>NZ_JAKJHZ010000015.1 GCF_021648885.1 Nocardioides potassii | reverse complement strand
GTGCGTCTGATCCTTGAGAACTCAACAGTGTGTTTGATTAGTCGACGAATTAGTTTGTTTTGCCCCGTTGACTGTCTTGTCTTGGCCTCTTTTGTGGGGTTGGGGTGGGGTGGTCGCGGATTTCTTTGACAATGATTCTGACAACAGTCAGTTTCGTCGGTCAGGGGATGTGGCTCTTATTGATGGTCCTTCTGTCTCTTCGGGGATGGGGGGTATGTTTTCGATGGAGAGTTTGATCCTGGCTCAGGACGAACGCTGGCGGCGTGCTTAACACATGCAAGTCGAGCGGAAAGGCTCCTTCGGGGGTACTCGAGCGGCGAACGGGTGAGTAACACGTGAGTAATCTGCCCTTGGCTTCGGGATAGCCACCGGAAACGGTGATTAATACCGGATATGACCACTCTAGGCATCTAGTGGTGGTGGAAAGTTTTTCGGCCAGGGATGTGCTCGCGGCCTATCAGCTTGATGGTGAGGTAATGGCTCACCATGGCTTCGACGGGTAGCCGGCCTGAGAGGGTGACCGGTCACACTGGGACTGAGACACGGCCCAGACTCCTACGGGAGGCAGCAGTGGGGAATATTGGACAATGGGCGGAAGCCTGATCCAGCAACGCCGCGTGAGGGATGACGGCCTTCGGGTTGTAAACCTCTTTCGGTAGGGACGAAGCGCAAGTGACGGTACCTACTAAAGAAGCACCGGCCAACTACGTGCCAGCAGCCGCGGTAATACGTAGGGTGCGAGCGTTGTCCGGAATTATTGGGCGTAAAGGGCTCGTAGGCGGTTTGTCGCGTCGGGAGTGAAAACCAGGTGCTTAACACCTGGCTTGCTTTCGATACGGGCAGACTAGAGGTATGCAGGGGAGAACGGAATTCCTGGTGTAGCGGTGAAATGCGCAGATATCAGGAGGAACACCGGTGGCGAAGGCGGTTCTCTGGGCATGACCTGACGCTGAGGAGCGAAAGTGTGGGGAGCGAACAGGATTAGATACCCTGGTAGTCCACACCGTAAACGTTGGGCGCTAGGTGTGGGGTCCATTCCACGGATTCCGTGCCGCAGCTAACGCATTAAGCGCCCCGCCTGGGGAGTACGGCCGCAAGGCTAAAACTCAAAGGAATTGACGGGGGCCCGCACAAGCGGCGGAGCATGCGGATTAATTCGATGCAACGCGAAGAACCTTACCTGGGTTTGACATACACCCTGCCGCTCCAGAGATGGGGCTTCTTTTGGGGGTGTACAGGTGGTGCATGGCTGTCGTCAGCTCGTGTCGTGAGATGTTGGGTTAAGTCCCGCAACGAGCGCAACCCTCGTTCTATGTTGCCAGCATGCCCTTCGGGGTGATGGGGACTCATAGGAGACTGCCGGGGTCAACTCGGAGGAAGGTGGGGATGACGTCAAGTCATCATGCCCCTTATGTCCAGGGCTTCACGCATGCTACAATGGCCGGTACAAAGGGCTGCGATCCCGTAAGGGGGAGCGAATCCCAAAAAGCCGGTCTCAGTTCGGATTGGGGTCTGCAACTCGACCCCATGAAGTCGGAGTCGCTAGTAATCGCAGATCAGCAACGCTGCGGTGAATACGTTCCCGGGCCTTGTACACACCGCCCGTCACGTCACGAAAGTCGGCAACACCCGAAGCCGGTGGCCCAACCCTTGTGGAGGGAGCCGTCGAAGGTGGGGCTGGCGATTGGGACGAAGTCGTAACAAGGTAGCCGTACCGGAAGGTGCGGCTGGATCACCTCCTTTCTAAGGAGCACACACCCCGACCAGTGACAAATGTTCACTGGCGCATGGTGGTGTCTCACTAGTGGAACGTCGACTATCTCCTCGAGGCAGGCTTTGGCTTGCCGGTGGGGGGATCACGTGCCTGGCATCCCTTGTGGGGGTGGTGGGGCGTGGTTGAGCACACTGTTGGGTCCTGAAGTATCAGCCGTCCCTGGCTCGTGAGAGCTGGGGGTTCTGGTTGGGGCTTCTGGTCCTCCTTCGCCCAAGATCACGGGTGCCCGCCGGTCGGTGACGGTTGGTGGGTGTGGTTGCGGGGGTTGGTGGGGTTGTTGTTTGAGATCTGCATAGTGGACGCGAGCATCTGGCGATGCTCATGCGCTGGGTATCTGTACGTGTATCTGTACGTGTGCGGGTATTGGTGTGTGGGTGTTGTCTAGAGCAATTCGTTTAAGAGTTTGTAGTTCGATACGGCTGGTTTTCCTGCTGGTCGTGTCGTGGCCGGCCGCACTCGTGATTGTGGGTGTGGTTGGTTGTTGTTCTTTGTGTTTGTGGCGACGGTGTCGTGACCCATGCGCAGTGTTTGTGTGTTGTGGTGTTTTGACGTTGTTGAGACAAGCTATGAAGGGCACATGGTGGATGCCTTGGCATCAAGAGCCGATGAAGGACGTTGGAGCCTGCGATAAGCCCTGGGGAGTTGGCAACCAAGCTGTGATCCGGGGGTGTCCGAATGGGGAAACCCAGCACGAGTCATGTCGTGTTACCCGCATCTGAACACATAGGGTGTGTGGAGGGAACGTCGGGAAGTGAAACATCTCAGTACCGACAGGAAGAGAAAACAATAGTGATTCCGAGAGTAGTGGCGAGCGAAATCGGATGAGGCCAAACCATGTCTGTGTGATACCCGGCAGGGGTTGCAGGCGTGGGGTTGTGGGACTGCTCATCATGTACTGCCGTGCATGGAGGAAGTGAGAAACCAGTGTGGAAGTCGAAGTCGGTTGGAAAGCCGTACCGTAGAGGGTGATAGGCCCGTAGACGTAAGGCACTGGCTTCCGAGCATCATCCCAAGTAACACGGAACCCCTGAAATTCCGTGTGAATCTGGCGGGACCACCCGTTAAGCCTAAATACTCCTTGATGACCGATAGCGGACAAGTACCGTGAGGGAAAGGTGAAAAGTACCCCTGGCGGGGAGTGAAATAGTACCTGAAACCGTGTGCCTACAATCCGTCGGAGCCTTATGCATCCTTGTGGTGTGGGGGTGACGGCGTGCCTTTTGAAGAATGAGCCTGCGAGTTTGCGGTGTGTTGCGAGGTTAACCCGTGTGGGGTAGCCGTAGCGAAAGCGAGTCCGAATAGGGCGTTTGAGTAGCGCGCTCAAGACCCGAAGCGAAGTGATCTATCCATGGGCAGGTTGAAGCGTCGGTAAGACGACGTGGAGGACCGAACCCACTTAGGTTGAAAACTGAGGGGATGACCTGTGGATAGGGGTGAAAGGCCAATCAAACTTCGTGATAGCTGGTTCTCCCCGAAATGCATTTAGGTGCAGCGTTGTGTGTTTCTTGCCGGAGGTAGAGCACTGGATAGCTAATGGGCCCTACAAGGTTACTGACGTTAGCCAAACTCCGAATGCCGGTAAGTGAGAGCGCAGCAGTGAGACTGCGGGGGATAAGCTCCGTAGTCGAGAGGGAAACAGCCCAGACCATCAGCTAAGGCCCCTAAGCGGTGACTAAGTGGAAAAGGATGTGGAGTCGCATTGACAACCAGGAGGTTGGCTTGGAAGCAGCCACCCTTGAAAGAGTGCGTAATAGCTCACTGGTCAAGTGATTCCGCGCCGACAATGTAGCGGGGCTCAAGTCATCCGCCGAAGCTATGGCATTCAGCAATCACACAAGCCGCCCTTGAGGTTGGTTCAGTGTGCTGGATGGGTAGGGGAGCGTCGTGTGGGCAGTGAAGCGCCGGAGTGATCCAGGTGTGGAGGCCACACGAGTGAGAATGCAGGCATGAGTAGCGAATCACGGGTGAGAAACCCGTGCGCCGAATGATCAAGGGTTCCAGGGTCAAGCTAATCTGCCCTGGGTAAGTCGGGACCTAAGGCGAGGCCGACAGGCGTAGTCGATGGACAACGGGTTGATATTCCCGTACCGGCGAAGTTGCGCCCATGACGAACCTGGTGATGCTAACCACCCGAAGCTCATCGGACCGGACCCTTCGGGGCGAGGCTGGTGGGTGGAGCGTGGGACCCGAGCTGGTAGTAGTCAAGCGATGGGGTGACACAGGAAGGTAGCCCAACCACAGCGATGGTTGTCTGTGGGCAAGCGTGTAGGACGTGGTGTAGGCAAATCCGCACCATCCACTTCAGTGTGGAGTCTGAGACGTGACGCGGAGCCGATTGAGGCGAAGTGGGTGATCCTATGCTGTCGAGAAAAACCTCTAGCGAGCAACGAGCCGCCCGTACCCCAAACCGACTCAGGTGATCAAGTAGAGAATACTAAGGCGATCGAGACAACCATGGTTAAGGAACTCGGCAAAATGCCCCCGTAACTTCGGGAGAAGGGGGGCCGGATCCGTCAATGCCCTTGCGGCAGGCAGCGGTGATGGCCGCAGAGACCAGGGGAAAGCGACTGTTTACTAAAAACACAGGTCCGTGCGAAGTTGTAAGACGATGTATACGGACTGACTCCTGCCCGGTGCTGGAAGGTTAAGAGGACCGGTTAGACCCTTCGGGGTCGAAGCTGAGAATTTAAGCCCCAGTAAACGGCGGTGGTAACTATAACCATCCTAAGGTAGCGAAATTCCTTGTCGGGTAAGTTCCGACCTGCACGAATGGAGTAACGACTTTCCTACTGTCTCAACCATGGACTCGGCGAAATTGCACTACGAGTAAAGATGCTCGTTACGCGCGGCAGGACGGAAAGACCCCGGGACCTTTACTATAGTTTGGTATTGGTGTTTGGTACGGCTTGTGTAGGATAGGTGGGAGACTGTGAAACCCTCACGCCAGTGGGGGTGGAGTCAACGTTGAAATACCACTCTGGTCGTACTAGATGTCTAACCTAGGTCCATTATCTGGATCAGGGACAGTGCCTGATGGGTAGTTTAACTGGGGCGGTTGCCTCCTAAAATGTAACGGAGGCGCTCAAAGGTTCCCTCAGCCTGGTTGGCAATCAGGTGGCGAGTGTAAGTGCACAAGGGAGCTTGACTGTGAGACAGACATGTCGAGCAGGGACGAAAGTCGGAACTAGTGATCTGGCCACGGCATGTGGAAGCGTGGTCACTCAACGGATAAAAGGTACCCCGGGGATAACAGGCTGATCTTCCCCAAGAGTCCATATCGACGGGATGGTTTGGCACCTCGATGTCGGCTCGTCGCATCCTGGGGCTGGAGTAGGTCCCAAGGGTTGGGCTGTTCGCCCATTAAAGCGGCACGCGAGCTGGGTTTAGAACGTCGTGAGACAGTTCGGTCCCTATCCGCCGCGCGCGCAGGAAACTTGAGAAAGGCTGTCCCTAGTACGAGAGGACCGGGATGGACGAACCTCTGGTGTGCCAGTTGTTCCGCCAGGAGCACGGCTGGTTGGCTACGTTCGGAAGTGATAACCGCTGAATGCATCTAAGCGGGAAGCACGTTTCAAGATGAGGTTTCCCACCACGTAAGTGGGTAAGGCCCCCCACAGAACATGGGGTTGATAGGCCGGAGGTGTACAGCAGTAATGCCCAGCCGACCGGTACTAATAGGCCGAGGGCTTGTCCCAACACCGTACAAAACACCACAAACCAGCTGACACACGTCAGCGGTCACACCGGTGACGTACGGTCACCACGCGCACACAACGAACACACACCACTCACCCCCTCACACGAGGGGGTCAACGAGTAGCAGTTCGCGTCCACTAAGCAGTTCCCAACCAACAAACCACCCAAGCCGGCTGACCACAGCCAGCTGGGCGACACGGTTTGTCGAGGTTGAAAGAGTTACGGCGGCCATAGCGAAACGGGAAACACCCGGTCCCATACCGAACCCGGAAGTTAAGCCTTTCAGCGCCGATGGTA
>NZ_JAKJHZ010000014.1 GCF_021648885.1 Nocardioides potassii | reverse complement strand
CACCGCGAGCCCGCGACCACGGGTTCGTACACGTGTGGCGGTTGTGGCCCTCGCAGGCGCCGATCGAGGGCCACTTCTCGGACACGTGTGGCGGTTGTGGCCTCGGTAGAGCCGGTTCGAGGGCCACTTCTCGGACACGTGTGGCGGTCGTGGCCCTCGCCGGAGGTCGTACGACGACCCGGCGCGCGCCGGCTTCCAGCAGCCGGGCGTCGAGGGTCAGATGTAGCGCTCGGTGATGCTCGACTCGGCGAGTCGGGAGAGGCCCTCGCGGACGCTGCGGGCGCGGAGCTCGCCGACGCCCTCGACGGCCTGGAGGTCGTCGATGCCGGCGGAGAGCAGCTGCTGCAGGCCGCCGAAGTGCTCGACCAGGCGGTCGACGACCGCGGTGGGCAGGCGAGGGACCTTGGCGAGCAGGCGGTAGCCGCGGGGCGCGACGGCCGCGTCGAGGTGCTCGGGACCGCCGAGGCCGATCACGCGGGCGACGGCGGCGGGGTCGACGAGGTCGGTGGGGGAGAGGCCCTCGAGCTCGGCGAGGTGGAGCTCGGGGCTGGTCTGGCGCCGCTTGCCGGTCGGCAGGTAGTCGCGGACGACGAGCTCGCGCTCGGCGTCGACACCGGTGACGAGCTCCTCGAGCTGCAGGGAGAGCAGGCGGCCGTCGGTGCCGAGCTCGAGGACGTAGTCCTCGATCTCGCGGGCGATCCGGATGACCATCTCGAGCCGCTGCGCCACCACGGCGACGTCGCGGACGGTGACGAGGTCCTCGATCTCGAGGGCCGACAGCGTCGCGGACACCTCGTCGAGGCGGAGCTTGTAGCGCTCGAGCGTCGCCAGCGCCTGGTTGGCGCGGGACAGGATCTTGCCGGAGTCCTCCAGCACGTGGCGGATGTCGCCGACGTAGGCGGCGATGATCTGCATCGACTGGCTGACCGAGATGACGGGGTGACCGGTCTGCTTGGCGACGCGCTCGGCCGTGCGGTGCCGAGTGCCGGTCTCCTCCGAGGGGATCGTGTGGTCGGGCATCAGGTGGACCGCCGCGCGGTGGATGCGGGTGATGTCCTTGTCGACGACGATCGCGCCGTCCATCTTCGCCAGCTCGCGCAGGCCGGTGGCGGTGAAGGGGACGTCGAGGGTGAAGCCGCCGGTCGAGATCGAGTCGACGGTCTTGTCCTGGCCCAGCACGATCAGGGCGCCGGTGCGGCCGCGCAGGATCCGCTCGAGTCCGTCACGCAGCGGCGTACCGGGTGCGATGGATGCCAGGGTGGCGCGCAGGCGCAGCTGCTCGTCGACACGCTCGGCCACGGGTCCTCCACTGTCTGTGCTGGCCCGCCCCCGGGCACCCCGGTGAAGTGTAGGGCGCGACACGCGTTTCGCCGGTTCCGTGACAGAGACGTGACCTTCGGCGGCGATGGGCTAGAGCGGCGGCGTGAGCTCGAGGGTGAGCAGCGCACCGAACACGTCGTCCACCTCGACCACCGTCAGGCCGTCCACCACGCGCCGGCTCGGGATGCCGCGCTCGCCCTGGAGCGCCCGGCCGCGCGGCACGACGGCGACCTTGAACCCCAGCCGGGCGGCCTCCGCGATCCGCTGTGGGAGGTCGCGGACCCGGCGCAGCTCGCCGGCCAGCCCGATCTCGCCGATGGCGACGGCACCGCGCGGAGCGGGCACGCCGAGGTGGGAGCTGGCGACCGCGACGGCGATCGCGAGGTCGGCGGCCGGGTCGTGCAGCTTGGCGCCACCGACCGTGGCGACGAACGTGTCGCTGCCGGCGATCCGCAGCCGGGCGTGCCGCGTGAGGACGGCGAGCACCATGTCGACGCGCGACGACTCGACCCCGGAGACCGTACGACGAGGGCGCTCGAGCGGCGACGGGGTGAGGAGCGCCTGCACCTCGGCCAGCAGCGGCCGACGGCCTTCCATCGTGACCGCCACGCAGGTGCCGGAGACGTCCTGGGTGTGGTGCTCGACGAACAGTCCGGTCGGGTCGGTGACCGCCGCGATGCCCTCGGACGAGAGGTCGAAGCAGCCGACCTCGTCGACGGGGCCGTAGCGGTTCTTCATCGCGCGGACCATCCGGAAGCGCGAGTTGCGGTCGCCCTCGAAGTGGAGCACGACGTCGACGAGGTGCTCGAGCACGCGCGGACCGGCGATCGAGCCGTCCTTGGTGACGTGGCCGACCATCACCGTGGTGATGTTGCGCGTCTTGGCGACGCGGATGAGCGCGGCCGCGACCTCCTTGACCTGGGTGACGCCACCGGGCACGCCCTCGACGCCCGAGGCGCCGATGGTCTGCACGGAGTCGATCACCAGGAGGGTGGGCCGGACCTCCTCGATGTGGGTGAGCACGGCGCCGAGGTCGGTCTCGGCCGCGAGGAAGAGCTCGTCGTGGACGCCGCCCGTGCGGTCGGCCCGGAGCCGCACCTGGGCTGCCGACTCCTCACCGGTGACGTAGAGGGTGCGCTGGCGGGTGCGGGCCGTCTGCGCCGCGACCTCGAGCAGCAGCGTGCTCTTGCCGACGCCGGGCTCGCCGGCGAGCAGGATCGCGGCGCCGGGCACGAGCCCGCCGCCGAGGACCCGGTCGAGCTCGGGGACGCCGCTGGAGCGGGCGACGGACTCGGTGATCGCCACCTGCCCGATCGGCACGGCCGGGGTGGAGACCGGGCCGGCCGTCGCACGCAGCGTGGGCGCACCGGCCTCGACGACCGATCCCCACGCCTGGCACTCGCCGCAGCGGCCCACCCACTTCGCGGTCTCCCAGCCGCACTCCGAGCAGCGGTAGGAGGGGCGGGTGCGGGCCTTGGTCGACATGGCCCTCACGCTAGGTCAGCACACCGACAGCGCCGTCGCACGCCGCGCGCGGACCACGACAGCAGGGCCGGTCCGGTCCGGACCACGTCTCCACAGACCGGCCGCCGCACCTGTGGAACAACACCACATCCTGTGGACGAGCGACGACGGATCTGGGGATGGACGGTCCCGGTCCGTGGACGGACGACGAGCTCGGCAAAGCCTCCCGGGAAGTGCTTGCGCGAGCCGTCACGGAGCGCGTAGAACTCTCCCTACGCAGCTCCGCGAGGGGCGGCGGGACGACTCGGAGACGAGGGTCCATCCGGCAGGGAGGCTTCGGCCGACCAGCCGCCGCGACTGGGTGACGCAGGCGCGGGGACCCGCGGCGACGAGGCGCCGACCGGAGGTCGTCACATGATCTGGTCACCCGAAGGGCCCTTGCGACTCATACTCGCAAGGGCCCTTCACCATTTCGACGCGATCCACGGGCATATGCTCAGCGCAGTTGGATCGATCAAGGGGGACCCCATGGCGCGCGAGCCTCGCTCCGGCAGCCAGCTGCCGGTGACTCCGACGACGCTCGCCGACGTCGCCGAGAGGGCCGGCGTCTCGCGGCAGACGGTGTCCAACGCCGTCAACAACCCCGACCTGCTGCGCCCCGACACCCTCGAGCGTGTCCGCCAGACGATCGCCGAGCTCGGCTACTCGCCCAACCGCGCGGCCCGCAACCTCCGCACTCGGACGTCCTCCCTCATCGGGCTCCGCTTCACGCCCGCCCAGGAGGGCACGGCCAACGCGATGATGGACCGCTTCGTCCACTCGCTCGTCGAGGCCAGCGACGAGGCCGGCTACCACGTGCTGCTCTTCCCTGCCGACGACGAGGACCCGGTCGGCGGCTACGACAACCTGTTGCGCTCGACGGCGGTCGACGCGTTCGTCGTGACCGACACCTACCTCGGCAACCCGCAGGCCGCCTGGCTGAGCCAGCAGCGCGCGCCCTTCGTCGCCTTCGGCCGGCCGTGGGACGACGACGTCGCCCGCCACGTCTGGGTCGACGTCGACGGTGCCGCCGGCACCCGTCTCGCGACGCAGCACCTCATCGACCGCGGCCACACCCGCATCGCGTGGATCGGCTGGCGCAAGGACTCGCCCATCGGCGAGGACCGCCGTTCCGGCTGGCTGACCACCATGCACGCCAACGGGCTGTCGACCACGGGGCTGGCCTCGCGCGTCGAGGACGTCGTGCACAGCGGCGCGGAGGCGGCCGCCGTACTGCTCGACGAGTCGACGCCCACCGCCTTCGTCTGCGCCTCCGACACCCTCGCGATGGGCGTGCTGCACACCCTCTGGATCCGTCAGCTCGCTCCCGGCCGCGACATCGCGGTGGTCGGCTTCGACGACTCCCAGGTGGCGCAGGTCTTCCCGGTGGGCCTGACGTCCGTACGCCAGCCGCTCGAGGACGTCGCCGTGGAGATCGTGCGGACCCTGCGCCTGCTCCTGTCGCACCAGCCCGTCGAGGCGCGAGGCGTCCTGCTCGAGCCGACGCTCGTGATCCGCGAGTCCAGCTAGCCCTTCTTCTGGGTCTTGCCGCCCTTCTTGCCGAGCTCGGCCTGCGCGGCGGACGACTTCCGGGGGTTGCTCTCGCCCTCCTTGCTCGCCTTGGCGTTGGCCTTCCTCGCGGTCTTGCTGCCCTTGCCCTTCTCGTCGGCCATGGCTCCTCCTGCCAGTCGTCGGGTGTGCCCTCTGTCGTACCCTGCGGCGCCAAGCCCGGACGCGGCTAGTAGTGCCGCCACCACAGGTTGACGGCGTAGTCGACCTCGGTGCCGGTGTGCGTGGCGAGGGCCTCGTCGGCGACTGCCGGCGGCAGCTCGATGCGTACGACGGACTCGAGGTCCTCGCGGGTCGCGAAGGACCAGCCCATGTCGACCTGGCGGCGCTGCCAGCCGTGCATCGACCAGAACCGCTCGACCGCGTCCGGGTCCACCTCGGGGAAGCCGCGCGCGAACCAGCCGCCGAAGGTGGACCGGGTCGGGTCGTTGTCGATCACGAACGCAGTTCCCCCGCGTCGTACGACGCGGTCGAGCTCGCGCAGCCCGGGCTCCGAGCCGGGGCCGAAGAAGTAGGCCCACCGCGCGTGCGCCACGTCGACCGACGCGTCCGGGACCGGTAGCGCCTCGGCGACGCCCTCGTGGACGCTGACGTTGGCCAGTGATCGGGTACGACGACGAGCGAGCGTCGCGAGCGGCGGGTGCGGCTCGACGCCCACGACGGTCGCCGCGGTCGCGGCCCACTGCGGCAGGTGGAAGCCGGTGCCGCAGCCGATGTCGAGGAAGGTGCGCGCGGACCAGTCGCCGAGCTCGCGCATCGCCGCGACGACGCGGCCGTGCGGGTCGGCGGCGCGGTTCTCGAGCTCGTAGAGCTCGGGGGTGTTCCAGATGTTGGGGGAGGGCCGAACCCTCAAAGGCGCACGAGACCGTTGGGCGTCTGCAGCTGGACGGCCACGATGCCGGGGGTGCCGTTGGGGGCGACCCACTCGACCTTGATGTCCTCGAGCGGGGCCTCGACGGTCTCGCCGAGCCACTCGCTCACGCGCTGCGGGTCGCCCGCGATCTCCAGGCAGGCGAGCGCGTAGTCGCCGGTGGCGCCGTGGCTGGGGTGCAGCTCGGACGGCGACTGCCAGTGGATGAAGTAGGGCAGCTGCGGGTCGTTGAGGAGCCCGTTGACGCCGACCTGCTCCCAGAGCAGCTCGGTGCCGTCGGGGCGGTGGCGGTTGCCCTTGACCGCCTCGCGGCCCAGGCGCTCCTCGACCGGGGTGATGTCGTCGACCGCGACGACCCAGCCGAGCCAGCCGCCGCCGAGGGCCGAGCGCGCGCGCACGGCCTGGCCGAACGGCGCCTTGTCGCTGGCGGGGTGGTCGAGCACCTCGACGATCTCGAGGTAGATGTCGCCGTCCAGCGGCAGGATCATGTTGCGGGTCCCGAAGCGAGGGTGCACGCCCCCGCTCACGAACTCGGTGCCGAGCAGCCCCCCGATGCGCTGGGCGGTGCTGGCAAGTCCATCAGGTCCGGCGGCGAAGCTGACGTGGTCCAGGCGCATGCAGAGATTCTGGGCCTTTTCGTTCAGGGGGTTGACACCGGGGTCGGGTTTCTTGACGTCAAGAGGTGCCGGACAGCCTGAGGATGAGGTCGCGGACGTCGGTGGCGGGCACCGATCCGGCCACCGCCGCGGGCTCGCTGCACACCAGCATCGGCCCGGCCTGCGGGTCCGCCGGCAGGCGTCCGTGGGTGCCGCGCACCGGCGAGGGGTCGAGCGGGACGACCTTCATCGCGTAGCGCAGGCCGGCCATCTTCCTCGCCAGGGTCAGGCCTGCCTTGAGCTTCACCGCCCGGTCCTCGGGGTCGAAGAAGAGCTCGGCCGGGTCGTAGCCGGGCTTGCGGTGGATCTCCACCCCCTTGGCGAAGTCGGGTGCCCGGGCGTCGTCGAGCCAGTAGTAGTAGGTGAACCAGGCCGTCTCGTCGGCGACCAGGACGAGGTCGCCGGAGCGCTCGTGGTCGAGTCCGTACGCCCGCTGCGCCTCGCGGTCGAGCACCTGGTCGACTCCGTCGAGGTCGGCGCACAGGCTGCGCACCTTCTCGAGGTCGGCGGGGTCCTCGACGTAGACGTGGGCGACCTGGTGGTCGGCGACGGCGAAGGCCCGCGAGGTCCACGGGTCGAGGTACTCCATGCCGTCCTGGGTGTAGACCTCCAGCAGCCCTGCACGGCGGAGCATGCGGTTGACGTCGACCGGCTGGTCGGCCGCGGTGATGCCGTACTCGGAGAGCACGAGGACCGTGACACCGGTGCGCTCGGCGTCGTCGAGCAGGGGAGCCAGGGCTGCGTCGACGTCCTGGGCAGCCTGGCGGGCCTGCGGCGAGTCCGGGCCGAACCGTTGCAGGTCGTAGTCGAGGTGCGGGACGTAGCAGAGCGTGAGGTCGTTGCGCGGCATCAGGCGACGGGTGGCGGCGATGATCCACTCGCTCGAGGCGATCGACGCGGTCGGACCCCAGTAGGTGAAGAGTGGGAACTCGCCCAGCGCGCCGACCAGCTCGTCGTGCAGCTCGACGGGCCGGGTGTAGCAGTCGGGTGCCTTCTTGCCGTCGGCGTAGTAGATCGGCCGCGGGGTCACGGTGTAGTCGGTCGTGGCGCCCATGGCGTACCACCAGCAGACGTTGGCGACGGTGTAGTCGGGCCGCTCGCGGCGGATCGTCTCCCACACCTTCTCGCCCTCGACGAGCTTGTTGTGCTGGCGCCACAGGAACACCTCGCCGAGCTCGCGGAAGTACCACCCGTTGCCGACGGCTCCGTGCCCCGACGGCGGCAGGCCGGTGAGGAAGGTGGACTGCACCGAGCAGGTCACGGCCGGCAGGACCGTCTCGAGGGTCGCCTGCGACCCCCTGTCGGCCAGCCGGCGCAGGCGCGGCATGTGGGTGAGCAGGTCCGGGGTGAGGCCGACGAGGTCGACGACGAGCAGCTTGCTGGTGGGCACGGTGGGGGGTCCTGTCTGTCCGAGAGGGGGGCGGAGGAAGGGGTCAGTCGATCGCGGTGAGGCCGAGCGCCAGGAGCTCGTCGCGCACCCAGGCCAGCTCGCCGGCGAGGCTGGCGGCGAGCGCCTCGTCGTCAGTGGGGGCGCCGTCGGGGAGCACGGTCCAGGTGTAGGTCTCGACCTCGAGGTGGTCGGTGCGGGCGGTCGCGCCGCCGAGCAGCGCGGCCAGGGAGGCGCGCAGGTCGTCGCGGCTGTTGCGCAGCGGCGGGGCGGGATCCGCGTGGACCGGCACGTGGAAGTGCACGCGCCAGGGCGACCGGTCGTCGAGCGGGCGGTGGCCGCCGAGGGCGTCGGGCAGGTCGTCGCGGGAGGCGAGCCGGCTGCCGACGCGCTGGCGGACCTGGTGGAGGAACCGGTCCTCGGAGTACGTCCCCAGCGCGGCGCGCGCGTCCACGTCGGCCGGCTCGTCGACCACCAGCGCGGCCGCGGGCTGGACCTTGACCACGTCGAGCCCGGCCGCGTCGAGCCGTGCCAGCGCGTCGGCCGCGTCCTCGAAGCCGACCGCGAGGTGGCACAGGTCCAGGCACACGCCGATGCGTTCGCGGTCGACGGAGGCGAGCCGGTCGACGGCCTCGGCGATCGTCTCGATCACGCAGCCGGGCTCGGGCTCGACGGCGACACGGATCGTCCGACCGGTGTCGGCCTCGATCTCGGCGAGCCCCTCGGCGAGCGTCTTGAGGTGCAGCTCGGCGTGCGCCTGCCGGTCGGCCAGCCACGGTGAGCGCCACCCGAGCGGCAGGGTGGAGATGCTGCCGCGCGCGGCGTCCTCGGGCAGCAGCGCGGCCAGCACGCGGGCGACGTCGAGGGTGTAGTCGAGGCGCGCCTGCTCGGCCCACGTCGGGTGGTAGACGCGCTTCTTGACGACCTCGTCCTGGAACGCCGCGTAGGGGAACGCGTTGAGCGTGACCATCTCGACGCCGTGCTCGTCGATCGCCTCGCGCAGCCGGGCGACCGCGTCGAGGTCGGAGGCGAGCCGGCGCGCGGCCGCGGCGGGCAGCCACATGCCCAGCCCGACGCGGTCGGTGCCGAGGTGGCGGCGCAGGCGGTCGCCGTACGTCGAGACCTGGGCGATCAGCCCGTCGACGTCCTCGGCGGGCAGCACGTTGGTGCCGTAGCCGAGGTGGACGACGGTGCCGTCGGGGTGGCGGAGGCGCATCGGTCCGGTCAGTCCCGCGAGCCGCGCAGGATCGAGTTGCCCTCGAACGTCGCGCTCGCGTCGGCGGTCTCGTCGCCGCTTCCGTCGGCCGGCAGCATCAGCCGGCCGCTCTGCCCGAAGAACTCCACGGGGTTGCGCCACAGCACCCGGTCGACGTCGTCCTCGCTGAAGCCGGCATCGAGCATCGCCGCTCCGGTCTTCGCGGTCTTGAGCGGGTCGCTGCGGCCCCAGTCGGCCGCGGAGTTGACCAGCACGCGGTCGAGGCCCCTGCGCTGGAGGATCGCGACCATGCGGTGCTCGTCCATCTTGGTGTCGGGGTAGATGGAGAACCCCATCCAGCACCCCGCTTCGTCGACCTGGTCGACGGTGACCTCGTTGAGGTGGTCCACGACGACCATCCCCGGCGCGAGGCCCGACTGCTCGACCAGCTCGAGGGTGCGGCGGGTGCCCTGCTCCTTGTCGCGGTGCGGGGTGTGGACCATCGCCGGCAGCTCGAACTCGACGGCCAGCTCGAGCTGGCGCACGAAGGCCTTCTCCTCCTCGACGGTCATCGAGTCGAAGCCCACCTCGCCCACCGCGACCACGCCGTCCTTGGCGAGGTAGCGCGGCAGCACGTCGAGGACCTCGACGCAGCGCGGGTCGTTGGCCTCCTTGGGGTTGAGCGCGATCGTGCAGTGGTGCGCGATGCCGAACTGCGCCGCGCGGAAGCGCTCCCAGCCCACGAGGGCGTCGAAGTAGTCCGTGAACGACCCGACGCTGGTCCGCGGCTGGCCGAGCCAGAACGCGGGCTCGACGAGCGCCCGCACGCCGGCGGCGTGCATCGCCTCGTAGTCGTCGGTCGTGCGCGACGACATGTGGATGTGGGGGTCGAAGATGCGCATCAGGAGTCCTTCTGCTGCTGGGGCTGCTGCTGGGGCTGCTGCTGGGCGCGGCCGGCGCAGGCGTCGAGGACGACCTGCACGTCGGTGGGCACGTCGCGGCCGGCGGCCTCGCGCTCGCGCCGGTAGCGACCGACCATGTCGGCGAGCTGGCCGTCGGCACGCGCGCGGAGACCGGTGACGGCGGTGACGGGGACGCCGGTGAACAGGCACTTGAGCACGCCCTGGCGCCACGCGTCGTCGTCGAGGTGGTCGCTGTGCGGGCCCATCGCCGCGGCGACGAGCCGTGTGTCGTTGGTCCGGAGCGCGTCGAGCAGCACGTCGGTGCCGTCGACCTCGTCGGGAGCACCGTTGAGCGCGTGGAGCACCGCGCGCTTCTCGTCGTTGTCGCCGTAGCGGTAGAGCTCGCGGAGCTCGTCGAGCAGCTGGTCGGGCGACAGGCCCTGGGCGGCCGAGCGCACCAGCCCCACGCGTACGGCGTCCTCGAGGAGCACGCCGTCGTCCAGCGGGCCGCGGCCGGTGCGCCGCGCCGCCGCCGGGAAGACCCGGTCGAGCCGGCCGGGGTCGTCGGTCACCTGGGCGCTGAGCGAGCGCCACTCCTCGCGGCCCCGCTCGTCGAGCGCGGCGAGCAGGTCGTCGTCGTCGACGAGCGGGCGGACGTCGGTCATCGCACTGGTCCTTCCGGTGCGCCCGAGGCGGCGCCGATGCGCTCGAGCGAGGCGCGCAGGGCCTTGATCTGACGGGCCGCGACGGAGGGCGCGGCGTGGGAGTGGCGGGGCAGCTCGACACTCGCGAGCCCGTCGTACCCGGTCGCGAGCAGGGCGCGCAGCACCGCGTCGAGGTCGAGGGTGCCCTGCCCGAGCTCGAGGTGCTCGTGGACGTCGCGGACCATGTCGTCGACCTGCACGTTGGCGATGAGGTCGCCCGCCGCCGAGATGGAGGCCTCGGGGCTGCGCGGCTCGTTGCACACCAGGTGTCCCAGGTCGAGGGTCAGGCGCAGGTGGTTGGGGGACCCGAGCCGGCGGCGCAGCTCGAGGGCCTCGTCGACGGTGTCGACGTGCATCCCGGGCTCGGGCTCGACGCACACGGTGACGCCGAGCTCGTGGGCCAGGTCGAGGACGGGGACCAGGCCGTCGGTGAGCCGTCGCCAGCCCTCCTCGGACGTGACCCCCTCCGGCAGCACGCCCGACCAGCACGACATGGCCTCGGCGCCGAGCTCGGCGGCGATCCGTACGGCGCGCGTGAGCAGCTCGACGCGCGGAGCGCGGTCACCGTCGCTCACCAGGGTCGGCTCGTGCTTGCGCCAGGGGTCGAGGACGTAGCGCGACCCGGTCTCGATGACGACCGCGAGGCCGTGGTCGGCCAGCGCCTTGGCGGCCCGGGCGGTCTGCGCGGCGGCGTCGTCGGCGAAGGGGTCGAGGTGCGGCTGGTCGAGGGTCAGCGCGACACCGTCGTAGCCGAGGCCGCCGATGACGGCGCACGCCTCGGGGAACCGGTGGCCGCTGAACCCGTTGCTGCCGTAGCCCAGGCGCAGTCCGGCCGGGCGTCCGTCCACCAGCCCGCTCACGTCGGGCTCCAGCGTCGCGAGAGCGAGCGGTAGGCCGGTCCGGCGCCGACGACGGTGGCTGCGGCAGCCAGGCGGCCGCGGCGGGCGAGCCACGCGCCCTGCAGGAGCGAGAAGCCGCCGATGCCGGTGCGGGTGGCGGTGCGTGCGGCGTCGGCGGTGGGGTCGAGGGCGGCGCGGGCCTGGGCGCGGCCCACGACGACGGCGTACGCCGCGGACAGCCCCACCCCCGCGAGCCGCGCGGCGCGGCCGGCGTGCGGGTCGTGGAAGGCGGCGTGTGCGGTCGCGGCGGCGACGGCGAGGGTCCCGGCGGTGACGGCGGCCGCCACGGCGGGGGTGGTGCCGTGCACCTCACCGCGGCTGAGCCAGGTGAGGCCGGCGGTGTGGGCCGTCACGGCGAGCGCCGGCTGCCAGGCGGCGGCGGGTGCAGCGTACGCACCGAGCAGCACGTCGAGCCCCCGCGTCGAGGCCATGGCGAGCGGGCCGACCGTCGCGTCCTTGGCGGCGGCGTCGTAGGCCACGACCATCGCGGCGAGCGGCGCGCCGATCGCGAGGGCGCGGCGGCCCCCGAGCAGCGCGGCGATCCCCAGCCCGGCGGCGCCCAGGCCGGCGGCGACGCCGAGCGCCGCGCCGGGGGAGACCCGCCCCGAGGGGATGGGCCGCTCGGGGCGCTCGCGCGCGTCGACGTCGCGGTCGCACCAGTCGTTGAGGGCCATCCCGGACCAGTAGAGGCAGGTGGAGGCGAGCGGCATCGCCCAGCCGCGGGCCCCCGGTGGGGAGGCCAGCGCGTGCGCTGCGCCCGACCACGCGTCGCCCGGGATGGAGAAGGCGGCGGGGGCGCGGGTGAGCTCGACGAGGTCGGCGACCTTCACGGCGACACCTGCTCCGACGTCCGCTCCGAGACCCGCTCGGCGCAGTCGTGCGACCAGGCGAGCAGCTCCTCCCACTGCGTGGCCAGGCGGTGCTCCTGCGACCCGATGGGCGCCTTGAAGAAGAAGCCGAGCGCCCCCAGCGGGCCGGTCTTCCCGGCCTCGACCGCGCGGCCGGTCAGCCGGGCGAGGTCGAGCACGAGCGGGGCGGCCAGGGCGGAGTCGCAGCCCTCCCAGGTGAACTGCATGGTCATCCGGGTGCCGAGGAAGCCGTCGAAGCGGACGTGGTCCCACGCCGTCTTCCAGTCGCCGAGATCCTCGACGTAGTCGATGTGCATCGGACCGGGCACCGGGTGGCCGAGCATCGACTCGAGCCCGCTGCGCTTGGTGCCGGTCTTGCTCGACCGGGCGGCCGGGTCGGACAGCGTCGAGCCGTCACCGCCACCGAGCAGGTTGATCGAGGTCCACGAGCGCACGGCGAGGGCGCGGGTGGCGAACATCGGGGCGAGCGCCGACTTCACGAGCGTCTCGCCGGTCTTGCCGTCGCTACCGGCGTAGGGCAGGCCGCGCTCCTCGGCGAGCTCGCGCAGCGCCGGGACGTCGATGCCGGGGCTGGGGGTGAAGGCGACGTAGGACGCATCGGCGAGCAGTGCCGCGCAGGCGTAGGTGGAGCTGGGGGACAGGGGCGCACGGCCGGCGTCCCAGGCCGCCTGCAGTGCCGCCCATGACGCGGCGTCGTCGCCGGCGTCGTGCGGGGGCTCGGTGCTCGACACGTCGACCACGACCACGCGATCGACGCCGCTGGCGAGCTCGCGGATGTCCGCGGCCAGCCGCTCGACGTCGGCGCGCTGGTCCGGCGACTCGCCTGCACGGACGCCCGGTCGCAGACGCTGCTCGACCGCGTCCAGGTCGGCAGCCACCTGCTGGACGAGGACCCCTGGCACGACGCCGCCGGCGACCAGCCGCTCGGCCTGCTTGGCGAGCGAGGTCGTGCCGACGTCGTGGCCGCCGACGACGATGTCGGTCCAGGCGGCCAGTCCCCGCCCATCCATCTCCTGGTGCGCGGTGACGCACCCCGTCTCGTCGGTCAGGCGGGCAGCGAGGGCCGCCAGGCCGATCGTCGCGGTGGTCGCGAGCGACCCGCGGGCACCGATGAACCAGATGCCCAGGGAGGGCGCGGACGGGCTGTCGGGGGAGGGGGCCACTGATCGACCGTAATGCACGTCACAGCGGGTTTCAACGATGTGGCCCCGACTTTTGTCTGCCGAGCGTCAAAAGTGCGCGTCGGCGGGATGCAAAGCAAGGACTGATCGCGATCGTATATGATTCTCGCAGTGTCCGACCAGTGCGGAATATCCCTCCTGGCCCATCAGCTCGACCAGCTCGGGCTCGTGCGTGACGAAGACGGGCTCGGCCGCGACGTGGGCCTCGGTGTTGCCGGAGCAGTACCAGTCGAGGTCGTGGCCGCCCGGTCCCCAGCCGCGCCGGTCGTACTCCCCGATGGACACCTCGGTGTACGTCGTCCCGTCCTGCCGCTCGACGGAGCGGTACTGACGGCGGATCGGCAGCTGCCAGCAGACGTCCGGCTTGGTCTCCAGAGGGTTGCGGCCCTGGCGCAGCGCCAGGCCGTGCAGCGCACAGCCGGCGCCGACGTGCCCGGCGCTGGTGGTGAAGTCGGTGCGGTTGTGGAACACGCACGCCTGCTGCCCGTCGACCTCGACCGCCAGCGTCTTCCGCTCGCCGTCGTCGTCGGTCTCGATCCAGTCGGATTTCCGCACCTTGCGACCGGGGTGGAGCTGCCAGTCGTCGGGCGTGAGCTGCTCGACGAACCCCGCGACGCGCTTCTCGTCGTCCTTGTCGGCGAAGTGGGCACCCAGGGTGCAGCAGCCGACGTCGGGCGCATCGGCGTAGATGCCCTGGCAGCCCTGGCCGAAGATGCACATGTACGAGGACGTCAGCCAGGTGAGGTCGCAGCGGAACACCTGCTCCTCGTCGGCCGGGTCGACGAACTCGACGTAGGCGCGGGGAAAGACGAGGTCGACTTCGGGCACTCGCCAAGCCTAGAGCGCGCTCCCTGCCCCGTGCCTCTGCGCGCCGGACGACGCTCGCGACGGCCCGGTCCAGCTCGCACGCTCTAGTAGCGTGGCGAGCATGCGCCTGGGCGTCCTCGACATCGGCTCCAACACCGGCCACCTGCTGGTGGTGGACGCCCACGGAGGCGCCGCCCCGCTGCCGGCGTCCTCGCACAAGCAGCCCCTGCGCCTGGCCGAGCACCTCGACGAGGACGGCGCGGTCACCAAGAAGGGCATCAAGGCGCTCACCGACTTCTGCGCGTCGGCGACCGAGATCGCCGAGGACAAGGGCTGCGAGGAGATGCTCGGCTTCGCGACCTCCGCGGTCCGCGACGCGGTGAACTCACAGGACGTGCTCGAGCACGTGGAGAAGCACAGCGGCGTACGGCTCGAGGTGCTCTCCGGCGAGGACGAGGCGCGCCTCACCTTCCTGGCCGTGCGCCGCTGGTTCGGCTGGTCGGCCGGTCGCCTGGCGGTCTTCGACATCGGTGGCGGGTCCCTGGAGATCGCGGGCGGCACCGACGAGAACCCGGACGTCGCCTGGTCGCTGCCGCTCGGTGCGGCGCGGATGGCGCGGATGTGGTTCGCGGGCGGCCGCCCCAGCGACGACGACGTACGCGACCTCCGCAAGCAGGTGCGCGCCGAGATCGCGCGTGATGCGGGACACCTGCTGCGGCCCGGTGTGCCGGACCGCGCCGCCGCGACCTCGAAGACGTTCCGGTCCCTGGCGAGGATCTGCGGAGCGGCGCCGAGCGCCGAGGGTCCGCTCGTGCCGCGCGTCCTCGAGCTGGAGACGCTGTCGGGCTGGATCCCGAAGCTGATGGACATGTCGTCCGACGAGCTCGCCGAGCTGCCCGGGGTCTCGCCGAGCCGGACGCACCAGATCGTCCCGGGCGCCCTCGTCGCCGAGGCCTGCATGGACATCTTCGACCTGACCGAGCTGGAGATCTGTCCGTGGGCGCTGCGCGAGGGTGTCATCCTCGAGCGCCTCGACCAGATCTCGGTCGTGACGAGGTCGCACTGACCCCATGAGCTCCGCGACCCCGTTGATCGGCCTGTCCACGGCCTCGGTCTACCCCGAGTCGACCGCGCACGCCTTCGGGTGGGCGGCCTCGCTCGGCTACGACGCGGTCGAGGTGATGGTCGGCATCGACAGCCTCAGCCAGCAGGTCGACGCGGTGAAGAAGCTCAGCGACCACCACCAGGTGCCGATCTGCGCGGTGCACGCTCCGTGCCTGCTCTTCACGCAGCGCGTCTGGGGCACCGACCCGTGGGGCAAGCTCGAGCGGTCGGCCGAGATGGCCGAGGCGGTGGGCGCCGACGTGGTCGTCGTGCACCCACCGTTCCGCTGGCAGAAGGACTACGCGGCCGGCTTCGTCGAGGGCATCGCGTCGCTCGAGGCGCGCACCGGCATCGCGTTCGCCGTCGAGAACATGTACCCGTGGCGGGCCTCGTCGCGCCGCGGCATGGAGATGTACCTCCCCGGCTGGGACCCCAGCCAGGAGCCCTACGCCAACACCACGATCGACCTGTCCCACGCCGCCATCGCGCGCAGCGACGTCATCGAGATGGCCGAGCGGATGGGCGAGTCGCTGCGCCACATCCACCTCACCGACGGCTCGGGCTCGGCCAAGGACGAGCACCTCGTGCCGGGCCGCGGCGTGATGGGTGCCGAGGACTTCCTGCGACACCTCGCGCGGACGGGTTTCGGCGGCCACGTCGTGCTGGAGATCAACACCCGCCGCTGCGCCGACCGCGAGGAGCGAGAGGCCGACCTGGCCGAGTCGCTCGCCTTCGCCCGCACGCACCTCGGCGTCACGACGCCGTGACCGCCCGCACGTCCCGTGGGCGCCGGCCGGGCGCGCCCGACACCCGGGCGGAGGTCCTCGCCGCCGCGCGGACGTCGTTCGCCGAGAAGGGCTTCCGCGGTACGACGATCCGGGCCGTGGCGGCCTCCGCCGGCGTCGACCCGGCCCTCGTGCACCACTACTTCGGGACCAAGGACGACCTGTTCGTCGCCGCGCTGCAGATCCCCGTCGACCCGCGCGCGGTGCTCGCCCCGGTGGTGGCCGCCGGTCCTGACGGTGCGGGCGAGCGCCTGCTGCGGACCCTGCTGTCGGTGTGGGACGACCCCGAGCTCCGACCGGGGCTGGTCGCCCTGGTCCGCTCGCTGATGTCCGACGACGGCGC
Organism: Nocardioides potassii; assembly: GCF_021648885.1. GTDB lineage: Bacteria > Actinomycetota > Actinomycetes > Propionibacteriales > Nocardioidaceae > Nocardioides > Nocardioides potassii. The sequence continues at coordinate 25,869 of NZ_JAKJHZ010000014.1, read as the reverse complement.
CGGACTGGTGCGCGACGGCTTCATCCCGGTCGTGGTCGGCCCGGTGCTGGCCGGGCTCGTCCCCGACCGCCCCGAGGTGCGCATCCCGCTCGTGGCCAGCCAGGTCATCGGGATCATCCTCGGGCGGTACGTCGTCGCCCTCCCGCCGCTCGCCCAGATGCCCGCCGAGGACCTCGTCGCCCGCGTCGGCCCCACGCTCCAGCGCTACCTGACCGGCGACCTGCCGTAGGTCGTCGTACGTCGCTGCGGCCGGAGCGGTGCGTGAGGAGGATTCCGAGCGCCTGGAAGCCGCCTCACCCACCGCCCGCGAGCGATTGACGTGTGACTTCCGCCGGAGCACAATTCAACACATGATGAAAAACGTCGTGGAGGTGCGAGACCTCGTCGTCGTGCGCGGCTCGCGCGAGGTGCTGCCCGGCATCTCGCTGGACGTGCCGGCCGGCGTCACCGGCCTGCTCGGGCCGAGCGGGTGCGGCAAGACCACGCTGCTGCGGTGCCTGGTCGGCGCGCAGCGGGTCCGCTCGGGCACCGTCCGGGTGCTGGGGGAGCCGGCCGGCAGCGCACCGCTGCGCACCCGGGTCGGCTACGTCACCCAGGCCGCGAGCGTGTACGACGACCTCACGGTGGCGGAGAACCTGAGGTTCTTCGCCCGGGTGCTCGGCGTCGACCCCGCGTCGGTCGACGAGGCGATCGGGTCGGTCGACCTGGCCGGCCACCGCGACCAGCTGGTCTCCCGTCTCTCCGGAGGTCAGCGCAGCCGCGTGAGCCTGGCCGTGGCCCTGCTCGGCAAGCCCGACCTGCTGGTGCTCGACGAGCCGACGGTGGGCCTCGACCCGGTGCTGCGCCGGGACCTGTGGCAGCTGTTCCACGGCATCGCCGACGCCGGCGCCGCGGTGCTGGTGTCGAGCCACGTCATGGACGAGGCGGAGAGGTGCCACCGGCTGCTGCTGATGCGCGAGGGTCGGATCATCGCCGACGGCCCGCCCGAGGAGGTCCGCGAGCGCACCGGCGCGGCCGACATCGAGGGCGCGTTCCTCCACCTCGTGGAGTCCGCATGAGCGCCCGGATCACCCTCGCCGTCGCCGGCCGGGTGCTGACCCAGGTGCGCCGCGACCACCGCACGCTCGCGATGCTGCTCGTGGTTCCCTGCGTGCTCATCAGCCTGCTGTGGTGGATGTTCGAGGACGTGCCCGGAGACCTGTTCGACCGCTTCGGACCGGCACTGCTCGCGATGTTCCCCTTCATCGTGATGTTCCTCGTGACCAGCGTGACGACGCTGCGCGAGCGCAGCAGCGGCACGCTCGAGCGCCTGCTGACGATGCCGATGGGCCGGCTCGACTTCCTCCTCGGCTACGCCCTCGCCTTCGGCCTCCTCGCGGCAGTGCAGGCGGCCCTGGCCGTCGGTGTGAGCGTCGGGCTGCTCGGCCTCGAGGTCGCCGGACCGGTCTGGTTGCTCGGCGTGGTCGCGGTCGTCGACGCCGTCCTCGGCACCGCCCTCGGCCTGCTCGTCAGCGCGTTCGCGACCACGGAGTTCCAGGCGGTGCAGTTCATGCCCGCCTTCGTGCTGCCGCAGATCCTGCTCTGCGGGCTCTTCGTGCCGCGCACCTCGATGCCGGACGTGCTGGCGGCGATCAGCAACGTCCTGCCGCTGTCGTACGCCGTCGACGCGATGCAGGAGCTCGTCGCGCGGGCCGACCAGGGAGAGGTCTGGCGCGACGTCCTGGTCGTGGCGGTCTTCGCGCTCGCGGCCCTCGGCCTCGGCGCGGCGACGCTGCGCCGTCGTACGCCCTGACGTCACTTGTCTGAGGACGTGGTGGACGTGAGTCCGCCGGATCCCCATCCACGGCGTCCTCAGATATGTCGGGAGAGGAGGCGGGCGTAGCCTTCGCAGCATGTCGTTGCTGCGCCAGCCGATCCTCCTCCTCGCCCGGAGCCAGGGGGTCAAGAAGCTCGTCTCGACGATGCCCGTCTCGAGCGGCATCGTCACGTCCTACGTCCCCGGCGAGGCCACCGCGGACGCCGTACGGGCGACGCGGTCGCTGGTCGACGACGGACTGCGGGTGACGCTGGACTACCTCGGCGAGGACACCACCGACGCTGCCCAGGCCGACGCGACCGTCGCGGCCTACAAGGAGGTCCTCGCCGAGCTGTCCGCCCAAGGCCTCGCCCCGCACGCGGAGGTCTCGGTCAAGCTCAGCGCGATCGGCCAGTTCCTCCCCGACAACGGCCACAAGGTCGCCCTCGAGAACGCCCGCGACATCTGTCGCGCCGCGCGCAACGCCGGCACCACGGTGACCCTCGACATGGAGGACCACACCACCACCGACTCCACGCTCTCGATCCTGCGCGAGCTGCGCAAGGACTTCCCCGAGACCGGCGCCGTCCTCCAGGCGATGCTGCACCGCACCGAGGCCGACTGCCGCGCGCTGGCCTACGAGGGCTCGCGCGTCCGCCTCTGCAAGGGCGCCTACATGGAGCCGGAGGAGGTCGCCTTCCAGGAGAAGGTCGAGATCGACAAGTCCTACGTCCGCTGCCTCAAGGTACTGCTGGCCGGCCAGGGCTACCCGATGATCGCCACGCACGACCCGCGGATGATCCAGATCGCCTCCTCGCTCGCGAGCCGCTTCGGTCGCCGCGCAGGGACGTACGAGTTCCAGATGCTCTACGGCATCCGTCCCGAGGAGCAGAAGCGCCTCGCCGCCGCCGGCGAGACCGTGCGCGTCTACATCCCCTACGGCACCGAGTGGTACGGCTACCTGATGCGCCGCCTCGCCGAGAAGCCGCAGAACCTCGCGTTCTTCGTCCGCTCGCTGATCAGCAAGAAGTGAGGCCACAGCGTCCGCGACGAAGGAGCGGGCGCGTCGTGGACCAGATTGAGCAAGCACCTCGGGCGAGGAACGAGGCCGAGACGTGCGCGTCGAAATCGCCGTGACGTCGTAGATTGACGCCCATGAGCACAGCGATCATCGGCGCCGGCGTGATGGGGGAGACACTGCTCTCCGGGCTCGTCCGCGCCGGGCGACGCGTCGACCAGCTGATGGTCGGCGAGAAGCGCGCCGAGCGCGCCAGCGAGCTCGAGGAGAGGTACGGCGTCGCCGTCGTCTCCAACCGCGAGGCCGCCGCCAAGGCCGACACCGTGGCCCTGGTCGTCAAGCCGCAGGACATGGGCGACGTGCTCGAGGAGATCGCCCCCGAGCTGCGCGCCGGCCAGCTCGTCGTGTCGCTCGCCGCCGGCATCACGACGTCGTTCATCGAGTCGCGCGTGCCGGACGGCGTCGCCGTCGTACGCGTCATGCCCAACACGCCCGCGCTCGTCGACGAGGGCATGGCGGCGATCTCGCCCGGCTCCCACTGCGACGAGTCGCACCTCGCCGAGGTCGAGTCGCTGATGGCGTCGACGGGCAAGGTGCTGCGGATCCCCGAGAAGCAGATGGACGCGGTCACCGCCATCTCCGGCTCCGGCCCGGCCTACATCTTCTTCGTGGTCGAGTCGATGATCGAGGCGGGCGTGCACCTCGGCCTGCCGCGGTCCACCGCGACCGACCTCGTCGTGCAGACCCTCGTGGGCTCGGCCGCGATGCTGCGCGAGACCGGCACCCACCCCGTCGTCCTGCGCGAGCAGGTCACCTCACCCAGCGGCACGACCGCGTCCGCGCTGCGCGAGCTCGAGGTGCACCGGGTCCGCGCCGCGTTCCTCGCCGCCATGGAGGCCGCCCGCAACCGCTCGCGCGAGCTGGCCGAGGGTTCCTGAGCCTCCGCTGTCCGTGGTCGGTCCTAGCCTCGGGGGCATGAGGCGCTTCCTGGACGAGGACCTGTCGGGCGCGGAGTTCCGCGAGTGCGACCTGAGCAACGCCCGCCTGGTCGGCGTGGTCATGCAGGACGCGGTGATCGACGGGCTGGTGACCCACCTCGTCGTCAACGGCGTCGACGTGACGGCGTACGTCGAGGAGGAGCTGGACCGACGCCACCCCGTCCGGCCGCTCATCCGGTCCGACGACCCCGATGACCTGCGCCGTGCGGCGCGTCAGCTGCGCGCGGACTGGGCGGCGACCGTGGCAAGGATCCGCCGGACGCCCGGCCTCGAGCACGTGAGCGTCGGCGGCGAGTGGTCGGCGGAGCAGACGCTGCGGCACCTCGTGTTCGTCCACGACTCGTGGTTCCGGCGGTGCTGCCTGGGCTCGTCCGAGCTCTTCACCCCGATGGGCCTCGGCATCGAGGGAGTGCCCGACCGCGAGGCGCAGGGCCTCGACCCGTCGGCCGACCCGACGCTCGAGGAGGTGGTGGAGGTCCGGGACCAGCAGGTGACCGAGCTCGAGGGTTGGCTCGACACCGCCACCGCCGAGCAGCTCGCGGCGCCGGCTCCCGTCCCGGACGACGACCGCTGGCCGACCTACGCCCGCGGTCGCTCGGTGGCGCAGTGCCTGCGCACGGTGCTCACCGAGGAGCACGAGCACCACGGGTTCTGCGTGCGCGACCTCGACCTCGTCGAGACAGGCGCGAGCGGTCTGCCCGGCACGGGGTAACGTCCGCCACATGGAGTGCGCCGGGCCCACGTCGTTCGTGTTCGACCCGACGCTCACCGACTACAACTTCGGGCCCGCCCACCCGATGTCGCCGGTCCGCGTCGACCTGACGATGCGTCTGGCCGAGGAGCTCGGGGTGCTCGCCGGCATCAAGCGGGTCGATGCGCCGATGGCCACGGACGAGCAGATCCTCACCGTGCACGACCAGGCCCTGCTCGACGCGGTCACCCGCTGCGGCACGGAGCCGGGCCAGGAGTCGCCCGAGCACGGGCTGGGCACCGACGACGACCCCGTCTTCAAGGACATGCACATCGCGAGCGCGCACGTGGTCGGCGCCAGTCTCGAGGCCGTCCGCCAGGTCTGGAGCGGGGAGTCGCTGCACTCGGTCAACATCGCCGGCGGCCTCCACCACGCGATGCCCGACCGGGCGAGCGGGTTCTGCATCTACAACGACGTCGCGGTCGGCATCAAGCAGCTGCTCGCCGACGGTGCCGAGCGCGTGGCCTACGTCGACGTCGACGTCCACCACGGCGACGGCGTCGAGGCGATCTTCTGGGACGACCCGCGCGTGCTGACGATCTCGCTGCACGAGACCGGCCAGATGCTCTTCCCGGGCACCGGCTTCCCGACCGACACCGGAGGCGACGGCGCAGAGGGTACGGCGGTCAATGTCGCGCTCCCGCCCGGCACCTCCGACGCCGGTTGGCTGCGTGCGTTCCACGCCGTCGTACCGCCGCTGCTGCGGGAGTTCGCGCCCGACGTGCTCGTCACCCAGCACGGCTGCGACTCCCACATGGACGACCCGCTCGCCCACATGATGCTGAGCGTCGACGGCCAGCGCGCGGCCTACCTCGCCCTCCACGACCTCGCCCACGAGGTCGCGGGCGGGAGGTGGGTGGTCACCGGTGGTGGTGGCTACTCGGTGGTCGACGTCGTCCCGCGGGCCTGGGCGCACCTCCTCGCCATCGCGTCCGGCCAGCCGATCGACCCCGCGACACCCACGCCGCCGCAGTGGCGGGCGCACGTCGAGCAGGTGCTGGGGGCGACGGCCCCGCACCGGATGACCGACGGCCGGACGCCGGCCTTCCGCGACTGGGCGGACGGCTACGACCCGGACTCCTGGCTCGACCGCGCGATCAACGCGACCCGCACCGAGGTCTTCCCCCTCCACGGGCTCGACCCGCTGCCGTGAGCACGGACCACGGTCGGGTTCGGTAAAACTTCAAGTAGACACGCCGCGAGTCCCACAAGTTTCTTTGGCATTCCTCTTCCCCACGCGTCACGCTCCCCCTAATCTCAGTCGGAGCGGCACGCCTGTGACGCCGGTGGGGAAGCCGGCGCCGTCCCGCGAAGAAGGATCGGTGCACACCCATGGTCGAGAACACCCCTGCAGACATGTCAGAGGCCCGGTTCCTCACCATCGCCGAGGTCGCCGCGAAGATGCGCGTCTCCAAGATGACCGTCTACCGCCTCGTCCACGGCGGCGAGCTGCCCGCCGTGCGGGTCGGCCGCTCGTTCCGGGTCACCGAGGACGACGTCAACGAGTACCTGCGCAAGAGCTTCTACAACGCCGGCTGACGCCCGCAGTCCCACCTGACCTGACCGATTCCACCCCTCGCCCCACCGCCAAGTAGGGTGTCGGGGTCCGGCCGACGAGCGTCGGCCGAAAAGGAAGGTCTGATCCACGTGGGTTCTGTCATCAAGAAGCGGCGCAAGCGCATGGCGAAGAAGAAGCACCGCAAGCTCCTCAAGAAGACGCGCGTCCAGCGCCGCAAGCTCGGCAAGTAACACACCCGGCGCCATGGGACGGGTCGTGCTGGTCACCGGGATCTCCCGGGACATCGGCCGACGCTTCGCGCGCGCCGCGGCCGGCGACCCGTCCATCGACCGCGTCATCGGCGTCGACGTCGTACCCCCACGGGGAGACATCGGCGACGTGTCGTTCGTGCGCGCCGACATCCGCAACCCCGTCATCGCCAAGGTCATCGCCAAGGAGGACGTCGACACCGTCGTCCACATGAGCGTGATCGCGACCCCCGGCTCTGCCGGCGGTCGAGGGACGATGAAGGAGCTCAACGTCATCGGCTCCATGCAGCTGCTCGCTGCGTGCCAGAAGTCGACGACCGTCGACCGCCTCGTGGTGAAGTCGACCACCACCGTCTACGGCTCGAGCCCGCGCGACCCCGCGATGTTCACCGAGGACATGGGCCCCAAGCGCCTGCCCTCCTCCGGCTACGCCAAGGACGTCTACGAGATCGAGGGCTACGTGCGCGGGTTCGCGCGCCGCCGCCCCGACGTCGACGTGACGATGATCCGCGCGGCCAACGTGATCGGTCCCCACGTGTCGAGCCCGCTGAGCAACTACTTCCGGCTCCCTGTCATCCCCCGCGTGCTCGGCTTCGACCCGCGCCTGCAGTTCCTCCACGAGGACGACCTGATGCGGGTGCTGACCCATGCGGCCACCCGCGCCGTCCCCGGCACCTTCAACGTCGCCGGCGACGGGCTGCTCACCCTCGCCCAGGCCGTACGACGTCTCGGCACGCCGACGGTCGCGATGCCCCGGTTCGCGGTCGGCCGGCTCGGTGCGACCATGCGACAGGCCCGGCTGTCGGACTTCTCGCCCGAGCAGCTCGGGTTCCTGACCTACGGTCGGGGTGTGGACACGACCCGGATGCGCACCCAGCTCGGGTTCGAGCCGTCGTACACGACCGCCGAGGCGTTCGCCGACTTCTGCCGCTCGGTCCGGGCCGACGCCCACGCTCCCGAGCGCGTCCGGGAAGGAGTCGTCCGTGCCTGACGAAGCCCGCTCGTCGCAGGAGGACGCCGTGGTCATCCCCATCGGCACCGGCGGCCGTCCCGGTCGCGGGACGGGCAGCGCCCGCCCGTCGTCCGCCGCGCGCAACCTGTCCGCCGCTCGCAAGCCGGCTCCCACGCCCGCGCCGAAGAGGCCCCGGAAGAAGCCGTCGAAGCCGGCCGAGCCGAGCCCGGCGGCCCGCGCGCGTGTCGACGAGTCGACCACCGAGACATCTGGTCCGGCGGCAGCGCCCACCTCGACCGGAGCGCCCACCGCCGGCATCCCTGTCGGGGACTGGTTGGCGGCGCTGCAGGGGGCGGCCGAGGAGATCTTCGGCGACGACTGGGAGCGACGCGCCGCCGAGCTGATGGCTTTCGCCCGCCGCCGGCTGGAGGGCGACTACGAGGTCGACGACTACGGCTTCGACCGCGAGCTCACCGAGCGGTTCTTCATGGCGGCCCTGCGCCCGATCGCGGAGAAGTGGTTCCGCCTCGAGGTCCGCGGGCTGGAGAACATCCCGGCCGAGGGCGGGGCGCTCGTCGTCTCCAACCACTCCGGCACGATCCCGCTCGACGGTCTGATGACGATGCTCGCCGTCCACGACCACGCGCACCGCTTCCTGCGCCCGCTCGGCGCGGACCTCGTCTTCCAGATGCCCGTCGTCAGCTCCCTGGCCCGCAAGGGCGGCGCGACCCTGGCGTGCGTCGAGGACGCCGAGCGGCTGCTGTCCGGCGGGGAGCTCGTGGGGGTGTGGCCGGAGGGCTTCAAGGGCATCGGCAAGCCGTTCAGCGAGCGCTACAAGCTGCAGCGCTTCGGCCGCGGCGGCTTCGTGTCCGCCGCGCTGCGCACGGGCGTACCCATCATCCCGCTCTCCGTCGTCGGCGCCGAGGAGATCTACCCGCTCGTCGGCAACATGCCGTCGCTCGCCCGGCTGCTGGGCGTGCCCTACATCCCGATCACGCCGTTCTTCCCGTGGCTGGGCCCCCTCGGGATGGTGCCACTGCCGTCGAAGTGGATCCTGGAGTTCGGTGAGCCGATCCGGACCGACGCCTACGACGCCGGCGAGGCCGAGGACCCGATGCTCATCTTCAACGTCACCGACCAGGTGCGCGAGACCATCCAGCACACGCTGTTCGACCTGCTCCGCGATCGCGGCGGCGTCTTCAGCTAGGCCCGCGGCGTGGCCGCTCGTGGCGGCGGCAGGTCAGTGGAGCAGGCCGCCGGTCGCGTTGCCGAGCAGCCCGCTGGTGGCGCCGTCGAGCGTCCCGGTGACCTCGCCGATCAGGCCGCCGGTCGCGTCGTCCACGCCGCTCGTCAGCCCGCCGAGGGCCCCGCCGGTCAACCCGTCGAGCTGGTTGGTGAGGTTGCCGGTCGTGTCGGTGACGGTGGTGGTGACGTCCTTGACCGGCTTCGTCGGGTCGGGTGCCCGGGTGGGCGTCGGGGTGGCCGTCGGCGTCGGCGTGCCGGGCAGGAGCGTCGTGGGAGAGGTCGTCGGGAGCCCGTCGGTGGGCGTCGACGTCGGCGACGGCAGGAGCCCGCCGGGCGTCTGGAGCGCCTTGGGGACCGTGATGCCGGAGACGTCCTGGCCGGGGATCGGCAGTGCGGCGGTCTCGAGGGTGACCTCGTCGGTGTCGAGGCCCTGCACCAGGTCGACCGCCGCGTTGGTCAGCAGGAAGTCGGGCGTCGTGGTGAGGGCGCCGTCGCACAGGCCGCACGCCGTGCTGATCTCGGTGTCGAGGTCGGTGAGGGTGCGGCCGGCCGCCAGCAGCTCGTCGCTCGCGCTCGCCGGCAGCTCGCGCTGCAGGGCGTCGAGGCGGTCCATGCTGCTCGAGGTGAAGGCACGCGCCACCTCGACGTCCTCGTCGGAGCCGCCCGAGCCGTAGGCGGTCAGCAGGCTGCGGACGCCCTCGCCCGACTGCTCGGTGAAGGTGTCGAGGGTGTCGGGGATCAGCTGCTCGGCGCCACCGGTGCCGGCGGCGAGCTCCTCGAGCTCGGTGAGGCGGGTCTCGGCCTGCGCCAGGAGGGCGCGGCCACGTGCGGAGTCGTCGCCGGCGAGGCGGACCTGGGCGGACTCGATGCCGCGCTTGACGCCGTAGAGCGACTCTCCCGGCAGCGACGTCTGGGCGGCCACGGCCATCGTCGCGGTGGCACCGACGAGGGCGGCACCGCCGAGGAGGGTGGCCACGCGGCGCTGGCGCGGACGCGTGCTCGACGGCATCTGCAGGCGCTGCGGGGCGGGCGGCTGGCGGACCAGCACGGTGTCGGCCTCGGCCATCAGTCGCTCGCGCAGCGAGCCGACGAACTCGGCGCGGGGCTCGACCTCGGGCATCGCCCGCAGCTCGGAGACCACGGCGACGAGCTCGGCGAACCGAGCGGCCTCGCGGTCGGTGAGGTGAGCCCCGGGGCCCCGGTCGAGGAGGGCCTCGAACTCGTCGGCACGGCGTCGTGCCGAGAACGCGGATGTCATCGCGTCCTTCCTGTCTCGCTGCTGGTGGGTCCTCCCACACAGACGAACGAAGCAGATCGGGTGCGAGTTACGGGTCGATCGGTGCTGTTAGGCATCAGTCCCTCAACCCCTCCGGCATGAGCTTCGCGAGGTTGCGTACGCCGCGCAGCTGGAGCTGCTTGACCGCCCCGTCGGACCGGTCCAGGGCCTTCGCGGTCTCCGCGATCGACATCCCCTGCAGGAACCGCATGATCAGGCACTCGCGCTGCTCGCTCGGCAGCTCGGTGAGCGCCGTCAGGAGCACCTCGTTGGTGAGGCCGGCGAGCACCTCGTCCTCGGGACCGTCGGTCGCATCGTCGTGCGGCGTCATGTCCTCGGTGGTCATCTCGAGGCGCGTGCGCCCGGCCTTGAAGTGGTCGGTGGTGAGGTTGCGCGCGATGGTCATCAGCCAGGCGCCGAAGTCCTTGCCCTGCCAGCGGAAGTTGTTCATGCTCCGCAGCGCGCGGAAGAACGTCTCGGAGGTGAGGTCCTCCGCCAGGGTCTGGGACCGCGTCCGGTAGTAGAGGAAGCGGTAGACCGACGCCTGATAGTGGTCGTAGAGGAGGCCGAACGCCTCCTTGTCCCCCTGGCGTGCGAGCTCGACGAGCGCGATCAGCCGCTCGCGGTCCGCCTCGTCCATCTCCGAGGAGGCCGCCTGGTCCTCGTCGCCCACGGGCCCGGACGGGCCCGCGGCGCCGAACCGGTCGCCGTCGTCCAGCGGGAGCGAGGCCGATCCGGGGGCCGCCGTCTCGGCAAGCACCATCCCGCCGGCCAGGGCCGCCACCTGCCGCGGTGCGAGGGCAGCCCACACCGCACGCCTGAGCGCGTCGAGGCCGTCCTCGATGGGGTGCATGCGGTGTCCCTCCCGGTTGCAGCAGTGTCCACGATAGATGGCTGCACCGTCCTTGTGAACCCGTGAGTAACTACGAGTTACAGCGGCCGGGAGAGGGTCAGGAGCGGTCCCGGCCGCGCATGCTGACCCCGGCGGCCACCGCTCCGGACACCGCGCCGGTCACCGCGGCGGCCACCAGGCCGGCCCGCGCTGCCTTGCGCCCGGTGCGGTAGTCCCGCACCCGCCACCCGTGGGCCCGGGCGTGGGCGCGCAGCCGCGCGTCGGGGTTGACGGCGATCGCCTCGCCGACCAACGAGAGCATCGGGAGGTCGTTGTAGGAGTCGGAGTACGCCGAGCAGCGGGCCAGGTCGAGGCCCTCGCGCTCGGCGAGCGCACGCACCGCCTCGGCCTTGGCCGGACCGTGGAGCAGGTCGCCGACCAACCGGCCGGTGTAGACGCCGTCGACGTGCTCCGCGACGGTGCCCATCGCGCCGGTGAGCCCGAGCCGGCGCGCGATGATGCTGGCGATCTCGATGGGCGCGGCGGTCACCAGCCACACCCGCTGGCCCTCGTCGAGGTGCAGCTGGGCGAGCGCGCGGGTGCCGGGCCAGATGCGGTGCGCCATGGCCTCGTCGAAGATCAGCTCGCCGAGCTCCTCGAGCTCGGCGGTGGTGTGGCCGGCGATGAAGGCGAGCGCGGACGCGCGGGTCTCGGCGACGTGGGTCGGGTCCTCGACACCGACGACGCGGAAGTAGGCCTGCTTCCACGCCGCGCCCAGGATCTCGCGGGTGGTGAAGAACTTGCGGCGGTGCAGCCCGCGCGCGAGGTGGAAGATGCTCGCACCCTGCATGACGGTGTTGTCGACGTCGAAGAAGGCCGCGGCGGTCGGGTCGCTCGGCAACGTGAGTGCGCTCTCGACCTCGGCGCCTGCTGCCGCAGCCTCGCCGGCCAGGACCGAGCGCTGCTGCAGGTCGATCCTGCGCGGTCGCTCCGACGGGGTCACCCGTGGAAGCGTAGCGGGGGTCGAGGGGCCGTCGCTGTGGGAGGATCGCCCGCATGCCGCGCACCGACGTCTCCGCGTTCGTGGCCGAGGCAGCGCAGGACGTCCCCGACCGGCAGGCGCTGGTCGAGAGCGGCGGACGGACCCTCACCTGGGCCGGTCTCGAGGACGAGGTCGCCCGGATCGCGACCGGGCTCGGGACCCACGGCGTCCGTGCCGGCCAGCGGGTGATGATCCTCGTCGGCAACCGCATCGAGTTCGTCACGACCTACCTCGGCGTGCTCCGCGCGCAGGTGGTGGCCGTCCCGGTCAACCCGCGCTCGACGGCGGGCGAGGTCGCGCGGATGATCGCCGACTCCGGCACCCGGCTGGTCGTGGTCGACGACACGGCCGTCGACGTGGTGCGTGGCGCGCTCGACGCGCTGGACGACGTCGTCGCCCCCGTCGTGGTGGTGACCGGTGCCGAGCCCGGGCCGGACGAGGTCGGGTTCGCCGACCTCCGCGCGGACGTCGTACGGCCCGTGCCGCCGCTGCCGGACCCCGAGAAGCTCGCCGCCCTCCTCTACACCAGCGGCACCTCCGGTCTGCCACGTGCCGCGATGCTCAGCCACCGCGCCTTGCTGGCCAACATCGAGCAGGTCGCCTCGGTCGAGCCGCCGATGATGCACGGCGACGACGTCGTCCTCGGCGTGCTCCCGCTGTTCCACGTCTACGGGCTCAACGCCGTGCTCGGCGGAGTGCTGCGCCACCGTGCCCGCCTGCTCCTCGTCGAGCGCTTCGAGCCGCAGGCGGTGCTGGACCTGATCGACGACGAGGCCTGCAGCGTCGTGCCGATCGCCCCGCCCGTCTTCGTCCACTGGCTGCCGGACGAGCACCTGCGCGAGCGGCTCGGTCCGGTGCGGCTGGTCCTGTCCGGCTCGGCGCCGCTCGAGGCGCGCGTGATCGAGGACTTCACCGCGATCACCGGCGTCCCGGTCCACCAGGGCTACGGACTGACCGAGGCGGCGCCGGTCGTCACGAGCACGCTCTGCAGCCGCGAGCCCCGCGCCGGTTCGGTCGGCGCCGCGCTGCCCGGCATCGAGCTGCGGCTCGTGGACGAGGCCCGGCACCCGGTCACGGGCGAGGACCCGGGCGAGATCCAGGTCCGCGGCGACAACCTGTTCAGCGGCTACTGGCCCGACGGCTCCGACGGACCGGACGACGACGGCTGGTACGGCACGGGCGACGTCGGCTTCCTCGACGCCGACGGCGACCTCTACCTCGTCGACCGGCTCAAGGAGCTGATCATCGTCAGCGGCTTCAACGTCTACCCGACCGAGGTCGAGGACGTGATCCGCGAGGTCGATGGTGTCGCGGACGCGGCCGTGATCGGCGTGCCGGACGAGGAGACCGGCGAGGCCGTCGTGGCGTACGTCGTCGCACGGCGTCCGATGACCCACCTCGAGGAGGCGGTCCGGGCGCACGCCGTGGTCCGGCTGGCCCGCTTCAAGCACCCGACCCGCATCGAGGTCGTCGACGAGCTCCCGCTCACGGTGACCGGCAAGGTGCAGAAGGGCCGCCTGCGCGGCCTCGAGCGCCGCCGGGTGTCAGGACTACTCGGATGACGACGCCGCGCGTCACCTTCTACTCCCGCCAGGGCTGCCACCTGTGCGACGACGCCCGGGAAGTGGTCGCGCGCGTGTGCGCCGACCTCGGGGAGTCGTTCTCGGAGGTCGACGTCGACGCCGACCCCGACCTCGCGGACCGCTTCGGCGACGAGGTCCCCGTGACGTTCGTCGACGGCCGCCAGCACGACTTCTGGCGCGTCGACGAGACGCGCTTGCGGGCAGCGCTCATCACACGCTGACCTGCTTGTCGACACCCGGCGCGGGTGGGTCATCTCACATGTGCTAGCCGACCGTTCTCCCGTTTTGTTCTCCCGTTCACAAACTCCTACAGTGACGGAGTCAGGCGATCCTCGTCGGACTGGAGAGAAGCAAGCTGTGACCGCACGGACCCCCGACTCCGCCCGGGACATTCCCGAGGCAACCGTCGCCAGGCTTCCCGTGTACCTGCGTGCCCTGACCGGCCTCGCCGAGGGCGGCACGACCACGTGCTCCAGCGAGGAGCTCGCCGCGTCCGCAGGCGTCAACAGCGCCAAGCTCCGCAAGGACCTCTCCTACCTCGGCAGCTACGGCACCCGCGGCGTCGGCTACGACGTGGAGTACCTCCGCTACCAGATCGCCCGCGAGATCGGCGTGACGCACGACTGGCCCGTGGTCATCGTCGGCATCGGCAACCTCGGCCACGCCCTGGCCAACTACTCCGGCTTCCGCAGCCGCGGCTTCCGGGTCGTGGCGCTGCTCGACGCCGACCCCAGCCGACACGACGAGGTCGTCGCCGGGCTCGACGTCCGCTCCTTCGAGGACCTCGAGTCGATCGTCGCCGAGAACGACGTCTCCATCGGCGTGATCGCGACGCCCGCGGTCGCCGCGCAGGCCGTCGCCGACCGGATGGTCGCGGCCGGGATCACGAGCATCCTCAACTTCGCGCCGAGCGTCCTGTCGGTGCCCGACGGCGTCGACGTGCGGAAGGTCGACCTGTCCATCGAGCTCCAGATCCTCGCCTACCACGAGCAGCGCAAGTCGGTCGCTCCCGCGGGGGAGGTGTCGGCCACGTGAGCGTCCTGGTCGTGGGGATCTCCCACAAGTCCGCCCCGGTCGAGCTCCTCGAGCGCCTCGCGATGGACCCCGAGGGCGCCGTCAAGCTGGTGACCGACGCCGTGTCCGGCGAGCACGTCACCGAGGCGGCGGCGATCGTCACGTGCAACCGCCTCGAGGTCTACGCCCAGGTGGACCGGTTCCACGGCAGCGTCGAGGACCTCTCCGGCCTCTTCGTCGAGCGGGCCTCGCTCACCACCGAGGCGCTGCTGCCCCACCTCTACGTCCACTACGACGAGGGCGCCGTCTCGCACCTCTTCCAGGTGGCCGCGGGCCTCGACTCGATGGTCGTCGGCGAGGGCCAGATCCTCGGCCAGACCCGCGACGCGCTGCGCGTCGGCCAGGAGCACGGCACCGTCGGCCCGGCCCTCAACACGCTCTTCCAGCAGGCGCTGCGCGTCGGCAAGCGCGCCCATGCCGAGACCGACATCGACCGGGCCGCGCCGTCGCTGGTCAGCACCGCGCTCGTGCGCAGCAGCGTGCCCGTCGAGGGCGCCCGGGCCCTCGTGCTCGGCGCTGGTGCGATGGCGTCGCTGGCCGCTGCTCATCTCGCGCGAGGCGGTGCCGCGTCGATCACGGTGCTCAACCGCACTGCCGCGAGCGCCGAGCGGCTCGCCCAGGAGTACGGCGCCACCTCCGCGCCGCTGTCCGCGCTCGCCGACGAGCTGCCGCTGGCCGACATCGTCGTCTCGTGCACCGGCGCCCCCGAGCCGCTGGTCCGCATCGCCGACATGGCCACCGCGCGTACCGGGACCGATCGTCCGATGGCCGTCATCGACCTCGCGCTGCCGCACGACGTCGACCCGGCGGTCGCCGACCTGCCGGGCGTCGAGCTGATCAACCTGGCCGGCCTGGCCGACGAGCTGCGCGGCCTCGAGGCCGACGCAGGCGTGGACGACGTACGCAGCATCGTGGCGCAGGAGATCGCCGCCTTCCTCGCCGTACGGCGCCAGGCGAGCGTCACGCCGACCGTCGTCGCCCTCCGCTCGATGGCGACCGCTGTCGTCGACGCCGAGATGGACCGGCTCGCCGCGCGGCTGCCCGGCCTCGACGACGCCACCCGCGCCGAGGTCCTGCACACCGTCCGCCGGGTCGCCGACAAGCTGCTCCACGAGCCGACCGTCCGCGTCAAGGAGCTCGCCGACGCCGAGCCGGCCGTGTCCTACACCGCCGCGCTCGCCGAGCTGTTCCGCCTCGACCCCGAGGCCGTGGACGCCGTGACCCGGGCGGAGGGCAAGTCATGACCAACGCGCTCCGACTCGGCACCCGCGCCTCGGCGCTGGCCACCACCCAGTCCGGCCTGGTCGCCGACCTGATCCGCGAGCGGCTCGGTCGCGAGGTCGAGCTCGTCGAGGTCTCGACCGAGGGCGACCGCAGTGCCGCGCCGCTCGCCACCCTCGGCGGCACCGGCGTCTTCGTCAGCGCGCTCCGCGACGCCCTGCTCGCCGGGCAGGTGGACATCGCGGTCCACTCGCTCAAGGACCTGCCGACCACGCCTGCCGACGGCATCGCGCTCGCCGCTGTACCTCCTCGCGAGGACCCGCGCGACGTCGTCGTCGCCCGCGACGGGCTCACCCTCGGCGAGCTGCCGGTCGGCAGCCGCCTCGGCACGGGCTCGCCGCGCCGGGTCAGCCAGCTCGAGGCGCTCGGCCTCGGTCTCGCGATCGAGGGCATCCGCGGCAACGTCGACACCCGGATCCGCAAGGTCCGCGAGGGCGAGGTCGACGCAGTCGTCCTGGCCCGCGCCGGCCTGGCCCGCCTCGGACGCCTCGACGAGGTCACCGAGGTGCTCGATCCCCTCCAGATGCTCCCCGCCCCCGGCCAGGGTGCGCTCGCCATCGAGTGCCGGTCCGCCGACACCGACCTGGTGGCCGCCCTCGCCCGGCTGGACGACGCCCCCACCCGCGCCGCGGTCACCGCGGAGCGGGCCGTGCTCAACACCCTCGAGGCCGGTTGCTCCGCCCCGCTGGGTGCCCTGGCCGAGGTCGTCGAGGGCGAGGAGGGGGAGGAGCTGTGGCTGCGCGCCGTGGCCCTCTCCGAGGACGGCGGCCTGTCCGTACGGATGAGCGCCACCGGCCCGGTCGCCGAGGCCGAGCAGCTCGGCAGACGACTCGCGAGCGACATGCTCGACGACGGAGCAGCAGACCTGATGACGGCATCACCTTTGCAGGGACCACCAGTGAGGAACACACACGCATGACGCGAGTACAGACCCCGCAGGCCAGCGCCACCCCCCAGGCCAAGGCGGCCACACCCGGCTGGGTGTCGTTCGTCGGCAGCGGTCCGGGTGACCCGGGCCTGCTGACGGTGCGTGCGGTGGAGCTCATCCAGGCCGCCGAGGTCGTCGTCACCGAGGCCCCCGAGCACGTCGACCTGGTCCACTCGGTCCTCGGCCTGCCCGTCGGGTCGGAGGGCGGCCCGGAGATCGTCGACGGCGGCTTCGGCGAGGACGGCCAGCCGCTCACGCACGCGGCCCGCGCCAAGGTCGTCGTACGCCACGGCAAGAAGCAGCGCGTCGTGCGCCTGATGACCGGCGACCCGTTCCTCTACGCCTCCGGCCCCGAGGAGGCGCAGGCCTGCGTCAAGGCGGGCGTCGGCTTCGAGGTCGTCCCCGGCGTCTCGTCGGTGAGCGCGGTCCCGGCCTATGCGGGCATCCCGCTGACCGACAAGCGCCACCGCGAGATCGCGGTCGTGACGTGCGGCGACAAGGTCGACTGGAGCGCCTACGCCGACGACCGCACCCTCGTCCTGCTCTCCGGCGTCGGCAGCATCGGCGAGACCGCCGCCGCGCTGATCGAGGCCGGTCGGTCGCCCGAGACGCCCGTCGCGATGACCCGCGTCGGCACCACGACCGAGCAGCAGACCCTCATCTCGACGCTGGCCACGATCGCCGCCGACGTCCGCGCGGCCCGCATCGCCCCGCCGGCGATCACCGTCATCGGTGACGTCGTCGACCTGCGCCAGACGCTGTCGTGGTTCGAGACCAAGCCGCTCTTCGGCTGGCGCGCGCTCGTGCCCCGCACCAAGGAGCAGGCCGGCTCGCTGTCGCGTCGCCTGCGGGAGTACGGCGCCGTGCCCGAGGAGGTGCCCACCATCTCGGTCGAGCCGCCGCGCAACCCGCTCCAGATGGACAAGGCCGTCCGCGGGCTCGTCGAGGGCCGCTACGAGTGGATCGCCTTCACCTCGGTCAACGCAGTCAAGGCCGTGCGCGAGAAGTTCGAGGACTACGGACTCGACGCCCGCGCGTTCTCGGGCCTCAAGATCGCCGCCGTCGGCGACAAGACCGCCCAGGCGATCGCCGACTGGGGCCTGCGTGCCGACCTCGTGCCGTCCGGCGAGCAGTCCGCCGCCGGCCTGCTCGAGGACTGGCCGCCCTACGACGAGGTGCTCGACCCGATCAACCGGGTCTTCCTGCCGCGCGCCGACATCGCGACCGAGAACCTCGTCGCCGGCCTGGTCGACCTCGGCTGGGAGTGCGACGACGTCACGGCCTACCGCACCGTGCGGGCCACGCCGCCGCCGGCGCCGGTCCGCGACGCGATCAAGACCGGCAAGTTCGACGCCGTCGTCTTCACCTCGTCCTCCACCGTGCGCAACCTCGTCGGCATCGCCGGCAAGCCGCACCCGTCGACCATCATCGCCGTCATCGGCCCGCAGACGGCCAAGACCGCGGAGGAGCACGGCCTGCGCGTCGACGTCCTGGCGCCGTCGCCCGACGTCGAGGTCCTCGTGGACGCGCTCGCCGACTTCGGTGCCGCCCGCCGTCTCGCGATGCTGGAGGCGGGCGAGCCCGTCACCCGGCCGAGCGAGCGCACCGCCTCGGGCCGTCGGAAGGCACGCGCGAAGTGACCGAGGAGCACCGCGAGATCCAGGCCCCGCTCGTCCGGCCCCGCCGGCTGCGGCGCACCCCGGCGCTGCGCCGGATGGTGGCCGAGACGGCGGTCCGGCCGAGCTCGCTGGTGCTCCCCGTCTTCATCCGGGAGAACGCGACCGAGCCCCGGCCGATCGCGTCGATGCCGGGCGTCGTCCAGCACTCGCGCGACTCGCTCAAGGCGGCGGTCAACGAGGCGGCCGAGCTGGGTCTCGGTGGCGTCATGCTCTTCGGGATCCCGGAGACCAAGGACGCCACCGGCTCCGGCGGCATCGACCCCGCCGGCGTGCTCAACCTCGCGATCACCGACGTGGTCGCCGAGGTCGGCGACCAGCTCACGGTGATGTCCGACCTGTGCCTCGACGAGTTCACCGACCACGGGCACTGCGGCCTGCTGACACCCGACGGCGACGTCGACAACGACCTGACGCTGGCGGCGTACGCCCGGATGGCGCTCGCGCAGGCGGCCGCCGGCGTCGACATGGTCGGACCCAGCGGCATGATGGACGGCCAGGTCGCGGTCGTCCGCGACGCGCTCGACTCCGCCGGCCACGAGCACGTCTCGATCCTGGCCTACTCCGCGAAGTACGCCTCTGCGTTCTTCGGGCCGTTCCGCGAGGCCGTCGACTCGTCCCTCGTCGGCGACCGCAAGACCTACCAGCAGGACCCCGCCAACGCCCTGGAGGGCGTGCGCGAGGTGCTCCTCGACGTCGAGCAGGGCGCCGACATAGTCATGGTGAAGCCCGCGCTGGCCTACCTCGACGTGATCCGCCGCGTCCGCGACGCCGTCGACATCCCGGTCGCGGCCTACAACATCTCCGGCGAGTACGCCATGGTCGAGGCCGCCGCCGCCAACGGCTGGATCGACCGCGAGGCCGCCATCCTCGAGACCCTCACCTCGATCCGCCGCGCCGGCGCCGACGTGATCCTCACCTACTGGGCCTCCGAGGCCGCCCGCCTCGTCCGCTGATACGTAGGGGGGCTCGCCCAGCGGTGATGGAGCCGCATTTCCTGGCCGCGGAATGTGGGTGGGCCACCGCTGCCCCGCGTTGCGTCGTACGACGCGCCCGAGTGCGGTGATGGAGCCACATTTCCGCGCTGGGAAATGTGGGTGGGCCACCGCTCGAGCAGGACGAGTCAGGGGTTGAGGAGCCTGTTGGCGCAGTCGAGGAGCTCGTTGGCGCCGGTGAGCGGGAGGTCGACCACGCCCTGCAGGGTGCACTGGGCGATCGCCTCGGCGAGCGTCAGGGTCTGCGAGATCGTCGCCGTCGGGAGGGGCGGCAGCGTGGTCGGCAGGACGGTCGGCAGCGTCGTCGGGTTGACCGTCGGCGTCTGGGTCGGGACCGAGGTCGTCGGAGCCTTGGTCGGGGACTGGGTCGGCGTCTGCGTCGGGGTCTGGGTGGGCGCCTGCGTCGGGACCTGGGTCGGCGTCTTGGTGGGCGACTTGGTCGGCTTCACGGTGGGCGTCGAGCTGCCCTTGCCGGTGCCGGTCAGGCCGCCCTTGCTGCCCTTCCTGCCGCCGCTGGTCGCCGTGGGCTCCGGCATGATCACGCCCGAGGTGAGGACCGAGGACGGTACGGCGCTGAAGTCGCCGTCCATGTAGGCCTGCATGATCGACAGGACCAGGTCGACGTACTCGTTGGAGTGGTTGTAGCGGTAGACCGAGGCGCGCTGGCCCTTCTCCTGCGACAGGTCGTCGTCGCCGGAGCAGAGGTAGACCGCGGTCGCAAGGGCCGCGTCGTCAATGTCCTGCGGGTTGCGGGTGCCGTCACTGTCGCCGTCCACGCCCACGACCGACCAGGTGGAGGGGATGAACTGCATCGGGCCGACGGCGCGGTCCCACTTGGCGTCGTCGTCGTACTGCCCGCCGTCGGTGTCGGCGATGCGCTGGGTGTTGTTCTTGCCGTTGAGCGGGATGCCGTAGATACCCGGGCGGGCGACGCCCTGGTCGTCGAGGGTGTTGCCGCCGAAGCGGCCGTGGTCGGACTCCACGCGCCCGATCGCCGCGATCAGCTCCCACGGGATGGCGCACCCGCGGTCGGCCTTGTTGATGACCGCCTCGGCGCGCTGGTAGGCCGACAGCGCGGCCTGCGGGATGCTGCTCGCCGATCCGGGGCTGAGGGCGGCGGCCCGCGTGACCGCGTCGTCGCCGACGCTCGCCGGCGCCTCGATCGCGCTGGCGGGCAGGACCGTGCCGTCGGGAAGGGTCTGGGGGCCGTCCTCGTCGGCACTCGCGGCGGTCACGCCCACGCCTGCGAGGCTGGCGGTCCAGGCGGCGCTGAGCACCGCCAGCGGGACGATCGTGATCGCCCTGTGGAGTCGGTTCGACGTCGACATTGCTGTTGCTCCCCTTGTGGTTCTGCACGCCATGATGCCCCCTCCGGACACCGCGTACACCACCCAACGAGTGATTTCCCTCATAAGTTACGCATCGGTACGTGTGGGCCACTGCACAGGGCGAGCAGCCGGTCGTACGCCGAATGGGCAGCCTTGCCCGGCTACGCGACAATGAGGCCGTGACCCCCGCGACGACTGCCACGACAGCGGCCAGCGAGGCGCTCTTCGACCGCGCCCGCGCCGTGACGCCGGGAGGCGTGAACTCGCCCGTGCGCGCCTTCAACGCCGTCGGCGGCACGCCGCGCTTCATCACCTCCGCCTCCGGCGCCTGGCTCACCGATGCCGACGGCAACGACTACGTCGACCTGATCTGCTCGTGGGGGCCGATGCTGCTCGGCCACGCGCACCCCGACGTGCAGGCGGCCGTGGCCGGCGCCGTGGCCCGCGGTACGTCGTACGGCACCCCGACCGAGCCCGAGGTCGAGCTCGCCGAGGAGATCGTCGCGCGCACACCGGTCGAGCGGGTCCGGTTCGTCTCCAGCGGCACCGAGGCGACGATGTCGGCCATCCGGCTGGCCCGCGGCGCCACCGGCCGCGACCTCGTCGTGAAGTTCGCCGGCTGCTACCACGGCCACGTCGACCCGCTGCTGGCCGAGGCCGGCTCGGGCGTCGCGACCCTCGCCGTCCCCGGCACCAGCGGCGTCCCGGCGACGTCGGCCGCCGAGACGCTGGTCCTGCCCTACAACGACCGCGAGGCCGTGCTCGCCGCCTTCGAGGCGCACGGGCCGCGGATCGCCTGCCTGATCACCGAGGCGATGCCCGGGAACATGGGCATCGTCCCGCCCGCGCCGGGCTTCAACGCCTTCCTCGCCGAGACCTGCCGCGCCCACGGTGCGCTGTTCATCAGCGACGAGGTGATGACCGGCTTCCGCGCCACCGAGCAGGGCGGGTGGGGCCTGGATGGGGCCATCGAGGGCTGGGTACCCGACCTGATGACCTTCGGAAAAGTGATGGGCGGCGGCTTCCCCGCTGCAGCCTTCGGCGGCCGTGCCGACCTGATGGCCCACCTCGCGCCGGAGGGGCCGGTCTACCAGGCCGGCACGCTCTCGGGGAACCCGGTCGCGACCACCGCCGGGCTCACCACGCTGCGGCTGGCGACGCCCGAGGTCTACGCCCAGCTCGACGCGACCGCGCACACGATCCGCGCCGCGGTCACCGAGCACCTGCAGGCCGCCTCCGTCCCGCACGTCGTGCAGACGGCCGGGACCATGTTCTCGGTGTTCTTCCGCGACGAGCCGGTCCGCGACTTCGCCGAGGCGTCGCAGCAGGACACCGCGGCCTACGCCGCCTTCTTCCACTCGATGCTCGACCAGGGCGTCTACCTGCCCCCGTCGGCGTACGAGGCGTGGTTCGTGTCCGCGGCCCACGACGAGCGGGCCGTCTCGAGGATCCTCGACGCGCTCCCGGCCGCCGCAGTGGCTGCGGCGACGGCAGGGGGTCTGTGATGGGGGTCCAGACGATCGTCCACCTGCTGCGGCACGGCGAGGTCCACAACCCGGCCGGCGTCCTCTACGGCCGCCGCGACGGCTTCCACCTCTCCGAGCTCGGCCGGCAGATGGCCCAGCGGATCGCCGACACCGTCGGTGACCGCGACATCACCCACATGCGTACGTCGCCGCTCGAGCGCGCGCAGGAGACCGGCGCCCCCCTCGCCGCGGTCCGGGGCCTCACCCCGCTCATCGACCCGCGGGTCATCGAGTCGGGCAACAAGTTCGAGGGGATGAGCTTCGCCGACGGCGGGATGACCTTCGTCAAGCGACCGCAGCTGCTGCGCCACATGTACAACCCGTTCAAGCCGTCGTGGGGCGAGCCCTACGACGAGATCGCCTCCCGCATGGTCGCCGCGATCCACGACGCCCGGGACGCGGCAGTCGGCCACGAGGCCGTCGTGGTGTCCCACCAGCTGCCGATCTGGACGACGCGGCTGTTCCTCGAGCGGCGCAGCTACCTCCACCACCCGAAGACCCGCCAGTGCACCCTGTGCTCGCTGACGAGCATCGTCTTCGACGACGACCGGATGGTGCAGGTCCGCTACTCCGAGCCCGCCGGTGACCTGATCCCGGTCGCCGACCGCTCCGCGCCCTTCTCGGCGGGCGGAGCGCGCGAGGAGGACCGGCCCTGAAGCTCCTCCGCTCGATCGTCGTACCCCTGGTGGGTCTCGCCTGCCTGCTCGCGCTGGCCGGCTGCTCGGCCGTGTCCGGCACCGGCGACAAGGGCTACATCACCGGCGAGGGCGTGCCCACCGAGGTGAAGGCGGTCGACCGCGGCGAGCCGGTCGAGCTCACCGGCACGGACCTCGACGGCAACCAGGTCGACCTCGCGGCGCTTCGTGGCAAGCCGGTCGTGGTCAACGTGTGGTGGTCGGAGTGCCCGCCGTGCCGTGTCGAGCAGCCCGACCTCAACGAGGCCGCCACCGAGCTCGGTGACAGCGTCACCTTCCTCGGCCTCAACATCCGCGACTCCGGGGTCGAGAAGGCGCAGGCGTTCGTCCGCAACTACGACGTGCCCTACCCCTCGGTGTTCGCTCCCGATGGGCGGGCGCTCCTCGCCTTCGCCGGCACGCTCAACCCCCGCTCGATCCCGAGCACCGTGGTGCTCGACAAGGAGGGCCGCGTCGCCGCGTCCGTCCAGGGCCGGATCCCCACCACCCAGACGCTGCTCTCGCTCGTCGAGGTCGTGAGCAATGAGTGACTGGTTCCGCGACACCGCGCTGTCGGGGTCGCTGGTCCTCGCGCTGCCCGTGGCGCTCGTCGCCGGGCTGGTGTCGTTCTTCAGCCCGTGCGTGATCCCGCTGCTGCCGGGCTACCTGTCCTACGCCACCGGCATCTCCGGCGGTGACCTCGAGGACGCGCGTCGCAGCCGGCTCGTGACGGGCGCGGTGCTCTTCGTCCTGGGATTCGCGACCGTCTTCGTGCTGCTGGGCAGCCTCACCGGGGCTGCAGGGGCGTGGCTGTTCGTCCACACCCGCCAGCTCAACGTCGTGCTCGGCATCATCACGATCCTGCTGGGCGTCGCGTTCCTCGGCGCCTTCGGCTTCCTCCAGCGCGACTGGCGCATCCACAAGGTCCCTGCGGTCGGCCTCGCCGCTGCGCCCGTCATCGGCTTCCTGTTCGGTGTCGGCTGGACCCCGTGCGTGGGCCCGACGCTTGCCGCCATCAACGTGCTGTCGGTCAACGAGGCCACGGCGACCCGCGGTGCTGTGCTGTCGGGCGTGTTCGCCCTCGGCCTCGGACTGCCGTTCATCGCCGCGGCGCTGGCCTACCGCCGGATGACCCGCGCCTTCGCCGTCGTACGCCGCCACCAGATGCTCGTCGTCCGCCTCGGCGGCGTGATGATGATCGTGGTCGGCGTGCTCCTCCTCAGCGGCTGGTGGGAGCTCCTGGTGCAGCAGCTCCAGGGCGCCCTCCTCGGCTGGTGGGTGCCGGTGTGACCCAGCTCGACCGACGGCCCTCCGACGACCGCCAGGCCACCCCGCTGCCCGCCGACCTCGACGCGCGCGGCCTCGCCCGGTGGAGCTGGCGACAGCTCACCTCGATGCGTACGGCGCTCGTGCTGCTGCTCCTGCTCGCCCTCGCCTCGATCCCGGGCTCGGTCATCCCGCAGGAGGACATCGACTCGCTCGCGGTGGCGAAGTGGCGCGACAACCACCCGCGGCTGGCCCCGATCTGGGACCGCCTCGACCTGTTCTCGGTCTACGGCTCGGTGTGGTTCTCGGCCATCTACATCCTGCTGATGATCTCGCTCGTCGGCTGCATCGTGCCGCGCCTGTTCGTCTACGCCCGCGCCCTGCGGGCCCGGCCGCCACGGGCTCCTCGCCATCTCTCGCGGCTCCCGGAGAGCACGTCGTACACGACCGACGAGGACCCCGACGTCGTCCTCGACCGCGCGGCCGAGGTCATCAGGGGGCGCCGGTTCCGGGTCGACCGCGCCGAGGGCGGCGACTCCGTGGCCGCCGAGCGCGGCCACCTGCGCGAGGCCGGCAACCTGCTCTTCCACCTCGCGGTCATCGTCGTGCTGTTGGGCGTCGCGATCGGCAGCCTGTTCGGCTACAAGGGCGGCGTGATCATGTTCGTCGGCAAGGACCAGGGCTTCTCCAACACCCTGACGCAGTACGACGACTTCGCCCCCGGCAGCCTGTTCGACCCTGCGGTCATGGAGCCGTTCTCCTTCAGCATCACCGACTTCGACGTCGAGTGGATGACCGACGGCCGGCGCGCCGGCCAGGCCCGCAAGTTCGTCTCGCACCTCGACTACCAGACCGAGCCCGGTGGTGAGACGAAGCAGTACGACCTCAAGGTCAACCACCCGCTGTCGATCGGCGGCACCGACGTCTTCCTCATCGGCCACGGCTACGCCCCGGTCATCACGATCCGCGACGGCGAGGGCAACATCGCGCAGAGCGGACCGACCGCGTTCCTGCCGATCAACCCGCAGACGTTCGAGTCCTTCGGCGTCGTGAAGGCCCCCGACGCCCAGCCGACCCAGATCGGCCTCGAGGGCACCTTCTACCCGACCTTCCAGCTCGGACGCGACGCCGACGGCAACCTCACGATGCCGTCCTCGGCCTTCGGCAACGCCGTCGACCCGCTCGTCTCGCTCCAGGTCTGGACGGGCGACGTCGGCCTCGACGACGGGACCGGGGCGTCGGTCTACGTCCTCGACAAGGCCAAGGCCACGCAGCTGCTCAACGACAAGGGACAGCCCTTCCGGATGGACCTCCGCCCCGGCGAGAGCGTGACCCTGCCCGACGGACTCGGCAGCGTCACCTTCGAGGGCCTCGAGCGGTGGAACAAGATCCAGATCAGCCGCACCCCCGGCAAGCTCATCGCCCTGGGCGGCGTCGTCGCCGCCCTGCTCGGCCTGCTGGGCTCCCTATTCGTGCGGCCCCGCCGGCTGTGGGTGCGGGCACGCCGTCAGGACGACGGGACCACACTGGTCGAGGTGGCCCGCCTCGACCGCTCCTCGGGCGGCGACCCGGAGACCGGGCGTGCGGAGCTGGATGGCATCGTGGCAGCAATGGGAAAGGACCAGTCATGACCGACCTGCAGTGGGAGTCGCTGAGCAACCAGGGCGTGGCAGCGGCAGGGGTCGTCTACTTCCTCGCGCTGCTGGCCTACGCGGTCCAGTGGGCCGCACTCCGCGACGTGCCGGTCAGACAGCCCGCCGCTGTCGGTCGTGGGGGGGGCCGCCGCCCCCCCCCCCCCGGGGGGGGGGGGGCCCCCGGGGGGGGGGGGGGGGGGGGCCCCCCCCGGGGGGCGCGGCCCCGCC
>NZ_JAKJHZ010000013.1 GCF_021648885.1 Nocardioides potassii | reverse complement strand
GGCCGATCTCCGCGTTTTGCGGGTAATACTGCGCGCCGTTGTGGGTGGTGGGGGCGCCGGCGCCGCCGCCACCATGGTGGAGGACGTCCCCGCGGTGCCGGAGGAGAAGGCGCACCGCACGGAGATGGCCGGCCGCCTCGGCGTCCTGCTGGTCGCCATCGGCGCCCTGGCCCACTTCATCGCCCTGCTCGGGCGTGGCATGGCCGCGGACCCCAACCGGGTGCCGTGGGGCAACATGTACGAGTTCACGCTGACCGGCACCTTCGTCGTCGTGGCGCTCTTCCTCGCGACCACGAGCCGCTGGCGGCTCGCCTGGCTCGGCCCCATCGTCGTCGGCTTCGTGCTCTGCGTCCTGCTGGCCGACGTGCTCTGGCTCTACGAGCCCGTGGCCCCGCTGACCGAGGCCCTGGAGTCCTACTGGCTCGTCATCCACGTCGTGGCCGCGTGCATCGCGACCGGTGCCTTCACCCTCGGCGGGATCACCTCGGTGCTCTACCTGCTGAAGGCCCGCTCGACCAAGGAGACGGGCTACCTCGCCCGCCTGCCCGAGCTGCCCGCGCTCGACCGCATCGCCTACCGGATGCACGCCTTCGGCTTCCCGGTGTGGACCTTCGGCGTGCTGATCTCCGGCCCCATCTGGGCGCACCAGGCGTGGTCGTCGTACTGGAACTGGGACCCCAAGGAGGTGTGGGCCTTCATCACCTGGGTGGTCTACGCCGCCTACCTCCACGCCCGCGCGACCGCCGGGTGGCGCGGTCGCAACGCCGCGATCCTGGCGCTCGTCGGTGCCGCGACGCTGTGGTTCAACTTCATCGGCATCAACTTCTTCAGCACGACGAGCCAGCACTCCTACGCCGAGGGAGCCGCTGTCGAGCGGACGGTCGAGCCGTCAGTCGTCGTCGGGCTTGGGGCCGGGCTTCGGCTTCCGGTCGAGCCCGCGCAGGAAGTCCGGGTCGTCGTCGGGGCCGAGGGTCCGCGGGCGTGAGCCGCCTTCTCCGCCGCCGCCGTCGAGGCGGCGCAGCATCAGCTTGACCAGCACCCACACCACGACCGCGATCAGCGCGACCACGAGCAGCACCTTCAGCATTGCTCCAATGTAGCCACGCCGTCCTAGGCTGGTGGCGTGAAGGAGTTCGTCGTCTACACCGCGTTGCGGATCGTGCTGTTCCTCGCGTCGTTCGGCATCGTCGTTGGCGTCATGGCGCTGTTCTCCGACGGGTCCTACAACCTGTTCTGGGCCGTCGTGCTGGGCTTCCTGATCTCCGGCGTCGGCTCGTTCTTCATCCTCGACCGTCAGCGCCGGGCCTTCGCCGAGCGCGTCGAGACCCGGGCCGCCAGGGCGTCCGCCGCCTTCGAGGAGCGCAGGTCGCGCGAGGACGTCGACTGAGGCGACCGTGCGCGTCCCCGAGGTCACCCGCCAGCAGGCGCTCACGTGGCGCCTGCAGCGCCAGCACCTGACCGTGGGAGCCGCCTCGGTCGTCGAGGTGGTTCGCACGTTGGCGGCGGTCTCGGTGTTCGCCAGCGACCCCGACCTCGCCGTCCGTCGGCGGCTCGACGAGCCCGGCGAACCCGGGGAGGTTCAGCGCGCACTGGCCGACGGACGCCTG
Organism: Nocardioides potassii; assembly: GCF_021648885.1. Classification (GTDB taxonomy): domain Bacteria; phylum Actinomycetota; class Actinomycetes; order Propionibacteriales; family Nocardioidaceae; genus Nocardioides; species Nocardioides potassii. Next base: position 41,435 of record NZ_JAKJHZ010000013.1, on the reverse strand, counting down.
GTGCGCACCTTCTCGTTCCGCGGATCGGTGCAGGTGATGGCGCCGGAGACCGCGGGCGCCTACCTGGCCGTCCGGTCCGCGGGACGGCAGTGGGCCCTCAGGAGCTGGGTGGACCACTACCGGCTCGAGCCCGACGACTGGCCGGAGCTGCGCGCCCTCGTCCGGGAGGTCGTGGCCAACGGACCCGTTCCACCGCAGGAGATCGCCGACGCCGTCACCGGTACACGGTTCGACCACCTGGCGCGGGAGTTCGCGGAACCCAACGTCACCCTCATCAAGCCGCTGTGCTGGCAGGGCGACGTGGTGCTCGGCCCCGACCAGTCCGTCGGCCTCACCCTGCAGAGCCCGGCGGCTGCGTCGGCGTGGGCCGGCATCCCACCGCTCGACGAGGCGGGCCCGCAGACCGTGCTGGAGTACGTCGGCACCTACGGGCCGTGCACCCGCGAACACCTGGACCACTGGCTCGGTGGCGGGCTCAGCGCCGGTCGTGCGCGGCTGGCTCGCTGGTGGGCGGAGGTCGACGAGAGCCTCGCGGAGGTCGACGTCGACGGCGAGACCCGGTGGGTGCTGGCCGATGACCTGCCCGGGCTGGTCGACGTACGCCCGGAGTCGTCGGTGGTGCTGCTGCCCGGCAAGGACGACTGGGTGATGGGACCGGGTACGAAGGACGAGTGGGTCGTGCCGGCCGAGTGCCGCACGTCGATGACGCGCGGCGCGAACCCGGTCCTGGTCGACGCTGTCGTCCGAGGCACGTGGCGCCTCTCCGGTGGGGCGGTCGAGGTCGATGCGCCGGCGGCTCCGTCCGACGTGACGGCACGCGAGGTGGAGCGGCTCGAGGCCCTGCTCAGAACCCCGTGAGGCTGTACGGCGCCTCGCTGAGGTCGGCCATCGCCGCGAACCGGCGTACGGCCTCGTCGTCACCCCTGACCCGACCGGCGCGGTGCAGGTGCAGGGCCGGGACGGCGGAGAGGTAGAGCGAGCCGAGGGTCTCCGCGCTGACCTCCACCTCCGCGGGTCGGTCCGTGGCGGCGACCGTGGCGACCCCGTCGGACGTGGTGACCTCGAACCGTCCGGCGGCGTGGCCGTGCGGGTCGTCGACGCCGAGCACGACCGTGCCGTCGGCCGCCCAGGGCCGGGCAGCCAGGCAGCGCGGGACGTCGAGGACGCGCAGCCAGAGGAACTCCTCCACCTCGGTCGTCTTCACGCGGTTGAGGTCGGTGAGCGCCCAGGGCAGCGGGTCGTCAGGATGGAACAGGTTGAAGGTGACCTTCTTGATCCGGTCCATGCTCGCGAGGAACGACCAGAGGCCGAGCTGGGCGTCGGTGGTGAGCGCGATCATCTCCTCGACGCGGACGGAGTAGTCCTCGCCGTGCTTGAAGATCACGAACCCGTCGACCTGCCTGGTGCCGTCGAGGTGGACGGCCGCGCGGATCTTCTTGTTCGGTCCGCCGTCATTGAAGTCGTAGGACCCGCTGTGGATGTCCTCGTACTGCGCGGGCCACTCGACGGACCCGCGCTGGCGGCGGTGGAAGGTGTCGAAGACCGCCTTGACGTGCGGCCAGGCGTCGGCCGGCTCGACCAGCTCGACACGGCCCGGGTCGGTGAAGTCGCGGAACGCGAAGCCGGGGGAGGCGTCGACCTCGACGCCCACGCGGAAGGTGGCCGGCCCGAAGCCCCAGCGGCCGTAGATCGTCGCCTCCGACGCCGTGAGCGCTGCCATCGGGACGCCCGTCGCCACGGCGTCGGCGAGGTCGTCCTCGATCAGTCGGCGCAGCAGCCCCTGACGACGGTGGCTGGCGCTGGTCGTGACGTCGGTGATCATCCGCAGGGGAAGGAGCTCGCGGCCGGCGTTGAGCGTCTTGTCGAGGCTGGCGTAGGTCGCCACCGGCATGGGGCCGGCGCCGAACTCGCCCTCGGGGAGCCAGGCGCCGCTGACGTCGACCTCGTCGGCGCGGTAGTGGGCGACCCACTTGTCGACCAGCTCGTCGTCCGGGCGAGGATCGCGGAACCCGCGCAGCACCGCGCCGACCCACCCGCGACGGCGTGCCACGGCCTCCTCGGAGTCGTCGTGGAGGTCGAGGTGCGCGAAGTCGTAGTCCACCCGCGCGACGCTAGTGACCCGGGTGCGGGTCGGGCCACGGCTTTTCGACTCAGCGCAGCCGCGACCAGCGACCGCCCGTGCCCCTGGGCCAGGCCCGAAGCCCGCACCTCGGCAGTGACGTCGCGATGGCTCGAGGATCCCATGTCCGTTCGACGGCCTCCGGGGATTGGCGGAAGTGTCAGCGCACGAACAGGGGGAGGGCCACGAGGACCGACCACGCGAGCTCTGACGCCCCGGACGCCGCGAGGACCGGGATCAGCGCCGGGCCGGCGGCGCCGCCGAGCACGGCCTTGGTCGGCGCCGCGGCGCGGGCGAGGAAGACCAGTCCGAGCAGCGCCCACCACGTGGTGGCTGCCGCCACCGCGACCACCGCTGCGGCGGCGACCAGGACGAGGAAGGCGTAGAGGTAGCGGGTGCGCTCGTCGCCCAGCCGGACGGCCAGCGTGCGCTTGCCGGCGACGGTGTCGGTGGGGATGTCGCGCAGGTTGTTGGCGACGAGGATCGCGCAGGCCAGCGAGCCGATGCCGATGCCGGCGTAGAGCGCCGCCCACTCCCACCGCTCGGTCTGGACGTAAGTCGTCCCGACGACCGCGACGAGGCCGAAGAAGACGAACACCATGACCTCGCCGAGGCCGAGGTAGCCGTAGGGCTTCTCGCCCCCGGTGTAGAACCACGCCGCGACGACGCAGACCGCGCCGACCGCGACGAGCCACCAGGCGGTGGTCGCGGCGAGCACCAGGCCGGCGACCGCGGCGACCCCGAAGGCGGCGAAGGCCGCGGTCTTGACGGCCCGCGGGGTCGCCGTACGGGAGCCGACGAGGCGCATCGGTCCCACCCGGTCGGCGTCGGTGCCCCGGATGCCGTCGGAGTAGTCGTTGGCGTAGTTGACGCCCACCTGCAGGGCGAGGCTCACCACGAGGGCGAGCAGTGCCTTCCACCACACGGCGTCGTCGACGTGGGCCGCGACGCCGGTGCCGGCGAGGACGGGTGCGACGGCAGCGGGGAGGGTGCGCGGCCGGGCGCCGGCGATCCAGTCAGCGGATGAGGTCACCGGTGGATTCTGGCAGCGTGCCGTCGTGGTCGAGCATCGAGGGCGGCCCGCCGGCTGCCTCGGCCTCGGTGCTGGGCGCACCGGCCCTGGCGTCCGCGAGCACGTCGGGCGGCACGTGCTGCTCGAGGTAGCGCCGGGCGGCGTGGGCGGAGGCGTGCAGGCCGGTCGCCGCGGCCACGACGATGGCCGCGATCGTGAGCCAGCCGAAGGTGCCCCACTGCATGGCGAGGAAGCCGTAGACCGCCGGTGCCCAGAACCTGCCGAGAGTGCCGCCGAGCTCGGCGACACCCTGGTAGTCGCCGCGTCGGCGCGGGTCCATCAGCTCGGCCTCGAGAGTCCAACCCGACGCGGAGAGGAAGAGCTCCGCCCAGGTGAGGACCACGTGGCCGAGGAAGAACATGACGATGGTCAGCCAGCCCACGGTCTGGTGGGTCGCCAACGTGATCAGACAGGTCAGCACGAAGAAGAACGTGGAGAACCGCACGGCACGCAGCGCGGTGCCGACGTCGTGGATGCCCCTCGACGCAAGTCGGGGCAGCACGATGCACATGACCGTGTTGGTGCCGAAGAGGATCGCGACGAGGACCTTCGGAGCGTCGGTCTCGGTCACCAGCCACACAGGGATCACCGTGTGCAGCAGCACCTGGTTGGTCCACATGACCCCGGTGAAGGTCGTGACCGCGATCCATGCGCGGTTGCGGATGGCCGGGATGCCCTCGGGCTTCACGCGCGGCTCACTGCTGCGGACGTCGTGCGTCGCGTCCGGCAGACGGAGGATCCAGGCGCTGTTGGCCAGGAAGAGCAGCGCGCTCAGCACGGGCGCCCAGCGGAGCACGTCGGTGCCGAAGGCGATCGCGCCACCGCTGAGGAAGGCGCCGATGCTGAACCCCACGTTGAGGGCGGAGTACATGTAGGCCCGCGACTCCACGCGCTCGGCCGGCGGGAGGACGTCGATGACGTAGGCGCCGTGGCCGGTGCCGCTGAGGGTGCCGACGACCTCCATGGACACCGCGAGGGCGACGTACTGGGGGAAGCCGTCGACGAAGGGCCACGCCAGGAACAGGGCGCCCTGGATCACCGCGCCGAGTGCCCACATGCGCTTGGGGCCGTAGTGGTCGACCAGCTTTCCCATCGGGATCGCCACGACGAAGCTGGCGATCGCCGCGATGGTGAGACCGATGCCCACCTCTCCCAGAGACAGGCCCACCACGAGGGTGAAGTACACCGCCGAGCCGGCGATGAAGGCGCCGTCGCCGGAGGCGAAGATGAGTGACTGCAGTGACAGCCGCCCGGCGAGTGAGGACGGGGGCGTGGCGTAGTTCTTGAGAGCGGTGAGCATCGTCGACCATTCTCCGTCTCGGGTCGGACGCTCGCCTGCCATTTTCGGACGCGATCGTGTGACCTCTCCCTCCTGGCTCGAGCAGCCGGAGGGTCTCGCTGGTCGGGCACCTGGAGCGAGCAACGAGCGGAGGCGCATCGAGACCACCGAGATCGCGTGTGCGATGGACACTTGTTCGAAAATAGTTCTCCACATCCGCCCACGCGCAGGTCAGAGTGTCGGTGGCCTCTGGGACGATGGACCCATGTCCACCACCACTCTCGACCGCAGCGCCGGGGCCGACACCCGGTTGGTGCTGGACCGTGCGCGGACCGCGCTGTCCGTACGGCGCCAGGCCGAGGTCGAGGTGCTGGAGTCGGTGTTCGAGTGGGCGCACGCCCACCCCGCCGATGCCCATGCCGACGCGGCGGGCTGGCGCGGGGAGGGCATCCCTGCGCCGGGGTCCTACGCGGAGGCGATGTTCGGGGAGCGGGCCATCCCGATCGCGGGCACGGGTGCGCCGCTGGTGGCGGAGTTCTGCATCCAGGAGCTGGCCGCCGCGTTGGACCTGTCCCACGAGGCGACGCTCGCTCTGGTGGGCGACGTCCTCGACCTCGCACACCGGTTGCCTCGCCTGTGGGGACTGGTGCGGTCGGGACGGGTGCCCGTGCACCTCGGCCGGGAGGCAGCCCGTGCCTCCCGCGACCTAGACGTGGACGCCGCGGCACACGCGGACCGCCTGCTGGTGTGGCAGCCCCGCCGGCTCAACCCGCACCGGGTCGGGGTGCTGGTCCATGAGGCCCGGCTCTACTCCGACCCTGACCGGGCGCTCGCCGACCACGACTCGGCACTCGCGTCCCGGAAGGTCGACGTGCGTCTCGGCCCCGATGTGGGCGCACCAGGCACGGGGGAGGTGTTCATGGTCCTCGACGAGGCCGATGCCATCGCGTTCGACCACACCGTGTCCACGATGGCGGGCGCCATCGGGACGCTCGGTCATCCGGGCAGCCTCGACGTACGACGTGCCCACGCCGTCGGGCTGCTGGCAGACTCCCAGGCCGCGCTCGACCTCCTCGCCGGCGCGACGTCGGGCCCGGACAGCGAGTCGGCGTGCGCCGCCGAGGACCTCGCGCACGAGCGCGCCAACCCGTTCCGACGACCCACCACTGCTCACGACGAGACGCCGGTGGGCGAGGTCGAACTGGTCTTCCACGTCTCCGACCGCGACCTCCTCGACGACCCGCAGGGAGTGGCCCGATCGCCCCGGCTTGGTCCGGTCCTCGTCGGACGACTGAGGTCGTGGCTCCTGGCCGCGGGCAGCGTGACCATCACCCCGGTCGTCGACCTCGACCCGGATGCCCATCCGCCGGTCGACCAGCACGACCCACCCGCCCGGATGGCAGCCATGGTCCGGCACCGCGACCAGACCTGCGTCTATCCCCGCTGCGGACAACCGGCCGAGGCCTGCGACCTCGACCACATCGGTCCCTACGTGCCCATCGATCGAGGTGGGCCGCCCGGCCAGACCCATCCCGGCAACCTGGCCCCGTTGTGCCGCAAGCACCATCGCGCCAAGACCTTCGGCCGCTTCAGCTATCGACGACTCCCCGACGGGTCCTACCGGTGGACCCTGCCGACCGGCGTCACGGTGACGACCGATCCACGGACCCCGAGGCCGGCCCCGCCACCCCGAAAACCGCTGCCCCACCGACGACCCTGACCGCCCAGCGCCCGACACCCTTCCGGTGATCGGGCCGCAGGCGCGCCTCGGCTTCGGCGTGATGTGCTGGAGTGGTGAGCAACGACCAGATCACTCGCGACGACCTGCTCTCCTGGCTCGACAGCAAGCGACGGCACGTGGTCCAGCAGGTCGAAGCCATGTCTCCGGAGGCCCGCCGGAGCTCGTGCGTCCCATCTGGATGGACACCGCTCGGCCTGGTGCACCACCTGACGCACGACGTCGAGCGTGTGTGGCTGCGCGCGGTGATGGGCGGTCAGCAGGTCGACATCCCGGAGGGTTACGAGGGGTGGGAAGCGCCCGCTGACGTCAGCGACGGTGACGTGCTCGAGGCCTATCGCCGGGAGTGCGGACTGGCGGACGACGCGATCGCCGACCTGCCGCTCGACCAGTCACCGGCCTGGTGGTTCGAGGGAGCCGGCGCACCGCCGTACTCCAACCTTCGCGAGGTCCTGCTGCACGTGCTGGTCGAGACGAGCACGCACGCCGGCCACCTCGACATCTGTCGTGAGCTGGCCGACGGCGGCCAGCGGCTGGTGCTCGACGTCCCGGACTAGCCCCGGTTCGTCGCGACCGCCTCGCGGACCAGTGCCACGAACGCGTCCTCGTCGATCTCGTCGCCCTCGTGGATGTCGACCGCACGACGGGTGCCGGCGTCGAGGCTGGCGTTGAAGATGCCGGTGGGGTCGTCGAGGGACGCCCCCTTGGCGAAGGTGACCTTCACCTTGTCCTTGTAGGTCTCGACCGTGCAGATGAGGCCGTCGGCGGAGAACGTCGGTACGCCGTCGGGGTTGGACGCCTTGCGCCACTTCACGTCCTCGGTGGCGTCCGGCTCGGCCCGGAGGATCAGGCCCCGGACCGTGTCGACGGTCTGCGCACGCCAGTCGGCCACGTCAGCCCTCGTAGCCGGGCACGACGCGCAGGTCGCGGTCGGCGCCGTCGCCCAGCGCCCGCAGGGCTTCCTGGTAGGCCTCGCTGTCGTGCGTGGCCACGGCAGCCTCGACCGACGGGAACTCGATCACCACCGTGCGGGTGGGCTCGGCCTGCTCGAACGTCGCCTCGGGGTTGCCCCGGGCGAGGAAGCGGCCACCGCCGGCGGCGATCGCGGGACCGGCGAGCTCGGCGTAGGCCGACACCTTCTCCTGGTCGTGCACGGCCTTGTAGACGCAGATCCAGTACGCACTCATGGGGCGAGCCTATGACGCCGGGCCGGGTGGGACCGGGGTCGTCTCGACGACGTAGGCGTCGTGGTCGGAGAGTCCTGTCGCGTCGACGCGGGTGGCAGACGAGACCTCCCAGTCGTCGGGTACGGCGATGTGGTCGATGCTCAGCACCCCGTCGAGCCGGTGGGGCAGGGACTCGGTCGGGACCTGGAGCCCGAGGTCGGCCACGGTCGCCAGGATGAGGGCTCGACCAGCCTTCGACCCAGCCCACTCCTGTCCCGAGAGGCTGTGGTTCCAGTCGCCGCCCCAGATGTCTGGGCGAGCGACGGCAACGGCCGCCGTGGCGTGCGCAGTCCGCGCGGCGGTGTTCGTCCCTTCCCAGGGCGCCGCGCCTCCGCAGCCACGCCAGGGGAGCACGGACGAGCAGACCTGCAGGCCCGCTGTCACCGCTGAGGCCGACGCGCCGTGGGGAACGCCGGTCGACGACAGCCCGGTTCGCGATGCCACGGCGGCCCAGCGGCGGCGGGGGCTCATCACCTCGCCGAGGTGGACGTCGTACCTCGGCAGGTCGACGCGCTCCGACACCTCCGTCAGCAGGAGCACGTCGCAGTCGAGAGCATCGACGAAGGTCGCGTGCCGCTCCGTCCACCGACCCTCGAGGTTCCACGTCCCGATGCGCACCGTCGTACGCATGTCAGGCCGCGGACCCGTGCCGGGCCTGTGGGTCGGTCGTTTCCATCGCCGACATGGTCGCAGAGCCACTAGCGTTGTGCGCGTGAGCTTCCTCCGGCCCTCGGACGAGCCCTCGGTCGCGATCAGGCAGCTGTCGCGGTGGCTCGAGGCCGACAACCCAGACCCGCTGCTGATCGAGACGTCCGGCTCCACCGGCAGGCCGAAGCGCGTGGTGCTGCCGCGTCGCGCGGTGCTCGCCAGCGTCGAGGCGTCGGCCCGGCGACTGGGCGAGTCCGGTCGGTGGCTGCTCGCGCTGCCGTCGTCGTACGTCGCCGGAGTGCAGGTGATCGTGCGCTCGCTCGTCGCCGGCCACGAGCCGATCATCGTGGATGGTCTCGACGTCGGCCGCGCGGCGGCGTCCGACCACAGCGCCACGCCGGCGTTCGTGTCACTGGTGCCGACCCAGCTGCACCGCATCCTCGCCAACCCCGAGCAGCTCGCCTCGCTCGCCCACTGCCACACCGTGCTGGTCGGCGGCGCCGGCCTCGACCGCGACCACCGCCGGCAGGCCGAGGACGCGGGCGTCCGGATCGTCTCCACCTACGGCTCGTCGGAGACCGCGGGCGGCTGCGTCTACGACGGTGTCCCGCTCGACGGGGTCGGCGTCAGCCTCGGTGACAACGACCGCATCCGGATCGCCGGCCCCACCCTCTTCAGCCACTACGAGTCCGACCCCGAGCTGACGGCGGAGTCGGTCGAGGACGGCTGGTTCCTCACCGCCGACCAGGGCCGCTTCGACGACGACGGCCGGCTGCAGGTCGTCGGCCGCATCGACGACGTGGTGATCAGCGGTGGGGTCAAGATCCCGCTCGCCCTCGTGGCCGAGCGGCTCCGCGAGAACCTCCAGGTCGAGCAGGCCGAGGTCTTCGGCGTGCCCGACCCCGAGTGGGGCCAGAAGCTCGTCGCGGTCGTCGTCGGCACCGCCAACGACGCCGAGCTGCGCGACTGGGTCAGCGCGGTCCACCCGCGCTCGTGGGCGCCGCGCGAGTTCGTCCGCGTCTCCGCCCTCCCGACCCTGCCCAACGGCAAGGTCGACCGCCAGGCCCTGCAGGCCGGGCTCTGATGCCCGACGCGTCGCCCCCGCTGTCCGTCTTCTCGATCCCGCTCCACACGCGCTTCCGCGGCATCACCGTCCGCGAGGGCGTGCTGCTGCGCGGCGACGCGGGCTGGGGGGAGTGGTCGCCCTTCCTGGAGTACGACGACGAGGTGGCGCGCCCGTGGTTGGCCTGCGCCCGCGAGGCAGCGGACGCCGGCTGGCCCGAGCCGCTGCGCAGCGAGGTCCCGGTCAACGTCACCGTGCCGGCCACCGACCCCGAGCGGGCGCACGCGATCGTCGTCGCCGGCGGCTGCCGCACCGCCAAGGTGAAGGTGGCCGAGAAGGGCCAGGCGCTCGCCGACGACCTCGCCCGCGTCGAGGCCGTGCGCGACGCGCTCGGTCCGGACGGCCTCATCCGGGTCGACGCCAACGGCGCGTGGGACGTCGACGAGGCCGTCCGCGCCATCGCCGCCATCGACCGGGCCGCGGGCGGCCTGGAGTACGTCGAGCAGCCCGTCATGGCGGTGGAGGACCTCGCCGTCGTACGACGTCGCGTGGACGTGCCGATCGCGGCCGACGAGTCGATCCGCCGGGCCGAGGATCCCTACCTCGTGCGGGACCTCGAGGCCGCCGACGTCGCGGTGCTCAAGGTGCAGCCGCTCGGCGGCGTGCGCGCGTGCCTGCGGATCGCCGAGGACATCGGCCTGCCCGTCGTGGTCTCGAGCGCGGTCGAGTCCAGCGTCGGGATCGCCGCCGGCGTGGCCCTCGCGGCCGCGCTGCCGGAGCTCCACCACGCCTGCGGCCTCGCCACGATCCAGCTGCTGACCGACGACGTCGCCGCCCACCCCCTGCTCCCGGTGGACGGGATGCTGCCGGTGGGTCGGCCGGAGGTCGACGAGTCCGCGCTGGCCCGGCTCGCCGCGACGGACGACCGGGTCGACCACTGGCGTCGGCGCCTCGCGTCCGTAGGGCAGGATCAGCCGGTGTGAGCAACCCCTCGACCGAGCTCGCCCGGGCGGTGGTCACGGCCCTGCGCGGCGCCGCCGTGCGCGAGGTCGTCCTGGCCCCCGGGTCGCGCAACGCCCCGCTCTCCTTCGCGCTGTACGACGCCCAGCGGCCGTCGACGCCCACCGAGCCGGGCCTGCGCCTGCACACCCGCGTCGACGAGCGCACCGCCGCGTTCCTCGCCCTCGGGCTGGCGAAGGTGAGCCGCCGCGCCGCGGCGGTGGTCTGCACCTCCGGCACCGCCGCCGCCCACCTGCTCCCGGCGGTCATGGAGGCGGCCCACGCGGGAGTCCCGCTCGTCGTGGTGACGGCCGACCGGCCCGCCCGGCTGCGGGGCACGGGCGCCAACCAGACCACCGACCAGGTGGACCTCTTCGGCTCCTTCGCGCCGACGCTCGACGTCAGCGCCGGGCAGGACGCGGCCGACCTCGACGAGCTGCTCACCTTCCTCCGCCGGCACGACTTCCGCCGACCGGTCCACCTCAACGTCCAGCTCGACGAGCCGCTCCTGCCCGATGACGACGGCGACTGGGACAGCGGGGAGGTGCCCCCTTGGGCGGTGCCCGCCATCGGTGGTCCGGAGCGCCGTCCGCTGCGGCTCGACCTGGGACCGCGCACGGTCGTCGTGGCGGGCGACGACGCGGGACCGCCGGCGCGCCAGCTGGCCGAGAGCGGCAACTGGCCGCTCCTCGCCGAGCCCAGCAGCGGATGTCGTACCGGCGACACGGTCATCCGCACCTACCGGCTGCTGCTCGACAGCGACTTGGGCACCCGCATCGAGCGCGTCGTGGTCTACGGGCACCCGACCCTCTCGCGCCCGGTGTCCCGGCTGCTGGCGCGCGACGACGTCGAGGTGGTCTCGGTGCGGGCGCCGGGGCAGTGGGCCGACCGCCCGTTCCCGGTGGCGGTCGAGGTCAGTGCGTACGACGGCGTGGCCGTGGCTTCCACGGAGGACCCCGACTGGCTCGAGGAGTGGCACCTCGCCGACCTGTCGCTGTCCCGCCGGCTCGACCGGCTGCTCGCCGACGAGCCGGACCTCACGCCGCACGAGGTCGCAGGCGCGGTCAGCCGGGCGCTGCCGCGCGAGGGCCTGCTGTTCGTCGGCGCCTCCAACCCGGTCCGCGACCTCGACGTGATGGTCGCGCCCTACGAGGTCGGCGGGCGTCGCAAGGTCATCGCCAACCGCGGACTGGCGGGCATCGACGGGACGATCTCGTCGGCGATCGGCGCGGCGCTCGGCCGGCCGAGGTCGTCTCGCGCGATCGCCCTGATGGGCGATGTGACCTTCCTGCACGACACGACCGGCCTCTTCCTCGGCCCGCGCGAGGAGCGGCCCGACCTGACGATCGTCGTCGTCAACGACGACGGCGGGTCGATCTTCGCCACGCTGGAGCAGGGCGCACCGGCGTACGCCGACCGCTTCGACACGCTCTTCGGCACCCCGCACGGCGTCGACCTCGCCAGTCTCTGCGCGGCGGCCCGGGTCCCGCACCTGCGGGTCACGAGCCTGCCCGAGCTCGAGCAGGCCCTCGCGACGCCCAACGGCGGCATCGAGGTCATCGAGGCGCGCGTGCGTCGCGACAACCGCGCGGAGCTGGACAAAAGGATCCGCGCGCTGGCCCCGTAGCGGGGCCAACGCGCGGATCGCGTGGTTCAGCTGTGGTCGATCAGGGCTGCGGGGTCTCCCACACGCGCACCCAGTCGACGTACATGTGCTGCGGGAGCTTCTTGTCGGACATCTCCAGGGCCTCGTAGTCGGAGGCGAGCAGGCTCAGGATGAGGTACTGCTGGGCCTTCGAGACGCGGGCCGACGTGCGCCAGGTCTCCTTGCCGTCGATGTAGAAGATGATGACGTTCGGCGTCCACTGGACCGAGAACACGTGGTAGTTCTTCGACCAGCCGTCGCGCTTGTTCTGCAGGAACGACGTCGAGTTCTTGATCCACGAGCCGGTCTTGATCAGGCGCTGGCCCTTGTACCAGTGGATGAAGCTGGTGAGGCCGCCCTGCGGGTGCTTGTCACCGAAGTACTCGATGACGTCGATCTCGTGGCCGTCGCTGCCGGGACGGTTCTCGCCGACGGGCTGCAGCCAGAAGCTGGCGTGCTGGCCCTGGAGCTTCTGCATCTTGATGCGGGCCGAGGCCACGCCGTAGCGGAAGGAGAAGCCGCGATCGGTGCCGACGTGGCCGTTGAGGCGGTAGGAGATCCTCTTGGTCTGCTTGCGCGAGACGGCCTTGCACTTGCCGCTGCGCGACCTGTCCTTGATGACGCTCAGGCGCAGCGTGCCGCCGCCGACCTTGACCGCGGACGGGTCGCCCTTCGAGCACACGCGCTTGCTCAGCGGCTCGTAGTCCTGGCCGCGCATGCCCCACACGGGGTTGAGCGTCGAGCCGCTGAACTCGTCGGTGAAGGTCGGGACGAGCCAGCGCGAGGTGTCGACGCTGTCGCTCTTGACGGCCTTGAGCGAGCCCAGCTTCTGGGCGGTGACGCGGTAGGTCAGGGCCTGGCCGCCCTTGGAGACGGCTGCCTTGAAGTAGGCCTTGCCGGACTTCTCCTGCTTGGCGGTGCCGACCTTCTTCCACGAGGAGCCGTTCTGCTGCTCGAGGACGACCTTGCGGCCGACCTTGACCGGCTTGATGGTCGCGATCGCGGAACCCTTGGCGGCGTTGACGCTGGCGGCGCGCTTGCCCGGCTGGACGATCCCGGGCAGCACCTCCAGCGAGATCTTCTGGCCGGCCTTCTTGGCGGTGGCGGACGTCGGCGTCGACGCGGCGCGGGCCGCGGAGCCGGAGTCAGTGGCCGAACCCGTCTCGGCGTTCAGGAGCAGGGTCGCGGGCAGGATCAGCGCGAGTGCGCTGCCTGCGAGCACGCGGCGTGCAGACATGTGAACTCTCTTCGTCTCGGGTGCGATTGGCTTTCCCCCTGGGCACTCCACCCGTCGGAGGCGCCATCACCTTAACCGCGAACCCCACCCGTCACACGATTCCGCGCGGAAACGCCGCCGAGGCGGCCCGCCTAGTCTGGTCCACATGCGGATCACCAAGTTCGGCCACGCCTGCGTCCGGGTCCAGGGTGAGGGCGGCACCGTGGTCATCGACCCGGGGAGCTTCACCGACGCCTCCGCCCTCGACGGCGCGGACGCCGTGCTGATCACCCACGAGCACGCCGACCACGTGCACCCGCCCCACCTGCGCGGCCTCGACGTGCCGGTCTGGACGATCGACGCGGTGGCGCGGATGCTGCGCGAGCACGCGCCCGACGTGGCCGAGCGCGTCACCGTCGTACGACCCGGCGACCGGCTCGAGGTGGCCGGCACCGCGGTGGAGGTGGTCGGCGAGAAGCACGCCGTGATCCACCCCGACTACCCGCGCTTCGACAACTCGGGCTACGTCCTGTCGTCGGGCGGCTCGAGCGTCTACCACCCGGGCGACTCGCTGACCGCTCCCGGCCGCACCGTCGACGTGCTCCTCGCCCCGGTGAGCGCGCCGTGGCTCAAGGTCGGCGAGGCGATCGACTTCGTGCGCGAGGTGGCGGCGCCCACCTCGCTCGGCATCCACGACTGCGTCTACAGCGACATCGGCCTCGCCATGGTCGAGCAGCACATGCACAACCTGCTCCCCGACGGCCAGGCGTTCGAGCGTCGCCAGCCGGGCGAGGACCTGTAGGCCCTACCCGGCCTCGAGCGCGTCGCGCACCGGGACGAACTTGGCCTGCGACTCCGCCAGCTCGGCCTCTGGGTCGGAGCTGGCGACGATGCCGCAGCCGGCGAAGAGGCGGACGCCGCTCTCGGTGACCTGCGCCGAGCGCAGGGCGATGCCCCACTCGCCGTCACCGGAGGCGTCCATCCAGCCCACCGGACCCGCGTAGCGGTCGCGCGGCATGCCCTCGATCTCCTCGATGAGTGCCGTCGCGGCGGGGGTCGGCGTTCCGCCGACGGCGGCCGACGGGTGGAGCGACTCGGCCAGCTGGAGCGAGGTGGCGAGGTCGTGGACGACGCCGTTCACGTCGGTCGCGAGGTGCATCACGTTGGGCAGGTGCAGCACGAACGGTGCCTCGGGGACGTTCATCGACGAGCAGTGCGGCTCGAGCGCATCGGCGACGGACCGGACGGCGTACTCGTGCTCCTCGAGGTCCTTCGACGAGCGGGCCAGGGTGGCGGCGAGCGCCAGGTCGCGCTCGTCGTCGCCCGTACGACGGATCGTGCCGGCCAGCACGCGGGAGGTCACCAGCCCGCGCTCGCGCCGGACGAGCATCTCGGGGGTGGCGCCGAAGAGGCCGTCGACGTGGAAGGTCCAGCACATCTCGTAGTTCTCGGCGAGGCGGCGCAGCGGCCAACGCACGTCGAGGGGCTCGTCGGTCGTGGCGATCAGGTCACGCGCCAGCACGACCTTCTCCAGCTCGCCCGCCGTGATGCGACGGACGGCCTCGCCGACGACCGACATCCACTCCTCGCCGTTGCGAGCGCCGTCGGAGAAGGTCAGCCCGACCGGGGGACGCGGGGTGGGTGCGGGCTCGAGCTCGGGTGCCTCCACCGACACGGTCGTCAGCCAGGCGCGGTCACCGCGCCGTCCGACGACGACCTCGGGGATGACCAGCACGGAGTCGCCGGGCTCGTCGGCGAACGCGAAGGCGCCGAAGCAGACGGGGCCGCTCCCGGGCTCGCCCACGGCGTCGACGACGTCGGCGCGGGCGATGGTCTCCGACCACCACTTCACGGCGTCGCTGAAGCGGGTCGGGCCCGAGGTCTCGAGGCGCGCGGCGACGCCCCAGCCGACGAGGCCTTCTCCCCGGCGCAGCCAGCTCACCGGCTGGTGCTCGGGGAGCAGGTCGAGGAGCCGCAGGTCGGCCAGGTCCACGGGGACGGTGCGCACGACCAGCGGTGCGGCAGGTCCAGGCTGCGGGCCGGACGCGGGGGTCGTCACGAAGGGGGAGCCTACGCCGGGGCTCGCAGCGCCCCGACGCGAGATCGGCCAAACGGCGAACAGGACCACCCGGGGTGTCCTACGTTGCGCGGGTACATCACGACGCAGGAGGTCGCAAGTGCCTGTCCACGAATCGCCGCTCGCCCGGCTCGAGCGCCACGCCCGCGCGCGTGCGCTGGACGTCGCCGTGGTCGAGCAGCGGGAGCAGGGCGGCCGCGGGGGCTGGGCTTCGCTGACGTGGAACGAGCTCTACCGCCGGGTCATCGACGGTGCCGCCGGGATGATCGAGGCAGGCGTCAACCCCGGTCAGGTCGTGGTGATCCGCGTCCCCACCGGCATCCGCCAGCTCGAGCTCGAGCTCGCCACCCGCGTCGCGGGTGCGGTCCCGCTGCTCCTGCCCGACCACCTGGACCCGGCCGAGGTGGGCCGCCTGCTCGACGAGATCCAGGTGCGCCTGGTCATCGTCGACGACGAGAGCCGCCTTCCGCTGCTGCGCCGGGCCGCGCTGGCCGAGGCGCAGCTCTTCGAGTGCGACGACCGCTCCTGGGAGCGGCTGCGCGGCATGGGCCTCGAGCGTCGCAAGCGGCAGCCCGACCTGCTGTCGTACGTCGACTCGGCTCGCGCCGGCGCCCCGTCGAGCGCCGTGCTCGGCCTGCCGCGCGAGAAGTCGCAGGCCTGGCTGTTCCGTCCCGAGTGCTCGGGGATGCTCTCCGACCTGGGGCCGGAGGACGTCGTGCTCCTCACCGGCGAGGCCACCGACCGTTTCACCACCGTCGCCCGTGACGCCCAACTGACCGCCGGCTGCACGCTCGCATGGGTCGAGCGGCCCGACCAGCTTGAGGCGGCCCTCACCCACGTGCACCCGACCCACGTCCTGCTCGACCACACGACCGCCAAGGTGCTCGAGGACCTGCTCGCGGTCGGCCGGGTCGACGGCGTGCCGTGGCACGAGACCCCGGTCGAGGTCCTCGAGGTGAACTCCGCCCGGGTCGCCGAGGCACGGCTGAGGGGCAAGGACAGGAAGCTCGCCGCCGAGATCGACGCGCTCGCGCCGTGGTGGGGCGAGCGGATGCGGATGCTCGTCCTCGACCTGCGCGTCAATCACACCGTCAGCGGCATGGCCTCGGCGCTCGGCTTCCGCCTCGGCCGCATCGCGCATCACCCGGCGGCCAGGCTCGAGCTGGCCCGCGAGCACGGCGTCGTGGTCGTGCCGTCTGCGCCCGTGATGGAGGTGCCGTCGGAGGCGCTGCCCCGTCGCGGCCGGGCGGGCGCCGAGATCGACGCCGCCTTCTCCCTGGCCTGAAGCGGGCTCAGGAGCGGTAGACGATCACCTTGTCGCCGATCCTGACGTGGTCGAAGAGCCACTCCACGCCCGCGCGGTCGCGCACGTTGACGCAGCCGTGGGACGCGCCGTTGTAGCCGTTCGCGGCGAAGTCGGGGGAGTAGTGCACGGCCTGCCCGCCGGAGAAGAACATCGCGAACGGCATCGAGGTGCCGTAGAGGTTCGAGACGTGGTCGCGCGACTTGCGGTAGACCGAGAACGCGCCCTCGCGCGTCGGGAGCTCGTCGGAGCCGAAGCGCACCTCGACGGTCCGCAGCACGACACCGTCCACGACCCAGCGCAGGGAGCGCGACGACTTGTCCACGCACATCGCGCGGCCCGTGGTGCAGCGCGGGTCCAGCGCCGGCCCCTGCGGCACGATGTTGAAGAGCTCGGCCCTCGTGGGCTCGCGGGTCATCGCCGTGAGCCGGTCGAGCGTGCGGCGGTCGACCTGGCCGGTCACCGGGATCTTCCGCTTCGCCTGGAACCCCTCGACCGCCTCGACGGTCCGGCCGGTGTAGCGGCCGGTCACCTTCGCGTCGTACCAGCGCACCTGCTTGAGGCGAGCCTGGACCTGACGCACCCGCATGCCGCGGTCGCCCTTCTCCAGCAGCGGTCGACCGGGTGTGTAGACGTTGTGCAGCGCCTCCGGCGTGGGCTCGGCGGTGAGGCCGACCAGCTTGAGCCAGGTGCGCTCGTCGACGACGCCGCCGGTGTCCCAGCCGCGCCGCGCCTGGAAGGTCGTCACGCCGGCGCGGGTCTCGGCGTCGTACCGGTTGGTGATCACCTCCGAGTGCAGGCCGAGCTGGTGGAGCCGGCTCTGCAGCTCGCGCACCCGCCACCCCGTGTCACCGGGCCGGATCGGCTCGAACTCGGCGCGGGCCGAGGTGCTGGACGCAGCGCCCGACGCGGACGCGGCGTCCACGACGGACAGCGTGCCGAGCGAGCAGAGCAGCGCGAGCAGGAGCGCGGTGGTGGTGCGCGCGGCGGTGCGCGCGGCGGTGCGCGTGGTGGTGCCCGTGGTGGTGCCCGTGGTGGTGCGGGTGGTGCGGCGTGACATGGAGATCCCCCGGAGTACGACGTGGTCCGACGAGTGTAGGGACGCGGCGCAGGCGCCCCAGGTTGCTCCCGGCCCGCGGAAGCCGCCTACGCTTCCGACGTGGCCCGCGCTGACCTGGACAAGCAACCGACCGACGTCCGTCGCATGTTCGACACCGTCGCCAAGCGCTACGACCTGACCAACGACCTGATGACGGCCGGTATCCAGCGCAGCTGGCGCCGCTCGATGGTCGCGGCGGTCGACCCGCACCGGGGCGACCTCGTGCTCGACCTCGCCGCCGGCACCGGCTGCTCCAGCGAGCCCTTCGGGGCGTACGGCGCCACGGCGGTCGCCTGCGACTTCTCGGTCGGGATGCTCCAGCAGGGCAAGAAGGACCGTCCGGCCCTGCCGTTCGTGGCCGGCGACGGCACCCGGCTGCCGTTCCTCGACGACACCTTCGACGCGGTGACGATCTCCTACGGACTGCGCAACTTCGTCGACCCGGTCGCGGGCCTGAGGGAGATGCGTCGGGTCACCCGCCCCGGCGGCCGGCTCGTGGTGTGCGAGTTCAGCACCCCCACCAACGGCGCCTTCCGCAGCCTCTACATGGACGGCTTCATGCAGGCGCTGCCGAGGATCGCCTCGCTGACGGCCAGCGCCTCGGACGCCTACGTCTACCTCGCGGAGTCGATTCGCGCCTGGCCCGACCAGGAGGGCCTCGCGGCGCTCGTCGCCGAGGCCGGCTGGCAGGCGCCGGAGTGGCGCAACCTCACCGGCGGCATCGTCGCCCTGCACCGCGCGACGGCCTGACCCGGGCGTCACCCGGCGCGCCATTTAAGACACGTCCCTGTGGCGTAAATCCGCAGGTCAGGACCGGTGCGAACGGTCGTGACCCCGACGTGGCGCAGGTCGCACGAGAGTCCTAGACTGTGGCCCGCGCCACTCGTGAAGGCATTCACAAAGTCACATGCCCACGGCCCCCGGCGCGATGGACCGGAAGGGAATCGATGGAGCTCTACACGCCGATCCTGGTGCTGGCACTCCTCGCGACGGGCTTCGCGGTGTTCTCCGTGGTGGTCAGCTCGTTGACGGGTCCGAAGCGCTACAACAGGGCCAAGCTCGACTCCTACGAGTGCGGCATCGAGCCGACGCCGCAGCCCGTGGGTGGCGGCCGCTTCCCGGTCAAGTACTTCATCACGGCGATGCTCTTCATCGTCTTCGACATCGAGATCATCTTCCTCTACCCGTGGGCCGTGCACTTCGAGGCGATGCGCCTCTTCGGCCTCGTCGAGATGGTCCTGTTCATCGCCACTGTCTTCGTCGCGTACGCCTACGTGTGGCGCCGCGGCGGTCTCGACTGGGACTGAGGGAGCGCACCACATGGGACTCGAAGAGAAGCTGCCGTCCGGCGTCCTGCTGACCACGGTCGAGGGCGTCGCGGGCTACATGCGCAAGGCCTCGTTCTGGCCCGCCACCTTCGGCCTGGCCTGCTGCGCCATCGAGATGATGACGACCGGTGGACCCAAGTACGACCTCGCGCGCTTCGGCATGGAGGTGTTCCGGGCCAGCCCGCGCCAGGCCGACCTGATGATCGTCGCCGGCCGCGTGAGCCAGAAGATGGCCCCCGTCCTGCGCCAGATCTACGACCAGATGCCCGAGCCCAAGTGGGTCCTCGCGATGGGTGTCTGCGCCTCGTCCGGCGGCATGTTCAACAACTACGCGGTGGTGCAGGGCGTCGACCACGTCGTCCCGGTCGACATGTACCTCCCCGGCTGCCCGCCGCGTCCGGAGATGCTCATCGACGCGATCCTCAAGCTCCACGACCAGGTCCAGGCCACCAAGCTCGGTGCCCACCGCAGGACCGAGGTCGCCGAGCTCGAGACCGCCGCCCTCCGCGCCCTGCCCACCTCGGAGATGAAGGGCCTGCTCCGTTGACAGACACGCCTGACGAGAAGCACGACGAGAAGGCCGCGGGCGCCGCGAAGGACGAGTCGGACGACAAGACCGACAAGAACGAGTCGGCCCGGCCGGCCGAGGAGCGCAACCTCGACGCCGCGAAGGAGAAGACCGGCACCGGGAGCGGTGTCGAGCAGCCTGCGCCCGACCAGTCCCCGGAGAACGTGCCGGCACCCACCGGGGAGGTCCGCGCGGTCGGCGTACGCCACGGGATGTTCGGCGCCTCGGGCACCGGCGACACCTCCGGCTACGGCGGCCTGGTCAGCAGCAAGCTCTTCCCGGCCGCGACGCAGAAGCCCTACGGCGGCTGGTTCGACGAGGTGTCCGACGCCCTCGAGGAGCGCCTCGAGGCGACCGAGCTGACCTCCGCGATCGAGAGCGTGGTCGTCCACCGCGGCGAGATCACCTTCCACGTCCGTCGCGAGGACCTCCCGTTCGTCGCGCAGATGCTGCGTGACGACGAGCGGCTGCGCTTCGAGTTCTGCTCCGGCGTGAGCGGCGTGCACTACCCCGAGGACACCGGGCGTGAGCTCCACGCGGTCTACCACCTGACCTCGATGACCCACAACCGTCGCATCCGCGTCGAGGTGACCGCGCCCGACAGCGACCCGCACGTGCCCAGCCTGGTGAGCATCTACCCCACCCTCGACTGGCACGAGCGCGAGACCTACGACATGTTCGGGCTGGTCTTCGACGGCCACCCCGCTCTGACCCGGGTGCTCATGCCGGACGACTGGCCCGGCCACCCGCAGCGCAAGGACTACCCGCTCGGCGGCATCCCCGTGGAGTACAAGGGCGGTTCCATCCCTCCGCCGGACCAGCGCAGGAGCTACAACTGACATGACGACCGACCAGGACTTCTACGCAGCGCCCGGCGACACCAGCCAGGGCAGGGTCTTCACCGTCACGGGTCAGGACTGGGACTCGATCACGCAGAGCATCGGCGAGTCCGCCGAGGAGCGCGTGGTCGTCAACATGGGTCCGCAGCACCCGTCCACCCACGGCGTGCTCCGCCTGATCCTCGAGCTGGAGGGGGAGACGGTCACCGAGGCCCGCTGCGGCATCGGCTACCTCCACACCGGCATCGAGAAGAACATGGAGTACCGCTCCTGGGTGCAGGGCACGACCTTCTGCACCCGCATGGACTACCTCTCGCCGTTCTTCAACGAGATGGCCTACGTGCTGGGCGTCGAGCGGCTGCTCGACATCGAGGACGAGGTCCCGGAGAAGGCGCAGGTGATGCGCGTCCTGCTGATGGAGCTCAACCGCATCTCCTCCCACCTGGTCTGCATCGCCACCGGCGGCATGGAGATCGGCGCGCTGACCGTCATGACGATCGGCTTCCGTGAGCGCGAGCTCGTGCTCGACCTGTTCGAGCTCATCACCGGACTCCGGATGAACCACGCGTTCATCCGTCCCGGCGGTGTGGCGCAGGACCTCCCGCCCGGCGCGCTCGACGAGATCCGCGACTTCATCGCCCTGATGAAGAAGCGCCTGCCCGAGTACGCCGCCCTCTGCAACGCGAACCCGATCTTCAAGGGTCGCCTCGAGGGCGTCGGCCACCTCGACCTCGCCGGCTGCATGGCGCTCGGCCTCACCGGCCCGGTGCTGCGCTCGACCGGCTACGCCTGGGACCTCCGCAAGACCCAGCCCTACAGCGGCTACGAGGACTACGACTTCGAGGTCCAGACCTGGGACACCTGCGACTCCTACGGTCGCTTCCGGATCCGGCTCAACGAGATGTGGGAGTCGCTCAAGATCGTCGAGCAGTGCACCAACCGGCTCGCCGGCCTCGAGGGCGCGCCCGTCATGGTCGGCGACAAGAAGATCGCGTGGCCCAGCCAGCTCGCCATCGGCAGCGACGGCATGGGCAACAGCCTCGACCACATCCGCCACATCATGGGCGAGTCCATGGAGGCGCTGATCCACCACTTCAAGCTGGTCACCGAGGGCTTCCGGGTCCCCGCCGGCCAGGCCTACGTGCCGATCGAGTCGCCGCGCGGCGAGCTGGGTGCCCACGTCGTCTCCGACGGCGGTACGCGCCCCTTCCGCGCGCACTTCCGCGACCCGTCGTTCACCAACCTGCAGGCCACGAGCGTGATGAGCGAGGGCGGCATGGTCGCCGACGTCATCGTCGCGATCGCGTCCATCGATCCCGTGATGGGAGGCGTCGACCGATGACCCTGGACACCAAGACGTGGGACGAGCTGCGCGAGATCGCGGCCCGCTACCCCGAGGCCCGCTCCGGGCTGCTGCCGATGCTGCACCTGGTGCAGTCGGTGGAGGGCCGCGTCACCCCCGAGGGGATCGAGGCGTGCGCCGAGGTCCTCGGCATCAGCGCCGCCGAGGTCAACGGCGTCGCGACGTTCTACACGATGTACAAGCGCAAGCCGGTCGGCGACTACCACGTCGGCGTCTGCACCAACACGCTGTGCGCCGTGATGGGCGGCGACCTGATCTTCGAGCGGCTCAAGGACCACCTCGACGTCGGCAACGACGAGACCACCCCCGAGGAAGAGGGTCGGCGAAGCATCACCCTCGAGCACATCGAGTGCAACGCGGCCTGCGACTACGCCCCGGTGATGATGGTCAACTGGGAGTTCATGGACAACCAGACCCCGGAGTCGGCCGTCCAGGTCGTCGACGACCTGCGCGCCGGCAACGAGGTCCACTCCACCCGCGGCCCGAGGCTGTGCACGTGGCGGGAGGCCGAGCGCGTGCTCGCCGGCTTCCCCGACGACCGCGCCGACGAGGGCCCGGCCGCAGGCGAGCCGTCCCTGGTGGGACTGAAGATCGCCCGCGAGCGGGGCTGGACGGCCGGCGGCACCTACGGCTCGCGTGCGAGCGACGAGGGAGAGAGCAAGTGACCGTGTTTCGAGGCTCGCTCCGCTCGCACCTCCACAACAGAGAGAGGGCACTCCGTGGCTGACACACTGACCCCGGTCCTCACCGACAACTGGGACGTCGAGCGGTCCTGGACCCTCGCCTCCTACGAGGAGCGCGGTGGGTACGCCGCCCTCGACACAGCCTTCGCGATGGCGCCCGACGACGTGATCAACGCCGTCAAGGAGTCCGGGCTGCGCGGCCGCGGGGGAGCGGGCTTCCCCACCGGCATGAAGTGGGGCTTCATCCCGCAGGACAACCCGAAGCCGAAGTACCTCGTCGTCAACGCCGACGAGTCGGAGCCGGGCACCTGCAAGGACACCCCGCTGATGCTGGCCAGCCCCCACACGCTGGTCGAGGGCGTCATCATCAGCTCCTACGCGATCCGCGCCAACACCGCGTTCATCTACGTCCGCGGCGAGATCCTCCACGTCATCCGCCGCCTCCAGCGCGCGGTGCAGGAGGCCTACCTGGCCGGGCACCTCGGCAAGAACATCCACGGCTCGGGCTTCGACCTCGACCTGATCGTCCACGCCGGGGCGGGGGCCTACATCTGCGGTGAGGAGACGGCGCTGCTCGAGGGCCTCGAGGGCCGTCGCGGCCAGCCCCGCCTGCGTCCGCCGTTCCCGGCGGTCGCCGGGCTCTACGCGAGCCCGACCGTGATCAACAACGTCGAGTCGATCGCCTCGGTGCCGAGCATCATCGCCAACGGTGCCGCCTGGTTCGCCGGCATGGGCACGGAGAAGTCCAACGGCTACGGCATCTTCAGCCTGTCCGGCCACGTCACCAGGCCGGGCCAGTACGAGGCCCCGCTGGGCATCACGCTGCGTGAGCTGATCGACCTCGCCGGCGGCATGCGCGAGGGCCACGAGCTGAAGTTCTGGACGCCCGGTGGCTCCAGCACCCCGCTCCTGACACCCGAGCACCTCGACGTGCCGCTCGACTTCGAGTCGGTCGGCGCCGCGGGCTCCATGCTCGGCACCCGTGCGCTGCAGCTCTTCGACGAGACGACGTGCGTCGTGCGGGCGGTGCTGCGGTGGACCGAGTTCTACAAGCACGAGTCCTGCGGCAAGTGCACCCCGTGCCGCGAGGGCACGTGGTGGCTGACGCAGACCCTGGCCAAGCTCGAGAAGGGTGAGGGCAGCGAGTCCGACCTCGACCTGCTCCTCGACCAGTGCGACAACATCCTCGGCCGCTCGTTCTGCGCGCTCGGTGACGGCGCCACGAGCCCGATCTCGAGCTCGATCCAGCACTTCCGCGACGAGTACCTCGCACACCTGTCCCACGGCGGCTGCCCGTTCGACCCGGCCGCCTCGACCGCCTTCGCCCCTGCGGGAGCCACTGCATGACCACGACCGACAAGGCGCCCGACAAGGTCGACACCGACCTCGTCACGCTGACCATCGACGGCGTCCAGGTGAGCGTCCCCAAGGACACCCTGGTGATCCGCGCCGCCGAGCAGGTCGGCGTACAGATCCCGCGGTTCTGCGACCACCCGCTGCTCGACCCGGTGGGTGCGTGCCGCCAGTGCCTGGTGGACATCCCCGACGCCGGCAACGGCCGCGGGTTCCCCAAGCCGCAGGCCTCCTGCACGCTGCCCGTCGCCGAGGGCATGGTCGTCAACACCCAGGCGACCAGCGAGGTGGCCGACAAGGCCCAGCAGGGCGTGATGGAGTTCCTGCTGATCAACCACCCGCTCGACTGCCCCGTCTGCGACAAGGGCGGCGAGTGCCCCCTGCAGAACCAGGCGATGAGCAACGGGCGCGGCGAGAGCCGCTTCGCCGAGAACGGTGGCGTCAAGCGCACGTTCCCCAAGCCGATCAACATCTCCGCCCAGGTGCTGCTCGACCGTGAGCGCTGCGTCCTCTGCGCGCGGTGCACCCGCTTCTCCGAGCAGGTCGCGGGCGACCCGTTCATCGCCCTCGCCGAGCGGGGTGCGCTGCAGCAGGTCGCGATCTACGAGCGCGAGCCCTACGAGAGCTACTTCTCCGGCAACGCGATCCAGATCTGCCCGGTCGGCGCGCTGACCTCGGCCGACTACCGCTTCCGCTCGCGTCCCTTCGACCTGGTCTCCACGCCGAGCGTGGCCGAGCACGACGCCTGCGGCGCCGCGATCCGCGTCGACCACCGCCGCGGCAAGGTGATGCGGCGGCTGGCCGGCAACGAGCCCGAGATCAACGAGGAGTGGATCAGCGACAAGGACCGGTTCGCGTTCCGCTACGCGCAGGTCGAGGACCGGATCACCTACCCGCAGATCCGCGAGGACGGTGAGCTCCGTCCCGCGTCGTGGACCGAGGCGTTCGCCGTCGCAGCCCGAGGCCTGCGCGACGCCGGTGCCGGCGCGGTGCTCACGGGTGGTCGCCTGACCGCCGAGGACGCCTACGCCTACGCCAAGTTCGCCCGCGTCTCGCTCGGCACCAACGACATCGACTTCCGTGCCCGTCCGCACAGCGCCGAGGAGGCCTCGTTCCTGGCCTCGCGCGTGGCGCTGTCCGGCGAGGTGACCTACGCCGACCTCGAGGCCGCCCCCGTCGTCGTGCTGCTCGGCCTCGAGCCCGAGGACGAGGCGGCGACGATCTTCCTGCGGCTGCGCAAGGCCGCCCGCAACGGTCGTACGCAGGTCGTCTCCGTCGCGCCGTGGAGCTCGCGCGGGCTGAAGAAGATGAAGGGCCGCCTGGTCCCCGCCGCGCCCGGCGCCGAGGTCGAGGTGATCGGCTCGCTCGCCGACGCCGAGCACGGCGTCTCCAAGGACGCGGTCATCCTGGTCGGCGAGCGCCTCGCCGCCACGCACGGCGCCCTGTCGGCCGCCGCCGACCTCGCCGCCCGCACCGGTGCCCGCCTCGCGTGGGTCCCGCGTCGCGCCGGCGACCGCGGCGCGGTCGAGGCAGGCGCGCTGCCCAACCTGCTGCCCGGTGGCCGGCCCGTCGGCGAGGCCTCGGCCCGCGTCGACGTCGCCGCCGCGTGGGGAGTCGGCTCGCTGCCCGCCAAGGCCGGACGCGACGGCAACGCCATCGTCGCCGCGCTCGCCAAGGGTGACCTGGGTGGGCTCGTCGTCGGTGGGGTCGACCCCGACGACACCGTCGACCCGGCTGCGTTCCGCACCGCCCTCGACGCGGCCCGATTCGTCGTCAGCCTGGAGCTGCGCGCGACCGACGTGACGGCCGCGGCCGACGTCGTGCTGCCGGTGGCGCCGGTGACCGACAAGGCCGGCACGTTCGTGACCTGGGACGGGCGCGCGCGCGAGTTCCCCGCCGTCTTCTCCAACCCTGCCTCCCTGCCGGACCTGCGTGTCCTCGCCGGCATCGCCGACGAGCTCGCGGCGCTGGGTCACGGCTCCTCGCTCGGCTTCCGAACGGTCGCCGAGGCGCGCGCCGAGATGCAGTCGCTCGGCCCGTGGGACGGCGAGCGTCCGACCCTCGACGCCGGCAAGGCCCCGAAGCCGCCCAAGGCGGGCAAGGCGGGCTCGTTCGCGCTGGCCACCTGGAAGCAGCTCATCGACCTCGGGTCGATGCAGGACGGCGAGGCGCACCTGCGCGCCACCGCCCGCCCGCCGGTCGTCCGCCTCAACCGCGCGGCCTACGAGTCGGTGTTCGGCCTCCTGGACGACACCGAGCCCGGCGGCGCCCGGCTCGCCCAGGTCACCGGTGACCGTGGCAGCATCACGCTGCCGGTGGTGGTCGCCGACCTGCCCGACGGCGTGGTCTGGGTGCCGGCCCGGTCCTTCGGCCGCGGCGTCCTCGCCGAGCTCGCCTCGCCGGGCAGCACGGTCACCGTGAAGGGAGCCTCCCGATGATGGGCACAGCGATGGGCATCCTGCCGCTGGCGGCAGACCTGCCCGACCCCGACCTGGCCCAGTTCGGCCAGGACCCGTGGTGGATCATCCTGATCAAGGCCGTCGGGATCTTCGTGATCCTGGTCCTGCTCACGCTGTTCAACATCTGGTTCGAGCGCCGCGTCGTGGCCCGCATGCAGCACCGCGTCGGCCCCAACGTGCACGGCCCCTTCGGCCTCCTGCAGTCGCTGGCCGACGGCGTCAAGCTGGCGCTGAAGGAGGACATCGTCCCGAAGGCGGCCGACAAGGTCGTCTTCATCCTCGCGCCCGTCATCGCGGTGGTGCCCGCCTTCGTGACATGGTCGGTGATCCCGCTCGGTCCCGAGGTCAACCTCTTCGGCCACCGCACCCCGCTGCAGCTCACCGACATGCCGGTCGCCGTGCTCTTCATGCTCGCGATCGCCTCGATCGGCATCTACGGCATCGTCCTCGGCGGCTGGTCGTCCGGGTCGACGTACTCCCTGCTCGGCGGCCTGCGCTCGAGCGCGCAGATGATCTCCTACGAGGTCGCGATGGGCCTCGCGCTCGTCGCGGTCTTCCTCTACGCCGGCTCCATGTCGACCTCGGAGATCGTCGCCGCGCAGGACCGGTTGTGGTTCGGCCTCATCCTCGCGCCGTCGTTCGTGATCTACGTGATCTCGATGGTCGGTGAGACCAACCGCGCACCCTTCGACCTCCCCGAGGCGGAGGGCGAGCTGGTCGGCGGGTTCCACACCGAGTACTCCAGCCTGAAGTTCGCGCTGTTCTTCCTCGCCGAGTACATCAACCTCGCGACCGTGTCGGCGATCGCCACCACGCTGTTCCTCGGCGGCTGGGCCGCTCCGTGGGGCATCGAGAACGTGTGGGAGGGCGCCAACAGCGGCTACTGGCCACTGCTCTGGTTCTTCGGCAAGGTCTTCATCTTCATCTTCCTGTTCGTCTGGCTGCGCGGCTCGCTGCCCCGCATGCGCTACGACCAGTTCATGGCGCTGGGCTGGAAGATCCTGATCCCGGTCGCGCTCGCCTGGACGGTCGCGGTCGCCACGATCCGCGTCATCTCGCTCGAGGCGGACAACGGCATCAACCGCACCTACCTCGTCGCCGCGATCGCCGTGCTGCTCGTCCTGACCGTCGGGCTGATGTTCCTGCCCGAGCGCACGGACGACGAGGACGCGACCGAGGCGGCCGACGAGCCGCACGACGCGTTCGCGGGCGGCTTCCCCGTGCCGCCGATGCCGGCGGGAGGTGCCGTCCGTGGTGCCGCCCAGCCGCTGACCTTCAGCCCGGGTCGTACCACCGTCACTGCAACGGCAGAGTCCGAGGAGAACCATGAGTGAGTCCAGCTCCGGCTCGGAGTCGAAGGGCATCAAGGAGAGCCTCTGGGACCCGATCGCCGGGTTCGGGGTGACCTTCCGCACGATGTTCAAGAAGGTGGTCACCGAGCAGTACCCCTTCGAGAAGGTCCCGACCGCGCCGCGCTTCCACGGCCGCCACCAGCTCAACCGCTGGCCCGACGGCCTCGAGAAGTGCATCGGCTGCGAGCTGTGCGCGTGGGCCTGCCCGGCCGACGCCATCTACGTCGAGGGCGCGTCCAACAGCGACGTGCCCGATGCCGATGGCAACAGCCAGCGCTACAGCCCCGGTGAGCGCTACGGCCGCGTCTACCAGATCAACTACCTGCGCTGCATCCTGTGCGGGCTCTGCATCGAGGCGTGCCCGACGCGCGCGCTGACGATGACCAACGAGTACGAGCTCGCGGACAACAACCGCGCGGACCTGATCTACGAGAAGTCCGACCTGCTCGCGCCGCTGCTGCCCGGCATGGAGCAGCCGCCGCACGAGATGAAGCTCGGCGACGACGAGGGCGACTACTACCGGGGGGCGACGCGATGACCTTCTGGATCCTCGCCCCGCTGATGGTGCTCGCCGCGCTGGGCATCCTCTTCGTCCGCAAGGCCGTCCACGCCGCGCTGCTGCTCGCCGTGGTCATGATCGGCCTGGCGTTCCTCTACGCCGTCATGGACGCGCCGTTCCTCTTCGCGGTGCAGATCATCGTCTACACCGGCGCCATCCTCATGCTGTTCCTCTTCGTGATGATGCTGATCGGTGTCGACGCCTCCGACTCGACCGTGGAGACGATCCGCGGCCAGCGCGCGATGGCGATCGTGCTCGGCCTGCTCTTCGGCACCGTGCTCGTCGTCGGGATCAGCCAGGTCACCTACGGGACCGTGGTCGGCCTCGACACCGCCAACAGCGGCGGCAACGTCCCGGCGATCGCCAACATCCTGTTCTCCCGCTACGTCTTCGCCTTCGAGGCCACGAGCGCCCTCCTCATCACCGCGGTGCTCGGCGCGATGGTGCTCGCCCACCGCGAGCGGCTCACGCCGAAGCCCACGCAGGCCGCCCTCGCCGCCCAGCGCATCCGCGACTACGCCGAGCACGGCAAGCACCCCGGTCCGCTGCCCTCGCCCGGTGTCTACGCCCGCCACAACGCGGTCGACACCCCGGCACTGCTGCCCGACGGCACGGCCGCCGAGTCCTCGGTCTCCCGCGTCCTCGCGGCCCGCGGCACCGTCCGGTCCGCTCCGGCGCTGGCCGACGACATCGACGACGTGACCCGGCAGATCGGCGACCCGGCCCACATGCCCGAGACGTCCGGCAAGGCCGGCTCGCCCGAGAACACGACGGAGGACGTCAAGTGACCCAGTACGTCGTCCTGTCCGCGATCCTGTTCACGATCGGCTGCGTGGGTGTCCTCACCCGGCGCAACGCGCTGGTGGTGTTCATGTGCGTCGAGCTGATGCTCAACGCCTGCAACCTCGCGTTCGTCGCCTTCGCGCGCCAGCACGGCAACCTCGACGGCCAGATCACCGCCTTCTTCGTGATGGTGGTGGCGGCGGCCGAGGTCGTGATCGGGCTCGCGATCATCATGACCATCTTCCGCACGCGACGCTCGGCCTCGGTCGACGACGCCAGCCTGCTGAAGTACTGAGGGAGCACCTGTGAACCTCTTGTCCCAGACGATCCTCCTCGCTCCCTCGCTGGAGGAGGGCGGCGCCGCCCACGCGCCCGTCGTGGCCCCGGACACCGGCGCCGGCGGCGTCTTCGACCTGCTGTGGCTGGTCATCGCGCTCCCGCTGCTCGGCGCCTTCCTGCTCCTCGCCGTCGCGCCGTTCCTGCCCGCCTCGGCCAAGGCCACCGCGGACAGGCACGGCCACCTGCTGGGCACGGCCATGTCTGCGCTGTCGTTCGTGCTCAGCCTGGTGCTCTTCCTCTCGCTCCTCGGCCGCGGTGCCGAGCAGCGTCAGGTCGGCCAGCACCTGTGGACCTGGTTCGAGACCGGCTCGATCAACGTCGGCATGGACCTGCTCTACGACCAGCTGGCCGCGCTGTTCCTCCTGCTGATCACCGGTGTGGGCTCGCTGATCCACGTCTACGCCATCGGCTACATGGAGCACGACCCGCGCCGTCGCCGGTTCTTCGGCTACCTCAACCTCTTCGTCGCGGCGATGCTCACGCTGATCCTCTCGGCGAACTTCGTCGGCCTGTTCCTCGGCTGGGAGGGCGTCGGCCTTGCGTCGTACCTGCTCATCGGCTTCTGGCAGCACAAGCCGTCGGCGGCCGCCGCAGCCAAGAAGGCCTTCGTCATCAACCGTGTCGGTGACATCGGGCTGTCGCTGGCGATCGCGCTGATGTTCGCGACCTTCGGGACGACCGACTTCGGCGGCGTCAGCGAGGTCGCGGGGGAGGCCAGCCAGTCCACGCTCAACGCGCTCGGCCTGCTACTGCTCCTCGGCGCCTGCGGCAAGTCGGCGCAGGTGCCGCTGCAGGCCTGGTTGCTCGACGCCATGGAGGGCCCGACCCCGGTGTCGGCCCTCATCCACGCGGCCACGATGGTCACGGCCGGCGTCTACCTGGTCGTGCGGTCCAACTTCATCTTCGAGCTCACCCCCGTCGCGCAGACCGCCGTGGTCGTCGTGGCCACGGTGACGCTGCTCTGGGGTGCCGTGCTCGGGTGCGCGAAGGACGACATCAAGAAGGCGCTGGCCGGCTCGACGATGAGCCAGATCGGCTACATGATGCTCGCCGCCGGGCTCGGCCCCGTGGGCTACCCGTTCGCGATCTTCCACCTGCTCACGCACGGCTTCTTCAAGGCCAACATGTTCCTCGGCGCCGGCTCGGTCATGCACGGCATGGACGACGACGTCGACATGCGCCACTACGGCGCGCTCAACAAGGCGATGCCGGTGACCTTCCTGACCTTCGCGATGGGCTACCTCGCGATCATCGGGTTCCCGGGCTTCTCCGGCTTCTGGTCCAAGGACCGCATCATCGAGTCGGCGCTCGCCGACAACCTGCTGGTGGGCCTGCTGGCCCTGCTCGGTGCCGGCATCACCGCGTTCTACATGACGCGACTGATGCTGATGACCTTCTTCACCGAGAAGCGCTGGGCGAAGGACGTGCACCCGCACGAGTCGCCCAGGGTGATGACCGTCCCGCTGATCGTGCTGGCTGCGCTCTCCGTCCTCGGTGGCGTGCTGCTGCTGGGTGACTGGATCGTGAACTGGCTCGAGCCGGTGACCGGTGCTGCCGAGCACCACGAGCCGCCGCTGCCCGCCCTGGTGATCACGCTGATCATCACCGCGGTCGTCGCGATCGGCGTCGCCACCGCCTGGTTCCTGGTCGGCAAGCGCGACGTGCCGCGCGCGGCCCCGCAGGACGTGTCGTTCGCGACCCGCGCTGCGCGTGCCGACCTCTACGGCGACGCGTTCAACGACGCGGTCGTCGTACGTCCGGGGGCGTCGCTGGTCGGCGGCCTCGCGACGTTCGACCGGGTCGGCGTCGACGGAGCGGTCGAGGGCGGCTCCGCCGCGGTCGGCGGCCTGTCCACGACGATGCGCCGCCTGCAGAACGGCTTCGTCCGCTCCTACGCCCTGTCCGTCCTCGCCGGTGCGCTGCTCCTCGTCCTGGCCCTCCTGGCGGTGAACCTCGCATGATCCTCACCATCCTCATCCTCCTGCCGCTGGTCGGCGCCGTCGTGACGGCGTTCTCGCCCCACGCGGTCGCCCGGCTCGTCGGCCTCGGCTTCTCCGGCGCCACGCTGGTCGCCGCCGTCGTGGCGGCGGTCCAGTACCAGGCCGACGGCGGCATGCAGCTGACCGAGACCTACTCGTGGATCGACTCGCTCGGCGTGCACTACGCGCTCGGCGTCGACGGGCTGGGCATCTTGATGGTGCTGCTCACCGTGGTCCTCGTGCCGATCGTCCTCCTGGCGGGCTGGCGCGAGTCCGACGCACCGGGCAACAACGGTGCCAAGGCGTTCTTCGCCTGGACCCTCGCCCTCGAGGCGATGTCCCTGGCGGTCTTCACGGCGACCGACGTGCTGCTGTTCTACGTCGTCTTCGAGGCCACGCTGATCCCGGCGTACTTCCTCATCGGCGGTTTCGGCCGCAGCGGTCGCGGCCGCGCGGCGACGAAGTTCCTGATCTACCAGCTCGCCGGCGGGCTCGTGATGCTCGCCTCGGTGATCGGCCTCTACGTCGTCTCGGCCAACGACGGCAACCCGAGCTTCCTGCTCAGCGACCTCGCCGCGATCGACATCGACCCGATCACCCAGCGCTGGCTCTTCGTCGGCTTCTTCATCGCCTTCGCGATCAAGGCGCCGATGTTCCCGGTCCACACCTGGCTGGCAGACACGACCGAGAAGGCGACGCCCGGCACCTCGGTGCTGCTGGTGTGCATCCTCGACAAGATCGGCACCTTCGGCATGCTGCGGTTCTGCCTCGGCCTGCTGCCGGACGCCTCGCAGTGGGCGACGCCGGTCGTGGTGGTGCTCGCGCTCATCTCGATCATCTACGGCGCGCTCGTCGCCATCGGCCAGGACGACGTCCTGCGCCTCATCGGTCTCACGTCGCTGTCGCACTTCGGCTTCATCGTGCTCGGCATCTTCGTCTTCAGCTCGACCGGCGGCACCGGCGCGATCCTCTACATGGTCAAC
Source organism: Nocardioides potassii (assembly GCF_021648885.1). Taxonomy (GTDB): domain Bacteria; phylum Actinomycetota; class Actinomycetes; order Propionibacteriales; family Nocardioidaceae; genus Nocardioides; species Nocardioides potassii. Next base: position 9,363 of record NZ_JAKJHZ010000013.1, on the reverse strand, counting down.
CACGGAATCGCGACCGCGCTGATGTTCCTGGTCGCCGGCTTCCTCATCCGGCGCACCGGCACGGCATCGATCCGCGAGATGGGTGGCGTGGAGAAGTCGGCGCCCGTGCTCGCCGGGTTCTTCCTCGTCGGCGGCCTGGCGGCGTGCGGCCTGCCCGGGCTCTCGCCGTTCGTCTCGGAGATGATGGTCATCATCGCCGCGTTCGACCACCACTGGCTGGTGGGCGCGGTCGCGGTCCTCGCGATCGTCCTGGCGGCGTTCTACGCGCTCTGGATGTACCAGCGCACGATGACCGGCCCCGGGCTCTCCGCCGTGGAGGACCTCGATCGACGTGAGGTCGGCATCCTCGCCCCGCTCGCGCTGGCGCTCGTGCTCTTCGGCTTCTTCCCGATGCCGCTGCTCGACGTCATCAACCCCGTCGTCCACGACACCCTCGCCGGGGTGGGCGTCGCCCAGGAGGCTGGTCAGCAGTGATCGAGTTCAGCAAGCCCAGCATCGAGTACTTCGAGCTCTGGCCGCTCCTCCTCGTCTTCGGCGTCGCCTGCCTCGGCGTCGTCGTGGAGGCCTTCGTTCCGCGCGCCCTGCGCTACCTCACCCAGGTCGTCCTCGCGCTCGTCGGCCTGGCCGGGGCGCTCGTGGGCGTGGTGCTCGTCGCGCGGGACGTGAAGACGTACGACGACGGCGCTGCGCGAGGCGTCCTCGCGGTCGGCGGCACGGTCGCCGTCGACGGGCCGAGCCTCTTCATCTGGGGCCTCGTGCTGGCCCTCGGCATCGGCGGCATCCTGCTCTTCGCCGAGCGCCACCTCGACGGCGGTCTCTCGGCCTTCGCCGGCCAGGCCTCAGCGGTCCCGGGCACCGACGCCGAGACCGCCGCGGTCGCCGCCCAGCGCGAGCACACCGAGATCTACCCGCTGATGATGTTCGCGGTGTTCGGGATGATGCTCTTCCCGGCGGCCAACGACCTGCTCACCATGTTCGTCGGCCTCGAGGTGCTCTCGCTCCCGCTCTACCTGCTGTGCGGGCTGGCGCGCCGTCGCCGCCTGCTCAGCCAGGAGGCGGCGCTCAAGTACTTCCTCCTCGGCGCCTTCTCCTCCGGCTTCTTCCTCTACGGCGCCGCGCTGCTCTACGGCTACGCGGGATCCATGGACTTCGCCGCGATCAACGAGGCCGTCCGCAACGACGTCGGCAGCAACAGCCTGCTCCTGATCGGCACGGGCCTGCTCTCGGTCGGCCTGCTCTTCAAGGTCGGCGCGGTCCCGTTCCAGGCGTGGACCCCCGACGTCTACCAGGGCGCCCCGACCCCGGTCACCGCCTTCATGGCCGCCGGCACCAAGGTCGCGGCCTTCGGCGCGATCATGCGCCTGTTCTACGTCGCCCTCGGCGCCGACCGGTGGTCGTGGCAGCCGATGATGTGGATCATCGCGGTCCTCTCGATGGTGGTCGGTGCCGCGCTCGCGATCACCCAGAGCGACATCAAGCGCCTGCTGGCCTACTCCTCCGTCGCGCACACGGGCTTCATCCTCACCGGCGTCCTCGGCCTGCAGGCCTCCGACCAGCTCGCCGTCGGCGAGATCACGTCGGTCCAGGCGGTGCTCTTCTACCTGACGACCTACGGCTTCGCGACGCTCGGCGCCTTCGCCGTCGTGAGCCTGGTCCGCGACGCGGGCGGCGAGATGACCGCGATCGACCGGTGGGCCGGGCTCGGCAAGGAATCGCCCGTCGTGGCGGCGGTCTTCGCGTTCTTCCTGCTCGCGATGGCCGGCATCCCGCTGACCTCCGGGTTCGTCGGCAAGCTCGCGGTGTTCTCCGTGGCGCTCGCCGCCGGTGCGTGGCCCGTCGTGGTCGCCGCCGTGCTCGCGAGCATCGTGGCCGCGTTCCTCTACATCAAGGTCATCAAGGTCATGTACTTCGACGAGCCGGTCGGCGACGGACCGAGCGTCGCGTACCCGTCCGTCCTGACCGCGACGACCATCGCCGTGGGTGCCGCGGTGACCCTGGTGCTGGGCGTCCTGCCGGGTCCGGTGCTCGACCTCGCGGCCGTTGCTGGAGAATTCATCAGGTGAGTGACTCGCCCCTCGCCATGCCCGTCGTCGACGCTGCGCTCGAGCAGCGTCTCGTCGCTCGGCTGGCCCGCATCGAGGAGCTGCTCGTCGAGCACTGCCGCGCGCGGACGCCCTTCGTCACCGAGGCGGCGACCCACCTGATGACGGCCGGCGGCAAGCGGTTCCGGCCGCTGCTCGTCCTGCTCGCCGCCGAGGCCGGACCGCACCCCCAGGCCGACGAGGTGGACACCGCGGCCTGCGTCGTGGAGCTCACCCACGTCGCCTCGCTCTACCACGACGACGTCATGGACGAGGCCGCCCTGCGCCGCGGCGCCGACACGGCCAACGCGCGCTGGGACAACCACGTCGCGATCCTCACCGGAGACTTCCTGTTCGGGAAGTCCTCGGAGCTCACCGCCGACCTCGGCCCGGACGCCGTACGGATCCAGGCGCAGACGTTCACCAGCCTCGTCGAGGGCCAGATCCTCGAGACGGTGGAGCCCGGTCCCGACGAGGACCCGCTGGCGCACTACCTCGAGGTCGTGGCCGGCAAGACCGGCTCGCTGATCGCGACCTCCGCACGCTACGGCGCGATGTTCTCCGGAGCCTCGCCCGAGGTGGTCGAGGCGCTGCGCGCCTACGGCGAGATCGTCGGCTCCACCTTCCAGCTCTCGGACGACATCCTCGACATCGCCTCCGAGTCGCACACCTCCGGCAAGACACCCGGCACGGACCTCCGCGAGGGCGTCCCGACCCTGCCCAGCCTGATGGCGCAGGCCTCGACCGACCCGGCCGACGCCCGGCTCCTCGAGCTGCTGGGCCGCCCGCTCACCGACGACGCCGAGCACGCCGAGGCCCTCGACCTGCTCCGCAAGCATCCGGCGATGGACCAGGCGCGCGCCTACGTCCTCGGCCAGGCGACCGTCGCCAAGCAGCACCTCGAGGTGCTGGAGCCGGGCCCCGTGCGTACGGCGCTCGCGTCCTTCGTCGACGTCGTCGCCACCCGCTCGGCCTAGGGATCGCCCGAACCGTCAGCGGTGCGCGACGGGCATTTCGGCCCGCTCGGAGCCGCTTCTCCCGCCGCTCGCCCGCGTGTCGTACGGCGGCGCGCCGGCCGGCGGTGGGTGAGGGGCATTGTGCGGCCTCCGGATCCTCCTCACGCACCGCTCGAGCCGCGAGCGGTGGTGGAGCGACATTTCGCGCGCCCGGAATGTGGGTGGACCACCGCTCGAGCGCGTGTCGTCGGGCGGCGCGCCCGCGGGCGGTGGTGGAGCGACATTCCCCGCACCCGGAATGTGGGTGGACCACCGCTCGAGCGATGACCGGAAGGCCTCAGACGGCGGAGGCGTGCGCGACCAGCCGGAGCTGGTGGCGCCGGTGGTTGAGTGCCTCGATGGTGAAGACGACGAGCGCGAGCCAGACCAGGCAGAAGCCGATCCATCGACTGGCCGGCATCGCCTCGTCGAAGACCGTGAGACCGAGGGCGAACTGGATGGTCGGGGCGAGGTACTGCAGCAGCCCGAGAGACACCATGGAGACGCGGATCGCGGCCGCGCCGAAGAGCATCAACGGGACCGCGGTGATGACGCCGGTGGTGGTGAAGAGCAGCGCGTGGCCCAGGCCGTGGGACCCGAAGCTCGACGCCCCGGTGGCCATGAGCCACACGATGTACGCCACGGCGAACGGCGTCAGGACGGCGGTCTCGACCGTGATGCTCTCCACCGCTCCCACCCCGGCCTGCTTCTTGAGCAGCCCGTACGTACCGAACGAGAACGCCAGCAGGAGGGCGATCCAGGGCGGACGTCCGTAGTCGACCGCGAGGACGACGACCGCCACGAACGCGATCGCCATCGCGACCCACTGCAGCCGGCGCAGCCGTTCGCCGAGGACCAGCACGCCCATCAGCACTGTCACGAGCGGGTTGATGAAGTAGCCGAGTGCGGTCTCGACGACCCGGCCGTTGTTGACGCCCCAGATGTAGCCGCCCCAGTTGAGGGTGATCACCACGGCGGCGCAACAGATCAGCAGCAGGCGCCGACGGTCGCGCAGGAGCGCCTTGAGCTGGGGCACCCGACGGAGCGCGACCACCAGGACGACCATGACGACGCTCGACCACGCGATCCGGTGGGCGAGGATCTCGAGGGCGCCGCCCGGCTCGAGCAGGGTCCAGTAGAGCGGAAAGGTCCCCCACAGGAAGTAGGCCAGCGCGCCGAGCAGAAGTCCACGGCGGCTGTCTGGCACTCCCGAAGTCTAGGACCGCGGCGTCGCCTACGATGGGGCGGTCCGGGGTTGGGACCCCGCGTCACCCGAAGTCAGTCAACCGAGGTCGTCTCTCGAGGGGGAGTTCCACATGCGCAAGCTCCGCGCTGTCCTGGCAGTACTCATCGCCGCTCTGCTCGTCGGAGGTGTGCTCGCGACGGGCGCCACCGCCGGCTCGCTGCCCAAGCGGATCATCGACGAGGTCCCGCCAGGCACCAAGCAGGTGTCCTACAACGCGTTCAAGCTCAAGGGCACGGTGATGGAGCCGCAGGCCGACGGCACGCTGCTGCCCTACGCCAACCAGAAGGTGAAGATCCTCAAGAAGGCGTGCGGCACCTGCCAGTGGAAGACGGTCAAGAAGGTGAAGACCAACGACGCCGGCGCCTACAAGACGCGGATCTACGCGCCGTCGAAGGGTCGCTGGAAGTGGCGCTCGAAGGTCGACCACTCCAACGGCTACGGCAACACCAAGGGCAAGATCTGGACGCTCTACTTCGACTGACCCGATCGCGGGACGATCAGAGGATCGTCCAGGTGTCACCGCCGCCGATCAGCCCCGCCAACCGGGCGGACTGGTCGGCGGTGTCGTCCCCGGACGCCGCGCTGCGCGACGCCGCGACCTGCTCGCGTGCCGCGTCGTCGTACGTCGTCCGCTCGACCTGGCGGAAGATGCCGATCGGTGAGGTGTTGAGGTATCCCGAGTCGGTCAGTCGCGAGATCGCGAAGGCCATCGTCGGGTCGGGGCTGTGCGCGTCGTGGACCACGATGTCGGCCGCGTCGACGTCGGTCGTCGCGACGACCTTCACGCCACCGGTCGCCTGGTCGCGGATCAGCGCCTTGGAGCCCTTTCCAACGAGCGGGCCGTCCTCGAACTGGGCGCCGAACGTGACCGGCTCGCCGTGCACGAGCGGGATGATCGCGTCGGCCTTGGTCTCGGGCGACTTGATGGCGTCGAACGCGCCGTCGTTGAAGATCGGGCAGTTCTGGTAGATCTCGACCAGCGAGGTGCCGCGGTGCGCGGCGGCCGCGGCGAGCACGGACGTCAGGTGCTTGCGGTCGGAGTCGATCGTGCGGGCCACGAAGGTCGCCTCCGCGCCGAGCGCGAGCGAGACCGGGTTGAACGGGTGGTCGAGCGAGCCCATCGGGGTCGACTTGGTGACCTTGCCCGTCTCCGAGGTGGGGGAGTACTGGCCCTTGGTCAGGCCGTAGATCCGGTTGTTGAACAGCAGGATCGTCATGTTCACGTTGCGGCGCAGCGCGTGGATGAGGTGGTTGCCGCCGATCGACAGCGCGTCGCCGTCGCCGGTGACGACCCACACCGACAGGTCCTCGCGCGCGGTGGCGATGCCGGTCGCGATCGACGGCGCGCGGCCGTGGATCGAGTGCATGCCGTAGGTGTCGAGGTAGTAGGGGAAGCGCGACGAGCAGCCGATGCCGGAGACGAAGACAATGTTCTCGCGGCGCAGGCCGAGGTCGGGCAGGAACGACTGGACGGCCTTGAGAACGGCGTAGTCACCGCACCCGGGGCACCAGCGGACCTCCTGGTCGGAGGTGAACTCCTTTGCCGTCTGCGCGCCGTCGGCCTCCGAGTCGTGGCTGGGCACCAGCTCCGTGCCGGAACGGAGGCCCGGGAGGCCGAGATCCGTCAAGGGGGTCGTGCTCATCAGATGTGCTCCTTCTGCGTGGGCTCGCCCCAGACGCCCAGCTCGATGTCGATCCCCTCGGCCTGGCCGACCAGCTCACCGATCGCGTGGGCGAGCTCGGTGGCCTTGAGGGGCAGTCCGCGGACGTGGTTGTAGCCGACGGCGTCGACGAGGTACTTGGCCCGCAGCAGCAGCGAGAGCTGGCCGAGGTTCATCTCCGGCACCAGCACCTTGTCGTAGCCCTTCAGCACCTCGCCGAGGTTGCTCGGGAACGGGTTGAGGTGGCGCAGGTGCGCCTGCGCGACCTTGTAGCCGGCCTTGCGGACCCGGCGGACGCCGGCGCCGATCGGGCCGTAGGTGCTGCCCCATCCGATGACGAGCACCTTCGCCTCGCCCGACGGGTCGTCGACCTCGACCGGGGGGATGGTCTCGGCGATCCGGTCGACCTTGGCCTGGCGGGTGCGGACCATGAAGTCGTGGTTGGCCGGGTCGTAGGAGATGTTGCCGTGCCCGTCGCCCTTCTCCAGGCCGCCGATGCGGTGCTCGAGGCCCGGGGTGCCGGGGATGGCCCACGGGCGCGCGAGCGTGGCCTCGTCGCGCAGGTAGGGCCAGAACTCGGCGTCGTCCCCCGAGCCGTGGTTCTTCTCGGTCGCGAAGGCCGGGTCGATCACCGGCAGCTCGTCGATCGTCGGGACCCGCCACGGCTCGGAGCCGTTGGCGAGGTAGCCGTCGGAGAGCAGCAGCACGGGCGTGCGGTAGGTGACGGCGATGCGGGCCGCCTCGACCGCCGCCGCGAAGCAGTCGCCGGGCGACTGCGGTGCCACGACCGGCACGGGCGCCTCGCCGTTGCGGCCGAACATCGCCTGCAGCAGGTCGGCCTGCTCGGTCTTGGTGGGCAGGCCGGTCGAGGGACCGCCGCGCTGGACGTCCACGACGACGAGCGGCAGCTCGGTCATCACCGCGAGGCCGATCGCCTCGGACTTGAGCGCCACGCCGGGGCCCGAGGTCGACGTCACGCCGAGGTGACCGGCGTACGACGCCCCGATGGCGGCGCCGACGCCCGCGATCTCGTCCTCGGCCTGGAACGTCGTGACGCCGAAGGACTTGTGCTTCGACAGCTCGTGAAGGATGTCGGAGGCCGGGGTGATGGGGTAGGTGCCCAGGAACAGCGGGAGACCGGACTGGACGCTGCCGGCGACGAGGCCGTAGGCGAGCGCGAGGTTGCCGGTGATGTTGCGGTAGGTGCCGGGCGGCAGGGTCGCGGGCTTGATCTCGTACTGGACGGCGAACGCCTCGGTCGTCTCGCCGAAGTTCCAGCCGGCCTTGAAGGCGGCGATGTTGGCGTCGCGGATGTCGGGGACCTTGGCGAACCGCTTCTCGAGGAACGTGGTGGTCGGGTCGGTCGGGCGGCCGTACATCCACGACAGGAGGCCGAGAGCGAACATGTTCTTCGCCCGGGACGCGTCCTTGCGGGACAGCCCGTAGTCCTTGACCGCCTCGACCGTCATCCCCGTCAGGTCGACGGTGTGGACGGCGTACGCGTCGAGGCTGTCGCCCTCAAGCGGGTTGTCCTGGTAGCCGGCCTTGGTGAGGTTGCGCGCGGTGAAGTCGTGGGTGTCGACGATGATCGTCGCGCCCTTGTGCAGGTCGCCGAGGTTGGCCCGTAGCGCGGCCGGGTTCATCGCCACGAGCACGTCGGGGGCGTCGCCCGCGGTGAGGATGTCGTGGTCGGCGAAGTGGACCTGGAACGACGACACGCCAGGGAGGGTGCCCTGGGGGGCACGGATCTCGGCGGGGAAGTTGGGCAGCGTCACCAGGTCGTTGCCGAAGGCCGCGGTCTCCTGGGTGAACCGGTCACCGGTCAGCTGCATGCCGTCGCCGGAGTCGCCTGCGAACCGGATGATGACGCGGTCGAGCTGCTTGACCTGCTTGGCGGGTCCACTCACCTGTTGTGCCCTGCTTCCGTGCGTGCTGCGTGCGTGTCTGCTGCGTGTCGGGGGACGTTTCCCCGACTTCCCAGAGTAGTCGGGCACGGGTGGTCTGGACGTCCGTCCCCACGTGATGGACGCCTCGTCGAGGCCGTTCCCACGCGTGATCCACGCGCGGACACCGGTGTCGTGATCCACGACACGCGCTCGAGGAACGGGCAATGTCATCGCCATCCATAAAGTCATGTATCTTTCTCGACATTGCTCACCGATCCAGAAAGTCGAGATCCCCCCATGCAGATCCGTTCACGTGCCGCCCTCGCGGCCGCTCTCGTCGGGCCCCTGGCCCTGTCCGCCTGCTCGGGCGACGCGGAGGGCTCTGGCTCCGGTGATGGAGGCAAGACGAACCTCGCCGTCGTGGGCTTCTCCGTGATGGAGACCCCCAACGACGCCCTGTTCAAGGCCTTCGAGGAGACCGACGCGGGCAAGGACGTCACCTTCGACGGCCCGGCCTACGGCGCGTCCGGCGACATGAGCCGCGGCGTCGTCGACGGCCAGGACGCCGACCTGGTCCACTTCTCGCTCGAGCCCGACATGACCCGCCTCGTCGACGCCGGCATCGTCGCCGACGACTGGAAGGACGGCGACACCAAGGGCATCTGCACGCAGTCCGTCGTGGTGATGGTCGTGCCCAAGGGCAACCCCAAGAACATCGACAGCTGGGACGACCTCGTCAAGGACGACGTCTCCATCGTCACGCCCAACCCGGCCTCCTCGGGCTCGGCCAAGTGGAACCTGCTCGCGGCCTACGGCTCGGTGATCTCCGACGGCGGCAGCGAGGACGACGCCAAGGCGTACATGACCGACTTCTTCGACCACGTCTCCGCGCTGCCCGACTCGGGCCGCGACGCCACGACCGCCTTCACCGCGGGCCAGGGTGACGTGCTGCTCTCCTACGAGAACGAGGCCATCCTCGCGCGGCAGAACGGTGAGGACTTCGACTACGTCGTGCCCGACACCACCCTGCTGATCGAGAACCCGTGCGCCGTGACCGAGGACGCGCCCGACGTGGCGTCCGACTTCCTCGACTACCAGCGCTCGGAGGAGGGCCAGAAGCTGTACGCCGGCTTCGGCTTCCGCCCGCTCACCGATGTCGGGGACGTGCAGGTCGAGGGTGCCCTCGACCCGGCGAACGCGTTCCCCGAGCCGGCCACCGAGCTCACCATCGACGGTGACTTCAACGGCTGGGGCGAGGCCAACGACAAGTTCTTCGGCGACGGCGAGGACGGCAACACCCTCGGCATCATCACCGAGATCCAGGCCGGCTCCGGGGTCGGTAGCTGACCTTGGCAACGGCAACTCTCACGACCGGTCGCCCGGCGCGCAAGCGCCGGGCGACCCGGCCGCGTGCCCTCGGTGCCAGCGCGAGCCTCGGCCTCGGCGTCGGACTGCTCTGGTTCAGCCTGCTGGGGGTGATACCCCGGTGCGCCG
>NZ_JAKJHZ010000012.1 GCF_021648885.1 Nocardioides potassii | reverse complement strand
GCCGTCGCGGGCGAGGTCCTCCCCCGCGACGGCGCACGCCCCGAGCACGTCCGATCCCGAGGTGAGTGCCTCCCCCAGCGCCTCGTACCGGTGCGGCAACCCCGACCGCACGGGAAGCGCTGGACCACCCACCCCAGGACCGGCAGCCGCAAGACGACGCCCACGTGTGGCGAAGATCTTCACGGCAGCCCCCTTCGATGTGTCCTGCTCACCGTTGTGACGGACGCCATCGCGGGCCATGACGCGGAGCCGGGCGGGTTTTCCGGATTTTGCCGAAGGGCGCCCCGTGCACGCTCGGAGGACTACAGTGCGAGGCACCAGACGGGGCCTGAAGGGCCCCGGGAAGCGTCCGAGGACATGAGCGTTGCGACCAGCATCGAGGCCCCGGGGGACGCCGAGCTGATCTCGGCGGTCCGCGGAGGGGACGTCGACGCCTACGGCACGCTCTTCGAGCGCCACGTCGAGGCCGCCCGGCGGCTGGCTCGCCAGCTGGTGCCACCGGCCGACGCCGAGGACCTGGTCTCCGAGGCGTTCGTGAAGGTGCTGGGAGTCCTGCAGCGCGGCGGCGGTCCGGACGTGGCGTTCCGCGCCTACCTCCTCACCTCCGTGCGCCGGCTCCAGGTCGACCGGATCCGGGCGACCGCACGCCTGACGACCACCGACGACCTGGAGCCCTTCGACCCTGGCGTGCCGTTCGTCGACACCGCCGTCGAGGGGTTCGAGAGCGCCGCCGCCGCCAAGGCGTTCGCCTCGCTCCCCGAGCGCTGGCAGCTCGTGCTGTGGCACACCGAGGTCGAGGGCGACAAGCCCGCCGACATCGCGCCGATCCTCGGGATGAGCGCCAACTCCGTCTCGGCGCTGGCCTACCGGGCGCGCGAGGGCCTGCGCGAGGCCTTCCTCACCCAGCACGCGGCCGAGCTCGAGGCCGACACCTGTCGCTGGACCCACGGCCAGCTCGGTGCCTACGTCCGCGGCTCGATCTCGCGCCGCGACGGCGCCAAGGTCGAGGAGCACCTCGAGGAGTGCCGCCCGTGCATGGCGGTCTACCTCGAGCTCTCGGAGGTCAACTCCAACCTCGGCGCACTGCTCGCTCCGCTGCTGCTCGGCGGCGTGGCCTCGGCCTACCTGGGCGCGGCCGCCGCCGGCGGCTCGCTGCCGCTCGGCCTGTCGCTGCTCGTGGGCCGGGTGCGCGACCTCGTCGCCGGGCACGCGGCCACGGCGGCCGTGGCCGGAGTGGCCGCCAGCTCGGTGATCGTGGCCGGCGGCGTCGCGCTCGCGACCCGCGCCCCCGACCCGCGCCCCGACGCGAGCGGCTCGCGCGACGTGCCGGCCGCCACCTCCGACGCGTCGACGACGACCTCGCCGGAGCTCGATGGCGCCGACTCCAGCACGCGGGGCTCGTCCGACGAGGTCGTGCTGGTCCCCGGTGACGAGGTCGACCTCCTGACCGACCCGACGACGGACCCCACCGGCCCCACCGGCGACCCGTCGTCGACCTCCGACCCCACGGTCACCGAGACGCCGACCGACTCGCCCACCTCGACGCCGACGGACACCCCGACCAGCTCGCCGACCTCGAGCCCCACGTCCGGGCCGACCTCCTCGCCGACCTCGACCCCGACCGAGACCGCAACCACCAAGCCGACGCCGACCTCGCAGCCCACCTCGGAGGCGACTTCCACGCCGACCTCCACGCCAACCTCCACGCCAACGTCGACACCTACCGCGCCGCCGCCGGTCGTGCCGGACCCGTCCCTGGCCGGGAGCGTGGGTGGCGCGCGGCCGACGTACGACGTCGTGCTGCGGGTGGCGGGCCTCCCCCCGGGCAGCAGCGCGGTGCTGGTGGTCGAGTCCGACGGCAACGTCGTCCGCACCACGGACGGTCGGTGCACCTACGCCAAGGCGCGCGCGACCTGCCAGGTCTCCGGCGCCGACCTGTCCCCCTTCGCCTTCGAGGTCGTGGCCCCGCAGGGCGCGCAGGTGACCGCGAGCCTCACCCCCGCCGACCAGGACGCCGACACCGGCAACAACACCTGGCGCGCCGACCTCGGCTGAGCCCGCCGCCTCGTACCCCTCCGGACGGAGCGACCTCCCGGACGATCGTGTAGACAAGGACGCATGACGATCACCCGGTTGCTCGCCCGTCCGATGCTCGCCACGATCTTCGTCGTCGGCGGCGCCAACGCGCTCCGCAAGACCGAGGCGCACGCCGAGAAGGCCAAGAAGGTCACCGACAAGGTCGTCCCGCTCGCCCAGCAGGTCGCGCCGGGTGCGCCCATCCCGACGGACCCCGCGACGCTCGTGCGGATCAACGCCGGCGCGCAGATCCTCGCCGCCGCCGCGCTGGCCACCGGCCGCGCGCCGCGGCTCAGCGCGACGGTCCTGGCCGCGTCGCTGGTGCCGACCACGCTGGCCGGGCACCGGTTCTGGGAGGAGACGGACCCGCAGGCCAAGGCCATGCAGCGCCTGCAGTTCGCCAAGAACACCTCCGTCCTCGGCGGCCTGCTGCTCGCGGGCGTCGACACCGAGGGCAAGCCCGGCCTGGCCTGGCGAGCGCGTCGTGCCGCCAAGGACGTCCGCCGCGAGGCGCGGGTGCTCGCGAAGGACGCACGTCGCGAGGCACGGCTCGCCAAGGCCCAGCTGACCTGACGCCGATAGTCTTCGCGGGTGACCGACCAGCCTGATCACTGGCCAGCCCCGCGTCCCGACGGACCCGTCGAGCGCGTCGTCTCGCTGCCCGGCAGCAAGTCGCTCACCAACCGCGCGCTCGTGCTCGCGGCGATCGCGGACGGCCCCAGCGTCGTACGACGACCGCTGCGCTCGCGCGACACCCTGCTGATGGCGGCCGCGCTGCGGGCGCTCGGCACCGGCATCGAGGACGCCGACGGTCATTGGACCGTCACTCCCGCAGCCTGGGACCGCGACGCCGAGGTCGACTGCGGGCTCGCTGGGACCGTGATGCGTTTCGTCCCGCCGGTCGCCGGGCTGGCCCGCGGCAGGGTCGGCTTCGACGGTGACCCCCACATGCGCCTGCGCCCGGTCGGCCAGATGCTCACCGCCCTGTCCGCGCTCGGCGTCACGGTCGAGGACGGCGGCCGGGGCGCCCTGCCGTTCGCGGTGGTCGGCGACGGCACGGTCGCGGGCGGCACGGTCACCATCGACGCGAGCGCGTCGTCGCAGTTCGTCTCGGCGCTGCTGCTCGCCGGTGCCCGCTACGAGCACGGGGTCGACGTACGCCACGTCGGCAAGCCGGTGCCCTCTCTCCCCCACATCGAGATGACCGTCCAGATGCTGCGCCGGCACGGTGTCGAGGTCGACGACACCGACGCCAACCGGTGGGCCGTCGCGCCCGGACCGGTCGCGGCGGTCGACCACGACATCGAGCCCGACCTCTCCAACGCGGCGCCGTTCCTCGCGCTGGGTGCCGCCACCGGGGGGACCGTCACGGTGCGCGACTGGCCGGCGAGCACCACGCAGCCGGGCGACCAGTTCCGCGAGATCCTCGCCCTGATGGGCTGCGAGGTGGCCATGTCGGCCGACGGCCTCACCGTCTCCGGGCCGGATCGGCTGTCGGGTGTCGACCTCGACCTGCACGACGTCGGCGAGCTCACTCCGGCGGTCGCCGCCCTCTGCGCGCTGGCGGACTCACCGTCGCACCTCCGCGGGATCGCCCACATCCGCGGCCACGAGACCGACCGGATCACCGCCCTCGCCACCGAGCTCGGCCGCCTCGGCGCCGAGGTCGAGGAGCGCGAGGACGGCCTCTCGATCACGCCGGCTCCCCTGCACGGCGGCGTCTTCCACACCTACGCCGACCACCGGATGGCCCACGCCGGCGTCATCCTCGGCCTCGCCGTCGACGGAGTCCTGGTCGAGGACGTCGCGACCACGTCGAAGACCTTCCCCGACTTCGCCGCCGCGTGGAGCGCCGCGGTGCTGGGCGGGGACTCGTGAGCAACCGCTACTCCGAGCACGACCACGAGCACTACGAGCGGCCCCGGCGCCGTACCCGACCGCGCACGAAGGACCGTCCGTCCTACGACGACGCCGTCGACGCCCGCGTCGTCACGGTCGACCGCGGCCGGTTCACCCTCCTGCTCGACGGCCGCCGGGTGATGGCGATGAAGTCGCGACCGCTCGGCCGCAAGGGCGTGGTGGTCGGCGACCACGTCCGTGTCGTCGGTGACACCAGCGGCGACGACGGGTCGCTCGCCCGGATCGTCGAGGTCGTGCCCCGTACGACGACGCTGCGCCGCACTGCCGACGACGACGACCCGGTCGAGCGGGTCATCGTCGCCAACGCCGACCAGCTCGTCGTCGTCACCGCGCTCGCCGATCCGGAGCCACGCCCGCGACTGATCGACCGCGCGCTCGTGGCGGCGTACGACGCCGGGATGACGCCGCTGCTCTGCATGACCAAGGCCGACCTCGCCGACCCGGAGACCCTCCTGTCGACCTACCGCTCGCTCGGCGTGCCGTGGGTCGTGACCAAGCTCAAGGGCGAGTCCGCGGGGGACCTGGCCGAGCTCCGCGAGCGGCTCAAGGGCAGGACGAGCGTGCTCGTCGGGCACAGCGGCGTCGGCAAGTCGACGCTGGTCAACGCGCTCGTCCCCGACGCCCGTCGCGAGGTCGGCATCGTCAACGCGGTGACCGGGCGCGGGCGCCACACCTCCACCAGCGCGTACCTCCTCGAGCTGCCCGACGGCGACGGCTGGATCATCGACACCCCCGGCATCCGCTCCTTCGGGCTCGCCCACGTGCAGCCCGAGAACCTCATCGAGGCCTTCCCCGACCTCGAGGAGATGACCGAGGACTGCCCGCGCGGGTGCACCCACGGCGCCGACGAGCCCGAGTGCGGGCTCGACGAGGCCGTCGCCGCCGGCGAGACCGACCCCGACCGGGTCGAGTCCTTCCGCCGGCTGCTCGCCGCCCGCGAGGGCGCGAGCGACTGGTAGGTCGTACGGCCACACGTGTGGCGGTGGTGGCCCCTTGACCGTCCGATCGAGGGCCACGACCCGGACACGTGTGCGCGCCTGGCCTTGAGGATCTAGCCCCAGACGGCGCGCGCGCCGGACTCCCCGGCGAGGAAGAGCGTCACCAGCAGGGCGACGGCACCGATGGCGAGGACGACCAGCACCGGCACGCCGAAGCGGGTCTCGCGGGCTCCCTTGCCGGACGCGAGCGCCGAGACGCCGCCGAGGGCCCAGGCCGCGACGAGCGAGACGATCGCGTAGCCGAGCGCGACGTTGCGGAGCAGCTCGCCGCGCTCCTCGTGCTCCTCGACCAGCTGCTCGAGCTCGGGTCGCGCCTCGAGCAGCGACTCCCCCGACTGGGTGGCCACCACGGCCGCGACCGCGGTCACGACCGACAGCGCCACGAGGGGCCAGCGCAGCAGCCACCGCCACCGCGGGACGAACGCGTAGGCCAGCCCGGTGAGGGCCGCGAGCGGCCCCAGGACGACCACAGCGTGCACCACGAGCGGGTGGAGCGGCAGACCGTTGAGTTCCATGGGTGCAGGGTAGGGGTGGTTTCTGGCAATAGCCTGTGAACATGTCGCCCACCGGCCCCGCTCGTCCGCAGGACTACACCGACGACCTCCGGCTCGCCCACGTGCTGGCCGACGACGCGGACTCGCTGACCCAGGCGCGCTTCAAGGCGCTCGATCTCCACGTGATGAGCAAGCCCGACCTCACCCCCGTCACCGACGCCGACTCGGCCGTCGAGGAGGGCATCCGCCGGACCCTGTCGCGGGTCCGGTCGCGCGACGCGGTCGTCGGCGAGGAGCAGGGCACGACCGGTCACAGCCAGCGCCGCTGGATCGTCGACCCGATCGACGGGACGAAGAACTACGTGCGCGGCGTGCCCGTCTGGGCGACCCTCATCGCGCTCGCCGTCGACGACGAGGTCGTCCTCGGTGTCGTCTCCGCGCCCCAGCTGCAGCGCCGCTGGTGGGCCTCGGCCGGCAACGGCGCCTGGACCGGCCGCTCGCTGCTCAAGGCCACCCGCTGCGAGGTGTCGGACGTACGGCGCCTCGAGGACGCGTCGCTGTCCTACTCCAGCCTCTCCGGCTGGGACGAGCGCGACCGCCTCGACGACTTCGTCTCCCTGTCGCGCCGCTGCTGGCGCACCCGCGCCTACGGCGACTTCTGGTCCTACATGCTGCTGGCCGAGGGCGCCGTCGACATCGCGGCCGAGCCCGAGCTCGCGCTCTACGACATGGCCGCCCTCGACGTGATCGTGCGCGAGGCCGGCGGACGGTTCACCTCGCTCGACGGCAGCGACGGGCCGTGGGGCGGCAACGCGCTCGCCACCAACGGCCACCTCCACGACGCCGCGCTGTCCTTCCTCGGCTCGATCGACGACGACGGCACGGACCCCGACGTGCCGCGCCGCGGCCCCGGCTCGGTCAGCAGCCTGCGCGACCGGCAGGCACCTCCCGTCCTCGACTGAATGTGGCTACGGTTGGTCGATGAAGATCAACGACGTGATCAACGCGAAGCCCAGCCACGACGTCGTGACCATCGGTCCGGACGCCACCGTGCGCGAGCTGGTTGCCCTGCTGGCCGAGCACAACGTCGGCGCGCTCGTGGTGAGCGACGACGGCGAGCGCGTGACGGGCATCGTCAGCGAGCGTGACGTCGTGCGCCGCCTGCACGCCGACGCCGGCGTGCTGGACGCCGCCGTCAGCGAGATCATGACCGCCGAGGTGCGCACCTGCGCGGGCGAGGACGGGCTGACCGACCTCATGCAGACGATGACCCAGCACCGCATCCGGCACGTCCCGGTGGTGGCCGACGGACGGCTGACCGGCATCATCAGCATCGGTGACGTGGTCAAGAGCCGCATCGGCGAGCTCGAGTTCGAGCGCGACCAGCTCGACAGCTACGTCCACCAGACCTGAAGTCCACACAAGATCCCAGCAAGAGGAGTCCCTGTGTCCGAGAAGCCCGACGTCGACCCCCACATGGGCGACGCGCCCACCGACCTCGAGGTCACCGAGCTCGTCGAGGGAGACGGCGCGGAGGCCACGTCCGGCTCCACCGTGTCCGTGCACTACGTGGGCGTCGCCCACTCCACCGGCGAGGAGTTCGACGCCTCCTACAACCGCGGCGAGCCGCTGAGGTTCCGCCTCGGCATCGGCCAGGTCATCTCCGGCTGGGACACCGGCGTGCAGGGGATGAAGGTCGGCGGCCGCCGCCGGCTCGTCATCCCGCCGCACCTCGGCTACGGCGACCGCGGTGCCGGTGGCGTGATCAAGCCCGGCGAGACGCTGATCTTCGTCGTCGACCTGCTCGACGTCCGCTAGTCCGGCGCCTGGGCGTCGTGGACCAGGATCGCGACCTGGACCCGGTTCTCGACGCCCAGCTTGGCGAAGATCCGCCCGACGTGCGTCTTCACCGTCGGCACGCCCATGAACAGCTCGGCGGCCACCTCCGCGTTGCTGAGCCCGCGGGCGACCGCGTCGGCGACGTCGCGCTCGCGGTCGGTGAGCTCCGCGAGGGCGGCCCGCGCCGCGCGGGTGCGGTCGTGGGTGTCCGGGCCAGTGTCGCGGGTGACCGCGGCGATCAGCTGCGCGGTGACGCTGGGCGACAGCATCGGCTCCCCCGCGGCGACCGAGCGGATCGCCTCGACGAGGCGCGCGGGCTTGGTGTCCTTGAGCAGGAAGCCCGCCGCACCCGCGCGGAGCGCCCGCAGCACCATGTCGTCGGTGTCGAAGGTCGTCAGCACGATGACCCTCAGGTCCGGGTGGGTGCGCAGCAGCTCCTCGGTCGCACTGAGTCCGTCGCGCACCGGCATCCGGATGTCCATCAGCACGACGGCGGCGCCCGACGCCGGCACCACGCGCAGGGCCTCCTCGCCGTTCTCCGCCTCGGCGACCACGGCGATGCCCGAGCCGCCCCCGAGCATCATGGCGAGGGCCGCGCGCACCATCGGGTCGTCGTCGACGACGGCGAGCGCGATCGGCGTCGGCCCCCCCGTGCTGCTCACGACGTCCACGGTATCCACGCCCGTACGGCGTAGCCGCCGGTGCCGTCGACCCCGTGGGTGATCCGCCCGCCCGCCAGCTCCGCGCGCTCGGCGAGGCCGATCAGCCCGAGGCCCGACGCGGGCAGGCTGGGTCGCGCCACGGGTCCCACGGGCGCTGCGTTGCGCACCGCGACGACGAGACCGTCGTCGGGCGTGCCCGCGAGGTCGACGGTCACCGCTGTCCCGGTGGCGTGCTTGCGCACGTTGGTGAGCGCCTCCTGCACGATCCGGAACGCCGTACGGCCCGTGGCGGGCGGCACCTCGCCGTCGATGCGGTTGGAGAGGCGTACCCGCATGCCGCCGGCGGCCTCCTCCGCGACCAGGCCGGCGATGTCGTCGACGCCGGGCTGCGGCGGCTCCGGCGTGCCGTCCGTGGGTCGCAGTGGGTCGCGGAGCACCCCGAGCACCGCCCGCAGGTCGCTCAGCGCGCGCTGCGCGTTGTCCTCGATCGAGCGCGCGGCCGTGGTTCGTTCCTCCTCGGTCAGGTCGGTGCGATAGCTCAGCGTCCCGGCGTTCATCGCCACCAGCGAGATCCGGTGGGCGAGCACGTCGTGCATCTCGCGGGCGATCCGGGTGCGTTCGGCCGCGCGGGCCTGCGCGACGCGGGCCACCTGCTCGCGCTCGGCGGTGAGGGCCCGGTCGCGGTAGGAGTCGACGAGCTGGCGCTGCGAGGACATCGCGTAGCCGGTGGCGACGAGGATGCCCACGACCAGGAAGCCGAAGGCGGCGGACACCCACAGCGGCAGTGCGTCGTCGCCGATGCCGATCCGCTCGAGGACCAGTCCGGCCAGGACGTTGAGCAGCCCGATGACGGCGACCAGGCGCCAGCGACGCCGCACGGCGAGGGAGCCGACGATCCACGAGGCCGGGCCGGCGGCGGACGCGGAGACGAAGGAGAACGCGGTGAGCACACCGGCGACCAGCGCCGGGCGCCGGTGCCGCCAGCGGATCAGCACGAAGGACAGCAGCCCCAGCACCGGGTCGCCCACCAGGAACCACGTCAGCCTCGGTCCGGGCTCACGCTCCCCCGCAGCGACGAGGGGCAGTCCCCACACGACCAGGCTGATCAGGACCGCCAGCCCGTAGCGCCACGCGACCGCGAGGCGCCCGCTGCGCTGCGCGGGCTCGTCCTCGTGGCTCGACACCCCTCGAGCGTAGGACGTCGCGGCGGGCGTCCACGTCCGACCAAGGTGTCGTCGTGCGATGCACGCCGATACCTGGGGTGGACCCGACCGACACCTGTGCCCGATGTCCGCCCCTCCCGGCGCGGGGAGGCTGGGGCCATGATCACGATCGAGAACCTCACCAAGCGCTACGGCGGCTTCACCGCCGTCGACGACATCTCCTTCGAGGTGCGTCCCGGCAGCGTCGTCGGCTTCCTCGGGCCCAACGGCGCCGGCAAGTCGACCGCGATGCGGATGATGACCGGCCTCACCCCACCCACCTCGGGCGGGGCCACACTGCTCGGCCAGACCTACCGCGAGCTGCACAACCCCGGCCGGCAGGTCGGCGTCATGCTCGACGCCTCGGCCCAGCACCCCGGCCGCACGGGCCGCGAGGTGCTCCGCGTCGCCGCGGTATCCATCGGGGTCTCCAGGGCCCGCGTCGAGGAGGTGCTCGCCCTGGTGGGCCTGAGCGACGAGGAGGCGGGCCGCCGGGTCCGCAACTACTCCCTCGGCATGCGCCAGCGGCTCGGCATCGCCGCCGCGCTCCTCGGCGAGCCACAGGTCCTGATCCTCGACGAGCCCGCCAACGGCCTCGACCCGCAGGGCATCCACTGGATGCGCGGGCTGCTGCGCCGCTTCGCCGACGGCGGCGGCACCGTGCTGCTGTCGAGCCACCTGCTCCACGAGGTGCAGATCGTGGCCGACGACCTGGTCATGATCGGCCGGGGCCGGATCGTGGCGATGGGCTCGAAGGACGAGCTCCTCGCCCGCGGCGGTACGACGGTGCGCTCCACCGACGACGTACGGCTCGCCTCCCTGCTGGAGCAGGCCGACGTGCCCGTCACCAGGGCCGGGTCGGGCCTCGTCGTCGACGCCGAGCCCGGCGTGGTCGGCCGCATCGCCGCCGACGAGCGGGTCGTGCTCCTCGAGCTGCGGTCCGGAGGCTCCGAAGGCCTCGAAGAGATGTTCCTCGGCCTCACGGCCGCCACTTCGCGCGAAGGAGACGCCGCATGAGCACCGCCACCCTCGAGGGACGTCCCGGCGTCCCCTTCTCCCGCACCCTGCGCGCGGAGCTGCGCAAGATGGTCGACACCCGCTCCGGCCGCTGGATGATCGTCGTGATGGCCGCCGCGGCCGCGCTCATCCTCGCGGGCTTCGTCATCTGGGGTCCCGCCGAAGACGCGTCGTTCCGGGGCCTCGTCGGCCTGGCCACCCTCCCGCTCGCCATGCTCCTGCCGATCATCGGCGTGATGGCCGCGACCGCGGAGTGGTCGCAAAGGACCGGGCTGGTGACCTTCGTCCTCGAGCCCCGCCGCGGCCGGGTGGTGCTGGCCAAGGCCCTCGCGGCGCTCGCCCTCGCGGTCGTGGTCCTCGCCGCCGCCGTCGCGGCGGCGGCGCTCGCCAACGTCGTCGGCGGCACCGGCGAGTGGGACGTCAGCGCCGCGATCGCCGGCGGGACCGTGCTCGCGCTGCTGGTCTACGTGCTGCAGGGCGTCGCCTTCGGGCTGCTCTTCCTCAACACCCCGGTCGCCATCGTGTCGGTGCTCGTGCTGCCGACGGTCTGGTCGATCGCCACGACGGCCATCTCCTCGCTCGAGGACGTCGGTCGCTGGCTCAACCTCGACACCGTCACCGGCCCCCTCTTCGAGGGCCGGATGGCCGGCGAGGACTGGGCCCGGCTGGTGACCTCGGCCGCGGTCTGGGTGCTCCTGCCACTGGCGATCGGCACCTACCGGGTGCTCCACCGCGAGGTGAAGTAGCCGGCCCCCATCCCGCTACCAGGGGACGTCGATCTCGACCTCTCCGGTGGCGACCCGGGCCGCCTGCCCGCCCAGCGTGACCACGTCACCCGCGGCGAGCTGGCGGCCCCGTCGCGTCTCCACCTCGCCGTTGACCCGGACGGCGCCGTCCGCGATCACCGGCTTGGCCTCGGCACCGGTCTCGACGAGGTTGGCGAGCTTGAGGAACTGGCCCAGGCGGATCGACTCGTCACGGATCGGCACGTCGACGGGGTCCGGGGTGGAGCTCATGGCTCCCAGTCAACCAGTTCCTCCGCAGAGGTCGCCTAGTGTGGTCGACCGTGGGGACACGACGGTGGATGACGATGCTCGCGGCCGGCCTGATCGGCCTGGCCACCCTGACGGCGGCCGTCTCGTCGGGCACAGCAGCAGGTGAGGGTGCGGCAGCTCGCAACAAGTCCGGCTGCTTCACCGACACCGGCGTCGAGGTCTGCTTCTCCTCTCCCCCCCACGTCCCGTCCGACCCGACGGTGCTGCGCCGCGCGAGCACGCTGTTCGAGTCGGCCGGGCCCGGCGACACGATCCGCGTGGCGATGTTCCGCTGGGACATCAAGCCCCCGACCGAAGCTCTGCTCGCCGCCCAGCGCCGCGGCGCGACCGTCTACCTCGTCGGCGACGACGACCTGCGGCTCAACCGCCACGGACGCCGGCTCATCGAGGGGATCGAGGACCAGGACCCGACCCGCACGAACGTCACGATCTGCGACGGCGCCTGCCTGCCGTGGCGCGCACCCGGCCCCTACCCGGACAGCCAGGACGTCCAGCACCTGAAGTTCTACCTGACCGACATCGGCGGCGTGCAGTCGTTCATCACGTCCTCGGCCAACCTCGAGGACCGCCAGTACCGCCAGTACAACTCGATGCTCAAGATCGACGACCCCGGCCTCTACGCCTTCGGCCTCGACTACTTCACGCGGCTCGAGGCGCAGAGCACCAAGGCCGGCGGCAAGCGGTGGGACGACCGGGACAAGGTGTACTCCCACGGCCCGATCACCGCGACCGTCTACCCCAACCGTCGCGACCTGCTCCTGGACACGATGAAGGACCTGTCGTGCCCGAAGGGGTCGCGCGTCTCCGCCATGTTCGCCGTCATCCAGCGCGACGACGTACGACGGCAGCTGGCGCGCCTGTCGAGGGCGGGCTGCAAGGTCCGGGTGATCACCTCGCGCGACACGATCGAGAACTGGATCGAGACGCCCCAGCCGACCGGCGACATCCCCGACGACGCCGTCCGCACCGTGCTCACCCACGACAAGTTGCTGGTCGCGCACGCCGGCTACCGCGGCAAGGTCACCGACCTCGTCGTGACCGGGACGTCCAACACGACGTGCGGCGGACTGCTCTACAACGACGAGGTGATGGTGCGCATCGTCGGCAACCGGTGGCTCCACGACCAGTACCTCGCGCACTTCGACGACGCGTACTCGCGGGCGTTCCAGGGTCGGTCGGGGGTCATGCCGGTGATGAAGCCCTGCCGGAAGTAGGGCTCAGCTGACCGCCAGGCTGATCGCGTGGATCACCACGCCGACCAGACCGCCGACGATCGTGCCGTTGATCCGGATGAACTGCAGGTCGCGCCCGACGTGCAGCTCGATCCTGCGGGCGGCCTCCTTGCCGTCCCAGCGCTCGATGGTGTGGGTGATCACGGTGGTCAGCTCGGCGCCGTAGCGGCCGACGGCGAAGACCGCGACGTCGGCGGCCCGGCGGTCCAGGCGCTCGCGGAGGGCGGCGTCGTCGCGCAGCCGCCCGGCGAACAGGTTGAGCTCCTCGAGCAACCGGCGACGTACGGCGCCCTCGGGGTCGCGCACCGAGCCGAGGAGCGCCGAGCGCATCGCCTTCCACAGCGAGATCGCCGTCGTGACGACCTGCGGGTGCTCGAGCAGCCGGTTCTTGAAGCCCTCGGCGCGGTCGATCGTCTCCTGGTCGTTGAGC
Organism: Nocardioides potassii; assembly: GCF_021648885.1. Lineage (GTDB taxonomy): Bacteria > Actinomycetota > Actinomycetes > Propionibacteriales > Nocardioidaceae > Nocardioides > Nocardioides potassii. The sequence goes on along the minus strand of NZ_JAKJHZ010000012.1, from coordinate 179,420 downwards.
AGGTCGTGGGCCAGCTGGCCGAGCATCGAGTCGAGCGCCTCGCGCGCCCGGTGGTGCGGGTCGTCGCGGATGTCCTCCACCCAGGCGACCGCCTCGAGGTGGATCCGCGTCACGACCGCGTCGTTGAGCTTGGGCGGTGCCCACCAGGGCGCGCGCTCGCCCAGCACCCGGGCGAACGTGTCGGGGTTGTCGACCAGCCAGCGGTGCATCTCCTCGACCACGAGGTCGACGACGCCGTGGTGCAGGTCGTCGCGCAGCACCTCCATCAGCGTCGTGCCGAGCAGCGGCGAGATCGGCTCCTCGCGGAACCGTGGCACCAGCGCCTCGGTGACCAGGTCGGCGATGTGGTCGTCGCGGACGTTGCCGAGCGCGATCGCGGCGACGTCGGAGACCTCGTCGACGACGCGGCGCGCGTTGGCCGGGTCGCCGAGCCAGGTGCCGACCCGCAGCGAGATGGTCGCGGCCGTGACGCGCTCACGGATGACCGCCTCCTGGAGGAAGTTCTCCCCCACGAACTCCTCGAGCCCGCGCCCGAGCTCGTCCTTGCGGCGCGGGATGAGCGCGGTGTGCGGGATCGGCAGCCCGAGCGGGTGCTTGAACAGCGCGGTGACGGCGAACCAGTCGGCGATCGCGCCGACCATCGACGCCTCGGCGCCCGCGTTGACGAAGCCCCAGGCCCCGTCGCGCCCCAGCGTGGCGACGTACACGCAGGCGGCGAGCAGCAGCAGTCCGACCGCGACGGTCCGCATCCGGCGCAGCCCACGGCGGCGCGCCTCGTCCGCGCCCGGATCGGGCGTGATCATCGAGATGGCGGGCTGCGACTGGGGCATGCGGCCATCTTCTCCGACCGTGCCAGAATGCCGCGCATGCCTCGCACCGTGATCACCTTCGGCACGTTCGACGTCTTCCACGTCGGGCACCTGCGCGTGCTGGAGCGGGCCGCCGCGCTCGGCGACCGACTGGTCGTCGGCGTCTCGGCCGACGCGCTCAACGAGCGCAAGAAGGGCCGTGCCCCGATCTTCAGCCAGCGGGAGCGCCTCGCGATCGTGGGCGCCCTGAAGGTCGTCGACGAGGTGTTCGTCGAGGAGAGCCTGGAGCTCAAGCGCGACTACGTCCTCGAGCACGGCGCGGACGTCCTCGTGATGGGGGACGACTGGGCGGGCAGGTTCGACGAGCTGGGCGACGTCTGCGAGGTCGTCTACCTCGAGCGGACCCCGGCGATCTCGACCACGGCGATCATCGAGCACATCGCCGATCTGTGATGCGGATCTGACGCCTCGGCGCGTTAGGGTCGCCTGCGAGACGCCGACCACGAGGGGAACCATGCGCCGAATCGTCACCACCGCTGTCGCCCTGGCACTGATGGGCGGTGCGGCCCTGTCCGCACCCGCCGTCGCCGCCGGTGACACCCGAGCCGACCGACCCTCCTGGTCCGGCGCCGGCGTCCTGTCGCCGGGCGAGGTCCCCGACTTCGCCGACGAGGTCGCCCCGCCCGCGTTCGGCAAGCAGACCGCCTCCGACGTCCTCGCCACGGCTCGCCGCGTCCTGAAGGGCAGCGCGCTGCGGCGCGACCCGTCCGCCACGATCGCCCTGCGCGACCTGTGGCTGCGCAAGCCCGAGCTGAGCGGCAAGGAGCGCACGCTGGCCGACTCACTGCTGGCGCGCCCCACCGACGGCGCGGCCGACGACCAGGGCTTCGGCTACACCGTCCCCGAGGCTGCCCCTATCTGCAACACCCGCCTGTGCCTGCACTACGTGCCCACCGGCTCCGACGCGCCGCCGTCGCCCGACTGGCCCGCGCAGAACCTCGCGGTGATGGACTCGGTCTGGACCTCGATCGTGGACGACCTGGGCTTCCGCGCCCCGTTGACCGACGGCGTGCGCGGCGGCAGCCCGCTCTTCGACGTCTACCTCAAGGACCTCGGCGGCGACATCTACGGCTTCTGTGCCGGCGAGAAGCGGGTCACCAAGCGCACCGGCTCCGGCTACTGCGTGCTCGACAACGACTTCGCCGCCGCGCAATTCCCCGGCCCGGCCACCCCGACCGACAACCTGACGGTGACTGCTGCCCACGAGTTCTTCCACGCGGTGCAGTACGCCTACGACTACGCCGAGGACCCCTGGATGATGGAGTCGACGGCCACCTGGATGGAGGAGCGCCTCGCCACCCAGGTCAACGACAACCGTCAGTACTTCCCCTGGAGCCAGGTCTACGCGCCCTACGTCCCGCTCGACGCGTTCAGCAACAAGGCCGGCTACCAGTACGGCAACTGGACCTTCTGGGAGTACCTGTCCCACAACTACGGCATCAGCATCGTCAAGAAGGCGTGGCAGCAGGCCGGCTCGCTCAAGAAGGACGGCGGCAAGAACAGCATCGGCGCCCTGCAGAAGATCCTGCGCAAGAAGGGTGGCTTCACCAAGGTCTACTCGACCTACGCCGCGGGCAACCTCACGCCGGCCGTCAACTTCCCCGAGGGCGCCGAGTACCCGTTCCCCAAGCTGCGCGGCGGCAAGCGGCTCAGCAAGGGCAGGCGCGCCAAGACGTTCGCGGTCCGGATCAACCACCTCGCGTCCGCGTCCTACGCCTACGTCCCCGGTCGTGGGCTCTCGGGCAAGAAGTGGAAGCTCGCGGTCTCGGTCAACGGCCCGCTCAAGCGCACGACCCCGTCGGCGGTCGTCGTGGTGCACCGCCTCGACGGCAAGCGTCAGGTCCGCCTCGTCCGGCTCAACCGTGCCGGTGACGGTCGCACCCGGGTCAGCTTCGACGGGCGGAAGGTCGGTGCGGTGTCCGTGACGCTCGTCAACGGCTCCACGCGCTACAACTGCAACAAGAAGACCGTCCTGGCCTGCCAGGGCAAGCCCCTCGACGACAACCAGCGCTTCAGCGTGACGGGGCGCGTGACGAAGTAAGACCGAGGAGGGCGTGGAGAGCGGCGACGCACTCCCCGACCAGCTCCGACACCTGGACCGGGCGTTCGCCGGTCGGCACCGCCGACCAGGTGAGCGCCCGGTCCTCGGTGTAGGCCCACCACGCGCGTACGACGTCGCGCTGGCGCTCCGGGACGTCGAGCGCGACCATCACCCGGTCCGTGCTGCCGTCACGCACCGAGTCCATCACCTCGCTGACCCGGGGGTCGGCGACCCCGTGGCCGTGCACCAGCGCGAGGTAGAAGGAGCGGCGACGGTCGATCTGCTCGACCATCAGCCGGGTCGTCATCTCGACCTGCGCGTCGGGGGGCAGGTCCGGGTCGGGCGCCGTGGTGCGCAGGATCCGGCGCCCCGCGGCGGCGATGCAGGCGAGGTAGAAGTCGGTCTTCGTCGGGAAGTAGTGGAACAGCAGGCCCCGGGAGATGCCGGCGTCGGCGGCGACCTCGTCGAGCGAGAGGTCCTGGATCGGGGTCTCGACGATCTTGGCCAGCCCGATCCCCACCAGCTGCCGGCGGCGGTCGTCGGCGCTCAGACGCCTGCGCACCACGGGGTCGGACACACTGTTGAGCATTGCTCAACAGTGTGCGAAGGTCAACCACATGGACTTCTCCCTCTCCCCCCGCGCCGCCGACCTGCGCGAGCGCGTGCATGCGTTCCTCACCTCGGAGATCGAGCCGGTGGAGGCCGAGGTGCACCACCGGATCAAGGTCGCGCGCGAGAGCGGGGGCGACAGCTGGACGCCCGACCCGGTGATCGGGGAGCTCCAGGCGAAGGCCCGGGAGCAGGGGCTGTGGAACCTGTTCCTGCCGGCCGCGCACGCGGGGTCCTACGGGGAGGGCCTCAGCAACGTCGACTACGCCGCCGTGGCCGAGGTGATGGGCCGCTCGTTCCTCGCGCCGCTGGTCTTCAACTGCAACGCACCCGACACGGGCAACATGGAGGTGCTGCTCAAGTACGGCACCGACGAGCAGCGTGCCCAGTGGCTCGAGCCGCTCCTCCGCGCCGAGATCCGCAGCGCCTTCTGCATGACCGAGCCCGCGGTCGCCTCGTCCGACGCGACCAACATGGCCGCGACGGCCCGCATCGAGGGCGACGAGGTCGTCATCAACGGCCGCAAGTGGTGGTCGACCGGAGTGGGTAACCCGGACTGCAAGATCTTCGTGTTCATGGGCCTCTCCGACCCCGAGGCGGACCGGCACTCGCGGCACACGATGGTGCTCGTGCCGCGCGACACCGAGGGCGTGGAGGTCGAGCGGATGCTCACCACGATGGGCTACTACGACGAGCCGCTCGGCCACGGCGAGGTGTCCTTCACCGACGTGCGCGTCCCGGTCGGCAACGTCCTGCTCGGGCCCGGTCGCGCCTTCGAGATCGCCCAGGGTCGTCTCGGGCCGGGCCGCGTCCACCACTGCATGCGGGCGATCGGCCTGGCCGAGCGCGCCCTGGAGCTCGCCTGCACACGAGCCGTCTCCCGCACCGCCTTCGGCAAGCCGATCGCGAACCTCGGCGGCAACCGCGAGCGCATCGCCGATGCCCGCATCGCGATCAACCGCTCACGCCTGCTCGTCATGCACGCGGCCTGGCTGCTCGACCAGGGGATGAGCCGCGAGGCCTACTCCGCCGTCTCCGAGATCAAGGTCGAGGTGCCCAACATGGCGCTCGACGTGATCGACATGGCGATCCAGCTGCACGGCGGCGGCGGCATGTCGGACGACTTCCCGCTCGCCAACGCGTGGGTCGGCGCCCGCTCGCTGCGGCTCGCCGACGGCCCGGACGAGGTCCACCGCAACGTGGTCGCCAAGATCGAGCTCGGGAAGTACGTCGGATGAGCCGCGTTCTCGTGACCGGAGCGGCGTCCGGCCTGGGTGCGGCGCTCACCTCCGCCTTCCGCGCCCGCGGCGACGAGGTGCTCGCCACCGACCGAGTGGCCGGTGACGGCATCGACCTCACTCTCGACATCACCTCCGACGACGACTGGGCCGCCGCCCTCGACACCGTGCGTGAGCGCTGGGGCGGTCTCGACGTGCTGGTCAACAACGCCGGCGTCGCCGGCGGCGGCCGGGTGGACCGCTGCACGCTCGAGGAGTGGCAGTGGATCACCGACATCAACCTCTTCGGGCTGGTCCGCGGGACGCGGACCTTCGTCCCGATGCTCAAGGAGCAGCGTTCGGGCCACCTGGTCAACGTCGCCTCGCTCGCCGGCCTGGTCCACCCGGGAGGGATGGGCTCCTACAACGCCACGAAGGCCGCGGTGGTGGCGTTCACCGAGACCTGCGGCCACGAGCTGGCGTCGTACGGCATCCGGGCGAGCGTGGTGTGCCCCTCCTACTTCCGCACGAACCTGATGGACTCGATGCAGGGCAGCGACGAGGCGATCGGCCAGGTCGTGGGCGGCCTCGTCGAGCGCTCCAGGATCAGCGCCGACGACATCGCGGCCGCCGTGCTGGCGGGGATGGACGCCGGGGAGGACGTGATAGTGCCCGACGAGCCGGCGCGCCAGGCGTACTTCCTCAAGTGGGCCGACCGCCCCGCCTACGACGCGGTGATGCGCGACCAGGCCGCCAAGCTGGGCGCGCTCCCGTGAGCGAGGTGGCGGGCGCCCGGGCGGTGCGGGACGAGGACGCCTTCGACGTGGCGAGGGTCGCCTCGTGGCTGCGGGACAACGCCGACAGCCCGGACGGGCTGGACGGCGAGCCCGAGGTGCGGCAGTTCACCGGCGGCGCGTCCAACCTGACCTACCTGCTGCGCTACCCGTCCGGCCGCGACCTGATCGTCAGGCGCGCTCCGTCCGGCACGAAGGCCAAGGGGGCGCACGACATGCGCCGGGAGTACGTCATCCAGTCGGCGCTCGCCCCCGTCTTCGACTACGTCGCCCCGATGGTCGCTTTCTGCGACGATCCCACCGTCATCGGCGGCGACTTCTACGCCATGGACCGGATCGCCGGCGTCATCCCGCGCAGCGAGTGGCCCGCCGACGTGCCCCTCTCGCCGGAGCAGGCACGCGCGCTGTGCCTTGACGCCGTCGACGTGCTCGCCGAGCTGCACGGCATCGACCCCGCCGCCGCTGGGCTGTCCCACCTCGGGAAGGGCCTGGGCTACGTCCGGCGCCAGGTCGAGGGGTGGTCGACGCGCTACCGCAACGCCCGCACGGAGGACGTGCCCGACCTCGAGGCGGTGATGGCCTGGCTCGACGCCCGCCAGCCCGACGACGTCGCGACGTGCGTGATCCACAACGACTTCAAGCTCGACAACCTCGTCCTCGCCGGTGACGACGTCACCCGCGTGGTCGGCGTGCTCGACTGGGAGATGGCGACCCTCGGCGACCCGCTGATGGACCTCGCCGGGTCGATGGCCTACTGGGTGCAGGCCGACGACGACCCGGAGTTCCAGATGATGCGGCGGGTGCCGACGCACCTGCCGGGGATGCTGACCCGCGACGAGCTCGTGGCGGCGTACGCCGAGCGCACCGGTCGCTCCGTCACGCCAGCGCAGTGGCGGTTCTACGAGGTGTTCGGGCTGTTCCGGATGGCCGTGATCGCGCAGCAGATCTACTACCGGTACTTCCACGGCCAGACGACCAACGAGATGTACGCCCTCTTCGGGCCCGCCGTGCAGATCATCGGCCGGCGCCTCGACGGGCTGATCGCTGGTGACCCGGGGTGAGCTCGATCCTCCTGGTCCGGCACGGGCAGGCCTCTTTCGGTGCCGCCGACTACGACGACCTCTCCCCCGTCGGCCACGAGCAGTCACGGGTGCTCGGGGCGGCGCTCGCGTCCCGCGGGGTCGTCCCCGACCTCGTCGTGACCGGCGAGATGCGCCGGCACGCGCAGACCGCCGCCGCGCTGCTCGAGGGAGCGGGCTGGTCCCACGGCACCGAGGCCGACGCCGGGTGGAACGAGTTCGACCACCTCCAGGTGCTCGGTGTCCACGACTCCCCCGAGGCCGCGGAGGGCGAGTCGGAGGCAGCCGCCTTTCAGCGGTGGTTCGAGGAGGCGACACGGCGCTGGACGAGCGCCGGCCACGACGTGGCGTACGACGAGTCGTTCCCGGCGTTCACCCGCAGGGTCGACGCGGCCCTCTCGCGGTTGGTCGACGGCCTGCCGCCGCGGGGCACCGCCGTCGTCCTGACCAGCGGCGGCGCCATCGCCTGGGTGGTCGCGGCGCTCCTCGCCGACGCCGACCCCGCGCGCACGGACCTGTGGCTGCGCCTCAACCCGGTCTCGATCAACACCGGCACCTCGACGATCGTCCGCGGCCGCCGCGGCACGACGCTCGTCGCCTTCAACGCCCACGACCACCTCTCCCCCGACCTGCTCACCTACCGCTAGGACCTCCCGCGATGCCCACGACCCTCATCACCGGCGCGAGCAGCGGCCTCGGGGCCGAGATGGCCCGCCAGCTCGCCGACCTCGGGCACGACCTCGCGCTGTGCGCACGTCGTACGGACCGCCTCGACGCGCTGCGCGACGAGATCCTCGCCGCGCACCCGGACCTCCGCGTCTCGGTCAAGGCGCTCGACGTCACCGACCACGACGCCGTCTTCGGTGTCTTCGAGGAGTTCGCCGAGGAGCTCGGCGGTCTCGACAAGGTGATCGTGAACGCCGGCCTCGGCAAGGGCCAGCCGCTCGGCACCGGCCGCTTCGACGCGAACAAGCAGACCGCGGAGACCAACTTCATCGGCGCCCTCGCCCAGACCGAGGCGGCCGCCACGATCTTCCGCAGGCAGGACGCCGGCCACCTCGTGATGGTCTCGAGCTTCTCCGCGCTGCGCGGGATGCCGAGGAACATCACGACGTACGCCGCGACCAAGGCCGCGGTGGCCCACCTCGCCGAGGGCTTCCGCGCCGACGTGCACGGCACCCCGATCAAGGTGACCGTGCTCTACCCCGGCTACATCGTCTCCGAGATGTCCGGCACGTCGGCGAGGACGCCCCTGATGACCTCCACCGAGAAGGGCGTCCGGTCGATGGTCGAGACGATCGTGAAGGAGAAGGCGTCGGCCCGGGTCCCCGCCTGGCCGTGGGCGCCGCTCGGGTTCGTCATCAAGCACGTCCCGGTCGGGGTGCTGCGCCGCATGGGCTGAGGTCCCGACCGGGGTCCTGGCACCAACGGACATCTGTCGACCTGCACCTCGTGACGCCTGTACTGGTCACGCACCACTCGGGTGCCGACATCTCCGGAGCAACCACATGCACCCCCTCAGGTCGCCACCAAGCTGTTCCAGGACGGTCGTACGACCCGCTGGTCCGTGACGTCGGGCGGCCGCTCGGCGGCGTCCTCGGCGAGGACGCCATCGAGCTGTCCCAGGGGGCCATGAGCTGCACGAGCCAGTGCCAGGCGCAGAACCAGATCCGCGGCTCCGTCCCGGTGCCGCCCGATCCGACGAACCCCACCCCGCTGCCGTAGGGCCGCACCCACCTGGGCACTCCCCACGACCCCACCCACCCCGCCCAGGTGCTCCGAAGCCCGGCGGTCCTCGTGACCGCCGGGCTCCTGTCGCGCTCAGTACGCCGCGTGCCGCCCCTTGGTCGTGGCGCGTCGCCACCGGCGCCAGAGGGGCGGGACGGTCACGGCCAGCGCGACGACTGCGACCATGGCCGCGATCGAGTGATCGACGTCGAGACCGCCCCTGACCGTGAGGAGGACACCGAGGGCACCCACACCCGCCGCGAGCATCTCCGGCGGCGTCCTCGGTGCCGGCCGGCCAGGACGTCGAGGGCGTTGGACGGGTTCGGACCAGCTCGCGCCGGACCGGCGTGCCGTACGGACGGCACGGAGCACCCCGGCTCCCAAGGACACGGACGCCAGGAGCCCCACGCTGTCGACAAACACGGCGTGCGAGCCCGACAACGCGGTCGGGACGCGCCGGCAGCAGCCCGATGTCGCGGACTGAGTCGTCGCCGACCGTCCACCAGGCGCCACGGCGTGCGTGGCAGTCAGGGTGGCGCTCGCCGCAACACGTGTCCGACTCCTGGCCCCGGATCGGCCCGATCGGGGGCCACGTCGCGGACACGTGTACCGTCATTGACAGGCAAGCAGTCACTTGCCTATTGTCGCGGCGTGGGCGACATCTTCAAGGCGCTCGCCGACGGGACCCGCAGGGCCCTGCTCGACGAGCTCCTCGAACGTGACGAGCAGACCTTGTTCGAGCTGTGCTCGCGGCTCGCGATGAAGCACGACCTCACGCCGACCCGTCAGGCCGTCTCGCAGCACCTCGACGTCCTGGAGGCGGCCGGCCTCGTCGTCGTCGAGAGACGAGGGCGCTACAAGCTCCACACCATCGACACCGCCCCGCTCGCGCAGATCGCGGAGCGGTGGCCGACCCGGAAGGCATCCTCGTGAAGCTCCAGACCATCAGCATCTTCGTCGACGACCAGCAGCGCGCCGTCGACTTCTACACCGGGACCCTCGGCTTCGAGGTCACCGCCGACGTCCCGCTCGGCGAGCACCGCTGGCTCACCGTCCGGCTCGGCAGCAGCCCGGAGGCGACCGAGGTCTCGCTCGAGCCCAAGGGCCACCCCGCGGTGGCACCGTTCACCGATGCGCTCGCGGGCGACGGCATCCCCTGGTGCGTGCTCGGCGTCGACGACATCGAGGCCGAGCACCAGCGCCTCGCCGGCCTCGGCGTCACCTTCACGCAGCCCCCGGTCGACGTCGGCCCTGTCATCGTCGCCGTCCTCGACGACACCTGCGGAAACCTGCTCCAGCTCGCCCAGTACACGAGCTGACGTCGAATGGGACTCGCCCCGACGGTCGGCTACGGCACCGGGGGGCGAGTCACGGCCCACCGAGACGGGGGTTCTGCGGTCAGGGCCTGCCACCATGGTGCGCGTCCGAGCGGGTGGGGACGAGATGAGGCGGCACTCTCGCGTGAAGTCGCTATGAAGAGGTGCGAACGCTCGCGCGCGTCCGCCTCAGCCGCGCTGGTGGCGCTCAGCCGTCGTACGACTCCGGGTCGGGCTCGCGGGTGACGTGCATCGCTGCCTCCTCGGCGGACGCGCCTGCGCCGTCGATGCCCACGTCGTAGGCCAGCTCCTGCTTGTCGGTGTCCTCGCCGAGGCCCTCGTCGGGCTGCACGAGGCGACCGGTGCGCTCGTCGGCCTCGTCGAGGCCGAGCTCGTCGTCGAGGGCGTTCTCGTCCTCGTGGTCGGAGTCGTCGTCGTCCTCGGCGTAGGGGTCGATGTCGGGCTCCTCCTCGGCGAGCTTCTCGTCGAGCGACTCACCCCGGAGGCGCTCCGCCTCGGTCGGGTAGTCGTCGTAGCCCTTCGGGGCACGGTCCGGCGGCGAGTAGCCGCGGTCGAGCACGTCCTCCAGGTCGCCGTCGTCGAGGGTGTCCTCGGGCTGGAGCTGGTCCTCGTCGTCGATCGACAGGTCGCCGTAGGTCTCGCGGTCCTCAGTCATGACCACAGCCTGTCCGACCAGACAGTGCCGGACAAGGACCGACGCGTCAGGCGAGCTCGCGCTCCAGCGCGTCGGTCAGCAGCGCGACGAGGGCCTCGGTCTGGATGTTGGCCGACGACGAGACCTCCTCGTCGGAGCCGTCGAGGGCGCGCGCGGCCAAGCCGGCCTTGGAGTCGATGAGCTCGGCGATCCGGGTGTCGATCGTCTGCGCGGCGATGATGCGCCACGCCGTCACCGGGTCGCTCTGGCCGATGCGGTGCACGCGGTCGATCGCCTGCGTCTGCTCCGCGTCGGTCCACGAGAGCTCGGACAGGACGACGTTGGACGCGACCTGGAGGTTCACGCCGACGCCGGCCGCGGCCAGCGAGCAGACGATGACCTGGACGTCGGGGTCGTTGACGAAGGCGTGGATCGCCTTCTCGCGGGCCTTCGGCGTCTGGTCGCCGCGGATCGAGGTGTGCTTGAGGCCGCGGCGGGTGAAGGTCTCCTCCGCGATGTCCATGACGTCGACGTGGCGGGCGAAGAACACGACCTTGCCGACGTTGCGTGCCAGCTGGGCGGCGTAGTCGGCGGACAGGCCGGCCTTGGCGCGACCGATGCGGCGGAACATCGAGAAGACGTTCTCTCCCGACGTGCCGGAGTCCATCTCCTCGCGCTCCCACGTCGCCACGCGGCGTACGAGCTCGTGGTCGATGCCCTCGACGACCGAGCCGGTACGGCGGGTCTCGAGCGCTGCCTTGTAGCGCTCGACGAGCCGCCGGGCGAGCTCCTTCTCGGCCGCGCGGATCGAGCGGGCGTCCTCGTCGTCGAGCTCGACGGGGATGTCGGCGATGCGACGGGCGGGGATGTCAGCGGCGACGTCGACCTTGCGGCGACGCACGATGCCCATGTCGATCACGGCCTTGCGGGCCGCCGGGTAGAACGCATGGTCGGCAGGGGTCAGCTCGGTCTCCTCGAGCTTCTCCATCAGCCGCGCCATCGGGGCGTTGTCGTCGATCCAGCCCAGGAACTGCCAGATCGCGCGGAAGTCCTCGATGTCGTTGATGAGCGGGGTCCCCGTGAGGGCCATCAGCAGCGGGCGCGCGGTACGGGCGCGGAGCTGCTCGGAGAGCTCGAGCACGTGGCGCGAGCGCTGCGAGGTCTTGTTCTTGATGAAGTGCGCCTCGTCGACGACCATCCCCTTGAAGCCGAAGCTCCCGAGCCAGCCGACGTGCCGGTCGAGGATCTCGTAGTTGACGATGATGACGTCGGCGAAGGCGTCGACCTGGCCACCGTCGCCGTGGATGACGGTGGCGCGGCGGCGCGGGATCCAGCGCTCGGTCTCGCGGGCCCAGTTGGTCTTGACGACGTTGGGGCAGACCACGAGCAGGGGAAAGGCGTTGGCGGCCTGCGCGGCGAGCAGGGCCTGCGCGGTCTTGCCGAGGCCGGGCTCGTCGGCGAGGAGGTAGGTGCGGTGGCCCTCGGCGGCGGACGCGATCATCGCGGCCTGGTGGGGCATCAGCTCGAGCTTGCCCGGGGCGTCGAGCGAGGTCGGCTCGGGCAGGTCCATGCAGGACGACGCGCCACCGAGCTCGAAGGACCGGAAGAGCGGGCCGAGCAGCTCCCAGGTCGAGAGCCGGCCGAGCACGCGACGGCGCTCCCGCCCGATCTCGAAGTCGGGGACGAGGAACGGGTTCGCGAGCTGGTGCTGCGCGACCGACTGCGGGATGACACGCCGCTCACCGAGGCCGGGACCGGCCTCGTCGTCCGGCTTGGGCTCCTCGGGCGCGGCCTCGATGCCGGCCTTGCGGAGCATCTCCAGGCGCAGGTCGCGGGCGCTGGGCGTGATGACGGAGTCCTCGGACAGCAGGCCGAAGAGAGAGGGGTCGCGCGTGGCCGTCTTGGCGAGGATCGTCGCGATGCCGTCGAGGCGCTTGAGCTCGTCGGCCTTCTGGGCGTCGGTGAGCTCAGCCGAGTGTCGTACGTCGCCGCGGTGCTCACGCACCAGCAGGGCGACCACCTGGAAGCGGACCCGCTGGCCGGGCGCGAGCGGGCCGCGCTGGACGGCGGACTCGAGCTCGCGGACGGCGCGTGCCAGGACGGGGACGATGCCCTCGTTGTCCTTGTGGCGGGCGTGCGCTGGGGTGCGGCGGGAGCCGCGTTGACGCTGGCGCTGGGCCAAGGGGTCCTCCCGGACGTGGATACGCCTAGCGGGACGGGCGAGCCGGTCGGCCTCGCCCTGGGCGCAGCGGCGTGAGGTGTGGAGCGGGCGGCAGGAGCGCGGTGCCGGTGGGATCCGGGGTGATCAGCGGGGCACGGCGTCTGGACGCTGCTGCCACTGTAGCCCCCGTGAGGCGATCAGCGGTAAATAACCGCTCAGCGAGCCTTCCGGTGGTCGACGATCCGCTTCATCTTCCCCACCGAGCGCTCGATGGAGGCGACGTCGACGACGTCCACCGCGACGGTCACGCCGATCCGGTCCTTCACCCGCTGGCGCAGCTCGGCCCCCGCGGCGGTCGCCTCGACGTCCGTGGTGTGCTCGCGCCGCTCGACCTTCACCGTCAGCTCGTCGAGGTTGCCGGTCCGGTCGAGGTGGCACTGGAAGTGCGGCGAGAGCGCCGGCAGGCCCAGGACGACCTCCTCGATCTGGGTCGGGAAGACGTTGACCCCGCGCAGGATCATCATGTCGTCGGTGCGACCGGTGATCTTCTCCATCCGCCGCATCGTGCGCGCGGTGCCCGGTGACAGCCGGGTGAGGTCGCGGGTGCGGTAGCGGATCACCGGCATAGCCTGCTTGGTCAGCGTCGTGAAGACGAGCTCGCCCTCCTCGCCGTCGGGCAGCACCTCCCCCGTCACCGGGTCGATGACCTCCGGGTAGAAGTGGTCCTCCCACACGTGCAGGCCGTCCTTGGTCTCCACGCACTCGCTGGCGACGCCGGGACCGATCACCTCGGAGAGCCCGTAGATGTCGACCGCGTGCATGTCCATCCGCTCCTCGACCTCGCGACGCATGTCGTTGGTCCAGGGCTCGGCACCGAAGATGCCGACCTTGAGCGAGGTCGAGCGCGGGTCGACGCCCTGCGCCTCGAGCTCGTCGATGATCGAGAGCATGTAGGAGGGCGTCACCATGATGATGTCGGGCTCGAAGTCGAGGATCAGCTGCACCTGGCGCTGCGTCATCCCACCGGACACCGGTACGACGGTGCAGCCCATCCGCTCGGCGCCGGCGTGCGCGCCCAGGCCGCCGGTGAACAGCCCGTAGCCGTAGGCGTTGTGCAGGATCATCCCGCGTCGCCCGCCCGCCGCGCGGATCGAGCGGGCGACGACGTCGGCCCACATGCCGAGGTCGTCGCGGGTGTAGCCGACCACCGTCGGCTTGCCGGTCGTGCCGCTCGACGCGTGGAGCCGTACGACGTCCTCGCGGGGCACCGCGAACATCCCGAACGGGTAGTTGTCGCGCAGCGTCGCCTTGGTCGTGAACGGCAGCCGCGCGAGGTCGGGAAGCTCGCGGATGTCGTCGGGTCCGACACCCGCCTCGTCGAAGGCCGAGCGGTAGTGCGGGACGTGGTCGTAGGCGTGGCGCACCGACCACTGGAGCCGCTCGAGCTGCAGGGCCCGCAGCTCCTCGACGGGCGCGGTCTCGATCGGGTCGAGGTCGCCGGGCTGCGGACTCAGGTCGTGCACGGTGTGCTCCTCCGGGGCGAGCGGCTGTCGTGAGAACGTTCATCCATGTCAGAGCGCGCGCGGCGCGGCCGGCCGGGCCACGACCAGCAGTCGGTCCTCCGGGTCGCCGTCGAGCTCTTCAACCGGCAAGGCTACGACGCCACGAGCATGGGTGACCTGGCCCGCGAGCTCGGGCTCACCAAGTCGGCGATCTACCACCACGTGCCGAGCAAGGAGCACCTGCTCGAGAGCGCGGTGGACGAGGCCCTCGACGCCCTCACCGCCTCCTTGGACGAGGTGGGGGCGACGACCGGGCTGGACGCGGGCGAGCGCCTGCGTGCGGCTGTACGCGGCAGCGTCGTCGTCCTGGTCGACCACCTCCCGGCGGTCACCCTGCTCCTGCGGGTGCGCGGCAACACGCCCACCGAGCAGGCCGCCCTGCAGCGGCGCCGCGAGATCGACCACCGACTGGCGGAGATGGTGCGCGAGGCGGCCGAGGACGGCGCGATCCGCGGCGACCTCGAGCCGCTGCTCACCAGCCGCCTCCTCTTCGGGATGGTCAACTCGATGACCGAGTGGCTGCGCAGCGACCCCGACGTCCAAGCGGTCGCCGACGCCGTGACCACCCTTGCGTTCGACGGTCTCGCCCGTCGCTAGCGCGACGGCAGCACCCGGCTCCGGCCGCGGAACTCCGCGATCACCTCACCGGTGTCGGGGTCGTCGGCGCGCACCGTGACGTCGTACACGCCGGAGCGGCCACGCAGCGACACCTTCCGCGCGTCGGCATGGAGCACCTGGCCGAGCCGACCGGGAGCCAGGAAGTCGATGCTGAAGCCGGCGGCCACGGTGACGGGACCGTGGGAGTTGCACGCGAGCGCGAACGCCGAGTCGGCGAGGGTCGCGATCAGCCCGCCGTGGCAGAGGTCGTGGCCGTTGACCATGTCGGGGCGCACGAGCATCGACACCCGTGCGGCGCCCGGGCCGATGTCGACCAGCTCGATGCCCAGGGCCGCGCTGGCCGTGTCGGCGGCCCACATCTCACGCGCGGCGTCAGGCATCGAAGTCGACGGTCACCGCGTCGCTGACCGGGTAGGTCTGGCAGGTCAGCACGAACTGCTGCTCTACCTCGGCGGGCTCGAGGGCGTAGTTGCGCACCATCTCGACGTCGCCGTCGACGACCTTCGCCCGGCAGGTGCCGCACACGCCGCCCTTGCAGGCGAACGGCAGGTCGCTGCGCACGGCCTGGGCGGAGTCGAGCACCGTCGCGTCGCGCGCCATCGGCGTGGTCGTCGTACGGCCGTCGAGGACGACGGTCACCTCGCTGGTCACGCCCTCGACCACGCGGTCGGCGTGGCGCAGCGTCGGCGGCGGCTCGTCGACGAAGAACAGCTCGAAGTGGACCTTCTCCTTCGGCACGCCCAGCTCCTCCAGCACCGTACGCGCGTCCTGGACGAGGCCGAGCGGGCCGCACAACCAGACGTGGTCGATCGAGCCGAGGGCCACCTTGACCGGCAGCAGCCGGCGCAGCCGGTCGGCGTCGAGGCGACCCGAGAAGAGCTCGACGTCGCGGGGCTCGCGCGAGAGCACGTGGACGAGGTCGAAGCGCGAGCCGTGGAGGTTCTTGAGGTCGCTGAGCTCCTCGGCGAACATCACCGACGTCGTCTCGCGGTTGCCGTAGAGCATCGTCACCGAGCTCGCCGGGTTGGCCAGGACGGATGCGGCGATGGACAGCATCGGGGTGATGCCCGAGCCCGCCGCGATGCAGAGGTGACGCCCGGGGCTCGCCGGGTCGGCGCGGAAGCTGCCCGACGGCTCGGCCACCTCGACGGTCTCCCCCGGCCGGACCTGGTGGATGAGCCACGACGAGAACATCCCGTCGGGGATCTCGCGCACGCCGATGCGCGGGGCGGCGCCGGCGGGCGCGCAGATGGAGTAGGTGCGGCGGTGCTCGACACCGTCGACGACGCGGCGGAGCGTGAGCGCCTCCCCCGGCTCGAAGGCGAAGAGCTCGCGCAGGTCGTCGGGCACGTCGAAGGTGACCGCCGCCGAGTCGTCCGTCAGCGGCTCGACGTCGCGGACCGTCAGCTGGTGGAAGGCCTGACCTTGACGGGGTGCCACGCTCAGATCTCCTTGACGTGGTCGAACGGCTCGAGGCAGGCGGTGCAGCGGTACTGCGCCTTGCACGCGGTCGAGCCGAACTCCGAGACGAGCTCGGTGGCGGGCGAGCCGCACTGCGGGCAACGCACCTGGCGGGCGGTCGGCAGGAGCGACAGCGGGATCGGGCCGCTGGTGGACGGCGCCGGCCCGGGCGGCGAGATGCCCGCTGCGGCGAGCGCGGCGCGGCCGGCCGGGGTGATCCAGTCGGTGGTCCACGCGGGGTGCAGGCTCACCCGCACCTCGACCGTGTCGAACCCGGCTCCGGTGAGCTCGCGCACGAGGTCGTCGCGCATGGCCGCCATCGCGGGACAGCCGGAGTAGGTCGGGGTGATGTCGACGACGACGTGCGAGTCACCCACCACGTCGACGTCGCGCAGCACGCCCAGGTCGGCGAGCGAGAGCATCGGCAGCTCGGGGTCGGTGACCCGCTCGGCCACCCGGCGCGCCCGCTCGGCCTTCCGACTCATCAGCCTCATCCCCATCACCACTGGCCCATCGGGTGCGCCCGCGCGACGGACTGCATCTCTGCGAGCATCCTGCTCAACGGCTCGCCGTGCATCCCGTCACGGCCGGTCCTCCCGAGCACGCCCGAGCGCCGGGGCGCCTCGGACCGCTCGATGTCGGCCGCGGCGAGGACCTGGTCGAGCACGCCCTCGGCCGCCTCGCGGACGGTCGCCGGGTCGACCCCGACGCCCGCCTCGGCGGCGGCCGCCTCGACCGGGTGGGTGTCGAACAGCTCGGGCCACAGCGGCCAGAGGGCGTCGTACGCCGTCAGCAGGCGGCGGCGGGACTCGTCGGTCCCGTGGGCAAGGGTGACGAACCAGCGTGCGGCGTAGTCGCGGTGGTAGGCCAGCTCCTTGACGCCCTTCGCGGCGACCGCGGCGAGCACGTGGTCGCGGCTCTCGCGCAGCCGCTCGAACAACGCGAGACGCCAGACCGAGAACAGCAGCACCCGCACGGTCGCCTCGGCGAAGTCGCCGTTGACCAGCTCGGCGAGGCGGACGTTGCGGAGCTGGTGGGCCTCGCGGAAGAACGCGAGCGCGTCCTCGGGCGGGGCGGGCGAGCCCTCCGGCAGCCGCGGGACGATCGACTCGTCGGCCTTGGCCGCGCGCGCCAGCAGCAGCCGCGCCTGGCCGAGCAGGTCCAGCGCGATGTTGGACAGCGCGATGTCGTCCTCGAGGTCGGGCGCGTTGCTCGTCCACTCCGAGATCCGGTGCGACATCACGAGCGAGTCGTCGCCCAGCATCAGGGCGTACGTCGCCAGCGTCGCCGCGTCGACGCCGTCCGGGATCGTCGTGTCGACGCCCGCCAGCGGGTCCTCGAAGTCGGTGCCGAACGCCCAGTGGGCGTCGTTGACGAGCAGGCCGCTGTAGGCGCTCTCGTGCTCGTCCTCGGGCGAGGTGTGGATGTGCTCAGTCATTACATGTGGGGGACGTTGTCGGGGATGTCGTAGAAGGTCGGGTGGCGGTAGACCTTGTCGCCGCTCGGCGCGAACATCGGGTCCTTCTCGTCGGGGCTCGACGCGGTGATCGCGTCGGCACGGACGACCCAGATGCTGACGCCCTCGTTGCGGCGGGTGTAGACGTCGCGGGCGTGCAGCAGCGCCATCCGGTCGTCGGCGGCGTGCAGCGAGCCGACGTGGACGTGGTTGAGCCCGCGCTTGCCGCGGACGAACACCTCGTAGAGCGGCCACTCGGGCTCGGGCGCCGGGACGCCCTCACCTGTCGGCACGCCCTCCAGCGGTACGGCGCCGTGCCCGCCCTCGGCGGAGAGGTTGCTCATGCGCTCGCCCCTCGCTGCTTCGCGGCGTAGGCCGTCGCAGCCTCGCGCACCCAGGCGCCGTCCTCGTGGGCGCGACGACGGTGGGCCATGCGCTGGGCGTTGCAGGGGCCGTTGCCCTTCACGCCCTGCATGAACTCCTCCCAGTCGGGCTGGCCGAAGTCGTGCTGGCCGCGCTCCTCGTTCCACCGGAGCTCGGGGTCGGGCAGCGTCACGCCGAGCGCCTCGGCCTGCGGGACCGACATGTCGACGAACTTCTGGCGCAGCTCGTCATTGGTGTTGCGCTTGATCCCCCATGCCATCGACTGGGCGGTGTTGGGCGAGTCCGCGTCGGGCGGGCCGAACATCATCAGCGCCGGCCACCAGAAGCGGTCGACCGACTCCTGCACCATCGCGCGCTGCTCGTCGGTGCCGCGCATCATCGTCATCAGCAGCTCGTAGCCCTGCCGCTGGTGGAAGGACTCCTCCTTGCAGACGCGGATCATCGCGCGGCCGTAGGGGCCGTAGGAGGTGCGGCACAGCGGCACCTGGTTGCAGATCGCGGCGCCGTCGACGAGCCAGCCGATCGTGCCGACGTCGGCGTACGAGAGGGTCGGGTAGTTGAAGATCGAGGAGTACTTCTGCCGTCCCGAGATCAGCAGCTCGATGAGCTCCGTCCGGGAGACGCCGAGGGTCTCGGCCGCGGAGTAGAGGTAGAGCCCGTGGCCGGCCTCGTCCTGGACCTTGGCGAGCAGGATCGCCTTGCGGCGCAGGCTCGGGGCACGGGTGATCCAGTTGCCCTCGGGCTGCATGCCGATGATCTCGCTGTGCGCGTGCTGCGCGATCTGGCGCACGAGCGTCCTGCGGTAGCCCTCCGGCATCCAGTCGCGCGGCTCGATCCGGTCGTTGCGCGCGATCGTCGCCTCGAAGTGCGCCTCGAGCGCCTGCTCGGACGGGGTCTCGGACGGGGCCTCAGCGAGCGTCATGCCACCTCCACCATGGGATTTACTGACCGATCGGTCTGGTATTAGTGTGTCACCAGTCACCCTGCCACGCAATCCGCGACCGCGACACCGGTCCGGCACTGCCCCGACCTGGAGGAACCCCGTGAGCCGACTGCTCGAGAGCTACGCCGCCGGCCGCTGGTACGCCGCCTCGGCGGAGGGCGACCCGCTGCTCGACGCCGCGACGGGTGAGGAGGTCGCGCGCATCTCCAGCGCGGGCCTCGACCTCGGCGAGATGACCCACCACGCCCGCACGGTCGGCGGTCCCGCGATCCGGGAGCGGACGTTCCACGAACGGGCGCTGCTGCTCAAGGAGGTGGCCACGCACCTCACCGGGCTCAAGGACGAGCTCTACGAGGTCTCGCTCTCGACGGGGGCCACGCGGCGCGACTCGTGGATCGACATCGACGGCGGCTTCGGCACGGTCTTCAGCTACTCGTCCAAGGCGCGGCGCGAGCTGCCCAACGACATCGTCGTCTGCGACGGCGACCTCGAGCAGCTCGGTCGCACCGGTGTCTTCCTGGGGCAGCACGTCTACACGTCGCGACCCGGGGTCGCCGTGCAGATCAACGCCTTCAACTTCCCCGTCTGGGGCATGCTCGAGAAGCTCGCGCCGGCCTTCGTCGCCGGCCTGCCGTCGATCGTCAAGCCCGCCAGCCAGACGGCGTACCTCACCGAGCTCGTCGTGCGCCGGATCATCGAGTCGGGGATCCTGCCCGAGGGCTCGCTCCAGCTGCTGTCCGGCTCGGCCGGCGACCTGCTCGACCACCTCGGCGTCCAGGACTCGGTCGCCTTCACCGGCTCGGCGCACACCGCCGGGATCCTCCGCCAGCACCCGTCCGTCCTGCACGGCGGCGTGACGCTGCAGGTCGAGGCCGACTCCCTCAACTGCTCGGTCCTCGGCCCTGACGTGACGTCGAGCGACCCCGAGTGGGACCTCTTCGTGAAGGGCGTCGTCACCGAGATGACCGCCAAGGCGGGCCAGAAGTGCACGGCGATCCGCCGTGTGATCGTGCCCTCCGCGGTGGCCGACGAGATGACCGAGGCGATCAGCGCCAGGCTTGCGACGATCACGGTCGGCCACCCCGGCGACGAGTCCGTCCGGATGGGCCCGCTCGCCTCCCTCGGCCAGCGCGAGGAGGTGCGCAAGGCCGTCGAGGCGCTCCGCTCGTCCGCCGACGTGGTCCACGGCGACCCGATCGCGACGACCGGGTTCGCCGGCGACGGCGAGCGCGGCGCCTTCATGTCGCCGGTCCTGCTCAGGGCCCGCACCGGCGCGGTGGAGCCGCACGACGTCGAGCCCTTCGGCCCGGTGTCGACCGTGATGTCGTACGACTCCCTCGACGAGGCCGTCACCCTGGCCGCGCGCGGCAGGGGCTCCCTCGTCGGCTCGGTCGTGACCCACGACCCGGCCGTCGCACGGACCGTGGTCCTCGGCCTCGCGCCGTGGCACGGCCGGATCCTGGTCCTCGACCGCGACGACGCCCCGGAGTCCACCGGCCACGGCTCTCCCCTGCCGATGCTGGTCCACGGCGGCCCCGGGCGCGCCGGCGGCGGCGAGGAGCTCGGCGGCGTGCGCGGCGTGCTGCACCACATGCAGCGCACCGCGATCCAGGCCTCCCCCGACATGCTCACCGCCATCACCGGCCGCTGGACCCGCGGTTCCTGGCGGACCGTGACGCCGGAGCACCCGTTCCGCCACTCGCTCGCGACGCTCGAGGTCGGCGACACGATCGTGTCCGAGCCGCGGGTGATCTCGCGCGACGACATCGACCACTTCTCGGAGTTCACCGGCGACACCTTCTACGCGCACACCGACCCCGACGCAGCGGCGCAGAACCCGCTCTTCGGCGGGATCGTCGCCCACGGCTACCTCATCGTCTCGATGGCGGCCGGGCTCTTCGTCGACCCCGCCCCGGGGCCGGTCCTCGCCAACTTCGGCGTCGACAACCTGCGCTTCCTCACCCCCGTCAAGGCCGGCGACTCGATCCAGGTCACGCTGACCGTCAAGCAGATGACGCCCCGCGCCACCGCCGACTACGGCGAGGTCCGCTGGGACGCCCTGGTCGTCAACGGCGACGGCGAGCCCGTGGCGACCTACGACGTCCTGACGCTGGTGGCGAAGGAGGACAGAGGGGAGTCCTGACCACTACCTTCTCGCCATGACCAGGTCAGCCCAGCGCGTCGTCGGCATCGCCGTCCTGATCGTCCTCGGCATGGTGGTGCTGCCGGTCGTGGCGTACTTCGCCGACACCGGCGACGGCGGGAACGCCGAGAACTGGATCATCCCGGTCGCACTGCTCGCGATGGCCGCGGTCGGCGCGGCGCTGGCCACCGCCCTTCCGGGGCTGGCGCGGGAGGGGGCGAGCACCGGGCGGCGGGCCGTCACCGGGATCTGGTGGGGACTGCTCGGCCTGTTCGTCGGGCTGGTGGTCTTCTGGTTCCTGCTCAACGGCCTCGACGGCGCCTGACGGGGACCGGCCCGCTACGGTGCGGCCATGGCGAAGAAGAGCTGGTCGGACATGAGCCCCACGCAGAAGAGGATCGTCGTCGCCGTCGGCGTCGCGGAGATGGCGCTGACCACGTGGTGCGCCCGCGACCTCAAGGACCGGCCGAAGGAGCTGGTCCGCGGACCGAAGCTCCTCTGGGGACCCGTCCTGTCGGTCCAGCCGCTCGGCCCGATCGCCTACCTGGTGTGGGGCCGCAAGCGCTGAGGCTCAGCCGGGGTACGGCACCTCGGTGCGCCACTGCGACTCGTCGGTGGTGACCGCGTCCCAGAGCGCGTCCGCGACGCGATCGGGGGTGAACGCGCCCTCGCGCGACAGCGTGCCGCGAACGGTGACCGACACCGCGCGGATGCCGTCTCCCCTCAGTGCCTTGTCGAGGCTGTGCACGAGGTTGCGGACACCCGCCTTCTGCACGCCGAGCGAGGCCGCGCCCTCCCAGGGCTCGTCCGCCGCCATGCTGCCGGTGACGCTGATGCGGCCGCCGGCCGACATGTGGGGCCGAGCCGCCTGCGCGACCGTCAGCAGCGCACCGACACCGAGCGCGACGTCCTCCAGCAGCTCGGGGACGCTGAGGGTGAGCGGGTCCTTCTCGCGGTAGGCGCTGGGGTTGAAGTGCAGGACGTCGATGTGGCCGGTGTGCTCGCCGAAACGCCGTACGGCGTCCCGCGCGGCCTGCTCGTCCGTCACGTCGGCGACCGTGTGGCCGACCGTGGCGCCCCGCGCCTCCAGGTCGGGCACGAGGTCGTCGAGGACCTGCTGGTCAGCGCCCAGCAGCGCGACGTCGTACCCCTCGTCGGCGAAGCGGCGGGCCACCGACCCGCTCACGCCGGGTCCTGCACCCACGACGACGATGACCGGTCTGCTCATGGCACCAGTCCTACCGCATCAGGGCCGCATCAGGGCCGCGTCAGGGCTTGTGCGGGTGCTCACCGGTCGGGTCGTCGGGGATCGCGTTGGGGCCCTGGGCACCCTCGTCCACCTCACCGGGGTGCGGGTCGGGCTGCCCGGCGACCGAGTCGCCCGAGCTGATCTCCTCGCCGAACTCCGAGGCGGTCTCGGAGACCTGGCCCTCCTTGCCGTCCCGGTCGGTCTTCTCGGTGTTGGGGTCGCTGGCCTGTGTGTCGTCCATGCCACCAGCCAAGCACTGGTCCGAAGGGGTGGGCTGCCCCGCCCGGGTGCTGGCTACCGTCGAGCCATGACGCGATTCGGGTACACGTTGATGACCGAGCAGAGCGGCCCGCGGGAGCTGGTGCGCTACGCCGTCGCCGCGGAGCGGGCCGGCTTCGACTTCGAGGTGTCGAGCGACCACTTCTCCCCCTGGCTCACCGAGCAGGGGCACGCCCCCTACGCGTGGACCGTCCTCGGCGCGGTCGCGCAGGCGACCGAGAGCGTGGGCCTGATGACCTACGTGACCTGTCCGACCCTGCGCTACCACCCGGCCGTCGTGGCCCAGAAGGCCGCGACCCTGCAGATCCTGGCCGAGGGCCGGTTCACCCTCGGCCTCGGCAGCGGCGAGAACCTCAACGAGCACGTCGTCGGAGAGGGCTGGCCGGCCGTCGCCGAGCGCCAGGACATGCTGTTCGAGGCGGTCGAGATCATCCGCGAGCTCTTCACCGGCGACCTCGTGGACTACCGCGGCGACTTCTTCCAGGTCGACTCGGCCCGCATCTGGGACCTGCCCGACGAGCGCGTCCAGATCGGGCTCGCCGTCGCCGGCGATCGTGGCATCGAGACGTTCGCCCCGCTCGGCGACCACCTCATCGGCGTCGAGCCCAAGGCCGAGCTCATCGAGAGCTGGAACGCCGTCGCCGACGCTCCGCGGATCGGTGACGACGCGAGGGCGATCGGCCAGATCCCGATCTGCTGGGACCCCGACGAGGACACCGCCGTCCAGCGGGCGCACGAGCAGTTCCGCTGGTTCGCCGGCGGCTGGAAGGTGAACGCCGACCTGCCCACCCCGGCCGGCTTCTCCGGCGCGACGCAGTTCGTCCGCCCGGAGGACGTGGCCGAGTCCATCCCGTGCGGACCAGACCTCGACAAGATCGTCGAGGCGGTCTCGGCCTACTGGGAGGCCGGCTTCACCGACGTCGCGCTGGTGCAGGTCGGCGACGAGGGCCAGGACCGCTTCATCAGCGAGGCGGCCGAGCCGCTGCTGGAGAAGCTGCGCTCGGCCGCCCCCTGAGCGACTGACCTACGGACCCGGGTCAGGCGATCGCGGTGAACCGGCCCCGCCGGTGCGCGCCCGACTCGACCTCGTCGACGATCGCGATCGCCAGGTCGTCGGCCGAGATGGTCGACGCGCCGTCGGCGTCACGCAGCAGGACGTCGCCCCCCAGCGTGTAGGTGCCCTTCGAGGGGGTGCCGAGCCACGAGCCGAAGTCCTGCGGCGGGCTGACGTAGAACCAGTCCAGCGACTCCGGGCTGTCCTGGAGCATCGCGTAGGTGGCGAGGCCGGTCTCGATCTCGGGCCGCACCTCGTCCGGCACGTGCTCCTTGCTCACGTCCCAGAGGGTCGGCCCACCCTCCTCGGTGAGCAGCGACGAGGCGCCGCCGACGTAGCCCAGCCGGGTCGACGTACCGGCGAGGCGGCCGATGAGGTCCTCGACGACGCCCTCGACCTTGCCGGCCATGTCCTCGCGCGGGGAGAGTGCGCTGACGACGACGTCCGCGTCCCCGACGACCCGGTCGAGCACGTCGGCGTCGAGGACCGAGCCCTCGACGTAGGTCACGCCGTCGACCGGTGAGCCGGGGGACGTACGGCTCACTGCCGTCACGTCGTGGCCGCGACGAGCCGCTTCCGCGACCACCGCCGCTCCTGCGTAGCCGCTTCCGCCGAGTACTGCGATCCGTGCCATGGATGGGTCCTTCTGTCGGTGTGGAGGGGTGGGGTTCAGCGCCAGCCGAGGTCGGGGGCGACCTGGGTGAGCACCGTCTCGAGCAGGTGGGCGTTGTAGTCCACGCCGAGCTGGTTGGGCACCGTGAGGAGCAGGGTGTCGGCGGCCGCGACGGCCTCGTCGTCGGCGAGCTCCTTGACGAGCACGTCAGGCTCGGCGGCGTACGTCCTGCCGAAGACCGCGCGCAGGTTGGCCTCGATCTGGCCGAACTGGTCGGTGCTGGCGCCCTCGCGGCCGAAGTACATCCGGTCGAGGTCGGTCGTGATCGGCATGATCGAGCGGCTGACCGAGACGCGAGGCTCACCGTCGTGACCGGCCTCGCGCCAGGCGTCGCGGAACACCTCGATCTGCTTGCGCTGCTGGACGTGGAAGGGCTCGCCCGTCTCGTCGGCCTTGAGGGTCGACGACATCAGGTTCATGCCCTTCTCGGCGGTCCAGCGTGCGGTCGCGTCCGAGGCGGCGCCCCACCAGATGCGGTTGCGCAGGTCCGGCGAGTGCGGCTCGACGCGCAGCAGCCCCGGCGGGTTGGGGAACATCGGACGCGGGTTGGGCTCGGCGAAGCCCTGGCCCTCGAGGACCTGCAGGAACACCTCCGTGTGGCGGCGCGCCATGTCGGCCTGGTCCTCACCCTCGGCGGGTGCGTAGCCGAAGTAGCGCCAGCCGTCGATGACCTGCTCCGGTGATCCCCGGCTGATGCCGAGCTGGAGCCTGCCGCCGGAGATGAGGTCGGCGGAGCCGGCGTCCTCGGCCATGTAGAGCGGGTTCTCGTAGCGCATGTCGATCACGCCGGTGCCGATCTCGATGCGGCTGGTGCGCGCGCCGACCGCGGCAAGCAACGGGAACGGCGAGGCGAGCTGGCGCGCGAAGTGGTGCACGCGGAAGTAGGCGCCGTCGGCGCCGAGCTCCTCGGCGGCGACCGCGAGGTCGATCGACTGCAGCAGGGTGTCGGACGCGGACCGGACCGCGGACTGCGGGGAGTCGGTCCAGTGGCCGAAGTTCAGGAACCCGATCTTCTTCATGACTGGTTCAACGCTCAACTACCGGGATTGTTCCCCGCTCCCCCGGTGATGTACGGCGGCCGGCCGGGGGCCGCCAGCGACAGGACCGCGCGGGCGATGTCGTGGCGCTGCTCGAGGTGGTCCTCAAGGCGCTGCAGCTCCTCGGCCGCCTCGCTCTCCGGGTCGTCGCCCACGAGGTCGACCGACCCGACGAGGAACACCTTGCCGGGGCCGACGTACTCCAGGTGCAGGGTGTTGACCGACTCGACCTCGGGGCGCTCGCGCAGCCAGCCGAGCACGGTCTCGTAGGCGGCCGGGTCCGCGACCTGGCCGACGAGGAACTCCATGTTGCGCCGCAGCAGGTAGAGCGCGACGAAGCCGAGCAGCAGGCCGACGAGGATCGAGCCGATCGCGTCCCACACCGGCTGGTGCGTGACCTGGTGCAGCGCCAGTCCGGTCACCGCGATGATGATGCCGAGCAGCGCGGCGGCGTCCTCGAAGAACACGGCTCGCAGCGTCGGGTTGGACGTCCGGTCGAGGAACTTCGCCCGGCTCACGTCGGCCTTGCGGGCGCCCTTGCGCACCTCGCGGCGGGCCTGGAAGAAGGAGATGCCCTCGAGCACGAAGGCCGCGCCGAGGACGAGGTAGGCCCAGAGGTAGTCGGCCTCCGCCTCCTCGGCGGTCAGCGAGGAGATGCCGTGCCACACCGAGACGGCCGCCCCCACGCCGAACAGCCCGAAGGCGGCGATCATCGACCAGACGTAGGCCTCGCGGCCGAAGCCGAGCGGGTGCGTGGCGTCGGCCGGCTTCTCCGCACGGCGCTCGGCGACGAGGAGGAAGACCTCGTTGCCGGCGTCGGCCCACGAGTGCGCGGCCTCCGCGACCATCGAGGCCGATCCGGTCAGCATCGCGACGATGGTCTTGAGGACAGCCAGTGCGGTGTTGGCGGACAGCGCGATGACGACGGTGAGCATGTGCTCAGACTGCCCGATCCGACGGACGACCGCGCTGCCCGTCCCGGCTGCCGACGTAGGCGCGCTCTCGGAGCGCCGACAGCCACCGGGGCGCCAGCCGCCACGACGGCGGCGGGTACAGCACCGGGTCGAAGGCCGGTCGCTCGAGCTGGGAGCGACGCAGCACCTCGATCGTGCCGGCCTGCACGTGCCCGTCGCGGTCGACGACCCGCAGGGCCAGCGTGGTCGGCAGCCGGTCCACCAGGACGTCGGGCTCGGGCGACCCGAGCCCGCGCGGCATCTCGACGAGGACGCTCATCCGCCTCCCCGCCCGGGACCACTGCATCAGCGAGGTCGCGGTGATCCCGCCCCACCGTCGGGCTGGGCGCAGCACGAACCGGCGCCACCCGGATCCGTCGCCGGGCGCCGACGTGCACAGCACGTCGATCGGCGGGTCGTGCAGCAGGCGGATCGCGACACCCAGCAGGTCGGGCGCGCCACGCGGCGTGCCGATGCCCTTGGACAACCGGACCAGGCACGCCACGTCGCCCTCCGGCAACGGACCCGGTCCCCGGACAACGGCGAGCCCCTCGTAGAGCGCGCCGTCAGGGTGGAAGGCGGGCGCGGAGCGGGTGCGGGCGAGCAGCTCGAAGGCACGACGGTAGGGAGCGGGCACGGGCCGCAGTACCCCTCAGCGGTTGACGGATCCCCGGGTCCTGATATCCAATATATTGCGTGCCGGTCCCGTCCTCCCCCGCCCCATTGCGCACGGAGCTCCTCCGCGACTCGGTCCACGACCGGCTCCGCGACGCGATCGTCGACGGCACCCTCGCGCCCGGGGAGGTCGTGCGCGACACCGAGCTCGCGAGCTGGCTGGGCGTCAGCCGTACGCCCGTGCGTGAGGCGCTGCTCCGGCTCGGTGCGACGGGGCTGGTCCGTGCCGCTCCCGGCCGGTCCACCGTGGTCGCCGACATCGACGTCGCCGAGGTCCGCGAGGCGCAGGCGGTCGTGGCGAGCATGCACCGCCTCGCGGTGACCGAGGCGGTCGCCCGCCTCACCACCGCCGATGTCGAGCGGATGCGTACGGCCAACGCGCGCTTCGCGGCAGCGGTCGACGCCCACGACACGGACGCCGCGCTCGCGGCGGACGACGACTTCCACGCCGTGGCCGTCGAGGTCAGCGGCAACCGCGCGGTCGCGACGGTCCTGGACCAGTTCGGCCCCGTGGTGCGTCGCCTCGAGCGGCTGCGCTTCGCCTCGCTCGCCGCGACCGACTCCGTCCACCTGCACCACCGGCTCGTCGCCGCGTGCGAGTCCGGCGACGTGGACGCGGCGGCCGAGGTCGCCTTCACCACCTGGCAGAACCTCGCCGCCCTGATCCCCGACCAGACCGAGCACCAGGAGACCCCGTGATCCTCGAGCAGTTCGAGCGCTACCCGCTCACCTTCGGCCCCTCCCCCGTCCAGCACCTGAAGCGGCTGACCCAGCACCTCGGCGGGGCTCAGGTCTGGGCCAAGCGAGAGGACGTGAGCAGCGGGCTGGCCTACGGCGGCAACAAGGTCCGCAAGCTCGAGTAAATCGTCCCCGACGTCCTGGCCAGCGGTGCCGACACGCTCGTCTCCATCGGCGGCTACCAGTCCAACCACACCCGGCAGGTGGCCGCCGTCGCCGCGCACCTCGGCCTGAGGTGCCGCCTCGTGCAGGAGAGGTGGGTGCCGTGGGACGACCCGACCAACACCCAGGTCGGCAACATCCTCCTCAGCCGGATGATGGGCGCCGACTCGCGCCTGGACCCGGCCGGCTTCGACATCGGCATCCGCGACTCGTGGAAGGACGCGCTCCGCGAGGTCGAGGAGGCCGGCGGGACGCCGTACGCCATCCCGGCGGGCGCGAGCGAGCACCGCCTCGGCGGCCTCGGCTTCGCCAACTGGGCCTTCGAGGTCGCCGAGCAGGAGAAGGCGCTCGGCATCACCTTCGACACGATCGTCGTGTGCACGGTGACCGGCTCGACGCACGCCGGCATGATCGTCGGCTTCGCGGCGCTGGAGGACCTCACCGGCGTACGACGTCGCGTCCTCGGCATCGACGCCAGCGCCACCCTCGAGAAGACGACCGACCAGGTCGCCCGGATCGCCCGGCACACCGCCGAGCTGATCGAGCTCGGCCGCGACCTGCGCGACGACGAGATCACGGTCCTGGAGGGCTGGGCCGGCGAGCTCTACGGGCTGCCGGTCGACTCGACGATGGAGGCGATGGCCCTGGGCGCGCACCTCGAGGCGATGATCACCGACCCCGTCTACGAGGGGAAGTCGCTCGCCGGGCTCATCGACCTGGTGAAGGACGGCGAGATCCCCCGCGACTCCCACGTGCTCTACGCCCACCTCGGCGGGCAGCCGGCGATCAACGCGTACCACTCGCTCTGGCCCGCGCAGGGCTGAGGTCGTCCGACTCCACACGTGTCCGCGACGTGGCCCCGGCGCGGCCGGATCGAGGGCCACCTCTCGGACAGGTGTGGCGCTAACGTCACCGGCAGCGGCCTTCCTCGACGCGTACGCCGGCCACGCGCCGGAGCCGATGCACCCGTACTGGCTGGTGATGGACGCGGTCGGCCACCTGCCGCCGCCCGGCAGGCCACCGCTGTTCCGGCAGCCCGAGCAGCTCGCCGGGCTCGACGCCTGGCTGGACCGGGTCGTGCGGCTCAGCTGAGCGCGAAGTCGACAGCGGCCGTGGCGTGCAGCGCGGTGGTCGCGAAGACCGGGACCTCGACGTCGCCGGGACCGATCAGCAGCTCGATCTCGGTGCAGCCGAGCACCACCCCCTGGGCACCCCGCTCGACGAGTCGCCGCACCACGTCGCCGTACGCCGCACGTGACTCGTCGCGGACGACGCCGAGCACGAGCTCGCCGTAGATGACGTCGTGCACGAGGGCGAGGTCGTCACCCTCCGGCACGAGGACGTCGATGCCGTGGGACCGCAGGCGGTCGGCGTAGAAGGGCTGCTCCATCGTGAAGCGGGTGCCGAGCAGCGCGACCCGGTCGAGCCCGGCGGCCCGGACCGCGTCGGCGGTCACGTCGGCGAGGTGGAGCAGCGGGATGTCGACGGCGGCCTCGATCGCGTCCGCGACCTTGTGCATCGTGTTCGTGCACAGCACGACGCACTCGGCGCCCGCGGCCTCGAGCCCGCGCGCCTCCGCTGCGAGCAGCGCGCCGGCCCGCTCCCAGTCGCCGGCGGCCTGCATCGCCTCGACCTCGGCGAAGTCGACCGACGCCATGACCAGACGCGCCGAGTGGAAGCCGCCGAGCCGGTCGCGGACCTGCTCGTTGACGAGGCGGTAGTAGAGCGCACTGCTCTCCCAGCTCATCCCGCCCAGCAGACCGATCCGACGCAGCTCACCCATGGCTGTCATTGAACACAACTAGGTTGAGGCCATGGCCGCGACTCCCCTCGCCCGCGCCGACGGGCTGGTCGTCCACCCGGCGACACACGCCCGCTTCGCCGACGTCCGGACGATGGTCGGACCCAAGAACCCCACCTCGAGCGTGTGCTGGTGCCTCAGCCACCGGATCCCGGCCACGGACAACCGAACGCTCGCAGGCCAGGAGCGCGCGGACTTCGTCGAGGCGCTCACCCGCAGGCGCACCAAGCCCGGCGTGCTGGCCTACGACGGCGACGAGGTCGTGGGCTGGGCGGCGGTCGCCCGCCGCGCAGAGCTGCCGTTCGCGCGCTCCACGAAGATCCCGCACGTCGACGACCAGGACGCGTGGTCGGTCTGGTGCATCCGGGTCCGGCCCGGCCACCGCGGCCGCGGCATCTCGCACGTGCTGCTCGCGGGTGCGGTGGCGTACGCCGCCCAGCGCGGGGCTCCGGTGGTCGAGGGCTACCCGGTCGACAACCGGGGCGAGAAGGTCGACCTCACCATGGCCTACGTCGGAACCCGCGCGCTCTTCGAGAAGGCGGGCTTCGCGCTGGCTTCGCCCACCGGGGCGACGTCCGCCGGGTTCCCCCGTGTGGTGATGAGGCGGGCGACCTAGGCTGGCGACGTGAACCGCACGTGGTGGGCGATGGCTGCAGCCCTGGCGATCCTCGCCATGCACGGTCTCGCCACGCACACCTCGTCGCACGGGTCGGCCCCGGCGGTCGTCGCGGTGACCGACGCCGGTCCTGCGCACACCGCCACCCTCGCTGACCAGGCGGACCACGCCATGAGCAGCGCGACGTCGCTGACCGGCTCCGCGACGCACAGCCAGTCGGGCGACGACGGCGCTGTCCTCTCGCTGTGCCTGGTCGTCCTGGCCACGGCTGCCGTGCTGCTGCTGCGCGCGGTCCGCCCGCGCTCGGGCCTGCTCGCGGTCCTGCCACCGGCAGTGGCCGTGCCCGCGGCACCGGTCGTCGTACGCCTGCACGCACCGCCCGACCTGCACGCCCTGTCCGTCCTGCGCTGCTGAGGAGGGTCCGGCCTGCCTCCGCGCAGGCTCGCGACCACCCACCACCACGGACACCAACAGGAGACACCCATGTCCGCACGCACCACCCGATACTCGCGCGCGCTCGCGCTGACGTTCGCGCTCGCCGTCGCCACCGGCCTCTCCGCCTGCGGCACTGACGACCGCAGCTCGGAGGGCGCCCCCGCCGCCGAGCGGACCGCGGCCAACGGCGACGTCCACAACGACGCGGACGTCGAGTTCGCGACCGAGATGATCCCGCACCACGCCGACGCCCTGGTCATGGTCGACATGACGCAGGGGCGCGACCTCTCCCCCGACTTCGCGGCGCTGGCCGAGGAGGTCCTCGCCACGCAGGCGCCCGAGATCGAGACCATGGCCGACTGGCTCAGCGCGTGGGGAGAGGAGGTCCCGGAGACCTCGCGGGACCACGTGAACAGCCACGACATGGGGGGCATGGACGACGGGACGGGGATGGATCCCGACGACATGGCCGCGCTCGAGGACGCCGATGGTGCGGCCTTCGAGCAGACGTGGCTGCGGATGATGATCGCGCACCACGAGGGCGCGATCGAGATGGCGCAGGTCGAGCAGCGGGACGGCACCTTCGAGGACGCCGTCGAGCTGGCGGAGTCCATCGAGTCCGGCCAGGCAGAGGAGATCGCCGCCATGGAGGACATGCTCGGCGAGTGAGCGACGGTGCGGCGCCGTCACATCGGCGCCGCGCCACGCCGCGGTCCGGTTCGCTCCCTGGTCGTACGGTTGCTACCTTTAGTCAAGTAATTCAGTGGACTATGAGGGGAGCGATCGCGATGGGGACGAACGAGGGCGACTGTCGGGTGGTCGTGGTCGGCGCCGGCGCCGGCGGCACGCTGGTCGCGACGCACCTGGTGACCGCGCTCTCCTCGCGCTTCCGCGTCGAGCTGGTCGACCCCGCGCCCACCACCGGGCGCGGCCAGGCCTACTCCACGACCGACGACCGCCACCTCCTCAACGTCCCTGCGTCGGGCATGAGCGCCTTCCCGCGCGACCCCGAGCACTTCCTGCGCTGGCTGCGCAACCACCACGACCCGACCTTCCAGCCGCACGACTTCGCGCCGCGCGCCGTCTTCGGCCGCTACGTCGAGAGCCTGCTGACCGCGGCGACCGAGTTCCCCGGCAACGCGCGGCTCGTACGGCGTCGCGCCGAGGTCGTCGACGTCGCCGGATCGGGCGACGGGTTCGTCGTCGAGCTCTCCGACGGCGATCGCATCGAGGCGCGCGCCGTCGTCCTGGCGACCAGCAGCCGACCCGGCACCGGCTGGGCGCCGCCCGAGCTGGCCGACGACCCGCGGCTCGTCGCCGACCCGTGGACGCAGCCGATCCCCGAGGTGGGCGACGTGCTGATGCTCGGCTCCGGCCTGACGATGGTCGACCTCGCGATCAGCGCCGACCGGCCCGACCGGACCGTCCACGTCGTCTCACGCACCGACGCCGTACCGCACCCGCACGTCCTGCCCACGACTCCCCCGGTGCCGCCGCCGCCCGGGATCACGCGCACCCAGGGGCTCGACGCGCTGCGCTCGACGATCGCCGCCCACGTCGACACAACGGTCGAGGCGACCGGTGACTGGCGCGCCGCCATCGACGGCCTCCGGCCCGTGACGGCCCAGCTGTGGCGAGGGCTCTCCGACGCCGACAAGCGCCGCTTCATCGCCGACGACGCCCGCTCCTGGGACGTCCACCGCCACCGCATGGCGCCCGCGACCGCCCGCCGCTTCGACGCCATCGCGAACGCCGGACGGCTCGAGCGTCACCGCGGCACCATCGCCGCCGTCCGCGCGGGCGCCCAGGCGCTGCACGTCACCCTCGACGACGGCACCGAGCTGCGCGTCGCCGCCGTCGTCAACTGCACCGGCCCGGTCGGCTCCATCGCCGCCGACCCCCTGCTGACCCGTCTCGCCCAGACCGGGCTCGTGCGGCCCGGCCCGGCCGGCCTGGGCATCGACACCGCCGACGACGGCCGCATCCTCGGCACGCTGCCCGACCACCTCCCCTTCCTCGCCGTCGGCTCGCTGCGCCGCGGCAACCTGTGGGAGTCCACCGCGATGCCCGAGATCCGCGAGCAGGCCTACGACGTCGCCCGCGTCGTCAGCCGGTCGATGCACGGTGAGTCCCGTGGCCGGCCGGTCGACCCCTACGGCCTCACGTTGTCCACCAGCGCCGGCGCCGCCGAGCGCTACAACGCCGCGCTCGGCCGGCTGCTGCGGCTGCAGGACGGCGTCGAGGACGGTCTCGCGGCCGCCGTCGCCGAGGACGAGGGCTTCGTGCAGGCGCACGCCGCGCTCGCCCTGCTGGGGCACGAGTGGGGCACGAACAACCACTGGCAGGCCTCGCTGCGCGCCGCCCACCGAGCCGCCGCGGGGCGCCACCTGGACGACCGCGAGAGCTCGTTCCTCGACGCGGTCACCACCCGGCTCCGCACCGACGAGGCCACCGGAGCCGCGGCCCTGCTGCGCCACGTGCGGCTCTTCCCGCGCGACGCGCTCGCCGTCAGCGTCGCCGTACCGACCGTCGCGTTCGGAGGGCTCACCAGCGGCACCCAGACCGCGGAGCTCGTGGAGTCGCTCGGCCGGTCCTACGGCGACGACTGGTGGTACGCCGGCCAGCTCGCGTTCGTCCGCCAGGACCAGGAGCGCTGGGCCGAGGCCGAGGAGCTGTCGTCCTACGCCCTCTCGGTCGAGCCGGCCTCCGGCCACGCCGTGCACGCCCGGGCCCACGTCTTCTACGAGACCGGCGACCACGTCGCCGGCCTCGCCTGGCTCGACGAGTGGATCCGCTCGCGGGGTCCCGAGGCCAACCACCGCTCGCACTTCTCCTGGCACGCCGCGCTCCACGAGCTGATGCAGGACGACGTGGAGGCCGTGCGTCGGCGCTACGCCCGGGAGCTCGCACCGTCCGTGGTCAGCGGCAGCCGCGTCGTGGTCGACAGCGGAGCGCTGCTGTGGCGCGGACGCGTCACCGGGGCGTGGACCGACGACCTCCCGGTCGGCGAGGTCCGCGCGCAGGCGCCCGTCGAGTGGCTCACCTCTCCCCCGACCCCGTTCGCCGCGATGCACGGCGCCGTCCTGCTCGCGGCCGACGGTGACGCCGCTGGCCTCGTCCGGCTGGCCGCGGAGTCGGCTCGCCACGAGGACCGCGTGTTCCGTGACGTCGTCTCGCCGCTGTGCAGCGGGCTCGTCGACGTGGTCGAGGAGCGGTGGGACGAGGCGTCGGCCACCCTCACGTCGGTGGTCGCCAGGATGGCACCGCTCGGCGGCAGCAAGGCACAGCGCGAGGTCGTCGAGGACACCCTCGTCCACGCGCTCGCGATGGCGGGACGGGGTGCCGAGGCGGCCGCCGTGCTCGACGAGCGGCTCTCCCGCCGCTCCTCGGCACTCGACGCCCG
Source organism: Nocardioides potassii (assembly GCF_021648885.1). Lineage (GTDB taxonomy): Bacteria > Actinomycetota > Actinomycetes > Propionibacteriales > Nocardioidaceae > Nocardioides > Nocardioides potassii. Next base: position 145,309 of record NZ_JAKJHZ010000012.1, on the reverse strand, counting down.
CCGCCGCGCTGCCGTGCTGGCCCCCGTCCCCGCGGACCTGTGACCACCCGATGCCCGAGGACGCCCTCACCACCGTCGCGGTGACCACGATGTTCGCCCTCGCGATGGTCGAGCTGCACGTGGAGCTCGTCGCGGGCGCCGCCGCCTGGCTCGCCGCCTGGTGGCTCCTGCGGGAGTCCTCGGCCTAGCTCGCGGCCCGCGTTGCCGAACAGTCCGGGGGTGTTCCGCCTCCAGCCACCCCCGGACTGTCCGGTGGCGCGGGGTCAGCGCACGGCGCCTTGCAGGACCAGCGACTGCTTGGGCTGTCCGGCCTCGGTCTGCTCCTCGCTCGCGAGGGTCGCGTCGACCTCGAGCTCGAGGACCGGCGTCGGGTCGCAGGACGCCTCGGCGATCGTCAGCGTGCCCGTGCTCGAGCCGGAGCTGACGACCTCGTTCCCGTCGGGCGCGCCCTCGGTGTCGGCGACGAACACCGTCAGCGGCGGACCCTCCTCGGAGCCGCCGCCGTCGGACAGCGGGAGCTCGAGGGTGCGCCCTTCGTCCAGGCCGTCCAGGACGGCCTCCACCATGACGAACGGCTGCGCCAACCGCTTCCCCTCCGGGAGGATCGGGCTGTAGAGGTAGACGCGCGTGCCGTCGCCGGCGCCCGGCGGGCTGCCGAAGGCGGTCGGCGGGTCGCAGCTGATCGTCAGGTCCTCGAACTCGTACGTCGACCCGTCGGGCCGGGTCATCACGAGCGCGGACGGCGGTGGCTCGACCGCGACCACGCTGCCGTCGCGGGCGTCGTCCGAGTCACCGGACGACACGGCGACGTAGCCCCCGACCGCGGCCACCACGGCCGCCGCGGCCACCACGGTGCCGGCGCGGCGCCGGCGACGTCGTACGGCCATCCGCTCCTCCACGCGGTGGACCGCGTCCATCGGCGGGTGGACGCTCGAGTCGAGCCGCTCGTAGCCGTCCCTGATCTGTTCCTCGGTCATCACGTCATCCTTCTCGCGCGGCCAGCATCCCGAGCTCGCGCGCGTGCTCGCGCAGGCGCTCGGTGCCCCGGGACAGCTGGCTCTTGACGGTCCCCTCCGAGCAGCCCATCCGCTCGGCGATGCCCCGGACGTCGAGGTCCTCGACGTGTCGCAGGGCGAGTGCAGTGCGCTGGCGGGGCGAGAGGGTGGCGAGTGCCTCCACCAGCCACGCCTCCACCCCGTCGAGGTCGGCCGCCGGAGCTGCGACCTCGGGGTCGGGCGTCGAGCGCAGCAGCTCGCGACGCAGGCGTCGTACACGGTCGATGTTGAGCCGGACCATCACCGTGCGGGCATACGCGGCCGGTGCGTCGTACGACGTCCGTCCCCACCGTTCGCCCATCCGCGCCAACGTCTCCTGGGTGAGGTCCCAGGCGTCGTGCGGATCTGCCGTGAGCGCGTGCGCGAAGCCCAGCAGCGGGCGCACCTGCGCCGCCACGAAGTCCGCGAACTCGGTCCTGGTCCGGTCGTCCACCCGTCTCCCCCGTTCCCACTTCACACTGACGCCCACTTGACGGGCGACGCGACCGAAACGTTGAGGGCAGCATGGACCACCGCCCGGCTGGGTACGTCAGGCACGTCGTTCGAGCAGGGGACGCGGAGTGCTCCACACCGCGAGGACGCACTGATGCCGATCGACGACCAGTCCGGATCCGACCCGCTGGACGACACGTGCCTGACCCATCACTTCATCCGGACGCAGGGACGACGCCCCACACCGGACGAGCTCCAGGCGCTGCGGGACGGCCCTCTCGTGCCGCGGCCCCGCCACCCGTCCGACCCGCCACTCTCGTTCCCCCGGACGCTGCGACGCCAGGTCGCGCGGGCGATCCACCGGATGTGAGTCGAGGCGGGTCAGTCGCGGCGATCCGCGGCGTCGTCGATGATCTCCTGCGCGATCACGTGCAGCTTGACGTTGCGATGGTTCGACAGTCGGGTGAGGAAGGCGAAGGCGTGCTCGTCGGGGAGCCCGAACCGCTCCATCGTGATGCCGACCGCCTGGCCGATCAGCTGGCGCCGCCTCATCGCGTCGCGCAGACCGTCGATCTGGGAGGCGTACGACACGGCGCTGCGCGCGTGCTCGGCGAAGAGCTCGGCCAGGAACGTGACGTCGGCAAGCGCGCCGACCGACCGCGAGTAGATGTTCAGCCCGCCGACCGTGCGGGGCGACTCGAACAACCGCACGCCGGCCTGCGACCGGATGCCGGCTGCCACCGCACGGGGGCCGTACGTCGGGTAGCGCGGGTCGTGGCGGAGGTCGGCGCACACGATGAACGCATTCTCCGTCACGCCGTCGTAGCACGGGCCTTCCGCGTTCTCGAACTGCCAGTCGTCGAGGTCCCCGAGGAAGTCCGCGGTCAGCCCGTACGACCGGGGCCTTCCGTCCTCGTGACGGATCGTGATCGTCGCCTGGTCGACGCCGGGCAGCATCTCGACAGCGGCACGCGTCAGTCCGGCGAGCGTCTCGTCGAGGTCCTTGCCCGACACCGAGTCGGCGATCCGGCTCGCCATGGTCAGGGCACGATCGGGCATGTCGTCCATCCCGAGGCCGTACCCCTCCCCGAGTGGCGCATGTGCTCAGGGCAGTGGTGCTGCCGGGGTGCGCGCAACGACAGCGGCTGCGGAGAGCAGATCCCACCCGGGCGTGAAGCCGTTGCGACGCGGCAGGTGCTCGCGGTGCTCCTCGTAGAGGTCGAGCAGGCGCAGCACCGAGGCGAGCACCGGTGCGTCGGGGTCGTCACCGGGTACGTCGCAGGCGTGCCGGGCGACCTGGAGCGGGACCTCCGGCTCGAGCCCGCGCTGCATCGCCTCGAGTGCGGCGAGGAGGTTGGTCGAGGCGGCCTCGAGGAAGGGCCAGACCTCGCGCGCCTCCTCCGCGGGCGGCGGTCCGAGGTCGAGGGGCTCGTCGCCGTCGAGCAACCGGGTCGCCTGCCCGCCGAGCACCGACGCGACCTGGTCGGGGCTGAGGCCGGCCTGCAGCGCGCACCGGCCGGTGGACATCAGGTGGTTCACCGGGGTGCTGTAGGGCAGGTCGCTGGCCGCCAGGACCCGACCCGGCGGGACGAGCCGGAAGAGGGCCATCAGGTGGGCGGGGGTCCACCACGAGGTGTCGAAGTAGAGGTTGGGCACCTCGCCGACGTGGCGGTGCAGGCGGCCGAGGTCGGAGAGACCGCAGTGGGCCATGACCAGGCTGAGTCCGGGCCAGCGCTCACACGTCGCGAGCGCGTCCGCGCCGGTGCTCCCGACCTCGGGTCCGGCGTGCAGGATCACCGGGAGTCGTCTCTCGTCCGCGACGGCGAGGGCCGGCTCGAGGCGAGGGTCGGACAGCTCGATCTGGTCGCTTGACAGGTGCAGCTTGAGCCCGCGCGCACCGCGGTCCAGCAGCTCCTCGACGTCGTCGACCTCGTCGGGCACGACCCGCACGAGCGCGGTCAGCCGGCTCTCGCTGCGCTCCGCTGCCTGGAGGCAGGCGGCATTCGCGTGGCGGTAGGAACCGTCCGGCTCGGACAGCGGGAAGACCAACGAACGTGCGCGTGCGGCGTCGAGGGCGGAGACCAGCTCCTCGTAGGACGCAGTCACCGCGTCGCTGTCGCCCAGGTGGGTGTGCACGTCCAGCACGGGACCAGCGGGAAGGTCGGCGAGCAGGCGGTCGTACCACGGCTGCACGAGGTGGTCGGCGTACACGGTTCAGGCCTCCGGGTGGGTGGTGCGGGCAACGAGGTCGAGCAGGAGTGCGGGCATGCCCTCGCTCGCGACCAGCTGGCGCTGCCGATCCGGCTCGGGGTCCGCCGCGAGCCGCCGCTCGACGGCGTGCAGCGGCGCAGCACGCCCATCCGCGTCGAGGGTCTCGCGTGCCTCGGCCAGCACGCGGACAGCCACCTCACGGAGGGGCCGTCGGACCTGGTCGTCGTCGACCACACGCGCGTCGAGACCGTGGCGGATCGCGGCGTCGTCGTTCACCCCGAGCACGTCGTCGCTGGGGTCACGGTCATCGGGCCGCTCGACGGCGCGACGCGCGATGCCCTGCACCAGGGAGGCGAGGCCGGCCGCCAGCTCGACGGACGGGACGGCGTCCATCACCCGCACCTCCAGCGTCCCGATGAGCGGACGCGGTCGCAGGTCCCACCAGACGTAGGTGTCGTCCGGCGCCCCCGCCGCGACCAGCAGCGCCTCCGCGCGGGCGACGTACTCCTCCCAGGTGTGCAGCAGTGGCGGAACCGAATGACGCGGGTAGGACCGGATGACGGCCGACCGGGCGGAGGCGAGCCCGGAGTCGACGCCGTGCCAGTACGGCGTCGCGGCCGCGATCGCGCGCAGCAGCGGCAGGCGCCGGCGCAGGCCGCGGTACGCCAGCATCAGTGACTGCTCGTCGGGGAGCCCGACGTGGACCTGGAAGGCTGCGGTCGGCGTGCGCAGCAGGCCGGCGAACTCACCGACGATGCGGTCGTAGCGCGAGGACGGCGACGTCACCGCAGCGCCGAGCGCTGCGGTCGGGTGGACGCCGCTGGACATCACCCGCGCCGACGCCGTGACGTGGCTGCGCAGGGCCGTCAAGGCGGCCAGCACCTCGTCGCCGTCGCGGCACACCGCGGTGGTCACCTCGACCTGGTCGGCATACACCTCTCCGACGACGTGGCCGGGACCCACGTGGGACCCCACGAGCGCGGACACCAGCGGCACGGCCCGCTCGCTCAGCAGCTCGCCCGCGTCGTCGACGAGCATCAGCTCGTCCTCGACCCCGAGCGTGAAGTCGCCCCCGGGACGGAAGTCCGGGACCGTGCCCGTGACCGCCCCGTCGCCCATGCGGCAGAGGTGCCCCGCGGCTCAGCGCGACATACGCGGCGGCAGCGAGAGCCGCAGCACCTTGTGCCACGCGCTCGCGACCTGTCGCAGGAGCGGCCGGTTGTTGTAGGGCAGGCCGTGCCGCTCGAAGAGCGCGCGGACCGGGCCGGCGACCTCGCGGTAGCGGTTGCTCGGCAGGTCGGGGAACACGTGGTGCTCGACCTGGTGCGAGAGGTTGCCGCAGAGCACGTGCATGATCCACGGGCCGGAGACGTCGGCCGAGCCGAGCATCTGGCGGACGTACCACCGGCCGCGCGTCTCGGTCTCGTCGAGCTCCTCGACCTCGAAGGTCGACACGCCCTCGGGGAAGTGACCGCACATGATGACCGAGTGGCTCCACACGTTGCGGACCACGTTGGCGACGAGGTTGGCCGTCAGGGTCGTGCGCGCCGATCGGGTCGGCGCGGACAGCAGTGGGTGCAGCACGTAGTCGCGCAGGGCGTTGCGGCCGACTCGTCGCGCGGTGGTCCGGATCTCCTGCTTGAGCTGCGGGGAGAACCCCCGACGGTTGCGCAGCGTGTCGCCGAGGTCGAGGTCGTACATCGCGATGCCGTACTCGAAGATCAGCGCGTTGACGAGGTTGAGCAGGGGCTGGACGAGGTGTCGAGGCTGCCACTCCTGCGCCTCGTCGACGCGCATGATGCCGTAGCCGAGGTCGTTGTCCTTGCCCACGACGTTGGTGTTCACGTGGTGCCGGTCGTTGTGCGCCCGCTTCCACTGCGCCGGGGCCGAGGCGTGGTCCCAGTCCCACGTCGAGGAGTGGATCCGCGGGTCGCGCATCCAGTCCCACTGGCCGTGCAGGACGTTGTGCCCGATCTCCATGTTGTCGAGGACTTTGGACAGCGCGAGCGCCGACGTGCCCAGCCACCAGGCCGTGCGACGACGGCTGGCGAGCAGCACGAGGCGGCCGCCCACCTCGAGGCAGCGCTGCACCGCGATCACGCGGCGGATGTACGCCGCGTCAGCGGCGCCGCGGCTGGCGAGGACCTCCTCGCGGAGGGCGTCCAGCGTGCGGCCGATCTCCTCGACCTCGGCCTCGGTGAGGTCGTCGTACGACCTCTCGCGCAGCGCGCTCGGGACGTGCTGGAGGAAGGCGGCCATCCCGCGTCCGTTCCCCACGCACGGCCGTCCCATGCGCCTCCGGGACGCCGGGAAAAACCCTCTGAACGGGTGGAGTCGGACGCGGATCGGCGGGTACGGAGCGCCATGACCGACACGTCGCAGAACCCCGACCAGGACGCGGAACCGCCCACACCGGACGGCGAGGAACCGGACACCGAGCAGCTGCGTCCGGGCTCCGAGCCGGCGAGCGACCCGGATCCGGATCCTGGCACCAGCCGCACCGACTGACCCACTCCCACATCACCCCCATCCCTCTACAGAGGAGGACGCATGACCACCTACGGAAGCGATCCGCTCGGCACGACGGACACCGACCCGTTGGGCACGGACCCGCTCGGGACGACCGACACGGCCGCGTTCGGCACGACCGGCACGACCGGCACGACCGGCACGACCGGTACGACGGACACCAGCGCGAAGGACAAGGCGAAGGAGGCCGCCTCGACCGCGGCCGACCAGACCAAGAACGTCGCCGGCACGGCGAAGGACGAGGCGGCCAACGTCGCTGGCACTGCGGCCGAGCAGGCTCGCAACGTCATCGGCGACGCCAAGCGGCAGGTGACCAGCCAGGTGAGCGACCAGGCCACCACCGGCCGGGACAAGCTGTCGGAGACCCTCCGCACGCTCGGCGACGACCTGCAGCAGATGGCGCAGGGCCAGGGGCCCGCCCAAGGCATGGCCACCGACCTCGCGCAGGAGGTGTCCGACCGCGTGCGCGCGCTCGGCAGCCACCTGGAGAACCGCGAGCCGGGCCAGCTGCTGGACGACGCCCGGGACTTCGCCCGGCGTCGCCCCGGCACCTTCCTGCTCGGCGCGCTCGCTGCCGGCGTCGTCGCCGGACGCCTGTTCCGCGCCACTGCCGACGGGGCTGCGGCCGCGTCCCTCGCCGACACCGGCACGACCGGCAGCGGCACGACCGGCAGCGGCACGACCGGCAGCGGCACGACCGGCACCGGCGGCTACTACGGGGCGGGCGGCTACGACGCTCCTGCGGCCTCGGGCTACGACACGGGCTACGACACCCCGGCCACGACGGCGCCCACCCTCGCGGAGCCGTCGAGCCTCGACCCGACCACCCCTGAGGTCCCCGGTCAGCGGACCCAGGACCTGCCGTGACCGGGCCGACGGGCGTGGACCCGATCGGTACGACGGTCGGGACGACCACGTCCGGCGCACACGTCGAGACCGGGGCGAGCGACGGCCGCAGCCTCGGCGAGATCGTCGGTGACCTGAGCACCGACCTCACCACCCTGGTGAAGCAGGAGCTCACGCTGGCGCGCACCGAGCTCAAGGAGGAGGCCTCGAAGGCCGGGAAGGGTGCCGGGATGCTCGGCGGTGCCGGCATCGCCGGCCTGCTCGCGCTGATCCTCGGATCCTTCGCGCTGGCCTACCTGCTCGACAACTGGATGCCGGTCGAGCTGGCCTTCCTGATCGTCACGATCCTGTGGGCGATCGTCGGCGCCGTCCTGGCGGCCCGTGGCCGCAAGGAGCTCAAGAACTCGAATCCGCAGCTGCCGGAGACGCAGCAGACACTCAAGGAGGACGCAGCATGGGCCAGAGCACAGAAGAACTGAGGGCAGAGATCGAGCAGACCCGGCAGTCGATGACGTCCGACGTCGACGCACTGCAGGACAAGGTGAGCCCGGCGGCCATCGTGGAGCGGCGCAAGCAGGCGGCCCGCGGCCGCATGCTCGGCGTGCGCGACAAGGTGATGGGCACCGCCCACGGGATCAGCTCGTCGACGTCAGGCACGGCCGGCTCGGCCAGGGACAGCGCGTCCGGCGCCGTCGACTCGGTCAAGGGCGCTGCCTCGGGCACCGTGAGCGGCGCCCAGGACAAGGTCCAGGGCGCTCCCCTCGCGGCCGGCCTCGTGGCCTTCGGTGCCGGGATGATCGTCTCGGCGCTGATCCCCGCCTCCGAGAAGGAGGCCGTCGCCGCCGGCCACGTGGTCGACGCCGCCAAGGAGCACGGCCAGCCGGTCGTCGACCGGGCGAAGTCGGTGGCACAGGACGTCGCCCAGGACGTCAAGGAGACCGCCGCCCAGGCGGCGCAGGAGGTCAAGGACACCGCGACCGACAGCGCCGAGAAGGTCAAGGCCGAGGGCCAGTCCGGGGCGGACGAGGTCCGGTCGACGACCCAGTCCTGATCCGCACAGGCACGCACGAGGCCCGCTCCCTCCGGGGAGCGGGCCTCGTCGGTGTTCAGTGCCCTGTCGGCTCCAGGCTGACGACTTCGCCGCGGGCGGGGCAGCGCAGCTCAGCGGAGAGGTCGGCTGCACGCGCGCGCTCGACGAAGTCGGACAGCGGCGAGCGGAAGACCGTGTAGTCGTCGTGGTGGACCGGTACGACGACCGACGGGCGGCAGCGCCCGACGAAGTCGACGCCCATCGGGCCGTCCATCGTCACGGTGCGCAGCAGCACGCGGGTCCCGCCGAGGTGCACCACCGCCGCATCGAGGTGCGGGAAGCGCTCGCGCACCTCGTCGACGTGCGCGCCGGTCAGCGTGTCGCCGCTGACGTAGACCCGGCGTCGCACCGTGTCGTCGACGACGTGCTCCAGCACGCTGCCCATCACGGGCGGCAGCATCTTCCCTAGCAGGCCGCGGGCGTGGATCGCCGGCACGGCGGTGACGCGCAACAGCTCCTCGCCCTTCGTGAGGACGTGCTGGTCCCACGTGTCGAGGGCACGGGCGTCGAAGCCCCACCGGCCCAGCCGGCGTACGGCATGCGGCGTCGAGAGCAGCGGCGGTGACCGGTCGAGCTGCGCCTTGCTGACGCGGTCGAAGTGGTCACCGTGCAGGTGCGAGAGCAGGATCGCGTCGAGGTCCGGCAGCTCGTCCGGCTCGATAGCCGGGTCGGTGAGACGGCGCGACGACAGGCCCCACCCCAGGTAGGCCCGCTGCCCGCGGTGGAGGAAGTTGGGGTCCGTCAGCAACGTGAAGGAGCCCAGCCTCATCACCGTGGTCGCGGTGCCGATGAAGTGGAGCCTGTCGCCCGTGGTCATCGAGGTGCTCAGTGGGTGATGCCGCCCCGGGCGCGCTTGCCCAGCACGACACCGAGGGCGATCATGCCGAGGCCGAGGACGAAGTGCAGCCAGTCGTCGGCGGTGTTGAGCGGCACGAAGTTCGCCTGCGACGCCTTGTCGACGACCAGGCCGTAGAGCCACAGCACGAGGTAGATCGCGCCGCCACCGATGAGGTACGCGCGAGCGCTCGACGCCGTACGCGCCATGGCCAGGCCCGCGGCACCGAACAGCAGGTGGACGATGTTGTGCAGGACGGACACCTGGAAGATGCCGAGCAGCTCGGCGTGGGACTCGTGCCCGGCCGCTTCCAGACCGTCGTAGCCGGTGGTGATGCCCGGGATGAACCCGAGCACGCCGACCAGGAGGAAGGTGGCGCCGACGAGCGTGGCGGCCACCTGGACGGGCGAACCCTGGCGGGTCGGCGAGCTGAGGTGTGTGTGATCAGTCATGCGCGGTCGGTACCCACGCCTCGTGCGTCCCAACAGGACGTCCCCACCCCGAGGGGCGTGCACCCCCCTACGTGGCGCACGCCACGTGGGCGATGTGTCTGTACCACCTACGGTGGGGTACGGGACCCGCACGCCGACGAGAGGACACCCGTGCACCACATCAGCAAGGCCACCGCCGTCATCACCTTCCCGGCCCGGACCGCGTTCGCCGTCGCGAGCGCCGGAGTGCGTACGACGGTCCGCCTGGTGGGGTGGGCCGCCGAGCAGGCTGCCGGTCAGGCCGGGGTGCGTACCGCCCCCGCGGTGGTCGTGCCCGAGCCGCGACCTGCCGAGCCGCGGTCCGACCTCGACGTCGACAGCGACACCGAGGTCGCCGAGGCCGCCGACCCCATGGAGCCGACCCGCGAGGCGCCCGTCGAGGTGGTGGCTCCGTTGAAGAAGGCCGCAGCGAAGAAGGCTCCGGCCAGGAAGGTGCCCGCCAGCCAGGTGCCGCTGAAGTCGGCGCCCACGCCGTCGCTGCCCGCCGGCATCGACGAGGTCGACGGCGGCCTGGACGACCCGGAGCCCGTGCCCGCGAGGAAGGCCCCGGCGAAGAAGGCCCCGGCGAAGAAGGCCCCGGCGAAGAAGGCTGCCGCGAAGAAGACCCCGGCGAAGAAGGCTGCCGCCAAGAAGGCCCCGGCCAGGAAGGCTCCCTCGAAGCAGGCCGCGGTGCTCGCCCCCGCACTGGGCCTGAGCGAGGACGAGGTGGCCGAGGTCGTCGAGAGCGACACCGACCAGGCGTGACGCGCGTCCCCACCGAGCTCTCCAGCAGGCTGCTCGACGTCCGACGGATCTACCACGAGCACGACATCGAGCGGTTCGCCCGGGCGCGCGAGGTCCTCGAGCGGTTCCCGGACGCGGAGCGGATCGAGGTGCTCTCGCACCAGGCGATCCCCGGGCTGCACGGCAACGCCGGCGCCGTCGAGGACTGGGTCCGCAACAAGCGCGAGGTGCTCGTGCTGGGCGAGAAGAAGTCGCTGTCCGCGCGGCGCAACGAGCGATCGAGCGACTGGATCGCGCCGTCGACGGCCAACGGGTGCGCGATGGCCTGCTCGTACTGCTACGTCCCGCGGCGCAAGGGCTTCGCGAACCCGATCACGGTGTTCGCCAACATCGAGGCGATCCTCGGCTACCTCGAGCGCCACGCCGGGCGGCAGGGCGTCAAGCCCGCGCCCAACCAGTGCGACCCCGTCGACTGGGTCTACGACATCGGCGAGAACAGCGACTGCTCGGCCGACGCGCTGGTGTCCGACAACGTGCGCGACCTGGTGGACCTGTTCGGCCGGCTCCCCCACGCCAAGGCCAGCTTCGCCACCAAGCTGGTCAACCGGGACCTCCTCACGTGGGACCCGAGGGGCGGCACGCGGGTGCGGTTCAGCCTCATGCCCGAGGCTCCCTCGCGGCTGGTCGACATCCGCACGTCGAGGATCTCCGAGCGCATCGCCGCGATGGACGACTTCGTCGAGGCGGGCTACGAGGTGCACGTGAACCTCAGCCCCGTGATCGTCCACGAGAACTGGCTGGAGGAGTGGGCGGAGCTGCTGCAGCAGGTCGCTGACGGGACCAGCCCCCGCACCCGCGCTCAGCTGGCCGCCGAGATCATCTTCCTCACCCACAACGAGGACCTCCACCAGGTCAACCTGGGCTGGCACCCCAAGGGCGAGGAGCTGCTCTGGCGCCCCGACCTGCAGCAGGTCAAGCGGAGCCAGAGCGGGCAGGTCAACGTCCGCTACCGCACCGGCTGGAAGGGTCGGTGGGTGCAGCAGCTCACCGACCTCGTCGCGACGACGCTGCCCGAGTGCCGGGTGCGCTACGCGTTCTGACGTCGACCCTCTCGGTGGCCGTGCGCCAACCGTTCCACCACGGCCCGCAGCGGCGGCCAGCCGTCCCGGCCGCGGCGCGTGACGGCGTACGCCCGCAGGTGCGCGCCACCGTCGCGGAGCCGGAGCACGCTGACCCCGCGCCGCGACGTCCGGCCGCGGGGCAGCAGGCCGACGCCCCGGCCGGCCACGATGAGGTCGTCGACCAGCTCGAGGGAGTCGATGCGGTGCACGACCCGAGGCGCGAACCCGGCCCTCGCGGCCAAGGCCCGCAGCGCGCGCTCGTCGGCGACGTGGCGTGAGTTCACGATCCAGTCGCGGTCGGCGAGGTCGGCCATCTCCAGACCGCGGTCGCGCGTCGGCACACCCACGCCCCACTCGCGCGTCCAGAGCGGCGTCACCTCGTGGTCGTCGCGCCACTCGGCCGGTGCGAGGTCGTAGTCGTAGACCAGCGCCAGGTCGACCTCGTCGCGGGCGAGCAGCTCGAAGGACTCCAGCGGCTCGAGCTCGAGGATGCGTACGACGATGCCGGGGTGGGTGGTCCGGAGGTCGTCGATCGCCGCGAGCAGCGAGGTGCGGACGGCCGAGGCGAAACCGGCCACGCGGAGCACGCCCGCAGGCTCCGCCGTCGGGTCGAGGTCCAGCCGTGCGGCCTCCACCGCGGCGAGGATCGTGACCGCGTGGTCGGCGAGCCGGCGACCAGCAGGCGTCAGCCGGACCCGGCGCCCGTCAGGCTCCACCAGCGGCGTCCGCACGTCCCGGGCCAGCGCTGCGATGCCCTGGGAGACGTTGGAGGTCGTCGTCCCGAGTGCGTCCGCCACCTCGTGCATGGAGCCGAGGTGGGCGAGCTCGAGCAGCATGCGGAGGCGACGGACGTCCATCGACCCATTGTGCAGATCTGCTGAACGAACTGTCCATGAAACTCACGTGGACGCGAACGGTGGTCGCGCCCTCTACTGGACACATGACCCCCTCCCCCGCCCGCGCCGGCACCTCGATGGCCGTGGCCTCCATGCTCTGCGTCCAGCTCGGTCTGGCCGCCTCCGTCGGCCTGATCGACGACGTGGGGACGGCCGGTGCCGCCTGGCTGCGCCTGTTCTGGGCGGGCATCCTCCTGCTGCTCCTCGTCCGCCCGCGGCTGCGCGGCCACAGCCGCGAGACCCTCCTCGCCGGCACGGCGCTCGGCGTCGTCACCGCGGGTGTGACGATCCTGTTCATGGGCGCCGTGGCGCGGCTGCCGCTCGGCACCGCCAGCGCGCTGGAGTTCCTCGGTCCCCTCACGGTCGCCGTCGTGCGCAGCCGGGGCACCGGGCGCGCATGGGCCGTGCTCGCAGCACTCGGCGTCCTCTGCCTCACCCAGCCGTGGACCGGGGAGGCCGACCCGGTCGGCGTCGCCCACGCCCTCGGCGCCGCCGCCTGCTGGGCGGCCTACATCCTGCTCACCCAGCGGGTGGGCGACGCCGTCAGCGGCCTGGGTGGGCTCGCGATCTCGATGCCGGTCGCCGCCCTGGTCTCGACCGTCGTCGCCGGCCCGGGAGTCGTCGACCACCTCACGCCGCAGCTGCTGGCCTACGGCCTCGGGCTGGCGGTCCTGCTGCCCGTCGTCCCGTTCGCCCTGGAGCTGATGGCGCTGCGGCGCCTCACCACCGGTGCGTTCGGCACGCTGATGGCGCTCGAGCCGGCGTTCGCGCTGGTGATTGGGTTCCTCGCCCTCGGGCAGGCGCCGGACGGGCTGGCCGTGGCCGGCATCGTGCTCGTGGTCACCGCCGGCATGGGCGCCGAGCGCAGCGGCTCACGGAGCGACGTGCTCGCCCAGGCGGACCTGGATCCCGTTGGGCGTGAAGGCGGGGCGCCGGTCGGCGTCGTCCCGGCCGGGACGGACGAACTCGAAGCTCGCGGTCGTCACGAGCACCCAGTCCCGGGGCGCGACGTCGAGGCCGAGGACCGGGTCGGCCACGTCGGCGTACGCGTCGAGCAGTGACTCGGCGCACGCGACGTGGGTCGGGGGGACGTGGAACGCCATCCGGTCCAGCTCACTGCGTGACCCGACGAACGCCAGCGGGCGACCCAGCGTCGCGCCGCACACCGCGCACACCCGGCTGAGCGCGCACTGGGTGACCCGCCGCCTGTCGAGCTCACCGATCGTGGCACCGGCCTCGGTGCCGGCGGCGAACGGCACCGGGACGCCGTACGACGGATCGGCGGGGAGCTCGGCGAACGAGCGGGGCGCGGCGTCCATCAGGCGCTCCGCTCCCGCGGGCTGCGCGACCAGGCACCCAGCTCGGGACGCCGGTCGGGCCGCTCCGCGTCCGACTTCCGCCTGCGGTCCCGCGCCGGGGTCGGCGGCTCGGGCTGGTCGCTGCTGGTCCAGCTGTTCGGGACCGAGAGCTTCATGATCGTGCGCAGCGCCTGGCCGTACTGCCGGTGGAGCGGGCCGATCGTGTAGGGGATGTCGTACTTGTCGCAGAGCGCACGCACCCTGACCGCGATCTCCGGGTAGCGGTTGCTCGGCAGGTCGGGGAAGAGGTGGTGCTCGATCTGGTAGCCCAGGCTGCCGCTCAGTACGTGAAGGGCGCGGCTCCCCTCGAAGTTGGCCGAGCCGAGCATCTGGCGCAGGTACCACTCGGCGCGCGTCTCGTCCTCGAGCTCCTCCTCGGTGAAGTGCAGCGCACCGTCGGGGAAGTGACCGCAGAAGATGATCACGTAGGCCCAGAGGTTGCGGGTGACGTTGGCCGCCATGTTGGCCTGGAGCGTCGAGCGCCACGCCGGACCCGAGAGCGCGGGGTAGACGACGTAGTCCTTGATGACCTGGTTGCGGCCCTTGCGCAGGATCTGGCGCAGCTGGCGCTTCATCTCCTTCGGGTCCTTCTCGCCCTTGCGGATGCGCTCGATGTCGAGGTCGTGGAGGGCGACGCCCCACTGGAAGAGGGCGGCGAGCAGCGCGTTGTAGACCGGCTGGCCGAGGTTGGCCGGGTGCCACTTCTGCTCGCGCGCCATCCGCAGGATGCCGTAACCGATGTCGTTGTCGTGCCCGAGGACGTTGGTGAACTGGTGGTGCACGTAGTTGTGCGAGTGCTTCCACTGCTCGGCCGGCTGTGCGGTGTCCCACTCCCAGTTGCTCGAGTGGATCTCCGGGTCGTTCATCCAGTCCCACTGGCCGTGCATGACGTTGTGGCCGATCTCCATGTTCTCGAGGATCTTCGCGATCCCGAGCATGGCGGCACCCGCGACGAGCGCCGGCCGGCCCGCCCGCCTGGAGTACGCGCTGGCCAGCATCGCCAGGCGCCCGCCGGCGGCGAGGCCGCGCTGCAGGCGGATCAGCCGGTTGATGTAGGCCGCGTCGTCGGCGTTGCGCGACTCCTCGATCTCGGCGCGGATCGCGTCGAGCTCGCGGCCGAGCTGCTCGACGTCCTCCTCGCTGAGGTGGATGTACTCCTTCACGTCCGCGATCGCCATGCCGTGCTCCTTTCGGTGGTTGAGGTGCGAGCGCAGCGAGCCTCGAAACCTCCGTCCATCAGCTAGATGTCCAGGGTGCAGCCACCGACGGCGGCGGTGACGCAGGTCTGCACCTGCTCGTTGGGCTGGCCGTACTCGTCGCCGTTGCGGAGGTCGCGGACCGTGCCCGAGACCAGGGTGACCGTGCAGGTGTGGCAGATGCCCATGCGGCAGCCGTACGGCATCCCGACGCCGGCCTCCTCGCCGGCCTCGAGGACCGTGGTGGCACCGTCGACCTCGATGGTCCTCCCGGAGTTGCGGAAGGTCAGGGTCCCGCCCTCGCCGCCCTCTCCCCCGAGCTCCAGCGAGAACCGCTCGACGTGGAGCAACTCCTCGAGACCCGCCTGCTCGTAGTGCTCGGTGATCGCGTCGAGCATCGGTCCCGGGCCGCAGGCCCAGGTCTCGCGCTCGCGCCAGTCGGGGCAGACCGTGTCGAGGTCACCCAGGTCGAGCATCCCGTCGGTGTCGGTGTGCAGCTGGTGCAGCCGCATCCCGTCGTGCCTCTCCTCCAGCGCGAGCAGCTCGTCGCGGAAGATCATCCGCTCGGGTGTCGGTGAGGAGTAGTGGAGCACCACGTCCGGCACCGTGCCGCGCCGGTCGAGGGTGCGCAGCATCGACATCACGGGCGTGATCCCGCTGCCGCCCACCAGGAACAGCACCCGGTCCGGCGGCGGGTCCGGGAGGGTGAAGTCACCCTCGGGCGCAGCGAGCCGCACGATCGTCCCGGGCTCGAGCCCGTTGACCAGGTGCGAGGACAGCAGGCCCTCGGGCATCGCCCGGACGGTGATGGCGATCGTCCGGCCACGCTGCCTGACCGGCGAGCTGACCGAGTAGGACCGCCACTGGAACTTGCCGTCGACCGGGATCCCGATCCCGATGTACTGGCCGGGACGGTGGTCCCACCGCCAGCCCCACCCGGGCCTGATCACCAGCGTGGCGGCGTCCTCTGTCTCCGGGACGACCTCCTCGACCCGCCCCCGGAGCTCGCGCGCGGTCCAGAGCGGGTTGAGCAGGCGCAGGTAGTCGTCGGGGTGCAACGGCGTGGTGAGCTTCGAGCCCGCGCGCCGCACGCGCTCCCAGGGGACGACGCTGGTCGACATCGTCACAGTGAACAACCGTCCACTGACCGGGTCAACCCCCGAGCGGGTGGATCAGCCCGGGATCAGTCGGCCTCCCAGTAGGGACCGGTCGCGTAGTTCTCCGGCGTGAGCGTGGTGACCTCGCGGCGCTCCGTCACCCAGCGGCCGTCGCGCTTGACGCGGAAGTTGGCGTAGGTCGTCGTGTAGGCGTCGCGCGAGTTGCGCTTGTTGTTCCACTGGTAGTCGAAGTTGTTGACGTACTTCTTCGCCACCTTCGCGCCCTGGATGGTGAACCAGATCTCGTCGTTGGCCGTGCTCAGGCTGGCCCAGTTGGACGAGCCGGTGATCACCATGTTGGTGCCCTGGACCCCGTTGTAGGTGCCCTGGACGACCAGGTACTTCTGGTGGCTGTAGTAGTCGAGGATGAGGTCGTCCTCGCCGTCGTTGTTGAGGTCGAAGTTGTCCTCGGTGTTGTAGTCCATCCCCGTCGACCGCAGCGGGATGCGGCCGCGGGCGGTGGGCGCGGCGATGACGCCCTTGGTGTGGTAGCCGATGAGGCCGAACATCACCCGTACGTCGCAGCCCTGGGCCCACTTCTTGCGGATCGCCTCGGCGAGGTAGTTGCCCCGGTTGCCGCGCATGGTGTGCATCGACAGCGCCAGCTTGGTGCGTACGACGTTGCCCTCCGCGTCGGGGGTGAGGCACTGGACCTTGGCGAGCGTGTCGAGCACGAGGTCGTTCTTGGGCCCGCTGACCCGGGGGAACGCCCAGACCGTGTGCTTGTCGACCGAGTCGTCGCACACCGCGCCTCGCGGGACCCCGCAGAAGAACAGCGGGTCCTGCCGGGTGTTGTAGTCGACCTTCATGTCGTTGAAGAGTGCGACGAACTGCCGGAAGAGCTCGTGGTCACCCGACATGAAGTAGAGGTCGTTCCACTGGTGGATGTCGGCGTTGCGCGTCATGTTGGCCGAGCCGGTGGCGACGACGTCCGTGGACGTGCCGGCCTGGCTGAAGAGGTAGAGCTTGGAGTGCAGGTTGTTGAACTCGTTGGCGGCGCTGCGGCAGCTCGCCTTGCACTTGTAGATGAAGCTCTTCGCCTTGCGGTTGGTGCCGATCTCGTTGCGGATCATCTTCATCGCCGGGGTGTCCCAGTGGTCGTTGAGCAGCATCTGCACCTTCACCCCGCGCCGGTGGGCGGCGATGATCGCCCGGGCGACGTTGACGCGGTCGAAGGAGTAGACCGCGATCCGGATGTAGGAGCCCTTCGGCGTGTGGTTGATCGTCTGGACGACCTTCTTCTCGATGTTGAAGTGCCCCTTGGGCAGGTGGGGGTCGTTGAAGAACGGGCCGCGAGGGGCTTCCCACTTCCGCCACCCCTTCGGCGGCTTCGGCGCCTGCTTCTTCGCGGCCGGCTTCTCCGCCACCGTCGTCAGTGACACCTGCTGCGTCGCCGCGCTCGGCGCCCCCTGCACCGCCGACGCGGTCGGACCGCCGGCCAGCGCGGCGCCGAGCGCCAGGGAGGAGACGAGCGCCAGGATCGGGAACCGGGACACGGGCACACCTTTCGAGCTGCGCCCAGACGACGCACGATCGGCGCTGGTAGGCGGGGACTGTCACTGCTGGGTACTACTTCTATCAACCCGACCCTCGAATTATCCGCAGGTCAGTGCCGGGTCCACGCCTCGGTCTGGGTCAGGCGGAGCAGGTAGGCGAGGGGCGGGACCACGACCACGGCGGCGAGCCCGACGGCGACCAGCAGCCCCCAGAGGGTCGCCGAGGCACCCGCTGCGTCGACGATCGTGACCTGGTCGACCAGCAGCCACGGGTACTGCGCGACGCCCCAGCCGGAGACGACCGACGCCACGGCGAGCGCCGCCGCCCAGCGCGCGGGCCGGTAGCGGCGACGTACGAGCAGCAGGAGGGTGGTCGTCCCGGCGACCGCGGACAGCACGACGAGCGGCGCTGCCCGGCCGAGGAGCCCGTCACCGAGGACGGGGGCGTCGTGCAGGATGGGGACGAGCGCGGCGAACACGACGGCACCGGTCGCCAGCCCGACCACGAGCGTCCTCGTGCGGAGCTCCCCGGCCAGCCTCCCACGCCCGCTGCGCTCGGCGTCGGCGGTCAGGAACACGCCGGCGAGGAACGCGCAGGTGCCGACGGCGATCACGCCGCCGAACAGCGAGGTCGGGTTGACCCACGAGGACCACCGGTCCCCCACCCCCTCCACCGGCACCCGGCCCGACGCGATGGCGCCGGCGACCGTGCCGAGGAAGAAGGGGGTCAGGATCGAGGACACCGCGAAGGTCACGCCGAGCAGACGGGCCTGGCCGAGGGTCTCGGAGTACTTGCGGAAGGCGAAGCTGGCACCGCGCAGGACGATGCCGAGCAGGGCCAGCAGCAGCGGCAGCACGAGCGTGGACATCGCGGCGGCGAACGACTCGGGGAAGCCGGTCCACCAGATCACGAGCACGTAGATCAGCCAGACGTGGTTGGCCTCCCAGACCGGCCCGATGCTGTGGTCGACCAGGGTCCGCAGCTCCGCACCACGGCGGCTGCCGCCGGCCGTCAGGTCGAAGAACCCGGAGCCGAAGTCCGCCCCGCCGAGGACGGCGTACACCACGACGCCGAGGAACATCGCGGCGGCGACCGCGAGCTCGAGGCTCATCGCCGCGCCTCCTCGATCTCAGGGGACTCGGGGACCTCCGGCGCGTACGGGCTCGGCAGGTCGGTCTCCCCCGCACGCCAGCGCCGGGCCATCGACCGCAGCACGACCACGGCCCCGACCGTCATCCCCGCGTAGATCACGGTCGAGATCGCCAGCAGCCACCACAGCGCGGAGGTGTAGTCGCCGACCGCCTCCGGGGTGCGCATCACGCCATGGACGATCCACGGCTGCCTGCCGACCTCCGTCGCCACCCATCCGGACTCGAGGGCGATCGCGGCGAGCGGCCCGGCGACGGTGGCCGCGCGCAGGAACCACCGCCGCTCGAGGAGGTCGCGCCCGCGACGTCGCTGGACCCAGAACCACGCGGCGCCGGCGGCGAGCAGCGTGCCGATCCCGACCATGGTCTGGAAGGCGAGGTGGGTGATGTTGACGGGCGGGTGCTCGTCCTCGGGGATCGTGTCGAGCCCTGGGACGGGAGCGGTCGGCGAGTTCATCGCGATCAGCGACCCGAGCACCGGGATGTCGATCGAGCCCCGCACCTCACCGTCGACGAGCACGCCGCCGAGGCGCAGCGGCGACGGGCTCTCGGTCGTCTCGGCCAGCTCGAAGGCGGCGAGCTTGGCCGGCTGGCGGTCGTCGAGGCCGAAGCCGAGCACGTGCCCGACGAACGGCTGCGTGAGCGCAGCGACGGACGCGAAGACGAACGGCACGATGAACCCCAGCCGGTGGTGGCGGTCGCGGCGCCCACGCAGCATGCCGACGGCGTACACCCCGGCGATGCTGAACCCGACGACCATGTAGGCGCCGACCCACATGTGGGCGAACTGGAGGAACGCGTGCTGGTTGAACAGCACCGACCACGGCTGTACGTCGGTGACCTCGCCGTCGACGAGGCGGAAGCCGGTCGGGACGTTCATCCACGCGTTGACGGCGACGACGCAGTAGGCGCCGATGATCCCGGTGACCGCCATCGGCAGGACCATCAGCACGTGCTGACGGGCCGGCATCCGGCCCCAGCCGTAGAGGTAGATGCCGAGGAAGATCGCCTCGACGAAGAACGCGAGCCCCTCGAAGGCGAACGGGAGGCCGAGCACGTCGCCGTACGTGCCCATCAGCCCCGGCCAGAGCAGGCCCATCTCGAAGCTGAGCACCGTGCCGGACACCGCGCCGATCGCGAACAGCACCGCCGACACCTTCGCCCACCGGCGGGCGAGCTCGAGGGCCACCGGGTCGTCACGGCGGATCCCCCGCAGGTGCATCACGAAGATGATCGCCGGGAAGGCGACCCCGAAGCAGGCCAGGATGATGTGCCACCCGAGCGAGAGCGCCATCTGGTTGCGGGCCGGCATCAGGCCCGCCGGTTCTGCTGCAGCGGCGATGACGGTCTGGACGGTGTGGACGAGCTCCGGACTCAGCACACCTCCACGGTGCCCCGACCGGGTTCAGTTCACCACGCTTTGTGAAAACTTTCACAAATCGAGGTGGAGCAGGGCTCCGAGCTCCTCGCTGTCCACACCGAACGCCTCGACCACCGACGCTCCGCCGGGACCCACGTCGATGACGGCGAGGTCGGAGTAGACGCGGGTGACGCACCCGAGGCCGGTGAGGGGGTAGGTGCACTCGCGGACGAGCTTGGGCGTGCCGTCCTTCGCGAGGAGCGTCATCATCACGAACACCTGCTTGGCTCCGATGGCCAGGTCCATGGCGCCCCCGACGGCGGGGATGGCGTCGGGCGCGCCGGTGTGCCAGTTCGCCAGGTCGCCGCGGACGGAGACCTGGAAGGCGCCCAGCACGCACACGTCGAGGTGGCCGCCGCGCATCATGGCGAAGGAGTCCGCGTGGTGGAAGTAGGCGGCCCCGGGCAGCTCGGTGACAGGCTGCTTGCCGGCGTTGGTGAGGTCGGGGTCGATCTCGGCTCCGTGAGCGAGCGGTCCCATGCCCAGCATGCCGTTCTCGGTGTGCAGCACCACGCCCTGCTCGCGGGTGAGGTGGTCGGCGACCGCGGTGGGCTGGCCGATGCCGAGATTGACGTAGGAGCCGGGTGCGATGTCGGCGGCGACGCGGGCGGCGAGCTCGTCCTTGCTCAGGCTCATGCCACCACCACCCGGTCGACGTAGATGGACGGCGTCACGACCGCTTCGGGGTCCAGGGCCCCGACCTCGACGACCTCGCGGACCTGGACGACCACCGTGGTGGCGGCGGTGGCCATCACCGGGCCGAAGTTGCGCGCGGTCCTGCGGTAGACGAGATTGCCGATGCGGTCCGCGCGGTGGGCACCGATGAGGGCGACGTCGCCGGCCAGCGGGAGCTCCAGGACGTAGGTCCGACCGTCGATCTCGCGCGTCTCCTTGCCCTCGGCCAGCGGGGTGCCGACGCCGGTCGGGCAGTAGAAGGCGCCGATGCCGGCGCCGGCGGCACGCATGCGTTCCGCGAGGGTGCCCTGCGGGACGACCTCCAGCTCGACACGACCCTCGCGGTACAGCCGGTCGAACACCCACGAGTCGGACTGGCGGGGGAAGGAGCAGATCACCTTCCGCACCCGGCCCTCGGCGAGGAGTGCGGCCAGGCCGGTGTCACCATTGCCGGCGTTGTTGGACACCACGGTCAGGTCGCGCGCGCCCTGGCGGATGAGGGCGTCGATCAGGTCGACCGGCATCCCGGCCATCCCGAAGCCGCTCACCAGGACGGTCGAGCCGTCCTGGATGCCGGCGACGGCCTCGTCGACGTCGTCACACAGGACGGCGCTCATCGCGGCTCCGTGACGGTGTTCTCCAGCACCACGGCCAGCCCCTGCCCGACGCCGATGCAGATCGCGGCCACGCCGTAGCGCTCGCCGCTCTCCCGCAGGCGCGCCGCCAGGGTGCCGAGCACGCGCCCACCCGATGCGCCGAGCGGGTGGCCGATCGCGATCGCACCACCCCTGGCGTTCACCAGGTCACGGTCCCGCAGCCCGGCCGCCAGCCACTCGTCCACGCACACGATCGACTGCACGGCGAAGGCCTCGTTGAGCTCGACCGCACCCACCTGGTCCCACGCGATGCCGGCTCGGGCGAGCGCACGGTGGGCAGCCTCGACGGGGGCGTAGCCGAAGTCACGGGGGTCCAGCGCATGGGCGCCGCGGCCGGCGACGCGCGCCAGGGGGTCTGTACCGACGTCCGCACCGTCGGCGGCGAGCAGTACGGCGGACGCGCCGTCGTTGAGCGGTGAGGCGTTGCCGGCGGTGATCGTCCCTCCGTCCTCGGCGGTCCGGAACGACGGCGTCAGCCTCGCCAGTGTCGCCGGTGTCGAGTCGGGCCGGATGCCCTCGTCGCGCGTGACCGTGCCGTCCGGGGTCTCGACGGGGGTGACGAGCGGGTCGTAGAACCCGGCGTCCCACGCCGCGGCCGCGGCCTGGTGCGAGCGGGTCGCGAAGTCGTCCTGGCGGTCGCGGCCCACCGCGAACTTCTCGGCGAGGAGCTCGTTGCACTCGCCCAGCGAGATGGTCCACTCCGCCGGCATGGCCGGGTTCACCAGTCGCCACCCCAACGTGGTGGAGGCCAGCTCGGCGTTGCCGGCGGGAAAGGCCCGGGCCGGTTTTGGCAGCACCCACGGGGCGCGCGTCATCGACTCCACCCCGCCGACGACCACCACGGCCGCGTCGCCGGTCTCGACGGCACGAGAGGCGATCATCGCGGCGTCGAGGGACGAGCCGCACAGCCGGTTCACCGTGGTGGCGGGGACCGAGGTGGGCCACCCGGCGAGCAGGACGCCCATCCGTCCCACGTTGCGGTTGTCCTCGCCCGCCTGGTTGGCGCACCCCCACACGACCTCGTCGACCTGCCCCGGCTCGAGAGCAGGAGTCGTCGCGAGCAGGGCGGTGAGCACGTGCGCGGACAGGTCGTCGGGTCGAACGCCGGACAGCGCGCCGCCGAGGCGTCCGAACGGGGTCCTGACGGCCGCGTGCAGGTAGCAGTCGTTCATCTCACCCATTGTGACGGCCGGCGATCAGACGCCGTCAGGGGCGAGCACGATGTCGAACCGGACGCGGGACCACGCGGTGTCGGCGAGGTCGCGACCGTCCGGGGTCGGCGTGCCGGCGGGCTGCTCCACGAAGTCCATGACGAGGGACTCCTTGACCCCGAACACGCTGTCCTTGTCGAGCAGCTCGTCGCCGCGCACGAAGATGTGCGTGACCAGCGTGCGCCTGCCCTCGGCTGTGACCATGAAGTGCAGGTGGGACGCGCGCATAGGGGACCGACCAGTGGCGGCGAGCATGCGGCCGACCGGGCCGTCGTGCGGGATGGGGTACGGCGTCGGGGTGATGGCCCAGAAGTGGTAGCGGCCTTCGTCGTCGCTGAAGAGGTGGGCGCGACCGGCGATGCGGTCGTCGTCGTACTGCACGTCGTAGAAGCCGTCCTCGTCGGCTTCCCACACCTCGATGCGCGCGCCGGGAACGGCGTTGCCGTCGGTGTCGGTGACGGTCCCCTCGACCCAGCACGGCTGCCCGCTGGCGGCTCCGGCGATGTCGCCGCCGAGGTCGATGCGGGGCGCGTCCTCGACGAAGAAGGGCCCGAAGACGGTGGCCTCGGTGGCGTCGGCGTAGGCCTCGTTGTTGATGGCGATGGTCTGCATCGACGCTCCGAGGGTGTCGGAGAGCAGGATGAACTCCTGGCGGCGCTCGTCGGTGATGTGGCCGACGGCGGTGAGGAAGTCGATGCCCTGCTTCCACTCCTCCTCGGTGAGCCGCACGTCCCGCAGGAACGCGTGCAGGTGGGTGACGACGCCCTGCACCAGCTCCCTGAGCCGGGGGCTGGTGGTGCTCCCGAACGAGTCGAGGACGGTGTGGACCAGCTCGGCCTCGCGAGCCTGCTGCTCGGGTGAGAGGTCGTGGTGGGTCGTGGAGGTGGCGTCGCTCATCGGGGTTCTGCTCCTTCCCAGGCGCGGTGCAGGAGGTCTTCGAGCACGTCCGGGGTGACGGTGGCCGGGTTGTCGGGGGGCACTGCGGGGAGGACGGCGCGGGCGGCATCCGGGACCTGGGACTCCTCGAAGCCGTAGTCGCGCAGCGCTCGCGGGGCGTCGAGCCGCCTTCGCAGGTCCTGGAGACCGGTGAGGCCGTCGACGGAACCGAACGCGCGAGCGATGCGATCGTCAGCCTCGGGCGCGGCAGGCCCGTTGAGCGCGAGGACGTGAGGCAGCACCACGGCGTGCGTCGGGGCGTGCGGGAGGTCGTAGCGGCCGCCGAGCACGTGGCAGATCTTGTGGTGCAGGCCGGAGCCGGCGGACGCGAAGGCGACGGCCGCGAGGTAGGCGCCGTACAGGGCCTGCTCCCGGCCCTTGAGGTCCGACGGGTCGGCCACGATCCGGGGCAGGCCGGCGTCGAGCGCGCGGATGCCCTCCGCGGCGAGCGCCTGGTCGATCGGGTCGGTCCGGGGCGACCACATGGAGTCGACACAGTGCGCCAGGGCGTTGAGTCCGGACGCGACGCTGAGGTCGACGGGCAGGGACAACATGAGCGAGGCGTCGTAGACGACCGTTCGCGGCAGGACCTTCGCGTCGACGCCGGTGGTCTTCGTGGACTCCTCCGTCAGCCCCCACACGTTCGTGGCCTCCGAGCCGGCGTAGGTCGTCGGGACCGCCACGATCGGCAGGCCGGTGGTCAGCGCCACGGCCTTCGCCAGTCCGGTCGTCGAGCCTCCCCCGATGCTGATGAGGACGTCGGCCCGGTGCTCGGCCGCGGCCCGCCGCGCCCGCTCGGCGACAGCGACGGGGACGTGCATGACGACGTCGTCGTGGACGTGCGCCACCGGCAGGCCGTCGGTGACCGCTCCCGCGAGCTCCGACTCTGCTGGGGCTGCGATGACCATGGCGCGCGTCCAACCCTGCTCCGCCACCTCGGCGGACAGGGATGCCGCCGCCTCACCGGAGCCGAAGCGGATGCGCTGGGCGAGGGTGTCGTGCGTGAAGGCGAGCGTCACCGGACGCTCCCGCGGCCAAGCACCTGGCTCAGTGCCGTACGCAGCTCGGACCGGGGATCGGCGGGAAGGCTGTGCGCGCGCCACGCGATGTGCTTGTCGGGGCGCACGAGCAGGGCGCCGCTCTCCTCCACCTCACGGAGCTTCGACCAGTCGTAGTACAGGTCGGTCACCGGCCGACCAGGGCCGATGATCACCGCTTCCATGGGCACGCCGAGCTCGTCCGACACCTGCCTGGCCGCGTCCTCCCACGCCTCGCCGGCGATGCCGGAGATGAGGGTGAACCGGTCGTAGGGCGCGAGGTCCATCATCGCGTGCTTGGCCTTGTTGTCCCCGACCCAGGCGTGCGGCAGGTGGGACCCGGGGACCGTCGAGGCCTCGTAGTAGAGATCGGGGTCGCGGGTGGGCTCCGGCCGGGCGGTGCCGTCGGGGACGATCGCCGCCGAGGTGTAGAACTGGCCCAGCTCCACGCCGTGGGCGTTGAACTCGTAGTTCTTCAGCTCCATGGCCTTCACGAGCGCGGCGCGCTTCGCGGCGCCCTCGGGGGTGTTGGCCTTGCGCTCCTCGATCGCCGCAACCATCTCCTCCTCGGTCTCGGCGTCGGTGACGCCGAGTGCCACGAACAGGTCCACGAACTCGCGGCTCGACCTGTTGGCGCGCTTCACGATCCGCTCGGCCACCGGGGCCCGTTCGGTGGAGTAGGTCTCCAGCAGGGATGCATTGGCCTGGCCACGCAGGACCGCCGCGAGCTTCCACGCGAGGTTGTAGGCGTCCTGGACGGAGGTGTTCGACCCCAGTCCGTTGCTCGGCGGGTGGCGGTGGACGGCGTCGCCCGCGCAGAAGACGCGGCCCGACTGCAGGTGCGTCGCGTACATCTCGTTGTTGCCCCACAGCGAGGTCCCGGTGATCTCGACCTCGAGGTCGGGCATGCCGAGCAGGTTCCGCACGATCTCGGTGGCCGCGGCATCGTCGACGACGGGCGGCTCCTCGTTGATGTCGTAGCCCCAGACGATCAGCCACTCGTTCCACGGTCGGATCATCCGGACCAGGCCGGCCCCGATGCCGCCGACGTTGGAGCCGGGCTGGATGACCCAGTAGAGCACCGACGGGCGGTGGTCGCAGTAGGCGCTGATGTCGGCCTTGAACGTGATGTTCATGGAGCCGGCGATGTCCATCGCACCCTCGAAGGGCAGGTCGATGTCGGCGGCGACCTTCGACCGCGCACCGTCGGCGCCGATGAGGTACTTGGCACGGATCGTGTACTCGGTGCCGGTCATCCGGTCGAGGACCTGCACGTCGACCCCGTCCTCGTCCTGCGTGTGCGAGAGGTACTCGGTGGAGAACCGGGACTGGGTCCCGCGGGACGTGGCGTTGCGGACCAGGATCGGCTCCAGGTAGGTCTGCGGGATGTCGACGATGAGGCTCGGGGAGGCGAGCTGGTAGTCCGCCTCGCGGGCAGCGCTGGTGCCCCAGGTGTGGATGCGCCCGATCTCCTCGCCGGCGATGGAGGTGCAGAACACGGTGTCCCCCACCAGGTGGTGCGGGGTGGCGTCGGCGAGGACCTGGTCCTCGATGCCCACGTCGCGGAAGATCTCCATCGCCCGCTGGTTGGTGATGTGCGCCCGCGGCGTGTTGGCGGTCCACCGGTACTTGGTGATCATGATGTTGGGCACGCCCAGGCTGGAGAGCAGCAGCGCGGAGGCGGCGCCGGCCGGACCCGAGCCGACGACGAGGACGTCGGTCTCGACCACGGAGGACGTCGGCAGCTCGGTGTCCTTCTGGCCATCATCGAACGCAGGCACGTGTCATCCTCCTTCTGGCCGGCCGTGCGCCGGCGGTCCCGCAAGTCTCGGCACCGGCCGGTGGCCTGTCGATGGTGTGACGACCATCTCGGCGCGTTTGCGCACCGATGGCCGATCTGGGCACGCCGCGCTCCACGCCGGGCAGCCGCGACAGTGCGGGTCAGACGTCCAGGCGGATCGAGCGCGCCGAAGCGGCCCGGCGTCGTACGTCGCTCGCCGTCTCACCGAAGCGGGTCCGGAACGCGCTCGAGAAGTGCGCGGACGAGGCGAACCCGCAGTGGTGGGCGACCTCGGCGACGGTGAGCGTGGTCGCCTCGGGCTTCTCCAGCAGCCGGCGCGCGTAGTCCAGGCGTCGCCCCAGCACGTAGCGGGGGAAACCGGTGCCCGCGGTGGCGAAGACCCGCGAGAGGTGACGGGTGCTGAGGCCCACCGCGGCGGCGACGTTCTCGGCCGACAGGTTGGGGTCGGTGAGGTGCTGCTCGATGTAGGTATGTGCAGCCGCGCGGTGCGCCGCCGAGGTGTCCCGTTCGCGGTTCCCGGTCAGCGCCGCGAGCAGGTCGAGCAGCGTGTCCTCCTCGACCGGTTCCGGGTCGGCGTCGCGGGCGGCGCGACCGACGGTGGTGGCGAGGGTGTGAGCGACGGCGTGGGTGCCGGCCGCGAAGCTCACGACGCGGGGCTGGTCGACCCGGTCGATGCCGGTCGCCTCGGTGAAGAGCGAGCGGGGGATCTTGAGGACGAGCTCCTCGAGACCGTGCGAGAACCCCCGCATGAAGGGCCGGTCGGCGTCACACATCAGCATCTGGCCCGGCTGCAGCGTCCGGACACCGTCGTCGTGGTAGAAGAACGCCTCACCCACCAGGCTGAAGAACAGGGCGACCGACTCCGACGGGCGGCGCTGGATCATCCGGGTGTCGCGCTCGACGACGTGGGAGTTCCCACGCACCCGGGCCAGGTGCACCCGGCTCACCTGGAGGTTGATCTCGGTGGCGTCGAGGACCGCGGACGTCAGCGTCCGGCAGCGCAGGCCGATCAGCGCGTCCTCGTTGTGGCTCTCCCAGAGCTCGATCCGCTGCTCCAGGGGGAGGTCCTGGGTGGAGAAGGCCACCACGCCCGGAGCCTGCGCGGGAGGCGCTGATCCCTCCGTCATGGGGGGACGATACCTCGCCTGTGACGTCGGACACAGGTTTCCCACGGAGCTCATGCCCGGGTCGCGCTCCTGCGGCCGGCCCGCCCGCCCCCCGCCGCCGCAGGCCGGTCGACCTCGACACGGTGGCCGAGCGGGAACATCTCGAGGCGGCCGCGGGTCAGCAGCCCCCACACGCCTGTGGGCGCGAAGAGCACCACGACGACGGCGAGTGCGCCGAGGGCGACGAGGTACCAGGTGCCGTAGCTCGAGAGCTGCTGCTGCAGGACGAAGAAGACGACGGCTCCGATGATCGGCCCCTCGATGGTGCCGAGCCCCCCGATCACGACGATGAAGATCATGAACGCGCTGTAGTTGACCGAGTAGATGGAGTCGGGGCTGACCCGGAGCGCGTTGACGGCGATGAGTGCCCCCGCCAGGCCTGCGCCAGCGGACGCGGCGACGTACACGAACCGCTGCCAGCGGCGCACGTGGACGCCGAGGCTGGACGCGGCCTTCACGTCGTCGCGGATGGCGGTGAGACCGAGGCCGACCGGCGAGCGCATGAGGACGTAGGTGGCCACCACGACGATGACCGCGAGCGCGAGGCCGAGCCAGTACACGGTCGCGATGCGCGTGACCCTGTCGGTCCCGCTGAAGGCCTGGAGGGACAACCCCGACCCGCCGCCGAGCGCGTCCACCTGGGTGGTGAGGAGCTTGAAGCCCTCGGCCAGCACCCAGGTACCGATGGCGAAGTAGCCCCCCACCAGCCGGAACACCAGGAACGAGGTGACGAACGCGAGGAGCCCGGCCACGACGGCAGCGAGGAGGAGGGCGATCACCAGCGGAAGGCCGACGGCGTCAGCCAGGTAGATGACGCCGTAGCCGCCGGCGCCGATGAACGCCTGCTGCCCGATCGAGACCAGGCCGCCGTATCCCGCCAGCAGGTTCCAGGTGGTCGCCAGGATGATCAGCGAGAACAGGCCGACGAGCTGGGTCAGCCCGCCGAGGGAGACGTTGTAGGGCACCCACACGGCCAGCACGACCACGGCTGCGACCATCACGGCAGCGCCGGCGACGGAGCTGCGGCCGCCGCGCCGTACGACGGCGTGAGGAGCTTCCTTCGCGGCGCTCACGCGGTCACCGTCCGGGGCATCAGGCCGCTGGGCTTGAGCGCGAGGACCGCGAGGAAGACGACGTGACCGAAGAGGATCCCGTAGGCCGGTTCGACCTGGGCGCCGACGGTCTGGGCGACACCCAGCACGAGGCCGCCCAGCAGGGTGCCCCACAGCGACCCGAGACCGCCGATGATGACGGCCTCGAAGGCGAAGATGAGGACGAGGTCGCCGTACCCGGGCGTGAACTGCGTGCTCATGCCGAGGAAGGCACCGGCCGCGGCGACGGAGCCTACTGCGATCGCGGTGGCGAGGCCGTACATGTGCCGGTCGTCGATCCCCATGAGTCGCGCGGCCCCTGGGTCGTCGCTGGTGGCGCGCATGGCCCGACCGACGGCGGTGCGGGACAGGAACAGCTGGATGAGGCCGATGAGCGCCACCGCGACGACCAGCGTGAGGAGGGAGAACACACCGATCGAGAGGCCGTCGACGATCCGGGTGCTGGAGGTGGCGAGGCCGCCGATCGAGATGCTGCGCGAGTTCGCGGTCGCGATCTCCTGCAGGAGGTTCACCACGATGACGGCGAGCCCGAAGGTGACCAGGAGCGGAGCGAGCTCGCCACCGCGGAGCGCCCGGTTGAGCAGGCCCCGCTGGAGCAGATATCCGACGCCGGCGAACACCAGCACCGAGGCGACGAGGCACACCACCAGCGGAAGCGAGGTCCGCTGCGAGAGCCAGAGCGTCAGGTAGGCGGCGGTGACCGCGAGCGCGCCGTGGGCGAGGTTCACGATGCGCATCACCCCGAACACGAGCGACAGCCCGCAGGCCAGCAGCGCGTACTGCCCGCCCAGGAGCAGTCCCTGGACGACGGCGTTGACCCACGTCATGGTGCTTCCTCCAGTCCGAAGTAGGCAGCGGCGACCTGCTCGCGGGTGAGCTCGACCGCGGGCGCCTCGAGGACCGTGCGGCCTTCGAGGAGGCACTGCAACCGGTCAGCGACGGACAGCGCCTGGCCCAGGTCCTGCTCGACGACGAGCACCGTGGTGCCCTTGGCGGCGATCGTGGGCAGCGCGCGGTAGATGTCGCCCACCACGACGGGCGCGAGGCCGAGGGAGACCTCGTCGAGCAGCAGCAGCCGCGGGTTGGCCATGAGGGCGCGGCCGATGGCCGTGGCCTGCTGCTCACCGCCGGAGAGGTGTGCGCCGATGCGGTTGCGCCGGTCGGCGAGCAGGGGGAAGGCGTCGAAGACGGCTGCGAGGTCCCAGGGCCCGGGCCGTCTGCTGTACGCGCCCACCTGCAGGTTCTCCTGGACGGTGAGGGACCTGAAGATGCGTCGTCCTTCGGGGACCAGCGAGATGCCGAGGGCGACGCGGCGGTGGTCCGCCACGTCCGCCACGTCGCGGCCGTCGAACCTGACCCGACCTGCGGTGGGGTGCATCACGCCGGCGATGGTCTTCAACAGGGTCGACTTCCCTGCACCGTTGGCCCCGACGACGGCGAGCGTCTCGCCCTCCTCGACGCGCAGGTCCAGTCCCCAGAGGGCCCGGAGCTCGCCGTAGGCGGCGTCCACGCCGTCCAGCTCGAGGAGCGGCATCACGCACCGCCCTCGGCGACCGACCCGAGATAGACCTCCATGACGGCGGGACTGGCCATGACCGCGTGCGGGTCACCCGTCGCCACCACCTCACCCATGGCCAGGCACATCAGCCGGTCGACGACCTGCAGGAGGGCGTGGACGATGTGCTCGATCCAGACCACCCCGAGGCCGGCGTCGCGCAGGCGGGCGATCAGCGCGACCAGCTCGGGCAGCTCGGCCTCGGTCAGGCCTCCGGCGATCTCGTCGAGCAGGATCAGTCGCGGCTCCGTCGCCAGCGCCCGCGCCAGCTCCAGGCGCTTGCGGTCCAGGAGGCGCAGGGAGGCTGCGTCGGTGTTGACCACGTGGGTGAGGCCGGCGGTCTCGATCGCGTCGAGCGCGGCACGGTGCGCCTGCCGCCCCCGCGCTCCTCCGGCGAAGGTCGCGCCGACGAGCACGTTCTCGAACACCGTCAGCCCGCCGAACGGCCGCGGGACCTGGTACGTCCGACCGATCCCGCGGCGGCCGCGTCCGGCGGCTCCCAGGGAGGTGACGTCGTCGCCGTCGAGGAGCACGCGTCCCGCGTCGGGACGCTGGGTGCCGTTGACGATGTCCAGCATCGTGGACTTCCCGGCGCCGTTGGGCCCGACGACCCCGAGCACCTCGCCGGCTCCCACGTGGAAGGACACGTCGGTGGCTGTCACCACGCGGCCGAACCGCTTGGCGATGCCGCTCACCTCCAGCAGCGCTGTCACGAGAGCGGCTCGACCTTGCCGGCGAGGGGCACCTCCGGGGCGAGCTGGTTGGACACGACGACGAGGTCGAACGGGTGGTCACCGCCGTCCGTGGCCCGCCACTGGCCGCCGGTCACCGGCGTCTTGGCGACGTACGGCGGCACGTCGGGGTCCGCGCCCCACGCGACGTCGCCGACCACCGTGCTGACGTCCAGGTCCGACAGCGCGGCGACGATGTCGTCGGCGTCGGTGGACCCGGCCTTCTGCACTGCCGCGGCGGTGACCTCGAACAGGGCGTGGGCGAAGCCCAGGGGCTGGGTCCACTGCTCCCCCGTCTCGGACTCGAACGAGTCGGCGAGCTCCTGCGCGCTCTGGCCGGTCAGCGAGCTCTCGTACGGCGCCGTGGGGGTCCACCACACCTCGGTGGCCAGGCCGTCGGCGATGTCACCGAGCGCCTCGACCGAGGACGGGAACAGCAGCGCCTTGCCGATCGTGGCGACCTTCGGGGAGTAGCCCTGCTGCTTGGCCTGCTTCCAGAAGGTGGTGAAGTCGGGCGGGATCGGGACGCCGAGCAGGATGTCCGAGCCCTTGAACTGGGAGATCTGGGCGGAGAAGTCCTTGGTCCCGTTGGTGTAGAGGCCGGGGTTGTCGATCGTGACACCGCTGGACTCGGTCAGACCGGGGAAGTTCGCGCTCCACGCCTGCCCGTCGGGGTCGTTGGGGAACAGGCCTCCCGCCTTCTTGTTCGTCGAGACCTGGGTCCAGATGTCGGAGTAGACGGCCGCGACGTCCTCGAGTCCCCAGAAGAAGTGGTAGCTGTACGAGAGGTCGGCGGGCTTGTCGCCGTCGCGGATCGCGAACGGCTGCCAGGGGGCGACCGTGGTGATGCACGGGATGGAGTTCGCCTCGCACTGCTCGGACACCGGGTCCACGATGTCCGGTGTGCCGGAGGAGATCAGCACGTCGACGCCGTCGCTGTTGATGAGCTCGGTGGCGACCTCGGCCGCCCGGGTCGAGTCGCTCTGCGCGTCCTTGACGACGATCTCCACCTGGTAGTCGGTGCCATCGACCTCGAGCGGGTTGTCGGCGAAGTATGCCTTCATCTGGTCCACGACGAACGAGTTCGCCTGGCCGAACGGAGCCAGCGAACCGGTGGTCGTCGATACGAAGCCGATCTTGAGCGTGGCCTCGTCGCCGCTGGACTCCTCCCCGCCGATGCCTCCCGAGCAACCGGCCAGGGTGGCCGCGAGGGTGAGTGTCGCGACACCGCTGATGACGGATGGGCTGAGCTTCATGGTGGTGCCTCCCTGGTGCAGGGTCGCGCCAGCCGCGACCTCCGGAACGACCACGCGGTCCGAGCACGCGTTCCGGGAGCATCGTTCGGAAGCTTGTGACCGGCGTCACCGCTTGGGAGGCGTTCTCGGCGGAAACGACGACCGATGGCGGAAAGACGAAACGACGTTGGGGGTCCGGGCACACAGCAACAGGGCCTGACCGGCGTTTCCGCAGGTCAGGCCCTGTTCTTTGTAGCGGGGGCAGGATTTGAACCTGCGACCTCTGGGTTATGAGCCCAGCGAGCTACCGAGCTGCTCCACCCCGCGTCGGTGAACAGAACATTACAGGGGTGGTTCGGCCGCACTCAAATCGGGGGCCTCGGGGCGCCTCAGCCGGCGAGCTTGACGGCCTCCTCGATCAGGGCGCGCCCCTCCTCCATCAGGCGGGCCCACTTCACGCTGTTGCCCTCGCGCTGCGCCGCGTCGGCCTGGGTGAACTTGTCCTCGGCCTGCTGCAGCAGGTCGCGGATCTGCGCCTGCGTGCCGCCCGGGACGTTGGTCGACGGCGACTCGCTCGGGGTCTCCGTCGGCGAGGTCGTGGGCGACTCGGTCGGGGACTCCGTGGGCGTCTCCGTCGGGTCGCTCGGCGACGAGGAGCCGTCGAGCGAGTCCTCGATCGCCACGCTGAGCGTCGTACCGATCCCGACGTTGCCCTTGTAGGAGACGAGCACGAAGGTGAGGACCGGGAACGCCGACTCGTTCTTGCGTCGCGTGTAGAGCGGCTGGACGTACATGAAGTCGTCGCCCACCGGCAGCGTCAACAGGTTGCCGTTGATGATGTCCGCGTCGCCGTTGGTGTAGGGCAGCAGCCGGTCGCGGACCTCGTCGTTGGTGCTGAGCTGGTTGGCGATCAGGCGCGGGCCGTCGGTGCCCTCGTCGGGCAGCTCCTTGACCGAGATCTGCCCGTAGGTGTCGGACGTGGCGTCGCTGTCGACCTCCATGAAGGCCGCGAGCTTGTCGCGCTTGGGCCACACGTAGACCGACGTGAGCGACCAGGTCTGTGAGCCGCCGTCGTCGGTGAAGAGCCGGTAGGGCGGCTGCAGCGTGTTGGTCGCCTGCGGGTCCTTCGGGGCCTCCCACCGCTCGGAGCCCTCGAGCCACGACTGGGCGTCGGTGACGTGGTAGCGCTGGTACTGGTAGCGCTGCGCCTTGAAGAGGTCCTCGGGGTAGCGCAGGTGGTCGAGCAGCGAGTCCGGGATGTCCGACTTGGGCTTGACCGTGCCGGGGAAGACGTCCGACCAGGCCTGCAGGATCGGGTCGTCCTCGTCCCACTGGTAGAGCGTCACGGTGCCGTCGTACGCGTCGACGGTCGCCTTGACCGAGTTGCGCACGTAGTTGACCTCGTCGGTCGGCAGCGTGGCGAACGCGCTGTCCTGCTGGAGCGCGTCCTCGGTCATGGTCTCGAAGGACTCACGCTGCGACCCGGGGTACTTGTCGGTCGTCGTGTAGCCGTCGAGGATCCACACGATCTTGCCGTCGATCACGGCCGGGTAGGGGTCGGAGTCGACGGTCAGCCACGGGGCGACCTTCTCGACCATGTCGCGCGGCTGGCGGTCGTAGAGGATCTTGGAGTCGCTGTGCACGCGCCCGGAGAGCAGGAGGTTGGGCTCGGAGTACTTCACGGCGTAGAGCAGCTTGTTGAACACGTTGCCGATCGGGACGCCACCGTCGCCGGTGTAGGTCGTGAGCCGGTCCTCCTCCTCCCCCGCGTCGGTGCCGGAGTCGGTGGCGAGGTCGAGCTCGATCGGGTTCGCTCCATCGCGGCTGCCCACGATGCTGTAGGTCGGGCTCATCTCGCCGTAGTAGACGCGGGACTCGTAGCCGTCGGACGACAGGCTGGAGAGCGCGTCCTGGTTGGCCTCCTGGCCCTCGGCCCACTGCACGCTGGTCGCCTGGCGCTCGTCGTCCTCCGGGCGCTGGTTCGCGTACGCCGCGATGACGCCGTTGCCGTGCGTGTAGACCGTGTGGAGGTTGGCCCACGTCTGGTTGTCCTGCGCGATCCCGTCCTGGTCGAGCTCGCGGACACCGAGCACGATCGCGCGTTGCGTGCCGTCGAGCTCGTAGCGGTCGACGTCGAGGACGTCACCGACCGAGTAGTAGGGACGCACCTGCTGCTGGAGCTGGAAGGTCTGGCTGACGACCTTGGGGTCGACGAGCGGGACCGAGGAGGTGATCCCGTCGAGCTGCTGCAGGCGGCCGTCCGTGCCGATCGGCGTACCGGTGAAGCTCTCCTCCTCGATCTGGTCCAGCATGAACGCCTGACGCGTGGCGTCGATGTTCTTCTCCAGGTAGGGCCCCTGCCGGTCCGGCACGTTGGGGTTCACCCGGATCGCCTGGACGACCGACGGCACGATGAGCCCGAGGATGATCGCCGACAGCGCGAAGAGCGCGACACCGACCGAGGGCAGCAGCCAGGTGCGGCGCCAGACGTTGGCGACGAACAGCACGGCACAGACGACGGCGATGCCGGCGAGGATCTCCTTCGCGGGCAGCACGGCCTTGTCGCCCGTGTAGTCCATGCCGGTGAAGATCGAGCCCGACTTGGACACCAGGTCGAAGCGGTCGAGCCAGTAGTCGACGGCCTTGGCGAGCACGAAGACGGCGAGCAGCACCGACACCTGGATCTGCGCGGCGCTCGTCAGCCGCTCGCCCGGGCGGGCGGACAGCCGGATCCCACCGAACACGTAGTTGACGAGGATCGCAGCGAGCAGCCCGACGACGGCCAGGGCCATCACGAAGTCGACGACGTAGTGCCAGAACGGCAGGTCGAAGACGTAGAACCCGACGTCCTTGTTGAAGTAGGGGTCCTTCGTGCCGAAGCTAGTGCCGTGGCGCCACAGCGAGTAGCTGCGCCACTGGCCGG
Source organism: Nocardioides potassii (assembly GCF_021648885.1). GTDB lineage: Bacteria > Actinomycetota > Actinomycetes > Propionibacteriales > Nocardioidaceae > Nocardioides > Nocardioides potassii. The sequence goes on along the minus strand of NZ_JAKJHZ010000012.1, from coordinate 110,266 downwards.
TCGCCGAACCGCCGGCGAAGAGGCCCATCACGATCGCCGCGCCGGCGATCACCCAGGTCATCCTCGGCGCGAGCAGCTCGCGGTAGCGGTCCATCCCGTCGTCGGGCATGCCCGGCATGCCCGGCCACAGCACCGGCCGGAAGCGGTACGCCATCGCCATCGAGACCGCGACGGTCGCTGCCATCAGGCCGGCGAAGACGAAGAACAGCCCGATCCGGGTCAGCAGCAGCGTCGTGAAGACCTCGCCGTAGTCGACCGACTTGAACCACAGGCGCTCGGTCCAGAACGACGCGAAGCCACTGAGCAGCATGAAGGCGAGGACCAGGATGATCGCGGTGATCACCAGCGCGCCCGGACGGCGTGAACCCGTCGGCGGCCGCTGGCCGGTCGGCCGCTGCGGCCCGTCGGGGCCGTTGCCGGCGCTCGGTCGGTCGAAGGGATTGCTCATGCCTGCCCCTGCTCGGCGGTGTCATGGGTGGTGTCGGTGAAGGTCGCGTGGAGGAGCTCGAGGAGGCCCGGCACGAGCTCGGTGCCGTTGACCACGGACTGCTCGTCGTCGTGCGCTCGCAACCTCAGCGCGCAGTACGACGCGCCGGCGCGGGTCACGCCCGCCACCATCCGTACCTCCTGGCGGTCCGGGTGCTCGCGGGCGAACAGCTCCGCCGCGGTCGGGTCGTCCGGGATGTCGTCGTCGACGTCGGGCGGGAGCACGAGCCGCTCGATGACCGCGGCGCAGCCGGACACGCTGTCGGGCCACGCGATCGTGTGGAGCGCCTCCTCGAGGGGCTGGCCGGGCGGCAGCCCGTCCTGCTCGATCGAGGTGAACGACCCGTCGTCGGACGGGCCGTCGATGGCCATCGCGGCAGCGAGCGCGGGCTCCTGCTCGACGAGCGCGGCGGTGTCGACGAGGGCGTAGAGCCGGGCCGGCTGGTCCCAGCCGTCCTGCGCGACGTGCGCCTCGATCTCCAGCACCGCCGCGGCCAGCGCGGGGTCCTCCGGCAGGGCGTCGGCGCCGGAGGGGTCGGGTGCGTCGGTCGTCATGAGGCGGTGTCCTTGCAGGTCGGGAGCGATGCGTCGTGGTCGGCGGCCCAGTCCGAGACGGTCTCGACGGCCCGGTGCATGGTGGTGGCCTTCGCGAGCCGCATGTCGCCGGTGTCCACACCCCCGATGCCGTCGCAGTTGTCGGCGGGGACGAGGAACAGCTGCGCGCCGGCGTCGCGAGCGGCCGCGATCTTCTGCTGGATGCCACCGATCGGCCCGACCTCGCCGGACGGCGTGACGGTCCCGGTGCCCGCGATGTCGGCGCCGTCGGTCAACGATCCCGGCGTGAGGGTGTCGTAGATGGCCAGCGACATCATCAGACCGGCGCTGGGACCACCGATGCTGTCGGGGATGTCCACGCGGACCTGGAACGGGAAGTCGAACCCCACGCCTGGGGTGAATCCCACGCGGTAGGCGCCGTCGTCCATCTCGCGCGGGGTGACGTCGACGGTCAGCCGCTTGCCGTCGCGGAGCACGACGAACGGCACCGGCTCGCCGCGCGGCGCACCCTCGATCGCGTCGAGGACGTCCTGGGCCTCGGTGATCTCGGTGTCGCCGACGCGGACCAGCACGTCGCGCACCTTCAGCTTGCCCTCGGCGGGCATGCCGGGGGTGACGTCGACGATGTCGACGATCGGGTCGAGCTTCTCGCCCAGCTCGGTGAGCGCGGCGGCGATGGCGGTGTCCTGGGAGGAGACCATCGCGCCCGCGGACTCGCGGTCGTTGGACTCGTCGGTCTCCTCGGGCGCGTAGACCGAGGACTTCGGCCACACGGCGTCGTCAGGCGCGAAGTAGGCCCGGAGCAGCTCCGGCAGGTTGACGGCTTCCTCCGGCGTGCTGACGTAGACGGTGGTCATCCGGAGCTCGCCGTCGTCGTAGTAGGACTTGTGCCCCGTCACCTGCACGGTCTCCTGTCCGTCGGTCTTCGCGAGGATGTCGACGGTCGGTCCGGGCTGGTAGATGACGTAGGGCAGCGGCACGAAGAAGGCGACTCCCCACAGCACGGCCAGCAGGCTCAGTGCGAGCAGGCCCGCCCTGGTCCGCTGACTCATGGGCGCAACTCTCTCAAATGCACGCAACTGGCCGCACACTCAGGCTGCACGGTCAGGGGCGGCGGGTGTGGCTCGGGCGTACGGCGATGCCGGTGCTCCGGTCACGCGCCGGTGCGGACGTACGCCGCGTGCCGGCCGGCAGCTCCTTGCCGAGCGCCCTGCCCATCCGCTCGACGGCGACGTCGCGGTCGACCTCGCCGTGGCCGTCACGGCCGACCCACGAGACCCACGCCATCGCCAGCACCGTCACGACGACGGCGGGCGCGAGCCAGAGCAGGACCTCCACGACGCGAGCCTAGGCGCCGGACGCGGTCACCCGCGGCAGGCGTCACGGCGTGCCGACCCACTCCTCGCTCTGGTCGTCGAAGACCTGGTGCTTCCAGATCGGCACCTCGGCCTTGAGGGTGTCGATCAGCGCCCTGGAGGCGGCGAAGGCGTCGCCGCGGTGGGCGGCGGTGGTGGCGACCACGACCGCGAGGTCGCCGATGCGCAGCTCACCCACGCGGTGCACGGCGGCCACCCCGCGGACGTCGTGCTCCGCGGCCACCCGGCGGCACACCTCCTCGAGCCGCTCGAGCGCGGTCGGGTGGGCGGAGTAGTCGAGCGCGGTGACGCCCTTCCCGCCGTCGTGGTCGCGCACCTGCCCGATGAAGAGGGTGAGCCCGCCGGCACCGTCGTCGCCGAGCGCGTCGACGACCTCCGTCACGTCGAGCGGGGTGTCCCGGATGTCGACGAGTCGGAGGGGGTCGGGGCGAGCATCGGCAGGGGCGTCGGTCACGTCGTGGAGTCTAGGTCCGGCCGGTCCCGCCCGCTGGGCGCGGTCGGTACGGTTGATGCCATGAGTGACACCCCCGGAGGCCCCGGATCGCCCGGTCAGGGCCCCGACGACGACAACCCCTCCGACAACCCGTTCAAGGGCACGCCCTTCGAGCAGATCTTCTCGCAGATGGGCGGCCTCGGCGGTGCGGGCGGCGGCATGCCCGACCTCGGCGCCCTGATGGCGCAGATGCAGTCCTTCTTCGCGCCCCACGACGGCCCGATCAACTGGCAGACCGTCACCGACCTCGCTCGTCGTACGGCTGCCCAGGAGCCCGACCCCACGGTGTCGTCGGCGCAGTCCAACGCGGTCGCGGACGCAGTGCGGCTAGCAGACCACTGGCTCGACGCCACCACCGAGTTCCCCTCCGGCGTCACCACGACGGCCGCCTGGTCGCGTGCGGAGTGGATCGTCGAGACGATCGACGTCTGGAGGGTGCTCGTCGAGCCGATCGCCGGCTCCGCCACCGCCGCACTGAGCCAGGCGATGCCCGAGGAGATGCGCCAGCTCGCCGGTCCGCTGATCGCGATGCTCGGCAAGGCCAGCGGCGCGATGGTCGCCAACCAGGTCGGCAGCGGCCTCGGCGCCCTCGCGGGTGACGTGCTCAGCGCCTCCGACATCGGGCTCCCGCTCGGCCCGATCGGCAAGGCCGCGCTCCTGCCGACCAACGTCGAGGCGTTCGCGGCCGAGGTGCCCGACGTGACGGCCGACGACGTGCTGCTCTACCTCGCGCTGCGCGAGGCCGCCCACCAGCGGCTCTTCGCCGGCGTGCCGTGGCTGCGCGACCACCTGATCAGCGCGGTCGCCGAGTACGGCGCCGGCATGGACTTCGACACCTCCGGTATGGAGTCCAAGCTCCGCGACATCGACGTCTCCAACCCGGCCGCGATGCAGGAGGCGCTCTCCGGTGGGCTCTTCGATCCCGAGCCCTCGCCCGCCCAGAAGGTCGCCCTCGAGAAGCTCGAGGTGACGCTCGCCCTCGTCGAGGGCTGGGTCGACGAGGTCGTCGGCCAGGCGACCGCCGAGCGGATGCCCGCGGCGGCCAAGCTGCAGGAGACCGTACGTCGTCGGCGTGCCGCCGGCGGCCCGGCCGAGCAGACCTTCGCCACGCTCGTCGGCCTCGAGCTGCGACCGCGCCGGCTGCGCGACGCCTCCGTGCTGTGGGGTTCGCTGCGCACGCGCCAGGGTGTGGAGGCCCGCGACGGCGTCTGGATGTCGCCCCACCTGCTCCCGACCGCGGCCGACCTCGACGACCCGCTGGGGTTCCGCGAGGACTCGGTCGCCCCCGACGAGCTGTCCGAGGACCAGTTCGACGCCGAGCTGCGCAACCTGCTCGACGGAGGCGACGCCACCGACGGGCCCGCCGAGAGGTGACCCTCCACTCCGACGCCCGCGCCGTGCTGGCCGGGTGGGTGCCGCCGAGCGCCCGTGACGCCGAGCTCCGCGACCGGTTCGTCGCTCACCTCGACGCCCACCCGGACGGCACGACGCGCGCGTGCCTGCCCGACCACCTCACCGCCGGCACGATCGTGCTCACGCCGGAAGCCGACGCGGTGCTCCTCAACCACCACGCGAAGGCCAAGGTGTGGCTCGCCTTCGGCGGTCACTGCGAGCCCACGGACACCACCCTGGCCGGGGTGGCGCTGCGGGAGGCACACGAGGAGTCCGGTCTGGCCGACCTCGACTTCGACCCGGTCCCCCTCGACCTCGACGAGCACGAGGTGCTGTTCTGCTCACCCGGCACGGCGGTGCACCACCTCGACGTACGGTTCGTCGCCACCGCGCGACGCGACGGCTCGCACGCCGTCAGCGACGAGTCGCTCGACGTGCGCTGGTGGCCCGTCGACGACCTGCCGGAGATCTACCCCGACATGCGCCGGTTGATCGGCGACGCGGTGGCGCGGCTGACCACCCGTTGATCAGGTGAACGACTTCGTCTCTGAGTCGCTGATGCCCGGGGAGGTGTTGAAGCCGACCACGAGGTCGCCGGTCCCGTTGGCGGTCCTGTTGAGCACGAAGGTGAGATCTTGGAACGTGCCAGCAGCGTACTGTGCGGGAGCCTTGTAGACCACGGTGGTGATGGTCGCACTGACGAGCGACCAACCGTTTTGCAGCGGCGGCTGGCTGGTCGACAGCGAGGGAGCCGAGAACGAGACGTTCAGACCCGTGGTCTCGCTCGTCCCACCGTTCTCGATGTGAATCACCACGGTGAGTGTCGGTGTGTTGCCCTGACCCGTTCTACTGGCACTCGTGATGGTGCTAGGGCGGAGGTCGGCGCCCGAGGTCGCGAAGGCGGGCGCCGCAACGGCCACGGCGATCGCGGGGACGGTCCAGGCGCCGGCGCGCACCACCTGACGGCGGCTCGGCTTGATCTCGGTCACGGCGGACTTCCCCACGTGGTCGGGAAGTCACGGCCCCCCGGATTGACGGTCCGTACAGCCTAGAAATCTGATCGATCCAATTCCCCCACGCGAAGGTGCTTCAACGGTAAACCTTCAGGAACAGTCGTGCACCGAACCCCCCGGAGGGGGTGGATCAGTCCTCGGCGCCCGGCGGCGGCTCGAGGCGTGCGCCGGTGGAGAACCCCTCGAGGTAGCCCTTGGCCTTCTCGGCCTTGGGATAGCGGTCCACCCAGGCCCAGAACTCCGGGGTGTGTCCCGCCTCGAGCAGGTGGGCCAGCTCGTGGACGAGCACGTAGTCGACCACCCAGCCGGGCATCTGCTGCAGCCGGTCGCTGAGCCGGATCGTCCGGTCGCCCGGCGTGCAGGAGCCCCACCGCGCATTCTGGTTGGTCACCCAGCGCACGGAGGCCGGGACCGCGAGCCCGCCGAGGTAGAGGTCGTTGAGCGTGGCCGCACGGGTGACGAGGTCGTCGTCGGAGCGCAGCTTGCGCTTCTCCTGGCGCTCGATCCGCTTCACCATGTCGGCGACCCAGGTCGCCTCGTCGCGCTTGCTCATGGTCGCCGGGATCAGCACCACGATGCGGTCGCCGTCGCGGTAGGCCGACACCGTGCGCCGGCGGCGGCGCGAACGGCGTACCTCCACCTCAGCGGTGGGTGACGGCGAGCTCATGCTCCCGAACCTAGCCCTCCCCACCGACAGGACCAGCCGGGACGCGCGGGGTCACAGCCGCGCGGACGCCCACTCCAGCAACCGGTCGCGCTCCCAGGTGGTGACGATGCGGTCGGGGTCGATGCCGGCCTCCGTCGCGCGGGCGGCGCCGTGGTCGAGCATGTCGAGCTGGCCCGGAGCATGGGCGTCGGAGTCGATCGAGAACAGGCAGCCGAGGTCGCGGGCGAGCTCGAGCAGCCTGGTCGGGGGGTCGCGCCGCTCGGGTCGTGAGTTGATCTCGACCGCCACCCCCTCCTCGGCGCACGCGGTGAAGACGGCCTTCGCGTCGAACTGGCTCTGCGGCCGCTGACCCCGGTTGCCCGTGACGAGCCGACCCGTGCAGTGCCCGAGGACGTTGGTGTACGGATTGCGCACCGCGCCGATCATCCGCTTGGTCATCGGTACGGCGTCCATCCGCAGCTTCGAGTGCACCGAGGCGACCCGGACGTCGAGCCGACCGAGCATCTCGTCGGTCTGGTCCAGCGAGCCGTCGTCGAGGATGTCGACCTCGATCCCCTTGAGCAGCGTGAAGGCGCCGCCGAGGTGCTCGTTGACGGCGTCGACCACACCGAGCTGGCGCCCGAGCCGCTCGGCGCTCAGGCCGTTGGCCACCCGCAGCCGCGGGCTGTGGTCGGTCAGCACGAGGTAGTCGTGGCCGAGCTCCATGGCCGTCATGGCCATCTCCTCGAGCGGGGAACCGCCGTCGGACCAGTCGCTGTGGGAGTGGAGGTCGCCGCGCAGCCGGGCGCGGAGCTCCTCGCCGCCGGTCGCGAGCGGGCCGGCGGTCTTCTCGAGCTTCACCAGCCGCTCCGGTACGACGCCGTTGCAGGCGTCGGTGATCACGGCGGCGGTGCTCGGGCCGATCCCCGGGAGCTCGGTGAGCGTGCCGGCCGCGGCGCGGGCGCGCACCTCGTCCTCGGGCAACGGGAGGATCGTGCGCGCGGCGTTGCGGAAGGCCTCGATCCGTCGGCTCTCCTCGCGCTTGCGCTCCATCAGGAACGCGATCCGGCGCAGGGTCGCGACGGGACCCCGGGCCTCGCCGGCCGCCGACTCGTCGCTCACTATTTCTCCTCCACACCCCGGATCGCGGCGTACGCGCTGGTCACGGGCACAGTACGACGCCCCGCCGGGCGTGTCGCCCACAGGGCTCTCCCCACGCGCGAGCCCACCGTCCACGAGGGCCGGACCACCGTGCACACCGCCTCCACAGCTCTGTCCACAGGCGTGGACGCCATGGCGTTGACCGGGCGTGCGACGCCTCCTAGCGTGCTCCCCAGAAGGGCCCCACGGCTCCTCGACGTCAGCAGGGGAAGGCAGGCGTCGGTGGGCTGCGGGGCCCCTTCTTCGTCTCCGACTCCTCTGCGGCGCTCGGCTACTCGCCGCGGAACTCCGGAGCCCGCTTCTCCCGGGCGGCGGCGATGCCCTCCTGCAGGTCGGCGGTCGCCAGCGTGAGCGGCTGCGCGAGCGCCTCCCACTGCAGGGCGGACTCGAAGTCGGGGTGGCCTCCGTCCGCGAGGGCGATCTTCGTCAGCCTGCTCGCGATCGGCGCGGTCGCGGCGATCCCGGCCGCCGTCGCGAGCACCTCCTCGAGGAACGCGCCGCTCTCGACCACCCGTGAGACCAGCCCGAGCCGGAGGGCCTCGTCGGCCTCGACGACTCGTCCGGTGAGCAGCAGGTCGCGGGCGTGAGCCGGTCCGACCACGTTGGGCAGCAGCCAGGTGCCGGCCATGCCGGCGTGCATGCCGAGCTTGTTGAACGGCAGCCCGAGCTTCGCACCCTCGGCGGCGTACCGGATGTCGCAGGCCAGGGCGAGGCACAGCCCGGCACCGATCGCGGCACCGTTGACCGCGGCGATGGTCGGGACCTCGAGCCGGCGGATGGAGAGCCAGGCCCGGTAGAACGGCAGCATCCGGGTGCGCAGCCGGTCGACGCTCGCGTCGGGCTCGCTGGCGATCCAGGACGTGTTGCCGCCGGAGCAGAAGGCGCTGCCCTCGCCGGTCACGACGACGGCCCGGACGGTCGGGTCGGCGGCGAGGTGGTCGACGGCCCGGACCCACGACGACGTCATCTCGTCGCTCATCGCGTTGCGCATGTCGGGGTTGTCGAGGGTCAGCAGCGCGACCCCCTCGGAGGGCCGCTCGAGGCGGAGGTGGGACAGCTGCGGGAGGGCGTCGGCCGGGGTCTCGGGCATGGCCCGAGGGTACTGATGCCGCTGAGCGTGGACCGACCCGGATTCACGCTCAGCGCGTGTGGTGCGTGAGCGTGGCCCACGCGTGGCGTAGGGTCATCGGCGGAGCGCTGGCGACCGCCACGTTCCCCGGCGGGCTTCCCCCTACGACAACCCCGTCGCGACGACCAAGAAGAAACAAGCAAGGAGGCCGTCATGGCGGAGACCTGGAGCGGTGAGTTCTACTGCGTCAAGTGCAAGGAGAAGCGCGAGGCGGAGGGCGAGATCAAGGTCAACGACAAGGGCACCAAGATGGCCAAGGGCGTCTGCCCGGTCTGCGGTACCAACCTGAACCGCATCCTCGGCAAGGCGTGAGACTCACCCCTTGAGCCACCAGCGGCGGCGTCACCCCTCGGGTGGCGCCGCCGCTGCATTTCCCCTGTGGAGGGCGGCCACGCAGGTCGGGTGACGTGGCAACGTGCGTGGCATGCCGCTCGTGCCCACCCGGAGCCCGTACGCCGCCGGGCTGCGTGCCCAGCTCGACTGTCCGGACGCATGGCGCACGCAGGCACTCGCCGCCCTCGCGGTCGCCGGGGTCACCGTCGACGACACCGCCGCGGTCGGCATCGGCGTCTCGCCCGGTCGCGCGGTGTCGGCGACCGTCGACGACTGGAGCGTCGCCTCGCTGCCCCACCTCCTCGTCGCAGTCACTCCGTGGTCGGTCGAGGTCGGACCGTGGGCCGCGCCCGGGCTCGGCCCGTGCGCGCGGTGCGTCGCCGCATCCGTCCTCGACGACCGGCCGGAGGCGCTCGCCGCCGAGGTGCCGCGACCGCTCCTCGCGCTGGCTGTCGGCACCGCTGCGCGCGACCTGGCCGCCTGGGCTGCCGGCGAGACGCCGTACACCTGGCTCACCTCGTGGCGCCACGACCACCAGCAGCTCCCGACGCAGCGGCGCTGGGCGCGCCATCCCTACTGCGGCTGCGCCTGGTTCGACACCGCGTGAGGGAGCGTCACCACCACTCGCTGTCGAGCTTGCCCTCCATCGCCCGCAGGTTCGCCCGCGAGCACGTGACGCAGAACCGCTGCTGCCGACCGCGCTCCACTGCCGTCGTCCAGGCCAGCGCGTCGCTCGCCGACGCCTGCGTCCCGCAGTAGCTGCAGGTGACGGTCTCCTCGTCGTCCATGCCCACGCGAGCGACGCTACTCCCCCACCCCTCCCGAAATGACCGACGAGCCGGTACGTCGTCACCGTGACGACGTACCGGCTCGTGCTGTGCCCACCCGCGATCAGGTGAGTGGATCAGATCGCGCGGGCGAGGGCGAGACGCGCCTGCTGCGCGGCCTGCTCCGCCTTGCGGCTCATCCGACGCGCCATGGCCAGGTGGTGGCCACGACGCAGCTCGTGCGCCTCTCCCAGGCGCGCGGACATTTGCGCGCGTGCGAGTTCTTCATGCATGAGATTCATGTCGTTGCTTCCGTTTCGGTAGGTCTTCATGTGGGTGGTGTTTCCTTGTGTTTCCTGAGTGGGAGTGAGTACGCGGTGGCGCCTACGCGGCGGCCCCGTCCTTCTGCTTCTGCTCGGCCGCGTGAGCAACCTGGTCGGACTTGCGGGGCCGGCCTCGCGGCCGCTTGCGCGGGATCACCACGCCCTGGAGGAAGAGCTCGCCTCCCCAGACGCCCCACGGCTCGCGCCGCTCAAGGGCTCCGTCGAGGCACAGCGCCTGCACGGGGCAGTCGACGCAGAGGGCCTTGGCGTGCTCCACGTCCGCGGGGGACTCGGCAAACCACAGCTCGGCGTCGTTGACGCGGCAGGGCAGCAACTCCTCATCCACTCCGGCGGCTGCGTCGTGCAGGGCTCCCAGGGGTGCCTGGGGCTCGACATCGGCAGCGCGGTTGCGGTCGAGAACGCTGATGGTCATGTGTATTCACCTCCTACTCGTTGACCTGATCGCGGGTCTGGAACTGGACATTGCGGTGCTGGACAAACAGAAAGGCCGCGGATCCCGGTGTCGGGTTCCGCGGCCTGGAGGCTGCCGATGTAGGTAAGTCACCTATGTCGACGGACTCCAGGCAGGAGAACCCGGGAAATCGCCCTTGATGCGCACGATGGCGGCGTCGCCCTGGACGACCTGGGCAGCCATCGCGACAGCACCGAAGGCGCGCGTGTGCGCGCAGGGGCGGCCGAGGGTGGACATGCCGAAGGACGGCGTCCAAGCCGTCATCGTCTTCGTGTAGTTCTCCATGGGGGCCACCTCCTTCGGGGCATCGGGCGCGGATCCTTGTCAGGGATCCCAGTGCGCATGGGTTGGTGAGAGGAACGCTAGACCCTGCGCTGCGTCAGGGGCAAACGATTTTGTGGGTATTACCTGGATTTCTTTTCGGGATCATCCCTTGGTCGCACCCGCGACGAGCGCGAGCACCTCGTCGCCGTACTTCGTGAGCTTGCTGGGACCCACTCCGCTGATCGCGCGGAGTCCCTTCTCGTCGGCCGGGGAGTGCTCGGCGATCAGCTGCAGCGTCGCGTCGGTGAAGATCACGAAGGCCGGCACGCTGTCCTGCGTCGCCCGCGCGAGCCGCCACTCGCGCAGCCGCTCGAAGAGCGCCTCGTCGTAGGAGGCCGGGCAGTCGCCGCACCGCCCGGTCTTCTTCTCCTGCGCGGTGGAGAGCGGGCGCCCGCACTCACGGCAGTGCATCGCCGCACGGTTGCGCTTCGCGCGCTCGCGTCGTTGCGCCGCGACGCCGGGCACGCCGTCGAGCAGCGGTGCGAGGAACGGCGACGCCCCGCGGTTGCCACGACCGCCCGGCTCACGGGCGACCGCCCAGGACACCGTGAGCTCGTCGCGGGCGCGGGTCATCGCGACGTAGAGCAGGCGCCGCTCCTCCTCGACCTCGGCCGGGGCCTGTGCCTGCGCGATCGGCATCATCTTCTCGTGCATGCCGGCCACGAAGACGGCGTCCCACTCGAGGCCCTTGGCCGAGTGGATGGTGGCCAGGGTGACCGCGTCCGCCACCGGCGCGTGCTGCTCGCCGGCGCGGCGGTCGAGGTCGTCGACGAAGTCGCCGAGGGTGGCGTCGGGCTGCTCGCGCGTGAAGTCGACGGAGAGGTCGACGAGGGCCTGCAACGACTCCCAGCGGTTGCGGACCTCTCCCCGGCCCTCGGGAGGCTGGAGGGTGTGCCCCATCTGGGACAGGACGGCGAGGACGGCGTCAGTGACCGGTCCGGCGCCTTCACCGCTGCGGGCGGAGCCACGGACGAGGGTGATCGCCTGCCGCACCTCGGGCCGGTCGAAGAAGCGCGCTGCCCCGCGTACGACGTAGGGCAGGCCGCGCGCGGCGAGGGCCTCCTCGAAGCGCTCGGACTGGGCGTTGATCCGCAGCAGCACCGCCATCCGGCTCGCCGGGGTGCCCTGCGCGCGGAGCATGGCGATCCGGTCGGCGACCGCGTCCGCCTCGGCCACCTCGTCGGGGGCCTCGCGGAAGGTGATCCGCGCACCGGACGGACGCTGGGCGACGAGCGCGACCCCCTGGCTCGCGGTCCCGGCGAGGAGGGTGTTGGCAGCGGCCACCACCTCGGGGGTCGAGCGGTAGTTGCGGACCAGCTCGACGCTGGTCGCGGAGGGGAACCGCTGCGTGAACTCGCGCAGGTAGCGCGCGTCGGCGCCCGCGAAGGAGTAGATGGTCTGGGCCGGGTCGCCGACGACGCACAGCTCGTCGCGGCCGCCGAGCCACAGGTCGAGGAGGGCGTGCTGGAGCGGCGAGACGTCCTGGAACTCGTCGACGACGAACCACTTGTACTGCCGGCGCACCTGGGCGGCGACGGCCTCGTTGTCCGCGAGCAGGCCGGCGCCGAACAGGAGGACGTCCTCCATGTCCATGCGCCCCTGGTCGCGCTTGACCTCCTCGTAGGACCCGAACGCCCGTGCCACCACCTCGGGGTCGAGCCCGGCGACCGAGCGACCCCGTGACCGGGCGAGGGCGGCGTAGGACTCCGGGGACACGTTGCTGACCTTGGCCCACTCGACCTCGCTCGCGAGGTCACGGAGGGTGGCCTGGTCGGTCGCGAGCCGCTGGCGGCGCGCGGCGAGCGCGAGCATCCCGAGCTTGGACTGCGTGAGCTCGGGGAGCTCACGCTGGTGGACCCGCGGCCAGAAGTAGCGGAGCTGGCGCAGCGCGGCGGAGTGGAAGGTCCGGGCCTGGACGCCCGGTGCGCCGAGCGCGCGAAGGCGCTCGCGCATCTCGCCGGCCGCACGCGTGGTGAACGACAGTGCGAGGACCTCGGTGGGCGCGTAGACACCGGTGGCGACACCGTGGGCGATGCGGTGCGTCACGGCTCGCGTCTTGCCCGTCCCCGCCCCAGCCAGCACCCGGACGGGGCCGCGCAGCGTCTCGGCGACCTGTCGCTGCTCGGGGTCGAGCGCTTCGAGCAAGGTCGGCTCCTGGCGGGCGTGTGGCGGACCCTCCGACGGCTGTCGGTCGGGCAGGACGAACCCTATGCGCCCGTTCCGACAGCCGCCGACGGCCGTCAACAGGGACCGCCCAGCTCAGGTCAGAAGGACTGCGACCCGAACCGCATGATCGCGACGAACAGGGCGAGGCCGCCGAGGACCACGTTGACCCCGATCATCGGGTACTCCTTGCGGCGGGCGTGGGTGACCGCGGCCAGGGCCATCAGGACGGCCAGTCCGGTCGCGGCGAGCGGAGTGAGGACGGGGGCGATGTCGAGTGCCGCGGGAAGGACGAGCCCGATCGCTCCGAGGATCTCCAGCACGCCGATCAGCTTGATCGTGCGCTCGGAGAAGTCCTCGACCCAGTCCATGTTCTCCGCGAGCTTCTCCTTGGGCGCTGTCGCCTTCATGAAGCCGGCCGCCGCGAAGGCGACGGCGAGGACGATGGCGATGATCCACAGGACGATGTTCATGGGGTGCTCCGATTCCAACTTGAGAGGTCAACAACTACCATCGTACGAAGAACTTGATCCGTCAAGTTATTCCGCTAGGCTCGACGAGATGACCGCCGACGAGCCGCAGTGGCTGACCGAGGACGAGCGCGCGGCGTGGCTGGCGGCGTCGGCGGTGCTCATCAGGCTCCCCGCCGCTCTCGACGCCCAGCTGCAGGCCGATCACGGGCTCACCTTCTTCGAGTACATGGTCCTGGCGGTGCTGTCCGAGCGGGAGGACCGGACGCTGCAGATGAGCGACATCGCCGCCGCGACCTCCTCGTCGCTCTCTCGCCTGTCCCACGTGGTCAAGCGCCTCGAGGCGCAGGGCCTGGTGCGCCGCGAGCGCGTGCCGGGTGCGGGACGTCGTACGAACGCGGTGCTCACCGACGCGGGCTTCGCGAAGGTCGTCGCGGCCGCGCCGGGGCACGTCGCGCGGGTCAGGGACCTGCTCGTGGACGCCGTACCGGCGGAGGACCTCGCGGCGTTGCGCCGCATCGGGGAGACCGTCCTGGGACGGATCGACCCGGAGGACCGCTGCCCGTAGGCGGCGCGAGCGGGAATGACGGCGACGGGTGCGTCGTTGCGACTGTCATGTCCGAGTTCACGATGTTCACCACGCCGTGGTGTGGCTACTGCCACCGCCTCAAGAGCCAGCTCGACCGGGAAGGCATCGAGTTCTCGATCGTCGACATCGAGCAGGAGCCCGAGGCGGCGCTGACCGTCGAGAAGGCCAACGGCGGCAACCAGACCGTGCCGACGCTGCTGTTCTCGGACGGCAGCACGCTGACGAACCCGTCGGTGGCCGCGGTCAAGGAGAAGCTGGCAGCCCTGGCCTGAGGCCGGGCGACTTCCAGCGTTAACCTGACGTCGTGTCACTGCTGAACTCGATCGACCGCCCCCACGTCCTGACCGCGATCGAGACCTGGGACCAGGCCGGCGGGTCCAACTACATGCTGGTCCGCGGTGGGGTCTCGACCCACGTGCTGCTGCACGGCGGTCGCGAGTACGACGCCGCGGCGATCGTCGGCATCGCGCACGGCCTGGCGACGGGCAACACGCTGACCCCGGCGGAGATCCCGGGCGGGGGCGCTGGCGCCACCAAGGCGCTGGTCCGGCTGGGCTTCGACGTCCGCGACGACTCCCCTCCCCCGCCGCAGCGGGTCCCGGGCACCCGGTCGACCACGCCCCGCGCACCGCGAGCGACCACCGCGCGGTCGACGACGACGTCCCGCCCGCGCGTCGCCGCGAGCGACCGCGTCGACAAGCTGTGCCCGACCTGCTTCCTCGCCCTCCCGGCGACGGGCATCTGCGACAACTGCGACTGACCAGCGCCGTCCGGCGTCAGTCCCACCCCGGCCCGTCGAGCGGGCGGCCGAACCACGTCTCGATGAGGGACGACGAGATCGAGATGCCGCGCGGCACGACCATCTCGCCCGAGCGCGCCGCTGCCTCGAAATCGGCGCGCGTCCACCACCGCGCCTCCTCGATCTCCGCGCCGTCGACGTCGATCTCGGTGGTGAGTGCGCGTCCGGTGAAGCCGAGCATGAGGCTCGCGGGGAGCGGCCACGGCTGGCTGCCGAAGTAGCTCACCTCGCCGACCCGCACCCCGACCTCCTCGTCCACCTCGCGTCGTACGGCGTCCTCAAGGGTCTCCCCCGGCTCGCAGAAGCCGGCGAGCGTGGACCAGCGGTTCGCCGGCCAGGCACGGTTGCGGCCGAGCAGGATCGCCTCGTCGTCGCCGTCGCCGTAGGTGATCGCCATGATCACCGCGGGGTCCGTGCGGGGGAACTGGGCACGATCGCACTGCGTGCAGCGCAGCTCGTGGCCGGCCGCGCGGCTCACCAACGTGCCGCCGCAGCGCGGGCAGAACCTCGTCGCGTGGTGCCACTCGGCGAGCCCGATCGCATGCATCACGAGCGGCGCCTGGTCCGCCGTACCCTCTGCGAGCAGCGTGAGGACGTCGCGCAGCGGCACCCAGTCGCCGGCCTCGCCCGGTGCGTCCTCCGGCGCGACGATCACGGCCACGTGCACCGCGTCGTCGCGCTCGCCGAGCAGCACGAGGATGCCGTCGGGGGCCTCGGCCGGGGCGACCCACGCGATCGCGCCGTCGACCGGCCGCAGCCGGTTGCCGGCGACGACGAGCACCTTGGTCGCGGGATCGGCCATCCGCGCGTCGAGCCACTCGGAGTCCGTGCGGCGGAGGCCGATCCGGTTGTGCGCGTGGGCGGACAGTGCGGCGTGCGGGAGGAGGCGCTCGGAGCTCACGCTTTCCCACGCTAGTCGGTAGCGTGCGCGGCGTGAGCACGCACATCGGCGCCCAGCCCGGCGACATCGCCCCCACCGTCCTGCTGCCCGGCGACCCGCTGCGGGCGAAGTGGATCGCGGAGACGTTTCTCGACGACGCGCGCTGCTACAGCGAGGTGCGCGGGATGTACGGCTTCACGGGCACGTGGAACGGCCGGCCGGTCTCCGTCCAGGGCTCCGGCATGGGCCAGCCGTCGATGGCGATCTACGTCAACGAGCTGTTCACCGACTACGACGTCCAGTCGATCGTGCGGGTCGGCTCCTGCGGTGCCGTGACCGAGGACGTCGCCGTCCGCGACGTCATCATCGCCTCCGGCGCCTGCACCGACTCCTCGATGAACCGCATCGCCTTCCACGGGCTCGACTACGCCCCGGTCGCCGACTTCGGGCTGTTGCGCGGCGCGGTCGAGGCGGCCGAGGCCCGCGAGGGCGGCTCGCCGTTCCA
This sequence comes from Nocardioides potassii, assembly GCF_021648885.1. Lineage (GTDB taxonomy): Bacteria > Actinomycetota > Actinomycetes > Propionibacteriales > Nocardioidaceae > Nocardioides > Nocardioides potassii. The sequence goes on along the minus strand of NZ_JAKJHZ010000012.1, from coordinate 94,390 downwards.
CGTCGGGCTGATCTTCTCGAGCGACTCGTTCTACCCCGCCCGCCCCGAGCTGATGGGCGAGATGGTGAAGTACGGCGTCCTCGGCGTCGAGATGGAGGCCAGCGGGCTCTACACGCTCGCCGCGAAGCACGGCCGGAAGGCCCTCGCGATCTGCACCGTCTCCGACCACATCGTCACCGGCGAGGAGACGACCTCGCAGGAGCGGGAGCAGACCTTCGGCGAGATGGTCGAGATCGCGCTCACCGCAGCGCTGCGCTGACGTACCGCCGCCTTTCGCTCGCTGAGCGGTGGGTGAGGAGGATTCCGGAGCCCGCGATCCCTCCTCACGCGCCGCTCGGGTGGACGTCGGGAGAGCCGGCCTCAGAGGGCGAAGAGGTCCTCGAGGGCGGCGCGGTCGGGGAGGTCGTCGACCATCACCGTGCGGCCCGTGCGGACGTAGTGGAAGGCCGCGCGGACGTCCTCGAGCGGCGTGCCGGTGAGCTCGGACCACGCGAGGCGGTAGAGGGCGAGCTGGAGCGGGTCGGAGGTCTCGTGGCGGCCGGTCTTCCAGTCGACGACGAGGAAGCCACCGCCGGCGTCGGCGGGCTCGGCGTAGACGGCGTCGATGCGACCGCGGACGACCTGACCCGCGAGGACCAGGGCGAAGGGGGCCTCGACGGCGTGGGGCGCGCGGTCGCCGAACGGGCCGTCCTCGAACCGCTTGACCACCTCGCCGAGGTCGGCCTCGTCGTCGATGCCGGCATCGGCGCGGCCGGGCAGCTCGTCGGGCTCGATCAGGGCCTGCTGGCCGAACCGGTGCTCGACCCAGGCGTGGAAGGCCGTGCCGAAGCGAGCCGCCGGCGCGGGCGGGCGCGGCATCGGGCGGGCGAGGTCGCGGGCGAAGGCCTCAGGGTCGTCCCGCAGGCGCACGACGGAGGTGGCCGACAGGCTTCCGGGCAGCTCGAGGTCGACCACGGCCGCCCGCTCCGCACGCGCCTCGGCGAGCAGCTGGGCCAGGTCGTCGTCCCACTCCGCGACCAGCGCCGTCTCGACCATGTCGAGGCCGTGGTCGGGTGCGGTCGGGTCGACGCTGCGGACGAGCTCGGCGGCAGCCAGCCGGCGCGCGGCCTCCTCCCCCGGACCGGGCACCGGCCACGGGCGGGAGGGATCGACGTCGTCGTTGGGGTTGGGCGACTTGGGCGGCGGCTTCTCCAGCCAGTGCTCGACCGGATCGCCCCAGTCCTCGAGCTGCTCACGCACCACCCGCTGGTAGTCGGAGGGGCCGAACGGCGTCGCACGCTGGCCCCAGACGTAGGACGTCACGGCGAGGTGGTGGGCGGCGCGGGTGAAGGCGACGTAGCCCAGGCGCAGCTCCTCCTCGGCGTCGTGCGCCTTGGTGGCGGCACGGTAGGCGTCGAGGGCAGCCTTGTCGTGCCCGGCGAGCTGCGGCTGGTCGGCGCGGTCGCCGCGCAGCGGTGCGGGCAGGACCGCGGGCGACGAGGTCCACAGGGTGCGCGAGCGGTTGCTCGGGAAGCGGGTCTCCCCCACCCCGACGCAGAACACCGACGACCACTCGAGACCCTTGGCGCGGTGGACGGTCAGCAGCTTGACCGAGTCGGCGGCGGTCGGGGTCGCGACGTCGAGGCCGTTGCCCTGGTCGTCCTCGGCGGTGAGGTAGGCCAGCAGGGCCGGGAGCGTGACGTCGCCGTCGACCGACTGGAACTCCGCGACCGCCTTGACGAAGAGGTCGAGGTTGTCGCGGCGCGCGGCCGCGGCCGGTGAGGTCGCCGAGGCCAGCTCGACGTCGACGCCGGTGGTGTCGATGATGCGGCGGACCACGTCGAGCAGCGGGTCGCCGACGTGGGCGCGCAACCGCCGCAGCTCGGTGGCGAGGAGGCCGAACCGGTCGAGCGCCTCGGCGGAGTACGACGCCTCGCCGGGCGACTCGACGGCGTCGCTGAGGGCGGGCAGCTCCGAGGCGTCGATGCCGTCGGCGATCTGCAGCAGCTGGTCGGCGACCGACGCGGCCTCCGTACGACCGCGTACGCCCGCGATCTCGGCGGCACGGAGCGCGAGCAGCCGCAGGTCGCGCGGACCGATCGCCCATCGCGGCCCGGTGAGGAGGGTGAGCATCGAGGGGTTGGCCGTGACGTCGTGCATCAGGGTGAGGGTGGCGACCACCTCCGCGACCTCCGGCAACCGGATCAGGCCGGAGAGACCGACGATCTCGACGGGGATGCCTGCGGAGGTGAGCGTGTCGTAGACCTCCTCGCCCTGCGCATTGTCCCGGGTCAGCACGCCGATGTCGGACCATGCCGTCCCCGCCTCGTGCACCCCCCGGACCGCCGAGGCCAGCCACGCGAGCTCGTCGGAGGCGCGCTCGAACACCCGGGTCTCGACCCTGCCTTCTCCCGCGATCTCGGACGCCCGGAGCCGGGCGACCTTGTCGCCGTAGGCCTCGAGCAGCGGCTCGGCCAGCCGGTTGGCGACCGCGAGGATGCGTCGGTCGGAGCGGCGGTTGACGGTCAGCGGCAACCGACCGGCCTCGCCGTCGGCGGCCGGGAAGGTGTCGGCGAAGTTGAGGATGTTGGACACCGAGGCCCCGCGCCAGCCGTAGATCGCCTGGTTGGGGTCACCGACCGCCATGACCGGGTGCCCGCCGCCGAAGAGCCGGGCGAGCATCGTGGCCTGGGCGACCGAGGTGTCCTGGTACTCGTCCAGCATCACGACCTTGAACCGCCCACGCTCGATCTCGCCGACCTCCGGCTGGTCGTCGACGAGCCGGGCCGCGAGGGCGATCTGGTCGCCGAAGTCCATCAGCCCGAGGTCGGACTTCAGCGTGCGGTAGCCACGGACGAGCTGGAGCAGCTCGGCCCGCCGGTCGATCGCGTTGATGGCCTTGGCGGGAGGCCCGAGGTAGGTCGACCGGGCCTTGCCGGCCTGCTCCTCGGCCAGCGCGCGCTCGAAGCCGCGACGCGCCTCGTCGTCGGTGCGGCGCACGTCGTCCTCGTCGACGAGGTGCTCGCTCATCGCGCCGTCGAGGGCGAGGAGGTTCTGGATGGCCGTCGCCGGGTGGTCGGTCAGCAGCTCGATGTGGCCGGTGAACCGCTCGATCACGCGGGCGCCGAGCTGGTAGCGAGAGGCATCCGAGACGACGCGCGTGTCGGGCTCGTGGCCGATCCGCAGGCCGTGGTCGCTCAGCAGGGTCGCGGCGTAGGCGTGGTAGGTCGCCACGGTCGGCTCGAGGACGTCCTCCCCGTCGGCGACCACGGACCGGTCGAGCAGCCCCGCGGCCCCGAGCGCGGCAGTGACGCGGTGGCGGAGCTCGGCTGCGGCCTTGGTGGTGAACGTCAGTCCGAGGACCTCCTCGGGGCGCACCTTGCCGGTGGCCACGAGCCACACGACGCGCTGCGCCATCAGTGTCGTCTTGCCGCTGCCCGCGCCGGCGACCACGACCGTCGGTCGGAGGGGTGCGGTGATGGCCGCCCACTGCTCGTCGCTGGCGGCGTGCTCGGCGCCCATGAGCGCCCGGAGGTCCTCCGGGGTGTCGATCCGCACGGGCGTGAAGGTCTGCTCGGTCACTGGACGGTCACGCTCCCGGCGCCCTTGGCGGGGCAGATGGCGGTGAACGGGCAGTCGCGGCAGTGCTGCCCCGCCACGGCCGGGAACGTCTCGTCGCGGACCAGCTGGGCGGCACGGGCCAGTCCGGTGCGGAGGGCCGTGCGCTCGGCCCCGTCGGCCGAGTGCACCGGCTGCGCCTGGACCTTCGGGACGGTCGAGTCGTCGTCGATGCCGAGCTGCACCAGCTCCGCGCCGCCAGAGACCATCGACCGGCCGGCGGCCTCGTCGACGGCGCCCGCGTCGACGGCGTACTGGTAGAGGGCGAGCTGGAGGTTGCCGGCCACCTGAGGACCGGTCGGGGCCGTGCGGGCGCTCTTGAAGTCGACGACGACCACCCGGCCGGAGTCGTCGATCTCCAGCCGGTCCGCGAAGCCCGTCAGCATGACCGGACGGCCGTCGACGTCGACGACGCTCTGGAAGCGCTGCTCGGCGGCGAGGACCTCGCGCGGGTTGGAGGTGTGCCACAGCACGAACCGACCGACCGCCTTGCGGATCCGCGCGAGCTCGCGCTGGCGCGACCAGGGCGTGCGGAACGCGAGCCGGTCCCAGATGGCCTCGACCTCGGCCATGAGGGGCTCCACCTCGGCGGGCAGCTCACCGTGGGCCACACGCTCGGCGAGGGCGTGGAGGACCTGACCGAGGTTGGCGGACTGGTGGACGGCCGAGACACCGCCAGCCTCGCGCTCGAAGAACCACTGCGCCGGGCACAGGAGGATCGAGTCGAGCATGCTGGCCGAGATCGGCACCGGTCGCTCCGGGTCGCGGATCGGCTCGACCGACCGGGTGGCACTGCGGGTGCCCCACCACGTCGAGGGGTCCGCGGTCGGCACGAGCTGACGACCGTCGACCTCCTCGGCCGCGAGGGCGGCGAGCCGCCGCGCGGCGGCCTCGCGCAGCGCCGGGGTGACGCCCGGGTCCGCGGCGTTGCGGCGCAGCTCGGCGACGAGACCACCCAGCGACAGCGGCCGCGGCGGCCGGCCGTCGCGGTGCTCGATCTTCACCCCGAGCTCCTCGAGGAACCGCGACGGCTGCTCGCCGTCGTCGTCCGGCGACTTCACGGCGCTGACCACCAGCCGGCGACGTGCGCGCGTGCAGGCGACGTAGAACAGGCGGCGCTCCTCCATGAGCAGCGCACGGGAGGTCACGGGCGGGACGAGGTCGGGGTGGCCGGCGGCGTCGACCCCGATGCGGTCGGCGCCGAGCAGCGTCGTACGGCGGCGCAGGTCGGGCCAGCCCTCCTGCTGCACGTGGGCGACCACGACGAGGTCCCACTCGAGGCCCTTCGACCGGTGGGCGGTCAGCAGCCGCACGGCCGAGCCACGGACGCCACGCTCGGCGAGCGTGTCGGCGGGGAGCTGCTGGGCGACGACGCTCGCGAAGAAGGCCGCGACGCCGACGTGGTCGCGCTGGTCGACGGCCCGCGACGCGAGGTCGAAGAGGGCGACGATCGCGTCGAGGTCACGGTGCGCGCGGCGGGCACCGGCGCCGGCGAGGTCGACCTGCCGGCGCAGCCGCTCGGGCCACGACGTCGAGGACCAGAGGTGCCAGAGCAGGTCCTCGACGCCAGCGCGCTCGGCGAGCATCCGCGCGCCGTCGGCCAGGAGCGTCGCGAGGGCCGCCGCCCGATCGACGTCGGGCCCCTCCAGCCCGTCGAGGAAGCCGTGCTCGACCACGGCCAGCCGCAGCAGCTCGCGGGACGTGCGCCGGGCGTCGGGGTCGGCCACCTCCTTCTCGCGGGTGCGGAGCCGTCGCACGAGGGCCCGGAGGTCGGACGCGTCGAGCCCGCCGAGTGGCGAGAGCAGCAGCGACTCCGCCCGTCCCGGGTCGAGGTAGTCGGGTGAGTCGGGGTCGTCGTTGTCGAGGTTGACCACCGCGCGCAGCGCGTCGAGCAGCGGGACGACGGCGGGGTCGCGGACCAGCGGCAGGTCGTCGGAGGCGACCTCGACGGGCACGCCGGCCGCGGCCAGGGCGCGGCGCAGCGGCGGGATGCTGGTGCGACCGGAGCGGACGAGGACCGCCATCCGCTCCCACGCGATGCCGTCCTCGAGGTGCGCGCGGCGGAGCAGGTCGGCGAGGCGCTCGGCCTCGGCGCGCTCGGTGTCGTAGGTGACGACCTCGACGCGTCCGTCGCCCTGCGGCCCGGGGACGGCCTCGGGTGACAGGAAGGCCTCGCGGGCGTCGGCGTCGATGCTGCCGGTCAGCGTCAGCCGGCTCGCGACGCGACCGGCCGCCAGCAGGAGGCGAGGACCGAATCGTCGCGTGCGGCGCAGCACGACGACCGGGGCAGGCGCACCGGACGCCGTCGGGAACGACGCCGGGAAGTCGAGGATGCCGCGCACGTCGGCGCCGCGGAAGCCGTAGATCGACTGGTGCGGGTCGCCCACGACGGTCAGGTTGCGGCCGTCGCCCGCCAGCGCACGCAGGAGGGCGACCTGCCCGGGGTCGGTGTCCTGGTACTCGTCCACGAAGACGTGCGACCAGCGGGCGCGGAGCTCGTCACGGTGGGCCTCCGCCTCGATGACCGCGCGGCGGATGAGGTCGGAGTAGTCGGTGGCGCCGAGGTTGTCCAGGACCGTGAGGTACTGCTCGAGGAACAGGCCTGCGGCGATCAGCTCGGGCAGGTCGTGCTCGATCCCGAGCGCGCGGAGACCGGCCGGGTCGAGCCCCTTCTCGCGGGCACGGGCGAGGACGGCCTGCACCTCGCGGACGAAGCCGCGCGTGCCGACGGCACGACGTAGCGGCTCGGGCCAGACGACCGACTCCGGGTTGTCGCGCAGCAGCTCGCGCAGCACGACGTCGGCCTCGGGGGCGGACAGCAGCCGGATGGCGCCCTCGTAGAGCTCGGCGGGTGCGTACTTGCGGACCAGCGCGTAGGCGAAGGAGTGGAAGGTCGAGCACGAGCCGGCCGACGTGGTGCGGGCCACGCGCGCGGTGACCCGGTCGCGCAGCTGCTCGGCGGCCTTGCGGGAGAAGGTGAGCGCGAGCACCGAGTCGGGCGAGGCGCCGCGGTGCTCGATGCGGTCGACGATCGCCTCGACGAGCGTCGTCGTCTTGCCGGTGCCGGGACCGGCCAGCACGAGCAGCGGACCGCCCTCGTGGTCGACCACGCGCTGCTGGTGCTCGTCGAGCTCGGGCACCACGACCGCGCGGTCGGGGGCCACCAGCCGGTAGCGGGTCGTCGTACTCACGGGTGCTACCCCATCACGGACCACCGACACCGTGCGGGCGGCGCCACGACGTCATACGGACGGGACGAGCGGTTGCCCCGTCCGTATGACGTCCGAGCGGCTGGGGGCGACTCAGGACAGGTCGACGATGGCGGCGACCGGGCCGCCGCCCTCGGGACCCTGGTGGGCCGCGGACACCGACACGAAGACCGCCGGGTCGCCGGTGACGGCGGCGGTCACGCCGCCGACGCAGGACTTGATCTGGCGGTGCCAGTGCACGTCGGAGTCGTCGAGCATCGCGTTGCGGCGACCACGGACCATGCCGTCCTGGCTGGCCTCGCACTTGAGGAAGACGTTGACGAGGCGTCCGTCGAGGTCGCTGGTGCGCGGCCGCTCGGGCAGGTCGAGGCCGGCCGAGCCGATGGCCTCCCAGATGCCGTCGGCGTCGAGCGCGTCCTTCATCACCGAGTGACCGATGCGGTACTTGCCGCCGACGCCCTTCGCGTTGCCGACGACGACGATCTGCGCCTGGTCGAGCTCGACGCCCGAGGAGCAGGAGGCCACCGAGGAGAAGAGGTCGCGGTTGTGCATGACGTCCTCGTCGGTGGGCATCTCGATCTCGCCGAGGGCGACGGCGATGCCGAGACCGGTGGTGCCGTTGGAGAGGTCCATCGACTCGTGGGTGTGCTCGGTCCACACGGTCTTGCCGCGCGACTTGGCGTCGCGGATCGTGTGGATCGTCAGCAGCGGGGTCTTGGTCTGGACGTAGTGCACGTCCGCGGGGTCGGTGATCCCGGCGCGCTCCATGGCGACCTTCACGCCGGCGGCGACCTTCTCGATCATCGCGACGTAGCCGATCTCCTCGGGCAGGATCGCCTCGCTCATCGCGAAGCCGGCGGTGAGCCGCAGCTCGTCGCGCGACGGGTCGTCCTCGGGGACGTCGGTGGTCGCGAAGATCGTGGCGTGGGGGCTGATCACGCCGTCGGTGCCGCCCGACCAGACGATCGGGATGCCCTTGACCTGCTCGGGGTCGGCGCCCTTGGCGACGAGCGCCTCGCGGAAGGCGCGGTCGGCGATGATGCGCGTGTAGTCGTTGACGCCGCCGTTGCCCTCGGTCTTGCCGATGATGGCGAAGACGCGGTCGGCCGCGATGGTGCCCTCGTCGATGAGCCTGGTGAGCTCGGAGGCGTCGGCGACCGAGTGGATCGGGACCTTGCGGACTTCGATGGCGCTGGGCATGTCAGCTGTTTCCTTTCAGGGTGGGTTTCGAGGCTCGCTGCGCTCGCACCTCAACCACCGAGAGAGGCGGCGGGTACGACGACGGTGCCGGCGTCCCCGGCGACCGCTGCGGTGATCTGGTCGAGGCTGGTGATGACGCCGGTGCGGCCGGTGGACTCGACGAAGCGGCAGACGGCGTCCACCTTGGGTCCCATCGAGCCGGACGCGAAGTGGCCCTCGTCGGCGTACGCGCGCAGCTCGGCGACGCTCACCCGGCCGAGCGGCTCGGCGTCGGGCTCCCCCCAGCGGACGACCGCGTTGGGCACGTCGGTGGCGATGACGAGGACGTCGGCGCCGGTGGTGTCGGCGAGGAGCGCGGCACCGAGGTCCTTGTCGATGACGGCCTCGACCCCGGCGAGCGAGCCGTCGGGACGTCGTACGTGCGGGATGCCGCCACCACCGTTGGCGACCACCACGAAGCCGGCCTCGATCAGCGCGAGGACGGCCGGGGCGTCGAGGATCTCGCGCGGCTCGGGCGAGGCGACGACACGGCGCCAGCCCTTGTCGCCGCGGTCCTCCCAGGTCTCGCCGTGGCCCATCAGGACCTTCGCCTCGGCTTCGGGGAGGTGGCGGCCGATCGGCTTGGTGGGGGTGGTGAAGCCCTCGTCGTCGGCGTCGACGAGCGTGCGGGTCACGAGGGCCGCGCTGCGCCGGTCGAGCGACCGGGTCGCGAGCTCGCGGTCGAGGGCGTCCATCAGGACGAAGCCGAGGGTGGCCTGCGTCTGGGCGCCGCACCAGTCCAGCGGGACGGGGGGTACGACGCCCGCGGCGAGCTCGTTCTTCACCAGGAGGTTGCCGACCTGGGGTCCGTTGCCGTGGGTGATGACGACGTCGTGGTCGTGCTCGAGGAGACCGGCGACGGCGGCCATCGCCACCTGGGCGGCGGCGATCTGGTCCTCGGGACGCGCCCGCCCGTCGGCGTTCGTCATGGCGTTGCCGCCGAGCGCGAGCAGGACCCTCATGGCGCAACCGTAGTGACCACGGACACCTCCCCCCACCGGCAACAGTTGTCAGGCTGGTGCCGAGTGGCGGGCAGTTCTTGACGACGCCGACGCCCGGTCGCCGATACTGGGCGGGTGGGCGTCCGCAACTACCTCGTCGAAGGGGTCTCGTGCGCCGGCAAGACGACGGTCGCGACCGAGCTCGAGCGCCGTGGGCACCACGTCGTGCACGGCGACCGCGTCCTCGCCTACCGCGGCGACCCGGTGACCGGTGAGCCGGTCGACGGCCACGCCCACGAGCACCACGTCTGGGACGTCGCCGAGGTGCGGCGCATCGTCGCCGACCACGCCACGCCGCGGACGTTCTTCTGCGGTGGGTTGCGGAACTTCGCCCGCTTCATCAGGCTCTTCGACGAGGTGTTCGTGCTGGAGCTCGACCGCGCGACGCTCCTCGAGCGCCTCAGGGCGCGCCCGGCCGACGAGTGGGGTGCGGCGCCGGAGGAGACGGCGCTCGTGCTGCGCCTCCACGAGACCCGGGAGGACATCCCCGCCGACGGCGTCCCGATCGACTCGACCCGGCCGCTCGCCGAGGTCGTCGACGAGATCGAGCGGCTCACCCGCTAGCGGCCGCCGGCCACCCGCAGCGTCGTACCGGTGACGTAGGACGCCTCGTCGGACAGCAGCCACGCCACGGCGTGGGCGACCTCGTCGACGTGCCCGGCGCGACCGAGCGGGACCAAGGGGCCGACCCGTTCCACCCGCCCGGGTTCGCCGGCGTCGCCGTGGATCGTGGTGTCGATGATCCCGGGAGCGACCCCCACGACCCGCACCCCGTCGCGCGCGACCTCCTGCGCGAGGCCGACCGTGAGCGCGTCGACGCCGGCCTTGGCGGCGGCGTACTGGACGTACTCCCCCGGCGACCCGAGCGTCGCGGCACCCGAGCTGATGTTGACCAGGACACCTCCGGAGCCCCCACGCGAGCGGCCTAGCACGCGGACGGCCGCGCGGGCCACGAGCAGCGCCGAGGTGAGGTTGAGGTCGACCGTGGCGCGGACGACGTCCGGCGGGGTGTCCGCGAGCGGACCGATGTGCAGCGTCGCGCCGGCGTTGTTGACCACGGCCGTGAGGTCACCCGCGGCGGCGAACAGGGACTCGATGCCGTCGTCGGTGGTGACGTCGGCCCGGACCGTCGCGCAGGAGACGCCGAGCTCGCGGCACCCGGTCGCCGTACGCGCTGCCGCCGCGTCGTCGCGGGCGTAGCCGAGCACGAGGTCGTGGCCGCTGGCGGCGAGCCGCCGGGCGACGGCCGCGCCGATGCCGCGGGTGCCGCCGGTGACGAGGGTGCGCATGGGAGGTGTCTACCTCACGGCAGGTTCCACCAGGTGTCGAGGCGCGCGACGGCGGGCGTCCCACGGCCCTCGCGGAGCACGCGGGCGAGGCGGAGGAGGTACGCCGCGATGCCGGCGGCGCCCTGCATCCAGCCCACGCCGGGCGGCAGGAGCGGGTCATCGTTGCGGTGCTCGGTGAACCGCCAGCACGCCCGGTCGCCGTCGCCCTCCCGTACGACGATCGCGCGCTCCACGAGGGCGTCGCCGAGCACCTGCGCGAAGACGAGGTCGTCGTCGACGCCGCGCAGCTGCCACGCGTCGAGGACGACGTCGCCCACCCCCGCGGTGCCGCAGCAGCGGCCGTCGTTGTCCCAGAACCCCGGGCGCAGCCGCTCCGGGATCCCGGAGGTGTGCAGGCTGTGCAGGCAGCGACGCTGCCACCGCTCAGGCGACTCGCCCGCGACCTCGCCGACACCGGCACACTCGAGCGCGGTGAAGAGCAGCGAGGTACCGGTCGGGCCGTGGCACCAGCTGTAGGTGACCTCGTCGCGGTCGGGGTCGCGCGGAATGACGTGGGGCAGCACGAAGCCGCCACCGCTCGTGTCGCCGAGGGTCACGAGGTGCTCGGCACCCGACCGGGCGGCCTCGACGAGGTCGGACCGGTCGAGCACGGCGCCGGCGACCGCGAGGGACGCGGCGATCCCGGCCAGGCCGTGCGACCAGTTCGGCATCTGCTGGTCGCCGCGCTCGGCGCGGACGGCCTCGGTGAACCGGTACGGGACGAAGGGCCAGTCCGTCCCGGCCGCGGTCGCCTCGCCCTCCCGCAGCAGCAGGTCGGCGGTCCGGTGGGCGAGGTCGGCCGCACCCGGTGTGCCGCTGCGGTGAGCCCAGACGGCGCCGAGCAGGTTGCCGGCCGTGCCGAGGGTCGCGTCGTTGATCCGGGTGTGGGGCGCGAACCGCGGAGGCACCATCCACGGCTGCTCCCAGCCGTCGTCCTCCATCAGCTCGTCGAGCCGGGCGATCGCGTCCGCGGCTCCGTCGACCCGCAGCGCGGAGAGGACGCCGAGGTCGCTGACCAGGCCGTCGAAGTAGGAGTAGGTCGTCGTGGTGGCGAGGTTGCCCCGGATCCGCGTCGCGATGCCGTCGGCGAGCCGGTGCTCCTCCTCGGTCCACGGCCTGGCCTCGCGCACCTCGGCCAGCACGTGGGCCAGCCCTCCGATGCCGCTGTGCATCCCGTCGCGGTCGTCCTCGGGCGGGCCGCCCTCGTGCGGCACGGACACCGGGATCCACGGACCGCCGTCGTCCCACCTCACCTGGTCGAGCACCCAGCGCCACGCCGCTTCGCCGAGGTCGCCGTACGTCTCGGGAGCGGTCATGCGCCGATCATCGCCTGCTCAGGCCTTGCGAGCGAGGTGCAGCCGGATGTCACCCACCACCTCGACCTCGTCGGGCAGCGCGGCCCGGACCCGGTCGAGGGCGATCCTCCGGGTGTCCGGGGGCAGCACCAGGAAGGCGGAGACCGTCGACATCAGCCCGACGTAGTCCTCGGCGGGCACCGACGTACGGACCTCCAGCACGACCTGGGTGACGTCGGTGAACAGCGGTGAGGCCGACAGCTCGGTGCTGGGCCACTGCAGCTCGCTGTCGGCAGGCGTGCCGTCCGGCGGCGGCACCACGATGTCGCCCACCCACGGCGACTGCGCCTCGCGCAGGGCGTCGCCGACGGCCGGGTCCGCGAGGTCCCGCGGCGCCCCGAACGACGCGAACACCCCGCCCGGCTCCAGCAGGGCGGCCATCCGCTCCCACCGGCCCTCGGGCCGGGTCCAGTGCAGCGCGGCCGCCGCGTAGACCAGGTCGTAGGTCGTGCCCAGCGGGAGCTCCTCGAACGGCGCCTGCACCCTCCGCACCGTGCCGGGCACGTGCCGCACCAGCTCGGCGAGCATGGCGGCGTCCGGGTCGCTCGCCGTGACCCGCAGGCCGTGCGCAGCGAACACGCGCGTCGCCTTGCCCGTGCCGGCGCCGATCTCCAGCGCGGTCGCGACGGGTCGCCCGGCGAAGGCCAGCACCTCCGCCACCACGTCGTCCGGGTAACCGGGTCGGTAGCGCTCGTAGTCGGCCGCGACCGATCCGAAGGTCAGGGCTCGCTCGGTCACGAGCCGATCATGGCAGGCCGAGGAGGCCCCGCAGGACACGCGTGCCGACGGGCAGTCCGTGCTGGTCGTAGTAGACGAACATCGCCGACAGCCAGGGATGCAGGCCGGGGTCGTCGACCTGACGCGCCGGGATGCCCGCCTCGGCGGCGAGCTCGCGCACCGTTGCGAGGCGGGTGGCGAGCTCGTAGGTCGCGCCGACGTGGCCGTCCTCCGTCAGCACGAGGGCTGCGACCCTGCCGAGGTCGGCGAGGTCGAGGAACCCGAACGGCACGTCCAGGGAGTAGGGCACCTCGACCTGGCCGGTGAGGTCGAGGTTCTGCAGGTAGGCGCCCGGCTGGAGGATCGTCCAGTCGAGCCCGGAGCGCCGGACGAGGTCCTCGCTGACGGCCTTGCCCACGTGGTGGGGCATCGCCGGGACGTAGGGCGAGGCGACCGAGTGGTAGACGACCCGCCCGACCCCGGCCTCGCCGAGCGCGCGCAGGACGTCGGCGACGTAGGCCGGCTCGTCGGGGTGCAGGTTCGGCGCGATGACGTACGACGCCTCGCACCGGGCCACCGCCGAGGACAGGTCGGCCCAGTCGGCGCGTCCGAGCGGCACTGCCGCGGCACCGCGGTCGGCGAGGGCCGCGCCCACCGCACGACCCGTCTTGCCGTGCCCACCGACGACCGCGACCTGCATGCTCAGACCTTGTCGACCTTGTCGACCTCGGCGAACGCGGCTCCGTCGGCGAGCGACGAGTAGCCGGGGCCGCGGTCGAAGAACGCGTCGTCCTCCTTGCTCCACGCCGGCCGTGAGCCACGTTCGGCGGTCGTCGCGTCGGCGTCGTACGCCAGGTCGCCGGCATCCCGCGAGCCGGTCAGCACGACGCCGTAGTCGCGCAGCGCGGCCTCCGCCGAGACCTTGCCCCAGACGACGTCGCGGACGACGAGCTCGGGGTCGCGGGCCAGCGGGTCGCCCCAGCCGCCGCCACCCGTCGTACGGATGCGGACGACCTGTCCGGCCTTGATCTCCTCGGCGTCGGCGAGGGCGTCCACCTCCCGCTCGTCGCGGCCGCCCGGGTCGATGACGACCTGGAACGGCGCGCCCGCCTTGCCGCCGCGCACGCCCCAGCAGGCCAGGATCGAGCGGTCCGCGATGGACATGAAGTGCCCGTCCTTGAGCATCCGGATGTGCTTCTCGTAGCCGAGGCCGCCGCGGAACTCCCCCGCGCCGCCGGAGTCCACGGCCAGGCCGAGGCGCTCGACGATGAACGGGAACCGCGACTCCGTGAACTCGGTCGGCAGGTTCCGGGAGTCGGGCACGACGTGGATGGTGTCCTCACCGTCGGCGTAGTAGCGGCCACCGGAGCCGCCGCCGAGCACCTCGCGCATGAGGTAGTCGTTGCCGTCGAGGTCCTTGCCGTAGACGCCGGTGTAGCGGATCGTCTCCTGGTCGGCCGGCATCTTGCCGTCGACCGCCTTGGCCACGACCCCGGCGAGGACGCCGAGCAGCCGCAGGATCACGAACGTGCGGGCGTTGGTCGGGCCGGGGTGGATCGGCGTGAGCAGCGTGCCCTTCTCGGGGAAGCGCATCTCGATCAGCGGCACGATGCCCTCGTTGACGTCCAGCTCGGCCATCCGCTCAGGGGTGTCGGCGAGGTTGCGCAGGATGGGCGCGAGCCACTTCTTGAGGAAGTTGCCGCCGACGTAGTCGCCGCAGTGGTTGATCGGGCCCTTGGCCTGCGCACTGGTGCCGGTGAAGTCGATGATCAGCCGCGGCCCGGCGGGGCGACCGTTCTCGGGATCGGCCGGGGCGTCGCTCACCTTGGTCAGCGTGATCCGCTGGGTGTGCAGCTGCGGCTCGTCGACGCCGTCGTGCTCGGCGTAGTCCTCCCAGACATAGGTGCCGTCGGGGATCTTCGACAGGATCTCGCGCCGGTAGGTCTCGGTGGTGGTGTCGAGGATCGCGTCGAACGACGTCTCGATCGCCTCACGCCCGTAGCGCTCGAACAGCTCGCCGAGCCGGCGCGCGCCCATCAGGCAGGCCGAGCACTCCGCGTCGAGGTCGGCGGCGAGGCTGTCGGGCATCCGCGAGTTGCGCGTCATGATCCGCAGCGCCGACCTGTTCGGTACGCCGGCGTCCCACAGCTTGATCGGCGGGACGGCAAGCCCCTCCTCGTAGACCGTGGTCGCGATGCTGGGCATGGAGCCCGGCACCGCACCGCCGATGTCGTCGTGGTGGCCGAAGGCCTGCACGAACGCGACGACCTCGCCCTCGTGGAAGACCGGCACGGTCACGCAGAGGTCGGGCAGGTGGCCGATGCCGCCCTCGGACTCGTAGACGTCGTTGTGGAAGAAGACGTCGCCCTCGCGCATCTCCTCGATCGGGTAGTCGCGCACGATCGGGTGCACGAGCGCGCTGTAGGAGCGACCAGTGAGCTTGCGCAGCTGGCGGTCGTGGATGCCGGCGCGGAAGTCGTGCGCGTCACGGATCATCGGGCTGCGCGAGGTCCGCCCGATCGCGGTCTCGACCTCCATCTCGACGCTCGCGAGCGTGCCCTGGACGATCTCGACGAGGATCGGGTCGACGCTCGAGCCCTCGGGAGTAAGGCGGCCGCCGTGCTCGTAGGACGTCGGCAGGCCGGCCGGGTTGACCGGCTTGGCGGTGACGTAGGCGGGGTCGACTGCGGCCATCACGCCAGCTCCTTCTTCATGGCGACCTTCCGGATCACGAGGTTGGCCCAGTCGTCGACCACGACCTCGAAGCCGGGGTGGACGGGGATCGTCGAGCCGAACTCCTCGACGATGGCGGGGCCGCTGAAGGTGTCACCGGCACCGAGGTCGGTGCGCCATATGACCGGGGTGTCGACGTAGCCCGCGTCGGGGTCGAAGCAGACGCGCCTGCTCCCCCGGACCGCGCGGTCGATGCCGCCGTCGGCCTTGCCCAGCGTCGGGATCTCCGGACGCGTGATCGGCCCGATTCCGGTGACGCGGAGGTTGACCCACTCGACCTGCTGGGTCGCGTCGCCGCGGAAGTCGTAGCCGTAGAGCTGGTGGTGCTCGGCGTGGAAGGCCTCGGCCACCTGGTCGACGTACGCCGCGTCGACGCTCTGCCCGTCCATGGCCTCGGGTGCGGCGACGCGCACCTCGAAGGCCTGCCCGACGTAGCGCACGTCGATGGTCCGCTGGAAGCGGTGGTCCTCGGGCGCGAAGCCCTCCTTGGCCAGCGCCTCACGCGCGCGGTCGGTGAGGTCGTCGAGGATCCCCTGCACGGCCGCGTGGTCGAGCACCGACTCCTTCGCGACGTGGGTCTGCACGTAGTCGTTCTTCACGTCGACGGTCAGCAGCCCGAACGCGGAGACGTTGCCCGGGTTGGGAGGTACGACGACCCCGGCCAGGTCGAGGATGTCGACGAGCCGGCAGGCCAGCAGCGAGCCGGAGCCGCCGAAGGTGGTCAGCATGAAGTCGCGCACGTCGAGGCCGCGCTTGACCGAGACCTGGCGCAGCGCGTTGGCCTGGTTCCACGCGGAGATCTCCAGGATGCCGGTGGCGCAGCGCTCGAAGTCGAGGCCGAGCTGGTCGGCGAGCTGCTGGATGCCGGTGCGGGCCGCCTCGACGTCGAGCGGGATCTCGCCACCGAGCAGGTGGGGAGGGATCCGGCCGAGCGTGACGTGGGCGTCGGTGATCGTCGGCTGGGTGCCGCCCTTGGCGTAGCAGAGCGGACCGGGGTCGGCGCCGGCCGAGTGGGGGCCGACCTTGAGCGAGCCCTCGGGCGAGAGCCAGGCGATCGAGCCCCCGCCCGCACCGACGGTGACGACGTCGATCATCGGGATCTTGCTCGGGTAGGCGCCGACGGTGCCCTCGGTGGTGAGGGTCGGCTCGCCGTCGAGGACGACGGACACGTCGGTCGACGTACCGCCGCCGTCGCAGGTGAGGATCCTCGGGAAGCCGGCGACCTTGGCGATCAGGGCGGCGCCGAGCGCGCCGGCCGCCGGGCCGGAGAGCACGGTGGTGATCGGCTGGTGCACGACCTCGTCGGCCGACAGCACGCCGCCGTTGGACTTCATCACGTAGAACGGGATGACGTTGCCGGTTCTGTCCCCACCGGTGAAGGTCACGAGCCGCTGCGAGATGTTGGTGACGTAACGGCTGACGTTGGGCTTCACGGCCGCGTCGACGAGCGTGGTCATCGACCGCTCGTACTCACGGTACTCGCGCAGCACCTCGCTCGAGATCGACACGACCGCCTCGGGGTGCTCGCGGCGCAGGATCTCGCGCATCCGCAGCTCGTGCTCGTCGTTGGCGTAGGCGTGGAGCAGGCAGACGCCGATCGTGGTGATGCCCTGCTCGCGGAACCAGCGCGCCGCGGCGACCGCGGCGTCCTCGTCGAAGGGTCGCACCTCGGCGCCGGTGAAGTCGAGTCGGCCCCCGACGGTGCGGACCCGGTCGGCCGGCACGATCCGGTCGGGCTTCACCCAGAAGTAGGAGTTGCCGTAACCGTCCGGCACCGACTGGCGAGCGATCTCGAGCATGAACTCGTAGCCCTCGGTGGTGATGAAGCCGAGCGCCTCGACCTTGCCCTCGAGCAGCTTGTTGGTCGCGACCGTGGTGCCGTGCGAGACGGCGGTGATGTCGCTGCCCTCCGCGCCGACGATCTCCAGGATCTTCTCGATGCCGGCGATGAAGCCGTCGGCCGGGTTGCCCGGCGTGCTCGGGGTCTTGGTGGTGACCAGCTCGCCCGAGTCCTCGTCGAAGGCCACGACGTCGGTGAACGTGCCCCCGGTGTCGATCCCGATCCTGATCCGCCGCTGCGCCATGGGGACGATTCAACCGAGTCCGGCGTGGCGGCGACCACGGCAGACATTGCCGACGAAACCCGGATCCGTCGGCAAACCCTGCGGCTCGGCGTGGCAGTTCGATCGCGGGACCGTCAGCAGGCCCGTCAGCAGATCCGTCACAGGTCGAGGTGCGCGCCGATGCCGTCCGGCGAGGCGCCGAGGACGCCTCCGAGCACGCCGACCAGCGCCGCCACGAGGAGGATGCTCGTGAGCGGAGGCGGGTCGGGGCGACGCGCGGCATGCCACGAGAACCACTCGGTGCGCGAGAAGCGGTCGAGCAGGAGGAGCTGGAGCAGCGACAGTCCCAGGAGGGCGGCGCCGGCCGCGGTCCAGCCGTCGTTGACGAGGTCGAAGAGCGCGGCCACGGCGCTCGCCACCAGGAGCAGGACGACGAGCCAGAAGCGCACCCATCGCGCCCGCATGACGCCGTGGGACACGAACGTCACCACGACCACGCCGGCCAGGATCGAGAGCGGCCACGCCGAGTCGTCCTGCGGGCCACGCTCCGCCAGCGCGATGACCTGCCCTGCCACGAAGGACCAGGCGAGCGCCCACGCGCTGGTCGGCACGGCCGGCCAGCCCGGCGTCGGGGGCGCGTCCACCGTCGTGCTCATGGGCGGATGGTGCCAGTCCCGGACCCCGGCCGACCCCGGACGCGCCCGAAATGGCCGAAGGGCCCTTGGCGGTATGAGCGTCAAGGGCCCTTCGTGATGTCCAGGTCGCCGAAGCGTCCGGGTCATCGGGTGATCTCTCTGGTGATGTCCTGATCGATCGCTCCCTCCGTCGGATCCCAGTCACCACATCACCCGGTGTCTGCGACGCCTCCCCAGCGAGCTGGTTCGTCGTCGTGCGGATCGTCCTTCCGGAGCCATCCCGCCTCCCCTTGCGGGGTTGCGTAGGAGAGTTCTATGCCCGCGGCGACAGCCACGCAAGAGCTTGCGGGAAGGTATTTCCACATACCTCGGGTTCCGGCGCGTCCTGCACAGATCAGGCGTGGTTCATCCCCAGCCCGGACGCAGTTCTCCACACCTCCGTCCACAGGAGCCGGTCAGGCGAGGAGCTCCTCGACGGCGGCCGCCACCTCGAGCAGCTGCCGGTCGGCCCCGTGCCGGGCGACGAGCTGGACGCCCACGGGCAACCCGTCCGACGTACGGCCCGCAGGCACCGAGATCGCGGGGCAGCCGGTGACGGTGATGAAGTACGCCGACCGCATCCACGCGAGGTAGTCCGGCATCTGCTCGCCGTTGATGGTCTCCGGGAACTCTTGCTCCACCGGGAACGGCGGCACCTGGGAGGTCGGCAGCAGCAGCACGTCGTGGTCGCCGAAGAAGAGCCGCATGGTCTCCGCGAGGGCCGTCCGCTGGGTGTAGGCGCGGGCGACGTCGGCGCCGGTGAGCGGCTCGCCGGCGCGGATGTTGGCCTCGAGCGACGGCTTGAACGACGTCGGGTGCTCGGCGAGGAGCCGGCCCAGCTTGGCCTGGAAGTGCCACGCCCGCAGGGTGCGGAAGGTGTCGTCGGCGAGCGAGAGGTCGGGGTGGGTCCCCACGACCGAGGCACCGCCGTCGGACAGCCGCGACGCCGTGGCCCGTACGACGTCCGCGACCTCGTGGTCGACCACGAAGGAGCCGCCGAGGTCGACGCTCGTCGCCACGCGCAGCCCGGCGACCGAAGCCGGCGCGAGCGGCGGGGCGACCGACGTGCCCGGGTCACCGAGCGCCAGGGGGGCGCGCGGGTCGGGTCCGGCGACCACGGAGAGCAACAGGGCGAGGTCGCCGACGTTGCGCGCCATCGGTCCGCCGACCGACGTCGTCTCCCACTGGTTGTAGAGCGGCCACTCCGGCACGCGGCCCAGCGACGGCCGCATCCCCACCACGCCGCAGAAGGACGCCGGGTTGCGCAGCGACCCCCCCATGTCCGAGCCGTCGGCCAGCGGGACCATCCCGGAGGCGAGCGCGCACGCCGCTCCCCCGCTGGAGCCACCCGCCGAGCGCGACGGGTCGATCGGGTTGCGGGTGACGCCGAAGACGGTGTTGAACGTGTGGGACCCCGCCGCGAACTCCGGCACGTTGGTCTTGCCGACGAAGACCGCCCCTGCCTGGCGGATCCGCTCGACGAGCAGGTCGTCGTGGTCGGCCACGGCGTCGGCGAAGATCGGTGAGCCGTACGTCGTCCGCCACCCGTCGAGCGCGTGGGTGTCCTTCACGGCGAACGGCAGGCCGTGCAGCGGGCCGAGCTCCTCGCCGGACGCCTGCGCCTGGTCGGCGACGGCCGCCGCCGCGCGGGCGCGCTCGGCGTCAAGCGACACGATCGCGTTGAGCTCGGGGTTGCGCTCGCCGATCCGGTCGAGGTGCAGCTCGAGCAGCTCCGCGGCCGAGATCGCGCCGGACCGGACGGCCGCGGCCTGGTCCCGGGCGGTGGAGTCGACGGTGAGGTCGCTCACCGGCTCAGCGCCGACGGCCGAAGATGCCGCCGACGACGACGCCGAGCACCACCAGCCCGGCACCGACCGCGACACCCGTCAGGAACTCCTGCCGCGACCCGGCGGCCGGCGTGGGAGCCGGAGCGGTGAAGACCTGCCCGGGCTCGGGGTCTCGTGACGGGCGCTGCGCGCCCTCCTCGACCAGCGGAGCGGCTGCCCCGCTCCCCTTGATCACGGCGTCGACGTTGCCGAAGAACTCCCCCGCCATCCGCCGCGAGACCGACGTCAGCATCCGCTGGCCGACGCCGCCGATCATGCCGCCGACGACGGCGTCGGCGTCGTAGGAGACCCGCGTCGAGGAGCCCTCGGGGGTGAAGCGCACGTTGACGGTCGCGCCGATCGTGCCGGGCGCACCTGCGCCGTCGAGCTTCATCACCAGCGACTCGTGCTCGACGAGGTCGCGCAGCTCGCACGAGCCGGCGTAGGTCCCCTTGATCGACGCGACACCGGCGGTGACGGTCATGGCGTAGGCGTTCTCACCGGTCGCCTCGAGCCGCTCGCAGCCGGGGATCGTGCGGACCAGCACGGCCGGGTCGAGGAGGGCGTCCCACGCCCGGTCGACGGGGGCGTCCAGGACGTTCTCTCCGGTGAACTTCATCGGGTCTCCTCAGTCAAGAAGTGTGGTTTCGAGGCTCGCTGCGCTCGCACCTCAACCACCGAGTGCATCGTTTGCGTGCGCGAGGCGCAGCTCGAAGAGCTCGGAGGGCGAGATCGGCATCGCCGTGATCGGGAAGCCTTCTGCGTCCTCGATGGCCGCCGCGAAGACCGCGGCCGACGGGATCACGCCCGCCTCGCCGGCGCCCTTGATGCCGAGCGGGTTGAGCGGCGACGGGGTCTCGAGGTGGTCGATGTCGATGGTCGTCGGGACCTCGGTGACGTAGGGCATCAGGAAGTCCATGAACGAGGCGTTGAGCAGCTGGCCCGAGTCGTCGTACGCCATCCGCTCGTAGAGCGCGCCGCCGACGCCCTGGGCGACGCCGCCGTGGATCTGGCCCTCGACGATCATCGGGTTGATCAGGTGGCCGCAGTCGTGGACGACTGCGTACTTGAGGATCGTGATCTCGGCGGTGTCCGGATCGGTCTCGACGATGACGGCGTGCATGCCGTTGGCGAAGGTCGAGCGCGCGGGCGAGTAGAAGTCCTTGCCCTCGAGGCCGGGCTCGTCGTCCTCGGCGACCGGCGGCTTGCCGGGATCGCCGACCGAGAACTGGGTGGCGGCCTTGGACGCCTCGTCGAAGGCGTAGCGCAGCGGGTTGGACAGCACCGCGACGGTGCCGAGGTCGATCGAGGCGTCGGTGCCGCGGACGCTGACGACGCCGTCGACGATCTCGAGGTCGTCCTCCGACGCCTCGAGCGCCTCGGCGGCGATCCGCAGCGCCTTCTCCTTGGCACGCAGGGCGGCGAGGTGGATCGCCGAACCGCTCATCACCGCCGCGCGGGAGGCGAAGGTGCCCACGGCGTACGGCATCTTGCGGGTGTCGCCGGTGGTGATCTCGACGTCCTCGAAGCGCACGCCGAGGGTGTCGGCGACGATCTGCGCGAACGCGGTCTGGTGGCCCTGGCCCTGGGTGGTCAGACCGGTCGCGACCTTGACCTTCCCGGAGGTCTCGACGTGCACGTGGGCGCCCTCGTAGGGGCCGACGCCGGTGCCCTCGACGTAGCAGGCCAGGCCGATGCCGACCCGCCTCCCCTGCGCGGCCATCTCGGCGCGAAAGTCCTCGAACTCGTCCCAGCCGACCAGCTGCTTGAGCTTGGCCAGCGACGCCGGGTAGTCGCCCGAGTCGTAGGTGAGCTCGCGCCCGTCCTGGAAGACGAGCCCGTGCTCGTAGGGGAACTCGTCGGGCTGGATGAAGTTCGTGCTGCGCACCTCGGTGCGGTCCTTGCCGAGGTAGGCCGCGATCGCGTCCATCGTCCGCTCCATCACGAAGCAGCCCTGCGGCCGGCCAGCGCCGCGGTAGGGCGTGACGATCACCGTGTTGGTGTAGAGCGACTCGAAGGCGACGCGGTAGTTCTGCGGCTTGTAGGGGCCGAGCAGCTGCGTCGAGGTGATGATCGGGACGATCAGCCCGTAGGGCGTGTAGGCGCCGTGGTCGTGCCAGAACTCGACATTGAGCCCGAGCACGCGGCCGTCGTCGTCGAAGCCGACCTCGACGTGGTGCTGCTGTGCGCGCTCGTGGGCGGAGGAGATGAAGTGCTCGCGACGGTCCTCGGTGAACTTCACCGGTCGGCCGAGCGTCATCGCCGCCAGCGGGACGAGCAGCTCCTCGGGCCACGGGTGGTTGATCTTCACGCCGAAGCCGCCACCGACGTCGGGCGTCACCACGTCGACCTTCGCCAGGTCCAGGCCGAGCTTGGCGGCGACGCAGCCGCGCACGCCGGTCGACGTCTGCGTCGACGACCACACCGTCAGGCGGGACGTGTCGGGGTCCCACCTGGCCACCGTGCCGCGGCCCTCCATCGGCGTGCAGGCCGAGCGCTCGACGTCGAGCTCCAGGGTCAGCGTGTGCGGGGCGGCGGCGATCGCGGCACGGGCGTCGCCGTTCTCCTGCTCCATCCGCGCACCCACGTTGTCCGGTACGTCGTCGTGCACGACGCGGGCGGCCGCCCGGGCCGCGGCGATGCCGACCACCGGCTCGAGCTGCTCGTAGTCGACACGGATCCGCGCGACCGCGTCCTCCGCGACGTAGCGGTCGACCGCGACGACGAACGCGATCGCCTCCCCGACGTAGTTGACCTCGTCCTTCGCCAGCGCGTACTGCGTACGGCCGTGCGTCAGCGTCGGGTGCGGGATCAGCAGCGGCAGCGGCTCGGCCATCGCACCGGCCAGGTCGTCGTAGGTCCACACCGCGACGACACCGTCGACGTCGAGCACGTCGGAGACGTCGATGTCGAGGATGCGGGCGTGCGCGTGCGGCGAGCGGAGCACCGCGGAGTGCAGCAGCCGCGGGTCGTCGTGCAGCAGGTCGTCGACGTAGCGGCCCTGGCCGCGCAGGAAGCGCTGGTCCTCGACCCGCGGGACCTTGGCCCCGAACAGCTTGGTGGTCACTGCTGCCCTCCGTCGCTGGTTGAGGTGTGAGCGGAGCGAGCCTCGAAACCGATCTCCGCGGCCCGCAACACCGACCTCACGATGTTCTGGTAGCCCGTGCAGCGGCAGAGGTTGCCGGCGATCATCTCGCGCGCCTCGTCCTCGGTCGGGTCGGGGTTGTCACGCAGCCCCGCGGTGATCGTGGTGAGGAACCCCGGCGTGCAGAACCCGCACTGGAGGCCGTGGCAGTCGGAGAAGCCCTGCTGCACCGGGGACAGCGAGCCGTCCGGCTCGGTGAGTCCTTCGACCGTCGTGATCTCGGCGTCGACCGCGGACACGGCGAACATCAGGCAGGACCGCACCGGCTGGCCGTCGACCAGCACGGTGCACGCGCCGCACACGCCGTGCTCGCAGCCGACGTGCGTGCCGGTCAGGCCGCAGTCGTGGCGCAGCGCGTCGGAGAGCAGCCGCCGGGCCGGCACCTGCACCTCGTGCACGGAGCCGTTGACGTGCAGCCGGACGTCGTGGAGCTCTTCGGGGGTGCTCACTGCTTCTTCCTCTGGGCCGATCGCTCGCGGGCGTGGTGGATCGCGTCGGCGAGGACGCGGGGGGTCAGGACCTTGACCAGGTGGGCGCGGTAGGCCGCCGTGGCGTGGATGTCGTCGGTGGGCTCGAGCTCCGCGAGCGCCGCCGCGGCCGGGTCGTCGAGGGCGTCGGTGACGTCGACGACGACGGGCACGTCGCTGACCGAGACGTAGCCCAGGCGGGCGCCGGTGACCTCACCGCCTTCGGTCTGCACGACCGCGGCGACGCCGACCAGCGCGTAGTCGCCGTGGCGGCGTGCGATCTCCTGGAAGGCGACCCCGCCGCCGTCGGGCAGGGAAGGGAAGAACGCCTCGAGGGCGATCTCGTCGTGGGCGAGCGTGGACTCGAGGGGACCGGCGAACAGCTCGGCCGCGGGGACCGTACGACGACCGCGCACCGACGCGACGTCCACCGATCCCTCCAGCAGCCGCAGCACCATCGGCATCTCGGCCGCGGCGTCGGCGTGCACGATCGAGCCGACGGTGGTCCCGCGGTTGCGGATCGTCGGATGTGCCACGTGGGACAGCGCCAGCGCGAGCAGGGGCTGGACCTGCGCCGCCTCGGCGGACGCGAGGACGTGGGCGTGGCGGGCGAGGGCGCCTATCCGGACCCCGGCCTCGTCCCCCTCGGAGGAGGCCGTGACGTGGTCGAGGTCCGGCAGGGCGTTGATGTCGACGAGCATCGACGGAGCCGCGAGCCGCATGGACAGCAGCGGGACGAGCGACTGACCGCCTGCCAGCACCTTCGCCCCCGGCTCCCCCGCGAGGGCCGCGAGGGCCTCGTCGAGAGTTGCTGGTCGCCGGAAGGCGAAGGGTGCTGGCTTCACGGTCTACCGGGTCCCGTCGGTGTTCTTGTGCGTGCCGGTCGTGCCGTGGTCACCCTCGGGGTGGCTGAGGTTGCGGGTGACGGCGCCCGAGGTCGCGGCACCGCGGCCGTTCACCAGGTGGAAGAAGACGATGACCAGGATCGTGCCGAGCGCGATGCCCCCGAGCTGGAAGTCGTCACCGAAGGTGAGCGTCACGCCGCCGATGCCGGCGATGATGCCGCCGGCGAGGCCGACCATGTTCACCGGGTTGCCGAAGTCGACGTTGTTCTCGACCCAGATCTTCGCGCCCACGAGGCCGATCATCCCGTAGAGGACAACCGTGATCCCGCCGAGGACGCCGCCGGGCGTCGCGTTGACGATCGCGCCGAACTTCGGGCAGAGCCCCAGCAGGATGGCCACGGCCGCGGCGACGTAGTAGGCCGCGGTCGAGTAGACCCGCGTCGCGCCCATGACCCCGATGTTCTCGGCGTAGGTCGTGGTGGGCGAGCCACCGAAGGCGCTGGCGAAGGCGGTCGCGATGCCGTCCGCTCCGATGGCACGGCCCATGTAGGGGTCGAGGTTCTCTCCCGTCATCTCTGCCACGGCCTTCACGTGACCGGTGTTCTCCGCGACGAGCGCGATCACGCCGGGGAGGACGAGGAGGATGGCGGTCAGCGAGAACGACGGACCGTGGACGACGGAGACACCGTCGGAGAGGGTGCCGCTCGGCAGACCGATCCAGTCGGCGGCCTTCACACCCGCCCACGAGACACGGTCGTGCTCGGTCGCCTCGGTCGCGCCGCCCAGGACCGAGGTGATCGGGCCGAAGACGAGGTCGGCGAACCACGACAGCAGGTAGCCGAAGATGAGCGCCAGGAACACCGCGATGCGCGACCAGAAGCCGGGCAGCGCCACGGCGGCGAACACCATGAAGGCGGCGGTCAGCAA
This sequence comes from Nocardioides potassii, assembly GCF_021648885.1. Taxonomy (GTDB): domain Bacteria; phylum Actinomycetota; class Actinomycetes; order Propionibacteriales; family Nocardioidaceae; genus Nocardioides; species Nocardioides potassii. The sequence goes on along the minus strand of NZ_JAKJHZ010000012.1, from coordinate 69,264 downwards.
CGCGACCCACTGGTCCTGGGGCCAGTAGATGCCGGCGACGACCGGCGCGAGGTTGAAGCCGATGAGCATGACCACCGCGCCGGTGACGGCCGGTGGCAGCACCTTGTGGATCAGCTCGGCGCCTGCGAAGTGGACGAGCACCCCGACCGCGGCGAGCACGAGGCCGCCGACGAGGATGGCGCCGGTGACGTACGACGAGTCGTTGCCCTCGTCGAGCGCGCGGATCGCCGCGACGGAGGCCACGAACGACGCGCTCGTGCCGAGGTAGCTGGGCACGCGGTTCTGCACGATGAGCAGGAAGAGGATCGTGCAGAGACCCGAGAACATGATCGCGAGGTTGGCGTCGAGCCCCATGACGAGCGGGAAGACGAAGGTCGCGCCGAACATGGCCACGACGTGCTGGGCACCCAGACCGATGGTCTTGCCCCACGGCAGGCGCTGGTGCGGGAGCACCGCCTCACCCGGTCCGGGATCGACCACGTCCCACTTGAACATCGACATGTGCAGGCCTCCAGATTCGCAGGGGTGGTTACCCGAGAAGCCACAAACTAGTGCGCCACATCTCACACCCTCACTGGCGACATCTGCCGAAGGAACGCCGGTGCGGATGACAAGTTCTTGGGCGGTTCGGCCGCGCCACTAGCCTGCGTGCATGGCCGCGCCTCTCACCGTCGACGACTGGCCGGTGGCGCCGATCCGCACCGCCCGGCTCGTGCTGAGGCCGCCGGAGGCGCGCGACCGCGACGCCTTCCTCGACCTCGGCTCCGACCCCGAGGTCAACCGCCACCTCGGTGGTGGTCGCGACCGCGCCGAGCTCGACGCCGAGCTGCCCGAGGTGCCGGCAGACCGACCCGGCCAGTTCGTGGTCGATCACGACGGGGAGCTCGTCGGCTGGGTCGGCCTGGGTCGCCGCGACCCGTCGCGCCCCGGGGCCGGGCACCCGGACCTGGAGATCAGCTGGGTCACCTCCCGCTCCGCCTGGGGCCACGGCTACGCCACCGAGGCGGCCGCCGCCGTCCTCGCCTGGGCCGACACGGTCCTCGCCGAGCCGGTGATCGTGTGCACGCAGGTCGCCAACGAGCCGTCGCTGGCGCTCGCCGGACGGCTCGGGTTCACCGAGCTCGCGCGGTTCGAGGAGTTCGGCGCCGAGCAGTGGTTCGGCGTACGGCCCCCTGGCGGCCAGCGATCCGCGAATCGTCAAGGAACATCGAAGATTTGTCCTAGGGTGCCGTAACGGCAGCGTCGGCCTCGCCGCTGAACGTGTGACGAGGTGTGGCGGACGAGCCGCACCACCACCACCCGGGAGCAGCCCATGACCCTCACCACCCGTATCGCCGGCGCTGCCGCGTCGGCCGCGATCACCCTCGCCTGCTTCAGCATGCCGGCCACCGCCGACGACACGACCACGGACCCGGCGACCGAGCCCTGTGCCACGCAGCAGGCGCAGGTCGACAAGGCCACCACCGCACTCGAGCGCGTGACCGCGGTCTTCGCCCGTCAGCAGGAGCGCGTCGAGGCCAAGGCCGAAGCCGTCGAGAAGGCCGCCCCCGGTCGCGAGAAGGCCGCCGCGAAGAAGGCCCTCGCCGCCGCTCGCAAGGCCACGGCCGAGACCAAGGTGACCAAGCGCGCCCAGCAGATGCGCCTCGCCAAGGCCACCGAGCGCCTGACCGCCTGCGAGGCCGCCCAGCCTCCGGCCACGGAGACTCCCGCGCCGATGTGACCTCGACGCGGGACGTCATGCGGACGGGCCCAACGCTGGTCCCGTCCGTATGACGTCCGGCGACACGTGCCTGACCTAGCCGACGATCTCCAGCGCGCGCAGGGCCACGGCGACGTCGAGGCGGAGGTGCGGGTCGGTGGCGACCGGCCCCAGCAGGCGCTGCAGCTTGCCGACCCGGTAGCGCATCGTGTTGTAGTGGAAGAACTGCGCGCGGGCGGCCTCCGCGACGTTGAAGTTCGTGTCGAGCAGCACCTGCAGCGTCTCGCGCAGGTCGGCCGCCTCCGGGGTCCGCTCGGCGAGCGGGCCGAGCACGTCGGAGGCGAACGCCGTCAGCTCGGCGCCGTCCGGCACCAGGGCGAGCAGCCGGTGCAGGCCGAGCTGGTCGAACCGCGTCACCGATCCCCCGCCGTGCACGCGGCGGCCGATCTCCACCGAGCGCTGCGCCTGCCGGAAGGCCTCCGGGAGCTCGCTCAGGTCGTGGGCCACCCGGCTCACGCCGGCCGAGAACGCGATCCGGCCGCCGCCGCGGTCGCCGCGCACCGCCTGCACGATCCGGTCGACGGCGGCCTGGCTCGCGGCGGCGCTCGCCCCCGGCTCGATCGGCACGAGCGTCACGACCTCGCGGCTGAAGGCCACCGACGCGATGCTCTCGTCCACCGTCGCCGCGACCTGTCGCCAGGCGTTGGCGAACCGGTCCTGCCACGCCCGCCGCTCGGTGGGCCCGGGCGCCAGGGCGGCGATCGCATCCGGGTCGAGGACCGCCACGACGACCACCACGGGACGGTCGAGGTGCCAGCCGAAGGCCTGGGCGTGCTCGGCGATGTCGTCGTCCTCGCCGGCACGGCCGAGGAACACGTCGCGCAGGAAGTCACCGCGGTACTTGTTCTCCACCGCGGTGATCGCCTCGACGCGGGTCACGAGCAGCGCGGCCACGATCGCCGCACGCTCGAGCGCGTGCACGTCGGAGGAGTGGATCCGGCCGTCGAGGCGCACCGCCACCAGCCGCGCGAGGTCGACGCCGGCCGCGACCACGCGACGTACGAGCGCCTCGCCCTGGCCCACCGGGGAGCCCTCGGGGTCGATCCGCTCGACCCGCACCCGGCCCGACGGGTCGAGCATGTCGGCCTCTGCAAGGGCCGCGCGCTGGGCCTCGTCGAGGTGTGCCGCGCGCTCCCGGCCATCGGTCGAGGTGAACACCACGCCGCAGCCCAGCGCGTCGCCCACGGCCCCGGCGATCGCGGCGAGGTCGCCGCCCTCGAGCACGATGTGGGTGAGCGCGGTGTGGAGGGCGTCCGCCCGCTCCAGCGCGGCGACGGCCTCGGGGTCACTTATCAAGTCTTGGCCCACTTGTGCCTCTTCCCTGTCACAAACTCACATCGGAGGAGTGTGACACGGGCCGCTAGCGTCTGACGAGTGATCCCCCGCCCGGTCCCGCGCCAGGTGCCGGTGGCCGCACCCTCGCGCGTGCACCAGCGGCTCCTCGACGCCGCTGACGGACCGCGCGAGGTGCTCCACGCGAGTGCCACGGCGATCTACGTCGACCTCGACGGCTGGTGCCTCGGGCTCGTCTCCGCGACCGCGACCCGCGTGCCCTGCGCCCTGTGGTCGACGCTCCCGGACCTGACGCCGTACGCCCGCAGCGCGGTCGCTGTCCGCGACGGGAGCCTGCACGTCGGCCGCGACCGGATGCGCGTCACCCGGCTCAGCGACCCCCGCTCCACCGCGGTCGGACGTCATGAGCCGTCGGCGAGCGCCGTTCCCATGACGTCCGCCTTCGACCTGCCTGCTGACGGACGACTCACCGCGGTTCATCTGGACCGCCTGCTCGGCCGCGGCCCCGGACTGACCCCGCTCGGCGACGACGTGCTTGCCGGCTGGTTCACCACCCGGGCCGCGCTCGGCGCCCCGGACGCCTCGCTCGCCGGTGCCGTCCGACGTCGCCTCGGTGTCACCACGCTGCTCTCCGCGACGTTGCTCGACTGCGCGATCCGCGGCGAGGCGCTGCCCCAGCTCACCGCCTGGCTGGCCGACCCGTCGCCCGCCACCCGCCGCGCCCTGCTCGCGGTCGGCGCCACGTCCGGCGCCGGGCTGCTCACCGGCGCCTCCCTGGCGCTGGCCTCCGTCTCCACCGACATCCCCGGGAGGGCCGCATGACCACACCCCTCGACGTTCTTCTCCCCCGCTTCGCTCCTCCGAACAACGCCGAAGGGACCCCGTGATGAAGGACCACGTCGAGCTCCGCTCCGGTGCGTACGCCGACTCGGTGACGCTGCTGCAGGTCAGCCGCGCCGTGCAGGCGACGCCCGGAGTGCTGGCCGCGCAGGTGGCGATGGCCACCGGCCTCAACCTCGAGGTGCTCGAGGGGATGGGCTTCGACGTGCCCGACTCCTCCCCCAACGACATGGTCGTCGCGCTCCGCCTCGACGACGACGCCGACGTGGCCGCCGCCCTGGCCGCGGTCGACGCCGCCCTCACCCCCACCCGTCCGACGTCCGGCGACACCACCGTCGCGCCGCCGCGCACGACCGGCTCGGCCCTGCGCCGCAGCGGCTCGGGCGCGATCGCCCTCGTGTCCGTGCCCGGAGCGAGCGCCACCGTCGAGGCGATGGACGCCCTCGAGGCCGGGCACGACGTGATGGTCTTCAGCGACAACGTCCCGGTGGCCGAGGAGGTCGCCCTCAAGACCTACGCCGCCGGCCGCGGCGCCCTCGTCATGGGACCGGACTGCGGGACTGCGGTCGTCGACGGCGTGGGGCTGGGCTTCGCCAACGCCGTACGACCCGGCCGGATCGGCATCGTCGCCGCCTCGGGCACCGGCTGCCAGCAGCTCCTCGCACTGCTCCACCACGCGGGGGCCACGCACGACGAGGTCGGCGTCCGCTGGGCGCTGGGCGTCGGCGGCCGCGACCTCTCGTCCGCCGTCGGCGGTACGTCGACCCGCGAGGCGCTGCGCCGCCTCGACGCCGACCCCGACGTCGACCTGGTCGTCGTCGTCTCCAAGCCCCCGGCTCCCGAGGTGGCGAGCGACCTGACGTCGTACGTCGACACGCTCGGCACCCCGGTCGAGCTCGGCCTGCTGGGTCGCGGTCAGCGCGACCTGACCGCGGTGGCCGAGGCCGTGCTCGCCCGCCTCGGCCACGACGCACCGCAGTGGCCGGTCCACGGCGCCCACAACACCGGCCCCGCGACCGGTCCGCTGCTGCGCGGCCTGTTCGTCGGCGGCACCCTGTGCGACGAGTCCATGCTGATGGCCACCGACGTCCTGAGCCCGGTCCGGTCCAACATCCCGCTCTCCCCGGACCTCGCCCTCGCCCCGAACGAGCGTGGAGACCTGCTCGGCGACGGCCACTCGTTCGTGGACTTCGGTGACGACGCCCTCACCCAGGGCCGCGCCCATCCGATGATCGACCCGACGCTCCGCAACGAGCAGCTCGCCCGCGCCGCGGCCGACCCGTCGACCGGGGTCGTCCTGCTCGACCTGGTCCTCGGCCACGGCGCCGAGCCCGACCCGGCCGCCCTGCTCGCTCCCGCCATCGCCGCCGCCCGCTCCGACCGCCCGGTCCCGGTCATCGTGAGCCTGGTCGGCACCGACCTCGACCCCCAGGGCCTCGACGCCCAGTGCGACGCCCTTGTCGCGGCCGGAGCCGAGGTGCACCTCTCCAACGCGGCCGCCACCCGGCGCGCCCTCGACCTGATCGGATCACAGGCATGAGCGAGACCCGTGTGATGAGCGTCGGCGCCACCACCCCCACGGTCGTCGCCTGCGGCGCCGACATGTTCGCCGACGCCGTCGCCGACCAGGCCGTCGAGGTCGAGCGCGTCGACTGGCGCCCGCCGATGCCCGGCACCGAGGCAGACCTCGCGCGCGTCGCCACCGACCCCCGTCGCACCGAGGCCAACCGGCGGGCCGTCGAGGCGATGCTCGGGGTGACCGCCCACCTCGTCGACGTCGCCCCCGCCTCCGAGGTCCTCGGGCTGGAGAAGGGGCAGTTCCTCCACGCCGGGCCGCCGATCGAGTGGGCCCGCACCTCCGGCCCGCTGCGCGGTGCCCTGATGGGCGGTGCCGCCCTCGAGGGCCTGGTCGACGACCCGGAGGGCGCCGCCGCGCTCTTCGAGTCCGGCAGCAACGTCAGCCTCGAGCCGTGCCACCACCGCAGCGCCGTCGGCCCGATGGCCGGCGTCGTCACGCCGTCCATGTGGATGTGGGTCCTCGAGGACCGCGCCACCGGCAGGCGGACGTACTGCTCCCTCAACGAGGGCCTCGGCAAGGTGCTGCGCTACGGCGCCTACAACGACGAGGTGCTCACCCGCCTGCGCTGGATGGGCGACGTGCTGGGGCCACTCCTCCAGGCCGCGGTCCGCGGGACCGCCGAGGCGTCGGACGTCACCGGCATCCTCACGCAGATGCTCCAGATGGGCGACGAGGCACACAACCGCAACCGCGCCGGCACGCTCATGCTGCTGCGCGACCTCTCCCCGGCGATGGTCACGGCCGGCTTCGACGGCAAGGACGTCGCCGACGTGCTGCGCTTCGTCGGCGGCAACGACCACTTCTTCCTCAACCTCGCGATGCCGGCCTGCAAGCTCGCCCTCGACGCCGGCCGGGACGTGCCGGGCTCGACGATGGTCGTCGCGATGGCCCGCAACGGCACCGACTTCGGCATCCAGGTCTCCGGCACCGGCGACGAGTGGTTCACCGGCCCCGCGCAGGTCGCGGAAGGCCTGTTCCTCGGCGACTACGGCCCCGACGACGCCAACCCCGACATCGGCGACTCCGCGATCACCGAGACGGCCGGGATCGGCGGGTTCGCGATGGCGACCGCGCCGGCGATCGTCCGCCTGGTCGGCGGCTCCGTGCCGGACGCGCTCGCCACGACGCGCCGCATGCACGAGATCACCCTCGCCGAGAACCCGCGCTGGTCCGTGCCGGTCCTCGAGTTCCAGGGCACCCCGACCGGCATCGACGTCACCAAGGTGTGCCGGACCGGGATCCTGCCGCAGATCAACACCGGCATGGCCGGTGCGGTCGCCGGCGTCGGGCAGGTCGGGGCCGGCCTCGTCACCCCGCCCGCGGAGATCTTCCCGAAGGCCCTCGCCGCCCTGGCGGCGAGGGTGCCGGCGAGCTAGGCGTCGGCCGGACGCTCGTTGTAGGCGCCGGCGAGCTCCTGGCCGGTGAGCCCGGCGATCGCGCCCATGATGCGGTCGGTGAGGTCGCGGCGGGCGCGCCCGCTGGGCACGCCGTCGTACTCCCCGGCGACGCGGATCGGCTCGCCGAAGCGGACGGTGACGTCCACGCGACCGAGCCGGGGCCGGGTGGCGCCGACGGGCTGGATGTCCTCGGTGCCGGTGAGCCCGACGGGGACGACCGGGGCGCCGGAGGTGAGCGCGAGGTGCGCGACCCCGGTACGGCCGCGGTAGAGCCGGCCGTCGCGAGACCGCGTGCCCTCGGGGTAGATCCCGAAGGCCTCGCCCTTGCCGAGCACCTCGAGCGCGGTGTCGAGGCTCGCGATCGCGGCCTTGGTGTCGTCGCGGTCGACGGGCAGCATGCCGAGCCCCTCGAACCACGCCCGTGACAGCGCGCCCTTGACGCCGGTGCCGGTGAAGTAGTCGGACTTGGCGAGGAAGACGACCTTGCGCGGCACCACGACCGGGATGACGACGCTGTCGAAGAAGGACAGGTGGTTGCTGGCGACGATCACGGGGCCGGAGGTCGGCACGTGGTGCAGCCCCTCGACCTTCGGGCGCCACACGGCTCGGGCGACCGGCGGGATGACTCCGTGCGCGACCGTGTAGAGCATGGGGTCATCATGCCCGGAGGGTCGGCTGGTGGAACGCCCGTCCCAGATCGACCGAGCCGTTCGGGCGCAGCGGTGTGCCCTCCTCGAGGTAGGCCTGGCGCGCTTCCTCGTCGTGCGACGGCGGCAGCGACCCGTCGGCTCGCACCACCCGCCACCACGCGACGGCCGCGCCGTGGGAGGCCATCACGTTGCCGACCAGCCGCGGGCCGCCGCGACCAAGCCGGTGGCCGACCACGTCGGCGATGGCGCCGTACGTCGTCACCCGGCCGCGCGGCACCGACTCGGCGCACTGCAGCACCAGCTCGGCGTAGAGCTCGCGCTCCTCCTGGGTCGTCATCTCACCGCATCCTCATCGATCCTCATCGGGCCGACTCGGACCGGGTGAGCCTCGTGGTCACCAGCAGCAGGACCCCCGTCAGCGCAGCGGTCGCCAGCCACAGCCAGGCCGGCGCCTGCCGCGGATCGAGGCCGCGGACGGCGAGCCAGGCCACCGGCACCGGTACGACGGCCAGCAGCGCGCGGACGACCCAGACCCGGACGAGGTGCGGGTCGACCGCGAGCGTCGGCGGGCCGTAGGACAGCAGGGTGGCGGCGACGTGCGCGCCGAGCAGCAGCACCGCGACCACCAGGACCCGCCAGTCGACGACGCCGTGCGCGGCCCACCACCCGGCGACCAGGACCAGCGGGATGATCCCCACGCCATGGTCGGGCGCGCGGGCCCACATCACGGCGGTGACGGGCACGACGACGAGGACGAACCAGTGCGGCACCTCGGGCAGGGCGAGGGCGAGGGCGGCGCACGGGAGCAGGACCACCAGAGCGCGCAGCGCGACGACCGGGGTGGTCACGCCCGGAGCGGCGAGGCGGAACGACGTCGCCATCACGCACGCACCTTCGGCACCCGGCCGCGGCGGGCGAGCTGGCGCAGGACGGTGTCGAGGGTGCCAGGGCCCCGCCACGGGACGACCGGGGTGCCCAGCTCGGCGAGCCGCCGCACGCGGTCGTCGCGCTCGATCCGCTGCATCCGGGCCGCCAGCGACGGCAGGGCGAGCCGGTCCCCCGGTTGGTCGGCCATCGTGTCGGCCATCGTGTCGCCGATGGTGTCGATGACCACGACGGTCCCGCCGCTGCGCTGCAGGCTGACGGTCGCGGTGACGAGCGGGGTGAAGAACATCGGCGACAGGACGTAGACCACGCTGCCGGCACCCGCACCCAGGTCGAGGCGGTCCGGCGCCACGCTCCGGGTCTCGGTGCGGATCCGGGCGAGGGTGCCCTGGAGGCGGTGGAGGTGGCGCGAGCCGGACCCGAGCGGCACCCGGGTGGCGTCGGCGGCGACGACGAGCAGACCGACGCGGTCGCCGGTGCGCACGTGGTGCTCGGCGAGGGCGGAGGCCGCCCGGACCGTGAGGTCGAGCGTGCTGGCGGCCCCGTCGATCCCGCCCGAGGCCCCGATGTCGCTCAGGCCGTCGACCACGATCCACACCGACGCGTCCTGCTCGGCGCGCGTGGTGACCACGTGCAGGTCGCCGGTGCGCAGCGACACCGGCCAGTTGATCCGCTTGAGCCGGTCGCCCGTCGCGAAGGGCCGGATCCCCTCGAACTCCGTGCCACTCCCGATGCGCCGCGACCGGTGCCGGCCGACGAGGCCGTCGGGCTGGGGCACCTCCGCGCGGGTGTCGTACGGCGCCGTCTGCGGCAGGACGTTGAACCCGCGCTCGGGCAGGTCGTGCGGTCCCCACCGCCACCCGGCCCAGGGGGAGGTCAGTGCGACCCGCTCGGCGCCCACGACGCGACGTCCCCACCGCCGGGGGCTGGAGTGGACGACCGGCAGGCCGTCCTCGACCAGCGAGCCCGCCGCTCCGTGCACGGGCCGGGTGACGACGTGCGTCGCCCGGGCCGTGGCGCGGCTGACGTGCTCGACGCCGGTGAGGTCGTCGACCAGCAGTCGGGAGGTGGTGCCCTGGCCCTCGTGCAGCCGCACGTGGTCGAGGCTCGCCGAGACGTGCGGTGAGGTGCGCGGCCGGCTGAGCAGACCCATGGCGGCGAGCACGGCGAACGGCGCGGCCAGGACGACCAGCACCTCCTGGCCGAGCACGACCCCACCCGTCACGCCGCCGAGGGCGAGCAGGCAGGACCGGACGAGCGAGGGGGTGGGCCGCCAGGACGTCACCGGCGTGCGCCCGCCGAGGAGGCCCGGGACTCGAGGGTGCGCGGCGTCTCGACCGAGGCCAGGACGGCGTCGACCACCCGGGCGCCGGAGGCCTGGGTCATCCAGAGGTCTGGCTTGACCGTGATCCGGTGGGCGAGGACTGCCCGCGCGACGACCTTGACGTCCTCGGGCACGACGTAGTCACGACCGCGGATCGCCGCCCAGGCGCGGGCGGTGAGGACGAGCCCGAGGCTACCGCGAGGCGAGGCCCCGGTGAGCACGTCGGAGTGCGAGCGGGTGGCGGCGACCAGCTCGACGCAGTAGCGCGCGACCGACTCGTCCACGACGATCCGCTCGACGGTGTCCTGGACGGCGGCCAGCCCGGCGGCGTCCGTCACCTGCTCGACGTCGACCTCCTCGCGCCGCCGGTCGAGGCGGCGGCGGAGCACGTCGTACTCCTCCGCGGCGGTCGGGTAGCCGAAGGTCACCCGCATCAGGAAGCGGTCGAGCTGCGCCTCGGGCAGCGGGTACGTGCCCTCGTACTCGACCGGGTTGGCGGTCGCGAGCACGTGGAACGGGCGTGGCAGCACGTGCGTCTGCCCCTCGACCGTGACCTGACCCTCCTGCATCGCCTCGAGCAGCGCCGCCTGCGTCTTGGGCGGCGTCCGGTTGATCTCGTCGGCGAGCAGCAGCCCGGCGAAGATCGGCCCGGGCCGGAAGTCGAACTCGGCACGGCGCTGGTCGAAGACGTAGGACCCGGTGAGGTCGGCCGGCAGCAGGTCCGGGGTGAACTGGGCGCGCGAGAAGTCCAGCCCGAGAGCGCCGGCGAACGACCGTGCGGCGAGCGTCTTGCCGAGACCCGGGAAGTCCTCGAGCAGCACGTGGCCCTTGGCGAGGATCCCGGCCAGGACCAGCGCCAGGACCTCGCGCTTGCCCACGACAGCCCGGCCGACCTCGTCCAGCACGCGCTCGGCGAACCGGGAGACCTCGGCAGGTCCGGACGGTGCGGTACCGCTGTCGGCGGGGTGGTCAGCGTCGGTCACGGGACTCCTCGATTCGGGTCAGGATGCGGTCGATGTCGGCGGGTGCGATGCGGCTCGTGCCGGCCAGCTCGCGCCGGAGCTCGTCGGCGAGGGCCGGGTCGCGCCCCCGCGCCAGCGCGACCAGCCGGTCGGCGAGGGCCTGAGAGGGGTGGTCGGCCTGCTGGTTGCTGGTCAGCACCCGCAGGTCGGAGGTCACCTCGCCCGTGCGGTCCTGCCGTGGCTGGACGGGAGACTGCCAGTAGGCGATGGGGGCGTCGACGGAGTCCACCGCGAGGAAGACCATCGCGATCGCGATGGCGGCCCAGACGACGTACGGCAGCGGCTGGGGGTCGAAGTCGAGCCAGATCGCGCACACGTAGCCGATCGCCGCGACGACCACGCCGCCGGCCAGCCGGCCGAGCAACCTGCCCGAGGTCGTCCTCATGCCCGCGCCCCCAGGCTGGCGCGGATCGCGTGGAGGGCGTCGAGCGCCTCGGCCCGGTGCCGCTCGGTGATCTCGTGGTCGGAGAAGCGGGCCTCGCGGTAGAGCTCGGCGAGCCGGTTCACGGGCGCGACGTCGGCGTCGGCCAGGTCGAGGATCCTCAGCGCGTACTCGGACGACGTCTCGGACGCGCGACGGGGCACGCCGGCCCTCTCCCCCTGGACCTCGAACCGGTGCCACGTCGCGACGATCGCGTTGCGCGGGTCACCGGCACGCAGCACCTCCTCCTGCTCTCCTGCGTCCGCGACGACCGCCTCGCCCACCCGCTGGGGCTCGGCGAGGACCTCGAAGCCGACGTCGGCGCGCTCGCGTGGCTCCCGGCGCCGGCGGACCGACCTCGCCGCGACCACGACGAGCCACAGCGCTCCCAGGACGATGACCACCAACAGGGCGAGGAGGAGGACGGTGACGAGCACGTTCACCCAGAACGGCGGCGGGTGCTGCTCCACGAAGTCGCGGTTGTCCTGGAGCGTGTCAGCAGGCGGCTCGCAGTAGTCGCGCTGGTTGTAGTCGTCGGGGATCACGACGGTCGTGGTGCCGTCGGCCGCCGTGCGCACGGGCAGCGGGATGCACGACTCGGTGCGCGGGGCGGCGGGAGCAGGGCGCGGTCCGGGCCCGGTGAACGCCTCGTCGGGCCCGATCAGCGTCGCCCACGCCACCAGCACCAGGAACAGGCTGGTCGCCGCCACCGTCACCACCGCACGGACGGCAGGCGAGACGTCCCGGAGCGCGCGCATGGCGCGACCCTAGGTCAGCGGGGTCGCGCCGTGCGAGGGCTGGGCGTCAGTACGACGGCTGGCTCGGGTCGATCTGGTTGACCCACGCGACGACGCCACCACCGACGTGGACCGCGTCGGCGTACCCGGCTCCCTTGACGATCGCCAGCGTCTCGGCCGAGCGGACGCCCGACTTGCAGTGCATGACGATCTGCTTGTCGCTGGGCAGCTGCGACAGCGCGTTGCCGTTGAGGAACTCGCCCTTGGGGATCAGGATCGAGCCGGGGATGTGGTTGATCTCCGCCTCGTTGGGCTCGCGGACGTCGACGAGGACGAAGTCCCGCTCGCCGTTGTCGCGCTCCTTGAGCATGTGCTCGAGCTGGACGACCGATATCGTCGAGCCGGCGGCGGCCTCGGCGGCCTCGTCGGACACCGCGCCGCAGAAGGCGTCGTAGTCGATCAGCTCGGTGACGGTGGCGTTCTCGCCGCAGAGTGCGCAGCTCGGGTCCTTGCGGACCTTCAGCTTGCGGTACTCCATCTCGAGGGCGTCGTAGATCATCAGCTTGCCGGCGATGGGCTCGCCGATGCCGGTCAGCAGCTTGATCGCCTCGTTGACCTGGATGGAGCCGATCGACGCGCACAGGACGCCGAGCACGCCGCCCTCGGCGCAGCTCGGGACCATGCCGGGCGGCGGGGGCTCCGGGTAGAGGCAGCGGTAGCAGGGCAGGTCCTCGCCGAGCGACGGCGCGAACACGCTGGCCTGCCCGTCGAAGCGGTAGATCGAGCCCCACACGTAGGGGATGCCGAGGAAGTACGCCGCGTCGTTGACCATGTAGCGGGTCGCGAAGTTGTCCGTGCCGTCGACGATCAGGTCGTAGCCGCGGAACACGTCCATGACGTTGTCGTTGTCGAGCCGGTCCTCGTGGAGGACGACCTGGACGTAGGGGTTGATCTCGGCGATGGACTCCTTGGCCGAGAGGCCCTTCGGCTTGTCGATGTCGCTGACCCCGTGGATGACCTGGCGCTGCAGGTTGGACTCGTCGACCGTGTCGAACTCGGCGATGCCCAGCGTGCCGACACCGGCCGCGGCGAGGTAGAGGAGGGCGGGCGAGCCGAGGCCGCCGGCGCCGATGACGAGCACCTTGGCGTTCTTCAGCCGCTTCTGCCCGCTCATCCCGACGTCGGGGATGATCAGGTGGCGGCTGTAGCGGCGCACCTCGTCGGTGGTGAGCTCTGCGGCCGGCTCGACGAGCGGCGGGTACGACACGGTGGGACTCCTTCGTCTGGGTCGTGGCTGCCGGTGGAACGCCTCGGCGACCCGGTGTGTTCCCATCGTCCGACGCGCCCGCCCCGTCGCCGTACGACGTCCCGGCATCCGGACTGCCGGTCGCCGCGCGCGATTCCGCCTCCAGGCGGCGGACGTCCTGCGGGAAACGCAGGATTTACACGGAGATCCTTGCCTTTTCGATGGCGGTTGGGGTGAAGTGACCTGCTGGTGGCCAGATCACTGCTCCTGTGGCCGTTCGTCCCGGAGCCGACCACCGCACTCGGAATCCCCCTCACACCTGGAGTAATCCCTCGTGAAGAAGCTGGTACCCGGCATCATCGCCGGAACCGCCACGCTGGCGCTGGGCATGTCTGCCCTGTCCCCCGCCGTGGCCGTCCCCTCGAACGACACCCCCACCGCGCGTGACGCGACGAGGGTCAAGCCGGACAACCGTCCGGGACCCATGACGAAGAAGCAGGACCGGCTGCGCGAGAAGGCGCTGGCGATGCTCGACAACGGCTCCGCCAAGCTGCGGCAGCGCGCGGAAGGCGCGACCGTGGCGCTCGGCAACGGCGAGTTCGTCGAGTTCCCCGTCGAGAAGACCGACAAGATCTTCACGATCCTCTCGGAGTTCGGCGACACCGGCTCCGGCAAGCTCGGCACCACCCCGGGGCCGCTGCACAACCAGATCCCCGAGCCTGACCGCGCGACGGACAACTCGACCTACTGGGTCCAGAACTTCGACAAGGCGCACTACGAGGAGATGTTCAACGGCGACGGCGAGTCGTTCAAGAACTACTACAAGCAGCTGTCCTCCGGTCGCTACACGGCGGTCAACACCGTGAGCGACTGGGTGAAGGTGCCGGGCAACGCCTCGACCTACGGCGACAACAGCGTCGAGGACGACGGCGGCTCCTGGAAGTTCATCGACGACTCCGCGGACGCGTGGTTCGCCAAGGCCAGCGCGACGATGTCGACGGCCGAGATCAACGACTACCTGTCCCAGTTCGACCAGTGGGACCGCTACGACTTCGACGGCGACGGCAACTTCAACGAGGCCGACGGCTACATCGACCACTTCCAGGCCGTGCACGCCGGCGAGGGCGAGGAGGCCGGCGCCGACGCGGACGCGATCTGGTCGCACCGCTGGTACGTCAGCACCGGCTACGGCACGACCGGCCCGGCGGTCGGGTCGCAGAACAACCTCGGCGGCGGTGCCCGGATCGGTGACTCCAAGTACTACATCGGCGACTACACCGTCGAGCCCGAGAACGGCGGCCTCGGCGTCTTCGCCCACGAGTTCGGCCACGACCTCGGCCTGCCCGACTACTACGACACCGCCGGCGGCGAGAACGGCACCGCGTTCTGGACGCTCATGTCGTCCGGCTCCTGGCTCAGCCACGGGGCGAACGCCCCGGCAGGCGGCGAGGGCATCGGCACTGTCCCCGGCCTGATGGGCCCGGAGGAGAAGCGCTACCTCGGCTGGCTCGACTACAGCACGGTCGACGCGGGACAGAGCGGGACCTTCACGCTCGGCCCGTCGCAGCACACCTACGACGGTGCCGACCAGGCCATCAAGGTGAACCTGCCGAACTCCGACACGCCCTACGACTACGCCACCCCGATCGAGGGCACGCACGCCTGGTGGTCCGGCCGCGGTGACGACCTGTCGAACTCGATGACGAGGACCGTCCCGGCCTCGTCCTCGGTGACGGTCACGGCCAAGGCCAACTACTCGATCGAGGCGGGCTACGACTACCTCTACGCGCAGTTCTCGGTCGACGGCGGCACGACGTGGACCAACGTCGGCAAGGCCGTCGACGGCTCGTCGAACGGCAAGTGGGTCGGCCTGCGCTACAGCTACAAGCCGGGCGGCAAGGAGTCGCAGTTCCGGTTCCTCTACAAGACCGACGGCGGCTACAACGAGTACGGCGCCTTCCTCGACGACATCGCGATCAAGAGCAGCGCGGGCACCTTCACCGACGGCGCCGAGAGCGGCGACAACGGCTGGACGCTCGACGGCTGGACGGCGTCCACCGGCAGCGGCTCGATCGAGGCGGAGCGCTACTACCTGCTCGAGAACCGCCAGTACGTCGGCTACGACAAGACCCTTGCCGAGGGGCCCTACCAGTTCTCCAACGGCATCACGAAGCCCGACTGGGTCGAGTTCTTCCCGTTCCAGGACGGCATGCTGGTCTGGTACGTCGACAGCTCCTACACCGACAACAACGTCTCGGCGCACCCCGGCGCCGGCGCCTCGATGGTGGTCGACGCGTTCCCGAACTCGCTGACCTACCCGGACGGCACCAGCCCGAGCAACCGACGCGAGCCTTTTGACGCGACCTTCGGCCTCGACACCGTCGACCCGGTCTGCCTGCACAAGGAGGTCGCGGGCGGCACCAAGAAGGCGCCGACCGTCACGGTGGCGGAGGCGTGTGCGACGAGCGGCGGGACGCCGCAGCTCGCCACGTTCGACGACAGCGACCCCGACGCGTACTACGACGCGGCCGCGCCGCAGAACTCGGTGCGGGTCGCCGGGGTCGGCGTCAAGGCCACCGTCACGGGCAACGACGGCGGGTTCCTGACCGTCGCGGTCTCCAACCCGGCGGCGAAGGCCACCCCGTGACCCACCCGGTGAGCTGACGCACCCAGCACGACACGCAGGGAGGGACCCCGGGACACCCGGGGTCCCTCTCCGCGTCCGGCGGGGCCGATAGGCTCGGACCCTCACTACTCAGCAGTACCCAGCAGCAGGAGCAGCACGTGACCGTAGGCGGCACCGACACCGACACCGGGGCCCCGCGCCCGCGCGGCGGCAGGATGCCCCGGCGCGAGCGGCGCGCCCAGCTCCTCGACTCGGCCCTCGAGGTGTTCGTCGCGCAGGGCTACCACGCCGCGGCGATGGACGACATCGCCGAGCGAGCCGGCGTGTCCAAGCCCGTGCTCTACCAGCACTTCCCCGGCAAGCTCGACCTCTACCTCGCGCTGCTCGACACCTCCTGCGACCTGATCATCGACAACTGCCGCGCGGCACTGGCCTCGACGACCGACAACAAGGACCGCGTCGCTGCCACGATGCAGGTCTTCTACAGCTACGTCGCGTCCGAGGAGGGCGCGTTCCGGCTGGTCTTCGAGTCCGACCTCACCAGCGAGCCCGACGTGCGCGAGCGCGTGGACCGGGTGACCACCGAGTGCGCCTCGATGATCGCCGACGTGATCCGCACCGACACCGGCCTTCCCGACGAGCCGTCCCAGCTGCTCGCCGTCTCGCTCGTGGGAATGGCGCAGGTGTCCGCGCGGTTCTGGCTCGCAGGCGGCGGCGACATCCCGCAGGACGACGCCGCGGCCCTGATCGCGGGTCTCGCCTGGCGCGGGATCCGCGGGTATCCGCGCACCGACGACCACTGAGACACCAACCACCAGCAGCACCGACCCAGCAAGGAGCACCACCGTGGAGGTCAAGATCGGCGTGCAGAACGCCCAGCGCGAGCTGGTCGTCGACACCGACAGCACGCCCGACGACATCGAGCAGCGGCTCACCGAGGCGATCGCCGGCAACGGCGTCCTGCGCCTCTCCGACGTCAAGGGCCGCACCGTCGTCGTACCGGCCGACAAGATCGCCTACGTCGAGCTGGGCTCCCCCACCTCGAGCACCGTCGGCTTCCGCTGATCCCGCGCTGATCCGGGTCCGACGAGATGGCCCGAACGGGCCATTGACACCTTCACCCTTCAGGGGGCGCGGTGTTTGCTCGCGCTCTCGGCGAGCGACATCATGGAGGGGCCGGCACATCCCTGCCGGCCCCAGCTCACGGGACCCGTGGCAAAGAAAGGTGGCGCATCATGGTCGTTGACCTCATCGTCCTGATCATCGTCGGCGCAATCATCGGCCTTCTCGGCAAGCTCGTCGCGCCGGGCGACAAGGACAACATCCCGATCTGGCTGACCATCCTGTGCGGCATCGGCGGGGTGCTCATCGGCTACTGGATCTACTCGCTGTTCGGCGGGGACGGCTCGCGCGGTGTCGACTGGGTCCGCTGGATCGTCGCCATCATCGTCTCGGCCGTGCTGGTCGTGATCGCCTCGACCGTCACCGGACGCAACACGGGCAGCCGCACCCGCGTCTGACCCGGCCCAGCCCACGCAGCGCCGCGCGAGGCCCCGCACCCACTCCGGGTGCGGGGCCTCGTCACGTGTGGCGTCGGGCTCAGGCCTCGAGCCCGAGCTCGGCCATCCGGGCGGCGTGCCGCTCGGTGAGCCGGGTGAACATGCGACCGAGCGCGGCGAGGTCGAGGCCCGGCCGGTCCACTCCCCCGGCCAGCAGCGCGGTGAGCGAGTCGCGGTCGCCGGCGACGCGCTGGGCCTGGGTCAGCGCCTCGCCCATCAGCCGACGACCCCAGAGCGCGAGCCGTCCGCCCAGCCGGTGGTCCTGCCGGATGCCCGCGCGCACCCGCTCGACGATGAACGCGGTCTGCCCCGAGTCCTCGAGCGAGCTGATGATCACCTCGCGGGTCTCCGGGTCGAGGTAGGCGGCGATCTCGCGGTAGAAGTCGGCGGCCAGGCCGTCGCCGACGTAGGCCTTGATCAGCCCCTCGTAGTAGTCCGACGGTGCCGTGTGGGCGTGGAACCCGTCGAAGCTCGCCCGGAAGGCCTGCATCGCCTCGGCGGGGTCGGCGCCGAGCTCCTCGAGCCGGCCGACCAGCTTCTGCAGGTGGGCGAACTCCGCGGTGGCCATCGCGCCGATGGCGATCTTGTCGTCGATGCCGGGCGCCATCTTCGCGTCCTCGACGAGCCGCTCGAACGCCGAGAGCTCGCCGTAGGCGATCGCACCGAGGAGGTCGACGGCGGCGCGGCGGTAGTCCTCGTCGGGCGATGCGGGCATGTTCGCAGCCTAGCGATAGCATCATGGTGACCGAGCCCCGGTGACACCCGCCGGTGGCCGCCTGTATGTGCGCGGTCGGCAGAGCCCCTGAGGGGCCCTTTCGAGTGGCTGACCGCAAACGCGTGGGACAACCAGACACTCTTCGAAAGCGACCTCTTCGTGACCACCACCTTCCGTGAGCTGGGCGTGCACGCCCAGATCTGCGACGCGCTCGAGCGCGCCGGCATCACCACCCCCTTCGCCATCCAGGAGATGACCCTCTCGGTCGCCCTGCTCGGCACCGACCTCATCGGCCAGGCCCGCACGGGCACCGGCAAGACCCTCGCCTTCGGCATCCCGGTGCTGCAGCGCAGCGTCGCCCCGACCGACCCGGCCTACGCCGACATGCCGCAGGGCAAGCCGCAGGCCCTCATCGTCGCCCCGACCCGTGAGCTCGCGCTCCAGGTGTCCAACGACCTCGCGCTCGCCAGCGCCGACCTGGGCCTCCGTGTCCTCACCGTCTACGGCGGCGTCGGCTACGAGCCGCAGCTCGAGGCCCTCGAGGCCGGTGTCGACATCGTCGTCGGCACCCCGGGTCGCCTGATCGACCTGGCCAACCGTCGCGCCCTCGACCTCTCCCACGTCCACGCGCTCGTGCTCGACGAGGCCGACGAGATGCTCGACCTAGGCTTCCTGCCCGACGTCATCACGTTGATCTCCAAGACGCCGGAGACCCGGCAGACGATGCTGTTCTCGGCGACCATGCCGTCCGCGATCGTCGCCCTGGCCCGCACCCACATGCGCCACCCGATGAACATCCGTGCGGAGTCGTCCTACGAGAACGCGACGGTCCCCGCCACGGCGCAGTTCATCTACCAGGCCCACGACCTCGACAAGACCGAGATCATCGGCAAGGTCCTGCAGGCCGAGGACGCCGACAAGATGATCGTCTTCACCCGCACCAAGCGGCAGGCGCAGCGGGTGGCCGAGGACCTGCAGGAGCGCGGCTTCAAGGCCTCGCCACTGCACGGCGACATGGCCCAGGTGGCGCGTGAGAAGGCGCTGGCGCGGTTCCGCGAGGACAAGATCCAGGTCCTCGTCTGCACCGACGTCGCCGCCCGCGGCATCGACGTGCGCGGCGTCTCCCACGTCGTCAACTACACCTGCCCCGAGGACGACAAGACCTACGTCCACCGCATCGGCCGCACCGGCCGTGCCGGAGCGTCGGGCACCGCGATCACCTTCGTCGACTGGGCGGACCTCCACCGCTGGAAGATGATCAACAAGGCGCTCGACCTGCCCTTCGACTCGCCCGAGGAGACGTACTCCACGTCCCCGCACCTGTTCCACGACCAGGGCATCCCCGAGGGCACCAAGGGGCGCGTCGTCGACCCGGCCCCGCCGGCGCCCAAGGCCGAGCGGACCCCGCGCGAGCGCTCCGGTGGCCGCGGCCGCTCGGACTCGGGCCGCTCGGACTCGAAGCGCTCCGACTCGGGCATGTCGGAGACGTCGGGCGACGCCCCGCGTCGCCGCAACCGCAACCGCCGTCGTACGCGCGGCGGCTCGTCGGTCGAGGCGCCCAAGTCCTGACCGAGGGCTACTTCTTCGCCCGAGCGGGCTTCTTCGCCTTCTTCCTGGGCCGGGAGGCCCGCTCGACGAGGTTCCCGGCCACCTCGCGGTAGGCCTGCGCGCCCTTGTTGGTTCGGCTGGTCGCGAGGATCGAGCGGCCGGCGGCGGGCGCCTCGGCGAACTTGATCGTCTTGGGGATCGGCGGCTCGACGACCTCGAGGTCGTAGGTCTCGCTGATGGTCTCCAGCACGGTGCGCGCATGGTTGGTGCGGCCGTCGTACAGCGTCGGCAGCACGCCCCACACCTCGAGGCCGCGGTTGGTGAAGCGTCGTACGTCGTGGACGGTGTCGAGCAGCTGGCCGACCCCGCGGTGCGACAGCGTCTCGCACTGCAGCGGCACGAGCACGCCGTCGGCGGCGGTGAGCGCGGCGACCGTCAGCACGCCGAGGGACGGCGGGCAGTCGAGCAGCACCCAGTCGTAGGCACCCTCCTCGGTGTCCGCCAGGTCGTCGGCGAGCTGCTCGAGGGCGCCCTTGATCACGTGCTCGCGACCGGTGCGGGTCAGCAGGTCGGCCTCGGCGCGCGCCAGCTCTATGGTTGCCGGCAGCAGGTCGACGCCGTCCTCGGTCTCGATGATGACCTCGGTCGGGTCGACACCCTGCGTCAGCACGTGGTGCACCGACGTCTCGAGGTCCTCGGGGTCGATGCCGAGGGAGAAGGTCAGGCACGCCTGCGGATCGAGGTCGACCAGCAGCACGCGGTGGCCGAGCTCGGCGAGCGCGGCGCCGATCGAGGCGACGGACGTCGTCTTGGCGACGCCGCCCTTCTGGTTCGCGACGGCCAGCGTGACGGGGGCCGGGGTCTGGGTGCTCATCGTGGCCATTGTGCAGGACGGGGTCGCGGTCGTTCCCGGTGTCCTGAAATGCTGGGTCCATGTCCTCCTCCCCCGTTCCCTCTCGCAGCACCGCCCTCGTCACCGGCGCCACCGCCGGCATCGGCCACGAGTACGCCGTCCAGCTGGCCGCGCGCGGCCACGACCTCGTCCTCGTCGCCCGCGACGCCGCTCGGCTCGAGGAGGTGGCCGACGAGCTGCGCCGCGCCCACCAGGTCGAGGTCGAGGTGCTCGTCGCCGACCTCGTCGACCGCGAGGCGCTGGCCCGCGTCGAGGAACGGCTCGCCGACCACGACCGGCCGGTCGACCTCCTGGTCAACAACGCCGGCTTCGGGCTGAAGAAGCGCTTCCTCGACAACACCGCCGACGAGGAGACCGCGATGCTCGAGGTGCTGGTCACCGCGGTGCTCCGGCTGAGCCACGCCGCGCTCCGGGCGATGGCCGAGCGGGGGCACGGCGGGATCATCAACGTCTCGAGCGTGGCCGCCTTCCTCCCCCGCGGCTCCTACTCCGCCGCCAAGGCGTGGGTGAACTCCTTCAGCGAGTGGGCCCACCTCGAGTACGGCCCCCGCGGCGTGAAGGTGATGGCGCTGTGCCCGGGCTTCACCAAGACCGAGTTCCACGAGCGGATGCAGGTCAAGCGGGGCGACGGCTTCATGTGGCTCGACGTCGAGTTCCTGGTCCGCGAGTCCCTCGAGGACTTCGACAAGGGCCGCGCCTACTCGATCCCCGGCGCGCAGTACAAGACGATCATCGCGCTCACCAAGCTCATCCCCAACCGTGCCCTCCGCCTGACACAGTCGATGGGCCGGCGGTAGACGCTCCCCGCGCGGGACGTCATACGGAAGGGACGAGCGGTAGTCCCGACCGTATGACGTCCCGGCTCGCTCAGGGCGAACACAGGTGCGCGTTCGGGCGGTCCCTCGCGCATCCGGAACGGAGAGGAAGGCGGTGGACGCCGCTCGACCCTCGACTGCCTTAGGGTCCCCCCATGACCGTCGTGACGAAGCGAGGGCTGCGTGCCTTCGGGGTGGGGATCCTGGTGGTCGTCGTCAGCGTGGCTCTCGGCGGATCGGACGATGAGACCGTGCATGCGATCTCCTTGCTCGTCGACCTCATGGGCGGGATCCTGATCCTCCTCGGAATCGTGCTCGTCGTGGCCGGTCTGTTCCGGAGGTCATGACCGCCGAAAGGACTCGATCCACGCGTCGAGCTCGCGCGGGCGCCTGAAGAGCAGCACCTCGGGCCCGTCGGGCGAGGCCGCCCACTCGCGCATCCGCAACCGCTTGCGGGCGAACGACTGGAAGTGCCAGCGGATGATCGAGTCGCGGGCGACGACCTTGCGCCAGGCGCCGTACGCCGAGTCGAGCAGCCACCGCTCCCCCGCGAGGATCCCGCCGATGATCTCGCGCTGGCGCTCCTCCTCGACCGGCACCCAGCCGGGCAGCCAGGTCAGCTCGTCGACGAGGGTCACCGGATGGCCGGTGATCGCGCCGATCCGCGTGGCGGCCGTGCTCTTGCCGCTGCCGGTGACGCCGTAGACGAGGACTCTGTCGGGGAGGGTGTGTGGTGTCGAGGCTCGCTGCGCTCGCACCTCAACCACCGAGGGAACGCGCCGCCAGGGAGAGCAGCCGCTCGTACTGCTCGGGGTCGGTGGTGTTGACCCCGAGGTCGTGGTCGATCTTCCCGAGGCCGTGGTGGTCGCTGCTGCCCGTCACGATGAGGTCGAGGTCGGCGGCGATCGCCCTCAGCCGCTCGCGGAGCTCCGGCGGATGGTCCTGGTGGTCCACCTCGATGCCGGCGAGCCCCAGGTCCTTCAGCGAGGCGAGGGCGGCCGCGTCCAGCACGGTCATCCCCCGCCGGCCCCACGGGTGCGCGATGACGGGCACACCGCCGGCGGCGACGATGAGCGGGATCATCTCCTCCAGCGGCGTCGCGTAGCGGTTGACGTATCCCGGCCGCCCGGGGTTGAGGAACTCGGCGAAGGCCGTCGTCCGGTCGGCCACCAGCCCCAGCCGGACGAGGGCGTCGGCCACGTGCGGGCGGCCGGCGGCGACGGACCCGCCGGACTCGCGGCGGACGTCCTCCTCGGTGATGTCGACGCCCGACTGTCGCAGTGCGGCCACGATGCCGGGCGTCCGCGACGAGCGACCCGACAGTATCTTGTCGAGCTCGGCCAGCAGGGGCGGGTACGACGGGTCCGGCAGGTAGCCGAGCAGGTGCACCCCGCGATGCTCGAGCTTGGTGCTCACCTCGAGACCCGGCACGAGCGTGATGCCGACCTCGTCGGCCGCTTGCTGCGCCTCTGCCCAGCCGGACATCGCGTCGTGGTCGGTCAGCGCCACGACGTCGAGCCCGGCGGCCGCCGCCTCGCGCATCAGCTGGGCGGGGGTGTCCGTGCCGTCACTGGCGGAGCTGTGGGTGTGGAGGTCGATGCGCACGTCAGTGGTTCCACTTCAGCAGCACCGGCGTCTCGCGCTCGAAGCCGAGCACCGACACCGTCGAGGTGTCGAGCTTGAAGAACCGTCCCTCCTCCGCCGGCTGCTCGAGCCAGCGCGCGGTCAGCACCCGCAGCGAGTGGCCGTGGGCGAAGACGATGGTGCGGTCGTGGTCCTGTGCGCGCTCGACGACGCGGTCCAGCCGCGCCGAGACCTCCTCGGCCGTCTCGCCGCCCGGCGACGGGTGGGTCCACACCGACCAGCCGGGCACGGTCTCCCGGATCTCGTCGGTGGTGATGCCCTCGTAGTCGCCGTAGGCCCACTCGGCCAGGTCGTCGTCGACCTGCGCATCGGGGAAGCCCGCCAGCTCGGCCGTACGACGGGCGCGCTGGCGCGGGCTCGTCAGCACGAGGTCGAACGCCACGTCGGCCAGCCGGGGCGCCAGCGACCGGGCGGCCTCCTCGCCGACGTCGGTGAGGGGAAGGTCGGTGGTCGAGGTGTGCCTGCCGTCGCGGCTCCACTCGGTCTCCCCGTGCCGGACGATCCACAGCTCCCGATGGGTTCCCGACGACATGCCGCGAGTCTGCCACGGGCCGACGGCCGGCCTGCCACGATGCTCGCCATGAGTGCAGACCCCGGCGTCCACCTCTGGAGGTCCCGGCTGGCCATCGCGGCCGCGTTCTTCACCCAGGGTCTCGTCTTCATCAGCCTCACCACCCGGCTGCCGCGCATCCAGGACCGCTGGGACCTCGGCGAGCTCGCCCTGTCCGGCGTCCTGCTGATGATCGTCCTGCTCGCCGGGGCGGGCTCGCTCGTCGCCGAGCGCCTCGCACCGCGCCTGGACAGCGCTGTGGTGCTCCGCGGCGGGCTGCTGGTGATCGCGGTGTCGATCGCCGTCGCCATCCTCGCCCCCGTCACCGCGGTCTTCGTGCTCGGCCTCGCGGCGTACGGCCTCGGCCTCGGGTTGGTCGACGCGACCGGCAACATGCAGGCCGTCGCCCTCGAGCACCGGCTCGGCCGGGTGGTGCTGCCGTCGTGCCACGGCGCATGGACGCTCGGCGGGGTCATCGGCGCGCTCATCACGCTCGCCACCACCGACGTGCCGTGGCCGGCCATCGCGCTGGTGGCCGTCCTGCCGCTGCTCGCGGCGGCCGCGCCCTACCTCGCGCGCGACCACGGCGAAGCGGCCACGGCCACCGAGACCGACGTGCCGTGGCGGGCGATCGTGATGGTGGGGCTGGCGCTCGTCGTTTTCTACACGGTCGACACCGCGGCAGCGACCTGGGGACCGGTCTACCTGGACGACGTGTTCGCCGCTCCCGAGGAGCTCGTCGCGCTGGCCACGCTCCCCTACCTCGTGGCGAGCGGACTGGTGCGGCTGGTGGGCGACCGGCTCACCGAGCAGGTCGGGGCCGTAAGGCTGCTGCGGGTCGGGGCACTGGTCGCCTTCGTGTCCCTGGCCGTCGTGGTCGCGGCGCCGTCATGGCCGGTCGCGGTCCTTGGCTTCACGCTGCTCGGCTGCGGGGTCGCGGTCGTCGCCCCGCTGAGCTTCTCCGCAGCCGCGGCACTCGCCGGACGCGACGCCGACCCGGCGACGCGGCGGGCGCGGGTGGACGCGGTGGTGGCGCGGTTCAACCAGTTCAACTACGCCGGCGCGCTGCTCGGCGCCGTGATGACGGGCGCGGTGGGTGCGAGCTCGCTGCGCATCGGCTTCGCCGTCCCACTCGTGCTGGTGCTGGCCCTGTTCTGGCTGGCGACGGCGTTCGCGCCGGCGGACGAGCTGTCCGCCGGCGCTCACGACCGGTCCTAGACGCCGCCACCGCCCGCCTTGCGGCGGTGCATCGGCTTGGCGACGTTCTTGTCGTTGACCTCCGAGCCGTGCGCCTTCTCGCGCGAGCCCGCGCTGTCGTCCGGGTGCCGGTGGCCCTTCTTGCGGTCGAGGGCCTCGCGCATCTTCGCCTTGAGGTCTGCGTTGGGGTCCTGGTCAGCCATGGGTCCTCCTGGATCCGAGCGGTCGCTTCTCTCGTGTGCCCTGCCACCCTGCCAAACACGTCCACCCCCGGTCGAGGCGTTTACCGGCGTCGCCGCAGGACGTCGATCCGTCCGGCCAGCTTCCCGGACATCTGGAAGACGTGCCAGCGGCAGTCGCTCACCATGACGTCGTACGCCGCGTCGCCGAACTCGGCGCGGTAGCGCTCCGGGTCGCGCAGGAGCCGCGCCAGGCGGAGCAGTGCCCGGCCGCCCTGGCCGTCGTGCTCCTCGGCCCACTCGGCCCACTCGCCGGCCAGGTCGATGGTCCCGACGACCTCGAGCCCGGACGCCGCGATCGCGTCGTCGAGCACCCGCGGGTCGGCCGAGGCCGGCACCACTCCCCTCACGTCGAAGAGCTCGTCGGCCTCCTCGGGGGCGAGCAGGTCGGTGGCGACCACCTGGTGGGCGACGACGTACGCGCCTGGGCGCAGCACGCGGGCGTGCTCGAGCATCGCCTCCGCCGGGTCCTCGACGTGCACCATCACGTCACGGCACCAGACCAGGTCGATCGAGGCGTCGGGCACGGGGATCCGCGTCGCGGTGCCGCGCTCGAACGAGACCCGCGACGCGATCTCGGGCACCTCCGACCGGCGGGCCTCGCGGGCGAGGTCGAGGTGGCGCTGCACGGGATCGATCCCGAGGACGCGGAAGCCGAAGTGCGTCGCGAGCCGGAACGCGTGCGCACCCCCGCCACAGCCGACGTCGACCACGCGGCTGTCAGGCGGCAGGTCGAGCTCGCGCACCACCTGCAGCAGCATCGACGGCCCGCGCGGGGACAGGCTCTCGTCGAGGCGCGCCGCGAACGCCTCCTCGAGCCGCGGGTAGCGGTCGTAGAGGAAGTCTCGGTCCCAGGCCACAGCGTGAGTCTGCCCTGAGTAGGGTCCCCCGCATGGCCCGCCGCGCGTTCCTCCACGTCGGGACCGCCAAGTCGGGCACCAGCTACCTCCAGGACCTCTGGTGGCGGCACCGTGACGAGCTGCAGGCGCAGGGGCTCCTGCTGCCCGGTCGCGGACGGCGCGACCACTTCACCGCCGCCGCGCTCGTCAAGGGGATGACCGCCGTCGTCGACGACCTCGACCAGCGCGACCGTGAGGTCTGGAGCCGGCTCGTCGACGAGACGCGCACGTGGGACGGGGATGTCCTCGTCAGCAACGAGCACTTCGCCGACACCCCCGCAGAGGCGGCAGTGGCAGCGCTGTCGGACCTCGCGTCCGCCGCCGACGAGGTACACGTCCTGGTCACCGCGCGCGACCTCGGCCGGGTGCTCCCCTCGGCGTGGCAGCAGCGGGTCAAGATGGGCGCCCGGATGCCCTACCGGAAGTTCCTCGGCAGCGTGCGACGCGAGGACGGCGACCAGAAGTTCTGGCGCTACCAGGACGTGCCCGCCATCCTCCGCATCTGGTCCGCCGGCCTTCCCGGAGGGCGCGTGCACGTGGTCGTCGTACCGGCACCGGGGGCGCCGCGCGACGAGCTCTGGACCCGTACGGCGTCGGTGCTGGGCATCGACGTCACCGGGCTCGACATCGAGGCGCAGCGCGCCAACGACTCCCTCGGTGTCGTCGAGGCCGAGCTGCTGCGGCGGGTCAACGACGCCGTGCCGCGCGAGCGGCGCGACCTGGCGTACTCACGCCGCGTCAAGCGCACCTTCGTGCCGACGGCCCTCGTCGGCAGTGCGCCGCGCGACTCCTTCGCCGTCCCGGACAACCACGTGGCGTGGATCGAGGAGGCGGCCGAGGGCGTCGTCGTGGCGCTCCGTGAGGGCTCCTACGACGTCGTCGGCGACCTCCGGGACCTGGAGCCCTTCGTGGCCACCGACGGTCGCACGCCCGACCAGGTCACCGACACCGAGCTGCTCGCTGCCGCCGAGGTGGTGCTGGACCGGCTGGGCCTGCCGCCCGCGGGATCGCTCGACGCGGCGCTCACCGACCTCGCCGGGCACCTGCTCAGCGCGGGATGAGGGCCCAGTAGTCGAGGTCGAGCAGGACGCCGTCGGCGTACTTTCCGTCCTCCGTGCGCAGCGTCATCGACTCGTCGCGACCGCGGGTCGCCACCAGCCGCAGCCGCAGCGCCCCTACGCCGGGCGCATCGAGCTCGGCGACGTCGATCACCTCCGACCACGCGTGGACGGTGTCGTCGGCGAAGGCCGGGGACACGTGCGCACCCGCGTTGATGGCCGCGATCAGCTGTGCGTTGGCCAGGCCGTTGAACGACAGCGCCCGCGCCAGCGAGATCACGTGCCCGCCGTAGACCAGTCGGCGGCCGTCGGGGCGGGCGTCGGTGGAGAAGTGCACCTTCGCCGTGTTCTGCCACAGCCGCGTGGCCATCATGTGCTCGGCGTCGGTGAGGGTGACGCCGTCGACGTGGTCGATCCGCTCCCCCACCTCGTAGTCGCCGAGCCGGTGCGGCGAGCCGGCCGCCGCGTCGTCGTACGACGAGAAGTCGAGGCCCGCCGGCACGACCAGGTCTCCCGCCTCGACGGCAGGAGCCAGCGCGGGCACGACGGTCTCCGGGGCAGGTGACTCCGCTCCCCCTTCGACGGCACTGCGCTTGTGCACCATCACCCAGCGCGCCCAGTCGATCGCCACCTCGCCCCGCTGGTTGGTCGCCGTGGACCGCACCCAGACGACGCCGGTCCTCCCGTTCGAGTTCTGCTTGAGGCCGATGACCTCCGAGCGCGTGCTCAGCGTGTCGCCGGGCACGACCGGCAGGTGGAAGCGGCACTCGGCGTAGCCCAGGTTGGCGACGGCGTTGAGCGAGACGTCCGGCACGGTCTTGCCGAAGGCGACGTGGAAGCCGACGAGCTCCTCCACGGGGTGCGGCGCCAAGCCGACCGAGGCGGCGAACTCGGCGGACGACGGGACCGCGAAGCGCGTCGGGTAGATCGCCCCGTACAACGCGCGGTCGCCCTCGGTGATGGTGCGGGGCGTGGCGTGGTCGATGACCTGCCCGACGGCGAAGTCCTCGAAGAAGTTGCCGGGGTTCGTCTTGGCCGCAGTCATGCCGGCCATCGTGCCGCAGCCGGGCCCGGCGCGGTCCGGCTGCTCACGTGGGATGTGTCACGCAGGACGTGTCACGCGGGGTCGCCCTGCAGGGTCGTCTCGAGCACCGCCCGGTCCGACCTGCCGTTGCGGACGTGGATCTCGACGGTCCCGCCCCCGTCGGACTCCGGGAGGACCTCCACGCGCTGGACGTCGGCGTCCGGCACCCCGAGCTCCCGTCTGGCGACCCGGAGGTTGTCGAACAGCCTCACCACGTCGAGGGTGCCGAGGTCGACCATGGCAGTCGGGCCGTCGACGTCGAGCGGCCTCCCCTCGCGCACCCAGTCACCGTCCCACGTCCACACCTCGTAGCGTGCCTGCTCGACGGGGACGTGCACGACGACGCGGTACGAGACGAAGGTGACGCGGTAGGCCTCCGTCGTGCCGAACTTCGCCCCGTATCGGCGGATGAATCGCCGCACGCCCGCGTCCGTCAGCTCGTAGTCCGCCGCTGGGACGCCCGCGTCGACCGAGAACGTTCCCCCGCCGTAGATCGACTCCGGCTCGTCCGCCGGAGCCATCACCAACCCGGCGATCGCCATGACCACGATCGCGGCCGCGACCCAGCCGAGGAACGCCGTCTCCGAGCGGCGCCTCGGCGGGACCGGCCACGGGACGGGCTCGGGGAGCGCCACCTGCTCCGGCACGACGACACGGGGCGCCGGCGGCTGGACCACGACGGGTGCTGGCTGGTTCTGCAGGTCGCGGGTGAGCAGGTCGAGCTCGTCGAGGGTCTCGGCGACCAGCGCGCGGCTGACCCGCAGCTCGCGGTCCGCCTCACCGAGCTGCCCGTCGACGTACGCCGTCTGGATGACGTCGACGTAGCGCTCACGGTCGGCGTCCCTGGCGCGGTATCCCCCCACGACGCGGAGTCTAGGTCCACGCCTCAGGTCTCGTACGGGAACGCGCGCACCACGTCACCGGCGGGTGCGGTCTTGAGGTAGCCGCTCTCGTTGAACTGGTTGCCGATGTAGATGTTCACCGACGGCTGGTCGTCGAACCAGCGGTTCACCAGCACGTGGGTGAGCCTGCCGCGCTCGACGTTCAGGGTCTTCCTGGCCGTCTCGATGTTGGCGAACATCCGACGGACGTCGACCGTGCCGAGGTCGACCCGTTCGGTGGGACCGGTGACCGCGGACGCGTCGGTGTCCTGCGTCCACTCGCCGGTCCACGACCAGCGCTCCATCCGTGGACGCGAGCCACGCACCGGCACCTGGACACCGACCCGATGGGGGTAGAACCCGGCCTCGTAGACCTCGAGCGTGCCGAACTGCTCCTCGTAGGCGCGCATGAACGCCCGGACCTGGCCGGGAGTCATCTCGAACGTCGGCGTGGCCGGCGGGTCCTCCGAGACGACCTCCGGGTCGGCGAGCCCCGACTCGAAAACGGGTCCGGAACCGCTCTCCGACGACGTGGACCCGTCACCCAAGGCGACGAACATCGTCACCACGATGAGCCCGATGACGAGCGCGACGCCGACGAAGCTGAACGCGACGAACCCGCCGACCAGCCTCGCGAGGAGTGGCATGCGCGGTCCCGGGGCGCGCACACCGGGCACTGTGGTGGTCACGGCGCCCGGTGGCGGCTGGAGGTCACGGGTGAGCGTCTGGAGCTCGTCGAGCGTCTCTGCGGACAGCGCCCGGCCGACGCGGAGGTCCCGGTCGGCGGAGTTGAGCTGCCCGTCGACGTAGGCCGCCTCGATCAGCTCGACGAAGCGGTCACGGTCCTCGTCCTTGGCCCGGAATCCCCTCATGCCGGGAGTCTAGGGCGGGAAAGGCCCGTCAGTCGGTGGTGCTGAACGCGGCGTCGAAGGCGGCATCGGGAGCGTCGAACGCCAACCGGCGGACGAACTCGAGGGCCTCGGGCGCACCGATCAGGCGGTCCATCCCGGCGTCCTCCCACTCGACGGAGATCGGGCCGTCGTAGCCGATCGTGTTGAGCATCCGGAAGGACTGCTCCCACGGCACGTCGCCGTGGCCGGTCGAGACGAAGTCCCAGCCGCGGCGCGGGTCGGCCCACGGCAGGTGGGAGCCCATGCGGCCGTTGCGGCCGTTGCCGACCTGCTTCTTCGCGTCCTTGCAGTCGACGTGGTAGATCCGGTCCTTGAAGTCCCACAGGAACCCGACCGGGTCGAGGTCCTGCCAGACGAAGTGGCTCGGGTCCCAGTTGAGGCCGAAGGCCTCGCGGTGGTCCACGGCCTCCAGCGCGCGGACGGTCGTCCAGTAGTCGTAGGCGATCTCCGAGGGGTGCACCTCGTGGGCGAACTTCACGCCCTCGCTGTCGAAGACGTCGAGGATCGGGTTCCAGCGGTCGGCGAAGTCCTGGTAGCCGGCGTCGACCATGTCCTGGGTGGCCGGCGGGAACATCGCGACGTACTTCCAGATCGAGGAGCCGGTGAACCCGACCACCACGTCGACGCCGAGCTTGCGCGCCGCGCGGGCGGTCATCTTCATCTCCTCGGCGGCACGCGTACGCACGCCCTCGGCGTCGCCGTCGCCCCAGATCTTGTCGGGGAGGATCCCGCGGTGGCGCTCGTCGATCGGGTCGTCACAGACGGCCTGGCCCTTGAGGTGGTTGCTGATCGCGAAGACCTGGAGGTCGTACTTCTTCAGCATCTCCAGCTTGGCCGGGACGTAGGACTCGTCCTCCACTGCGGCCCACGGGTCGAAGTGGTCGCCCCAGCAGGCGAGCTCGAGGCCGTCGTAGCCCCACCCGGAGGCGAGCTTGCACATCTCCTCGAAGGGCAGGTCGGCCCACTGGCCGGTGAACAGGGTGACAGGGCGAGGCATCAGGGGTCCCTTCGTCGGTGGATCGGATGAGTCGGGCGGTCAGGCAGGGATGTCCTGCCAGGACGAGCTCTGGGAGCTCGCCTCGACGGCGGCCAGGACGCGCTGGACCTGGAGGCCGTCGGCGAAGGACGGTGCGGGGTCGGCACCCTTCGCGATGTCGGTCACGAGGTCGACGACCTGGTGGGTGAAGCCGTGCTCGTAGCCGAGGAGGTGGCCAGGGGGCCACCACGCGGCGACGTAGGGGTGGTCGGCCTCGGTGGCCAGGATCCGGCGGAAGCCGGCGGTCGTCGACGAGTCGTCGCCGTCGAAGAAGTGGAGGACGTTCATGTCCTCGAAGTCGAACGCCAGGCTGCCGCGCGAGCCGTTGATCTCGATGCGGATGGCGTTCTTGCGCCCGTTGGCGAAGCGGGTCGCCTCGAAGACGCCCATCGCCCCGCCGCGGAACTGGGCGAGGAAGGCGGCGGCGTCGTCGACGGTCACGGGACCGGTGCCACTGCCCGCGGTGCCGGAGAGCCCGGAGTGCTCGCTCGGGAGCGGACGCTCCTTGACGAAGGTCTCGAGCCGGCCGGTGACGGTGGCGATGGTGTCGCCGGTGATGTACTGCGTGAGGTCGACGATGTGCGCGCCGATGTCGCCGAGCGCGCCGGAGCCGGCCTTCGACTTGTCCAGGCGCCACGACAGCGGGGCCTGGGGGTCGATGATCCAGTCCTGCAAGTACTGCGCACGGACGTGGTGGATGGTGCCGAGGCGCCCCTCGGCGACGAGCTGGCGGGCCAGCCCGATGGCCGGCACGCGGCGGTAGGTGAAGCCCACCATCGACCGGACGCCGTTGGCCCGGGCCTTCTCGGCGGCGGCCACCATGGCCTCCGCCTCCTCGACGGTGTTGGCGAGCGGCTTCTCGCACAGCACGTGCTTGCCCGCCTCGAGGGCCGCGATGGCGATCTCGGCGTGCGTGTCCCCCGGCGTGCAGACGTCGATCAGGTCGACGTCGTCGCGATCGACGAGTGCGCGCCACGACGTCTCGGTGGAGTCCCACCCGAGCTGCTCGGCGGCGGCCTTGACCTTCGCCTCGTCGCGCCCGGCGACGGCGGCCATCCGCACCTTGAGCGGGAGGTCGAAGAAGCGGGGCGCGTTGCGCCAGGCCTGGGAGTGGGCGGCGCCCATGAAGGCGTAGCCCGCCATCCCCACGGACAGGGTGTCGTGCTCTGCGGTCATCTGGGATTCCTGTTCTGTGGTCGGCCCGGCTGGAGACGAGGTGGTCTGGAACGGCACGCACCCGGCCGGCGCCCCCGCGGGGGCGCCGGCCGGGTCAGCGGCTCAGGACTCGAACGCGCTGTCGATGTACTGGTCGACATTGTCGGCGGTCACGACGGGTGCGAAGAGCTGCACCTCGCGCGGGACCTCGACCTCGACCAGGTCGCTCATCGCCTTCTGCTGCACGAGCAGGCGGGCGAGCTTGACGCCGTCGGCGCCCTGGGTCGACGGGTAGATGACCGTCGCCTTGAGCACGCCGCTGCCGTCCTGGATCTCGCGCATGGCGTTGGCCGAGCCGGCACCACCGATCATGGTGAACTCGTCGCGTCCGGCGCTCTCGATCGCGGCCAGGACGCCGACGCCCTGGTCGTCGTCGTGGTTCCACAGGAAGTCGATCTTCTTCTCGGCCTGCAGGAGGTTGGACGCGACCTCCTCGCCGCTCTCGACGGTGAACTCGGCGGCCTGGCGGGCGTCGACGTCGAGACCGCACTCGGCGAGCGCGTCCTCGAAGCCCTGGCTGCGGTCCTGGGTCAGGGGCAGCGAGTCGATGCCGGCGATCTCGGCGACGACGGCGTCGGTGTTGCCGTCGGCCTGCTCGCAGACGTACTGGCCGGCCGAGACGCCCATGCCGTAGTTGTCACCGAGGACGGTGACACGGGCGGCGTTGGGGTCGTCGAACTCGCGGTCGACGTTGATGACCGGGATGCCGGCCTCCATCGCCTTGAGCGCGACCGGCGTCATCGCGGCGCCGTCGAAGGGCAGCAGCACGATCGCGTCGACACCGTCGTTGATGAAGGTCTCGACCTGGCTGATCTGCAGGTTGACGTCGTTGGTGCCCTCGGCGATCTGCAGGTCGAGGTCGTCGTACTGGTCGGCGAGGTCGCGGACGTTGTTGGTGATGGCCGCCATCCAGCCGTGGTCCGCGGCCGGGGCCGAGAAGCCGATGGTCACCGTGTCGCCGGACTCGTCGTTGCTGCCGGCGGCAGCCGCGGGAGCAGCGTCCGACGAGCTGTCGTTGTCGTCGTTGGCGGCGTCCTCGGCGCTCCCGGTGCAGGCGGTGAGTGCCAGGACGGCGACCGCGCCGACCACGAGGCCGGGGTAGCGGCGGCTCTTCTGCCGTGAGGTGGTGGTGCGCAGTCGCATGGGTTGTGCTCCTTGTTCTTGGGGCTGCGTTTCGTGGTGTGCGGGATGTGCGGGTGGTGCGATTCCGAGTACGGGGTGGGCTCAGGTCGAGACCGAGCGCCGGGCCAGGCGCTGCTGGAGCAGCACGGCGACGACGATGATCAGGCCCTTCGCCACGGCCTGGGTCGAGCTGTCCTGGTTGTTGAGGACGAAGACGTTGCTCAACGTGCTGAAGATCAGCACGCCGAACACGGTGCCGACGATCGTGCCGCGGCCGCCGGTCAGCAGGGTGCCGCCGATGACGACGGCGGCGATCGCGTCGAGCTCGAGCAGGGTGCCGTGGGTCGAGCTCCCGGTCGACGTACGGGCGAGGTACATCAGCGCGGCGAGGCCGCAGCAGACGCCGACGAGGACGTAGACGAGGGTGGTGTGGCGCTTGACGTTGATGCCGGCCAGGCGAGCTGCCTCCGGGTTGCCGCCGACCGCGAGGGTGCGGCGCCCGAACGTCGTCCGGTTCAGCAGGAGCCAGCCGGCGACCGCGACCAGGGCGAAGATCACCACGAGCAGCGGGATGCCCAGGACGTCGGCCGACCAGAAGTCCTTGAAGCCCTCCACCCGCACGATCTGCGTGCGCCGCTCGGAGATGATCTCCGCGAGGCCTCGCGCCGAGGCCAGCATCGCGAGCGTCATGATGAACGGGACGACGTTGCCGTAGGCGATCAAGACACCGTTGACGAGGCCGCAGGCGCCACCCACCGCGAGCGCCACGAACACCATGACCAGCCAGGACGTGTCCTCGGCCATGTTCTGGGTCGCGTAGGTGCTGGCCCAGACGGACGCGAGGGCGACGATCGCGCCGACGGACAGGTCGATGCCGCCGGAGATGATCACGAAGGTCATCCCGATGCTGACCACGCCGACGATCGAGGCGAGGCGCAGGATCGTGACCAGGTTGTCGACGCTGGCGAACCGGTCGCCGGCCGTCGCGACGCCGACCACGCAGATCACGAGCAGGGCGACGACGAGGCCGATGTTGCGCCCGAAGGCGCCGCTCATCAGGCCGCCCCCGTGCGAGGTCCGCTCGGACTCAGCGGCCGCCTGCTCCACCTTGACGGTGTCGCTCGTGGGGCCGACGGTGTTCTCCACACCGGTCAGGTCCGGACCCGTTCCCGGGGTGGTGCTGTGCTCGCTCATGCGGCGCTTCCTTCCATGACGAGGTCGAGGACTCGCGACTCGTCGATCTCTGTGGCGGGTCCTTCGTGCACGACGCGGCCCTCACGGACCACCAGCACCCGGTCGGCGAGACCGAGCACCTCCTCGACCTCGCTGGACACGACGACGATGGCGACGCCGGAGTCGGCCAGGGCGCGTACGACGGTGTAGATCTCGGCGCGGGCGCCCACGTCGACGCCGCGGGTGGGTTCGTCGAGCAGGAGCACCTTGCACTCGCGGAGCAGCCAGCGGGCCAGGACGACCTTCTGCTGGTTTCCGCCCGACAGGAGGCGCACGAGGCGGTCGACCCCTGCCGGACGGACGTCGAGGGACTCGGTGATCTCCCGGGACCTGCGGCGCTCCTCGCCGCGGTCGAGGAAGCCCAGGCGCGCGAAGCGGCCCATCGTCGAGACCGTGATGTTGCTGTAGATGGCCTGGTCGAGCAGGAGGCCTTGGCTCTTGCGCTCCTCGGGGGCCAGGCCGAGGCCGGCCTTCACCGCGGCGGTGACCGATCCGCGGCGCAGCTCCTTGCCGTTGACCCGTACGACGCCCGCGGTCGGGCGACGTGCGCCGTAGACCGTCTCGATGATCTCGGAGCGGCCGGCGCCGACGAGCCCGGCCAGCCCGACGATCTCCCCCGCGTGGACCGTCAGGTCGACGCCGGAGAACACGCCGGGCAGCTCGAGGCCGCTGACCTCGAGGACGGGCTCGCGGGGGGTGGTTGCTGCGTCGCCGCGGGGCGGGAAGACGTACTCGATCGAGCGGCCGGTCATCAGCTTGATGAGCTCGGCGGTCGGCGTGTCGGCCACGGCGAGGCCGGTGGCGACGGTGCTGCCGTCCTTGAGCACGGTGATCCGGTCGCCGATCTGCCGGATCTCCTCGAGGCGGTGGGAGATGTAGACGATGGCCACGCCCTCGGCGGTCAGGTCGGCGATGACCCGGAAGAGGTTGTCGACCTCACCCTGGTCGAGCACGGCCGACGGCTCGTCGAGGACGAGGAGGCGGGTGTTCTGCGAGAGCGCGCGCGCCATGCTCACGACCTGCTGGGCGGCCGGCGTGAGCCGTCCGACCTCGCGGGTCGGGGAGATCTCGCTGTGGCCGAGCCGGGCCAGCAGCGCGGCGGCCTCGCGGTTGGTGCGACCGCGCTGGCTCACCCCCGCCGACGACAGCTCGTGGCCGAGGAAGATGTTCTCCGCCACCGAGAGGCCGGGCACGAGGTCCAGCTCCTGGTAGATCGTCGAGATCCCGAGCTTCATCGCCGCCTGCGGCGTGCCGAGGGCGACGGGCTCGCCCTCCCAGAGGATCTCGCCCTCGTCGGGCTGGTAGCTCGCGGAGAGCACCTTGATCAGGGTCGACTTGCCGGCGCCGTTCTGGCCGAGGAGGCAGTGCACCTCGCCGGGACGGACGTCGAGGTCGACGCCACCGAGCGCGAGCACGCCGGGGAAACGCTTGACGATGCCGCGCATCTCGAGGAGCGGTGCCGAGGTCGGCTGGGAGTTCACGGGGGGAACTGTGGCACGCGTCACGCACTTTTGTCGAGCACCGGACAAAAGTTTCTGAGGCAGTGTGGAAAGTAGGGGAATGTGTCACACTCCGTTCGTGCGAACCGGCGAGCTCTTCGACCTCCTCCGTGACGGAAGGCCGTGGACGCGCGCCCAGCTGGCCGAAGCGACCGGCCTCGCCCGGTCCACCGTGACCATGCGCATCGACACGCTGATCCGGCTCGGCCTGGTCGCTCCCTACGGCGGCGCGCGGTCCACCGGTGGCCGTCCGCCGGCCCTCTTCGCGCTCAACCCGAGCGCCAAGATGGTCATCGGTGCCGACATCGGCGCGACGCACGCGCGGGTCGCGCTGACCGACCTCGACGGCAAGATCCTCGGCGAGACCGACGCCCAGCTCGAGGTGGCGGCCGGACCGGAGCCGGTGCTCGGCTGGGTCGTGGAGACCGTGCGCGAGCTCGTGGAGGGAAGCGGGCGCGACATCGCGGACCTCGCGGCGATCGGCATCGGGCTCCCCGGACCGGTCGAGCACTCGACCGGGCTGCCGATCAACCCCCCGATCATGCCGGGCTGGGACCGCTACGACGTGCCGGCCCGCCTGCGCGCCGACTACCCCGTCCCCGTGCTCGTGGACAACGACGTGAACATCATGGCGCTGGGCGAGCGCCGCGCCTTCCTGCGCGACGTGGACGACCTGGTGCTGATCAAGGTCGCCACGGGCATCGGCGCCGGCATCGTGTCGGGCGGGGTGCTGCAGCGCGGCGCCCGTGGCACGGCGGGCGACCTCGGGCACGTGCGCGTCCGGGACAACGACGAGGCGCTGTGCCGGTGCGGCAACACCGGGTGCCTCGAGGCCGTCGCGGCCGGGCCCGCCCTGGCCGCCGCCGTCCGCGCGCAGGGCGAGGACGCGAAGTCGGGCGGCGACGTGGTCGACCTCGTGCGCGCGGGCAGCCTCGTGGCGATGTCCGTCGTACGGCAGGCCGGTCGTGACATCGGCGAGGTCGTCGCCACCATGACCAACCTGATCAACCCGTCCGTCGTGGTCATCGGCGGCCAGCTCGCCGGTGCCGGCGAGCACCTGCTCGCGGGGATCCGCGAGTCGGTCTACCAGCGCTCGCTGCCGCTCGCCACCGAGCACCTGCGCATCGTCACCTCGCGCGCGGGCGCCGAGGCGGCCGTGCTGGGCGCCTCGGCCATGGCGATCGAGCACGTCCTCTCCCCCGACGTCGTCGAGGCGGCCAGCGAGGCCCTGGCCGCGGCGGACGCCGCGGCCGAGCGCGCCTGAGGTACGACCTCAGCGCAGGGCGTAGTCCTTCAGCAGGCTCCGGCCGATGATCATCTTCTGGATGTCGGAGGTGCCCTCGCCGATGAGCATGAAGGCCGACTCGCGGTAGAGGCGCTCGATCTCGTACTCCTTGGAGTAGCCGTAGCCGCCGTGGATGCGGAACGACGCCTCGACGACCTCGTTGCAGTACTCGCTGGCGAGCATCTTCGCCATGCCGGCCTCGACGTCCATCCGCTGGCCGGAGTCCTTGAGGCGCGCGGCCTTCACCATCATCGTGTGGGCGGTCTCGACCTTCGTGGCCATCTCGGCGAGGCGGAACAGCACCGCCTGGTGCTCGGCGATCGGCTTGCCGAAGGTCTCGCGCTGCTGGGCGTAGGCGATGCCGAGCTCGAAGGCCCGGTTGGCGATGCCACAGGCGCGGGCCGCGACGTTGACCCGGCCCACCTCGACGCCGTCCATCATCTGGTAGAAGCCCTTGCCGGGCTCACCACCGAGGACCTGCTCGGCCGAGATGCGGTGGTTGTCGAAGACGGCCTCGGTCGTGTCGACGCCCTTGTAGCCCATCTTGTCGATCTTGCCGGGGATCGTGAGCCCCGGAGCGGTCTCGCCGAAGCCGGGCTCCTTCTCCACCAGGAAGGTCGTCATGTTCCTGTAGACCGACTCGGCGCCCTCGTCGGTCCTGGTCAGCACGGCGATCAGGGTCGACGAGCCACCGTTGGTCAGCCACATCTTCTGGCCGTTGATGACGTAGTCGTCGCCGTCCTTGACGGCCTTGGTCGAGATCGCGGAGACGTCCGACCCGAGGCCCGGCTCCGACATCGAGAAGGCACCGCGGACCTCGCCGGCGGCCATCCGCGGGAGGTACTTCTTCTTCTGCTCCTCCGTGCCGTGCTGCATCAGCATGTAGGCAACGATGAAGTGGGTGTTGATGACGCCGGAGACGCTCATCCAGCCGCGGGCGATCTCCTCGACGCACAGCGCGTACGTCAGCAGCGACTCGCCGAGGCCGTCGTACTCCTCGGGGATCATCAGCCCGAAGATGCCGAGCTCCTTGAGGCCCTCGACGATCTCGGTCGGGTACTCGTCGGCGTGCTCGAGCTCCGTGGCGACCGGGATGATCTTCTCGTCCACGAACTGGCGGACCGCCTTGAGGATGTCGGTCTGGTCCTCGGTGAGGCCGTCGGTCTGGCAGAGGCGAGGCATGGGCGGGCTCCTGTGCAGTCGCGGACGCGGGGTCGAGCTCCCGGGGAGTCTAGTTATCGGTCGTTCACCTGGGCAGGGTCCGGCTCCGAGACTGTTGTCACACCCCGGTGGGGGCGCGCGTGAGACACTGGAGTGCATGCGAGCCACCCGCCTGACCGTTCCGGCCCTCGGGGCATCGCTCGTCCTGCTCGTGGGGGGATGCGGCGACGACTCGTCCCGCGCCGAGGACCCGTCCGCGGACGCCTCAACCTCGACCACGCCGTCGGAGACGCCCAGCGAGACGACCACCGAGACCCCCGCAGCGGCGATGCTCATCGACTTCGGTGACGAGCCGGCGGTGAAGGCGCAGTACAAGAACGCCGCGCTGCGGGCCGTCGCCGACGACCTCATCACGATGGTGCCCTCCACGCTCCCCGACGGCTGGACCACGGCGGGCGGCGGCTACCGGGCGAAGCCGCAGTGGTGGCACATGGAGTACACCGCGCCCAGCGGAGACGTCACGCTCGACCAGTTCCCGGGCGACACGGACGCGGTGCTCGCCGACCAGCCCGACCTCGCGTCGTCCGGCGACGTCGACCTCTCCGCCTGGGGCATCGGCACCTGGTCGGCGTGGGACAACGACGGCGCGACGGTGCTCACGCACGAGCTCAAGGGCAGCACGGTCGTCCTGCAGGGTGCCGACCAGGACACCGTCACCGAGCTGGCCAAGTCCCTCATCCCGGCGGAGGACGCACCCACGCAGGAGGGCTGAGCGGGCCGGGACTCACCGACCCGAGCGCGGCGGCACGTCCCCCGAGCTTGCGCGGACGTCCGCGACCATGTCCGCGACCAGTCGCGCCGCCGACTCGACGAGCTCGTCCGCCGAGACCGTCCCCGGCTCGCGCCCCGCGCTCGACGACTGCTGCGGGGACAGTCCGGACAGGTCGCCGAGGACGTGGAAGCCACGCTCGGTGATCAGCTCGGTGGCCGCCCGGTCGAGCTCGGCGAACCGCGCGCGGTGCTCGGCCGGCATCGCCCCGCGCTCGCGCGGCTGCCGGGCGAGCAGGTCCTCGGCGAGGTAGCCGCGGATCCACACGCCACGGTCATGGGCGGAGTACGACGGCAGGTGGGCGTTGACCTGCCGCAGCATCTCGATCTGCACGATCCCGAGGGCGGGGTTGACCGCGTCGGTGGGCAGGTCGTAGGCGTCCGGGTCCACCCCGAGCACGTCGGCGAAGTGGCGCCAGTGCTGGTCGTGCGGCTGACCGCTGCCGGGCATCACCAGGACATGGACGCGGTCCGACGGCAGGGCGGGCGTCCACCGCTCCAGCACCCCGGCGAGGTCCCAGGT
Source organism: Nocardioides potassii (assembly GCF_021648885.1). Classification (GTDB taxonomy): domain Bacteria; phylum Actinomycetota; class Actinomycetes; order Propionibacteriales; family Nocardioidaceae; genus Nocardioides; species Nocardioides potassii. The sequence goes on along the minus strand of NZ_JAKJHZ010000012.1, from coordinate 29,570 downwards.
GCGCATGCTGAACTCGGGTCCTCCCGCCGACTTGCCGGCGAGCACCGCCGGCAGGTCGACGGTGCCGCCGTTCTTGACCGACTCCTGCCACCCCGCGGACACCACGCTCGCGGCGTCGCGGGCGGTGACGACGAGGTGCACCTCGGACCCGGGGAAGGCCTCGATCGCGCGGGCCGCCTGCTCCGCGGTCGCCCCGCAGAGGAACTCGTGGGTCAGGAGCACGTCGCGCGACTGCCCGTTGGCCTCTTCGACGAGGCGGCCCCACGCGCCGGGGGCGTCGCGGTGCCGCTTGGCCAGGCGCGGACGCTCCTGCAGGTCGAGCGCGGCCCACAGGTGCTCACGGTGCCCGAACCCGGGGAGGTGGACGCCGTCGGTCGCCAGTCGGTCCCGGTTGCGCCACACGACCTGCTGGAGGTAGGTGGTGCCGGTCTTCGGTAGGCCGATGTGCAGCAGCACCCGGCCCGGGCTCACGAGAAGTCCCCGCGGTACTTCTCGAGGAGCGCCTCCAGCTTCTGCTCGTCGCGGGCGGCGACGGGCAGCAGCAGCTCGGTGACGACGTCGGTGAGCTCGGCCAGCCTCACGTTGAGCGCGCGGTTCTCCTGCACGGCCTCCTCGAGCGCGGTGACCCGCGCCGCGAGGTCGTCGCCGTGGGCCTGCGTGGTGCGTCGTCCGAACATGTGGATGTCCCTACCCTTCCGGGTGCCAGAAATCAGTGTGGTTGGAAGTCGATCGTCATGCGACACACCTGCGAGCTCTGCGGGTCGTCGGACACGTGCTCGCGCACCAGCTCCAGCACGTGACCGCCGGACTCGGCGACCTCCGCCAGCACGACCTCGGGCGACAGCGGCTTGCGGGCGCCGGTGCGCCGGGCGTAGCTGTCGCGTCCCTTCTCGCTCAGGAACTGCAGGTGCAGCGTCCCCGAGGTCCCGGCGACCATCATCCTCGCGGCACGCAGCATGTTGAGCCGCCCGCGGTGGCCGAGCCGCTCGATCACGTGGACGCAGCCGACGGCGCGCGGGCCCGGCATGCGCGCGACCCAGGCCGATACGGCGAGCACGTGTCGCAGCTCGAGCAGGTTGAAGAGCTGGAAGGTGACGCGCGGGTCGTCGGCGCGGCGCTCGGCCTCGGGCTCGTAGGCGTATGGCTGGAAGTCCAGCCCGACCGCGGAGGTGCCCCGGTCGGCGAACCACGCCACGTCCGTGCCGCGGCCGCAGCCGATGTCGACGTACGTCGCCAGGTCGGGGTGCCGCTCGGCCACCTCGCGCGCGACGGCTGACACCGCGCGCGCGTGGTCGGCCGTGCGCTTGTGGTAGCCGTGCCACCCCGCGCGGCCCGTGCGCATCCCCCGGAACCAGCCGTTGAAGAGCTCGATCGTGCTGGCGGGGGTCGTGAACTTGTAGGCCGGGTCGGGCGTGCGCCAGCCGGGCCCGTAGGTGGCGGTCAGGAACCGGTCCTTGTCGGCCGGCACCGGGAGCTCGCGACCCTCCAGGGTGGCCGAGCCGAGGGGGTAGATCCACGACCGCTCGAACGGGACGGCGATCTCGCCCATGAGGTAGAGCCTGCCGTCGCGCATGAACCCGCCGAAGACGTCGAGCCCGCGGTCGAGACCGTCGCTCTCCGTGACGTGCACCTTGAGCGCGATGGCGGAGTAGCGGGTGACCCGGTAGCCCATGTCGGTCAGCGCGCGCTGGATCCGGAAGGACTCGCGGATCACGTCGACCGGGTGGTCGTGGTCGCTGACGTAGCCGAGGTCGGCGTCGCTGTCGTGGCCGATCAGGCCCCCGTCGCGGATGGCGCCCAGCGCGGTGCCGTACGCCAGGAAGGCGCGGACGCCGACCTTGTCGAGCGCGCCGAGGACCTCCTCGATCGCGTCGAGCAGCGGCTCGACCTGCGCGGCGTCGCGGGTGTCGAAGGTCTCGACGAGCTTGAGCGACTTGTCGATGGCGAGCGGACGGCCCGCGGCGTTGACGACGTCGATGCGCCCGGTGCCCTCTCCGAACCGGACGGTCTCGGCGTGGAGCACGTCCTCGGTGCCGGGGTCGGTGAGGGTCAGGTCGGTGACCCCGTCGAGGAAGGGCCGCAGCGGCTTGGGCCAGGTCAGGAGAACCCCGTCGTCGGTCTCCTCGCCGTCGCGCATCAGCCAGAAGCTCCAGATGCGGCGACCGTCGAACGCCACGTCGACCAGGCGGTCGCGCTGCGGCCCGATCACCAGTCCGTCGACCCCCACCCGGCGGACGTCCAGCGGGCCGGATCGTCGCAGCTGGGACAGGGCTTTCACGGCGCGCACTATATCGAGGGGGACCCGGCTCACTCGACGGCGACCAGCGTCGCACGGGCCCGCACCATGCTGTGGTCGCTGGCCCGGCCGGTGGGGATCACGCCGTAGCTGTCGAAGGTCACGCCGCTGGACCCGAAGATCCAGTCGACCTGCATGCTCGGCGGCGGGGCGCACCCCCCGACGCCGCTCCCACCCGCGGCCGCCGCGAAGACGCCCGAGGCGGTGAAGCGGCAGAAGATCTCCGCGCGCTCGTTGAAGTCGCCGGTGACGATGACGGGCGTGCCGTCCTGCTGGTGCAGCGCGGTCAGGTGGGCGATCTCGATGCCCGCCGCCTCGGCGCGCCAGCGGGCGTTGTTGCCGAGGCTGGGGGTGTCGGCCGGGTTGTGGAAGTTGGCGAACCAGGCCCGGCGCCCGGTGGTGGTCGACTCCAGCAGCACGACCGGCATCTCGATGCGGCTGCCGCCGGCGTAGGGGATGGACAGGGTGTGCGCCTCGACCAGCTGGAACGCGCTCGAGCGCCACGCGATGTTGAACCGCACCGACTTGTCGCCCAGCGAGAGCCCCGGGTAGAGCGAGTACTCCCCCGCCCGCGCCGCGAACATGCCGTACTGCGAGGCCTCGAACTCCTGGAACCCGACCACGTCGATGGCCTGGGAGCGCAGCACGCCGATGGCCATGTTCATGCGGGCGGAGGCGTCCGGGTAGTACGCCGGCTTGTTGCCACCGGCGCCGGTGTGGGAGGCGCCGAGCACGTTGAACGACGCCACGTTGAGCTCCACGGTCGCCATGCGGCGGGTCAGCTGCTTGGCCACCCGCTGCGCGAGCCTGCGCTGGGCGGCGCGGAAGCGGCGTACGGACTTCTCGAGCTTCTCGTCGCGGTTCGCGCCCGCCGTGCCGGAGCCGGAGCCTCGGTCACCCTTGGCGCCGGTCGTCCCGCCGTCGTCACCCGTGCCCTCGTCGTCGGTCGTGCCACCGTCGCCGTCGTCGTCCGAGGCGTCCGTCCCGGACCCGTCGTACGCACCGGTCGGCTGCCCCTGCGCCTCGGGCGCGGTGCCTGAGGTGGCGTCACCGTCGTCAGTGACCGCCCAGGTGGCGGCGACGGCGAGCAGGCCGACGAGCACGGCGACCACGACCGCCACCGCCACGCGCGGCACCGGGAGGGCGCGCGGGCGGGTCGGGCGCTGGTTGGGGTTCACGGCCACCTTCGGGAGGAACGGGAGCCGACGTGCACCGAGGACTGTTCGACGGGTGGCTCGGGGGAGGCCAAGCCTAACCGGCGATCAGGATCCCGGCACGGAGAGTGGATCGAAGACCTGGAACAGCTGCTCGGGGTCGTGGGTCGATCCCGGGACCGGGGGCAGGCCGAGCGTCCGGTCGACCAGGTTGGCCAGGTCGCCGAGGCGGATCGGCTGCGGGCCGGAGTAGCCGACCTGCGCCTTGCCCGGGTAGGCCCGCGACGGGTTGAGGCCGTAGAGGTCGGCACCGGCCGGGACGCCCGGGCCGGTGATGAACATCGGCACCCGGTAGCTCTCCACCCACGTCCGGGAGGAGCCCTTCGTCTTCTGGGCTCCGCTGGTGCCCGTGACGACCAGCAGCGTGGTGCCGTTCATCTCCGGCTGGCGCTGGATGCCGCGACGGATCGCCGCCACCCGGCGGGACACCTTCTTGACCGCCTTCTCGTAGGTGTCGCTCGTCCAGCCGGACGCCGTCCCGGCGCGCTCGGCACCGGACAGCTCGACCACGCTGAGCGCGGCGGGGCTGCTCGACATCTTGCCCTTCCACCAGCCCACGACCGCGGCGTCGTCGCGCAGCGTCTTGACCTGGTCGAACTTGGCGGTGCCGTCGTCGACGCCGTAGGGGTCCTTGCCGCCGGACTTCTTGTTCCAGCTCTCGCGCACGAGCTTGCTCTGCGGCCGGCTCGAGACGAAGCTCGTGCGGCGCGACATGTTGTGCGCGAGGTCGAAGACGCTCGAGACGTACTGCCCCGCCGAGTCGTGGACGGTCCTCGGGAGGGTGGGCTTCGAGCCGACGCCGTGGCCGCCGCGCTTCGGGAAAACCCGCCGACCGGTGAGCAGCGACACGATGCCCGCATCCGGCGAGGTGGACTCCGCAGCAGTGCGGGCGTTGCGCGTCGACGCTCCGCCCTGGACCATCCGGTCGAGCTCGCTGAGCTGCGTGCCCATCTTGCGCACGACCGTCGAGGTCAGGCCCGGGACCGCAACGACGACCACGTGGTCGACGCCGGCGGGACGCGACGCGGGAACGACGGCGTTGGCGTAGTAGAGGGGGTGGTCGCTGGTCTGGGCGACGAAGTCGTTCCAGTAGCGGGTGTAGCCGTTGAAGAAGACGTTCTTGGTGCCCATGATCCAGTCGATCGCGCCACCGGTCGGGGCCGAGCAGGTCCCGCCGTCGACGTAGCCGCCGCTCGCCGACCACATGTCCGCGACGGGGGCGACGGAGCAGTAGTAGCGCGCCCGGTCGTTCTTGTCGCCGAAGGAGATGAAGGGGGCGTCGGGGTAGGTCGTGCGCAGCTCGTTGGCGAGCGCCGCCTCCATCGCGAAGCCGGCGTCGCGCCACTGCTGCGCCGGGCCGCGCACGTCGGCAGGGTTGTGCGTGTTGAAGAACCAGACCCGGCGGCCGGTCTCGATGTTCTGCAGGAGGACGGCTGGCATGCGGCTCGGGACGCCGTCGAAGTAGGGGATCGGGAGCGTGCGGGACTCGAGCAGCTGCCAGACGTCGGTGCGCCACGCGATCGAGTTCACCGACGGACCGGCCGCGTTGTTCGCTCCTGGGTAGGTCTGCCACGACGTGCCGGTGAGCTCCTGGAAGCGCAGGGCCTGCGGCGGCTGGAACTCCTGGAAGCCGACGACGTCGACGGAGTTCTGCTGGATGATCTGGACGACCCGCTCGATACGTACGACACCCGAGTCCCAGCCCTTGCGGTTGCCGCCGGGCGCGGTGTGGTCGGCACCGAGCACGTTGAAGGTCGCCGGTCGGAAGAACGTCGCGGGCGTGGTCTGCGGCACCGTGAGCGCGGCCTGCCTGGGAGCGGCAGTCGTCGTCGACGTGCTGGACGTCGTCGGGGTCGCCGTCGGTGAGGCGACGGTCGTGGCCGCAGCGGGCGCTGCGGGGCCCACGGGATCGGAACCGGAGGCCACGGCGACCGTGGCGGCGACCGCCAGAGCGGCAGAGATCGCACCCACGCGCAGCATCAGGCGTGAGTTCCAGGACGTGGTGGTGCTGGCGGGCATGGCGGCGGCCTCACAAGTCGTCGTACGGGGAAGTCTTGGCGTCGTGGAGGGGTGCGACCGCGGCCCCTCGAGCGTGTGCCCCGAACCCGATCGATGTGACAGGAGTGACTCCTGCGCTTCGAGGGTACACCAACCACCCCCCTGCGAACCGTCCTTCCGGAAGGCTGCGCGCCCGCCGTGCTGCGGACGAGGCGCACGCTACCGTTGCCGTCGTGAGCACCACCCCGACCCGCGTCTTCGTGGCCCGGCTCGTCGGACTCCCGATCTTCGACCCCCAGGGTGACCAGGTGGCGAAGGTGCGCGACCTGGTCGTCGCGATGCGGACCGAGACGAGCCAGCCGCGCGTGCTCGGCATGGTCGCGGAGGTCTTCGGCCGGCGACGGATCTTCGTGCCGATGACCCGGATCACCGCGATCGACAGCGGCCAGGTGCACACCACGGGGTTGCTCAACATGCGCCGGTTCGAGCAGCGCTCGACCGAGACCCTGGTGATGGGCCAGATGCTCGACCGCACCGTGACCATCAAGGACTCCGCCCGCGACGGCGGCGTCACCGGCGTGGTCTACGACGTCGCGATGGAGCAGGCCCGCAACCGCGACTGGGTGCTCTCCCGGGTGGCCCTGCAGGAGCCCAGCAAGGGCTTCCGACGACGCGGCCAGACGCACGTCGTCGAGTGGCGCGACGTCACCGGGCTCACCAGGCACGAGCCCACCCAGGGCGCCACGCACCTCATCGCCGCGCTCAACGACATGCGCCCGGCCGACGCGGCCAACATGATCCACGACCTGCCGGCAGAGCGCCGTACGGCGGTCGTGGCGGCGCTCGACGACGAGCGGCTCGCCGACGTGCTGGAGGAGCTGCCCGAGGAGGACCAGGTCGAGATCCTCGAGCACCTCGACTCCGAGCGCGCGGCCGACATCCTCGAGGAGATGTCGGCCGACGACGCAGCCGACCTGATCGCCGACCTCAATCCCGAGACCGCGGCCACCCTGCTCGGGCTGATGGAGCCCGAAGAGGCGGAGGACGTGCGCCGCCTGATGTCGTACGACGACAACACGGCGGGCGCGATGATGACGCCCGAGCCGGTGATACTGTCCCCCGACGCGACCATCGCCGACGCCCTCGCCCACGTGCGCAACCCCGAGCTCACCCCGGCGCTCGCCGCGCTCGTCTACGTCTGCCGCCAGCCGCTGGAGACCCCGACCGGCAAGCTGCTCGGCGCCGCACACATCCAGCGGCTGCTGCGCGAGCCGCCGTCGACGCTCGTCGCTGCGGCGCTCGACGACTCCATGGACCCGCTGCGCCCGGACGCGTCGATGGACGAGGTGGCCGCGCACCTCGCGACCTACAACCTGGTCGCGGCGCCCGTCGTCGACGACGAGGGCCGCCTGCTCGGTGCCGTCACTGTCGACGACCTGCTCGACCACATGCTCCCCGAGAACTGGCGTGACCGGGCCCCCCGGCCCGGCTCCATCAACGGCGGGCCCACGGCAGGGCGGGCCGGATGAGCGACGCCCGGCGGGAGCGCCTCGACACCCCGCGTGACACCCGGCGCCAGATCGTGCGGCGACCGACGGTGGACGCCGACGCGTTCGGCGTCTTCGCCGAGTCGTTCGCGCGCTACATGGGCACCGCGAAGTTCCTGCTCTGGATGACCGCGTTCGTCGCGATCTGGATCTGCTGGAACGTGCTGGCGCCTCGTGAGCTGCGGTTCGACAAGTTCCCGTTCATCTTCCTGACGCTGATGCTCAGCCTGCAGGCGTCCTACGCCGCACCCCTCATCCTGCTCGCGCAGAACCGGCAGGAGCAGCGCGACAAGGTGGTCGCCGAGCAGGACCGGCAGGCCAACGCGCGGGCCCATGCCGACATGGAGTTCCTCGCCCGCGAGGTGGCCTCCCTGCGCATGTCGGTCGGCGAGGTCGCCACCCGCGACTTCCTCCGCTCCGAGCTGCGCGGCCTGCTCAACGACATCGAGCAGATGCAGCACGATCCCCGCGACGAGGCGTCCGACGAGACGCCGCCCACACCGGACGAGCCCGGTCCCCGGTCGGGGACCTAGTCCCACAGGGCTGCTCGTAGACTCAGGGATCATGAGCACCCCCACGCAGCAGCAGGTGATGGACGCCCTGGCGACCGTCAACGACCCGGAGATCAAGCGTCCGATCACCGAGCTCGGGATGGTGGACTCCGTCGAGGTCGCGGGCGACGGCTCGGTCGCCGTCCACGTGCTGCTGACGGTGGCAGGGTGCCCACTCAAGGACACGATCGACCGTGACGTGACGACCGCCGTGACCGCCGTCGAGGGCGTCACGGCCGTCGACCTCAGCCTCGGCGTGATGACCGCCGAGCAGCGCGCCGGCCTCAAGGAGATCCTCAGCGACGGCCGCGCCCAGCGCGAGATCCCCTTCGCCCAGCCCGGCTCGCTCACCAAGGTCTACGCGATCGCCAGCGGCAAGGGCGGGGTCGGCAAGTCGTCGGTCACCGTCAACCTCGCCCTCGCACTCGCCGCCGAGGGCCTGAAGGTCGGCATCGTCGACGCCGACATCTACGGGCACTCGGTGCCCGCGATGCTCGGCGTGGCGGACACCCGTCCCACGCAGGTCGACGACCTGATCATGCCCGTGCCCACCCCGAGCGGCGTCTCGGTGATCTCGATCGGGATGCTCAAGCCCCGCCGCGACCAGGTCGTCGCCTGGCGCGGCCCCATGCTGGACCGGGCGCTGGTCCAGATGCTGGCCGACGTCTACTGGGGCGACCTCGACGCCCTCCTGCTCGACCTGCCGCCCGGCACCGGCGACGTCGCCATCTCGCTCGGCCAGCACCTGCCCAGCGCGGAGGTCGTCGTCGTCACGACCCCGCAGGAGGCGGCGGCCGAGGTCGCCGAGCGCGCCGGCACGATGGCCTCGATGATGCACCAGCGGGTCGTCGGCGTCGTCGAGAACATGAGCTACCTCCCCTGCCCCCACTGCCCCGCCGAGGACGACCACCGCCTCGAGGTGTTCGGCACCGGCGGCGGCGCGCGGGTCGCGGCCACGCTCTCCGAGCGGTTCGGGTACGACGTACCGGTGCTGGCGCAGGTCCCGCTCGACATCTCGCTGCGCGAGGGCGGCGACGTCGGCAAGCCCATCGTGGAGGCTGACCCGACCTCGCTGGCCGCCCGCGAGCTCACCCGCGTCGCCCGCACGCTCTCGGGCCGTGGTCGCGGACTCGCCGGGATGCAGCTCGGGCTCACCCCCTCGAGCAGGTTCTGACCAGTAGGTTCTAGGGCATGTTCGACATCGGGTTCCTCGAGATCGCCGTCATCGCCCTGGTGGCGGTCGTCGTGCTGGGACCCGAGCGCCTGCCCGACCTCGCCCGCCAGGCCGCCCAGCTGCTCCACCGGCTGCGCGGGATGGCCACCAACGCCCGCGACGAGCTGCGCACCGAGCTCGGCCCGGAGTACGCCGACCTCCAGCTGCGCGACCTCGACCCGCGCGCGATCGTCCGCAAGCACATCTCCGAGGCGATGGCCGAGGTGGACCGCGAGCAGGCCCAGGCCGCCGAGGAGGAGAAGCTGCCTCCTGGCCAGGTTCCGCCCTACGACGTCGAGGCCACCTGAGCGTCACACCGGGCAGTCAGTCGTCGCGACGCTGGATCGCGACGAGGGCGGCGTACGGCAGGAGCAGCCGCTCCCCCACCGGTCCGCGCGCCTCGAGGAAGTCGGCGCCGACGCGCTGGACGTACGCCTCGAGGCGGGTGCCGTCGGTGAGGTGGACCAGGCAGCGCTCGTCGGCGTCGGCCAGCCGCCGTAGCGCGGAGCGCAGGCCGAGCCGGTCGATCGCCGACCAGGCGACCTCGGGCACCGAGCGCCCGCTCGCCCCGTGCACGACCGCGATCGCGTGGACCGGCACGATCCAGTCCTGACCCGCGCCACCCACCAGGCACCAGCCGTCGCCGACGCGGTCGAGGGTCCCCTCGACACGGCCGACGTGCGGCAGCTCGAGCGCGACCTGGCGACCGCGCGAGGCCATCAGCCGGCTGGCGAAGGTGACCGAGCCGTACTCCGCCCGCGCCCGGTCCGCGAGCTCGGCCTCCCTCTCCTCCTCCCACGCCGCGGCCGCCTGCCCCTCGAGGTCGTCGAACAGCGCGAAGAGGTCGTGCTCCCAGGACATGGGCCGAGCCTATGCGGGGCGGTCTGCTGTGATGCAGGGGTGAGTGAACACTTCTATCGCCCCGCGGACGGCCATCGGCTGCCGCACGACCCCTTCAACTCCATCGTGGCCCCCCGCCCGATCGGCTGGATCGCGACACTCGACGCAGAGGGCCGCCGCAACCTCGCGCCGTACAGCTTCTTCAACGCGCTCAACTACGTCCCACCGCTGGTGGGGTTCTCCAGCAACGGCTGGAAGGGGACCGTGGCCAATGCAGAGGCGACGCGCGAGTTCACCTGGAACCTGGTCACCCGGTCCCTGGCCGAGCAGATGAACGCCACCTCGACCACCCAGGACCTCGACGAGTTCGAGGCGGCGGGGCTCGAGGCCGCCGCCTCGCGGGAGGTCTCGGCACCGAGGGTCGCCGCCGCGCCGGTCACGTTCGAGTGCCGCGTCACCCAGATCATCGAGTTGCAGACGGCGTCGGGCGAGGCAAGCGGCGCGTGGTTCACGGTCGGCGAGGTGGTCGGCGTGCACATCGACGAGGACCTGCTCGTGGACGGCATCTACGACACCGCCCGTGCGGAGCCGATCATGCGGGCCGGTGGGCCGTCGGCGTACTTCGGCATCGACACCAGCAACCGGTTCGACATGCGCCGCCCCCAGTGACGCAGCACGCCCACGTCGTGCGCGCATCCGGTGCGGCGGCCGCTCGATGTGAGCCACCGCCAGGACCTTGGCGCTTACGATGTCCGGAACTGGAGTGAACTGCGCGCTGTTCCGGACTGGCCGAATGTGTGGATATGCCGAGATGCATCGGCTCATCGTGCCGATGAGCGGATGTCCCCGCCCTTAGGTTCGGTCACATGGAAGTCGAACGCGTCGATCCTCGGGACACTGAGTGGGTAGACGACCGACCGGTCTACCGCGTCTACTTCTGGCATCGGCCGCCCGCACCTCCGGGCGTCGCGCCAGAGCATGCGATGTGGCACTGCGACGAGTACCGGTTGAGCAACGTGGCTGACGTCATCGAGGTCGTCGACTGGGCAAGAGACAGGGCGCGGTCGCAACAGACCTTCGTCATATACGTCGAGCAGCGTGACGCCAATCGAAGCGGTCTCGTGCGCCTCCTCGGAGCCGACCCCGCCAGCGCGACCTAAGCATCCGGTTCTGCCGCGATCATCCTCCCGGACTCCAGCGATGTCAGGCAGGGCGTAGATACCGCTCAAGAACTTGCGCTGACTTGTACGGACCGTCGCCGTCAGCGTCATGCTGTGGCTCATCAAACGTGACCCACCACATCCGCTCGGTGCCCTGTCTCGTGTCAACCTCGGTGAAGGCCGAACCATCAGGCGACGACGTGATCTCTCCGGTGGGCTCCGCAGGCCAAGGTCCTGGCCCGAAGTCCGGGTCTTGTATCGCCTGAACGCGCGAGCCCACTTGATACTTGGACATGAGATGAGTGTCCCAGTCGAAGCGGAGAACATCCGGATCTGCCGCCATGACCGCGAGGGTGCGCCGACAGGCGGGCGGGACACACGACTGACGTGTGCGACCGAGTCGTCCCGATCAGGCCACCAGCGTGAGCGTGCTGGCGAGCTGCAGCTCGGCGGGCGAGTAGGCGGGCGCCCCCGCGGCACCGCCGGGTAGCGGTGGCGAGGTGGACCTGATGATCCGGAGGTGCTCGGTGACCCCGTGGACCTCGTGGAGGCCGGCGTGGCCGGGGTGGACGACCCAGGAGGTCCAGCCGGGGGTCTCCTTGACGTAGTTGCAGCGCTCGCACAACCCCTGGCCGTTGTCGGACGTGGTGCGTCCGCCGTCGGCGGCGCGGGCGACGTGGTCGTGGTGGCGGATCGCTGCGTTGCAGCCCGGGGTGCGACAGGTGCCGCCGTCGCGGAGGTCGAGGAACTCGGCGAGGAGGCCGTCGAAGGTGCGGCTGGTCGACTCCATTGCCACCAGGGCACGCTCGCCAGGCGCCACGAACAGCCTGCGCAGGGTGGCCTTCGCCGCGGCGCTGGCGCTGCGGACCAGGTCGGTGCAGAGAGCGGCCGGCAGAGGCCCCACACCCGGGAGGAGTCCGGGTTCGGTGCCGGCGCCGAGCAGTGACTCGACTCCGATGACGAGGTTGACCCGCACCGAGGCGACGTCGGTGGCGGGATCGGTCCCGGTGATGCGGGCGACAAGGGTGTCGGCGCGGACCTGCCCGGCGGTGCGCTCGTCGGCGTCTGCCCGGGCCTTCGCCGCGGCGGCGTCGAGCGCGGCACGCACGGCGGCGAGGTCTTCGAGCGGGAGCGTGGCGACGAGCTGTCCCGTGCCGTCATCGAGCTGGCGGCTCCCCACGCGACGGTCGGCGCGGGCGCGGCGGTATCGACGAGTCTCGGCGTCGGCCGCGACCGTCAGGCAGGAGCGGCGTACGGCCTGCCGGAGCCGGAGGTCGCCGAGGCCGGGAAGCTGCGGACCGAGGTCGTGGTCGACACGACGCCGCTGCTCGGGATCGAGGTGTGCGACCTCGCGAGCGATCGCGAAGGCTCGGTCCTCGGTCAGCTCGCCTCGCCGGAGTGCGGCCAAGGCGAGGGGGAGGTCGTCGCGCAGGCGACGCGAGAGGAGAACTCGTTGCTCGCCGGAGTAGGGGCTGGCCAGCGTGGCGAGCGCGACCTCGGCGCCGATCGACATCGCCCGCGGTGGCGTACGTCGACCGGGAACCGTCTCTGCCTCGGTGTCCGCGGCATCGGCGAAGGCGGCCGTCACGACGACCTGGGCCGCCGCGGCCGCCGACTTGACGCGCTCGAGGGCGTCGAGCTGGTCGAGGAGGTCGACACCGCCGTCGCCCGAGGGAACGAGCGTCGCCAGGAGGTCGGCAACTGCGTGGAGCTCGCCCACGCTGTTCGACCTGTTCGCCATCTCGCCTCCTCGCTAATCGAACATGCGTTCTATTGTCACAGATGATCCCCCGGTCGTCAACACGGCACTGGCGGAGGCGGCCGTGGCGCGTCCATCCACAGCCTCCGGCAAGCCGTTGACGGCTGTCGCTAAAGCACGTTGAATGAGGCAAACACACGCAAACGAAAGGTTCGTGTGATGTCTCGGGTCCCGGCTCCGCTCTTCCGACCGCTCGCCGTCTGGCTGGCCGTCAGCGGCGCGGCCGTGCTCGCGGTCGCCACTGTGCCCGGCGCGTGGGCGGCGACCCGCTCGGCCGCGGCGGTCGACGGGGTCGCCGAGGTCGACGAGGTCGTGGTCGCCGCGTGCGCGACCGCATTGGCGCTCGCACTCGGCTGGCTGTGGCTCGTCACGACGGCCACGGTCGTCGACCTGCTCCGCGGCCGGGTGTCGGCCGGCGGGGCGACGAGGCGCCTGGTGCTCGTCGCGTGCGGCGTGGCGGTCGTGGCCGGCACCAGCGTGCCCGCGATGGCGGCCGGAGGGGACGGGAGCGAGCTGCTGGCCGGCCTACCGCTCCCCGAGCGAGCGGCCGCCCCCGCGCGTCACCGCACGTCACCTCGGCCGCCACCGCAGCAGGCAGCGTCACCGGCGACCGGCGCCACCTACGTCGTACGCCCCGGCGACTCGCTCTCCTCCATCGCGCTGGCCCACCCCGGCACCGGCTCGCTCGACGAGCGGTGGCGCCTCATCTGGCGAGCCAACCGGGACGTCGTGGGCGACGACCCCGACCTCATCCTCCCGGGACAGGTGCTCCGCCTGCCCGGACCCACCCACACCTCGATCGACCAGGACGGAGACCGACCATGAGCGACACGCACTGCGAGCACGCACGGGTGATCCCGCTGCGCACGCCCGCACCGATGACGAGCGTGCAGGGATCGCTCGCACTCGACCTCACCCCGCGCACCGCTCCCCCACGCCTGCGGGTGCGCAGCACCCGCACCCTCGACCTGGTGCCCGTCGCGGCCGCCGAGCGAAGCCACGTCGACGCGTTCGTCGGGCGCTACCTCCAGGCGACCGTCGAGATCGCCGCAGGCGACCGGCCGGTCGCGCAGGTGCTGCGCCACTGCGTCCCCGAGGTGTACGACGACCTCACGGCGCGCTCGCGCGCGATCACGACCGCCCTCGGCACGGCCCCCGGTCAGGTCCGAGGACCCCACCCGGCCCGCCCCGTCGTGGTCGGCGTACGCACCGCGATGGTCCGCACCGACGCCGTCGAGGCGAGCGCCCACGTGCGCTACGGCCGCCGCTCGCGGGCGGTCGCCGCACGCTTCGAGGTCGTGCGGGACCGCTGGCAGTGCGTCGCGATCGCCTGGGGCTGACCTATCCGCCCATGGTGGCGCGGCCGGAGGCCCCGCCGGGGGCGCCGTGGCAGCGCTTGAACTTCAGTCCCGACCCGCAGGGGCACAGCGAGTTGCGTCCGATGCCGGCGAACTCGTCGTCCACCTCGGTCGCGGCGGCGCGCACCTCGGCGTCGCCGTCCTCGGACGGCGCGCTGTAGGACAGGTTCTGCGGACGCTTCTGCTTCTCGAGGCCCTTGGCCCGGATCTGCGGGTGGGCGTGCGCCTGCGCCTGGGCGAAGTCGATCTGAGGGGTGGCCGCGGAGACCTGCGGGGTCACCGGCGCTGCCGGGACCTCCTCGGCCTCGGCGGTGTCGGGCTCGTCGTCCTCGACCTCGACCTGGAGGTTGAACAGGAAGCCGACCGACTCCTCCTTGATGCCGTCCATCATCGCGGCGAACATGTCGAAGCCCTCGCGCTGGTACTCGACGAGGGGGTCGCGCTGCGAGTAGGCCCGCAGGTAGATGCCCTCGCGGAGGTAGTCCATCTCGTAGAGGTGCTCGCGCCACTTGCGGTCGAGCACGGACAGGACCACGCGACGTTCGAGCTCGCGCTGGACCTCCTCGCCCATCTCGTCCTCGCGGCGGTCGTAGGCCTCCTGCACGTCCTTCTGCAGGTCCTCGATGAGCTTGTCCCGGCTGATGTTCTCGAGGCCGCCGGCCTCCTTGATCACGCCCTCCTTGGTCAGCCCGACCGGGTAGAGCTGGCCGAGCGCCGTGAACAGCGCGTCGAGGTCCCAGTCCTCGGCGTAGCCCTCGGTGGCACCGCGGACGTAGCCGGTGATCACGTCGTCGATGAAGCCGCGGATCTGCTCGCCGAGGTCGGCCCCCTCGAGGACGCGACGGCGCTCGGCGTAGATGACCTCGCGCTGGCGGCTCATCACGTCGTCGTACTTGAGGACGTTCTTGCGCGACTCGAAGTTCTGCGACTCGATGTTGGCCTGGGCGCCGGCGATGGCGTTGCTGACGCGCTTGGCGTCGATCGGCACGTCGTCGGGGACCTTGAGCACGGTGAGGATGCGGTCGACCCACTCCGACTTGAACAGCCGCATCATCTCGTCCTGCAGCGACAGGTAGAACCGGGACTCACCCGGGTCGCCCTGACGGCCGGAACGACCACGCAGCTGGTTGTCGATGCGACGCGACTCGTGGCGCTCGGTGCCGATGACGTAGAGCCCGCCGAGGTCGCGGACCTCGTCGTGCTCGGCGGCGACCTGGGCCTTGATCCGCTCGACCATGGCGGGCCAGGCGGCGTCGTACTCCTCCTGGGTCTCGACCGGGTCGAGCCCCTGCTTGCGGAGCTCCTGGTCGGCCAGGAAGTCGACCGAGCCACCGAGCATGATGTCGGTGCCTCGACCGGCCATGTTGGTGGCGACCGTGACCGCACCCTTGTGGCCGGCGAGCGCGACGACCTTGGCCTCGTCGGCGTGCTGCTTGGCGTTGAGGACGGTGTGCGGGATGCCGCGCTTGCGCAGGAGGTTGGAGAGGTACTCCGACTTCTCCACCGAGACGGTGCCGACGAGGATCGGCTGGCCCTTCTCGTGGCGCTCGGCGATGTCGTCCGCGACGGCCTCGTACTTCGCCTCCTCGGTCCGGTAGACGAGGTCGACGTTGTCGACTCGCTGCATCGGGCGGTTGGTCGGGATCGGGACGACGCCGAGCTTGTAGATCTTGTCGAACTCCGAGGCCTCGGTCATGGCCGTACCGGTCATGCCGGAGAGCTTCTCGTAGAGACGGAAGTAGTTCTGGAGCGTGATCGTGGCGAGGGTCTGGTACTCCTCGCGGACGGTCACGCTCTCCTTGGCCTCGATGGCCTGGTGCAGGCCGTCGTTGTAGCGGCGACCCGCGAGGATGCGGCCGGTGTGCTCGTCGACGATGAGCACCTCGCCGTCCATGACGACGTACTCCTTGTCGTTGCGGAACAGCTCCTTGGCCTTGATCGAGTTGTTCAGGAACGAGATGAGCGGGGTGTTGACCGAGTCGTAGAGGTTGTCGATCCCGAGGTGGTCCTCGACCTTGGTGATGCCCGGCTCGAGCACCGAGATCGTCCGCTTCTTCTCGTCGACCTCGTAGTCGACGTCCTTGACGAGGTGGCGCGTGAGCTTGGCGAACTCGGCGTACCACTTCACCTCGTCCTGCGTCGGGCCGCTGATGATGAGCGGGGTGCGGGCCTCGTCGATGAGGATCGAGTCGACCTCGTCGACGATCGCGAAGAAGTGGCCGCGCTGCACGCACTCCTCGACGGAGTCGGCCATGTTGTCGCGCAGGTAGTCGAAGCCGAGCTCGTTGTTGGTGCCGTACGTGATGTCGCAGGCGTAGGCCTCACGGCGCTCCGCGGGACGCATCGACGGCAGGATCACGCCGACGGTCAGGCCGAGGAAGTGGTGCACGCGGCCCATCTGCTCGGACTGGAACTTGGCGAGGTAGTCGTTGACCGTGACGACGTGGACGCCCTTGCCGGCCAGCGCGTTGAGGTAGGACGGGAGGACCGCGACGAGGGTCTTGCCCTCACCGGTCTTCATCTCGGCGATGTTGCCGAGGTGGAGCGCGGCCGCACCCATGACCTGCACGTCGAATGGACGCATCCCGAGCACGCGCTTGCTCGCCTCGCGGACGGTGGCGAAGGCCTCGGGCATGATGTCGTCGAGGGTCTCGCCGGCCTCGAGGCGCTCCTTGAACTCGGCGGTCATCCCGCGGAGCTCGTCGTCGCTCATCTTGACGAAGTCGTCCTCGATGGCGTTGACCGCCTTGACGATGGCGTCGAGCTCTCGGAGGATCTTGCCCTCGCCGATGCGGAGCAGCTTGTCGATGATGGCAGGCACGAGTGGTAACTGTACCTACCGCCTCAACGCGGCTCCCAATGCGTGCCGCAGGGGCTCCGCGAGGTCACCGCGGCCCCCGACGACCACGTCGTCGAGATCCAGCCACCCGGCCAGCCGGTGCAGCTCGGCCGCCAGCTCCTCGGCGGTGTCGGCGGGCGCACCGTCCTCGGCGAACGCCCCCGGGACCAGGAGCACCCGGGCCGCCCGGTCCGCCTTGAGGTCGACCCGGGCCACGAGCTCGTCGCCCAGGAGGAAGGGCAGCACGTAGTAGCCGTGGACCCGCTTGTCGGCGGGGACGTAGATCTCGATGCGGTAGAAGAAGTCGAACAGCGCCTCGGTGCGCTCGCGCTCCCACACGACCGGGTCGAACGGGCTGAGCAGCGTGCGGGCGCCCACGCGGCGTGGCAGCCGGGCGTCACGGTGGAGGTAGCCCTGCCGCTTCCAGCCCTGCACCTTGACCGGCACCAGCTCCCCGGACTCCACCAGCTCATCGATCGCGACCTTGGTGCTCGGCTTGCCGGGGGCGGGCTGGAGGCGCAGGCGGTAGTAGTCGGCGAGGTCGGCGCCGCTCGCCACGCCGTGCGAGCGGGCCGCCCGGCGGACCAGCTCGGTGACGGCGTCCTGCGGCGACGGGGTCGGGGCGTCGAGCACCGCGGCGGGCAGGACGCGCTCGGGCAGGTCGTAGACCACCTCGAACTGGCTGGTGCGCCCGCCGATCGCGACGTCACCGACGAGGAAGAGGTAGTCGAGGACCTTGCGGGCCTCCGACCAGTTCCAGCCCCAGTGCTCCTTGGTCCGCGGGCCGGTGCTGAACTCGTCCTCGAGGTCGCGGGCCGTCACCGGACCGCGGTCGCGTACGGCGTCGAGCACCCGCCGCTCGAGGCCGGGGTCGGAGGCCACGAAGCCCCACTTGCCGCGCTCGGCGCGGTACTTCTCCATCCGGTGGCGCATGAGCGGCCACAGCTCGACCGGCATCAGCGCCTGGACGTGCGCCCAGTACTCCACGAGGTGGCGCGCACGCCGCCCGCCCGTGGTGGAGGCGCGACGCAGGAGGTCGACGTCGTAGGGACCCATCCGCGAGTAGAGCGGCATGTAGTGGGCGCGCTGCAGCACGTTGACCGAATCGACCTGGAGCACACCGGTGCGCGCGACCGTACGCTCGAGCGTCCTCGCCGCCGGCGTGGCGTGCGCACGGTCGGTGAAGCCCTGCGCGGCGAGCGCGATGCGGCGGGCCTGGCGCCGGGTCAGCTGGTCCACGAGGACCTCAGGGCAGGTCGAGGAGCTTCTCGCGCATGGCGTACATGACGGCCTCCATGCGCGAGTGGAGCTGGAGCTTCTCCAGGATGTTGCGCACGTGGTTCTTCACGGTGTTCTCGGAGATGAAGAGCTCCTTGGCCACCTCGCGGTTGTTGAGCCCCTTGGCCACCAGTCGCAGCACCTCGAGCTCGCGGTCGGTGAGGCGCAGCGCCGGTCCCTGCTCGCGCTCGGGCTTCGACATCTGCTTGAACTCGTCGATCAGCTTGACCGCCATCGACGGGCTGATCAGCGACTGGCCCTCGTTGACGACGCGGATCGCCTGCGCGACCTCCTCGATCGAGGAGTCCTTCAGCAGGTAGCCCGAGGCGCCGTTCTTGACCGACTCGTAGAGGTCGGCCTCCTCGTCGGAGACGGTGAGCATGATGATCTTGGCCGACGGCACGGCCTCCTTGATGCCGCGACAGGCCTCCACGCCGGTGCGGCGCGGCATGCGGACGTCGAGGAGGATCACGTCCGGCGCGGTCTTGACCGCCAGCTCGGTGGCGGTGATGCCGTCGGACGCCTCGCCGACGACCTCGATGTCGGTGTCACCGCTCAGCAGCATGATCAGGCCGCGGCGGAACAGCTCCTGGTCGTCGACGACCAGGACGCGGACGGGTTCGGTGCCTGACGGTGTTCCTTGTGCCTCGGTCACGCGCGCATCATGTCATGCGCGCGTGACCAGGGCGTGGCAGGAACGCTGGCCTCAGGCGGGCGAATCGCCGTCGACGTCCAGCGAGATGACGCCGTAGTCGTAGCCGCGGCGGCGGTAGACCACCGACGGGCGCTCGCTCTCCTTGTCGACGAAGAGGTAGAAGTCGTGCCCCACGAGCTCCATCTCGTAGAGGGCCTGGTCGAGGGTCATCGGGCTCGCCCCGTGCGACTTCTCGCGGACGACGAGGGGGCCGTCACCGGTGACGGTGATCGGGCCGACCTGGCGCTCGACGACGCCGTCGTCCTCGGCGGCGTCCTCCACCTCGGGCATGCCCGCGAGCGCCTCGCCGAGGGCGACGTGGGCGTTGCGACCCTTGTGGACGCGGCGTCGGTCCGCCGCCCGGCGCATCTGGGCCTGCATCTTGTCGACGGCGAGGTCCAGCGCGCCCATCTTGTCCTCGGCGGCCGCCTCGGCCCGGATCACCGGCCCCTTGGAGAAGGCGGTGAGCTCGACCTTCGTCGCGCGGTCGTGCTGACGGGGGTTCTTCTCGAGCTCCACCTCCACCTGGACCCGCATGATGCGGTGGTCGTGCTTCTCCAGACGACTGAGCTTCTCCGAGACATGTTCGCGGAAGCGATCGGACACCTCGCAGTGCCGTCCCGTGACCACAACCTCCATGTGAACCTCCTCAACTAGCGAACGTCCGCACCCCTCCATTGGTCCCGGACGCACACCCAGCGAGGGCGTACGCCGGGGCAGGGTGGGATGGAGCCCGCCCGGCCGACCTGGTCTTCGACCCCACAACCGCCTGCTGAGGCGTTCGCAGCTTCTCCGCCACTACTGGCCTTCTCCCGGCTGCCGGCGCATATGACGCCGACGACGAGGCAGGACTTACTTCTAAGCCGCACCGTGATCGTCCCGCGAGGGACTTACGTGGACCGTTTCGCCTGCGACTGGCATCGGCTTGCCGCGAGGAACAGCTCCTCGCGACGCAACCACGGACCCAGGCGGACTCCATGACATGACGCTAGCCGTTCCGGGCCCCCGGGCCAACCGTCGGGACCACGCCTCGACCCACCTCCGGCCCCACCTCCCGACCTCTCCGCCTGGTGGCCGCGACGGCCGCGACGGCGACGGGCCACAGGCCCACCGCCTCGAGCGCGCGCTGCGCCTCTCGGGCGGTCGATCCCGTGGTGACGACGTCGTCGCAGACCACCACGTGACCGCGCGGCCAGCGCCGGGCGGCGCGTGCCAGTGACGTCGCCGGGCACGTCATCGAGTGCCCGACGTTGGCCGCCCGGCCACCCGCGTCGAGCCCGGCCTGGTCGGCCGCGCCGCGGGAGACGAGCAGCGGGGCGACCGCGACCGGCCGCTGTCGTCGTACGACGTCCGCCGCGGCACGCACCATGGCCGCGGTCGCCTCGTAACCGCGCTGGCGCCCGGCGCCGGGCCGCGACGGCACCGGGACGAGCAGCACGGGGACGTCGGGGTCGAGGGCGGCGGTCGCTCCCAGCACCGCCGTGGCGAGCAGGTCGCCGAGCACCCGGCGGTGGCCCCACTGGCCACGGTCCTTGTGCCCGACGACGAGCGCACGGACGGCACCGTCGTACACCTCGGTCGCCCACGGCGTCACGAGGCCGTCAGGGACCGGGGTCGGCCAGGCGACGCGTGCGCTGGTGGACAAGGCCGAGCGGCAGCGGCCGCAGAGCATCCGGCCGGGCTGGTCGCAGCCGACGCACCGGCTCCCGAGGAACAGGTCGAGCGCGGCGTCGAGCACCTCACCATGCCAGCAGCCACGGACGTACGACGGCAACCGGGCGGGTGCGACCTGTGGATCAGCCGACGTAGGTCAGGGCGGACAGGCCCTCGGGCAGCGTCGGGACCGGCCGCTCGGGGCGGACCACGTTGGCGAACAGGTTCGGCCCGAGGGCGTACACGTCGCTGCCCTCGACCGGCGCCGAGACGAGGCTGCGGGTCGGGCCGCGGACCAGGTTGGCGCCCCCGGTCTCGACGTCGCCGGGCGCCCCCTCGACGGCGACCGTGCGCACGAGCGAGAAGTCCGCGTTGATCTTGCGCAGCACGGCGATCGACGTGGGCGAGCGCCAGCCGACGTCACGGACGCGGGGGCTGGCCTCGGCGGGCAGCGGGAGCTGCTGGAGCGGGGTGGCGCCGAGGACGGTCCCGGTGGCGTCGTGCAGGATCCGGGTCGACACCACGCGGTCGGCCGCGCGCCCGCGGACGACGGCGACCAGCCTGCTGCCGTCGCGCGAGACGAGGATCTTCTTCACGGACCGGCCCGTGACCCCCGGCACCGTCACCTCGCCCGCCACCCCGTCGGTGACGACGAGGACCCGGGCCCGGCCGGCACCGCGGTCGAGCACCCAGATGCGGTCGCGGTAGTCCCAGTGGGGCGTGTCGAGGTCCGTCGCCCCCTGGACGGGCGTGGACACCTCGCCGTCGGGCGCCTGGGTGGGCGCGAGGAGGAGGTCGGTGCCGCTGGTGGAGACCGCCGCCACGTGCGACCCCGAGATGCTCACGCCGATCGAGCGCACGTCGTAGCCGTCGCCGCCGAGCGGGCCGAGGGTGCCCGCCAACGCGTCGATCGTGCCGCTCACGACGCGGCCGTCCTCGAGGGCGTACAGGTCGGGGTCCGGCCGCTGGCCGTCCGGGTCGAACGGGTTGCCGGCGTCGAGCCCTCCCTCGGAGGACCCCTCGGGGACGGTGATCGCGCGGTCGCCGACGCTGAGCTGGATCGCCCGCACCCGCGGGTCCTGGCGCAGGGTCCAGGCCAGCTGCGCGAGCATGCGTCGGCCGGTCTCCTCGTCGACCGCAGCGGGGTCACCCGACAGGTCGACCACGGCGATCCCGCCGATGATCGGCACCGAGAGACCGTCGCGGGTGCCCGCCGGGAAGAAGGTGGTGGCAACGCCGGTGAGCTCGGCCGGCAGCGGGGTCACCAGGCCACGGACCAGCGACGAGGCCGAGCGGTCGCCTCGCGGCACGTAGACGGGCTCGGCGACCAGGACCTCCGCCGTCGGGTCGAGGTAGTAGAGCGACTCCCGCTGGTACTGGTCGCCGAACCACGACTCGGGCACGATCAACGCGTCCGGCAGCGCATCGATGCGCCACTCGCCGTCCTCCTGGACCAGCCCCAGCTCGAGGGTGCGGCCGGGACTCGAGCGCTGCCACGCGCCGCGGTCGTCGTAGAAGTTGATGTCGGTCAGCGGCACCTGCACGAAGGCCTCGCCCGACGGCGGCCCGGGCTCGGCGTAGGTGATGACCTGCTCCTCGGGTGCCCAGGCGTCGGCCGCGTCGCTGGTCAGGAACTGGCGCGCAACCGTCGTGGTGATCGGGGTCGCCTTCATCGCCTCGAGGAAGCCCTCGACGATGTCGGTCGGCGACTCACCCGCCTGCGGCGGGCGAGGGTCGAACGAGATGCCGGGGGCGTCATCGGTCGCGGTGGAGACCTGCGGCTCGCGCACCGGCCCGTCGGTCGGCATGGAGGTGCATGCCGCGAGGAGGGCGCAGCCGGTCACGGATGCAAGCGCACGCCCGAGACGTGAGGTCATGCCGTCTCCCGGGCGTCGTCGGGGACGAGCGGCAGCGGCGAGTGGCGCAGCTGCGAGGTGAGGTGGCGCGGGAGCGTGAGCCGGAACTGCGCGCCCTCACCGGGGCGGCCCCAGGCCTGGAGCCAGCCGCCGTGCAGGTGGGTGTCCTCCAGGGAGATCGACAGGCCCAGCCCGGTGCCGCCGCTGGTGCGGGCGCGGGCGGGGTCGGCCCGCCAGAACCGGTTGAAGACCATGGCCGACTCCCCCGGGCCCAGCCCGATGCCGTGGTCGCGCACGGCGATCGCCGCCGACTGGCTGTCGGCGCCGACGAAGATCTCCACGTCGCGCGACTCGGCGTGGTCGATCGCATTGGTGACCAGGTTGCGGACGATGCGCTCCACGCGGCGTACGTCGGCCTCCGCGACGCAGGGCACCCCGGGGTCGTGCACGATGACGCGGGTGTCGCGCTGCGCGGCGAGCGCCGAGGTCATGTCGACGACCCGGCGGGCGACGTCGACGAGGTCCACGTCCTCGGCCTCGAGCACCGCGGCACCGGCGTCGAAGCGGCTGATCTCGAGCAGGTCGGCGAGCAGCGTCTCGAAGCGGTCGAGCTCCTTCTGCAGCAGCTCGGCCGCGCGTCCCGTGACGGGGTCGAGGAACGGCCGCGCGTCGTGGATGACGTCGCTGGCCATCCGCACCGTCGTGATCGGCGTGCGCAGCTCGTGGGAGACGTCGGAGACGAACCGCCGCTGGAGCCGGCTCAGCTCCTCGAGCTGGCGGATCTGCTTCTGCAGGTTGGACGCCATCTGGTTGAACGACGTCGCGAGGCGGGCGAGGTCGTCCTCGCCCCGCACGCGGAGCCGCTCCTGCAGCTGTCCTGCCGCGAGCCGCTCGGCGACGCGTCGAGCCATCCGGATCGGCGTCACCACCTGGCGGGTCACCAGCCAGGTGAGGCCGGCGACGAGGAGCAGCAGCGGGACGCCCGCGACGAGCATCGCGCGGGACACGAGCGCGAGCGTGCGCTGCTGCTCGTCGAGGGAGTAGAGGTAGTAGAGCGTGTAGGTCCGGTTGTCGGCCGGGAGTCGCACCTGGCTGCCGACCACGACGCCGGGGCCGGCGGGCAGGCCGCTGATCTCCGCGGTGGTCTTGATGTCGGTGTAGGTCCATGCCGTCGAGGACACCGACTCGAAGCGGGCCTGGAGGGACTCCGGCACGCTCGCGAGATCGAGGCCCTCGGTGAACTTCGCGCCCCCGTCGGCCAGGCGCACGCCCTCGGCGATGGGGGGCGACAGCACCACCGCGAACCCGCGGCTCGACCCGCGGGCGATGATCGGCTCCACGAGGGCCTGCTGCTGGGCGGACTCGTCGAGGTCGAGTGGCGGCGCGGCCGCGAGCTGCTGGCGCGCCGTCTCGGTCTCGCCCTCGGCCTCCTGCACCACCGCGTCGACGCGGCTGTTGAGCAGGCCGTCGCGGGTCTGGTGGATGAGGAACGCACCGACGACCCCGACCACGAGGGCGCTGAGCAGCATCGTGCTCACCACCACCCGGGCCTGCACGGACCGCCGCCAGAAGGTCGGCCCGTGACGGAGGACCGGCGGCAGCCGGTCGCGCCAGCCGTTGCTCATCGGCTGCTCATCAGGTGCTCATCGGTCGCGGGCTGCCTAGGACTTGCCGGCCTTGTAACCCACGCCGCGCACGGTCACCACGACCTCCGGGTTCTCCGGGTCGTGCTCGACCTTGGAGCGCAGCCGCTGCACGTGGACGTTGACCAGGCGGGTGTCGGCACTGTGCCGGTAGCCCCAGACCTGCTCGAGCAGCACCTCGCGGGTGAACACCTGCCAGGGCTTGCGCGCCAGGCAGACGAGCAGGTCGAACTCGAGCGGCGTCAGGTTGATCGGGTCTCCGCCCCGCGTGACCGAGTGCCCGGCCACGTCGATGGACACGTCACCGATCGTCAGGCCCTCGTCGTTGGCGACGTCGTTGCGTCGTACGCGCGCCCGGACCCGGGCGACGAGCTCCTTGGGCTTGAAGGGCTTGACGATGTAGTCGTCGGCGCCGGACTCGAGGCCGACCACGACGTCGACCGTGTCGCCCTTCGCCGTCAGCATCACGATCGGCACGCCGGACTCGGCGCGGATCTCCTTGCAGACGTCGATGCCGTCCTTGCCGGGCAGCATCAGGTCGAGCAGCACCAGGTCGGGCTTGTAGTCACGGAAGGCATCGAGCGCGACGTCGCCGCGCCCGACGATCCGGCTGTCGAACCCCTCCTGGCGGAGGACGATGGAGAGCATCTCCGCCAGGGAGGCGTCGTCGTCGACGACGAGCACGCTGCCGCGCGCCGGTTCGGCAAGGTCCGTCATGGTGTCCAGTCTACGGACAGGGGTCCGCGGGTCAGGCCAGGTCCGACGGGTCGCTCAGTAGCGGTAGTGGTCCGACTTGTAGGGGCCCTCGATCGGGACGCCGAGGTAGGCGGCCTGCTCCTTGGTGAGCTCGGTCAGCTCGACACCGAGGGCGTCGAGGTGCAGGCGGGCGACCTCCTCGTCGAGGTGCTTGGGCAGCACGTGGACGCCCAGCTCGTAGTCGTCGGCCTTCGAGAACAGCTCGATCTGGGCCAGCACCTGGTTGGTGAAGGAGTTCGACATGACGAACGACGGGTGGCCCGTCGCGTTGCCGAGGTTGAGCAGGCGGCCCTCCGACAGGACGATGATCTTCTTGCCGTCCTCGAAGATCCACTGGTGGACCTGCGGCTTGATCTCGTCCTTGACGATGCCGGGGATCTTGGCCAGACCGGCCATGTTGATCTCGTTGTCGAAGTGACCGATGTTGCCGACGATCGCCTGGTGCTTCATCTTGTGGAAGTGCTCGACGGTGATGATGTCGAAGTTGCCGGTCGTCGTGATGAAGATGTCGGCGGTCTCGACCACCGACTCGAGGCGCTTGACCTCGTAGCCGTCCATCGCGGCCTGCAGCGCGCAGATCGGGTCGATCTCGGTGACGATGACGCGGGCACCCTGGCCGCGCAGCGACTCGGCCGAGCCCTTGCCGACGTCGCCGTAGCCGCAGACGACCGCGACCTTGCCGCCGATCATGACGTCGGTGGCGCGGTTGATGCCGTCGACGAGCGAGTGGCGGCAGCCGTACTTGTTGTCGAACTTCGACTTGGTGACCGAGTCGTTGACGTTGATCGCCGGGAAGAGGAGCGTGCCCTCCTTGAAGCGCTCGTAGAGGCGCAGGACACCGGTGGTGGTCTCCTCCGAGACGCCCTTGACCATCGGGGCGCGCTTGGTCCAGCGCTGCGGGTCGTTCTCCAGCGAACGGGCCAGGACGCGCAGCACCTCCTTGAACTCCTCGTTGTCGGTGGAGTCCTGGGACGGCACGGCGCCGGCCTTCTCGTACTCGACACCGAGGTGGAGCAGCATGGTGATGTCGCCGCCGTCGTCGAGGAGCATGTTGGGGCCGCCCTCGGCGAAGTCGAAGACCTTCTCGGCCTCGTCCCAGTACTCGGCGAGCGACTCGCCCTTCCACGCGAAGACGGGGACACCCTTCGGGTCTTCGGGGGTGCCGCCCTTGGCGGGCGGGCCGACGACGACCGCCGCGGCGGCGTGGTCCTGCGTCGAGAAGATGTTGCAGGTGGCCCAGCGGATGTCCGCGCCGAGAGCCGCGAGGGTCTCGATCAGCACGGCGGTCTGGATCGTCATGTGGAGCGAGCCGGCGATGCGGGCGCCGGCGAGCGGCTGCTCCTTGCCGTAGCGCTCGCGCATGGCCATCAGGCCCGGCATCTCGTGCTCGGCGAGCTCGATCTCCTTGCGGCCGTAGGCGGCGAGGGTGAGGTCAGCGACCTTGAAGTCCATCAGATTCTCCTGGTGCGGAAGAGGCGGTCTGCGCCGCACATCTGTGCGTAGTCGGGATCTCCCGCGCGGACACCAGAGAGCGTAAAACCGCGATCAGCGATTCGGAGAATCCTCGTGAGCCGGCTCACCGTGGTCACCGCCGGAGCCGTCCGACGGGTGCTCGTCGCCGTGCTCGACCCCGTGCTCGCCGCGGTGGCCGCCCACCCCCACGGCCCTCAGCACGGCGAGGACGATGCCGCCGACGACGAGGCCCACGATGGCAGACAGCACGGTGTTGAGGAGCCAGCCGGCGAGGGCGCCGAGGACCCCGCCGACGGCGTCGTGCACGTCCACCTCCCAGTGGTGCACGAGGTCGTACGGCGCGTGCAGGGCGTCGCCGATCGCGGTGCCCTCGAGCAGGCCGTCGTGGCCGCCGATCTCGTAGAGGCTCACCAGGAAGATGTGGCCACCGACCCAGAGCATCGCGAGCGTGCCGATGAACGAAATCGCCGCGAGCAGCCGCGGCATCGCCGAGACGAGCGCGAGGCCGAGGCGCTGCGAACCCTTCGACGGCTTCTCGGCGAGGCGCAGCCCGACGTCGTCCATCTTCACGATGAGCGCGACCACCCCGTATACGAGCACCGTGATCAGCACCGCGACCACGGCCAGCACGATGGCCCGCATCCAGATGCTGGCGTCGGCGTCGGAGCCGACGACCTCCTTGAGCGCGATGACCATGATCTCGGCGCTCAGGATGAAGTCGGTGCGGATCGCGTTGGCGACGGTCCGCTGCTCGTGCTCGGGGGTGAACTCGCCGGCGTCCGAGACCTCGGCCTCGGCACCACCGTGCCCGGTCAGCTTCTCGTGGACCTTGTGCGCGCCCTCGTAGGCGAGGAACGCGCCACCGAAGATCAGGATCACCGGCAGCAGGGACGGCAGGAACTGACCCAGCAGCACCGCCGCGGGCAGGATGAAGAGGAGCTTGTTGCGCAGCGACCCGAGGGCGATCTTCTTGATGATCGGCAGCTCGCGGTCCGCGGCCGACCCGTGGAGGTACTGCGGCGTCACGGCCGTGTCGTCCACCACGACGCCCGCGGCCTTCGCGCTCGCCCGCGCCGCGGCGGCACCCACGTCGTCCACGCTGGCTGCGGCGATGCGCGCGAGGGCGGCGACGTCGTCGAGAAGGGCGAACAGTCCACCGGCCATGGGCGATCCTTCGGGTCGTGGGGTCGGAGGGTGCAGCCTATCGGCGCCTCTCACGCCTCGACCGTGCGGCGCATGACCCAGCGCCACGTGGCGACCTGCCGGTCGCGGACGAACCCGAGGTCGGCGTACAGCGTCTCGGGACCGGTGTGGAGGTACGCCCCGCGCTGGGGCTTGCGGCCGTCGACCTGCTCCGGGTACGCCTCGACGACGCCCCCGCCGGCCTTGCGGATCTCCTCGAGGACCGCCGTCACCGCGGCGCGA
This sequence comes from Nocardioides potassii, assembly GCF_021648885.1. Lineage (GTDB taxonomy): Bacteria > Actinomycetota > Actinomycetes > Propionibacteriales > Nocardioidaceae > Nocardioides > Nocardioides potassii. The sequence goes on along the minus strand of NZ_JAKJHZ010000012.1, from coordinate 2,017 downwards.
GCGACGCCCTTCCCGCGGTGCTTGCCACCAGTGAAGATGCAGCCGATGCGCCACCGCGGCAGCTCGACGAGCTCCTTCTCGTAGGCCTTGATGTTCTTGATGTTCGGCAGCTCGTCGGGCGTCCCGAACTGGCACCACCCGACGCAGCTGCCGCCGTCGTACACCAGCACCTGGTGGACGGTGCCCTCGCGCGTGTGGCGCTCCTTGGCGTCGCGGTGGTCCTGCCGGGTGCCGCCGAGCCCCTCGGGGTGGAAGCCGATGCACCAGCAGCCGCCCCACACCCCGTTGTTGGCCTCGACGAGCTCGGCGAAGTCGTCCCAGGTGTCAGGGGTCAGCAGCCGGGTCTCGTAGGTCATGGCGTGACGTTAGGCGCGGTTCCGGACGATGCGGGGTCGTAGGCGTAGATGAGCTGCTCCGCGTGCGGCGGCATGGCCCCGGTTTCCCGCTTGCCGGTGTCGGACCAACCGACCTTCTCCCAGAAGGCGCGCCCGCGTGGGTTGGCGGCGTAGACACGGAGCCACGGCCGCTCGTACCCCGCATCCGCCATGCGCACGACGAGCTCGTCCTGCGCCGCCCGCGCCAGGCCGCTCCCCCACTCCTCCACCGCGACGCCGAAGTGCTTCAGCTCCGCTCCGGAGGTCGCGGCGAACCCGGCGACCTCGGCCTCGCGGACGATCACGAAGCAGTCGACGGCCGGGTCAGCGATCTCCGCGCGCCACCGGTCGGCCAGCACGTCCAGAGGGAAGGGGTGGGAGTCCTGCGGGAACACCAAGGACAGACCGGCGATCGACGCGGGCTCCTGCACCGCCATCACGGCGGGCACGTCCTCGACTCGCATCGCGCGCAGCACCGACGGTGGCATGGCTGGACAGTAGCCTCGCCCGATGACCTCGCCCTCGGACGTCGCCGACCACGACTGGCGGATCGAGGAGCGGGAGTACGCCCGCCACGAGGCCCGACGAGGGCGCCGGTACGCCTTCGAGCACCTCGATCCCCGCCGGACCGCGCTCGTGGTCGTCGACATCGTGCCGTTTTTCGCGCTCGAGTCGGCGTACGTCCGCGGGATCGTGCCGCGGGTCAACGCCCTGGCCGCGTCCGTGCGGTCGGCTGGCGGCACGGTGGCGTGGGTCGTGCCGGGGTACACCGTGCCCAGCGACAAGGACCGCGAGTTCTTCGGCGACGAGGTGGCCGCGCTCTACGCCGGGTCGGGAGGGTCCGGGCCGGTGAGGTCGCGCCTCGCGTCAGGACTGGACGTGGCTCCGTCCGACCTCGCGGTCGAGAAGACCGCACGGAGCGCCTGGACACCCGGCTCCTCCGAGCTCCCGTCGCTCCTGGCCGCGGGCAATGTCGACACGGTCATCGTCACGGGCACGGTCACCAACGTCTGCGTCGAGGACACGGTCCGCGGCGCCAGCGCCGCCGGCCTCCGCGTCATCCTGGTCGCCGACGCCTGCGCCGCCACCCGCGACCGCGACCACAACGCGACGCTCCACGTCGTCTACCGCTCCTACGGCGACGTACGTCCGACGGCTGAGGTGCTGGCGCTGATCGAGGCGGGCACCTCTCCGCACGGGGGGTGACGCCGGAACTCCGGCTCTTTGGTTGGTGGACGAGCGACGACGTCGCGTCGAGTCCCACCTCCGCAGCATGCGTCGAGCTCCCTTGTGGAGATCGACCCGGATGTCGGTGCTCTCGTCTAGAATCGAACACATGATCGATGCGCTGGCAGGATTCGAAGCGGGTGAGGCAGACGCCCCCACCGCCTCCGACCTGCTCGACTCGATCCGGAGCGAACGTGCAGTTGAGAACGCGGCTGCCGCCCGTCAGCTCGACCTCGCCGCACGGTGGGCCGACCTCCACCCACCGGAGTCGACCCACACCGCCGCCGCGTTCGAGGTCCGCGGCACCGAGCACGAGGAACCCATCGCCGGCGACGGGTGTCCCCTGGTCGCCGAGTTCTGCGTCGCCGAGCTCGGCACCGTCCTCGGCATCTCCACGACCGCGGCGAAGAAGCTCA
>NZ_JAKJHZ010000011.1 GCF_021648885.1 Nocardioides potassii | reverse complement strand
CGCCTCGATGCAGGAGGCGCTCGAGGGGATGCGCGACACCTGGCGGCAGGTGGCTGCCGGCGATCCGTCGTACGACGCCGTGGGGGCGCTCGTGACCGCGTGGACCGAGACGACGCTGGGCTACCTCCACCAGCTCTCGTGCGACGACCCGCTGACGGGCCTGGCGAGCCAGGCCCACCTGCGCAGCCGGTTGTCCGAGCTCTACCGGCTCTCCGAGGACGGCGCCGCACCGGGTCATGCGCTCGTCGTCGTCGCGCTGCCGCCCGGCGACCCGTCGGACGAGGCCGGTGACCACTTCACCCGCGCCATGCGGCTCGCCCGCGCCGGCGAGCTGGCGCGCACCGTCTTCGCCCGCGACGAGACCATCGCGCGGCTCGGCACGCACCGGGTGGGGATCCTGTGCCGCCGCGACGACCTCCTCGGCCGCCGGGTCCGCGTGCTCGCCACGCTGCTCGACGCCACGCCCGACGCGACACCGGACGACGGCCCGGTGCGGCTCTGGATCGAGGGCCTGCCCGGCACCGACCACTTCGCGGGGTCGCTGCTCGACGAGCTCGCGCGCGCCTGAGTCCCGGCCTCTGCCGGGCGTCGGTCGCTGACGTTAGGGTCGCAGCATGTGCGGCCGCTACGCCTCGTCCCGTGACTCCGACGACCTGATCGAGGAGTTCGAGGTCGTCGAGAGCCGGATCGCCGGACCGTTGGCCCCCGACTACAACGTGGCGCCGACCAAGGAGGTCTACGCCGTCGTGGAGCGGCCGCCGTCGCGGGACTCCGACGCGCCTCCCCAGCGGCAGCTCCGCGTGCTCACCTGGGGCCTGGTCCCGTCGTGGGCCAAGGACCCGTCCATCGGCAACCGGATGATCAACGCGCGGATGGAGACCGTCGCGGAGAAGCCGGCCTACCGCAAGGCGTTCGCGTCGCGGCGCGCGCTGCTGCCTGCCGACGGCTACTTCGAGTGGTACCCCACCTCGCAGACCAACGCGAAGGGCAAGCCGGTCAAGCAGCCGTTCTTCATCCGTCCCAAGGACGGGGGAGTGCTGGCCATGGCGGGGCTCTACGAGATCTGGCGCGACCCGACGAAGGCCGAGGACGACCCCGACCGGTTCCGGTGGACCTGCACGGTCATCACGACGCAGGCCGAGGACCAGCTCGGGCACATCCACGACCGGATGCCGCTGATGGTCGAGAAGGACCGCTGGCACGAGTGGCTCGACCCGACCCACCCCGGCGACACCTCGCTCCTCGTCCCCGCCTCGCCCGGCCTGCTGGAGGCCTACGCCGTCCCGACGCTGGTGAGCAACGTGCGCAACAACGGGCCCGAGCTCGTCGTACCTCTCGAGGCGACCTCGTGAAGAAGGCGTCCGTCCGCACGGTCGACACGCCCCACGGGGAGGGCCGCCTGCACACCCGCCGCGCGACCCGGCCGATCGCGACGCTCCTGCTCAGCCACGGCGCCGGCGGCGGTGTCGAGTCCCGCGACCTGTGGGCGCTGGCCGACGCCCTGCCCGCGCAGGACGTGTCCGTCGTGCTGTTCGAGCAGCCGTGGCGGGTGGCCGGCCGCAAGGTCGCCACCGCCCCGCCGACCCTCGACGTCGCACTGACCCGCGCCGCCGACGTGATGCGGGTGCGGACACCCCTCGTGGTGGGCGGTCGCTCAGCCGGCGCCCGCTCCGCAGCCCGTACGGCGAAGGCGCTGGGCGCCACCGGATGCCTGGCCCTCTCCTTCCCGCTCCACCAGCCCGGTCGGACCGAGCCCACCCGGCTCCCCGAGCTGCGCGGGGTCGGGTTGCCGACGCTCGTCGTGCAGGGGGAGCGGGACCCGATGGGCCGGCCGGAGGAGTTCCCCGCCGACGTCGCCGGCCTCGACCTGGTCGTCGTCCCGGGCGCCGACCACGGCCTCAAGGTCCCCGCCCGCGGCGAGGTGAGCCAGGACGAGGCGATGGGCATCGTCGTCGAGTCGACGCTCGAGTGGCTGGTCCGTGAGGTGGTCGGGAATCCCCGGGTGGCGTGAGGTGTTGATGCTGGTGTGCCGTCACTGACCCTCGAACGCCCCACTACGGTGCCGCCGACCCCGGCGGTACTGTGGGAGGCGATGACTGAATCGCTCCAGGACGAGAAGTCCCTTCCGGGCTCCGCCGAGATCTCCCTCGAGGACGAGACCGACGAGCAGCGGTCCGCGCGCTTCGAGCGCGACGCGCTGCCGTTCCTCGACCAGCTCTACGGCGCGGCGATGCGGATGACCCGCAACCCCGCCGACGCCGAGGACCTCGTGCAGGAGACCTTCGCCAAGGCCTACAGCGCCTTCCACCAGTTCAAGCCGGGGACGAACCTCAAGGCCTGGCTCTACCGGATCCTCACCAACACCTACATCAACTCCTACCGCAAGAAGCAGCGCCAGCCGCAGCAGTCGATGTCCGAGGACGTCGAGGACTGGCAGCTCGCCCGCGCGGAGTCGCACTCCTCCACCGGCCTGCGGTCGGCGGAGATGGAGGCGCTGGAGCACCTGCCCGACTCCGAGGTGAAGGACGCCCTGCAGCGGCTGCCCGAGGAGTTCCGGCTCGCGGTCTACCTCGCCGACGTCGAGGGATTCCCCTACAAGGAGATCGCGGAGATCATGGACACGCCGATCGGCACCGTGATGTCGCGCCTGCACCGTGGTCGTCGCCAGCTGCGCGACATGCTCGCCGACTACGTCCGGGCCAACGACCTGCTGCCGGCGGCCAGCGTCCCCGCGGCGGACGGGAGCGGGTCATGAGCGAGCACGAGCACGGTCGTGACGACTGCGTCGACTACATCGAGCGCATCGTCTACTTCATCGACAACGAGCTCGACCAGGCCGACTGCGCGGTGGTCGAGATGCACCTGCGTGAGTGCGGGCCGTGCCTCGAGCGCCACGACCTCCAGAAGGCGGTCAAGCAGCTCGTCCAGCGCTCCTGCTCGGAGTCGGCGCCGGAGTCGCTGCGCGAGCGCGTACGGCTCCAGCTGCGCCAGGTGAAGGTCCAGATCACCGAGGGCTGAGCCGATTGGCTCCTTGCGGTCTCCTTTGAGAGACTGGCCGGAGCACCGATTCCAGGAGGACGACATGGGCAAGACCGGACGCAAGCGCCGCGCTCGCAAGAAGAAGGGCGCGAACCACGGCAAGCGCCCCAACGCCTGACGCGTCTTTCTGACACGTCATCGTGAGAGTCCCCGCCCACGGCGGGGACTTTTGCTTTTCCCTCTCTCGTACTTCAGGCCGGCGGACTCCGGCCCCTGGTCCGATGGAACGGGGTCGCCGGTCCTCGATCGTGGACGCACCAACCCACGACGAAAGGTCCGTCCATGACCGACACCGCTCTCGCCCCCGCGGCCTCAGCCCTCGACGACCGCCCGCTGCCGGTGCAGGCCAGGCTCGCCGCGGCCTGGGCGAGCTTCATGTTCTTCTACGTCTACGTCGACTACCTCCACCTCTACCGGCCCGGCGCGCTGGAGGAGATCCTCGCCGGGCGGGTCTTCGAGTTCGAGGCCAACCAGACCTTCGCCACCACGTCGCTCGCCCTCGTCGGGATCCCGGCGCTGATGGTCGCGCTGTCCGCGGCCCTGCCCGCCCGGGCGAACCGGATGCTCAACCTCGCGGTCGCGACGCTCTACGTCCCGGTCTCGGTGTTCAACCTGGCGGGGGAGTCCTGGCTGGCGTTCTACGGCCTCGGCGTGGTCGTCGAGGTGGCGCTGCTGGTGTTCGTGCTGCGGTGGGCGTGGTCGTGGCCGCGTTCGTCGTCGGCCGGCGTCGCGGCTCCCTAGGCTGACCCCGTGCTCGCCGCCACCGTCCGCTCGATCCTCGGCGAGCCCCGCGCCCCGGACCCGCCGGTCCGCGTCTGGTGGGACTGGCCGCTGCTCGCCGGGATGCTGGCCGCGGTGACGGTCGAGGCGGTCCTGCGCCCGGAGCTGCCGATGCGCGCCCTCGCCGTCGTGGTCGCGCTCGTGGTGGTGGTCGCGCTGCCCTGGCGCCGTACGCACCCGCTGCTCGTGACCGCCATCGGCTTCGGCGGGGCGCTCGTGCTGCAGCTGCCGTCCCTGCTCGCGGACCGTCCCGAGGTGGGGCTCGACTCGATGGTCGTGGTCCTGCTGCTGCCCTACGCGCTCTTTCGCTGGGCCTCCGGGCGCGACGCCCTGGTCGGTACGGCGACAGTGGCCGTGCCGGTCGTGCTCGGCCTTGCGGCCAGCGGCGACCTCGGCGACGTGCTGGGGGGCGCCACGGTGGTGCTCGCGTCCTTCGCCCTGGGCGCCGCGATGCGTTACCGCGCGCTCGCGCAGCGGCGGGAGGTGCAGCAGGTGCGCTACGAGGAGCGTGGAGAGCTCGCCCGCGAGCTGCACGACACCGTCGCGCACCACGTCTCGGCGATCGCGATCCAGGCCCAGGCGGGTCGCGCGGTCGCGGCCGCGGACCCGTCGGCGGCTGTGGACGTGCTCGCCGTCATCGAGGCGGAGGCCTCGCGGACGCTGGCCGAGATGCGCGCGGTGGTGCGGGTGCTGCGCGAGGGCGCTGCCGACTTCGCCCCGCAGCGAGGCATCGCCGAGCTCGACGACCTGGCCCGGATGAGCCCGCTGGTGTCCGTACGTCGCTCCGGACCGCTGGACGGGCTGCCGCAACCGCTCGAGGTCGCGGTGCACCGGATCTGCCAGGAGTCGGTGACCAACGCGATCCGGCACGCGGTGGGGGCGACCGCCGTCTCGGTGGAGGTCGTCGGGGACGCGGACGTCGTACGGTTGCGCGTGCACGACGACGGACAGGCTCACCCGGCTGCGAGCGGCGGCTACGGCCTGCTGGGCATGGCCGAACGGGCCACGCTGCTGGGCGGCACGTTCTCCGCGGGGCCGGACGCCTCCGGCGGCTGGACGGTCGCAGCGACCTTCCCGCGCGAGGTGGCCCGATGAGCATCCGCGTGGTGGTCGCCGACGACCAGGACCTCGTGCGGACCGGGCTGACCATGATCCTCGACGCGCAACCGGGGATCGAGGTCGTCGGTCAGGCGCGGGACGGCTACGAGGCCGTGACGATGGCTCGCGAGCTGCGACCCGACGTCTGCCTCTTCGACATCCGGATGCCCGCCCTCGACGGCGTCGAGGCGACGCGGCAGCTGGCCGGGCCGGGGGTCGCGGACCCGATGGCCGTCGTCGTCATCACGACCTTCGACCTCGACGAGTACGTCCTCGGCGCCCTCCGCGCCGGCGCCCGGGGGTTCCTGCTCAAGGACGCGGGGCCCGCGTTGCTGGTGCAGGCCATCGAGGCGGCCGCCCACGGCGACGCGCTCATCGCCCCCGACATCACCCGCCGCCTGCTCGGCACGCTGGCCTCGCTCGAGCGCCCCGTCGCGCCCGCCCAGCCGCTGTCGCCCCTCACGGACCGTGAGGAGGACGTGCTCGTCCTCCTCGCGCGCGGTCGCACGAACCACGAGATCGCCGCCGAGCTGCACATCAGCCTGAGCACCGTGAAGACCCACATCGGCGCACTGATGGCCAAGCTCGGCGCCCGGAACCGCGTCGAGGTGGCGATGTGGGCGTACGAGACGCGGCGCGTGTAGCGCTCTTCTTCGGTGGTCGACCAGCACACAAGCCCTGGACCCGCGGTGGTTGAGGGGTGAGGAGCCCCAGCGACGAGCCTCGAAAGAACTTCGCAGCACTATCGCTCACATCGTCGAAAACAGCCGTCCACTGGATGGATCCGAGCGCGAATCGGGGCATTCGTTGTCGGTGGTGGCGGCTAGCGTGAGGACATGGACAGCGACCTCCTCGACCTCGACGGCAAGGCCCTGCTGGCCGCCGTCACCGAGGCCGAGCGAGCGTCCCGGCTGGCCGAGGTCGCCAAGCTCGAGCTCCTCTCCGCCTGGGCAGCCCTGCACTCCGCCGATCCCACGGAAGGACCGGACGGCCACCTCGCGCGCCGCGTCGGCAACGTGCTGCGCCAGGTCGGCGGGGAGGGCACCCCCGGCGTTCAGGACTTCTGCCTCGGCGAGATCGCCCTGGCACGCGGCGCCGGCGTCACCGCCACGCAGAACATGCTCGCCGACGTCCTCGACCTCGAGCACCGGCTCCCGCTGACCTGGCAGGTCGCCCGCCGCGGCGAGTGCGAGGTGTGGGTCGCCCGGAAGGTCGCGAAGATGTCGCGCCACCTCCCCGCCGACAAGGTCCACGTCGTCGACACCGCCGTGTCCCGGTTGATCGCCTCTGAGGGAATCGGGCGGCTCCTCGAGGTCGCCGAGGCCAAGGTCATCGAGGCCGACCCCGACCTGCACGAGACGCGGTGCGAGGCCGAACGCCGCCGCCGCTACATCGGCCTCGGTCGCACCGACGAGCACGGCCTGCGCACCCTCATTGCCCGCGTCGAGGCAGGCGACGCCGTCGCGGTGGACGCGATAGTGCACCGCGTCGCCGAGATCCTCGAGCCGTTGAACGCTGACGCTAGCCCCGACGAGCTCCGCGCCCTGGCGTTCGGGTGGCTGGCGCGGCCGGTCGAGCTGCTGACGCTCCTGCTCGAGCACACCGGTGCTGGCGACGAGTCCGAGCTCGACCTCGATCTCGATGCGCCCGGCGCAGAGCAAGAGCCCGAGGACACTGGGGCAGGACTGGTTCGCGCCCTGGCCTTCCCCGCGGATCTTCTCGACGCCCTGCGTGGCATCGACCTCACTCCGCTCGCTCCGAAGGTCGTGCTGCACGTCCACCTGCACGAAGCCGCCCTCCACGGCGCCGACGGCGTGGCTCGTGTCGAGGGTCTGGGTCCCGTCAGCCTCGCCCGCCTCGACGAGATGCTTCGCGGCTGTGTGGTGAAGGTCCAGCCGGTCAAGGACCTCTCCGACCGGGTCCGCTACACCGCCTACGAGCACCCCGAGTCGCTCCGTGACCAGGTCCACCTCGTCACCGGCGGCGACTACTGGCCCTGGGCGACGTCCACCAGCCGACGCGTCGACCTCGACCACCCCGTGCCCTACGACCACGGCAACCCCGAGACAGGACGAGAACCGCCGCCGGGACAGACCGGCTCGCACAACTCCGGCCCCCTCGGCCGCCGACACCACCGCTGGAAGACCCATGCGGGCTACGCCTCACGCCAGTGCGGCGACGGTCGCTACGTCTGGCTCACCCCGCACGGCCTCGCCTTCATCGTCGACCACACCGGCACCCATCCGATCCACCCGGAGAAGGCGAGGATGATCATCGACGCGCCCATGGGTGTTGACCTGTACGTCGCGTAGTACGCGCGCCCGAGGCAATGGCGGGGGACGACGCACGCATCGCGGCAGATCCGGACGTACGCTGCTGTCAACGCAGGGACAGCGCCCGGTGGTCGTCGTCCGGAAAGCCCGGTTGCATCCCGGGTCCTGCGGTGTGAGCCCGAAACCGCCTCATTCGAGCCCCGGAGTCCAAGCCACACCCTCATCGGCAGATCCGGACGTTTGGCTCAGTGGCTTGCTTCCGCGATTGCGGCGACCGTCGGTGTGTCGCCTGAGCGGCTTGCCATCACGAACATCCACCAGCCCTGATCCGTGCATTCGACGTCGTGCATGGCAGCCTGGAACTGGAGGGTGACCAGGGCTCGTGGGAGTGCCCGCCCCCATGCGACGGCCATGAACCCGGTCGCGAACGCGCCGGAGTCGTCGCAGTTCCCACTAGCCACTTCAACCCAGCGCCCGTCCGGCGCCTGCTGGTACTGATCGAGATCCACATCAGCACCGTCGCCGTTGGTATCGATGAGAGCCGCAGCGGCTCCGTCGCAAGCGGACGCCGCCAACACCACCGCGTAGCGAGGGTCCCAACCACCTAGCCGCAGAGCCGACTCGTGATCGAAGTCCATGCCACCGAGTCTCGCCGAGACTCGCAGATACGTCCCGCACAACTCCAGATGAGGGTGGCTTGATCGCGGCATGTGGGACGTTCTCAAGGCTCGTGACGTTGTTCGACCGCTATGGTCGCCCGAGTGGCGGAACCTGGATCTCGCGCGAGAGCACTCCCATCGCTATCGACAGCTCGTCTCATGCTTCGACCTGTCCGCGTCGCCGATCTGGACCTGATGGTCGACCTGAACGCCGACCCAGAAGTCATGACCTACATCCAGGGGCGCCCTGCAGGGCCTGCCGAAACCGCCGCAGAGTGGCGGCAGCGCCTCGACCACCAGAGCGACGTGGCGCGCGGACTCGGGTACTGGGCCGGATTCGAGGCTGGCACCTTCGTGGGGTGGTGGTCGGCCTCATCATTCAAAGGGCAACCCGAGATTTCGGGCATCGGCTACCGGTTGCCCGTCACGGGGTGGGGCCGCGGACTTGCGACGGAGGGCGCCGAGGCGATGATTCGCCAGGCATTCTCATGCGGAGACATCGACCGGGTCGTCGCCTCCACGATGGCAGCGAACACCGGGTCACGCCGGGTGCTGGAGAAGGTGGGGTTGAAGCAGTACGCGTCGTGGGATGCCGTTCCAGATCGGCGGCAGGTCGTTGGTTGGAAGGACGGCGAGGTTGGGTACGAACTCAGCCGCGCCGGGTGGACGGAACCCACCGCGGACAGGAGCTGACTTTTCAGCCCAAGATCCGCCACGCCGGCCGATCCGCGCACTGATAGCGGCAAGGATGGACGGCTCGCTGACCCGCCCGTCGCACAACAGTGCTCGCGGCGCGGCACAACTCGTGACCGGCGCGAAACGTCGTGCGCAACCTCCGGAAACATCGATGCGGCATCGTCGGCGGCATGTTGTGGAGAGTGCGGACGACGTTGGCCGACAGGCCGGGCGCCCTCGCGGAGCTCGCAGCGAGCTGCGGTGCGGCGGGCGTCAACATTCTGGGGCTGCACGTCCACCCGGGCATCGACCGGGTGACTGACGAGCTGGTGCTGCGGACCCCCGATGACTGGGGGCTCTCCGACCTCGCGGAGCTGGTGGAGGGCTCGGGCGGCACCAGGGTCAGCGTGCTGCCCTGCACGGAGGCGTCCCTGACCGACCAGCCCACCCGGTACGTCCTGGCCGCGCGGAGCATCCTGGCGCAGCCGGCCAGGTTCCCCGACGTGGTGGCCCAGCTGTTCGACGCCGAGACCGACCCCTCCGACCTGGGTGACGTCATGGACGGGATGGACCTCGACATCGGGCACGTGCTCGTGCAGCTGCGACGGACGGCGCCGTTCACCGCAGCAGAGCACGCCCGCGGGACCGCGCTCGCCGAGCTGGTGACCGACGTGCTCGCCGCCGCCCAGCGTGCCCCCGAGCCGGATGCCCTCGGCGACGACCCGGTGTACGACGTGGCCGACTCGGTCGTGCGGGCAACCGTGGGCGGTGTGGCCATCGGCTCGGCGACGTGGGTCGTCGAGGACGACGGTGCCTGGCACGTTGACCTGGGCGTGGAGCCGGCCTGGCGTCGCCGGGGCATCGGCTCGCGACTGCTGCTCGAGACTGCGAGAGCGGCCAGGGGCGCCGGTGCCGACGAGATCGTCGTACGGACCGCGGCGGACAACCCGGCCGTGCTCCCGCTCGTCCTCAGCAGCGGCCTGCGTGGACGGATCCGGATGGGCGCCGACGACCTCACTGTCCGGATCCCGGTCCGGCAGCTCGCCCGGGCATGAGGCAGGTGGCGGCGCCGGGCTGTCAGACCCGCGACAGGAAACGCTCCGCGTCGACCACCACGCGCGTGATCTCCCCGGCAGCGAGCACCTTCCCCGACCCGACATCCCGTGCGCTCACCGTGAAGCGGTGAAGCCGCCCGTCGACGTACGCGCTGGACGCCGAGACCTCCACAGAGGCGCCCACCGGACTGGCGGCGAGGTGCTCGAGCTGGACCCGGGTGCCGACGCTGCTCGAGCCCTCGGGCAGCAGCGACTCGAGCGCGGCGCAGGTCGCAGCCTCGAGCCAGGCGAGCAGCCGGGGCGTGCCGAGCACGGGCAGCGAGCCGCTGCCCACGGCGAGAGCGGTGTCGTCGTCGGTGACCTCGAAGGTGAGGGTGGCGGGCTCTGGGCGGTCCATGCCGGCAGCCTTCCACAGGACGTACTGCCCACCTTCGGATGAGGCCTCGCCAAAGGTTGGACGGTCAAGATGCTGAGGTGACGACCTCCCCCCGACCGCGTACGACGACGCAGGTGCCGCACCACCTGCTGATCGGGCCCGACACGCACGGCGTCACGCGCTACGCCGGGGAGGTGGCGGGAGCCGCGGGCGCGCTCGTCGTCCGTGACGCCAGGCGGCTCGACGAGGGCGATCACACGCACCTGCACGTGACCGACCGGCTGATCTCGCCTGATCCCACGGCTGCGGCCGACCTCGTGGAGGAGCTCGCGAGGCGGGTGCGGCTGACGGTGACCTTGCACGATGTGCCGCAGCCGACGGACGGCCCCCGCTTCCACGCGCGTACGGCGGCATATGCGCGCATCGTGCGGGCCAGCCACGCGTGGGCCACCAACTCGTGGCACGAGCACGCGCTGATCAACCGCTGGAGCATCGCGGACGCCCACGGGACGGTGATCCCGCTGCCGATCCAGGGCACGACCGGGGTGCGCGCGGACACGGATCCCCACGTCCTCGGCGTCTTCGGCTTCATCTACCCCGGCAAGGGCCACCGCCAGGTCGCCCGCGCGGCCGCGGCACTGCGCCGCGCCGGCCACCCGGTCTCGGTGCGCGTGCTCGGCGACGCCGCGAAGAACCACGACGACGAGATCGACGAGCTCCTGCGGACCAGCCGGGAGCGCGGCGTGCCGGTCGAGGTGGCCGGCCGTGTTCCGGAGGACGAGGTGGGCGACGCGCTGCGCCGGGTCGGCGTACCGGTGGCCGCACACCGCAACGTGTCGGCGTCGGGGAGCGTGAACTCGTGGATCGCGGCCGGCCGCAGGCCGCTGGTGCGGGACGGGGCGTACGCCCGGGAGATGGCGGCGCTGCGCCCCGGCACGCTCACCCTCTTCGACGACTCGACACTGGTGCCGCGGCTCGAGGAGGCGCTCCGCTCACCCGGGTCGACCTGGATCGAGCCGGGGACCGACCTCGGACCGCGGCTCGAGGACACCGCCGCGGCCTACCGCTCGTGGTGGGCGTCGGTGGCCGGATGACGGCGCCGCCCTTCGGCACGAGCGTCCGCAGCAACCGGTGGGACCTCGCGCCCTCGGACGCACCACGCCGCACGGTCTCGGTCGTCGTCGCCCACTACGAGCAGCAGGAGCAGCTCGACCGGACCCTCGCAGCACTGCAGCGACAGACCCGGCCGCCCGACGAGGTCGTCGTCGCCGACGACGGGTCGCGGAAGCCCCCGCGCGTGCCGGACGGCGTCCGTCTCGTGCGCCAGGAGGACGACGGCTTCCGGGCGGCCGCGGTGCGCAACCTCGGCGTGGCCGCCAGCACCGGCGACGTGCTCGTGCTCCTCGACGCCGACACGACGCCGGAGCCGGACTTCGTCGAGCGGATGGTCGCGCTGCCCGAGTCGCTGCCCGAGACGCTCGTCGTCGGGCGTCGGCGCCACGCCGACCTCTCCGGGACGGGGGAGGAGCTGCCGGAGCCGGAGTGGTTGAGGAGGGCGTACGCCGAGACCCGCGACCTGCTGGACGCCGACGCGACCGGTCACCGGTTCGTCATCAGCGCCGTGCTTGCCTGCACGCGGTGGTGGTACGACGAGATCGGCGGGTTCGACGAGTCCTTCCGCGCCTATGGTGGCGAGGACTGGGAGCTCGCGCACCGGTCCTGGACGGCCGGCGGGTTGCTCGCCCATCGGGCGGACGCCGTCGCGTGGCACGACGGCCCGGACGCCGGGCTGCGCGCCCCGGACCCGTCCGCCAAGCTGCACGAGACGATGGCCGTCGCGGACACGACCTCCGCGGCCGGCACGACGTGGCGCGGGCTGCTCCGCGGCCCGGCCGACCTGGCCGTCACGCTCGCGTCCTCCCTCGCGCCGGCCGAGGCCGTGGTGACCCTCGACTCGCTCCTGGCGGCGCTGCCGCGCGCCGTCGTCCGGCTCGGCGAGGAGCACCGCCTCCTCGCCGGCGAGGACCCACGCGTCGTGAAGGCCGACGACCCGCTGCCCGCGACCGTGCGTGTCCACCTGGACGTGCGGAGCGGCTTGTACGGCGACCGCATCGCGTGGACCGAGCTGGTCGAGGGCCTCGACGGGGAGGTCGGCAGCCGCGAGGCCGCGGGGGGCCGGGCCGTGCTCGAGGACCTGCGGCTGCTGCGCCGCGCGGCCCGGTGGGACCGACCCGACCTCGCCCCCTCCGGCGGACCGCTCGACACGACGCTGCGTCCGTGGACCGAGGAGGTCACCCTCGCGTCGTGGCTGGGCGCCTGGCACGGCGTGTGACGGCCGTCCGTCGCCCGCCCTGCTCGCGTCCCGCAACTGGTCCGGTCGATCAGGCAACCTGAGCGACGGGCAGGCGTCTACCAGACGTGGACACGGGGACGAGGTCGATCGGGCGGGAGGCGAGCGCGGGCATGCAGCCGGCAGTGGACATCACCGAGCTCTATGCCGCGCACCGGCTCTCGCTCGTCCGGCTGGCCGTCCTGCTCGTCGACGACATCGCCTCGGCGGAGGACGTCGTCCAGGACGCCTTCGCCGCGCTCGCGCGCCGGCCCGGGGCGATCAAGGACCCGTCGAAGGCGCTGGCCTACCTGCGCGTGTCGGTGGTCAACGCGTCGCGCTCGGCCCTGCGCCGACGCCGTACGGCGAGGGCGTACTCGCCACCCCACGCCCTGCCGCCACCCACCCCGGAGGACACCGCGGTGCTGGCCGAGGAGCACCGCGAGGTCTTCGTAGCGCTGCACGCCCTCGCGCCGCGGCAGCGCGAGGTGCTGGTGCTGCGCTACTGGTCGAACCTCAGCGAGGCGGAGATCGCCGCCGCCCTGGGGATCAGCCAGGGGACCGTGAAGTCCACGGCGAGCCGCGCGCTGGCGGCCCTGGAGAAGATCATGACGACGACCTCGGGGAAGGAGCAGCGATGAGCACCGACATCGAGGCACGCCTACGCGACGCACTGGCCGCGCGTGCCGACCTCGTCCGCCACGAGGACCTGACCCCGCTGGCCACGGTCGTGCCGCTCCGCCCACGCTGGCAGTCGCCGTGGGTGCTGCTCGCCACCGCGGCTGCGGTCCTCCTCGTGCTGGGGATCGTCGTCCAGGGCGTCGGCGGCCGCGAGCGCTCGGACCGGATCGCGCCGCAGCCCGACGGCCCGACGCTGGAGATGCCCGCGGATGTCGGGCGGGACTGGAAGGCCGACGACCTGTCGAGGCCCGCGCGTGTCGACCTCGACGGAGACGGCGTGCGGGAGAAGGTGCAGTTCCTCTCGGAGAAGACCGACGACTACGCCGGTCGGGTCCGCCTCCAGACCACCCTGAGCTCGACCGGCGAGGAGTCGTGGGGCATCGCCGAGCTGACCAGCACCATCGGCGTGACCGCGCGGGGCGCGATCGACGCGGACGGCGACGGCGACGAGGAGCTCGTCCTGCCGTGGGAGGACCTCGCGGCCGTCGGTGGTGCCGGGCACCCCTTGGTGTTCGACCTCCGCGACGGCCTGCTGGTCGAGATGCTGGCGGCGGACCCCGACCTCCTGCAGTCCGGTGACGTCGCGGTGCCCGGCAGCCAGACCGAGTTTTACGACCTGGTGCACGAGCAGGACTGGTGGATCAAGGGCGGCCAGGTCTGGTCCAGCCGCTCGGTGAACGCGTTCGCCCGCGGCAACATGACCCTGCTGCGCCCGGAGAGCATCGTGCTCGACACGTGGCGCTGGGAGCTGGGCGACGACGGGGTGCTCCGGCCCACCGACCAGGGCTGCGCCGAGGACTCCACGGTCGAGGGCAGGCACGACTGCGACGGTGACCAGGCGGACTCGCTCCCCGCCGTGCAGCCCGCCGCGACGGACACCATCGGGATCGGCGGGGAGGTCGCGCTGGACGACGGCGGCCTCGGCTACCGCGCCCGGGTCGAGGACGACGGCAGCGGCGGCACCCTGGTGGTCGACGGCCCCGGAGCCGACGGACTGGTCTACGCCCTCAGCGCGCCGGACCCGCGGGTGAGCACGGTCAGCCCCACCTACCTGGTCGGCTTCGACGCCGCGTCGGTCTACGTCGCCTCGGCGGCGGATCCCGCGGTCGCCGAGGTGGTCGCGCAGACCGCCGACCTGGCCGGTCTGGTCGCCCTGCGCCCGGTGGGTGACGTCCCGCTGGGCACCGGCTCGGACTCCGACGGTCGGGCGTACCGCACGTGGCTGACGAAGGCGGGCGCCGTCGTGACGGTGGTCGAGGCGGAGGACGGGTCGTGGGACTCGTGGCAGTGGGCCCGGGTCGGAGGGACGGACATCGCCGCGCTCCCCACAGGACGGGTGTGCTTCGCGGACGTCACCGACCCCTCGAGCGTCGCCCGCTGCTGAGGTCTCAGAGCCTCTTGCTGAACGCCAGCAGGTCGACCCCGGCAACAGGCGACCAGTCGCGACCCGGTTCACGCTCGTAGCCGAGCCGGCCGTAGATCCGGTGCGCGGTCGTCATCGTCGCCAGGGACGACAGCGCCATTCCAGTGGCGCCGTGCTCGCGGGCGCGCTCCTCGCAGAGCCGGGCGAGGGCCGTGCCGGCGCCGCTGCCCTGCGCGGTCGGGTCGACGGCGAGCATCCGGAACTCGCCCTCGTCGTCGCGCCCGATCTCACGCCACGGCGAGCCGGGCGGGCAGTAGGTCACGACACCGACCAGCTCGTCGTGGACCACCGCCACCCACACCTCGGCCTGGGCGTCACGGGTGGCGACGTCGCGCAGCCGGTCGCGGTAGTCGTCCTCGGCGCCGGTGAGCAGAGGGTCGTACGCCGCGACGCACACGTCGCCGGCACGCTCGAGCTCCTCGGGCCGGATCCGGCGGACCTCCACCCCGGTCACCCCGCAAGCCTCAGATGCCGAAGGTGTTGCGCGGGTAGGCGGCCTCGACGTCGGTGATGACGTTGACGAGGTAGGGCACGCCCGAGGCGTACGCGCGGTCGAGCGCGGGGCCGATCTGCTTCGGGTCGGTGACGGTCTCGCCGGCGCCCCCGAGCGCCCGGACCACCTCGTCGTACGGCGTGCGCTGGGCGAGGTCGGCGACGACGTCGTAGCCGTAGAGCATCTGCATCGGACCCTTCTCGAGGCCCCACGCGGAGTTGTTGCCCATCACCATGACGACCGGCAGGTCGTGGCGCACGAGGGTGTCGACGTCCATCAGCGAGAAGCCGGCCGCGCCGTCGCCGAGCAGCAGCGTGACCTGCGCGTCGGGTCGGGCGATGCGGGCCGCGATTGCGGCACCGAGACCGGCGCCGAGGCAGCCGTAGGGGCCGGGGTCGAGCCAGCCACCCGGACGCTTCGGCTCGACGTACTTGCCGGCGAACGACACGAAGTCGCCGCCGTCGCCGATCACGACCGAGTCGTCGGCCAGACGCGGGACCAGCTCGCCGTAGATCCGGGCCGGGTGGATCGGGTCGGCCTCGGCCGTGAGCAGCTGCGCGTCGCGCTCGGCGGCGGCCCTGACCTGGTCGCGCAGGTCGCCGGCCCAGTCGGTCCAGTCGGGCTTGTCCCCCCGCTCGATCGCGGCCTGGAGCCCGTCGAGCACCGTGGTCAGGTCGCCCGCGACCGAGGCCGCCAGCTCGGCGTGGCCCGAGACCTGGCCGGGGGAGTCGGCGATGTGGACGACCCGGGCGTAGGCGCCGTCCGGGTTCTTGTCCGGCCCGCCGAACTGGCCGTAGCCCAGCCGGAAGTCGAGCGGCGTGCCGACCACGACCACCAGGTCGGCACCCGACAGTGCGGCCCCGCGGGCCTTGGTCACGAGCGAGGGGTGCCCGCCGGGGATGACGCCACGGCCCATGCCGTTGGTGAGCGTCGGGATGCCGAGGTCCTCGACGAGACGGAGCGCGGCGGCCTCAGCGTGGTCGGCCCAGACGTCGGTCCCGAGGATCAGCACGGGGCGCTTCGCCTCGGCGAGCAGGCGGGCGATCGCACCGATCGCGTCGGCGTCGGGCTCGACACGGGTGCCGTCCCCGGAGCCGACGACGCCGGTCGAGGAGTCGAAGAAGGCGTCCATCGGCACGTCGACGAAGACCGGGCCGCGGTGGCTGGAACGGGCGAGCGTGAAGGCCTCGTCCATGCCGGCGGCCACGTCGCCGGCGGTCATCAGCGTCCTCGCCGCCTTGGCGACCGGCGCGATGATCGGCGGCTGGTCGAGCTCCTGCAGCGAGCCGGTGCCCCACCGGTTCTGCGGGGCGCGGCCACCGACGACGACCATCGGCGAGCCGGCGAACTGCGCCTGCGCGATCGCGCTGATGCCGTTGGTGACGCCCGGGCCTGCCGTGAGCACCGCGAGGCCGGGCACGCGGGTGAGCTTGCCCGTGGCCTCGGCGGCGAACGCGGCGGTCTGCTCGTGGCGCACGTCGAGCAGCCGCATCGGCGGCTCGACCCCGGCCTGCTGCGCCTTGACCGCGCCGTCGTACATCGGGAACACGTGGGCACCGGAGAGCGTGAACATGGTCTCCACGCCGTGGGCGCGGGCGACGTGCACGGCCAGCTCGCCGCTGTGGCCCGAGATCTCGCTGGTCTCGCTCTGCTCGCTCATGAGCAGAGGCTAGCGGGCGGCTACTCGCTGGTACGCGCCCGGAGGAAGGGGGCGTTGGTCAGCCGCAGCGCCTCGATCACGACGAGCAGCAGGTCGGAGCGGACCTCGGGCGGCTCGGCGGCGAGCGAGAGCTGGAGGAAGAGCGCGCGCAGGAAGGCCTGCGGTGCCGCGGTCGCTGCGAACGGGTCGTGGTCCACCGGGCCGCCGAACGGGTCGGCGGCCGCGCCGAGGCGGTGCACCCACGGCTCGAGGACGTCCACGCCGAGCGTGCCGCGGCGCAGGACGCGCATCGCGGCGTGCGCCATCCGGTCCGGCTCACCAGCAGCGAGGGGCTCGTCGACGGGCTGCTGGACCAGGCGCTCGGCGAGCACGTCGAGGAGCGCCTGGTGCTCGGCCGCGCCGAGGTGCGGCGAATCGCCGAGCGCACCGATCGCGTCGGCGCCGTGGGCGATCGCGTGCGCCCAGCCCTTGTCGGGGACGAAGCCGCGGGTGTCCTTCTCGGTGAGGAACCAGACCGCCAGGCGGTCGCCCCAGTCGAGGATCTTGTCGACGGGCAGCAGGTGGTGCGCGTTGTCCCGCTCGAGGCACTCACCGACGATCAGTGCGCTGAAGCTGCGCCGGAACACGGTGTCGGTGCCCGCCTCGCCCAGCCCCACCGACAGGCCGGCGACCATGCCGTCGCCGAGCCCGGCGAGCAGGTCGTCGTAGACGCCACGGTCGATCCAGGTCGCCAGCGCGGGGTAGGCAGTGCCGTCGCGCACCTCCGGCTGGGTCGAGCCCAGCATCGTGGTGAGCTCGGCGGTCAGGTCGTCGAGCGGGCGGTCGGCCGGGACCTCGAAGTCGGCGGCCTGCACCTGGTCCCAGTACCCCGTCGACATGCCCGCCATCCTGCCACCGGTCCGAACCACCGCCCAACCGACCTAGGCTGGCCCGGTGCCGTCCCTCCACGAGCTCGTGCGAGCCCACACCGACCTCGTCGAGGACGACGTCGCGTGGCTCCAGCTGCTGATGGCGGACTGGCAGATCCTGGCCGACCTGTCCTTCGCGGACCTCGTGCTGTGGCTGCCCGACCGGGAGGGGAAGGGCTACTGGGCCGGCGGCCAGATGCGGCCCACGACCGGCCCGACCGCGCTCGTCGACGACGTCCTGGGCACGTTCATCCCGGCGGGTCGCCGGCGGATGCTGGACGAGGCCTTCGGAACCGGCCGGCTGGTGCGGGAGGGCGACCCCGAGTGGCGGGACGACGTGCCGGTGCGGGTCGAGGTCATCCCGGTGCGGCGCGCGGGTCGCGTGATCGCCACCATCGCCCGCAACACCAACCTGCTCGGCGTACGCACTCCCAGCCGGCTCGAGCTCAGCTATCTCCAGACGGCCGCCGAGCTGACCCAGATGATCGCCTCGGGCCACTTCCCGCTGCCGGGGCAGCGCAGCGACCACGCGGACTCACCGCGGGTGGGGGACGGGTTCGTGCGGCTCGACCCGGCCGGCCGGGTCGTCTACGCCAGCCCCAACGGGCTCTCGGCCTACCGGCGGCTGGGCCTCCACGGCGACCTCGCGGGGCTCGTGCTGACCGAGCTCACCCGTGAGCTGGTGCCCGCCCGGCGGCGCCCCGACGAGGAGACCCTCAGCGCCGTGCTCGGCGGACGCGACGGCCGCGCCACCGAGGTCGGCACCGACGACGTGACGCTGATCGTGCGCAGCATCCCGCTCCGCCCGCAGGGCGACCGCAGTGGTGCGCTGCTGCTCGTGCGCGACGTCACCGAGCTCCGCAGCCGCGACCGCGAGCTGGTGACGAAGGACGTCACGATCCGCGAGATCCACCACCGCGTGAAGAACAACCTGCAGACGGTGGCCGCGCTGCTGCGCCTGCAGGCACGCCGTACGGACGCCGAGGACGCCAAGTCGGCGCTCGAGGAGGCGGTGCGCCGGGTGGGCTCGATCGCGATCGTGCACGAGACGCTGAGCCACGCGGTCGAGGAGACCGTGGACTTCGACGACATCGCCGACCGCCTCGGCGCGATGGTCGTCGACGTGAGCGGCGTCGAGGTGCCGGTCCGCGTGGTGCGCGAGGGTTCCTTCGGCAAGCTGCCGTCCGAGGCGGCCACACCGCTCGCGATGGTGCTGACCGAGGTCCTCCAGAACGCCGTCGAGCACGGCTACGCGGGGCTGCCCGACGGAACCAGCGGCCGCGTGGTGCTCACTGCGCGCCGGATCGTCGGGCGCCTGCACGTCGTCGTGGAGGACGACGGACGCGGGCTGCCCGAGGACTTCGACCTCGACTCCTCGACCCAGCTGGGCCTGTCGATCGTGCGCACGCTCGTGGAGTCCGAGCTGGGGGGCGTCCTCGAGATCGGTCCCGGCACGCGAGGCACGCGGGTCCAGGCGGACCTGCCGGTCGACTAGCCGGTCAGGCGGTCCGGATCCGGGCCCGGGCGTTGCGGCGCTTCAGCGCGCGACGCTCGTCCTCGCTGAGGCCGCCCCACACTCCGTGGTCCTGCCCGGCCTCCAGGGCCCAGGCAAGGCACTGCTCGCGCACCTCGCAGCGTCGGCACACCTGCTTGGCCTCCTCGATCTGGAGGATGGCCGGACCGGTGTTGCCGATCGGGAAGAACAGCTCCGGGTCCTCGTCGAGGCATGCAGAGCGGCTGCGCCAATCCATGAGTGGGAAGATCCCTCTTTCTTTCACAGGCAGGGTGCTGTTGTCGGACGATCAGCAGGGCCCGGGCGCGCCACACTACGGGGCGAGCAGCGACAAGACTCGCAAGACTTGAACGTTCACACAACCCCCCACGCAGGTCGTGTCCGTCACAACTACTGTTGACCAGTGCCCGTTACCCCGCAAGACATGCCCGACGGTCCGGACCGATCGGCGCCCGCGCCGCTCGTGGTGGCCGCCGGGCTGACGGCGGTCGAGGCCTTCGTGCTCGCCGCGCTGGGCGTGCTGGAGCTCGCCAACCTCCACTCCGTCCGGCTCACGATGGGCGTCACGACCGCCGCCTTCTTCCTCGCTGCCGCCGCGGCGCTCGCGTGGTGCGCCTGGGCCCTGCGGGGCGTACGACGCTGGGCGCGGGGCCCGGTCGTGATGGCCCAGCTGATCCTGCTCGGCCTGGCCTGGAACCTGTGGGCCGGCTCCACCAAGCCCGTGTCGGCCGGCCTCGCCGTCGTGGGGCTCGTCGTCATCGCCGGCCTCGTGCACCCGGCGAGCACGCGCGCGCTGGAGTCCGACCCGGTCTAGCGCGGAGCCTGCTAGTCGGCCTCGAGCGACGTCCGCAGCTGGGCGAGCGTGCGGGTGAGCAGTCGCGAGACGTGCATCTGGGAGACGCCGATCTCCTCGGCGATCTGCGACTGCGTCATGTTCTTGAAGAAGCGGAGCAGCAGGATGCGCTTCTCGCGCTCGCCGAGGCCCTCGAGCAGGGGCTTGATCGACTCGCGGATCTCGACGTGCTCGATGTTGGAGTCCTCGATGCCGAGCGTGGCCAGCATCGCGGGCGGGCCGTCGTCGTTGTCGTCGGAGGCGTCCAGCGACAGCGTCGCGTAGGCGTGGGAGGACTCGATGCCCTCCATGACCTCCTCCACGGTGCAGCCGATGGCCTCGGCGAGCTCGCGGGGCGTGGGGGAGCGGCCCAGCTTCTGCGTCAGCTCGCCGGTGGCGCTGCCGATCTGCATTCGCAGCTCCTGCAGTCGCCGCGGCACCCGGATCGCCCAGCCCTTGTCGCGGAAGTGGCGCTTGATCTCGCCGATCACGGTGGGTGTGGCGTAGGTGGAGAACTCCACCCCGCGGTCGGTCTCGAAGCGGTCGACGGCCTTGATGAGGCCGATCGTGCCCACCTGGACGAGGTCCTCGAACGGCTCGCCGCGGTTGCGGAACCGGCGCGCGCAGTGCTCGACGAGCGAGAGGTGCAGGTGCACCAGGTCGTCGCGGGCGACCGCGCGCTCGGCCGCGCCGGCGTCGTCGTCGCGCAGGACCGCGAACAGCTCGGCACTGCGCGAGCGCAGGTGCTCGAGCCCGCTCGTCACGACCTCGTCGGACACGCTGCTGTCGTCGGCGGCCCCCGCCGCCTCTTCCCCCGTGTGTGCGCTCATGTCAGCGCCCGGCACCCGTTCCTTCCGCGACCTGCGAGGACACCGTGAACCTGACCGCGAAGTGGCCGTCCGCCGGCCCGGCCGACGCGTCCTGCGCCATCGTGTCGAGCACCTGCCACGCGAAGCTCTCGGTGTCGAGCGGTGGGTCGTCCATCGCCTCCACCTCGAGGCTCACGGTCATCGAGCCGCGGCCGAAGAAGAAGCACGCCCTCAGGTCGGTGCCGGGGTCGGCGGCCGGGATCGCCAGCGCGGTCGCCTCGCCGATCGCGATCCGCAGGTCCTCGATGTCGTCGATCGTGAAGTCGAGGCGCGCGGCCAGGCCCGCCGCCGTGGTGCGTACGACGGTCGCGTAGGCGCCCTCGGCGGGCAGGCGGAGCTCGACGTCGGCGCGATGCTCCCCGTTGGTGTCTGACATCTGCGCTGCGTCCCCTCCTCGGCCGATGTGGTGGGCACACAGTAACCAAGCCCGGCCGCCACTATGTGGCGACCGGGCTCGGTGAGGGGTGGAGAAGAAGGGCTGAGCCTGCTCAGGCCTTCTTGGTCTCCCAGAAGATCTCGGCGATCTCGTCGATCTTGGCGAGGAGCTCGTCGGCCTTGCCGGCGTCGAGCTCGCCCTTGGTGCCGGAGGCACCGGCCAGCTTGGTGGCCTCGTTGACGAGGGTGTGGAGCTGGGGGTACTTCTCGAAGTGCGGCGGCTTGAAGTAGTCGGTCCACAGCACCCACAGGTGGTGCTTGACGAGCTCCGAGCGCTGCTCCTTGATCAGGATCGCGCGGGTGCGGAAGTCGGGGTCGTCGTTGTCGGCGACCTTGGCGATGATCGCCTTGATGGACTCGGCCTCGATGCGCGCCTGGGCGGGGTCGTAGACGCCGCAGGGAAGGTCGCAGTGGGCGGAGACCTCGACGGTCGGGGCAAGCAGGTGGCGAAGCATCGGGTTCCTCTCGATAGGGAAGATGTGCATCTGCTGGGACACTACTCCGCGTGACCAGCCGCCCTGCACCCCCCTTCGGGACGGCCGTCGTCCGGGGCCGCTCGATGCTCCCGACGCTCCGGGAGGGGGACCTCCTGCTGGTCCGGCACGGCACCCGCGTCCGGCCAGGCGACCTCGTGGTGGCGCGGTTCGCGGACGGCACGCTGACGGTGAAGCGCGCGGTCGAGGAACGTCGTACGCGCACCGGTGAGCCGGCCTGGTGGCTGCTGAGCGACAACCCGGAGGAGGGGGTGGACTCGCGGCACCGCGGTCCGGTCGCAGCCGACGAGATCGTGGGCGTCGTACGGCTGCGGGTGTGGCCTTCCCCACGTCTGGGACGGCGGCTCCGGCGCCCCTGAGCTGTGCCAGTATCGCGGCCATGACCCAGGGCCAGGGAACAGCGCACCCGCACGCCGGCGACCCCGTCTTCGACCTGCACGTGGGCGGCAAGATGGAGACGGTGTCGACGGTCGCGCTAACCGGTCCCGACGAGCTGTCGCTGGCCTACACCCCGGGCGTCGCTCGGGTGTGCGAGGCCATCGCGGCCGACCCGTCGATGACCCAGCACTACACGTGGGTGCCCAACACGGTCGCGATCGTCACCGACGGCACCGCCGTGCTCGGCCTCGGCGACATCGGCCCCGCCGCCGCGATGCCCGTGATGGAGGGCAAGTCGGTCCTGTTCAAGCAGTTCGGCGGCGTCGACGCCGTACCGCTCTGCCTCGACACCACAGACGTCGAGGAGATCATCGAGACCGTCGTCCGGCTCGCGCCGAGCTTCGGCGGGATCAACCTCGAGGACATCTCGGCGCCGCGGTGCTTCGAGATCGAGGCGCGGCTCAAGGAGCGCCTCGACATCCCCGTCTTCCACGACGACCAGCACGGCACCGCGGTCGTCGCCCTCGCGGCGCTCACCAACGCGCTGCGACTGACCGGCCGCGACGCCGCGACCGTACGGGTCGTGGTGCAGGGCGCCGGCGCCGCCGGTGTCGCGGTGGCGCGGATCCTGCTCGAGGCCGGGGTGCGCGACATCGCCGTGCTCGACCGGCAGGGCGTGCTCAACTCCGGCCGCTCGGACCTCACCGAGGTGAAGGCCGCGCTGGCGCGCGACACCGCAGACGTCTTCGGCCGCACCGGCACGCTGGCCGACGTGATGGCCGGTGCCGACGTCTACATCGGCGTCTCCGGCGGTCAGGTGCCCGAGGAGATCGTCGCGTCGATGGCCCCCGACGCGATCATCTTCGGCCTGGCGAACCCGACGCCCGAGGTGCACCCCGACCTCGCCCACAAGTACGCGCGCGTGGTCGCGACGGGGCGCTCGGACTACCCCAACCAGATCAACAACGTGCTGGCCTTCCCCGGCATCTTCCGCGGTGCGTTCGACGTGCACGCCACCGCGATCACCGAGGGGATGAAGGTCGCCGCCGCCACCGCGCTCGCGGAGCTCGTCGGTGACGACCTGCGCGAGGACCTGGTCATCCCGTCGCCGTTCGACCCCCGCGTGCCGGGTGCGGTCCGCGAGGCCGTCGCGGCAGCCGCTCGGGCCGACGGGGTCGCCCGCCGCTGATCTTCCGTGCGCGAGAACTTTCGTGCAGGCGGGTGTGATGGTCGGGCTCCCTGCGCGGAAGTTCTCGGTCGCGCGCGTCCGGCGCTGATCTGGGTCATACGGTCGCGTGCGGCCGCCCGACGCGCCGGGAGGGACGGGGCTCGCCCATCGCGGTCCACCCGACCAGGGCCAGGAGTGCGCCGGCGGCCATCGTGGACAGCACACCTGTCCGGGCCCGCTGGACCACGGCGGAGAGCTGGTTCTCGACGCCGTAGGCGAAGGTGGCGAGCACGACGAGAAGTCCCGCGACCAGTGCTGCTCTCGCCCTCAGCATGGTCCGAGTATGCGCCTACTCGAACAGCGGGCGCAGGTGGTCGTTGAGGAAGATGCCGTGCGGGTCGAGCTCGCGGCGGATCGCGATGAAGTCGTCGGCCCGCGGATAGCGGGCGTGCAAGCGCTCGGGGGTGAGGAAGTGCAGCTTGCCCCAGTGGACGCGGGCGTCGAAGCCGGCGAGCAGGTCGTCGACCGAGCGGAGGTAGGCCCAGTAGTCGGTGCCGGGCGTGCCCGAGACCGAGATGACGACGGTCGCGGTCTGGTACTGGGAGGAGAGGAAGGCCTCGTCCGGACCAACCGTGCGCACCTCGAGGGGGTAGATCGAGTCCGGGAGGCTGCGGAGCATGAGCTCGCGCATCGCGGTTAGGGCCTCCGGCGCCCGGTCGAGCGCGACGAAGTACTCGAGCTCGTGGAAGTTGGGGTCGTAGACCATCGGGAAGATCCGGTAGCAGCGGTCGACCCGCCGGCCGACGGTGTCGTCGTCCGCGACCTCTGGGCCCACCTCGTCGTACACCTTGACGTAGCACTGGTCCTCGAGCCGCTCGCCGTGCCCGTCGAGGTTGTAGAGCGCGCCTGACTCCTCGGTGGGCAGCCAGAACATCCCGAAGTGCCGGTGCTCGGCCACGAGGCGGTCCCAGTCGCCCAGCACGTCGTCCCAGGTCCGCAGGCTGACGTGCTCGCGGAGCCGGTAGGCGTCGGTGACGTCGAGCTCGAGCTGCGTCACGACCCCGAGCATCCCGACGGAGACCTGGGCCGCGTGGAGCAGGTCGGGCTCGTCCTCGCCGATCTCGCGCACCTCACCGGTGCCCGTGACGACGCGCAGCCCACGCACGACCCCGGACAGGCTCGTGTAGCACGTGCCGGACCCGTGCGTGCCCGTCGCCACCGCCCCGGCGATCTGCTGGGTGTCGATGTCGCCCTGGTTCCTCAGCGCCAGGCCGGCGTCCCAGAGCGGCTCGTAGAAGTCGCGGATGAGCGTCCCGGGCAGTGCGGTCGCCCGCTTCGCCCCGGCGTCGGTGCGGACCACGCCGCGCATCGCGGACAGGTCGAGCAGCAGGCCATCGGTCCGGACGACCGGCGTGAACGAGTGCCCGGCGCCCGCGACGCGCACGCGCCGACCGCGCCCGGCCGCCTCCCTGACGAGGGCGACGACCTCGTCCTCGTCGCGCGGCGTGGCGGTGGTGGCGGGCGTGAAGCTCTGGTTGCCCACCCAGTTGGTCCAGGTCATGGGGGCCAGCCTGTCCAGCGCGGCGTACGCCGTCAACGACCGGTCAGAACCCGATCGAGGGCTCGGGCTCGACGACCGTGCGCATGGCCCGAGCCAGCTCGGCGTACGCCCCCGGGCGGTGCTCGCGGACGAGGCCCGCGCGCAGCAGGCCCCCGATGGAGCGCCCGAGGTAGCCCGCTCCCAGGACGGCGACGTCGAGGGTCACCTCGGCCTCGGCCTCCGTGCGCCTCGCGGACGACGGTGTCAGCTGCCATCGACCGGCGTTCCACGGCGCGGAGCGGTCCTCGACCTCGACGACCACGTCGCAGTCGCCGTCGTACGTCCGGAGCGGCCAGGCCGCCTCGAGGTCGACCAGGCGGACCCACGTGCTGTCCCACGTCTCGAGCGAGCCGGTGCCGCGGGGTCCGCCGACCCAGTCGAGGAGCGGGTCGTCGACCCCGACGTTCTCCAGCTTGGTCGTGCCCATCAGGTCGAGGTCGACGATGCGGCGGGCGAGCGCCAGGCGGGCGGCCGGCCCGCCGCAGAAGGTCCCGGCCGTCACCGTCCCGGACGGTCGGGCCTTCTCCCACTTGTGCTCGCGACGCAGTCCGATGAAGCCGATGTCCTGACCGTCGCGGCGTGCGAAGAGGATCCGACGGCGCTCCTTGTCCCGCAGCTCCTCGGCGCTCTCGGTCGCCATCAGGGTGAAGAAGTCGGGGGTGCCGACGATCGTGCCGGGGAAGTCCGGGGCGTTGCCGAGCTGGCACGCGCGCATCCGCTCGGCCACGCCCGGGTCGGACATCGTGACGAGGTGGGTCGTGACGCCCGCGACCTCGTCCTCGAGGTGCGGGGCGGTGAAGGTCGTCCCGCGGCCGAGCGTTATCTGGTGGGTGAGGACCGCGAGCCCGTAGCCGTAGCGGCCGTAGATCGCGGCCTCGCTGGCGTGCAACGCCGAGGTCGCCGTACCGGCAGCACGGGTGCGCTCGAGGTGGTCGCCCATCATCGCCGTGAGCACACCCCGCCGGCGGGCGTCCGGGTGGACGCCCACCCAGGTCAGGCCCGCGATCGGGACGATCGTGCCGCCGGGCAGCGACATCTCCATCGGGCGCACGCCGTAGATCCCGGAGTGGAGGTCTTCCGGGCCCTCGGGCAGGTCGACCACGAACCGCTGGTCCTCGGGCAGGCCGAGCCGGAGGTGGCGTGCGTCGGCGTCGGTGACCTCGCCGAACCAGACGAGCTGGTCGGTGGCGAGGAACGTGCCAGCGTCCTCCGAGGGTCGTACGTCGATGCTCATCGGGCCACCCAACCGTCCGCCGTGAGGCCTCGCAACCGGATAAGCCGCACGCCTCGCTATGGTCGCACCATGTTCGCCGTCTACGCCGAGACCTTCTCCTTCGACGACCCGCTGAGCGGCCTGGTGGTGGGTGAGCGGCCCGACCCTGAGGCCCCTGACGGGTGGGCGACGGTGACCGTGAAGGCGGCCAGCCTCAATCACCACGACCTCTGGTCGCTGCGTGGCGTGGGCCTTCGCGAGGAGTCGCTGCCGATGATCCTCGGCTGTGACGCCGCCGGCCTGGACGAGGACGGCAACGAGGTCGTCGTGCACGGCGTCGTCGGCGACCCGCGCTGGACCGGCGACGAGGCCGACGACCCCGGTCGCTCGCTCCTCTCCGAGCGCCACCAGGGGACCTTCGCCGAGAAGGTGATCGTCCCGCACCGCAACCTCGTGCCGAAGCCCGCGTCGCTGTCCTTCGAGGAGGCGGCCTGCCTGCCGACCGCGTGGCTCACCGCCTACCGGATGCTGTTCGTGCAGGGCGCATGCAAGCCCGGCGAGACCGTGCTGGTGCAGGGCGCGGGCGGTGGCGTCGCCACCGCGCTGATCATGCTCGGCCGCGCCGCCGGCCTGACGGTGCTCGCCACCAGCCGCGACGAGGCCAAGCGCGATCGCGCGCGCGAGCTCGGCGCCCACGACGTCTTCGAGTCCGGCGCCCGGCTCCCCGTCCGCGTCGACGCCGTGATGGAGACCGTCGGCAAGGCGACCTGGACCCACTCGATCCGCTCGCTGCGGCCCGGCGGCCGCATCGTCATCAGCGGTACGACGTCGGGTCCGGACGTCTCCGACGCCGGCCTGACCCACGTGTTCTTCAAGCAGCTCTCGATCATCGGCTCGACGATGGGCACGCGCGGCGAGCTCGACGCGCTCGTGAAGCTCCTCGACGCCACGGGCGTCCGGCCGCTGATCGACCGCACCGTGCCGATGGACCAGGCGCGCGAGGGCTTCGCCGCCATGGCCGAGGGCGACGTGTTCGGCAAGATCGTCTTCACCCGATGAGGGTCCGGGTGGGGGCGCGGTGAAGCACGTCCTGACCGGCGCCGGCTCGGGCATCGGCCTGGCCCTGGCTCGTCGCCTCGCCGACCGGGGCGACGACCTCGTGCTGCTCGCGCGCAGCGACACCCGTGCGGCCGAGCTCGCGGACGCGTTCGCAGGTGCCCAGGTGCTGGTCGCCGACCTCGCCGACCCGGGCACGCTCAACGGGATCGGCCGGCAGGTCGACGGCCCGGTCGACTCGCTGGTCCACGTGGCGGGCGCGCTCGAGCTCGGCCGGGTCGACCGGCTCCGCCTCGCCGACTGGGACGAGCAGCTCGCCGTCAACCTCACCGCGCCCGCCGTGCTCACCCGCGAGCTCCTCCCTCACCTGCGTCAGGCCCGCGGGACGGTCGTCTTCGTGAACTCCTCGGCCGGCCTGGTCGCCAACGCCGCGTGGTCGGCGTACGCCGCCTCCAAGCACGGCCTGAAGGCACTGGCCGACGCGCTGCGCGAGGAGGAGGCCGAGCACGGCGTCCGGGTCAGCACCGTCTACCCCGGCCGTACGGCGACCCCGATGCAGGAGAAGCTGCACGGCCAGGAGGGCAAGGAGTACGACGCCTCGCGCTGGGCGAGGCCGGAGACCGTCGCGGGCACGATCCTCCACCTCGTCGACCTGCCGACCGACGCGACCATCCCCGACGTCAGGATCCGACCGGCCCCGGGTCGCTAGGGCTCGTCAGCGCGAGCGCCAGTTGAGCGCACCGACGAGCAGCATCCGCAGCTGGGTGCGAGCCTCGGCGAGCGTGCGCTCCTCGGAGTCGGGGTCCTCGACGAGCCGCTCGGCCATCGTCACGACGAAGGACACGATCAGGTCGGCGAGCAGCGCGATGTCCTCGGGGGAGTACTGCTCGGCGGCGCCGGTGCGGGCGATGTCGGTGGAGAGCTCGCGCGTGATGAGGGCGATCTCGTGGTTGATGGCCTCGCGCACGCGGGGCGGCCCCGCGGTGCGCTCACGGGCGATGAACGCGTAGTGCGAGCGGTTCTCGCGCACGTGCTGGGCCACGATCGGGAGCGAGCCGTCGATGAAGTCGCGGTACTCCGGGGCGTGGCGCCACACGTCGAGCAGCATCGAGCGCAGCGACCGGAAGCTCTCGTCGACCAGCGCCAGGCCGAGCAGCTCGAGCGAGCCGAAGTGGCGGTAGAACGCAGTCGGCACGACCCCGACCTGCTTGGCCACCTGCCGCAGCGAGATGGCGGCGAGGTTGGAGTCCGCGGCCAGCGCGAGGGCGGCGTCGAGGATGGCGCGACGGGTCCGCTCCTTGCGCTCGGCGCGCGACGCGGTGGCGTCCCCCGGGTCCGCCGTCTCCTGCGCGGTCCCGGCCTCTCCCTGTGCCATGGCGTGATCGTAGAGGGAACGGGGGACGCGTGCGCCGCGTGGGCGGGATCACGGCCAGGTCCCGTTGACCACCGGGAAGAGCGTCGGCAGTATTGAGTGAACAGACGTTCACTGAAAGGAGTTGGCATGACCGTCCTCTCGACGATCGCCCGCTCACGCACCGTCGCGGCGCTCACCTCGCCCCACGGTGTCGACCACTACCTCTCGCGGGTGAACCCGATGTGGGCGGCGCACGAGGTGCGCGGGCGCGTCGTCAGCGTGCACCGCGAGACCGAGACCCCCGGCGCCCCCGTCGCCACCCTGACGGTCCAGCCCACTGCGACCTGGCGCGGCCACCGCGCCGGCCAGTACGTCCAGGTCGGCCTCGACCTGCCGGGCTCGGCCCGCCGGATGACCCGCTGCTTCTCGATCTCGTCCGCCGCCTCGGGAGCGGGGGAGGCGTTCACCCTGACGATCCGCTCGCACGCCGAGGGCCAGGTCAGCAGGTTCCTCGTCGACGCCGAGCCCGGCCAGCTGCTGCACCTGTCGCAGGCGCAGGGCAGCTTCACCCTCCCGGTCAGCCCGGCCACGCCCGGCATCGACCCGCTCCTGTTCATCACCGGCGGCTCGGGCATCACGCCCGCCATGTCGATGGTGCGCACGCTCCTCCGGGACGGGTACGACGGCCGCGCCGGGCGTCCCGTCACGTTCCTCCACTACGCGCGCTCGGCCGAGGACCAGATCTTCGCCGGGGAGCTCGAGCGGATCGCCTCCGACGACAACGACGTCACCGTCCACCTCCGGTACGGCGACGCGGTGTTCAACGAGCTCGAGCTGCGCCGCCTCGTCCCGCGCTACCGCGACACCGACACCTGGGCGTGCGGGCCGGCCGGGATGATCGAGCTCGTGCGGGCGGCGTACGCCGACAACCCGCGGCTGCGCCTCGAGCTGTTCAAGCCCCCGGCGGTCCGGACCGACAGCGCCGAGGGTGCGCTGACCTTCGCCACCAGCGACCAGCAGGTCGCCAACTCCGGCGCCCCCATCCTCGAGCAGGCCGAGGAGGCGGGCCTCAGCCCGGTCTTCGGCTGTCGGATGGGCATCTGCTTCTCCTGCACCGCCCGCAAGACCGAAGGCACCGTCCGCAACGTGCTCTCCGGCGCGGAGTCCTCGCTCCCTGACGAGGACATCCAGATCTGCGTCTCCGCCCCCGTCGGCGACTGTGTCGTCGACCTGTGAGGAAGGACCACCCGATGAAGACCGCCAGCAAGAAGACCCACCACCGCGAGCTCACTCCTGAGCAGCTCGAGGCCTTCGGCGAGGAGATGGACGCCCTGCGCCAACGCGTCCTCGCCGACCTCGGCGAGAAGGACGCCGACTACATCCGCGGCATCGTCAGGCGCCAGCAGCAGCTCGAGGTGCTCGGCCGCGCGCTGTTCTACCTGCCGCCTGCCTGGCCGCTCGCCGTGGCCGCGCTGTCCGCCTCCAAGATCCTCGAGAACATGGAGATCGGCCACAACGTCATGCACGGCCAGTACGACTGGATGGGCGACCCGCACCTCAACTCGCGCATCTACGACTGGGACAACGTGTGCCCTGGCGAGCAGTGGAAGTACTCCCACAACTACATCCACCACACGTTCACCAACATCCTCGGCAAGGACCGAGACATCGGCTACGGCATCCTCCGCATGGACGAGGACCAGAAGTGGCACCCCTACTACCTCGGCAACCCGCTGTACGCCTTCCTGCTGATGGTCTTCTTCGAGTGGGGCGTGGCGATGCACGACCTCGAGGTCGAGAACATCGTCAAGGGCACCCGCAGGCTCGCGGAGAACAAGGCGCTCCACGCCGGCATCATGCGCAAGGTCCGCCGCCAGGCGCTCAAGGACTACGTCCTGTTCCCGGCACTCACCGGGCCGCTGTTCCCGCTCACCTTCGCGGGCAACGCCGCGGCCAACCTCGTGCGCAACGTCTGGGCGTTCAACATCATCTTCTGCGGCCATTTCCC
Source organism: Nocardioides potassii (assembly GCF_021648885.1). GTDB lineage: Bacteria > Actinomycetota > Actinomycetes > Propionibacteriales > Nocardioidaceae > Nocardioides > Nocardioides potassii. The sequence continues at coordinate 193,250 of NZ_JAKJHZ010000011.1, read as the reverse complement.
CGCCGGCGCCGAGACCTTCACCGAGGCCGAGTGCGCGGACGGTCCGGACGGCCGGGAGTCGCGCGGTCACTGGTACTACCGTCAGGTGCTGGGCTCGGCCAACATCTCCGGAGGCCCGCTGTTCCACATCATGTCGGGCAACCTGAGCCACCAGATCGAGCACCACCTCTTCCCCGACCTCCCGGCCAAGCGCTACCCGGAGATCGCGGGCGAGGTGCGTGAGATCTGCGAGCGCTACGGCATCGCCTACACCACCGGCCCGCTGCGCACGCAGCTCTTCAGCGTGGCGAAGAAGATCTGCCGCCTCGCCCTGCCCGACCGCGCGGCGAGGACGTCCCCCGAGCCCGACGCCGTACGCCCGCTGGCCGCGTAACCGCGCGGCCGCCGCTGCGCTCAGGGGACAACGCGGCGCAGCGGCGGGATATCGAGCGGAGCGCTCATGGGTGAGGCTCGGAGCCTGGCGGCTCCGTCCCGAGGGGCCGGTGAAGAGGAGTACGCCCATGAGCGATCAGCAGGTGCCGGCACCCATCTCACAGGCCCTCGAGGACGCGGACGCGGCCCTTGCCCGGCTGGAACACGCTCTGGGTCAGCTCTCGGACGGCGATCTCCACCGGGCGCACCGCGACGGTGGCTGGACCGTGGCCCAGGTCGTCTCGCACATCAACATGTGCGCGATCCTGTGGCTCGGCGACATCAAGCGCCTCGAGAACGACCCCGACCTCGACTTCGTGTTCCGAGAAGAGGTGGGGCACGACCTGACGGGATACCCGCCGCCGACCATCGAGCTCGCCCGCAAGCAGCTGGCCAGCACGCGCCGTACGCTGGCCACGGCCGGCCCCGCCGTGTCGGCGGAGGTGCTGGCGCGCAGCGTCACGATCCCCGACCTCGGCACGATGACCGTGGAGGAGTGGTCCCCGCTGATCATCGGCCACGCCTCGGGTCACGCCGAGCAGGCCTTCGAGATCATGCGCGACCGCGAGTTCGCGCCCGAGGGGATCTGATGAAGGCTGCAGTTCTCGTCGGTCTCGAGCAGGTGGAGCTCCAGGAGCGTCCCGAGCCCGAGGCCGGCCCGGGATGGGTCGTGGTGAAGGTGGAGTCCGCGTCGCTCTGCGGCACCGACGCCCATCAGTACGACGGTCGCATCGACACGCCCTTCCCACGTGTGCCCGGCCACGACTTCGCCGGCCGCGTCGAGAGCATCGGCGACGACGTCGACCCCACCTGGGTGGGTCGCGCCGTAGCCGTCAAGCCGTCGCTGCCGTGCGGTGAGTGCCTGGAGTGCGCCCAGGACAAGCCCTTCGACTGCAAGAAGAAGAAGCTCATCGGACTGTGGTCCGACGGCTGCCTGACGGAGAAGATCGCGGTCCCGGTGGTCAACCTGATCCCGCGCCCCGACGACGTCGAGGCCTGGCAGGCCTCCCTGCTCGAGCCGATCGCGGTGGGGCTCAACACGGTCGACCGACTGCGGATCCTGCTCGGTGAGACCGTCGTCGTGCTCGGCCAGGGCCCCATCGGGCTGGCGCTCACCAGGTTGTGCGCGCTCTCGGGTGCGGGGCAGCTGATCGTCACCGACGCCCGCGAGGCGCCGTTCGAGGTCTCCCGCGCCTACGGGGCCAGCGACTGCCTCGACGTCACCCAGGTCGACGCGAAGGAACGCGTGCTCGAGCTCACCGGCGGCCTCGGTGCCGACATCGTCGTCGAGACCTCCGGCTTCCCGTCGTCATCGGCGATGGTGCTCGACCTGGTCCGCAAGGAGGGCAAGGTCGCCCACATCGGCTGGGCCAACGACCTGCCGCCGCTGCCGGTCATCCCGATCATGGCCAAGACCCTCACCGTCTTCGGCGTCGGCGGCAACGGGGGGCGCGGTCAGTACGAGCGGGCGCTCGAGCTGGTACGCACCGGGCGGCTCGACCTCGATCCGATGGTCACTCACCGCTTCTCCCTCGACGACATCGGGGAGGCGTTCGCGGTCGCCGCCTCCAAGTCCGACGGGGCGATCAAGGTCGTCGTCACCCCCTGATCGCAGTCTCCCGATCGCAGCCGCAGGCCTGTCCCGGCGCGGGGCACGCCTGCGGCTGCGAGTGCGGTGTCAACCCGCTGCGCGCTTGTAGGGGTCCGGAGGGAACCACCCGCGCTCGACGACCTGCTGCGACCAGGCATCGAGGCGCTCGACGACACGGTCGAGGTCGGTGCCGATGGCGTCCACCGCACCCTGGACCGACCGGTCGGTCGCGGACTCGAGGTCACGGCGCACCTGCGTGCCCGCCTCGGTCAGTCGCCCGTCCGCGACCCAGCCACGCTGCTCGAGGACGCCGGTCGCGGCGCTCATGGCTTCCGGGCTCCACGCTCGTGACCCGGTGTAGGCCAACGGGTCCCACCCGACCCAGAGCTCGGTCAGCTGGTTGGCCTGCACCCCGTCGACCCCGGCTGCGACGAGCACGGCGAGGTGGCCGTCGCCGCGATGCTCGCGCAGGATCGAGCACGCGTGCCAGAGCTGACCAAGGAGGTCCTCGGGCCACGGCAGCGCCGTGAGGCCGGCGTGCAGCGCGCGTCCGGTCGGGTCCGCGGCCTCGGCCGCGCGGCGCAGCACCGCGACCACCTCCCCGAGGTCGTCTGGCCGGCCGAGGCACTCCTCCAGGGCGGCGATCGTGCCCCGTTCCTTGGCCGCGCGGACCTCGTCGATGCTGCAGACGCCTCGACCGGAGCCGAAGAGGTCGGCGACGAGGCCGGGCTCGAAGACCCCGAACGCCGCGGCAGCCACGGCCGGCTCCGCGTCACCGAGCACGCACCCGCGGCCGAAGACGTACCCCTGGAGGAAGTCCAGGCCCAGCGCCGCGTAGGCGTCGTAGGCTGGCTCGCTCCAGAAGCAGATGGTCGCGAGCGGCTCGATGGCGTCCCTGAGCCGACGCGCGGGGCTCGACCAGTCGAGCGTGCGTACGTCACCGTCGCGGCTGCCGAAGAAGGCAGCCCGTGCTTCTGCGTAGTCCATGCGCGGGATCGTGCACCTCTCGCAAAGGTCGGCACCAGAGCCGTGCCGAGAGTCTGCAGCGAGCGGACAACACCGTGCAGCCGTCGGATACCCCCTGATCCCGGCAGTCGGGAACGCTTCTGGCAACCGGCAGAGGAGGCCAGGCGGATGGTTCCGGCAAGAGTTCCCGTGACGGTGGACGTGGTGGAGGTGGGTCCGCGTGACGGGCTCCAGAACGAGTCCCGAACGCTCGACGTCGAGACGCGGGTCGCGCTCATCGACCGGCTCGCTCGAGCGGGCGCCCGGCGGATCGAGGCGGTGAGCTTCGTGCGGCCCGACCGCGTGCCGCAGATGGCGCACGCAGAGGAGGTGCTCGACGCGCTGCCGTCGCTGCCAGGGGTCGACCTGATCGGCCTCGTCCTCAATCGACGGGGCGCCGAGCGCGCTGCCCGCACCCGGTGCACGGAGCTCAACATGGTCGTGCCGGTGACCGACACGTTCGCGGAGCGCAATCAGGGAGCGCCGACCGCGGTCCTGCTCGAGCAGGCAGCGGAGGTGGTCGACGTGGCCCGGGCGGCGGGGCAGCGGGTGTCCGTGACGCTCGCCGTCGCGTTCGGCTGCCCGTTCGAGGGACCTGTGAAGGCCGACCAGCTGGCTCCGGTGGTGGAGGCTGTGCTGGCGCTGGACGTCGACGAGCTGGCGTTCGCCGACACGGTCGGCGTGGGCGTGCCACCCCAGGTCGACGCGCTGGCGGCCTTGATCCCCGACGCCATCACGCCGCCCCGGCTGCGCTTCCACTTCCACAACACCCGCAACACCGGGTACGCCAACGCGTGGGCCGCCACCCGCCTCGACCTCAGCCGGTACGGCGGCCGCGTGGCGCTGGACGCTTCCGTCGGCGGCTTCGGCGGCTGCCCCTTCGCGCCGGCGGCGACGGGCAACATCGCCACGGAGGACCTCCTCCACCTGCTGCGGCGCGGCGGCGTCGCTGTGGCCGACGCCGCCCCGCACGACCTCGGCCCGCTGGTGGACGTGGCGTCCTGGCTCTCCGAGCGGCTCGCCAGCCCGGTGCAGGCGCTGCTCGGCAGGGCTGGGGACTTCCCGTCCGGGGAGCGATCATGAGCAGCGGCCCCGCGCGCGACCCGGGGCCGCTCGACCCCCTGCGGCCCCTGACCGGCCTGCGCGTCGTCGAGCTGGGCAACTACATCGCCGCCCCCACGGCCGGGCGGTTGCTCGCCGACTTCGGCGCGGAGGTGATCAAGGTGGAACGCCCGCTCACGGGCGACGAGCTTCGCACGTGGCGGCTCTACGGCGGCGACACCTCGCTGCTCTACCGCACCATCAACCGCAACAAGCGCTCGGTCGAGATCGACCTCCGCACGGAGGAGGGCCGCGCCACGGTCCTGGCGTTGCTGCGTACCTCCGACGCGCTGATCGAGAACTTCCGTCCGGGGACCCTGGACCGGTGGGGGCTGGGCGCCGAGGTGCTCGCCGAGGCCAATCCCGAGCTCGTCGTGGCTCGGGTGTCCGCCTTCGGCCAGACGGGGCCGATGGCCGGGCGCCCCGGGTTCGCGGCCGTCGCCGAGGGCTTCGGCGGCATGCGCGACCTCGTGGGGGACCCCGACCGGCCCCCGGCGCGGGTCGGTGTCTCGATAGGAGACTCGATCGCCGGCCTCTACGCCGCCTTCGGTGTCGTGATGGGACTGCTGGACCGAGATCGCCGGCGTGACGCGGCGGTCGCCCCGGTCACTCCGGTGCAGCGCCACGTGGACGTCGCGCTGCACGAGGCGGTCTTCTCGATGATGGAGTCCCTCATCCCCGACTACTCGGCGTTCCAGGTGCTCCGACGGCGCACCGGCGGCCGGATGGAGGGGATCGCCCCCTCGAACGCCTACGAGTGCTCCGACGACGCGTCGGTGGTCATCGCCGGCAACGGCGACTCGATCTTCGTCCGGCTGATGCGCACCATCGGGCGCGACGACCTCGCCGACGACGCGGACCTGGCCGGCAACGCCGGGCGGTGGGCACGTCGCGACGAGCTCGACGAGGCGATCGAGGACTGGACACGCCGACACCCGCGCGACGAGGTGTTGCGACGCCTGGACGAGGCCTCGGTGCCGGCCGGGCCGATCTACCGCGCCGCCGACATCGTCGAGGACGAGCAGTACCGTGCACGCAAGATGGTCCAGGAGCTGCCGGTGGAGATGGACGGGCGGTTGCGCGCCGTGGCGTTCCCCGGTGTGGTGCCGCTGCTGGGCGACACGTCGCTGCCGGTCGCCCGCCTGGGGCCCGACCTGGGTGCCGACAACGACTGGCTGCGTGAGCGCCTGGAGGAGGAGTCCTGACGTGAGCGAGACCCCACGGGTGGAGGAGGCGGACGTCGAGGTGCTGCGTGCCGTCTCGCGGCGCGTGCTGTGGCTCTCGAGCGCCATCGTCGACGCAGCCAATCGTGGACGGCCCAACCCGAGCGGCGTCAAGGTGGGTGGCCACCAGGCGTCGTCGGCCTCGATGGTCGACATCGCGGTGGCACTGTGGTTCCACGAGCTCACCTCGCTGGACCGGGTCTCGGTCAAGCCCCACGCGTCGCCCGTCCTGCATGCGGTGAACCACCTCCTCGGCAACCTCGAGGCCCGCTACCTGCCCACGCTGCGGCAGAAGGGTGGACTGCAGAGCTACCCGTCGCGGCAGAAGGACCCCGACCCTGTCGACTTCTCCACCGGCTCGGTGGGCATCGGGGCCACCGCGACCCTGTGGGCGGCGATCGCCCACCGCTACGTGCGCAGCCAGTTCCCCGACGCCCCGCCGGCGGGGCGGTTCATCAGCCTGCTCGGCGACGCCGAGCTCGACGAGGGCGCGATCTGGGAGGCGGTCGCCGATCCGCAGGTGGCGAGCCTCGGCGAGCTGCTGTGGGTCGTCGACCTGAACCGGCAGTCCCTCGACCGGGTCGTCCCCGACATCCAGATCCAACGGCTGCAGGCGATGTTCGAGGCCGCCGGCTGGCAGGTCGTCACGCTCAAGTGGGGGCGGCTCATCTCCGAGCTCTTCGACCGTCCCGGGGGTCACGCCCTCCGGGCCCGCCTCGAGACGATGCCTAACGAGGAGTACCAGCGGATGCTGCGGGTGGACCCGGGCGAGGTGGCCGCGCGGATCCTCGGCGCCGATCCGGCACCCGGGCTCGCCGACGTGCTGACGTCGGTGTCCGCACAGCAGCTCGCCGCGGCGGTGCGCGACCTCGGCGGCCACGACCTCGGCCTGCTGGTCGACACCTTCGCCTCCGTCGACGACCACAGGCCCACCGTGGTGTTCGCCTACACCGTCAAGGGTCGTGGACTGCCCACCGAGGGTCACCCCAACAACCACTCCGTGCTCCTGACCCAGTCCCAGATGGGCGCTCTGGCCGACGCCACCGGCGCCGACCTCGACGACCCCTGGGCCCCGCTCCCGCAGGACTCGCCGGCCGCTGCCCTCGCTGCGCGCAGGCGTATAGAGCTGTCGCGGCCGCCCGTCGCCCACACCGGCGCGTTGGAGGTCCCGGCCTCGTTCGGCCGGCCCCACCGCAAGGAGATCTCCACGCAGGCGGCCCTCGGGCGACTGCTGGCCGACATCGTGCGCGACGCCCCTCAGCTGGCGGCCCGGGTGGTCACCACCAGCCCCGACGTGGCGTCCTCCACCAACCTCGGCGGCTGGATCAACAAGACCGGCGTCTGGTCGGTGGCGGAGCGGCACGACTGGTTCGCCGACGACGCCCAGCGGTTGCTGCGCTGGTCGGAGTCGCAGAGCGGGCAGCACATCGAGCTGGGCATCGCCGAGGTCAACCTCGTCGGGCTGCTCGGGGAGCTCGGTGCGACCTGGTCGCGCTGGGGGGAGCGGCTGATCCCGATCGCCACGTTGTACGACCCGTTCCTCAGCCGGGCGCTCGAGCCCTGGTCGTTCGGCCTCTACGCCGGCGGTCAGTCCATCCTGGTCGGCACCCCGAGCGGCGTCACCCTGGCGCCGGAGGGTGGCGCCCACCAGTCGGTCTCCACGCCGTCGATCGGTCTGGAGCAGCCGGCGTGCGTCGCGTGGGAGCCTGCCTTCGCCCAGGACCTCGAGTGGAGCTTCCTGCACGCGATGCGACAGGTCGGGGTGCCGGACGGCACGTCCGCCTACTTCCGGCTGTCCACGCGACCCGTCGACCCGGCTCTGGCGCGCGTCCCCGACGACGACGTGCTGCGTGAGCGGCGCCGGCGCCAGGTCGTCAGCGGGGGCTACCGGATCACCGAGCACCCGCCGGCGGACGAGCAGGTCACGCTGGTGGGGACCGGCGCGGTGATGACAGAGGTGCTCGACGCGGCACGGACGCTGGAGGAGCGAGGCGTGGTGGCGGGCGTCGTGTGCCTCACCAGTCCGGACCTGGTGTTCCGCTCGTTCCAGCAGCGGGGGAGCCGTGCGACGTCGACGGGCTCCGGCGTCCTCGACCTCCTGCTGCCGCCATCCCATCCCCGCCCGCTCGTCACCGTGCTCGACGGGCACCCGCACACCCTCGCCTTCCTCGCCGGCGCCCGCGGCGACCGCATCCGCTGCCTCGGCGTGAGCGACTTCGGCCAGTCGAGCGACCTGTCGGACGCCTACGCGATCCACGGCATCGACGCTGCCTCCGTCGTGGAGGCGGCGCTCGACCTGCTGGGAAGGTGAGGCCTCGCGCTCCCGGTCGGGTCGTAGGGTGACCCACGTCACTGTCGAGCGTGGGAGGCGAGCATGAGGGAGTACCTGGCGGGGGACGTGGTCATGTCGACGCGCAGCCTCGAGGAAGCACGCGAAGCCGTCACCCGGGTCTACCTGCCGCACGACCTGCTGGGCCCGCAGGACGCGATGGACATGCGGCTCAACGCCACGAGCGACCGCTACCTCACCGTGGGCTACCTCACCTACCAGGCGGAGACCGAGCTGCGGATGCCGGCGGCGGAGCAGTGGTACCACATCAACCTGCAGCTGACCGGGAGCACGTGGGCCTCGCGCAGCGGCGGGGAGCGGGAGCACACTCCGGCCCAGCACCGGGGCCTCATCCTCAACCCCGAGCAGGCCAACACCGTGCGCTGGTCGGCGGACGCGGAGCAGCTCATCCTCAAGGTGTCCCGCAGCAGCCTCGAGTCCCACCTGTCCGACCTCATCGGGCGCCCCGTCACCGAGATCGTCGACTTCGACTTCGGCCTGGACCTGTCGACGTCGTCCGGACAGTCCCTGCTCCGCTCGGTGGAGTTCCTGGCGACCGAGCTGGAGAAGCCCGGCGGGGTGCGCGACATGCCTCTCGCCCGGTCCCAGCTCGAGGCCTACGTCCTCACGAACCTCCTGCACGCCGGTCGCCACCAGTACTCCGACGCGCTGTCAGGCCGCGAGGACTCCGCCCGGCTGGGGCGCCTCGCACCCGTGGTGCGCTACATCGACGAGCACGCGGACGCCGAGCTCACCCCGGAGCTGCTCGCCCGGGTCGCGTGTGTGAGCGTGCGTACGCTGCACGCGGCGTTCCAAGAGCAGCTGGGTGAGTCGCCGATGGCCTACGTCCGCCGGATCCGACTGGGCAAGGTGCGGACCGACCTCCTGCGAGCCGACCCCCAGCGCACCCGGGTCACCGACGTGGCCCTCCGGTGGGGCTTCTTCCACCAGTCGCGCTTCGCCCAGCAGTACCGCGAGCAGTTCAACGAGCTGCCCAGCGTCACCCTCCAGAGCTGAGCGAGCAGACCCTCCACGCTGCGCCCAGCGGTCCTCGGCGAGCAGCAAGCGGATAGTCGTGCGCCCGGACCCGCTCGTACCGTCGGGGCAGACCACTCGAGCGAGGAGCAGCCCGTGTCCGACATTGCCACCGAGAGCCCCAACCGCGACACCGACGGCCTCGAGACGTTCGGGCTCTTCATCGACGGCGAGCAGGTGCCGGCAGCATCCGGGAAGACCTTCGAGTCGACCAATCCCTACACCGGTCGGTCGTGGGCGGTCCTCGCCGACGGCGCCCCTGAGGACGTCGATCGCGCCGTCGCCTCGAGCCGGACGGCCTTCGAGGACACGTGGCGACCGATGTCGGGGTTCGAGCGCGCGGCCATCCTGCGGAAGGTCGCCGAGGCGATCACCGACAACGCCGAGCGGCTGGCCCTGCTCGAGGTGCGGGACTCCGGCAAGCTGATGCGTGAGATGCGCGGGCAGCTCCAGGGGCTCGGCACGTGGTACTCCTACTTCTCCGGGCTCGCCGACAAGCTGGAGGGCCGCACGGTCCCGGCCCTCAACCCGTCGGCGTACTTCGGATACACCCTGCGTGAGCCGGCCGGTGTCGTCGGTGCGATCACGCCGTGGAACAGCCCCCTGCTGCTCCTGACGTTCAAGCTCGCGCCGCTCCTCGCGGCGGGCTGCACCTGTGTCGTGAAGCCCTCGGAGCACGCGCCCGCCTCCACCGTGGCCTTCGCCGAGGTCCTCCACGGTGCGGGACTCCCGGCAGGGGTGCTCAACGTCGTCACCGGGTGGGACCGGTCGACCGGCGAGGCCCTGGCCTCCCACCGCGGCGTCGACAAGGTGGCCTTCACCGGCAGCACGGCGACGGGCGCGAAGGTCGCCCAGGCGGCCGTGGCCAACATCAACAAGGTCACCCTGGAGCTGGGCGGCAAGTCGCCCCAGGTGGTCTTCCCCGACGCCGACCTGGACGCGGCCGCCAACGGCCTCGTCGCGGGAGTCTTCGCGGCCACGGGCCAGACCTGCATGGCGGGGTCGCGGCTGATCATCCACGAGGACGTGCGCGACGAGCTGGTGGCCCGGGTCGTGGCCCGGGCGGAGGCCATCGTGCAGGGCGATCCCACCGAGGCGGACACCGAGATGGGCCCGGTGGCCAACCAGCCCCAGTACGAGAAGGTGCTCGGTTATCTCCAGGGCGCGCGGGACGAGGGGTGGGACATCGCCACCGGTGGGGTGCCCAACGCCGACCTGGGCGGGCTCTTCATCCGTCCGACCGTCGTGCTCGCCGAGCCCGACGCCACCATCGCGCGGGAGGAGGTCTTCGGCCCGGTGCTGACCGCGTACACCTTCCGCGACGAGGACGAGGCGGTGCGGCTCGCCAACGACACGGTGTACGGCCTCGCAGGGGCGGTGTGGACCAAGGACGTCCACCGTGCCCACCGCGTGGCTGCCGCCATCAGGGCCGGCACCGTGTGGATCAACGCCTACCGGGTCGTCGCCCCGAACATGCCCTTCGGTGGGTTCGGGCTCTCCGGCATCGGTCGGGAGAACGGCGCCGCCGCGGTCGAGGAGTACCTCGAGAACAAGTCGGTCTTCGTCGAGCTCACCGGCGGCACCCGGGACCCGTTCAAGCTGGGCTGAGGCCCCGTCCGGCGCTAGTCCTCGGGGTCGTCGAGGCGCGCCAGCCACGTCGCCAGTCGCTCGACGGGCACCTCGAAGTCGGGGTGCGCGTCGACGAAGGCCTGGAGCTGCTCGGCGAGCCACGCCAGGGTGACCTCCTCGTCACCCCGGCGTCGCTCGAGCTCCTCGATGCCGCGATCGGTGAAGTACATCGCCGTTCCTGACCTCGGACCGATCAGTAGTCGTGGCCGCCGCCGCGCGGCGACTCGAACGCCGCGTCGAGGAGCGACTTCTGCTCCTCGACGTGGCGCTTGACGGTGCCGACCGACGGCGCCGCGGACGCCGGGCGGGTGACCGGCTCGACCTCGACGTCGAGCTGCGGCCACACGTTGAGCGCGAAGTGCGGCCACGGGCCCATGTTGCGCGGCTCGTCCTGCACCCAGCGGACCGTCTTCAGGTGGGGGTACTTCGCGACCTCGGCCCGGATCTCCTCGACCGGGTTCGGGTAGAGCCGCTCGACGCGACCGATGGCGAAGGACGAACCGTTGTCGCGCTTGGCCCGCTCGGTCATCAGGTCCCAGGTCACGCGGCCCGAGCACAGCAGGAGCGTCTCGACCTGCGAGGGGTCGGCGTCCGCGTCGCCGATGAACGGGCGGAACGTAGTGTCCCCGACGAAGTCGGACGGCTGGGAGGCCGCCTCCTTGCGCTTGAGCATCGACTTCGGCGTGAAGACGATGAGCGGGCGGTGCTCCTCGCCGAGCGAGTGGCGGCGCAGCAGGTGGAAGTACGACGCGGGCGTCGAGGGCTGCGCGACGACCATCGCCTCCTCGGCCGACATCGTCAGGAACCGCTCGATGCGCGCCGAGCTGTGGTCCGGGCCCTGGCCCTCGTAGCCGTGGGGGAGGAGCAGGACGACGCCGGACTGCTGGCGCCACTTGGTCTCTCCCGCGGAGATGAACTCGTCGATGACGGTCTGCGCGCCGTTGACGAAGTCACCGAACTGCGCCTCCCAGAGGACGAGCGCCTCGGGTCGCGCGACGGAGTAGCCGTACTCGAACCCGAGGGCGGCGTACTCCGAGAGCAGCGAGTCGTAGACGTGGAACTTCGCCTGGTCCTCGGTGAGGTTGGTCAGCGGGGTCCACTCGTCGGCGTTGGTGCGGTCGATGATCGTCGCGAAGCGGGACACGAACGTGCCGCGGCGCGAGTCCTGGCCGGCGAGGCGGACGGGACGGCCCTCCATCAGCAGCGAGCCGAAGGCGAGGATCTCGCCGGTGCCCCAGTCGATCGGGCCGTCGGTGATGGCGGCCGAGCGACGCTGGAGCTGCGGCATCACCTTCGGGTGGACGGTGAAGTCCTCCGGAGGAGTGACGTAGCTGTCGGCGATCCGCTTGAGCACCTCCGGGGTGACCGCGGTCGAGAAGTCGCCGGCGGGCTTGTCCGGGTAGTCCGGGACCGTCGTCCAGTCGGTCGGGGCCTCGGAACTGGCCTCGCGGACCTCGGTGAACACGCGCTCGAGCTGCTGCTGGTAGTCCTTGAGGACCTGCTCGGCCTCCTCGATCGTGATGTCACCACGGCCGATCAGCGACTCGGTGTAGAGCTTGCGCACCGAGCGCTTCTGCTCGATGAGGTCGTACATGAGCGGCTGGGTGTAGGACGGGTCGTCGCCCTCGTTGTGACCGCGGCGGCGGTAGCAGACGAGATCGATGACGACGTCCTTGTTGAACCTCTGCCGGTAGTCGAACGCGAGCCGCGCGACCCGGATGCAGGCCTCGGGGTCGTCGCCGTTCACGTGGAAGATCGGCGCCTGCACCATCCGTGCCACGTCGGTGCAGTAGAGCGACGAGCGCGACGAGCCGGGAGAGGTGGTGAACCCGACCTGGTTGTTGATCACGACGTGCACGGTGCCGCCGGTGCGGTAGCCGCGCAGCTGCGAGAGGTTGAGCGTCTCCGCCACCACACCCTGGCCGGCAAAGGCCGCGTCACCGTGGACGAGCAGCGGCAGGACGGGGTAGTCCGCGCCCTTGTTGAGGATGTCCTGCTTGGCGCGGGCGATGCCCTCGAGCACCGGGTTGACCGCCTCGAGGTGCGAGGGGTTCGCGGCGACCGACACCTTGATCTGGGCACCCGAGCCCGCGACGAACTCGCCCTCGGCGCCGAGGTGGTACTTCACGTCGCCCGAGCCCTGGACGGTGCGCGGGTCGATGTTGCCCTCGAACTCGCGGAAGATCTGGCTGTACTTCTTGCCGACGATGTTGGCCAGCACGTTGAGCCGGCCGCGGTGGGCCATGCCGATCGTGACCTCGTCGAGGCCCTCCTCGGCCGCGGCCTCGCAGATCTCGTCGATGAGCGGGATCGTGGTCTCGCCACCCTCGAGGCTGAACCGCTTCTGCCCGACGAACTTCGTCTGCAGGAACGTCTCGAACGCCTCGGCCTGGTTGAGCTTGAGCAGGATGCGCAGCTGCTCCTCGCGGGGCGGCTTCACGTGCGGCTGCTCGACGCGCTCCTGGATCCACTTGCGCTGCTCGGGATCCATGATGTGCATGTACTCGATGCCGGTCGTGCGGCAGTAGGAGTCACGCAGGATGCCCAGGATGTTGCGCAGCTTCATGAAGCGCCGGCCCTCGCCGCCGAACGACCCGGTCGCGAACTCGCGGTCGAGGTCCCACAGCGTCAGGCCGTGCGACTCCACCTCGAGGTCGGGGTGGCTGCGCTGCCGGTACTCCAGCGGGTCGGTGTCGGCCATCAGGTGACCGCGGACCCGGTACGCGTGGATCAGCTCGAGGATGCGCGCCTGCTTGACGATGTCGTCGTCGTGGCTCGCGACCACGTCGCGCGACCAGCGGATCGGCTCGTAGGGGATGCGCAGCGATCGGAAGATCTCGTCGTAGAAGTCGTTCTCGCCGAGCAGCAGGCCGTGCACGCGCTTGAGGAACTCACCCGACTGCGCACCCTGGATGACACGGTGGTCGTAGGTCGAGGTCAGCGTCATCGCCTTGCTGATGGCGTTGCGGTTGATCGCCTCGTCGGAGGCGCCCTGCCACTCCGGCGGGTACTCCATCGCGCCGACACCGATGATGGCGCCCTGCCCCGCCATCAGGCGCGGCACGGAGTGGACCGTGCCGATGCCGCCGGGGTTGGTCAGCGACATCGTAGTGCCCTGGAAGTCGGCGACGGCCAGCTTGCCGTCGCGCGCCTTGCGCACCATGTCCTCGTAGGCCGTCCAGAACGCCGCGAAGTCCATCGCCTCGGCGCCCTTGATGTTGGGCACGAGCAGCTGGCGGCTGCCGTCGGGCTTCTGCATGTCGATGGCCAGGCCCAGGTTGATGTGGGCAGGCGTGATCAGGTTGGGCTTGCCGTCCACGACCTCGTAGCCGACGTTCATCTCCGGCATCGAGCGCAGCGCCTTGACCAGGGCGTAGCCGATGATGTGGGTGAACGAGACCTTCCCGCCGCGGGCGCGGGCGAGGTGGTTGTTGATGACCGTGCGGTTGTCCCACAGCAGCTTGACCGGCACCGAGCGCACCGAGGTCGCGGTCGGCACCGACAGCGAGGCGTCCATGTTGGCCGCCGTCCGGGCGGGCGCCCCGCGCAGGACGGTGTAGGTCGGGGCGTCGCTCGACGGCGACGGCGCGGCGGGCGTCGGGTCCTTGGCGACCGGGGTGCTGGTGCCCTTCGCGGGCTCGTCGGCTGCGGCGGCGGGCCTCGGGGTCGACGTGGCGGTCGACTTGGCGGTCGACTTGGCGGTCGACTTGGGCGCGGCCGGCTCCTCGGCGGGCTTCGCGGCCGGCTTCTCGGGGGCCTTCGCCGCCGGCTTCTCGGGGGCCTTCGCCGCCGGCTTCTCGGCGGTCGTGGTGGCGGTGGCGGTCTTCGTGGCGGTGGCCTGCGCGGCGGCCGGCGTCTTCTCGGTGGCCGGAGCACTCCCGTTCCCGAAGAACTCCGCCCACTCCGGACCCACGCTCGCGGGGTCCTTCTCGTACTGCTCCTTCATCTCCTCCACGAGCCACTCGTTGGCTCCCAGGTCAGATGACGGTGCAACCGAGGTGTGGTTGCCGGACTGCCCGTTCGGGGACTGCGCCACGCTTTGTTCGCCTCTTCCGATTCTCTTCGCGCGAGGGTGGGTCAACTCGTCTCACAAGGCTAGTCGCACACGCACGCAAATGCAGGGGCGGGGCCGCCCGGTGGGGCATGGTGTCGACCACACCACTAGTCAATCAGTAGTCATTGTCGTATTTGGCCCCCGGAGTTCCCATGCCACGCCGTCTCCCAAGCCGTCTCCCACGCCGTCGCGCGGGCCTCGTGCTCGCGCTCGTCCTCGCCCTCACCGGCACTGCCTGCTCGTCCGGCTCGGACCCGTCGGCCTCGCCGGAGCGGCTCAGCCGTGATGACGCGCAGGCGAGCCTCGCCTCGCACCCCCCGTTGCCGACCACCACGAAGATCCACCGCGTCCACGGTCGGCTCCCGGACGCCCGCCGCAAGGCCGTGCGCCACCAGGTGGGCAGGGTCGTCGACCGCTGGTGGGAGGCGGCCTACCTCGGCGGTACGTACCCGCGCAGCACCTTTCCCTCGGCGTTCCCCGGGTTCACCGCCGGTGCCGAGAGGCGCGCGAGGTCCGACAAGGCGCTGCTCACCAACCAGACCCGCGGACCGCACGTCGACTCCGTGACAGCGACGCACCGCAGCGTGGCGCTCGACATCCTCGCCACCGACCGCCGGGCGCGCGCCGTCACCGCGCACGTCGTCCTGCGGTTCGAGAGCACCGGCGACAAGGCCGGGACCACGACGGTCCGCGGTCGCCTGTTCCTCACGCACCGACGGGGCGCATGGCGCATCTTCGGCTACGACGTCGCGAAGGGGTCGAGATGACGAGCCTCCACCTGGTCCGCCGCGCCACCAAGGTGGTCGTCCTCGCGGCGGTCCTCGCCGTCACCGCGGTCGTCGTACCCCAGTCGACGGTGAAGCCGACCGATGTCAGCCTCGTCAGGATCCGCCACGCCCAGGGCGTGGCGGTCGGGGGAGCGGACGTCGTGTGGATCCTCGCCGTCGGCTCGGACGCCCGACCGGGCCAGGACATGAGGCACGCCCGCGGTGATGCCCTCCAGCTGGTGGGCATCAACACCCGCACGGGCTCCGCCACGGCCATCGGCGTGCCCCGCGACTCGTGGGTCAGCATCCCGGGCCACGGCCGGGAGAAGATCAACTCCGCCCTCTACTTCGCCGGACCGCAGGGCATGGCGGGCGCGATGCGCAACCTCGTCGGGATTGAGCCCGACTACGTGATGGTCACGCGCTTCCCGTTCTTCGAGGACATGGTCGACGACATCGGCGGCATCACGGTGACGAACCCGCGCCGGTTCTACGACCCCTACCTGAAGAAGGAGGGCTTCAAGCAGGGCCGGATCCACCTCGACGGCTACAACGCGATGGCCTTCTCCCGCATCCGCAAGGCCCTGCCGGGCGGCGACTTCGACCGCTCGGCCAACCAGCAGCGCACCCTGCGCGGCATCCACGCCCGGATCCGGTCGCAGGCCTCGAAGCCAGGCTTCATCGAGCGCGGCGTGATGACCGTGATGGAGCACATGGCCACCAACGCCTCGCCGGCCGAGCTCTACGAGCTGGCCCAGGCCGTCGCCCAGGTCGACCCGCGCCGGATCACGACCTGCGTGGTCCAGGGCCGGATCGGCTTCGTCGGTGCCGCGAGCGTCGTGTTCCCCGACGTGGCGCAGGCCCGGCGGCTCGGCCACGAGGCCCGGGCCGATGCAGCGCTGGAGCACTGCTGATCGGACGGACCCGGTGGGTCCGATGGTGAGGAAGCGCCTCCGGCAGGATTCGAACCTGCGGCACCTGGTACCGGAAACCAGTGCTCTATCCCCTGAGCTACGGAGGCATGCACCGCTCGGGCCGGGCCCGAGGACGGTGCGCGCCGAACACTACCGGCCGCTCGACGCGGGCAGGAAACCGGTGCCTCAGCGCAGGGCGAGCGATCCCGACGTGGGGGACTCGAAGGGGAGCGCGGCGTGCTCGGCGACCCGGGCGTCCATCGCCGCGGCGATCTCGGCCGGCCACGGCGCCGTACGCCGCGTCTCGAGGTCGATGTGGAGGAAGATCTCCTCCACGACGCACGCCACCTGCCGGTGGGTGTGGTCGAGCAGGTAGACCAGGGCGTGGCCGGCCCGCTCGGAGCGGCCCAGCAGCCGCACCCGCGCCGACATCTCGCTCCCGGTGCGCAGCTCGTTGAGGTAGGTCACGTGGTGCTCGGCGGAGAAGCACGCCTGGTTGTCGGTCAGCGGCCACATCTGCGGGATGCCGACCTCGACGAGCGACTCGTCCAGCCCCTCGCTGGCGATACCGATGTAGTGGCGGACGTTGAGGTGGCCGTTGATGTCCTCGAAGGGCATCGGCACCGGCTGCTCCACGTAGGCCGGGAGGTCGATCAGCTGGTCGTAGGTGGGGTGCGTCGTCACAGCGCAGCACCCTAGTGGTCGGGCAGTGATATCGGTTCGGTCCCTCGGGTGGCCCGCCGATAGGCTTGGTGGGTGAACCCAGAGCAGCTCTCCGAGACCATCGTCGATGCGCTGGCGGCCCTCGTGGCCGACGGTGCGATCACGCTGCCCGACGGCGTGCCGACCCAGGTCACGGTGGAGCGACCCCGGCAGAAGGGTCACGGCGACTACGCCACCAACGTCGCCCTCCAGCTCGCCAAGAAGGCCGGGACGAACCCGCGCGCCTTCGCCGACCTGGTCGCCGACCGGCTGCGCGCGTCCGACGGCATCTCCGAGGTCGAGGTCGCCGGACCGGGCTTCCTCAACATCACGGTCGAGGCCGGTGCCCAGGGCCAGGTCGCGGCCGACATCGTCGCGGCAGGGTCGTCGTACGGCTCCTCGGACGCCTTCGCGGGCGAGAAGATCAACCTCGAGTTCGTCTCCGCCAACCCCACCGGCCCGCTGCACCTCGGCGGCGTCCGCTGGGCGGCGGTCGGTGACGCCCTCGGCCGGATCTTCCAGAAGACCGGTGCGGACGTCACGCGCGAGTACTACTTCAACGACCACGGGGCGCAGATCGACCGCTACAGCTCCTCGCTGCTGGCCAGCGCCCAGGGGCGCCCCGCGCCCGAGGACGGCTACGGCGGGCAGTACATCCACGACATCGCCGCGGCCGTGATCGAGCAGCGCCCCGACGTCAAGGACATGGACGACGAGGCCGCGCAGGAGGTCTTCCGCGAGGTCGGCGTCGAGATGATGTTCGCCGAGATCAAGAAGTCCCTGCACGACTTCGGGGTCGACTTCGACGTCTACTTCCACGAGAAGTCGCTGCACGACTCCGGCGCCGTCGAGCGGGCCATCGAGCGGCTCACCGAGATGGGCAACACCTACGAGGCCGACGGCGCGCTGTGGCTGCGCACCGAGAAGTACGGCGACGACAAGGACCGCGTGATCATCCGGTCCAACGGCACGCCGGCCTACATCTCGGGTGACCTCGGCTACTACCTCGACAAGCGCGAGCGCGGCTTCGACCGCTGCTTCATCATGCTCGGCGCCGACCACCACGGCTACGTCGGCCGGATGAACGCGATGTGCGCCGCCTTCGGGGACGAGCCCGGCAAGAACCTCGAGATCCTCATCGGTCAGATGGTCAACCTGCTGAGGGACGGCGAGCCGATGCGCATGTCGAAGCGCAACGGCACGATCGTGTCGATCGACGACCTGGTCGACGCGATCGGAGTCGACGCGAGCCGCTACGCCCTCGCGCGCTACCACTCCGACAGCCCGATCGACATCGACCTCGACCTGTGGGCGAAGGCGACGAACGACAACCCGGTCTTCACCGTGCAGTACGCCCACGCGCGGGTCGCGAGCCTGATGCGCAACGCTGCCGACCTCGGCGTGGTCGCCGAGTCGCACCCCGAGCTGCTGACCCACGAGAAGGAGGGCGAGCTGCTGCGCGCCCTCGCCGAGTTCCCGCGGGTGGTCAAGGCCGCCGCCGAGCTGCGCGAGCCGCACCGGGTGGCCCGCTACCTCGAGGAGCTCGCCGGCACCTACCACCGCTTCTACGACGCCTGCCGGGTGCTGCCGCGCGGCGACGAGGAGACCGGTGACCTGCACCGGGCGCGGCTGATGCTCGTCGACGCCACGCGGGTCGTGCTCGCCAACGGGCTCGACCTGCTCGGCGTGTCCGCTCCCGAGCGGATGTGAGGCGGTCGTGCCCACCGCACACCCGTCCGGCTGGGCGCACGCGGACGGCGCGCTGCGCTCCAACCGTCCCGGCGGCCCCCACTGGCTCCGTGAGCCGGCCGACCCCAACGCGCTCGTCGACCACCTGTGGTCCCGCACGGCCACCAAGGCCGACGGCGTGCTGTCCGTGGGCGGCGTACCGCTGACGGAGCTGGTGCGCGAGCACGGCTCGCCCGCCTACGTCCTCGACGAGGACGACTTCCGGGCCCGGGCGCGCGCCTTCCGCGACGCGTTCGAGGGCTACGAGGTCTTCTACGCCGGCAAGGCGTTCCTCTGCACGACGGTCGCGCGCTGGCTGGCCGAGGACGGCCTCTCCCTCGACGTCTGCTCGGGCGGCGAGCTCGCGGTCGCCGAGCGTGCCGGCTTCCCGATGGAGCGGATCGGCTTCCACGGCAACAACAAGACCCTGGGTGAGCTCGAGCGGGCCGTCGAGCTCGGCGTGGGCCGGGTCATCGTGGACTCCTTCGACGAGATCGAGCGGCTGGCGAGGGTGACGACCGAGCTCGGCCGCACGACCGGCGTGCTCGTCCGCGTCACCGCGGGCGTCGAGGCGCACACCCACGAGTACATCGCCACCGCCCACGAGGACCAGAAGTTCGGCTTCTCGATCGCCGGCGGCGACGCCCTCGATGCCGTACGACGCGTGCTCGCCGCGCCCGGCCTCCGGCTCCTCGGCCTGCACTCCCACATCGGCAGCCAGATCTTCGACACCTCCGGCTTCGAGGTGGCGGCCCGCCGGGTCCTCGGCCTGCACGCGCGGGTGGCGACCGAGCTCGGCGTCGTGATGCCCGAGATGGACCTCGGCGGCGGCTTCGGCATCGCCTACACCACGCAGGACGACCCCTCCACGCCCGAGACCCTCGCCCGCGGGATGTCGGAGATCGTCGAGCACGAGTGCCGCGCGCTGGGGATCGAGCGTCCCCGGCTCTCCATCGAGCCCGGTCGCGCGATCGTCGGGCCGTCGATGTGCACCGTCTACCAGGTCGGCACGGTGAAGGAGGTCGCCCTCGACGGCGGTGCCCGCCGCTCCTACGTCTCGGTCGACGGCGGGATGAGCGACAACATCCGCACCGCCCTCTACGACGCCGACTACTCCGCCACCCTCGCCTCGCGCGCGTCCGGGGCGCCGGCGGCGCTGGCCCGCGTGGTCGGCAAGCACTGCGAGGCCGGCGACATCGTGGTCAAGGACGAGTTCCTGCCCGGCGACGTGCGGCCCGGTGACCTCGTCGCCGTGCCCGGCACCGGCGCCTACTGCAGATCCATGGCGTCCAACTACAACCACGCCCTGCGTCCTCCGGTGATCGGAGTTCGGGACGGGAAGACTTTCACCGTGCTCCGACGAGAGACTGAGGCCGACCTGTTGGCGACCGATGTGGGTGTTTCATGAGTGAGGCCTTGAGGGTGGCGGTGCTCGGCTGCGGCGCGGTCGGTTCCCAGGTGGTCCGGCTGCTGACCGAGCAGAGCGACGACCTCGCCGCTCGCGTGGGCGCGCCCGTCGAGCTGGTCGGGGTCGGCGTACGACGTCTCGACGCGCCGCGCGACGTCGAGGTGCCGGACGGCCTGCTCACCGACGACGTCGCCGGCCTGGTCGCCCGCGACGACGTCGACCTGGTGGTCGAGGTGATCGGCGGCATCGAGCCGGCCCGGTCGCTCATCCTCTCCGCGCTCGACAACGGCGCGAGCGTCGTGACGGCCAACAAGGCACTCCTCGCGGAGGACGGCCCGACCCTGTTCGAGGCGGCCGAGAAGGCCGAGCGCGACCTCTACTACGAGGCGGCCGTCGCCGGCGCCATCCCGATCCTGCGTCCGCTGCGCGAGTCCCTCGCCGGGGACAAGGTGACCCGCGTGCTCGGCATCGTCAACGGAACCACCAACTTCATCCTCGACAAGATGGACAGCTCCGGGGCCGGGTTCTCCGAGGCGCTCGAGGAGGCCCAGGAGCTCGGCTACGCCGAGGCCGACCCCACCGCCGACGTCGAGGGGTTCGACGCCGCGGCCAAGGCCGCGATCCTCGCCAGCCTCGCCTTCCACTCGCGCGTGACCGCGGCCGACGTCCACCGCGAGGGCATCTCCGACGTCACCGCCGCCGACGTGGCCAGCGCTCGCGACATGGGCTCGGTGGTCAAGCTGCTCGCGATCTGCGAGCTGCGGGGCGACCAGGTCGCCGCGCGCGTCCACCCGGCGATGATCCCGCGCTCGCACCCGCTCGCCAGCGTGCGCGAGGCCTACAACGCGGTCTTCGTCGAGTCCGAGGCCGCGGGCCAGCTGATGTTCTACGGCCCCGGTGCCGGCGGTGCGCCGACCGCGAGCGCCGTCCTCGGCGACCTCGTCACCGTCGCCCGCAACCGCCTCGCCGGCACCCGCGGGGCGGGGGAGTCGGCCTACGCCGACCGCGCGGTGCAGCCGATGGGGGAGACCCGCACGCGCTACCACGTCGCGATCGACGTCGACGACCGGGCGGGCGTGCTGGCGGCAGTGGCCAACGCCTTCGCCGACCACGACGTGTCGATCCAGACCGTGCGGCAGGAGGGCCGCGGCGCCGATGCCCAGCTCGTCGTCGTCTCGCACGCCGCCCCCGACGCCGCGCTCGCCGCGACGGTCGAGCAGCTGCGCAACATGGACATCGTGCGTGACGTCACCTCGGTCATGCGCGTCGAGGGCGGCGACGAGTGAGCGGCATGACCCACCAGTGGCGGGGCGTCATCGAGGAGTACCGCGACCTGCTCGACATCCCCGAGGGGTTGCCGGCGGTGACGCTCCGCGAGGGCGGCACGCCGCTGGTCCACTCCGAGTGGCTGTCCGGGCTGACCGGGGCCGACGTGTGGCTGAAGGTCGAGGGCGACAACCCGACCGGCTCCTTCAAGGACCGCGGGATGACCGCGGCCATCTCGCACGCCCGGCACCTCGGCGCCGAGGCGGTCGTCTGCGCGTCCACGGGCAACACCTCGGCCTCGATGGCCGCCTACGCCGCCAAGGCCGGGCTGAAGCCGCTCGTCCTCGTCCCCGAGGGCAAGATCGCCGCGGGCAAGCTCGCCCAGGCGGTCGTCCACGGCGCGCAGGTGATCATGGTCCGCGGCAACTTCGACGACTGCCTGTCGATGGCGATCGGCCTGTCGAAGGACTACCCGGTCGCACTGGTGAACTCGGTCAACCCGGTGCGGCTCCAGGGCCAGAAGACCGCGGCGTTCGAGATCGTCGACTTCCTCGGTGACGCCCCGGACGTCCACGTGCTCCCGGTCGGCAACGCCGGCAACATCTCGGCCTACTGGCTCGGCTACAGCCAGTACGCCGAGCTGGGCCGGGCGAGCAGGCGGCCTCGGATGCTCGGCTTCCAGGCCGAGGGTGCGGCGCCGCTCGTGACCGGCGAACCGTTCCCCGACCCGGAGACCAAGGCCACCGCGATCCGCATCGGCAACCCCGCGTCGTGGCACCTCGCCGAGCAGGCCGCCAAGGAGTCCGAGGGCGGGTTCGCCGCGGTCTCGGACGAGCAGATCCTCGCCGCGCAGCTCGAGCTCGCCCGCCACGACGGCGTCTTCGTCGAGCCCGCCTCCGCCGCGGGGGTCGCCGGCATCCTCGCCGCCCTCGCCGCGGGCCAGTCCTTCGCCGGCGCCACCGTCGCGGTCACCGTCACCGGCCACGGGCTCAAGGACACCGCGACCGCGCTCGAGTCGTGCGGCGACATCGTCGACACGGTCGTCGACGCCGACGTGCACACCGCGGCGGCCGCGGCCGGGCTCACCTGATGGCGACGTTCGTCGACGGGCCGGTGCGGGTCACCGTCCCGGCGACCTCGGCCAACCTCGGCCCCGGCTTCGACTCCCTCGGCCTTGCGCTCTCCCTGCGCGACGAGCTCGAGGCGGAGGTGCTGCCGGAGGGGCTGGTCGTCCGGGTCGACGGCGCGGGCGCGGACGGCGTACCCCGCGACGAGTCCCACCTGGTCGTCCGCGCGATGCGGGCGGCCTTCGACCTGATGGGGGAGCAGCCTCCCGGCCTGCGGCTGTCGTGCCGCAACGTCATCCCGCACGCGCGTGGCCTCGGGTCGTCGTCGGCGGCGATCGTCGCGGGCGTCGTGCTCGCCCGGGCACTCGTCGCGGGCGGTCAGCTGCTCGCGTCCGACGAGGCGCTCCTCGACCTCGCCGCCGACCTGGAGGGCCACCCCGACAACGTGGCACCCGCGTTCCACGGCGGTTTCGTCATCTCCGGGCGCGAGGACGACCGGTGGTACGCCGTCCGCGCCGGCGTCGACCCGCGGATCACCGCGGTCGCGTTCGTGCCGCCGACCGGCGTCGAGACCAGGGTCGCCCGCGGGCTGCTGCCGGGGACCGTCCCGCACGCCGACGCGGCCGCCAACTCGGGTCGCGCCGCCCTCCTCGTCGCCGCGCTCGGCGGCCAGCCGGAGCACCTGCTCGCCGCCACCCGCGACTGGCTGCACCAGGAGCAGCGCGAGCCGGCCATGCCCGAGACCCTGGCGCTGGTGCACCGCCTCCGCGCGGACGGCGTACCGGCCGTGGTGTCCGGCGCCGGCCCCACCGTGCTGGCCTTCGGGTCCGCCGACACGTCCGCGCTGGTGGCGAGCTGCCCGGACGGCTGGGAGTGTCACGCCCTGACCGTCTCCGCCGACGGGGCCGTGCTGCTAGCCTGAGCGCGCGCCGTTCGGCGTACCCGCCCCACCCGGTCCCTCTGACCGCGTGCACGGGCGACCACCATCCGCCGCAGCACGGCACCGCTCGATCGGTTCCGGCAGCGGCGACGCGACGTGCGAAGGATCCACGTGACCGAGACTCCCTCTGTCGAGACCGCCGAGACCCCTGCCGCGAAGAAGCCGGCGAAGAAGGGTGGCGGCCTCAGCTCGATGCTGCTCGCCGACCTGAAGTCGATGGCGTCCGGCCTCGGCGTCGCCGGTGCCGGCTCGATGAAGAAGGCCCAGCTGGTCGACGCGATCAAGGCCGCGCAGTCCGGCGCCGGCCGGGCGAAGGCCGAGCAGCCCGCGGAACCGGCACCGGCGGCCGAACCGTCGACGGACGCTGCTGAGCCCGCCGCGCAGACGACCGTGCGCACCCGCACCCGCAAGCAGCGCCAGGCAGACCGGCAGGCGGAGAAGGGTGCCGACCAGCCCGAGGCGGCCGCCGCGCAGCAGGACCGACCCGCCCAGCAGGACCGATCCGCCCAGCAGGACCGACCCGCCCAGCAGGACCGTCAGGACCGTCAGCAGGAGCAGGGCGGCAAGCAGAAGCAGAAGCAGGACCAGAAGCAGGACCAGAAGCAGGACGACAAGCAGCAGAACGACAAGCAGCAGCAGAACCAGCCCAAGCAGCAGCAGAACCAGCCGGGCCAGAACCCACAGGGCCAGCAGGGCCAGCAGGGCCAGCAGGGCCAGAACCAGCAGCACCAGGACGACGACGACGAGGACGGCGAGGGCGGGAGCCGCCGCAACCGTCGCCGCCGCGGCCGCGACCGCACCGCGGCGCGCCAGGGCGGGCGCAACGAGCCCGACACCACGATCCTCGAGGACGACGTGCTGGTGCCGGCCGCCGGCATCCTCGACGTTCTCGACAACTGCGCGTTCGTGCGCACCTCCGGCTACCTCCCCGGTCCGGAGGACGTCTACCTGTCGCTGTCGATGGTGCGGAAGTACCACCTGCGGCGCGGCGACGCCGTCGTCGGCCAGGTACGGCAGCCGCGCGAGGGCGAGCGTCGCGAGAAGTTCAACCCGATGGTCCGCATCGACAGCATCAACGGCACCGAGGCCGAGGGCGCCAAGGAGCGTCCCGAGTTCGCCGACTCGGTCCCGGTGCACCCGCACCAGCGGCTGCGCCTGGCCACCGACGACGCCAACGTGATCGGCAAGGTCGTCGACATCGCCGCGCCCATCGGCAAGGGCCAGCGTGGGCTCGTGCTCACCCCGCCGCGTACGGGCACCACGACCCTGCTGCGCTCGATCGCGCAGTCGGTGACGACCAACAACCCCGAGTGCCACGTGATGGTGGTGCTCGTCGACACGCGCCCGGAGGAGGTCACCGACTACCAGCGCGCCGTCAAGGGCGAGGTCGTCGCGTCGACCTTCGACCGGCAGCCTGCCGACCACACCCTCGTCGCCGAGCTGGCGATCGAGCGGGCCAAGCGGCTCGTCGAGCTGGGCCACGACGTCGTCGTGCTGCTCGACTCGCTCACGCGCCTGGGCCGGGCCTACAACCTCGCGGCGCCGGCCAACGGTCGCGTGCTCGGTGGCCTGGTCGACGCCTCCGCGGTCCACCCGACCAAGGAGTTCTTCGGTGCCGCCCGCAAGATCGAGGACGGTGGCTCGCTGACGATCCTCGCCTCGGTCAGCGTCGGCACCGGTTCGGCCACCGACGAGTTCTTCCTCGAGGAGCTCGCCGGCACCGCCAACCTCGAGCTGGTGCTCAGCGCGGACCGCGCGGCCAAGGGCATCGTCCCGGCCGTGGACGTCGCCGCGTCGGGCACCCGGCACGAGGAGAAGCTCCTCGCGCCGGCCGAGGGCGCCGTCGTCGGCGACCTGCGCAAGCAGCTCGCTGCCGCCGAGACCCAGGCGGCGGTCGCGAAGGTCATCGGGCACCGCTGAGGCGGGCCCACCGAGCGGGAATGACCGGATTGGCGCCGCTGTTGAGAGCGGTGGCACACTTGTGCGTCGGTTCCGGTTCACGTCGCAGCGATCCACGCGGACGACCCGGAGCAACTGAGAGGACACCATGAAGAAGGACACCCACCCCGACTACGTCGAGACCAAGGTCACCTGCACCTGCGGCGCGTCGTTCACCACCCGCAGCACCGCGACCTCCGGCACGATCCACGCCGATGTCTGCTCGCAGTGCCACCCGTTCTACACCGGCAAGCAGAAGATCCTCGACACCGGCGGCCGCGTCGCCCGGTTCGAGTCCCGCTACGGCAAGAAGGCTGCTGCCTCCGAGAAGGCCGAGAGCAAGTAGCCCACGTCAGGCGCCGGTCGCCCGCTCATTGCGGGTGGCCGGCGCCTTGTCGTCTGCCCAGCCACCCCGCCATCCGTCCAGCCGCAGGAGAAGAGCCGTGTTCGAGGCCGTCGAAGGCATGCGCCAGGAGCACGCCGAGCTCGAGGGACGCCTCGCGCTGCCCGAGACGCACGCCGACCAGCGCCTCGCCAAGCAGCTCAACCAGAGGTATGCCGAGCTCACCGCCGTGGTGACCACGTGGCAGGACTGGCTCCAGCTCGGTGACGACGTCGAGGCCGCGCGCGAGCTGGCCTCCGACGACCCTGCCTTCGCGGCGGAGGCCGACGTGCTGGCCGCCCGCCGCGTCGCGGCCGAGGAGCGGCTGCGCCGCCTCCTCGTGCCCCGCGACCCCTCGGACGGCAAGGACGCGCTGCTCGAGATCAAGTCCGGCGAGGGCGGCGAGGAGTCGGCCCTGTTCGCCGGCGACCTGCTGCGGATGTACTCCCGCTACGCCGAGGCACGCGGCTGGAGCGTGGAGCTGCTCGACGCCACCGAGTCCGACCTCGGCGGCTTCAAGTCCGTCACCGCCGCGGTGAAGGCCAGGGGGACGGTCGAGCCCGGCCAGGCGCCGTACGCCCTGCTCAAGTTCGAGGGCGGTGTGCACCGCGTGCAGCGGGTGCCCGTCACGGAGTCGCAGGGCCGCGTGCACACCTCCGCCGCCGGCGTCCTGGTGATGCCCGAGGCCGAGCAGGTCGACGTCGAGATCAACGACAACGACCTCCGCATCGACGTCTACCGCTCCAGCGGTCCCGGTGGCCAGAGCGTCAACACGACCGACTCCGCGGTGCGGATCACCCACCTGCCGACCGGCATCGTCGCGAGCTGCCAGAACGAGAAGAGCCAGCTGCAGAACAAGGAGTCCGCGATGCGCATCCTGCGCGCGCGGCTGCTCCAGGTCGCCCAGGAGGCTGCCGACGCCGAGGCCAGCGAGGCGCGTCGCTCGCAGGTCCGCACGGTCGACCGCTCCGAGCGGATCCGGACCTACAACTACCCGGAGAACCGGATCTCCGACCACCGCACCGGCTACAAGGCCTACAACCTCGACCAGGTGCTGGACGGTGACCTCCAGCCGGTGCTCGACTCGTGCGTCGAGGCCGACATGGCCGCCCGGCTCGCCGAGCTGGAGTCCTGAGTGCGGGCCAGCACGGCCCGGCGTGACGCGGCGGCCCGTCTGCGCGACGCCGGAGTCGCCTCACCCGAGCGCGACGCCGACCTGCTGCTGGCGCACGTCCTCGACGTCGCGCTCGGTCGCCTGCCGCTCGTCGACGGCCTCAGCACCGGGCAGCGCGAGGAGTACGACGCCCTCGTGGCGCGCCGGGTGGCCCGCGAGCCGCTGCAGCACCTGACCGGCAGCGCCGCCTTCCGCCACGTCGAGCTCGCCGTCGGCCCGGGCGTCTTCGTGCCCCGCCCGGAGACCGAGCTGCTGGCCGGCTGGGCGATCGACCAGGCTCTGCTCGTGGGTCGACCGCCCGTGGTCGTCGACCTCTGCACGGGGTCCGGCGCCATCGCCAAGGCGGTCGCGGACGAGGTGCCGGGAGCCGAGGTGCACGCCGTCGAGCTCGACGAGGGCGCCCTGGCGTGGGCCGAGCGCAACCTCGCCGGCACCGGCGTCGACCTGCGCCAGGGCGACCTCGCCACGGCCTTCGACGACCTGCTCGGGACCGTCGACGTCGTGGTCTGCAACCCGCCCTACATCCCGCTCGAGGCGTGGGAGTCGGTCGCCGCCGAGGCGCGCGACCACGACCCGCACGTCGCGCTGTTCTCGGGCCAGGACGGCCTCGACGCGATCCGCGTGCTGGAGCGCCGCGCCGCCGGGCTGCTGCGGCCCGGGGGAGTGGTCGGGGCCGAGCACGCGGACGTGCAGGGGGAGTCCGCGCCCGCGGTCTTCGCTGCCAGCGGCCGCTGGAGCGACGTGTCCGACCACCGGGACCTCGCGGGTCGCCCGCGCTACCTGACCGCACGACTGGCACGATGAGCAGCGTGGACAGGTTCAGCACGTCGACCGACGAGGAGCGCGAGGCGGCGGTGACCGCCGCTGCCGGCGCCGTACGCAGCGGCGACCTGGTCGTCATCCCCACCGACACCGTCTACGGGATCGCCGCCGACGCCTTCTCCCGGCACGCCGTCCAGCGCCTGCTCGACGCCAAGGGTCGTGGCCGCGACATGCCGCCCCCGGTGCTGGTGTCGGCTCCGACCACGCTCGACGCGCTGGCCGAGGGCGTCCCCCCGTGGGCCCGCGCGCTGGTCGAGGCGTTCTGGCCGGGCCCGCTCACGATCGTGTGCCGCCAGCAGTCCTCGCTGGTCTGGGACCTCGGGGAGACCCGGGGGACCGTCGCGGTGCGGATGCCCGACGACGAGGTCGCCCTGGCGGTCCTCGAGCGCACCGGCCCGCTCGCGGTCTCCTCGGCCAACCTCACCGGTCGCCCCGCCGCCACCGACGCCGACGCGGCGGAGGAGATGCTCGGCGACGCCGTCGCGGTGATCGTCGACGGCGGTACCTCGCCGGGCGGCGAGGCCTCCACGATCGTCGACGTCACGGTCCCTGAAGGCCGGGTCCTGCGCCTCGGCGCGCTCTCGCTCGACCAGCTCAACGCTGCGATCGAGGACCACGGGATCGTGCTGGCGGACGAGGGCTGAGGGGTGCGGGAGTACCTCCTCGTCTTCCTGGTCTCCCTGTCGGTGACCTACCTCCTCACGGTCATCGCGCGCGAGATCGCGCTGCGCACCGGTGCCGTCGCCGCGGTGCGCGACCGCGACGTGCACGCCGTCCCGATCCCCTACCTCGGCGGCCTGGCGATGCTCGGTGGTCTCGTGGCGGCGTACGGCGTCGCCCGCGAGCTGCCGTTCCTCTCCACCAGCGACAACTTCGTCTTCCGCGACGCCGGCGTCGTGCTGGTGGCCGGTGCCCTCGTCTGCGCGGTCGGGGTGCTCGACGACATCTTCGACCTCGACGCGTTGACCAAGCTCGGGGGACAGGTGCTGGCCGCGGCCCTCCTGGTCGCCTTCGGGGTGCGGTTCTACTACTTCCCCAGCCCCGACGGCACCCAGATCGCCCTCGGCGACGCCCAGGGCGCGATCATCACGCTCGTCGTGGTCATCGGCACGATGAACGCGGTCAACTTCGTCGACGGCCTCGACGGCCTGGCGGCCGGGGTGGTGGGCATCGGTGCCGCGGCGTTCTTCCTCTACTGCTACCAGCTCTCCGACACCAACAACCTGACGCTGGCCACCACGGGCGCCCTGCTCAGCGCCGCCCTCGCCGGTGCCTGCGCGGGGTTCCTGCCGCACAACTTCCACCCGGCACGCCTGTTCATGGGCGACTCCGGCTCGATGCTGATCGGCCTGGTCCTCTCGGCGAGCGCGCTCACCCTCACCGGCCAGTTCTTCGGGATGCCCACCTCGGCGGGCAACAGCCTCTTCGTCACCGTGCTGCCGGTGCTGCTGCCGATCTCGCTCCTGCTCGTCCCGATCGTCGACATGGTGCTCGCCATCGTGCGTCGTACGCGCGCGGGGCGCTCGCCGATGAGCGCCGACAAGCAGCACCTGCACCACCGCCTGCTCGAGATCGGCCACTCCCAGCGGCGCGCGGTCCTGATCATGTGGATGTGGGCCTTCACGCTCGCCGCCGGTGCGGTGATCGTGAGCCTCTACGACAGTCCGTGGGTGTGGTGGAGCCTGGGCTCGATGCTGGCGCTGACGATCGCGATGACCTTCGTGCTGCCGCGGGTGCAGCGCCCGCGCAAGACCGGGCTGGGGGACACCGGGCTGCCCGAGAACGCCGAGGTCGAGGGCCGCCTCGAGGATCCGGTCGACCCCGCCCTGGAGCCGATGGACGACTAGCCCGGACCCCGGTTGGAGGCTCGGGCGGACTTTGTGATAGTTTTCACGAGCAGTCACCCAGCACCTCTGAGAGACAGGCCGCCGCCATGACGACCGAGTCGAAGACAGGCCCCCGACGGGGGTTGTCGCCGGTCCTCGGTGCACTGGCTGCCGGGACCGTCGCGGTCGTCGTGCTGGTCCTCGTCGGCGGGCTCGCCGACGGCCGCCCGGGTGTGGTGGGCGCCGCCGTCGGGGGAGTGGTGACGCTCGTCGTGTTCGCCCTCGGCCTGGCCGCCGTCGGCCTCGTCGCCCGCGTGCTGCCGGGCGCGTCGATGCTGGTCGCGCTGATGACCTACGCGCTCCAGCTGCTGGTCCTGGCTGTCGTGGTGACCGCCATCGACCGCGCCGACGCCGGCGCGGAGACGCTGTCCCGCGGGTGGTTCGCGACGGCCGTCATCGTCGTCACCCTGACCTGGCTCGTCGGGCAGCTCGTCGCCGCCACGCGCCAGCGGATCCCGCTCTACGAGACCGCGGCCGACCGGCCCTCGGACGCGCCGGTCGCAGCCGAGCCGGCCCGTCACCCCGGGGGTGAGCGATGAGCGAATCCGCTGCTAGTGTGCGGGGCGCGATGGCTCGACAGCTTCCCCCGACGGCCCCATCCGACGATTCCCCCAAGGGCGACCCCTGGCACGCCTTCGGCTACATCGTCTCGGGTGTTGCTGTCTACGGGTTGGCCGGCTGGGCCCTCGATCGATGGCTCGGCACGACCTTCCTCGTGGCGATCGGCATCCTCATCGGTGCCGGCTTCGGGATCTACATGACGTACGCACGGTTCAACAAGGCGAGTGCTCACGCAGACACGCCCAGCTCTGACAAGCACCGAGGAGACTGACGCAGATGTTCGGCATCACCATGGCTGAGTCCGGCGGCGAGTTCGTCGCCCCCGGTCCCAACAGCTTCGACTTCTCCGAGGTCCCGCTGTTCCACATCGGCGGCCTCGCGGTCACCAAGCCGATGGTGCAGCTGCTGCTGGGCGCGGTGATCGTGTTCGTCTTCTTCTACGCCGCGGCCCGCCGCGCGACGCTGGTCCCGAGCCGCATCCAGTTCGCCGGCGAGAGCGCCTACGGCATGGTCCGCAACTCGATCGGGCGCGACATCATCGGCAGCCACGACTTCATCAAGTTCGTGCCCTACCTGGTGACGGTCTTCTTCTTCATCCTCATCAACAACGCGTTCGCCACCATCCCGTTCATCCAGTTCCCGACCTTCTCGCGCGCCTCGATGGCCTACGCGCTCGCCGCGCTCAGCTGGATCATCTACAACGCGGTCGGCATCAAGAAGCACGGCTTCCTCGGCTACCTCAAGCTGCAGAGCGTCCCGTCCGGCGTCAGCCCGGCGATGTACCCGCTGCTGGTGCCGCTGGAGTTCTTCTCCAACATCCTGGTCCGCCCGGTCACGCTGGCACTGCGTCTGTTCGCCAACATGTTCGCGGGCCACCTGCTGCTGATCCTGTTCTCCACCGGCGGTCTCTTCCTGCTGGAGTACGGCGGCATCGGCTACGTCGCCGGCCCGCTCGCCTGGGTGCTCGCCATCGCGATCTCGTTCCTCGAGCTCCTGGTGCAGTTCCTCCAGGCCTACGTCTTCACCCTGCTCAACGCCATGTACATCTCGGGCGCGCTCGCAGACGAGCACTGAGCCCCGAGAAGCTCGACCCCCTCTGTTTCACCCCCCAAGTGTTCAACCCAGTAGTAACAACCGAAAGGACAAAGCCGTGGAAGGCTCCCTCAACATGGTCGGTTACGGTCTCGCTGCGATCGGCCCCGGCGTCGGTATCGGCCTGATCTTCGCCGCCTACATCTCCGGCGTCGCCCGTCAGCCCGAGGCCCAGAGCCGCCTCCAGTCGATCGCCATCCTGGGCTTCGCCCTCGCCGAGGCGCTCGCCATCATCGGTATCGCGCTCGCGTTCGTCCTCTGACACGACCCGCTTGCACGACTGACGAAGGACTGCCATGCAGAATCTGATCTTCCTCGCGGACGGGGAGCCCGCCGAGGGCGGCCACGCCCCGGAGAACCCGCTGGGCTTCGTGCCCGTCGAGGCCGCCCTGTCGCTCGTCGTCTTCGGCCTGCTCCTCTTCCTCATCTGGAAGTTCGTCGCTCCGCGCTTCGAGCAGACCTTCGCCGAGCGCACCCAGGCGATCGAGGGTGGCATCGCCGCGGCCGAGTCCAAGCAGGCCGAGGCCGACGCCAGGCTCGCCGAGCTGGAGAAGCAGCTCGCCGACGCCCGGCACGAAGCGGCGCGCATCCGCGAGGAGGCGCGTGAGCAGGGTGCTGCGATCGTCGCCGAGATGCGGGAGACGGCCCAGGCCGAGTCCGCCCGCATCGTCGAGCACGGCAAGGCGCAGATCGAGGCCGAGCGTCAGCAGGCCGTCACCTCGCTCCGTGCCGAGGTGGGCACGCTCGCGACCGGCCTGGCCGGCCGCATCGTGGGCGAGAGCCTCGAGGACGAGGCTCGCCAGAGCCGCGTGGTCGAGCGGTTCCTCGCCGAGATCGAGGCGGACTCCGCCACGACCAACTCGTCGGGGAGCGTCAACTGATGATGCGAGGTGCGTCCGCAGAGGCCTACGCCGCGGCCGCCGCTGTCCTCCCGGGCTCCGGCGGCCTGGGCCGGGTGGGCCAGGACCTTTTCGGGACCGCGGACCTGCTCCGCGCCGAGCCCGGCCTGCGCCGCGTCGCGACCGACGTGTCCGTCCCCGGCGAGGCCAAGGCCGACCTGCTCCGCAGCGTGCTCGACCAGAAGGTCTCCCCGGAGGCCCTCGAGGTCGTCGCCACCGCTGTCGCGCAGCGCTGGACGGCCGGGCGCGACCTGGCCGACGCCCTCGAGCAGCTCGGCGTGGTCGCGATGGTCCGCTCCACCGGTGACGACGCCGGACGCCTCGAGGACGAGGTGTTCGCGGTGGGCCAGCTCGTCCAGGCCAACCCCGGGCTGCGTGACGCGCTGTCCGACCCCGCTCGCAGCCGCGCCGACAAGTCGGCGCTGGTCGAGGGGCTGCTCGGCGGCAGGACGCTGCCGGCCACGGTGGCGCTCGTGCGCCAGTCGCTGTCCGGGAGCCACCGCACGGTGGCCGTCGCGCTGGCGTCGTACCAGAAGATCGCGGCCGAGGTCCGCGGAGAGGGAGTTGCGACCGTTCGCGTCGCCCGCCCGCTGGCCGACACCGACCGCGACCGGCTCGCAGCGGCGCTCTCGCGCTCCTACGGCCGCACCGTGCACCTCAACGTCATCGTCGACCCGGACGTCATCGGTGGCATCCGCGTCGAGATCGGTGACGACGTCATCGACGGGACGGTCGCGAGCCGCCTCGACGACGCCGGGCGCAAGCTGGCCGGCTGACGGCCCGAGACACATCCAAGAACTCCTCAGAGCCAGACCAGAGAACAGGTGAGATGAAATGACGGAGCTGTCCATCCGTCCGGACGAGATCCGGGACGCGCTTCAGCGCTTCGTGTCGGACTACAAGCCCGACTCCGCGACGAAGGAGGAGGTCGGCACGGTCGCCGAGGCCGCCGACGGCATCGCGCGCGTCACCGGCCTGCCCTCGGTCATGGCCAACGAGCTGCTCGAGTTCGAGGACGGCACGCTCGGCCTCGCGCTCAACCTCGACACCCGCGAGGTCGGTGTCGTGGTCCTCGGTGACTTCGACAAGATCGAGGAGGGCCAGACCGTGCGTCGCACGGGCGAGATCCTCTCGGTGCCCGTCGGCGAGGGCTACCTCGGCCGCGTGGTCGACCCGCTGGGCCAGCCGATCGACGGCCTCGGCGAGATCGAGTCCGAGGAGCGTCGCGCGCTCGAGCTCCAGGCCCCCGGCGTGATGGCACGCAAGTCGGTGCACGAGCCGCTCGCCACCGGAATCAAGGCGATCGACGCCCTGACGCCCGTCGGGCGCGGTCAGCGCCAGCTGATCATCGGTGACCGTGCCACTGGCAAGAGCACCATCGCCATCGACACGATCATCAACCAGAAGCAGAACTGGGAGTCCGGGGACCCGGACAAGCAGGTGCGCTGCATCTACGTCGCGATCGGCCAGAAGGGCTCGACCATCGCCTCGGTGCGCGGCGCCCTCGAGGAGGCCGGCGCGCTGGAGTACACGACGATCGTCGCGTCGCCGGCGTCCGACTCCGCGGGCTTCAAGTACCTCGCGCCCTACACCGGCTCGGCCATCGGCCAGCACTGGATGTACGCCGGCAAGCACGTCCTCATCGTGTTCGACGACCTCACCAAGCAGGCCGAGGCCTACCGCGCCGTGTCGCTGCTGCTGCGTCGCCCGCCGGGTCGCGAGGCCTACCCGGGTGACGTCTTCTACCTGCACAGCCGGCTCCTCGAGCGCTGCGCGAAGCTGTCCGACGAGATGGGCAAGGGCTCGATGACCGGCCTTCCGATCATCGAGACCAAGGCCAACGACGTCTCGGCCTTCATCCCGACCAACGTCATCTCGATCACCGACGGCCAGATCTTCCTGCAGTCTGACCTGTTCGCGGCCAACCAGCGCCCCGCCATCGACGTGGGTGTCTCGGTGTCGCGCGTGGGTGGCTCGGCGATGACGAAGGCCATGAAGGCCGTCACCGGCTCGCTCAAGGTCGACCTGGCGCAGTTCCGCGCCATGGAGGCCTTCGCGATGTTCGCCTCGGACCTCGATGCCGCCTCGCGCCAGCAGCTCGACCGCGGCCAGCGCCTGATGGCCCTGCTCAAGCAGCCGCAGTACTCGCCGTACCCGGTCGAGGAGATGACCGTCTCCCTGTGGACCGGCACGTCGGGCCGTCTCGACAAGGTCCCGACCGAGGACGTCCTGCGCTTCGAGAACGAGTTCCTCGACTACCTGCGCCGCAGCCACGAGGGCATCCTCGCCGGCATCCGCGAGACCTTGAAGTTCGAGGACTCGACGGAGGAGGAGCTCGCTGCCGCCTACGACTCCTTCCTCGACCAGTTCGAGACCTCCGACGGCCAGAGCATCAAGGCCGGCAAGGAGGAGCACGTCGCTCTGGAGGACGAGGACGTCGAGCAGGAGCAGATCGTCAAGCAGAAGCGGGGTTGAGCCATGGCCGTCTCGGTACGCGAGTACCGCGCGCGGATCAGGTCGACGGAGTCGATGAAGAAGATCACGCGCGCGATGGAGCTCATCGCCGCGTCCCGCATCATCAAGGCGCAGCAGCGGGCGCAGGCCGCAGCGCCGTACGCCCGTGAGCTCACCCGCGCGGTGTCGGCCGTGGCGACGTTCTCCAACGTCGACCACGCGCTGACGCTGGAGCCGGAGGACCCGAAGAGGGCGGCGGTCCTGATCGTCACCTCCGACCGCGGTCTGGCCGGCGCCTACTCCTCGAGCGTGCTCAAGGAGGCCGAGCGGCTCATCGAGAAGCTCAAGGGCGAGGGCAAGGAGGTCGACCTCTACGTCTCCGGGCGCAAGGGCGAGGCCTACTTCAAGTTCCGCCAGCGCGCCGTGGTGGAGGCATGGACGGGCTTCTCCGACCAGCCGACCTACGATGTCGCGGCCGAGATCGGCGCCACGCTGATCCGGACCTTCCTCGACGAGGAGGGCGCGGACGAGGTGCACGTGGTCTACACGCGTTTCCGCTCGATGCTCAGCCAGGAGCCCACCGCCGTACGCCTCCTCCCGCTGGAGGTCGTCGAGGGCACCGAGGCGCCCGCGGAGGGCGACCTGCTGCCGCTCTACGAGTTCGAGCCGTCGCCGAGCGACGTCCTCGACTCCCTGCTGCCGCGCTACGTCCAGAGCCGGATCTTCTTCGCGCTCCTGCAGGCGGCGGCCTCCGAGCTGGCCGCCCGACAGAAGGCCATGAAGTCGGCGACCGACAACGCGGACGAGCTCATCAAGAAGTACAAGCGCATCGCCAACCAGGCTCGCCAGGCTGGCATCACACAGGAAATCAGCGAGATCGTCGGTGGCGTCAACGCGCTGGCCGACGCACAAGCCGGGAGTGAATGAGACATGACTGCCACCATCAACGAGACCGCCGAGACCACCTCGTCCGGCGGCGTGGGCCGCATCGCCCGCGTCATCGGCCCGGTCGTGGACATCGAGTTCCCGACCGACGCGATGCCGCCGATCTACAACGCGCTGACCGCCGAGTTCACGCTCAGCGGTGAGAGCCGCACCATCATCCTCGAGGTCGCCCAGCACATCGGTGACGGCATGGTCCGTGCGATCTCGATGAAGCCGACCGACGGCCTGGTCCGCGGCGGCCAGGTGACCGACACCGGTGAGTCCATCACCGTGCCGGTCGGCGACGCGACGCTCGGCAAGGTGTTCAACACCACCGGCGACGTGCTCAACCTCCAGGAGGGCGAGACCTTCGAGCCCGCCGAGCGCTGGGGCATCCACCGCAAGGCGCCGGCCTTCGACCAGCTGGAGTCCAAGACCCAGATGTTCGAGACCGGCATCAAGGTCATCGACCTGCTCACCCCCTACGTGCAGGGCGGCAAGATCGGCCTGTTCGGTGGTGCCGGCGTCGGCAAGACCGTGCTGATCCAGGAGATGATCGCGCGAGTCGCCAAGGACCACGGCGGCGTGTCGGTGTTCGCCGGTGTCGGCGAGCGCACCCGCGAGGGCAACGACCTCATCGTCGAGATGGAGGAGGCCGGCGTCCTCGGGCAGACCGCCCTCGTCTTCGGCCAGATGGACGAGCCGCCGGGCACGCGCCTGCGCGTCGCCCTGTCGGCCCTGACGATGGCGGAGTACTTCCGCGACGTGCAGAAGCAGGACGTGCTGCTCTTCATCGACAACATCTTCCGCTTCACCCAGGCCGGCTCGGAGGTCTCCACGCTGCTCGGCCGCATGCCGTCCGCGGTGGGCTACCAGCCCAACCTGGCCGACGAGATGGGTCAGCTGCAGGAGCGCATCACCTCGACGCGTGGTCACTCGATCACGTCGCTCCAGGCGATCTACGTGCCCGCCGACGACTACACCGACCCGGCCCCGGCCACGACGTTCGCCCACCTGGACGCCACGACCGAGCTGTCCCGCGAGATCGCCTCGCTCGGCATCTACCCGGCCGTGGACCCGCTGACGTCGACCTCCCGCATCCTCGACCCGCAGTACATCGGGGACGAGCACTACCGCTGCGCAGTGCGGGTCAAGCAGATCCTCCAGCGCAACAAGGAGCTCCAGGACATCATCGCGATCCTCGGTGTCGACGAGCTGTCCGAGGAGGACCGCATCATCGTCTCGCGGGCGCGCCGCATCCAGCGCTTCCTGTCGCAGAACACCTACGTCGCCAAGCAGTTCACCGGCATCGAGGGTTCGACCGTCCCGGTGGCCGACACCATCGAGGCGTTCAACAAGATCGCCGACGGCGAGTACGACCACGTGGCCGAGCAGGCCTTCTTCATGTGCGGCGGTCTGGACGACGTCGAGCAGAAGTGGGCCGAGATCCAGAAGAGCCTCTGATGGCCGAGACCACCGACGCGGTCCTCCAGGTCGAGCTGGTCGCCGCCGACCGGCTCGTCTGGTCGGGCCAGGCCACCATGGTCATCGCCCGCACGACCGAGGGCGACGTCGGCATCCTGCCGAACCACGCTCCGCTGCTGTCCTCGATCATCGAGGGCGTCGTGGACGTCCAGACGGTGGAGGGCGAGACCTGGATCGCGGCCGTCGACGCCGGCTTCCTGTCGGTGGCCGACAACCGCGTCTCGATCCTGTCCGAGCGGGCCGAGATGTCGCACGAGATCGACCTCGAGCAGGCCCGGGCCGAGCTCGAGCGGTGCAAGCAGGCCGGCGAGAACGACGACGAGGCACAGGAGAAGGTCCGCCGCGCCGAGGCCCGGGTCCGGGCCGCGGAGCGGGCTTCCTGAGGACGCCGTCCGCACGACCGCTAGGGTGAGCGCACGAACCTCCGGGTTCGTGCGCTCATCTGTTTCGTGGGGCCTCGTGAGGAGAATGGATGCCGGCCTGGGAATGGGCGCTCGACATCGTCGGGCTCTTGCTCCTGCTCGCGCTGCTCTACGGCATCTCCCTCATCGTCCGTCGACGCGTGCTGGCCCGCCACGGCGGCACCTTCGAGCTGAGCTACCGCGTGCGGGCCGCGCACCCCGGTCGCGGCTGGCTGCTCGGTGTCGGGCGCTACTCGGGCCAGTCCCTCGAGTGGTTCCGGATCTTCTCGCTGTCGCCGCGGCCCAAGCGGGTGTGGGCGCGTGAGCTGCTCGAGTACTCGGGTCGACGCGCGCCGGCTGGGACCGAGGAGATGTCGCTGTACGACGGCCACGTGGTGGCGTCGTGCCACTACGACGGAGAGCCGTTGGAGCTCGCGATGAGCGAGGCCTCGCTCACGGGTTTCCAGTCGTGGCTGGAGTCGGGTCCGCCCGGCACCGACTGGAACCGGCGCTAGACCCCGATCACGCCGGTCCGGTCGAGCCGCCCACGCGGAGGACCACGGGGAGCACGACGTCGTGGGCCGGCTCTCCCGCGATCCGGGCCAGCACCGCCTCCGCGGTGGCGCGGCCCTTGTCGGCCAGCGGCTGCTCGACCGTGGTGAGCTCGAGGTCGAGCCACGGCGTGGTGATGCCGTCGAAGCCGCCGACGCTGAGGTCGCCCGGCACGTCGAGCCCCCGGCGGCGCGCCTCCACGACGACAGCCGCGGCCTGCACGTCGCTCTGGCACACGATCGCGGTCACGTCCGGCTCGGCCGCCAGGTAGTCGGAGACGATGGCCTGGGCCGCGTCGTGGTCGCTCGCGCACGAGCCCACGACCTCCGCGTCCGGGAAGACCTCGCGCAGGCCGGCCTCCCGTTCGCGCTGCGGGTGCGACGGCTCGAGCATCAGGGTCGCGACGCGGCGATGTCCCAGGTCGTGGAGGTGCCGGGCGAGCGCCCGCGCCCCGCCGCGGTGGTCGATGTCGATGAGGGTCGTGCCGGGCCACGCGGGACCCTCGACGACGACCATCGGCACGTCGCGGGCCACCAGGTCGTCGTACGACGTCCAGGTCTCGCGTCCGCAGATGTCGTAGATGACGGCGTCGAGGGGGAGGCGGGCGTGCTCGGCGTCGTCGCCCATCAGCAGCAGCCCGAAGCCGGCCGCGTCGAGGACGTCGGACACCGCGTCGACCATCGGCAGTGCTGCCGGGTCGCGGAAGGCGGTGCTCAGCCGGCCCACGGCGATGCCGACCACCCCGCTGCGCCCGCGGCGCAGGTTGCTGGCGAGCGGGTTGGGGCCGGCGTAGCCCAGCGAGGCCGCCGCGGCGAGCACGCGCTCGCGGGTCGCGGGGGAGACGGGCTTGTTGCCGGAGAAGGCGAGCGAGGCCGTCGAGAGGGAGACCCCCGCCCGGGCGGCGACGTCGGCCATCGTCGGGGCTCGGTCCGACGGGGCGGGGGACGTCTCGACTGGACCGGGCACGGAGGAGAGGCTACCATCGAAACGATTCGATCGAAACGTTTCGCCACCTGGTGGCGAAGCCCGTCACAGGAGTGCCGTGCCCACCCTCACCGCCGCTCGCAACGCCGTCGGCCTGACGTTCTTCCTCAACGGCCTGGTCTTCTCCAGCTGGGTCTCGCGGATCCCCGAGGTGCGCTCGAGCTTCGACCTCTCCAACGGCCAGCTCGGCCTCGTCCTGCTCGCGATCGCGGTGGGCTCCGTGCTGGCGCTGCCGACCAGCGGTGCGGCGATCGACGCCCTGGGCACGGTGCGGATCGTGCGCCTCGGTGCCGCCGTGGCGACGGTGGGCATGCTCGCCGCCGCGCTCGGGCTCGGTCACGTCCTCGCGGTCACGGTGGCCGGGCTCTTCCTCTACGGCCTCGGCATCGGGGTGTGGGACGTCGCGATGAACGTCGAGGCCGCCGAGGTGGAGCGGGGCCTGAACCGGACGATCATGCCGCGCTTCCACGCCGGCTTCAGCCTCGGGACGGTCGTCGGAGCGCTGCTCGGGGTGGTCCTGATCGAGCTCGGCGTGCCGGCGCTGGCGCACCTCGTCGGCATCGTCGTGCTGTCGATCGTGCTCGTCCACCGCTCGTCGCCGTCGTTCCTCCCGGTGCCCGAGCGCCACGAGGACGAGGAGCGCACGTCGGCCGCGCGGGCGTGGCTGGAGCCGCGCACGCTGCTCATCGGGGTCATGGTGCTCGCGCTGGCGATGACCGAGGGCACGGCCAACGACTGGCTCGCCGTCGCGCTCGTCGACGGCCACGACGTGTCGCACGCGACGGGAGTCGCCGGCTTCGCGGTCTTCGTCGCCTCCATGACCGCGGGTCGGATCGCCGGGACGGGACTCATCGACCGCTTCGGTCGGGTGGTCGTGCTGTGGGGGACCATGGCCCTCGCCGGGCTCGGGGTGCTGCTGATCGTCTTCGCCGAGGCCCCCGCGCTGGTCGTGCTGGGCATCGTGCTCTGGGGCGTCGGAGCCTCGCTGGGCTTCCCGGTCGGGATGAGCGCGGCGGCCGACGACCCGCTGCGCGCGGCGTCACGCGTGAGCGTCGTGTCGACGATCGGCTACGCCGCCTTCCTCGCCGGTCCGCCGTTCCTCGGCTTCGTCGGCGACCAGGTCGGCACCCTCAAGGCGCTCCTCGTGGTCGCCGTGCTGCTGATGCCGGCCGCGCTTGTCGTGCCGTCGGCGCGTGAGCAGCGAGAGCCCGTCGCGTCGCGCTGAACGCCGGTCGTCAGGTCAGTCGAAGAGACCGCGGATGTCGTCCGCCGTGATCCCGGTCGCCGTGGTGCCGCCGCCGTCGACGACCTTGGCGAACAGCTCCGCCTTGCGGGCCTTGAGCGCCATCACCTTCTCCTCGATGGTGTCGGTCGCGACGAGCCGGTAGACGTGCACGCGCTTGTCCTGTCCGATGCGGTGCGCGCGGTCGACGGCCTGGGCCTCGGCCGCGGGGTTCCACCAGGGGTCGAGGAGGAAGACGTAGTCGGCCTCGGTGAGGGTCAGGCCGGTCCCGCCGGCCTTCAGGCTGATGAGGAACACCGGGGCGGCACCGCCGCGGAACGCCTCGATCACGGTCTCGCGGTCCCGGGTCGTCCCGTCGAGGTAGACCGTCGCGATGCCGTCGTCCGTGAGGCGGTCGCGGACCCGGCGGAGGAACGACGTGAAGGTGCTGAACACGAGGGAGCGGTGACCCTCGGCCGTGATCTCTGCGAGGTGCTCGGCGAGCACCTCGGTCTTGGCCGAGGCCACGCGGTCGTGCTCCTCGTCGACCAGTGCCGGGTCGAGCGCGAGCTGCCGCAGCCGCGTGAGGGCGGAGAAGATCGCGACGCGGTTGCGGTCGAAGTCCTCGACCAGGCCGAGGATCTTCTGCCGCTCGCGGGCAAGGTGGGTGTCGTAGATCCGCCGGTGCCGCGGGTCGAGCTCGACGTCGAGCACCTGCTCCTGCTTGGGCGGCAGCTCGGCGGCCACCAGCTCCTTGGTGCGCCGCAGCATGAACGGCCGGACGCGAGCGGTGAAGCGGCGCAGCGCCGCCTCGTCACCCTCCTTCTCGACCGGTCCGACGACGAGCTCGCGGAAGCGGCGCGGCGTCGGGTAGAGGCCGGGCGCGACCAGGGAGAGCAGCGCCCACAGCTCCATCAGCCGGTTCTCGAACGGCGTGCCGGTGACGGCCAGCCGGAAGTCGGCGTCGATCGCACGAGCAGCGGCGTAGGTCTTGCCCTGGTGGTTCTTGACCTGCTGCGCCTCGTCGAGGACGAGTCCGCCCCAGTGCCGCGAGGAGAACTGGGCGCTCTCGAGCCGCAACATCGCGTAGGTGGTGACCACGACGTCGTGGGTCGCGGCGATCGCCGCCACGTCGTCGGTGCGACGCCGTACGACGCCCACACGTAGGCCCGGCGTGTGGGTGACCGCCTGCTGGCGCCACGCGGTCACGACGCTAGTGGGCGCCACGACGAGGAACGGGTCCGTGCCACCGGTGTCGACGGCGCGCTGGACGAGGGACAGCACCTGCAGGGTCTTGCCGAGGCCCATGTCGTCGGCGAGCACCCCGCCGAGGCCGTGCTGCTGGAGGAACGCCAACCACCAGTACCCCTCGAGCTGGTAGGGCCGCAGGGTCGTCAGCACCCCGTCCGGGACGGGCGGGCGCGGCAGCTCGTCGAGGTCGCGCAGCGCGACGGCGCGCTCCACCCACTCCGATGCCCGGGAGTCGACGACCCCGATGTCCGCGAGCTCGGCCCAGACGCCCAGGTCGCCGGTGCCGACACGCAGCCGGCCGTCACGGGACTCGCGCAGGTCGGCGGCCAGCGCCACGACCTCTCGCAGCCGGTCCAGCTCGGGCCGGGCGAGGGAGACGTAGGTGCCGCTCGGCAGCACGAGGAACTCCTCCTCACGCGTGAGCGCCGCCAGCACGACGGGTAGCGGGACCTGCTCGCCGTCGATGGTCACCAGCACCTCGAGGTCGAGCCAGTCGGTCTGGCCGGGCGGGGCGTCGGCCAGCACGAACGACACCTCGGGATCTCCCACGGACTCCCGGAAGTCGGGCGGAGCGTGCTCCACCACGTCGACGTCGGCCAACGTGCGCAGGTGGGGCAGGTCGTGGAGGGCGAGCGCGAGGGCGTCGCCGTCGGTGAGCGTCGTGTCGCCGAGCAGCCCGTTCGGCACCGTCGCGAGGATGGAGCCCTCGACCTCGGGGTCGCGGAGGCCGCCGAGCGGGTCGCCCCCGCCCACCTGGACGCGGTGGTCGCCGTAGGCCCACTGCCAGTCGAGGTCGGCCCGGGTGGAGGACTGCCAGGTGACGTCGAGGACGAGCCGAGGACGGGCGGGCGGGGGAAGTGCCAGCGACTCGTCGGACGACTCGATCCGGAGCTGGCGGCCAGCGCGGGCGAGCGCGTCGAGGAAGGCCTCGCGGTCCTCGGACGGCGCCGTCACCGGCGGCGCCAGGAGCAGGTCGACCACGGGGTCGGGGCACGGTCGGTCGAGCTCGGCGAGGAGCACGTCCTCGCCGT
Source organism: Nocardioides potassii (assembly GCF_021648885.1). GTDB lineage: Bacteria > Actinomycetota > Actinomycetes > Propionibacteriales > Nocardioidaceae > Nocardioides > Nocardioides potassii. The sequence goes on along the minus strand of NZ_JAKJHZ010000011.1, from coordinate 151,022 downwards.
CGACCAGGGCGACCGACGTCGCGGGCCGCCCCACCGGGACCACCTCGCCTCCGCGCCAGGCGCGTCCCGCGGCCCGGACCTCGACCGTGAGTGTCGGCCGTCCCTCCACCTCGGCCAGGTCGGCGACGACCTCGGCGGGATCGTCGGCCACCGCGACGGACGCGACGCCCGCGCCCGGGACGAGGGTGACGCCCGCGGCGACGGCCGCGCGGACTGCGGGGACGAGCCGGTCGCCGTAGTCCTCCAGCTGGGAGGCGGCCCCGGCCACGAAGTAGGTGTGCCGCGAGACGAGGCCGCGGTGCAACGCCTGCAGTGCCTCGACCTGGGCCGGGACGAACCGGGATCGCGCGACGGGTCCGACGAGGTCGCTCCAGTCGGCGCCGCTGCGGGCCCAGCCGCGCCGCGCCCCGGGGCGCACGGGTCGCATCGACAGGTCGCCGGCCGTGCTGCGCGACCACCGCGACGCGGCCTTGCGCGAGACCTCCAGGCCGAGCTGCTGACCGGCGAGGGTGGAGCGGGCCCGCGCCTCGACGTCACCGACGAGCCGGCCGAGCTGGTGCCGCCAGGCGGCGACGTCCTCCGGACGGGGTGCGGACGGGACTGCCGGGGCCCGCAGGCTCAGCGCGACGGCTGCGCCGTGCTTGCACATCCGCGCGACCGGGCAGGTGCAGGCGCTGAACACCCAGTCGCCGCTATCCTCGACCTCGGCGTGGAGCTGCACCCGGTAGGGCTGCTGCGCCGTCCCTTCCACCAGTGCCGTGGCGGTGAGACTGCTGTCGGTCTCGTGGACCACCTCGAGCGCGTGGACGGAGTCCACGCACGCCCGGCCGCGGACGAGCGCACCGTCGTCGAAGAACTCGGCGAGGTAGTCGTCGGTGAGGGCGTCCCGGATGCCGTCCATGTCGCCGCCCATCGTGGCACCCGGCCCCGACATCGCGGGGCGCTCGTCCACAGGTGCGGCGACGCAGCTGCTAGCGCTCGCCGCCCGGCACCCAGAGCACGTCGCCGTTCTCGCGGTTCGCGTGGCGGGCCAGGATGAAGAGGAGGTCGGAGAGGCGGTTCAGGTAGGTGATCGCGAGGAGGTTCATCGACTCCTCGTGCTCGGCCCAGGCGGCCCAGCCGGCCCGCTCCGCACGTCGTACGACGGTGCGGGCGACGTGGAGGTGGGCGGCGCCCGGGGTACCGCCGTTGAGGATGAACGACCGCAGCGCCGGCAGCTCCTCGTTGTACTGGTCGCACCACGCCTCGAGGCGGTCGACGTAGGCCTGCTCGATGCGGAGCGGCGGGTACTCCGGGTCCGGCACCACCGGGGTGCAGAAGTCGGCACCGACGTCGAAGAGGTCGTTCTGCACGCGGGTCAGCACCGAGACCACGTCGTCGGCCAGGTCGCCCTGCGCGAGGGCGACTCCGAGGTGAGCGTTGGCCTCGTCGACGGTCGCGTAGGCCTCGAGGCGCAGATCGGTCTTCGAGGTCTCGCTCATGTCGCCGAGCCGGGTGCGCCCGGCGTCGCCGGTGCGGGTGTAGATGCGCGTCAGGTTGACCATGGAGCGGAGCCTAGTCCGCGCGCGGCGTGACGGGTGGGGCTGGTGTGACGAATCCCCGCAACTCGCCGACGAGTTCCGGCATGGATGCAACCCGGGCGGGTACAACAGCGTCGTAGGAGTGACACAGGTCACGAAGCGACGTCGGGGGACGTCGGGAGGAGCACCCGATGGACATCATCTCGGACGGACCCACGCTGGTCCTGCACGGCGCCTTCGACGTCCGCAGCACGTGGGAAGTACGTACGGCGATCTACGCGGTCCTCGACGGGCCCGACGACGAGGTCGTCGTCGACATGACCCACGTGACCACGATCGACGTCACCGCGCTACGCCTGCTGGCGGTCGCCACCCGTCATGCGTGGCTGCACGGGCACCACCTGACGATCCGCAACCCCGGCCCCGCCGTGCGCCGGATGGCCCACCTCGCCCGGCTCGCCCACGCCATCGAGGTCGAGCGGGCCGCCGCGACCGCCTGACCAGCGCTCTGAGGCACTTGTCACACGCCGCTGACTGGCGGGTAACCACCGCCCTACCCTGTCGCCATGAGCGACTCTGACGGCGCCACGAGCACCGAGCGGCCCGCGAAGGACCGTCCCTGGGTGATGCGCACCTACGCCGGGCACTCCACGGCCGAGGCGTCCAACGCGCTCTACCGGACCAACCTGGCCAAGGGGCAGACCGGCCTCAGCGTCGCCTTCGACCTACCCACGCAGACCGGCTACGACCCCGACAGCCCGCTCAGCCGCGGCGAGGTGGGCAAGGTCGGCGTACCCGTCCCGCACCTCGGCGAGATGCGCAAGCTCTTCGCCGACATCCCGCTCACCGAGATGAACACCTCGATGACGATCAACGCGACCGCGATGTGGCTGCTCGCGATGTACCAGGTCGTCGCCGAGGAGCAGAACCCCGACCTCGAGCCGAGCGAGGTCGCGCACCTGCTCGCCGGGACCACGCAGAACGACATCATCAAGGAGTACCTGTCGCGGGGGACCTACGTCTTCGGCCCGCAGCACTCGCTCCGCCTGATCAGCGACATGATCGCCTACACGGTCCACGAGATCCCGAAGTGGAACCCGATCAACATCTGCAGCTACCACCTGCAGGAGGCCGGCGCGACGCCGGTGCAGGAGCTCGCCTACGCGCTGTGCACCGCCATCGCAGTCCTCGACGAGGTGAGGAACAGCGGCCAGGTGTCCGAGGAAGACTTCGAGAAGGTCGTCGGCCGGATCTCGTTCTTCGTCAACGCGGGCGTCCGCTTCATCGAGGAGACCTGCAAGATGCGGGCCTTCGTGCAGCTGTGGGACGAGATCACCCGCGAGCGCTACGGCGTGCAGGACGAGAAGATGCGGCGCTTCCGCTACGGCGTCCAGGTCAACTCGCTCGGCCTCACCGAGGCCCAGCCGGAGAACAACGTCCAGCGGATCGTGCTCGAGATGCTCGGCGTGACGCTGTCGAAGGACGCCCGGGCGCGCGCGGTGCAGCTGCCCGCCTGGAACGAGGCGCTCGGCCTGCCGCGGCCGTGGGACCAGCAGTGGTCGCTGCGCCTGCAGCAGGTGCTGGCGTTCGAGTCGGACCTGCTGGAGTACGACGACATCTTCGCCGGCAGCCACGTGATCGAGGCCAAGGTCGCCGAGCTGGTCGCCGGTGCGAAGGCCGAGATCGACCGCGTGCAGGCCATGGGCGGCGCGATCGCCGCCGTCGAGTCCGGCTACATGAAGGAGGCGCTGGTCTCCGCCCACGCCGCCCGTCGCGCGCGGATCGAGTCGGGCGAGGAGGTCATCGTCGGGGTCAACCGGTACGAGACCACCGAGCCGTCGCCGCTGACCGCGGACCTCGACTCCGCGATCATGGCCGCCGACCCGGCTGCCGAGCAGTCCGCGCTCGACTCGCTCGCGGCCTGGAAGGCCCAGCGCGACGAGGCCGAGGTCGCGGAGGCCCTCGCCGCGCTGCAGGAGGCCGCCAAGACCGACGCCAACCTGGTCGGGCCGACCCTCGTCGCGGCACGCGCCGGCGCGACCACGGGGGAGTGGGCCGGTGCGCTGCGTGAGGTGTTCGGCGAGTTCCGCGCTCCCACGGGCGTCACGGGCGCCGTCGGTGTGGCCGAGGCCGGCGCCGAGCTGAGCGCCGTACGGGAGCGCGTCAGGGCCACCGGTGAGGAGCTCGGCGGGCGGCTGCGCGTCCTCGTCGGCAAGCCCGGTCTCGACGGACACTCCAACGGTGCCGAGCAGGTCGCCGTCCGTGCCCGCGACGCGGGCTTCGAGGTGATCTACCAGGGCATCCGGCTCACGCCCGACCAGATCGTCGCGGCCGCCGTCGCCGAGGACGTGCACCTCGTCGGTCTCTCGATCCTCTCCGGCTCCCACATGGAGCTCGTGCCCGACGTCCTCGACGGCCTCGAGGCGGCCGGGCTCGGGGACGTCCCGGTGATCGTCGGCGGGATCATCCCGTCCTCGGACGCCAGGGCACTCGTCGAGCGGGGTGTCGCCGCGGTGTACACGCCCAAGGACTTCGGACTCACCGAGATCATGGGCGGGTTCGTCGACGTGATCCGCAAGGCCAACGACCTCGACTGAGCCGGCGCGTCGACCCTGACTGGCAGACTCCCCGTCATGCGACGGGTGATCGTGGTCGGGGCCGGTGTGGTGGGGCTGACCTGCGCCGTGCGGCTGCTCGAGGCCGGGCACCGGGTGGACGTCGTCGCTCGCGACCTCCCGCTGGAGACGACCTCCGCGGTGGCAGCGGCGCTCTGGTACCCGTACCGCGCGCTGCCGCAGGACCGCGTGACCGCCTGGTCCGCCACGACGTACGGCGTCCTGGCGGGGCTCGCGGCAGACGAGCGGAGCGGCGTGCGGATGCTCACCGGCACCGAGGTGCTCCGCTCGCCGCAGCCCGACCCCTGGTGGCGCACGGCGATCCCGTCGCTCGACCGCGAGACGTCCTTGCCGCCCGGCTACGCCGACGGCTGGACCTTCGTCGCCCCCGTCATCGACATGCCGGTGCACCTGCGCTGGCTGGTCGCGCGGGTCGAGGAGCTCGGCGGCACGCTCACGCGGATGAACCTCTCGGCGCTTCCCGACGACGGCAGCCTCGTCGTCAACGCGACCGGCCTCGGTGCGCGCCACTTCGGCGCGGACCCGTCGGTGACCCCCGTGCGCGGCCAGGTCGTGGTCGTCGAGCAGGTGGGGCTGGACCGGTGGACGCTCGACGGCGCCGGGCTGACCTACGTCGTCCCGCGGACCGCCGAGATCGTGCTCGGGGGGACCGACGTCGAGGGCGAGTGGAGCCGCACTCCCGATCCCGAGGTCGCCGAGCAGGTGCTGCACCGTGCCCGCGCGCTCGTGCCCGAGCTCGAGGGTGCGCGTGTCGTACGGCACAAGGTGGGGCTGCGACCGGCGCGGCCCGAGGTGCGCCTCGAGCGGGTCGGCGAGGTCATCCACTGCTACGGCCACGGCGGTGCGGGGGTCACCCTCTCGTGGGGCTGCGCCGACGACGTGGTGGGGCTGGCCGATGACTGACCTCCAGTGCGCGGCCCGGGTCTTCGTCGCCCGGCACGGCGAGGCGCTCTACGAGAGCGAGCTGCTGAGCGATGCCGGGGGCTGGCTGAGCCCGCTGGGCCGGCAGCAGGCCAAGGACCTCGCGGCGACGCTGGCGCCGGAGCGGATCAGCCGTGTCTGGGCGAGCGACATGGCGCGTGCCGTGCAGACCGCCGAGATCGTCGCGGGCGTCCTCGACGTGGACGTGGTCGTGCGGAAGGGTCTGCGCGAGTTCGGTGTCGGGGACGCCGCCGGGACCACCGGCGACCCCGACCCGTTCGCCGAGACGTTCGCCGCGTGGGTGGAGGGCGACCACCTCGCGCGCATCCCCGGCGGGGAGAGCGGCGCGGAGGTCCTGGAGCGGCTGACCACGGTGCTCGACGAGATCGCCGACGAGCACCGGGGAGAGTCGGTGCTGGTGGTCAGCCACGGAGGAGTGATGAGCATGGCCCTCTCCGTGCTGGCGCGGAACCTGCCCGGCACCCACGGTCACCAGCGGCCGATGCCCAACTGCGGCGTCGTGGCGCTCGAGGCCGACGGTGACGGCTGGGTGTGCCGGAGCTGGGCGGGCGTCCCGGTCGGCTGAGTCAGGGCCGCCGCACGAGGAGGACCGCCAGCGCGATCACCAGCATCACGGCGATCGCGATGCCCATCCGCAGGGCCATCCCCTTGAGCCACAGCGACATCAGCGTCTCGCGGCCGCCGCGACGGTTCAACGGCGTGACGTCGACGACCGCCAGGCGGTTGATCGGGCCGTACACGTGGGGGTAGGTGTCGTCGCCCACCGGCTCGACACGCACCTCGGCCTCTGTCAGCCGCGCCGGGTCGATGCTCAGGAGCACGAGGTCCTCGCCGAGACCGGCGTAGTAGCGGTCGAAGACGCCTTGCACCTGGTCGCGCCGGCTCGCGTGGATGTAGCCCTCCTCGGCGAGCGTGCGGCCGACCGTCGAGGTGGTGTAGGTCCCGGTCTCGAGGGTCCGGCGCCAGTCGGCCGCGGTGGCGACGTGGAAGATGCGGTCGGGCACCCGGTCGGTCACCGTGTGAGGGTAGCGACATGCCTCACCCATCCAGCGCCGAGCGCGTCTACGTCGTCACCGACATCGAGGTCGACGGCTTCACCCCGGGCCCGAACTCCATGTTGTCCTTCGGCTCGGTCGCCGTCACCGCGTCCGGAGACCAGGTCGGGGAGTTCGAGGCGGTGCTGGAGCCGCTGCCCGGCGCGCAGCCGCACCCCGAGACGTGGGCCTGGTGGCAGTCGCAGCCGCCCGAGGTGCTCGCCGCCGCGACGACCGACCCACGGCCGGCACCGCAGGTGATGGCCGACTTCGTGGCGTGGGTGCGGAGCCTGGGTCCCGACCGTGAGCTCGTCGCCTCGCCGCTCGGCTTCGACGGACCGTACGTCGACTACTACCTGCGCCGGTTCACGTCGACCTCCGTGTGCCCGGCGCTCCACGACGACGACCCGCTGTTCCACGGCCCGGGGCTCTGCCTCAAGAGCCTCGCCTGCGGTGTCACCGGCGGTGACTGGGCGACCTTCTCGGTCCACGACCTGCCGAAGGCCTGGTTCGGCGACGTCCCCCACACCCACCGCGCCATCGACGACGCCCGCGGCTACGCGAACCTGCTCGTCGAGGTGATGCGGCGGGCGCGCGATCGCGGCTAGAACAGCCGGTGCTCGGCGCCGTCGTCCATGCCGCGGAGGGCGTCGTAGTCGACGAGGGCGCAGGCGATGCCCCGATCGGTGGCGAGGACGCGGGCCTGGGGCTTGATCTCCTGGGCGGCGAAGATGCCGCGGACCGGCCCCTTGGCGCTGAGGATCGGGTCGCGGTTGAGGAGCTCGAGGTAGCGGGTGAGCTGCTCGACGCCGTCGATCTCGCCGCGGCGCTTGATCTCCACAGCGACCGAGAGGCCGTCGGCGTCGCGGCACATCAGGTCGACGGGGCCGATGGCGGTCATGTACTCGCGGCGCACCAGCGTGAGCCCGTCGGCCAGGGTGGCTGGGTGCTCGGCGAGCAGCTCCTGGAGGTGCTTCTCCACACCGTCCTTCTGCAGGCCCGGGTCGACGCCGAGGTCGTGCGAGCTGTCGTGGAGCACCTCGTCGATGAGGATCCGCAAGGTGTCGTCGGTCTTGCCGGCGGTCACGACCCACTCGGGCCGGCCGTCCTCGGCGACACCCTCCTTGACGGTGCAGGGCGGCGACATCCAGTTGAGCGGCTTGTAGGAGCCGCCGTCGGAGTGGATCAGCACCGAGCCGTCGGACTTGAGCATCAGCACGCGCGTCGCGAGGGGGAGGTGGGCGGTCAACCGCCCGGCATAGTCCACCTGGCAGCGCGCCACGACGATCCTCACGACGGGCGAATCTACAGTGGTCCCGTGACCGACCACGAGGTGCGCCCCGCGCTCCGCCGCGACCTCGCCCAGCTCGACCTGGTCCACGAGGCCACCCGCCCCGGCATGGTGATGGTCATCGGCGACCCGCCCGTCGGGCACATCCGCGTCGACCTCCTCGACGGGCACGCGCACCTCGACTCGATCGTCGTCGGCGCCGACATCGGCGGGGGAAACACCCGGGCGCTGGTCGAGGCGGTCTGCGAGCGGCTCTCGGCCAAGGGCTACGGCCAGCTCACCGCGTCGCCGTACGCCGGGGCCGAGGCGGCGTCGTACGCCGACCTCGGATTCACGGCCGTCCCGGCGGACGAGCCGCTCCCGGGACCGCTGCTGGGCGTCGCGGACCAGCCGGGTCGGGTGCTGGTCCGCCGGGTGCTGCGCGCCCACCGGACCGGCGCCGAGCTCGACGCGTGGCTGGCGACGCTCGACGCGCCTCGTGACATCGGCACGTTGAAGACCCTGATCCGCCGGCCGGCGATCGGGCAGCGCGAGGTGCTCGAGGTGGGGCAGCTCGACCTCGTCGAGGGGCTCGTCGGCGACAGCTGGGCGACGCGCCACAACCGGCACGCGCCCGATGGCGCACCGGACCCGGAGATGCAGCTGAACCTCATGCACCACGGGCTCGTGCAGTTCCTCGCCCAGGATCCCGAGCGGGAGGTCCTCGCCGGCGACCAGATGTACGTCGACCTCGACCTGTCCCACGACAACCTCCCGGCGTGGAGCGAGCTGCACATCGGTGGACCGGACGGCGCGGTCATCGTCGTCACCGAGACGCCGCACAACGGGTGCGGGAAGTTCATCGCGCGGTTCGGCAAGGACGCGATGGCCTTCGTCAACAGTCCCGAGGGCAAGCCGCGTCGGCTGCGCGGGCTGTGCGCGAAGGTGGTGCGCCCCGGACCGGTACGGCCGGGCGACGAGGTGGTCGTCGTACGGCCTCCCGTGCCTGCTCCGGAGTGACGGTTCCCACACCCGCTGCCCGCAACAGGCGTGGGAGCATGCGTGGCATGACTGACACTGCTGCTCGCGAGTTCTCCACCGTCGGCGTGATCGGCCTCGGCACCATGGGGGCCGGCATCGCGGAGGTGTTCGCCCGCAACGGCTACGAGGTCATCGGGGTCGAGGTCAACGACGGCGCCGTGGAGCGCGGTCGCCAGCATCTCGAGCACTCCACCGGGCGCGCGGTGAAGCGCGAGAAGATGACCGTGGAGCAGCAGGACGAGCTGCTCGGCCGGATCACCCTGACGACCGACATGGCTGCGCTGTCCGCAGCGGACCTCGTCGTCGAGGCCGTGGTCGAGTCGCTCGCGATCAAGAAGTCGATCTTCGCCACGCTCGACGGCATCGTGCGCGACGACGCGGTCCTGGCCACCAACACCTCCTCGCTCAGCGTCACCGAGATCTCGACGGCCAACTCCAAGCCGGGCCGCGTGATCGGCGTGCACTTCTTCAACCCCGCGCCGGTGCAGAACCTGGTCGAGATCATCAAGACCGTGGTCACCGAGCCCAGCGTCCTCGACGACGTCCAGCGCCTGCTCCGCGACCTCGGCAAGGACCCCGTCGTCTGCGGGGACAAGGCCGGCTTCATCGCCAACACCCTGCTCTTCGGCTACCTCAACCACGCCGTGTCGATGTACGAGGGCAAGTACGCCTCGCGCGAGGACATCGACGCAGCGATGCGGTTCGGCTGCGGCTACCCGATGGGTCCGCTCGCCCTGCTCGACCTGATCGGCCTCGACACCGCCTACGAGATCCTCGACACGATGTACAAGCAGGGGCGTGACCGCCTGCACGCACCCGCTCCGATCCTCAAGCAGTACGTCACCGCGGGGCTGCTGGGTCGCAAGTCGGGCCGCGGCTTCTACACCTACGAGGCACCCGACAGCCCGGTCGTCGTCGCCGACGCCCAGACGCCGAGCGAGGACGACAAGCCGACGCTGCACCACGACATCCGGCAGGTCGGCGTCGTCGGCACCGGCACGATGGCCGCCGGCATCGTCGAGGTCTTCGCCAAGGCCGGCTACGACGTGCTCTTCACCGGCCGTGGCCAGGACAAGGTCGACGGCGTCGTCGCGACCATCACCAGGAACTTCGACAAGCAGATCCAGCGCGGCCGCGCGACCGAGGAGCAGAAGGCGGAGGTGCTCGGCCGGGTGCGGGGCACCACGGCGCTCGACGACCTGCGCGACGTCGACCTCGTCGTCGAGGCGATCGCGGAGGACCTGGCGATCAAGACCACGCTCTTCGAGAACCTCGACGAGATCTGCAAGCCCGGCGCGATCCTCGCGACGACCACGTCCTCGCTGCCGATCATCGCGATGGCCAAGGTGACCAAGCGTCCGCAGGACGTCATCGGCATGCACTTCTTCAACCCGGCCGCGATCATGAAGCTCGTCGAGGTCGTCTCGACGGTCGCGACCGACGAGTCGGTGACCGAGACCGTCCTGGCCCTGTGCGAGAGGGTCGGCAAGGTCGCGGTGCGCTGCGGCGACCGCTCGGGCTTCATCGTCAACGCGCTGCTGTTCCCCTACCTCAACGACGCGGTGAAGATGCTCGAGGCGCACTACGCGACCGCCGACGACATCGACACGGCCATGAAGCTCGGGTGTGCGCTGCCGATGGGACCGTTCGAGCTGCTCGACGTCGTCGGCAACGACGTGTCCCTGGCGATCCAGCGCGAGCTCTACCTCGAGTTCCGCGAGCCGGGCTTCGCGCCGGCGCCGCTGCTGGAGCACCTGGTCACGGCCGGCTACCTCGGTCGCAAGGCCGGGCGCGGCTTCCGCGACTACAGCGCCCGCTGAGTCGGCCAGGGCTCAGTCCGGGGCTCAGTCCAAGGCTCAGTCCAGGGCTCAGTCCAGGCAGAACTCGTTGCCCTCGGGGTCGGTCATCACGATGTGACCGGCCGTGAGCGGCAGCGCGGGCTCGTGCCGCTCGACGCGGGTGGCGCCGAGGGCGACGAGACGCTCGCACTCCGCCTCCAGCGCGGCCATCCGCTCCTCGCCCTCGAGTCCGGGTGCGGCGCGCACGTCGAGGTGGACCCGGTTCTTCGCGGTCTTGCCCTCGGGCACCTGCTGGAAGAACAGCCGCGGCCCGTCGCCGTCGGGGTCCTGCGCGGCGGAGGAGGAGTTCCACTGGGACTCCGGCACGCCGACGTCGCGGAGGAACTCGTGCCACGCCGCGAAGACGTCCTGGCCGGGCGCGACCTCGCGGCCGGGCGGGGGCGGGTTGACGTAGCCCAGCGCGGCCGCCCAGAAGCGGGACAGCGTCTCGGGGTCGTGGGCGTCGAAGGTCACCTGGATCGTCCGGCTCATGCACGACATCCTGCCGCGGCCCACCGACACCCGCGCCGCGAGCGTCGTGACGGGTCAGGCGTGGCTGCGCGAGTGCTCGGTGACGATCCCGGCAAGGCGCGCGCGGGTGTTGATGTCGAGCTTGCGGTAGATGTGGGTCAGGTGCGCGTCGACCGTGCGGGGTGACACGAACAGCTCCTCCGCGATCGCCCGGCTGGTCAGTCCGTGGGCGACCCGCTCGGCCACCTGGCGCTCCGCGGCGGTCAGCTGGTCGAGCACCGACGGCGCGGAGGACGCGGGTCGGTTGAAGACCGCGGTGACGAGCGTGACGGCGTCGTCCGACAGGTCCTCGCCGTCGACCAGCCCGGCCGGAGGCCTGCCGGCGGGCACGACGTCGTAGTCGGCGGAGTAGCCCCAGCGGACCGCCATCCGGGGGGTGCGCAGCGCGAACGCGGCGGCCGCCAGCCCGCGGGCCTCGGGGAGGTCGCGCTCGCGGGCGACGCCGGCCAGGCCGTCGAGGACGTCGGCGGCACGCAGCGGCAGCCGCATCGTGCGGCAGTGCTCGAGGGCGGTGAGGTAGGTGGTCGTGGCCTGCTCGACGTCCCCGAGGCCGACCAGGGCCCGACCCAGCAGGAGCCGGGCCTCGACGCTGTCGCGCCCGAGCCGGGCGGAGTCGGCGAGCGCGACCACGTCGGCCGCGAGCCCGGCGGCCTTGCGGAGCTCCCCGCGGTTGAGCAGGTCGCGCCCGTCCTGGGCGAGCACGGGGAGCCGTACGGCCCACGGCAGGCTCTGCCGGTCGACGTCCGTGGCCTCCCACGTGGGGTCGAGCCCGCGCAGGAGGGTCTCGGCCAGCAGCCCGACCCGGTCCTCGGCGAGCTCGCGTGCCTCGATGACCACGGCACGGGTGCCGGCGACCGCCTCCGCGATGCGGCCCTGCTCGAGCGCGATGCGCGCCAGCAGGGTGCGCGCGGAGAGGCTGATCCACCGCTCGTCACGACTCATCCGCGCCGGCAGCGCGTCGCCGGCCGCCTGCGCGGCCTCGGCGAAGCGACCCTGCGAGGTGAACACGTCGGCCAGCGTGCGGGTCGCCTGCCGTCGGATCGAGCCCTCCGGGTCGAGCTCGAGCGCGCGGCGCGCCTCGCGCTCGGCGAGCTCCATCTCACCGGCGTCGAGGTGCATCTCGGCCCGGATCGACGCGGTCTTGGCGAGCTGCTCCTCCGGTCGCTCGGCGGCCCAGGCGTGCTCGTCGGCGCGGTCGAGCAGCCACAGCCCCTCGTAGGTCCCGCGCACCTCGGAGGCCGCGATCCCGGCACGCCGGGCGATCTGCGCGCCGATGGCCGGTGGACCGTCGCCGCTCGCGACGGCGGCCTCGAGGATCTCGACGGCGTCACGCGCGCGCATCGAGGTGTAGAGGGACGAGAAGATCCGGTTGGCCACCGAGTATCCGTGGGCGCGGGTCTCCGGCTTCGCGCACGCGGTGAGCACGGCGTGGCGCATCGCGGGCAGGTCGTGGAGCCAGTCGGCGTCGGCCGCGCCGTAGTTGTCGTCGGCGGGGGCGTTGTCGTCGGCCCAGGCCAGCAGGCCCGACTCGACCGCCGCGACGTCCTCGGGCCGGGCGAGCGCGCGGGCGCGGCCGCGGATGGGGGAGAGCATGTCGAACTTGCCGTGCACGACCTCGACGAGGCTGCGTCGCACGAGGTTGCCGGCCAGCTCGGCGGAGCGCTGCGGGGACCGGTCGAGGACGCGGGCCAGCACCCCGAGCCCGACCGGGAAGTCCAGGAGCCCGATCCGGCGCAGCGCGGTGGCGCTGTCGTCGTCGAGGAGGTCGTGCGCGGAGTCGACGGCGTCCTCGAGGCTGACCGTCGACATCGCGTTGCTCAGCCCGACCAGCGCGGACTGGACGGCGACCTGCTCGATGAGGAGCGGCAGCCCACCAGTGGCGCGCAGCAGTCGGCGTACCTCCCGCTCCTGCTGCTCGAGGTCGACCGACGGTCCGCCAGCTGCCCGGATGCGGCGCAGGAAGAGCTCGACCGCGGGACCCTCCAGGGGCGCGCGGGTCGAGGGGACCGGCAGCGGCCCCACCCGTACGACGGACTCGTGGGGCTGGTCGGCCGTGGCGAGCGCGGTCACGACGACCCGGGCGTCGGTCGTGCCGTCGACGATCGTCTGGAGGACGGGGCCCGCCCCCGTCGCGTCGAGGTCGAGCCCGTCGAGCACCAGCAGGCAGTCGCGGCCGTCGACGGCCCGCCCGAGCGCACCGGCGAGCGAGTCGCCGGGAGCGGTCTCCGAGTCGAGGCTCTCCAACGCCGCGGCGAGCAGCTCGTCGATCGTCCGCAGGCTCCGTGCGTCGACCCACGACGTCTGTCGCTCGGCCGCGACGTGACGCACGATCAAGGTCTTGCCGCTGCCGGGAGGGCCCACCACCGTCACCCAGCGGGACTCCTCGAGCGCCTGGCCCAACGCACGCCGGACGTCGTCGCGACCCAGGCACGGAGAGAGCACGGGACGAATCTATCGCCGATCGGACGGTGTGCCCGGGAATGAGTTACGTAGGACTACGGATGCCCGCGCCCACCCGTTCGGGGGAGGGTTGACCCGCGCCGAGGGGTGGCGGGACCGCACAGGGGAGGGTCTCGCGACCGCCGGCCGTTTCTCCGGGCAGGCCGGGCATCGTCGGGGGTCGATGCGCGGCCTGTCCGTGTTGGCCCGCTGCGTAGGCTGGCGCCATGGAACTCGTGCTCGTGCTGGTCGTCCTCGGCGGGCTGACGGCGGTCGCCGTGGCCGCGGGGAGGACGAACAAGCGGCGCGAGCTCGAGCGCGCGGAGGCCGAGATCGCACCCGTGAAGCGGCTCGCCGAGGAGGACGTCACGGCCCTCGGCGTCGAGCTCCAGGACCTCGACATCGACCTGGCCGGCCAGGAGCTTGACCCGGGCGCCAACGCCGACTACCAGCGTGCGCTCGACGCGTACGAGTCCGCGAAGACCGCGGCCGCCGCGCTCACCCGGGCCGAGGACGTACGGCACGTGACCGAGATCCTCGAGGACGGTCGCTACGCCATGGCGTGCGTCCGCGCCCGTGTGGCCGGCGAGCCCCTGCCGCAGCGACGCCCACCGTGCTTCTTCGACCCGCGCCACGGCCTGTCGGTGGCCGACGTGCCGTGGACGCCACCGGGCGGTGCCCAGCGCGACGTGCCCGCCTGCGCCCTCGACGTCGAGCGCGTGCGGGCGGGCGCGGAGCCCGACATCCGCAAGGTCATGGTCGGCTCGCGCCGCGTGCCCTACTGGCAGGGCGGCCGCGCCTACCAGCCCTACGCGCAGGGCTACTTCGGCACCTTCGGCCCGATGGACTGGATGTTCATGGGGATGCTCTTCGGCGGTGGTTTCGACGGGATCGGCGACGGGATCGGCGCGATCGGCGAGGGTCTCGGCGACATGTTCGGCGGCATCGGTGACGGCATCGGCGGGATGTTCGACGGGTTCGACGGCTTCGACTTCTGAGGCCGCTCACCGTCCCCTCAACTCTGCGTTCACCCCCAGGGAGGTCCCTCCCCCGCAAGGGTGTGCGCACTCCTGATTCCGCAGGTCTAGCGTCGCGAGACATGGCCGGAGTCGAGACAGGCACGATCACCACTGACATCCCCGCCCGGATGGACCGACTGCCGTGGGCCAGGTGGCACTGGCTCGTGGTCATCGGCCTCGGCACCGTCTGGATCCTGGACGGCCTCGAGGTCACCATCGTCGGCTCCATGTCGGAGGCGCTCAAGCCCGACGACACCGGGCTCGGCCTCTCCAGCTCCGACGTCGGCCTCGCCGGTGCGATGTACGTCGCCGGGGCGTGCATCGGCGCGCTCCTGTTCGGACAGCTGACGGACCGGTTCGGCCGGAAGAAGCTCTTCATCCTGACGCTCGGCGTCTACACCGTCGCCACCGTGCTGACGGCGTTCTCGATGAACCCGATGTGGTACTTCGGCTGCCGGTTCCTCACCGGAATGGGCATCGGCGGTGAGTACGCCGCCATCAACTCCGCGATCGACGAGCTGATCCCGGCCAAGTACCGCGGCCGGGTGGACGTCGCGATCAACGGCTCCTTCTGGGTCGGCGCAGCCCTCGGCTCGCTGCTGACCATCCCGCTGCTCGACCCCAACATCGTCGACCCCGCCTGGGGCTGGCGCGCCGCGTTCGGGCTCGGTGCCGTGCTCGCGGTCGGCATCCTCGTCGTACGACGCCACGTGCCGGAGAGCCCGCGCTGGCTCTTCATCCACGAGCGTGAGGACGAGGCCGAGCGCATCGTCAAGGACATCGAGCACACGGTCGAGGAGGAGACGGGCAAGAGCCTGCACGGCGTCGACCAGACGATCACGATCCGCCAGCGCAAGACGATCAGCCTGCCGCTCATCGCCAAGACCGTCTTCACGCTCTACCCGCGTCGCACGATCCTGTGCTTCTCGCTCTTCGTCGGCCAGGCGTTCCTCTACAACGCGTTCTTCTTCACCTACGGCGACACCCTCACCACGTTCCTCGACGTCAAGCAGACCGGGTGGTACCTCGCCATCTTCGCGGTCAGCAACTTCCTCGGGGCGCTGCTGCTGAGCCCGCTGTTCGACAGCCTCGGGCGCGTGAAGATGATCGCCGGCACCTACATCCTGTCCGGCGTGCTGCTCGCCGTCGCGGGCACGATGCTGAGCAGCCTGAGCGCGGTCACGCTGACGCTCTTCGGCGTCATCATCTTCTTCTTCGCCTCGGCCGGCGCGAGCGCGGCCTACCTCACCGCCTCGGAGATCTTCCCGATGGAGACCCGGGCGCTGTGCATCGCGTTCTTCTACGCCATCGGCACCGCGGCGGGCGGCATCACCGGCCCGCTGCTCTTCGGCAAGCTCATCGACGGGGCGGACGCCATCACCGGCATCGCCCCGGGCTACTACCTCGGCGCGGCCCTGATGATCGCCGGTGGCATCGTCGAGATCTTCCTCGGCGTCAAGGCCGAGGGGCAGTCGCTCGAGGACATCGCCCAGCCGCTCACCGCCGAGGACCAACCGTCGTCCGGGGGAGAGCAGCGCGAGAGGAGCAACGCATGAGCCCGATGCCGCCACCCAAGCCGTCCACCGAGGGGCCTCGCGACCGGCAGGTCTTCCACGAGATGGGCCAGATCGTCCGTGCGCTGGAGGCACACGGCCCCACCGAGCCCGACCAGCTCCGCGAGATCGTCGGCGGGCGCTGGTGGGAGGAGAACCGGTTCGACCGCGCGCTCGCGCTAGCCGCCAGCGACGGCCTGGTCCACACCACCGACGACGGCAAGGTCGTCGCGACCTGACGCACGGAGGCTCCCGCCCGTGCGGGAGGATGCTCCGGTGAGCCTGCACCGCACCGAGCTCGGCACGTCCGGGTCACGCGTCGTCTTCTGCCACGGCCTCTTCGGGCAGGGCAAGAACTGGACGCAGGCCGCCAAGGCCCTGAGCACCGACCACCGGGTGCTGCTGCTCGACATGCCCAACCACGGCCGGTCGCCCTGGACGGAGCGCTTCGACTACGTCGACCTGGCGGACCTCGTCGCGGCCGACCTCGGCCAGTGGTCGGGCGAGGAGCCCGTTGCCCTGGTCGGGCACTCGATGGGCGGCAAGATCGCCATGTGCCTGGCGCTCCGGCACCCGGAGCTGGTCGAGCGGCTGGTCGTCGTCGACGTGGCTCCGGTCGCCTACCCGAGCGGCCGGGAGTTCGTCGGCTACATCGAGACCATGCGCGGGCTCGACCTGTCGACGCTCGAGAGCCGCGGCCAGGCCGACGAGGCGCTGCGCGAGCCCGTTCCCAACCCGGTCGTGCGGAGCTTCCTGCTGCAGAACCTCCGCCGCACCGAGGGCCAGGACGGGGCCGGCTGGCACTGGCAGGTCAACCTCGACCTGCTCGGCGCGTCGATGGACGGCCTGACCGGGTGGCCGGCCGACCGGCTGGGGGAGGCGTCGTACGACGGCCCGGTGCTGTGGGTCGGTGGCGCCGACTCCGACTACATCGACGACGCGCACGCTCCGGAGATGGACCGTCGGTTCCCGCGCAACCGGCGGGTCCTCGTGAAGGGTGCGGGTCACTGGGTCCACTCGGAGCAGCCCGCGGTCTTCCTCGAGGTGCTCCGGCGCTTCCTCCCGTCGGCGGACCCGACCGACTAGGACCTCTGGCGGGCCCGGTAGGCGGCGACGGCTTCGCGGTTGCCGCACGTGGTAGAGCAGTAGCGGCGCGAGCGGTTGCGGGAGAGGTCGAGCACGACGTCGTCGCAGTCGTCGGCGGCGCAGCGGTCGAGCCGCGACATCTCGTCCGCGCGGATCACGTCCACCATCGCCATCGCGGTCTCGACTATCACGCGCTCCTCGAGCGGACGGTCGGGGTCGACCGCGTGGATGTGCCAGTCCCAGTGGTCGTGGCGTTGGAGCTGGGGGACCGCCTTCGCCTCGGCGAGCATGCCGTTGACGATCTCGACCGCCTCGTCGCGCTCGGCGAGCAGGAGGGCCCGGAGCGCCGGCCGGAGACGGCGTACGGCGTCGAGCTCGGCCTCCGTCGCGTCGAGCCGGCCGGTGTAGGGCCAGGAGGCCAGGAAGGCGGACAGGTCCTCGACCGAGCCGAGGGGCTCGCCGGGCTCGTCGGTGGAGTTGGCCAGCGCGACCGCGGCCCGCAGGGACGCGTCGGTGTCATCCGTGAACAGCACGTTGACACATTACAGGACGCCGCCATAGTGTCATGACCGTGACGGCTTTGACGCATGACACCTCCCGGACGACCACCGGCCTCGCGCTGGCGGTCGCGTCCGCGGCCTCGTTCGGCCTGTCCGGCGTGCTGGCCCGCGGGCTGCTCGACACGGGGTGGAGCGCCGGGGCGACGGTCGCCCTGCGCATCGCCATCGCCGCCGCGGTGCTCGTGGTCCCGGGCGTGCTCGCCCTGCGGGGTCGGTGGCACCTGGTCCGCACCAACGCCGGCGTGATCGGTGTCTACGGCGTCGCCGCCGTCGCCGGGGCACAGCTGTGCTACTTCTACGCCGTCTCCTACATGCAGGTCAGCGTCGCGCTGCTGCTGGAGTACACCGCTCCAGTTGCCGTCGTCGTCTGGCTGTGGCTGCGCCACGGGCACCGGCCGTCGGCCGTCACGCTGCTCGGCGCGGGGATCGCCGCGGCGGGTCTCGTGCTGGTGCTCGACGTCGTCTCCGGGGCGGAGCTGAGCGCCGTGGGCGTGCTGTGGGCACTCGGCGCGATGGTCGGCGCGGCGACGTACTTCATCATCTCCGCCGACGAGGACAACGGCCTGCCCGGCATCACGCTGGCCGCCGGCGGCCTCCTGGTCGGCGGGGTCGTCCTCCTCGCGGCCGGCCTCTCGGGCCTGCTGCCCTTCCGTGCCTCCACGGCGGACGCGGTGTACGACGGCCGCGCCGTGGCGTGGTGGATCCCGGTCGTGGCGCTGGGCCTGGTGACCGCGGCGTTCTCCTACGTCACCGGCATCGCGGCCGGCCGCCGCCTCGGCAGCCGCCTGGCGTCGTTCGTGGCGCTCGGCGAGGTCCTGGCCGCGGTGATCTGGGCGTGGCTGCTGCTCGACGAGCTGCCGCGCGGCGTCCAGCTCGCCGGCGGTGTGCTGGTGCTGGTCGGTGTCGTCGTGGTCAAGCTGGGGGAGGGCCGGACGCCGCTGGTCGCCGAGCCGCTGCCCGACGACGAGCTCGAGGTCAGCGAGCGTCCTGCCGCTTGAGGAACACCTCGCGGTGCAGGAGCAGGAGAGCCGCGGCGACGGGTACGGCGAGCAGCGCGCCCACGACGCCCATCAGTGAGCCACCGACGAGCGCGGCCACGACCGTGACCGAGCCCGGCAGGTCGACCGACTTCTTCATGATCCGCGGGTAGATCACGTAGGACTCGAACTGCTGGTAGGCGAGGTAGTAGACGAGCGCCACCAGTGCGATCGTGGGTGAGACCGTCAGGCCGAGCAGCGTCATGACCACGCCGGAGACGACGGCGCCCACCACCGGGATCAGCGAGAAGAGCCCGACCACGAAGGCCAGCGCGAAGGCGTAGTCGCCGAGGCCCACCACGAACGAGAAGATCAGCGTGCTGATGCCGGCGCAGACCGAGACGAGGAACGCCCCGGCCACGTAGGCACCGGTCGAGCGGATGATCCGGTCACCGAGCTCGCTGACCCGGGGACGCCTCGACGCCGGCGCCAGCGAGTAGCCGGCGTGCTTGATGCTGGGCAGCGAGGCCAGGAAGTAGATCATCAGCACGATCACGATCAGGCTGTTGGTGAGCGCGGAGAGCACGCGGAGGCCGACGCCGAGCGCACCCCCGAACACCTTCTGGCCGAACTCGCCGTTCTGGATGTACTCCTGGACCTTGGCGATGATGTCGAACTGGTCGTCCAGCTTCTGCACCTGGCTGTTGGCCTGGAGGTCGTCGAGCCAGCCCGGAGCGTTGCGGGTGATCTGCGCGATCTGGTCGCTGATGACGGGTGCGACGGCGACGACGAACATCGCCAGCACACCGATCACGACGACGAGCACCAGCAGCACGGACAGGCCGCGGCGCACGCCGCGACGCATGAAGAACTCGACGACCGGGTTGAGCCCGACGGCCAGGAACATCGACATCACGAGCAGGATCAGCACCGAGGAGATGCTGAGCAGCTGGTTGGTCAGGAAGACGGCGACGACTGCGCCCAGGGCGCCGAAGAACCCGATCTTGAACGGGGAGTGGCGCAGCAGCAGCGGCGTCGGGGCCGGCTCGGCCGGGGCGGGCACGTAGGGGAGCGGGTGCTCGTCGTCGACGACGAGGTCGACGGAGTCGTCGATCTGCTCGGCGATCGCTGCCGCCGACTTCGCCGACTCCTCGGCAGCGTCGGCCGCGGCCTCCGCACGGTCGGCGTCCTCACTGACCTGCTCGACGACCTCCTCGAGCTCCGGCGGCAGCTCGGCGTCCGTGCCGTCGTCGCTGGGGTCGTCGCTGGGGTCGGCGTCGCGCGAGGTCGTGGCCTCGCGGAGCCGGTCGCGCCAGCTCAGGACTTGTCCTCGGCGAAGCCCGCGACCACGTCGCGCAGGGCACCGAGCTGGGCCGTGATCGCGTCGCGGCGCTTGGTGATCCGCTCGACCTCCGCCTGGATGTTGGCGAGCTCGCGCTCGGCCTCCGCGGCGCGGGTCGCGCCGATCGAGTCGGCCTGGGTGCGCGCGGAGGCCACCACCTGCTCCGCCTCGCGGCGGGCGCGGGCGAGCAGGCCCTCGGCCTCGCTCTGTGCCTGCTGACGGTGCGCGTTGGCCTGGGCCGTCGCCTCGCGGGCGCGCTGCTCGGCGGCGGACGCCCGCTCCTCGGCCTCGGCCACGAGCCGCTGGGTCTCGGCGGTGGCGTTGGAGTGGTGCTCGGCGGCCTCGCGGGCGAGCCGCTCCTTCTCCACCGCCAGGGTGCGGCGGGCCTCCTGGACCTCCCGGTCCGCAGCCGCGCGCGCCTGCTCGGCCTCCCGGGTTGCGGTCACCCGGAGCTCGTTGGTCTCCTGCTGGGCAGCGAGCCGCAGCTGGTCGGACTCGCGGCGGGCGGCGGCCAGGACGTCCTCGGCCTCGGCCTTGGCCAGGTTGCGCTCGGTCTCGGCGTCGGCGGTGATCCGCGCGCGCATCTCGTCGAGCTCCTTGAGCTGGACCAGCCGCATGTCGTCGGCCTCACGAGCGGCGTCAGCGCGGATGCTGTGGGCGTCGCGCTCGGCCTGCGCGCGGATCTCGTCGGCGTCGCGACGAGCGGCGGTGCGGACGTCGGCGGCCTCCTCCTCAGCAAGCTTGAGCATGGAGGTGGCCCGGCCCCCGAGGCCGGCGTAGGTCGGGTTCGAGTTCTCCTCGAGCTCCGTGCGGACCCGCTCCAGCTCGGCCTCGAGCTCGATGACGCGCTGCTCGCTGCTGGCCAGGCTGGTGGCGAGCCCGGACTTCTCGCTCTGGAGCTGTCCGACCCGCTGGTCGACCGCGGTGCGGTCGTAGCCACCACGCCGTACGACGGGCAGTGGGGCGGCCGCCGGCGGAACCACGGGAGGTCGGGCGGCCGCCGGGGACTGGGCCGGAGGCTGGGCGGGAGCCGCGCGGGGCGGGATGACCGGCGCCCGGACGGTGGGCGCCTCGTCGACGGCCGGCGCTGCCGGCCCGGGCTTGACGACCGAAGTCCTCGTGGTCGCCTCGGCCGGTTGCTCCGTGCTGGTGGCGGGCTTCGTCACCGGCATGACCTGGGTCTCCTCACCCGCGTCGTCACCGGTCTCCGGCTCGTCGTCGAAGATGGACAGGCCCTGGTCGGAGCTCATGCTGCGACACCCACTCTCACGTCGTACGGACTGCACGTTCACTGTCGCCCTCAGTCTTGCCGATGCCCGGACATGAGGACACCCCGGCTCGCCCGAGGGGGGTGAGCCGGGGTGTGACGAATCTCAGACGTGCCTCCGGAGGGGTGAGGTCACCCTCCGATCACGCTCTGATCTCGCAGGGTCAGACGCCGCGGAAGCGGTTGATGGCCGTCTCGTGCTGCGCGCGCATCTCGTGGTCGCGCACGCCGAGACCCTCCTCGGGCGCCAGGCAGAGGACACCGACCTTGCCCTGGTGGGCGTTCTGGTGGACGTCGAGCGAGGCCTGGCCGACCTCGTCGAGGGTGTAGGTCTTCGAGAGCGTCGGGTGGATCTTGCCCTTGGCGATGAGGCGGTTGGCCTCCCACGACTCGCGGTAGTTGGCGAAGTGGCTGGAGATGATCCGCTTGAGGTTCATCCAGAGGTAGCGGTTGTCGTACTCGTGCATGTAGCCCGACGTCGACGCGCACGTGGTGATCGTGCCGCCCTTGCGGGTGACGTAGACGGACGCGCCGAAGGTCTCGCGGCCGGGGTGCTCGAAGACGATGTCGATGTCCTCGCCGCCGGTGAGCTCACGGATGCGGGCGCCGAAGCGCTTCCACTCGCGCGGGTCCTGCTCGGTCCCCTCGTCGTTCCAGAACTTGTAGCCCTCCTCCGAGCGGTTGATGATCAGCTCGGCGCCCATGCTCCGCGCGATCTTCGCCTTCTCCTCGTTGGAGACCACGCACACCGGCGTCGCGCCGCCGTTGAGGGCGTACTGCGTCGCGAAGCCGCCGAGGCCTCCGGAGGCGCCCCAGATGAGGACGTTGTCGCCCTGCTTCATGTTGCCGCCGTTGGTGGAGACGAGCTGGCGGTACGCCGTGCAGTTCACGAGGCCGGGGGAGGCCGCCTCCTCCCACGTGAGGTGCTCGGGCTTCGGCATCAGCTGGTTGGCCTTGACCATCGCGACGTCGGCGAGGCCGCCGAAGTTGGTCTCGAAGCCCCAGATCCGCTGCTCGGTGTCGAGCATCGTGTCGTTGTGGCCGTCGGGGCCCTCGAGCTCGACCGACAGGCAGTGGGCGACGACGCGGTCGCCCGGCTTCCAACGGGTGACGCCGGGGCCGGTCTTGAGCACGACGCCGGCGAGGTCGGAGCCGACGACGTGGTAGGGCAGGTCGTGGCGCTTGGTGAGCTCGGAGCTGCGGCCGTAGCGCTCGAGGAAGCCGAAGGTGGAGACCGGCTCGAAGATCGAGGTCCACACGGTGTTGTAGTTGATCGCGCTCGCCATCACCGCGACGAAGGCCTCGCCGGGTCCGAGCTCGGGCAGCGGGACGTCCTCGACGTGGAGGGACTCGCGCGGGTCCTTCTCCTTGGCGGTGAGGCCCTCGAACATGTCGACCTCGTCCTTCTTCACGAAGGCGGCGCGGTAGGACTCGGGGAGCTCCAGGGAGGCGAAGTCGTCCGGGGTGGCGCTGTCGGACTGGATGGCGTCGAGGATCTTCTGCACGGCTGTCTCCTGCGTCAGGGGCGGTGAGGGATCGGTGGGATCGGGTCAAGGTACCGGCGAGTAACCTCGAGTGGGGCAGTGTGTGAGGTACGTCGCTCAGTGCGGGGCGCGGGCGGGCTCCACCAGCTCGACGAGCACCCCGCCGGCGTCCTTGGGGTGGATGAAGTTGACGCGGCTGTCGGAGGTGCCACGGCGCGGGGCGTCGTACAGCAGCCGGAGGCCGCGCTCGCGCAGCACGCCGGCGACGTGCTCGACGTCGTCGACACGGAACGCGAGCTGCTGGATGCCCGGTCCGTTGCGGTCGAGGAACTTCGCGATGGTGGACTCCGGCGTCAGCGGCGCGAGCAGCTGGATGCACGAGCCCGACGGGTTGGACGAGCCGGGGCCGACGCCGACCATCGCCTCGCGCACGCCCTGCTCCTCGTTGACCTCCTCGTGGAGGACCCGCATGCCGTAGGTGTCGCGGTAGAAGGCCATCGCCTCGTCGAGGTCCGCCACGGCGATCCCCACGTGGTCGATGGCGGTGAAGAGGTGCTGGACGTCGTCGGGGAGCTGGTTCGCGGCTGCCTGGTCGGTCATGGGCCACATCGTGCACGCAGGTGAGCAGGGGCGCGAGGGGGTGTGACGTGTGCCTCACGCCGGGTGCCTCACAGCCACTGCCGCGGCGCCCACGACGGTGGGTATCGTCGGGCGCATGACCAGTTCTGTGATCGTCGCTGGAGCGCGTACCCCCATCGGCCGCCTGCTGGGTGGCCTCAAGGACCAGTCGGCCGCCGACCTCGGTGGCGTCGCCATCAAGGGCGCGCTCGAGAAGGCCGGCGTCACCGGCGAGCAGGTCGACTACGTGATCATGGGCCAGGTCATCCAGGCCGGTGCCGGCCAGATCACCGCCCGCCAGGCGGCGGTCAAGGGAGGCATCCCGATGAACGTCCCCTCGATCACCATCAACAAGGTCTGCCTGTCCGGCCTCAACGCGATCGCGATGGCCGACCAGCTGATCCGCGCCGGCGAGCAAGAGATCGTCGTGGCCGGCGGCATGGAGTCGATGACCCAGGCGCCGCACCTGCTCCCCAAGAGCCGCGAGGGCTTCAAGTACGGCGACACCGCGCTGGTCGACTCGATGGCCTACGACGCGCTCTACGACCAGTTCACCCACCAGGCGATGATCAGCCTGACCGACGGCTGCAACGCCGCCGGCGCCAACCTGACCCGCGAGGAGCAGGACGCCTTCTCGGCCCAGTCGCACCAGCGCGCGGCGCTCGCGTGGAAGAACGGCGTCTTCGACGACGAGGTCGTCCCGGTCACGATCCCGAGCCGCAAGGGCGACATCACCGTCAGCGAGGACGAGGGCATCCGCGGCGACACGACCGTGGAGTCCCTCGCCGGGCTGCGCCCCGTCGCCAAGGACGGCACGATCACGGCCGGATCCGCCTCCCAGATCTCCGACGGCGCCTGCGCCGTCGTCGTGATGAGCAAGGCGAAGGCCGAGGAGCTCGGCCTGACCTGGCTCGCCGAGATCGGCGCGTCCGGCCAGGTGGCCGGCCCCGACTCCTCCCTCCAGCTCCAGCCGGCCAACGCGATCGCGAAGGCCGCTGAGAAGGAGGGCATCGCGGTGTCCGACATCGACCTGTTCGAGCTCAACGAGGCCTTCGCCGCGGTCGGCATCGAGTCCGCCCGCCAGCTCGGCGTCGACCAGGACAAGGTCAACGTCAACGGCGGCGCGATCGCGCTCGGCCACCCGGTCGGCATGTCCGGGGCCCGCATCGTGCTCCACCTGGCCCTCGAGCTCCAGCGTCGCGGCGGCGGGACCGGTGCGGCCGCGCTCTGCGGCGGCGGCGGCCAGGGCGACGCCCTGATCCTCCGCGTGCCCGCCTCCTGAGGCTGCCGTGCCGCCACGGGGCACCCCGTCGGTCCCCGACCTCGTCGCCCGGGCGCGCGGGGGCGAGCCGGCCGCGGTAGCCCGCCTGATCACGCTTGTCGAGACCGACTCCCCGGTCCTGCGCGAGGTGATGGCTGAGCTCCGGGCGCACACCGGGAAAGCCCACGTCCTGGGCATCACCGGGGCGCCTGGCGTCGGGAAGTCCACCTCGACCAGTGCGCTCGTCGGTGCCCTGCGGGCCGACGGCCGCCGCGTGGGCGTGCTGGCCATCGACCCGTCCTCGCCGTTCTCCGGTGGCGCCCTGCTCGGTGACCGCGTCCGGATGGGCGACCACGCGCTCGACCCCGACGTCTTCATCCGCTCCATGGGTGCCCGCGGGCACCTCGGCGGCCTGGCCCGCGCCACCCCGCAGGCGGTGCGGGTCCTCGACGCCGCCGGCTGCGACGTGGTGGTCGTGGAGACGGTGGGCGTCGGCCAGAGCGAGGTGGAGGTGGCCGGCCTCGCCGACACCACCCTCGTGCTCCTCGCGCCCGGGATGGGCGACGGCATCCAGGCGGCCAAGGCCGGGATCCTCGAGATCGGTGACGTGTACGCCGTCAACAAGGCGGATCGGGAGGGCGCCGACCGCACCCGCCGCGAGCTGCGCACGATGCTGTCGATGGCCGAGCGGCCAGAGGGTGCCTGGCGGCCCCCGGTGGTGCAGACCGTGGCCAGCACGGGGCTGGGGATCGACGGGCTGCTGGCCGAGGTCGACCGCCATGCGGCGTGGCTCGACGACTCCGGTGAGCTCGCCCGTCGTCGTACGGCGCGGGCGCGGAGCGAGGTCGAGGCGATCGCCCTCGCCGCGGTGCGCCAGCGGTGGGAGCGCTCCGGCAGCGCCGACCTCGACGACCTGGCCGCGCGCGTGGCCGGCGGTGAGGTCGACCCCTACGCAGCCGCGGACGAGGTCGTCGCGCGGACCTGACGCGGGTGCCCCGTCGTCGCGAGGTCCCCGGCGGAGGCCCCGCCCCGCCCACGAGCCGCCTGATGCTGTGGGGTTTCGGCTCGTGGGCGATGGCGGGTGGGGGAACCAGCGTCATCATTCGGGCGGCACCACCCGCTGTGGGTGTTTTGTTACCGCGTTGTGGAGATTGTATCCGGCATCCGCCGCGGGTGGCGACGGACGGGAAGGTTTTTACCTCGGTGCGTCCGCGCGGGCGAGGATCGAGGCGAACCGCGTGGCCGTGTGGTGGGTCCAGGCGCGGAGCACGGGCATGCTCACCTCGTCGGCGGTGACCGCGAGCAGGTGCCGGCCGCGCGGCGAGCTGATCGTGGCGATGACGGTCTGGGTCACGCCCGACACGACCTCGAGCGTGGCGACGTCGCCCTCCACGGTGGCGTCGGCCCGCCGCCTGTCGAAGGTGCTGCCGGCCGCGCGCACCGCCGCCACGAGGTCGCGCGCGCCGTACCCGTGCGCCCGGAGCGGGAAGCCCGACTCGGTGGACAGCAGGGCGTACGTGGGCGCCTCGACGGCGTCCAGGACGTCGACGAACGACCTCCACAGCGCCTCCATCGACACCATCTCCTCCGAGGCCGGCTCCCGGGTCCGGGCCGTGCTCCCCGGGTCGCGGCGGACGTCGACCTCGGCCGGCCACTGCCCCCGTGCGCGGACCTGGTCACGCCTGAAGTCCGAGGCCCGGCCCTGCCAGCGGACTGCCCCTCCACGCGGTGCCACCATCGGAACGTCCTTCCCCTGCGTCACGGCAACCGACCGGGGCCCCACGCCCTCGCGATGTGTCAGCTTCGTTGCCTTTGTGGACGAACCGTAGCCGTCGCGCGATCCGTTCACCGGCAACACGGACGCGGCGGCAGCAGAACCACCCGGTCGTACTAGCCCGTCTCCCTCAGCCGAGGCGGAGGGTCTGCCCGGTGATGCGGGAGGCGGCGCTGCTCGCGAGGAACAGCACCGAGTCGGCCACCGCCTCGCCGGCGCGGGTGCCCTGCCCCTGACCGCGAACCAGGGTGGTGCCGGCGACCCTGCTGCCGGCGCGGGGGACGTACTGGCGGGGGAGCACCGGGCGCGTCTCGTGCAGCACGGAGTTGACCCGGACACCCAGCCCGGCCCAGTTCTCGCCGGCCCGCGCGGTCGACTCGATGACCTGTGCCTGCGCCTCGTCGGCGCTCGAGGAGAGCTCCAGCCACGTGCGTACGGCGCCGGTGTTGACGACGCAGCCGCCGCCGAGGGCGGGACTCTGGCTGAGCTTGAGGCGCAGCCGGGTGGTGAGGAACGTCGGCCCGAGGAGCCCGGAGCGCACCGCCTGGGCGATGAACGCCTGCTCGTCGGGCGGGAGGCCGTGGGGGAGGTTCGCCGAAGCCGCGAGGACGAGCACGTCGAGGTGGTCGACCATGCCCACGAGGTGGTCGATCGAGTCCTGCCGGGCCAGGTTGACCGACTCGTAGTCGAACGGCGTCAGGTCGGTGTCGTACAGGGCCCGCAGCGTCATCGTGCCGGTGACCGCCACCGAGGCCCCGGCCTCCGCGAAGGAGGTGGCGATGGTGTGGCCCTCGCCCCGCGTGCCGCCCACCACCAGCACCTGGTAGCCGGCGAAGTCGTATGACCCCGAAGTCATGGGTGCGCCTCCCGTCGACGTCGCCCTTCGATCCGGTGTTCTACCACGCCTAGGGGTGAGGTCCCACTTCGAGCACTTCCTCCTCGAAGAGGGGGTCGGCGAGGTCGGGTCGACCCGTCCGGACCGCCGCGAAGGTCCACAGCTTGTTGAACACGAAGGACACCGGCATCACGAGCGCGATGACGATCAGCTGGGACCAGTAGAGGCGGTTGCGGAGCCCGCTGGAGTCGTCGAAGACGCTCGTGGGCAGGCTCACGGGGGAGTGCGGGTGCATGAGGAGCGTGAGCAGCGCGAGGCCCACCACCTGGCCGCCGAACCCGACCACCAGGAAGGGCCAGTACTCGCGCCACCAGCCGGCGGCCCTGCTGCTGTGGAAGGTCCAGCTGCGGTTGAGCTGGAAGTTCCAGAGGTTCGCCACGAGGAAGGCGATGGTGGAGAAGACGTGGTACCAGCGGAGGTTGAACCCCGAGCTCCCGAGGCCGACGACCGCGTCCTCGAAGTGCGGGCCGAGGCGCCGCAGCACGACCAGCGTCACGAGGTTGACGATGACGCCGGATCCTCCCACCACGCCGAAGCGCGCCAGCAGGCCGAGGTTCCGCCGGTGGCGCACGAAGAGGGCGCTGCCCCGCGATGCCATGCAGTGAGGCTACCCACCCCGACGCCCGCGCGTGGGCGCTCTCCCTAGGATTGTCCCCATGACGCAGCAGCCCTTCAGCCGCCCCGGTGCCATCGACCTCTCCGGGCTGGGCCGACCCGCACCGCAGGCGGGGGCGCCGGCCGGTCCTCCCGTCGGAGGCTCGGGCGGCACGCCGGCCGGCACGGGGTCGTCGTACGCCGTCCGGGTGGACGAGGCCAACTTCCAGGGTCTCCTCGAGCAGTCGATGACGGCCCCGGTGCTGCTGGCGTTCTACTCGCGCACCCGCATGCCCGAGAGCGGCCAGCTCGCCGACGACCTCGTGACGGTCGTGGACGAGCACGAGGGCCGCTACCTGCTCGGCCTCGTCGACATCGACGCGGTGCCGCAGATCGCGCAGGCCATGCAGATCCCGTCGATCCCGCTGGTCGTCGCCGTCGTCGACGGTCGCCCGATGCCGCTCATGCAGGACGCCCTGCCGATCGACGAGCTGCGCACCGCGCTCCACCAGGTCGGCCAGCAGCTCACGGCCCAGGGGATCGCCGGGCGTCACCAGCCGCGCTCGAGCGCCGGCGCGCCCGCCGAGGGCGAGGAGCAGCCGATCGACCCGCGCTACGCCCCCGCCCAGGACGCGCTCGTCGCCGGTGACATCGACGGGGCGGTGCGGGAGTACCAGAAGCTCCTCGACGCCAACCCGGCCGACGTCGAGGCCGCCGGCGGCCTGGCGATGGCCAAGGTCATGCAGCGCACGCAGGGCGTCGACCTCAACGAGGCGCGGGCCGCGGCGGCCGAGCGTCCCGACGACGTCGACGCGCAGACGCTGGTCGCCGACCTCGACATGCTAGGCGGTCACGTCGAGGACGCGTTCACCCGCCTGGTCAACCTCGTCGCCCGGACGTCTGACGCCGACCGCACGAAGGCGCGCGACCACCTGCTCGGCCTGTTCGCCGCCGTCGGCAACGACGACCCGCGCGTGCTGGCGGGTCGTCGCAACCTGGCGTCCGCGCTGTTCTGACGCGTCCCGGTCAGCGCTTGTCGAGGACGGAGCGTCCGGCCTCGAGGCGGGCGACCGGCACGCGGAAGGGCGAGCACGACACGTAGTTCAGGCCGATGTCGTCGAAGAAGTGGACCGACCTCGGGTCGCCGCCGTGCTCCCCGCACACGCCGACCTTGAGCTCGGGCTTGGTCTTGCGACCCTTCTTGGTGCCCATCTCGACCATGCCGCCGACGCCGAGCTGGTCGAGCGACTCGAACGGCGACACGTCGAAGATGCCGTGCTCGAAGTAGCGGCTGAAGAACGACGACTCGACGTCGTCGCGCGAGAAGCCCCAGCCCATCTGGGTCAGGTCGTTGGTGCCGAAGGAGAAGAAGTCGGCCTCCTTGGCGATGCGGTCGGCGAGGAACGCTGCGCGCGGGAGCTCGATCATGGTGCCGATCGCGATGTCGAGCTTGACGCCGCGCTGCTCCTCGACCTCGGCGACCTGCTCCTCGAGCACGTGCCGGACGATCTCCAGCTCGCGCACGCTCGCGACCAGCGGGACCATGATCTCCGGGAGCGGCGTCCCGTGGGCCTCCATCCGGTCCGCGGCCGCCTCCGCGATCGCCCGCGCCTGCATGGTGAACAGGCCGGGGATCTGGATGCCGAGGCGCACGCCGCGCAGGCCGAGCATCGGGTTCTGCTCGTGCAGACGTCGTACGTGGGTCAGCAGCGACGCCGCGCGCTCGTCGACCTGGCCGCGCTCCTCGGCGAGCGCGACCTCGACGCTGAGCTCGGTGAGGTCGGGGAGGAACTCGTGGAGCGGCGGGTCGAGCAGGCGGATGGTGACCGGCAGGCCGTCCATCGCCTCGAGGATCTCGGTGAAGTCCTGGCGCTGGAGCGGGAGCAGCTCGGCGAGGGCCGCCTCGACGCCGGACTCGTCCTCGGCGACGATCAGCTTCTCGACCAGCTCGCGCCGCTCGCCGAGGAACATGTGCTCCGTGCGGCACAGGCCGATGCCCTGCGCGCCGAAGCGGCGGGCGCGCGCGGCGTCCTCGGGGGTGTCCGCATTGGTCCGCACGCGGAGCCGGCGCGCACCGTCGGCGTGCGCCATGATCCGCGCGACGGCGTGGGCGAGGTCGTCGTCGAGCTTCTCGCCCTCGAAGTGGCGTACGACGACGGAGTCCGCGACCGGCACGGCACCCTGGAAGACCTCGCCGGTGGTGCCGTCGATCGAGATCACGTCCCCCTCGGCGATCGTCTCTCCGTCGCGCACGCGGAACTGCTTGGCCTTGGTGTCCACGTCGAGCGACTCGGCGCCGCAGACGCAGGTCCGGCCCATGCCGCGGGCCACCACGGCCGCGTGGGAGGTCTTGCCGCCGCGGCTGGTGAGGATGCCGCGGGCGGCGACCATGCCGCGCAGGTCGTCGGGGTTGGTCTCCTTGCGCACCAGGATCACGTCCTCGCCGCGCTCGGCCCACTCGACGGCGGTGTCGGAGTCGAAGACGGCCTTGCCGACGGCCGCGCCGGGTGAGGCGTTCATGCCCTTCGCGAGCAGCGTGCGCTCGGCCTTCTCGTCGAAGCGGGGGAACATCAGCTGCGCGAGCTGGTCGCCGGTGACCCGCAGCACCGCCTCGTCCATCTGGATCAGGCCCTCGTCGACCATGTGGACCGCGATCCGAAACGCCGCCTCGGGCGTGCGCTTGCCGACGCGGGTCTGAAGCATCCAGAGCTTGCCACGCTCGACGGTGAACTCGATGTCGCACATGTCGCGGTAGTGCCGCTCGAGCCGCGACATGATCGTCATCAGGTCGTCGTGGGACCGGCGGTCGATCTCGGCCATGTCGGCCAGCGAGACGGTGTTGCGGATGCCGGCGACGACGTCCTCGCCCTGCGCGTTCTGCAGGTAGTCGCCGTACTCGCCCTGGGCGCCGCTGGCGGGGTCGCGGGTGAACGCGACGCCCGAGCCGGAGTCCATGCCGAAGTTGCCGAAGACCATCGCCTGCACGTTGACGGCCGTGCCGAGGTCCTCCGGGATGCGCTCCTGGCGGCGGTAGAGCCGCGCACGGTCGGTGTTCCACGAGTCGAAGACGGCACGGATGGCGAGGTCCATCTGCTCGCGCGGGTCCTGGGGGAAGTCGCGGCCGGTCTCGGACTTGATGATCTGCTTGAAGGTCTCGACCAGGCCGCGCAGGTCGTCGGCGTCGAGGTCGAGGTCGGACTCGGTGCCCTTGGCCTTCTTCGCCTCGTCGAGCGCGTCGGAGAACAGCTCGGAGTCGACGTGCAGCACGGTGCCGCCGAACATCTGGAGCAGCCGGCGGTAGGAGTCCTGCGCGAAGCGCTCGTCCTCGCTGCGGGCCGCGAGGCCGCCGACCGAGGTGTCGTTGAGCCCGACGTTGAGGACCGTCTCCATCATCCCGGGCATCGAGAACTTGGCGCCGGAGCGCACCGAGACCAGCAGCGGGTCGTCGGCGTCACCGAGCCGCTTGTCCATCGCCGCCTCGAGCCGGCCGAGGTGGTCGGTGACCTCCTCGGCGAGCCCCTCCGGCTCACCGCCCTCGCCGGACTCCTTCAGCGCCAGGTAGGCCCGGCAGGTCTCGGTCGAGATGGTGAACCCCGGCGGCACGGGGAGGCCCAGCGTCGTCATCTCGGCGAGGTTCGCACCCTTGCCGCCGAGGAGGTCCTTCTGGTCCTTGTTGCCTTCGGAGAATTCGTAGACCCACGCCATGCAGGCATCCTGCCTCAGCGACCGGACTCCGTATACGGCTGCGCGCCGCCCACTGCGGCCCGCACGCGGCGGGCGGTGAAGTCGGCTGCCAGCTCGTCCACCTCTTCGAGGGTGCAGAAGCGCACGTCACGGATCTCCCGCTCCTGCTTGACCACCTCGTCGAGGGTCCCGGGAGCAAGGGTGCCGCCGTCGAAGACGAGGCAGACGGCGTCGTCCCAACCACCCCACGGGGGCAGCCAGTCGGTGAGGAGCAGCCCGCCGGGCTCGACCTCGAGCCCGAGCTCCTCCTCGACCTCGCGCTGGACGGCGGTGCGCGGTGACTCGCCGACCTCGACGATGCCGCCGGGCAGGTCCCAGTCGCGCTTGTAGGTCAGCTGGCACAGCAGGACCCGGCCGTCCGCGTCGCGGATGAGCATCTGCGAGATCGCCCGCTTGCGGGGGAGGAAGGAGTTGAGCAGCGCGCGGAAGCCGCCCGGCTCGTTGACCGGCGCGTCCGTCACCAGGCGCGCGTAGACGATGCGGTCCTGCGGCTCACCGTCCGCCCCCACCCCACGCCGTACGCCCTCGCG
Organism: Nocardioides potassii; assembly: GCF_021648885.1. Classification (GTDB taxonomy): domain Bacteria; phylum Actinomycetota; class Actinomycetes; order Propionibacteriales; family Nocardioidaceae; genus Nocardioides; species Nocardioides potassii. The sequence goes on along the minus strand of NZ_JAKJHZ010000011.1, from coordinate 119,067 downwards.
GTGCAGGCCGGCCCACGTCGCCGCCCGCTGCCCGGCGGGGTCGTCGCTCGCGACGTGGGTCTCGACCCGGGTGTGCCCGGTGAGTGCCTCCGCGACCACCCGCCGCAGCTCGTCGGTGCTGACCTCGCCCGTCCACTCCAGCCGAGCGACCCCGTCAGCGGAGGTCAGGGTGATGGGGCTCGGCACTCTCCCACCCTAGCGAGGCGTCGGAGGTGGTCGCGTCTGTGATCGTTCACCATGGGATGTCGGTCAATGGACACCTACCCATGTCAGTTGACGCCGGGAAGTGCATGTTCGCCTCCATCCCATGCTGGACGGCCACCGCGTGGTCGTGGGCACACGGCGATGGGCTCAGCTCGCGCGGACGAGGAACCGACGGATGCGAGCCGCGGTCTCGGCGGGGTGGTCGAGATCCGACCACACGAGCCGCACCATCCACGATCCCGTCGCCTCGCGCAGGAGGTCCTCGCGTCGCTTCTCCTCGAAGACGACCTCACCCGGATGCTGACCGGGCTTGAGGAGTCGGCCGTACTTGACCTTGCCGTCGAACTCGCCGAGCCCGCGGTGCTTGAGCCAGGCGTAGTCAGTGCGACCGACCAGGCGGCCGGCGCTGTCGTGCACCTCGTGCTGGAGCGTCGGCGCCGGCAGGTGCTGGGTCCAGAACAGCCACAGCCCGCGACTCTCGCCGACCGACTCCGCCTTCGCCGTGCACATCCGCACCGGGACGTGAAGGTGTCGGACGTGCGGCCAGTGAGCCATCACGTCGAACTGGGTGCACACCTCGTCCGACGTGCAGAGCTGACGATGGAGGCACGAGTTCAGCAGGACGAGGGCGGCCTCCGGAGAGCCGAGAGAGCCCGCCTCGAGCGTGCAACGCTGTGGTGCGAGGACGCGCATGCCGTCGACCTCGCTCACCTCGTGATCAAGGACCAGGCCCTCGTGATGGACCACGCCGGCCTCGATGCGGCCGGCACCGCCGTCGAGCCGCGTGACATGTACGACGTCCAGTGGCAGGCCCCAGACGTCGACCCGCTGGGCGACGCAGCCCGACGTGTGGCTCAGGGCGACAGCGTCACCAAGCGAGTCGAGCACGGCTCGACATGTCATGAGGTGCCGTTCCTCGTCGGTCGCTCCCGACCAGATGTCGGGGAACGTGTAGTAACCGCGTCGGATCCGGTGCCACGCGCGTGCACGCGCTGCCCGGGTGATGGCGCGGTCGTCATAGCCGGCGTTCCGCGCGTGGGCGCGGGTGAAGAAACCGAGCTCCAGTGCGATGGCGCGTAGCGGATCGTCCATCCGGCGATCGTCGGACGACCGAGGCGCCAACGCACCCGTCGTACGGCGCCCCTGTGGACGACCGCGTCCGGTTGCTCGCTGTGGACGTCTCGTGGCTGAACCCGGCCGGATCGCTCGCGATCACTCACCATGGGATGTTGGCCGCCGTCCACTTCCCCATGTCAGTTGACGAAGGGAAGTGCACATTCGCCTACATCCCATGGTGAAGGAGCTACAGATGTCGTCAGCGGACGACGTCGAAGCGGGACATCATCCCGTGGTCCTCGTGGTCGAGCATGTGGCAGTGGATCATGAAGGCGCCGGTGTAGTCGGTGAAGCGGGCGGCCACCTCGACGACTTCGCCGGGCTCGAGGCGCCAGGTGTCCTCGAGTCCCTGCTCCCAGGGCGGGGGCGCCTTGCCGTCGCGCAGGACGGTGCGCCACTGCTCGGCGTGGACGTGGACGTAGTGGGTGACGTCGCTGGTGTTGCGGAAGCGCCAGCGCTCGACGGTGCCGAGCTTCGCGCGGTGGTCGACGCGGGTCGGGTCGAACGACTCGCCGTTGATGGTCCAGGCGCTGCCGTGGTGCCCTTGGTGCAGGCCGAACGTCCAGGTCTTGGCGACCTTCTTCGGGACCGGCGAGACCAGCGCGGGGGAGGGGAGGCGTGAGGGGAGGCGTGAGGGGTCGCTCGCGCGTTCACCGACCCGGAACTCCATCACGGAGGCCGCGCGGGCGTCGTCGCCCGTGCTGCCGATCGCGGCAGGAACCGACTCGAGGACGATGTCCTTGCCGGTCGCGCCGCTGAAGTCGACGATCACGTCGGCGCGCTGGGCCGGGCCGAGGAGCACCGAGGAGCGGACGACCGCGCGGGGGAGCAGGCCGCTCCCCGTCCCGATCTGCAGGATCGGTCGGCCGTCGGAGAGCGTGAGGTTGTAGCTCGAGAACGGCGAGGAGTTCAGCAGGCGGAGCCGGTAGCGGGTGGCGGACACGTCGAGGTAAGGCGCCGCGCGACCGTTGACGAGCACCGTGTCCCCCACGGTGGCGTCGTTGGGCGGGGCGAGGTCGCCGGTCCACGACATCTCGTCGTGCCCCGAGCCGTGCACCATCTCCGGTCCGTCGGCGAAGGGGTTCGTGAGCTGGTTGCCGGCGGTGAACGAGCGCTCGGAGATCATCAGCGGGACGTCGCGCGCGCCGCTCGGCAGCCGCACGCCCTTCATCGGCGGGTCGGTCACGATGAACATGCCCTGCAGGCCGCGCCAGTTGTTGCGCGCGGTGCGGTCCATCCGGTGGTCGTGGTACCAGAAGAACGAGCCCGGGGTCGCCTTGCCGTCGACGGTCAGCGGGTAGTCGTAGGTCCGACTCTGGCCCCGGTGGACGAGCTGCGTGGTGGGCTGCCCGTCGTCCTTCGCCGCGTGGTGGTCGCCGTGCAGGTGCGTGGACGTCGCGCCCGCGCCCTTGGGCAGGTGGTTGACGACGGTGACGTGGGTGCCCTGGCCGCCGCGGCGCCGGATGGTGGGGCCGGGGTAGGTGCCGTCGAAGGTCCACATCGACGTCCGTGGGCCGTCCGGCATGGTGCGCACGAGCGCCCGCCTCATCTCGAGCCGTACGTCGGCGCCTCGCTCCGTCGGCGGCACCACGAGCGGCTGGTCGAAGGTCGGGCGCTCGGGCTCGACGCCGCCGCCGGCTCCGGCAACGGTGAGCACGCCGCGCATGCCCGGGTGGAACTTGCAGTAGAACGCGAAGTCGCCGGCCGCGAGCGCCTCGATGCCGGGCACCGTGGCGGTCGTGCCGGCGGTGACGCGGACGTCGAACAGCGGCAGGCCGTCGGCCCCCTTGGCGACCGAGGTGAAGGTGTGGTCCATCGAGTCGAGGTTGACCACCGTGACGGTGCCGCCGCCGGAGACGGTGACGGCCTTGGTCGCGAAGCCCTTGCGGGCGCCGCCCTGCTCGATCACCACGGTGGCGTTGCGCACCGGTTCGGCGAAGGCCGCGCTCCGCGGCGCATCGGGCGCGCCACCGACGTCGTACGCCACGAACGCCGACGTCGCGAGCACCACGGCTGCGGCTCCGACCCAGATCCGCGCCGGCCCCCTGGCGCGCGCCGGCGCGCGCATCTCTCCCCGCATCCGCACGAGTGTGCCCCTCCTCCGTCCACCGTCCACACCCTTTTCGCGGTGGTCTGGACATCGGGAGATCTACGGATGACGACAGCCACGGATGGTGCTTTCAATGGGCTGCTGCCCGGGGCTTCGGGCACGAGTCCAGAAAGGTTCGGTCCACCATGCAGATGGTCAACAGACTGCGCAGGGGGGTGGCGTTCGTGGGTGCGGCAGCACTCGTGTGCTCGCCGCTCCTGCTCGCACCGGGCACGGCCAACGCCAAGCCCGTCTCGGTGTCGTCGCGTGCTGCGACGCCGATGCTCACCGCCACCCTCACGGGCAAGACCATCAAGGTCAGCGGCCCGAGCAAGCTGCGCCCCGGTCGCGTCCGGATGAGCGTGTCCGGCAAGGGCGTCGTCGAGCTCGCGATGTTCAGGAGCGGGTACGACGCCGCGGACTTCGCCGCCGACGTCAACAAGTTCGGCGCGAAGAACGACGTCAAGGCGCTCAAGCACGCCCTCGCCAACACCACCATCCTCGGCGGGTTCGAGGGCGGGGGCTCGGGCACGCTCGTCCTGCCGAAGGCCGGGTCCTACACGCCGTTCTCCCTCGGCGACAAGGGCGTCGTGCTCGGCGACCCGATCATGGTCAAGGGCGCGAAGCGGAAGTCGGCGACGCCCAGCACCGACGGCCGGATCATCGCCAAGGCCGGACTCTCGTGGGGCGGCTCGTCGACGCTGCCGGCGAAGGGTCGCCTGCTGTTCAAGAACAGGGGCAACACGGGCGTCCCGCACTTCATCGCCATGCAGCAGGTCCAGGAGGGCACCACGACCGACCAGGTGCTCGAGTACTTCCAGAGCGGCGACCAGGGCCAGCCCTCGTGGGGCCTGCCCGCCGGCCTGGAGACGGGGTCGATCAGCCCCGGCAAGAGCGTCACCGTGAACTACGACCTGCCGCCCGGGCAGTACGTGGTCATGTGCTTCTTCCCCGACCCGACCATGGGCGGCATGCCGCACGCGTTCATGGGCATGCTGGAGATGATCCACCTGACCTGACGCCGCAGGCCCAGGTCGGGACTCCTGTCACGACTCCTTGCGGAACCACACCGTCGCCAGGGGCGGCACCACGATGTCGGCGTAGGCCGGCTGCCCGTGGTGGTCGCCCCTGGTGGCCGTGATGCTGCCGAGGTTGCCGACGCCGGAGCCGTGGTAGGACCCGGCGTCGGTGTTGAGCACCTCGGTCCAGGTCCCCTCGGACGGGAGGCCGAGCCGGTAGCCCTCGTGCGGGTTCCCGGCGAAGTTCGACACGCACACCACGTCAGGCTCGCCGGGCGCCCGGCGGATGAACGAGAACGTGTTGCGGCCGGCATCGTTGGCGTCGATCCACTGGAAGCCGGACGGGTCGTTGTCCCGGCCCCACAGGGCCCCCGACTCCTTGTAGGTCGCGTTCATGTCGCGGACCATCGCGTGCACCCCGGAGTGCTCCGGGTGCTCGAGCAGCCACCAGTCGAGCTCGCGACTCTCGGCCCACTCGGACTCCTGTCCGAACTCGCAGCCCATGAAGAGCAGCTGCTTGCCGGGGTGGGCCCACATGTAGGCCAGGTAGGCGCGGAGGTTGGCAAGCTGCTTCCAGCGGTCGCCCGGCATCTTGCGCAGCAGCGACCCCTTGCCGTGGACGACCTCGTCGTGACTGATCGGCAGGACGTAGTTCTCCGCGAAGGCGTAGACGAGCGAGAACGTCATCTGCCCGTGGTGGTGGCTGCGGTAGAGCGGGTCCTTGGCCACGTAGTTGAGCGAGTCGTGCATCCAGCCCATGTTCCACTTGAAGCCGAAGCCGAGCCCGCCGTCGCTGGTGGGGCCGGTGACGCCCGGCCACGCGGTCGACTCCTCGGCGATGGTGACGATGCCGGGGACGCGCTTGTAGACGGTGGCGTTCATCTCCTGGAGGAACTGCACGGCCTCGAGGTTCTCGCGGCCGCCGTGCTTGTTGGGCGACCACTCACCGTGCTCGCGGGCGTAGTCGAGGTAGAGCATCGACGCGACCCCGTCGACCCGCAGGCCGTCGGCGTGGTACTCCTCGAGCCAGTAGACCGCGTTGGCGTAGAGGAAGTTGCGCACCTCGTTGCGCCCGAAGTTGAAGATGTGGGAGCCCCACTCCTTGTGCCACCCACGCTGCGGGTTGGGGTCCTCGTAGAGCGGTGTGCCGTCGAAGTTGGCCAGTGCCCACTCGTCGGTCGCGAAGTGGCCGGGGACCCAGTCGAGGATGACGCCGACGCCGGCCTGGTGCAGCCGGTCGATCAGCCGCTTGAGGCCGTCGGGGTCGCCGAAGCGGGAGTCGGGGGCGAAGTACGACGTCACGTGGTAGCCCCACGAGCCGCCGAACGGGTGCTGCATCACGGGCATGAACTCGACGTGCGTGAAGCCGAGGTCGGAGATGTACGGCACCAGCGCGTCGGCGATCTCGTCCCACGAGTAGAGCTCGCCCGAGTAGTGCTTGCGCCAGGACGCGAGGTGCACCTCGTAGGTCGACATCGCCTCGTCGACCGGCTGGCTCGTCCGACGCTTCTCGATCCAGGCGTCGTCGCCCCACTGGTGCTCGGAGCGCCAGATCCGCGAGGCCGAGCTCGGCGGCTTCTCGGCGTACTGCGCCAGCGGGTCGGCGCGGTCGGCCCACTGGCCGTCGGCTCCGCGGAGCCGGTACTTGTACTGGGCGCCGACGCCCGGTCCCTCGACGTGGACGTGCCAGACGCCCGAACCGTCGAGGCGCGTCATCGGGTGCCGGGAGCCGTCCCAGCCGGCCCACTCGCCGGCGACCTGGACCTCGAGCGCGTTGGGCGCCCAGACGCGGAACGACGTGCCGGTGTCGCTGACCTGGGCCCCGAGGACGGTCCACAGCTCCTCGTGCCGGCCCTCGCCGATCAGGTGCAGGTCGAGCTCACCGGGCGCGTACGGGTCGGTGCTCTTCTGGTCTGTCATCGGCTCTCCTCAAGTGCAGCCAGGGGGATGGACACCCATCCGGGTCGGTTGCGTGCTTCGTAGACCGCCTCGTAGACGACCTTGTCGGCGAGGTAGGCGTCGAGCAGGGTGCCGGCCTCGCCGTCGAGTGCAGTACCCAGCTCGGTCGTGTAGGCATCGAGGAAGGCGGCCCGGTTGCGGGCGGCCCACTCGGCGGCACGGTAGGACCGCTGGTCGGCCTCGTCCCCGACCGCGGGGCCCGCGGTCATCGCGACGACCCGCGGGGCGTAGTCGAAGGACCGGATCATCCCCGCCACGTCGCGCCAGGCCGAGTCCGGCAGCAGCCGCTCGGCCAGCGGCTTCGCGGGCTCACCCTCGAAGTCCACGATCTTCCAGCCCTTGGACGTCCGCAGGGTCTGACCGAGGTGGAGGTCGCCGTGCACCTGCTGCACGGCGATGCCGTCCAGGTCGCGGAGCCGGCCGAACGTCTCGCGGAGGCGGTCCGCGTGCGGCGCCAGCTCGGGTACGACGTCGAGCGCGGCGTCGAGCCGCCCCTCCATCGCCGTGGCCAGGGCGGAGGTCGCGTCGGCGTCGCGGTGCTCGACCGGGAAGTGCGCGGCGAGGTCGGCGTGCACCTCCGCGAGCGCCGTACCGAGGCGGGCGGCCTCGCCGGCGAAGTCGCCGCCGACCTCGTCGGCGTGGAGGTCGGCCTCCGCGAAGAGGTTGCGCACGCTGGCGAGCGCAAGGTCCCAGCCGTCGCTGGCGGTGCGGAGGAACTGCTGGAGCATGGCCAGCTGGATCGTCGAGCCGGTGCCGTCGGCGTCGTCGTCGACGAGGTCGAGCCAGCCGTAGAGCGCGGCGACGTGCGTCGACCCGGCCTCGGTGAGCACCTGGTGGATCGCGATGTCGGGGTTGACGCCGGGGGTGACCTTGCGGAACACCTTCATCAGCGCGTCCTCGCCGAAGGCGACCGAGGAGTTCGACTGCTCCCCGGAGAAGAGCGTCGAGTGGGCCTCGATGTCGAGGTCGTAGCCCGGGAGGCGGTGGAACATCAGCTCCCCGCGCACGTCGGACGGGCTCGACGGGTCGACCGCGTGGGCGTTGAAGGCCGCCAGCCACAGCGCCATCGACTCGCGGTCGTGCACGGCGTCGTAGACGAACGCGCCGTCCCACTCACCCACGAGCGCGTGCCCGAGTCGGTCCTGCGGCTCGGAGTAGTAGGCGAGCGGGAGCTGGTAGTAGTCGGTCGTGCCGCCGTCGTAGGCGACCTCGGCGAGCTCGATGGCGACCCGCAGGCCGTCGGGGGCGTCGGGCAGGTCACCCACCCGCCGCACGCCGGCGAGGCTCCAGCTGCGGCCCTTGCCGCCGAACCAGCGGGCCTGCTCGATCCAGCCGCGCAGGTGGTCCAGGGGCGCGCTCATCCCTCCACCCCCTGGCTGGTGTTGCTGGGCTCGGTCAGCCGCAACCAGAGGAAGCCGTAGCCGCCGAGCGTCAGCAGGTAGGGCAGCTCGCCGACCGCGGGGAACGGCACGCCGCCGAGGAGCTCGACCGGCACCATGCCCTCCCACTGGCGCAGGTCGAGCTCGACCGGCTGCGGGAAGCGCGAGAGGTTGTTGACGCAGAGGATCACGTCGCGCTCGTCGGGTCCGGCTCCCTCGGGGGAATGCTCCCTCACGTAGGACAGCACGCTCGGGTTCGAGCCGCCGAGGTCGTGGAAGTCGCCGAGCCCGAAGGCCGGATGCCGTCGCCGCGCGTGGACGAGGCGACGGGTCCAGTGGAGCAACGACGAGCTGTTCTCCAGCTGCGCCTCGACGTTGACCGACTGGTAGCCGTAGACGGGGTCCTGGATCGCCGGCAGGAAGAGCTTGCCGGGGGTGGCGTTGGAGAAGCCGGCGTTGCGGTCGGGCGTCCACTGCATCGGCGTGCGCACGCCATCGCGGTCGCCGAGCCAGATGTTGTCGCCCATCCCGATCTCGTCGCCGTAGTAGAGGACGGGCGAGCCCGGGAGCGAGAGGAGGAGCGCGGTGAAGAGCTCCATCCGGTTGACGTCGTTGTCGAGCAGCGGCGCGAGGCGTCGGCGGATGCCGATGTTGGCCTTCATCCGCGGGTCGTGGGCGTACTCGGACCACATGTAGTCGCGGTCCTCGTCGGTCACCATCTCGAGCGTGAGCTCGTCGTGGTTGCGCAGGAAGATGCCCCACTGGCAGCCCTCGGGGATCGCCGGGGTCTGCTCGAGGATCTCCGAGATCGGGAAGCGCGACTCGCGGCGCACGGCCATGAAGATGCGCGGCATGACCGGGAAGTGGAAGGCCATGTGGCACTCGGTGCCGATCCAGCGCCCGTCCGCGGTCTCCTCGGGCCCGAAGTACTCGACGACGTCGGCCGGCCACTGGTTGGCCTCGCAGAGCAGCACGCGACCGGGATAGTTGTCGTCGACGAACCGGCGGCACTTCTTCAGGAAGTCGTGCGTCTCCTTGAGGTTCTCGCCGTTCGTGCCGGGTCGCTCGTAGAGGTACGGCACGGCGTCGAGGCGGAAGCCGTCGAGGCCCATGTCGAGCCAGAACGCCATCGCGTCCAGCATCGCGTCGTGGACCTTCGGGTTGTCGAAGTTGAGGTCCGGCTGGTGGTGGAAGAACCGGTGCCAGTAGTACTGCTGCCGCACCGGGTCCCACGTCCAGTTGGACGGCTCGGTGTCGACGAAGATGACCCGGGCCTCCTCGTAGAGCTCGTCGGTGTCGGACCACACGTAGAAGTCCCCGTAGGGGCCCTCGGGGTCGCTCCGGCTCGCCTGGAACCACGGGTGGGCGTCACTCGTGTGGTTCATGACGAAGTCGATGATCACGCGGATGCCGCGCTGGTGGCAGGCGTCGAGGAACTCGTGGAAGTCCTCGACCGTCCCGGCCTCGGGGAGGATGTTGTTGTAGTCGGCGACGTCGTAGCCGCCGTCGCGCAGCGGCGAGGTGAAGAACGGCGGCACCCACAGGCAGTCGACGCCGAGCCACTCGAGGTAGTCGAGCTTCTCGATCAGGCCCTTGAAGTCGCCGGTGCCGTCGCCGTTGGAGTCGCGGAACGACCGGACCAGGACCTCGTAGAAGACCGCGGTGCGGAACCACTCCGGTTCGGAGTTGAGCACAGCCGTCGCGGCGCCGGCGTCGGCCGACATCGGGGCGGACGAGGAGTGCGAGGGGGAGGAGTGGGAGGGGGAGGAGTGGGAGGGGGAGGTCTCGGTCAACGGGGGCTCCTCACGCTGATGATGTGGGCGGGCTCGTACCCGGGGTCGAGGCGCACGTAGTTGTGCTGGTGCCAGCTCCAGTCGGCACCGGTGATCTCGTCGTGGGCGACGAAGGAGTCGTGCCAGCTCAGGCCGAGGGCCTCCATGTCGAGGTGGATCATCGTCTCGCGTGCTCCGTGGGGGTCGAGGTTGATGACGGTGATCACGACGTCGTCGCCCCCGCCCGGCAGGGCGGCCCGCTTGCTGAAGACCAGGACGTTGTCGTCGTCGCTCCAGTGGATCGTGATGTTGCGCAGCAGCTGCAGTGCGGGATGCTGACGGCGGATCTCGTTGAGCCGGGTGAGGTACGGCGCGAGCGTGGTGCCCTCCTCGTCGTGGCGGTCCCAGTCGCGGATGCGGACCTGGAACTTCTCGGAGTCGAGGTACTCCTCGGCGCCCGGCCGGATGGCGACGTGCTCGAAGAGCTCGTAGCCGGCGTAGACGCCCCAGCTCGGCGAGCCGGTCGCGGCGAGCGCCGCGCGCACCTTGAACGCCGCCGGGCCGCCGTACTGCAGGTAGGTCGGCAGGATGTCGGGGGTGTTCACGAAGAAGTTCGGCCGCATCAGGTGGTCGGACTGCGACGACACCTCGCGGAGGTAGTCCTCGATCTCGCGCTTGCTGTTGCGCCAGGTGAAGTAGGTGTAGCTCTGGTGGAAGCCGACCGCGCCGAGGCCGTGCATCATCGCCGGCCTGGTGAAGGCCTCCGACAGGAAGATCACCTCCGGGTTGGTGCGGCGCACCTCCGCCAGCAGCCACTCCCAGAACGCGACGGGCTTGGTGTGCGGGTTGTCGACGCGGAAGATCTTGATGCCGTGGGAGATCCACAGCCGCACGATCCGCAGCACCTCGCGGCAGATGCCGTTGGGGTCGTTGTCGAAGTTGATCGGGTAGATGTCCTGGTACTTCTTGGGCGGGTTCTCCGCGTAGGCGATGGTGCCGTCCGCGCGGGTGGTGAAGAACTGCGGGTGCGTGGTCACCCACGGGTGGTCGGGCGCCGCCTGGAGCGCGAGGTCGAGGGCGACCTCGAGGCCGAGCTCGGTGGCGCGGGCGACGAAGGCGTCGAAGTCCTCGAACGTGCCGAGCTCGGGGTGGATGGCGTCGTGGCCACCGTCCTTGCTGCCGATCGCCCACGGCGAGCCGGGGTCGTCGGGACCGGGCGTGAGGGTGTTGTTGGGCCCCTTGCGGTTGAGCTCGCCGATGGGGTGGATCGGCGGCAGGTAGAGCACGTCGAAGCCCATCTCGGCGACCCGGTCGAGGCGCTTGATCGCCGTCCTGAACGATCCGGAGGTGATCGTGCCGGTCTTCTCGTCGCGCGTCGCGCCCTCCGAGCGCGGGAAGAACTCGTACCAGCTGCCGAAGAGCGCGCGGTTGCGGTCGGCACGGAACCGGTAGGGGCCGCTCACGGTGGTGAGCTCGCGCAGCGGGTGCGCGAGGAGGACGGCCTCCAGCTCGGGGTCCTGCAGCGCGGCGAGTCGGGCGGCGGCGGGTCGCTCGGTGTCGGACGCAGCGGCGATGGCTCCCGCCACGAGAGCGGACGCCTGCTTGTCGAGCGGCTTCTCGCCGGCGGCCACGCGCTCCAGCAGCAGCCGCGCCTCGGTGAACATCAGCTCGACGTCGACGCCGGCGGGGATCTTGATGCCGCCGTCGTGCTGCCAGGTCGCGATCGGGTCGGACCAGGAGTGGATCTCGAAGGTCCACTCACCCTCGACGTCAGGGGTGACGTGGGCGACGTAGCGGTTGGGCTCCTCGCCCTCGGCGACCATGCGGACCGGGTCGCGTCGTACGCCCTTCGGGTCGATCGCCACCACCTCGGCCGCGAGCTGGTCGTGGCCCTCGCGGAAGACGGTGGCGCGCACCGGCAGGGGCTCTCCGACCGTGGCCTTCGCGGACAGCCGACCGAGGTCGACGACTGGTGAAACGTCCATCACGGGTATGCGTCCAACCATGGCCCCACACTTGCGAACCCGGTGGCCCTACGCAAGCCGACCGCGGCCGGTGCCACCCCTTGGGACGACTCCGGCCGCGGTCGGTCGATCGGCAGGCGGTGCGGTCAGCCGGTCCGCTCGACGGTGATCCGCCGCAGCCGCGTCCTCGACGACGCGAACGTGGACGGGTCGGTCGGCGCGAAGCGCACGCGGACCGTGTTGCGGCCCGGCTGCAGCCGCGACTTCCTCACCTTGATCCGGGCCGTGCCGTCCGCGGTCGCGACGGCGGTGTACTTCCTCTTGTTGACCCGGACCACGAACGTGCCGGCCTCCTTCTCGACCGCGGAGCGGACCGCCAGGAACAGCACCGGAGCAGGCTTCTGCGTGGTCTGGAAGGCCCGCTTGACGATCATCCGGATCTTCGTGCGGGCCGCACCGGTGGTCGTCGTCGTGCCGCTCCCCGTCCCTGTCCCCGTCCCGGCGCCGGTCCCGGTTCCGGTCCCGGTTCCGGTCCCTGAGCCCGCGCCGCTGCCGCCGCCCGTCGTGGGCTGCGTCGGCGTGGTCGCGGACTCACCGAAGACCTGGAGCTCGGAGGCGTGCACGATCGTGCCGCGGTCGGAGCCGGTCTTGCAGTCGGTGGCCACTGCCGTCGGCAGGCCACTGGCGGCGCTGGCGGTCTGGTCGCCGGCGTAGGCCTCCTGGCCGGTGCACTGGTTCTCCAGGGTCACCAGCCGTACGGCGGCCGCCTCGGTGTCCGGCACGTCGAACTCGCGCATGTTCAGCGTCGGCGCCACCGGGCGGGGGAGCCCGCTCGGGAACGCGTCGGCCGGCGAGGTGTAGAACCGCGTCCAGGTGGCGTCGGGCGAGTCGCAGCTCGCCGTGCACGCCTCGAGGGCGAACTGGCGCAGCGCGGTGAAGCGCGAGCCCGAGTCCGGGTCGTCCTGCGCAAGTGGGACGTCGGTCGCGGACGCGGGCGCCGGGGTGAGGTAGGCGCTCACCTGCACGCGCCGCACCGTCTGGACCCCACCGGCGAGGTCGACCGCGACGGACGGGTTCGACTCGTCGACCTGGGCCTCGGTCACGCCGCCCCAGTTGGTCTGCTCGGTGCCGTCGATGAGCGCCTCGGGGTTGAGCGAGCCGTCCGTCGACCCGATCACCGAGCCGCCGGCCGCGGCCGAGGCGAGGTTGACCACGTCGCCCAGCGTCTCCGTGCGGGCCTGGCCGTCCGGGAGGACGGTCATCGTCCAGCGCGTGAAACCGCGGTCGGGCGACACGGCGACCATGTCGTAGGTGCCGGGGGTGAAGCTCGCGCCGGCACCGAGGGGAGTGGTCGGGTCCGTGTCGGCGACCGGGCTGACCCGCGCCTCGTAGTCACCGACGTAGATCTTCGCCCTGCCGGTGGTCGCGAAGGTGATCGTCGAGTTCGGGCCCGTGGGGGTCGCGAAGCTCGGCGTCGGCTCGCTGTCGTCCGCGTCCACGACGGAAGCACCAGCCCCCATGCCGCGACGGGCGAACGCCGCCCACATGACGTCCTTGTCGGCGCCGCCGAACCGCATCTGGTCGGCGGCGATCATGGCGTCGCGGGCGTCGAGCATCGACGTGGCGCCCTGCTGCAGCAGGAAGGCGTCGAACATCAGCTGCACCCAGCGCCGGTTGCCCGGGCAGGCGTCGGCGGACCTGGGCGTCGCGGCCGCGGTGGCGTCCGCGCAGGCCAGCTGCAGTGCCGTGTCGTCGTACGGGAACTGGGCGTCGTACTTCTCGACGAGCGCCTGGCGGACCTCCCACATCGTGCCGTTCCAGATCTCGCCGTCGGCGTGGACCTCGGGACCGGTGGTGTCGAACCCGTAGTCGGAGTAGTTCAGCGGGTTCTGGTCGATGGAGTAGTCGCGGATGGCGGTGTCGGTGTTGCCGGTCGCGTAGGCACCGACTGCCCAGACGTTGCCGCCGTTGCTGTAGCCGTGCGCGAACTGGTACTCGCCCGCCACGAGGTCGCCCCACGACTCACCCATCGCCCCGCCCTGCTCGGACGTCAGGCCCTCGTCCGGCCCGCCGACCATGCGGTTGCTGATGGCGTGGGTGTACTCGTGGCCGACGATGCCCATGTCGAGCCCGCCGTCGGTGCAGGGTGCGTAGAAGGCACCCGCGATCGGCTCGAACAGGTACTGGTTGGTGATGCCGGGGACGCCGTCCTGGAGCGCGATCTGGTTCGCGTTGTCTCGGCCCTGGAAGGTGGGGCTGCCGCCGGTGACGGCGCCGGCCTGCGCGTTTCCGACCTCCTGGTCGCCACCCACGCCGCCGCGGCTGCCGTTGTCGAACTGGAGGTTGTAGTTCTCCTCGGTGAAGCCGAGGTAGTAGGAGAAGTCGTGCATCCGGTTGTGCGCGACGAACAGGTTGCCCACCGAGGCGTTGATGTCGTTTCCGCCGGGGGTGAGCTCGGCGACGTCGCACCTGCTGTTGTTCCAGGCGTCGGTGAACTCCTCGGTGTACTCGCGTGTCGGCGACACGGGGGCCTGGAACAGGCCGCCGGGCGTGAGCGGGCTGACCCACGCCTCGTGCGTGTTGGCGTTGTTGCCGACCGTGGTGAGGGTCGACAGCGGGCCGATCGTGTCCCACGGGCCGAAGGCGGCGACGTTGCGCAGCTCACCGGGCGGGGTCGTGCATCCTGCCTCGAGGCGCCAGCAGCCGATCACCGAGTTGGTCGGGACCTCGTCGGGGGAGTCGAGCGTCGGGTTGACGGTGAAGTAGCGCCAGCGCGGGTTCCCGGTGAGGTCGCCGGTGCCGGGGGCCGGAGTGTCGCTGGTGCTGACGGCGACGGCGTACTGGCCGAGGATCACCGCCCCGGGCTCGAACTCGCAGACCTGCACCGAGTACGTGCCGCCGGGGATGCTCGCGGCGCTGTAGGCCAGCGCCTCCGGGTTGGTGGCGGTGTCCGTCGAGGTCACCAGGGTGGAGCCGCGGAAGAGCTTGAGGACGAAGTCGTCGACCGGCGCGCCTGCGGCGATCGCCGTGATGGTCCTCGTGGCGTCGTCATCGAGGTCGAAGGGGTGCTGGGGACCGCAGCCGGTCGTCGGGTCGACCGCACCCTGGAAGAGGTCGTTGTAGACGAAGTTGTCGACCTTGTTGTGACGCGCGAGCACCTCACCGGTGACGCCGTCGACCAGGCTCGTGAACGCCAGCGACGCACCGCCGGCGACGTTGACCACGTTGGCCTCGAGGACAGGGCGGACGGTGCCGTCCGCCATCGGCAGCGCGCGCAGGCGGACCTGCTGCTCCTGGGCGAAGCCCGGCACGCTCAGGCGGGTCCACCCGCCGCTCACGGTCTTCACGACGTCGGCGACCTTCGCCGCGGGGATCCCCACCGACAGGTCGTCGGCCGCCTTCAACCAGCCCTGGAGGGGGGTCAGCATCGCGGCCGGCATCGTGCCCGTGGTGCGGGCCAGCGACGACGAGACATAGGCCACCTGGCCGTCGGCGACGCCGACCGTCACCAGTCCGCCGAGGGCCGGGGCGACGCCGTCGAAGTCCTGGCGGAAGAGCACGGCGCGGGCGGGGGAGTCTGCCAGCTTCTGCGAGCTGACGAGGACGAGGCCGTCGACCTGCGCCGCGGTCATGCCGAAGGCGGCGGCGTGGTCGCGCAGCCAGCCGCGTGCGGCCGCCGCGGGGTCGCCGGGCGCGGCACCGAGGCTGCCGTCGGCCGGCAGGAGCGAGGCGGGGGTGCCGAGGCTGTTCCACCGGGAGGTGAGCTCGCCGAGAGCCGCGACCGCCTGGCGCTGCGCGGGCGTCGGGAGCGCCGTCCCGCGGGTGTCGGTGTCGCGCGGACCTGCGACCGGGTCACCGGGGGTGCGGACGTCCTTCGGGGCCGGGCCGGGCGGGATCGCTGCGGTCCCCGAGGGGGACGGCTCGGCCGTGGCCGGCGTGGCGATCGTGGTGAAGGTCGAGATCGCGAGGAGCGACACGGCCGCGAGGGATGTGCGGCCGAAACGGGGGCGAGGGGTCATGCCGCGACAACTGCCGGGGAGGGGCGCAGGTTACTGACGGGTTGCGGTCGAGTGCTTGGATCGTTCCAAGAAATGCCCTAGCGTGCACGATCGTGCGTGCGTTCCGACGATTCACCGTCCGTCCTGTCCTGCCCGAGCCCTTGGGCGCCCTGTCCGTCCTCGCGGGCAACCTGCGCTGGTCGTGGCACCCGCCGACGCAGGACGTCTTCGAGGCCGTCGACCCCGAGCTGTGGCGTGAGGTCAAGCGCGACCCCGTCCGCTTCCTCGGCGCGGTCAGCCGTGAGCGCCTCGACGAGCTGGTCGAGGACGGCGAGTTCCGCAACCGGCTCGACGCCGCCCATGACGACCTCCAGCGCTACCTGTCGGAGGACCGCTGGTACGCCCGCAAGGCCGGTGCCGACGCGCCCCGCGCGATCGCGTACTTCTCCTCCGAGTACGGCATCACGTCGGTGCTGCCCCAGTACTCCGGGGGTCTCGGCATCCTCGCCGGCGACCACCTCAAGGCGTCCTCCGACCTCGGCATCCCGCTGGTCGGCATCGGGCTGTTCTACCGGCACGGCTACTTCAAGCAGGCGCTCGACCGCGACGGCTGGCAGCAGGAGAGCTACCCGGTGCTCGATCCGGACGAGCTGCCGCTGACGGTGCTCCGCGAGGCCGACGGGTCCCGCGCCACGATCTCCCTCGCGCTGCCCGACGGGCCCGACCTGGTCGCCCGTATCCTCGTCGCGCACGTCGGCCGGGTGCCGCTGCTGCTGCTCGACACCGACATCGAGGAGAACAGCGCCCACTACCGCGACGTCACCGACCGCCTCTACGGCGGCAACTCCGAGCACCGCCTGCGCCAGGAGCTGCTGCTCGGCGTCGGCGGCGTACGCGCGCTGCGGGTGTGGTCGCGCATCACGGGTGCCCCGGCCCCCGAGGTCTTCCACGCCAACGAGGGCCACGCCGGCTTCCTCGGCATCGAGCGGATCCGCGAGCTCACCGTCGACGAGCACGGCCCGCACCTCGACTTCGACACCGCGCTCGAGGTGTCGCGCGCCGGCACGGTCTTCACCACCCACACCCCGGTGCCCGCGGGCATCGACCGCTTCCCGCGCGAGCTGGTCTCGCAGTACTTCGGCGGCAACAGCCCGACCCCGGGCGTGCCGGTCGACCGGATCCTCGCGCTGGGCGCCGAGGACTACGAGGGCGGCGACGCCGGCGTGTTCAACATGGCCGTCATGGGCTTCCGCCTCGCGCAGCGCGCCAACGGCGTCTCGCAGCTCCACGGGCACGTGTCGCGCGGGATGTTCAACGGCCTCTGGCCGGCCTTCGACGAGGCCGAGGTGCCGATCACGTCCATCACCAACGGCGTGCACGGCCCGACGTGGATCGCCCGCGAGGTCATCGAGCTCGCCGCCAGCCGCGGCGCCGACATCGACGGCGACGACACCGACGCGCTGTGGCCGATGGTCGACCAGTTCGGCGACCGGGAGATCTGGGACCTCAAGCGCACGCTGCGCACCCGCTTCATCGAGGACGCGCGCGACCGGATGAAGAGGTCCGCGGCCAAGCGCGGCTTCGCGCCGGCCGAGACGACGTGGGTCGACACCGCCCTCGACCCCGACATCCTGACGATCGGCTTCGCGCGTCGCGTGCCGACGTACAAGCGCCTGACGCTGATGCTGCGCGACCCGGCCCGCCTCAAGAAGCTGTTGCTCGACCCCGAGCGCCCGGTCCAGCTCGTGATCGCCGGCAAGGCGCACCCGGCCGACGAGACGGGCAAGCGGCTCATCCAGGAGATGGTGCGCTTCGCCGACGACCCGGAGGTCCGGCACCGCATCGCGTTCCTGCCCAACTACGACATCGCGATGGCGCAGCCGCTCTACCCCGGCTGCGACGTGTGGCTCAACAACCCGCTGCGTCCCTACGAGGCCTGCGGCACCTCCGGCATGAAGGCCGCGCTCAACGGTGGTCTCAACCTGTCGATCCTCGACGGCTGGTGGGACGAGTGGCACGACGGCAACAACGGCTGGGCGATCCCGTCGGCCGACGGCATCGACGACCCCGATCGTCGTGACGACCTCGAGGCCAACGCGCTCTACGCCCTCATCGAGAACGAGGTCGCGCCGCGCTTCTACGAGCTCAACGACGAGGGCGTGCCGCCGCGCTGGCTCGAGATGGTGCGCCACACCCTCAAGTCGCTGGGCCCGAAGGTGCTGGCCACCCGCCAGGTCCGCGACTACGTCCGCGAGCTCTACGCCCCGGCGGCCCACACCGCGCGGTCGCTCAACAGCGACTACGCCGGCGCCCACGAGCTGTCGTCCTGGAAGCAGGAGGTCCGCGCCGCGTGGCCCGGCGTCCGCGTCGAGCACATCGACTCCGAGGGCGTCGGTGACCAGGCCGAGGTCGGCGCGACGCTCGCCGTCCGCGCCTGGGTGGCGCTGGGCTCGCTGTCGGCCGACGACGTCGAGGTCCAGGTCGTCCACGGGCGCATCGGCTCCGACGACGTGCTGACCGCGACGAGCGTCACGCCGATGACGGTGGCGGAGTCCTACGACGGCAACCGCCACCGCTTCGACGCCGCCGTGCCCCTCGCGACCTCCGGTCCCTTCGGCTACACGGTCCGCGTGGTCCCGCACAACGACGCCCTCGCCTCGGTCGCCGAGCTCGGGCTCGTGGCCGAGCCCGCCTGACTCTCACCGTCAGCGAGGGCCTGACGGGTCACTCGTCGCGGAGGGCAGCGTGCTGGTTGACGTTGCGTACGTCGTCGGCGTCGGGCGCGCGGTCGGGATCGGTGCTCGCCACGGTCTCATCGAGACGCGGAGCAGGCGGCAGCGTGCGGTAGTCAGGGTCTCCCATGCGTCGAGGGTAGACGTCTGGAACGGACGACCGCGTTGTCCGGCCCACGACCCCGCGATGTCCGCAATGGATTCTCTTGGTGGTTCGGGTGCTTGGCCTCCAACCGGTCAACGGACCGAACGCCCGCCGTGGCTTGCGCCTGAGCGCGAGTAGGGCGCGACCGTCGGCGTTCGGTCCGTCGATCTCCGCACCAGCGTCCCGACAGTGGACGATCGACCCCTCGCTCGCCTCAGCCCTCGCAGTCCGGACACACGCCTGTCACGGACTTCTGGACGAAATGGACGGGGCAGATCTCGCCCCGCGCCTTCCGCATGTCGGGAAGTCCGCGGTTCCAAGAACCTTGGTGAGCCACACGATCGAGCGCCTCGTTGAGCAGTGAGACTGTCAGCTCCCGAAAATCAGGATCGTCGAGACGAGCGGCCGGCACGCGCACGATGGCGTCGGTGTTCCGTGTGCCCGTGCCGAGGCCATGCTGCTCGCCGATGCGTCGTGCGCGTTCGGGGTCCAGGAACAGCGACAGCACCGACTTCGCGAACCTGCCGGCGGCATAGCCGTCAGGTTCGACGGCGAGCAGCAGCTGCGTGGTCCCGGTCGTTGGCGGCTCGACGGCGCGGGACGCAGCCACGTCCCGCACGAGGTCGATGATCCGCGCGTCCACTCCGCGCGACTCGAGCAGAGCCGTCCAACGTGCCGGGTCCATGTGCTCATCGTGGCACTGCCCGACGAGCTCAGCCGAGGATGAGCCAGAGGCCGACCGCGGTGGGGACCACGCCGAGGAGCAGCCAGGGGGACACCACGCGCTTGCCGTGGATGGCCAGCCCGGCGGCGACGGCGCCGGCGCCGAAGATGCCCGAGATCACGGCGAGGCCGATGCGCGAGCTGGTGGGGCCGTCGAGCATCACGGCCGCGACGAGGATGCCGACGACGAGGTGGATGATCGTCGTGACGGCGAGGACGGACATCACCCAGCGCTGGACGCGGGCGAGGTCGCGGGCGTCCTGCTCCGGGTCCTTGATGACCTGACGGGGCGCATTCATGTCGAGGAGGTGGCCGCGACCCTTCTCGGTGCGGCGTGCCGGAACGCTGCTGGCCATGGCTCCATTGTCCCACTCCGCTCGTCGTACGACGATTCGGTGCAGACTGCGCAAGTGCGATCAAGCCGGCGGGCCGAGGCGGCAGCAGGGTGGTGGACATGACGACAGCGGCCGACACCTTCGCGGCCTTCCTCGACACCCTGGCCGAGACCCTCGACCTCGGTGCCGACGAGCGTGCGCGGCGGCTCCACCTGTCCCGCTTCCACCTCGACCGTGTGGTGTCGGCGACCGGCGGTGAGCCACCGGAGCGGATGCGACGCCGGCTCCTGCTGGAGCGCGCGGCGTACCGCCTCGTGACCAGCGAGCAGCAGGTGGTCGACGTCGCGTTCGAGGCCGGCTACGGCTCGCACGAGGCGTTCACCCGGGCGTTCGTGCGGGAGTACGGGTCGGCTCCGAGCCACTGGCGTCAGCACCCCACCCGGACCCAGATCGAAGGTCCGAGCGGTGTGCACTTCCACCCGCCCGGCAGCCTGCGGCTGCCGACCACCCGAAAGGTGACCCCGATGGACCTGATGACGCGCATGGTCGAGCACCACACCTGGCTGATCGGCGAGATGATCGACCGGGCCGACCGGCTCACCGACGACCAGCTCGACGCCCCGATCGACATGCCGATCGGCACGATCGACGACGACATGACGATCCGCTCCGTGCTGGGCCGGCTCGTCGGCCAGCTCGCCCAGTGGAACGCCGCGACCTCGCAGCGCAGGTACGACTGGGACCAGGAGCGTGGCAAGTCGGTCAGCACCCTGCGGCGCGAGCTCGCCGAGGAGGGGTCGACGTTCCTCCGCCAGGTGCGCACCACGGTCGAGGAGGGGCGGCTCGACGACACCTTCGTCGACGTCACCTGCGACCCCCCGAGGGTGTTCACCTACGGCGGGATGGTCGCGCACGTGCTCACCTTCGGCGCCGTACGGCGACTCGTCGTGCTCGGCGCCTACGAGAAGCTCGGCATCACCGACCTCGCGGCCGGCGATCCGATCGAGTGGGTGGCGCAGACGGCGTAGGTCGGGCTCGGTCGGGCTAGGTCGGGCTAGGTCTCGCGCATCACCAGGACGGACCGCGCCTGGAGCAGCAGCTCGCTCCCGGCGACCACCGGGCTGCCGACCTCGATCTCGGCGTTGGTCGACAGGACCACCTCGCCGTGGTGCACCCACTGGTTGTCCGGCAGCGTGAGCTTGACGTCCTCGACGCCGGCGTTGAGCCAGATGACGAAGGACCTGTCGCGGACCTGCTCACCACGCGGACCGGGGTAGCGGAGCGGGCCGCCGTTGAGGAACATCCCGACCGTGCGGCACGAGTCGTCGTGCCAGTCGGCGGTGGACATCTCGCGGCCGTCGGGGTGCAGCCACACCAGGTCCTTGATGCCGCCCCTCATGGTGGGCCGGCCCTCGAACCAGTGCCGCTGGCGCAGGGCCGGGTGCTCGCGACGCAACCGGAGCGCGGTCTTGGTGATCTCGTAGACGTCGAGCCAGGCGTCGTCGGGTCGCCAGTCGATCCAGGACGTCTCGTTGTCCTGCACGTAGGCGTTGTTGTTGCCGCGCTGGGTACGGCCGCGCTCGTCGCCGGCGGTCAGCATCGGCACGCCGCTGGAGAAGCACAGCGTCGCCATCAGGTTCGCGGCCTGGCGGCGGCGCAGGGTGATGATCGCCTGGTCGTCGGTCTCGCCCTCGACGCCGTGGTTCCACGACCGGTTGTTGTCGGTGCCGTCGCGATTGTCCTCGCCGTTCGCGCCGTTGTGCTTGTGGTTGTAGGACACCAGGTCGCGCAGGGTGAACCCGTCGTGGGCGGTGACGAAGTTGACCGAGGCGTAGGGGGACCGACCGTCGTCGGCGTAGAGGTCGGCCGACCCGGCCAGCCGCGTCGCCACCGTGCGTACGCCGGCGGCGTGCCCGCGCCAGAAGTCGCGCATCGTGTCGCGGAACTGGTCGTTCCACTCGATCCACGGCGGTGGGAACTCGCCGACGCGGTAGCCGTCCATCGAGGCGTCCCACGGCTCCGCGACGAGCTTGACGTGCCGGAGCACCGGGTCCTGCCCGATGGCGGTGATCAGGTGGCTGCCCATGTCGACGACCTGGTTGGTCCGCGTCAGCGCGCTCATCAGGTCGAAGCGGAAGCCGTCGACGTGCATCTCGTTGACCCAGTAGCGCAGCGAGTCGAGGATCATCCGCAGGCTCTGGGTGTGGGTGGCGTCGACCGTGTTGCCGCAGCCGGTGACGTCCCAGTAGGTGTCGACCGGGGCCTCGACGTCGTCGAGCGTCCGCGTGGGCACCACGCGCTGGTAGTAGCCGAGGTCGTCGAGACCCCGGAAGCTCAGCGTCGGACCGAGCGGACCCGCCTCGGCGGTGTGGTTGTAGACGACGTCGAGGATGACCTCGAGCCCGGCCCGGTGGAAGGCCTTCACCATCTCCTTGAACTCGGTCACCTGCTGCCCGCGGTCGCCCGAGGAGCTGTAGGCGTTGTGGGGCGCGAAGAACCCCAGGGAGTTGTAGCCCCAGTAGTTCGACAGCCCCTTCTCCGCGAGCGCCGTCTCGGAGAAGAACTGGTGGACGGGCAGGAGCTCGACGGCCGTGACGCCCAGGTCCTTGAGGTAGTCGGTGACCGCGGGCGTGGCGAGCCCGGCGTACGTCCCGCGCAGGTGCTCCGGCACGCGGTCGTGCAGCGCGGTCATGCCCTTCACGTGCAGCTCGTAGATGACGGTGTCGCGCCAGCGGCGGCGCGGCGGGGTGTCGCCACCCCACTGGAACTCGTCGTGGACCACCACGCTGCGCGGCAGGTACGGCGCCGAGTCCAGGTCGCTCCTCGTCGCCGGCTCGGTGCGGACGTGGGCGAAGATCGCGTCGTCGACGACCAGCTCCCCCGAGACGGCCTTGCCGTAGGGGTCGAGCAGCAGCTTGGCCTCGTTGAACCGCAGCCCGGCCGCGGGGTCCCACGGACCGTCCGCGCGGTAGCCGTAGCAGCGGCCGGGATCGACGCCCGGGATCGCGCCGTGCCACACGCCGAGGGTCGAGACGGTGAGCTCGTGACGCTGCTCGGTCCCGTCGTCGTCGAACAGGCAGACCCACAGCCGTGTCGCGTTGGGCGCGTAGACCGCGAAGTTCGTCGACTCCCGCGACCAGGTCGCGCCGAGCGGGTAGTGCCGACCCGGCCACACGTCCCGTGTCTCGCCGTCGTGGTTCCAGACAGGCGTGGCGGTGTCGTGGGGCGGGGTCACCCGGGTCATTGTGGTCGACACCGGACCGCACGGCACAATGCGAGGCCCCGGCCGCGAGACGCGCGTCGGCACCCTGACCTGAGGAGGAACCGATGGAGTTCGTCTCGATCGACGTGACCGACGGCGTCGCCGTGCTGCGGCTCGACCGGCCCAAGATGAACGCCATCAGCGTGCAGGTGCAGGCCGACCTCCGCGAGGCGGCCGCCGAGCTGACGGAGCGCGACGACGTGCGCGCCGTGGTGGTGTGGGGCGGCGAGCGCGTCTTCGCAGCAGGCAACGACGTCAAGGAGATGGCCGAGGTCTCGTACGCCGAGATGGTGCGGATCGCCGACTCCGCCACCTC
This sequence comes from Nocardioides potassii, assembly GCF_021648885.1. Lineage (GTDB taxonomy): Bacteria > Actinomycetota > Actinomycetes > Propionibacteriales > Nocardioidaceae > Nocardioides > Nocardioides potassii. The sequence goes on along the minus strand of NZ_JAKJHZ010000011.1, from coordinate 96,054 downwards.
GGCGACGACCGCGATCGCGCGGATCCCCAAGCCCGTGATCGCCGCCGTCAACGGCTACGCGCTCGGCGGGGGCTGCGAGCTCGCGCTCGCCGCCGACCTCCGCTTCGCCGCCGAGGACGCGGTCCTGGGCCAGCCGGAGGTGCTGCTCGGGATCATCCCCGGCGCCGGCGGGACTCAGCGGCTGTCCCGGCTCGTCGGTACGTCGACCGCCAAGGACCTGATCTTCACCGGCCGGTTCGTCACGGCCGACGAGGCGCTCCGGATCGGTCTCGTCGACCGCGTCGTCGCTCCGGACGAGGTGCTGGAGGAGGCCGTGGCCTACGCCGCGCAGTTCCGCGGTGCGGCCGCCCTCGCGATCCGCGCCGCCAAGGAGTGCATCGACACGGGCATCGGCACCGACCTCCACACCGGCCTGGCGATCGAGCGCCAGCAGTTCGCCGCGATCTTCGCGACCGAGGACCGTACCCGCGGCATGACCTCGTTCGTTGAGAACGGACCGGGCAAGGCAACATTCGTGGGACGGTGACCAACACCGCGACATCCCCGACCCTGACCTCGACCCGAGCAACGACCGACGACGAACAGCTGAGGAGACCCACTGTGGTGACGACGATCCGGGCGCGACTGGCGCAGCTCATCTGGCTGCTGGCGGCGCTGGCCGCCCTCGTGCTGGCCGTGGGCGCGCTGCTCATCGCCCTCGACGCCAACCGCAGCAACTCGCTGGTCGACCTCGTGCTGCGCACGGCGGACTACATCGACCTCGACATCTTCTCACGCCGCGACGGGATCAAGCAGTTCACCGGTGACGGCGCGCAGGTCAAGAACGCGCTCTTCAACTGGGGGCTCGGCGCCATCGCCTACCTCATCGTCGGCCGGTTGCTCGACCGCATCATCAAGCCCTGAATCCCGCACCAGGTCGCGCCCGAACCTCTATCGTCGGGGCATGACGTCGTCCCCGGCACCCCGGTGGTCCAGCCGCGCCTCGGCCGCGGTCGCCGCCGGCTCCCTCGCGCTGGTCGCTCTGACGACCGTCCCGCCGACGGCGCAGGCGGAGAGCCCGCAGATCGACTACAGGTGCTCGGCGACGTCCTTGGCCGACTTCGTCATGCCGGTGGTCCTCGACACGAGCCTGCCGCAGCGGATGACCACCAACCAGGCCACGCAGGTGGTCCTCACCAGCACGGCCTACCTGCCCGGCAGCACCGCCGAGCAGATAGCGGACAAGGGCGGCGTGACCTTGGAGGCGTCGTTCGGCCAGCAGCTCACCCTCGGGGCTCTCGCGGCGACCGCGGCGACCAGCGTGCCCCGCACGACGATCCCGGCCCAGACACCTTCTCCACCGGTGAGGCTGGGGGCCGCCTCGGGTGCGTTCCCCTGGACCGCGCCGTCCTCGCCCGGGCCGGTCCAGGTCGCCGCCGGCGCCCTCACGGGCGAGCTGCGCTGGTTCGACGACGGTGGCGTGAAGCAGACCGCCAAGCTCGACTGCTCGGTTCCCAACGGCCAACCGCCCCTGGTCGACACGGTGTCGGTGGCCGCGTCCACGACCACGACCCTCGAGCTCGCCCGCACCACCGCCGCCTACGGCCAGGACGTCTCGGCGTCGGCGACCGTCACCGGCTCGGGCGGCGTCCCGAGCGGCGAGGTCTCCTTCACGGCCGGCAACTCCGTCACGCGCGTCAAGGTCGACAAGGCCGGTGTCGCCTCCCTCGTGCTGGCCGACCGCCCCGTCGGCACGTCCACCGTCACCGCGACGTTCGTCCCGAGCGACCCGCTCCTCTACGTCGCCAGCACGTCGGTCAGCAAGCTGCTCACGGTCAGCCAGGCCGAGACCGGGCTCAAGGTCGCGGTGACCGGCAAGCGCACCGGGAGCGCGACCCGGATCGCCGCCCGGGCCGCCGGTGCCTACGGCACCGTGGCGACCGGCAAGGTGAAGTTCACGCTCAAGCGCCTCGGCAAGGCCGGCCGGTGGGCCCGGGTGCGGACGCTCGCCGGAGGGTCGGCCCGCGTCGGCTTCGGGTCCCTCACGGTCGGTCGCTACAAGGTGGTCGTGAGGTACGCAGGAGACACCAGCCACCTGCCGACCAGGACGGCCAAGGGCTTCAGGGTGAAGCCGGGCTGATGAACCTCGCACCCGCCGTCGCCTCCCTCCTCGTCCTCGCGGGCGGTGGGTGGGCTGCGCCTGCACACGCCGCGCCGCCGTCCACCACGACGGTCACGTTGACCGCGACCACGTCGGCCTACGGCGACACGGTCCGGGCGACGGCCCAGGTCGACGCCGGCGGAGCCCTGGTGGACGGCGACATCTACTTCGTCCTCGACGGGACGTCGTACAAGACCAACGCGACGCCCAGCGGCAGCCAGACCTTCGTCCTGCCCACGACCGCAGCCGTCGGCGACCACTCCGTGAGCGCGAGGTTCGTGCCCCGGCTCCCCAACCAGTCGCCGAGCGAGTCGGCCCCCGCCACCTGGGTCGTGACCCGGGCCCGCACGCTCGTGCAGCTGCGCGTCACCGGTCGTGGGGCGCGCATCCCGACCGCGGTCGTCGTCGGTGCGCTGGGCGACTTCGGGACGGTCCCGACCGGTGCGGTCGGCGTGACCGTCCGCCACCTCGGCACGGGCAGGGTCGTGCGCCGCGAGAAGGCCCTCGACACGACCGGCGCGGCGACCGCCCGCCTCGGTGTCCTGCGCACGGGCCGCTACCGCGTGCGGGTCACCTACGCCGGCGACGCGCAGCACCTCGCTGCCAAGCGCTCCTCGACGTTCTCGGTGCGCCAGCGCTGATCCGAGGTCCCCGGACGCTGTGAGCCACTCCACCCGGAGCGGCATTCCGGTGCGGGGTGACTGGCTAGTAACCTCGAGCGCACATCCGAGTCCACAGGAGGGGCCGCGAGGCCACACCACCATGAACATTGTTGTCTGTGTGAAGTACGTGCCGGACGCCACGGCCGACCGCAAGTTCGAGGACGACAACACCGTCGACCGCGTCGGTGTCGACGGCCTGTTGTCCGAGCTGGACGAGTACGCCGTCGAGCAGGCGCTGCAGTTCCGTGAGAAGCGCGAGGGCGAGGAGATCACCGTCACCGCGCTCACCGTCGGCCCGGAGAAGGCCGTCGACGCGGTCCGCAAGGCGCTCCAGATGGGCGCCGACTCGGGGGTCCACGTCGTCGACGACGCGATCGCCGGATCCGACTACCTCGGCACGTCGCTCGTGCTCGCCAAGGCGGTCGAGAAGATCAAGGCCGACGCCGGCGCCGACCTCGTCGTGTGCGGCATGGCGTCCACCGACGCCTCCGGCTCGGTCGTCCCGGCGATGCTCGCCGAGCGCCTCGGGCTCCCGCAGGTCACGCTGGCCTCCGTCGTCGAGTCGCAGGGCGACCAGGTCCGGATCAAGCGCGACAACGAGGGCTCGACCGAGGTCATCGGTGCGACCCTCCCGATCGTGCTGAGCGTGACCGACCAGTCGGGCGAGGCCCGCTACCCGTCGTTCAAGGGCATCATGGCCGCCAAGAAGAAGCCGCTCGAGACCTGGTCGCTCACCGACCTCGGCCTCGACGCCGAGCAGGTCGGCCTCTCGGTGGCCTACACCCAGGTGGAGGACACCACCGCCCGCCCGCCGCGCACCGCCGGCGAGGTCGTCACCGACGAGGACGGATCCGGCGCCACCGCGCTGGTCGACTTCCTCGCGTCCAAGAAGTTCATCTGAGCAGGGCAGGAGCACACCCATGTCTGAAGTCCTGGTAGTCATCGACCACGCCGACGGCGAGGTCAAGAAGCCGACCTACGAGCTGCTCACGATCGCGCGCCGCCTCGGCGAGCCGTCGGCGGTGTTCTTCGGCTCGCCCGACAAGGGCGACGCGGTGGCCGAGAAGGTCAAGAAGTACGGCGCCGCGAAGGTCTACGTCGTCGACGACGCCCCGATCAAGGGCTTCCTCGTCGCGCCGAAGGCCGAGGCGCTCCAGCAGCTCGCCGAGCAGGCGAGCCCTGCTGCGATCCTGCTGCCGTCGACCTTCGAGAACAAGGAGGTCGCCGCCCGCCTGGCGATCAAGATCGGCTCCGGCCTGATCACCGACGCCGTCGACGTGTCCGAGGACGGGGTGACCACGCAGAGCGTCTTCGCCGGCAACTACACGGTGCAGGCCAAGGTCACCACCGGCACGCCGATCATCACCGTCAAGCCCAACTCGGCCGCGCCCGAGGAGGCCGAGGGTGCCGGCACCGTGGAGGCGTTCGCCGCGACGATCTCCGACGCGGCGAAGGGCGCGCAGGTCGTGGCGACGCAGCCGCGTCAGTCCACCGGTCGCCCCGAGCTGACCGAGGCCGCGATCGTGGTCTCGGGCGGTCGTGGCACCGGCGGGAACTTCGAGCCCGTCGAGGGCTTCGCCGACTCGATCGGCGCCGCCGTGGGTGCGTCGCGCGCCGCCGTGGACTCGGGCTGGATGCCGCACGCCTTCCAGGTCGGCCAGACCGGCAAGACGGTCTCGCCGCAGCTCTACGTCGCCAACGGCATCTCCGGTGCGATCCAGCACCGCGCCGGCATGCAGACGTCGAAGACGATCGTCGCGGTCAACAAGGACCCCGAGGCCCCGATCTTCGAGCTCGTCGACTTCGGCGTCGTGGGCGACCTCCACTCCGTCCTGCCCGCCGCCACGGAGAAGATCACCGAGCGCAAGGGCTGAGCCAGCCCGTACGACGAACGCCCTCGGCCTACGCGGCCGGGGGCGTTCGTCATGTGCGGGTCAGTAGCGGACGCGCCGAGCGGTCCACTCGCCGTCGCGCTGGACGATGCGCACCGTGTAGCCCTTCCAGCCGCTGAAGACGTCGACGCCGTACGGCAGCTCGTAGCTGTTCGAGCGCACCCGTCGGCAGGTGCGGGGGAAGGTGGGCAGGTCGGTCCGGGACAGGTGTACCCAGCCGTCGGCTGAGGAGTGCTGCAGCACCGTCGGCCACCCGCGGTGGCGGCCCGCCGAGGTGAGCAGCACCGCACCGTCGGTCCCGTCGGGAACGACGACGTCGCACCGGCCCGTCACCGGCAGCGGCAGCGTGACGACGCCGCGCTCCGCCGAGATGATCGCGGTGCCAGAACGACCCGGGACGGCGACGTAGCGTCCGTCGTCGGAGACGCCCTTGACGTGACGGCCCATCCGCAGCGCCTGCCACGTGACCCCGTCCGACGTCGTCAGCACCACCCGTCGGCCGTTGCACCGGAGCTCGGCCGCGACCACGGCCAGCTGCGTGGCGAACCAGTTGTCGCCCCACGCGCAGCGGCTCCCGCCCGCGTCGTACGCGAGGGTCGACGGTGCCCACGTCTGCGACGCCTCGTCGTAGGCCTGGACCCGCACGCGACGTCCCTGCTCCGAGCCGAGGGCCAGCAGCGGGAGGCCGGGCGCCGCGAAGAAGTCGACCTCGAGCCGACCGCCCTGCTCCAGCCCGGGCGCATCCGCGGGCGCGATCGCCGTGACCGCCCAGGGCGAGCTCGCGTCGGGACGGGAGATCACGGTGCGCTGCGCCCGATCCCAGAGGTCGCCCAGCCAGACGGTGTTCGCATCGACGTTGGCGAAGCCCACGTCGGAGCACGCGAACGAGCTGCGGACCTCCTGCCGGCTGGGCGTGGCGTCGCCCGTGCGGGTGAGCACGACGGTCGCGCAGAGGCCGCTGCCCGACGCGGTGCCGTAGAGGTAGGAGACCTGTGCGTCGTCGGTGATGGTCGCGGTCGCGGTGTACTCCTGGTTCGGCGTCGCCAGCCGGTGGCGCGTGAAGCCCTCGGGGCCGTAGGTGACGTAGCCCTCGTTCTCCGGCCAGACGCCGCGGGTGCCGCCGAGCGAGATGCCCGGCTCGTCGTACGCCTCGCCCTCGAGGGGGTACGACCTCCAGGTGACGCCGTCGGGCGACCACAGCGCCTGCGAGGAGGTCGGCGCCTGGTCCTCGTAGTAGCCGCCGCGGTCGCAGAGCGCGATCACGGCGACGGCGCCGTTGGCCGTGCGTGCGTCGACGCTGCCGCAGGAGAGATTCTTCCTCCGCACGACGTCGAGGCGAGGCCCCCAGGTGCTGGTCGCCGCGTCCCAGCGCCGCGAGAGCACGGCGCGGTGGTCTGGGGTCGCCCAGACCCGCAGCCGGTCGCCGTCGGCCATCGCCAGCTCGACGCCGCCCTCGATCGGCCGCGGCAGCTGGGCCGTGGGTGGAGCCGGTGCTGCGGGCTCGGCGCCGACGCTCGAGCCGGACAGGACAGCCGCTGCCGTCGCCAGAGCGACGATCACCCCCGTGATGCGAGACATGGGGCCACCCTAGGCCGGTGCCGCCCTACGCTGGCCGCATGAGCAGCGAGGAGTCGGTCCGCGAGGTCGCCGTCCGGGCGCGAGCGGCGAGCCACGACCTGGCGACCGCCACGCGGGCCACCAAGGATGTCGCCCTGCACGCGATGGCCGACGCGCTCCTCGCCTCGTCGGAGGTGATCCTGGCGGCCAACGCCGACGACGTCGCCCGCGCCGAGGAGGGCGGGACGCCTGCCAACATCGTCGACCGGCTGCGGCTCGACGACGACCGGCTCGCCGCGATGGCGCAGGGGCTCCGCGACGTCGCCGGCCTGCCCGACCCGGTGGGGGAGGTGCTGCGCGGCAGCACGCTCGCCAACGGCCTCGAGCTGCGCCAGGTGCGGGTGCCGTTCGGCGTGGTCGGGATGATCTACGAGGCGCGGCCCAACGTCACCGCTGACGCCGCGGGCATCTGCCTCAAGGCCGGGAACGCGGTGCTCCTGCGCGGCTCGTCGAGCGCGCGGTCGAGCAACGCGGCCATCGTCGAGGCGATGCGCGGCGCGCTGGCCGGCAGCGGCCTGCCGGAGGACGTCGTACAGCTGGTGCCGGGGGACACCCACGACAGCGTCAAGGCACTGATGCGGGCGCGCGGGCTGGTCGACGTGCTGATCCCGCGCGGAGGGGCCGGGCTGATCCGCAGCGTCGTCGAGGAGTCGACCGTGCCGGTGATCGAGACGGGCGTCGGCAACTGCCACGTCTACGTCGACGCGTCCGCCGACCTCGACCAGGCGCTCGCGATCGTGATGAACGCCAAGACCCAGCGCACGAGCGTGTGCAACGCCGCCGAGTCGCTGCTGGTCCACCGCGACGTCGCCGACGAGTTCCTGCCGAGGGTCGTCGCCGCGCTCCAGGAGGCCGGGGTGCTCGTGCACGGCGACCCCGCCTTCGCGGCGTACGACGACGTGGTGCCGGCGACCGACGAGGACCACGCCGCCGAGTTCCTCGCGATGGAGATCTCGGCGGCCGTGGTGGACGACGTCGAGGGCGCGATCGAGCACATCCGGCGGTTCTCCTCCGGCCACACCGAGGCGATCCTCGCGCGCGACCAGGGCACCATCCGTCGCTTCGTCGCGGCCGTCGACTCCGCCGCCGTGGTGGTCAACGCCTCGACCCGGTTCACCGACGGCGGGGAGTTCGGCTTCGGCGCCGAGATCGGCATCTCGACCCAGAAGCTGCACGCCCGCGGGCCCATGGGACTGCCGGAGATGACGTCGAGCAAGTACGTCGTCGTCGGTGACGGGCACGTGCGGTGAGGCGGGCGGACCGCAGGCGATAGGATCGCGGGCATGCTGAGCACCGCCATCACGCTGGCCGCCGAGTCCTCCGAGCACGGCGACCCCGTCGTCCACCCCTACGTGATCGGCGCGATCGCGCTCGGCCTCCTGCTGGTGCTGCTCGCTGCAGTCGTCTCCTTCGGTGGCGGACGCGAGCACAGCTGATCCCGTGGTGCGTCGCGTCGGGGTGATGGGCGGCACGTTCGACCCCATCCACCACGGCCACCTCGTGGCCGCCTCCGAGGTCCAGGCGTGGTTCGACCTCGACGAGGTGCTCTTCGTCCCCACCGGCGACCCGTGGCAGAAGAGCGACCGCGACGTCACCGAGGCCGAGCACCGCTACCTGATGACGGTGGTGGCGACCGCGGCCAACCCGCGCTTCAACGTCTCCCGCGTCGACATCGACCGCACGGGCAAGACCTACACGATCGACACGCTGCGCGACCTCAAGGCCGAGATGCCCGACGCGGAGCTGTTCTTCATCACCGGCGCCGACGCCCTCGCCGACATCTTCACCTGGCGCGACGCCGACGAGCTCTTCGAGCTCGCCAACTTCGTCGGCTGCACGCGTCCCGGCTACACGATGGACCGCGAGGCGCTGGCCAAGATCCCGTCCGACCGGGTCACGATGGTCGAGATCCCCGCCCTGGCGATCTCCTCGACCGACTGCCGCGCGCGCAAGCGCCGCGGCGAGCCCGTCTGGTACCTCGTGCCTGACGGCGTCGTGCAGTACATCGCCAAGCACGACCTCTACGCCTCCACCACCGATCCCAGCAAGGACACTGCATGACTGCCACCGAGCACGCCGTCGAGCTCGTCGAGGTCGCGGCCCAGGCCGCCCACGACAAGAAGGCCGACCAGGTGCTGGCCTTCGATGTCAGCGAGCAGATCGCGATCACCGACGCGTTCGTGCTCGCCAGCGCCACCAACGAGCGCGCCGTGGGCGCGATCGTCGACGAGATCGAGGAGAAGCTCCGCGAGGCCGGCGCCAAGCCGATCCGCCGCGAGGGACACAAGGAGGGTCGCTGGGTGCTGCTCGACTACGGCGAGATCGTCGTGCACGTGCAGCACGAGGAGGAGCGACTGTTCTACGCCCTCGAGCGGCTCTGGAGCGACTGCCCGGTCATCCCGCTGACCCTCACGTGAGGCGCCTGGTCCTCCTGCGCCACGGGCGCACCGAGTGGAACGACACCGGACGGGCGCAGGGGCACGCCGACGTGCCGCTCGACGACGTCGGGCTCGCCCAGGCCACGGAGGTCGCGCCACACCTGGCGGCCCTCCGACCGGTGGCCGTGTGGACCTCGGACCTCCTCCGTGCGGCGCAGACGGCCGACGCCGTCGCGGCCGAGTGCGGACTGGCGGCGACCCGGGACGAGCGGATCCGCGAGTTCGACATCGGACCGAACCGCGTCGGCCTGACCTCGGAGGAGTACGCCGAGCGGTTTCCCGACGAGCACGCCGCCCTCGTGGCCGGCGAGATCGAGACGATCCCGGGCCGCGAGACCCGCGAGGACGTGCTGGCGCGCTTCGTGCCCGCCCTGACGTCGTACGTCGACGCGCTGGGGGAGGGCGAGACGGCGCTCGTCGTCTCCCACGGAGCCGCCCTCCGCGTCGCCGTACCGGCCTTCCTCGGCTGGGAGGGCGACCCCGGCGAGTCGCTCGGCGTGCTCGCCAACTGCGGCTGGGTGGTGCTCGAGCACTCCGCCTCGACGTGGACCGGCGGCGTCGAGCAGTGGCGCCTCATGGCGTGGAACCGGATCGCCTGACCCCGATTTCACCTGCACCGATCCGGTCGGCTAGTGTTCTCGGCTGTTGGGGCTGTGGCGCAGCTGGTAGCGCATCTGCATGGCATGCAGAGGGTCAGGGGTTCGAGTCCCCTCAGCTCCACCAACGAGAGGCCCGGTCGAGAGACCGGGCCTCTTCTCGTTCCGGCCACAGGAGATCTTCCGGTCCAGAGCACCCCTAGCAGGCGAATCGGCGTTGGGCGAGGGCCGGTGGCACCATGTGCTCATGACCGCGATCGACAGCACCCCCCGCACCACCCTCGAGGGCACCGAGGCCCACATCGAGGCCACCGAGAAGTACGCCGCGCACAACTACCACCCCCTCCCGGTGGTGCTGGCGCGTGGCGAGGGTGCGTGGGTCATCGACGTCGACGGCAAGCGCTACCTCGACTGCCTCGCGGGCTACTCGGCGCTCAACTTCGGCCACACCAACGAGCGCCTCGTCGCGGTCGCGCGCGAGCAGCTCGGCAAGCTCACGCTGACCAGCCGCGCGTTCTTCAACGACCAGCTCAGCGGCTTCGCGGAGGCCCTGACCCGCCTCACCGGCAAGGACATGATCCTGCCGATGAACTCCGGCGCCGAGGCCGTCGAGACGGCCATCAAGGTCAGCCGCAAGTGGGGCTACGAGGTCAAGGGCGTGCCGGCCGGACAGGCCACGATCATCACGATGGAGGGCAACTTCCACGGTCGCACCACGACCATCGTCAGCTTCTCCGACGACGACGTCGCCACCTCGGGCTACGCGCCGTTCACGACCGGCTTCCGCAGCGTGAAGTACGGCGACGTCGAGGCCATCGCCTCGGCCATCGACGAGACGACCGTCGCGGTCCTCTTCGAGCCGATCCAGGGCGAGGGCGGCGTGGTCATGCCGCCCGCGGGGTTCCTCAAGGACCTCCGCGAGCTCTGCACCGAGCGCAACGTGCTGATGGTCGCCGACGAGATCCAGTCGGGTCTCGCGCGCTCCGGGAAGACGTTCGCCTGCGACCACGAGGACGTCGTCCCCGACATCTACATCATGGGCAAGGCGCTCGGCGGCGGCATCTACCCGGTCTCGGCGATCGCGGCCGACCACGAGGTCATGGACGTGATCACGCCCGGCTCGCACGGCTCCACCTTCGGCGGCAACCCCCTCGCCGCTGCGATCGGCACCGAGGTCGTCGCGATGCTCGAGGAGGGCACCTTCCAGGCCCGCTCGGCCGAGATCGGCCGCCAGCTCGAGGCCGGATTCGCGCCGCTGGTCGGCAAGGGCCTGTCCGACGTACGCGTCCGCGGTGCCTGGGCCGGCATCGACATCGACCCGACCTTGATGTCGGGCCGCCAGATGTCCGAGGCGCTGATGGCGCGCGGCATCCTCGCGAAGGACACCCACGGCTCGACCGTCCGCTTCGCCCCGCCGCTCGTCGCCAGCGACGACGACGTCGCCGGCCTGGTCGCCGCCGTCACCGAGATCCTCACCGGCAGCTGACCTCGCCCGTGGGCGCCCGGTTCGACCACCTCGTCGTCGCCGTCGAGGACCTCGACGAGGCGGCCGCTCGCTGGCGTGCGGCCGGGCTGCCCGCCGTGCGCGGCGGACGTCACCCCGTCGGCACCGAGAACGTTCTCGTCCGCGGCCCGCAGCCGGCGTACGTCGAGCTGATCGCGGCCGGCAGCGAGAAGTCCAACCCCTGGCTGGACCGGGTCCGGTCGGCCCGCGGCCCGATCTCCTGGGCGGTGGCGGTCGAGGACGTCGAGGAGGCCAGGGCGGCCCTCGAGGCTGCAGGGTTCAGTCCCCACTCCGCCGTGGCCGGCTCGCGCACCACTCCGGACGGCGACGTCGTCGAGTGGAAGGTGTGCGACGTCGGCCCGGGACCGTACGACGGCTCCCTGCCGTTCCTCATCGAGTGGACCACGCCGATGCCGCCGGGCCCGGACGACGGCCCCGTGGTCGCGCACGTCGGCCTCAGCCCGACCGACCCCGACCGGGTGGCCGACCTGCTGCTGGCGCTCGGGTTCGTCCCGAGCAGGCACTGGCCGCGGCGGATGTTCCACGACCCCGACGGCGGGCCGAGCCTCACCCTCGGCCCGCCCGGCGAGCCAGAAGACCTCGGAGAGGGCTCGTGGACGATGACCCTCGACGGTCCCGAGGACCCGGACGAGCCCGCGGTGTCGATCGCGGTCATGCTCCCCGTCGACGAGGCCCGCAGCGTCGACCTCGACGGCCTCCGTGTCACGTCGGCACCCGACCGGCGACGGTTCTCCGCTGCGTCCCTCCTGCCCGCGGTCGACGCGGCCTTCGCCCGTCTTCGCGGCGACCTGACCGACTGGCCGGACCCGCACCCGGGTGGGGCGCCGCCGACCGAGGAGGAGTACTCCCGGGTCACGGACGGCGGGCGCTACCGGCTGCTGGCCCGGCGTGCCGACGCGTGGGTCGAGGCGATCGTCGGCAGGGGCCTCGGCGCCGCGACCGAGGTCGAGCCGGCCGACGTCGAGTGGACGGTCGAGCAGCACCTTCCGGCAACGAGGGTGACGGTCGTCCGAGGCGCCGCAGGCACGCAGCCGGTCGTCGTCGGCCTCTTCGCCGAGGAGACGTTCGTGCAGGTCGGGGTGGGCGACCCGGTCGAGGTGCTGGACCGACAGCCCGACTGCGGCTGCGACGCCTGCGACACCGGGTCCGCGGACCTCATCGACACGCTCGACAGCACTTTCCTGCTGGCGCTGTCCGGCGGCGTCTACGTCGTGCGCGGCGCCTCGGGCGTCGTCAGGCGCTCCCTGAACGGTTGGTCCAGCACCGGTGTCGAGCGAGGCGAGCAGTGGCTCGCCGAGGCGGCGGCGGGGCGCCGTCGGGACGGAGTCGTCGCCGGCGATCCCTGGCTCTGATCACGCGATCGTGAGGCCGCCGTCCACCGGGATCATCTGACCGGTCACGTAGCCGGCGGCGTCCGAGGCGAGCCACACGGCGGTCGCGGCCAGCTCCCGCGGGTCGCCCTTGCGGCCGGCGGGCACCCGCATCATCGCGAGGTCGAGGTAGCCCTCGGGGTAGGTGTCGGTCATCTCCGACTCGAAGAACCCGGGCGCCAGTGCATTGACCCGGATGCCCTTGCGGCCGGTCCACTGCTGCGCGAGGTCGCGGGTCAACCCACCGAGACCGGCCTTGGAGGCACTGTAGGCCGCCTGGGGGAGGCCGCCGGTGGTGATGCCGAGGATCGAGGAGATGTTGATGATGCTCGAGCCGGGTTCCATGACGCGGCCGCACGCCTGCGCCATCCAGTAGCAGCCGTTGAGGTTGACGTCGATCACCGAGCGGAACTGCTCGGGCGTCTCCCGGGTGGCGGGTACGGCGGTGCCCACGCCGGCGTTGTTGACGAGCACGTCGACGCGTCCGAAGGTCGCCATTGCCTCGTCGACCAGCCGCTGGCACTGCTCGGGGTCGGCCACGTCCGTCGCGACGGTGTGCACCCGGCGGCCGATGGTGCGCACCGAGTCCGCGACACGCTGCAGCTTCTCGACCCGGCGCGCGCCGAGCACGACGTCGGCGCCCGCCTCGGCGAAGGCGTGCGCGAACGCGACGCCCAGGCCGCTCGACGCGCCGGTGACGATGACGACCCTGTCGTCGAGTCGGAAGAGGTCCAGGAGGCTCATGCCGAGAGCCTAGAGTGCAGCCATGCTGCGTCGCCTCGGAGTCCCGGTCCTGCTGGTCGCGCTCGCCCTGGGGCTGGGTGCTGTGCCCGCCGCCTCGGCGGCACCTGCGTCGGACGTGGGTGCGCGGGCAGCCGCGGCCCGGTGCCCGGACGAGTCCCTCAGCGACCGCGCGGCCGTCCGCACCGAGGCCGGGGCCAGGCTCGGCACTGCCCGGATGTACGTCACGCCGAGGGACGACGAGTTCGTGTTCTGCATCCGCGTCACGCCGGTCGAGCACCTGCGGTCGCGCGACGTGTCGGCGTTCGTGCGGCACCGCAGGGTCGCCGCAGACGGTGGGCGCTGGCCGAGCGTGACGATCAAGATGTCCTGGCGGCGCCCGTTCGTCGTCTACGGGAGCTTCGAGCCGGGCTCGGGCATCGCCGCCCTTGTCACGATCAAGACCCCGGACGGCACGAGGGGGACCGCCAGGGTCAGGGCGACGGTGAGCTGACCGCGACCGGTTCGGCGGAGGCGCGGGGGAGCGTGCGCACCGACCGGGAGCAGAGCACCAGGCCGCAGATGACGGCGTACGCGATCCCGGAGGCCACGAGCACGCGCTCGTTGCCGAACGCCGCCCCGAGCGGTCCCCAGGCCAGCTGGCCGATCGGCATCGCGATGAACGAGCCGAGCATGTCGTAGGACGAGGCCCGGCTGAGCATGTCGTCGTCGATGTTCTCCTGCATCGCGAGGTTCCACCCGAGGGAGAAGACCTCGATGCCCATCCCGCCGATGAACGCGGCGACGACGAGCGCGACCACGACCGGGTCGACGCCGAGCATGACCATCGGCAGGCCGTTGAGGGTGATCGCGGCCATGCCCCACAGCAGCGGGCGCTCCAGTCGTACGCGCAGCAGGACCACCGACATCAGCAAGAGACCGGCGGCCTCGGCGGAGAGCACGAAGCCCCACGCCTGACGCCCGATCGTGTCCTCGGCGACCACCGGGCCCAGGGTGAAGAGGGCGCCGTTGTGGATCATGTTGAGGGCGCCGAAGCCCAGCACGACCGCCCACAGCCAGGTGACGCTGCGGAAGAAGGTCCAGCCCTCCCGCAGGTCGGTCCACGTGGAGGTCGCCTCGGCACGGGGCGCGCGCGGCGGGATCCTCATCGGGAGCAGCAGGAGGGCGGCGAGCGCCCACGTCAGGGCGTCGACCGCCAGCGCCCAGCCCGGTCCCACGGTGACGACGAGGAACGCCCCGAGGGACGGGCCGAGGACCGTGAGGCCGTTGCGGGTCAGCGACAGCAGGGCGTTGGCCTGCTGAAGGGACTCGCGCGGCACGAGCTGGGGGACCATGCCGAACATCGCCGGCATCGACATCGCCGACACGGCCCCGTGGAAGGCGGTCAGGCCGATGATCATCCAGAGCTCGGCCCGCCCGGACAGCACCAGGTAGGCGATGACGCCCTGCGACAGCGCGGACGTGACGTTGGAGACCTGCAGCACCACCGCGCGCGGGAACCGGTCGGCGATCACGCCACCCCACAGCAGCAGGAGGATCATCGGGACGGTGTGCGCAGCGAGGACGTAGCCGATCGCGACCGCGCGCCCGTCGATGTCGAGCACCGCGAAGGTGAGCGCGATGTTGGCCATCATCGCGCCGGTGGTGTTGACCAGGCGCGAGGAGAAGTACCAGGCGAAGTTGCGCTCGCGCAGGGGCGCCAGGGAACCGGTCGTCATCGCGCGTCCTCCTGCGGTTTCGTCATCTCGAAGGCGAACAGGGACGCGCTGACGTGCTGGGTCCCCGGTGCCCCCGGCGGTCGGGCGTTCTCGTGCAGGAGGTCGCTGGCCCGGCGCAGCAGCTCGACCGCCTCGACCCAGGTCTCCGGGTCGACCCACGTCTCGATATCGGACATCTGACCGGTGCCACGCTCGTGCTGCGACTGGCGGCGGGTGACCTCGTGGGCGATCGCGCGGACGTAGGCGATGCGGTCGTCGTTCGTCGCCGGTGTCGCGGAGGGCGCGTCCGCGACGACGTAGCGGTAGCGCTTGGCCACGCCGCCGCGGATCTTCTCCTCGCTCTCGACGACGAGCTCACCCGCCTCGTGCAGCACGCGCAGGTGGTACGACGCGTTGGCGTGGGTGAGATCGAGCGCGCGAGCGACCTCGGCGGCGCTCATCGCCTCCGCCGTCAGCAGCGACAGGATCCGGATCCGGACCGGGTGTGCGACCGACCGGAGCGCGGACACGGCGCGCGGATCGGTGAGGTCGTCGGCCACTGGCAGACCCTCCAAGAGTCGTTGGAGGGTTCAGCATGCAAGCGGCTCGACGTACTGTCAAACGGTTCTTGGGGTGTTGGCCCGGCCCAACCCCTGACGCGACCCTGAGTCGACCCCGGAACGGGATGAAATCGAGTTCCGGGCCTGCTTTGCTTGACCAGACAGGGCACCCGGCCCACCGAGGAGTGAGTGAGATGTCCGACCAGTACCCGTACGACCCGCAGGCCGCGGACCCGACGCGGGCCTACGCGCGACCGCCGCAGGCCGGCTACCACGGCGGTCCCGCGACCATGTCGCCCCAGGACGAGCGCACGTGGGGGGCCATCAGCCACGCCGGCGCGCTGGTCGCGATGATCTGCTCCGCCGGCTTCCTGGGCTTCGTCGCGTCGATCGTCGTCTACGCGATCCACAAGGACCGTGGCCCGTTCGTCCGCGCGCACGCGGCGAACTCCCTCAACGTCCAGATCACGATGTTCATCTGGATCGTCGTCTCGATCCCCCTGATCCTGCTGCTCGGCCTGGGGCTGCTCACCCTGGTCGCGGCGCCGTTCGTCGCCGGCCTGCTGCACGTGATCGGTGCGATCAAGGCCTACAACGGCGAGTGGTGGAACCCGCCGCTCACGCCCCGCTTCGTCAAGTGACGCGGGCGAGCTGAGCCAGCAGCTCGTCCTGCCACGCGAACGCTGCCCGGGTCCGAACCCCCAGGTCGGGCCCGGGCAGCAGCGCCTCCACCCGCTCGGCGAACCCGTCGGGCAGGTCCGTGCGCAGGTAGCGCAGCCCGAAGTCCCAGCGCGCGGGGCAGTGCTGGATGCGCAGCAGCCGCACCAGCGGCTCGACCGCGAACCTCAGGTGCAGCGTCGTCGCCTCCGCGAGATCCCCACGCGCGACCGCGCGTTCGACCAGCCAGGCGGCTGTCTGCCGACGCTGGGCGGTCTGCTCGACCGCCTGCCGGCGCGCCGCCTCCATCGCCGCCTCGTCGTCGTCCTCGAGGACGAGCAGACCCTCGGGGTCGTGGAGCACGATCGGCGTGCCGTGGCGCCGGGTGTCCACCGTCAGCCGCTCGGGCGTGGTCAGGACGACGAGGTCGACGAGCCGCGTGGGCCGGCCGAGGTCGGCGGCGTCCGGCTGGAAGTGGATGAAGCACTGCCGTCCGTCCGGCCAGGTCGCCTCCGGCAGCTCCCAGACGTGGTCCACGGGCAGCTCGTCGCGGGCCAGCGCGAGCACGGCGTCGTACGTCGTCGCGGCATCGCCGCCGCACCACGCCTCGACGTCGAGGTCGGAGTGGTCGTCCCAGCCGCCGGTGACCGCGGATCCGTTGACCACCACGACCTGCAGGGCCGGGACGCGCCGGGGGAGTGCGGTGAGGAAGCGGAGGCAGTCGTCGTACCTGCCCAGGTCTGCGGCCATGCGGAGCAGTATCCGGGACAGGCGTTATGCTGGTCCCGTGCAGAAGCAGCTCCTTCTTCGTCAGCCGCGCTGATCGGACTCCTCCACCCACGAGGACCGACGCGCGGCCACCCCTCCATGCGAGGGGTTTTTTCATGCCCGAACCCGCACACCCAGCACCGAGGACAGATCATGAGCAGCCCAGACACGCCAGACCAGGCAGCGCACGACGCGGAGCGCGCGACGTACGACATCGCCGCCACCGAGACGAAGTGGCAGCAGGTCTGGGGCGAGCTCGACCAGTTCCGGGCCGACGACGCGAGCCCGCGAGAGAAGCGCTACGCGCTGACGATGTTCCCCTACCCGAGCGGTGACCTGCACATGGGCCACGCCGAGGTCTTCGCGCTGCACGACGTGGTCGCGCGCTACTGGTGGCAGCGCGGCTACGAGGTGCTGAACCCGATGGGCTTCGACTCCTTCGGCCTGCCCGCCGAGAACGCGGCGATCCGCAACGACGAGCACCCCGACACCTACACCCGCGCGAACATCGCGAAGTCGATCGAGTCGTGCCGGAAGTACGCCGCCTCGTTCGACTGGTCGCGCACGTTCAACACCAGCGACCCGGAGTACTACCGGTGGACGCAGTGGCTGTTCCTGAAGTTCTACGAGCGCGGCCTGGCCTACCGGAAGAACAGCCCGGTCAACTGGTGCCCCAACGACCAGACCGTGCTGGCCAACGAGCAGGTCGTCAACGGTGCGTGCGAGCGCTGCGGGGCGGAGGTGACCAAGAAGGAGCTGACGCAGTGGTACTTCAAGATCACCGACTACGCCCAGGAGCTGCTGGACGGCCTGGACGACCTGGAGAAGACGTGGCCGGACCGCGTGGTCACCGCGCAGCGCAACTGGATCGGCCGCTCCGAGGGCGCCCATGTCTCCTTCACCCTGCACACCGCCGCGGGTGAGCGCGACATCGACGTCTACACCACCCGGCCCGACACGCTGTACGGCGCCACCTTCATGGTCGTCGCGGCCGACGCCGCGCTGGCCGCGAACATCGTGCACCCCGACCGCACGCAGGCGCTGGAGGACTACCTGGTCGAGGTCCGCAAGGCCTCCGACATCGACCGGCTGTCGACCGAGCGCCCGAAGACGGGCGTCGACCTGGGCATCACCGCCACCAACCCGGTCTCCGGGGAGGAGATCCCGGTGTGGGCGAGCGACTACGTCCTGGCCGACTACGGCACGGGCGCGATCATGGCCGTGCCCGCGCACGACCAGCGCGACCTGGACTTCGCCCGCGCGATGGGCCTGCCGGTGCGGACCGTCATCGACGTACCGGGCCAGGACGACCCGTCGGAGTCGGGCGTCGCGACGTCGGGCGACGGGACCTACGTCAACAGCGGCCCGCTGGACGGCCTGCGCGACAAGGCGTCCGGCATCCGCACGATCATCGAGCGGCTGGAGGCGGAGGGCCGCGGATCGGGTGCGGTCAACTTCCGCCTGCGCGACTGGCTGCTGAGCCGCCAGCGCTACTGGGGTGCGCCGATCCCGATCATCCACTGCCCGGTCGACGGCGAGGTGCCGGTGCCGGAGGACCAGCTGCCGGTGACGCTGCCGGTGCTGAAGGGCGCCGACCTGAAGCCCAAGGGCACCTCGCCCCTGGGTGGTGCGACCGAGTGGGTCGAGGTCGAGTGCCCGACCTGTGGTGGTCCCGCCAGGCGCGACACCGACACGATGGACACCTTCGTGGACTCGTCCTGGTACATGTTCCGCTACTGCTCGCCGCACGAGGACGACCGTCCCTTCGACAGCGACCTGGTCAACGCCTGGATGCCCTCGCAGCTGTACGTCGGCGGTGTCGAGCACGCGGTGCTGCACCTGCTGTACGGCCGGTTCTTCACCAAGGTGCTCAACGACATGGGCCTGGTCGACTTCCGCGAGCCGTGGTCGGCCCAGCTGAACCAGGGCTTCGTGATCAACCAGGGCAAGAAGATGAGCAAGTCGCTGGGCAACGGCGTGAACCTGGGCGAGCAGCTGTCGGCGTTCGGCGTCGACGCGGTGCGCCTGACGCTGGTCTTCGCCGGTCCGCCGGAGGACGACATCGACTGGGCCAACATGTCGCCGGAGGGGTCGCTGCGCTTCCTGCAGCGGGCCTGGCGGCTGTCGGGCGACGTCACGTCGGAGCCCGGCGTCGACGTCACGACGGGCGACGAGGCACTACGCCGTACGACCGCGCGCACCGTCCACGACGCTGCCGAGCTGGTCGAGACCTATCGCTTCAACGTGATGGTCGCCCGGGTGATGGAGCTGGTCAACGCGACCCGCAAGGCCATCGACTCGGGTGTCGGCGCGGCCGACCCGGCCGTGCGCGAGGCCGCCGAGGCGGTCACGATCCTGCTGTCGCTGGTGGCGCCCTACACGGCCGAGGAGATGTGGGAGCGGCTGGGCCACGAGCCCACCGTCGCCCGCGTCGGGTGGCCGGAGGTCGACGAGGCCCTGCTGGTCGAGGAGACCGTGACGGCCGTCGTGCAGGTCAAGGGCAAGGTGCGCGCGCGCCTGGAGGTCTCGCCGGACGTGTCCGACGCCGACCTGGAGGCGGCGGCGCTGGCCGACGCGGGCGTGCAGCGGGCGATCGACGGAGCGCAGGTGCGCAAGGTCATCGTGCGCGCGCCCAAGCTGGTCAACATCGTCGTCTGACCCGCCTCCCAGCCACCATCTATAGGGTCGCCAGCATGCCGCGCGTCGTCGTCGTCACCGACTCGACCGCGAGCCTGCCCACCGAGGTGGCGCAGGCTCGCGGGATCCGCGTCGTGCCGCTGCAGGTCGTCATCGGCGCGCGCGTGCTCGACGAGGGGCCGGACGGCGCGACGCCCGAGGTGGTCGCGGAGGCGCTGCGCGACTTCGTCCCGGTCAGCACGTCGCGGCCCGCCCCGGCGCTCTTCGCCCAGCTCTACCGCTCGCTGGAGGCCGAGGGCGCCGAGGAGATCGTCTCGGTGCACCTCTCCGGCGAGATGAGCGGGACGTTCGAGTCCGCCCAGCTCGCGGCGCTCGAGCTCGAGATGCCGGTGCACGTCGTCGACTCGGGCCAGGTGGGGATCGCGACGGGCTACGCCGCGCTGACCGCGGTCGACGTCCTGGAGGCGGGCGGCACGGCCGAGGAGGCGGCCGAGGCCGCGCTGGCCCGCGGGGAGGCCGCGACCTCGCTGTTCTACGTCGACACGCTCGAGTACCTCCGCCGCGGCGGCCGGATCGGGGCCGCGGCCAAGATCTTCGGCAGCGCGCTCTCGGTGAAGCCGCTGCTCGAGATCGTCGAGGGCCGCGTCCAGCCGCGCGAGCGCGTCCGTACGGCGTCGCGTGCCCTCGCCCGCCTCGCCGACCTCGCCGTCGAGGCGGCCGGCGAGCAGCCGGTCGACGTCTGCGTCTCCCACCTCGCCAACGCCGCCCGGGCCGAGGAGCTCGCGGCCGCCCTCACCGAGCGGCTGGCCGCCGGTCTCGAGGGCCGCGAGGTGATGTGTGGCGAGCTCGGCGCCGTCCTCGGTGCCCACGTCGGGCCGGGGATGGTCGCGGTGTGCGTGTCGCCCCGGCCTCTGCCGTGATGGAGTGATCCCCGGCTGACCGGGGATCACCGACGTTGTCAGGCGCTGCAACGGCCGACAACCGTAGGGAACGCCTGACACCCCCTCTCCACAGATTGCCGGTCGCCCCTGTCGGGGGACCTGCGCCGTTCCTAGCGTGGAGGGATGCGCCGATCCCAGTCCTCGTCCGAGCACGCGGAGGCGGTGTCGCGCCGGCTGGCGACGCTGAGCGCCGAGCTGGCGGCCGTCCGCAGTGAGCCGGAGGGATGGGACGGGGCGACCCACACACGGGTCCGCGCCCGCCCCGGCGACGTACCTCCCTCCCCGCCGCCACCGGTGGTCCTGCCGGTGCCGGGCCGGCACGCGTCGCGGCGGCTGCTGCTCGGCGGGCTGAGGCCCGGCGGGACCGGGCTCGGCGGGCTGCGGCTCGGCCCGGTGCACCTCGCCGTGGTCGCGGTGGTGGCGGCGGTCGCGGTCGGGCTCGCGGCGTGGTGGGCGGTGCGCGACCAGGCCGAGATCGTGCCGCCCGTCGCGGTCACCCCGGCAGCGTCGACCGACCAGCCGCTCGCCCCGGTGTCCACGGAGTCGCCCGTCACTGAACCGGGGGCTGAGCTCGTGGTCGACGTCGCGGGCAAGGTACGGCGTCCCGGCATCGCCGTGCTGCCCGCGGGCTCGCGGGTGGTCGACGCGCTGGAGGCGGCCGGAGGAGCGCGGTCGGGCGTCGACCTCACGGGGCTCAACCTCGCCCGGCTGGTGGTGGACGGCGAGCAGATCCTCGTCGGGGTCGCGCCGGCTCCCGGCGTGGCCGGCACCGTCGTCGGCGCGCCGCCGGAGGGGACGTCGCTGGTCAACCTCAACACCGCGGACCAACCCACGCTCGAGACGCTGCCCGGCGTGGGTCCGGTGACCGCCGCGGCGATCCTCGCCTGGCGCACCGACAACGGCGGCTTCACCTCCGTCGACGAGCTGCTCGAGGTCGACGGCATCGGCGAGGCGACGCTGGAGGACCTCGCGCCGCTCGTGACGCTCTGAGTCGTGCCGGACGCGAGGGCCCTGGCGCTGGGTGCCGGCGCGTGGTCGGGGGCACTGGTCGCGATCGTGCTCCCCGGTCGGGTCGCACTGGCCGTCGTGCTGCTGGTCGCTGCTGTCGGCGTCGCCCTGGTCGCGCATCGGCTGGTGGGACCCGGATGGCTCGGTCCGCTCGCGGCGCTCGTCGCGGTCGGGGGAGTCGCCGCGCTCCAGCAGACGCTGGTCGCGACCTCCCCGCTCGCGGTGCTCGCAGAGGACGGTGCGGTCGTCGACCTGCGGCTCGAGGTGACGAGCGACGTGCGCACGGTGGCGGGACAGTACGGCGACCTCCAGGTGGCCGAGGCCGACGTGTCACGGGTGGCGGGACGGGGGACCGCATGGACCCTCGACGCCCCGGTCGTGCTGATGGCAGGGGCGGACTGGCCGTCCGTGCCGCTCGGCACGACCATCGAGACCACTGCGCGGCTGGTGCCGGGCGACGACGAGGTCGCGGCGCTCGTCCGGCCGACCGGCGAACCGCGCGTGGTCGCCGAGCCCGACGTGTGGTGGGACGCCGCCGCTGCCGTACGACGCTCGGTGCGGGCCGCCGTCGCCCATCGGGACGCCGACGCGCGCGAGCTCGTGCCGGCGCTCGTGGTGGGTGACGACGGCGGGCTCGACCCGGTGCTCGCCGACGACTTCCGCACGACCGGCTTGACCCACCTCCTCGCGGTGAGCGGCACGAACCTGACCCTCGTCGTCGGAGCGATGCTCGTGCTCGGTCGCTGGGCGGGCGTCCGCGGGCGTTGGCTGCACGTGCTGGCCGCGGCCGGCATCGTCGGGTTCGTCGTCACCGCACGCGCCGAGCCGAGCGTCGTCCGGGCCGCGGCGATGGGCACGGTCGCGCTGCTCGGGATGACGGGCAACGGACGGTCCCGCGGCGCCCGTGGCCTGGGCGTCGCGGTGCTCGGGCTCCTCCTGCTCTGGCCGCGCCTGGCGGTCAGCGCCGGGTTCGCGCTGTCCGTGCTCGCGACGGCCGGCATCCTGCTCCTCGCGCCGGTGTGGCGCGACGCGCTGCTGCGGTGGACGCCGCGCTGGGTGGCGGAGGCAGTCTCGATCCCGCTGGCGGCGCAGGTCGCCTGCACGCCGGTGGTCGCGGCGCTGTCGGGGCAGGTCAGCCTGGTCGCCGTCGTGGCCAACCTCCTCGCCGCACCGGCAGTCGCCCCCGCCACCGTGCTCGGGCTGGGCGGCGGGTTGCTCGGGCTGCTCTGGACCCCGCTCGGCGTCGTCGTCGCGGCACCGGCGGCCTGGTCGGCGCAGTGGATCATCGCCGTCGCCCGGTGGGGCGCCGACGTGCCGACCGCCGCCGTGGACTGGGGCACGGGCCCGGTGCCGCTCACCCTGCTGACGCTTGCGTGCCTGGCCGCGGTGCCGCTCGCGCCGCGCCTGCTGCGGCGTCCGGGGTCCGCTCTCGCCTGCACGGGGCTGCTGGTCGTCGTGGTCCTGGTCCGGCCGCCCACCCCGGGGTGGCCCCCGGAGGGTTGGATCCTCGTGGCGTGCGACGTCGGGCAGGGCGACGGGCTGGTCCTGCGTGCGGGCCCGCACGCGGCGGTGGTGGTCGACGCCGGTCCCGACCCGGCCGCGATGGACGCCTGCCTCGACCGGCTCGAGGTCACGTCCGTACCGCTGCTCGTGCTGACCCACTTCCACGCCGACCACGTCGACGGCATGGCAGGCGTCCTCGAGGGACGGGACGTGGGCGAGGTCGAGGCGACCGGGCTGCTGGAGCCGGCCGAGGGGGTGCGCGAGGTCGGGCTCGCGCTGGGTCGTGCGCCCGCCCCGGCGTCGTACGGCGTCACGCGGGTGGTGGGCGACGTGACGCTCCAGGTCGTGTGGCCGCGTCCCGGGAGCCGCGTCGACCCGGGGGAGAGCGCCCCCAACGACGCCAGCGTCGTGCTCGTTGCCGAGGTGGCCGGCGTCCGCATCCTGCTGACGGGCGACGTCGAGCCGTCCGCCCAGGCCGCCCTCGCACGCGACCTCGCCGGGCTGCATGTCGACGTGCTCAAGGTGCCGCACCACGGCAGCCGCCACCAGGACGTCGACTGGCTGACCTCGCTGGGTGCGCGGATCGCCGTGGTGTCGGTGGGGGCCGACAACGACTACGGGCACCCCGCCCCCGACCTGCTGGCCGCGCTCTCCGCCTCCGGCGTCCGGACCTGGCGGACCGACACCTCCGGCGACGTCGTCCTGGTCGCCCGTAGGGGTGGAGTCGGAGTGATCACGGGTGGGTGAAAGTGCGGATTCGCCCACGAGCGCCGCGAGCACGGTCGAGGATCGAGGGCGTCGCCGGCACGACGTCGGCGTTCTCTCCTCGCAGAAGGACTCACCAGCACATGACGCACACCTCTTCGCGGCTCCGGCCGCTGGCGACCACGGTCGCCGTCGGGCTCCTCGCCACCACTGCTGCTGGCGCCCTCGCCGCTCCGGCCTCCGCCGCCCCGGACCAGACCGTCGCCGGCTTCAGCACGGTGGCCATGGCGATCCCCGACGAGGGCCCGAGCACGCCTGGGTCGACGGCGATCACGATCCCCGCCGGCAAGGGCCAGGTGAAGGACGTCGACGTCACCCTCAACAGCCTCTCCCACACCTACATGCGGGACCTCGAGGTGACGCTGACCCACAACGGGACCGCCGTGAAGCTCCTCGACGCGTCCGGCGACTCGGTCGACACCACGGCCTTCCGCACCTACACGCTCGACGACGAGGCCGCGACCGTCGTGCCCACCTCGTCCAGCGTCGTGACGCCCGACGGCAGCTACAAGCCCACCGACTCGAGCGGTCCTGAGCCGGTCGCGACCTCGCTCGCCTCGTTCGACGGTGGCGCCGCCAGCGGCACGTGGGAGCTCTCGATCGTCGACCAGGCCGGCGGCGACGAGGGCAGCCTCGCCGGCTGGTCCATCGACATCGACTACAACGACCCGACCGCCCCGAGCGGCTCGGTCGTCATCGACGGCGGCGCGGCGCTCACCGACTCCTCGGCCGTCACCCTGGGCCTCGCCGCCAGCGACCCCGACGCCTTCACCACCGGCGTGGCCAGCATGCGCTTCAGCAACGACGGCACGAGCTGGTCGGCCTTCCAGCCCTACGCCGCGACCGCCGCGTGGACCCTCGGCGCCGGCGACGGCACCAAGACCGTGTGGGTGCAGTACGCCGACGGCATCGGCAACGTCTCCGAGCCCGCCAGCGACACGATCGTGCTCGACACCAAGGCCCCCACGGCCAAGAAGCTGTCGCCCAAGAAGAACGCCACCGGCGTGAAGACCACCGCCAAGGTGCAGTTCAAGGCCTCGGAGGCTCTCCTCAAGTCGACGGTCACCAAGAAGACGGTCAAGCTGACCGCCGGCGGCAAGACCGTCAAGGCCAAGGTCACCTACAAGGCCAGCAAGAGGAAGGTCGTCCTGACGCCCAAGAAGGACCTGGCGCGCGGCACGATCTACAAGGTCAAGATCTCCAAGAAGGTCACCGACCTCGCGGGCAACTCCATCGCCACCAAGGGCTGGAAGTTCACCACGCGCTGATCACCACCACGTGACCACCTGATCCCTCGATCAGCGAGCGCCCCGCCACGGCCACCGTGGCGGGGCGCTCTGCGTCTGCCTCCGGGGCTGTCGCCGGCCGTCGATAGGCTGTCCGCACCATGGCACGCACCCCCTCCGCCGCTCAGGTCCTCGGCCACGTCGTCCTCGTGACGGGCAAGGAGGAGTTCCTCTCCGCGCGCACCGTCGCGTCGGTGCGCGACGCCGTCCGGGTCCACGACGCGGAGGCAGAGATCGCCGAGTCGGCGGCGAGCGACCTGACCCTGGCGTCGCTCGGGGAGATGTCGGCGCCGTCGCTGTTCTCCTCGATCCGCTGCGTGATCGTGCGCGGGCTCGAGGACCTGCCCGACGAGTCGGTCGACGGGCTCCTGGACTGCTGCGCAGGGCCCGCCGACGACGTCGCGCTCGTGCTGGTGCACTCCGGCGGCCAGAAGGGGAGCGGGGTGCTGACCAAGCTCCGCAAGCTCCCCGCCGTCACCGAGGTGAAGTCCGAGGAGGTCCGGCCCAGCGAGATGGCCGGGTTCGTCGCCTCCGAGGTCGCCTCCCACGGCGCGCGGATCGACTCCGACGCCGCGGTCGTCCTCGTCCAGGCGGTGGGCAACGACCTCCGCTCGCTCGCGGCCGCGGCCGACCAGCTCACCAACGACTTCCACGGCGAGCAGCTCACGGTCGACAAGGTGCAGCGCTACTTCGGCGGCCGCGCCGAGGCGAAGTCGTTCACCGTCGCCGACGCCGCGTTCGCCGGCAAGCGCGCGGTCGCGCTGGAGGAGCTGCGCTGGGCTCTCGACGCCGGTACGTCGCCGGTGCTGGTGACCTCGGCGATGGCAGCCTCCGCACGCAGCCTCGCGCGCTACCTCGGCGCGCCGCGCGGTGCCCGCGACGCCGATCTCGCGCGTGACCTCGGGGTGCCACCGTGGAAGGTGCGCACCGTCCGCGACCAGTCACGCTCGTGGAGCCCGGACGGCATCGCCGCCGCCGTGCGCGCCGTCGCCCACGCCGACGCCGACATCAAGGGTCAGGCGCACGACGCGTCCTACACGCTCGAGCGGCTCGTGCTCACCGTGGCCGGGCTGCGCGAGAGCCGCTGACCCCCCGAAATGCGAGACACCCGCCACGTGGGCGGGTGTCGGCGGGAAGGGCCGGGTCAGAGCGACGCGGTCTTCTTGGCGATCGAGGACTTGCGGTTCGCGGCCTGGTTGCCGTGGATGACGCCCTTCGAGGCGGCCTTGTCGAGCGCCTTCATCGCGTCGCGACCAGCGGCCACGGCGGTGTCCTTGTCGCCGGCCTCGGCGGCCTCGCGGAACTTGCGCACAGCGGTCTTCAGGCGCGACTTGACCGCCTGGTTGCGCTGGCGGCGCGCCTCGTTCTGCTTGTTGCGCTTGATCTGGGACTTGATGTTCGCCACGTGTGGATCCTCGGATGCTCGAGCTGGTCTGGACAGAGAAGACTGGTGCTGTCGGCTGCCTGGCAACCCCCCGTCGTGATGAGAGAGGGTCGGGTGCCGGACATGCAGGGAGAAACACTACCGGCAGGCGCGGTGAGCGCCCAAATCGTGTGAGGGTGCCTGCGAGGGTCACCGACGCGTGCGGCGGGCCACTGCTCCCAGCATGCGGCGCGACTCCGCGATGCGGAAATCGTTGAGCGTGGGCAGGTTGACGTCGACGGCGACGACCGAGCGCACCGCCAGGTGGGCACCGAAGCCGGCGAGGAACGCGGTGACCACCTCGTCACCGGCCCTCGCGAGCGCGGGGGAGGCCGCGACGGAGGCGTCGAACCACGGCTCCTCGACCCGCTCCAGCCGCGCCAGCAGCGGGTCGACCCACTCGGGACCGCGTGCAGTCGTGCCCCAGTCGAGGAAGACGACCTCACCGTTCGGCCGGCAGCATGTTGTCGATCCGGATGTCCCAGTGCACGGGGTCGGGCATCGGCCGGTCGGCGTGCTTGTCCAGGACGGCGGCCCAGCCGTGGGGGTCGCCGCGCAGCCAGTCGGGCACGGGCGTCGCGGCCGGGGCGTCGGCGAGGGTCGCGAGCGACTCGGCCCACTTGCCGAAGACGTGGGAGACGTCGAGGAGGTCGACGTCCCCGGGCACACCTCGCTCGCGCAGCTCTGCTCCCAACCGGTCGACACCGGTGAGCACCGCGCCGAGCTCGGCGTCGTCGCGGAAGTCGGGGTGCCGGCCCTCCACGTCCTCGACGAGCAGCGCCACCCACGCCCCGTCGTCGTACGACGCCAGCAGGTCCGCCCACAGCTCGTGCGACCCGAGGTGGCCGAGCACCGCGACCTCGCGGCGGAAGAGCGTCGGGGTGTCGGGGTTCAGCTCGCTGCCGACCGCCTTCACGAAGGCGCGGGTGCCGTCGGCGGAGGTCACCCGCGTGGCGCACCCCGGTGACATGCCACCGACCTGCTCGGCCGTCGCCACGACGGGGGAGCCCAGCGTCTCGTCGACCCAGGTGCGCACGGCCGCGGGCACGGCGGCGTACCCGATGCGGACGCCGACGGCGCGCGGAGCGGTCACGACCAGCCCCGCCGCTCGGCCAGCCAGTCCCAGCAGACCTCGCCGCACCAGCGCTGGTGGTCGCGGATGTGCGGCGAGGTGGACGGTGCCGGCAGCTCGCACTGGATGAGGAAGTAGCCGACGTAGAGCGCGAGGTTGATGTCGAACGCCTCGGGGTCGACGTCCTTCAGCAACCGCCGTGACGCGATGACCGCGTCGACGTCGACACGCTCCGCCCGCGGGGCGAGGAGGGCCGCGAAGGAGTCGAACCAGGCAGCGCCGCGCACGGGCCAGTTCCAGTCGCAGATCAACGCACGACCGTCCGGGTCGATGAGCACGTTGTCGGAGCGGACGTCGGTGTGCACGAGCGTGTCGCCGCCGACCACGTCGGCGTAGCGACGGGCCAGTGCCTCGGCCTCCGCGAGGCGGTCCGCGCCGAGGTCCGTACGACGCTCGCGCAGCGCCGTCCAGTGCTCGAGCATCGGCGCGAAGTCCGCCTCGGCCGTGTCGAGCGCGAGCCCGGCCGGCGGGGGCGTCACGGCGTCGGCCACCTGCTCGAGGGAGTCGAGCAGGGCGTCCAGCTCCTCGCGCACCCACGGGCGTCGCGGTGCTCGGGCGGCGACGTGCTCGATGCCGAGCACCACCCAGTCGTCGTCGAGGTGCCACTTCAGCCGCGGCGCGGGCACGGCGGGCGGGAGCGCGGCGAGCTTGCGAGCCTCCTCGCGGTAGGAGTCGGCGAACAGGCGCTGGGCCTTCACCGAGGCGGCCTTCACGAAGTGGCGCGAGCCGTCCTCGCACACCAGGACGGAGGCGAAGCCGGGGGTGAACCCGCCGTTCTGGGAGATCGCGGACGCGACGGGTGAGCCGCACCTCCGCTCGATCCACGCCCGCAGGTGCGGGGGGAGGAACGCCCACTCGAGCCGTCGGGCGGTCTTCCCGTGCGGGACGGGGTAGGGCGCGACGGACGGCGTGGACGGCATGACGGCATCCTCCACCACCGTCGCCGGTGGTCTCGACCGGACACCGACCACCTTGACTCCTAATGGTGTTAGGAGAAATATCGGCACATGGGACGCGTCGCGGAGCGCCGGGCAGCCACGATCGACCGGATCGTGGCGACGGCCCGCGAGGTGATCACCGAGGAGGGCGCGGCCGGCCTCACGCTCGGCGAGGTGGCTCGCCGGGTCGGGATGCGCACGCCGTCGCTCTACGGCTACTTCGCGGGCCGGTCCGACCTCTGCGACGAGCTGTTCCGCCGGGGGTGGAGCGACTTCGGGGCGGCGGTCGCGCACCTCGTCCCGGTCCCTGGCACCGGCATCCGTGCGCTGCTGACCGAGGCGATGGACGTCTCGGTGGGGTGGGCGCTCGACCACCCGGCCGACGCCCAGCTGATGTTCTGGCGCCCCATCGCGCGGTGGCAGCCGTCGCCGTCGGCGTACGAGCCCGCCGAGCAGGTCATGGGCGCCACTGCCTCCTCCCTGGCCGAGGCGCAGCGGCTCGGCCTGCTCGACGCGGCGGCCGACCTCGAGGAGCTCGTGGCCGTCTGGGTGGCCCTGGTCGCCGGCGTCATCTCCCAGCAGCTGTCCAACGAGCCCGGCGTCGGGCTCGCCGACGGGCGCACCTCGCGGCACCGCCAGGCGCTCGTCCGGATGTACGCCGCGCACTACTCACCACCCGACACTGATGGAGACCGCCGATGACCACCGACACCGCCACCCGCGCCGCCGACCTCCCGCAGACCCACCCCGACGCGGCGCGCGACCACGCCGCGGCCGAGTACGCCGCACTGGTGGCGATGGTCGACGCCTTCGGTCCTGCCGACTGGGACCTGCAGACCGACTGCACCGAGTGGAAGGTGCGCGACATGGTCGCCCACCTCGCAGGCGCCGCCGAGGAGGCGTGCCGGCTGCCGGTGATGGTGCGACACCAGGTGGCGGCGGTGAGGGGACTGCGGCGCGGCGACGGGTCGATCGTGGACCTGCTCTGCCGCGCGCAGGTCGCGGACCGGGCCGGCCTGTCCGACACCGACCTCCCGAGCGACCTGCGGCGCTGGGCGGCTGGTGCGCCCGACGGCAGGCGCCGGCAGCCGGGCCTGCTGCGTCGGATTCCGATGCCGCCGTTCACCGGCCTGCGCCCCGGGACCGACCTGGCGCACCTGCTCGACGTGATCTACGTGCGCGACGTCTGGCTCCACCGCGTCGACCTCCAGCGGGCGACCGGTGTCGCGATGCCGACCTCGTCCGCCGAGGGTGAGGTCGTCGCGCAGGTCGTCCGCGACCTCGACCTCGGGTGGGACGGCCCGGCCCTCGTGCTCGAGCTGACCGGCCGGGGTGCCGGACGGTGGCAGGTCGGCGGCGGGACGCCGGTCGCGACCGTCACCGAGGACTCCGTCGCCCTGATGCGCCTGCTGTCCGGCCGCTCCGACGAGTGCCGGCTCACGACCGACGGTGACGCGGCGGTGGCCGACCGCCTCCGAGCAGCCCGCGTCATCTTCTGAGCCGATACCTGAGGACGTGGCGTACGTCGATCGGCGACGTGGACGTCCACCACGTCCTCAGATATGCCGTTGAGGGGTGGGTGGGCTGACGGCAGGATGACGCCATGCCCGAGCTCGTGCTGCCGACCACGTCCGTGATGACCTCGTTCCTCGAGGCGATGGACGAGTTCGTCGCCGAGGGAGCGGAGAACAGCCAGACGGCTGCCTGGATCGACGTCAACGCCCCCGGCTGGCAGGACCCGGAGAGGTTCGCCACCTTCGTCGAGGCCGTGAAGGCGGATGCGCTGCTCGACAGCCCGCGGCCGGACTGGCACGTGCCGTGCACGACCCTGTGGTGGGTCGACGGCCACGACTACCTGGGCCGCATCGCGATCCGCCACGTCCTCAACGACTTCCTGCTCGACGTCGGCGGCCACATCGGGTACGACGTCCGTCCGACGCGCCGGCGCGAGGGCCACGCGACCGCGATGCTGCGCGCCGCGCTGCCGTGGGCCCTCGCCCTCGGGATCGACCCCGCCCTGGTCACCTGCGACGACGACAACGTCGGCTCCATCCGGGTGATCGAGGCGTGCGGCGGGGTGCTGGAGGACGTCCGCGGCCTCAAGCGCCGCTACTGGGTGCCGACGACCTGACGCGCCCCGTCGTCGGTTCGGTGAGCCACGACCCGCGTGGGAGAATGACCCGACCCCGCCGCCGTACAGCTGAAAGCAGTCCGTGAGCCTCACAAACGCGCCGAAGCCTGGCTCGACCGACCCGTCGATCATCCGCAACTTCTGCATCATCGCGCACATTGACCACGGCAAGTCGACCCTGGCTGACCGCATGCTCCAGCTCACCGGCGTGGTCGACGAGCGCTCGCAGCGCGCGCAGTACCTCGACCGGATGGACATCGAGCGCGAGCGCGGCATCACGATCAAGAGTCAGGCCGTGCGGATGCCGTGGACGATCCCGGCCGACAACGCCGAGGGCGCCGAGCCCGGCACCTACGTGCTCAACATGATCGACACGCCCGGCCACGTCGACTTCACCTACGAGGTCTCGCGCAGCCTCGAGGCGTGCGAGGCGGCGGTCCTGCTGGTCGACGCCGCGCAGGGCATCGAGGCGCAGACGCTGGCGAACCTCTACCTCGCGATGGGCGCGGACCTCCACATCATCCCGGTGCTCAACAAGATCGACCTGCCGAGCGCCAACGTGGAGAAGTACGCCGCCGAGCTCGCCGGCCTCGTCGGCTGCGAGCCCGAGGAGGTGCTGCTCACCAGCGCCAAGACCGGCGTCGGCGTCGAGGCCCTCCTCAACGAGATCGTCAAGCAGACCCCCGCGCCCGTCGGCGACGCCGACAAGCCGGCTCGGGCGCTCATCTTCGACTCGGTGTACGACACCTACCGCGGCGTGGTGACCTACGTCCGCGTCGTCGACGGCAAGCTCAGCCACCGCGACCGGATCAAGATGATGTCGACCAACGCCGTGCACGAGATGCTCGAGGTCGGCGTCATCAGCCCGGAGCCCGTGAAGGCCGGGGAGATCGGGGTGGGCGAGGTCGGCTACCTCATCACCGGGGTGAAGGACGTCCGCCAGTCACGCGTCGGTGACACCGTCACCTCGCAGCACCACGGCGCCACCGAGCCGCTCGGCGGCTACAAGCACCCCAACCCGATGGTCTACGCGGGGCTCTACCCGATCGACGGCGACGACTACCCGACGCTGCGCGACGCCCTGGAGAAGCTCCAGCTCAACGACGCGGCGCTGACCTACGAGCCGGAGACCTCCGGCGCGCTGGGCTTCGGCTTCCGCTGCGGCTTCCTCGGCCTGCTCCACATGGAGATCACCCGCGACCGCCTCGAGCGCGAGTTCAACCTCGACCTCATCTCGACGGCCCCCAACGTGGTCTACGGCGTCGTGATGGACGACGGCACCGAGCACGTGGTGACCAACCCGAGCGAGTACCCCGACGGCAAGGTCGCCGAGGTGCGCGAGCCCGTCGTGAAGGCGACCATCCTGGCGCCGGCCGACTACATCGGCACGATCATGGAGCTCTGCCAGCTCAAGCGCGGCAACCTGCAGGGGATGGACTACCTCTCCGAGGACCGCGTCGAGATGCGCTACACGCTGCCGATGGGCGAGATCGTCTTCGACTTCTTCGACCAGCTCAAGTCGCGCACCAAGGGCTACGCCTCGCTCGACTACGAGCGCTCGGGCGAGCAGGCGGCCGACCTCGTCAAGGTCGACATCCTGCTGCAGGGCGAGCCCGTCGACGCGTTCAGCGCGATCGTCCACCGCGACGCGGCCTACTCCTACGGCGTGATGATGGCCGGCAAGCTCAAGGACCTCATCCCGCGCCAGCAGTTCGAGGTGCCGATCCAGGCCGCCATCGGCGCGCGCGTGATCGCCCGCGAGACCATCCGCGCGATCCGCAAGGACGTCCTCGCCAAGTGCTACGGCGGTGACATCAGCCGCAAGCGCAAGCTGCTCGAGAAGCAGAAGGCCGGCAAGAAGCGGATGAAGAACATCGGCTCGGTCGAGGTCCCGCCGGAGGCGTTCGTCGCCGCGCTCGCGACCACGCAGCCCGCGGAGAAGTCCGGCAAGAAGTGATCGTCCGCGCCGCCGACGTACGTCCCGAGCCCTGGGCCAACGGAGGCGGTACGACGCGGGAGCTGGCGCGCGCCGACGACGGGGCCTGGCGGATCAGCCTCGCGACGGTCGACCGCGAGGGACCCTTCTCGGCGTTCACCGGCCGCCAGCGGTTGCTCACCGTCGTCGACGGGCCGGTGCTCGTCCTCGACGTCGACGGCGACCAGCACGTGGTCGAGCCGCAGCGGCCGTTCGGGTTCTCCGGTGAGGCCGTGGTCGTCGCGTCGGTGCCCGAGGGGCCGGTGCAGGCGCTCAACGTGGTCGTCGACCCGGGCGTCGTGCACCCGTTCGTGACCGTCCTCGAGCTCGGCCGCGGCTCGGCCCTGCCGCTCGCGGCGGACCAGGCGGCGTACGTCGTCGGCGGCGACGACAGGGGGTCGCTCGTGCTCGGCCCCGGCGAGGTCGCCGGCCGCGGCACGGTCGCCGTCGTCACCCTCGAGCGCACCTGACCCTCCCGACCCATCCGTCCACGCGACGGTGGCGAAGGACCGGCATGCGTCTCGATGACCGGATCCGGGTGGAGCTGATGCGCGCGACCGCCCGCTTCACGGTGTCGTACGGCGACGAGCTGAGGTTCGCCGGCCGGGACCTCCCCAGGCCCGAGCGGGTCCGCGTGCCGACGCGGCACGGCAGGGTGACGGTCCACCTCTACCGCCCGGCACCGGGTGCGCTCCCGGTCCACGTGCACCTCCACGGCGGCGCGTTCCTCATGCGCTACCCGGCGATGGACGACTGGTGGTGCCGCTACGTCGCGGCGACCGCGGGGGTGGTCGTGGCCAACGTCGACTTCGAGGTCGCCCCACGAGCGGCCTACCCGGTGGCCCAGCACCAGGCGCACGACGTCGCGGCGGCACTGGCCGCCGACGGGACGCCCGTGTCGGTCGGTGGCTTCAGCTCGGGTGGTGGGCTCGCCGCGTCCGTGGCGCTCCAGGCGCGCGACTCCGGGTCGTTCACGCCGACGCTGCAGGTGCTCGGCATCCCGGCGCTCGACCTCTCGGCCGAGCCGCAGGACGGGGACACCGGCATGATCTCGCCCGCCCTGCGTCGGCTGGTCCGCCGCGTCTACCTCCCCGACCCGGCGACGCGGCTCGAGCCGTACGCCTCCCCGCTGCTGGCGGGGGACCTCACCGGGCTGCCGCCGGCGGTGGTGCTGACGGCGGAGCGCGACGTGCTGCGTGCGGAGGGCGATGCGTACGCCCACCGGCTGCGCGCGGCCGGCGTGCGCGTGGTGCACGACGTGACGCCCGGTGTCGACCACTACTTCCTCACCGAGGACCCCGTCCGCGCCCGCCTCACCATGGCGATGGTCGCGAGCGAGATCCGCGACGCGACGTGACCTACACCAGCTCGCGCGTGATGGTCACCGACGAGACCGTGATGCCCAGCACGGCCTCGAGCGCGGCGACCGGCTCGTCGAGCTCGTCGCGGCGCGGTCGGCGGGTCCGGGCGAACCAGGTCACCTCGAGCGGCCGCCTGCGAGCGCTGCCGTTGGCTCGCCAGTAGCCGGTGATCCGGCCGTCGACGAGGAGCGGCGGCATCACGAGCCCGTTCGCGCCGCTCCACAGACGGGTCAGGTGCGCCGGATCGGCGAACCGCTCGCGCGCTGGAGGGTCGTAGCCGCACATCAGCGCGTCGAACTCTGGCAGCAGCCGTGCTCCGGGGAGGTCCCGGGGCGGTGGCGAACCGGGGAGGTCGAGGTAGGTCCTCCCGTCGGGGCCGTCCTCCCCGATGACGTCGAGACCGTCCAGTGCCTCGTCGACCACCCGCAGGGGCACGCCTGCCCACCAGGCGATGTCGTGCCGGGAGGACGGGCCGTGGCTGGCGAGGTGGAGCCTCACGACGTCGGTCGTCGTCGCCGCCGCGGTGCGGTCGAAGGTCCGGTAGACCGGCTTGCCCTGGCCCTCCCACCTGTCGCCGCTGGCCGGGCGCCGGACCAGGCCGCCGTGCCCGAACGCGAGGTAGCGGCCGGGACCCTCCTCCGCGGCGTCGCGGGTGGCGGGGGAGTGCTCGGCCAGCCAGTCGACGAGGTGCAGCCGTAGCTCCTCCGGCGTGCGCCACTCGCGCGCGTAGGCCTCGACCGAGGAGAAGAGGTCCACGAGCTGCTCGTCGGTGACCCCCAGGACGCGCGCCCACCGCGGGTGCTGCCCGATCCGGGTCGCCTCGGCCAGCACCGAGTAGTGCCCGGGGCTCGCGGTGTGCACGGTGCCGCGGATCGTGCTGCCGCGCACGATCACCCCGTCGTCGTACGCCTCGGTGACCTGCGCGTGCGTCGTGCCCGGGAAGCGGGCAGCCAGGCCGAGGAACGCCGATCGCGCGGTCTGCGTCTGCATCGGTCCGATCGCCGCGACCGCGTCCGGGACGTCGAGCGTGGCCGCGGGGAACTGCCGGGCCAGAGCGTGCCCGGCCAGGTCGTCCCACGAGAGCCCCACGCGCTGCACGCTAGCGGCACCGCGGTGGTCCGGACACCCCTGCCGGAGGTCGGCTGATCGCGGTTGACTGGCGCCATGTCGTCCTCCGTCACCCTGCGCGCCAGCCGCGCCGTCCCCGTGCCTGCCGCAGAGGCGTACGCCGCCGTGCTGCCGATGCCGCTGCCCCTCATCTTCAGCCGCCGCTACCTCGCGCTCCCGCCGATCAGGGCGGTCCGTGACCAGCACGGGGAGTGGGGGACCGTCGGCCAGACGCGCACCATCGTGCTGGCAGACGGCGGCACGATGGCCGAGACGCTGACCAGCGTGGTCCCGGGCGAGAGCTTCGGCTACGACATCGCCCCGACCTCGGGTGCGTTGAAGCCGCTCGTGACCGGTGCGCAGGGGCTGTGGTCGTTCACGCCCGCCGGCAACGGTGTCGAGGTGGCCTGGCAGTGGGTGCTCGAGCCGACACGAGCGGGCACGCTGGTCATGCCGGCACTCGGCCGGATGTGGCAGGGCTACGCCCGTCAGGCGCTCGAGGAGGTCGAGCGGGCGCTGCTCGCCCGGTGAGCGGTGGGGCGGGTCCCCGTCAGCCGCGCATGGGGCCGCCGGGGCGGCCGTAGGACTCCGCGACGATCTCGGCGACCACCGAGAGGGCGATCTCGCCCGGCGCCTTGCCGCCGAGGTCGTGCCCGGCCGGCACGTGGAGCTTGCTGACGTCGACCCCCTCGGCCACGAGCCCCTCCACCAGGCCGGCCGCGCGCGCCCGGCTCGCCATCATCGCGACGTAGCCCGCCTCGGAGGCGAGGGCCGCGCGCAGGACCGCAGGTGCGTCCGGCGCGTCGTGGTCGCACAGCACCACCGCATCGCCCGGCTGGATGTGCAGCCCCGGACCGCCGTCGTCGGCCGACTCGACCAGGACCGTCCGTCCCACCGTCGACGCGACCGCAGCGATGCACCGCGCGATCGGGTTGTCGCTGAGGACCACGACCCGCCCCCGCTGCACCGGCTCGTCGACCCACGCCTGCTGCCGCTCGCTCACGACCGTCAGCCTAGGGTCAGTGCGTGCCCGTCACCATCCCTGCCGGACTGCTGGCGCAGGCGTCCCTCGGTGAGGACTGGGCGGCATGGCTCGACCGGCTGCCGCGGCTGACTGCCGACCTCCTCGAGGAGTGGCGGCTCCGCCCTGTGGCGGGCGAGCTCCACGGGTTCTGCTCGCTCGTCGCACCGGTCGTCGACGCGGACGGTGTGCCCGGCGCCCTCAAGGTCACCTTCGACGGCGACGACGAGTCGTCGCACGAGGCACTCGCGCTCCAGCACTGGGGCGGCCGCGGCGCCGTACGGCTGCGGCGGGCCGACCCGCGCCGCCGGGCGATGCTCCTGGACTGGCTGCCGGGTCCCGATCTCGCGGACGCGTGGGACGTCGAGGCGTGCGAGGTCGTCGGCGGCCTCTACGGTCGACTGCACGTCCCGGCCCTCCCGCAGCTCGCCACCGTCGAGTCCTTCGTGGTCCGCTGGCTGCGTGAGCTCGACGAGCTGTGTCACGAGATGGGCCGCGACATCCCGGTCCCGCGGCGCTACGTCGACCAGGCACTGGGCCTCGGTCCAGACCTCCTCGCCGACGACGTACGGAGTGTCGTCGTGCACGGCGACCTGCACTACGCCAACGTGATGGCCGACGACGCGGGGGAGTGGCTGGCCATCGACCCCAAACCGATGGCGGGCGACCCGCACTACGAGCCCGCTCCGATGCTGTGGAACCGGATGGACGAGCTCACCGGCCCCGGTGCCGTCGGTTCGCTGCGGGACGGGCTGCGACGGCGCTTCCACGCGCTCGTCGACACCGCCGGTCTCGACGAGGACCGCGCACGGGACTGGGTCGTCGTACGCATGGTGCTCAACGCCGGCTGGTCGGTGCAGGACGCCCGGCGTGCGAACCGACCGCTCGACACCGAGGAGCGGGACTGGATCACGCGCTGCATCGCCATCGTGAAGGCCGTGCAGGACTGAGGACCGCGCTCCAGATCGGCGCTCCGATGGGCGGAAAGTCGTGTTCTCGACCACTGCTGCTGAGAATTCGCCGAGTTTGCTACCGCTCGGTAAAGCGCGTGATCTAGGTTACAGCCCAAGTCAGCACGCCCCCGCTGGTGGCGCCCTCGCGCCACGCTCCGACGAATGAGTAGGTAACAGATGCCGACCACCATCGACACGGCCTTCCTCGACACGATGCCGGCCAACGTGGCCGTCCAGTTCTTCGACCGGGTCGCCAAGACCCCGGACGCCGAAGCCTTCCGTTTCCCGCGTGGGGAGGCCTGGGAGTCGGTCACCTGGAAGCAGGTGGGCGACAAGGTGGAGGCCCTCGCCGCCGGCCTCATCGCGCTCGGCATCGAGCCCGAGCAGCGAGTCGGCATCGCCTCCGGGACCCGCTACGAGTGGATCCTCGCCGACCTGGCCGTGATGTGCGCCGCCGGTGCCACCACGACCGTCTACCCCAGCACCAACGACGACGACGTCGCCTACATCCTCGGCGACTCCGAGAGCCGCATCGTCTTCGCCGAGGACGACGCCCAGGTCGCGAAGCTGACGGCCCACCGCGCCGAGCTGCCGCACCTGACGAAGGTCGTCACCTTCGACGGCAAGGCCGACGGCGACTGGGTGATCTCGCTCGACGACCTCGCCGCGCTGGGCACCGAGAAGCTCGCCGCCGAGCCCGACGTCGTCCGCAAGGCGTCCGAGGCCGTGACCCCCGACCAGCTCGCGACGCTGATCTACACCTCCGGAACCACCGGCCGGCCCAAGGGAGTCCGGCTGCGCCACCGGTCCTGGGTCTTCGAGGGCGAGGCGATCAAGGCCCAGAAGATCCTCGACGAGTCCGACCTGCAGTTCCTGTGGCTGCCGATGTCGCACTCGTTCGGCAAGGTGCTCCTCTCGACCCAGCTCGCCTGCGGCTTCGCGTCCGCGGTCGACGGCCG
The DNA here is from genome assembly GCF_021648885.1 of Nocardioides potassii. Lineage (GTDB taxonomy): Bacteria > Actinomycetota > Actinomycetes > Propionibacteriales > Nocardioidaceae > Nocardioides > Nocardioides potassii. Next base: position 58,251 of record NZ_JAKJHZ010000011.1, on the reverse strand, counting down.
CGTCGAGAAGATCGTCGACAACTGCGCGGCGGTGAAGCCGACGTTCATGGGCGCCGCACCGCGCATCTTCGAGAAGGCCTACGGCCGGATCCAGACGATGCAGGCGGCCGAGGGCGGCGCCAAGGAGAAGATCTTCCACAAGGCGTTTGCGGTCGGCCTCGAGGTCGAGCGGCTCAAGCGCGAGGGCAAGCCGGTCCCGCTGCCGCTCAAGCTGCAGCACGGCCTGTTCGACAAGCTCGTCTTCAGCAAGGTGCGCGAGCGCTTCGGCGGGCGTGTGCGGTTCTTCATCTCGGGCTCCGCTGCCCTCAACCGGGAGATCGCCGAGTGGTTCAACGCCGCGGGCATCGTCATCCTCGAGGGCTACGGCATGACCGAGAACTCCGCCGGAGCGACGGTCAACCACCCCGACCGCAACCGCATCGGCACCGTCGGGCCGGCCCTGCCCGGTGCCGAGGTCAAGATCGGGGAGGGCGACGAGGTCATGCTGCGCGGCCCCCACGTGATGGAGGGCTACCACAACCTCCCCGAGGAGACCGCCAGGACGTTGACCCCCGACGGCTGGCTGCACACCGGCGACAAGGGCTCGCTCGACGCCGACGGCTACCTGACCATCACCGGCCGCATCAAGGAGCTGTTCAAGACCTCCGGTGGCAAGTACATCGCCCCGCCGGCGATCGAGTCGAAGTTCAAGGCCATCTGCCCCTACGCCAGCCAGTTCATGGTGTTCGGCAACGAGCGCAACTACGTCGTCGCGCTCGTCACCCTCGACCCCGACGCGATGGCCGGATGGGCCGCCGAGAACGGCATGGAGGGCAAGTCCTACACCGAGGTCGTGCAGTCGGACGCGGTGCACCAGATGGTCAGCGACTACGTCGAGGAGCTCAACGGCAAGCTCAACCGGTGGGAGACCATCAAGAAGTGGAAGCTCCTCGACCACGACCTCACCATCGAGTCAGGCGAGCTCACGCCCTCGATGAAGGTCAAGCGCAACGTCGTCGAGGAGAACAACAAGGCGCTCATCGACGCGATGTACGCCTAGACCTTCGAGCAGTCGCTGTCGGGCGCGGGGGTGCGCGCGTGGTTGGATGACGCCGTGCCCCCCGCCCAGCCCGACGGCGACCTCGCGCCCGAGGACGGCCTGCTCCCCGACGACGCGTGGGCGGAGTTCGGCAGGCGGCCGTTCGGCCTCTACGTCCACGTGCCGTTCTGCAGCGTGCGCTGCGGCTACTGCGACTTCAACACCTACACCGCCCTCGAGCTCGGCGACGAGGTCGGCGCCAGCCGGTCGTCGTACGCCGAGGCGGCGATCCGCGAGATCCGGTTCGCCCGCCACGTGCTCGGCCACCGCGACGTCAAGATCGAGACGATCTTCTTCGGCGGCGGTACGCCGACGCTGCTGAAGCCGGCCGACCTGGGCGCGATCGTGGCGAGTGCGGCGGCCGAGTTCGGCCTGGCCGACGACGTCGAGATCACCACCGAGGCCAACCCGGACAGCGTCGCCGCGTGGGACCTCGAGGAGCTGCGGACCGCGGGCTTCAACCGGATCAGCTTCGGCATGCAGTCCGCGGTCGACCACGTCCTTCGCGTCCTCGACCGCACCCACGACCCGATGCGCGTGCCTGCGGTCGTCGACTGGGCGCGGCAGGCAGGCTTCGACGACGTCAGCCTGGACCTCATCTACGGCACGCCCGGTGAGTCCATCGCCGACTGGGAGACCTCGGTGGACACTGCGCTGGCGTGCCGTCCCGACCACGTCTCGGCGTACTCCCTGATCGTCGAGGACGGCACCGCGATGGGGCGGCAGGTCGCCCGCGGCGAGCTGCCGATGCCCGACGAGGACGACCTCGCCGACAAGTACCTGCTCGCCGACGAGCGGTTCTCGGCTGCCGGGCTCGCGTGGTACGAGGTGTCGAACTGGGCGTCCTCGCCCGACCACTGGTGCCGCCACAACCAGCTCTACTGGACCGGCGGCCACTGGTGGGGCGTCGGCCCCGGCGCGCACTCGCACGTCGGCGGGGTGCGCTGGTGGAACGTCAAGCACCCGGCGGCCTACGCCGAGCGGCTGGCCCGCGGCGTCTCACCCGCGCTCGCCCGCGAGGTGCTCGGCTACCGCGACCAGAAGGTCGAGCGGATCCTGCTGGAGATCCGGCTCGTCGACGGGCTACCGGTCACGGCGCTCGACGCGCCCGGGCGCTCGCAGGTCGCGCGCCTGGTCGCCGACGGGCTGGTCGAGCTCGTCGCCGAGCGGCTGGTCCTCACCCTCCGCGGCCGCCTGCTCGCCGACGCGATCGTCCGCGACCTCGTCGACTGAGCTGTGCCATCGGTGGTTGAGGTGCGAGCGCAGCGAGCCTCGAAATCACATTGATCCGCAGGTCTCGAGGCTCGTCGCTGGCGCTCCTCGCACCTCGACCAGCGACTAGCCCGTCGTGAAGTCGATCAGCTCCTCCACCCGACCGAGCAGCGCCGGCTCGAGGTCGGCGTAGGAGGTGACGCGGCCGAGGATGTGCTTCCACGCGCGGGCGATGTCGGCCTGGTCGCGGTGCGGCCAGCCGAGCTGCTGGCACGTCCCGGTCTTCCAGTCGATGCCGCGCGGCACGGCCGGCCACTTCTGGATCCCGAGCCGTTCGGGCTTCACGGCCTGCCACACGTCGATGAACGGGTGCCCGACGACCAGCACGTGCTTGCCGACGGGGGAGCGCGCGATGCCCTGGGCGATGCGTGCCTCCTTCGAGCCCGGCACGAGGTGGTCGACCAGGACGCCGACGCGGCGCTGCGGGCCGGGCTTGAAGTCGCGCAGGTGGTCAGCCAGGTCGTCGACCCCGCCGAGGTACTCCACGACGACGCCCTCGATCCGCAGGTCGTCGCCCCAGACCTTCTCGACCAGCTCGGCGTCGTGCCTGCCCTCGACGAAGATGCGGCTCGCCCGGGCGACGCGCGCCTTCGCGCCCTGCACGGCGACAGACCCCGACGCCGTACGGGTGGGGGCCGCCGGAGCGCCCGAGCGGACGGGGCGGGTGAGGATGACCGGCTTGCCCTCGAGCAGGAAACCGGGCCCGAGCGGGAACGTACGCCGCTTGCCGCGGCGGTCCTCCAGCGTGAGCGTGTCGATGTCGCGGTCGATGGCGACGACCTCACCGCACCAGTCGGTGGTCACCTCCTCGACGACCATCCCGATCTCGGTGGGCACCTCGACGGCGCGGCCGTTGCGCGGGGCGCGCCAGTCACCCGAGAGGACGTCGGTTCCGTAGCGATCAGCAGGCACCGGTCTACGGTAGGCACGACCAGTCCATCTCGGGGGAGGGCACGCCGTGAGCACACGCGGGACCACGTCACACCATCTGGTGGTGGAGCGCTGATGGCGCGACGACGCACCACCCAGCAGTCGGTCATCGCCCGTTCGTTCGGCGGGCGCAGCGGCTTCGTCTCCGACGAGCTCGACGGCCTCGACCGACCCGGCGAGCAGATGGGCAGGTGGGAGCGCACCGCCGCGTTCTTGAACTGGCAGGACTCGCACAACCACTACGAGGAGTACGCCGACGAGAACCGGACGTGGTTCGGCCGGCTGCTGCCGTCGTACGAGCTCGTCGTGGCGATTGCTGTCGCGCTGGTCTTCGTCGGCGGCTACACGGCGTTCATCGTGTTCCTGGCGCTCACGCGCTAGGGCTCAGCCCTCGGCGATGCCCGACCCCTCGGCACCCTCGCCGCTGTTGGCGCCTCCGCCTGTCTCGTCGGCATCGGAGCCGTCGTCGCTCGACGACTCGACGGGCGGGTTGCCCAGGTCCTCCTGCGTCGCATCCATCTCGAGCTCGTCCTGGCTCTTGGTCTCCTCGGCGTCGGGGTCGAGGGGCTCGGCCAGCGGGTTGTCCTCGCCCGGCTGCAGGTCCTCGGGGAGCTGGTCGTCGGAGATCCCACCCAGCGTCGCCTGGTCGGGGGACGCGGTCTCGCCGGAGTGGTCGGAGTCGGCCTCGCTCGTGCCGCTCGAGGACTTGGGGGTGTCGTTGGAGTCCGGGTTCTCGCTCATCCCTCATGCCTACCCAGATGCGTGCAGCCAGTCCAGCCCCCTCCGGGTGTGCCGCTAGATCAGCGGCAGGCGCTTCTGGCTGCGGGGGAGGTGCTCGTAGCCCAGGCGTACGGCGCTCTCGAGGAGCGCGGGGTCCCATGGCCACTCGCCCTCGGCCAGCGCCTGCGACTGCGGCACGCCGCGGGACGCGAGGTCGCGGATGGTCTCGGCGATCACGCCGAGGTCGACGCGCTGGTCCTGCACGAAGTCCCGGTCGACGACCGTGCCGTGGCCCGGTACGACGACCGTCGCGTCGGTCATCAGCCCCAGCACGAGGTCGAGCGTGAGCGGCCACTCGAGCGGCCACGAGTCGTCGCCGATGAAGGGCGGGTCGGACTCCTCGACGAGGTCGCCACCGACCACCACGTCGGCGTCCGGGACCCGGACGACGAGGTCGCCCGCGGTGTGGCCCCGGCCGGGGTGGATCAGCTCGACCGCGCGGTCGCCGAGGTCGAGCTGGACGGCGGAGGAGAAGGTGTGGGTCGGCAGGTGGAGCGTCGTGGCGAGGATCTCCTCGCGGTGCGGGTGGTCGGCCGCCTGCTCGTAGTGCTCGAAGGTGTGCCGGGCCGACTCCTCGATGTGGTCGCGCGCCCAGTCGGTGGCGTGGATCGGCACCTCGCCGAAGGCCTGGACGATGGTCGCGTTGCCGAAGTGGTGGTCCCAGTGCTCGTGCGTGTTGACGATCCCGGTGAGCGGGCCGGCACCGAGTCGTCGTACGTCGTCCGCGACCGCCCGCGCGGCCTCCGCCGAGCCGTGCGTGTCCACCATCAGCAGCCCGTCCGAGCCGCCGACCAGCGTGATGTTGACGTGCATCCAGTCGTAGTGGGCCACCCAGACCCGGGGCGCGACCTCGGTGAACCGGGAGGTGGAGTCGGGCATGCCCCGGACCCTACGGGCTGCTAGTAGAGTTGGCACTCCCGTCACACGAGTGCCAGATCGGCGAGCAGAGGAGGTCTCCATGGTCGACGACCGCAAGCTCGACGTGCTCCGCGCGATCGTGGAGGACTACGTCGCGACCGAGGAGCCGGTTGGCTCGAAGGCACTCGTGGAGCGGCACGGCCTCGGCGTGTCTCCGGCCACCGTCCGCAACGACATGGCGGCGCTGGAGGAGGAGGGCTACATCCACCAGCCCCACACGAGCGCCGGCCGGGTGCCGACCGACAAGGGCTACCGGCTCTTCGTCGACAAGCTCGCCACCCTCAAGCCGATGAGCACGGCCGAGCGCCGGGCGATCGCGACGCTCCTCGACGGCGCGGTCGACCTCGACGACGTCGTGCAGAGGTCGGTGCGGCTGCTGAGCCAGCTGACCCGCCAGGTCGCCATCGTGCAGTACCCGACGCTCTCGCGCTCGACGGTGCGCCACGTCGAGCTCGTCCCGCTGACCCCGACCCGCCTCATGCTGATCCTGATCCTCAGCACCGGACGGGTCGAGCAGCGTCTCGTCGAGCTCGAGGCACCGATCGCCGACGCGGACCTCGCCGAGGTCCGGGTCGCCGTCAACGGTGCTGCCAGCGGCGTGCAGATCGCGGCCGCCGCGGCCGCCCTGGGCGAGCTGCCGGGGGTCGCACGCCCCGACCAGGCCGATGCGACCCGCGCCATCGTGGCCGTGCTGACCGAGGCCATGTCGGACCACCGCAGCGACGAGCGGGTGGCCGTCAGCGGCACCGCCAACCTCGCGCGCTACGGCGACTTCGACACCGCCGTGCGTCCGCTGCTCGAGGCGCTGGAGGAGCACGTCGTGCTGCTCAAGCTGCTGGGGGAGTCGGGAGCCGACGCCGTCACCGTGCGGATCGGCCACGAGGGCCCCTACTCCGAGCTCGCCGCGACCAGTGTCGTGGCCACCGGCTACGGCCCGATGGATGCCCACCTCGGCTCCCTCGGCGTGGTCGGACCCACCCGCATGGACTACCCCGGATCCATGGCCGCCGTGCGCGCCGTCGCGCGCTACGTGTCCCGGATCCTCGATGAAGGAAACCAGTGACCCAGGACCCCTACGAGATCCTCGGCGTCTCGCGCGACGCGAGCGCCGACGACGTCAAGAAGGCCTACCGCAAGCTGGCCCGCCAGCTCCACCCCGACGTCAACCCCGACCCGGAGACGCAGGAGCGCTTCAAGGACGTCTCGCGCGCCTACGAGGTGCTCAGTGACCCGCAGAAGCGGGCGGCGTACGACCGGGGCGGCGACGCCTTCAGCCAGGGCTTCGGCGGTGCCGGCCAGGGCTTCTCGTTCACCGACATCATGGACGCGTTCTTCGGCGGCGGCGGTGCGGCCGCCGGCGGCGCCTCCCGCGGTCCGCGCTCGCGGGCCCGCCGCGGCCAGGACGCCCTCATCCGCCTCGACGTCACGCTGGCCGACGCTGCCTTCGGTGTCACGCGTGACCTCAAGGTCGACACCGCGCTCACCTGCGAGACCTGCCACGGCGAGGGCACCGCCCCCGGCACCTCGCCGATCACGTGCGAGACCTGCCACGGCCAGGGCGAGGTCGCCGTGGTCCAGCGCTCGTTCCTCGGCGAGATCCGCACCCTGCGCCCCTGCGCGGCCTGCCGCGGCTACGGCTCGATCATCCCGGACCCGTGCCGCGAGTGCTCTGGCGACGGCCGCGTCCGCTCGCGCCGCACGCTGACCGTGAAGATCCCCGCCGGCGTCGACCACGGCACCCGCGTCCAGCTCGCCGGTCAGGGCGAGGTCGGTCCGGGCGGCGGCCCCGCCGGCGACCTCTACGTCGAGATCCACGTCGAGCCCCACAAGACCTTCACCCGCCACGGCAACGACCTGCACACGACGGTGTCGCTGCCGATGACGGCGGCCGCGCTCGGCACCAAGCTGACCCTCCCGCTCCTCGAGGCCGACCTGTCGCCGTCCGAGGAGACGCCGGCCGACGAGAAGCCGGTGACGACCTACGACCTCGACGTCCGCCCCGGCACCCAGTCGGGCAGCGAGCAGGTCATCCGCGGCTTCGGCGTGCCCAGCCTGCGCGGCGGTCGCGGCGACCTCGTCGTGAGCATCAAGGTCGACACCCCGACGCGGCTCGACCCGCGCCAGGAGGAGCTGATGCGCGAGCTCGCCGCCATCCGCGGCGAGGAGTCGCCCGACGGCCGGAACGAGGCACCCACCAAGGGGATGTTCGGCCGGCTCCGCGACGCCTTCCAGGGCTGATCGAGCTCGCCGATGTCCCTCCCCGTCCACCTGGTCGAGTCGCTGGCCGACGCGTCGCCCGGCTCGCTCGTCGAGGTCACGGGCGACGAGGCGCACCACGCGGTCGCCGTACGACGGCTGCGCGAGGGCGAGCAGGTCGTGCTGACCGACGGGCTCGGGACCTCCGTCACCGGGTCGGTCGCCTCGACCGGCAAGCGCGTCCTCGCCGTCTCGGTCGAGTCGGTGGCGCACGACGATCGCCCCGAGCCCGCGATCACCGTCGTCCAGGCGCTGCCGAAGGGCGACCGCGGCGAGCTCGCGGTCGAGGTGCTCACGGAGGTCGGTGTCGACCGCATCGTCCCGTGGGCCGCCTCCCGCTCGGTGGCGGTCTGGAAGGGCGAGCGCGCGGCGAAGTCGCACGCGAAGTGGCAGGCCACCGCCCGCGAGGCCGCCAAGCAGTCGCGTCGCTCGTGGCTGCCCGAGGTCACGCCGCTCGCGTCGACCGCTGATCTCGCCGTGATCGTCGGCGAGGCCGACCTCGCGGTCGTCCTCCACGAGGACGCCACCGACCCCCTCAGCGCTATCGACGTAGCCGCCTCCGGGCGCATCGTGGTCGTCGTCGGACCGGAGGGCGGGATCGCGCCCGAGGAGCTCGACGCCCTCGCCGCTGCGGGCGCGCGAAGCGTACGGCTGGGCGCCGAGGTCCTGCGCACCTCGACCGCCGGCGTCGTCGCGGTCGCCGCGCTGCTCTCGCGCACCGACCGCTGGCGCTAGTCGACGACGGTGATCCGGCGAGTGTCCGTGTCGACAGTTCCGTCAGCATCGGTCACGGTGACAACCACCTCGTAGTCACCCGGGGGGCGGCTGCCGAGCGACCACTTGACGCTGAAGGGTGCGAGCTGTGCGTCCGAGGGCTCGAGGTCGACGTCGAGCTGATAGAGCACGGCCGGGCCGTCCCACTGCCGGATGCTGAGCGACACCCGGTCGTCTGCGCTGGCGCCGACACCTCTCACCGTCAGGGGCTCGTCGTTGTCGACCACCTGACCCTCGACCGGGTCGGAGAGATTCACGTGGGACAGCACGTCCAGGTCGGGACTCGTCGAGAGCGGCTCTGAGGTTGGGACGCCGAGGATCTGGTCCGACGTCGCGCCGTTGAGCCGGAGCTCGACGGGCACGCGACCGTGTCCCCAGACGCCTTGTGCAGTCCGGACGACCTGCTCGATCGCCAGCCTCGCCTCCTCCTCGCTCATCCCGGGCGGTCGGTCGTGGAGGTCGCCCATGATGGTCACGGAGATCAGGTTCTCGGTCATCCCGTAGGCCTCGGAGACGGCGCCCGCGGGCCAGGGGGTCCGGTAGTCCGGGTCGAGGGAGGCGCCGCTCAGTGCCGCGTCGAGCGCGAAGGTCTCCGCGGACATCGGGCCGGTGCCGCGCTGGAGCTCGCGGAAGAGCCGGGGGCCGGTGGGCGTTTCGCCGACGAAGTAGATCGGGACGACGCGGCTCGTGTTCGGGTTCTCCGTCGCCGAGGTGGTCGCGGTCCCCGTCGACTCCTGCGCCGGCCCGGGAAGCGATTCACCGGGACCGCCGCCCGTCGACAGCGCCAGCGCCGTCACGACCGACGCGGCCACGAGCCCGGCGCCGCCGGCCGCCCACCACCCCCGATGCGTACGACGTCCGCCCTGCGCCGTGGCGGCGCGGATCGCGTCGAGCCGGTCGCCGGGCTCGACGGCGTCGGTGACCTCGTGGAGCAGGTCCTTGATCGTGGTCATGACGGGTCCTCCCACCAGTCGCCGAGGAGGTCGCGCAGCGCGGCGCGACCCCGGTGTCCGTATGCCTTGACGGCGCCGCGGGTGATGCCGAGCGCGTCGGCGACCTGCGACTCCGACCAGTCCAGGTAGTGCTGGAGCACGAGGACCTCGCGCTGCCGGTCCGACAGCTGTCGCAGCGCCTGCTGCACCGCGTCGCGGCGCGGGCCGCCGAGGCCGGGGCCGTCGACGACGCCCTCGTCGGGCGCGCTGTTGCGCGCGTGCCGCTCGACCACGACGCGGTGTCTCAGCACCGATCGCGAGCGGTTGACCACGGCCTGGCGCAGGTAGGCGAGGGCCTTGTCCGGGTCGCGGAGCCGCGACCACCGGCCGTGCATCGCGACGAACGCGTCCTGGACGACGTCCTCGGCCGACGCCCGGTCGTGCACCAGCAGGACCGAGAGCCGGACGAGCTGGCGCCAGTGGGCGGCGTACAGCTCCTCGACGGCCACGTCGGCATCGGCTCCGACGAGGCCGGTGATCGAGGGTGGGGACTCGGTCACGGGGCTACCTCGTCGTCTGGTCAGGGTGATCACGCAGTGGGACGCGCCAGGTCACGCCCCGGTTGACGGCTACCCGACAGTGATCGTCTTCGTGTCGATCGACGGACCGTCGCCCTCGGCGCCACCGGAGGGGTCGTCGGTCTCGCACTGGACGACGACCTCGCCCGAGATCCCTTCCAGCGGGAAGTCGACCTCGAACGGGAACAGCCGGTCCTCCATCCAGCCCTCCGCCTGGTAGGGCTGCACCACCATCTCCACGTCGTCGACCAGGAGCCGGCACGGGCCGGAGGCCTCGAACGAGTTCGCCACGCCGGTGACCGTAAGCGTGCCGGACGTGACGGTCGCACCCTCCTCGGGGGACGTGATGCTGACCAGGTTGAGGGTCTCGAGCGCGCTCGCCTGCTCGACCGGCACGGCCGTCGGCATCCCGAGCAGCGGTACGTCGTCCGCGGTGCGCATCACCTGGACCGGGACCCGCTCCTGCTGGACGCCCTGCAACGTGTAGACGAGCTGCTGCATCGCCAGCTCCGCGTCGCGCTTCGACATCCCGTCGGGCCGTTCGGTGAACCCGTCGCCCGCGACCTGGACCAGCAGCACCCCGTCGGTGGCGCCGACGTCGGCGACCTCGACCTGCGGCCAGAGCGTGCGGTAGTCCGGGTCGTCGGGCTGGCCGCCCCCCATGACCAAGCGTGCGGCCTCGGTCAGCGGGTTGCCCTCCACCCGGTGGAACTCGCGGAACAGCCGGCTCTCGCCGCCGGGTCCGTCGCCGACCCAGTAGATCGGGACGACGGTGCCCTCGTCGGTCGTGGGCGTCTCCGTCGGGGACTCGCTGGGCTCCTGCGCCTCCGGTTCCGCCGATCCCTCCGACACGGGTTCCTTGACGTCGCTCGAGGTCGGCGCGGGGTCGTCGTCGCCCGTGCCGCACCCGGCCGAGGCGAGCATGCAGACAGTGGCGAGGAGCGCTGCGGCGGGCGCGCGCACTCCTCGTCGTGAGGAGCGGCGGACGGGGAAGGTCATGGTGTTCACGGTAGTTGGACGAGCGGCCCGCTCGATCGGTTACACGCCGCGGCGCCAGACCCTAGGCTGGTCCGGTGATCACCGCACCCGACTGTGTCTTCTGCAAGATCGTCGCGGGCGAGCTCCCGGCCGAGGTGCTCGGCCGCAGCGACGCGGCGATCGCCTTCCGCGACCTCAACCCGCAGGCGCCGTTCCACGCGCTCGTCGTCCCGTTCGACCACCACGAGAACGCCGCCGCCAGCGCGGCCGCCGACCCGGCCAGCCTCGGCCACGTGGTGGCCCTGGCTGACGAGGTCGCCCAGGCGGCCGGCAACGCCGACTACCGGCTGGTCCTCAACACCGGAGCGGGCGCCGGTCAGACCGTGTTCCACACCCACGTCCACGTCCTCGCCGGGTCGACCGGCATGACCGAGGCGCTGGTCTGATGTCCCGCAGGCGCCGCGCGCTGGCCGCCGTCCTCGCCACCAGCCTCCTCACGCTGTCCGCGTGCGGCGGGGCAGGCGGCTCCGACGACGACACTGCCACGCAGCCGTCCGACGCCTCGCCGAGCGCGTCGGGCAGCCCGGAGGCCAGCCCCGACGACGAGCTCACCCAGGGCCACGACGGCCACCAGGTGACGCCGGCCAGGGCCCGTCCGCTGCGTCCGGGAGAGACGCGTACGACGATCGCGATGCCCGGCAGCTACACGCCGTCCGCGCCCTACGGCACCGGTACCGACGACTACCGGTGCTTCCTGCTCGACCCCGAGCTCGACAAGGACGCGTGGCTGACCGGCACCCAGGTGCTGCCGGGCAACCCCGACGTCGTGCACCACGTGATCCTGTTCCAGGTCACGCCCGAGCAGGTCGCCGCGGCGGAGGCCAAGGACGCGGCGGAGGACGGCGAGGGCTGGACCTGCTTCGGCGGCACGGGGCTCGACCGCTTCCAGGACGTCAACCGGTCCTCGTGGATCGGCGCGTGGGCGCCGGGCGGCAAGGAGTCGGTGACCAAGCCCGGCTTCGGCATCCGCCTGGCCAAGGGCAGCCGGATCGTGATGCAGGTGCACTACAACCTGCTGGCCGGGCAGGAGCCCGACACCTCGGCGGCCCAGCTGCGCCTCGCGCCCGGGAGCCGGAAGTACCAGGCCCTCAGCACGATGCTCCTCCCGGCGCCGGTCGAGCTGCCGTGCCGACCAGACCACGCCGACGGCGAGCTGTGCGACCGGGACGCGGCCCTGGCCGACGTCAAGGAGCGGTTCGGAGCGGAGGGCAACACCGCAGACCTCCTCTACTTCCTGTGCGGCGGCAAGCCGAAGCCCGGCCGGACCCAGTCGTGCCTGCGCACGATGTCGGAGCCGGTCACGATCCACGGCGTCGCCGGCCACATGCACCTGCTGGGCCGCTCCATCAAGATCGAGGTCCGGCCGGGCACCCCGCAGGCGCAGACGATCCTCGACATCCCCGTCTGGGACTTCGACGACCAGGGCAGCCGCCCGATCGAGCCGATCACCCTGCAGCCGTTCGAGCAGGTCAAGGTGACGTGCACCCACGTCCAGTGGCTGCGCGACAAGCTGCCGGCGTTCGAGGGCCAGCCCGACCGCTACGTCGTGTGGGGCGAGGGCACCACCGACGAGATGTGCCTGGGCATGCTGCAGGTCACCCGTCCCTGATCGTCCACCATGGGATGTAGGCGAACGTGCACCTCCCTGCGTCAACTGACATGGGGAAGTGCCCATTGGTCGACATCCCATGGTGAGGGAGGGTCCACCCTTACTCAGGTGTGCCCGACGCCGCCCGCTCGGTAGCATGGAAGGGCTCTGCCACCGACCCGGAAGGTCGCCCGTCACGGGCATCCATGACTGACAGCACCCGCAGCACGCGCTCCAGCAGCCAGCAGGACACGCCGACGCACACCGTCGTCGTCCCCAACAGCATCGACATGGTCTCCGTCCTGGGTCCGGGCGACGAGCACCTCCGGCTGATCGAGCGCGCCTTCGAGGCGACCATCCACGTCCGCGGCAACCGGATCACGCTCGCCGGCGACTCCGCCGAGGTGGCGATGGCCGAGCGGCTGCTCGACGAGGTCGTCACGCTCGTCCGCACCGGTCAGGGCGTCACGGGCGAGACGGTCGAGCGGATCATCCAGATGCTCCGCACGGAGACGCAGGAGCGGCCGGCCGACGTGCTGAGCCTCAACATCCTGTCCAACCGCGGCCGGACGATCCGCCCGAAGACGCTCAACCAGAAGCGTTACGTCGAGTCGATCGACACCAGCACCATCACCTTCGGCATCGGCCCGGCCGGCACTGGCAAGACCTACCTCGCGATGGCGAAGGCCGTGCAGGCGCTGCAGGCCAAGGAGGTCAACCGGATCATCCTGAGCCGTCCGGCCGTCGAGGCGGGGGAGCGGCTCGGCTTCCTGCCCGGCACGCTCAGCGAGAAGATCGACCCCTACCTGCGTCCGCTCTACGACGCGCTGCACGACATGGTGGACCCGGAGACGATCCCCAAGCTGCTCGCCGCCGGGACGATCGAGGTGGCGCCGCTGGCGTTCCTGCGCGGCCGGTCGCTCAACGACTCCTTCATCATCCTCGACGAGGCGCAGAACACGACGCCCGAGCAGATGAAGATGTTCCTCACCCGCCTGGGCTTCGGCTCGCGCATCGTCGTCACCGGCGACACCAGCCAGGTCGACCTGCCGTCGGGCACGAAGTCCGGTCTCCGGGTGGTCGAGGGCATCCTCGAGGGCGTCGAGGACATCACGTTCTGCCGCCTCACCGGCACCGACGTCGTACGCCACCGCCTCGTCGGTCGCATCGTCGAGGCCTACGACCAGTTCGACGCCGAGGCCGAGAGCCAGCGTCCGCGCAGCGGACCGTCCGGGGCGGCACAGGCCGAACGGCGTCCGCGATGAGCATCGAGGTCCTCAACGAGTCGGGCCTCGAGTTCGACGTACGCCGGCTGTCGCGCCTCGCCCGCTTCGTGATGGACGAGATGCGCGTCCACCCGCAGGCCGAGCTGTGCATCAAGGCGGTCGACGAGGACACCATCGCCGAGCTCAACGAGCAGTGGATGGAGAAGGAGGGTCCCACCGACGTGCTGGCCTTCCCGATGGACGAGCTGCGCCCCGGCCGCGTCAACGAGGACCCCGAGGAGGGCGTCCTCGGCGACCTCGTGCTCGCGCCGTCCGTCGCCGAGCGGCAGGGCGAGGAGGCCGGCCACGGCCGCGAGGCCGAGATCGACCTGCTCACCGTCCACGGCATCCTGCACCTGCTCGGCTACGACCACGCCGAGCCGGAGGAGCACGCCGTGATGTTCGGGCTGCAGGGTGAGCTGCTCGACAAGTGGCGCGCACGCCCCGAATGAGGTGACCGACGTGACCGCCGACGTCTGGCAGCTCGGCTCCGCGGCGCTGCTGGTCGTCCTCGCCGGCCTGTTCTCCGCCGCCGACGCCGCCCTCAACGGCTTCTCCCGCGCCCGCGCGGAGGAGCTGCGGGCCGACGGCCTCGCCGGCTCGAAGCGCCTCGTCCGGATCCTCGACGACCCGCCGCGCTATCTCAACACCGCGCTGCTGATGCGCCTGCTGTGCGAGATCAGCGCCATCGTGCTCGTCGGCACGTGGTCGCGCGACGCCTACCAGGACGCGATCGTGCCGAGCGTGCTGACCACGGTCGGCGTGATGCTCGTCGTCTCGTTCGTCGTGATCGGCGTCGCGCCACGCACGCTCGGACGCCAGCACGACGCGCGGGTCGCGCTGCTGTCCGCCGGCCCCATCTCGCTGGTCACCACGATCCTCGGCCCGATCCCGGCGCTGCTCATCCTGCTCGGCAACGCGATCACGCCCGGCCGCGGCTTCAGCGAAGGCCCGTTCTCCACCGAGACCGAGCTGCGCGAGCTGGTCGACCTCGCCGAGGCCTCCGCGGTCATCGAGTCCGGCGAGCGCCGGATGATCCACTCGGTCTTCGAGCTCGGCGACACCACGACGCGCGAGGTCATGGTGCCGCGGCCCGACGTGGTCTACATAGAGCGCCACAAGAACATCCGCCAGACGCTCTCGCTCTTCCTGCGCAGCGGCTACTCACGGATCCCCGTCGTCGACGAGAACCTCGACGACATCGTCGGCATGGCCTACCTCAAGGACCTGGTTCGGCGCGACTTCGAGGCGCCCGACGTCGAGTTCACCCAGCGGGTCGACGAGGTGATGCGCCCGGTCCACTACGTGCCGGAGTCCAAGCCCGTCGACGCGCTGCTCACCGAGCTCCAGGCCCGCCACCAGCACATCGCCGTGGTCGTCGACGAGTACGGCGGCACGGCCGGGCTGATCACGATCGAGGACGTGCTGGAGGAGATCGTCGGCGAGATCACCGACGAGTACGACACCGAGGAGGTCGAGGTCGAGCACCTCGAGGGCGGCGCCATCCGGGTGTCCTCGCGCTACCCGGTCGACGACCTCGACGAGCTGGTCGGCTTCGACGTCGAGGACGAGGACGTCGACAGCGTCGGCGGCCTGATGGCCAAGCACCTCGGCAAGGTCCCGATCCCCGGGTCGGTCGTGGAGTGCCACGGCCTGCGGCTCGAGGCCGAGCGCGCCACCGGACGCCGCAACAAGATCGAGACCGTCCTGGTCTCGGTGCTGCCGGCGGAGGGCGAGGACGCCGAGGACGACGACGCCCCCGCCCCCCACGTCACCTCCGGCGGCCGCTGACCACGACGTACTCCCACCGCATCCGCCCCGACCCCTCGTCGGCGCCGGCGGCGAGCGCGTCGAGGGCCGCGTCGAGCTCGGCTGTCCGCTCCGGCTGGTCGGCCAGGCCCCGGTAGGCCATCAGCGTCGGGCCGTAGTTGTCGCGGAAGTAGGTCCGGAAGTCGGTCGGCCCGCTGAACAGCTCGACGTCGACGTGCGCGCGCTCGAACGCCAGGGCCTCCACCCGGTCGCCGAACAGCTCCTGCACGTGCGCCTCGTCGCCCCACAGCGGAGGCGGCTGCACCCCCGCGGGTGGCGGCGGTACGAAGTCGCGCATCGTCGCGAACAGGCGGCCGATGAAGCCTTCGGGCGTCCAGCTCAGCAGCCCGAGGCGGCCGCCGGGGCGCAGGACCCGCACGACCTCGTCGGCCGCCTGCTGGTGGTGGGGCGCGAACATCACGCCGACCGTGCTCATCACGACGTCGTACGACGCGTCGGGCCACGGCAGTGCCTCTGCGTCGGCGACCTGCCAGTCGATCTCGACGTCGGGGTGCTCGGCCCGCCCGATCTCCAGGAGCTCAGGAGTGAGGTCGGAAGCGACGACGGAGGCGCCCGCGAGGGCCGCCGGGACCGCCGCGTTGCCGGTGCCGGCCGCGATGTCGAGGACCCGCTCGCCCTGGGTGATCCGGAGCTGGTCGACGAGGCGTTCGCCGAGCACCGGGATGACCTCGCGGGCGATCCGGTCGTAGTTTCCGGACGCCCACATGGCCCGGTGGCGGTCCTTGAGGGCGGCGTCCCCCGTGGTGTCCGGGGTGGTGTGCGGGCTCGCGCCGGTGTTCGGTGGTGGTGTGGTCTGGGTGCTCATGGTGGTGCTCCTCCCCGACGGTTCGTGTGGGAGCGACGCTAGGAGCGGGCGGACCAGACCGACGAGTGCAGGATCTGTACCACCCCGGGTGCGCGGCGTAGCGTGCGCGGCATGGGCGCGAGCTATCGCCAGTTCTGCCCCGTCAGCAAGGCCATGGAGCTGCTCGACGAGCGCTGGACGCTGCTCGTCGTCCGCGAGCTGATCCTCGGCAGCCAGCACTTCAACCAGCTGCGTCGCGGGCTCCCGCGGATGTCGCCGACGCTGCTGTCGCGTCGGCTGCAGCAGCTGACCCGCGCCGGGATCGTGCGGCGTGAGGAGGACGGGGGAGAGGTGCGCTACGTGCTCACCGAGGCGGGGCTGGAGCTGCGGCCGGTGGTCGAGGCGCTCGGCGTCTGGGGCACCCGCTGGATCCCCGACCTGGCCGACCCCGACCTCGACCCCAAGCTGCTGCTGTGGGACATGCACCGCAACGTCGACCACGACGCGCTCCCACCGCAGCGCACCGTCGTCGCGTTCGAGTTCGACGACGTCGCTCCCGGCATCGCGCGGTGGTGGATGGTGCTGTCGCCCGGCGACGTCGACGTGTGCGACGACGACCCCGGGGACGAGCCGGTCGCCCGGCTCGAGACCTCGCTGCGCACGCTCACCGAGGTCTGGCGCGGTGACCGCACGTGGGCGCGCGCGGTCTCGGATCGGTCGATGCGGGTGCACGCCACCACTGACGTCGCGAGCGCCCTGCCGGGCTGGTTCCTGCTGTCCCCCTTCGCGACGGTCCCGCGACCGACGTCCGCGTCCGGGTCGCACGCACGGGTGCCGGAGGCCGCTCACTAGGCTGCGCGGCATGAGTGAGTCCGCCACGCCCGGTGAGCTGAGCCCCGAGGACGCCAAGCTGGTCACGCTGGCGCGTGCCACGCGCGCCCGCGCCCGTGCCAGCGAGGGCGCCGCCGTGCGCGACCTCGACGGGCGGACGTACGCCGCTGCGAGCGTGCGCCTCGACCACCTGAGCCTCTCGGCCCTCGAGGTGTGTGTCGCGATGGCGCTCTCGTCGGGCTCCGCCGGGCTCGAGGCCGCACTGGTGCTCACCGACGGCGACCTGCCCGACCTGGCGGCCCTGACCGACTTCGCCGGCGACGGGGTGCCGGTGATGGTGGGGGACCCGCAGGGTCGGCTGCACTCGACGCGGTCGACCGGGCTCGTATAGCACACGATTGGTTGTGGACCGCAACCATCTGTGACCTACGAGATAGTCGCTCGCCAAGTGTCAGAACTGGTCGCTAGCGTGCAGGGGTGCGAACGCCGATCGGCTGGGAGGAGCACGCTGCTGGTGTGGCGCGGCTCGAGGAGTCCTACGCGGCCCTGCCGCCCGACGCGCCGGTCCGGCTCGCGAAGCGGACCAGCAACCTGTTCCGCGGCCGGGCGGCGCTGACGGCCGGTCTCGACGTCTCGGGCCTCGACGGCGTGATCGAGGTCGACGGCGACGTCGCCGAGGTGCAGGGGATGTGCACCTACGAGCACCTGGTCGAGGTCACCCTCGCCCACGGCCGCATCCCGCTGGTCGTGCCGCAGCTGCGCACGATCACCCTCGGCGGCGCCGTGACCGGTCTCGGCATCGAGTCGACCAGCTTCCGCAGCGGCCTCCCGCACGAGTCCGTGCTGGAGATGGACGTGCTGACCGGGAGCGGGGAGATCGTCACGTGCAAGCCCGGCGACGAGCTGTTCGACGCCTTCCCCAACTCCTACGGCTCGCTCGGCTACGCCACCCGGCTGCGGATCGAGCTCGAGCCCGTGCCCTCCTTCGTCGCCCTCCGCCACGTCCGGTTCCACGACGCCGACGCCCTGGCCGAAGCGGTGACGACGATCGTCGGCACGCGCGAGTGGGAGGGGGAGCGGGTCGACGGCCTCGACGGCGTGGCGTTCGGCCCCGGCGAGCTCTACCTGACGCTCGCGCGCTGGACCGACGAGCCCGGCCCGACCAGCGACTACGCCGGGCAGCAGGTCTTCTACCGCTCGATCCAGCAGCGCCCGACCGACCGACTGACGATGCTCGACTACCTCTGGCGCTGGGACACCGACTGGTTCTGGTGCTCCCGGGCGTTCGGGGCCCAGCACCCGCTCGTACGCCGGGTGTGGCCGCGGCGGCTGCGCCGCTCCGACGTCTACTGGAAGCTCGTCGCCCTCGACCGCCGCTTCGGCATCGGTGACCGACTCGACCGCCGGGCGGGCCGGCCGCAGGGTGAGCGGGTCGTGCAGGACGTCGAGGTGCCGGTCGACCGGCTCGCCGAGTTCCTGGCGTGGTTCGACCGCGAGATCGGGATGCGGCCGGTCTGGCTGTGCCCGCTGCGGCTGCGCGACCGCGAGTGGCCGGGCTACCCGCTAACCCGGGACACGACCTACGTCAACGTCGGCTTCTGGGGCGTCGTCAACGTGGGCCCGGACGCCCCCCGGTCACCGCGCAACCGCGCGATCGAGGCGACCGTGTCGGACCTCGGCGGGCACAAGAGCCTCTACTCCGAGGCGTTCTACCCCCCGCAGGAGTTCGACCGCCTCTACGGCGGTGCCGAGCTGGCCCGGGTCAAGGCGGTCCACGACCCCGACGACCGGCTCACCTCCCTCTACGACAAGGTGGTTCGCGAACGATGAGCTTCAAGATCGACTCCGGGTCCGCGCCGGTGCCCTCCGGGCGGCTGTCCATCGGCGAGGCCATCGGGAGCCTCTTCCAAGGCGGCCTGCCGCTGCGCTTCACCGCGTACGACGGCAGCAGCGCGGGTCCGTCCGACGCCGAGCTCGGCATGCACCTGCGCACCGAGCGCGGGCTGTCCTACCTGATGACGGCGCCCGGCGACCTCGGCCTGGCCCGCGCCTACACCAGTGGCGACCTCGACCTCGTCGGCGTACATCCCGGCGACCCCTACGACGCCTTGGTCCTGCTCAAGGAGCACACCCACTTCCGGGTGCCGACCCCCGCCGAGGCGGTCGCGATCGTGCGCAGCCTCGGCCTGTCCCACCTGCGTCCCCCGGCACCGCCGCCGCAGGAGCACCTGCCGCGCTGGCGGCGCGCCGTCGAGGGGCTGCGGCACTCCATGACCCGTGACGCAGAGGTCATCTCCCACCACTACGACGTGTCCAACCGCTTCTACGAGATGGTCCTCGGCCCCTCGATGGCCTACACCTGCGCCCTCTACGACCCGCCGACGGCGACGCTCGAGGATGCGCAGTTCGCGAAGTTCGACCTCGTCGCCCGCAAGCTCGCGCTGCAGCCCGGCCAGCGGCTCCTCGACGTCGGGTGCGGGTGGGGCACGATGGTGCGCCACGCCGCCCGCGAGTACGGCGTCCGCGCCCTCGGCGTCACGCTCTCCGCCGAGCAGGCCCAGTGGGCGCAGGAGGCGATCGAGCGCGAGGGGCTGTCCCACCTCGCCGAGGTCCGCCACCTCGACTACCGCGACGTGACGGAGACGGGGTTCGACGCGGTGAGCTCCATCGGCCTGCTGGAGCACATCGGGGTGAAGAACTACCCCGCCTACTTCGGGCACCTGCACGACCGGCTCGCGCCGGGCGGCCGGCTGCTGAACCACTGCATCACCCGCCCGCACAACAAGCGGCAGCAGACCGGGGCGTTCATCGATCGTTACGTGTTCCCCGACGGCGAGCTGATCGGCTCCGGCACGATCATCTCGGCCGCGCAGGACCAGGGCCTCGAGGTGCACCACTCCGAGAACCTCCGCCCCCACTACGCCGCCACGCTCCGTGACTGGAACCGCAACCTCGTCGACAACTGGGACGAGTGCGTGGCCGAGGTCGGCGAGGGCACGGCCCGTGTGTGGGGCCTCTACCTCGCCGGCTCGCGCGTCGGCTTCGAGCGCGACGAGGTCGAGCTGCACCAGGTGCTGATGACGCGCAACCACGACGACGGCCGCTCCGGCTTCCCGATGCGACCCGACTGGTGAGCCGTCGATAACGTGACCACGTGAGCACCCGTGCAGCCCAGTTCCAGGCGACCGTACGACGCCGCGAACCGCTGACGGACCACCTCGTCCGGCTCGTCCTCGACGACGTCGACGGGTTCACCAGCACGGGCGTGCCCGACGAGTGGGTCGGCCTGGTGGTGCCCGGGCAGTTCCAGAGCCGCTACTACACCGTGCGCTCCTGGGACGGCCGCGAGCTGGTCCTCGACATCGTGGTCCACGACGTCGGGCTGGTGACCGAGTGGGCGATGCGGGACTGTGTCGGCGACGCGGTCACGATCACCGAGCCCAAGGCGTCGTTCGATCCGCCGGCCGACGCAGCCTGGCTGCTGCTCGTGGGCGACCTGACGGCGATGCCGGCCATGGCGCGGATCCTCGAGACGCACCCCGACCTGCCGGCGCACGTCCTGGCCGAGGTGCCCGACAACCTCACGGGGTATCTCCCCGGTCACGCCGACGTCACCTGGCTCCGGCCTCCTGCACCGGGCCAGAGTGCTCTCGCCCAGGAGGTCGAGGCCATCGAGTGGCCCGCAGGGGAGGGGTACTTCTGGATGGCGGGGGAGTCCGCGCAGATGCGGGCGATCCGCAAGCACCTGATGCGCGAGGTCGGCCTCGCGTCCAGCCACTACGACGTGATGGGCTACTGGCGCGCCACCCTCGCCCGCCAGCCCCGCGCGGTCGACCCCGGCCCCATCTGGCGCGCGGGCAAGACGGCAGGGAAGAGTGACGAGCAGATCTGGGCGGACTACGACGCGGCGCGGGAGGCGAGCGATGACTGACCACAGTCACGACGAGGACGAGCACGAGGACGAGCTGGAGGACGAGGACGACGAGCTCGACGACGACTTCGACCTCTCCGGGGTCGCGCCGGCCGCCGCGTTCTACCAGGCGCCCGAGGGCTACCGCAGCGGCTTCGCGTCGTTCGTCGGTCGGCCCAACGCCGGCAAGTCGACGCTGACCAATGCGCTCGTCGGCCAGAAGATCGTCATCACGTCCTCCAAGCCGCAGACCACCCGCAACGTCGTGCGCGGCATCGTGCACCGCGACGACGCGCAGCTGATCCTCGTCGACACCCCCGGCCTCCACCGCCCCCGCACGCTGCTCGGCGAGCGGCTCAACGACCTCGTCCGTACGACGTGGGCCGAGGTCGACGTGGTGGCGGTCTGCTTCCCGGCCAACGAGAAGATCGGTCCGGGCGACCGGTTCCTGGTCACCGAGCTCGCCAAGGTACGACGAACGACCCGCATCGCGGTCGCCACCAAGACCGACCTCGTGACGCCCGAGCAGCTCGGCCAGCACCTGCTCGACATCGCCGCGCTCGGCGTCGAGACGTCGACCGAGTGGGCCGAGATAGTCCCCGTCTCGGCGGTCGCGGGCGACCAGGTCGACCTGCTCTCCGACTTGCTCGTGGGCCTCCTGCCCGAGGGGCCGCCGCTCTACCCGGACGGCGACCTCACCGACGCCCCCGAGGAGGCGCTGGCCGCCGACCTGATCCGCGAGGCCGCGCTCGAGGGCGTCCGGGACGAGCTGCCGCACTCGATCGCCGTGGTCGTGGAGGAGATGGGCCTGCGCGAGGGTCGGCCCGACGACAAGCCGCTGCTCGACATCGTGGCCAACCTCTACGTCGAGCGCGACTCGCAGAAGGGCATCATGATCGGCCACAAGGGTGCCCGCCTGCGCTCGGTCGGCACCGCCGCGCGCAAGCAGATCGAGGCGCTGCTCGGCACCCCGGTCTACCTCGACCTCCAGGTCAAGATCGCCAAGGACTGGCAGCGCGACCCGCGCCAGCTGCGCAAGCTCGGGTTCTAGGAGCGGTCCAGCAGCGCACGCACGTGCGGTGGCACTGGACGGTCCGGGGCGAGGTCGGGGGCGTCCACCGGGTCGTCGTACGACACCCGCATCGGGACGACGCCCGCCCAAACCGGCTCGTCGAGGTCCTCGTCCGGGTCGTCGGGGAAGCCGTCGCTCACCTTGACCGACCACTCCTCGAGCGCGACCCGCAGCACCGAGGTGGCGGCCAGCTCCTTCGCTCTCGGCGCCCGCAGCTCGGCCCAGCGGCCGGGCAGCAGGTGCTCGGTCAGCACCTCGAGGGCATGGAGCTTCTCGTCGTCGGGGACGAGCACGGCCGTCCCGAGGATGGTCGCGCTGCGGTAGCGCATGCTCGACTCGAAGGCGGAGCGTGCGTAGACGAGGCCGTCGAGGTGGGTGACGCTCACGCAGACCGGTGCGCCCGCGGCGAGCGTGCGCATCAGTCGGCTGCCGGTCGAGCCGTGCAGGAGGAGGTCGTCGCCCTCGCGCGCGCAGGCCATCGGCAGGACGAAGGGCTGCCCGTCGACCTGGAAGCCGACCGCGGCCTGCAGGGCGCCGTCGAGGATGGCGTGCAGCACGGCGACGTCGCGCACCTGCTTCTCCGGCAGCCGCCGTACGTCGGTGCGCTCGCGAGTGGTCATGAGCAGATCATGCCGGTGCCGCGTTCCCCGTTCTGCTCCGCGGCGCCGCCCGGCGACGTAGATTTCTCCAGGTCGTACCAAGCCCGAGCTCCACGAGGAACCGTCGTGCCCCACCCCCGCCCCGGCCGGCTCCTGGTCGTCTCCTCCCTCGCGCTCTCGGTCGTCCTGACCGCGCTCGCCTCGCCCGCGCTCGCTGCCCGCCCGGCCGGCGGGGGAGGCACGCCCGCGCCCGTCCCGACGCGC
This sequence comes from Nocardioides potassii, assembly GCF_021648885.1. GTDB lineage: Bacteria > Actinomycetota > Actinomycetes > Propionibacteriales > Nocardioidaceae > Nocardioides > Nocardioides potassii. The sequence continues at coordinate 35,552 of NZ_JAKJHZ010000011.1, read as the reverse complement.
GTCGTCGGCGTGGCGGTCGCCGGTGCTCCGACCGACCTGTCGGAGGTGACCTCGCTCGAGAGCCGCACCGGTGCCGACGTCGACCAGGTCGCGTTCTACCGCGCGTGGTCGCTGGGCGGTGACTTCCCGGCGACGGACGCGAGCCGCATCACGGCGGCGGGCGCGATCCCGGTGATGACCTGGGAGCCGTGGGACCCCGCCGGCGGGCTCGTCCAGCCGGCGTACACCCTCGACAGCATCGTCGCGGGCAAGCACGACGCGTACGTCAAGCGGTGGGCCTCGCAGATCAAGACGTGGGGCAAGCCGATCGTGATCCGCTTCGCGCACGAGATGAACGGCAGCTGGTACCCGTGGGCCGAGGGGGTCAACGGCAACGGCGCCGGCGACCACGCAGCCGCGTGGCGCCACGTGGTGACGCTGTTCCAGCGCGCCAAGGCGACCAACGTCACCTGGAGCTGGTCGGCCAACGTCCCCTTCGACGGCTCGACGCCGCTCGCGTCGCTCTACCCCGGCGATGCGTACGTCGACCGCGTCGGCCTGGACGGCTACAACTGGGGGACGACCCAGTCGTGGTCGTCGTGGCAGTCCTTCGGGGACGTCTTCGGCCCCGGGGTGGCGCAGCTGCGCTCGATCACGACCCGACCGGTGCACGTCGACGAGACGGCCGCACCCGAGGCCGCCGGCGGCGACAAGGCCGCGTGGACCACCGACATGTGGGCCTGGCTCGACGCCCACCCGGAGGTCCGCGGCGTCACCTGGTTCTCGCTGCTCAAGGAGGCCGACTGGCGCATCGACAGCTCGGATGCCTCCCTCGCCGCCTGGGGTGCCGGAGCCCGCGTCTTCTGACCAGCGCCCGGCCGGCTCAGGCCGGGACCCAGCAGATCCCGTAGCGCTGGCCGGCGTCCCACTGCTCCGGCGTCGGGCTCTCCTGCGACCAGGTGAAGTCCAGGGGGTCGGACGCGTTGGCGCGCGCCGCGTCACCGCAGGGGCCGTCCATCCGGTCGGCCACGGCCTGCTTCGACGGCAGCTTCCTGCCGGGGATGTCGACGGTCGAGACGGCCTTCCACGCGTGCGTCGCCCCGCACCCCACCCGCTTGAACGCCCTGGTGCCGGGCGCGGCTGTGGCGCACATCGCGAGCGCCGGGGCGCCACCGAGGCCCTTCGTCACGCGCGGCAGCACGAGCAGACGACGCGGGCCGGCCACGACGACCAGGTCGCAGCGGAACCAGTCGGCACCGGCCTCCGCGTGCTTCGGGCTCGGCGTGAACCACACGGACCGGGCCATCGTCAGCCGCAGCTCCTGCGGCGTACGGCCCAGGTGCCTCGGCAGCCGCGCCGCGCATGTCGAGCGCGCCTGCTCCTGCGCGGCCCTCGAGTCGACGCGACGGACGTGCCCGGCCTTGGTCGCCAGCTTGAGCCGACCGACGAAGTAGGTCTCCGCGGTGTGCTTGCGCCGGCACCTCACCGGCTCGGTGCGGCCCACGACGCTGACGGCCTGCCCGAAGGACAGCAGGTGGCACTCACCGACCCGCGGCGTCGGGCCGGGGTCCGGCGGCGGGGTGCTCTCGGTCGGGCTGGGGGTCGACGTGGCTGACGGCGTCTGGTCGGCCGCCGGCTCGGTCGGCGTGGAGGTGCAGGCGCCGAGGGCCACCACCAGAGCCGCGAGCGCGGCGAGCCGCCTCATGTCATCACCAGGGCGGCCAGCGTCCCGCCCAGCTCGTACGCCGACTCGCACTCGCGCTCACCGACCTCGCCCAGCACCTCGAGGACCGGCGCCGACTGGCGCCAGCCGAGCGCACCGACGATCGACTGCACCGACCGGACCGCGCCCGTCGTGTCGTAGCGGCCGTGGACGTAGAGGCCGTAGGGCTTGCGCCCGCCCTCGACCGTCGACGCCGACCCGTCGTCGGCGAGCGCGCCGCCCGCCTGGAGGAAGATCGTGTCGAAGAAGTGCTTGAGCGCGCCGCTCATGTAGCCGAAGTTGGCCGGCGTCCCGAGCACGTAGCCGTCGGCCGCGAGCACGTCGTCGGCGTCGGCCTCGAGCGCGGCCCGGACCACCACCTCGACGTCGTCGATCGCGTCGTCCGACGCACCCGCGACCACGGCGTCGGTCAGCGCGCCGACCGACGGCGTGGGGGAGTGCTGGACCACCAGGAGTCGAGGCATGACGAGAGCCTACGAGGCGAGTACCGTCGATCGACGTGGGCTTCGAGGTGGCGGGTGAGGCGTACGACCGGTTCATGGGTCGCTACTCGCAGCCGCTCGCGCGGCGGCTGGCCGACTGGCTCGAGGTCGCGCCCGGGCAGCGCGCGGTGGACGTCGGGTGCGGACCGGGTGCGCTGACCGCCGTGCTGGTCGAGCGGCTCGGCGCCGACCACGTGGTCGCGGTCGACCCCAGCGAGCCGTTCGTCGCGGCCTGTCGCGAACGCTTCCCCGGTGTCGACGTACGACGAGGGGGCGCGGAAGAGCTGCCGTTCGACGACGACTCGGCCGACGTCGCGGCGGCATGCCTCGTCGTGCACTTCATGGCCGACCCCGTGGCAGGGCTGCGGGAGATGGCGCGCGTGACGCGTCCCGGCGGTTGGGTCGGGGCCACCGTGTGGGACCTCAGGGGCTCGCGCGCCCCGATGGCGCCGCTGTGGGAAGCCGTCGCCGAGCTCGAGCCGGAGCACCCCGGGGAACGCGAGTTCCAGGGCGGTTCGCGCGAGAGCCTGGTCGACGTCCTCGAGCGCGCCGGGCTGCGCGACGTCGAGGCGGTCGAGCTGGCGGTGACCGTCACGCACCCGACGTTCGAGGAGTGGTGGGAGCCCTACCTCCACGGCGTCGGCCCGGCCGGCGAGGCGGTCGCCGCGCTCGGACCCGACGGCCGCGAGCGGCTCGAGCGCGTGCTCCGCCGCAACCTCGGTGACGGCCCGTTCGACCTCACCGCCGTGGCGTACGCCGCCCGCGCGCGAGCCTGACCTGTCCACGTTGTGGCCGCGAGCGCGCCGCCGCGGCGCCGCGCGGGCTATCGTTGTCCCGTCATGATGCGCAGCCTCCTCCTTCGCCGCCGCAGCGAGGCCTGACCCGGCCCCCTCGTTGCGGAGTGTGGTGCGCGCCGGTCGCCCCGACCCGAGCAGACCGAGGAAGTCATGACCAACCTGAGCAACACCAGCAACCAGCAGGGCACCAGCCCGATGCCGTTCGGCCGCTACACCCCGTTCGTGCCCGTCGACGTACCGGACCGCACGTGGCCGACGAAGAAGGTCGAGAAGGCACCGCGGTGGCTCTCCACCGACCTCCGTGACGGCAACCAGGCGCTGATCGACCCGATGACGCCGGCCCGCAAGCTCACGATGTTCGAGCTGCTGGTGACGATGGGCTACAAGGAGATCGAGGTCGGCTTCCCGAGCGCCAGCCAGACCGACTTCGACTTCGTGCGCAAGCTCGTCGAGGAGGACCGGATCCCCGACGACGTACAGATCTCGGTGCTGACGCAGGCCCGCGAGGACCTGATCGAGCGCACCGTCGACTCGCTCGTCGGTGCGCCGCGGGCGACGATCCACCTCTACAACGCGACCGCGCCGCTGTTCCAGCGCGTCGTCTTCAACGTCACCCCCGACGAGTGCCGCAACATCGCGGTCCGCGGCACGGAGATGGTGATGAAGTACGCCGAGGAGCGCCTCGGCGACATCGTGGGCAGCGAGGACTTCGGCTACCAGTACAGCCCGGAGATCTTCACCCAGTCCGACACCGACTTCGCGCTGAGCGTGTGCGAGGCCGTCTCCGACGTCTGGCAGCCCGAGGCGGGCCGCGAGATCATCCTCAACCTGCCGGCGACCGTCGAGATGTCGACGCCCAACACCTACGCCGACCAGATCGAGTACTTCGGCCGCGGCCTGACCCGCCGCGAGCACTCCGCGATCAGCCTGCACCCGCACAACGACCGCGGCACCGCCGTCGCCGCCACCGAGCTGGGGCTGATGGCCGGCGCCGACCGAGTCGAGGGCTGCCTGTTCGGCCACGGCGAGCGCACCGGCAACGTCGACCTGGTCACCCTGGCGATGAACCTCTTCAGCCAGGGCATCGACCCGCAGGTCGACCTGGGCGACATCGACGAGGTCCGTCGTACGGTCGAGTACTGCACCAACCTGCCGGTCCACCCCCGTCACCCCTACGCGGGCGACCTCGTCTACACCGCGTTCTCCGGCTCCCACCAGGACGCCATCAAGAAGGGCCTGGAGGACCTCGACAGGAAGGCCGCGGCGCTGGGCGTCGACGTGCACGACCTCCCGTGGGAGGCGCCGTACCTGCCGATCGACCCCAAGGACGTCGGTCGGACCTACGAGGCCGTGATCCGGGTCAACAGCCAGTCCGGCAAGGGCGGGGTGGCCTACGTGCTGAAGTCCGAGCACAAGCTCGACCTGCCGCGACGCGCGCAGATCGAGTTCAGCCGGGTCGTCCAGCAGCACACGGACACCGAGGGCGGGGAGATCACGCCCGAGGAGATCTGGTCGGTCTTCCGCGCCGAGTACCTCGACCGCGAGGTGCCGCTCAAGCTCAACTCGGTCCACACCTCCAGCGCGGCCGGGGAGAAGGACCAGCTCACCGTCGGGGTGTACGTCGACGGCGAGCGGCGCGAGCTCACCGGCACCGGCAACGGCCCCATCGCCGCCTTCGTGGACGCCATCGCCGAGGTCGGGCACGACGTACGGGTGCTCGACTACGCCGAGCACGCGCTGTCGTCCGGCGGCGACGCCATCGCCGCGGCCTACGTCGAGTGCGCCGTCGGCGACAAGGTGCTGTGGGGGGTCGGGCTCGACGCCAACATCGTCACCGCCTCGCTGAAGGCCGTGATCAGCGCCGTCAACCGCGCCTGAGCGTTACATTCACGTCATGTTGGTGAGCGAGCGGATCGGACAGTTCTTCGTCGAGTCCGACGGCGGGCGCGACCGGCTGGAGTACACCGAGTACGGCTCGGGCGACCAGTGGGTCGTCCTGCTGCACGGCCTGCTCATGCCGCGGCGGATGCAGCAGCCGCTGGCACGAGCGATGGCCGCGCAGGGACTCCACGTCGTCACCCTCGACCTGCTCGGCCACGGCCGCTCCGACCAGCCGGCCGACCCGCTGGTCTACTCGATGACGGCCTTCGGGCGGCAGGTCGTGGCGCTGCTCGACCACCTCGGCGCAGAGCAGGCCGTCATCGGCGGCACGTCGCTGGGCGCCAACGTCTCGCTCGAGGTCGCGGTGATCGCCCCGGAGCGGGTCAAGGGCCTGATCGTGGAGATGCCGGTGCTCAACAACGCGCTCGTGGCCGGGATCCTGGCGTTCGTGCCGATCATGCTCGCGGCGCGCTACGTGCCGTTCACGGCCAACACCCTGCAGAAGGTCTCCCGCTCGGTGCCGCGTGGCCTCGTGCCGTTCTGGGCCGGGATCGGCCTCGACACGATCGACCACCGCGCCGACTCGATCGCCTCGCTGCTGCACGGCGTGATCTTCGGGCGCCTCGCGCCGTCGTCGCGGCTGCGCCGGCAGATCCAGGCCCCGACCTTCGTCGTGGGCCACCCGATCGACCCGATCCACCCCTTCGTCGACGCCGACATGCTCGCCGCCGAGCTGCCCCACGTCCGGATGGAGCGGGCGACCTCGATCCTCGAGTGGCGCTTCCGCCCGGACCGGCTCACGGCCGCCGCCATCGACTTCGCCCTCGACTGCTGGGCGACGCCAGCCGCCGCGAGCACGGCGCGCGCCCGGAAACGCTGACGCCGCCAGCCCGGTGCGGGACCGGGCGTGGGGGAGAATGGTCCCGTGCCCCTCTACCGCGACGAGGCGGTCGTGCTGCGCACCCACAAGCTGGGCGAGGCCGACCGCATCATCACCCTGCTGACGCGTCAGCACGGGCGGGTGCGCGCGGTCGCCAAGGGGGTGCGTCGTACGACGTCGCGCTGGGGCTCGCGCCTCGAGCCGTTCACCCACGTCGACCTCCAGCTCGCCGAGGGCCGCAGCCTCGACGTCATCACCCAGGCCGAGACCCTCGACCCGTTCCACGCGCGCCTCGGGCTCGACTACGACCGCTACACCGCAGGCACCGTGATGCTCGAGACCGCCGAGCGCCTCGTCACCGAGGAGAAGGAGCCCGCCGTCCAGCAGTTCCTGCTCCTGGTCGGTGGCCTCCGCGCGATGTCGGGCGGCGAGCACCCGGCCAAGCAGGTCCTCGACTCCTACCTGCTGCGCTCGCTGTCCGTCGCCGGTTACGCCCCGTCGTTCGACCACTGCGTCCAGTGCGGCGTCGAGGGACCGCACCGCTTCTTCAACCCCTCGGCCGGCGGCGTCCTCTGCGCCTCCGACCGGCTGCCGGGATCCGCGACCCCCGCCTCGGAGACCGTCACCGTCCTCGGCGCGCTGCTGGTCGGTGACTGGCCGGTGGTGCACGCCGCCGACCCGCGCCACCTGCGCGAGGCCAGCAACCTCGTCTCGGCCTACCTCGCCTGGCACCTCGAGCGGGGACTGCGCTCCATGGCCTACGTCGAGCGATGACGGCCACGTCGGTCGCCTTCTTCCGCAACCTCAACCTCGGGCAGCGCCGCAGCCCGGGGCGCGAGCAGCTGCTCGCGGCGTTCGCGGCGGAGGGCGCCACCGACGTCCTGAGCCACCAGTCCAACGGGACCGTCGCGTTCACCGCGCCGGGGGACCCGCAGCAGCTGGCCGACGCGGTCGCCGCGCGGCTGACCTCGGTCTGCGACTACGCCGACCTCGCCGTCGTACGCTCCGTGGCCTGGCTCGACGACCTGGGACTTGCCGCGCTGCCCGACGGCTGTGAGCTCACGCTGTACGACACCGACGATCCGTTCCCCGAGCAGCTGCCGTTCTTCGACGAGCGCGCGGCGGCGACCGTCCTCGTCGCCGACCGGCGTCACGCGATCGTTCAGAACCACGTCGAGCGCCGCAGCAACGGCACCCCGCTCCTCGAGAAGCTGCTCGACGTCTCCGCGACCTCCCGTGGCGCGGGCACGGTGCTGCGGCTGCTCGACCGGCTCTGACCCACCACTACGCTGGCGGCCGTGAAGCGACAGGTGAGGCGGCCGACCCCGCACCCGAGCGGCGCGACCCCGCCGCCGGTCCCGAAGGACCTGGTCCCCGAGCACGTCGCGATCGTGATGGACGGCAACGGCCGCTGGGCCAAGCAGCGTGGGCTGCCGCGCACCAAGGGCCACGAGGAGGGCGAGAGCACCCTCTTCGACGTCGTCGAGGGCGCGATCGAGATCGGCGTGAGGGCGATCAGCGCCTACGCGTTCTCGACCGAGAACTGGTCGCGCTCGCCCGACGAGGTGCGCTTCCTCATGGGCTTCAACCGCGACGTGATCCGCCGCCGCCGCGACGAGATGCACGAGCTCGGGGTGCGGGTGCGCTGGGCGGGCCGCGCGCCGCGCCTGTGGAAGTCCGTGATCAAGGAGCTCCAGGTCGCTGAGGACATGACGAAGGACAACGACGTCCTCACGCTGACCATGTGCGTCAACTACGGCGGCCGCGCCGAGCTCGCCGACGCGGCGAGGTCGATCGGACGCGAGGTGGCCGCCGGCCGGCTCGACCCCGACAGGATCGACGAGAAGACCTTCGCCCGGCACCTCTACGTGCCCGAGCTGCCCGACGCCGACATGGTGTGGCGCACCTCGGGGGAGCAGCGGCTGTCCAACTTCATGCTCTGGCAGGCCGCCTACAGCGAGATGGTGTTCACCGACGTGCTGTGGCCCGACGTGGACCGGCGACACCTGTGGTCGGCCATCGAGACCTACGCCAGCCGGGACCGCCGCTACGGCGGCGCGGTGCCCAACGAGACCTAGCGGCACTCTGGGCAGGTGCCGAAGATCTCCAGCGTGTGGCTGATGTCGGCGTAGCCGTGCTCGGCCGCGATCGCGTTGGTCCACCGCTCGACGGCGGGACCCTCCACCTCGATCGTGGCGCCGCACGAGCGGCACACCAGGTGGTGGTGGTGCGTGTCCGAGCAGCTGCGCCAGATCGCCTCGCCGTCCTCGTTGCGCAGCATGTCGACCTCGCCGGCCTCGGCGAGCGCGGCGAGCGTGCGGTAGACCGTCGCCAGCCCGACCGACTCGCCCTGCTGCGAGATCAGGTCGTGGATCTCCTGCGCGCTGCGGAAGTCGTCGAACCCGGCCAGGGCCGAGGCGACCGCCCGGCGCTGCCGGGTGGGCCGGACGGCGGGACGCTGCGGGTCAGTGCTCGTCATAGTGCTCTCCGTGCACCGCGTGCCGGTGGCCGTCGTGGACGTAGTCGACGTGGTCGCCGTGGGGGACCGCCGGGTGGCCGCAGTCGTCGCCGTGGGCGTGCGGGTGCTGGTCGGTGGAGCGGTGCGGTGTCGCCGTGACCTCGGGGAACGGTGCCATCAGGCGGCTGCGGCGTCGCAGCCAGATGCCGACGGGCCAGGTCGCGGTGAACATCGCCAGCGCCAGCAGCACGATCGTCGGACCGGGCGCCACCGGCACGGTGAACGACAGCCCGGCGCTCAGGAGCAGGCCGCCGACGGAGGCCGCGCAGCCGACGACCATCGCGCCGAGCAGGGTGGCGCGGAACGACCGTGCCAGCTGCTGCGAGGTCGCGACCGGCACGACCATCAGCGCGGAGACGAGCAGGAGGCCGACCGTGCGCATCGCGACGGTGATGCTGACCGCGGCGAGCACGGCGACGAGCAGGTTGTACGCCCGCACGCTGAGGCCCGCGACGCGCGCGAAGTCCTGGTCGCTCGCGACGGCGAACAGCTGCGGCGACAGCCCGATCACGACCACGAGCACGACGGCGGCCAGGACCACGGTGGACCACACGTCCCCGACCGAGATCGCGTTGAGCGAGCCGAACAGGTAGGTCTGCAGGGTCGCGGCGCCCTCGCGGGCGATCCCCGTGATCAGGACGCCGCCGGCCAGGCCGCCGTAGAACAGCAGCGCCAGGGCGACGTCGCCGTTGGTGTGGCCGCGCTCGCGGATGAGCTCCATCAGCGCCGCACCGAGCACGGCCACGACGACCGCGGTCCACGTCGGCGACGTGCCGGTGAGCAGTCCCAGCGCGACGCCGGTGACGGCGACGTGGCCGATGCCGTCGCCGAGCAGCGCGAGCCGTCGCTGGACGAGGAAGGTGCCGATCGCGGGCGCGGCGAGCCCGGTGAGCAGCGCGGCGATCAGCGCGCGCTGCATGAAGTCGTAGGAGAGCAGGTCGAGGAACGTCATGCCGTCACCTCCTCCGTCGCTCGAAGTCGAGCGGGGACGCCACGTGCGGGGCGTGGTCGTGCGTGCCCGCGTGGTCGAGATGGTCGGGGTGGTCGTGCGCGTGGTGGGTGTGCGAGGCGACCTCCTGCGACAGCGGGGGACCGTCGTAGGCCACCCGTCCGTCGCGCATCACCACCGAGCGGTCGATGAGCGGCATCATCGGGCCGATCTCGTGCGCGACCAGCAGGATCGTCGCGCCGCGCGCCTTGAGGCTGGCGAGGGCGTCCGCGAGCGCCTGCTGGTTGGGCAGGTCGACGCCGGCCGTCGGCTCGTCGAGCACCAGCAGGTCGGGCTCGCCCGCGAGCGCCCGCGCGATCAGGACGCGCTGCTGCTGGCCGCCCGAGAGCTGCGAGACGCCGTACGACGACCGCCCGGCGAGGCCGACCACCTCGAGCGCTGCCTCGACCGCCCGGCGGTCCTCGCCGCTGGTCGGCCGGAACAGCCGACGCCTCCCGACCCGGCCCGAGGCCACCACCTCGCGGACCGTGGACGGGACGCCGGTGGTGGCCGTCGAGCGCTGCGGCACGAAGCCGAGCCGCTGCCACTCGGCGAACTCGCCGAGCAGGGTGCCGAAGAGCCGGACCTCGCCGCGGGTGTGCGGGAGCAAGCCGGTGACGGTGCGCACGAGCGTGGACTTCCCCGACCCGTTGGGACCCAGCAGGGTCACCATCTCGCCGGCCCGCACGGCCAGGTCGACGTCGCGCAGGATCGGCCGGCCGCCGATGGAGACGGAGACCCGGTCGAGGGTGACGGGCGAGACCCGTGGCGTCGCTGCGGTCACGAGCAGCCGTTCGCCTTCTGCAGGGCGGTGAGGTTCTCGCGCATGAGGGAAAGGTAGTCCTCACCGGAGGTCTGGTCCGAGAGGCCCTCGATCGGGTCGAGCACCGCAGAGGTGATGCCGAGGTCGCCGGCGAGGGTGTCGGCCATCTTGGCGCTCACCAGCCGCTCGGAGAACACGGTGGTCACGCCGTCGCTGGTGATGAGCGACTGGAGGCGGGCCAGGTCGGCCGCGGTGGGCTCGGCGTCGGGGGAGAGGCCGGCGATCGACTCGAAGTCGAGGCCGTAGCGCGACAGGTAGCCGAACGCGTCGTGGCTGACGACGACCGTCGTCCGCTCGCAGGTCGCGAGGCCGTCGCTGAAGTCCTGGTCGAGGGCCTCGAGCTCGGTGCGCAGCGCCGCTGCGTTGTCGGCGTACGTCGTCGCGCCGTCGGGGTCGACGTCGGCGAGCTCGTCGGCGACGGCGTCCGCGAAGTCGGCCACCAGCAGCGGGTCGAGCCAGAAGTGGGGGTCCACGTCACCGTGCTCGTGGTCCGCGTGCTCCTCCTCGGACTCCTCCTCCGAGTGGTCGTCGTGGTGCTCCGCCGGGTGCAGCTCCAGTACCGAGGCGGCGTCGACGACCGGGGCGTCGGAGCCCTCGGCGGCAGCGTCGACGGCGGGCTGGAAGCCCTCCTCGAGGACGATGAGCCCGGCGTCCTCGAGCGCGGCGGTCTGGGCGATCGAGAGATCCAGGTCGTGCGGCTCCTGACCGGGCTGGGTGAGGTTGTCGACCGTCCAGGCGTCGCCCGCCACCCGCTCGGTCACCCACGCCAGGGGGTAGAACGACGCGACGGCCCGGCGACCGTCCGGGGCCTGGTCGCCACCCATCGCGCCGCACCCGGCAAGGAGGACGGAGGCGACGACGGCGCCGGCGAGGGGGGCGAGACGGGTGACGGGCAACATGAGAACGATTCTCACCACAGTTGAGAACCGTTGTCAAACAGGCGGGGTGGTCCAGTGGGTTCCGGTCGTCCCGCGATCTCCAGGACGACCGAAACCCACTGGACTAACCCCGGGGCCCCTAGGGTGGGCGCGTGCTCGTCGTGACCCGCCTGCGTACGCCGTCCGGACCCGGCGGCCCCGACCCGGCCGCGGAGGCCGAGCTCCGGCGCGGGCTCCTGCACGCCCTGGAGATCCTCGCGAGCAAGCCCGGCCACGTCGGGGGCGAGGTCGGCCGCAACGTCGACGACCCGACCCTCTGGGTGCTGACCACCCGCTGGGAGAACGTGGGGTCCTACCGCCGTGCACTGGGGTCGTACGAGGGCAAGATGCACATCCAGCCGCTGATGGTGCACGCCGTGGACGAGCCCAGCGCCTACGAGGTCGTGGAGGAGGGGACCGACCTCAACGAGTCGCAGCCCCGGTCGTTAGGCTGACCGCTCGCACAACGAGCACCGAGCCGGCAGCCAGCCGGCCCGACCAAAGGACCTGAACCGTGGCCAAGCCCGCCCCGACCGCCCTGGACAACGTCGTCTCCCTCGCCAAGCGCCGAGGTTTCGTCTACCCGTGCGGTGAGATCTATGGCGGCACGAAGTCCGCGTGGGACTACGGCCCGCTCGGTGTGGAGCTCAAGGAGAACATCAAGCGCCAGTGGTGGCGGTTCATGGTCACCCGCCGCGACGACGTCGTCGGCCTGGACTCCAGCGTCATCCTGCCGACGCGCACCTGGGAGGCCAGCGGCCACCTGAGCACGTTCAGCGACCCGCTCGTCGAGTGCCAGTCGTGCCACAAGCGGTTCCGCGAGGACCACCTGCAGGAGGACTACGCGGCCAAGAAGGGCATCGACGACCCCGACTCGGTCGACATCAACGAGTCCATCGCCTGCCCCAACTGCGGCACCCGCAACGCGTGGACCCCGCCGCGCAACTTCAACATGATGCTGAAGACCTACCTCGGCGTGATCGAGGACGAGTCCGGCCTGCACTACCTGCGCCCCGAGACCGCCCAGGGCATCTTCCTGAACTTCGCCAACGTGGTGACCTCGAGCCGCCAGAAGCCGCCCTTCGGCATCGCCCAGATGGGCAAGAGCTTCCGCAACGAGATCACCCCCGGCAACTTCATCTTCCGCACGCGCGAGTTCGAGCAGATGGAGATGGAGTTCTTCGTCAAGCCCGGCGAGGACGACGAGTGGTTCCGCTACTGGATCGAGGAGCGCACCCGCTGGTACGTCGACCTCGGCATCAACCCCGACAACCTGCGCCACTACGAGCACCCGCAGGAGAAGCTCTCGCACTACTCCAAGGGCACGACCGACATCGAGTACCGCTTCGGGTTCTCGGGTCGTGACTTCGAGGAGCTCGAGGGCATCGCCAACCGCACCGACTTCGACCTGCGCCAGCACAGCGAGTTCTCCGGCAAGGACCTGTCCTACTACGACCAGGCCGCCGACGAGCGCTACCTGCCCTACGTCATCGAGCCCGCGGCCGGCCTCACCCGCTCGCTGATGGCGTTCCTCATCGACGCTTACACCGAGGACGAGGCCCCCAACACCAAGGGCGGCGTCGACAAGCGGGTCGTGCTCAAGCTCGACCCGCGCCTCGCGCCGGTCAAGGTGGCGGTGCTCCCGCTCAGCCGCAACGCCGACCTGTCGCCCAAGGCCAAGGCCCTCGCCGCCGAGCTCCGCGAGAACTGGAACGTCGAGTTCGACGACTCCGGCGCCATCGGCCGCCGCTACCGCCGCCAGGACGAGATCGGTACGCCGTACTGCGTGACCGTCGACTTCGAGACGCTCGACGACGACGCGGTCACCATCCGCGAGCGCGACACGATGAGCCAGGAGCGGGTCAGCCTCGACGGCATCACCCGCTGGTTCGCGGACAAGCTCGTCGGCTGCTGATCGCCGGTCCACCGCTGGTCGAGGAGGTCGCGCAGCGACCGTCTCGAAACCAGGTGAGTGGTCTCGTGACAGGACGTCGTCCTTCCTCGACCAACGCGAGGGGCGCGAGCAGCAGCGAGCGCGTGTGACGATGTCGCCATGCGGCGCACCCACCTCGGCACGATGCCACTGGTCACGGCTCTCGTGCTGGGCGCCACGGGGTGCGCGCCGGACGACCCCGAGGCCTCGCCCGCACCTGCGGCGACCACCGCCGCCGACCCGGTCGCCGGGACGGACCCCGGCACCGACCTGCGGTTCGGCGAGGAGGCCACCGTCGTGTGGCAGCCCGAGGCCGACCTGGCCGGCGAGCTGGACGTGAGCGTCGACGCGGTGGCCGAGCAGGCGCCGTCGGTCTTCGATGGGTGGGTCAGCGAGGTGGTGCCGGACGCGCGGCCGTACTTCGTGACGGTCACCCTGGCCAACGCGGGCGAGTCCGACCTCGGCGGTCAGCAGGTGCCGATCTACCTGCGCGACGACGCCGGTTCCCTGGGCGCGCCGTGGACGCTCGGCGGCGACTTCTCCGAGTGCCAGAGCGGGCCGCTGCCGACGCCGTTCGACGCCGGTGCCGAGGCCGAGATGTGCCTGGTCTACCTCGTGCCCGACGGGGGCCGGGTCCGCGACCTGGTCTTCGAGCCGACCGAGGGCTACGACCCGATCACGTGGTCGGGCGAGGTGACGAGGCCGGCCGAGAAGGGGAAGTCCTCCGAGCCGAAGCAGGACAGGAAGAAGCACGGGTGATTTGAGGTCGGCGACGGCCCGCTCGACAATGGGGGCATGGCCGCTCTCCCCACCTCGCTGACCCTGGGCTCGGTCCGGGTGGACACGCCGGTGGTGCTGGCGCCGATGGCGGGCATCACCAACGCGGCCTACCGGCGTTTGTGCGCCGAGCAGGGGGCGGGTCTCTACGTCTGCGAGATGATCACCAGCCGCGGGCTGGTCGAGGGCGACGAGACCACCCGCAAGATGCTGGTCTTCGACGAGCTCGAGACGATCCGCTCGGTGCAGCTCTACGGCACCGACCCGGTCTACATCGGCAAGGCCGTCGAGATCCTCTGCGCCGACTTCGGCGTGGCCCACGTCGACCTCAACTTCGGCTGCCCGGTCCCCAAGGTGACCCGCAAGGGCGGCGGGGGAGCGCTGCCGTGGAAGCGTGGGCTCCTCGGCGAGATCCTCACGTCCGCCGTCGCTGCCGCGGCGCCGTACGACGTCCCGGTGACGATGAAGACCCGCAAGGGCCTCGACGACGACCACCTGACCTACCTCGACGCGGGCCGGATCGCCCAGGAGACCGGGGTCGCGGCGATCGCCCTCCACGGCCGCACCGTGCAGCAGGCCTACTCGGGCGAGGCCGACTGGGACGCCATCGCCGCCCTCGTCGAGCACGTCGACATCCCGGTGCTCGGCAACGGGGACATCTGGGAGGCCGCAGACGCGCTGCGGATGGTCGAGCAGACCGGTGTCGCAGGTGTCGTCGTGGGTCGCGGCTGCCTCGGCCGGCCGTGGCTCTTCCGCGACCTGGCCGCCGCCTTCCGCCCCTCCCCGGTGGTCGATGAAGGACGAAGTCCTGTCTCGAGACCAGGCCTGCCGACGCTCGGCGAGGTGAAGGTGATGATGCGCCGGCACGCCGAGCTGCTCTCCGAGCACATGGGGGAGGAGCGCGGCTGCAAGGAGTTCCGCAAGCACATCACCTGGTACCTCAAGGGCTTCCCCGCCGGCGGCGAGCTGCGCCACCAGCTGGCCCTCGTCGACTCGCTCGCCGCGCTCGACGTGCTGCTCGACGGCCTCGACGACGATGCTCCGTTCCCCGAGCGCGAGCTCGGCACGCCGCGCGGCCGGCAGGGTGCGCCGCGCAAGAAGGTGGTGCTCCCCGACGGGTGGCTCGACGACACGGACGGGCGCGGGTCCCAGCTGCGGGAGGACGCCGACGAGACCACGGGCGGCTGATCCGGGCTGAGAGCCGCCACCTGTCGCCGTACGCAGGCAATGCGTGGCGGGTGACCGGTGACACGCGTGATTTTGCTGTGAAGATTTGGGACTGGCCCGGAATCGTGTGCTCTACTCGATGATCGCGTCGACGTGGGCACGAGCTTCCCGGGAACGATCTGGCTCGTGGATCGACGCACCTGCCCCCCGTCAGCAACTGCAAAGGAATCAGCGCTGTGGCTCAGCATCGCCACAAGCGGGAAACCCCTGCTACCCCCGTCTCGTCCCGGTTCCCCCGATCCGTCCCCCGATCCGTGCTGGTGTCCGCACCACTCGCTGTCGTGGCGACGCTGTCCGCGGTGACCATGGGCGTCCTGGCCGCCGAGCCGGCCACCTCCGATGACCACCTGATGGCCGCGTCCGGGTCGCAGTCCATCTCGGGACCTGCGAAGGCGAGCGCCGACGACGTCTCGTCGGCTCTCGCGCGACGCGGTGATGTCGTCTCCCGCTCCACGATCCGCACCGCCGCGAAGGCCGAGTCGGCCGCGCGCAAGGACATGGCGGTCGACCAGCAGGCGCGCCGCCTCGCCAAGAAGCTCGACGAGTCGATGTGGACCACCGACGTGCTCAACCTCTGGGACGGCCCGTCGGAGAAGTCCGACAAGATCGGCGAGATCGGCGCGATCAGGCAGGTCACCGTCACCGGCCGCCAGCAGCTCGGTCGCACGCAGGTCGTCATCGACGGCCAGTCGCGCTGGGTGAGCTCGGACTACCTCAGCGCCGACAAGCCGCAGCCCGAGCCGGAGGGCCCGAGCCTCGGCGGCACGTGCGCCAACGGGTCGGTCATCTCGGCCGGCCGTGCCGCGCTCTACGAGATCCACGACGTCGTGTGCGCCAACTGGCCGCAGATCACCAGCTACGGCACGTGGCGCGGCGACGGCGAGCACGGTCAGGGTCGGGCGATCGACATCATGATCACCGGCGAGACCGGGTGGGCGGTGGCCAACTTCCTGCGCGCCAACTACTCGGCCCTGGGCATCGAGTACATCATCTTCTCCCAGCACATCTGGTCGGTGGAGCGCAGCGGGGAGGGCTGGCGCGGCATGTCGGACCGTGGGTCGGTGACGGCCAACCACTACGACCACGTCCACGTCACGGTCTACTGACCGATCTCCCCGCGGTGGCGTCCCCGGCGCTCGCTAGGCTGACCGGCCGATGAGCATCGAGGAGCTGTACGACGACGCGGCGCGCGAGCGCGCCGTCGCCGAGCCGCCCAAGCGCGTGGACGCCCCGGTGCGGCTGGCGTTCGAGCGCGACCGGGCGCGCGTCGTCCACGCGGCCGCGTCGCGCCGGCTCGCCGCGAAGACCCAGGTGGTCGGACCGCAGACCGACGACTTCGTCCGCAACCGGCTCACCCACAGCCTCGAGGTCGCCCAGATCTCCCGCGACCTCGCCCGCGCGCTCGGCACGCACCCCGACATCGCCGAGACGGCGGCGCTCGCGCACGACCTCGGCCACCCGCCCTTCGGCCACAACGGCGAGCGGGCGCTGGCCGAGCTGAGCGTCGGGTGCGGCGGGTTCGAGGGCAATGCCCAGACGCTGCGCCTGCTCACCCGCCTGGAGTCGAAGACCTTCGACGCGGACGGCCGGTCGGCCGGGCTCAACCTCACCCGCGCGACCCTCGACGCCTGCACGAAGTACCCCTGGCCGCGCTCGGACGCCGACGGCCCCCACGGCGTGCACGCCGACGGCACGCCGCGCGTGGTGGTGAAGTTCGGCGTCTACGACGACGACCGCCCGGTGTTCGACTGGCTCAGGCAGGGCGTCGAGGGGCGTGGGCGCTGCCTCGAGGCCCAGGTCATGGACCTCGCCGACGACGTCGCCTACTCGGTGCACGACGTCGAGGACGGCATCGTCGCCGGCCGGCTCGACCTGACCCGCCTCGACCGCGACGCCCTGTGGGCGACGGTGCGGTCCTGGTACCTGCCCGGTGTCGACGACGCCGCGCTCGACCGGGCGCTCGCCGACCTACGGGCGGTCGGGTCCTGGCCGCGGACGTCGTACGACGGCAGCAGGCGGAGCCTCGCCGCGATCAAGAACCTCACCAGCGACCTCATCGGTCGCTTCTGCGGCAGCGTGCAGGAGGCGACCTTCGCCGCGACGGACGGCCGGCCGCTCGTGCGGCACCGCGCCGACCTCGTCGTCCCCGAGTCCACCGAGGTCGAGATCGGCGTGCTCAAGGGCATCGCCGCCCACTACGTCATGCAGGCCGACGACCGGGTCTCGCTCATGGAGCGCCAGCGATCCCTGGTCGCCGAGCTCGTCGACGCGATCTGGGACCGCGGCCCCGACGCCCTCGACCCGGTCTTCGTGCAGGACTGGCAGGACGCGCCCGACGACGTCGCCCGTCGCCGGGTGGTCATCGACCAGGTCGCGTCCCTGACCGACGCCAGCGCCGTCGCCCGCCACGCCGCGCTGGTCGAATAGCCGAGCGAGGACGACTACTCGACCAGCGGTGGACGGCTCAGGGCAGGTTGCCCTGGGGGTAGGGGTTGTCCTGGAGCGCGGTGCTCTCGGGGTTGAGCTGGTCCTCGAGGTCGGACCGGTGGTCGCCCGACCCGGAGCCCGACGGGGTCACCTTGTCGGCGGCGGTGCTCGCGGCGGCGGCGACCTTGTCCTTGACGACCGGCGCCTTCTCCTTGGCGAGGTCGGCGGCCTGCGAGGCCTTCTCCTGCACCCGCGGGTCCTCCTTGACGCGGGTCGCGGCCTTCTTGATCTGCTCGTAGCGCTCGCGTCCGGCGCGGGTGCCGAGCACGTAGCCGATCCCTCCGGCGATGAGCAGGCTGAGCTTCCTCATGGGTTCCCTCCCTGGGGTGTGGTGGTGCAGGTGAGCGGGTGTGGTCAGTGGTTGCGCCGACGCCAGAGCAGCAGCACCACGGCCATCGCGACGAGCGACCCGGCCGCGGCGAGCACCTCGGCGCGCGGGGCGCCCGAGTCGGTCGTCGCGGCGTCCTTGAGCGAGGCGACCTTCTCCTTGGCCTGGGACTTCACGTCCAGCTTGGCGGCGAGCTCGTCGACGGTGTCGGCGAGCTGGGCGCGCTGGGCCTCGATCTCGGCCTCGATCTGCTCGGGCGTGCGCGCCCCGCCGGTCGGTCCGGTCGTGTCAGTCATGGTGGGCACCCTTCACGGTCGCGATGTCGTCCTTGATGCCCTGGATGGCGCGCTCGGGCGCGGCCGGGGTGGCCTCGGCGACCTTGCTCCTGCCCACCAGCCCGGCGACGGCGGCGGCGGCGAGCAGCACCAGGCCGACGATGAGCGCCGCGAGCCAGGCGTCGACGACGTTCGCGAGCCCGAGGATGGCGGTCGTGACGAAGGTGGCCAGCGCGAAGAAGGCGAGCAGACCGGCGACGCTGAACATGCCGATCCCGACTCCGGCACGCTTGCCCTTCTCGGCGACCTCCGCCTGGGCCAGGCGGATCTCCGAGCGGATCAGCTCGGGGATCTGCTGGGAGAGCTGGTGGACGAGCGCGCCGAGGGTCTGACCCTCTGGCGCTCCCTGCTGAGCAGTCATGCCCTCGACCTTGCCAAAGCGTGTGGAGGCACACCAGACCGCGCCAACCCGAAAGGGTGCACTCCACCCACATCGGTCGTTGTGGAGACCGCCCCTCGAGGGTGGGTACGCGCCCGTAGACTCCCGGGCGTGGCAGGCCGGATTCGCGACGACGACATCGCCGAGGTGCGCGAGAAGGCGCGGATCGACGACGTCGTGTCGCAGTACGTCACGCTCAAGCGTGCCGGGGCCGGGTCGCTGAAGGGCCTCTGCCCGTTCCACGACGAGAAGACGCCGTCGTTCAACGTCAACCCGTCCCGCCAGTTCTTCCACTGCTTCGGTTGCGGTGAGGGCGGCGACGTGATCGCCTTCGTGATGAAGGTCGACGGGCTGACGTTCACCGAGACGGTCGAGCGGCTGGCGGAGAAGTACGGCGTCCAGCTGCGCCGCGAGGACGGCGACGACGAGCCCGTCCGACCGCGGGGTCCGGCGCGCTCGCGGCTGCTCGAGGCACACAAGGTCGCCCAGGAGTTCTACGCCGAGCAGCTCGGGACCGCCGACGCGGTGGTCGCGCGGCAGTTCCTCGACCAGCGCGGCTTCGACCAGGCCGCGGCCCAGATGTTCGGCGTCGGGTTCGCCCCGCGCGACGGCGAGGCGCTGACCCGCCACCTGCGCGGTCGCCGCTTCACCGACGAGGAGTCGGTCGCCGCCGGGCTGGTGGCCCTCGGCAGGTCCCACTACGACCGGTTCCGCGGCCGCCTGGTCTGGCCGATCCGCGAGGCCAACGGCGACACGATCGGCTTCGGGGCCCGCCGGATCTTCGACGACGACCGCATCGAGGCCAAGTACCTCAACACCTCAGAGACCGCGATCTACAAGAAGAGCCAGGTGCTCTACGGCATCGACATGGCGCGCACGGCGATGAAGGACGCGCAGCAGGCCGTCGTCGTCGAGGGCTACACCGACGTGATGGCCTGCCACCTCGCCGGCGTACGCACCGCGGTGGCGTCGTGCGGCACGGCGTTCGGCGCCGACCACGCCCGCGTGCTACGGCGCTTCCTCGGCGACCACGACACGACCAGCGGCGAGGTCATCTTCACCTTCGACGGCGACTCGGCCGGCCAGAAGGCGGCGATGAAGGTGCTGGAGACCGACCAGGTCTTCGCCTCGCAGACCTACGTCGCCGTCGCGCCCGAGGGCATGGACCCGTGCGACCTGCGGCTCAAGGAGGGCGACGAGGCGGTGCGTGAGCTGGTCGCCAAGCGGCAGCCGCTCTACCGCTTCGCCCTCGACAACATCCTCGCCCGCCACGACCTCGACCGCGCCGACGGCCGCATCGACGCCCTCCGCGACGCCGCGGGGCTGGTCGCCGGGATCCGCGACAAGACCAAGATGGACTCGTTCTCACGCGAGCTCGCGCACATGGTCGGCGTCGACGTCGACGAGGTCCGCACCGAGGTCCGCCGGGCTGCCAGCCGGCCCGCCAAGCAGCCCGACGAGCGTCGTACGCCGAGGGCGAGCGAGGCCCCGGAGCCCGTCGAGCCGCCGCGGCCGGCGCTGCCGAGCCTGTCGGACCCCCGGTTCCTCATCGAGCGCGAGATGCTCAAGCTCGTCATCCAGCACCCGGCGGGAGTCGGGCGCACCACGGCGCACGTCACGACCGGCGACTTCACGCACCCGACCTTCCAAGGCGTGTGGGAGGCGGTGACCGCTGCCGGGGGACCGACCAGTGGCGCGGAGGACCCCGGCTGGGCCAACAAGGTGCGCGGCAGCGCGAGCGACCCGGCCGTGGTCGCCGCGATCACCGAGCTGGGGGTCGAGCCCGTGCGCGGCACGTCCGACCCGACCCCGACCTTCGCGGTCGCCTACGTCTACCGCCTCCAGGAGCTCACCACGTCCCGCCGGATCGCCGACGTCAAGGCCCGCCTGCAGCGCACCAACCCTGTCGAGAACGCGCTGGAGTACAACCGGATGTTCGGCGAGCTGGTGATGCTCGAGCAGCACCGCCGCAAGCTGCGCGAGGGTGCCGTGGGCCAGCCCGGGGCCTCGGCATGATGGGTCCGGTCAGCTGGCGCCGGAGCCCGGTTCCGCGCATCGACGTCGGTCCCCGGGAGAAGGTCCTCGCGGTCACCGAGGCAGCCGACGGCACCGTCCTCGCCGGCACGCGCGACGCGTTCTACGTCAGGACCGACGACGACACGCGCCGGGTGCCGTGGGAGCAGGTCGAGGCCGCCGACTGGGACCGCGACACCGACACCTTCCGGCTCTCCGAGGTCGGCTCGTGGGGCGAGCAGCGACCGGTGCACGTGGCCGTGCTCGCCGACCCCGGCCGCCTGCTGGAGCTGGTCCGCGAGCGCGTCACCGCGAGCGTCGTGCTCCAGCGCCACGTCGCGCTCTCGGGTCGCCGCGGACTGCGCGTGATCGCGCGCCGGGCACCGTCGGGGGCCGGTGGCGTGCAGTGGGTCTACGAGTACGACGAAGGCGTCGACCCCGACGACCCGGCGGTGCGCAAGGTCGCGCAGGCGACCCTGCAGGCGATGCGCGGGGAGGTCGGCCTGCCCTGATTTCACCCGGGCGCGCGCTGCTTGCTAGTGTTCTGCCCCGCTGCACAAGCGATCCCCTATAGCTCAATTGGCAGAGCATTCGACTGTTAATCGGAGGGTTCCTGGTTCGAGTCCAGGTGGGGGAGCACCCGAAGGGCCCGAGGCGTCATGCCGCGGGCCCTTCCGCTCTTTCCCGCCCCATTTCGCCCACGTAACGCTTCGGCGCGGCGTGTGAACTGTGGGTAACACCAGGCGCGTCCGCTCTGCTGCCGCGTCAGGGTGGGGCCCATGACCGCGGACCTCGACCCCGGCGCGCCCGCCGCGCCCCAGTTCCTCGTCCGTCCCGACGGGTCGGTCGTCGGGGACGACGGCGCGTCAGGCGCGCTCGCGGCCGCGCTGCCCTACACCGGACGGCTGGCCCGGCGCCTCGGGGAGCTCGTCGGCGGCGGCGACCTGAGGCTCGTCGAGGCTCGCGGGCTCGACCAGCTCATCGTGGGCGTCACCTGGACACCCGCGGGGGAGGGCACCTTCCGCGCCGTGGTGGCGCCGCTCCCGCAGCGCGCCGTCCCCTCGTTCACCGTCGTCGGCGCCGTGGACACCTCCGCGGCTCTCGCGCACTGCCTCGACCGGCTCTCCAGCCTCGGGGGAGTCGAGTGGTGCTCGGTCGTCACGGCGGACTCACGGGTGATCGCCGCCAAGGGAGACCGGGACGGCCTCCCGCCTCTGGAGGAGGTCGGCAACCGGATGCTCGCGATCCTCCGTTCGCTGGAGGACCAGCACGCCGCGGGCTTCCTGCGGCTGCGCTTCGAGCACGGCACCGTCGTCGGCGCCTCGCTCGGCAGGCACGCGCTCGTCGCACAGATGGACCCGGCCGAGGACGACGGGCTGGTCGCGATGATCGACGAGATCCGCGCGATCCTCGCCGGCCACGACCTCGCGTCGGTCCGTACGGCGACCGAGCCCGAGGCCGCGGTGGAGCAGCCGGCCGCCGCCCCCGAACCCGCTCCCGCGCCCGCGCCGCTCGTGGGCGCCCGCTTCGGCGGCGTGGCACCGCCGCGCAAGGAGCGTCGCGCGCGCCGCTTCGGGCGGTAGGGGTGTCCTAGTCCCCCCACCCGAGCGGGAACACCTCGAACGTCGCGGCGTGGGTGACGCCCAGTCCCTGGCCGCCGCCGCGCAGGATGCCGTCGAGGAACTCCTCGGGGTCCCAGCCCTCCCAGCCGAGACCGTCGATGTAGGCCTTGTGCTCCTTCAGCGAGGCGACGCCGTCCTGGAACGTGTCGGTGACGTCGACCGCGTGGCCCGCCTGCGGCGAACCGGCCGCCCACACGGCGCGGACGCCTCCCCACGGCTCGAGGCCGTCGGTGAGCTGCTCGGGGAAGATCCACCGGTTGCCCGCGTCGCGCACCGCGTCGAGCACCGCGCGGCCCACGGCGATGTGGTCGGCCTGGTTGAGGTTGGTGCCGCCGAAGGTGTCCCGGAAGTTGCCCGTCATCACGATGTCCGGGCGGTGCGTGCGCACGACCGCGGCGATGGTGCGCCGCAGGTCGACGCCGTACTCCAGGATGCCGTCGGGCAGCCGCAGGAACTCGACCTCGTCGACGCCGACGGCCCGCGCCGAGGCGATCTCCTCGCCCTCGCGCAGCGGGCCGCTCTCGTCTGGGTGCAGGCCGTCGATCCCGGCCTCCCCGCTGGTCACCATGCAGTAGACGACACGCTTGCCCTGACCGGTCCAGCGCGCCACCGCCGCCGCCCCGCCGTACTCGATGTCGTCGGGGTGGGCGACCACGAACAACGCGGTCTCCCAGTCCTCGGGAAGGGCCTCGAAGGTGGGGGGAGTGGGGCGGTCGTCCGTCATGCCCCGAGCATGGCAGCCCGAGCGTTGTGTAGTGAAATGGTCCAATTACTCGTATAAGGTCCCGATCATGACGTCCTACGCGCCCACCCGTCGTGGCTTCCTCGCCTCCGCAGCCGTCGTCGGAGGCGCGGCCCTCCTTCCGGCCTCTGTCTGGCGCGCGTCGCTCGCCGCCGGTGCCTACCCCGCGATCCTCAAGCCGACGCCGGCGAACCTCTTCAAGGACTTCGGCACCAACGCCGAGATGCTGTGGAGCTCGGTGGACCCGAAGGCCTACCTGACGCCGCAATCACGGCTGTTCGTGCGCAACCACTCCCGGACGCCGACGATCGACCGCTCCACCTATGCCCTGCGGGTGTACGGCGACGGGCTGGCCACGCCGCGCTCCGGGGCCGAGGCGCTCACCCTGTCCTTTGCCGACCTCCAGCGCCTGCCCCACACCGACCTGACCGCCGTCGTCGAGTGCACCGGCAACGGCCGCAGCTTCTTCACCACACAGCAGGGTCAGTCGGTGTCCGGTACGGCCTGGACGCTCGGCGCCGTCGGCACGGTCCGGTGGAGCGGCGTCCGGCTGCGTGACGTGCTCGCCGCCGTCGGGATCGCGCCCGACGCCGTCTCGATCCAGGCCACCGGCCTCGATGACGACTTCGTGTCCGGCGGGACCAACTACGGGCGCGTGCGCCGGCCGTTCCCCGTGGAGAAGGCGCTGGACGACGCGCTGCTCGCGTGGGGGATGAACGGCGAGGACCTGCTGCCCGACCACGGCTACCCGCTGCGCCTGGTGCTGCCGGGCTGGGTCGGCATCGCGAGCATCAAGTGGCTGGGCTCGCTGGAGGTGTCGAGGACGCAGCTGACGTCGCCGTGGAACACGACCTTCTACCGGATGACCGGCCCGCAGTGGCCCGCCGACTCGCCGCCGCTCACGGTCAACCCGGTGCGCTCCGCGTGGGAGCTGGCGAGGGACCAGGTGCTGCCGGCCCGTCCGGTCACCCTCACCGGCCGATCGTGGAGCGGCGCGGGCCGGATCAGCAGGGTCAGCGTCAGCCTCGACGGCGGTGGGTCGTGGCGCCTCGCCGTCCTGGACCGCCGGGGCCGCGAGGACCAGGGCTGGACGCAGTGGTCCGTGCGGTGGGGCAACCCGCGTCCGGGACGCCACGAGCTGCTCGCCCGGGCGACCGACGAGCAGGGCCGCACGCAGCCGCTCGAGGCGGCGTACAACACCCAGGGCTACTTCTTCGACGCCGTCGTACGGCACCCGGTGCAGGTCGCCTGACGGCTCGGGCCGGGATCAGGCCAGGCTCGGGCCGGGATCAGGCCATGACGCCGACGGGGGTCGGCGCGAAGCCCGGGAAGACCTGTGCCGTCGAGACCCCGAACCGGCGGGTGACGACCTCGCTGAGCACGCTGCGGTAGTCGGTCGTGACGAGCACGTCGGCGTCGAGGGAGTCGGTCAGGCCGGGCCATGACCCGTAGTAGCGACCACCCCGGACCCCGGCACCCGCGACGAACATGACGTTGCCGAAGCCGTGGTCGGTGCCGTAGTTGTCGTTCTCCTTGACCCGGCGGCCGAACTCGCTCAGCGTCACGAGCGTCACCCGGTCGGCGAACGGACCGAGGTCGGCGAAGAAGGCGGCAATCGATCCGGCGAGGTCGGCGGCGTTGCGACGCAGGTCGCCCCACTCGACGGTGCCGAGGTCGGTGTGCATGTCCCAGTCACCCTGGTCGACGGTCACCACCTCGGCGCCGACGCCCGAGCGGACGATCCGCGAGACGTCGGAGAGGGCGTTGCCGAGCTGCGTGTCGGGGTAGGGCGTGGCCGCCGACTCGCTCGCGGGCAGGTCGCGTGCGGCGCTGAAGGTCTGCGACCCGGCGATCGCGTCGCGCATCGCGCGGCTCATCGGGCTGCTGCCCTTCCACGCGTGCTGCAGCGACTGCACCCGTCGGCCGTCGTCGTCGGCACCGGCCACCTCGGCGCGGTCCACGCCGTTGACCACGAACGCGGGGTTCACGCCGAACAGGGACGTGGGCACCTGGTTGCCCATCGCGGTGCCCTGCAGCGGTGACGTGCCGGGCAGGTCGCCGAGCAGCCGGTTGAGCCAGCCGTTGCGCTCGCTCGATCCGGGCGCGGCGTCCTCGATGGCCTCCATCGCGGCGAAGTGCGACCGGTTCGGGGTCGCCATGCCGGTGGCGTGCACGGCGGCCAGCGTCCCCGCGTTCCACATCGGCAGCAGCGGCGCCAGGGCCGGGTGCAGACCGAACATCGCGTCCGGCGCGAGCAGGGAGGTGTGGGGTACGCCGATGCGCGGGCGCGCCGCGTAGTAGGCCGGGTCGCCGTGCGGCACGACGAGCGACAGCCCGTCGGCGGCACCACGGAGCGACAGCAGGACCAGGACCGACCCGAGGGGCGAGGACAGCCGGTTCGTGGTGCGGCCGGTGACGGCGTACGCCTGCGGTCCGGAGCGCGTCAGGCCGGGGCCGAGGGCGAGGGCGCCGCCGGCGAGGGCGGTGCCGAGGAGCGCGCGCCGGCTGAGGGCCAGCCGCGCCTCGTCGTAGTCGGGGCACCCGCAGGAGCGGATCGGGTCGGAGGTGGGGGAGGTGTCAGTCATCTCAGCACGCCAGGTGGTCGGGGGAGTCGAGGACGGCGGCCAGCAGCCGCGCGAAGCCCCACTGGTAGAGGCCATGCTCGCGGTCGATCTTCTCCTTGGGCCGGCAGCCCGTGGCCAGGCACGCGGTCTCGAGGAGGTTCTTCGACGCGGGGCGGTGGAGCAGGTCGCGGCTGACCGCGTCGACGAGGTCGGCGAACCTGATCGGCTTCTTCGCCGGCACCCACGCCGACGGCTTGCGGTAGCGCAGGTCGACCGTCGGCCACCAGCCACCCGCCATGCCCCAGTGCATGCTCATCGAGCCGAGCGCGCGGGACGGTGAGGCCCAGATGTCGTTGCGCACGGGCGTGCCGTCCGGACGCGGCCAGGCGTGCGGGGACAGGCCCAGCCCGGACGCCTGCCACAGCATCGCGATCGCACCGGAGTCGTCGTGGCGGGGGCGGCCGACCTCGACGCCGAGCGCGCGGTAGGTCGCCACGACGTCCTCGCTGGGATCGCGCAGCTTCTGGCCGGCACAACGCCGGAACTCCTTGCTCGCCGCCAGCGCCCGCAGCACGGGGACGATCTCGGTGTCGTTCTTGAGGTAGACCTTCGCGAGCCGGTCGACCAGCGACGACGGCGGGTCGTCACGGACGAACTTGGTGGCGAGCCGCTCCGCGATGTGGCGGGCGGTCAGTGGGTGGTGGGCGAGGTAGCGCAGGTAGTCCCCGGTCAGCTCCCGGCCGTCACCCTTGCGGTTCTTGTCGCTGAACCCCTTCACCTTCACGGTGCCGGTCCAGTGGTCCTCCTTGACGTAGGACGCGGCCCATGTCTCCCAGAGGTCCACGTGCCACCCGGTGAGGATCCGGGCCGAGGCCTTCACGTCGTCCTCGCTGTAGTTGCCCGCACCCAGCGTGTGGAGCTCGAGCAGCTCGCGTCCGAGGTTCTCGTTGGGGGCGCGCTTGGTCGACGTCGCGGCCGACAGGAAGATCAGCATCGCCGGGTGCGTCGTCGTCTCGGCCAACATCTGGTCGAAGCGGCCGAGGGCGTGGCGCCGGATCGTCGCGCCGTAGTCGGCGCGCCACGTGAAGTGGGCGTCGCCACTGACGGGCACGTGCAGCATGCCCTCCCAGAACTCGGTCATCTTCTCCAGCACCGGGCGCCGGGTGCGGATCCGGCGGACGAGCAGCCAGCGGCCGTAGTCCTCCATGACCTGCCAGCCGCCGCGGACCTCGTCGACCTGGCGCTTCCAGAGCTCGGCCGGCTTCCGGTCGAGGTCCGGCCACCAGCGCCGTACCTCGTCGGCACCGCGGTCCGGGAACGCACCCGGCTTGGTGAGCTGCTTCTCGAACCACGCCTGCGCGCCGCCGGCACGTCGTACGTCGTCTGCCAGCGCGGCGTCGATGCCGTAGCTGAAGCGCGTGACGAGGTGGCGCTGCGACGGCGTCAGCAGCGCAGCACGGTCTCTCCCACGGTCCCTGCCCACGATGTTCCTTCCCTCCCGAGGGGGCCACTGTCCCACGAGCGGGGCATGCGTGGAGGGGTTATCGGGTCACGGAACGAGAGTGGGCGCGCAGGAGCGCCGGACCGGCCTGGACGGCCGAACCGGCGCTCTCACGCGGTGAAGATGGTCCGGCTCAGGGAGCAGCCGGGGGCTGGCACTTGTCGCACGGCGGCGTCGACGAGGCCGTGAGCGCGAACGTGCCACCGCCGGTGCCGTTGGTCTCGCCCTCGTGCCCGGGCACGACGTAGGTGTAGGGAGCCGTACCGCTGATGGTGGTGTTGTCGCTGTTCGGCTCACCCTGCAGCGCGAAGTCCACCACGCAGCAGCCGGCCTGGCTGAACGTGAGGGTGACGTCGTCCTGCTCGCCCGCCTGAGGATCCGAAACGGTGCCCGTGGTGACGAAGGCGCAGCTCTCGCTGGCATCGCCGAGACCGACCTGGAACAGCTGGTCCGGGGCGCCGCCGAGGCTGACCGACGCGTCCCGGACGGTGATGGTCACCGGGTAGTCGAAGGTCGAGCACACCCGGACGCGCACGACGTAGCCCTTGGTGACACCGGTGCTCTTCTGGCACGACGCGCCGGGCAGCTTGCAGGCGACGCCGAGCGGCGTGAAGGTGACGGTTCCTGCAGAGACGGCGAAGGCCGGCGCGGCAGCGGCGACGGCCACGGCCGGCGTGGTCCAGGCAAGTCCCCGGGTGACGGTGCGCCGGGAGACGACAGTCCCGCCGACACGGTCGACGATGGGCAGATCGCGGCGTTCGCGAATGGTCATAGCAATTCCCCACAGTGATCTAGCAAGATCGGGACCGACCCCAAATCGGCCCCGCTGACAGCGCACCTCACGGGCGCTAGGTTCAGGGAACCCGCTGCGGCGGCCGAGAACCATGCAGGCCGGTTCAAGAGTTGACCGGGTTTTGGGGGAAACAGATGTCTGGACGTCTGGACCGGAGCGTCAGCACCCCTAGAACGCCCGTAGGCAGTGGGCTGCGTCACAGCCGCCGCGACGCCGGTGCGGATGGGCTCTGCGGTCGGCGGCACGGATAGGGTGCCGCTCGAGGGGCGGTAGCTCAGTCGGTCAGAGCAGAGGACTCATAATCCTTGGGTCGTGGGTTCGAGCCCCACCCGCCCTACGCGACGTGTCGTCCGCCGGAGGCTCAGCCCTCGCCGGCGATCAGGTAGCCGTCCCCGTCGCGCTGGAGCTGCAGCCGGCCCTGCTGGCTGGTGCTGCGTCCTGCGGTGGTCACGTAGTCGATGGTGTACGTCGTGGTGAGGGTCGCCGGGTCGACGGCGATGTCATGCGGCCGCGCGGAGCTGATCGTGCCCCAGAAGCCGGAGTAACGCCCGTAGCCCCCGCTGGCGTCCTGGAACTCGGGTGTGAGCATGTCGTACGCCGACTCCGGGTCCGACGTCACGAGGGAGAAGTAGTCCTGCAGGAAGGTCCGCACCTCGGCGCGGGTTCCGCCCGACGCCGGCGTCGGCGTCGACTCGGAGCTGGGCTCGGACGATGGCTCGGAGGACGGACTTCCCGTCGGCTCGGACGGGTCACCTGTCGGCTCGTCCGACGGATCCGGGCTCGCGGACCGTCCGGTCCCGGCGCCCGGGCGCTCGTCGTCACCGGAGCGGACGAGCCAGGTGCCGAGGCCGGCCAGCACCGCGAGGACGAGGACCGCTGCGATCCAGCCCCACGGCCCGCGCCCGCGCCGTACGTCGTCGTCGCGCGCCGGGTGGGGCGGAGCGGTGGGTCGTGCCGCACGAGGAGCGGCGGCCGGTGCCGGCTCGGCGGGCACGGCCGTCATCCTGGTGGTGCGGGTGGCGTCGACCGAGGCGGGCGACGGCGTCCCTCGAGCGATGTGCCGCAGCTCGTCCCGGACGCGCTCGGCCGACCACCGCCGGCCGGGGTCCTTGACCATCGTGCGGGCCAGCAGCTCGGCCATGGGGTGCCCGTCCGGCAGGCGGGGTGGCTCGTCGTGCACGATCCGGTAGAGCCCACCCATGATGTTGTGGCCGACGTCGTACGGCGCCCGCCCGACGACGGCGTGGTGGAGCGAGGCTCCGAGCGACCACACGTCGCTGGCGGCGCTCGCGGGCGAGCCGGACGCCACCTCGGGGGCGAGGTAGGCCGGCGAGCCGGTGACCTCGCCGGTCACCGTCAGTGCCGCGTCACCTGCGCTGCGGGCGATGCCGAAGTCGCCGAGCTTCGCGTGGTCGTCGTCGCTCACGAGGACGTTGCTGGGCTTCACGTCGCGGTGGACGATCCCGGCGCGGTGGACCTGGACCAGGCCGTCGGCCGCCTGGGCGAGGATCCCGGCCGCCCTCTCGACGCCCATCGGTCCCTCCGCGGCGACGATCTCGGAGAGGGTCCGGCCGCGGACGTGCTCCATCACGAGCCAGTAGCAGTCGACGTCCTTGACCAGGTCGAGGATCGAGACCACGTGGGGATGCGTCAGCCCGGCGGCGATCCGCGCCTCCCGCTCCGCACGCTCGACGTCCTGGTCGGTCGTGCCGGGCAGCAGGCCGATCCTCTTGATCGCGACCGTCCGTCCGAGCACCTCGTCGTGCGCGAGGTGCACGATGCCGGCGCCCCCGCGCCCGATCTCCCCGTCGAGGGTGTACCTGCCTGCGATCACGCGTGCCCCTTTCGCTGGACCGCCCTTCACGTTAACGGCGCCGCAGGTCGCCGCTCACACCCGTTCGGACCGGACATCGGGGGGTACTAGCACCATCGGACATCTCGTCGGGTCCACGGTCCGCAGGAAGGCTGGAGCCACCTACCCAGGAGGATCCATGACCACCATCAAGAACGCCACCACCGGCCTCGGCCGCGCGATCGCCGTCGGCGCCGCCCTCGCCACCCTCTCCGTCGGCGCGCTCGCCGCGAGCAGCCCGGCCGCCTCGGCACACGTCGGGTCGCTCTCCCTGCGCAGCCACGGCGACGACGACCCGGCCGGTGACGACAACGGCGGTCGCACGGGCGGCAGCGACGACGACGGCACGCACGACAGCACCGACGACAACGGCGGCACCCGCACCGGCGGCAGCGACGACGACGGCACCCACGGCAGCACCGACGACAGCACTAACGACAGCACTAACGACAGCACCGACGACAACGGCGGTACGCGCTCCGGCGGGGGAGGCGACGACCGGGTGATCCGCACCGGCGGCTGCAGCGGCAGCGCCGACTGGAAGCTCAAGGTCAAGACCGACGGCGGCCGGCTCGAGGTCGAGGGCGAGATCGACAGCAACGTCGCGGGCCAGCAGTGGCGGTGGACGCTGCGCCACAACGGCTCCGTCAGCGACCGCGGGACCGGTACGACGGCGGGCCGCAGCGGCTCCTTCGACGTCGAGCGCCGCATCGTCGACCTGGCGGGCGCGGACGCGATCGCCTTCCGCGCCGTCCGCGACGGGCAGGTGTGCCGGGGTGTGGTCAACTACTGACCCGGCTCGATCTGCGGTCGGGCCCACCTGATCCCCGCTCGATCCCGAGGTCCCATGCGTTGGCTGACGAATCCCGTGGCGCAGTTCCTCGCCGCGGGATTCGTCACGCTCGTGGTCGTCGTCCTCGTCACCGGAGCCCTCAGCCGCCAGGCGGCCGACGAGGAGGCGGTGGCCGATGCCCGCGCCATCACCCAGGTGCTCGGCAGGTCCGTGGCCCAGCCGGCGATCCCCGAAGGGCTGGTCTCCGGCGACGCCGCGGCCATCGACCGGCTCGACCGCACCGTGCTGGACCGCCTGCTCGTGGGCGACGTACGCCGCATCAAGATCTGGGGCGCCGACGGCACCATCCTCTACAGCGACCGCACCGAGCTGATCGGCGCGGTCTACCCGCTCGGTGACGACGAGCTCGAGGTCATCGAGGACGGCGGCACGGACGCCGAGCTCTCGGACCTGGGCCGGCCCGAGAACCGCTACGAGCGCGCTCTCGGCGGCGACCTCCTCGAGGTCTACACGCGGGTCTGGTCACCCGAGGACGAGCCGCTGCTCTTCGAGGCCTACTTCACCGCCGACGAGCTGAGCCAGCAGCGCTCGGCGATCCTCGACCGCTTCCTGCCGATCACCATCGGCGCGCTGGCCGCGCTGGTCCTCCTGACGACTCCGCTGATGCTGCTGCTCACGCGCCGGCTGTCGCGGTCGTCGCGCGAGCGCGAGCGACTGCTCGAGGCGGCCGTCCGGGCGTCCGACGCCGAGCGGCTCCGGATCGCGCGCGACCTCCACGACGGGGTGGTGCAGGACCTCGCGGGCTCGTCGATGGCGCTGTCGACCCTCGCCACCCGGAGCAGCGAGCCGATGTCCAGCGACCTCGACGAGGTCGGTCGCTCGCTGCGCATCAGCATGCGTGCCCTGCGCTCGCTGCTGGTCGAGATCTACCCGCCCGACCTGCACACCGCCGGTCTCGCCGCCGCCGTGCAGGACCTGGTCGCCCCTCTGTCGGGAGCCGGCGTACGGGTCGACGCGGACGTGAGCGGGGACGAGGACGCGTCCGCGGCGGCCGTCGCGCTGGTGTGGCGGCTGGCCCAGGAGGCCGTGCGCAACGTGGCACGGCACGCCCGGGCCCGCCGGATGTCACTGACCGTCCGACGCGAGGAGGACCACCTCGTGCTCGAGGTCGTCGACGACGGCGTGGGCTTCACGCCGTCCGAACGGTCCGACGACGCCGGCTTCGGCCTGAGGGCGGCGGAGAGCCTCGTGCGCGAGCACGGCGGCACGATGGAGGTGGAGTCGACGCCCGGGTCGGGCACGATCGTCAGGGTGGAGGTCCCGCTGTCATGACCACGACGATCCGCGTCGTCCTCGCCGACGACCACGCCGTCGTACGACGTGGGCTGGCCGGCCTGCTCGAGTCGACCGACGACCTCGAGGTCGTCGGGCTCGCCAAGGACGGGAGCGAGGCCGTGGAGCTGGTCCGCGAGCACCGTCCCGACGTCGCCGTGATGGACCTCCAGATGCCGGTGGTCGACGGGGTCGCCGCAACGCGCGCGATCGTGGATGAGCAGCTCGGCACGGAGGTGCTGGTGCTGACGTCGTTCTCCGACCATGCGCGGATCGACGCCGCCATCGAGGCCGGGGCGGTGGGCTACCTGCTCAAGGACGCCGAACCGGAGGCCCTCCTCGACGGCATCCGCGCGGTCGCGCGCGGCGAGTCACCGCTCGATCCCCGGGCGGCTCGACGGCTGCTGTCCCGGGCGGCGCGCCCGGGCGACGTCACGGCGACGGCGGACACTGCCGCGCTGTCGCCCCGGGAGGCGGAGGTGCTCCGCCTCGTGGTCGAGGGGCTGCTCAACAAGCAGATCGCCGGTCGGCTCGGCATCACCGAGCGCACCGTGAAGGCCCACCTGACGTCGGCCTACCAGCGGATCGGCGTCGCCGACCGCACCCAGGCCGCGCTGTGGGTGCAGCGCAACGGCCTGGACGCTCGCGGCGACTGACGTCAGGCCTCGCCGGCGATCAGGTACCGGTCGCCGCTGCGCTGGAGCTGGAGCCGCACCCGGTCGGTGTTGGTGCGCCCCGTCTTCATCCGGTAGCTGACGGTGTAGTCGACGGTCCCGTCGGACGGGTTGCTCGAGACGCTGTCGAGCCGGGCCGACTCCACCTGGCTCCACCAGCCGATGTAGTCGCCGTAGCCGCCGCTCTTGTCCTGGAACTCGGGAGTCAGCTGGTCGAAGGCCGCCTCGGGGTCGGTCGTCACCGTGGCGAGGTAGCTCGTGATGAACTCGTCCATCTGCCGGCGCTGCTCCTCGGCCGTCGGCTGGGCCGGGCTGTCGCTGGGGTTGTCGTCGGGGGAGTCGTTGGTGCTGGCACTGCTGGCCGGGGAGGTCCGCGCGGAGTCGTCCGGCGCGGCCTCGGGAGTGCCGCGTCCCGCCAGGACGTAGGCCGCGACGATCGCGGCGACCGCCGCGACGGCTGCTGCGGCGATGAGACCCCAGTGGTGCCGTCGCCGGCGCGCGGCGCGCGGGAGCGGTGCAGGTCGGACGGGCGGCAGCACGCCGGTCGGCTCGGCGGCGGCAGGAGCGGGTGTCCTCGCCGCCGGGACGGCCGCGGTCGAGCGCTGGCCGCGCGCGATCCGGGCGAGGTCGTCCCGCACGCGCTGCATCGACCACCGCTCGTCCGGGTCGTGGGTCATCATCACCGCGAGCAGGCCGGCCATCGGGTGGTCGTCGGCCAGTCGCGGCGGGTCCTCGTGGACGATCTTGTAGAGCGCGCCGATCAGGTTGTCCCCGACGTCGTACGGCGGGCTGCCGGTGACCGCGTGGTAGAGCGTCCCGCCGAGCGACCACACGTCGCTGGCAGCGGTCGCCGACGACCCGCTGGCGACCTCGGGTGCCAGGTAGGCCGGCGACCCGGTCACGAGACCGGTCTGCGTGAGCGAGGGGTCGTTCTCCGAGCGGGCGATGCCGAAGTCGTTGAGCTTGGCACCGGCGGCGGAGATGAGGATGTTGCTCGGCTTCACGTCGCGGTGGACGATCCCGGCGGCATGGGCCTCGACCAGCGCGTCGGCGGTCTGGCCGAGGAGAGCGGCCGCCTCGTCAGCGGGGATCGGCCCCGAACGGCGCACGCGCTCGCTGAGCGTCTCGCCGTCGACGTACTCCATGACCAGCCAGCGGGCGTCGGCCTCGTCGACGAGGTCGAACACCGACACCACGTGGGGGTGGTTGAGCGCGGCGGCGAGCCGGGCCTCCCGCTCGGCCCGCTCGAGCTCGACGTCGTCGGAGCCCGGCATCGTCCCGATGCGCTTGATGGCCACCTGCCGGCCGAGGACGTCGTCGTGCGCGAGGTGGACGGTCCCGGAGCCCCCGCGACCGATCTCCCGCTCGAGCCTGTACCTGCCTGCGATCACGTGCCGTCCCTCCTGACTGCTCGCCCTAGGCTAGTGGCCGACCACCAACCCGACTCCACCCGAAGGAATCCACGTGACGACCCCGAATGTCCTCGACGAGCTGGAGTGGCGCGGCCTCATCGCCCACTCCACCGACCGCGACGCGCTCCGCGCGGCGCTGGGCGAGGGGAGCGTCAAGTTCTATGTGGGTTTCGACCCGACAGCACCGAGCCTGCACATGGGCAACCTCGTCCAGCTGGTGACCGCGCGCCGGCTCCAGGAGGCGGGTCACACGCCCTACATCCTCGTCGGCGGCGCCACGGGGATGATCGGCGACCCGCGCGACTCGGGCGAGCGCACGTTGAACTCGCTCGACACGGTGAAGGAGTGGACCGAGCGGGTGCGCGAGCAGGTCTCGCGCTTCGTGAGCTTCGAGGGTGACAACGCCGCCTCGACGGTCAACAACTACGACTGGACCGCGTCCCTGTCGACGATCGACTTCCTGCGCGACATCGGCAAGCACTTCCCGGTCAACCGGATGCTCGCGCGCGACACCGTGAAGCGTCGGTTGGAGTCCGGCATCAGCTACACCGAGTTCTCCTACGTGCTGCTCCAGTCCATGGACTACCTCAACCTGTTCCGGGAGCATGGCGTGTCGCTGCAGTTCGGCGGCTCGGACCAGTGGGGCAACATCACCGGCGGCGCCGAGCTCGTGCGGCGGGTGACGGGGGAGAGCGTCTACGCGTTCGCCACCCCGTTGATCACCAAGAGCGACGGCACCAAGTACGGCAAGACCGAGGGCGGCGCCCTCTGGCTGGACGGCTCGATGATGTCGCCCTACGCCTTCCACCAGTTCTGGCTCAACGTCGAGGACGAGAAGGTCGGTGAGCTGCTGCGCATCTTCACCTTCCTCCCGCGCGAGGAGATCGAGGACCTCGAGGAGCAGACGGCCGAGAAGCCCTTCCTGCGCGCGGGCCAGAAGCGGCTGGCTGACGAGGTGACCGCGCTGGTCCACGGGGAGCACGAGGTCGAGCAGGCCAAGGCAGCGGCGGCGGCGTTGTTCGGCGGGGGAGACCTCGGTTCG
This sequence comes from Nocardioides potassii, assembly GCF_021648885.1. Lineage (GTDB taxonomy): Bacteria > Actinomycetota > Actinomycetes > Propionibacteriales > Nocardioidaceae > Nocardioides > Nocardioides potassii. Next base: position 758 of record NZ_JAKJHZ010000011.1, on the reverse strand, counting down.
ATCAAGCCCGACACGCTCTCCGCCGCGTTGCGGGAGGCCGGAGGTACGACGGTCCCCGCAGGCGAGCTGCCCGGCATCCTCGACCTCCTCGTCACCGCCGGGCTGGTGAAGAGCCGGAGCGACGCGCGCCGTACGGTCGCGGAGGGCGGGGCCTACCTCAACAACGTGCGGGTCGAGGACCCCGAGCTGCGTCCGACCGAGGCCGACCTGGTGGGCGGGTCGTGGCTGGTCCTGCGCCGCGGCAAGAAGAACTTCGCCGGCGTCGAGGCGGTCTGAGGCAGCGGTCCGGGAGCGCGTGGAACGGGGCGTCGACACGCCACACCACGCGCCCCATGCGTCACAGCAGGCCTCTGACCTGCGAAAACGCGGATGTGCCCGCGGTCACACCGTCTCGATTTGCGCGATGTCATGAGTACGCATACTGTTCTCTTCGTCGCCAGGGAGCGGCGGGGAACAAGACCGGTCAGGTCGGGTTCCCGGCCCCGGGCAGGACAACCCGAAGCGGTCATCGGTCACGGTGACACCACCGGGTCAGAGCGAAACAGGCGAGGATTTGCCACGTCAGAAAGTCGCTCGCTAGGTTTTACCAGTTGCCTCACGCAACCGAGATCCTCACCGGATCGCGATGTGAGTGCGTCTGATCCTTGAGAACTCAACAGTGTGTTTGATTAGTCGACGAATTAGTTTGTTTTGCCCCGTTGACTGTCTTGTCTTGGCCTCTTTTGTGGGGTTGGGGTGGGGTGGTCGCGGATTTCTTT
>NZ_JAKJHZ010000010.1 GCF_021648885.1 Nocardioides potassii | reverse complement strand
AAAGAAATCCGCGACCACCCCACCCCAACCCCACAAAAGAGGCCAAGACAAGACAGTCAACGGGGCAAAACAAACTAATTCGTCGACTAATCAAACACACTGTTGAGTTCTCAAGGATCAGACGCACCCGTTCCTCGCCGGCTTGGCCGGTTCGGTCGCGGGGCAACCTGCAGAAACTTACCGGGCGCTCCACCCGCCGTCAAACTCGCGGGCTTCGTGCTCTGGTGGTCGCGCCAGGTTTCCGCTTCAGCTGACCTTCTGGCCAGGAGGCGGCGCCACTTGCGGCGACGAGAAGAACTGTAGACCCTCCGTCCGGGCGATGCCAAACCGGGGGGTGCCCGCGCGCAAAACCGCAGGTCAGGGGCGTGCAGACCGTCTCGGTGCGGCCGGCCGGTAGGTGCTGACGGTCGGGTCGCCGGTGATCCAGAACCGCCACGGTCGCTCGGCGGCGTGCCGCAGACCGACCCGAGGTCCGGTGCTGATCGCAGGGACCGGGTCCCCCGGTACCAGCGCGGGACGTACGCCGTTGTCGGACAGGTCGATGCCCAGCGCACGGCACAGGCGCGCGGGTCCGCGCGCCAGCTCGCGGTCGCGGACGCCGGGTCGACGCGCTCGCGCGACGTCGAGCCCGTCCACCACCTCGCCCGCGCGGAGCAGCACCGCGCCGGGGTCTCCGTCAGGACCGGTGACGAGGTTGGCGCAGTGGTGCATGCCGTAGACGAAGTAGACGTAGAGGTGGCCCGGCGGGCCGAACATCACCGCATTGCGCTCGGTGCGCCCGCGGTAGGCGTGCGAACCGGGGTCGGCAGGGCCGGCGTACGCCTCGACCTCGGTCAGGCGCAGCGAGACTCCCCCGTGGGTGAGGACGGAGCCCAGCAGCCGGGGCGCGACCTCGAGCGGGTCGCCCTCAGCCCAGTCGTCCACGGTGCCCCGTGGTGACGGCCCGCAGCTCGTCGAGCTGCTCGCGCACGCGGGCCGGGGCGGTGCCGCCGCGTCCGGACCGCGAGGCGACCGATCCCTCGACGGTGAGCACCGAGCGCACCTCGGGCGTCAGGTGCGGCGAGATCGCCGCAAGCTGCTCGTCAGTGAGCTCGGGCAGGTCGCAGCCGAGCTCCTCGCACCGTCGTACGCAGGCACCGGCGAGCTCGTGCGCCTCGCGGAACGGCACTCCTTGCCGCACCAGCCACTCGGCGACGTCGGTGGCGAGCGAGAAGCCCTGCGGTGCGAGCTCGGCCATCCGCGCGGTGTTGAAGGTCAGCGTGGCGACCATGCCCGTGAACGCCGGCAGCAGCACCTCGAGGGTCTGCACGGAGTCGAAGACCGGCTCCTTGTCCTCCTGGAGGTCACGGTTGTACGCGAGCGGCAGCGCCTTGAGCGTGGCCATCAGGCCGGAGAGGTTCCCGATCAGCCGGCCGGCCTTGCCGCGGGCGAGCTCGGCGATGTCGGGGTTCTTCTTCTGCGGCATGATGCTCGACCCCGTCGACCAGGAGTCGTGCAGCGTCACGAAGTCGAACTCCCGCGTGGACCAGAGGATGACCTCCTCGGCCAGCCGGCTCACATCGACGCCGACCTGGGCCAGGACGAAGGCGAGCTCGGCGACGAAGTCGCGCGCCGCGGTGCCGTCGATCGAGTTGGCGGTGGAACCGGTGAACCCGAGCTCGGCGGCCACCAGCTCGGGATCGAGGCCCAGGCTGGACCCCGCCAGCGCCCCGGAACCGTACGGCGAGTCGGCGGAGACCCGACGGCGCCAGTCGTCGAGCCGGTCGAGGTCACGCACCAGCGGCCACGCGTGGGCCAGCAGGTGGTGGGCCAGCAGCACCGGCTGCGCGTGCTGGAGGTGGGTGCGCCCCGGCATGATCACGTCCAGGTGCCCGGCAGCCTGCGTCACGAGCGCGTCGACGAGGTCCGCGACGAGGCGCGAGACGACCAGCGAGTGGTCGAGGAGGTAGGCCCGGAAGAGCGTCGCGATCTGGTCGTTGCGGCTGCGGCCCGCGCGCAGCCGGCCACCCACGTCGGGACCGACCTCCGCCAGCAGCAGCCGCTCGAGCGCGCCGTGGACGTCCTCGTCGGTCGGCTCCGGGACCAGCTCGCCGTCGGTGAACCGCTGTGCGAGCGCATCGAGGCCGCGGTGGATCTCCGCCTCCTGCTCCCCCGTCAGGTAGCCGGCGGCCCCCAGCGCCTTGGCGTGCGCGTGCGAGCCTGCGATGTCGTACAGCGCGAGCTGCCAGTCGAAGTGGGTGGAACGCGAGAGGTCCTGCAGCTCGGGTGACGGACCGCTGGCGAACCGCCCGCCCCAGAGGGAGCCCTCGTTGGTCGTGCCGGAGGTGCCGGACGGGCCAGGAGCATTGGTCATCAGTCGGTCCCGGACTCCATCGCCGCTGCGTCGAGCGCGCTGTCGTCCTCCGCCTCGGAGCGGGCGGAGGGGTTGTCGGTGATCCTGTCGTAGCCACCCTCCTCGATGGCGCCGAACAGCGTCCCGTGCTCGACGAGCACCTGGCCCTGGTCGAGCGGCTGGGCGGCGTACATCTCGAGCTTGGCGCGCGAGTCTGCGATGTCCAGGTTGCGCATCGTCAGCTGCCCGATGCGGTCGGTGGGCCCGAAGGCGGCGTTCTCGGTGCGCTCCATCGACAGCTTGTCGGGGTGGTAGGAGAACGCGGGCCCGCTGGTGCTGAGGATCGAGTAGTCCTCGCCACGGCGCAGCCGCAGGGTGACCTCGCCGGTGACGAGCGAGGCGATCCAGCGCTGGATCGACTCGCGGATCATCAGCGCCTGCGGGTCCAGCCACCGGCCCTCGTAGAGCAGGCGACCGAGCTTGCGGCCCTCGTTGTGGTACTGCGCGACGGTGTCCTCGTTGTGGATCGCGTTGACGAGCCGCTCGTAGGCGACGAAGAGCAGCGCCATGGCGGGCGCCTCGTAGATGCCGCGCGACTTGGCCTCGATGATGCGGTTCTCGATCTGGTCGGACATGCCGAGCCCGTGCCGGCCGCCGATCGCGTTGGCCTCGTGGACGAGCGCGACCGGGTCGTCGTACCGGATGCCGTTGATGGCGACCGGGCGGCCCTGGTCGAAGCGGATCGTGACGTCCTCGGTCTCGATCGCGATCGACGGGTCCCAGAACTTCACGCCCATGATCGGCTCGACGGTCTCGAGCGAGACGTCGAGGTGCTCGAGGGTCTTGGCCTCGTGGGTGGCGCCCCAGATGTTGGCGTCGGTGGAGTACGCCTTCTCCTGGCTGTCGCGGTAGGGAAGGTTGTTCTCGGTCAGCCACGCGCTCATCTCGTGCCGGCCGCCGAGCTCGGTGACGAAGTCGGCGTCGAGCCACGGCTTGTAGATCCGGAGGTCGGGGTTGGCGAGCAGGCCGTAGCGGTAGAACCGCTCGATGTCGTTGCCCTTGAAGGTCGAGCCGTCGCCCCAGATGTTGACGTCGTCCTCGTGCATCGCGCGCACCAGCATCGTGCCGGTGACCGCGCGGCCGAGCGGGGTGGTGTTGAAGTAGACGCGGCCGCCCGAGCGGATGTGGAAGGCGCCGCAGGCGATGGCCGCGAGGCCCTCCTCGACCAGCTGGGTCTTGCAGTCGACCGCACGCGCCAGCTCGGCACCGTATTGCATCGCGCGGGACGGTACGCCGGAGATGTCGGGCTCGTCGTACTGGCCGATGTCGGCGGTGTAGGTGCACGGCACCGCTCCCCTGGCGCGCATCCAGGCGACCGCCACCGAGGTGTCGAGGCCGCCGGAGAACGCGATGCCGACGCGCTCGCCGACCGGGAGGGAGGTGAGGACCTTGCTCACAGGGAGTCCTTTTCGATGTCTGGTGCGGACGTGTGGTGGTTGGCCAGGTCGAGGAACCGCTGGGCGAGCGCGTCGCCGCCCTGCGGGTCGCGGCCGATGACCAGGAGGGTGTCGTCTCCGGCGATGGTGCCGAGGACGTCGCCGAGGTCGGCCTTGTCGAAGGCGCTGGCCAGGAACTGCGCGGCGCCGGGCGGGGTGCGCAGGACGACGAGGTTGGCGCTCGCCTCGGCGCTGACGAGGAGGTCGGCGCAGAGACGGGCCAGGCGGTCGCGGCCGGCGGCGCTGTCGCGGGGTCCGACCACCGACCGGTCCCCGCCCTCGCCCGGGACGGCGTACACGAGCGCGCCGTCGGCCCCGCGCACCTTGACCGCGTCGAGCTCGACGAGGTCGCGGCTCAGCGTCGCCTGCGTGACGTGCACGCCGTGGTCGCCGAGGAGCTCGGCGAGCTCGGTCTGCGAGCGCACCGGGTGGGCGGTGACGATCTCGACGATGCGCTGGTGGCGTGCGCCCTTGGTGAGGGGTGTCAGCCCTCGGGCGCTCATGAGTGGTCCAGGAGCCAGGTGAGCACGGCCTTCTGCGCGTGCCGGCGGTTCTCGGCCTCGTCCCACACCACCGACTGCGGCCCTTCGATCACCTCGTCGGCGATCTCCTTGCCGCGGTAGGCGGGCAGGCAGTGCATGACGATGGCCTCCGGTTCGGCGTGGGCGAGCAGCTCCTCGGTGACACCGTAGGGCGGGAAGATCCGCAGCCGGTCACCCGCCTCCTCCTCGCGGCCCATGCTCACCCACGAGTCGGTGATCACGACCTCGGCGCCCTTCACGGCCTCCACCGGGTCGGTGGTCAGCTCGACGGAGCCTCCGGTGTCCTGCGCGATCTCGCGCGCCTTCGCCACGACGTCGGCGTCGGGCGAGAAGCCGTCGGGAGCGCCGATGACGACGTGCAGGCCGGCGCTCGCGCCGGCGAGGACCCAGGAGTTGCCCATGTTGCAGGCGCCGTCGCCGACGAAGGCCGCCCGGACGCCCGCGAGGCGGCCGGTGTGCTCGCGCACGGTCTGGAGGTCGGCGAGGAGCTGGCAGGGGTGGAACTCGTCGGTGAGGGCGTTGAGCACGGGCACGCCGGCGTACGACGCCATGGTGACGACGTCGGACTGGTGGGCGGTGCGCCACACGATCGCCGCGGCCTGCCGGCCGAGGATGCGGGCGACGTCCTCGACGCCCTCGCGCGAGCCCATCGCGGCGAGCCCGCCGTCCACGGTCATCGGGTTGCCGCCGAGCTCGGCGATGCCCGCCGCGAACGACACCTGCGTGCGCAGGGTCGGGCGGTCGAAGACGAGCGCGACCGTCTGCGGGCCGCTGAGCGGCTTGTGGTCGAAGGGCGCGGCCTTCATCGCATCGGCGAGGTCCAGGACCTCGAGCAGCTCGGACGGCGAGAGGTCGTCGTCGCGGAGGAAGTGGCGGGTGCTCATGGTGTCTCCTGCGCCGCGGAGCGGGCGTCGTCGAGGATCTGCGGGAGGGCGTGGCCCAGGGCATCGAGGTCCTCGGTGCTGATGACCAGCGGCGGGACGAAGCGCAGCCGCGTGGGGCCGGTGGCGTTGAGGATGAAGCCGGCCGCGCGGGCCGCCACGACGGCGTGCGGTGCGTAGGGACCGTCGAGCTCGGCGCCCCGCATCAGCCCCGCCCCGGTGACCTCGACGACCCCGGCCTGCTTCGCGAGCAGCGAGGCGAGCTGGTCGCCCCGGGCGCTGGTCGCCACGAGGAGGTCGTCGGCGACGATCGCGTCGAGGACGGCGAGCGCGGCCGCGCACGCGACGGGGTTGCCGCCGAAGGTCGTGCCGTGGTTGCCGGGCTGGAGCAGCGTCGCAGCCGCGCCCCGGGCGACGGTGGCACCGATCGGGATGCCGCCGCCCAGGCCCTTGGCGAGGGTCACCACGTCGGGCTCGACGCCGTCGAGGAGCTGGTGGCCGAACCAGGCGCCAGTCCGGGCGATGCCGGTCTGCACCTCGTCCAGCCACAGCAGCGCGCCGTGGTCGTGGGCGATCCGCTGGGCGGCGGCGAGGTAGTCGGCCGACGGGACGACGACTCCGGCCTCGCCCTGGATGGGCTCGAGGACGACCGCGGCCACGGTCTCGTCGACGGCTGCCTCGAGCGCGGCCACGTCGTCGTACGGCACGAAGGTGACGTCGCCGGGCAGCGGCTCGAACGGCTCGCGGTACGCGGCCTTGGAGGTCAGCGCGAGCGCCCCCATCGTCCGGCCGTGGAACGACCCCTCGGCGGCGACGAGCCGCGTGCGGCCCGTACGACGGGTGAGCTTGAGCGCCGCCTCGTTGGCCTCGGCGCCGGAGTTGCTGAGGAAGACCCGGGCGTCGTCGCCCCAGCCGAGCAGCGCGACCAGCCGCTCGGCGAGCGAGACCTGCGGCTCCGTGGCGAAGAAGTTCGACACGTGGCCGAGGGTCGAGAGCTGGGTGGTGACCGCCTCGACCAGCGCGGGGTGCGCATGGCCGAGCGCGTTGACGGCGATGCCGGCCAGCAGGTCGACGTACTCCTTGCCGTCGGCGTCCCAGACGTGGGCCCCCTCCCCGCGGACGAGGGCGAGGGCGGGCGGGCCGAAGGTGTTCATGACCGCGCCGGCGTAGCGGTCCTGGATCGCGCTCATGGCTGGTCTCCCTTCGGATAGGGCTTGCGTAGTTTCGTTGCCGCCCCCGGCAGCACCTGCGTGCCGACGCCCTCGTCGGTGAAGATCTCGAGCAGCACGGCGTGGGGCTCGCGGCCGTCGACGACCGTGGCGCGCGGCACTCCCCCGACGACGGCCTCGTAGCAGGCGCGCATCTTGGGGATCATCCCCGCGTCGAGGGACGGCAGCATCTCGCCGAGGGCCTCGGGACTGATCTCCTGGATGAGGTCGTCGGAGTTGCCGTAGTCGCGGTAGAGGCCCTCGACGTCGGTGAGGACCATCAGCTTCTCGGCACCCAGCGCGACCGCGAGCGCGGCGGCGGCGGTGTCCGCGTTGACGTTGTGCACCAGTCCGTGCGCATCGGGGGCGACCGAGCTGACCACCGGCACCCGGCCGGCCTCGATCAGGTCGAGGACGGCCTCGGGGCGGACCTCGGCGACCTCGCCGACGAGGCCGAGGTCGACCTCCTCGCCGTCGACGACCGTGTTGGTGCGCTCGGCGGTGAACAGGCCGGCGTCTTCACCCGACAGCCCGACCGCGAGCGCGCCGTGCTGGTTGATGAGGCCGACGAGCTCGCGCTGCACCTGCCCGACGAGCACCATCCGGACGACGTCCATCGCCTCGGGCGTGGTCACCCGCAGGCCGCCGCGGAACTCCGACCGGATGCCGAGCCGGTCGAGCATGGAGGAGATCTGGGGACCCCCGCCGTGGACGACGACGGGCTTGAAGCCGGCGAACCGCAGGAACGCGATGTCCTCCGCGAAGGCGACCTTGAGCGAGTCGTCGGTCATCGCGTTGCCGCCGTACTTCACCACGACCGTCTGGCCGTGGTAGCGCTTGAGCCACGGCAGGGCGGCCGCGAGCGTGCGGGCCTTGGCGGGGTCGGGGCGGCTGGGATGGGGCGTGGGGCCGCTGGGGTTAGTTCCGGTCTCGATCATGAGCTGTAGGCGCTGTTCTCGTGGACGTAGGCGTGGGTCAGGTCGTTGGTCCAGACGGTGGCGCGGGCGTCGCCGGACTTGAGGTCGATGGTCACGCTGACCTCGCGGCCGGTGAGGTCGATCGACGAGGGGTCCTCGGCGGGCGTGGACTGCCGGCACACCCAGACGCCGTTCATCGCGACGTCGAGGTCGGCGGGGTCGAACTGTGCCGTGGTGGTGCCGACCGAGGCGAGCACGCGGCCCCAGTTGGGGTCGTTGCCGAACACGGCGGCCTTGAAGAGGTTGCTGCGGGCGACGCTGCGGCTCACCTCGACGGCCTCCTCCTCCGAGGCGGCGTGCAGCGTGGTGATCGCGATCTCGTGGTCGGCCCCCTCGGCGTCCTTGAGCAGCTGCATGGCCAGGTCGGTGCAGGCCTGGGTGAGGGCTGCCGTGAAGTCCTCGGGCGTGGGCGTTATCCCGCTGGCGCCCGAGGCCAGGACGGTGACCGTGTCGTTGGTGGACATGCAGCCGTCGGAGTCGAGCCGGTCGAAGCTGACCCGCGTCGCGGCCCGGAGCGCGGCGTCGAGGTCGGCCGCCGGTACGACGGCGTCGGTGGTGATGACGACGAGCATCGTGGCGAGGGCGGGGGCGAGCATCCCGGCGCCCTTCGCCATCCCGCCGATCGACCAGCCGGCGCCCTCGACGACGACCGTCTTGCTCACCGAGTCGGTGGTCATGATGGCCTCGGCGGCGTCGAGACCGCCGTCGGCCGACAGCGCCGCGGTGGCCGCGTCGACGCCGGCCAGCAGGTGGCCACGGTCGTTGGCCAGGCCGATGAGGCCGGTCGAGCAGACGACGACGTCGATCGCGCCGATGCCCAGGCACGACGCGACCTGCTCGGCCACGGCGTGGGTGGTCTGGAAGCCCTCCGGGCCGGTGTAGCAGTTCGCCCCGCCGGAGTTGAGCACGACGGCCCTGACCGTGCCGTCCTTGACGACCTCCTGGCTCCACAGGACCGGGTTGGCCTTGCAGCGGTTGGAGGTGAAGACGGTGGCCGAGTCGAAGGTCGGCCCGTGGTTGACGACGAGGGCGAGGTCCTTGGCGCCGGTGGACTTGAGTCCTGCAGCGACGCCTGCCGCGGTGAAGCCGGCGGGGTGGGTGGTGGTCATGGTGCGAGTCCGATCGTGGAGAGCCCGGTGGCCTCGTCGAGGCCCAGGGCGAGGTTCATGCACTGGACGGCGGCTCCGGCGGTGCCCTTGGCGAGGTTGTCGACCACGGCCACCGCCACCAGACGTCGTACGCGCTCGTCGACGGCCACCTGTACCTGCACGGCGTTGGAGCCCAGCACCGACTGCGTCTGCGGCCACTGGCCCTCGGGCAGCAGGTGGACGAACGGCTCGCTGTCGTACGCCGTCGCGTAGGCGTCGCGCACCGCCGCGAGGTCGACCCCGTCGAGCAGGGGCGCCTGGACGGTGGCGAGGATGCCCCGCGACATCGGGACGAGGAGCGGCGTGAAGCCGACCGCCACGGGTGAGCCGTGGACGGAGCTGAGGTTCTGGACGATCTCGGGGGTGTGCCGGTGGACGCCGCCGACGCCGTAGGCGCTGGCGTTGCCCATCACCTCGCTGCCGAGCAGGTGCGGCTTGGCGGCCTTGCCGGCGCCGCTGGTGCCGGACGCCGCGACGACCGTGACGTCCGGCTCGACGAGCCCGGCGGCGAGCGCCGGGACGATCGCGAGCGTGGAGACGGTCGGGTAGCACCCCGGCACCGCGATCCGCTTCGCGCCGCGCAGCACCTCGCGCTGGCCGGGCAGCTCGGGAAGGCCGTAGGGCCACGACCCGGCGTGCTCACCGCCGTAGAAGGCGGCCCACTCCTCCGCGTCGGTCAGCCGGAAGTCCGCGCCGCAGTCCACGACCACGGTGTCCTCGCCGAGCGCCTGCGCGATCGCGGCGGACTGGCCGTGCGGGAGCGCGAGGAAGACCACGTCATGGCCGGAGAGGTTCTCCACCGTGGTGTCGGCGAGGACCCGGTCGGCCAGCGGCAGCAGGTGCGGCTGGAGCGCCCCGAGTCGCTCGCCCGCGTTGGACCCAGCGGTCAGCGTGCCGATCTCGACCCCGGGGTGGCCGAGCAGCAGGCGCAGCACCTCGCCCCCGGCGTACCCACTGGCTCCGGCGACGGCGACTGACACGGTCATGTGCATGACTATACATATCTCTGCATGTCTTGCCGAATCGAGGGAATGTGGGAGGCGCGTCGTCGGCCTCCTCCCCTACGGTGCGGGAGTGACCCGTCTCCCTACCTCGCTCTCCGCCGAGGCCTACCTCGACCACGTCCGCTCCGAGTCCGCGCGCTTCCGCGAGGTGCTGACCACCTGCGACCCCACGGCTCGCGTGCCGTCGTGCCCGGACTGGGACGCCGCCGACCTGCTCTGGCACCTCGCCACGGTGCAGCGGTGGTGGGCCGAGGTCCTGTCGGCGCGGCCGGCCCGGCCCGAGGAGGTCGACCCCGAGCGCCCCGAGGCGTACGACGACCTGCTCTCGACCTTCGACGAGCGGTCGGCCGAGCTCGTGCGCGTGCTCGGGGAGGCGGACCCGGCCGACGAGGCGTGGAACTGGTCCGACGACCACACCGTCGGCTTCATCCTGCGCCGGCAGGCACACGAGGCCCTCATCCACCGCGTGGATGCCGAGCAGACGGCGGGAGTCGACTCCGAGCTCGATCCGCTCCTCGCGAGCGACGGGGTCCACGAGTGCCTGGCGGTGATGTACGGCGGGTGTCCTCCATGGGGCCGCTGGGAGCCGGGCGAGGGTCTGGTGCGCGTCGACGTCACGGACACGGGCGAGTCGTTCTGGGTCCGGTTCGGGACCTTCTCCGGCACCGACCCGGACAGCGGGACGACGTACTCCGACGAGGAGGACTTCCACGTGGTCGATCCCCCGGGGGACGGCGACGTGGAGCCCGACGCCGTCGTCGACGGCACCGCGGCGGCGCTCGACCTGTGGCTCTGGAGCCGGGGGAACGACACCGACATCTCAGTGGTGGGTGATCGAGAGGTGCTCGACCGGTTCCGCGCGATCGTCGGGTCGCCGATCAACTGATCCACCACGTCGACAACTTCTGGGCGGCTCGCGGCGTCTTGGTCGGTATGCCTGACTCCTACGGACCAACCCGCGTGCCGCCACGCCGTCGCGCCGCGCTGGCCACCGCCCTGACGATCCCGCTGACGATCCCGCTGACGCTCATCGCCGCAGCTCCGTCGCATGCCGAGCCGCTGACGTGCCAGGGCAGGACCGTGACGGTCGAGGGCAGCACCGGCACACCTGGCGACGACGTCATGGTCGTCGGCCAGACGCTCGGCGGGGGCGCGAGCGCCGGTGAGGGCAGCGACCTGGTCTGTGTCCGGATCACCTCGAGCTCGGAACCCTTCGTCTTCACCGTCGACGCCGGTCCCGGCGACGACACGGTCGTCAACGAGTCCACCGACGGCAACGCCAGCCTCACCGTCGTCCTCGGCGCCGGCAGCGATGCCTACACGGGCAGCGAGACCGGCGAGGCCGTGCACGCAGGGACCGGTGACTGGTCGCGACTCGGGGGCTCCACCGACACCGAGAGGGACGTCATCGACACCCGCGGCGGTGGTGACTCGGTCTACTCCGGCTCGATCGACGCCGGATCGGGCAACCGCGACCAGCTGACGCTGGGCGAGGGCGACGACCGTCTGCACTGGGCAGGCGTGCAGGCGGGACCGACGCCTGACCTCGGCGGTGGCGCCAACACGCTGCACCTCTACCGCGGCTGGCAGGGCAACGACCTCGCCGTCGACCCCCCCACGGGCACCGCTGCGGTCGACGGCCGGCCGGTCCTCCGGTGGTCGGGCGCGGTGACGTCCTGGACCGTGCTCGTGGACAACCTTCGCACCACCTTCACCGGCACGGACGCCAACGAGCGCGTCGTCTTCGGCAGCGGCAGCCCGGTCCCCTCCCAAGGACTCATGGCGCCGCCGAGCCCGGACGCACGCCGTACCGTCGACCTGCGAGGTGGCGACGACAGCCTGGTGTTCTACGACACCGTCGGTGGTGACCTCGTGGGCGGCGACGGGCGGGACCGAGTCGAGCTGGGGTACTGCGTGGAGGGCGCCGTGCGGGTGGGGGTGGCCTACACCTGCCTGCGCAACTCCAGCCCGCGTCTCGAGTTCACCGGCGCCATGGATGCGTGGGAGGAGGTCGTCCTCGCCGGGGCCTACGTCTCCCTGGTGGGGACCGAGTCCTCCGAGGTGCTCAGAGGCTCCGGCGCGAGCATCCGGATGAGCGGACGCGGCGGCGACGACCTCCTCACCGCGTCTCGCCAGCGGAGCACCATGGACGCCAGGCGGCCCGTGGTCATGCGCGGTGGCGACGGTGACGACATCCTGACCGGCACGTACGGCGACGACCGGCTCGTCGGCGGAGCGGGTGGGGACCGTGTCTCCGGCAGCTCGGGTGCCGACCTGCTGCTAGGCGGCTCGGGTCGCGACCGGCTGTCCGGCGGCAAGGGGGCCGACCGGGTCCGCGGCGGCACGGGGCGCGACCGCGCTGACGGCTACGACGGCCGCGACACCTGCGCCGCCGAGGTGCGCCGCTCCTGCGAGCGCTGAGCGCGCTGGGCCTCGAGTCTCCAGGAGACTCAAGGCCCAGCGTGCAGGTGCCGAGCGTGGATCAGGCGCGCTGGACGGCCCCGGTCCGCTCGACGGCGACGGCCACGGCGGCGTCGCGGGCGGCCGCTGCCTCACCCTCCTTGAGGGTCCGGTCGGGCGCACGGAACCGCAGGGCGTAGGCCAGCGACTTCCTGCCCTCACCGACCTGGTCGCCGGTGTAGACGTCGAAGAGGCGGATGGACTCGAGCAGCTCGCCCGCCCCCTCGCGCAGCGCCGACTCGACGTCGGCGGCCGGCACGGAGGTGTCCACCACGAGGGCGACGTCCTCCTTGGCGACCGGGTACGACGAGAAGGTGGGCGCCGGCCGCAGGTGGACGGCGTGGGCGATGAGGAGGTCGAGGTCGACCTCGGCCGCGACGGTGCGCTTCGGCAGCCCGAACGCCTGGCAGACCGTCGGGTGCACCTCGCCGGCGTGACCGACGACCTCGCCGTCGACCGACAGCTCGGCGCAGCGACCGGGGTGCCACGGTGCGAGCTCGGCCGAGGTCACGGTCAGCTCCAGCCCGAGCGACGCCGCGACCGATCGCACGGCCTCGACCGCGTCGGCCCAGCCGACCGGGCGGGGCGCACCCCACCAGCCGCCCGCGACCGCGTCACCGGCGGCGACGAGGGCCAGGTGCAACGGCTGGGCAGGCAGGGCGGCGTCGAGCGCGGCGAACTCCTCGTCGGTGGGACGGCGGTCGACCGGCAGGATCGCGGCCGGGCCGGCGTGGCGCGGGAACGTCACGGTGCCGGTCTCGAAGATCGCCAGGTCGGTGTTGCCGTGCCCGACGTTCTTGCCGGCGGTGCGTAGCACGCCCGGCAGCAACGTCGTGGTCATGAACGGCGCCTCGGCGCTGAGCGGGTTCGACAGCCGCAGCAGGTCGCGCCGCGGGTCGTCCTCGGGGAGCCCGAGGTCGTCGAGGTCCGAGGTCCCGACGAACGGGAAGCTCACCACCTCCACGAACCCGTCGCCCGCGAGCGTGCGGCCGATCCTCCGGCGCAGCTGCTGCGGACGCGTCAGGCCGCGCCCTGACGGCGGCGTCGGCAGGACCGAGGGCACCTTGTCGTAGCCGACGAGCCGGATGACCTCCTCGGAGAAGTCCTGCGCGTCGGTCAGGTCGGGGCGCCACGGGGGCGGGGTGACGGACAGCGTGCCGCTGCCCGACCCGTCGACCGACACCTCGCAGCCGACGGCGCGCAGGCACTCGATGCTGCGCTCCTCGCTGATGTCCATCCCCGACACGCGGGCGGCGAGGTCACCGGGGACCTCGACGACGGGCGTCGCGGGCGGCGCGCCGACGACGGTGACCCCGGGCTCGGCCCGGCCACCGCCGTGCTCGACGAGCAGCTCGACGACGCGGTCGGCCGCGGCCTCGCAGATCGTCGGGTCGACACCGCGCTCGTTGCGCCGGCCGGCCTCGGAGGTGATCTTGTGGCGGCGACCGGTGCGGTACATCGACACGGCGTCCCAGTGGGCGGCCTCGACGAGGATCGAGGTGGTCGTCCCGGACATCTCGGTCGTCTCGCCGCCCATCACGCCGCCCAGACCGATGATCCCGGAGTCGTCGGCCACGACGAGGTCGGCCGGGTCGAGGTTCCGCTCGGTGCCGTCGAGGGTGGTCAGGCGCTCGCCGTCGCGCGCACGGCGCACGACGAGCGGGCCTTGCACCTTGTCGGCGTCGTAGCCGTGGATCGGCCGACCGGTCTCGAGCATGACGTAGTTGGTCACGTCGACGGCCAGCGAGATCGGGCGCATGCCGCTGGCGGTGATCCGCTGGACGATGTGGTCGGGCGTCCTCGCGGTCGGGTCGAAGCCGGTGACCGTGCGCGCGACGAAGACCGGGCAGCCCTCGGCATCCTCGACGACGACCGGGTGCCCCTGGTCGTTGGCCGCCGGGGTCTGGCGATCGGCGGGGTCGCGGAAGTCGCTCGCGCCGTCGACGGAGACCAGCACCTCGCGCGCGATGCCACGGATGGAGAGGGCGTAGGCGCGGTCGGGGTTGATCTCGAGCTCGATCGTCTCCTCGTCGAGCCCCAGCACGGGTCGTACGTCGTCTCCGGGCTGACCGGCGTCCGGGGGCAGCACGATGATGCCGTCGTGGTCGTCGCCGAGGCCGAGCTCGCGGGCCGAGCAGATCATCCCGGCGGACAGGTGCCCGTAGGTCTTGCGGGCGCCGATCTCGAAGCCGCCGGGCAGCACGCCGCCGGGAAGCACGGTCGCGACGAGGTCACCGGGCTCGAAGTTGTGAGCTCCGCAGACGATGCCCTGCGGCTCACCGGTGCCGTTGGCGTCACCGACGTCGACGGTGCACCAGTTGATGGTCTTGCCGTTCTTCTGCGGCTCGGGCTCCATCGTCAGCACGCGGCCGATCACCAGCGGACCGGTGATGTCGCGCCCGGGGCTGACGACCGCCTCGAGCTTGAGGCCGGTCAGCGTGAGCCGGTCGGTCAGGTGCTCGGTCGTCGTGCCCGCGGGGACGTCGACGTGCTCCAGGATCCAGGAGAGGGGTGCCTTCATGTCAGATCTCCGTCCCGAAAGCGCTGCTGAACCGCACGTCGCCCTCGAACAGCGGACGCAGGTCCTCGAGGTCGTGGCGGAACATGAACGAGCGGTCGATGCCCATGCCGAAGGCGAAGCCGCTGTAGACCGACGGGTCGACGCCGCACGCGACGAGCACCCGCGGGTTGACCACGCCGCAGCCGCCCCACTCGATCCAGCCCTCGCCGCGGCAGGTGCGGCACGACGCCGGGTCGACGTTGCGGCACACGAAGCAGAGCACGTCGACCTCGGCAGACGGCTCGGTGAAGGGGAAGTACGACGGCCGGAACCGGGTCGCGATGCCGTCGCCGAAGAGCTGGGACGCGAAGTGGTCGAGGGTGCCCTTGAGGTGGGCCATCGTGATGCCCTCGTCGACGACGAGGCCCTCGACCTGGTGGAACATCGGCGAGTGCGTGGCGTCGTACTCGTCGGTGCGGAACACCCGGCCCGGGCAGACGACGTAGATGGGCGGCTTGCGCGTCAGCATGGTGCGCGCCTGCACCGGCGAGGTCTGGGTGCGCAGGACGACGTGGTCCTCGGCCGGCTCGGTCCAGAACGTGTCCTGCATGGAGCGCGCGGGGTGGTCGGGACCGAGGTTGAGGGCGTCGAAGTTGAGCCACTCGGCCTCGACCACGGGCCCCTCGGAGACCTCGTAGCCCATGGCCACGAACAGGTCCGCGATGAGCTCGGACTGCAGGGTGATCGGGTGCCGACCGCCGCGACGGCCACGGGTCGTGGGCAGGGTGACGTCGACCGCCTCCTCGACCAGCATCCGCTCCTCGTGCTCGGCCTCGAGGACGGCCTGCCGGGCGGCGAGCGCCTGGTTGACGGCGCCGCGGGCCTGGCCGATGCGCTGGCCGGCGTCCTTGCGGGCCTGCGGCGGCAGCGCGCCGATCTCGCGGTTGGCGAGCGCCAGCGGCGACCGGTCGCCGGTGTGGTCGATGCGCACCTGCTTGAGGGACTCGAGGTCGCCGGCTGCGGCGATCGCGGCCAGGGCCGCCTCGCGCATCTCGTCGACCTGCTCGGCCTTGAGCGGGGTCACCTCGACAGGGTCGTAGTCGGTGTTGGGGCCGGACATGGCTCTCCTTCGCGCGGCGCTACCGATGTCGGCCGCGAAGTCATCGAGTGGCTTTCGCGCGGCGACAGCAGGTCAGCCGCAGAGTCTAGGGATGGACGAGCGTGGGTCGGACGGGGACTCCCCGGACCCGGATGCGTCAGCTGCCCGACGGACCAGGTCCGGGGCGCAGAAATCGCAAGCTCGTGTCCACGACCGCGATGCTACTCCCCGAAGTCGGTCCACACGTCGGCGCACCCGTCCCGCGGACCAACCGTTGGCCTGGTGCCGAGGTCGAGCGGTGCGACCGCGTCTGCCGCGCGCGCGCGACCGAGGTTCCAGGCACGCGGGTCGTCGAGGACGTCCGGGCGGAGCGCGTTGAACGGGTTGTCCTGCAGCACGCAGCGCGCGACCTCGGCCGGCAGCCGGTCCACGATCACCGGCGCGGCGTCCACGGAGAGGGTCTGCAGGTAGCGCAGGTCGAGCTTGCCGGTCGCCTCGTAGCGGTCGAGGTTGCGCTCGGCCACCCAGGCGTCCGGGTTGATCGCGGCCAGCCCGACGAGGGCGAGGGCGCCCGAGACGAGGGCGACGCGAGGCAGCCAGCGCCCCCTCCCGGCAACGCCCGCCACCATGATCGCGAGGACGACCGAGCCGAGCCACCCCTCGAAGACGTCGACGAAGAGCCGCAGCGTCGTGAAGCCGTACGCGTCCTGGTAGACCGCCATCCCGCGCAGGGCGGAGGCCACGACGAGCAGCGTCAGCACGCAGAGCAGCCCGAGGGAGCCGACGAGCCAGCGACGGTCGTCCGGGCCGTCGCCCGCGCGGCGGGACGCGACCCAGACGACCAGCACGGTGAGGGCCGTGGCGAGGGTGAGCTGGCCGAACCCCTGGTGCACGTAGTCGGCATAGGTGAGGCCCGTCGACTCCCGGATGTAGTCCTCGCCGCCGACCAGCGCGCGGGCCTGCGCGGCGATGAAGGCGAGGAAGACCGCATCGACGACGAGCACCGGGACGAGCCACTCGAACCGGTTGGTCAGCGGTGCGGGGCGCCGGCCGTCGAGCACGTCGACCTGCGAGGGGTTGAGCGCGAGGTAGGCCGCACCGAGCGTGACGGCGAAGACGAAGCAGGCCAGGAAGGCGCGACCGACGACCTCGTTGAAGCTCAGGCTGGGCACGAGCGCGTCCACCCACGACCCGAAGACGGGGTTGGCGGTGGCGAAGATCGTGCCGAAGACGCCGAGGGCCAGCACGGACCACGCCGTCGTACGCACGACGGCCGGGGTCTGCGAGCCGGTGCCGGCGAGCCGGACCGAGCGTCCGAACCACGGCAGCCCGCGCAGTGAGGCGAGCGGCCACGAGATCCCGGTGAGCACGAATCCCGGAAGCGTCCGTGCGCCGGTCACCCCGCACAGGAAGACGGCCGTCGCGGCGAGCAGGCACAGCACCTGCACCCACTCGGCGGCGAGCAGGGTCATCGGCAGCACCAGCAGGACGGCGAGGCCAGTGCAGGCAAGCGTCCACGGGTCGCGACGGCCCCGGGCGGTGAGCCAGGCGGCGGTGCCGCAGGCCAGTGCGGCGAGGGTCCAGCTGATGCCGGGACCGTGGAACGAGAGTGCGACACCGGCGACGACACCGGCGACAGCGGCGGCGAGGACCGTCCGCCAGCCCGACGACCTGCCCGGCTCTGGCCAGAACCGGCCGAAGAGCGCGTCCATGCCGGTGCCGGGGCGTGCGAGGACGGGAGCAGGCGACGTCGGCCCGGTGGGGGCAGTGGTGGTCATGACGGACTCCGGGGAGGTCGAGGCGGGAAGGGACGGGTCGGGTGAGCCGATCTCGAGCCGCAGCCGGGCGCCACGGCCGGAGTCGGGGTCGAGGAATCGCAGCGTGCCGCCGTGGAGCTGGGCGACCCACCGGGCCACCGCGAGGCCGAGCCCGGTGCCGCCGCCTCCGTCGGTGCCGAACCGCTCGAAGACGCGCTCGCGGTCCTCGGGCGCGACTCCCCCGCCCTCGTCGGTGACCTCGAGCCACCAGCGCCGTCCGGTGTCTCGATCCGCTCCTCCGGACACCCGGACGGTCGTGCCGGGCGGCGCGTGCCGACCCGCGTTGTCCAGGACGTTGACCAGCAGCTGGCGCAATCGGGCGGGGTCGCCCTCGACGTCCAGGTCGGCCGGGACGGTCACGTCGAAGGCCCCGGTGCGGCCGGCGGCGGCCACCTGGGCTACGGACTCCTCGACGAGCGAGCGGAGGACGACCGGTTGGCGGTCGAGCTCGACGACCCCGGCCTCGAGCCGCGAGAGCTGGAGCAGGTCGTCCACGAGCCGCCCGAGCCGCTGGGCCTCCTCCAGCGCGGCGCCCAGGTGCTCGGCGTCGGCCGGTACGACGCCGTCGGCGAGGTTCTCGAGCAGTGCCGTCATCGCCGTGAGCGGCGTACGCAGCTCGTGGGAGACAGTCGCGATCAGGTCGCGTCGCTCGCGGTCGACGGTCGCGAGGTCCTCGGCCATGCGGTTGAAGGCCGCAGCGAGCTGCCCGACCTCGTCGGTGGCGGTCGTGAGGACGCGCCCCGAGTAGTCACCGCGCGCCATCGCTCGCGACACCTCGGTCATCCGGCGCAGCGGCGCCACCATGCCCGCTGCGAGCAGCTGGGTGACGCCGAGGGCGAGCGCGACGGTGACCGGCAGCACCAGCAGCGGCGGCACGTGGGCCGCCGAGCCGAGCAGGCTGAGCAGGACGGCCACGACGACGGAGGCGGCGACGAGCAGCCCGAGCTTGACCTTGAGGCTCGACACGGTGTCGAGCGGTGTGGCGGTGCGCGGAGTCACGGGAGGGCCTCGAGGGCGTAGCCGACGCCGTGCACCGTACGGATGCGCTCGGCGCCGACCTTGGCGCGCAGCGCCTTCACGTGGCTGTCGACGGTGCGCGCGGCACCCGCGCTCCCCCACGAGTCGCCCCAGTCCCACACCTCGCGGAGCAGCCGGTCGCGGCCGAGCACCTGTCCTGCCTCCCGCGCCAGGCACAGCAGCAGGTCGAACTCGGTCGGGGTCAGGTGGACCGGCTCCCCCGCGACCGTCGTACGCCGGGCGCCGGGGTCGATGACGATCGCACCGACCTCGAGGGTGGCGGGTCGCTCGACGGCGAGCGCCTCGGCGCGTTCGACGCGCCGCAGCAGCGCGGCGACGCGGGCGACGACCTCGCGCATCGAGAACGGCTTGGTGAGGTAGTCGTCGGCGCCGACGCCGAGGCCGACCAGCACGTCGGCCTCGTCGTCTCGCGCGGTCAGCATGAGCACGGGGACCGGCCGCTCGGCCTGGATCCGCCGGCAGACCTCGAGCCCGTCGAAACCGGGCAGCATCACGTCGAGCAGCACGACGTCGGGCTCGACGGAGCTGGCCCGCTCGACGGCCGAGGGACCGTCGAAGGCCTGCTCGACGACGTACCCCTCGGCGCGCAACCGCTGGGCCAGGGCGTCGTTGATCGTGCGCTCGTCCTCCACCACGAGGGCGGTCCGCGAAGGCGTGCTCGACGTCATGCCCCGACCCTAGGAGCCGCGACGGGCAGGAGGCGGGGACGACTCGTGAAGGTTGTGTGGAGGTCGGGAGGGTCAGTCCGGCCGCTGGTCGTCGCTCGGCCAGTCGACCATCACCCGGGCGCCGCCGCCGGGGGCGTCGTCGATGGTGACCCAGCCACCGTGGGCGCGAGCGAGGCCGCCGACGATGTACATCCCGAGTCCGCTGCCACCCGAGTCACCGGTCGTCCAGAACTTCGTGAACACCCGGCGTCGGAGCTCGACCGGGATGCCGTCGCCCTCGTCGTCGACGGTGATGCGTACGCCGTAGGGGCTCTCCGCGCGCGCCAGGCCAACGCGGACCTCGCCCTGGCCGTGCCGGATGGCGTTCTCGACGAGGTTGGTGACGACCTGGGTGAACTTGTCGGGGTCGGCGAACACGTCGGGCAGGTCGGCCTCGACGTCGAGCCGGATCTCGCGCGACGTACCGGCCTCGATCGAGTCGACCACCCGACGCACCAGCACCTCGGCGGACGACTCGCGCGGGTAGAGCTGCAGGCGGTCGGTGTCGATGCGGGCGACGTCGAGGAGCTCGGCGATCAGGCGCGCGAGGCGGTCGGCGTCGGCGTTGACGGTGGTGAGCATCAGCTTGCGCTGGTCGTCGGTGAGCTTGTCCCAGCGGTTGAGCAGGGCCTGGACGAACCCCTTCACGCCGGTGAGGGGCGAGCGGAGCTCGTGGGCGACGGTGGCGACGAGGTCGGAGCGCTCGCGGTCCAGCCGGGCCCGCCCGCGCCCGCTGCGCAGCCCGACGGCGATGCCGAGGACCGGCCCGAGGGGCTCGTTGCGCACCAGCTTGGCGGTGGTCAGCACCTCGTCACCGGATGCGTTGAGCCAGGACTGCTCCGGCACGCCACGGACCGTCGAGATGCTGTCGAAGGGCCGGTTGACGTCGAGCCAGGTGCGGCCGTCCTGGTCGAGCAGGCGCAGCACGTCGCCCAGCGGCCGGGTCGCCGCCTCCTGGGGGTCGATGCCGAGCAGTGCAGCGCCCTGCGCGTTGAGGATGGTGACGACACCGTCCCGCGTCGCGCCGAGGATCCCGTCGGGGTAGGCGTCGGCGAGCGACCTCAGCCGGGTGGGCGTGCTGTCGACCTTCCTCTCCCCGGACACGTCGCTCACCCTAGGGCAGGTCGGGCCTCAGCGACTGCGCCTTCGGTCGGCGGAGCCCGGCGCGGCGCAGCGCGGAGACGAGCTCGCGGGACGTGACCGGCACCGCGCCGGCGGCGACCATCGCGTCGTAGAAGTCCGACGGGACGTCGTAGTGGTCGCGGTCCCAGCCGCGGGCGGGGATGCCGTGGGCGGCCGCGAACGCGTGCGCCTCGTCGTACGACGTGTCGCTGGCCAGGTGGGACCAGAGCCGGTCCCACCTGGCCACGGCAGGCGGATCGATGAGGATCACGTCCGCGAGGCTAGCCGGTCGCCGGCGCCCCGCACGCTGCTCTTCCAAGCGCCTGCGTAGAACCCGCGGATCGCGGAGGCCACCTCGGCGGGGACCTCCATCGACGCGAAGTGCCCGCCCTCGGGGTGCTCGGTCCAGGACACGATGTTCGTGTTGTCGCGCTCGGCGAAGGGACGCATGGACCGGAAGTCGTCGGCGAAGACGGCGACGCCGATCCGTCCCTCGTTCACCCGCTCCTCGACCGCCTGCTCCGCGCGGTAGGCCTGCACGGCACCGCCGCTGCTGTTGGTGAACCAGTAGAGGCTGACCTGGGTCAGGACCTGCTCGCGGGTCACTCGCGACGTGCCGTTGCCGAAGCTCTCGAACAGCTCGTTGTAGGCCAGCTGGCCGACCGGCGAGTCACTGAGGGCGGCGGCGATGGTGCGCGGGCGGGAGGCGTTCATCGAGGCGTAGCCGTTGACGGTCTGGAACCACCCGGCGAACTCGAGCGCCGCGTGGTCGGCCGGAGTCATCCTCTCGAACTCGGCCGGGTCGCCCGACGGGAACGAGAACAGCTGCAGCACGTGGGCACCGAGGAAGCCCTCCGGTGCGAGCATCGCGAGCGCGCGGGCGACGATCGCACCGTTGTCGGAGCCGTGGGCGCCGTACGACGAGTAGCCGAGGCCGCGCATGAGGGTGTCCCAGGTGCGGGCGACGCGGGTCGAGTCCCAGGCGCCGTCGCTGAGCGGCTGGCTCCAGCCGACGCCGGGGATCGAGGGGATGACGAGGTGGAAGTCGCCCGTCAGGTGCTCGATGACGTCGAGGAAGTCGACGAACGAGCCCGGGTAGGTGTGCAGGAGCAGGAGCGGCGTGGCGTCCTCGTTGGCCGAGCGGACGTGCACGAAGTGGATCGTCTGGCCGTCGATCTCCGTGAGGAACTGCGGGTGCGCGTTCATCCGCTCCTCCTGGGCACGCCAGTCGAAGTCGGTGCTCCAGTGCTGCACCATCTCGCGGAGGTAGGCGACGGGGGCTCCGGCCGACCAGTCGTCGGTGCCGGCGGTGTCGGCCGGCTCGGCGGCGTAGCGGGTGCGGGCGAGCCGGGCGTGCAGGTCGTCGATGGCGTCCTGGGGGACGGCCACCGTGAAGGGGCGCAGGTCGAGGGGTCGGGACGGGTCCTGGTGAGTGGTCATGCCGGTACGGTAGGACGCATTCCGGCACGGAACGCGCCGCTATTTCCCACCGCATCAGAGGGAGTCGTCGTGCCTCTCCAGACCTCCTCCCGCCTGCTCGCGCTGCTGGGCCTGCTGCAGGCGCGATCCGTCGTCCCGGCGGCGGACCTCGCGTCTCGGCTCGGTGTCGGGGAGCGCACCGTCCGCAAGGACGTCGAGCGCCTCCGCGAGCTCGGCTACCCGATCGACTCCGTGCGGGGACCCACGGGCGGCTACCGGTTCGGTGACCACGGCCGGCTGCCTCCCCTGCTCCTGGAGGGCGACGAGGCCGTGGCGGTGGCCGTCGGGCTCGGCTCGGCGGCGACGGTGCGGGGGCTCGAGGAGCCCAGCGCCCTGGCGCTGGGCAAGCTCGAGCAGGTGCTGCCCGACCGGCTCCGCCGCCGGGTGCGGGCGCTGCACGAGAGCACCGACGTGGGCCCGGCCAACACCGCCACCAACGTGGCGGCGCCGGCCGTCGACGTCGGGCTGCTGGCCGACCTGGCCGCGGCGATCCGCGACCACGAGGGACTGCGGATGCGGAACCACCCGGGCGGCGACCCGGACGCCGAGGAACGGGTCGAGGCCGACCCCTACCGGCTCGTGAGCTGGCAGGAGCGGTGGTACGTCGTCGCCCGCCGCCGCGACGACCGCAGCTGGCAGGCCTACCGCGCCGACTGGATCGAGCTCCGCACTCCCGGAGCCGGGCGGTTCGCGCCCGACCCGTTGGAGGGCGGCGACTACGCGGCGTTCGTGCTGCGCGACGTGGCGTCCACCGGCTGGGCGGTGCACTGCCGGATCGCGGTGGACGCCCCCGCCGAGGAGGTGCTGAGCCGGATCAACCCGACCGTGGGCGTCGTCGAGACGGTCGACGAGTCGCACAGCGTGCTGGCGACCGGCGCCGACAGCGTCGAGATGGTCGCCGTGTGGATCGGCCTGCTCGGCCTCGACTTCCACGTCGACGCCCCGCCCGAGCTGGTCACCCACGTGGCCACGCTCGCGGAGAGGTACGCCGCTGCGCTTCCCGTCGACCGCGGATGAGGTGTCAGCCGCGGTGGGCGCGGGCCGTGGCGTAGAGGCACACCGCGGCGGCGGTGGAGAGGTTGAGGCTCTCCGCCCGACCGGCGATCGGGATGCGGACCCGGTGGTCGGCGAGGCCCGCGACGTCCTCGGGCAGTCCCCACGCCTCGTTGCCGAACAACCACGCCACGTCGTCGGCGAGCAGCTCGTCGATCTCGAAGAGGTCGAGCTCGCCCGCGCCGTCCGCGGCCAGCACGTCCATGCCCGCAGCCCGCACGCGGCGCACGGCGACCTCCGTGTCGGGCTCGACGGCGACGGGGAGGTGGAACAGCGAACCCACGGACGCGCGGACGGTCTTCGGGTTGTGCGGGTCGACGCTGTGGCCGGTGAGGACCACTCCCCCGGCTCCCACCGCGTCGGCGGTGCGGATGATCGTCCCGGCGTTGCCGGGGTCTCGGACGTCGGCGCACACCACGAGGGGCGGCGAGGACGTCTCGAGCAGCTGCTGGAGCGGTACGTCGACGAAGCGGCACACCGCGACCACGCCGGCCGGCGACACGGAGTCCGACAGCGCGGCCATCGCCCGGTCGTCGACCAGGACGACGTCGTCGACGCCGCCGAGGAGGTCGTCGTACCGCTGCGCGGCGTCGGGTGTCGCGAAGACCTCGACGACGCAGGGCTCGCCGTCGTGCGTGGTGGCGCCCAGGGCGCCCTCGACAGCCTTCGGGCCGTCGGCAAGGAAGAGCCGCCGCTCGGTGCGTACCGAACGTCGGCTCAGCTTGCGAGCCTCCTTGACGCGGCTGTTCGTCGCGACGAGGGGAGTGCTCATGTGTGGCTTCCGGGGTCTCGTGACGGTCGCGGGGCGACCTCCTCGACCGACGGAGATGTCAGGCGGAGACCTTGGGCGCGTTGACGTCCTCGGGCAGCGCGGCCTTGGCGGCGTCGACGAGGGCGGCGAAGGCCGGGGCGTCGTTGACGGCGAGCTCGGCGAGGATCTTGCGGTCGACCTCGATGCCGGCGAGGCCGAGGCCCTGGATGAACCGGTTGTAGGTCATGCCGTTGGCGCGGGCCGCGGCGTTGATGCGCTGGATCCAGAGCTTGCGGAAGTTGCCCTTGTTCTTGCGGCGGTCGTTGTAGCTGTAGACCAGCGAGTGGGTGACCTGCTCCTTGGCCTTGCGGTAGAGCCGCGAGCGCTGGCCGCGGTAGCCGCTCGCGCGGTCGAGGGTGGTACGACGCTTCTTCTGGGCGTTCACTGCGCGCTTCACGCGTGCCATGGGGTTACTCCTTGGTGCATTGGGATGAAGACGGGGAAGGCGGCTGAGCCAGCCACCGGTGGGACGAGGCTCAGATGCCGAGCATCTTCTTGGCGCGGGCGACGTCGGCCTTCTCGAGCTCGACCACGCCGGCGTTGCGGCGGTGCTTCTTGCGGCTGCCGGTGGTCGGCGCGGACGCGAACGCAGCGCCGGACTTCCGGCCGGCCTGCAGGCGCTGGATCTTGCCGGAGCCGGTCACCTTGAAGCGCTTCTTCGCGCCCGAGTGGGTCTTGTTCTTCGGCATGTCTGCCTCAACTTCCTTGTGCGTGCGTGGTTCGGGGTGGATCAGACGGGGTGGTGCGAGAGCGAGGCCTGAGCGGAGCTCAGGCGTCGATCTCCGGGTCCAGGTTCTCGGAGCGGCGACGCTCCTTCTTCTGGGCGACCGGGCCGGCTGCGTGCGCGGCCTCGCGCTCGGCGTCCTCGGCGGCCTTCGCCTCCGCGCGGGCCTGCGCCTTGGTGGCACGGGCGGCGTCGGCGTCGACCTTGGCGTCGGCCTTCTTCTTGTGCGGGCCGATCACCATGGTCATGTTGCGGCCGTCCTGCTTGGGCGAGGACTCGACGAAGCCGAGCTCCTGCACGTCCTCGGCGAGCTTCTGCAGCAGGCGGAAGCCCAGCTCGGGGCGGTGCTGCTCGCGACCGCGGAACATGATCGTGATCTTGACCTTGTCGCCGGCGCCGAGGAACCGCACGACGTGACCCTTCTTGGTCTCGTAGTCGTGGGAGTCGATCTTCGGACGAAGCTTCATCTCCTTGATGATCACGTTCGTCTGGTTGCGACGGGCCTCGCGCGCCTTCTGGGCGTTCTCGTACTTGAACTTGCCGTAGTCCATGAGCTTGCAGACCGGGGGGCGTCCCTGCGGGGCGATCTCGACGAGGTCGAGGTCGGCCTCCTGGGCCAGCTTGAGTGCCTGGTCGGTCGGCACGATCCCAACGGTCTCACCGTTGGGTCCGACGAGCCGGACCTCGGGTACGCGGATCCGCTCGTTGATGCGCAGCTCGGTGCTGATGCTTCCTCCAGTGGTTCGGGTGGAGGGAGCCCGTCCTGCGTCGTCCCGGTGGAACCGGTGGGACCGGTGGGAAATGCAGAAAGGCTCCCGCTGTGTGCCAAGCGGGAGCCAGTCATCACACGTCGCCCCTCTCGGGGGACCTGCTGCCATCGCTGCGACCTACGCAGTGGTGGTGCTGGGACCGGGACCCGACGACCTGTGGTGCTGGCGGTCGAT
Source organism: Nocardioides potassii (assembly GCF_021648885.1). GTDB lineage: Bacteria > Actinomycetota > Actinomycetes > Propionibacteriales > Nocardioidaceae > Nocardioides > Nocardioides potassii. The sequence goes on along the minus strand of NZ_JAKJHZ010000010.1, from coordinate 413,667 downwards.
GCGGGTGGGAGACGGTGGTGCTGCCTCCGCTTGGCGGGATCGGTGTCGCACGAGTTCTGCGGCACTGATCGGTCAACACGGAAGGTTAGCGGATCATTCCCCCGGGGACCCAATCTGCGGCCCGACCCAGCCGTGCCCGTCCCCCACGCCGACGAGCCGCCAGCCCGCGGCCAGCCGGGGCAGGTCGTCGCCGTCGACGACGTACGTCACGGGGCCGGCGAGGTCGAGGAGCAGCGCCTCGGCACCGTCCTGGACCGCCGCGGTGGCCGCAGTGGCCGCGGTGACGGGCACCGGCCGCGCCTCCGGGTCCCAGCGCGCCATCGACTCGAGCGAGCTGAAGGCCAGCAGCGCGGTGCTGCCGTCCGCGGCGCGGACGAGCACCGCCGCCATGTCAGCGGTCTTGTCGTGGGCGAGCCCGTGCTCGTCGACCTCGACCTCGCCGAGCACCGCCACGACGGGCACGAGCAGGCGCGTGTCCTGCAGCACCGCGAGCACGTCGCCCGACGAGGCGTCGCCCGCGGCGTGGTCGGCCAGGACGCGGTCGAGGTCGGGATCACCCGCGCCGGCGTCGTCGGCGAAGCCCGGGTCGGGGATCGTCCGCACGAGCGGCTCGGTTGCGGGCCCGTCGTGCGCGTGGTCGTCGTGGTGCACCCCGTCATTGTCCCGGAGCCGTGGAGCGCTGTGGGACTCTGGCCCCGTGGAAGGGACTACCTGGGCCGCACTGACCGCCGCTCTCACCGTCGCCGGCGCGATCTGGACGTGGATCGCGTTCCGCCGCCGCGGTGCGGCCAACGGGCTGCGCGCGCTCGGGTTCACGCTCCTCCCGGCCGCGGCGTGGCTGACCGGGACGCTCGAGATGGTCGTCGAGATCGCCGGCTCCGTCACCGACTGGGCGACAAGCCTGGTCTTCGACGTCATGACCTGGACGGGCGTCGGCCTCGCCGGCCTCGCGCTCGTGCTGTTCGTCGTGAGCGGCTTCATCCGCGACCGCCAGCTGGCGCGGGCACAGGCGGCGGGCGGCACGTCCGGGCCCACCGGCGCGCGGTCGACCGGCCGGCGCGAGCTCCCGGCCACCTCCGAGCGCGGCAGGGGTGGGTCCCCGATCGACGACGAGATGGCCGACATCGAGGCCCTGCTGCGCAAGCGCGGCATCGAGTGAGCGAGCACTTCGTCGACCGCAACCGCCTGTGGTCACGTCTCGACGCCGCCGTCGCCGCCCTCCCCGAAGCGCCGCCGACACCGATCGCGGTCGTCGACCTCGACGCCTTCGACGACAACGCCGCCGACCTGGTGCGCCGTGCGGCCGGGAAGCCCGTCCGGGTCGCATCGAAGTCGATCCGCGTCCCTGCGCTGATCTCGCGGGCGCTGGCCCACGACGGCTTCGCGGGCGTGCTGTCCTACACGCTCGCCGAGGCGCTGTGGCTCCACGAGTCCGGGGTGAGCGACGACATCGTGGTGGCCTACCCCACCGTCGACACCGCCGCCCTGCGCCGGCTGACCTCGTCCCCCGCGGCGGCCACGGCCATCACGCTCATGGTGGACGACCCGGCCCACCTCGCGCTGCTCGACGCCGCCCGCGCGTCGGACGTCGAGGTCCGCGTCGCCCTCGACCTCGACGCGGGCCTGCGACTGGGCGGCCAGCACATCGGGCCGAAGCGCTCCCCGCTCTTCGACACCGCCGACGTCGTCGCGTTCGCCCGCCGCGTCCACGAGCACGCCGGCACCCGGCTGGTCGGCGTGATGACCTACGAGGGCCAGGTCGCCGGAGTCCAGGACGACGTGCCCGACCAGCGCACGAAGTCGCTGCTCGTACGACGCCTCAAGCAGGCGTCGATGGCACAGCTGGCGGTGCGCCGGCGCGAGATCTCCGACGCGCTCGCCGACGTGACGGAGCTCGAGTTCTGGAACGGCGGCGGGTCCGGCTCCGTCGAGGCCACCGCTGCCGACGGTGCCGTCACCGAGATCGCTGCCGGGTCCGGGCTGCTGGTCCCCGGGATCTTCGACCACTACGCGTCCTTCGACCCACGCCCGGCGGCGTACTTCGGGCTGCGCGTGTCCCGCAAGTCGAGCCCGACCATCGCGACGGTGCACGGCGGCGGGCTCATCGCCAGCGGACCGACGGGCGAGGACCGCTCCCCCGTCCCGTGGGCGCCGCCCGGGCTGCACCTCACCGGGCTCGAGGGCGCCGGAGAGGTGCAGACCCCGCTCACCGGGCACCCGGCCGCGCTGCTGAAGATCGGTGACCTGGTGTGGTTCCGGCATGCCAAGTCGGGTGAGCTGTTCGAGCACGTCCGCGACGTCCACCTCCTGGCCGGCGAGACGGTCACCGAGGTCGTGCCGTCCTACCGCGGCTGCGGCCTGGCCTTCTGATGGCCGCCGATCCCGCCGAGGTCGCACGCACCGTCATCGGCCGCGTGCTCGCCGCTCCGCCCACCCTCGGCCCCGGACGCCTGGTCTGCGTCGACGGACCCGCCGGGTCGGGCAAGACCACGGTGGCCGCGGCGATCGAGGCCGCCGCCGACGACGTGGTCGTCATCCACTGTGACGAGCTGCTGCAGGGCTGGAGCGGGCTCCCCGGCCTCGCCGCGACGGTCGAGGCCTTCCTCGCTCCGCTCGCGGAGGGACGGACCAGCCGGTGGACCCGGTGGGACTGGGCGGCGGACGACTGGGCCGAGTCCCACCCGGTCGAGCCGGGACGCCTGCTCGTGCTCGAGGGCGTCGGCTCGTGGTCACCCGCGATCGCCGGGCTGGTCGGTGTGCTCGTCTGGGTCGAGGCCGGCGAGGAGGTGCGGCTCGACCGGGGCATGGCTCGCGACGGCGAGGCCATGCGCGAGCACTGGCTGCGGTGGCAGGTCGACGAGCGCGCGCTGCACGCCGCGCTCCGCACGCGCGAGCACGCCGACCTCGTCGTGTCGACCGACTGACCGCGGCGCCCGCGCGGGCGTCGTACGGGTCCTGCGGATGTCTAGGGTGGCCGTCATGGTGTTCCCGAGCGGTGAGCAGTACGAGATCGCGGCGGCGGGGTACGTCGCCGTGGTCACCGAGAGCGGTGCCGCGCTGCGGGTGCTGCGCCACCACGGGCGCGACCTGGTCCACGGCTTCCCGGAGACGGAGATGTCGAGCGGCGGTCGGGGCCAGCTGCTGATGCCGTGGCCCAACCGGATCCGCGACGGCCGCTACTCCTTCGGCGGTCGCGACCTCCAGCTCGGCCTGACCGACCCGTCCAAGGGCAACGCCTCCCACGGGCTCGCCCGCTGGGCCGCCTGGACGCTCGAGGAGCACACGGACACGTCCGTGTCACTGGTCTACCGGGTGATGGCGCAGACCGGCTATCCGTGGGCGCTCGACCTGCACGTCCTCTACGACCTGTCGGCCGACGGCCTCGTCGTCACCCAGACCGCCACCAACCTCTCCCCCGGCCCGGCGCCGTACGCCAGCGGGGCACACCCCTACCTCGCCGTCGGCGACTCGATCGAGGACCTCGAGCTGCGGGTGCCGGCCCGCACCCGGCTGCTGGTGGACGACCGCCAGCTGCCCGTCGGCTCCGAGCCGGCGGCGGGGTCGTACGACTTCACCTCGGCCCGCCGCATCGGCGACGCGGTGCTCGACGAGGGCTACGGGGACCTCCTGCGCGAGGACGGCCGCTGCACCGTCACCCTGACGGACCCGGCCGGCGGGCGCGGCGTCGCGCTGTGGGTCGACGAGCGCCACCACTGGCTCCAGCTGTTCACGCCGCCCGCGGTCGACGGCGTACGACCAGGTGTGGCCGTCGAGCCGATGACCGCTCCCGCCGACGCCTTCAACTCCGGCACCGACCTGGTCACGCTCTCGCCCGCCGGCACCGACGGCGACGAGCTGTCCGTGTCCTGGGGCATCCACGACGTCGGGACGTCATGAGGATGCAGGGCTCGGACCCGGAATTCTCATGACGTCCGCGGGTGGACGACGTGGGACCCCGCCGAGCGTCGGGCTACCGGTCGGGCGAGGCCTCGCGGTTGATGAGGGCCCGGACCTGGCGTACGCCGTCGCGGGCGCGGGCGCCGTCCGAGCCCTGGAAGGCCATCGCCGAGATCGTCGTGCCGTCGGCGAGGTCGAGGGTCGCCCACGGGGCGCCGTCGGGCAGGTGGATGGCGAGGACCTGCTCCCAGTCGAGCTGGCGGGTGCGGAAGCCGTTGACGACCACCAACGACTCCATCTCGGCGGTCACGCGGGCCCGGGCGAGCGCCCAGCCGCAGGCGCCGAGCCCCGCTCCCATGAGCAGGACGGTGATCCGCTGCAGGACGTTGAAGCGCTCGCGCACGGAGTCGTCGAAGCCGTACCAGGCGGCGGCGCACACGACGAGGAGCATCACGCCGAAGCCGATGACGGCGATGCGGACGCCGAAGGGCCGCCACGTGCGCGGCAGGGACGGCAGGGGCTGGGGATCAGAGCCGGCAGGCATGGATGTCCGTGAGCAGGATGGCCCGGGCACCGATGGACCACAGGTCGTCCATCAGCCTCTGCGACCCGGCCCGCGGCACCATCACGCGGACAGCGACCCAGCCCTCCTTGCCGAGGGGCGAGATCGTCGGGCCCTCGCGGCCCGGTGCGAGCTCGGTGGCGGCGTCGAGGTTCGCCTGCTCGATGTCGTAGTCCATCATCACGTAGCTGCGCGCGACGAGGACGCCCTCGAGGCGGTGCTGGAAGATCTCGAACTCCTCAGGCACCTCGCCGCCGCGCGTGATGAGCACGGCCTGCGAGTCGAGGATGACCTCGCCGAAGGTCTCGAGCCCGGCGGCGCGCAGGGTCGACCCGGTCTCGACGACGTCGGCGATGACGTCGGCGACGCCGAGCTGGATGCTGGTCTCGACGGCACCGTCGAGGCGCGTGACGGTGGCGTCGATGCCGTGGCGGAAGAGGTGGTCCTCGACCACGCCGACGTACGACGTCGCGATCCGCAGTCCGGTGAGGTCCTCGAGCGAGGAGTAGCGCCCGGCGGGGCCGGCGAAGTGGAACCGCGAGCGTCCGAAGCCGAGGTTCATCACCTCCTGGGCCTTGGCGCCGGAGTCGAGGAGCAGGTCGCGGCCGGTGATCCCGGCGTCGAGCGTGCCCTCACCCACGTACAGCGCGATGTCGCGCGGGCGGAGGTAGAAGAACTCGACGTCGTTCTCCTGGTCGACGAGCGCGAGCTCCTTGGAGTCGCTGCGCTGGCGGTAGCCGGACTCGCGCAGGATCTCGGTGGCGGCGACGGACAGCGACCCCTTGTTGGGGACGGCGATGCGGAGGGTCATCCGGGTCTCACTTACAGGTGTGCGTAGACGTCATCGAGGGTCAGGCCGGAGGCGAGCATGAGCACCTGCGCGTGGTAGAGCAGCTGGCTGATCTCCAGCGCCGTCGCGTCCTTGCCCTCGTGCTCGGCGGCCATCCAGGACTCGGCGGCCTCCTCCAGGAGCTTCTTGCCGATGGCATGGACGCCGGCGTCGAGCTGCTGCACGGTGCCGGACCCCTCGGGGCGCTCCGCGGCCTTGGTGGACAGCTCTGCCCACAGGTCCTCGAACGTCTTCACGGTCCCCAAGCCTACGGCGCCCGCTCCCCCGTCCCGTCGTCGGTCCCGTGCGCGGACCACCCCTCGGGGTGCTGGGCGTGTCGGAGGGGCGCGCTACGGTCGAGGCATGACTGAATCGAACATGCATTCGGACGACCCGACCGCCGCCGGCGAGACCCAGCCCGAGACCCAGCCTGAGACCCAGCCCGAGACCCAGCCCGAGACCCTGGGCGGCCCCCAGGGCGACAGCACGCGCAAGGACCCCGAGGAGTGGGTCACCGGCGACGAGCCGATGACCGGCGCCCAGCGCAGCTACCTCGACACCCTGGCCCGCGAGGCGGGCGAGGAGCTGCCGGCCGACCTCACCAAGGCCGAGGCCTCGGAGCACATCGACCGGCTGCAGTCGAAGAGCGACCGGACGTCCTGACCCGGCGCCCGTCAGCGGTAGGCCGCCACCACGCGCGCGGTGTCGAGCGCGGCCGCCGCGGCCTCCCAGCCCTTGTCCTCCGACGAGCCCTCGAGCCCGGCCCGGTCGAGCGCCTGCTCCTCGGTGTCGCAGGTCAGGACGCCGAAGCCGACCGGGATCGCGTGGGCGACGCTGACCTGGGTGAGCCCGTCGGTGGCAGCCGAGCAGACGTAGTCGAAGTGCGGCGTACCGCCGCGGATCACGACGCCGAGCGCCACCACGGCGTCGTACCCAGCCTTCGCCAGCGCGGACGCGACCACCGGGAGCTCGAAGGTCCCCGGCACCCGGACCACCTCTGGCTCGTCGATGCCGTACGCCGCCAGCGCGCGGGTCGCGCCGTCGACGAGGCCGTCCATCACCTGGGTGTGCCAGCTCGCGGCGACGACCGCGACCTTGAGGCCGCTGGCATCGAAGGGCTGGCTCGTCGGTGCTCCTGCGCCGCTCATCTCGGTTCTCCTGTCTGGTCGATCGTCGGGTCGATCGTCGGGTCGGTCAGGTCGGGCAGGTCGTGGCCCATCCGGTCGCGCTTGGTCAGCAGGTAGGCCACGTTGTGGTCGTTGGGCCGCACGGTCAGGGGGACGCGCTCGGTGACGTGGACCCCGAAGTCCTCGAGGCTGGCGGTCTTGTCCGGGTTGTTGGTGAGCAACCGGACGGAGGTGACGCCGAGGTCGCGCAGGACCTGGGTGGCGGTGCCGTAGTGACGCGCGTCGGCCGGCAGGCCGAGGTCGAGGTTGGCGTCCACGGTGTCGCGACCGCCGTCCTGCAGCTGGTAGGCCTGCAGCTTGGCGACGAGCCCGATGCCGCGACCCTCGTGGCCGCGGAGGTAGACCACCACTCCCCTGCCCTCGGCCACGATTTTCTCCATCGCCTCCTCGAGCTGGGGTCCGCAGTCGCACCTCTCGCTGCCGAAGACGTCACCCGTGAGGCACTCGCTGTGCACCCGGGTCAGCACCGGCTCGCCCTTCTCGATCGCCTCGGAGATGTCGCCGTGGACGAGCGCGACGTGCTCGCTGTCGTCGATGGTGATGCGGTAGCCGTAGGCCGTGAAGTTGCCGTGCCTGGTGGGCAGCCGGGTCTCGGCGACCCGCTGGACGTGGCGGCCGTGGCGGCGCCGGTAGCGGACGAGGTCGTCGATCGAGATCATCGCCAGACCGTGCTCGTCGGCGAACTCGCGCAGCTCGGGGCCGCGCTTCATCGTGCCGTCGTCGTTGACGACCTCGACCAGCACGCCGGCGGGGGTGAGTCCCGCAAGGGTGGCCAGGTCGACCGCGGCCTCGGTGTGCCCGCGTCGTACGAGCACGCCGCCCTCGCGGTAGCGCAGCGGGAACACGTGACCCGGGCGGGTCAGCTCCCACGGCTCGGTCGCGGAGTCGGCCAGCGTGCGGGCGGTGTGGGCACGGTCGGCGGCGCTGATGCCGGTGCTCACGCCGTCGCGGGCGTCGACCGAGATCGTGTACGCCGTGCGGAGCTTGTCCTTGTTGTGCGGCGTCATCAGCGGGATCTCGAGCCGCTCCAGCATGTCGCCGGGCATCGGCACGCAGATCACGCCGCTGGAGTGCCGGATCGTGAAGGCCATCAGCTCCGGCGTCGCCTTCGCGGCGGCGAAGATGATGTCGCCCTCGTTCTCGCGGTCCTCGTCGTCGACGACCACGACCGCCCTGCCGGCGGCGATGTCGGCGATCGCCCGCTCGACGGAGTCGAGGCGTACGGCATCCGTCATGCGGGGATCGCGTCCTTCTCGTCGACCTCGCTGGTGTCGGTCACCGTACGGGCGTCACGCAGCCACACGACGAAGCCGATGACGACGAAGACGGCGTAGAAGAGGTACATGCCCGCGGTCGGGTAGTAGCCGGCCTGGACGAGGGTCGTCACGCCGACGACGTCGACGAGGATCCACACGAGCCAGAACTCGACCCACCCACGCGCCATGCCGTACGTCGCCAGCATCGAGCCGGCGAGGATCCACGCCTCGGTCGTCGGGCCCCACGAGCCGAGCACCTGCGTCAGCAGGACGTACGCCGCGGCGTAGCCGACGACGCCGAGGACGACCAGCTGGACGCGCTCGGCGTTCGTCGCCCAGCGCGGTGCGATGGCGCCGCCGTCGGAGGCCCCTCCTGCGTTGCGCACCTGCGACCAGCGCCACCAGCCGTAGACGGACACGACGGCGAAGAAGACCTGGCGGCCTGCCTGGCCCCACAGCGGCTCGTCGATGTGGCCGGACAGCTCACCGGTCGCGAAGACGGTGAAGAGCAGCACGTTGCCGACCAGGCCGATCGGCCAGGCCCACACGAAGCGCTTCATGCCCAGGATGGCGCTGGCGAGGCCGAAGAGGTTGCCGATGACCTCGCGGGCGCCGAGCTCCCCGCCGGGGACGGGGATGGTGCCGTGGACGAGCCACTCGAGCAGGTCGTTCATGAGTTGTCCTTGTCGTCGTTCTGCAGGGGGTGCGCGGGGGTGGGTGGGGTGGGGAGGTAGCCGCCGAGGAGCTTCTCGACGTGCTTGGCGATGACGTCGGCCTCGAGGTTGACCAGGTCGCCGACGCGGCGGCTGCCGAGCGTCGTACGGGCGAGGGTCTCGGGGATGAGGCTGACGGTGAAGCTGGTCTCGCGGGCCTCGACGACGGTGAGGCTGACTCCGTCGACGGTGATCGAGCCCTTGTCGACGAGGTAGCGCGACAGGTGGGCGGGCAGGGAGACCTCGACGACGTCCCAGTGCTCGCTGGGCGAACGCGAGACGATCTCCCCGACCCCGTCGACGTGGCCCTGGACGATGTGTCCGCCGAGCCGCTTGTCGACGGTGACCGCCCGCTCGAGGTTGACCCGGTCTCCGGCGGTGACGCCGCGCAACGAGGTCTTGTCGAGCGTCTCCTGCATGAGGTCGGCGGTCCAGCGGCCCTCGCCGAGGTCGGCGACGGTCAGGCAGCAGCCGTTGACCGAGATCGAGTCGCCCAGGCCCGTGCCCTCGAGCACGGTGTTGGCCTCGACGGTCAGGCGGATGGCGTCGCCCTGGTCGGTGACCTCGGCGACGGTGCCGAGCTCCTCGACGATGCCGGTGAACATCAGCTGCTCCTCTGCATGGTGGGGGTCTGGGTGGGGGTCCGGGTGGGGGTCTGGGTGGGGGTCATGGTCAGGCGCACGTTGGTGTCGTCGCCGTCGTGGCCCTGCAGCACTGCCACGTCGGTGACGTGGAGGTGGACGGCGTCGGCGATGGTGGTGATGCCGAGGTCGGCCACGGCGCTGCTGCCGGCGCCGAGCAGCATCGGGGCGACGTAGGCCACGACCTCGTCGACGAGCCCGGCCTCGAGGAAGGCGCGGGCGAGGGTGGGGCCGCCTTCGAGGAAGACGTGCTGGCGGTCGCGGGCGAACAGCGCGGCCAGCGCCTCGCGCGGGTCGCGGGTGCGCAGGTGCACGGTCTCCGCACGATCGTCCAGGATGCGCCGGTCGGGCGCGAGGTCGCGCAGCCCCATGACGGCGCGCAACGGCTGGTGGGCGACCGGTTCGTCGACCTCGTCGCGGACCGTCAGCTCCGGGTCGTCGACCTCGACGGTGCGCGTGCCGACGAGCATGGTGTCGCAGAGGCCGCGGAGCCGGTGGGTGTCGAGGCGCGCGGCGCGGCTGGAGACCCAGCGACTGGTGCCGTCCGAGGCGGCGCTGCGGCCGTCGAGCGTCGTGGCGAACTTCCAGGTGACGAACGGCCGGCCGTGCTCGAGGGCGAAGGTCCAGGTGCGGTTGACCGCGCGCGCCTCCTCGGCGAGCAGGCCGCCCTCCACCTCGATCCCGGCCTCGCGCAGGCGGGCGGCGCCGCCCACGGCGACAGGGTTGGTGTCGGTCTGCGCGAACACGACACGACGTACGCCGGCAGCGATGAGGGCCTCCGAGCACGGCCCCGTCCGCCCGGTGTGGTTGCACGGCTCGAGGGTGACCACCGCCGTCGTGCCGTGGGCTGCGTCGCCGGCGGCCCGCAGCGCCTCGACCTCGGCGTGCGGGTGGCCGGCGCCGCGGTGGAAGCCCTCGGCGACCCTCGATCCGTCGCTGTCGAGCAGCACGCAACCGACCCGGGGGTTGGGACCGAGTGGGACGCCGGGCGTGACGGCGAGCGTCAGGGCGCGCTGCATCGCGCTGCGCTCCGCCTCGCTGGTCGTCATCGCCGCCTCCGGGTCCTGTGGATGGACTCCGGGGGGCGTTCGACGCTGGGCGCCGCCCGACAGGGCGTGCGCCGAGCCGTCAGCGTGCACTTCTCATCCGGACTATGACCGTCGGTCCAGGAGTTCCACCTGGTCAACCGGCCACTGGCTGTGGTCGGGTCGCGGACTGTGACCGCCGGTGCGGAGTTCCACCGCCCCCAGAGCACGCAAGCTCTTCGTGGTCGCAACTGTGCCACAGCGCCGTGCATTCCCTCGCCGGTGTCCGGGGGTGACGTGCGTGACACCTTCCGGTCCCCCGATCGGCGAGGGCGATCACCCGCTGGCCGTCAGGACGTCATACGGACGGGGCAAACGGTTGCTCCGTCCGTATGACGTCGTGGGTCTCAGACGTCATCGAGGAAGCGGTCGAACACCCGCGCGCCGAACTCGAGCGCGTCGACCGGCACGCGCTCGTCGACTCCGTGGAACAGTGCGGTGAAGTCGAGCTCGGCGGGCAGGCGCAGGGGCGCGAAGCCGTACGAGCGCATGTCGAGCTTGCGGAAGTGCTTGGCATCGGTGCCGCCGCTCATCAGGAACGGCGCCACGAGCGCGTCGGGGTCCTCGGCCATCAGGCTGCGGGTCATCGCATCGACGAGGTCACCGTCGTACGGCGTCTCCCACGGCTGCTGGTGCGACTCGAGCTCGAAGTCGATGCCGTCGCCGGCGAGCTCGTGGAGGGTCGCGAAGAACTCGTCCTCGTAGCCGGGCAGGAAGCGGCCGTCGACGGTTGCGTGGGCGTCGGTCGGGATGACGTTGGTCTTGTAGCCGGCCTGCAGCGTGGTGGGGTTGGCGGTGTTGCGGATGACGGCGCCGAGCATCTTGGCGGCGTCGCCGAACTCCTCGACCAGCGCCTCGGCATTGTCCGGCGTCGCCTCGGTCCCGGCGAGGTCGCCGATCGTCGCGAGCAGCACCTCCATCGCCGGGGTCAGGCGCACCGGCCACTGGTGCGATCCGATGCGGTGCACGGCGCCGGTCAGGCGGGTCACCGCGTTGTCGGCGTTGATCATGGAGCCGTGACCGGCGCGGCCACGGGCGGTCAGGCGCATCCACGCCATGCCCTTCTCGGCTGCCTCGATCAGGTAGACGCGGCGACCCCGCACGGTCGCGGAGAAGCCGCCCACCTCACCGACGGCCTCGGTGCAGTCGGCCAGCAGGTCGGGGTGCTGCTCGACGAGGACCTCGGCACCGTGGTGGCCGCCGGCTTCCTCGTCGGCGGTGAAGCAGAGCACCACCTCCCGGCCCGGGGCCTCGCCCGCGGTGGCCCGCGCCCGGACGACGCTGAGGAGCATCGCGTCGAAGTCCTTCATGTCCACCGCGCCGCGACCCCAGACGTACCCGTCCCTGATCTCCCCGCTGAACGGGTCGACCTGCCAGTCCGACGCCTCGGCCGGTACGACGTCGAGGTGGCCGTGCAGCAGCAGCGGGGCGCGGCCGTCGCCGCCGCCCCAGCGCGCGACGACGTTGGCACGACCGGGGCTGCCCTCGATGACCTGGCTCTCGATCCCGACCTCGTCGAGCAGCGTCGCGACGTGCTCGGCGGCCTTGCGCTCCCCCGGTCCGTCGCCGTTGCCGTAGTTCGACGTGTCCATGCGAATGAGGTCCTGGCAGAGCTGCACGACCTCCGCGGCGGGGTCGTAGGAGAGGTCCCGGGAGGGCTGTGCGGAGGCGTCGTCCATGCCCTCCATCCTGCACCAGTTGTGGACGTCTTCCCCGATGCAGTGACCCACGAAAGCCTTTGCTACTGTTCTCCAGCACTCGTCCGGGTGGCGGAATTGGCAGACGCGCTAGCTTGAGGTGCTAGTGCCCGTATTAGGGCGTGGGGGTTCAAGTCCCCCCTCGGACACAGAGACGGAGAACCCCGGGTCGTCGACCCGGGGTTCTCCGCGATTTCGTGGTCCTCCTGCAACCTCCCCGGCGGCGGTGGCGTCCTGTAGGTGGACCGGCCGATCCGCGGCCGCGCACCCTCGGGAGGCACCCATGCGCCGCACCCTCACCACCCTCCTGCTCATCGCGGTCACGCTGTCGGTCGCGGCACCGGCCGGCGCCACTGCCGCACCTGGGTCGGTGCGCACCGTGACCTACCAGGGCCACGGCGCCACGGTCACCCTCGAGCACCTCGACCGCATCTCCGCGACGTCGAAGCCCTTCCAGCGCTTCGTCGAGCGCCGGCTGACGAGGCTGTGGCAGGACAACGATCCCCGACCGAGGTGCCGCACGGCGGCCACGATGGTCGTCAAGACGTGGCGCTCCGACGGCTACGCGCTCATCAGCGACATGGGCAGCTTCGCTCCCTGCCCGGACGGCGGCTACGTCCAGATCGCCGTCCGCACGGACGGGGGATGGCGCACGCCGGTCCGGCTCGGCGCGCAGGAGCCCTTCCGCTGCCGCGACCTGGTGTCGTACGACGTCCCCGCCGCGGTCGTGCCCGACGGGACGTGCTTCGCCGGTCAGGACCTCGTGTCGTACGACGACTGGCTCACGACCCACTGACACCGGTCGCACACACGACGGACCCCGGGCCACCCGACCCGGGGTCCGTCGTTCGAGGACCGCGCTCAGCTCTCGAAGGCGTTGACGACGTCCTCGTCGATCGTCTTGACCGGACCGGTGAACCAGTTCTTGGCGGAGGCCTGCCACCAGAGTGCGAGGAGCAGGAGGACGGCGACGACCATGATCGGCGCGTAGTTGACCGCCGCCCAGTCGAACTCGTCGCGCCAGGGCGCGCCGAACGGCGAGGTGGGCATCATCAGGAAGAGCCCGACGACGACGATCTCGATGACGGCGACGAGGTTCATCCACTTGTACTTGCTGCCGTTGTTCCAGCTGCCGACCTCGAACGAGTCGCCGGCGCGCCAGCGCAGGTAGATCGGGATGGCGAACGAGAAGTAGAGGCCGATGACGGACACCGACGTGACCGCGTAGAACGCCGTGGGGATGCCGTTGACCGACTTCAGCGCGGGCAGCGTGATCAGTGCACCGAGGACGGCGGCGAAGATCACCGCGTTGGCCGGGGTGCGCTGGGCGTTGACCTTCGACCAGTAGCGCGAGCCCGGCACCGCGCGGTCACGGCTGAAGGCGAACATCATCCGCGACGTGGACGTCAGGCAGGCGGTGGCGCAGAAGAGCTGTGCCGCCGAGGAGACGAAGAGCAGCAGGCCGCCCCAGGTCGAGCCGAGGGCGGTGTCGAAGACGTAGGCGACGCCACCGGCCGGGATGCTGGCGTAGTCCGGCTGGCCGTCGACCTGCGGGATCGCGAACGTCACCGCGAGCAGCAGGATGTAGCCGCCGACGGCGGAGTAGAAGATCGACTGCCAGATGGCCCGGGCGGCGGTCCGCGCCGCGCCCTGCGTCTCCTCGGACAGGTGCACCGAGGCGTCGAACCCGGTGATCGTGTACTGCGTGAGGATGAAGCCGAACGGGATGATCGCGAAGAAGTAGACGAGGCTGCTCGTCGACCCGTCGGCCCAGCCCGAGCCGTTGAACTTGTCGGTGAAGACCTGCGACACGCTGAGGTGCTGGTCGGGGACGATGATCAGGACGAGCACCAGGAACGCGGCACCGGCGACGTGCCACCACACCGAGATGTTGTTGATCACCGCGAGCAGGTGGCTTGAGAAGATGTTGACCACGGTGATGAACGCCAGGATCACCAGGAACAGCACGAACACGAAGTTGAGCGAGAAGGTGTCCTGCCAGCCCCACGCCAGGAACGTCAGGTGGAAGAAGGTCGCGCACCCGTAGGCCACCGACGCCGTCACCGCGATGAGGCCGATCAGGTTGAGCCACCCGGTGAAGAAGCCGGCCGCGGGGCCACCGAGCTTGGACGCCCAGTAGTAGATGCCGCCCGAGGTCGGCATCGCCGAGACGAGCTCGGACATCGTGAAGCCGATGATGAGGATGAAGACCGAGATGATCGGCCACGACCAGGAGATCGAGACCGGGCCGCCGTTGGCGATGCCGGCGCCGTACGTCGTCAGGCAGCCGGCGAGGATCGAGATGATCGAGAACGAGATCGCGAAGTTCGAGAAGCCGGACCAGGAGCGTGCCAGCTCCTGCTTGTAGCCGAGCTTGGCGAGGTGCTCCTCGTCCGCACTCATGCTGCGCTGCGCCGGCATCTCGGCTGGGGACTCTGCGGACATGTGCACACCTCTCGGGGCGTAGTGGATGCTCGGCAACCTAGACCCGGCCTTGCCCGCTTGTGAATACCCCGGTCCAGAACTCCGGGAAATTGGTATGAACTCCGACCATTGACGTGTGGAGGTGGTCACGTCGAGACTGTCGCGCATGACCGCCCAGCCCCACGAGCACCTCACGGCAGCGGTGCTCCGGCCGGTCCGCGGTCACCACGCGTTCGAAGGCTGCGTCGAGCAGCTCGCGACCGCGATCCGGCTCGGTGTCTACCCCGTCGGCAGCCTGCTGCCGCCGGAGCGCGAGCTGGCCGAGCGGCTGGCGGTCAGCCGCGCCACGCTGCGCGAGGCGATCGCCGCGCTGCGGCAGGCGGGACTGGTCGAGACCAGGCGCGGTCGAGGCGGAGGCTCGTCGGTGACGTCGCAGGCACGCGGTCGCTTCACGGGCGGGCTCGCGAAGGTGTCGGCGGCGACCAAGGCGGAGTGGCTCGACGCGCTGGAGTTCCGGCGGGTGGTCGAGCCGGGAGCGGCCCACCTGGCCGCCAGCCACGACCTCGGCGACGTCGACCGCGACCGGCTCGCCGCGTCCGAGGAGGCTGTGCACCAGGCCACCGGCAAGCGTGCCCACCGGCAGGCCGACTCGCGGCTGCACCTCACGATCGCGTCGCTGAGCGGTTCGTCGCTGCTGCAGGAGGCGGTCACGTCGGTCCAGTCCACCCTCGACTCGATGCTCGGTGCGATCCCCGCGCTGGAGCCCAACATCGGCCACTCGCACCGCCAGCACCGCCTGATCTGCCGAGCCATCGTCGACGGTCGACCCGACCGTGCCCGCAAGGTGATGGAGGACCACTGCGACGACACCGCCGCGCTCCTCCGCGGCCTGCTGGGATGACTTCCGCACGCCCGCACGCCCCACGCACTCCCCACGCCCTACGCCGCACTGACCAGGAGAACCCGTGAGCACACGCAACGACCGGCACCTGACCATGGACGACCTGCGCCAGCGCATCGAGGCCGGCGAGGTCGACACAGTCGTGCTCGCCTTCACCGACATGCAGGGCCGCCTCCAGGGCAAGCGGCTGCACGGGCGGTACTTCCTCGACCACGTCGTCGGCCACGGCACCGAGGGCTGCAACTACCTCCTCGCGGTCGACGTCGACATGAACACCGTCGACGGCTACGCGATGACGTCGTGGGAGCAGGGCTACGGCGACATGGAGTTCGTGATGGACGAGCAGACCATCCGGTTGCTGCCGTGGCTGCCGGCCACGGTCATGGTCCAGTGCGACCTCGAGTGGGCCGACCACCGGCCGGTGTCGGCCAGCCCGCGCGCGATCCTCAAGGCGCAGCTCGACCGGCTCGCCGAGCGCGGCCTGGTCGCGCTCGCCGGCACCGAGCTGGAGCTGGTGATCTACGACGACACCTACGAGGAGGCGGCCCGCAAGGGGTGGACCGACCTCACGCCGGCCAACCAGTACAACGTCGACTACTCGATCCTCGGCACCACGCGTGTCGAGCCGCTGCTGCGCGACATCCGCAACCACATGTACGCCGCCGGGCTGGACGTCGAGGGCGCGAAGGGCGAGTGCAACTTCGGCCAGCACGAGATCGGCTTCCTCTTCAACGACGCCCTGACCACCGCCGACAACCACGCGGTCTACAAGAACGCCGCCAAGGAGATCGCCGCCCAGCACGGCAAGTCGGTCACCTTCATGGCCAAGCCCAACCAGCGCGAGGGCAACTCGTGCCACATCCACATGTCGCTGCGCGGCGCGGACGGTGAGCTCGTGTTCTGGGACGAGGAGAAGGACGCGCGGACGCCCCTCTACGACCGGTTCATCGCCGGCGTCCTGGCGACGGCGGCGGACTTCACGCTGTTCTTCGCGCCCAACATCAACTCCTACAAGCGGTTCGCCGACGGCTCCTTCGCTCCCACCACGCTCGGCTGGGGCATGGACAACCGCACCTGCGCGATGCGCCTGGTCGGTCGCGGCGCGGGCGCCCGGATGGAGAACCGGATCCCCGGCGCGGACGCGAACCCCTACCTCGCACTGGCCGCGATGATCGCCGGCGGGCTCCACGGCATCGACGAGGAGCTGGAGCTCGAGCCCGAGCTCACCGGCAACGCCTACGCCTCGGACAAGGCGCGCGTGCCGAGCACGATGGGCGCCGCGCGCGAGAGGTTCCACACGTCTGCCGTGGCCCGGGCGGCCCTGGGCGACGAGGTGGTCGAGCACTACACCAACATGGCCGACGTCGAGCTGGCGTCGTACAACGCGACGGTCACCGACTGGGAGCTGCGCCGCGGCTTCGAGCGGCTGTGAACGAGAGGACGAGACGACCTTCATGACCACCCTGATCAACCCCACCACGGGCGAGGAGCTCGACCGCTCCCCCGCCTCGGCGACGCTCGAGGAGGCCGACGCCGCGATCCAGCGCGCGCACGACGCCTTCGGGGCGTGGCGATCCGTCGCGCCCGGCGAGCGGGCCCGGCTGCTGCGGGCCTTCGCCGCGATCGTCGACGCGCACAACGAGGAGCTGGCCCAGCTCGAGGTGCTCAACGCCGGCCACACGATCGGCAACGCGCGGTGGGAGGCGGGCAACGTCCGCGACTGCCTCAACTACTACTCGGCGGCACCCGAGCGGCTCTTCGGCCGCCAGATCCCGGTGCCGGGCGGCACCGACGTCACCTTCCACGAGCCGCTCGGCGTGGTGGGGATCATCGTCCCCTGGAACTTCCCGATGCCGATCGCCGCGTGGGGCTTCGCACCCGCGCTGGCGGCCGGCAACACCGTCGTCCTCAAGCCCGCCGAGCTCACCCCGCTCACCGCGATCCGGATCGGTGAGCTCGCGGTCGAGGCCGGCCTGCCCGCGGGCGTCCTGACCATCGTCCCGGGCAAGGGGTCCGTCGTCGGGGAGCGCTTCGTCACCCACCCGCTGGTGCGCAAGGTGTGCTTCACCGGCTCCACCGGGGTCGGCAAGAAGCTCATGGCCGGCTGCGCCGACCAGGTGAAGCGGGTGACCCTCGAGCTCGGCGGCAAGAGCGCCAACATCGTCTTCGCCGACACCGACGTCGCCGCGGCGGCCGCCAGTGCGCCGTACGCCGTCTTCGACAACGCCGGCCAGGACTGCTGCGCCCGCTCGCGGATCCTCGTCCAGCGCTCGGCGTACGACGAGTTCGTGGGGAGGCTCGAGACCGCGGTCAAGGCGCTGCGGGTCATCGACCCGGCCGACGAGCAGAGCGAGATGGGACCGATGGTCTCCTCGGGCCAGCGCGACACGGTCCAGGCCTACATCGACGGCGCCAGCGTCGCCTTCACCGGCACCGCGCCCGACGGCCCGGGCTGGTGGCTTCCGCCGACCGTCGTCGAGTCGCGCGACACGGGCGAGGCGGTGTGGCGCGAGGAGGTGTTCGGCCCGGTGGTCGCGGTCATGCCGTTCGACGACGAGGACGAGGCGATCGCGCTCGCCAACGACTCCGACTACGGCCTGTCCGGGTCGATCTTCACCTCCGACGTCGGCCGTGCCCTCCGGGTCGCGCGCAGCGTCGAGGCCGGCAACCTGTCGGTCAACAGCCACTCGTCGGTGCGCTACTGGACGCCGTTCGGCGGCTACAAGCAGTCCGGCCTCGGCCGCGAGCTCGGGCCGGACGCGCCGAACGCGTTCACCGAGGAGAAGAACGTCTTCATCGCCCACTGAGAGCCCACTGACAACCCACTGAGTCATCACAGATCTCGACACGCCGCTCGTTCCTCGCGGCTGCTCGATCACCTAGAGGAGAGGCACATTCACATGGCAGGACGCATCGAGGGCCGCACGGCCGTCGTCACCGGGGGTTGCAGCGGCATCGGCCTGGCGACCGTACGTCGTTTCGTCGAGGAGGGCGCCCGCGTCGTCATCGGCGACATCGACGACGCGAGCGGCGAGGCGCTGGTCGCCGAGCTCGGCGGCTCCGACGTGGCGACGTACGTCCACGTCGACGTCACCTCGAAGGAGCAGGTGGACGCACTCTTCAGGACGGCCAAGGACACCTACGGCTCGGTCGACATCGCCTTCAACAACGCCGGCATCTCGCCGCCGGAGGACGACTCGATCCTCGACACCGACCTCGACGCGTGGCGCAAGGTGCAGGAGGTCAACCTCACCAGCGTCTACCTGTGCTGCAAGGCGGCGCTGCCCTACATGCTCGAGCAGAAGCGTGGCTCGATCATCAACACCGCGTCCTTCGTCGCGGTGATGGGTGCCGCCACCTCGCAGATCTCCTACTCCGCCTCCAAGGGTGGCGTGCTGTCGATGTCGCGCGAGCTCGGCGTGCAGTTCGCCCGGGAGGGCGTGCGGGTCAACGCCCTGTGCCCCGGTCCGGTCAACACCCCGCTGCTCAAGGAGCTGTTCGCCAGCGACGCCGAGCGGGCCGCGCGCCGGCTCGTGCACGTGCCGATGGGCCGCTTCGCCGAGCCCGAGGAGATGGCCAACGCCGTGCTCTTCCTCGCCTCCGACGAGTCGAGCTTCATGACCGCCAACACCTTCCTGGTGGACGGCGGCATCTCCGGCGCCTACGTCACCCCGCTCTGACGCCCGCCATGTCCAACGGGACGGACGCACCGGTCGTCGGGCTGACGACGTACCGCCAGGAGGCGGCGTGGGGCGTGTGGCACACCCGGGCCGACCTCCTGCCGACGGAGTACGCCGTCGCGGTGGAGGCCGCCGGCGGCGTACCGCTGCTGCTCCCGCCCGTGGCCGCCGCGGGTGCGGCCGCGCGGGTCGTGCAGCGGGTCGACGCCCTCGTCATCTCCGGCGGCGCCGACGTCGACCCGGCGCGCTACGGCGCCGAGCCGCACGAGCGCACCACCGGCCTCCGGCCGGACCGGGACGAGTGGGAGCTGGCGCTCCTGACCGCCGCGGACGAGGCCGGCCTGCCGGTGCTGGGGATCTGCCGGGGCATGCAGCTGATGGCGGTCCACGCGGGCGGCACGCTCGACCAGCACACGCCCGACCTCGTCGGCACCGACGCCCACTCCCCCGGCGGCGACGTCTACGGCGACGTCGAGGTCGAGACCGCGCCGGGGTCCCGGCTGGCGACCCTCGTCGGGCAACGCGTCGAGGTCGGCTGCCACCACCACCAGTCGGTGGCCACCCATCCCGGCTTCACGGCCGTGGCCCGTGCCGTCGACGGGACGCTCGAGGCGATGGAGGCCGACGGCGACCGGTTCCGGATGGCCGTGCAGTGGCACCCGGAGACCCGGGTCGAGATCGGGCTGATGGCCGGCCTGGTCGCGGCCGCCCGCGAGCACGCCGCCCGCTGAGCCACACGTGTCCGCGACGTGGCCCTCGATCCGCTCGGTCGGGGGCCACGTCCCGGACACGTGTCGGGTCCGGTCCCTCAGACCCGCCGCTCGCGGTTGCGGCGCAGGGTCGACGGCAGGGTCAGGACGATCGCCAGGAAGACCCCGACGAACATCCCGATCGAGTTGGCTGCGACGTCACGCGGGTCGGAGACGCGGCCGGGGATCTCCTTCTGCACCGTCTCGATCATCGAGGTGAGGACGATGCCGGCGGCGAGGGCCACCCACCACAGCCGGGTGCCGACGAGCAGGAGCAGGAAGACGCCGAGGGGCACGAAGAGCCCGATGTTGGCCAGGAACTCGATCCGCTCCACCGAGAGCCGGTAGGTCAGCGGGTCGAGCTCGGGGTAGCGCTGCATCCGGGCCAGCACCCGCGTGGCAAGGCCGTAGTAGTCCGGGGTCCCCGACCCCGGGGTGAGGGTCACCACGGCGACGAACGCCCCGTAGAGCAGGGTCAGCAGGCCGAGGAACGGATGTCGGTGCAGCACCTCACCCATGATCCGGGTACGACCAACGCCTCAGGCGTACGCCACCCCGGTCAGCTCCTCGGAGAGGTCCCACAGGCGCGCCGCGTCCTCGGGCCTGTCCAGCGCCGGCCACAGCGACTGCCGTCCGGGCGGCCCGCCGGCGTTGCCGGGCCACTGGGGTCCGTAGAAGCCGCCGTCGTCCCCGGTCGTCACCGCCACGAGCGCGGGCAGCTTCGCTGACTCGACGGTCCCGACCAGCAACCCGTGCGCGGACAGCCAGCGGATCATCCTCACCGCGGTCGTGTCGTCGGAGCGACCGATCTCGGGGCGGGCGGCGAGCAGGCTCGTCGGCGCGACACCGGGGTGCGAGACGTTGCTGGTGATCCCCCAACCGGCGGCGGCACTGCGCCGGCTGAGCTCGAGGCCGAACAGGCCGCACGCGATCTTGGACTGCCGGTAGGCCGCCATGCCGTCGTACGACGACTCCCACGACGGGTCGTCCCAGCTGATCCTCCCGCGGCGGGCGGCGACGCTCGCCTGCGTCGTCACGCGCGCCTGCCCGGCTCGCAGGAGCGGCAGGAGCCGTCCGGTGAGGGCGAAGTGCCCCAGGTGGTTCGTGCCGAGCTGCAGCTCCAAGCCGTCCGCCGTCGTCTGCCGCTCGGGCGGCGTCATCACGCCCGCGTTGTTGACCAGGAGGTGGATCGGCTCTCCCTCCGCGACCAGCCGCTCCGCGAGCGCCTCGACGGACGCGAGCGACGACAGGTCGAGGTCGTGCAGCGTGAGGTGTGCTCCGGGCACCTCGGCGCGGATCTTCGCAACGGCGGCGTCTCCCTTCGGCCGGTTGCGCACCGGCACCAGCACCTGGGCGCCTGCGCCGGCGAGGGCGGCGGCGATGCCGAGCCCCATCCCGTCGCTCGCGCCGGTGACCAGGGCGCGCCGCCCGGTCAGGTCGGGGAGGTGGATCTCGTACTGCTTGGGTCGCACGTGCGGCTCCTCTGTCGTGGATGTCCCACCAGCGTGACCGAGTGGCCAGAGCTCATCCACGGCCTGACGATCCGTGGATCCGGTGACCACCACCGGCGAGGATGGCCGCATGATCGACCGAGCCGGACTGGCCGACTTCCTGCGCCGACGCCGCGAGGCACTGCAGCCCGAGGACGTCGGGCTGCCGCGCGGCGCGCGACGTCGTACGCCGGGCCTGCGACGCGAGGAGGTCGCGGCGCTGAGCCACATGTCGACGGACTTCTACTCGCGCATCGAGCGCGAGCGCGGGCCCCAGCCGTCCGAGCAGATGGTCGCCTCGATCGCCCAGGGCCTGCACCTCTCGCTCGACGAGCGCGACCACCTGTTCCGGCTCGCGGGGCACCACCCGCCAACCCGCGGACCGGCCGGCGACCACGTCGCGCCCGGCATGCTGCGGATCTTCGACCGGCTGGCGGACACCCCGGCGGAGATCGTCACCGAGCTCGGCGAGACGCTGCGCCAGACACCGCTCAGCGTCGCGCTCGTCGGCGACTCGCGGCGGCACAGCGGTCCCGCCCGCAGCCTCGGCTACCGCTGGTTCACCGACCCGGCCGCCCGCCGGCTGCACCCGCCCGAGGACCACGACTTCTACTCGCGGATGTACGCCTCCGGCCTGCGCGGCATCGTCACGCTGCGGGGACCGGGCTCGCGCGCAGCCGAGCTCCTCGACCTGCTCCTCGAGCGCAGCGAGGAGTTCCGCGAGCGGTGGGCCGAGCACGAGGTCGGCATCCGGCCGCGGGAGGTCAAGCGCTACCTGCACCCGGCGGTCGGCGAGCTGGAGCTGAGCTGCCAGATCGTCCAGGACCCGTTCCAGTCGCACTCGCTGCTCGTCTACACCGCGACGCCCGGCAGCCCCAGCCACGAGCGCCTGCGGCTGCTGGCCGCGGCCGACGTTCCGATCGGCTGACGCGTCAGTCGACCACGACCCGCAGCGTGGCGAGCGTGGGGTCCGCTGCATAGGCGATGCGGACGCCAGCCAACCGCGCGTGACCGAGCGCCTGGAGCGCCTGGTCCGTGATGCGCTCGCCCGGCGCCAGCACCGGGATGCCGGGTGGGTAGGGCGCCACGAGCTCGGCACTCGTCCGGCCGACAGCGCTCGTGACCGGGACGTGCTCCGACCGCGAGAAGAAGGCCTGCCGCGGCGGCACCACGGCCTCGGGCTGGACGCCGTACGACGCCGGGCCGACCGCCGCGCGCGCCGGCCCGCGGTGCCGCTCGACCGAGTCGACGAGCGCGTCGGTGAGCCCGGCCACCGTCCCGGGCGTGTCGGCGAGGGACACGACCGCGACGAGGACGTCGCGGTCGGCCGACTCCACAGGCAGGCCGGCGTCGAGCAGGTCCTGCTCGACGGCGTTGCCGTCGACGCCGGCCCGGGACAGCACGACGGTCAGCTTGAGCGGGTCCACACCCGGCCCGTCGAGGACAGCCAGCCCGTCGACCGCCCGGAGTCGCGACCGCGCCTCGCGGTTGGCGGCGATCGCCGCCCCGAGGAGCTCCTCACCGTCGCGCTCGAGCAGCGCGCGGGCGGCGTCCGTGCTGGCGAGGATCGCACCGGCCGGGCTGGTGGTGGCGGTCGCCTCGACACCGGCCTCCAACCGGGCCGCGTCGACCCGCCCGGTGCGGGCGAGCACGATCGCGGCCTGGCTCCAGGCGGGGAGCGTCTTGTGCGCGCTGGTCACCATCACGTCGGCGCCGAGCTGGAGCGGGTGCCGCGGCAGGTCCGGGTGGAAGCCGAAGTGCGCGGCCCACGCCGCGTCGACGACCAACGGCACGTCGTGCTCGTGGGCGGCGTCGGCCAGGCCTGCCACGTCGCCGACCGTGCCGACGTAGGACGGGTCGCCCACGAAGACGGCCCGCGCGTGCGGGTGCGCCTCGAGTGCGCGTCGTACGGCGTCCGGGGCGACGCCGAGCGGCAGGCCGGTCGCCGGGTCGACCTCGGGTCGGACCCACACCGGGGTCAGCCCCGCGAGCACCAGCCCCAGCAGCATCGAGCGGTGGAGCGTGCGGCTCACCACGACGGTGTCACCGTCGTCCGCGACGGCGAGGGCGACGGACTGGTTGGCGTGCGTGGCGCCTCCGGTGGAGAACCGGCACACGTCGGCGCCCCACAGCCGCGCCGCACGTCGTTCGGCGTCCGCGAGCACGCCCCCGGTCAGCTTCATCGTGTCGAGGCCGGCGTAGAGCGGGACGTCGCCCGCGACCACGTCGCCGACGAGGTCGTGCCGCTGCTTGTGCCCGGGGATGGTGAACGGCGTCGGCGCCGCCTCCTGGAACCGCAGCCACGCGTCGAGCAGCGGAGCGTCGTCGCGCAGCCCGCGCGGGTCGGTCGGCATGGGCCGCAGCCTATTGACCGACCGGGCCCGACCGGGCCCGACTAGGTCAGTCGGACTCCCAGTAGGGGCCCGTGGCGTAGCGGTCGGGCTCGACGGTGGTGACCGGGCGACGGACGGTGGTCCAGCGACCGTCGTCGGTCCTGACCCGGAACTCGGCGTAGGTGGTCGTGTAGGCGTCGCGCGAGTTCCGCGTGAGGTCCCACTGGTAGTTGAAGTTCTTGAGGTACTTCTTCGCGACCCGCGCGCCCTGGATGGTCATCCAGAGCTCGTCGTTGGCCGTGCTGAGGCTGGCCCAGTTGGACGACCCGGTCAGCACCATGTTCGTGCCCTGGACGCCGTTGTAGGTGCCCTGGATGACGAAGTACTTCTGGTGGCTGTAGTAGTCGAGGATCAGGTCGTCCTCGCCGTCCTTGTTCAGGTCGTAGTCGTCGTCGGTGTTGTAGTCCATCCCCGTCGAGCGGAGGGGGATGCGGCCGCGCGCGGTGGGCGCACCGAGGATCTGCTTGGTGTGGTAGCCGATCAGGCCGTAGCTGACCCGGAAGTCGCAGCCCTCGGCGAACTTGTTGCGGATGGCTGCGGCCAGGTAGTCGCCGCGGCGCCCGCGCATGGTGTGCATCGACAGCGCGAGCTTGGTGCGCACCGGGTTGCCGGCCGCGTCAGGCGTCACGCACTGGATCTTGTTGAGCATGTCGAGCACGAGGTCGTTCTTCGGACCGGAGAGCCGGGGGAACGCCCAGACGGTGTGCTTGTCGACCGAGTCGTCGCAGACCGCACCCGTCGGCGTCCCGCAGAAGAACCGAGGCGGGCGGCGGACGTCCCAGTCCTTCTTCATGTTGTTGAAGAGCGAGACGTACTGGCGGAACAGCTCGTGGTCGCCGTGGGAGAAGTAGAGGTCGTTCCACTGGTGGAGCGCCGCGTTGAGCATCAGGTTGGCCGACCCGACGGCGATGACGTCGCGCTGCCGCCCGGCCTTGCTGAACGAGTAGAACTTCGAGTGCAGGTTGTTGTACTCGTTCTGGGTGCTGCGGCAGCTGGCCACGCACTTGTAGATGAAGCTCTTCTTGTTGCGGTTCTTGCCGACCTCGGCACGCACCAGCTGGATGGCGCGGGTCTCGAGGTGGTCGTTGAGCAGCATCTGGACCTTGACGCCGCGCTTGTGGGCGGCCACGAGCGCGTTGGCGACCGGCACCCGGTCGAAGGAGTAGACCGCGATGCGGATGATCGCGCCGCGCTTGGTGTGGCGGATGGTCTCGATGATCTTGCGCTCGATGGCGAAGTGCCCGGCCTTGCGGTGCGGGTCGTTGAAGAAGGGGCCGTTGGGCGCCTTCCACCTCTTCTTCCGGGGCTTCGCGGCGAGGCTGGTCACGACGGGAGAGGACTGCCCGACGGACGACGGGGCCGTCACGGTCGCGGTCGCGGGGACGGCGGAGACCAGCGAGATCCCGAGCACCAACGACAGGGCCACCAGCAGGGGCGAGAACCTCGACACGACCACACACCTTCCCGCGGGGCCGTGCGCCGGCCGCACCCCCGAGGTACTAGAGGACGACATCGGAGGCACGAAGGTCAAAACGGGGCCGTCGTCGGTGGCGTGCGCGAGGGTGTCCCCGTGTCCTCCACCGCCCGCGTCCACCTCTCCCGGCTCCCCGGTGAGCGGGTGCGGGTGGTCGACGGCGACCACACCGAGGTGCTCGACCCCGCCGCGCTGCCGTCGTACGTCGCCGGGCGGGAGGCGCACGGCGACGAGCCGCGCTGGGTGTGGGACGACACCGCGCGGTGGTACCCCGCGCTGCTGGAGGCCGGGGTGCGGGTGGCGCGCTGCCACGACCTGCGGCTGTGCCACCGGCTGCTGCGCCGCGCTCCGGCCGTCGACGCCTCGCTCCTCGACGGTGAGGAGTCGGCGCTGTGGGACCGGCTTCGTCCGTTCGAGCCGTCCGATCCTGCCCTGTTCAGCGTCGACGACGCCGGCGAGCACCTGCGGGCCGACCTCGAGGACGCCCGGCAGGTCGCCGCGGTCGCGGCCTCGCCGGAGGCCGTACGCCTCTCGCTCCTCGTCGCGGCGGAGTCCGCGGGTGCCCTGGTGGCCGCCGAGATGACCCACGCCGGTGTGCCGTGGCGGGTCGACGTCCACGACCGGCTGCTCACCGAGCTGCTCGGGTCGCGCCCCCCGCGTGGCGCCCGGCCGCGGCTGCTCGAGGAGCTCGCCGACGAGGTGCGGGGCCTGCTGGACAGCCCCGACCTCAACCCCGACTCGCGACCCCACCTGCTGGCCGCGCTGCGGCGGGCCGGCGTCGAGGTGCCGGACACCCGTCGGTCGACGCTGCGGCGGGTCGACCACCCGGTCGTCGAGCCGCTCGTGCGCTACAAGCAGCTCGCGCACCTGTTCTCGACCAGCGGCTGGACGTGGATCGACCAGTGGGTGCGCGACGGCCGCTTCCGCCCGGTCTACCAGCCCGCGGGCTCGGCCACCGGTCGCTGGTCCTCCAACGGGGGCGGCGCGCTCTCCTTCCCGGTACAGGTGCGCTCGGCCGCCGTGGCCGACGAGGGGTGGGTGCTGGTGGTCGCCGACGTGGCCCAGCTCGAGCCCCGCGTCCTCGCAGGGATGAGCGGCGACCAGGCCCTGGCCCGTGCGGCCAGGGGCGCCGACCTCTACCAGGGCATGGTCGACGACGGCGCCGTCCCCACCCGGCAGGACGCCAAGCTCGGTCTCCTCGGCGCGATGTACGGCGCCACCAGCGGCGAGAGCGGCCGGATGGTCGCCGGTCTCACCCGGCGCTACCCCGCGGCCTTCGGGCTCGTCGAGGGGGCGGCGCGGTCCGGCGAGCGGGGAGAGGTGGTCCGCACCCTGCTCGGTCGCGGCTGTCCCGCCCTCGGCGGCGGCTCCTGGGACGAGTCCCCCGACGCCCCACCCGACGACCTCGACGACCAGGACCGCCACCGCCGCGCCTACGGCCGCTTCACCCGCAACTTCGTCGTCCAGGGCACGGCCGCCGAGTGGGCGTCGTGCTGGCTGGCCGACCTCCGCAACCGGCTCTGGCGTCTGGTGGACGAGGGGCCGCTCGAGGCGCGCCCCCACCTCGTCTTCTTCCTCCACGACGAGGTCGTGGTCCACACCCCCGCCGACCTGGCCGACCGGGTGGCCGACGAGATCGGCGCGTCAGCGGCCGCCGCGGGCGCGCTGCTCTTCCGCGAGCTGCCCGTCGACTTCCCGCTCAACACGTCGATCGTCCGGTCCTACGCCGAGGCCGGCAAGCCGGGCGCACCCCCTACGGTGGACGCGTGAGCACGTCACTCCGCATCGGTTTCGTCACGGGCGCGACCCCGGACAAGTGGGCCCGCCACTGGCGCGACCGCCGACCCGAGCCGCTGGAGCTGGTGCCCGTCACCGAGGCCCACCAGCTCGACGGGGTGCTCGACGGCAGCCTCGACATGGCGATCGTCCGGCTACCCGTCGACCGCGACGGCCTGCACTGCGTCCGGCTCTACGACGAGGTCCAGGTCGCGGTCGCGTCCCGCGACCACGTGCTCGCCGCCGCCGACGCCGAGGTCAACACCGGCGACCTCGTCGACGAGCAGCTCGTGCGCCCCCACAGCAGCGGGTGGCGGCCGAGCGCCGACCAGCTCGACTGGCCGCCGATGGACGAGCGGGAGGCGATCGAGACGGTCGCCGCCGGCACCGGCGTGGTGATCCTGCCCATGTCGGTGGCCCGGCTCCACCAGCGCAAGGACGTCGTCAGCAGGGTGGTGTCCGACCTCGCCCCGACCACGATCGCCCTCACGTGGAAGGTCGAGCGCGACGACGACGTCACCCAGGCGTTCGTGGGCGTCACCAAGGGACGGACCGCCAACACCTCCCGCTGATCAGGCGTCGCTCAGTCCGTCAGGAGCTGACCGACCACGAGCAGCCCGACCATCACCACGAGGAACGGCATCAGCACCCAGAAGTAGCGCAGGTCGACATACTTCTTCTTCTCGTTCGGGTCCCACGGACCCTGCGGATCATGGCTCCCCGGGTTGATGATCATGCTCCACCCTCGCACAGATCGGCGGTCTGGAGCGGGACGGACGGGGTACGGGCCCCCATGCGCATCGTGATCACCGGAGCCAGCGGCAACGTCGGGTCGGCCGTCCTGCGGCGCCTGTCGCCGGACGGCCACGACCTCGTCGGGGTCGTACGACGTCCGCCGGAGGCCGTCGGGCCGTTCGCCGGCGTCCAGTGGGCGTCGATCGACCTCGCGGCCGGTGACGTCGACGCCCTGACGGCGGTCGTCACCGGCGCCGACGCCGTCGTCCACCTGGCGTGGGGCTTCCAGCCCTCCCACCGCGAGGACCACCTGCGCGACCTCGGCGTCGGCGGCACGGGCACCGTCATCGACGCCGTCACCGCGGCCGAGGTGCCGCACCTGGTCCACATGTCCTCGGTCGGCGCCTACTCCCCCAAGCGCGACGACGAGCCGGTCGACGAGTCGTGGCCCACCGACGGGATCCGGACGTCGATGTACAGCCGGCACAAGTCGGCCGCCGAGCGTCGGCTCGACATGCTCGAGCGGGACGAACCGGCGGTGACCGTCACCCGGCTGCGACCGGGCATCGTCGGCCAGGGTGCTGCCGGCAGCGCATTGCTGAGGTACGGGTTGCCCGCGGTCGTCCCGGCCCGCGTCCTGTCCCACGTGCCCGTGCTCCCGCTCGACCGCCGGCTCGCCATCCCGATGGTGCACGCCGACGACGTCGCGGACGCGGTGGCACGGGTGCTCGCCGCCCGGGCTCCCGGCGCCTTCAACCTCTCCGCCCCGCCGACGATCACCGCCGGGTCCATCGCGGACGTGCTGGGCGCACGGCTGGTGCACGTCCCGTCGGCCGCGGTTCGGGCAACGGTCTCGGCGAGCTGGCACGCCCGGCTCCAGCCGCTCGACCCGGGGTGGATCGACCTGGCCTACGCCGTCCCGCTGCTCGACACGTCCCGGGCGAGGAGCGAGCTCGGCTGGACACCGCGCCGGGACGCCCTGTCGGTGCTCGCGGAGACCGTGGCCGGCATGCAGGACGCGGCCTCCGGTCCGTCGCCGGTCCTGAGGCCGCGCACGGTCGCCGCCGGCGTACGGCGCGCGCTCGGCCGCGGGCCGGTCAGCACTCGTCGTACGCCATGAGCGCGCGGGACGTCATGCGGTGGGAGCAAGCGCTTGCCCCGTCCGCATGACGTCCGGGATCAGCCGCGGTGCTTGCCGCGGCTGGAGTGCGGGGTCGCCATGACCTCGCGGATGCGTTGCTCGTCGAAGTCCTCGCCCAGCCAGTCGAACAGGCCGCGGAGCACTCCGGGGTCGGCGACGTAGTCGTCGTAGTGGACCCGGTACGCCGCATCGCCCAGGCCCGCGACGGTGCCGAGGATCTTGTCCTCGATCGCCGTCACCTGCGCCAGCGGGTCGTCCTTGTGCGTCCAGTAGTTGCTCGCGGCGACGTCCTCGAGGCGCCGGGTGTTGACCACGAACCGGGCGCCCGGGAAGACCTGCTGCAGGAAGTCGACGTAGTCGGGCAGGTCGGCGTCGTACCAGCGGATCTCCTTGTAGCCGGTGACCCGCGTCGACGGCTCGGGCCGCAGCAGCGTCGCCTCGGCCAGGGCCCGGATGTGCTGGAGCGAGGCCAGCTCGGGGAACGACTCGATGCCGAACCACGGGTGGGTGGGCTCGGCCGCCCGCACGGGGTCGACGCGCGCCTTCTCCGCCAGACCGCTGCGGTGGAAGTCGTAGAGGTGGCGCATGGCGTGGCGGTTCTCGCCGCGCAGCAGCCAGCCGGGGATCGAGTTGAGGATGCCCATCAGCAGCGTGGAGCCGGACCTGCCGTAGGTCATCACGAACACGTGCCTGAGGTCGCGCACGGGACTCACCACTCCCTGATCACCACGAGCGGTCCAGCGGGCGACCCTCGTGGAACCCGGCCGCCGACTGCACTCCGACCAGCGCCCGCTCGTGCAGCTCGACGAGGTCGGCCGCGCCGGCGTAGGTGCACGACGAGCGGACCCCGGAGCAGATCTGGTCGATGAGGTCCTCGACGCCGGGCCGCTGGGGGTCGAGGTACATCCGCGACGAGGAGATGCCCTCCTCGTAGAGGCCCTTGCGGGCCCGGTCGTACGACGACTCGCCCGAGGTGCGGTTGGCCACCGCGCGGGCCGAGGCCATGCCGAAGGACACCTTGAACGGCCGGCCGTCGGCGTCGTGGACGAGGTCGCCCGGCGACTCGTGCGTGCCGGCGAACCACGAGCCGATCATCACCGACGACGCCCCGGCGGCCAGGGCGAGAGCAACGTCGCGCGGGTGACGCACTCCCCCGTCGGCCCAGACGTGCTTGCCCAGCTCGCGCGCCTGGGTCGCGCACTCGAGGACCGCCGAGAACTGCGGCCGGCCGACCCCGGTCATCATCCGGGTGGTGCACATCGCGCCCGGCCCGACGCCGACCTTGACGATGTCGGCGCCCGCCTCGATCAGGGCGCGGGTCCCCTCGGCGGAGACGACGTTGCCGGCGGCGACCGGGACGCCGGGCGACAGCGACCGGACGGACTGCAGCGCCTGCACCATCCGGTCCTGGTGACCGTGCGCGGTGTCGACGACGAGGCAGTCGATGCCGGCCTCGAGCAGCGCGGCCGCGCGCTCCTTCACCTCGCCGTTGACGCCGACCGCGGCAGCGATCCGCAGGCCACCGTTCGCGTCGACCGCGGGCGTGTAGAGGGTGGCGCGGAGCGCGCCGAGCCGGGTCAGCACGCCGACGAGCTCGCCGGAGTCCGACACCGCGACGGCCAGCGGGGCCTTCGCCCGCTCGGTGGCGTCGTAGACCTCGCGGGGATCGGCGTCCTCGGCCACCGTGACGACCGAGCCGCTCATCACCGTCGACACCTGCGCGAAGCGGTCGACCTCAGCGCAGTCGGCCTCGGAGACGACGCCGACCGGACGGCCGTCCTGCACGACGACGGCTGCCTTGTGCGCGCGCTTGGGGATCAGCGACAGCGCCTCGGCGACCGTCTGGTCGGGGCGCAGCTCGATCGGGGTGTCGAAGACGAGGTGCCGCTGCTTGACCCACGCGACCACGTCGGCGACGACCGGGATCGGGATGTCCTGCGGGATCACGGTGAGGCCGCCGCGTCGCGCGACGGTCTCGGCCATCCGCTTGCCCGCGATCGCGGTCATGTTGGACACGACGATCGGCAGCGTGGCGCCCGTGCCGTCCGAGGTGCTCAGGTCGACGTCGTACCGGCTCGCCACGGAGGACGAGCGGGGCACCATGAAGACGTCGTCGTAGGTGAGGTCGTGCGCGGGGGCTGCGTCGAGGAACTGCACGTGGGCGCACTCTACGCGGCCCGTACGACGTCAGCCCTGCGCCGCGGCCGCCTCCTGCAGCGCGGCCCACGTGCGGTCGACGTCGGCCAGGGTCGTGCGCCAGCTGCCGACGGCCAGCCGGATGGCCGCGCGGCCGTTGACGGTGGTGTGGCTGAGGTAGGCCTCGCCGGAGGCGTTGACGGCCTCCATCGCCGCGAGCGTCTGCTCGTCGCCGGCCACCAGCCGGAACACCACGAGGGACAGCGACGGCTCGGTGACCATCGCGAAGCGGTCGTCCGCGGACACGAGGTCGGCGACGTGCTGCGCGAGCTCGACACCGCTGCGGACGTGCGCGCGGACGCCCTCGAGCCCGTAGGTCCGCAGCACGGACCAGAGCTTGATCGCGCGGAAGCGCCGTCCGAGCTGGGGGTGCCAGTCGCGGTAGTCGACGACCTCGCCGGACTCGGTGGCAGCGTTGCGGAGGTACTCCGGGAGGATCGAGAGCGCACCGGTGAGGGCGGCCCGGTCGCGCACCCAGAACGTGCTGCAGTCGAAGGTCGTCAACAGCCACTTGTGCGGGTTGGTGACGAACGAGTCGGCGGCCTCCACCCCGGCGAGGTGCTCGCGGTGCTCGGGGCACACCGCCGCGACGCCCGCCCAGGCGGCGTCCACGTGCAGCCACACGCCCCACTCGCGGACCACCTCGGCGACGGCCGCGATGTCGTCCATCGCACCGGTCGAGGTGCTGCCTGCTGCGACGTGGACCATCACCGGCCGGAGCCCTGCCTCGACGTCCTCGACGATCGCGTCCCGCAGCGCGTCGACGTCCATCGCCTGGGTCGCCGGGTCCACCTCGACCGCACGTACGGCGTCCTCGCCGAGGCCGGCCATCATCGCGGCCTTCACCAGCGACGAGTGCGCCTGCGTCGAGCCGTAGACCCGCCACGGGACGTCGCCGACGCCCGTGAGCCGGGTCGCTCCCCCGCTGGCCCGGTGCAGCGCCGCGAGCAGGGCCGTGAAGGTCGCCGTCGAGGCGGTGTCCTGGATGACGCCGCCGCCCGCGCCGTCGCTGCGGAACGCCTCCGGGAGCCCGAGCGCCTCGGCGAACCAGTCG
Organism: Nocardioides potassii; assembly: GCF_021648885.1. GTDB lineage: Bacteria > Actinomycetota > Actinomycetes > Propionibacteriales > Nocardioidaceae > Nocardioides > Nocardioides potassii. Next base: position 381,787 of record NZ_JAKJHZ010000010.1, on the reverse strand, counting down.
AGCACGACCTGCTCCACCTCGGTGACCGCGGGGCTGGTCGCCCAGATCATCCCCTGCGCGCCGATACCGCTGGAGAGGAGGTCGCCGAGGATCGCGGCCGGCGACGAGTTGGCCGGGAAGTAGGCGAAGAAGCGCGGGTGCTGCCAGTGCGTGAGGCCCGGCACGACCACGCGGTCGAGGTCGGCGAGGACGGCGTCGAACGGCTCGCCGGTCTCGGGGGCCGAGGCGGGGAGCTGACGTCGTACGTCGCCGGGGGCGACCTGGGCGCGCACCGGCAGGTCGTCGAGCGAGGCCCAGTAGTCAGCGATCCAGTCGATCGCGGCGTGACCGTGGCGGCGGAACTCCTCGGGCGACATGTGCCCCTCCGGCAGGTGTCCGGGCTGCGTCGTCTCGTCAGGCATGGCCCGAACGTACCGGTGCGGATTGAGCCGCCGTACTCAGCCCGGATCGGTAGTTCGGCAGGTCCACCGGCGGCGGCGCGCGAGCACGCTGCTGCCATGCCCACCAAGAGCGACACCACCACCAAGAACACCCCCGCCTTCGCCGCCCAGGCCGCGATCTCCTTCGGCGCCTCGCTCTTCGCGATGCTCGTCGCCGTCTACTTCATGGACACCGACCCGTGGATCAAGGGCTTCCTCGCCCTCGGCACGCTCTACCTGACCACCTCCACGTTCACGCTCGCGAAGGTCGTGCGCGACATGCAGGAGGACAACACCGTGATCCACCGCCTCGACATGGCCCGTCTCGAGAAGATGATGGCCCAGCACGACCCCTACAAGTCCGCCTGACCCTGAAGCGCTGACCTCCCCCCTTCGTTGCCAGACCGCAGACAAGACGACCGGGCACTTCGCCGCAACGAAGTGCCCGGTCGGCGCCTGTCTGGGGTCGTGCTACTTCAGCTCGGAGCTGGTCAGCCCGAGGATCCGGCGGGCGACGATGAGCTGCTGGATCTGCTGGGTGCCCTCGAAGATGTCGAGGATCTTGGAGTCGCGCGACCACTTCTCGAGCAGCTCGACCTCGCTGTAGCCCAGGGTGCCGCACAGCTGCACGCACGACAGCGTGACGTCCGAGCCGACACGGCCGGCCTTCGCCTTGGCCATCGAGGCCTCGAGCGAGTTCGGCTGGCGGTTGTCGGCCATCCACGCCGCCTGCATCATCAGCAGCTTGGCGCCCTCCCAGTCGGCCTCGAGCTGGAGGAACTTCGCCGCCGCCGCGCTCTGCCGCTCGGCCGGCCGGTCGTAGTCGATGACCACGCCGGCCTGGTCGAGAAGGTCGCGGGTCAGGTCGAGCGACGCGCGGGCACAGCCGACCGCCATCGCAGCCACGAGCGGCCGGGTGTTGTCGAAGGTCGCCATCGCCCCGCCGAAGCCCGACTTGGTGTCGATCTCCGGCGAGCCGAGGAGGTCCTCGGCGGGCACGCGGCAGTCGGTGAAGGTGATGGCGGCGGTGTCCGAGGCCCGGATGCCGAGCTTGTGCTCGAGCCGCTCGACCTTCAGGCCGGGGTTGTCCTTGCGGACCAGGAACGACTTGATCGCGGCGCGACCCTGCTCCTTGTCGAGGGTGGCCCAGACGACGACGCTGTCCGCGCGGTCACCGGAGGTGACGTAGATCTTCTCGCCGTTGATGACGTACTCGTCGCCGTCCTTGACCGCCGTCGTCGTGAGGTTGGCGGAGTCCGAGCCGATGCCGGGCTCGGTGATCGCCATCGCGGCCCACGTGCCGGCGTACCGCTCGAGCTGCTCCTCGTTGGCGACGGAGGCGATCGCGGAGTTGCCCAGACCCTGGCGAGGCATCGAGAGCAGCAGGGCGGTGTCGCCCCAGCACATCTCGGCGACCGACAGCACGGAGGCGAGGTTGGCGCCGTTGCGGACCGTGCCGGGCTCGGCGTCGGGCTTGTCGTCACGTCGTACGCCGCCCGCACCGGCGCCGCCGGTCGCGCCGGTCTCGCTCACGCCGTCGATCAGCGCGGCGAGCATGTCGAGCTCCTTGGGGTACTCGTGCTCCGCGCGGTCGTACTTGCGCGAGATCGGGCGCAGCATGTTCATCGCCAGCTGGTGGGCCTGGTCGATCAGTGCCGCGTGCTTGCGGGGGGTCTCGAGGTTGATCATCAGAGCATCACCACGCCTTCCATCAGTCCGACCGCTCTCAGGTCGCGGTACCACCGCTCGACCGGGTGCTCCTTGACGAAGCCGTGCCCGCCGAGGAGCTGCACCCCGTCGAGGCCGATCTTCATGCCCTTCTCGGCGCAGAGCCGGCGGGCCAGCCCGACCTCGCGGGCGAAGTCCTCGCCGCGCGTCGCGCGCGAGGCCGCCTTCCACGTCAGCAGGCGCATCGCCTGCAGCTCGATCGCGATGTCGGCGACCATGAAGGCGACCGACTGGCGGTGGCTGATCGGCTCGCCGAAGGCCTCGCGCTCGTTGACGTAGTCCTTCACGTAGTCGAGGACCGCCTGGCCCGTGCCGACGGCGAGGGCGCACCACGCGAGGCGCGAGAGCCGCACGCACTCGCGGTAGGCCTCGCCGTCCGTGTCGCCGAGCAGGGCGTCCGCCCCGACGCGTACGCCGGTGAGGTGCAGGCGCGACAGCGCGGCGGCCCGCAGGCCCATGGACGGGTCGGCCTCGACCTCGAGGCCGTCGGTCCCGGCCTCCACGAGGAACAGCGCCGGCGTCCCGTCGAGCTGGGCGGCGACCACGAACAGCTCGGCGTCGGCACCGCGGACGACCGCGGACTTCACGCCGTCGAGGACGAAGCCGTCGCCGTCGCGCAGCGCGGTGGTCGACAGCTCGAACGGGTCGAAGAGCACGGTCGGCTCGGCGATCGTCAGCGCTGCGGCAGGGACGTCCGGTCCGGTGAAGGCCGGCAGGTAGGTCTGCTGCTGCTCGTCGGTGCCCCACAGGCCGATCGCGGTGGCGACGGCCCCGGGCGCAAGGGCCGCCACGGCAAGTCCCATGTCGCCCTTGGCGAGCGCCTCGGCGACGAGCGCGCCGGCGGTCGCGGACCGCTCCTCCATGATGCCGCCGAGCGACTCGGGGACGCCGAGGCCCGGCAGTCCGAGCTCCTGGGCCGCGGCGAGGACGTCGTCCGGCGGGGCACAGGCGTCGTCGGCGGCCGCGGCGCCGGGACGCAGCAGCTCGGCGGCGAGCTCGTCGACGACGGACACCAGCATGGCCTCGTCCTCGGTCGGGTTGAGGTCGAAGACACCGCGCGACTCGGCGCGGGCGGGCCGCTCCCCGGCGGTCCGGCGGCCCGCACGCGCGAAGGTGCGACCGGCAGCGGTCGCGACGCGGAAGCCGTTGCGGGTGGTCGAGTAGACGACCTGCTCGCTCTGCTTGCGCAGGCCGACGCGGTCGATCAGGTCGCTCTGGGCGAGCCGGTTCACGGCCGCGACGGCGAGGCCGATCGGGTCGCGCGTCTCACGCGACGACAACCCGTGGCGCCCGCCCGGGCGGAGGCTGTTGAGGAGGGACATGACCCAAATGTAACTCTGAGTTACACCCTTGGCCAGAGGGTTTGCCGTGGTGCCGGTCACCCGTGGCCCGGTCGTTAGGATCCTCCGCATGCCCGACGAGGACACGACCGAGCCCCGCGCCCCGCACGGCCCGCTGCCGACGGGCGGGACGCCCCGCCCGATCACCCGCTGGGGCACGCCGGTCATGCACCGCGCCCAGGCACCCGTGACGTCGTACGACGACGCGCTCGCGACGCTGGCGGCCGACATGGTCGCGACGATGTACGCCGCCGACGGTGTCGGGCTGGCCGCCTGCCAGGTGGGCGAGGACGTCGCGATGTTCGTCTTCGACTGCCCCGACGACGAGGGCGTGCGCACCGTGGGCGTCGTCTGCAACCCGGTGCTCACCCTGCCCGAGGGCAAGGACCGCCACCTCGACTCCGACGACGAGGGCTGCCTGTCCTTCCCCGGCTCCTTCGAGCCGTGCGCGCGCCCGGACTGGGCGCGCGTCGACGGCACCGGCCTCGACGGCGAGCCGGTGAGCTTCGAGGGCGACGGCCTGCTCGCGCGCTGCCTCCAGCACGAGACCGACCACACCCTCGGCACCGTCTTCGGTGACCGGCTCTCGGCCAAGTCGCGCAAGAAGCTGACCAGGAAGCACGACGCCGCGGCCGAGGACTACCCGCTCACCTGGCCCGCCTCATGAGTGCTGACCTGAGGGTCACCCGGGAGAACGCCCGGTTCCAGCAGTGGGAGGCGCTGCTGACCAACCGGTCCAAGCGGCACCGCTCGCGGGAGTTCCTCGTCCAGGGCGTGCGACCGATCACCCGCGCGGTCGAGGAGGGCTGGACGGTGCGCGCGCTGCTGCGTGCCGACGGGACGTCGTCGGCCTGGGCCGACGGACTGTGGTCGACCACGGAGGGCGAGCGGGTGCTGGTCTCCCCCGACCTCCACGCGCGGCTCAGCGGGCGCGAGGACGGGTCGGAGCTGGTCGCGGTCGTCGAGATGCCCGAGGACGGGGTCTCGCGCCTCGAGGAGTCGTCCCGGCCCCACGGCCCGGTCGTCGTGTTCGACCGGCCGACCAGCCCGGGCAACATCGGCACGCTGGCCCGCTCCGCTGACGCCTTCGGCGCCTCCGCGCTGGTGGTCACCGGCCACGCCGCGGACCCCTACGACCCACAGGCCGTCCGCGCGAGCACCGGGTCGCTCTTCGCGCTGACCGTGCTGCGGGTGCCCGGGCCCGGACCTGTCGTCGAGCACGCCCACGCCCACGGCTACCGGATCGTCGGCACCGACGAGGAGGGCAGCGCGCTCTCCGACGTCGACCTCGGCGGCCGGGTGGTCGTCGTGGTCGGCAACGAGACCCACGGCCTGTCGTCGGGGTGGCGCGCCGCCTGCGACGACATCGCGAGCATCCCGATGGTCGGCTCGGCGTCGTCCCTCAACGCCGCCGTTGCCGGGTCCATCGTGCTCCACGAGTCGCTGCGCCAGCGCGGCTGAGCCGGGGGTCGGCGCGATGGAAGCAGTGCTCGACTGGGTCGTCCTCGTCATGCGGACGGTCGGCTCACCCGGCGTCGGGCTGGCCACCGCGGTGGAGACCGTGTTCCCGCCCGTGCCGAGCGAGCTGGTGCTGCCGCTGGCGGGCTACACCGCGAGCCAGGGCCACTACAGCCTGGTCGCCGCCATCGCGTGGGCGACCGTCGGCTCGCTCCTCGGCGCGCTGCTCCTCTACTGGCTCGGCGCGGCCTGGGGGCTGGAGCGGATCTGCGCGCTCGCCGACCGGATCCCGCTCATGGACGCCGACGACGTACGGCGGGCGGTCGCGTGGTTCGGCCGGCACGGACGCACCGCGGTGTTCGTCGGCCGCCTCGTCCCCGGGGTGCGGAGCCTGATCTCGATCCCCGCGGGCATCGACCGGATGCCGCTGCTGCGCTTCTGCGTGTTCACCACGGCGGGCAGCCTGGTGTGGAACGCGGCGCTGATCCTGGCCGGCTACGAGCTCGGCGAGCAGTGGCACGTCGTCGAGGGCTACGTCGGTCCCGCGAGCAACGTCGTCTGGGTGCTGCTCGGCATCGCGCTCCTCGTCGTCGTCGCGCGGCGGCTGCGGCACCGCCTCAACCAGTCCGAGCGGTGAGCACGACAGGTCCTCCGGGTCCAGAAGCTGTCCTGCTGAGAAGTTGTCCTCCTCACCGCTCCGGGGAGCGTCAGCGGCGCGCGGCGGCGTAGCAGGCGACCGCGGTCGCGGCGGCGACGTTGAGCGAGTCGATGCCGGCGCGCATCGGGATGATGGCGCGGCGGTCGGCCGAGGACTCCCACCGCCTCGACAGCCCGTGCCCCTCCGAGCCGAGGACCAGGGCGAGCCGGTCGACGCCGTGGACGGCCTCCTCGATAGGCACCGAGTCGGCCGACAGCGTGAGCGCGACCGTGGTGAAGCCGCGGCGCGACAGGTCCGGCAGCGCGTCGTACCAGTCCGGCAACCGGGTCCACGGTGTCGAGAACACCGCGCCCATGCCGACCTTGATCGAGCGGCGGTAGAGCGGATCGGCGGTCCGCGGGGCCAGCAGCACGGCATCGAAGCCGAGGGCCGCGCCGGAGCGGAAGATCGCCCCGACGTTGGTGTGGTCGACGAGGTCCTCGAGGACCAGCACGGACCGCGCGCCGGCCAGCACCTCCTCCACCGACGGCAGCGGCCGCCGGTGCAGCGACGCGAGCGCCCCGCGGTGCACGTGGAAGCCGGTCACCTGCTCGATGAGCGCCTCGGAGAGGACGTAGCACGGCGCGCCGGTGCCGGCGATGACGTCGCCCAGGCCCTCGAGCCACCGGGGCGCCATCAGGAACGACCGGGGCGCGTAGCCCGCCTCGACCGAGCGGCGCACGACCTTCTCGCCCTCGGCGAGGAACAGCCCGTGCTCGGCCTCCAGGCTCTTGCGGAGCTCGACGTCGCGCAGGTCGCGGTAGTCGGCCAGGCGGGGGTCGTCCGGGTCGGAGAGCTCGACGACCGGGTCGGGTCTCCGGTCGGGGTCAGCCACGGGGGAAGTGTGCCGGACGCGCCACGGCGACCACGTCACCGACGACGATGATCGCCGGGGGCCGTACGACGTGCGCGACGAGGTCGTCGGCCAGCGAGCCGAGCGTGGTGAGCACCGTGCGCTCGGTCGGCATCGTGCCGTCGACGATGACGGCCACAGGGGTGTCCGCCGCGCGCCCGCCGTCGACCAGCGCGGTCGCGATCGCCGGCGCGTTGTCTACCGCCATCAGGAGGACGACGGTCCCGCGCATCCGCGCCACCGCGTCCCACGCGACGAGGGAGTCGGGGTGGCCGGGCGGGAGGTGGCCGGAGATCACGGTGAACTCGTGGGCGACGCCGCGGTGGGTCACCGGGATCCCGAGGCGGGCCGGGACCGAGATCGCCGAGGTCAGCCCGGGCACCACGGTGACGGGGACGTCCGCCGCTGCGCAGGCGAGCAGCTCCTCGAACCCACGGCCGAAGACGAAGTTGTCACCGCCCTTGAAGCGCACCACGCGCTTGCCGGCCCGCGCGCGGTCGACGATGACCTGGTTGATCGCCTCCTGGGTCGCCGAGCGCCCGCGCGGGAGCTTGGCGACGTCGATGAGCTCGACGTGGGGCCCGAGCTCGTCGAGCAGCTCGCGGGGTGCGAGCCGGTCGGCGACGACCACGTCGGCCGAGGCCAGCGCGTGGCGTGCCGCGACGGTGACGAAGTCGGGCTCCCCCGGTCCGCCGCCGACCAGGACGACACCGGGGGTGCGGTCGTGGGCGTCGGCGGCCGAGAGGTGACCATCGCGCAGCGCGGTGACGATGTCGTCGCGCAGCATCGCCGACTTCCGCGGCTCGCGGTTGCCGAGGACGCCGACCGTGACGCTGCCGTGGTGGCCGACCGCGGGCGTCCACGCCGTACCGCCGAGGGCGTCGTCCGCACGGACGCAGAAGGTGTGGCGCGCCTCCGCCGCCGCGGCGACGCGGGCGTTGACCTCGGCGTCGTCGGTGACCGCGACGACGTACCACGCACCGTCGAGGTCGGACTCGGTGAACTCGCGCAGGTGCAGGGTGAGCTCGGCCGCGAGTCCTTCGAGGGCGGGCGTCACCTCGGGGCTGACGAGGGTCACCTCCGCGCCGGCGGCCAGGAAGGTCGGCACGCGGCGCTGGGCGACGTGACCGCCGCCGACGACCACCACCTTGCGGCCCGCGAGGACGAGCCCGGCGAGGTAGGGGTGGGGATCGGCCATGCCCCGATTGTCCCTTTTCCGGGCGTGGGGGCCGTGGCTAGGTTCGGGATATGAGCACCGGCATCGAGCGACCCGTGTCCCCCAACCCCTACGACCTGCTCCCGGCGACCGCGTCCTTCACGGTCACCAGCGACGACGTCACCGACGGCCAGCCGCTGAAGGACGACCAGGTGGCGGCCCTCGGCAACACCTCCCCCCAGCTGAGCTGGTCCGGAGCGCCCGAGGGCACCCAGTCCTACGTCGTCACCTGCTTCGATCCCGACGCCCCGACCCCGAGCGGGTTCTGGCACTGGGTGCTCGTCGACCTCCCGGCGGACGTGACGTCCCTCGACACCGGTGCCGCGTCGGGCGACCTGCCCGGCTCGGCGTTCCACGTCCGCAACGACGGCGGCGAGGCCGGGTTCATGGGAGCCGCGCCCCCGGAGGGCGACCAGGCGCACCGCTACTTCTTCGTGGTCCACGCCGTGGGCGAGCCGAGCCTGGGCGTCGACGCCGACGCCTCCCCGGCCGTCGTGTCGTTCAACCTGGCCTTCAAGACGCTGGGCCGCGCGATCCTGCACGGGACCTACCAGCACTGATCCTCGCCTGACTCCCGGCTCAGACGCCCACACCGGCCCGAGGGGCCCGGTGGTCGCGGACCTCGTGGTCCAGACCACCGGGCCCCTTTTCCGATTTCACGCCCTGCAGAAACAGTCAAGACGCTTTGATCTCTCCGAGTCCGATTCTTGAGCCTTCACGCGCGCTTCACGCGTGAAGTCGGCTGAAGACTCGACACCACCCGTGAGCCGTCCTTATCGTTCGGATCAAGTTCCACTAGTTCTTCTCAAGATCCACTCCCCCGATCTCGTGGATCCGCCCCCTGGAGGACCGACCGTGCGCCACCACCGCTCCGCCGCCCGGCTCGCGACGCTCGCCGTCGCGACCGCAGTGCTGGGCGGCGTCCCGGTGGCGGCCGACGCCAAGGACTGGAGCGGACCGCGGAGCACCGCCAACTGGTCCGGACCGCGCGTCACCGCGCACGCGGTGAAGACCACCGGCACGGGCATCGACCTCGACGTCACCGAGACCCCGGTGGCCAGCGAACCGCTCGAGGACTCCCTCCTGGCCGAGATCAACGACGCCCGCGCGGCCAACGGACTGCGCAAGATCTGGAACCTCGACTCCTGCACCGACCAGCTGGCCGAGGAGTGGGGACAGCGCATTGCTCGCACCGGCATCTTCGAGCACCGCGACCAGGGCGAGGTCGTCCGCCGCTGCGACACGTCGTGGGCCGGCGAGACGCTCGTCCGCGGGGTCGGGCTCACCCCGGACGTCATGGTCGACCTCTGGCTCGACTCCCCCGACCACCGCGAGATCCTCCTCAGCCCGCGAGCACGCCGCGCCGGCATCTCGATCGAGCAGGACGCGCAGGGACGCGTGATCGGCGTCGTCAACCTGGTCCGCCAGAACTGACGTGCGCCGCACCCCACAGGTGTGAGACGATCCCCGGCCCCTCGTGGGTGAGCCGGGGGTCGTCTCGTGCAAGGGGGGTCGGATGCTGCACGTCGCTGTCGCGACCCGAGCGTTCCGCCGCTACTCGACCTACCGGGCTGCGACGCTCTCGGGCATCTTCACCAACTCCGTCTTCGGGGTCATCTACTCCTACGCCTACCTCGCGCTGTGGGACGCCAATCCCACCGCCGGCGGGTACGACGCCCGGGACGCGGTGACGTACGTCTGGCTCGGCCAGGCGCTCCTGATGACGATCGCGCTGTGGGGCGGCGGCACCACCGACGACCTCGCCGAGCGGATCCGCACCGGCGACGTGGCGATCGACCTCTACCGCCCCGTCGGGCTCGTCGGCTGGTACCTCGCGAGCGACCTCGGCCGGGCGGCGTACCACCTGCTCACCCGTGGCTTCGGCCCGACGATCATCGGCCTGGTCGTCTTCGACATCGCGCTGCCCGGCTCGGTGCTGGACGCGGCCGCCTTCGCGGTGTCGCTGGTGCTCGCGGTCGTGGTGAGCTTCGCGATCCGGTTCCTCGTGGCCAGCACCGCCTTCTGGCTGCTCGACCAGTCGGGGGTCAAGGTGATGAGCGGTGCCTTCGCCATCTTCTTCAGCGGCATGATGCTGCCGCTCGTGCTCTTCCCGGGCTGGCTCGGCACCCTGGCCACCGCGCTGCCGTGGGCGTCGTACGTCCAGGTGCCGGCCGACATCTGGCTGGGCAAGCACCGGGGTGCGGACCTGGCCGCCGCCCTCGGCTTCCAGGTGGTCTGGGCCGTCGTCCTGCTCGCGGCCTGCCAGGGCGTGCTGCGCCTCGCGACGCGCAAGGTGGTGGTCCAGGGTGGCTGAGCCCACCTCGCACCTGCGTACCTACGGGCAGATCGCCTGGCTGTGGGTCCGCGCGGCGTGGCAGTACCCGACGTCGTTCGTCCTGCTCGCCGTCGGCAACGGGCTGATCACCGGCCTGGACTTCGTCGGCCTCTGGATCATGTTCTCGCACCTGCGCGACCTGGCCGGCTTCACCCTGCACGAGGTCGCCCTGCTCTACGGCAGCGCGTCGCTCGCCCTCGCCATCGCGGACACCGCGATCGGGAGCGTCGAGCGGATCGGCACCTACATCCGCACCGGCCGGCTCGACCAGATGATGACCAAGCCGGTGCCGCTGCTCGTGCAGGTGTGCGCCGACCAGTTCACGCTGCGACGGCTGGGGCGGCTCACGCAGGCGGCCGTGGTGTTCGGGTGGGCGTGCACGTTCGTCGACTGGACCCCGTTGCGGGTCCTCGTCGCCGGGTCGATGCTCATCAGCGGCGCCCTGGTGTTCTTCGGGCTGTTCGTCGGCTTCTCGTGCGTCCAGTTCTGGACGACCGACGCCACCGAGTTCGCCAACGCGTTCACCTACGGCGGCGCCACCGTCACCCAGTACCCGCTCACGATCTTCCCCCGCGAGGTGATGGTCGGTCTCACCTTCGTCATCCCCGTGGCCTTCGTGAACTGGTACCCCTGCCTCTACCTGCTCGGCCGGTCCGACCCGTTCGGCTCGTCCGACCTGCTCCAGTTCGCCTCGCCGCTCGCCGGCGTCCTCACGATGGCTGCCGCGCTCCTCGTGTGGCGCACGGGCGTCCGCCACTACACCTCCACCGGGAGCTGACCATGTCCCCTTCGCAGCCCGACCATCCGTCCCAGCCACTGATCGACGTGCGCGACCTCGAGCGCACCTTCGACGTGCGCCGCAGGGTCGAGGGCCACCGGCGCCGCGTCCGCGAGCAGGTGCAGGCCGTGCACGACCTCACCTTCTCCGTCGAGGCGGGCGAGATGGTCGGCTACATCGGCCCCAACGGCGCCGGGAAGTCGACCACGATCAAGATGCTGACCGGCATCCTGGTGCCGACCGGCGGCGAGCTCCGGGTGGGCGGGCTCGACCCCAGCCGGCAGCGCGTCGAGCTCGCGCGGCGGATCGGGGTGGTTTTCGGGCAGCGCTCGACGCTGTGGTGGGACCTGCCGCTGATCGACTCCTTCGAGCTGCTCCAGAAGATGTACCGGATCCCGGTGCACCGCTACCGCGAGAACCTCGACCGCTTCGTCGACCTCCTCGACCTCGGCGCCCAGCTCGACACGCCCGTGCGCCAGCTCAGCCTCGGCCAGAGGATGCGCGGGGACATCACCGCCGCCCTCCTGCACGACCCCGAGGTGATCTACCTCGACGAGCCGACGATCGGCCTCGACGTGGTCAGCAAGGGCCGGCTGCGCGAGTTCCTCCGCGCGCTCAACGCCGAGCGCGGCACCACGCTGCTGCTCACCACCCACGACCTGCAGGACATCGAGGCGCTGTGCGACCGGGTCATCGTCATCGACCACGGCACGTCGGTCTACGACGGCTCGCTCGCCGGGCTGCACGCCCACGGTGGGTCGACCCGCACGCTGGTGGTCGACCTCGTCGACGAGGCGCCGCCCATCGACGTGCCCGGTGCCGAGGTGCGCGCGGTCGAGGGGCCGCGGCAGTGGCTGTCGTTCCCCGCCGACGCGAGCGCCGCCCCGGTCGTCGCCGCGGTCGCGTCGTCGTACGACGTCGCGGACCTGTCGATCCAGGAGCCGGACATCGAGGACGTGATCCGCGAGCTCTACTCACGAGGAGCCTGAGCCCGTCCCGCTCCTCAGCCGTGGAGAGAACGGTGGCGTTGTGACTCCCTCTCGGGAGAGGTGAGCGGCTGGCGCTCCAGGACGAGCATCGCGCGGTCGTCGTCGCCGCGCCTGACCTTCTTGAGCACCCGGCGGGGCAGGCCGGTGAAGCCGCGGGCGTCGACCGCCTCGAGCGCGACCCCGCGCAGCCAGTCGATGCCGGCGTCGAGGTCGCGGTCGTGGGTCTCGATGACGCCGTCGGTGTAGAACAGCAGCGCCTCGCCGGGCCGCAGCCGGCCCCGGCTCGGGGTGAAGTCCGCCTCCGGGATCACGCCGAGTGCCATCCCGCGGGCGTTGTCGACGTCCCAGCCGCGCTCGCCGAGGTGCCAGTGCAGGGCGGGCGGGTGGCCGGCGCTGGTGATCGTGTAGTCGCCGGTCACCAGGTCGACCTTGAGGTGCACGGCGGTGGCCAGCGACTCCTCGGACTCCTGGCGCAGCAGGAAGTGGTTCGCCGCGGACATCAGCTCGGCGGGCGGCAGCGCGCCGATGAGGCCGCCGAGGGCGCCCGCGAACTGGAGCGCCTGCGGGCCGACCGACGTCCCCTTGCCGCAGACGTCGACGAGCGCCATCTCGAGCCAGCGGTCCTCCCGCAGGTCGGCGACGAGGAAGTCGCCGGCATAGCTCGGTCCGTTGGCGGTGATGGTCGCCGACTGCGAGCGCCACCCGTCCGGGAGGTCGGGCACGACTCCCTGGCGCTGGAGCCGGTCGCGCAGCTGGCTGAGCACCGCCTCGCTGAGCGCCATCGGGAGGCCGGAGCGCTGCTTGCTCACCTGGTAGAGCGCCAGGGCGAGGCCGATGACGAAGATGACCAGCGCCGAGGTCCGGCTGGCCGTGGCGAAGCTCGTCTCGATCGAGGTCCACCAGGCGACGACGACCATGGCGAGCCCGAGCACGAGGAGCGGCACGAACCGGAGCAGCATCGTGCCGATCATCAGCAGGAGGAACCACAGCGAGATCGGCACGACCTTCTCGGCGATCGCCCCGATGCCGACCGCGGCGGCGACGAGGCCGAGCAGCACCGCCAGCAGGAACGCCTGGCTGCCGCGGGAACCCGTACGCCAGCCGTCGACACGTTGCCGGACATAGGTGGAGATCCCGCGCACCAGAGAATCCCACGCGTTCGACACAGGCGAAGGGTAGAACCGGGCCGCCCCCCTCGGAGGCCGAACCACGAAACCCGTCCCCCCGGCTCGATAGGCTCCGAACATGCCTTCGGTGCCGCCCCAGGACGACGTCCTCGGACCCGACTACCGGGTCGAGACGATCACCCTCCCGCCCGACGACGAGGGGCCGGTCTTCGCCACCGTCGTGACGCTGGAGCCCGAGGTCCCCAACGGTCGCGCGGTCCTGCACGTCCACGGGTTCGCCGACTACTTCTTCCACGACGAGTACGCCCGGTGGTGGGTCGCGCGCGGCTACACGTTCTACGCGCTCGACCTCCGCAAGTACGGCCGGTCCCTGCGCGACCACCAGACCCCGCACTACGTGTCGGACCTCAGCGAGTACTTCGCCGAGATCGACCTCACCTGGTGGCGCATCACCGAGCGCGACGGCTTCCGGCACGTGGTGCTGTCCGCCCACTCGACCGGCGGCCTCACCATGTCGCTGTGGGCCGACGAGCGCCGGCACCCCGAGATGGCCGCGCTCGTGCTCAACTCGCCGTGGTTCGACATGCAGGGCGCGGCCTGGCTGCGCAGCCGCGCGACCGGGGTGGCGATCGAGCGGCTCGGCACCACCCGCCCGATGCGCGAGATCCCGCGCAAGGTGAGCGAGGTCTACGGTCGCTCGCTCCACGCCGAGCACGGCGGCGAGTGGGACTACGACCTGGCGTGGAAGCCGCTGGAGTCGCGCCCGGTCTACATCGGCTGGCTGCGCGCCGTGCGCCACGGCCACGCCCGGCTGCACCGCGGGCTGGACGTCCCCTGCCCCGCGGTCGTGCTGTCCTCGGCGAGGTCGTTCTTCGGCGAGCAGACCGACGAGACCGCGTCCACCCACGACATCGTCCTCGACGTCGAGCAGATCCGTCGCTGGGCCTCGTCGGTCGGCCGACACGTCACCTCGATCGCCATCGAGGGCGCGATGCACGACGTCGTGCTCTCCCGGCCCGAGGTCCGCGAGCAGGTGTACGCCGTCCTCGACCGCTGGCTCGGCGCGTGGGTGCCGGAGGGCTGAGCGCTCACCCCTCGTGGCGCGCCTCGGCGACGACCTCGCCCGTGAGTCCGTCGACCAGCGTGCTCCCGGCGACCGCACCCCGCAGGGCGCGCAGTGCGATCGCCTTGCGGCTGAAGGAGTCCACCGGCTCCTCGTCACCGGGCGGGCTGACGACCCACCTCCGCAGGTCCCGTGCCGCTCGCGGCGCGCGGTCGGGCTCGGGCTCGCGCTCCGCCGCGGCGACGTACTCCCCCTGCAGCGCCTCCGCTAGCCGCGCGGCGCGGACCTTGCCGACGCCGGGATGGGTGCGCAGCCCGCTCGGCGCAGCGTCGGCGATCGCGGTGAGGCTGCCGTACGACGACAGCAGGCTGCGCGCCATCGCCGTACTGATGCCGGGGACGACGGACAGCATCGCCTCGGCCTGGGCGGAAGGGTGCCGGGGGCTGCGGCGCGGCCCTTCGGTCCTGGTCGTGGGGTGCGGGCGACGGGCGCGTCGCGCGAGCCGGACCAGCCACGCGGCACTGTCCTCGGCGTCGAGGCTGTGCAGGACGGTGAACCCGTCCTCGACCAGCCGGCACACGGCACCACGCCAGGCGTCCTCCGCGATGCGCGGCTCACCCTCGATCAGCAGCACGGCCTGCGGGAAGACCGACTGCAGCCGTTCGGCCTGGTCGAACAGGCGACCGTCGCGGATCGACGCGCCGAGGTCAGAGGGACCCTTCCGCTCGACGGCCAGGTCGGGACCGAGCACGTAGTCGCCCACCGGCAGGTCGGCCAGCTCCACCTCGAGGCCCGCGGCGACCAGTGCGGCCGCGATGGGGCTGTTGCGCTCGCGGTGGTCGACGAGCACGGGAGAGGTGTCCGGCACGTCACGACGCTACCCGCGAGGAGGTCGGGGCATGCGCCGCGTCAGAGCTGACGCCGTACGCCGGGGTCGTGCTGCGCGGCGCGCACCTGCGACTCCCAGCCCTCGGACATCGCCTCGGCGCTCGGGCCGCGGCGGCCGAGGGGCAGCACGGCGCGGCCGTCGCTGGCCTCCAGCTCGAGCGCGAGCGCCGCGTACAGGCTGAGCGCGGCCAGTGCGAGCCCGACCCAGCCGGCGAGGCTCATCCACCCCGTGCCACCGTCGAGGTGCGCGACGCCGGTGACGGCGAACCGGACCGCGCTGAGCGCGATGACGCACGCCGGCACGAGCTTGCTCCGGGCGGAGGCGGCCGGGACGAGCAGGCACGCCGCCGAGCCGAGGAGGACGACACCGAGCCCGTCGACGGCCGCACCGGGCGGGTTCGTGAGCGTCGCGAGCCCGACGGCTCCCCACGTCCCGGCCAGGATCCCCATCCCCGTCGCCGCCACCGGGTCACGGGCCAGGAAGCCCATGACGGACGCCACGAGCTGCAGGGGCACGGTGAGGGCCAGGACGGCCAGGGCCACCGTGCGTCCCTGCGTCGGAGCGATCCACTCGAGCTGCAGCGCGGCGAAGGACGAGGTCGCGACGCCGAGGGCGAGGAAGCCGAGCGGGAGCGGCGTGGCGATCGGTCGGAGCACCACGCGCGCGTCCACGGCGGTCGAGGTCGGTGTGCTCATGACGTCCGGTACCCGCGCGGGGTGGTGGGATACGAGGAGCCCGGGCGAGGAACGAGCACCGCGCCGATCGTCAGGGGTGGGCGGCTTGAATGTCCCCGTGTCTCCCCTCCCTCATCGGCAGCCTGCTCCGCCCTCGACCGAGCTCCGTACGAGCGGTCGCTGATGGCGCTCCTCGACAGCTCGACCGGCCTCCTGGTGACGGCCGCACCCGGCACGGGCAGCACGGCGCTCCGCGCTGCGCTGCTCGCCCGGCCGACGGTCAGCGAGGTGCCCGACGTGGAGGCGATCCGGGCCCGCGACATCGACGTCAAGCACGCCACCGCCGGCGAGCTCGTCGGCGCGGGGTTCCTGCCGGCGGACCACGGGTTGCGGATCGTGACCACCACCCGCAACCCGTTCGACTTCTACGTGGCGGAGTACGAGCGCAACCGCCGCCGGTGGGTCCACGACCTGCGCGACCCGGACTCGTGGGTGCACGCCACACCCGGTGCGGTCGGGCGCATCGTCGACGCGGTGACCCTCGAGTTCGGCGACTGGCTGAGGGGCGTCATCTCCGAGCCGGGACCGCGCCGGATCAACCGCCGCCACGTCGACGAGGCCGACGTCGTCCTCCGGATGGAGCACCTCGAGTCCGACCTCCAGGAGCTGGTCGGCCTCGAGGTCGCGGTGGCCGCCACCAACGTGACGGACCGCGGGCGGGCGTACTGGCAGGCGTACGACGTCGCCAGCCGCGCGCTCGTCGAGACCAGCCACGCCGAGGACCTGGAGCGGTTCGGGTACGCGTTCTAGGCGAGCACGTCGTCGGGTGCAGCCGGTCGCCGTGGGACCGCCCGTGGAAGCCCCATCACGCCGCGGTTTGTCGAGCCGCTCGTGAGGGACGGCGCTCCCCGCTGGTCGACTAGCCCGCGAGGGACGGACAGACGTATCGAGACCTTGCTCGCCAGCAGCCCTCGGTGGTTGAGGTGCGAGCGCAGCGAGCCTCGAAACCACCCTGTGGAGCTCGACACGGCTGTCGGTGCTCTGATCTAGAATCGAACACATGATCGACACACTGGCAGGACCCGGACCAGGTGAGGCAGACACCCTCACCGCCTCCGACCTGCTCGCGTCGATCCGTGCGGAACGTGTGGCTGAGAACGCGGCTGCCGCCCGTCAGCTCGACCTCGCCGCCCGCTGGGCCGACCTCCACCCACCCGAGTCCATCCACACCGCCGCCGCTTTCGAGGTCCGCGGGTCGGAGCACGAGGAACCCATCGCCGGTGACGGCTGCCCGCTGGTGGCGGAGTTCTGTGTCGCGGAGCTCGGCACCGTCCTCGGGATCTCGACGACGGCGGCGAAGAAGCTCATCGGTCACGCCCTCGAGCTCCGCCACCGCCTCCCACGAATCTGGGCACAAGTGCACACCGGTGCGGTGCCGGCGTGGCGTGCCCGGCTCGTCGCCGAGACCACCATCCACACCACCCCAGCGCTCACACGCGAAGCCGCCGCCCACGTCGACGCCCAGGTCGCCGCCGTCGCCGGCCGCATCGGCACCGCTCAGCTCGACAGGCTGGTCGCCGAGACGATCAAGAGGTTCGACCTCGCCGCCCCGGACCCCGCATCCGATCCCGTGGACGGCTACCTCTCGGTCGATCCGAGGCACGTGACCTTGCACGACGACGACGTCCACTTCGCCGGGACGATGCGGTGGGAGGCCGAGCTCGGTGTCGCCGACTCCCTCGACCTCGACGCGGCCGTCGCCCACGGGGCCGAGCTCCGCAAGGCCATGGGATCGACCGCCTCGTTGGACGTCCGGCGTGCCGAAGCCCTCGGGGACCTCGCCCGCACCCAGACCGCCCTCGACCTCGCCTTCGCGCGTAGCGGTGGTGGTTTCGAGGCTCGCTCCGCTCGCACCTCAACCACCGACATGGATGGTCGAGTAGCCGGTGAGGAACGAGCCGGCGTATCGAGACCCCATATCTCTGACGACCGTCTCCCGGCGGCCCGCCAGGTCGTCCTCCACGTCCACTTAGACGCCCAGACGGTAGGTGAGCAGACCGTGTTCGGTCCCACCGGCCGCATGGAGGAACGCAACAAGCTCCTGCTCCTCGACCAGCTGAAGGGTTGGTGCAGCGACTCCCGCACGAAGGTCACGGTCAAGCCGGTGGTCGACCTCAACGCCACGTTGTCCGTGCCCGGGTACGACATCCCCGACCGGATCCGCGACCAGGTCATCCTCCGCGACCAGACCTGCGTGTTCCCGTGGTGCACGAGACCCGCGCGGCGCTGCGACCTAGACCACGTCATCGCGTTCGACCACAGCGCTGAAGCAGAAGGCCGACCGCAACCCGGGCCCACCGCCACCTGGAACCTCGCGCCCTTGTGCCGGCACCACCACCGCCTCAAGACCCACACGGCGTGGCGTTATGAGATGACCGGCAACGGCGTCTTCGAGTGGACCAGCCCGCACGGCCACCGCTACCGACGCGACCACACCGGCACCATCCCAGTCGACCCATTCGACCCCATCGACTCGGTGAGCGATCCAGCGGAACCGATAGAGCTCGGGAACGGACCCGACGATGACCCGCCACGCGTTCCCCGTCAGCATCGACGATGACCCCGCCCCACACCCCGCCGGTCCACACGACGGCGGGGGTCGTGGCGCGTCCACATCCGCAGGTCTGGCCACGGCCACGTCCGACCGTGCGAGCCGGAGGCCCGACGACCAGGCGCGGCCTCAAACGGCTGTCCGATCGAACCGGACAGCCCGCCGAGGAGGGACATCGGTCGCGACCGAGGAGCGACGGCGCACCCGGCGTCGCACGACCACGACGGCGACGGCAGCTCGCACCCGCCCGCTCGTGCCTCGCGGGCTGCTCGACCAGCGGGGAGGTCACGTCTTTGTACGCCCGACCACGGATCGTCGAGCCAAGTCCGTCGCGCGCAGGCGTGTAGCCCTGTTTCGCCGTCGTGTCCTCGGAGTGCAGAAGTGCGCCGCGCCTGGTCTGGACCGCAGGCCCACGACGGCAACGCGGCAGTAACCGGACAGAAACCACCGGGCACAGGACAGCCGTTCCCCCGCTGCGCGTGGCGGCCGGTCCCACGCTGACAGGCGCACCGCATCCGTGGTGCTTATTACTCGTGGGGAGTAGGAATGAACACCTTCAGCAAGCTGGGCGGAGCCGCGCTCGCGGTCGCCCTGGGCATCACCGGAACCACGCTCGCGGCCGGCCCGGCTGACGCCGCCAAGCCGACCCGGATCAAGGGAACCGTCACCAGCGAGAGCGGCACGCCGCTCGCCGGCATCAAGGTCACCACCCTGGCCGACGTCAACGGCGAGTGGGTCGCCGTCGACGACGCCCTCACCGACGACCTCGGCAAGTACAACGTCGGCAAGCTCGACGACGGCTCCTACCTCGTGCGCTTCGACGACCCGGCCGGCACCTACGCCCCGGAGTTCTACGACGACGCCGCCACGGCCGAGACGGCGACGCCGGTCGAGCTGGCCGTCGGCGACATGCCGACCCTCGCCGTGGCAAGGCTCGCCGGGGTGGCCCACCTCGTCGGCACCGTCACCGGCAGCGACGGCGCGGGAGTCGCCGGTGCCGAGGTGACGGCGTACGCACTCCAGGGCACGGAGTGGGCCTCCGTCGGGACGGTGACCGCCGGCAGCGACGGCGCCTACGACATCGGCGGTCTTTCCGGAGGCGTCCACACGCTCGGCTTCCGCGACCCCGTGTCGGGCGTCACCGAGTACTGGAACGACAAGGCGACGCTCGCCGAGGCCGACACCGTGACGGTCCCGACCGCGGACCACTACGACGTCACCCTGGCCACGCCGCTGCCGCCCGCACCGCAGCCCCCGACGCCGTCCGTGACGCCGTCCGTGACGCCGACCCCGCCGTCGGTGACGCCGGTTGCGACGACCACGCCGGTCGAGCTCATGGCCGCCGTCGCCTCCGTCAAGCGGGGGCGCATCAAGGGCCTGGCCGAGGTCGGTCGGCGACTCCGGCTCACCACCGGGATGTGGAGCCCGTCGACCGTCACGCTCAAGGTCCAGTGGCTCGCCAACGGCAAGAAGATCCGTACCGCGACCACGATGCGCCTCAAGGTGACCGACAAGCTGGTCGGCAAGCGCATCTCGGCGCGGATCGTCGCGTCGGCTCCCGGACACACGTCCAGCAGCGTCACCACGAAGCGCACCAGCCGCGTCGTCGGCTGACGCAGCCGTCGTCGCCGCCCCTCCCCCGTCCGGGGAGGGGCGGCGCCGTCGTCCTCACACCAGCAGGACGACCAGCGCGGTCAGGCCGACGACGGCGATGACAGCGCGCAGGAGGGTCGGCGAGAGCCGCCGGCCGACCGTGGCGCCGAGCTGGCCGCCGATGACCGAGCCGAGGGCGATCAGGCCCGCCACCGTCCAGTCGATGTCGGCGACCGCGATGAAGACGACCGCGGCGACGGCGTTGACGATCAGCGCCAGGACGTTCTTGGTGGCGGTGTGCCGCTGCATCGAGTCGGCCACGCCGATGCCGAGGATCGCCATCAGCAGGACGCCCTGCGCGGCGCCGAAGTAGCCGCCGTACACACCGGCGAGCGCCACCGCCGGCCACACCCACCACACGCCGTGGTCGGGGATGCCGCCGCGGGCCTCGGCGCGGGCGGCGACGCCGCGCTGGATGCGCGGGCCGAGCACCACCAGCACGACGCCGAGCAGGATCAGCACGGGCACGATCGCGTCGAAGGCCGACGACGGCAGCACGAGCAGGAGCACGGCGCCGACCACGCCCCCGATGAACGACGCGACTCCCAGTCGCAGCACCCGCGCGCGCTGACCGGCGAGCTCGCGCCGGTAGCCGATGGCGCCCGAGAGGCTGCCGGGCACGAGTCCGACGTTGTTGCTCACGTTGGCCGTGACCGGGGGTACGCCGAACGCCAGCAGGGTCGGGAACGTGATCAACGTCCCCGACCCCACCACCGCGTTGATGGTGCCTGCGGCCACTCCCGCGAGGGTGACCAGCACGGCCTCGATCGGACTCACTGGCCGGCAGGTGCTCCCGGCTCGGCGGGGCCTGCAGGGTCCGCGGGGTCCGTGGACGCGGCCTGGGCGGACTTGCCCGGGTTGGCCGCGCTCTCGGCCTCGGCGATCGCCTGCTGCACGGCCTGGTTGGTCGCCCGGGTCTCCGGGTCGTCCGAGCCGCGCGGCAGCACGGGCTCGGACGAGCCCATGTCGACGCGCTTGCGCGGCGTGGCGTCCTTGGGGATGCCGGCGATCTCGTGGATCGAGGAACCGAGACCCTCCATCGCCTTGGTGATCTCCGACGGGATGACCCACACCTTGTTGGCGCTGCCCTCGGCGATCTTGGGCATCATCTGCAGGTACTGGTAGGCCAGCAGGGACTGGTCGGGCTGGCCGTCGTGGATCGCCTGGAAGACGGTCTGGATGGCCTGTCCCTCACCCTGGGCCCGCAGGATGGCGGCCTCGCGGTCCGCCTGGGCACGCAGGATGAGCGACTCGCGGTCACCCTCGGCGTTGAGGATCGCGGACTGCTTATTTCCCTCGGCGGTGAGGATCGCCGACTGCCGCTGGCCCTCGGCGGTCAGGATCAGCGCCCGCTTGTCGCGGTCGGCACGCATCTGCTTCTCCATGGCGTCCTTGATGGACGGCGGCGGGTCGATGCCCTTGATCTCGACGCGGTTGACGCGGATGCCCCACTTGCCGGTGGCCTCGTCGAGCACGCCGCGCAGCCCGCTGTTGATCTCGTCGCGGCTGGTGAGCGTCTGCTCGAGGTCCATGCCACCGACGATGTTGCGCAGCGTCGTCATCGTGAGCTGCTCGACGGCCTGGATGTAGTTGGCGATCTCGTAGGTCGCGGTCACCGGGTCGGTCACCTGGAAGTAGATGACGGTGTCGATCGACACGACCAGGTTGTCCTCGGTGATCACCGGCTGGGGCGGGAAGCTCACCACCTGCTCGCGCAGGTCGATGAGGTAGCGCACCTTGTCGATGAACGGAACGACGATGTTGAGTCCCGCAGGCAGCGTCCCCTTGTACTTGCCGAACCGCTCGACGATGGCCGCCCGTGCCTGGGGCACGATGCGGACCGTCTTGGCGAGCAGGACGACCACGAACAGGACGACGAGCAGGAACAGGACCAGCAGTGCTGTGCCCATGGTTTCCCCCGATCTTCTGTGGTGCTGGGTTCTGGTGTGGGTGGCGGCGGTGGTTGCGGCTGCGGCTCAGGGCTCGAGCGTGGCCACCGGGTGGACGTAGGCGGTGGCGCCCTTGATCTGGAGGATCTCGACGGTCTCGCCCGGCGCGATGCGCAGGTTCTCGTCGTAGGGCAGTGCGGACCAGATCTCGCCACCCACCTTGATCCGGCCGGAGGCGAGGCCGGTGATCTCCTCGGTGACCAGGCCGCGGGTGCCGACGAGCTTGCCGTGCCCGAGCGAGAGCTCCGGACCGGAGTGGAGGCGCTTGACGAAGGCGGGACGCACGAGCGCCAGGGCCGCGACCGACGCACCGAGGGCGAGCACGATCTGGGCGACGAACGGCAGCCCGACCAGGGCGGCGACCATCCCGATGACGGCGCCCGCCGCGAGCATCGCCAGGACGAGGTCGAGGCTGAACATCTCGGCGACGCCCAGCGCGATCGACAGCGCCAGCCACGTCTCCCAGAGGTGGTCGCGGATCCAGTCCATGCCCCGACCCTATCCAGTCGTGCGCAGCGACGGAGGAGGTCAGGACCCCATGCGGCGCGGGGGACGACGACGAGCCGCGAACCGGTCGTCGGCCCGGCTGAGCAGCAGGGGCATCCCGAAGGTCGCCGACAGCGTCTCCGCGGTCACGACGTCCTCGACCGGGCCGGCGTCGACGATGCGCCCCTCGCGCAGCAGCAGGGCGTGGGTGAAGCCGGGCGGGATCTCCTCGACGTGGTGCGAGACGAGCACCGTCGCCGGCGAGTCCGGGTCGAGGGCGAGGTCGGACAGAGTCGCGACCAGGTCCTCACGACCACCCAGGTCGAGGCCGGCGGCGGGCTCGTCGAGCAGGAGCAGCTCGGGGTCGGTCATCAGCGCCCGGGCGATCTGCACGCGCTTGCGCTCGCCCTCGCTGAGGGTGCCGAACGTGCGCTCGGCGAGGTGGCTGGCACCGACCTCGACGAGCAGGTCGTGCGCCCGGTCGTGGTCGAGGTCGTCGTAGGCCTCGCGCCACCGCCCGACGATGCCGTACGACGCCGAGACCACGACGTCCTTGACCAGCTCGGACTTCGGGATCCGGTCGGCGAGCGCGGCGCTGGTCAGCCCGATGCGCGGGCGCAGCTCGAACACGTCGGTGGTGCCGAGCACCTCGTCGAGGATCCCGGCGACGCCCGAGGTCGGGTGGAGCTGGGCGGCGGCGACCTGCAGCAGCGTCGTCTTGCCCGCACCGTTGGGGCCGAGGACCACCCAGCGCTCGTCCTCCTCGACCAGCCAGCTGACGTCGTCGAGGAGCAGGGCCTGGCCTCGACGCACGGTGACCCCTGCGAACTCGATGACCGCGACCATGGTCCGCACCCTATCCAGCAGGGAGGGCGCGGTCCGGGCGGACACGGCGGGCTGACCCGACCGGGGTAGCCTCGCCCGCGATGCTCGCGCTCCCCCACTCCGCCGTCCTCGCCTGGTGGCTCACCGCGTGGCTGCGCGGCCACGAGCAGACCGACCACGTGCTCGACGTCCTGGCCGCCGACACCCAGCTGCTCGAGGGCGGCTCGGCGCTCGACCTGCTGACGATCGCCCGCGCGTCCGGCGCGTCGTACGCCGGTCTCGCGCTGCCGGTCGAGGGCGACCTCCTCGGCCTCGGCGGGCCGGGCGACTTCAACGCCGCCGCGCTAAACGCCGGTCAGGCAGTGGTGGCCGGGACCTTGGGGCTGGTGCCCGAGGAGCAGGGCGAGACGGTGCAGTGGCGCGCGCACGACGCGGCGCCGCGCCAGCTGCCGGACGTGGGTGAGGCCGACCGCACCCTGCGCCAGACGCTGCTCGGCGCCGCCGGCGACCTGGCCGACCTCGACGTCGCCCGCTGGCGCCCCGAGGCCGCCGACGCCCTCATGAACCTGCACCACCGACCCGGCCTCGAGGCGCCGCTCGGCACGCCACCGCGCTGCGTCGACCTCGCCGCCCGTGGGCTGCAGGCGTGGGCCATCGTCGACCTGGCCCTCGTCGACGACGGGGGCGCGCTGTCGTCGTACGAGGTCGAGCGGCGGCGCGGCCTGCTGCAGCCGCTCGGCCGTGCGGCGCGGCGCGCGATCGTGGCCGCGTGCTCGCCCGACGTGTGGCCGGAGGGCTGAGCGGCGACAGACGTCCGGGCCGGGACCCCGTGAGGGATCCCGGCCCGGGATGCTCGTCGTGCTGGTGTGTCAGCTGCCGTACTGGCCGCTGCCGTAGGGCGGCGGCGGGGGCGGCGGGTAGCTGCCGTCGTAGGCCGCGCCGTAGCCCGCGTTCTTCGGGTTGGGTCCGAACCGGTTGTCGGGCTTGGAGTCGGTGCAGTACCAGACGATCAGCACGATCCAGCCGACGATCGGGATGAGGCCGATCAGGATCCACCACCCGCTGCGGTCGGTGTCGTGCAGCCGTCGCACGCTGACCGCGAGGCCGGGCAGGAACAGCGCCAGCGTCACGAGCAGGCCGACGACCTGGCTCGACAGGGCGGCGTCGATGAAGCTGGCGACGACGCTGAGGATGATGTTGAAGAGCGTGAAGTACCAGTACTCCGAGCGTCGCGCCCGGCCCGAGAAGTCGACGTACTTCGAGAAGCACGTGCGGACCGCGGTCATGAAGTCCATCTGTCCCCCTGTGTGATGGCCTCCCGCCGTGGGACGACCGTGTGCGAGAAAGGTAGGGCAGCGGGCACCTCTCTGCCAGCACCTCCACCGCACCGGGTCGGCGCGACCGCAGCGCGGACGCCGCCCCGCGGCCTCCGGAGGGCGGGGCTAGCCTCGTCCCACCATGAGCACCCAGCCGGACGAGCCGAAGACCCTGCTGGTCACCCTCACCGGCAAGGACCGGCCGGGCGTCACGTCAGCGATCTTCACCGCGCTGGCCGCGGCGGGCGTCGAGGTCATCGACATCGAGCAGATCGTGCTGCGGCGACGGCTGGTGCTCGGCATCCTCGTCACCGCCCCGCGGGACTGGAAGAAGCTGCGCGACGTCGTCGAGCGGACCGCGGCGGAGCTCGACATGAGCGTCGAGGTCGACCGCGGCGCGGGCGACAACCGCAGCCGGTCCGGCGACCGCTCGCACATCACGATCATCGGCAACCCCCTGCGGGCCACGGCGATGGCCGCGATCGCGGGCCGCATCGCCGACTCGGGTGCCAACATCGACAAGATCGAGCGGATGGCGCGCTACCCGGTGACGGCCATCGAGCTGCACGTGTCGGGCGCACCGGCCGACAAGCTGCGCCCGCTCCTCGCCGCGGAGGCGGTCCGCCAGGGCATCGACCTCGCCGTCCAGCGCGACTCGCTGCACCGCCGCGGCATCCGGTTGATCGTGATGGACGTCGACTCCACCCTGATCCAGGGCGAGGTGATCGAGATGATCGCCGCGCACGCGGGCCAGGAGGCCGAGGTGGCCCGGGTGACCGAGGCCGCGATGCGCGGGGAGATGGACTTCGAGGAGTCGCTGCGCGAGCGGGTCGCGCTGCTCGAGGGCGTGCCCGCGTCGGCGCTCGACGACGTCTACGACTCGATCGCGCTCGCGCCGGGTGCCCGCACCATGGTGCGCACGCTGCGGCGCCTGGGGTACCGCTTCGCGATCGTGTCCGGCGGGTTCACCCAGATCACCGACCGCCTGGCGGCCGACCTCGGCATCCACTTCGCCCGCGCCAACGAGCTCGAGATCGTCGACGGCCGGCTGACCGGCCGGATCCTCGGCGACGTCGTCGACCGGGCCGGCAAGGCGGCTGCGCTGCGCGAGTTCGCCGACGAGGTCGGCGTACCGCTCGACGCGGTGATCGCGATCGGCGACGGCGCCAACGACCTCGACATGCTCAACGCGGCCGGCCTCGGCATCGCCTACAACGCCAAGCCGATGGTGCGGGACGCCGCGGACACCGCGGTCAACGTGCCCTACCTCGACGCGATCCTCTACCTGCTGGGGATCTCCCGCGAGCAGATCGAGGACGCGGACGCCGCAGCGGGCTTCGTCACGCCTGCTCCCCCGCTGCTGGACTGAGCCTGCCGACCGCGACGCACCCGCCGACGTCGGGGTCGGTCCCGACCGTCGTGGTCAGCCCCGCCGCCGCCATCGCCCCGGTCGTGAGTGCGGCCTGGCCGGGACTGGTCTCGATGAGCAGCACTCCCCCGGCAGCCAGCCATTGCGGCGCGGCCGAGGCGATCCGCCGGTGCAGGTCCACGCCGTCCGCACCACCGTCGAGGGCGGCTCGCGGCTCGTGGTCGCGCGCCTCGGGCGGCATGTCGGCGATCCGGTCGGTCGGCACGTAGGGCGCATTGGCGGCCAGTACGTCGATGCGCCCGCGCAGCCGGTCCGGGAGCGCGTCGAAGAGGTGACCGAGGTGCGCCTCTGCGGTCGGGGCGTTGGTCCGGGCGCAGCGCAGCGCCACCTCGCTCAGGTCGGCGACGTGCAGGTCCACCCGGTCGTCGAGCGACGCCGCCACCGGACCCACGCCCGCGCACATCTCGACCACGACCGGCCGGCCGGTTCGGCCGGTTCGGTCGGCGACCTCGCGCAGCGCCGTACGGGCCAGCAGCTCGGTGCGGCGACGCGGCACGAAGACGCCCGGCGCCACCACGAGCCGCCGACCGAGGAACTCGACCCACCCGAGGACCGTCTCGAGCGGCTCGCCCCCGACGCGGCGGTCGACGAGCGCCTCGAGCCCCGCTGGGTCGGAGGTCGCTGCCGCCAGCAGCGCCGCCTCCTCCTCGGCCCAGACGCAGCCGGCCGCGCGGAGTCGTACGACGACGTCGTGAGCCGTCACGCGCCGCCGACGTGGAACGCGTCGAGCCGGCCGGTGCCGGGCCCGAGGTGGGTCCACGGACCGTCGACGGTGAAGACGGCGAGCGCGGCGGTCGGGAAGCCGCGGGTGACCATGCCGGTGGTCGCGTCGTCGTCGCCCTCGCCGTCGTCGATCAGCTCGGCGACGTAGGCCATGGTGGGGTTGTGGCCCACCACCACGAGGGTCGAGACGTCCGCCGCCGTCTCGCGGAGGAGGTCGAACGTCGAGTCCGCCCCGGCGGCGTAGAGCGCCTCGGAGAACTGGGCTATCTCGTCGTCCCAGCCTGCTCCTGCGGCGACCTGCGCCCACGTCTGCCGAGTGCGCAGGGCGTCGGACACGAGGGCGCGGTCGGGAGCGATGCCCTGCTCGGCGAGCCACCGCCCGGCAGCCTGGGCGTCCTCCTCGCCGCGCGCGGCGAGGGCTCGTTCGTGGTCGGACGGTGCCGTCGCCTCGGCCTTGGCGTGACGCATCACCACGAGCCGACGAGGGGACCTGCCCCCCATGTCACTGCCTGAGTCCGTCATTCGCCCAGCCTTTCAGCCGCTAGCCTCTCGTGTCATGCCCCACGGACCACTCATGATCATCGGTGGTGCCGAGGACAAGGTGCGCAAGCCGACCATCCTCAAGCACTTCGTCGCGCTCAGCGGTGGCCGCGACGCCCGCATCGCCGTGATCCCGACGGCCTCCTCGCTCGGACGCGAGGTCGTCGACGTCTACGACGCGCTCTTCAGCAAGTTCGGTGCTGCCCGGGTCGAGTCGGTACGACCCGAGAGCCGCGAGCAGGCCCACGACCCCGTGCTCGTCAAGGCCCTCGACGACGCGACCGGCATCTTCATGACCGGCGGCAACCAGCTCAAGCTCTCCTCGATCGTGTGCGGCACGCCAGTGGGCGACGCGATCATGCGCGCCCACGAGCGGGGCGCGGTGGTGGCGGGCACGTCGGCCGGCGCCAGCATCCAGTCGTCGCACATGGTCGCCTTCGGCGTCGGCGGTGCGACCCCCAAGCAGCGGATGACCCAGGTCGCCGCGGGCCTCGGGCTCGTGGACACCGCTGTCATCGACCAGCACTTCGACCAGCGCAACCGCTACGGCCGGCTGCTGATGATCGTCTCCCAGAGCCCGCAGCTGCTCGGGATCGGCGTCGACGAGGACACCTGCGGCCTCGTCGAGGACGTCGACGGCGACCTGCTGATGCGCGTGCTGGGCAAGGGCGCGGTGACGATCTTCGACGGCGCGCGGATGGTGTCGAACGCCTACGAGGCCACGCGGTCCTCGCCGCTGCTCGCCAGCGGGGTCGTGTTCCACGTGCTGCCAGAGGGCTCGGTCTTCAACCTGTCGACCCGCGTGCTCGTCCCGCAGGAGCCGGTGGTCGACCCCGAGGACGCCGACGAGCTGGCCGAGGCCACGCGTGACCTGCGCCAGCTGGCGCGCGACATCGCGGCCGCCGACGCCACGCCGGCTGCCATCCGCCGTCGCCTCGCGCTGCGGCGTACGCGCAAGCAGCCCGATGCCACGAACGAGTCCACCTCTACCGATGGAGAAGATGCATGAGCGAGCGGCCCACGCCGGACCTGCAGATCGTGGAGACCCGCGTCTACCGCGGGGCCAACGTCTGGTCCTACGACAAGTCGATCCACCTCGTCGTCGACCTGGGCTCGCTCGAGCAGTTCCCCACCAACACCATCCCCGGCTTCACCGACGACCTCGTCGCGATGCTGCCCGGGTTGCGCGAGCACTCCTGCTCGCGCGGCCGGCGCGGTGGCTTCCTCGAGCGGCTCAACGAGGGCACCTGGCTCGGCCACGTCGCCGAGCACGTAGCACTCGCGCTGCAGCAGCTCGTCGGCCACGACATCCGCCGCGGCAAGACCCGCCAGGTCAAGGGCGAGCCCGGTCGCTACAACATCATCTACGGCTACATCGACGAGAACGTCGGCCTCACCGCCGGCCGCCTCGCGGTCAGGCTCGTCAACCACCTCGTCGAGGGCGACCCCGACTTCGACTGGGAGACCGAGCGCGACGAGTTCATCCGCCGGGCCGAGCGCACCGCCTTCGGTCCCTCGACGCAGGCGATCGTCGACGAGGCCGTGTCCCGCGACATCCCGTGGATCCGGCTGAACCAGTACTCGCTCGTCCAGCTCGGCCAGGGCGTCCACGCCAAGCGGATCCGCGCGACCATGACCTCGGAGACGTCCTCCATCGCGGTGGACGTCGCCTCCGACAAGGACCTCACCACCAAGCTGCTCGGTGCCGCCGGCCTGCCGGTGCCCAAGCAGGAGTCCGTGCGCTCGGTCGACGCCGCCGTGGCCGCCGCGCGCCGGATCGGCTACCCCGTCGTCCTCAAGCCGCTCGACGGCAACCACGGGCGCGGGGTGTGCCTGGACCTGCAGGACGAGGACGACGTACGCGCTGCCTTCCCGGTCGCAGAGGGGCAGTCGCGCCGCGGCAACGTCATCGTCGAGTCGTTCATCACCGGCAAGGACTACCGGTGCCTGATCATCGACGGGAAGATGGTCGCGATCGCCGAGCGCGTCCCGGCCTCGGTGACCGGTGACGGCAGGGCGACCGTGCAGGAGCTCGTCGACCTGACCAACGCCGACCCCCGCCGCGGTGTCGGGCACGAGAAGGTGCTCACCCGGATCAAGGTCGACGAGGCGGCCGTGGAGGTGCTCGCCGACCAAGGGCACACGCTCGACTCGGTGCCCGCCGAGGGCGAGATGGTCAAGCTCGCGCTCACCGGCAACATGTCGACCGGCGGCATCTCGATCGACCGCACCTTCGAGGCGCACCCGGAGAACGTCGAGATCGCCGAGGAGGCCGCGCGGATGGTCGGCCTCGACATCGCCGGCATCGACTTCATCTGCCCCGACATCACCGAGCCGGTCCGTGAGACCGGCGGCGCGATCTGCGAGGTCAACGCGGCGCCCGGCTTCCGGATGCACACGCACCCGACGATCGGCGAGCCGCAGTTCATCGCCAAGCCCGTGGTCGACATGCTGTTCCCGCCCGGCGCGACCTCGCGGATCCCGATCGTCGCGGTGACCGGCACCAACGGCAAGACGACGACCAGCCGGATGATCGCCCACATCTTCAAGGGCCTCGGCCGCAAGGTCGGCATGACCTCGACCGACGGCGTCGTGATCGACGAGCGGCTCGTCATCCGGGCCGACGCGTCAGGCCCGCGCTCGGCGAGGATGGTGCTGCAGAACCCGCGCGTCGACTTCGCCGTCTTCGAGGTCGCCCGCGGCGGGATCCTCCGCGAGGGCCTCGGCTACGAGCGCAACGACGTCGCCGTCGTCCTCAACGTCCAGCCCGACCACCTCGGCCTGCGTGGCATCGACACCGTCGAGCAGCTCGCCGACGTGAAGGCGGTCATCGTGGAGGCGGTGCCGCGCGACGGCCACGCCGTGCTCAACGCCGACGACCCGCTGGTGCGCGAGATGCGGCGCAAGTGCTCCGGCCAGGTCGTGTGGTTCTCGATGGAGGAGCCGGGCAGCGAGGTGCGCGACATGATCGACTCGCACTGCCGTCGCGGCGGCAAGGCGATCGTGCTCAACCCGACCGAGCGCGGCGAGATGATGGTCGTGCAGCACGGACGCCGGGAGATGCAGCTGGCGTGGACCCACCTCCTGCCGGCGACCTTCAACGGCCGGGCGCGGATGAACGTCCAGAACGCCCTCGCCGCCGCGGCCGCCGCCTTCGCGGCAGGCGCGCCGCTGCACGACATCCGGCAGGGCCTGCGGACCTTCTCGACGAACTACTACCTCTCCCCCGGCCGCCTCAACGAGGTCGAGGTCAACGGCGTCAACGTGATCGTCGACTACTGCCACAACGCGCCCGGCATGAAGATGCTCGGCGACTTCGTGGACCGCGTCGGCGAGTCGCTCGAGTCCTCGCACGACCTCGCCCGCCCGTCGCGGATCGGCATCATCGCCACCGCCGGCGACCGCCGCGACCAGGACATGATCGACCTGGGCCGGGTCGCTGCCCAGCACTTCGACGTGTGCATCGTGCGGGAGGACGTGGCGCTGCGCGGTCGCGACCGCGGCGCGACCGCCGAGCTCGTGCTCCAGGGGGTTCGCGAGGCGATGGACGAGGGCGCGCGCTGCAAGCAGGCCGAGCTCGTGCTGGAGGAGATCGAGGCCGTCCGGCACGCGATGAGCCGCGCCAACCGCGGCGACCTGGTGGTGGTGTGCGTCGACAAGCACGCCGAGGTGATGGCCGAGCTGGAGAACTGGTCCGACACCGCGCAGGCCGGCTCGGCGTCGAACCCCGATGCCCCGTCCGCCGACCCCGACTACACGCCGGCCGCCTCGGAGGGCTGAGCGACCGCCGAACCCTCACACCTGCGTCGGAGACCTCGAGGGCTCGGGCGCCGGCACCCGTTCGCCGAGGAGCGCGACGCCGATCGCCCCCGCGAGAGAGACCACGGCCGTCACGATCACGGCGCGGTGCCAGCCGTCGACCAGGCCTTGGGCGGTCGCCACGCCGGTCGGCGCGGCCACCACGGACACGACGGTGACGCCGAGCGCGGACCCGAGGTAGCGCGCGGTGTTGTTGGCACCGCTGCCCAGGCCCGCCTGGCCCGCGGGCACGCTGGCCACGCTCTCCCGGCCCATCGCCGCATTGAGGATGCCGGTCGCCACACCGGCGAGCAGCAGCCCGGGGACGAACCTCGACGGGCCGCTGACCTCGCTGATCCCCAGCACGGACAGCTGGCCGGCGGCTATCACGGCGAGCGCCACGGACATCTGCGTCCGGCCACTCCACCCCACGGGCAACCGGCGGGCGAGGACGGCCGTGACGACGCTCGGCAGGGACCAGGCGAGCATCAGCCAGGCGGCCGTGGTCGCCGAGATCGCGAGGGCCGCTCCCACGAACCCGGAGACGTACGACATCAAGGCGATGATGCCGGCGCCCGTCGCCAGCCCCGCGATGTTGACCGCGCGGAAGGCCGGTCGGCGGAGCAGTCCGAGGTCGAGCATCGGGTGGGTGCTCCGACACTCCACGACGACGAAGGCGACCAGCAGCGCGACGCCGAGGCCCAGGAGTCCGAGCGTGTCCGGCCGGTCCCAGCCCGCGCGGCCCTCGGTGAGGCCTGCGAGCAGGGCGGCGGTGCCGAGCGCCATGAGCAGCACACCGGGGACGTCGAGCCTGGCCCGCGCCGCCGACCGGGACTCGGGGCACGCGCGCCCCGCCACCGCGAGGACGAGCCCGGCGACGCCGATGACCACGTACACGTCTCGCCAGGAGTGCAGCAGGCTCAGGTAGTTGCCCAGCAACGGGCCGAGGGCGATGCCCGCCCCGATGCTCGCACCCCAGAGCCCTGTGGCACGCCCGCGGTCCACCGGGTCGGGGTGGGCGGCAGCGATCATCCCGAGACCCGCCGCGACGACTGCGGCCCCGCCTGCTCCTGCGGCCACCCGGGAGAGGACGAACGTCGAGACGTCCCCCGAGAACGCCCCCAGCAGTGAGGCGATGCCGAGCACGGTGGATCCGATGACGAACCACCTCCGGCGGCCGTAGTCGTCGGCGAGCCGGCCCGCGGTGAGCAGGAGGGCGCCGAGACCGATGCTCATCGAGCTCAGCACCCAGGTGCCGCCCCGGTGCCCCGCGCCGAGTCCTGCGACGGTCTGGTTGAAGTTGGCGAGCGGAGCGGTGAAGGCCACGAGCACGGCGACCGTGCCGAGCGAGGCGGTCGCGAGGGTACGGCGTGGTGTCACGGCACGATCCTTCTGGTTCGATCAACAGACCAAAGAGACGGTAGCATCGAACCATGGCCCTCGGCACGGACTACCCACGGCAGGACTGCGGGATCGCTCGATCGCTCGAGGTGGTGGGCGAGCGCTGGACGCTGTTGATCCTGCGCGACTGCTTCCTCGGGGTGCGGCGGTTCTCCGACTTCGAGGCGCACCTCGACATCTCGAAGGCGGTCCTGACTGCCCGCCTCGAGGCCCTCGTCTCGGCCGGGCTGCTCACGCGCGTCGGCCGGGGTCATGCCAGCTACGAGCTGACTCCCGAAGCGATCGACCTCTGGCCCGTCCTCCACGGCCTCGCCCAGTGGGGCGACCGGCTGACCAGCCCCGGTCGTCCCCGGCGGACCTTCCACCACGTCGGCCACGGGGCCGAGTGCGGCCTGCTGGGCGGCGACGGCCGGTGCACGGCGTGCGGGACCGCTCCTCTCCCCAGCGACATCGAGACCCGACCCGGCCCCGGTGCCGATCCCACGCTCCGCGACGACCCGGTGTCCCGCGCGCTGCGGGCCCCGCACCGGCTCCTGGAGCCGCTGGTCACCCGGTGAGAGCGGCGCGCACCTTCTCCGCAAGGACCTCGGGGGTGTCGGCCGTGCCGCCGTGCTCCGCGATCCAGTCGTAGGCCTGCTGGCGCTCGGCGTGGCACATCAGGCCGACGACGTCGCCGGCCTCCGCGCGCCCGACGAGGGCCGCCAGGCACTCGACCTCGGTCTCGTAGGTGTCGATGTCGGTGACCCCGACGCGCGCGGCGCCGGCGCGCAGCAGCTGGTCGATCTCGTCCATGGTGCGCCCGCGGAGGTACCACTCCTTGTGGCCGATCGCGACCACGTCACTGCCCTTGGCGCCGATCTCGCCGAGGGAGTCGATCAGCTCGTCGGTGCGGTCGCCGACGGCGCCGAGGCCCAGCAGCAGGCGCGCGCCCGGACGTCGTACGCCAGCCATGATCTCCAGCAGCGCCTCGAGCCCGGCCTCGTTGTGCGCGAGGTCCATCACGACGGAGACGTCGCCGGGCAGGGAGAAGAAGTTCATCCGGCCCGGGTTGTGCTCGGCGTCCGGCCGGAACGACGTCAGCCCCGCGACGACGTCCTCCCTGGACAGGCCGATCGCGAGCGCGGCAGAGGCCGCCGCGAGGGCGTTCTCGATGTTGAAGCGGGACAGGCCGGCGAGCGTCATCGGTACGTCGACGAGCTCGACCAGCGGGTCGGGGTCGGCCCCGGGCGTGAGGACCGTGATCCAGCCGTCGATGACCGTCGTCGCGCGACCGCTGCCGTGGCTGAGGACCTCGCGGATGGCCGGGGAGTCCGGGTCGCGGCTGAAGATCCAGGGCTGCGCGGCGATGACGGACTGCATGGCGACGACGCGCGGGTCGTCGCCGTTGAGCACCGACCAGCCGTCCTTGCGGGTGATCCGCGGGACCACGGACTTCACCTCGGCGAGCTGGTCGACGGTGTCGATGCCCTGCATGCCGAGGTGGTCGGCGGTCACGTTGGTCACCACGGACACGTCGTTGCGGGTGATGCCGATGCCCTTGAGCAGGATGCCGCCACGCGCGGTCTCGGTGACGGCGAGCTGGACGCCGTCGAGACCCAGCGCACGCGCCGCACCGGACGGTCCCGAGTAGTCGCCCGCCTCCACCAGCACACCGTCGCGGTAGACGCCGTCGGTGTTGGACCAGCCGACGACGAGCCCGCTGGTCCGCGCGACGTGGGCGATCATCCGGCTCGTCGTGGTCTTGCCGTTGGTGCCGGTCACGGCGACGACCGGGATCCGGGGCGTGATGGTGGTGGGCCGGCCCCCACGTTCCGCCGATCGCACCTCGTCGGCCGCCGCGCTCACTGCGGACTCCACGTCGGGGGTCGGCAGGGCGTCGAGCGCGTGCGCCACCGCGTTGCCGAGCGCCGTGGCACGGCCGCGGTTGCGCCACGGGAAGGCGACCACGACCACGTCGGGGTCCGACGTCGGCCGCACCCGTACGGCGAGCCGCTTCGTGCCGGCCTCGCTCGCGATCGCCCGTACGAGCCTCTCCACCGCGCGCAGCGCGAACCGCTGGCGGAAGCCGGACCCGGCGCCGCCGGGACGCGACGTGCGCAGGCCGATCCGCCTGGCGAACCGCAGGACCGCCTCGTCGCCCGCCTCGGTGATCGTCGAGACGTCGAGCGTGAGCTTCACCGCGGCACGCGGGAAGTAGAGGTTCGGGCCTTCGAGGATGCGCAGCTCGACGAGGGAGGTCACCCGGGGAAACTACCGAACAGCGGACCCGGTCCTACAGGCCCATCGCGTGGAAGCCGCCGTCGACGTGGACGATCTCCCCGGTGGTGGCCGGGAAGAAGTCGCTGAGCAGCGCGCACACGGCCTGGGCGGTGGGCGTGTGGTCGGTCTCGTCCCAGCCGAGCGGAGCACGGTCCTTCCACGACGACTCGAGGTCCTCGAAGCCGGGGATCGCCTTGGCGGCCAGCGTCTTGAGCGGGCCGGCGGACACCAGGTTGCAGCGGATACCGTCGGGACCGAGGTCGCGGGCGAGGTAGCGCGAGGTGTTCTCGAGTGCGGCCTTCGCGACGCCCATCCAGTCGTACGCCGGCCACGCGGTGGTCGCGTCGAAGGTCAGCCCGACGATCGAGCCGCCGGGCTGCATCAGCGGCTTCGTGGCGACGGCGAGCGACTTGAGCGAGTACGCCGACACCTGCACGGCCTGGGCCACGTCGTCCCAGGGGCCCTCCATGAACTTGCCGCCGAGCAGCGTCTCCGGGTTGCCGTAGGCGATGGAGTGGACCACGCCGTCGAGGCCGTCGACGTGCTCGCGCACCTGGTCGGCGAGGCCGGCGAGGTGGTCCTCGTCGGTGACGTCGAGCTCGAGGACCGGCGGCTCCTGCGGCAGCCGCTTGGCGATCCGCTTCGTGATGCCGAGGGCGCGGCCGAAGTTGGAGATCAGCACGGTGGCGCCCTGCTCCTGCGCGACGCGCGCAGTGGCGAAGCCGATCGAGCTGTCCATCGTGACGCCGGCGACGAGGATGCGCTTGCCGTCGAGGATTCCCATTGCGTGTCCTTCTCTCTCGAGCTCTCTCGGGGTCGTGCGGGTCAGTGGCCCATGCCGAGGCCGCCGTCGACGGGGATGACGGCCCCGGTGACGTAGGCGGCGCCGTCGGAGGCGAGCCAGGTGACGGCCGAGGCGATCTCGGCCGGGGACGCGTAGCGACCCAGCGGCACCTGAGTCCTGATCGCCGACTTCTGCTCGTCGGTGAGGACGTCGGTCATGTCGGTCTCGACGAAGCCGGGTGCGACCACGTTGGTGGTGATCGAGCGGCTGCCGAGCTCGCGGGCCAGCGAGCGGGCGACGCCGACGAGCCCGGCCTTGGACGCGGCGTAGTTCACCTGGCCGGCCGAGCCGAGCAGGCCCACCACCGACGAGATCAGGATGATCCGGCCGTGACGCAGCCGGAGCATGCCCTTGGCGGCGCGCTTGGCGAGGCGGAAGGTGCCGGTCAGGTTCGTGTCGATGACCGAGGACCAGTCGTCCTCGCTCATCCGCAGCAGGAGCGTGTCCTTGGTGATCCCGGCGTTGGCGACGAGGACCTCGACCGGGCCGTGTGCCTCCTCGACCTGGGCGAAGGCCGCCTCGACGGCGTCGGGGTCGGTGATGTCGCAGCGGACGTCGAGCGCACCCTCGGGGGCACCGCCGTTGCGGGTCGTGACGGCCACCTTGTCGCCCTGGGCGAGGAAGGCCTCGGCGATCGCGCGGCCGATGCCGCGGTTGCCGCCGGTGACGAGTACGGAGCGAGGGGTGCCGGGCTCGGGGGTCTGGGTCACGGACCCGACGCTAGTGATTACCGCCCGGTACGAGGAAACGGGTCACTCGTCCTCGAGGCGGAACCCGACCTTCATCCCGACCTGGAAGTGCTCGACAACGCCGTCCTTGGCCTGGCCGCGCACCTGGGTGACCTCGAACCAGTCGATGTGGCGCAGCGTCTTCCCGGCGCGCTCGATGCCGTTGCGGATCGCCTGGTCGATGCCGTCGGGAGACGTCCCGACGATCTCCGTGACGCGGTAGGTGCGGTTGGTCATGGCTGCTCCTCGGGCGGTGGGATGCGGGGTGCGGGCGACGCTGTGGGAGCCGTCACGAGCCCGTGTCCTCGCGAGCCTAGCGACGTACAGTGGAGGTCAT
This sequence comes from Nocardioides potassii, assembly GCF_021648885.1. GTDB lineage: Bacteria > Actinomycetota > Actinomycetes > Propionibacteriales > Nocardioidaceae > Nocardioides > Nocardioides potassii. Next base: position 345,322 of record NZ_JAKJHZ010000010.1, on the reverse strand, counting down.
GGCGAAGGCGGACGCGGTACGCATCACGACGGCTCGTTCGAGCGCTGCCGACGACATGCGTTCGCGGCAGCGCCGCTACTTCGTGTCGATGTCGATCCGCATGGTGTGCTTCTTCGCCGCCGTCGCGGTCGGGCCGGGCATCTTTCGATGGATCCTGGTGGCGGCGGCGGTGTTCCTGCCGTTCTTCGCTGTGGTGATTGCGAATGCCGGAGACCAGCGAGACGATGGATTCCGTCTTCCTGACGGGCCGGGAGCGAAGGAACTGACGGCCGGCGATCCGGATCGTTGAGGAAAACTTGAAGCAACGGAGTCATCCAAAAGTTTGGTTTTCACTCACCGCCGTGGAATGATTCCCCTCGCGAACGCAGCATCCCCCGTCTGTGCTTCGCACCTGAGGTGCCGGACAGCTTCCCCCCGTGGCTGTCCGGCACCTCTGCTTTTCACCCCTCGATCCGTGCCACCCGGGAGGCCCGCGATGGACGACCTCGACCGACCCGTCTGCTCGGCGAAGGGCTGCCAGGCCGACGCCGTGTGGGACCTGCAGTGGAACAACCCCAAGATCCACACCCCGGAGCGCCGCAAGTCGTGGCTCGCGTGCGACGAGCACCGGGCGTCGCTCACGGACTTCCTCGGTGCGCGCGGGTTCCTGCGCGACGTCGTACGCCACGCGCCGGAGGCCTGAGCGGCGCTTCAGCCGCCGATCGCGGACATCGGGCGGTCGGGCTGGAGGAACGTCACGTCGTCGATACCGTGGCCGGCTCGCTTGCCGCGCATGGCGATCACCCAGCGCTCGGCGATCTCCTCGTCGCCGGCCCCCGAGCGCAGCGCCGCACGGAGGTCGGACTCCTCGCGGGCGAAGAGGCAGTTGCGGACCTGGCCGTCCGCGGTGAGGCGGACCCGGTCACAGTCGCCGCAGAAGGGACGGGTGACCGAGGCGATGATGCCGACGGTGGCCGGGCCGCCGTCGACGTCGAAGAGCTCGGCGGGGGCGCTCCCCCGCGGCTCGCCGTGCGGCGTGAGCGTGAACTCTGCGGCGAGCTGGTCGTAGATCTCGTCGGCCGTCACCATCGCGGCGCGGCTCCAGTCGTGCTGGGCGTCCAGGGGCATCTGCTCGATGAAGCGCAGCTCGTAGCCGTGCTCGATGCTCCAGCGCAGCAGCTCGGCCGCCTGGTCGTCGTTGGTCCCCCGCAGCAGTACGGCGTTGAGCTTGATCGGGCCGAGACCGGCGGCCTTGGCCGCCTCGAGGCCGGCCACGACGTCCTTGAGCCGGTCGCGGCGGGTGATCGTCGCGAAGGTCTCGGGACGGACGGAGTCGATGCTGGCGTTGATGCGGTCGAGACCGGCGTCGGCGAGCGCCTGCGCCGTGCGCGCGAGGCCGAGCGCGTTGGTCGTGAGCGACGTCTCGACCCCCAGGGCGTGCGTGCGGCCGACGATGTCGACGAGACCGCGCCGCAGGAGCGGCTCGCCCCCGGTGAAGCGGACCTCGCGGATGCCGAGGCGCTGGACCCCGATGGTGATGAGCCGCACGATCTCGTCGTCGGTCAGCGTCTGCTCCGTCGGGAGCCAGTCGAGCCCCTCCGCCGGCATGCAGTAGTTGCACCGCAGGTTGCACCGGTCGGTCAGGGACACGCGCAGGTCCGTGGCCACGCGGCCGAAGCGGTCCGCCAGGGGTGTCGTCACCCGGCCCAGCCTACCGAGGCACCCTGCAACGTGCTGGGCAGTCCCGGATAGCCTCGTCGGGTGCACACCCTGCGGTTCCTGGTCTCGCGCCGCTGGATCACCTTCGCCCTCGTCGTCGTCTTCCTCGCCTGGGTCGCCTGGCGCTTGGGCGAGTGGCAGTTCCACCGGCTCGACGACCGCCGCGAGCGCAACGCGATCATCGAGCGCAACGAGAAGGCCGGCCCCGCACCGGTCGCCGACGTGATGGCTCCCGGGCGGGCCGTGCCCGAGGCGTCCGAGTGGCGCATCGTCGAGGCCACCGGGACCTACGCGGTCGACGACACCGTGATCGTCCGCTACCGCACCCGGGACGGTGAGGCCGGCGTCGACGTCGTCGTACCGCTCGAGCTGGCCGACGGGACCAGCCTCCTGGTGGACCGCGGGTGGTACGCCACCACCAACCGCGGCGCGACCACCGCCGACGTACCGGCGCCTCCGAGCGGCGAGGTCACCGTGACGGGGTGGGTGCGCCGCGACGCCGAGGGCGACAGCACGGAGGTGAGCGGCCGGTCCACCCGCGCCGTCAACAGCGAGGCGATCGCCGACGCGCTCGACCGCGAGGTGGTGGGCGGCTGGGTCGACCTGCGCACGGAGTCGCCGGCTCCCGCCGAGGCACTCGTGCCGGTCGAGCTGCCCGAGCTGAACAACGGGCCGCACTTCTTCTACGGCCTGCAGTGGTGGTTCTTCGGGGCGCTGGCGGTCTTCGGTTTCTTCTACCTCGTCTACGACGAGGTGCGCGGCGGTCGCGGACCCCAGCGACCGGCGCCCAAACGGCCCGCGACACGTCCCGCGGTCCCGCGACGCAAGACGTGGCGCGAGCGCCTGGACTCCGCGAGCGAGGACGACGACCCGGAGCCCGCCTCAGAACCTGCCTCAGAGGCTCCGCAGCAGCCCGCCGTCGACGGGAAGCATCACGCCCGTCAGGAATGACGCCGCGGGCGACAGCACGAACGCCGCCACCGCACCGAACTCCTCCGGCTCGCCGTAGCGGCCCAGCGGGATGCTCGCCTCAGCGGTACGGCGAGCCGCGTCGGGGTCGCCCGTCGAGGCGTCCAGCTCGGCGACCCGCTCGGTCGCGATGCGCCCGGGCAGCAGCCCGTTGACGCGGACGCCTCGCGGTCCGAGCTCGTCGGCGAGGGTCTTGGCGACCATCGCCAGACCGGGACGCAGGCCGTTGGAGATCGCCATCTCGGGCAGCGGCGCCCGCACGCTCGAGGAGAGCACCAGGCCGAGCGAGCCGCCGGCGGGGAGCGCGGTGCCGACCTCCCGCGCGAGCCGTACGGCGCCGAGGAACACCGACGCGAAGGCCGCGCTCCACTGCTCGTCGGTGATCGACGTGACCGGGCCCTTGGGCGGCCCGCCGACGCTGATCAGGGCGCCGTCGACGCGGCCCCACGCCTCGTCGGCGGCGGCGAGCAGCCGCGCCGGGGCGTCCGGCTCGGCGTTGTCGGCGACGATCCCGACGGCGGCCTCGCGGCCGGCGCCGTCGTTGAGGGTCGCGACCGCCTCGTCCAGGGTCTGCTGCGACCGGCCGGAGACCACCACCCGGGCGCCCTCGGCGACGAGCACGTCGGCCGTCGCGCGCCCGAGCCCCCGCCCGCCGCCGGTGACGAGGTAGACACGGTCGGTCAGCTGCAGGTCCATGCTCGCGACCCTAGCCCTGAGCGGCCACGCGCTCCTCGCGGAACTGGGTCGCGTGGAGGGTCGCGTAGAGGCCGCCGGCGGCGAGGAGGTCGGCGTGGGTGCCCTGCTGGACGACGCGGCCGTCGTCGAGCACGAGGATCAGGTCGGCGTTGCGGACCGTGGAGAGCCGGTGGGCGATGACGAGCGACGTACGCCCCTCGAGCGCGGCGTCGAGCGCCTGCTGGACGGCGGCCTCGGACTCGCTGTCGAGGTGGGCCGTCGCCTCGTCGAGGACGACGATCGAGGGCGCCTTGAGCAGGAGCCGGGCGATCGCGAGCCGCTGCCGCTCGCCACCGGAGAGCCGGTAGCCGCGGTCCCCCACGACGGTGTCGAGGCCATCGGGCAGGGACCGCACGAGCGTGGCGATCTGCGCCGCCTCGAGCGCGGCCCAGACGTCGGCCTCGACGGCGCCCGGGCGGGCGTAGAGCAGGTTGGCCCGGATGGTGTCGTGGAACATGTGCGCGTCCTGGGTGACGTAGCCGACCACGTCCTCCAGCGACTGGAGCGTCACGTCGCGGACGTCGTGGCCGCCCACGCGCACGGCACCCGACTCGACGTCGTAGAGCCGGGCGACCAGGTGCGTGACGGTGGTCTTGCCCGCGCCGGACGGACCGACCAGGGCGACCATCGAGCCGGACTCGGCGACGAACGACACGTCGTGCAGCACCTGCCCGGTGTCGCGCGACTCGGTCCGGGCGACGGTCTCGAGCGAGGCGAGGGAGATCTCGTCGGCGCGGGGGTAGGTGAACGCGACGTGGTCGAACTCGAGCCGCGACGCCGTCGGCGGGAGGGCCACGGCATCGGGCTTCTCCTGGATCAGCGACGGCAGGTCGAGCACCTCGAAGACGCGGTCGAAGCTCACCAGCGCGGTCATCACGTCGATCCGGACGTTGGAGAGCCCCTGCAGGGGGCCGAGCAGCCGTGTCAGCAGCACGCCGAGGGCGACGATGGTGCCGACGGACAGGTTGCCGCGGATCGCCAGCCAGCCGCCGATGCCGTAGACGAGCGCGGTGGCGAGCGAGGGGACCAGCGTCATCGCGGCGAAGAAGATCCGGGTGAGCAGCGAGATGCGCACGCCGAGGTCGCGGACGACGGCGGCCTTCTCGGCGTAGGCGACGTCCTCGGCCTCGCGGCGGCCGAAGAGCTTGAGCAGCATCGCGCCGCCGACGTTGAACCGCTCGGTCATGGCGTTGCCGAGGTCGGCGTTGCCGTCCATCTGCTGGCGCGACAGGTCGGCGAGCCTCGCCCCGACGAGCCGGGAGGCCAGGAGCAGGATCGGGAACAGCGCGACGCACAGCAGGGTCACCGGCCAGCTCAGGAACAGCATCGTCACGCCCACCACGACGGCCGCGATGATGTTGGAGACGGTGCCCTGGAGCGTGGAGGTGAAGGCGCGCTGGGCGCCGATCACGTCGTTGTTGAGCCGGCTGACCAGTGCACCGGTCTGGGTGCGGGTGAAGAAGGCCAGCGACTGGCGCTGCACATGGGCGAAGACCTGCGTGCGGAGGTCGTAGATCAGCCCCTCACCGATGCGGCTCGACAGCCACCCGGTGATCAGGCCGAAGGCGGCGTCGACGACTGCGATGAGCGCGACCAGCGCGGCCAGCGACACCACCAGCGACGTGTCGCCCCTGCTCACGCCGTCGTCGATGATCGCCTTGAGCAGCAGCGGCGGCGCCACGACGAGGCCGGCATCGACGACGGTGATCGCGAGGAACGCGACGATCAGCCGCCGGTGGGGTCCGGCGAAGCCGAGCACCCGGCGCAGCGTCTGGCGCTCGATCTTGTTCTCGACCACGCTGCGGTCGCTACGCAGGTGCCGCCACGGCGGCCCTCCGCCCATGCCGATCGACACGCCAGTTCCTTCCGTCGAGCCCCGTGCTGCCGCAGGAGAACGCCCGCGACCCGCTCAGTGTTCCGGAGGGGTACGACGCTCAGCCGGCGAGGGCGGCCGCGACGGCGCGGAAGCGGCGTACCTGCGCCTCCCGCTCGAGCCGCCGCTGCTCGTCCAGGTCGCGGTCGGCGGCACCCTGCAGCAGCGCCTTCGTCTCCGGTACGACGCCGGGCATCGGCGCGACGAGCGCGGCCGCCAGCTCGGCGACGGCAGCGTCGAGCTCGGCGGCCGACACGGCGGCGGTGGCGAGGCCGATCCGGACGGCCTCGTCGGCGGCCACGATGCGCGCGGTGGCGCAGATCTCGAGCGCCCGGGCGTAGCCGACGTGCTCGACCAGGGGCTTGGTGCCGGTGAGGTCGGGCACGAGGCCCAGCGCCGACTCCTTCATGGAGAACTTCGCGTCGTCGGCGACCACGCGTAGGTCGCACGAGAGGGCGAGCTGGAAGCCGGCGCCGATCGCGTAGCCGCGGACCTTGGCGATCGAGACGAAGCGGGGGTCGCGCAGCCAGGTGAAGCCCCGCTGGAACTCCTCGATGCGGGCCGAGGCCTCCTCGTCGCTCAGGGACAGCAGCCCGATCACGCTCTGCTCGCCCGAGGTCGCCGGGTCGAGCATCGCCCGGTCGAGGCCGGCGGAGAAGGTCTCCCCCTCCCCCGTGACCACCACGACGCGTACGTCGTCGGGCAGCGTGCGCCCGACCTCGCCGAGCGCCAGCCACATCGCCGGCGTCTGCGCGTTGCGGACGTCGGGACGGTCCAGCGTGACCGTCGCGACCGGACCGTCGAGGTCGACGCGCAGGCCGACGGCGGCGAGCTCTTCGGGAGTCATGGCCGCAGATTACTACCCGTGAGTAATGTGTGGTTTCGAGGCTCGCTCCGCTCGCACCTCAACCATCGAACACGTGCGCTCGCACCTCGACCACCGAACACGAGCGCTCGCACCTCGACCACCGACGGAGGTCAGGCGAGGGACACCAGGTCGGCGTACTCCTCGGACCAGAGGTCCTCGTCGCCGTCGGGCAGGAGGAGCACCCGGTCGGGGTCGAGCGCGCGCACGGCGCCCTCGTCGTGGGTGACGAGGACGATCGCCCCGGTGTAGCTGCGGATGGCGTGCAGCACCTCCTCGCGGGAGGCGGGGTCCAGGTTGTTGGTGGGCTCGTCGAGCAGCAGCACGTTGGCGCTCGAGACGACGAGGATCGCCAGCGCGAGCCGGGTCTTCTCCCCGCCCGACAGCACGCCGGCGGGCTTGTGGGCGTCGTCGCCGGAGAAGAGGAACGACCCGAGCACCGACCGCGCCTGGGTGTCGGTGAGCTCAGGTGCGGCGGAGTGCAGGTTCTCCAGCACGGTCCGGTTGACGTCGAGCGTCTCGTGCTCCTGGGCGTAGTAGCCCATCTTCAGCCCGTAGCCGGGCACGACCTCACCGGTGTCGGGCTTGTCGACGCCCGCGAGGATCCGCAGCATCGTGGTCTTCCCGGCGCCGTTGAGGCCGAGGATCACCACCCGGCTCCCCCGGTCGATCGCGAGGTCGACCGCGGTGAAGACCTCGAGCGAGCCGTAGGACTTCGACAGCTCGGTGCCCATCAGCGGGGTCTTGCCGCAGGGGGCGGGATCGGGGAAGGCGATCCGGGCGACCTTGTCGGCCGCGCGCTCGCCCTCGATGCCGGCCATCATCTTCTCGGCACGCTTGAGCATGGACTGCGCGGCCTGCGCCTTGGTGGCCTTGGCGCGCATCTTGTTGGCCTGGTCGGTGAGCACCTTCGCCTTGTTCTCGGCGTTCTGCCGCTCACGCCTGCGGCGCTTCTCGTCGTCCTCGCGCTGGGTGAGGTAGTTGTGCCAGCCCATGTTGTAGATGTCGATGACGGCGCGGTTGGCGTCGAGGTGGAACACCTTGTTGACCGTCGCCTCGAGCAGGGCGTTGTCGTGGCTGATCACCACGAAGCCCCCGCGGTGCGCCTTGAGGAAGTCGCGCAGCCAGATGATCGAGTCGGCGTCGAGGTGGTTGGTGGGCTCGTCGAGCAGCATGATCTCGGCGCCGGAGAAGAGGATCCGGGCGAGCTCGACACGGCGGCGCTGGCCACCGGACAGCGTGCCGATCGGCTGGGCGAGGATGCGCTCCTCGATGCCGAGGGCGGCGGCCATCTGGGCGGCCTCCGACTCGGCGGCGTACCCGCCCCCGGCGTGCAGCTCGGCGTCCGCTCGCGCCCACCGCTTCATCCCCCGCTCGTGGACCTTCGGGTCCTCGCTGGCCATCTCGAGCTCGGCCTCGCGGAGACGTCGTACGACCTCGTCGAGGCCGCGTGCCGACAGGATGCGGTCGCGCGCGATCACCTCGGGGTCGCCGACCCGCGGGTCCTGCGGGAGGTAGCCGACGTCGCCGCTGCGGAGGACCTGGCCGTCGGCCGGGGTCCCCTCGCCGGCGAGGATGCGGGTGAGGGTCGTCTTGCCGGCGCCGTTGCGCCCCACGAGGCCGACCTTGTCGCCTGCGGCGATGCGGAAGGTGACGTCCTCCATGAGGAGCCGCGCACCGGCCCTGACCTCGAGCTTCTGGGCGGTGATCATCTCGGGCGACATCCTACGAAGGGGTGGAGGCCGGAGCCCCATCGGCGATCCCACGCGCTAACCTGCGCGCAGGATCGACGACGTGGATCGACCACCCGGATCGACCACCTGCGAAAGGCAACGCCCATGCGGTTCAACCCCAAGGCCGACATCAGCGGTGGACGTGTCCGCGACGTCGGCGGCAGCGGCGGTGGCGGGGGCGGCGGGATGCGGATCCCGATCCCCGGCGGCACGCGCGCCGGCGGCGGCATCGGTGGCCTGATCATCATCATCCTGTTCGTCGTGCTCACCCAGTGCGTCGGTGGCGGCGGTGGGCTCCCGAGCCCCGGCGGTGGGACGAGCTCGCAGGGCCAGGGCCAGCCGCAGGGCATCGACCCCAACGACGACCGCTACGCCAACTGCAAGACCGGCGCGGACGCGGCCGACGACCCGGACTGCGCGCGCAAGGCGACGGCGGTCTCCCTCGAGGACTACTGGTCGAGCGAGCTGCCGAAGGAGACGAACATCGAGTTCGTCCCGGCGACGATCAACACCTTCGCCGGCGCCGTCGACACCGGCTGCGGCCAGGCCACGTCCCAGGTCGGTCCCTTCTACTGCCCGTCGGACCAGCAGATCTACCTCGACACGACGTTCTTCAAGGACGTGCTGGAGGGCCAGCTCGGCGGCCAGGGCGGCGACTTCGTCGAGCCCTACGTGCTCGCCCACGAGTACGGCCACCACATCCAGAACCTGATGGGCACCATGGGCAAGGTCCGCACCCAGCAGGGCGCCGACTCCGACGCCGTACGCCTCGAGCTGCAGGCCGACTGCTACGCCGGCATGTGGACCGCCTACGCCGAGGACAGCAACCTGATCACCCTCGACGACGGGGACATCAAGGAGGCCCTGGACTCGGCCAAGGCAGTCGGCGACGACCGGATCCAGCAGAAGTCCGGCCAGGGCGTGGACCCCGAGGGCTGGACCCACGGCTCGTCGGAGCAGCGGATGGCGTGGTTCACCAAGGGCTACGAGGGACGCACGCTCGACTCGTGCGACACGTTCTCCGCCAGCCAGCTCTGATCAGGCGAGCAACGCCTCGATCTGGTCGACCTGGCGCTGCATCGCTCGGATGTAGGGCGCGACGCTGGGGTGGCGGAACTTCCCGGCGAGCGCTCCCTCGCCGTCGGCGACACGCGCGAGCGCCCAGTCGAGCCGGGTGAGCGCGGTGTAGACGGCCATCACGCGGGCGCCGGTGCGTACGTCGTCGGCGCCGGCGAGGCCGGGCGGCAGGGCGGCGACGTACGCCTCGACGAGCGGCTCGACGTCCTCGCGGGTGGCGAGCGAGAGGTAGCCGAGGTCCGTGCCGACCGGGCCTCGGCCGAGGTGCGCCCAGTCGATCGCGACGGCACCGCCGTCCGCGCTGCGAGCCGGGATGTTCGCCGACGACGGGTCACCGTGCTGGGCGACCTGCGGCAGCGCGTCGCACACGTCGAGCCACTGCGTGCGGTGCGTCCAGAGGTGGTCGGCGATGTCCGCCATCGGCGTCCTGGCGAGTGTCTGCCAGCCTCCCCGGTGCGCGACGAGGGCGAGCCGGCTGCGTAGCTGGTCGCGGGCGAGCCAGGCGTGGTCGCCGAGCTCCGTGGCGGCGAACCGGCCCAGGCAGGCTGCCAGCCACAGTCCCGGCGCGTCCTGGTGCTCGACGCGCTCGTGGACGAGGGTGACCCCCTCGTCGTCCTCCTCCACGCGGACCACCTCGGGCTCGCGGAGCCCGGGCGATGCGGAGACGACGCCGCTGAGGGCGACGTCCGCGGCGCGGCGCCAGTAGTTGACGTCGCCCGGCACCAGCGCGGAGGGAGCGTCGTGCGGGTCGGGCCGGCGCAGCCGCTTGACCACGACCTCGCGGCCGCCGGAGGTGGCGGTCCAGACGCCGGCGGTCGCCGGCCCTCCGCCGGGAAGCGGCCGCCATCCCGGCTCCGGTTGCCACCCCGACCCCCACGCGGAACCGTGCATGAGCGTGACGCTAGCCGATGTCACGGCTGCGGTAGCGCGTCCATGCCGCGAGGAGCGCCACGGCGGACACCGCGGTCATCACCACCTCCGGGGGCCAGGTGAACACCTCTGCGGGGTAGCGAGGCACGTGGTGGAACGGGGAGAGACCCAGTACCCAGTCCGGCAGCCCCACCCCCGGTCCGACCTGCCCGACCGTGACGAAGAGCGCGAGGAGCGCCCAGCCCGCGACCGCCCACCGGCTGCGGACCGACAGGAGGAGCAGTGACAGCGCGAGCACCAGCCACACCGCGGGAGCCTGGACCAGCGAGGCACCCACCGCGCCGAACCCGTCGCCGCGTCCCAGCGCGGTGGCGACGCCCGCGACCAGCAGCAGCCACGTGCTGCCGAGCACGGCCGATCCACCCACGGCCAGCAGGAGCAGCCGGCGCGAGGTCGCGGTCGCGAGCACCGTCTCGGTGCGACCGTCGTGCTCCTCCCCCGCGGCCCGGGTGACGGCGCCGATCCCGAAGAAGGTGATGACGACTGCGACGACGGACGCGATGGCGAAGACGAGCGAGTCCTGGAGGCGGCCGACGCCGCCCATCGCCTCGACGATCGCGCGGGTCCGGTCGGTGTCGAGCAGGTCGCCGATGCTGGGCACGATCGAGCCCATCAGCGCGCCGATGACCGCGATCCCGACGGTCCAGCCGACCAGCGCGGTCGCCTGCTGCCGTACGACGAGCGCTGCCGCGTCGCGCAGCCGCGGCGAGCCGACCGCCGGGCCGGGGCGGTCGGGCAGCACGCCCGACCCGAGGTCACGCCGCCGCCGGAGCGCCAGCGCGCCGACGGCCAGGGCACCGGCCAGCAGCAGGTAGCCGAGGAGCAGCCACACCCGTGGCTGCGACCACGCGCTGAGCTGCGTGCCCCAGCCGAAGGGCGTCAGCCACGACAGCCAGGACGCCGACGTCGTGTCACCGACCACGCGCAGGAGGTAGAGGGCGCCGATGGTCGCGGAGGCGAGGAACCCGACGCTGCGGGCGCTGCTCGAGAGCTGGGCCGCGAGCAGGGCGATGCCGGCGCCGACCAGGCCGATGCCGGTCCACGACGCGCCGAACAGCAGCGACCCGACGACCGGCAGTCCGCAGGCGATGTCGGCGACAGCCGCCAGGACGCCGAGGAGCAGCGACGCGAGAGCTGCCTCCAGCACGGCTGCGGCGGTCGGGGCGTCCGCTCCCACGGCCGTCGCGCCGACCAGCTCCGCGCGGCCGGTCTCCTCCTCGACGCGCGTGTGGCGCCGTACGAGCACCACGGACATGAAGGCGACGAACACCGCGTAGAGCACGGTCATCTTGGCCATCGAGAGCTCGCCGAGGCTCGTGGTGTCCAGGATCGGCCCGTAGAGCGCGACGATCGCCGGGCTGGCGTCGAGTGCCTCGGCCGCGGCGACACGCTCGGCCTCGGTCGCGTAGAGGGGCCCGGCCGCGGCGGCACTCGCTGCGACCGTCGCCAGGAGGACCAGCACCCACGCGGAGACGAGCACCCGGTCGCGGCGCAGCGCGAACCGGAGGAGCAGGCCGGTCCCCATCAGGTTCACGACGTGCTCCGGTAGGCGTCGAGGAAGAGCTCCTCGAGGGTGGGCGGCGTGCTGGTCAGCGACAGCACGCCCGCCGCGGTGAGCGCGGCGAGCAGGCCGGGGAGGCCGGCGGGCTCCACCGACGCGCTCACGACGCGGCCGTCGACGTCGAGGTCGTGCACGCCCTCGAGCCGGGACAGGTCGGGGACCTTGCCGGCGACCTCGGCGCGCACCCGGTTGCGGCGCAGGTGGCGCAGCTCGTCGAGCGTCCCGGACTCGACGGTGCGGCCGCCGCGGATGATCGTGACGCGGTCCGCGAGCCGCTCGACCTCGCTGAGGATGTGGCTCGACAGCAGGACCGTCGTGCCGGCGGCGCCGTGCTCGGCGACGCACTCGTTGAAGACCTGCTCCATCAGCGGGTCGAGCCCCGAGGTGGGCTCGTCGAGGACGAGGAGGTCGACCGGCGCGGCGAAGGCGGCGACCAGCGCGACCTTCTGCCGGTTGCCCTTGCTGTAGGCGCGGCCCTTCTTGGTCGGGTCGAGCTCGAAGCGCTGGAGCAGCTCGTCACGGCGTGTGCCGCGGGGGTCGATCCCCCGCATCCGCAGGAGCAGGTCGATGGTCTCGCCGCCCGACAGGTTCGGCCACAGGCTCACGTCGCCGGGGACGTAGGCCAGCCGGCGGTGGATCTCGGTCGCGTCGCGCCACGGGTCGAGCCCGAACACCGTCGCCGTGCCCGCGTCGCTCCCGAGCAGGCCGAGCAGCACCCGGATGGTGGTCGACTTGCCCGCGCCGTTGGGTCCGAGGAACCCGTGCACCTCGCCGGGAACGAGCTCGAGGTCGAGGCCGTCGAGGGCTCGCGTGCGACCGAACGTCTTGACCAGGCCGTGCACCTCGATCGGGTTGCTCACGCCAGCCACGGTACGACCTCGGGCGTCCCCAGGACGTCGGGGGGATCCGGGGTTCGAACGCCGGGTTCCCATGGCGTCAGGCGTTGGTGACCTCGACCCTGATCGCCTGCGCGTCCGTGACCGCCCGGTCGAGCACGGCACGACGCGGGTCCGGGACCGCGAGCCACGGCTCGACGACGGTGAGACGGGCCAGGCGCGGGTCCGCGAGCACCGCGTCGACGGCCGCGTGGTCGCCGCCGGTCACCACGACGCGTACGCCGCTGAGGATCCGCGCGGCGTGGTCGGCCGCGGCCTCGTAGGCCTGCCGCGCCTGGTTGTCCCGTCGCCGCGCGAACCGCTGCTGGCTCTGGCCGCCGGCCTTGGTCCGCCCCTGGACGTGGCGCTGGCCGATCTTGTGCTCGGCGAGGTCCCCGCCCGCAAGACGGGCGACCGCGAAGCCGCCCTTGCGGACGAGCAGCACGCCCCACGTGCCCGGCGCGACGACGGCCGCCGCGAAGGCTCCCGGCTCCGCCGGGCCGTCGTACGACGTCGCGAACGGCAGGTGCGCGGTGAAGTCCGAGCCGTCCTCGGCGACGCCGCGCAGCGCGCCGTCGCTGACAGCGAGATCGGCTCCCCCGTGACCCGCGACGAAGTTGTCCACCCAGCGCTCCCAGCGGGCGGACGGGACGAGGACCAGCGGCACGCCCGAAACCTAGCCCGCCGCCCTGCGATAGGTGAGCCACAGCGCGCCCCCGGGCGTGGACACCGTGTCGACCAGCTCGAGGCGGACCAGGTCGGGCAGCGCGTCGGACAGCCGACGGCCTGCGGGGTCGAGCACCGGAGCGACGGCCAGCTGCAGCTCGTCGACCAGGCCCTCGGCCAGGAGCGACTGGGTCAGCGTGATGCTGCCGTGCAGCCCGATGTCACCGTCGCCGGGCCGCTGCTTGAGGTTCGCGACCACCTGCGCGAGAGGGCCGCTGACCACCTCGACCTCACCCCACTCGCGCTCGAGCGGTCGCGAGGTGACGACGTACTTCTTCACGCGGTTGGCGAAGTCGGCGAACGGCTCGCCCGGCACCGTCGGCCAGTAGCGCGACCACTCGTCGTACATGCCGCGACCCAGCAACAGGCAGTCCTGGCGCGCGATGAGCTCGGCCTCCTTCGCCTCCATCGTGGAGTCGTACGCCGGCGGGCCGGGCGCGTCGACCGGGAAGCCGCGCGTCGGGTCGTCGACGGCGCCTTCGAGCGAGCAGAGGTGGAAGCTGACGAGGCGACGGGACATGGAGATCCTCAGGGGCGGGTGCAGGTGGGGGTTCGGGGCCATCGTGCCCGAGGCGCCGCTTCGCTCGCGGGGCTACTCTCGTGGGACCCACGACTCTCGGAGGTTGCACCGTGCGCCGACTCATCGTCCCCGTCCTGTCCACCGTCCTCGGCCTCGGCCTGGTCGCCGCTCCCCCGGCCTCGGCTGGCGTCGCCCGCGACGGCGACACCTTCCCCGCTCGGATCGACCTTCCCGACGGGTTCCAGCCCGAGGGGATCACCATCGGGCCGGGCGGCAACGCCTGGCTGGGATCGCTCGCCGACGGCGACATCGTCAAGGTGTCGTTGCGCACCGGCGAGGTGCAGCCCGCGTTCGAGGGCACCGGCGTCCCCGCCGTCGGGCTGAAGCGGTCGCGCGACGGACGGCTCTACGTCGCCGGGGGCGACTCCGGCACGCTGCGCGTCATCGACACCGCGACCGGGGCCACGACGTCGTACGACGTCGACGGCGGCTTCGTGAACGACGTGACCCTCACGACGAAGGCCGCGTGGTTCACCGACTCGCAGAAGCCGCGCCTCTACCGCCTCGACCGTGACGCCGGCGTGCCCGCCACGACCGCGACGCCCGTCCCGCTGACCGGTGAGTGGGAGCAGGGCGCCGGATTCAACGCCAACGGCGTCACCACCGCGCCCGGCGGCAAGGCGCTGCTCGTCGTCAACTCCGGCGCCGGCACGCTCTACCGCGTCACCACCGCCGGCGTCGCCACGAAGGTCGACCTGGGCGGCTACGAGCTGGTCAACGGCGACGGGATCCTGCGCCACGGCCGGCTGCTGTACGTCGTCCGCAACCGCGACAACGTCGTCGAGGTCGTCCGGCTCGACCGCACGGGGCTGGTGGGCGAGGTCGTGCGGCACATCACGAGCGACGAGTTCGACGTGCCGACGACCGTCGCCCGGTTCGGCAAGCGCCTCTACCTGCCCAACGCGCGGTTCGGCGTCGACCCGGCCGACGCCCCGACCTCGGCGTACTGGATCACCAAGGTCCGCGGCGGCCGCCGCTGAGCGGTGACGCCGCGACCTCCCACAGGTCCGCTCAGAGGAACTCGAGCGGGTCGAACTGGTCGATCGGGATGATCCGGACGCGCGGGAGCGGGGTGTTGAACGCGCCGAGGTCGTACTCGAGGTCGAAGATCCTCAGTCCCGGCAGGTTGCGGAACTGGGCGTTGACGAACTCGGTGAAGCCGATGACGCCGACCTGACGGCTGCCGTCGCACAGCGCCGAGACCTGGTCGACGAAGTCGCCGTCGTGGCTGACGAGCACCACGTCGGCGTCGCGGTCCACCAGCGCCTCGGCCGTGCGCTGGATGGCGATGTCGACGATCTTGCCCTCACCGCTCAGCGGGATCGGTCGGAAGCCGATCGCGAGCAGGGCCTGGACGAAGCTGGTCGGCAGCTCGGTGCTCGCCGCCAGGTAGAAGAGGCCGGTGACCTCCTGGTCGAAGGACCGCTCGGCCCACTCGAGCAGCCGGTCCCAGCGCGGACGCTCCTCCGGCCGCGGGCGCCGGCCCAGGATCGAGGTGCCCAGGGTGGCGTCGATGTTCTCCCCGTCGACGAGGAGGTAGGTCATCCGCTCGGCCATGCGAGGACTCTCCCACACCTCGTGTGCTGTTCTAGGGCTGGTAGACGACCCGGAAGGACTCGACCACCTCGTCGCCGGTCGCCGTCACGTCCGTCACCTCGACGAGTGCGCGAGGCCGGCCGGACCCGTCACAGAGGATCGACAGCGTCCCGGTCTCCGGGTAGTCACCGGCGTAGTCGTCGCCGGGCGCGCTCGTCCGGCCCTCCTCGTCGGCCAGCACCTGTGCGACGAAGGCGTCGGACTCCCCCGCCGAGTCGCCGTACGCCCACGCGGGCGGCGGGACGGACTCGAGCGTGGTGGGGCCGAAGTAGGTCGGCGCCGCGTTGAGCTTGGCGTGGTAGCGGGCCAGGTCCCAGAAGACGCGCAGCTCCTCGTGGTCGAACGCGACGTCGGACGGGTCTGCCTCGGGCTGCTCCATGCGGGGAGCCTAGCCACCGCCCGGGTGCGTCAGGCCACGGCGGCGACGTAGGCGGCGAAGGCTCGCGCCTCGTCGACCGAGCCGGGTCGCGGGTGGTCGTCCCGATCGAAACCGCGGTCGCGGTCGGCCTGCACCTGCTGGAGCAGCGGCCGCCAGCGCGGGTCGCCGTGCATCATCGCCCACCGCAGCGCGTCACGCTTGCTGGCCACCTGCGCGGTGCGCACGGTGTAGAGGCTGCGGCACGCCTGGACGACGAGGTAGCGCTGGCACCACGCGACGCTCGGCGGGCACCAGCCGAGGACGTCGTCGGTGAGGGTGGCGAGACCGGCTCGCGCGCGGTCGCGCAGCACCTCGTCGGGCACCGCTCCGACGACGTCGGCCGGGCACGGACCGACGAGGGTGATGCCGTGCTCGCGCAGGATCCAGCGCGCCCACGGCTGGTTGCAGTGGGTGCTCCACTCCATCTGGTCGTTCCCGTGGTCGACGTAGAGCCACTCGCGGTCCAGGCCGTCAGCGCTCAGCAGGTCGTCGGCGAGGGCGTAGGACCCCTCGAGGTGCCTGTTCCAGAAGCCGTCACGGTGCGGGAGGTCGCGGTGCAGCGCGCGCAGCGCCGCCTCCTGCTCGGCATCCGGCCGTTCCCGGACGACGACGAGGAAGTCGCAGTCGCTGTGCAGGTCACCGGCCCCGAGGGCGAACGAGCCCTGCAGGTACGCCCCGACGAACGAGTCGCCGAGCGCCTCCTGGGCGCCGGTGACGAGGTCGTGCAGCACACCGTTGAGCTCGGCGTAGCGCGTCGGGTGGGGGTTCAGCACGGGAGGAGTGTGCGCTCGTGCTCAGCGTGTCGCCACCGGTTTTCGCCTCGAGCCGTTGCTCCACCCAGGCAGGTTCCGAGCCCGACCTCAGACGTTGAAGCCCAGTGCCCTCAGCTGCTCGCGGCCGTCCTCGGTGATCTTGTCGGGACCCCACGGCGGCATCCAGACCCAGTTGATGGCGACGTCGTTGACGATGCCCTCGAGGGCGGACTCCGTCTGGTCCATGATCACGTCGGTGAGCGGGCACGCCGCCGAGGTGAGGGTCATGTCCAGCACCGCGTTGGCGCCCTCGTCGAGGTGCACCCCGTAGACGAGGCCGAGGTCGACGACGTTGATGCCGAGCTCGGGGTCGACGACGTCCTTCATCGCCTCGGTGACGTCCTCGATGGTCACCGTGGAGGTGCCACCGGTGGCCTCGGGGACCTCGGGGAGGTCGCCGTGGTCGACCTGCGGGGACTCGGTCATGAGATGGCTCCTTCGTCTTCGGCCTGGGCCTGGGTGGTCGCGTCCTTCCACGCCATCCAGGAGAGCAGTGCGCACTTCACGCGCGCGGGGAACTTGGCGACGCCGGCGAACGCGATGCCGTCCTCGAGGACGTACTCGTCGGGCTCGACCTCGCCCTTGCCCTGCATGAGCTCGAGGAAGGTCTGGTGGATCGACATCGCCTGGTCGACCGGCTTGCCGATCACGAGGTCGGTCAGCACGGACGCCGACGCCTGCGAGATCGAGCAGCCGACGCTGTCGTAGGACACGTCCTCCACGACCCCGTCCGCGAGGTGCACCCGGAGGGTCACCTCGTCGCCACAGGTCGGGTTGACGTGGTGCACCTCGGACTCGAACGGGTCACGGAGTCCCTTGTGGTGCGGGTTCTTGTAGTGGTCCAGGATGATCTCCTGGTACAGGTTGTCGAGCTCGGCGCTCATCGGTCATCCCACCTTGAAGTAGCTGCGGGTGTGGTGGAGGCCCTCGACCAGCGCGTCGATCTCCGCGGGGGTCGTGTAGAGGTACGACGACATCCGGGTCGTGCTCTGCACGCCGAACCGCGCGTGAGCGGGCTTCGCGCAGTGGTGACCGGCACGCACGGCGACGCCGCGCGAGTCGAGCACCTGGGCGATGTCGTGGGGGTGGACGCCGTCGAGCTCGAACGAGATCGCGCCACCGCGCTCGGCCGCGTCGAGCGGGCCGAGGACCTTCACGCCGGGGACGGTCTGCAGGCCCTCGAGGGCGTAGGCGGTGATGGCCTGCTCGTGCGCGTGGATCGCGTCGAGCCCGATGTGACCGAGGTAGTCGACCGCGCAGCCGAGGCCGACGGCCTCGACGATCGGCGGCGTGCCGGCCTCGAAGCGGTGCGGCGCCCTGGCGTACGTCGACCGCGCCATGGTCACCGTCTCGATCATCTCGCCGCCACCGTGGAACGGCGGCAGCTCGTTGAGCAGCTCCTCGCGACCCCACAGCACGCCGATCCCCGTCGGGCCGCAGACCTTGTGGCCGGTGAAGACCAGGAAGTCGCACCCGGCCGCTTGGACGTCGACGGTGAGCTGCGGCGCGGCCTGGGAGGCGTCGATCACCGACAGGGCACCGACGGCCTTGGCGCGGGCGACGAGGTCGGTGACGGGGTTGATCGTGCCGAGCATGTTGCTGACCCAGGTGAAGGCCAGCACCTTGGTGTGCTCGTCGACCAGCTGGTCGGCGTTCGACAGGTCGAGCCGGCCGTCGTCGGTCAGGCCGAACCACCGCAGCTCCGCGCCCGAGCGCTCGCACGCCAGCTGCCACGACACGATGTTGGAGTGGTGCTCCATCTCGGTGATCACGACGTTGTCGCCGGGACCGAGGTCGATCGTGCGGGCCAGCAGGTTGAGCGCCTCGGTGGCGTTCTTGGTGAAGACCACCTCGTTGCGCGACGGCGCGTTGAGGAAGGCCGCGACGCGGTCGCGCGCCCCCTCGTAGGCCTCGGTCGACTCCGCGCCGAGCTGGTGCATGGCACGGGCGATGTTGGCGTTGTGCCGCTCGAGGTGGTCGACCATCGTGTCGATGACGACCTGCGGCTTCTGCGAGGTGTTCGCGCTGTCGAGGTAGACCAGCGGCTGCCCGCCCGCGAGCGTGCGCTCGAGGATGGGGAAGTCCTTGCGGATCACCTCGAGATCCGGGAGCAGTCCCTTCATCGGTCTTCCTCTCTCAGTCGGTGGTCTCGTGACGGTCGCTGCGCGACCTCCTCGACCAACGGGCGGGTGCCTCAGGCGTTCGCCTTGACGTACTTGTCGTAGCCGTTGGCCTCGAGCTGCTCCGCGAGCTCCTTGCCGCCGGACTCGGCCACCTTGCCGTCGACGAACACGTGGACGAAGTCGGGCTCGATGTAGCGCAGGATGCGGGTGTAGTGGGTGATCAGCAGGACACCCTTGCCCTCGCGGGCGCGGAACCGGTTGACGCCCTCGGAGACGACCTTCAGCGCGTCGATGTCGAGGCCCGAGTCGGTCTCGTCGAGGACGGCGACCTTGGGGTCGAGCAGCTCGAGCTGCGCGATCTCGTGACGCTTCTTCTCACCACCGGAGAAGCCCTCGTTGACGCTGCGGGTGCCGAACGACGGGTCGAGGTTGAGCTGCTCGAGCGCGGCGTTGACGTCCTTGACCCACGTGCGGAGCTTGGGGGCCTCGCCGTCGAGGGCGGTCTTGGCGGTGCGCAGGAAGTTCGACACCGAGACGCCGGGGACCTCGACGGGGTACTGCATCGCGAGGAACAGGCCGGCGCGGGCGCGCTCGTCGACCGACAGCGACAGGACGTCCTGGCCGTCGAGGGTCACGGTGCCGCCGGTGATCGTGTACTTCGGGTGACCGGCGATCGAGTAGGCCAGCGTCGACTTGCCGGAGCCGTTGGGGCCCATGATCGCGTGGGTCTCGCCGTCGTTGATGGTGAGGGTGACGCCCTTGAGGATCTCCTTGGGGCCGTCCTCGGTGTCGACGGTGACGTGGAGGTCGGTGATGACGAGCTTGCTCATGCGGGGGTGACTCCGTTCAGGGTGGTCTCGGTGTCGACGTAGACGTCACTGGTGCCATGGGCGTTGGCGCGTACGTCGACGGGGAAGGTGGCGACCGGCTCGGTCGCCGGGAGGTTGGTGGGCTTGCCGGTGCGCAGGTCGAACATGGACCCGTGCAGCCAGCACTCGATCTGGCAGCCGCCGTCGGTCTGCTCGACCTCGCCCTCGCTGAGGGCGACCTCGGCGTGGCTGCAGGTGTCCTCGATCGCGAAGACCTCGTCGCCGTCGCGCGCGATCGCGACGTCGTACCGGCCGAGGGTGACCGCGAGGGCCTTGTCGGACTGGATCTCGTCCAGCGCGCAGGCACGAACGAATGCCATCAGGACTCCCGACCGAAGGCGGCGAGGTCCTGGAGGACGTTCTTGGCGAGCTCGGCCTCGACCGTGGTCAGCAGCCGGTCCTCGATCGACGGCACGCCGACCTGGCGGATCAGGTCGTTGAAGAAGCCGTGCACGACCAGGCGCTGCGCCTCCTTCTCCGACACACCCCGCGACTGGAGGTAGAAGAGCTGCTCGTCGTCGAAGCGGGCAGTGGCCGAGGCGTGACCCGCACCCTCGATCTCACCGGTCTCGATCTCGAGGTTGGGGACCGAGTCGGCGCGGCAGCCGTCGGTGAGGACGAGGTTGCGGTTCTCCTCGTAGGTCTCGATGCCCTCGGCGACCTTGCGGATCAGGACGTTGCCGATCCACACGGTGTGCGCGCCCTCGCCCTGCAGGGCTCCCTTGTAGACCACGTTGCTCTTGGTGTGCGGGGCGTTGTGGTCGGCGAAGAGCCGGTGCTCGATGTGCTGGCCGGCGTCGGCGAAGTAGAGGCCGAGCAGCTCGGCCGAGCCGCCGGGGCCGTCGTAGGTGACGTTGGCGTCCATCCGGACGACGTCGCCGCCGAACGAGACCGCGGCGTGCTTGTAGGTGGCGTCGCGACCGACCCGGGCCTGGTGGTGCGCGAGGTGGACCGCGTCGTCGGCCCAGTCCTGGATGGACACCACGGTGACGTCGGCACCGTCACCGACGACGATCTCGACGACGGCGGCCATCGCCGACGAGCCCTCGTGGTTGATCACCACGACCGCCTTGCTGTGGGCACCGAAGCGCATCGCAACGTGCCCGGCCTCGGTGGTGGAGGCGTCCTTGCCGTCGAGCGAGATGACGATCGGCTCGGCGACCTCGAGGTCGGCCGGCACGTCCACGACCAGCGAGGCCGGCACCTCGGCCAGGACACGCGCGGCGAAGCGCGTGTTGGGCACGAGACCGCTGATCCCGCGCAGGGAGCGTGCCTCGTCACCGCTCACACCCTCGATGCGGACGCCCTCGGGGGTGTTCCAGGTGCACGAGGTCGTGCTCCGGTCGAACGGCGCGTCGGCGTGCAGGCCCTTCAGCCGCTTGAGCGGCGAGAAGCGCCAGATCTCCTCGCGCCCGGTGGGCACGGGGTGGTCGGCGACGTCGAAGGAGCCGACGGGGTTGAGGTGGCTCTCGATCGTGTCCTGCTCCAGGGCGGAACGGACGGAGTCGGTCGTGACGGTCAAGGTTTCTCTTTCTACGTTCAGCAGCTGGCGTTCAGTCGGTCCTGTCCTCCGGAGCGCTCGGCGCGTCGGCTGCGCCGCCGCGTCGTGCGCTCCGGATCAGGGGTCAGCCGACCGCGCCCTCCATCTGCAGCTCGATCAGGCGGTTGAGCTCGAGGGCGTACTCCATCGGCAGCTCCTTGGCGATCGGCTCGACGAAGCCGCGCACGATCATCGCCATCGCCTCGTCCTGCTCCATGCCGCGCGACATGAGGTAGAAGAGCTGGTCGTCGGAGACCTTGGAGACACTCGCCTCGTGGCCCATCGACACGTCGTCCTCGCGGATGTCGACGTAGGGGTAGGTGTCGCTGCGGCTGATCTGGTCGACGAGCAGCGCGTCGCACAGCACGTTGGACTTCGAGCCGTGGGCGCCCTCGTTGACCTGGATCAGCCCGCGGTACGACGTACGGCCGCCGCCGCGCGCGACGGACTTGCTGAGGATCGACGAGGAGGTGTGCGGCGCGGCGTGCACCATCTTGGCGCCGGCGTCCTGGTGCTGGCCCTCGCCCGCGAAGGCGATCGACAGCGTCTCGCCCTTGGCGTGCTCGCCCATCAGGTAGATGGCGGGGTACTTCATCGTCACCTTGGAGCCGATGTTGCCGTCGACCCACTCCATCGTCGCGCCGGCCTCGCAGGTCGCGCGCTTGGTGACGAGGTTGTAGACGTTGTTGGACCAGTTCTGGATGGTCGTGTAGCGGACGCGCGCGCCCTTCTTGACGACGATCTCGACGACCGCGGAGTGCAGCGAGTCCGAGGAGTAGATCGGTGCCGTGCAGCCCTCGACGTAGTGCACGTAGGAGTCCTCGTCGGCGATGATCAGCGTCCGCTCGAACTGGCCCATGTTCTCGGTGTTGATCCGGAAGTAGGCCTGGAGCGGGATGTCGACGTGGACGCCCTTGGGCACGTAGATGAACGAGCCGCCCGACCACACCGAGGTGTTGAGCGCGGCGAACTTGTTGTCACCGACCGGGATGACGGTGCCGAAGTACTCCTTGAAGAGGTCCTCGTGCTCCTTCAGTGCGGTGTCGGTGTCGACGAAGACGACGCCCTTCTCCTCGAGGTCCTCGCGGATCGAGTGGTAGACCACCTCGGACTCGTACTGCGCGGCGACGCCGGCGACGAGGCGCTGCTTCTCAGCCTCGGGGATGCCGAGCTTGTCGTAGGTGTTCTTGATGTCCTCGGGCAGGTCCTCCCACGAGGCGGCCTGCTTCTCCGAGGAGCGCACGAAGTACTTGATGTTGTCGAAGTCGATGCCGCCGAGGTCCGAGCCCCAGGTCGGCATGGGCTTGCGGTGGAAGAGCTTGAGGCCCTTGAGGCGCAGGTCGAGCATCCACTGCGGCTCGGACTTCTTCGCGGAGATGTCGCGCACGACGTCCTCGTTGAGGCCGCGGGTGGCGGCAGCGCCGGCGTCGTCGGAGTCGGCCCAGCCGAACTCGTACTTGCCGATGCCCTTGAGCGACGGGTTGAGCTCTTCGATGGAGGTCATGCCTTCTCCTTCTTCACTGCGGGCTTGAGGGTCTGGGGGATGCACGTGGTGCAGACGCCGTCGCCGTGGGCGATGGTCGCGAGACGCTGGACGTGGGTGCCGAGGACCGCGGCGATGGCTTCGGTCTCGGCCTCGCACAGCTGCGGGAACTCGTGGGCGACGTGGGAGACCGGGCAGTGCTGCTGGCACATCTGCTCGCCCACGCTCTGCCCGTTGGCTGCAGGCAGGTCGCGCACCGAGGCGGCGTAGCCGTTCTGGGTGAAGACCTTGGCCAGCGCCTCGGCGGGGCTGAGGTCCGGGTCGAGCTCGGTGACGGCGGCGTAGTCGCGCTCGACGAACGAGACGCGCCGGCGGGCGAACTCGAGGACCGCGTCCTCACCTTGGGTCTCGGCGAGGAACCGCATCGCCTGCACGGCCAGGTCGTCGTACTGCTGGTCGAAGCTGTCGCGCCCCGCCTGGGTCAGCACGAACACCTTCGCCGGGCGGCCCCGGCCGCGGGCGCCGTAGACCTTGGGCTCGCGCGACTCCACGACGCCCTCGGCAGCGAGGTGGTCGAGGTGGCGTCGTACGGCGGCCGGGGTGAGGTCGAGCCGGTCGGCCAGGTCGGCGGCGGTGGACGGGCCGTTCTCGAGGATCGTGCGGGCGACGCGGTCACGCGTGGGCGCATCGCCCTCGCGCACTGCCGTCGACGTCCTCACGAATTCCACAACGACAGTGTGTCGTTATTGCTTCCCGCCGTTCAAGCAAGGGTCCCCTAAGTGCGGTCCCCGGACGCGCCGACGGGCGTGACACCGGGAGGAGTCACGCCCGCCGACAGGTCGAGCTGGTGGTTCTGGTGGAGCTCAGGTCACGGCACGGTCACCGTGACGAACGTCGGCGCGAGCGCGCCGTCGTACTCCAGCACGCCGAGGTAGCGAGCCGCCGGGTCCAGGCCGGACCACACCGCCTTGAAGGAGGTGGGCTGGCCCTGGGTCACCGGCACCGGGTTGGGCTCGGCGTGGAACCCGCCGAGCGTGGTGGTGGGCGTGACCAGGTACCGGTCGTAGCGGTACGCGATGCCGCTCTCGCCGCTGGCCGCGGCGTAGCCGTCGACCTCGACCAGGTAGGTCGCCGCCTTCGGGTTGGTGAGCGTGACCCGCTCGTCCGCCGAGCCCGTCGCCGACTGTCCGGCGAGCGCCACCGGCGTGCCGGCCGCGTTGAGCTCGTAGACGTAGAGGTCGAGGTCGGCCCCGTCATTGGCGGCGTCCACGTCGAAGCGGGCGAACTTCGTGCCCGCGGCGATCGTGACCTTCTCGGAGTAGGCCGTGCCAACCGCGAGCGTGCCCGCGTTGGTGGTCGCCTTGGCCAGTCCGCTGGTCTTCACGTTCAGGTCTCCGGTGAAGCCCGCCGTGATCGCCACGTCGGCGCTGCCGGCGGCACCCGAGCCCTTGACCTCGGCCGGGGCGGCGACCGCCACCGGCCGCAGCGCGACCGGGAGGCGGACCGTGGTGGGTCCGGTGAGCGTCGCGAAGCCGGTCGAGAACGCGCCGAGCTCGGCGGTCGTGCGCGTGAAGGTGAAGGTCACCGTCTGCTTCTCACCCGCCGCCCCGAACGTCAGCGACGGCTTGTCCGCCACAGCCGTGAAGCCCGGGACGGACACCGCGACGTTCCACGTGCCCGCCTTCAGCGCGGTGAACGTGCGCTTGATCGTCACGCTCGAGGTGACCTGGCCCTTGGCCATCGACGGGATGTTGAGGTCGGTGGCGTTGATCCCCGTGACCCCGGTGATCGGGTAGCCCTGACCCACCAGGAAGCTCAGCCACTCGTTCGGGGTCGACGTCACGACCAGGCCCGGGTCGAAGAACTTCGTCGGGTCGACGTGACCGGCACCCTCGTCGAACGGGTTGGTGTTGGCGGAGCCGTCGGCCTTCTTCAGGTCGTAGGCCGTCGTCATCATGGCCGACTTGACCTCCATCGGGCCCCACGTGGGGTTGACCCCCAGGATGAAGGCCGCGAGTCCGGCGATGTGCGGGCTCGACATCGAGGTACCGGAGTAGAGGTCGAAGCTGCGACCGCCACCCGACGGGGGCGCCACGGCCGCCAGCACGCTGACGCCGGGAGCCGAGATGTCCGGCTTGATGACGTCGGAGTCGTTGGCGACTGCCGGGCCGCGCGAGGAGAAGCCGGCGATCTGCGGGATGGGGGTCTCGACGCCGGTGGTGTTGCCGACCACGAACGACGCCGTGGCGCCGGCCGTCGCGGCGTACGCGCGGATGGCGTCACCCGCGGTCTTGTCGACGTGGACCGTCGGCACCGAGTGGAAGTCGGCGTCGAGGCTCTGACCCGCGGACGGGTTGGCGAGCACCATGGCCACGCCGCCGGCCCGCTTGACCTCCGCGCTCTTGGCGACACGGTCGTAGGTGCCGCGCGCGCAGACGACGATCTTGCCGGCAGCCTTGGCCGGGTCGAGGGTGTTCGGGCCGCAGAGGCTCAGCGCCGTCGCGTCCGCGCCGGCGAGACCGCTGGCGGAGGAGTTGACGATCGCCGTGGAGGGCACCGCCTGGTCGGAGATCGACGCGCCCTTGTACTTCGCGCCGTTGCCCAGCACGACGGTGTTCTCGTAGTTGACGTGGGTCGAGGCCGCCACCGTGGTGATCCACGGGCTGTTGTGCGCGACGGTCGAGGCGGTCGGGCCGCTGTTGCCGGCCGACGCCGAGACGAAGATGCCCGCGGCGGCTGCGTTGAGGAACGCGAACTCGACCGCGTCGACGACCGTGTCGGTCGCACCCGAGATCGAGTAGTTGATGACGTCCACGCCGTCGGCGATGGCGTCGTCGACCGCGTCGAGGGTCGATGAGGTGTAGCAACCGCCGGTGTCGGGGTCGGTGTCGCTGAAGCAGACCTTGTAGGCCGCGATCTTCGCCGCCGGCGCCATGCCGCTGACCTTGCCGAAGTAGCGGCCCTCGACGCTCGCGTCGACGCCGTTGTTGCCGGCGGCGGTGCTGGCGGTGTGCGAGCCGTGGCCGTCACCGTCGCGGGTCGAGATGTACTCGGCCTCGTAGCGGTCCTGCGGCTTCACGCTGTCGAGGAACGCGTCGGGGTAGTAGCGCGCGCCGATGAGCTTGCTGTTGCAGTCGTCGGCGGTCCACTTCTCGCCGGGCTCGCAGACGCCGCGGAAGGTCGAGCCGTCCGCCTTCTTGAAGTAGATCGTGTTGCCCTGGCGGTAGATGCCGTCGGCGCTGGTGGGGTTGCGGCCGATCTTGGAGCCCGCGAAGGACGCCGACTCGGGCCAGATGCCGGAGTCGAGGATGCCGACCACGACACCCTTGCCGGCCTTGGCGACACCGCCGTACTTGGCCCACTGCCCGTTGGCGCCGTCGAGCCCGAGGAACGTGGGGGACTTGTAGGTGTCCAGGCTGAACGCCGTGTCCTTGACCACCATCAGCACGTCCTTGGACTGCGAGAGGTCGGTGGCCTGCTTGCTCGACAGGCGGGCGGTGAAGGAGCTGGCAGCGAGGGTCGAGCGGCTCATCACCTCGGCACCCACCTGCGCGGCGAGCCCGTTCTGGCGCTTGGTCAGGTAGGCCTGGTAGGCGGCGACCTTGTCCGAGCGGGCGTCGAAGGACTTCCCGGGGGCGGCCGCGGTGGCCTTGAGGCCCGCCACGCCGCCCGCGTACCGGGTCGCGGCGTCGTCCCGGAGGACCACGACGTAGCGCCCCGCGGTGAGGGTCGAGGCCTTGGGGGCGATCGCGGTCGTCATCGACCGGTCGGTCTTCTTGGTGGCAGCGGTCGCGCTGGGCATGCCCGCCGCCAGGCCGCACACCACTGCGGCCGTGGTCAGGACGGCGAGGCCGCGTCGCGCGCCCCGCCCGGTGAAGTGGATCGACACGTATTTCCTCCGAGGTGTACGGACACGGCGAACGGCTCGCCGTCGGCGCGCACGACCGGATCGCGGTCTGGGTGCGAGCCAGATCACAGAAGGCCATGGGACGGCCACAGTCAAGAGCAGCGGGACGAAAAGCGACGAAGCGGTGACAAATCGATACCTACGGGTGTACCCCACGGGTGACGAGCGTCTCGCCGCCACCGCGGCGGTGGTCCTCGGGGACCCTCCCTAGACTGACGAGGTGTCCACCGCCGCGCCCGCCGTCTCGGTCGACGGCCTGGTGATGCGGTACGGCGACAAGGTGGCCGTCGACGGGCTCTCGCTCGAGGTGGCCCGCGGGACCATCACCGCCGTCCTCGGGCCCAACGGCGCCGGCAAGACCACGACGCTGGAGACGTGCGAGGGCTACCGCGCGCCCCAGCAGGGCACGGTCCGCGTGCTCGGTCTCGACCCGCAGCGCGACCGTGCCGAGCTCCTCCCCCGGATCGGCGTGATGCTGCAGGCCGGCGGTGCGTGGAGCGGCGTGCGGGCCGAGGAGATGCTCGAGCACATGGCCTCCCTGCACGCGCGGCCGCTGGACACGAGGATGCTCGGCGAGCGGCTCGGGCTGGGCGACTGCGGCCGCACGCCCTACCGCCGCCTGTCGGGTGGCCAGCAGCAGCGGCTCGGCCTGGCGATCGCGCTGGTCGGGCGGCCCGAGCTGGTCTTCGTCGACGAGCCGACCGCCGGCATGGACCCGCAGGCGCGGCGCACGACCTGGGAGCTGCTCGAGGAGGTGCGGGCCGACGGGGTCACCGTCGTGCTGACGACGCACCACATGGACGAGGCCGAGCACCTGGCCGACCGGATCCACATCATCGACCGCGGACGCGTCATCGCCACCGGGACCCCGGGCGAGCTGACCCGCGAGGGCCGGTCCGCGACCATCCGGCTCGTCGTCAACCGCCCCTTCCCGGACGGTGCTCCCGAG
Source organism: Nocardioides potassii (assembly GCF_021648885.1). Taxonomy (GTDB): domain Bacteria; phylum Actinomycetota; class Actinomycetes; order Propionibacteriales; family Nocardioidaceae; genus Nocardioides; species Nocardioides potassii. Next base: position 318,003 of record NZ_JAKJHZ010000010.1, on the reverse strand, counting down.
TCGCTGCGCGCCGAGCTCGGTCCGGGGACCGAGGTCCGCCAGCTCGACGAGGTCAGCATGCTGGTCCACGGCCCGGCCGACTCGATGACCCTCGGGCGGGTCTCGCGGTGGTGCGAGGAGCACGACGTCCTCCCCGAGACGCTCAACCTGGGCCAGCGCAACCTCGAGGACGTCTTCCTCGACCTCACCGGACGGGAGCTCACGCCGTGAGCGCGACCTTCACCCCGGCGCCCGGCGGCGCACCCCTCTCGCGGATGGTGCTCGCCCAGGCCCGGATGGAGGCGCGGCTGATGCTGCGCAACGGCGAGCAGCTCCTGCTCGCCGTCGTCATCCCCGTCATCGTCCTCGTGGGTGGTGTGGCCGGGGCGGACCGGCTCGGCCTCGACCTCCAGGGCCACCGGCCGGTCGACGTCCTCACGCCCGGCGTGCTGGCGCTCGCGGTCATGTCCACCGCCTTCACCTCCGTCGCCATCGCGACCGGCTTCGAGCGCCGCTACGGCGTCATCAAGCTGCTGGGGGCGTCGCCCCTGCCCCGTCACGGCCTGCTGCTCGGCAAGGTCGTGGCACTGCTCAACGTCGTCGCCCTGCAGCTCGTGGTGCTCGTCGTCGTCGGCCTCGCCCTCGGCTGGCGGCCCGCGCTCGACCACCCGCCCACCTCGGCCCTCGGGCTCGTGCTCGCCGTCGCTGTCGGGACCGCTGCGTTCGCCGCGCTCGGCCTGTTCGTCGCCGGCGTGCTGCGAGCCGAGGCGACGCTGGCCCTCGCCAACCTCGTCTACCTGCTGCTGATGGCCGGCGGCGGCGTCGTGCTGCCGACGTCGACGTACGGCTCTGCGGGGTCCGTCATCCAGTGGCTCCCCTCGGCCGCGCTCGGCGACGCGATGCGCGCGGCGCTGGTCGACGCTGCCGTGGACGGGCGCTCCCTGCTCGTGCTCGCCGTCTGGGCCGCCCTCGGCACCGCACTGACGGCCCGGACCTTCAGGTGGGAGTGACCGTGCTCCAGACGCTGCTCGACCGGCTGGCCCGCTACCTGTGGCCCCTGGCCCTGGCCAACCTCGTCGCCAACATCGGCATCGTGGTGACGGGCGGCGCCGTACGCCTCACCGGCTCCGGCCTCGGCTGCCCGACCTGGCCCCGCTGCTCGGACGAGTCCTACGTCGCGCACGGCGAGCTCGGGGTCCACGGCGTGATCGAGTTCGGCAACCGCATGCTGACCTTCGCGCTCGCGGCCGTCGCCGTGCTGTGCTTCCTCGCCGCACTGGGCGCCGCCCACCGTCGCGCGACGCGGCTCTCGCTCGTCATCGGCCTCGGCATCCCGCTCCAGGCGGTCATCGGCGGGATCACGGTGCTGACCGACCTCAACCCGTGGATCGTGTCGGGCCACTTCCTGCTGTCGATGGCGATGATCATGGTCTGCGTCGCGCTGGTCGACGAGCTGCGCAGCCCCGACCGGGCGCCGGCACCTCCCCTGCCCCGGGCGCTGGCCTGGGCGACGCTCGCCGTCGGCTGGGTCGTGCTCTACCTCGGCACCGTGGTGACGGGCGCCGGCCCCCACGCGGGTGACACCGAGTCGCCGCGCAACGGCCTCGACCCGGCGACGGTGTCCCACCTGCACGCGTACGCCGTCTACGCCCTCGTGGCGCTCACGGTCGCGCTGCTCGCCGTCGCCGTGCGGGGCGGCCACCCGTGGCTCGCCCGGGTCACCGGGCTCGTGCTCCTCATCGAGGTCGCGCAGGGCGTGCTGGGGTGGACGCAGTACTGGCTCGACCTGCCCGTCGCCCTCGTCGCCCTGCACATGCTCGGGGCCGGCCTGCTCGCGGCGGGACTGGCGCGGATCGCCCTGGCCGTCCTGCCCCACCACGCGCGCCACGAGGCGCGCGCGGACGGGCAGGAACAGCCGAGGGCGGCCACCCGCCTCCCCTGATCCCGTTGTCGGCAGGGGTCAGCGGCGTTCGAGCTTGCGGGCGAACACCACGGTCCGCTGGGCGTAGTCGTCGGCCTTGCACGCGACAAGCACGATCCGAGGTGGCCCGGACACCGAGTAGAGGTGCCCCATCCGCCGGGAGGCGGGCCAGTACTCGCGTCGCGTCACCTCGAACCGGCAGCCGGCCACCGTGATCCGGTCGCCTCTGCGTAGCTTCCCCCACCTGTCGGCCACGCCGTCGCCGGCCCGCCACGCGTGACCGGCGTACACGGTGCTGCCGCTGGGGTCGCAGGGTGGGTCGCCCTTCGACCACGTGTAGACCGTGCCCCGCAGGCGCGATCCCACGGCGAGGGTGCCGCGGCGCGTCGGCACCTCGACGACGACCGCGTCGGTGCCGGTGCGGGCGATCGTGAGCCGGTCAGGGGCGGCGGCGTCCGCCGCACCCTGACCGACCGGCACCAGCACTGACGCGAGCAGCGCGGCCGCGGCGACGGTGCGACGCATCACGCCCCGGTGTGGGGCGCGACCTCGGGAGCCTGCGCGCACGCCTTGCGGGTGAACGTCAGCGTCCAGACCGACCTGCCCTGCAGCCGGTACGACGCGTCGGCGGCGGTGGCACGGACCGTGACGGTGCGTGTGCGGGCCTTCAGCCACACGCCCTGCCGGAGCGCCTTGCCCTTGGCGGTGTAGACGACGCCGTCGCGCTTGGCCACCTTGAACAGGTCACCCTGGCGACCGCACTTGTCGATGCGGCGCGCGCCGGCCCTGACCACCAGCACCTGCGCGGGCAGGACCTCGGGCGGCGTGGTCACCGGAGGCGTCACGACCGGCGGGTTCGTCGTGGGCGGCGTCGGGCAGGCGACGTTGCTGTCCGTGGGCTCGGGGTAGGTGACGCTCCTCTGCCCGTTCGGGAACGTGTATCCCGGGTCGGCGGTGATCGTCAGGCTGCCGTCGGCGTTGGACGTCGAGGTCCACGGCCCGCTCGGCACGGTGCCGAAGCGGGCGTTGCCCGGACCGCAGTCGTCGACCACGGGCACGGACGGCGCGGTCACGGTCGTGACGTTGCAGCCGTCGCTGAACTCGCCGACCTCGACCGAGTCCCCGTTGGTGGAGTAGATGTTCTGCCCGTCGCGCACCCACTTGCCCTGCACGGTGAGGTTGATCGCGGACGTCGGCTTGGTGGTCACCGTCTCGGTGACGGTCCTGGTCTGCGAGCCGCCGATGACGGTGCCGACCGGCAGGACCGCCGTCCGGTTGGACTGCGTGATGGTCTCGGAGATGGTCTCGCTGTTCGCGATGGTCCAGGTGACGGTCCAGCCGCCTCCCTGCTTGCACGTCACCGTGCCCGTGACGGTGTTGTGGTGGGCACTGGCGGCCCCCGCCACCCCCAGCACGGCGAAGCCCACCGCGAGGGCGAGCGTCATCATCCGGGACACGGCGCGGTGGCCGGTCCCCCTGTTCTCCGTGCTCCCCCGTGGACGGCGTCGGCCGCTCGGTCGTGCCTCGGACAGGCGCGCGCGTGGCGCTGCTGCAGTCATCCTTCTCGTTCTCCCCGGTGTCGGGGGCAGGCCCTTGTGCCCACCCCGGCCTCCGATTGAACGAGACGGTCACGTCCCCGAACACGGGGGCTGGTCTCAAGAAGATGTCCAGAGATCGCCCGACCCCCGCACGGGGTGTCAAGGGAGTCTCAGCGTCCGAGCAGGGGGTCCAGCGCGACGGCCACGAAGAGCAGCGAGAGGTAGAGGTTGGAGGCGTGGAACAGGCGCATCGGGTTGATGTCGGAGAGCGCCTCCGAGGACTTCGCCCGCGACCACATGCGGTGCGCCTCCACGAGGAAGACCGCGCCCAGCACAGCGGCCGCGACCGGGTAGACGAGGCTGGTCCCGGCGACCGGCCAGAGCAGCAGCGACGTCGCCACCATCACCCAGCTGTAGACGACCACCTGCCGCCCCACCTCGGCGGCCGGCTTGACCACCGGCAGCATCGGGACGTCGACGTTGCGGTAGTCCTCGCGGTAGCGCAGCGCCAGCGCCCAGGTGTGCGGCGGGGTCCAGAAGAAGACGACGAGGAACAGCACGACCGGCGTCCAGGCGAGCTCGCCCGTCACCGCGGTCCAGCCGATCAGGGCCGGGAAGCAGCCGGCCAGTCCGCCCCACACGATGTTCTGGGTGGTGCGGCGCTTGAGCACCATCGTGTAGACGAACACGTAGAACGCGTTGGCGAGCACCGACAGCGCCGCCGAGAGCACGTTGACCCACAGCGCCAGGACGACGGTCGAGAGGACCGCGAGGACCGTGGCGAACACCAGGGCCGAGACCGGCGAGACGATGTGGCGCGGCAGCGCGCGACGACGCGTACGCCGCATCTGCTCGTCGATGTCGCGGTCGTAGACGCAGTTGTACGCCGACGCGGACCCGGCGGAGAGCGCGCCACCCACGACGGTCGCCGCGACCAGGCCCAGGGAAGGGATGCCCCGCTCGGCGAAGAACATCACCGGGACGGTCGTCAGCAGGAGCAGCTCGATGACCCGCGGCTTGGTCAGCCCGACGTAGGCGCCGACGACGTCGCGCCAGGTCTTGGCCGCGGTCTCGTCGAACGTCGACCCGGTCCCTTCGCCACCGTCCGACGGTCGCGCAGACGCATCGGCGTGCGGACCGGCTGAAGACACGGTGGAGGACCTCGCGGGACGGGTGGGGATGAGACGTGGACCAGGGGGAACCGAAGGGTTTCGACGAGCTGTCGAACCGGCGTCCTGAGCCACCCTCGGGTGGGGTCGAGTCTACTCGGCCACGACGCTAGGCTCGCAGTCGAGGGGCCTGTGCTCCGCGTTGCACTCCACCGAGAGGAACTGTGTTGACCACGAAGTCCGCCCTGCCCGCCACCCTCGACTGGGACGACACCGACAAGCTCGGCGTCGACACCGCCCGCGTGCTCGCGATGGACGCGGTGCAGAAGGTGGGCAACGGTCACCCCGGCACGGCGATGAGCCTGGCGCCGGTGGCCTACCTGCTGTTCCAGAAGGTCATGCGGCACAACCCCGCCGACCCGGAGTGGGTCGGCCGCGACCGCTTCGTCCTCTCGTGCGGGCACAGCTCGATCACCCTCTACACCCAGCTCTTCCTCGGCGGCTTCGGCCTCGAGCTCGACGACCTCAAGGCGCTGCGCACCTGGGGCTCGAAGACCCCCGGCCACCCCGAGCTCGGCCACACCGCCGGCGTCGAGGTCACGACCGGTCCCCTCGGCCAGGGCGTCGGCAACGCCGTCGGCATGGCCCTCTCCGGTCGACGGGTCCACGGCATGCTCGACCCCGACGCGGCTCCGGGAGAGAGCCTGTTCGACCACCAGGTCTACGTCCTCGCCTCCGACGGCGACCTCGAGGAGGGCGTCAGCTCCGAGGCCTCGTCCATCGCGGGAACGCAGCAGCTCGGCAACCTGACGATGATCTACGACCGCAACCGCATCTCGATCGAGGGCGACACCGACATCGCGTTCACCGAGGACGTCGCGGCCCGCTACGCCGCCTACGGCTGGCACGTGCAGACCGTCGACTGGACCAACGGCGGCACGGAGTACGTCGAGGACGTCGCCGCCCTCTACGCCGCCATCCGCGAGGCACACACCGTCGGCGACAAGCCGTCGATCATCGTTCTCGACACGGTCATCGCCTGGCCCGCACCCAACGCCCAGGGCACCGAGGCCGCCCACGGCAGCGCGCTCGGCGCCGACGAGGTCGCCGCGACGAAGAAGGTGCTGGGCTTCGACCCCGACAAGACCTTCGAGGTGCCGCCCAGCGTCATCGAGCGCACGCGCGACCTGCGCGAGCGCGGAGCCGCCTGGGCCGCCGAGTGGGACGAGGAGTTCGCCGCCTGGTCGTCGAAGAACACCGCGTCGGCCGACCTGCTCGCCCGGCTCAAGCGCCGGGAGATGCCGGCCGACCTCGCCGAGTCGCTGCCGACGTTCGACGCCGACGAGAAGGGCGTCGCCACGCGCTCGGCCTCCGGCAAGATCATCAACGCGCTCGCCCCGGTGCTGCCGGAGCTGTGGGGCGGCTCGGCCGACCTCGCGGGGTCCAACAACACGACCATCACCAGTGCCCCGTCGGTCGGCCCGGTGGTCGCCGAGGTCGGTGAGTGGAGCACCGACCCCCACGCCGGTCGGGTCCTCCACTTCGGCATCCGCGAGCACGGCATGGGCGCGATCATGAACGGCATCGCGGCCGACCGCCTGACCCGCGTGTTCGGCGGCACCTTCCTCACCTTCTCCGACTACATGCGCGGCTCCGTGCGCGTGGCGGCGCTCAGCCGGCTGCCGGTCACCTACGTGTGGACCCACGACTCCATCGGTCTCGGCGAGGACGGACCGACCCACCAGCCGATCGAGCACCTCGCGGCCCTGCGCGCCATGCCCGGCCTCGACGTCGTACGGCCTGCGGACGCCAACGAGACCGTCGCCGCCTGGCAGACGATCCTCGGCCACACCGACCGTCCGGCAGCGCTCGCGCTGACCCGCCAGAACGTGCCGGTGTTCCCGCGCGGCGAGGACGGCTTCGCCTCGACCGAGGGTGTCGCGCGCGGTGGCTACGTCCTCATCGACTCCGAGAAGGCCACGCCCGACGTGATCCTCATCGGCACCGGGTCCGAAGTGCAGCTCGCTGTCGAGGCCCGCACGCTGCTGGCAGCCGACGGCATCGACGCCCGGGTCGTCTCGCTGCCCTGCCTCGAGTGGTTCGAGGACCAGGACGAGGCCTACCGCGACATGGTGCTGCCGCCCACCGTCAAGGCCCGCGTCTCCGTCGAGGCCGGCGTCAAGCAGGGGTGGCGCGAGCTCGTCGGTGACCACGGCCGCATCGTCTCCATCGAGCACTACGGCGCGTCCGCCGACTACGCCCGCATCTACGCCGAGTTCGGCATCACGGCCGAGGCCGTCGCCGACGCCGCGCGCGACAGCGTCGCCGTCGTCACCGCCTGACCGCGCCACACCGACCGCCAACCGGCCACCACGTGGCCACCACTGGGAGGAAGCCCATGAACGACCGTCTCAAGGCCCTGGCCGACGCCGGGGTCTCCATCTGGCTCGACGACCTGTCCCGCGAGCGCCTGGAGACCGGCAACCTCGCCGAGCTCGTCCGGGAGAAGAACGTCGTCGGAGTGACCTCCAACCCCGCGATCTTCCAGACCGCGCTGGCCGACGGTGAGCGCTACGACGCGCAGGTGCGTGAGCTGGCCGCCGAGGGAGCCGACGTCGACCGGGCGACGCTGGTCATCACCACCGACGACGTGCGCGAGGCCTGCAAGGTGATGCGCCCCGTCTTCGACGCCACCGACGGCGTCGACGGCCGCGTCTCCATCGAGGTCTCCCCCGGCCTGGCGCACTCGACCGACGACACCGTCACCGAGGCCGCCACCCTCTACGAGACGGTCGGCGAGCCCAACGTGATGATCAAGATCCCCGGCACCAAGGAGGGCTGGCCCGCGATCACCGAGACCATCGGGGCCGGCATCTCGGTCAACGTGACGCTGATCTTCGGGCTCGAGCAGTACGAGAACGTGATGGAGGCCTACGTCGCCGGGCTCGAGAAGGCGAAGGACAACGGGCACGCCCTCGCCGACATCCACTCCGTCGCGTCGTTCTTCGTGTCCCGCGTCGACACCGAGATCGACAAGCGGCTCGACGCGATGACCGAGGGACCGGGCACCGCCGCCGACCTCAAGGGCAAGGCCGGCGTGGCCAACGCCCGGCTCGCCTTCCAGATGTACGAGGAGTTCTTCAGCGGGCCGCGCTGGGAGGCCCTCGAGGCCGAGGGTGCCCGCAAGCAGCGCCCGCTGTGGGCCTCGACGGGCGTGAAGAACCCCGACTACGACGACACGATGTACGTCGTCGACCTGGTCGTCGAGAACACCGTCAACACCATGCCGGAGAAGACCCTCGACGCCGTCGCCGACCACGGCGAGGTGCGCGGTGACCGGGTCCGCCCGTTCTACGACGACGCGCACGCCCACATGCACGCGCTGGCCGAGGCGGGCATCGACTACGACGACGTGATCGAGGCCCTCATCAAGGAGGGTGTCGACAAGTTCGTGGTCGCCTGGGACGAGCTCCAGACCACGCTCGGCAAGTCCCTCGAGGCCGCACGGCAGTGAGCGCCGGCGCCACCGACCCCAGCACGACCGACGCCTGGGCCTCGCTGGCCCGGCTCGCCGAGTCCTACACGCCCGACCTGCGCGCACAGCTGGGCGACGCCGGCTTCGTCGCGGACCGTTCGCTCACCGCGGCCGACCTGCACGTCGACCTGTCGAAGAACCTCGCCGACGCCGACGTGGAGGCGGCCCTGTTCTCCCTGGCTGACGAGGTGTCGGTGGCGGCGCGCCGGGACGCGATGTTCGCCGGCGAGCACATCAACGTCACCGAGGACCGGGCGGTGCTCCACACCGCGCTCCGGCTCCCGGCGTCGGCCTCGCTGACGGTCGACGGCCAGGACGTCGTCGCCGACGTGCACAAGGTGCTCGACCGCGCCTACGCCTTCGCGGAGCGGGTCCGCTCCGGCGAGTGGACCGGCGTCACCGGCCGGCGCATCGAGACGGTCGTCAACATCGGCATCGGCGGCTCGGACCTCGGCCCGGTCATGGCCTACGAGGCGCTCGAGCCCTACCGCCAGGACGGACTCACCTGCCGCTTCATCAGCAACATCGACCCGACCGACGCGGGCCAGACGCTGAAGGGGCTCGACCCGGAGACGACCCTCTTCATCGTCTCCAGCAAGACCTTCGGCACGCTCGAGACGCTGACCAACGCCCGGCTGTGCAAGGCCTGGCTGCTCGACCGTCTGCCGTCCGGCGCCGACGCGGACGACGCGGTGGCGAAGCACTTCGTGGCCGTCTCGACGGCGCTCGACAAGGTCGCAGACTTCGGGATCGACACCGACAACGCGTTCGGCTTCTGGGACTGGGTCGGCGGTCGCTACTCGATGGACTCGGCCATCGGGCTGTCGCTCATGGTGGCCGTCGGCCCCGACCACTTCGCCGACCTGCTCGCCGGCTTCCACGCGATGGACGAGCACTTCCGCACCGCGCCGGCCGAGGCCAACGTCCCGCTCCGGATGGGGCTCCTCAACGTCTGGTACACCAACTTCCTCGGAGCCCACACGCACGCCGTGCTGCCCTACTCGCAGCTCCTGCACCGGTTCCCGGCCTACCTGCAGCAGCTGACGATGGAGTCCAACGGCAAGGGCGTGCGGTGGGACGGCGAGCCCGTCGGCTACGACACCGGCGAGGTGTTCTGGGGCGAGCCGGGCACCAACGGACAGCACGCGTTCTACCAGCTCATCCACCAGGGCACGCGACTCGTACCGGCGGACTTCATCGCCTTCGCGCGGCCGTCGTACGACCTCAAGGACGAGGTGGACGGCGACCAGGTGGACGTCCACGAGCTGTTCCTCGCCAACTTCTTCGCCCAGACCAAGGCGCTCGCCTTCGGCAAGACGCCCGACGAGGTGCGGGCCGAGGGCGTCGACGAGGCACTCGTGTCCGCGCGGACCTTCCCCGGCAACCGGCCGACGACGTCGATCATGGCGCCCGCGCTCACGCCGTCGGTGCTGGGTCAGCTCATCGCGCTCTACGAGCACATCACGTTCGTCGAGGGCGCCGTGTGGGGCATCGACAGCTTCGACCAGTGGGGCGTCGAGCTGGGCAAGCAGCTCGCCCAGCAGCTGCGGCCGGCGGTCTCCGGCGACGCCGCCGTCGCGGCCGAGCAGGACGCGTCCACGCAGTCGCTGATCCGCTACTACCAGGAGAACCGACGCTGATGAGCACCGTCAACCCGCTCCGCGACCCGCAGGACCGCCGGCTCCCCCGGATCGCCGGGCCCTGCGGCATGGTCCTCTTCGGCGTGACCGGCGACCTGTCGCGCAAGAAGGTCATGCCGGCGATCTACGACCTCGCCAACCGCGGGCTCCTGCCGCCCGGCTTCAGCCTGGTCGGCTTCGCCCGGCGCGACTGGGCCGACCAGGACTTCGCGCAGATCGTGCACGACGCGGTCAAGGAGCACGCGCGTACGCCGTTCCGCGAGGAGGTGTGGAAGCAGCTCGCCGAGGGCTTCCGCTTCGTGCCCGGCAACTTCGACGACGACAACGCCTTCGACCAGCTGCGACGCACGGTCGAGGAGCTCGACCAGCTGCGCGGCACGGGCGGCAACATGGCGTTCTACCTCGCGATCCCACCGGGCTTCTTCGGCGACGTCGTGGGCCAGCTCAAGGAGCACGGGCTCGCGGACCACGGTCCCGACCAGTGGCGCCGCGTCGTGGTCGAGAAGCCGTTCGGGCACGACCTCGAGTCGGCGCGCGAGCTCAACGCGACGCTGGCCGAGGTCTTCCCGTCGGGATCGATCTTCCGGATCGACCACTACCTCGGCAAGGAGACGGTGCAGAACATCCTGGCGATGCGCTTCGCCAACAACATGTTCGAGCCGATCTGGAACTCCAACTACGTCGACCACGTGCAGATCACGATGGCCGAGGACATCGGCATCGGCGGCCGAGCCGGCTACTACGACGGCATCGGCGCCGCGCGCGACGTCATCCAGAACCACCTCCTCCAGCTGATGGCGCTCGTCGCCATGGAGGAGCCGATCGCCTTCGACGCCGAGAGCCTGCGGATCGAGAAGCAGAAGGTGCTCGCGTCCGCGAAGCTGCCACCGCGCCTCGACACGACCACCGCTCGCGGGCAGTACGCCCCGGGCTGGGCCGGCGGCGAGAAGGTCATCGGGTTCACCGAGGAGGAGGGCATCAAGAAGACGTCCGCCACCGAGACCTTCGCCGCGATCACCGTCCACGTCGACACCCGCCGCTGGGCCGGCGTCCCGTTCTACCTGCGCACCGGCAAGCGGCTCGGCCGACGCGTCACCGAGGTGGCCGTGGTGTTCAAGCGGGCGCCGCACCTGCCGTTCACGTCGACGGCGACCGAGGACCTGACCAAGAACGCGCTCGTCATCCGCGTCCAGCCCGACGAGGGCATGACGATGCGGTTCGGTGCGAAGGTGCCCGGCACCGCGATGGAGATCCGCGACGTCAACATGGACTTCGCCTACGGCGGCTCCTTCACCGAGGCCAGCGCCGAGGCCTACGAGCGCCTGATCCTCGACGTCCTGCTCGGCGACCCGCCGCTCTTCCCGCGCCACGAGGAGGTCGAGCTGTCGTGGAAGCTGCTCGACCCGGTCATCGCGCACTGGGCGAGGAAGGGGCGGCCGGAGCCCTACGAGTCCGGCACCTGGGGGCCGGAGTCGGCCGACAAGATGCTCGCCCGCGACGGACGCGTCTGGAGGAGGCCGTAGATGCCACCCCACGCTGTTCCTCGCCTCCCCCGCTCCGCTCCTCCGCCGAACAACACCGAGGGGACCCCGACAAGATGATCGAGCTGACCGACACCAACTCATCGAAGATCGCCGCGGAGTTCGTCCGCGCCCGCACCCGCGCCGGCAGCCCGGCGATGGGCATGGTGATGACGCTGATCATCGTCGCGCCGGAGGACGACGCCGCCGAGGCGATGATCGCCGCCAAGCGCGCCTCGCGGGAGCACCCCTCGCGCGTGCTTGGCGTGATCCTGGGGGACGCTCGCGGCTCCTCGCACGTCCACGCGCAGGTGGGCAGCGGCGACGGCTGGGGCGGCGAGACCGCGCTCATCCGGCTCAAGGGCGAGGTGGTCAAGCACGCCGAGTCCGTCGTCCTGCCGCTCCTGCTGCCCGACTCCCCCGTCGCGATCTGGTGGCCGACCGCTGCGCCCGAGGACCCGGCCTCCGACCCGCTCGGTGCCCTCGCCCAGCGACGGATCACCGACTCCGCCTCGGTCTCGCGCGGCAGGTCCACCGCGATGCGTACGCAGTGCGAGACCTACGCCCCCGGCAACACCGACCTCAGCTGGACCCGCCTCACCCCGTGGCGCGCGCTGCTCGCGGCCGCGCTCGACCAGCACCCGCTCAAGGTCACCGGGGCCAAGGTCACGGCCGAGCGGGTCAGCCCGAGCGCCGACCTGCTCGCCGCCTGGTTGACCGACCGCCTCAAGGTCGAGGTCGCCCGCGGCACGTCCGACGGCCCCGGCATCACCGAGGTCAGCATGGACACCAAGGAGGGCCCGATCCGGATCTCCCGGGCGGACGGCCGGCTCGCGACGTTCAGCTCCCCCAACCGGCCTGACCGGCCGGTGGCCCTCAAGCGGCGCGAGATACCCGCCCTCCTCGCCGAGGAGCTGCGCCGGCTGGACGAGGACGACATCTACGCCGCGACCGCCGCCAAGCTGGTCAAGCTCCGGAGCAGCAAGTGAGCGCGCCCGTCGTACGCCGTCACGACGACGCGGACGTGCTCGTCGGCGACGTGGCCTCCGCCCTGCTCGAGCGCCTCGAGGCGGCGCAGGCGCGCGGCGAGGTGCCGCAGGTCGGCCTCACCGGCGGGTCGATCGCCGAGGAGCTGCACCGTGAGCTCGCCCGGCGTGCCGCGGACTCCTCGGTGGACTGGTCGCGGGTCGTCTTCTGGTGGGGCGACGAGCGGTTCGTGCCGCGCGACTCCCCCGACCGCAACGCGCGTCAGGCGCGCGAGGCCCTGCTCGACCACGTCGGCGTCGACGAGGCCCACGTGCACGAGGTGCCCGCCAGCGACGAGGTGGAGACAGCCGAGGAGGCCGCCGAGGCCTACAGCGCGACGATGCGGTCCGAGGGGGCCGGCTTCTTCGAGGTGCTGATGCTCGGCATCGGCCCCGACGGGCACTGCGCGTCCCTCTTCCCCGGCCACCCGGCGCTCGAGGCCCGCGACGCGATCGCCGTCGCCGTCCACGACTCCCCGAAGCCCCCGCCCGACCGGGTCACCCTGACCTTCGAGGCCATGGAGCGGTGCCGCGCCGTCTGGTTCATCGCCAGCGGCGAGGGCAAGGCAGAGGCGGTCGCCCGCGCCCTCGCCGAGGACGGGTCGGTCCAGGAGACCCCCGCTCGCGGCGTCACCGGCGACGAGACGATCTGGTGGCTCGACGCCGACGCCGCGTCCGCCCTCCCCGACTGACCGGGCACGTCGTGCCCGTCCGGGCAGGTGACCGGGCACTTCGTGCCCGTCCGGACAGGTGACCGGGCACATCGTGCCCGACGCAGCAGTTGACCGGGAACTCGATGCGGGTCAACGCGACAGATCGATGTACGACCTGTGGCGCGCGCCCCGGACGGCCTCGGCCCGGAGGAAGCCGCGTCTCAGACGATCGGCAGCCGACAGCTCTGTGCCGTAGACATCTAGCTTGGTGAAGATGTCCATGCTCCACGCGCGTTGCTGCTCGAGCCACGCGATGCGCCGTTCGTCGTGCTGCCGCACGTCTTCGTCATGAAACAGCTCCCCGAAGTACTCCGCTCCATATCGCACGCCGGGCTCCCCCACGTCGATGCGGTACTTCGGACGTCCGTTGTCGTCGTGGACCCAGACCTGCGTCTGCGGTGTGCCGATGTCGGCGTCGTACCAGTGCAGGCGCAGCGCGCTCTCGGGCGGAGACTCGGCCTTGGGGTCGCCGATCGGCGCCAACGCCCGGAGCTGGATGACACCGCGATATCCCTTGAACCGTTCCACCTCGTCCAGCAGCAGGCCGTGATCGAGGCCCTGCCGCAGGAACCCGTCAATGGCGCCGAGCGCGTCGAATCGCCAGAGCAGGCGGCCGAGGTCGCAGGTCGTTCGGAGCTGCGTGGTCAACCGGAGTCCATCGATCTCCGTGAGGTCCGCCGACGAGAAGTCACGAATGCCACTCGTGACACCCGGGCGCCGCAAGCGGCTGGCTGCACCGCTGAAGATGTCGAGGTTCGGCATCGTGTGAATGGCAGATCGCGGGAGGGCGTCGACCCCGTGCACCCACGCCGCCGTGCGGTCAACGGCGACTGCGTGCTCCGGTACCAGCAGCTTGGTCGCAGCCACTCTCAACCGCAGCGAGTCGTCCAGGTGGGAGGCGACGAAGACGCCGCGAAGGACGGGTCGCAGCAGGCCCTTCTGCACGAGTCGTCTCCGCAGACTGGCTCCGACGCCGAGGGAGTCGGACTCCTTGGCTGTGAACGGTCGGTCTACCGGCAAGGGCGCATCGGAGCCGAGGACCATCACGTCCTTGGCCCAGGTCGGGGTGACGTGCATGCCCCCACCGTGCCGCGCACGACCGGGCCCGCGCTCGCGTCATCCACAGGGCTGTGCACGAAGTGCCCGGTCACCCACCGCGGCGGGCACGAAGTGCCCGGTCACCCACCACGGCGGGCACGAAGTGCCCGGTCACCCACCACGACGGGCACGAAGTGCCCGGTCACGTGCAGGTCAGAAGATGATCTCGCCGGCCTTGCGGCGCGAGCGGAGGAGGGCGACGGCCTCGTCGAGGATGTCGGCGGCCTCGGTCTCCGAGCGACGCTCCTTCACGTAGGCGAGGTGCGTCTTGTAGGGCTCGATCTTCGGCGCCGGCGGCGGGTTCTCGCTGTCGAGGCTGGCCGGCAGGCCGCACTTGGGGCAGTCCCACGACTCGGGAACGCTCGCCTCGATGGCGAAGGTCACGACCGAGCGGTGGTCATGGCTGCAGAAGTAGGTGACGGTCTGCCGAGGAGCGGCATCGCCGCGCTCGGCCTCACCCATGGGACCAGCTCCGACCCGGCTACCCCGGATCGCGTTTCCAGCACCAGCCACGACGGCTCCTTAGAAGAGTGGGGGGACTCAGTTGCCCGAGTAGGCCTTCAGCAGGCCCAGGGCGACGATGCATGCGAACCAGATGACGCCGACGCCGACCGTGAACCGATCGAGGTTGCGCTCGGCAACCGACGATCCCCCCAAGCTGCTTGAGACGCCGCCACCGAACATGTCGGAGAGGCCGCCACCGCGGCCCTTGTGGAGCAGCACCAGCAGGATCATGATCGCGCTCGTCAGGACGAGCAGGACGGTGAACAGCAGAATCACGAGCGGAAGCCTACGTCACGACGGCGGCCGACCGGCCAGCGCCTCACAGGACCGGCATGTCGTAGAACCGGCAGATGCCGCCGAACTCGTCGACCTGCAGGCTCGCGCCGCCGACCAGGCAGCCGTCGACGTCCGCCTTGTCCATGATCCCGCCGACGTTGGCGGCCTTGACCGACCCGCCGTACAGGATGCGGAGCGCGTCGGCCGCGGCGTCGCCGTGGACCTCGCGCACGCGCTCACGGATCGCCGAGCAGACCTCCTGCGCGTCGTCCGGGGTCGCGACCTCACCCGTGCCGATCGCCCAGACGGGCTCGTAGGCCACCACGAGGCCGGCGACCTGCTCGGCGGTGAACCCGGCGAGCGAGCCGTCGACCTGCGACAGCGTGAAGGGCACGTGCTCCCCCGCCTGGCGTACGTCGAGCCCCTCGCCGACACACACGATCGGGACCATGCCCGCGGAGAGCGCCTTGTGGGCCTTGGCGTTGACCAGCTCGTCGCTCTCGCCATGGTGCTGGCGCCGCTCGGAGTGGCCGACCACGACGTAGGAGCAGCCCAGCTTGCTGAGCATCGCCGCCGAGATCTCGCCGGTGTAGGCGCCGTTGTCGTGGACGGACACGTCCTGCGCGCCGTAGCGGATCGCGAGGCGGTCCCCGTCGACCAGCGTCTGCACCGAGCGGATGTCGGTGAACGGCGGCACCACGACGACCTCGACCTTGCCGAAGTCATGGCGCTTGTCCGACAGCGTCCAGGCGAGCTTCTGGACCAGCACCACCGCTTCCTGGTGGTTCAGGTTCATCTTCCAGTTGCCCGCCATCAGCGGGGTGCGGCTGTCTGCCACGGTCAGTCCCTCTCGAGTACGGCGATGCCCGGGAGCTCCTTGCCCTCCAGGAACTCCAGCGACGCGCCACCGCCGGTGGAGATGTGCCCGAACGCGGCCTCGTCGAAGCCGAGCTGGCGCACGGCGGCGGCGGAGTCGCCACCACCGACGACCGACAGGCCGTCCACCTCGGTCAGCGCCTGCGCCACGGCACGCGTGCCGTCGGCGAAGGCGTCGACCTCGAAGACGCCCATCGGGCCGTTCCAGAAGACGGTCCGCGCGTCGGCGAGCGCGGCCGCGAAGGCTGCCGCCGACTCGGGACCGATGTCGAGACCGAGCGCGTCCGACGGGATCTCGGAGGCCGGTACGACGCGGGGCTGCGGCTCGCGGTCCCCCGAGGGGAACGCGGTGTCGACCACGACGTCGGTCGGCAGGACGATCTCCACGCCCCGGTCCGCCGCCTCGGTGAGGTAGCGGGTGCAGGTGTCGAGCTGGTCCTCCTCGAGCAGGCTCTTGCCGACCTCGTGACCCTGGGCCTTGAGGAAGGTGAACACCATCCCGCCGCCGATCAGGATCTTGTCGGCCTTGTCGATGAGGTTGTCGATGACGCCGAGCTTGTCGGACACCTTCGAGCCACCCAGCACGACGACGTAGGGCCGCTCCGGGTGCTCGGTGAGCCGGCGGAGCACGTCGACCTCGGCCGCGACCAGCCCGCCCATCGCGGACGGCAGCCTCAGCGCGACGTCGTACACGCTGGCCTGCTTGCGGTGCACGACGCCGAAACCGTCGGAGACGAACGCGTCGGCCAGCTGCGCGAGCTGCCCGGCGAACGACGCGCGAACGGCGTCGTCCTTGCTGGTCTCGCCGTCGTTGAAGCGGACGTTCTCCAGGACGGCGACCTCGCCGTCCTGGAGTGCCTCCACCGTCTCCGTGGCGCTGCTGCCCACGGTGTCGGTCGCGAAGGCGACCGGCCGGCCGAGCAGCTCGGCGAGCCGTTCGGCGACCGGCTTCAACGAGTACTTCGGGTCGGGCGACCCGTCGGGGCGGCCCAGGTGGGCGGTGACGACCACCCGGGCGCCCGCCTCGGCGAGCTGCTGGATGGTCGGCACGCTCGCGCGGATCCGGCCGTCATCGGTGATGGTCGTCCCGTCGAGCGGCACGTTGAGGTCCGAGCGGACCAGCACGCGCTTGCCCGTCAGGTCGCCGAGTGACTCGATGCCTGCGGTCTCTGCCATCGACGTCAGAGCGACGAGCCGACGTGCGTGATGAGGTCCGCGAGCCGGTTCGAGTAGCCCCACTCGTTGTCGTACCAGCCGAGCACCTTGACCTGGTTGCCGATGACCTTGGTCAGCGGCGCGTCGAAGATGCACGACGCCGGGTCGGTGACGATGTCGGTGGAGACGATCGGGTCGGTGGAGTACTTGAGGAAGCGGCCGTCGGCGGCCGCCTTCACGATCTCGTTGACCTCGTCGACGCTGGTCTCGCGCGAGGCCTCGAAGGTGAGGTCGGTGGCCGAGCCGGTGGGCACGGGCACGCGCATGGCGTAGCCGTCGAGCTTGCCCTTGAGCTCGGGGAGCACCAGGCCGATGGCCTTGGCCGCACCGGTCGAGGTCGGGACCATGTTGAGGGCCGCGGCGCGGGCGCGACGCGGGTCCTTGTGGATGTTGTCCTGGAGGTTCTGGTCCGCGGTGTAGGCGTGGATCGTCGTCATCAGGCCCTTGGTGATGCCGAGGCCGTCGTTGAGCGCCTTGGCCATCGGGGCGAGGCAGTTGGTCGTGCAGGACGCGTTGGAGATGACGGTGTGCGCGGCCGGGTCGTACAGCTCGTGGTTGACGCCCATCACGATGGTGATGTCCTCGTTCGAGGCGGGCGCGGAGATGATGACCTTCTTGGCGCCCGCGTCGACGTGGGCCTTGGCCTTGGTGGCGTCGGTGAAGAAGCCGGTGGACTCGACGACGACGTCGACGCCGAGGTCGCCCCAGCTGAGGGCGGCCGGGTCGCGCTCGGCGGAGACGGCGATCTTCTGGTCCCCGACGTAGATCGAGGTGTCGTCGCTCGTCACGTCGGCGTCGAGGCGGCCGAGGATCGAGTCGAACTTGAGCAGGTGGGCCAGCGACGCGTTGTCGGTCAGGTCGTTGACGCCGACGATCTCGATGTCGGCGCCGGAAGCGCGCACGGCGCGGAAGAAGTTGCGGCCGATGCGGCCGAAGCCGTTGATGCCTACGCGGACGGTCATGAGTGATTCTCTCCTTGGGTGGGGGCCTTCGGTGACCCCGTGGACAGCTCTGGCCTTCGGTGACCAGCACGAACGACCCTAGCGGGTACGGATGGGGCGTTCGAGCGCAGTCTCCCGCGGTACGGACAGGTAACTTGGATCGATCCAATGGGTGGGACGAGCGTCACCCTATCCGGCCCCGCGGGCCTGCTCCGTGGCCGAGTCCTACGGTTGTCGGCCGAGATCTCGGCTGACAACCATTGCGGTCACCGGACATCCGGTGACTCCAGAGCCGGTGGAGCGCTCAGGCGTCCTCGGCGAGCATCTCCGGCGTGAGGGAGGCCTCGGTGTCGGGGATGCCGAGCTCCTCGGCGCGCTTGTCGGCCATCGCGAGCAGGCGGCGGATGCGGCCGGCGATCGCGTCCTTGGTGAGGACGGGGTCGTGGAGCTGGCCGAGCTCCTCGAGCGAGGCCTGCTTGTGCTCGAGGCGGAGGTGGCCGGCCTGGCGGAGGTGGTCGGGGATCTCCTCGCCGAGGATCTCGAGGGCGCGCTCGACACGAGCGCCGGCGGCGACCGCGGCGCGGGCGGAGCGGCGCAGGTTGGCGTCGTCGAAGTTGGCCAGCCGGTTGGCGGTCGCGCGGACCTCGCGGCGCATCCGGCGCTCCTCCCACGCCATCAGCGACTCGTGCGCACCGAGCCGGGTGAGGAGCGCGCCGATGGCGTCGCCGTCGCGGATCACGACACGGTCGATGCCACGCACCTCGCGCGCCTTGGCCGAGATGCCGAGGCGTCGGGCGACGCCGACGATGGCGAGCGCTGCCTCGGGGCCGGGGCAGGTGATCTCGAGCGAGGAGGACCGGCCGGGCTCGGTCAGCGAGCCGTGGGCGAGGAACGCCCCGCGCCAGGCGGCCACCGCGTCACAGCCGCCACCGCTCACGACGGCGGGCGGCAGGCCGCGCACCGGCCGGCCGCGCTGGTCGAGCAGCCCGGTCTGGCGGGCGAGGGCCTCGCCGTCCTTGGTCACCCGCACGATGTAGCGGCTGCCCTTGCGGATGCCGTTGCCCTGCACCATGACGACGTCGGAGGGGTGGCCGTAGACCTCGGAGATGTCCTTGCGCAGCCGACGCGCAGCCGCTCCGGTGTCGAGCTCGGCCTCCACGACGATCTTGCCGCTGACGATGTGGAGGCCGCCCGCGAACCGGAGCATCGAGGCGACCTCGGCCTTGCGGCAGCAGGTCTTGGTGATCTGGGTGTTGGCGAGCTCCGCCTTCACCTGCGCCGTCATTGCCATGATCGGAATCCTCGCATGCGCGTCAACGACCCTCGGCCTCGAGAGGGGCGGTGCTCGGGGCGGCTCAGCCCTCCTCGATGATGCCCCCGAACGCGGCGGCCAGCCGGTCGGGGTCGTGCCTCGGCTCGCCGGGAACGGCGATGTCCGCGACGACGAGCCGTGCACCGTGGTCCGCGACGACCTTCTCCAGCCGCTCGCGGTCGCCGGCCAGGGCGGAGGAGTCGACCAGGACGGCGTGGACGGTGAGGTCGGGGGCGTGCTCGAACAGCACGGCGAGGTGGTCGGCGGGCCCGAACCCGGTCGTCTCCCCCGCCTGTGCCTCGAGGTTGAGCACCACGACCAGGCGGCCGTCGGTCTCGGCGAGGGCGCGACGCAGGCCGGGCACCATCAGGTGCGGGATGACCGACGAGAACCACGAGCCGGGTCCGAGCACGACCCACTCCGCCGCCCGGATCGCCTCGACGGCCTCCTCGCACGCCTCGGGGTCCTCCGGGACGAGGGCGACGGACTCGATCTGGCCGCCGGTCGTGGCGACCTCGACCTGGCCGCGCACGACCGTGACGCCGTCGGGGTCGGCCGGGTCGGCGCCCCGCACCCGCGCGGAGATGTCCATCGGCGTGGTCGCCATCGGCAGCACCCGCCCGTGGGCGCCGAGCAGGCGGCCGACCCAGTCGAGCGCCCGCACGTGGTCGCCCATCAGCTCCCACAACGACACGATCAGCAGGTTGCCGGTCACGTGGCCCTGCATCTCGCCCTGTCCGGCGAACCGGTGCTGGAGCACCTCGGCCCAGGTGCGGCCCCACTCGTCGTCACCGCAGAGCGCGGCGAGGGCCATCCGCAGGTCCCCCGGGGGCAGTACGCCGAACTCGCCCCGCAGCCGGCCCGACGACCCACCGTTGTCGGCGACCGTCACGACCGCGGTCAGGTCGTCGATCGTGAGGTCGTCGTGGAGCCGGCGCAGCGCCGAGAGCGTGGCGAAGAGCCCGTGCCCGCCACCCAGGGCGACCGCGGCCTGCGCGGTCCCGCGGGCCACGTCACTCCCTGCCGAGGTCGCGGTGCGCGGTGCGGACGGAGTAGCCGGAGTCGCGCATCCGCGCGGCGATCTCCTCCGTCATCGCGACGCTGCGGTGCTTGCCGCCGGTGCAGCCGACGGCGACCTGCATGAAGCGCTTGCCCTCGCGGAGGTAGCCCTCGGCGACGGTGGCGAGCACCGGGAGGTACTGCTCGAGGAACGTCCCCGCGCCGTCCTGCGAGAGGACGTAGTCGGACACCGCCGCGTCGCGCCCGTTCTGGGGTCGCAGCTCGGGGACCCAGTGGGGGTTGGGCAGGAAGCGCATGTCGGCGACCCAGTCGGCGTCGACCGGGATGCCGTACTTGAAGCCGAAGCTGATGACCGTCACCTTGAGCTGGGTCGACGCGTCGCTGCCGAAGAGCTCGGTGATCCGGTCCTGCAGCTGGTGCACGTTGAAGTTGGAGGTGTCGAGCAGGACGTCGGCGTCGGCGCGGATGTCGGCCATCACCTCGCGCTCGCGCTGGAGGCCGTGGAGCAGGCGGCCGCCGGCCTGGAGCGGGTGGGGCCGACGTGCGGCCTCCTGGCGCCGGACGAGCACCTCGTCGCTGGCCTCGAGGAACAGCAGCGTCGTGGGGCGTCCGGTCACCTGCTGGTGGCGGTTGGCCTGGAGCGAGTCGAAGAACGACCCCGAGCGCACGTCGACGACCACGGCGATCGGCTGGTCGATCCCGCGACTGTCGTCGACGAGGCGCACGACGTCGCGCACCAGCGTCGGGGGGAGGTTGTCGACCACGAAGTAGCCGAGGTCCTCGAGCTCCTTGGCGGCCGTGCTGCGCCCCGCCCCGGTCATGCCGGTGACGATCACGAGCTCTCCGGGCGTCGGGTCCGTCACTCAGTCCTCCTCGATCTCGCCGGTGGCCGTGTTGATCCTGGGCTGGGAGGCAGTCTTGCGGGTCGCGTCGGCCTTCGCGACCGCCTCCTTGATCGCCGTCGCCGTGCGTGGACCGATGCCCGGCACGAGCGCGATGGCATCAGGCTCTGCCTCGCGCAGCTTCTTCAGCGAGCCGAAGTGCTTGAGCAGCGTCTTGCGGCGCACCTCGCCGAGGCCGGGGACGTCGTCGAGCATGCTCTCGACCATCGACTTGGAGCGCCGACCGCGGTGGTGGGTGATGGCGAAGCGGTGGGCCTCGTCGCGGATCCGCTGGAGCAGGTAGAGGCCCTCGCTGGTGCGGGCCATGATGACCGGGTCCTCCTCCCCCGGCAGCCACACCTCCTCGAGCCGCTTGGCGAGCCCGCACACGGGGATGTCGTTGATGCCGAGCTCGGACAGCGCCTGCTGGGCGGCCGCGACCTGGGGCGGGCCCCCGTCGACGACGACCAGCGACGGGGCGTAGGCGAACTTGCGGGGACGCCCCGTCTCGGGATCGACGAGCATCGGTCCGGAGTCGGTCGAGACAGTCTCGCTCCTGGCCTGCTCGTCCTGGAGCCGCTTGAAGCGGCGGGTGATCACCTCGTGCATCGAGGCGACGTCGTTCTGTCCGTCGACGCCGCGGATCACGAAGCGCCGGTACTCCGACTTGCGGGAGAGCCCGTCCTCGAAGACCACCATCGAGGCGACGACCTCGGTGCCCTGGAGGTTGGAGACGTCGTAGCACTCGATGCGCAGCGGGACCTCGTCGAGGCCGAGCGAGGCCTGGATCTCCTCCAGCGCCCGGTTGCGGGTGGTGAGGTCGCTGGCGCGCTTGGTCTTGTGGAGCGCGAGCGCCTGCGCCGCGTTGGTCGCGACCGTCTGCTGGAGGTCCTTCTTGTCCCCGCGCTGCGGCACGCGGATGGCGACCTTGCTCCCCCGCCGCTCGCCGAGGAGCTCCTCGAGCACCTCGTGGTCCGGCGGCAGCGCCGGCACGAGCACCTCGCGCGGGATGGAGTCTCTCCCCTCGTCGGCACTGACGCCGCCGTAGAGCTGGAGGAGGAAGTCCTGGACGAGCTCGGGCGTGCCGCCCTCGTCGGTGCGGTCGGCGACCCAGCCGCGCTGGCCGCGGATGCGTCCGCCCCGGACGTAGAAGATCTGCACCGCGACCTCGAGCGGGTCCTCCACGAGTGCGATGACGTCGGCGTCGGCGCCGTCGCCGAGGACGACGGCCTGCTTCTCCAGCGCCCGCTCCATGGCCCCGAGGTCGTCCCGCAGCCGGGCGGCCTTCTCGAAGTCGAGCGCCTCGCTGGCGGCGTACATCTCCTTGCGGATCCGCGCCATGAACGGCTTGGTCTGGCCGGCCATGAAGTCGCAGAAGTCGTCGACGATGCGGCGGTGCTCCTCCTCGGTGACGTTGCCGACGCACGGGGCCGAGCACTTGTCGATGTAGCCGAGCAGGCAGGGGCGGCCGATCTGGCTGGAGCGCTTGAAGACGCCGTTGGAGCACGAGCGCATCGGGAAGACGCGCAGGAGGATGTCGACGGTCTCGCGGATCGCCCAGGCGTGGCTGTAGGGGCCGAAGTAGCGGGTGCCCTTGCGCTTCGCGCCGCGCCCGACCATCACGCGCGGGAACTCGTCGCCGACGGTCACCGCCAGCCACGGATAGGACTTGTCGTCGCGGTACTTCACGTTGAACCGCGGGTCGAACTCCTTGATCCAGCTGTACTCGAGCTGGAGGGCCTCGACCTCCGTGTCGACGACGGTCCACTCGACGCTCGCCCCGGTGCTCACCATGGTGGCCGTCCGGGGGTGGAGGTTGCCGATGTCCTGGAAGTAGGACGACAGGCGGGCCCGCAGGCTCTTGGCCTTTCCGACGTAGATGACGCGGCCCTTGGCGTCGCGGAACCGGTAGACCCCCGGCTGGGTGGGGATCGACCCGGGCGCGGGTCGGTAGGAGCTGGGCGTGGCCACGGTCAAACCCTACGGGCGGCCCCCGACATCCCTGACCGGGAGGGAGGCCGCCCGATCAGGGACGTCGGACTCAGTGAGCGGTCACTTCCTGACCTTCGTGGGGCGCGACCTCGCGCTGGCCTTGACGAAGCCCAGCTTGCTGCCCGTGACCTTCACCGCGATCTTCTTGCCCTTGAGCGATCGCGAGATCCGGAGCTTCTTGCCCGTGGCCCCACGGATCGCCTTCTTCCCAACGAACCACTGATAGCGGAACTTCGTGCCGCGGGTCCAGCCCTTCGTCCTGGCCACCACGCGCTTGCCGACCTTGGCCTTGCCGCCGACGGTCGGCCGCGGCGAGGCGAGCTTGCCGATCCGGACCTTGCGCGTCTCATCGGAGCGGGTGAAGCCGCCCGTCTCGAAGCCGGGAGCGCTCGGGTACTCCTTGACCTGGATCCGCTTCTTGAGGTCGCGGAAGGTGAGGCGGTACGTCGACTTGCGGGCGCCCTTGATGAGCTTGCCGTTGCGCAGCCACTTGTAGGACAGCGTGAGGCCGGGCGGGGTCGTGCCGAGGTCACT
Organism: Nocardioides potassii; assembly: GCF_021648885.1. Classification (GTDB taxonomy): domain Bacteria; phylum Actinomycetota; class Actinomycetes; order Propionibacteriales; family Nocardioidaceae; genus Nocardioides; species Nocardioides potassii. The sequence continues at coordinate 294,374 of NZ_JAKJHZ010000010.1, read as the reverse complement.
CACCCAGTCCAGCCCGGACGCGGTCAGCACCTGGCCGACCCTGGCCTTGCCGCTGACGGTGACCCTCGACTTGGTGCCGTTGCGGTAGTAGAAGGTCGCCGGCGCGACCACCTGGGACGCGGACGCCTGGGGGCTGGGCTCGAAGCCGACCGCGTAGCCGTTGGCGGTGACGCCGAGCGTGCCGCCGACCATGCCGAGCGACGGGGTGAAGGTGGACTCGTCGGCCTGCGGGATCGGCTGGCCGTTGAAGGTCCACTGGTAGCGCACCGCGGTGGCACCCGGGAAGCTGGCCGCGGCGGTCACCGTGGTCAGCGCGGTCGGCTTGCCGAAGCCGACCGAACCGGCGCCGAGGGCTCCGTTGGGGGCGGGCGAGCGGCTCACCGTGACGGTGGAGGTGCCGCTGACCCCGACCCGCACCGTGCCAGAGGCGTTGGACCACGCCGCGTCGCCGGGACGCATGGCGCCGGTGTCGGCGGCAGCGCCGTTGGTGTCGACGAGGAACGAGCCGGTGCTGGCGTCCTCGCGCTCGATCACGACCCCGGTGCGGTAGGTCTGGCCGCGCACGAGGAAGTCGGTGCGGTTGGCGGCGTACCACGAGCCGGCGTCGGCGCCACCGCCGTCGCGGTAGTCGACGAAGTAGCGCTTGCCGTCGTCGGGGTTGATGAAGTGGACGCTGCGCAGCCCCGATCCCGACGCCCGCGGCGCGAGGTTCCACGAACCCCCGCCCAGTCCGTCGACCGCCTCGCCGGCGGCCACGATGCCCTCCTCCATGCGGTAGACGGTGCCGAGGGCCGGGTTGGAGTAGTTGCTCGGTCCCGCTCCCATCACCTCGTAGTTGCCGCCGTACTCCTGGAAGCGGTTGTTGCTGTGCTGCAGGCCCACGTTGTGGCCGTACTCGTGCTCGAGGATCACGCGGAAGCCCGTGCCGGGCTCGGCCTCGATGATCACCGGACCGCCGCTGGCGAGCGAGGTGCCGACGCGTCCGCGACCCGCGGCCTCGCTGCCACCGCAGTTGTCCGGCACGACGACGACGAGGTGGTTGGGCGAGGCGCCGGAGAAGTCGACGCCGGGGAACGCCTGGGCACCGACGTTGCCCGCGATGGCCCCGAAGCTCGCTCCGTTGTTGCTCAGCCCGCAGTCGGTCGAGGACCCGGCGCCCGCCGCCACCGGCACGACCCCGGTGACCGTGCTCCACGACGGGATCACGCCGGCCGACTCGCGCACCCAGTACTGCTGGGCGCCGGCGAGGCCGTCGAGGATCTGCTGGTCGGTCAGGCCGATCGGTCCGAAGTTGGTCACCTTCGCCACGTAGGTGCTGTGGGGCGCAGGCCCGGGGGCCGGAGCCGCCGGGGTCGCCACGCGCGCGTCGACGACCTCGAGCGGCGTGCCCGAGGAGGCGGCGCGGGCGAGGGTGCGGGAGCGGAGCGATCCGGTGAGCACGCGCCCGTCGCCGGCTCCCGGGGCGGCCACCGTGCCGCGGAAGTGGGACAGCGGCTCGGCCGTGAAGCCGTCAGCCAGCTCGACCGTGCGCCCGGAGGGCAGCAGCAGCGAGTAGCGGTCGGGGTTGCCGTCCTCGCCCGCGAGCACGACCACCGTGCCGCTGACGTCGACGGTGTCCCGGCCCGCGCTCGACGGCCCGCTGGGGGCGGCGGAGGCGCCTCCCCCGGCCGGCACCATGAGTGCGGCAGCGACGGCTGCGGCCGTCGCGATGGTGGTGCGTGGACGTGCTGGACGACGTGACATGCCGTGCTCCCCCGTGTGTTCGTGCCCGTCCGTACGGCCGGGTCGGGGAGCATCATGTCTCACCGGCCCGGGGTTCAAACCTCGGGCGCGGCGAGACCTCGTCAGGCCTGCGTGATCGAGTCGCCGTCGACGGTGATCTGGACCGACTCGAGCGGCGAGCTGGCCGGCCCGGACTGCGGCGACCCGTCCTCGAGGGAGAACTTGCTGCCGTGGCACGGGCACGGGATGTCGCCCTCGGTGCTCGACTCCACCAGGCAGCCCTGGTGGGTGCACACCGCGGAGAAGGCCTTGAAGTCCCCCGCGGTCGGCTGCGTCACCACGATCTTGGAGGCCGCGACCACGAAGCACCCGCCGACCGGTACGTCGGACGTGCTGGCGAGGGCTGCCCCACCGCCGGACGACCCGCCGCCGTCCTCCGACGGCGACGACTGGTCGCTCGGGCTGGAACTGCTCGAGGATCCGTTGTCGGTGGCCGTCGAGTCACTGCCGCACGCCGTCAGCAGCGGCACCCCCACGGCGAGAGCGGCGGATCCGGACAGGGCACGTCGTCTGTTGATGGAGGTCATGCGGCCAGACAGTAGTGAGCGGACCTGTGAGGATCCTGTGATCCGTCAGGCCTTCTTGCGCGCGGCCGCCTTCTTCGCCGGGGCCTTCTTGGCCGTGGTCCTCGTCGCAGCAGCCTTCGTCGTGGCAGCCTTCTTCGCAGCCGTCTTCTTCGTCGTCGTCGCGCGAGCCGGGGTCGAGCTCGCGGCGGCGGCCCGGCGCGGGCGACCGGGCTGCTTGGCGCCGCGTCCCTCGAGGATCGGCTTGAGGAAGGCCCCGGTGTGGCTCGCCTCGACCTCCGCGACCTCCTCCGGCGTGCCCTGCGCAACGACGTAGCCGCCGCGCGAGCCACCCTCGGGTCCCATGTCGATGAGCCAGTCGGCGGTCTTGATGACGTCGAGGTTGTGCTCGATCACCAGCACGCTGTTGCCCTTGTCGACGAGTCCGGACAGGACGTGGAGGAGCTTGCGGATGTCCTCGAAGTGGAGGCCGGTGGTCGGCTCGTCGAGGACGTAGACCGTGCGGCCGGTCGACCGCTTCTGCAGCTCGCTGGCGAGCTTGACGCGCTGCGCCTCGCCGCCCGACAGGGTCGTGGCGGGCTGGCCCAGCCGGACGTAGCCGAGACCCACCTCGCCGAGGGTGTTCATGTGGCGCGCGATAGCGGGGACGGCGGCGAAGAACTCGGCCGCCTCCTCGATCGGCATGTCGAGGACCTCGGCGATCGTCTTGCCCTTGTAGTGGACCTCGAGCGTCTCGCGGTTGTAGCGCGCTCCGTGGCACACCTCGCAGGGGACGTAGACGTCCGGGAGGAAGTTCATCTCGATCTTGATCGTGCCGTCGCCGGAGCACGCCTCGCAGCGCCCTCCCTTGACGTTGAAGGAGAAGCGGCCCTGGAGGTAGCCGCGCATCTTCGCCTCGGGCGTCGAGGCGAAGAGTCGGCGGATGTGGTCGAAGACGCCGGTGTAGGTCGCCGGGTTGGACCGCGGGGTGCGGCCGATCGGCGACTGGTCGACGTGGATGACCTTGTCGACGTGCTCGAGCCCGGTGATCTTCGTGTGCCGGCCGGGCACGGTGCGGGCGTTGTAGATCTGCTTGGCCAGCGAGGTGTAGAGGATGTCGTTGACCAGGGTCGACTTGCCGGAGCCCGAGACGCCGGTGACGGCGGTGAAGACGCCGAGCGGGAAGCTGACGTCGACGTTCTGCAGGTTGTGCTCGCGGGCGCCGTGGACGGTCAGCTCGCGGCCGACGGTGCGCGGGCGTCGTACGGCCGGGACGGGGATCTCGCGACGACCGCTCAGGTATTGACCGGTCATCGAGTCGGGGTGGTCGAGCAGGTCCTGCACGGAGCCCGAGTGGACGACCTGGCCGCCGTGCTCGCCGGCACCCGGGCCGATGTCGACGACCCAGTCCGCCACGCGCACGGTGTCCTCGTCGTGCTCGACGACGATCAGCGTGTTGCCGAGCTCCTTGAGCCGCAGCAGCGTCTCGATGAGTCGCTTGTTGTCGCGCTGGTGGAGGCCGATCGAGGGCTCGTCGAGGACGTAGAGGACGCCGACGAGGCCGGCGCCGATCTGCGTCGCGAGCCGGATCCGCTGGGCCTCGCCGCCGGACAGCGAGCCGCTGGGCCGGTCGAGGGAGAGGTAGTCGAGACCGACGTCGAGCAGGAACTGCAGGCGCTCCTGGATCTCCTTGAGGACCCGCTCACCGATCTGGCGCTCGCGCACCGACAGGTCCACGGTGCGGAGGTAGTGGGCGGTCTCGTTGATCGGCATCGCGCAGACCTCGGCGATGTTCTTGCCGCCCTGGTCGCGCGCACCGAGCGTCACCGCCACCGACACCGGCTTGAGGCGGGTGCCCTTGCAGGTCGGGCACGGCACCTCGCGCATGAACCCCTCGAACCGCTCGCGACTGGTGTCGGACTCGGCCTCGCGGTGGCGCCTCTCGACGTAGGGGCGGACGCCCTCGAACGCCGCGTAGTAGGCGCGCTGGCGGCCGTAGCGGTTCTTCGTGACGACGTGGACCTTGGTCTTGTGGCCCTCGAGCAGCGAGGTGCGGGCCTTCGGTGAGAGCTGGTCCCACGGGGTGTTGAGGTCGAAGCCGAGCTCCTCGCCGAGCGCGTTGATCAGGCGGAGGAAGTAGTCGGCGACGTGCGCGCCGCTCCACGGCGCGATCGCACCCTCGCCGAGGGTGGCGCCCGGGTCCGGGACGACCAGCTCCGGGTCGACCTCCATCTTCGTGCCGAGGCCCGAGCAGACCGGGCAGGCGCCGAACGGGGAGTTGAACGAGAACGACCGGGGCTCGAGGTCGTCGGTGTCGATGGTGTGGTCGTTGGGGCACGCCATCTTCTCGGAGAACTTCATCTCCCGGCCGGGGTCCTTGGCGTCGAGGTCGACGAAGTCGAACACGACGAGCCCGCCGGCGAGGCCCAGCGCGGTCTCGACCGAGTCGGTGAGGCGACGCTTGGACGACTCCTTGACGGCGAGGCGGTCGACGACGACCTCGATGGTGTGCTTGAGCTTCTTGTCGAGCGTCGGCGGCTCGTCGAGGCTGTGGGTCTCACCGTCGACGCGGGCCCGGCTGAAGCCCTGCTGCTGGAGCTGGCGGAACAGCTCGACGTACTCCCCCTTGCGACCGCGGATGACCGGCGCGAGCACCTGGAAGCGCCGCCCCTCCTCGAGGCCGAGGATGCGGTCGACGATCTGCTGCGGCGTCTGCCGCTCGATCGGGGCGCCGCAGGTCGGGCAGTGCGCGCGCCCGGCGCGGGCGTAGAGAAGGCGGAGGTAGTCGTAGACCTCGGTGATGGTGCCCACGGTGGAGCGCGGGTTCTTGGAGGTCGACTTCTGGTCGATGCTGACGGCCGGGCTCAGGCCCTCGATGAAGTCGACGTCGGGCTTGTCCATCTGGCCGAGGAACTGGCGCGCGTAGGCCGAGAGGGACTCGACGTAGCGGCGCTGGCCCTCGGCGAAGATCGTGTCGAAGGCGAGGCTGGACTTGCCCGACCCGGAGAGGCCGGTGAACACGATGAGGGAGTCGCGCGGGAGGTCGAGCGAGACGTCCTTCAGGTTGTGCTCACGGGCGCCCCGGATGATGAGCTGGTCGGCCACGGTGGTCCTTCGGCTGGCGGCTGTCGGCGAGTCGAACACATGTTCGCCTCGGCGGCGTCCCTCGGTCAAGGCGACGCACCACTCCAGACTAGGACCCCCCACCGACAAGGGGCTCATCGTCCACCCGGCAGGGTGGATCTGCGGGGTGGCACGATGGGTGCCGTGACCCGCTCCGAAGGCCCGCCCGCCGGGCTCGCCGACCTGATCGCGGAGGCCGACGGAGCGCTCGTCCGCACCGTCGACGGCCTGGACGCCTCGGCGTACGCCCAGCCCTCGCTGCTCCCCGGCTGGACGCGCTCGCACGTGGTGGCGCACCTGGCGCTCAACGCGGAGGGGCTGGCCGGGGTGCTGCACGGCGCCCACGTCGGACAGCCGCGGCCGATGTACGCCTCGGGCGAGGCCCGCGACGCCGACATCGCCGCGCTGGCGGACGCCGGTCCTGCCGAGCTCCGCGAGCGGCTGCTCGCGGCGACCGGCCGGTTCGCGGAGGCGCTGGCGGCGATGCAGGAGGCCGACTGGGACGGTCGTTTCGAGCGGACGCCCGGAAGCCCCGACTTCGCGCTGGCGAACGTCCCCCTGATGCGGGTGCGCGAGGTCGAGATCCACCACGCCGACCTGGGCACCGGCTACACCGCCGCCGACTGGCCGGAGTGGTTCCGCGTCATCGTGCTGGACTCGATGACCAGGCGTGCCTACCCCGCGCCCTTCGGCGTCCGGCCGACCGACCTCGACCGCACGTGGCACTACGGTGAGGGGCGCGGCGGCCCCCTCGTGAGCGGTACGTCGGCCGACCTCGGCTGGTGGCTGACGGGCCGGGGCGACGGCGACGGCCTGACATCCGACAACGGCACACTCCCGGAGGTGGAGGCATGGTGAACGACGGCTACACGGGGGACGTCTCCCCCGGCGGCGACCCCGACGTCCTGCAGCTCGGCTGCCTGACGCTCACCAAGGTCGCCGTCGACCCGGAGATGTCCAACAACTGCTACCTCCTGCACTGCGGCGAGACCGACGAGCTCGTGCTCATCGACGCCGCCGCGGAGCCCGAGCGCCTGCTCGGGCTGATCGGCGACCGGTCGCTGACGTCGATCGTGACGACCCACCAGCACTGGGACCACCACCGGGCGCTGGCAGCGGTCAGGGCCGCACACCCGGACGCCGTCGTGGTCGCCGGCGCTCCCGACGCCGACGCGATCGAGGAGCAGACCGGGGTCCCCGTCGACCGCCGGGTCGGCGAGGGCGACAAGGTGGCCGTCGGCACCTGCGACCTGCGGGTCATCCCGATCGCCGGCCACACGCCCGGCTCGATCGCGCTCCTGCTCGACGACGCCGAGGTGTCGCCCGACCCGCACCTCTTCACCGGCGACTCGCTCTTCCCCGGCGGCGTCGGCGCGACCTTCGGCGACGCCGACGCGTTCGCGCAGCTCATCGGGGAGGTCGAGACCAAGGTCTTCGACCGGCTCCCCGACGAGACCCGCTTCCACCCCGGCCACGGTGCGGACGGCGTCCTCGGCGACGAGCGGCCGCACCTCGCCGAGTGGCGCGAGCGCGGTTGGTAGCCCCGCACACCCTCGTGGCACGCTGGACGTCATGAGCACGCGTGAGCTGACCCTGGCCGACTTCGAGCAGACCGTCAGCGGTGAGGGCATCGTGCTCGTCGACTTCTGGGCGGCGTGGTGCGGTCCGTGCCGCCAGTTCGCGCCGGTCTTCGAGAAGGCGTCGGAGGACAACCCCGACATCGTCTTCGGCAAGGTCGACACCGAGGCCGAGCAGCAGCTCGCCCAGATGGCGGCGATCAGCTCCATCCCGACCCTCATGCTGTTCCGCGACGGCGTGCTGCTCTTCAACCAGGCCGGCGCCCTGCCGGCACAGGCCCTGTCCGGCGTGATCCAGCAGGCGCGCGACCTCGACATGGACGACGTACGCAAGCAGGTGGCCGCGCAGCAGGAGGCCGCCGCCAACGCCCCGCAGGACGAGGTGGGCCTCGACGACTTCGCCGCCGCGCACAGCCAGGGGGCGTACGTCGTCGACGTGCGCGAGGCCGACGAGGTGGCCGGTGGGCGCGTGCCCGGCGCCGTGCACATCCCGATGAACGAGATCCCGGCCCGCATGGCCGAGCTGCCGCAGGACCAGGCGTTCTTCGTCGTCTGCGCCGTGGGTGGGCGCAGCCGTCAGGTCGTCGACCACCTGCGTGCGCAGGGCCTCGACGCCCTCAACGTCGCGGGCGGCACGAACGGCTGGGCCCAGCGCGGCTGGCCGCTCGACCGCTGACGGCCCTACAGCATCCGGCGCAGGACCGCCGGGCGGAGGTTCGTGAACAGGTGCGCCGCCAGCGCCGCGAAGAAGGTGACGTGCGCGGCCACGTGGAGCGGCAGCCACGCGTCGTCCCCGGTGCCGAGCAGCACCAGCCCGGAGAGCGGTACGACGACGAGGAGCAGCATCAGCGCCTTCTCGGTCGCGCCGGCGAGGCGACGATCGCCCGCTGACAGGTGCTCCGACCACGGCGGCAGCCCGGCGAACCTCCGGACGACCGGGCGCAGGACGCCCAGCGCCAGCACCGAGAGGCCGAGGAACAGGTGGAGCTCGGCGAGGTCGAACCCACCGCCGAGCATGTCGTAGTCGCCGGCGCGCGCCTCGCACGCCTCCTCGAGCCGGTCGAGCCGGTCCTCGAAGGCGTCCGTGGTGTCGCCGCCGCTGAGGTCCTCCCCCGGCGGGTCGCAGTCCTCTCCCCCCTCGTCGTCGAGGTCCAGGTTGTAGCCGACGAGGAACTGGGCCGCGACCGCCGTCACCGTCAACCAGTGGACCAGCTTCTGCACCGGCCGATAGCCGCGGACAGCGTCCTCGGTGGCGGCGGTCGTCGCGGACATGCGCGCGATCGTGCCAGACGCGAGCGTCGCGACGGACCGCCCCACGGGCTGGGATAGCCTCGGCGCGTGCTCATCTCCGACGCCCAGAAGGTCCTCTTCGTCCACGTCCCCAAGACGGGCGGCGTGTCGGTCGAGGAGACCGTCAAGGAGGCCTGCGCGGACGCTCGCAAGGCGAGCAAGAAGATCGGTCGCCATGCCACGCTCGGCAAGATCCTGCGCAACGAGCCGCAGGTGATCGACTACTGGACCTTCGGCTTCGTCCGGAACCCGTGGGCGCGGATGGTGTCGTGGTACTCGATGATCGACGCCTGGAACCGGCGCCACGGCCCCGCCAGCGGGAAGCCGCAGGACGTCAAGCACGGCTCGATGCGCGACGGGAACGAGATGTGGCGCGCCGCGGCGGCGTACTCCGGGTTCGACGAGTTCGTGATGCGCGGGACCGAGGAGCTCCCCCGCGTCGGCACGCCGCAGATCTCCTACCTGCGCGCCCCGAGGTTCAACCGGGAGGTCGACTTCATCGGTCGCACCGAGAACTTCGTCGCCGACCTCCAGCGCGTCCAGGTCCACCTCGGGCTCGAGCCGAGCACGCCGGTGCACAAGAACAAGTCCAAGCACGGCACCTACCACGACTACTACACCGACGAGACGCGCCGGCGCGTCGCCGAGGTCTACGCCGAGGACATCGACCTCTTCGGCTACACCTACTGACGACTGACGACCGGCCGAGCGTTAGGACCGGGGCCGCTTCGCCAGCCTGGTGCCGCGCGCGCCGGACCACTCGCCTGTGTCGGCAAGCCGGTGCCACACGTCGTACTCCGGGGCGAACCAGGCCTCCAGCCGCTTCCTCGTCGCACCACTGAGGTGCCCGCGTTCCGCCGAGGACACGTTGCGACGCTCGAACTCCAGCGGCGCGCCGACGCGCTCGCCGAACCACGCGGACCACACCTCGGGTCGGTCGACGCTGAAGATCCGGTCGACCGCGACAGCCCCCTGCGCGCGGATGAACTTCGCCGGCCGCCCGGCCGGGACCGGCGCCTCGTCGTCGCCCGAGACGTAGCGCAGTGCAAACTCCTCGAAGTCCATGTCGGCGGTCGAGTGACGGCTCCCGTCGCGGGCGCGGTAGCGCCACCACGACTCCAGCCAACCGATCGGCTCGCGGAACATCGTGACCAGCTCGTAGGACTCGCGGGGGTGCCCGTCGGCGGCTAGCTGCTCCATCCGCGTGTGGACGAAGCCGCGGGCCGGCAGGTGCTTCTGCGCCGGCGGTGAGCCGACCACCTCGGTGGCGTACGGCGTCAGCGTCCGCTCGAGGGCCGTGCTCGCGGTCTTCGGCAGGGCGAGGAGCACGAAGTCGCGCCCGGGGCCGAGTCCGAGGAACGTCATCACGGGCCGATCATCGCACCGAGGCGATGGGCGCACGGCTGGCGCCGCCTGCCACCCGTGCGTGGGTTAGCCTCGCGCCGTGCTGATCTCCGACGCCCGGCGCGCGCTCTTCGTGCACGTGCCCAAGACCGGCGGCGTCTCGGTCGGCGTGGCCTTCGAGCGCTGCTGCCCGGACGCCCGCAGCAAGACGCCCGGCGTGAAGCCGCCGCTCGGCCGGCACGCACCGTACGAGCGGATCCTGCGCGCCGAGCCGCAGGTGGCCGACTACTGGTCGTTCGCCTTCGTGCGCAACCCGTGGGCGCGGATGGTGTCGTGGTGGTCGATGATCCAGGACTGGGACCGCGAGTGGGGACCGTCGAGCGGCCGACCGCCCGGCGAGAAGATGCAGGGCAACGACATGTGGCGCGCCGCGGCGGCCTACTCCGGCTTCGAGGAGTTCGTGCTGCGCGGCACCGAGGAGCTCCCGCGGGTCGGCCGACCGCAGGTCGACTACCTGCGCGCCGGCGACCGCGAGGTCGACTTCGTCGGCCGCACCGAGACGTTCGGCGAGGACCTCCAGGAGGTCGAGCGACGCCTCGGCGGCGAGCCCACCCGGGTGCCGCACCGCAACAAGTCGCCCCACGGCAGCTATCGCGACTACTACTCGGCCGCGTCCCGCGACCGGGTGGGCGAGGTCTACGAGGCCGACTGCGAGGCCTTCGGCTACACGTTCTGACGCCCACCGACGGTCGAGGAAGTCGCGTTGACGACCGTCACGAGACCAGGTCTCGTCACGGGACTCCGTCACTCCTCGACCGACGGTGGATGGTCCACGTCGTCCGAGCGGTCAGCTCGCGCGGTACTGCGTCCACGCGTCGCTCATGCGCGCGGCCTGGCCCGGGGTGAACTGGTACATGCAGGAGTCCTGCGTGTAGTCCATGTAGTTGTGGATCGGGTCCGTGCCGGGCTGCTTGAGGCACGAGTCGGTCGAGTCGGGCGGGCAGTTGAACTGCGGGAACGCCTCGGCCGGGGTGTCGGACACCTGGTCGCCCTGGCCGGTGCAGCCGCCCTGGAACGTGTGGTAGAGCGCCAGCCAGTGGCCGACCTCGTGGGGCAGCGTGTCGCCCTCGGAGTAGATGCCGGCCGTGCCGCCTGGCATCGACTCGTCGAGGATCACCACGCCGTCGTTGGTGTCCAGGCTCTTCTTCGGGAAGGTCGCCCACCCGAGCAGGTCGTCGCCGATGTTGGCGGTCCACACGTTGAGCGTGTTCTTGCCGCCGACACGGGTCGCGGCCTTCATCTCCTTCTCGACGCCGCCGGGGACGACGCCGTACCAGGCGTCGTTGTAGGAGAAGTCGATGGCCTGGAGGGCGAACGTGAAGGGTGTCGGAGCGGAGGCGCCCGGGGACCTCTTGCCGGCCGCGCGACCGGCGTAGGCCTCGTTGAGCACGGCGACCTGGTTGTTGACGAGTGTCGTCAGGCGCGTCTCGGCGGCGCTGATCCCGTTCGCCTCCTCGGCGGCCGGCAGCACGACGTGGAAGTACGTCGGGACGGTGACGGACCCGCTCGCGAGGGTCGCGGCGTTGGTGAGGTTGGCGTACTCCTCGCCGGTGCCCTTGAAGGGCGCCGGCTCGGCCTTCTTCGAGCCCTTGCGGACGCGGGCGTTGGCCGCGGCGTCGGAGTGGGAGTCGGCGCACGCCTGGGCGCCGGGCGAGGACGCCACGGCGGTGGCGGGGACGGCCGCGGTGGCGGAGAGGGTCGTGGCGGCCAGCGCCATCGAGCCTGCCACCACGAGGCCGCGCAGGGGACGGGAGTGTGACATCCGAGGATCACCTGTTCTGTGTGGATGAGGGACCGGAGCAACGTAACCGCGGAGTCGGTAAAAGAGATAGACCCCCAGGTGTCCAGGCTGGACACCCTCTTCCCACAGGTCGCGGCCGCTGGAAGATTTCCACCCGTGGACGCACTCGACGGCTGGACCCGCTCCGAGCACACCGACGACGTCGCGGGGAGGCCGACCACCCACCCGGTGTGGCGGCGCGGCTCGGGCCCGGGGGTGATCGTCATCCACGAGATGCCGGGTCTCACCACGGGCGTGATCGCCTTCGGCCAGGAGCTGGTGGACGCGGGCTACACCGTGCTGCTCCCCCACCTGTTCGGCCCCGTCGGCCGGCCGTTCGGCAACGCCGACGTGGCCCGCACGTTCCCGAAGGTCTGCGTCAGCCGCGAGTTCACGAAGTGGGCCACCGGCGTCACGACGCCGGTCGCCGGGTGGCTGCGCTCGCTGGCCCGCGAGCTGCACGCCGAGCTCGGCGGCCCGGGCGTCGGCGCGCTCGGCATGTGCTTCACCGGCGGGTTCGCGCTGGCGATGATGGTCGACGAGTCGACCGTCGCGCCCGTGGTCTGCCAGCCCAGCGCGCCCTTCATCGGGCCGCCCGGTCGCGCCGCGGACCTCAACCTCTCCCCCGCCGACGCGGACGTCGTACGGCGCCGGGCGCGCGAGGGTTGTGCGGTCCTGGGCGTGCAGTACGCGTCCGACCCGCTGCCGGGAACCCGCTTCGACACCCTCGCCGAGCTGATCGGCGACGCCTTCATCCGCGTCGATCTCGAGGGCAAGGGCCACTCCACCGTCACCGAGCAGCGCTCCCAGCAGGCTGTCGACGCCGTGCTGAAGTTCTTCGGCGAGCGGCTGCACGCCACGGCGTGAGCCGACCTCGCTCGGTCAGTCCATCGAGGCGAGCAGGCGCCTGAGGGTGGCGAGGGAGCGCTCGGCGATCCAGGGTGTGGTGTCGCGGTAGTAGGTCAGCGCGCTGATCGAGGGGGCGAGCGCGAAGCCGCGGGCTCGTCGGTAGGCCGCCTCGTCGAGGCCGACCTCCGAGCGGTAGAGGTCGGCGACCTCCCCCGGCAGGTAGCCCCACATCGCGTTGAGCTCGACCGCCGGGTCGCCGCGACCGGCGGCACCCCAGTCGATCACCGCGGCCAGCCGGCCGTCACGGACCAGCAGGTTGCCCTCGTGGAGGTCGCCGTGGAACCAGCGCGGCTCGCCGTCGTACGCCGGAGCGGCGAGGGCGTCCTCCCAGAGGGCCAGCACGGCGTCGAGGTCGACGAGCGACGGATCGGCCCGTGGTGCCCACTCCCGCACCCAGTCGTCGTGTGCGGCGAGCGGCGACCCTCGTCCCGCCGTCTTCGCCGGGCCGTCCATGCCGGGCACCGCGCGGCAGGCACGGACGAACGCGGCGAGCGACACCGCCCACTCCTCCGGGTCGAACGTGTCCGGCGTCGGCGTCTCGCCCTCGATCCACGGGACGACCGTCCACTGCCACGGGTAGCCGTGCCCGGGCTCGCCCAGCGCCAGTGGCGCGGGGACGGGCAGCGGCAGGTGCTCGGCCAGGCGGGGCAGCCACTCGTGCTCGAAGGCGACCGTCTCGGCAGGGCCGGGCATCCGCGGCATCCGGACGAGGAGGTCGTCCCCGAGGCGGAACAGCTGGTTGTCCGTCCCTGCGGGGGGCAGCCGGACCAGCGGCAGCGAGGCCCACTCGGGCAGCTGGTCGGCCAGCAGGTGGCGGACGGTCTCGTCGGCGACGAGGACCTCGTCGGCATGCATCCCGGTCATCGCCGAGGACACTAGTACTGGTCAGTAATGTGGGTCGCGTGAGTTTCCTGCGTCGCCAGACCGTCCTCGCCGCTCTCGTCGCCAACGCCGTGCGGCCTCCGAAGGGTCGCCGCGCCGGCGTCCCCGCGTTCTTCGCGGGCTGGATGCTCACCGAGACCGCACCCCAGGTGCTCGCGCTGACGGCCGTGGACATCGCGACCCACCTCACCCGGGGTCGCCGACAGGGACGCGCCGCCACCGCCGGGCTTGCGCTGGCCGGAGCGAGCGCGCTCGGGCTCGCCCGGATGGTGCAGCAGAGCGCGAAGGTGGCCGACCGCTTCGAGGACGCGCTCGTGGAGGGCCTCGGCGTCGACTACGTCGAGCAGCTCGACCAGGCGCCCGACCCGGCTGACCTCGCGACGCCGTGGCGGCGCCTGGCGCGGCCGTTCAGCTTCAAGGACGAGGGCGTCCGGGTCATCCGCGACGTCGCCTACAGCGACGCGGGACGCCGCGGGCACCTCGACATCTACCTCCCGGCCGCCGAGGACGCGATCGAGGACGCCCCGGTCCTGCTCCAGGTGCACGGCGGCGCCTGGGTGCTCGGCGACAAGGAGCACCAGGGCCGGCCGCTGATGAACCAGATGGCCGCCAAGGGCTGGGTGTGCGTCGCCATCAACTACCGGCTGTCGCCCCGCGACCCGTGGCCGGCCCACATCGTCGACGTCAAGCGTGCGATCGCGTGGATCAAGGACAACATCGCCGATTACGGCGGCGACCCCGACTACCTCGCGATCACCGGCGGCTCCGCCGGCGGGCACCTCACGGCGCTCGCCGCCCTGACCCCGGGCGACCCGGACTTCCAACCCGGCTTCGAGGACGCGGACACCAGCGTCCAGGCAGCCGTCCCGTTCTACGGCATCTACGACTTCGCCGGCTCGACGGGGCTGACCAACGCGATCGGGATGCGCGACTACTTCCTCGGCCCGCGGGTCATGCAGACGACGTGGGACGACGCGCCCGAGGTCTACGAGGCGGCCTCGCCGATCCTGCGGATCACGCCCGACGCACCGGACTTCTTCGTCATCCACGGCGAGGTCGACACGCTCGTCGCCGTCGAGCAGGCCCGTCTCTTCGTCGCCGCGCTCCGTCGTACGTCGCAGAGGTCCGTCGTCTTCGCCGAGCTGCCCGGCACCCACCACGCCTTCGACGTCTTCCACTCCATCCGCAGCGGCGCCGCCGTCCACGCGGTGGACCGCTACCTGACCTGGCACTGGAACACGTGGCGCCACGGGCTCGAGGCCGACAGCGGCGTGGAGCCCGAGGAGCTCCGGGGCGAGAGCGCCTGAGATGAGCATGCCGGAGGACCTGCTCGCCCGTGCCCGCGCGGCGAAGGGGTTCATGCCCGAGGACGAGGGCGAGCTGCTGCACGAGTGGGCGCGCGAGCGGCTGCCGCACGGTCCCGCCCTCGAGGTCGGCACCTACTGCGGCAAGTCGGCGATCTGGCTCGGCGCTGCCGCACGGGAGGTCGGCGGGGCGGTGTTCACGGTCGACCACCACCGCGGCTCGGAGGAGAACCAGGCCGGCTGGGAGCACCACGACGACACGCTCGTCGACCACGACCTCGGGGTGATGGACACGCTGCCCACGTTCCGGCGGACCATCCACGACGCGGGGCTCGAGGAGCACGTCGTGGCCATCGTCGGCAGGTCCGAGACGGTCGGCACGTGGTGGCGCACGCCGCTCTCCCTGCTCTTCATCGACGGCGGGCACGGCGTCGAGCCGGCGCGCACCGACTTCCGCACCTGGCCGCGGTGGGTCGCGGCCGGTGGCATGCTCGTCATCCACGACGTCTTCCCCGACCCGGCCGACGGCGGACGGCCGCCCTACGAGGACATCTACCTGCCCGCCCTGGCCAGCGGCGCCTTCACCGAGGTGGAGGCCGTCGGGTCGATGCGGGTGCTACGCCGTACGGCGGGCGAGGCCGGCGACGCGCTCTGACGAGCAGCCGCACTCCAGCCCGATCTCGGCGAAGTCGGGCGCGAAGGTCGTGCCACGCATGATGTCGGCGCCGGCCGTGCCGTCGGTCAGGGCGTCGACGGCGAGGATCACGGCCGCGGCGGTGTAGGTGGTCTGCTCGCCCGGCCAGTTGACGCCCACCTCGTCGACCTCCGTGGGGAACACGTAGCCGGTCCAGTAGGAGCCGTCGTCGGTGCGCAGGTGCTGCATGTCGGCCAGCAGCTGCTCGGCGCGCTCGCGGTCGCCGATGGCCTCGAGCGCCAGCACCAGCTCGCAGGTCTCCGCTCCGGTCACCCACGGGTTGGTCGACACGCAACGGATCCCGAGACCCGGTACGACGAACGTGTCCCACCGCTCGGCGAAGAGCTCACGCGCAGCATCCCCGCGGACGGCGCCGCCGAGGACCGGGTAGTACCAGTCCATCGAGAAGGTCGACTTGTCCAGGAACAGGTCGCGGTGCTCGCGCAGCGCGTGGCCGAGGCGTCCGCCGGCGAGCTCCCACCCGGGCTGCGGCTCCCCGACCAGCTCGGCCAGTGCCACACCCGCACGCAGCGAGTGGTGGATGCTCGAGGAGCCGGCGAGCAGTGCCTCCTCGTTGACCGAGGCGGGGGCGCCGTCGTGCCACTCCTGCGACCACGCGATGCCACCGAAGGGCAGCTGCAGCGACACGACCCAGTCGAGCGCGCGCCGCACGGTCGGCCACATGAGCCGGACGAAGGCCTCGTCGCGCGCGACCAGCCAGTGGTGCCAGGTGGCGACGGCGACGTACGCCGACATGTTGGACTCGCCGGACTGGTCCTCGACCTCGCCGGCGACGATCTTCATCGGCCACGAGCCGTCGGCCCGCTGCGTCTGGCGGGCCCACGCGAAGGCGTGCTCGGCGGCGTCCCGGCGACCACCGACCACCAGGCCCATCGCGGACTCGAGGTGGTTCCACACGTCCGTGTGCTCGCCGGCCGACCACGGGATCGCACCGGACGGCTCCTGCACGGCCTCGATCGACGCGGCGGTCTGCTCGACCTGCGCGCGGGTCAGCGTCACGGCCGACCGACCTCCGGCTTGCGGAAGTAGAGCACCAGGCTCTTGCCGATCAGCGGGTCGAGCACCTTGCCGGCGTACTGCAGCGCCTTGGGGTTCTTCATGATCTCCCAGACCAGGAGCTTGTGGTACGCCTTGGCGAGCGGGTGGTCGTCGTTGGTGACGCCGACCGCGCACTTGATCCACCAGTAGGGCGTGTGGAGGCCGTGGGCGTGGTCCCTGCCGGTGAAGACCATGGCGTCGCCGGGGGTGCCGTCGTTGGGCCGGCCCGACTTGGTGACCTTGTCGATGAGCTCCTCGGCCGTGTAGATGCGGATGTGACCGCCCTCGGCGTTGTGGTAGTCGTCGGACAGCTTCCAGTTGACGATCTCGGGCAGCCACCGCGGCACCGAGATCGCGAGGGTGCCGCCGGGTCGCAGCACCCGCACGAGCTCCTTGATGGCGTCGACGTCGGCGTGGATGTGCTCGAGCACCTCGGCGGCGACGACGCGGTCGAACTCGCCGTCGGCGAAGGGCAGCGCGAGCGCGTCACCCTCCTTGACGTCCGCCTCGGCTCCGGCGGGCACCTCGCCCGCCTCGCGCATCGCGGCGAACCACTCGCGCACGGTCGCGAGCTCGTCCGCGTCCTGGTCGAAGGCGATGACGTCGGCACCGCGCTTGTACATCTCGAACGCGTGCCGGCCGGCACCGCAGCCCATGTCGAGCACGCGGTCGCCCGGGCGCAGCCCGAGCCGGTCGAAGTCAACGGTCAGCACGGCGGCTCTCCTGCTCGCTCTCGAAATCCTGCTCGAAGTCCCTGATCGTCTCCTCGTAGGCCGCGGCGGTGGCCTCGGCCACGGCCCGCCAGCTGAAGAGCTCCTCGACGCGGGCGCGGCCCGCCGCACCCATCGCCGTACGGCGCTCGGGGTCGTCGAGCAGCGCACCGATCGCCGACACCAGCTCACCGACGTCGCCCGGGGTCACCAGGTCGGCGCAGACGCCGTCGTCGCCGACGACCTCCGGGATCGCACCGGCGCGGGACACCACGAGCGGGGTGGCGCACGCCATCAGCTCGGCCGTCGGGAGCGAGAAGCCCTCGTAGAGCGACGGGACGCACCCCACCTCGGCCGAGCCCATCACCTCGACGAGCTCGGCGTCGCTCACGCCGTTGACGAACGACACCTTGTTGGCGATGCCGAGCTGGTCGATGAGCTGCTCGGTGCGTCCGCCCGGTTCGGGGCGGGTGACCAGGACGAGCGAGACGTCGCGCTCCACGCTGAGCTTGGCGAAGGCCTCGAGGAGCGTCGCAATGCCCTTGAGCGGGGCGTCCGCGCTGGCCATGGCGAGGATCCGGCCGGGCACGCGCGGGGCGGTCGGGGGCGCAAACACGTCGTCGACGCCGAGGAGGATCGTCTGCACCCGCTGAGGGTCGACGCCGAAGTCGCGTGCGACGTCGCGGCGCGACGACTCGGAGGGCGTGAGCACCTTCCGCAGCCGCTTGGCGACCTTGGTCTGCATCCGCAGGAAGCCGTACCACCGGCGCAGCGCGAGCCGCTTGCGCCGGGTGGGAGCCGTCTGGAGGTCGATCTGCCGGTCCATCGTGATCGGGTGGTGGATCGTCGCGATCACCGGGAGCCCGAGGTCCTCGAGCTCGAGGATGCCGTGAGCGAGCACCTGGTTGTCGTGGGCGATGTCGAAGTCCCCGGCGCGGTCCTTCATCAGGCGCGCGACGCGCGCAGCGAAGGTCTTCGGCTCGGGGAACCCGGCCGTGCACATGGTGAGGAACTCCTCGACGTCGATCAGGTCGCGGAACTCGCGCAGGTGCGGCACCCGGAACGGGTCGGGCTCGCGGTAGAGGTCGAGGCTCGGCACCTTGGTGAGGACGACACCCTCGTCGAGGTCCGGGTAGGGCTGGCCGGAGAACACCTCGACCTCGTGCCCGAGGCGTACGAGCTCGCGACTGAGGTGCCGGACGTAGACGCCCTGGCCGCCGCAGTGCGGCTTGCTCCGGTAGGACAGCAGGGCGATGCGCACGGGGACATTATGCCTACTCGTCGGTAGGCGCAGACCGCCCGAGGGGGTCACCCCTCGCTGGAGTGCCCGGGGAAGACGTGCGCGGTCGGGTCGATCGCGACGGCCGCGTTGTTGACCGCGGTCGCGGCCTCGCCGAAGCCGACAGCGATCAGCCGCACCTTGCCGGGGTAGTCGGTGATGTCGCCGGCCGCGAAGACGCGCGGCAGGTTGGTGCGCATCGAGGAGTCGACGACCACGTGCCGCTTGGACGTCTCCAGCCCCCACTGCTGGATGGCGCCGAGGTCGGCGATGAAGCCGAGCGCGGCCACCAGCGCCTGCGCCTCGACCACCCGCGGCTGCTCCTCGCCGTCGACGCTGATCTCCACCTCCTCGAGGTGGGGGTCGCCACGCAGCTCGGTCACCTGGGCGTTGGTGATGATCTCGACGCTCGAGTCCTTGACCGCCGCGACCGTCCGCTCGTGCGCCCGGAAGGCGTCGCGGCGGTGCACCAGCGTCACCGAGGCCGCGACCGGCTCGAGGTGCTGCGCCCAGTCGAAGGCGCTGTCCCCTCCCCCGACGATGACGACGTCCTTGCCCGCGTAGGGCGCGAAGCTGGGCACGAAGAACTCCATGCCTCGCCCGACCCAGCCGTCGCCGGCCGGCAGCGGGCGGGGGCTGAACTTGCCGATGCCGGAGGTGATCAGCACCGCGCCCGCGGTGACGCGGGTGCCGTCGTCGAGCGTGACCACCACGTCGTCCTCATGGTGCTCGAGCGTGGTCGCGGTGCGGTCGAGGATGTACGTCGGGTTCGCCGAGGCCGCCTGCTCGACGAGCCCCTCGACGAGGTCGCGGCCCTTGACGCTGGGGAAGCCGGCGACGTCGAGGATCGCCTTCTCGGGGTACATCGCGGTGATCTGGCCGCCGAGCTCGGGCAGGGAGTCCACCACCGCCACGCTCATCCCGCGGAACCCGGCGTAGTAGGCGGAGTAGAGCCCGGTGGGGCCGGCTCCGATGATGAGCAGGTCCGTCGTCACGTCGTCCACGCCGCGATCCTTCCGTCCGGTCGGGGTCTCTACAAGGCGTCCAGGTCGTCGAGGCGCCACTCGTCGCCGTCGCGCACCAGCGTCACCAGCACCCGGTCGAGGTCGAGCGACGGCTCCTCGAGCGTGTCGCCCTCCGTCCGCTGGTTCACGAAGAGCAGCACCCGGGCGTAGGACGACGTGGCGGTCACCAGACCCGACTCGACCACCTCGGCCGACACGACCGTGTGGTCGGTCCGGCTCGCGGTGCCCACGCCCGCCATCGTGCGGTCGTAGCGACGCTGCATGTCGCGGGTCATCAGCGCCCGCGCTGCGGCCCGGTCCTCGCCCAGGGTCTCCCACGAGTAGCTGTAGGCGCGGGTCGCGGCGTCGGTCGCGACGTCGATCACCGTCGCCTTGGTCGCGGCCGAGGCCACGGTCGCCGCCGAGGACTCGGCGCTGGTCGTCGCCCGTCCGGCGGCGTGGTCACTGCCCCAGAGCAGCCAGCCGAGCACGGCCGCGGCCAGCACCACCAGCACGGCGAGGACTCCGGCGGCCCGGGTCGTCGTCACGTCGTCACCTCACGAACCGCACGTCGCTGGTCAGCCACCGGTCGCCCTCGCGGACGAGGTCGAGGCGCAGACGGAAGAAGCGCACCTGGCCCTCGTTGCCGGTCTTCTTGTTGGCGACCGTGCTGTTGGCCGCGAGCAGGACGACGGCCGAGTCGTCGTCGAGCTCCCCGACCCCGAGGGACACGACCTCGGCCGTCGAGGTGGCCTTCGTCCGTACGGCCTCGCTGGCGAGCTCGTCGCGCTGGGACTCGTACTGCTGCTTGAAGTCGCCGGTCGCGCCCGACAGCACCGCCTCGATGAGCGGCTCCATGTTGGTGTGGTCGACCGTCAGGAAGGCCAGTGCCTCCGTGCGAGCGGCTCGGGCGACGTCCCGCTGGGCCTCCGTCAGGTCCTCGTCGGTCGAGCCCCGTCCGGTGACCACGAGGCCGATCGCGACCAGCAGGCCGACGAGCGCGAGCGCGAGCGCGCCCACGAGCCACCTCCCGCTGCGTCCTCCCACGACGCGAACCTAGCGGAGCGGAGCGCCGCGGTGTCGCTGATCGGCCTCCCTAGACTGCGTTGTCGTGACCCGTCCCGTCCGGCACCTCACCGCTCACCCGTCGGCGATGCTGCTGATGGCGCAGCTCGCCCAGGTGCTCGCGTACCCCTTCCTCGGCGAGTCGAGGGTCGGTGGGGCCGTCCTGGGGGTGATCGGGATGCTCGCCGTCGGTTCGGCGGTCCTGGCCGTGCGACGTACGCCCCACGTGAGCCGCGTCGTGCTCTTCCTGGGGGCGCCCACCATCGTCTTCACGCTGCTCGAGGCGATCTTCTACGAGAACGACGCCATCGTCCTCGTCTCGGGCATGCTCCACGCGCCGTTCTACTTCTACGTCTCCTACGCGATGCTGCGCTACCTGTTCCACGACGACATCGTCACCACCGACGAGTACTACGCGACGGGGGCGGCGTTCACCGTCGTGGCATGGGGCTTCACCTACCTCTACGCCGCCGTCCAGGTGGTCTGGCCGGACTCCTACGTCAACGGCGAGGGTTTCGACCGATCGTGGTTCGAGCTGCTCTACCTGTCCTTCTCGACCCTCACCAGCGTCGGGCTGTCGGACATCGTGGCGGTCGGCGAGCAGGCACGCGCGTTGCTGATGGTCGAGATGATGGTCGGTGTCTTCTACGTCGCCATGGTCGTGTCCCGGATGGTCGGGCTCACGATGATGCGGCGCAGCCGCTGAGCACCGGTCAGCCCTCCCAGCCGGCTGGCCGGTCCTTCCTCGGCAACCTCGAGACCACGAGCCGGTAGGACTCCTCGACGGCCTCGGCCAGCTCGTCGTCGGGGATGCCTCCCTCGAGCGCGAGGTCGTTCCACCCCGAACGGCCGATGTAGGCCATCACGCTCGCGTCGTCGGGGTAGCGGTCCAGCCACTCGTCAGCCACCTCCCGCGTCGCGCCGGCCTTCACGCCCACCTTGTCCGAGCCGAGGAAGGCGAAGATCTTGCCGCGCTCCGCCGGCCCGACCTTGAACACCGGGTGCTCGTGGTCCCACGGGTTGTCGGGCCACGCACCGGGGAAGGACGCGCACAGCTCGTGCATCCCCGCGACGTCCATGCGGCCTCCACTCGCGGACCGCGCCCGGGCTCAGTCCTCGTCGTCGTCCTCCTCGTCGTCGAGGAGGCCCTCCTTCTCGGCAGCCTGCACGATGCGTCGTACGTTGTCGATGGAGCCGCAGTCGGCATCGAGCTGCTTGTTGCGCTCGGTCGCGAAGGCGAGCCCGAGCTCGGCGCGGACCTGCTCGCTGACCTCCTCGCGGGCCGGGTTGAGGATCGTCAGCTCCTCCTCCGTGAGGTGGTGGTTGAGCTTCTTGGCGAGCTCCTCGACGGCGTCGTCGAACGCCTGGGTGTCGGTGCCCTTGAGCTCCAGCACGGCCAGCATCGCCTCGTGGCCCTCCGCGTGCTCCTCCTCGCCGTGCTCCGCCTCGTGCTCGGTGATCGCGTCCTTGCGCCGCAGCTTGGGGTAAACGTGCTGCTCCTCGGCCTCGGCGTGCGCGACGTGCAGGGCGGCAAGGGCCTTGCGCACCTCGTCGCGGTCGGAGGTGCTGTCGCGCAGGTCGCGCAGCAGCGCCTCGAAGCGGCGGTGGTCGTCGAGGATCAGGTCGATGACGTCGCCCTGGACGGGGCGACCGAGGTCGATGGGAGTGCTCATGGGCCAGACGCTAGCGAGTGGTGCGAACCATGACACTCCGCATCCATCCGGATGGGTGGGGGTGCCTACGATGGAGCGGTGCCGGGCATCGAGGTGTGGAGCCAGTTCGACCACGACCCCCGCCTGCCCGCGAACACGACGATGCGCGCGTCCGACAAGGACCGCGCCGTCATCGAGACCGTGCTCGCCGACGCGTTCGCCGAGGGCCGGCTCACCCGCAGCGAGTACGACGAGCGCGCGGAGGCCGCGATGACCAGCCGGACGCTCGGCGAGCTCCTGCCGCTCGTCGAGGACCTCCCCGTCGCTCGGGAGCCCCAGTCGGGCCCGCGCTCCCTGCTGGAGCAGGCCGAGCGGAAGTGGGAGAGCGACCGGCGCGAGGCCCTCATGGGGTTCGTCGGTCTCTCCGTGCTGCTCTGGACGATCTGGGCCGCCACCATGTTCATGGGGTTTCCGTGGCCGATCTTCCCGACGGGCTTCGCCCTCATGAACCTCATCCGCATCCAGGCCAACAAGCGCGACATCATCGACGAGCACGTGAAGCGGATCGAGAAGAAGGAGCGCAAGGAGCTCAAGCGCCGCGAAGAGGGTTTCTAGCGGGCCACGCCGCTCGTCACTTCGTCGCCGGCGCACTCGCTTCGCTCGCGCGCAGCTCCTCGCTCGTCGAGGACCTTTCGAGCTCGTTCCTCGCTCGAGGCCCTCTCCTCACTTCGTCGCTTCCATCATCTGGCGGAGCTCCTTCTTGAGGTCGCTGATCTCGTCGCGGAGGCGGGCCGCCACCTCGAACTGGAGGTCGGCGGCGGCCTGCTTCATCTGCTCGGTCAGGCCCTGGATGAGCTCGGCGAGGTCGGTCGACGGGATGCCGGCGGTGTCGGGCTGGTCGGAGTGGATCCGCGACAGGGCGGGGGTCGGGGATTTGCCGGCCTTGACGCCCCCGGCGCGGCCCTTCTGGCCGACGTCGGCCCACGTCTTGAGCAGCGCCTCGGTGTTCTCGTCCTCGCGGGCGAGCATCTCGGTGATGTCGGCGATCTTCTTGCGCAGCGGCTGGGGGTCGATCCCGCGCTCGGCGTTGTAGGCGACCTGGATCGCACGGCGACGGTTGGTCTCCTGGATCGCCAGCTCCATCGACGGCGTGATCTTGTCGGCGTACATGTGGACCTGGCCGGAGACGTTGCGTGCGGCACGGCCGATGGTCTGGATGAGCGACTTGTCGGAGCGCAGGAAGCCCTCCTTGTCGGCGTCGAGGATCGCGACCAGCGACACCTCCGGCAGGTCGAGGCCCTCGCGGAGCAGGTTGATGCCGACGAGGACGTCGTACTCCCCCATCCGCAGCTCGCGGAGCAGCTCGATGCGGCGCAGCGTGTCGACCTCGGAGTGGAGGTAGCGGGTGCGGATGCCGGCGTCGAGGAGGTAGTCGGTGAGGTCCTCCGACATCTTCTTGGTGAGCGTCGTGACCAGGACGCGCTCGCCCTTCTCCGACCGCGTGCGGATCTCGTGGATGAGGTCGTCGATCTGGCCCTTGGTCGGCTTGACCACGACCTCGGGGTCGATCAGGCCGGTCGGGCGGATGATCTGCTGGACGGTGTTGTCGATGCCGCCGACCTTGTCGAGCTCGTAGTTGCCCGGGGTCGCCGAGAGGTAGACCGTCTGGCCGATCCGGTCGAGGAACTCCTCCCAGCGCAGCGGACGGTTGTCCATCGCACTCGGCAGCCGGAAGCCGTGGTCGACGAGGTTGCGCTTGCGCGACATGTCGCCCTCGTACATCCCGCCGATCTGCGGGACGGCCACGTGGGACTCGTCGATCACGAGGACGAAGTCCTCGGGGAAGTAGTCGAGCAGGGTGTTGGGGGCGCTGCCGGGCGTGCGGCCGTCCATGTGCATCGAGTAGTTCTCGATGCCCGAGCACGATCCGACCTGGCGCATCATCTCGACGTCGTAGGTCGTGCGCATCCGCAGGCGCTGCGCCTCGAGCAGCTTGCCCTGCTTCTCGAACACCGCGAGCTGGTCGTCGAGCTCGAGCTCGATGCCGCGGATCGCGCGCTCCATCCGCTCGGGACCGGCGACGTAGTGGGTGGCCGGGAAGACGTGGAGCTCGGTGTCCTCCGAGATCACCTCGCCGGTGATCGGGTGGAGCGTCATCAGCCGCTCGATCTCGTCGCCGAAGAACTCCACGCGCACGGCGAGCTCCTCGTAGACCGGGAAGATCTCGAGGGTGTCGCCGCGGACCCGGAAGGTGCCGCGGGTGAACGACATGTCGTTGCGGGTGTACTGGATCTCCACCAGGCGGCGGAGCACCGAGTCGCGGTCGTGCTCCTCGCCGACCTTGAGTCGCAGCATCCGGTCGACGTACTCCTGCGGGGTGCCGAGGCCGTAGATGCACGACACCGTCGAGACCACGATCGTGTCGCGGCGCGTGAGCAGGCTGTTGGTCGCGCTGTGGCGCAGCCGCTCGACCTCCTCGTTGATCGAGGAGTCCTTCTCGATGTAGGTGTCGGTCTGGGGGACGTAGGCCTCGGGTTGGTAGTAGTCGTAGTAGGAGACGAAGTACTCGACGGCGTTGTGCGGGAACAGCTGGCGGAGCTCGTTGGCGAACTGCGCGGCGAGGGTCTTGTTGGGCTGCAGCACCAGCACCGGACGCTGCACCTGCTCGGCCACCCAGGCGACGGTGGCGGTCTTGCCCGTGCCGGTCGCGCCGAGGAGCACGACGTCCTTCTCGCCGCTGTTGATCCGCTCGGTGATCTCCCGGATCGCCGCCGGCTGGTCACCGGACGGCTCGTAGTCGGACTCGACCTTGAACGGGGCCACCCGGCGCTGGAGATCGGTGACTGGACGCATGCGTCGAGCCTACGACCCGCCACCGACAGTGGACCGTGAGCGGGTCGTGACCCCTGGTGATCCGCTACGCCCACGCCAGCTCTCCCGCCGAGGTCGTCAACCGACGCTGACTACCATCCAGACCACCATGCAGGCAGTTCGCGCCGTGCCGAGCCGATCTGAGCGTGGCGAGGCTCCCGACGAGGCCGAACTGCCTTCCTGGTGTCCGTCCCCGGCGCCCTAGGCTCGGTCCGTGCCCCACCCGTCACGACCGCCGGACCACGTGCTCGACCTGTTCGCCGCGGAGGGTGTGCTGGAGCCGCTCGAGGGCGGCCGGGGCACGAGCTGGCGCGCCGGCGACCTGGTCCTCTCCCCCGGTCACGACGAGTCGGAGGCGTGGCTCGCCCCGATCCAGGCGAGGCTCGCCGTCCACCTCGACGAGGAGTCGCCGCGCTCGATCCGGCTCGCCCTGCCCGTCCCCGCCCGCGACGGCAACCTCACTGCCGACGGCTGGGCTGCGACGCGCTTCGAGCCGGGTACGACGCCGTGCCGCGACCTCCCGACGCTGCGGGCGACCGCCCACCTCCTCCACGCGCACCTCGCGACCCGCGTGCTCGAACGTCCGCGCGAGCTGGACGGCCGCACCGACCGGTGGGGCGTCGCCGACGAGGCGTCGTACGACGTCGAGGCGGCCGTCGCGGCCGCTGCCGACCGGCCCGAGCCGGGTCTCCGCGACCTGGTCGAGGCGATCGCGCCGGAGCTCGACGACAGCGACCTGGGCCGCGAGCAGCTCGTCCACCGCGACCTCGCGAGCAACGTCCTGCTCGACGCGTCTGGCGTCCCCTTCGTCATCGACTTCACCCCCACCTGGCGCTCGCCGTTGTGGGCCGAGGCGGTCTGCGTGCTCGACGCGGTGATCTGGCACGACGCCCCGGCCGAGGCGCTCGACGAGTGGCGTTCCGGCGCCCAGCGCCAGGCATTGCTGCGCGCCGTGCTCTTCCGCGTCCTGTCGGACCTGCCGTGCGACGTGGAGGCGTACACCGCTCTCGGGCTGGCCTGATCGAACCCACTGGACCCGCTGGATAGGTTGTCCGCGTGACCGTCGCCCGCACGCTGACCGCCGTACGGCGTGGCCTGCTCACGCTGCTCGGCCTCCAGATCGCCGTCGCCGTGGCGCTGTCGCTGGTCGACTCCTACCGCCGTCGCGGCAAGAAGCCGAAGGCGTTCCCGGTCCTCGCGCCGGAGACCGTGCCGGTCGGCGACGGGCTCATCACGACCTACACCTTCGGGCGCGACCTCTACGACGACATGCTCGCCGCGATCGACGGGGCGAAGAAGCAGATCCTCTTCGAGACCTACATCTGGAAGGGCGACGAGATCGGGTGGAAGTTCAAGTCCGCCCTCGCCGCGGCCGCGGCGCGGGGAGTCGACGTGCACTGCATCTACGACGGCTTCGCCAACGTGGTCGTCTCGCCGGCGTTCAAGCGCTTCCCGCCCTCGATGAAGGTGATGCGCTACCCGATCTGGAACGCGGGCATCCGCTTCTGGGACCTGCGCCGCTACGGCCGCAACCACCGCAAGCTGCTCGTGGTCGACGAGGAGGTCGCCTTCCTCGGCGGCTACAACATCGGCTCCGCCTACGCCACCGAGTGGCGCGACACCCACGTGCGGATCACCGGGCCGGGCGTGTGGGACCTCAAGCGCGCGTTCGCCGACTTCTGGAACCTCAACCGCCGGCGGCGGCTGACCCGCAGCGAGCGACCGCTGCTCCTCGAGACGGCGTCCGACTGGGACCCGCAGATCCGGATCCACCGCAACATCCCGCGGCAGTGGAACTTCCCGATCCGCAGCATGTACCTCGAGGCGATCAACCGCGCTAGCCGCAACGTCTGGTTGACCACGGCCTACTTCCTGCCCGACCAGGACTTCGTCGACTCGGTCGCCGACGCGGCGCGCCGCGGGGTCGACGTACGCATCCTGCTGCCGCTCAAGAGCAATCACATCGTGGCGGACTGGATCTCGCGCGGCTACTACGGCCAGCTGCTCGCCGCAGGCGTGCGGATCCTGCGCTTCAAGGACGCGATGGTGCACGCGAAGACCGCGACGATCGACGGCAGCTGGGCCACCGTCGGCACCGCGAACATCGACCGGCTGAGCCTCCAGGGCAACTACGAGATCAACCTCGAGGTCATCGACCCCGACTTCGCCGCCGTGATGGAGCAGGTCTTCCGCAACGACGAGACCAACTGCCTCGAGCTGACCCTCGACGAGTGGGAGGCCCGCGACCTCAACCGGAAGTTCACCGAGAGCTTCCTGGCTCCTCTGCGCCCGCTGCTCTGACGCCTAGCGCGTCGGCAGGTGCGTGGGGACGCTCATCCGCGGACCGCGACGCGGGCGGGCCTGGCCGCCGGCCATCGCCATCGCGGCCGCCCGGCCGCGGTGGGGCCGGTAGGGCGCGAGCAGCTCGGCCATCTCGTCGTCGGTGATGTCGTGGCCGACGAGCGCCCAGCCGACCCAGTTGGCGAGGTGGTAGTCGCCGTAGCTGACCGCGTCGGCGTCACCGAGCGCCCGCTGGCGCACCTCGGCGCTCGTCCAGACGCCGATCCCGCGGATGGACTGCAGCCGCCGGTCCGCCTCCTCGCACGAGACCTGGGTGATCCGCTCGAGCGACGACGCCAATCGGCACGCGGTCACGACCGTGCGGGACTGCGCGGGCTGCACGCCGAGGCGCAGCCACTCCCACGACGGGATCGAGGCGATCACCGCCGGCGTCGGCTGGACCATGAGGCGCAGGTGGGCGACGGGTCCGGGCGCTGGCTCCCCGTGTCGCCGGACGAGCTCGCGGAACGACCCGAACGCCTGCTTGCCGGTCACCTTCTGCTCGAGGATCGACGGCACGAGCGACTCCATGACGAGGCCGGTCGCACCGATCCGCCAGTGCTGGTGCGTGCGCCACCCGGCGGCCACCTCCGGGTGGTGGTGCGGCTCGAACCCCGTCGGGTCGTCGTCCGCGCCGAGCAGCGACGGCATCCGGTCGAGCGCCCACTCGGCGCCCGGACCCCACGCGCGCCCGAGGACGTCGCCGGTCGACGGCCGCGCCTGGACACACAGCGACGCCGGGCCCACCGGCGTACGCATCGCTCTCCAGATCCGCCCGGACTCCTCGTGCCGCTGGGTCGGGTCGCCCGCCCCTCGTCGCTGCGGCCGCAGCACCTGGCCGACGGCCACCGGCCACCCGGGCACCCAACTGCGGGTGCGCCCCTCTCGATCGGGGGTGGTGGGGTGGGCCATGCAGGCGACGGTAGACGAGCCCACCGACTACGTTGCAGCCATGTCAGAAGGAACCGGCGACAGCACGAGCAAGCGCGAGCTCGAGGACGGCATCCAGCGCGACTTCTCGACCTCGATGTCGTACGGCGACTACCTCCGCCTCGACACGCTGCTGTCGGCGCAGGTGCCGCTGTCGGACCCCCCGCAGCACGACGAGCTGCTCTTCATCATCCAGCACCAGACGAGTGAGCTCTGGCTCAAGCTGATGATCCACGAGCTGCGCTCGGCCCGCGCGCTGCTGCGCACCGACGACCTCTCCCCCGCGCTCAAGCGGATGGCGCGGATCAAGCACATCCAGCACACGCTCACCGACCAGTGGTCGGTGCTTGCCACGCTCACGCCGTCGGAGTACGCCCTGATCCGTCCGTTCCTCGCGACCAGCTCCGGCTTCCAGTCCGCGCAGTACCGCGAGGTCGAGTTCCTCCTCGGCAACAAGAACGCCGACATGGTCAAGGTCTTCAGCCACGACGAGGGCGCCCGCGCGGCACTCGACGAGCTGCTGCACGAGCCGTCGCTCTACGACGAGTTCCTCGCCCACCTCTCGCGCCAGGGGTACGCCGTCCCGGCCCGCCTCCTCGACCGCGACTGGTCGCAGCCCTACACCGCCGACGCCGAGCTGGTCGACGTCTTCGCGGGCGTCTACGCCGCGCCCGACCAGCACTGGGGCGTCTACGAGACCTGCGAGGAGCTCGTCGACATCGAGGACGCCTTCCAGCAGTGGCGCTTCCGCCACCTCCAGGTCGTCCAGCGGGTCATCGGCCACAAGGTCGGCACCGGCGGCTCGTCGGGCGTCGACTTCCTCCGCCGCGCCCTGTCGCTGACGTTCTTCCCCGAGCTCTACGAGGTGCGGACCCGCATCGGAGAGTAGGCACGACGCCGCTCTAGGCTGCGGGAGGCGCCGACCCGGGCGTCGTACGACGACCCCCGAGGACCACCCGTGCCCGTGAAGAGCCTGCGACAGGAGGAGGCCGTCGAGCGCGCGGCGATCCTGTCGGTCACCTCCTACGACATCGCCATCGACCTCACCGACCTCCCGGACGGACCGGCGTTCCGGGCGGTCAGCACGGTGCGGTTCACCGCGACCGAGGGCGCGTCGACGTTCGTCGACTGCTGCGCCGAGGTCGAGTCGGCGACGCTGAACGGCGAGCCCCTGCCCGCGGCCGAGGACGGTCGGATCACCCTCGCCGGACTCGAGGGCGACAACGAGCTGGTCGTCGCCACGGTGCAGAACGACACGAAGGACGGCCGTGGCGTGCACCGGGCGGTCGACCCGGCGGACAAGAACGTCTACCTCTGGACCACCTTCGAGCCCGACGAGGCGCGCTACGCGTGGGCGTGCTTCGACCAGCCCGACCTCAAGGCGCCGCACGCCTTCACCGTGGTGGCGCCGGAGTCGTGGACGGTCGTCAGCAACTCCGGCGACCCGACGGTCGAGCCGGTGGACAACGGCCGGCGGTGGACGTTCGAGCCGACCCCGGCGCTGTCGACGTACAACCCCGTCGTCGTCGCGGGCCCGTTCGT
The DNA here is from genome assembly GCF_021648885.1 of Nocardioides potassii. GTDB lineage: Bacteria > Actinomycetota > Actinomycetes > Propionibacteriales > Nocardioidaceae > Nocardioides > Nocardioides potassii. The sequence goes on along the minus strand of NZ_JAKJHZ010000010.1, from coordinate 264,674 downwards.
CGAGCTGCGCAAGGAGGCCGGCGGCTACGACCTCGGGCTCTACGCCCGGCAGACGCTCGCGTCGGTGCTGGAGCGCGACTCCGAGCAGCTCTTCACGCTGACCGAGCAGGGGCTCGGCTTCTTCGGCGACCGCTTCGGCATGCCGTTCCCGCAGCGCAGCTACGACCAGGTCTTCCTGCCGGAGTTCGGCGGGGCGATGGAGAACTACGGCTGCGTCACCTGGACCGATGCGATCCTGCGGCGCCACGAGCCGACCACGGGTGAGTGGCAGTCGTTCGCCAACGTGCTGCTGCACGAGATGGCGCACATGTGGTTCGGCAACATCGTCACGATGCGCTGGTGGGACGACCTCTGGCTCAACGAGGCGTTCGCGGAGTTCGCGTGCATGTGGGCGGCCGAGCGCGCGACGTCCTACGGCGACACGGCCGCGAACAACCTCGTGCTGGGCAAGCTCGACGCCTACCTCGCCGACCAGGGCCCGGCCTCGCACCCGATCTACCAGCCCGTGCCGAGCGTGGCCGACGCCGAGTCGATCTTCGACTCGATCACCTACCCCAAGGGCGCCGCGGTGCTCAAGCAGCTCATGTACTTCGTGGGCGAGGAGACCTTCTCGCAGGGCATGACGGCCTACTTCGCCGAGCACGCGTGGGGCAACACCACCCTCGACGACCTGGTGCGCTCGCTCGAGCAGGCCAGCGGCCGCGACCTGCAGCCATGGCGCACGGCCTGGCTCGAGACCGCCGGCGTCGACCGGCTCGGCATCGAGACGACCGACGACGGGGTCGTGCTGACCGCGGTCGGCGCCCACGGCGCGCCCCACCCGCAGGTGGTGGGCGTCGGCGCCTACCGCCGCGCGGGCGACGCGCTCGAGGAGGTCGGGGCGGTGCGGGTCGAGGTCGACGGCGAGCGGACGGTGGTCGAGGGGCTGCCCGACGCCGACCTCTACCTCGTCAACCACGACGACACGACCTTCGCCACGACGCGGCCCGACGCCGCGGGACGCGAGGTCCTCGTCGGGCGGCCCTCCGGCCTCCCGACGACCCTCGCCCGCGCGGTCGCGATGGCGACCGTCTGGGACATGCTCGCCAGCGGGGACGCGACGGCGGCCGAGGCGGTCGGCGCGATCACCGACGTGCTGTCCGTCGAGACGGTCGAGACCGTCGTCGACCCGCTCGTCTCCCTCGCCATCCTCGCCGCGCAGCAGTGGGCGCCCGACGCCGAGCGGACCGCGCTCGAGGCCCGTGTCTCGGCGGCGGCTCGCGGCCTGGTCGACCGCGGCGTGTCCCGGCAGACGGCGCTGCGCGCCCTGGTGCGTACGGCGGCGAGCGAGGGCGACCTCGACGCGCTGCTCGACGAGGTCGGCGACGACGTCGACCTCCACTGGTACGCCCTCGAGCGGCGGGCGGTCCTCGGGACGGTCGACGCCGCTGCCGTGCAGGCCCTCGAGGAGCGCGACCCCGACCCGGACGCGTGGGTCCGCGCCCTGCGCGTGCGGGCGAGCTCGCCCGACGCCGACGCCAAGGCCGAGGTGTGGAACGCCGTCGTGGTCGAGCGCACCGTCCCGATCCAGCTGGCCCGCCTGGTGGGGGCCGACTTCTGGCGCCCCGGCCAGGACGACGTGCTCGCGCCGTACCTCGACCGCTACCTCGAGGCGCTGCCCGCCTTCCACGAGGGCGGGATGATCCCCGGCCTCGCGCTCACCGCGAGCCTGTTCCCGGTCTTCGGCATCGACGAGGCATGGGTGGCGCGGGCGCGCGAGGTCGCGGCCGCCGAGGCTGCGCCCGTGGTGATCGGCGCGCTCACCGAGCGCTCCGAGGAGGTGCTGCGGATGGTGCGGGCCCGCGGCCTGTGACGCCGGTCTAGGTTGGCGCGCGTGTTCCACGTGATGTTCCTCGAGCCGCGGATCCCGCCCAACACCGGCAACGCCATCCGGATGGTCGCGGCGACCGGTGCGACCCTGCACCTCGTCGAGCCGCTCGGCTTCGACCTGTCGGAGCCCAAGCTGAAGCGGGCCGGGCTGGACTACCACGACCTCGCGTCCGTGGTGGTCCACCCGGACCTCGACACCGCGCTGGGGACCCTGCCCGACGCGCGGGTGTTCGCCTTCACCGCGCACGCCACGCGGTGGCACACCGACGTGGCGTTCGAGGCCGGCGACGTGCTGCTGTTCGGGCCGGAGCCGACCGGCCTGCCGGACGCGGCGCTCGGCCACTCACGGGTGTCCGACCGGCTGCGGATCCCGATGGTGCCCGGCCGCCGCTCGCTCAACCTCTCCAACTCCGCCGCAGTCGTGGCCTACGAGGCCTGGCGCCAGCACGGATTCCCCGGCGCTCGCTGAAGGATTGTGACGCCGGATCGTCCGCAACCGCGGTCACGATGGGGCCATGACGACCTACTCAGGAACGAACGAGTTCGAGGGCGCGACCTTCGTCCAGGCCGGCTTCAAGGGCGCAACGCTGCGGTTCTCGGACCTGACCGACGTGACGATGCGCGGCGTCGACGTCGGCGGGCTCGACATCGACAGCCACGACCTGTTCTTCGGCAGCCTCATCGTGAACGGCGTCGACGTGGTGCCCTACGTCGACGCCGAGCTCAACCGCCGGTTCCCCGGCCGCGAGCTGCAGAAGGCCGAGAGCCCCGAGGGACTGCGCGAGGGCTGGGACGCCGTACGCGCGGCGTGGCGGGAGACCGTGGACGGGACACCGCGCGAGCTCTGGGACGCCCACGTCGACGACGAGTGGTCGCTCGTCCAGACGCTCCGGCACCTCGTCCTCGCCACGGATGCATGGCTCGGCCGCGGCATCAACCGGGTCGACCAGCCCTGGCACCCGATCGGCCAGGTGTTCACCGGCGCCGCGGACATGGGCTTCGACATGTCGGTCCTGCGCGAGCCGACCTCCCCCGACGAGGTCCTCGAGGTGCGCGCCGAGCGCCAGCAGCAGGTCACCGACTTCCTCGCCCGGGCCACTCCCGTCGTGCTCGCCGAGGAGCGCGACAGCCCGTGGGGCGGCAGCTGGGGGCCCACCGTCGGCGACTGCGTCCGCGTCATCCTCGAGGAGGAGTGGGCACACCTGCGCTACGTGCGTCGCGACCTGGCGCTGCTGACATGACCGCCGGGGAACGAGAGGCACCGCGGTCGGCCCGACCGGCGTTCATCTCGTTCCCCGTACGGCGTCAGGTCAGAGCAGGCGGCCGCAGTTCGGCCAGGGCGAGCGACCGCGCTGCTTGTAGAGCAGCTTGGCGCGGTAGGTCTGCTCGGCCGCCGAGGCCGACGTCGGGAGGCCGGAGCCGCCGACGCTGCGCCACGTGCCGGTGTCGAACTGGTAGAGCCCGTAGTAGCCGGCCGGGTTGACGGCATTCGGGTTGCCGCCGGACTCGCAGTTGGCGAGCGCGCCCCAGTTGAGGCCCTCGGTGCCCGGGACGGACCAGGCCGCACGTCCGACCAGCACCCGGCGTGGCCGCGGCTCGCGGACGAGCTTCTTCCTCACGACGTTCCACCTCACCGGCTCGCCGTTGTGCAGCGTCTGGATGGCGACGGTCTTGCGGATGCCGGCGCGGCCGGTGCTGACGACCTTCCGGACGCCCGGCTTCAGCTCGGTCGTGAACTTCTCGACGGTGCCCTTGCGCACCTTCGCGCGCTTGACCTTGCGCTCCTTGGTCACGTCGGTCAGCTTCACGACGTCGCCCTGACGCAGGCGCTTGCGGTCGCCCGAGACGCGGTCGCCGTCGCGGATGACCGCGACGATGTCGTTGGCGTCCACCGGGACGCCGTACGCCTCGAGCACCGCGCCCGGCCACTCGAGCGGGGCGGTCTCGACCTGGACAGGGGCCGCGTCCGCCACCTGCAGGCGTACGCCGACCGCGTCCCGCGCCGACGCGGGGGCGACGGAGCTGCCGGGGACGAGCGTCATCGCGAGCGCCGCGGCGGCGACGCCTGCGGCGACGGATCGCGGGCGGGTGAACAGGGACGGTGTGGGGGTGGCACGCACGTGCTTGGACCTCGCGGGGGATCGGGGACGCGCCGGTCGGCGCTCGGGCGTGGCGCCGTGTCTGGGCGCCGGGCCGCGGTGCGCATCACCTCGCGAAGGGAGGCGCCTCGGTCACGAGAGCGCTGCCAGCGGCTGATCCACCAGAACATGCCTCGTCCGACATGTCGAATCACGACCGGCTGCGGGGGCAGCTGTCAGCGGGTGTTCGTGAGCAGGGTCACACCCGCTGGAGGGTCACCCGCCGGCGAGCTCCCGGCTGCGCTGGTCGAGGCCGAGCTCGCCGTACGGGTAGTCGGTGGCTGCGAGGTCGCTCGCCGCGTCGAGCCTCGCCTGCTCCTCCTCGCTGAGCACGAGGCCCGCGGCCTTCAGGTTGGCGGCCAGCTGTTCGGTGGTGCGGGCACCGAGGATGGTGGACGTGACGGCGGGACGGTTGGTGACCCAGGCGAGCGCGACCTCGGCCATCGAGACCCCGCGGTCGCGGGCCACCCCGTCGACGGCGTCGATGATGCGCCAGGTGCGCTCGCTCCCGCGACGGTCGTAGGCCTCCATGCCCCGGCCGGGGTCCTCCCCGAGCCGGGTGTCGCCGGTGGGGCGCTGGTCGCGCGTGTACTTGCCCGACAGCCAGCCACCGCCGAGCGGGCTCCACGGCAGGAGTCCCATCCCGGCGTCGAGAGCGGCGGGGACGACCTCCCACTCGATCTCGCGGACGATGAGGCTGTACTGCGGCTGCAGCGTCACCGGCTCGCGCAGCCCCAGCGCGCGGGCGGTCAGCACGGCCTTGGTCAGCTGCCAGCCGGTGAAGTTCGACAGGCCGTAGTAGTGGATCTTGCCGGACTGCACGAACCCGTCGAGGGTGCGCAGCGTCTCCTCCATCGGCGTGTGCGGGTCGAAGGCGTGCACCTGGTAGAGGTCGATCGCGTCCACACCCAGGCGCCCGAGCGATGCGTCGAGCGCACGGGTGAGGTGACGCGTCGACAGCCCGTTGCCGTTGGGCCCGTCCTCGACGGCGAACCGGCCCTTCGTCGCCAGGACCACGGGCTCCGTGACGTCGCGCGGCCGGTCGGCCAGCCAGCGACCGATGATCTCCTCGGAGACGCCGGCGGAGTAGACGTCGGCCGTGTCGACCAGCGTGCCGCCGGCCTCCACGAACATGTCGAGCTGCGCGTGCGAGCCCGCCTCGTCGGTCTCCGCGCCGAACGTCATCGTGCCGAGGCACAGCTCGGAGACCGCACAGCCGCTCTTGCCCATCACCCGGTATCTCATCCCGTCAATGTAGCCACGGGCACGCGCTCGCGGCTCGCCCGAGAAGGGGGTGGACGAACTTTGGACAAATTCGTGGCGAGGTGCATCCGATGTGACCCGGACCACGGAGAAAGGGACATCGGGTGCGTCCGCACCTACCGACGAAGGGAACAGATATGAAGCGCATGCTCGTCGCCACCTCGATCGCCGTCCTCGCCCTCATCGGCGTACCCGCAGCGGCCTCGGCCGCTCCCGCCGACGCGGCCTGCTTCGGCGGCATCCACAAGGCGATCAACACCCAGGGCGCCCTCGGCCTCGACAACGTCGGCCAGCTGGTCAAGGAGGTCGGCGGCCAGGCGAAGAACGACGCCGCGCGCGGGCTCTGCGCCGCGGGCTGACGCCGCCCCCGTACGACGGAGGGCGTCCGCTGAAGCCCCCAGCCCGGGCGCCCTCCGTCCCCGGTGTCGTATCGCCGTCGCGTCGTTCGTAGTAGGTGTGGAGGCCGCAGGTGGCGGCCGAGCACCGAGGAGACGACGATGACCCACCCCCAGCCCGTGGCCCGGCAGATGTTCGACCTGATCGAGCCAATCGGGCTCGTGAACTTCTTCGCCGACGAGCCCGACGAGGCCATGGCGAACCTCGGCTTCACGAGCTACTGGGACGGCTACTTCGCCGGTCGCGCCGCTCCCCTGGGCCGGGTACCGGCCGAGGTGGTCGACGCGGCGTTCTACAACTTCGGCCCGGGCGAGGTGGCGTGCCACATCCCCTCCGTGTGGGACACCACCACACCGGAGACCGCGCACGCGGCCAGGCAGCAGGGCTGCGTGGCTGCGCTCGTGCGGATCCTCGGCGACCTCGTGGGCACGCGCGACCTCGACCGCGCAGCCGACCTGCTCACCGAGGCAGCCGTGGGCGCACCGGTCGAGGGACGCGTGATGTACGCCGCCCTCCGCGCGCTGCCCGTCCCCGACGAGCCGGTCGCCAGGCTCTGGCACGCCGCCAACCTGCTCCGCGAGCACCGGGGGGACGGCCACATCACCGCGCTGGTGGCCGAAGAGATCGATCGCACGGAGTGCCACGTCCTCCTCGCGCTCGACCAGGGCATCCACCCCGCCGAGTCGTTCGGCCGGGTCCACCACCTGCCGAAGCCCTACCTGGCCTCGGTGATGGACCGCCTGCGCGAGCGCGGCCTCGTCGACGCCAGCGGGTGCTTCACCGACGCCGGCCGGGCGACCAAGGACCGGATCGAGGCGATGACCGACCGCCTCGCCGAGGCGCCGTACGCCGCTCTCGCCGGTGACGCGCTCGAGGAGCTGATGAGCGCGCTCGCCCCCATCAGTGCGCGGGTGAAGGACGGCCTCGACCTCCCCGCCTGACCCCTCGACGCTGCCGTGGGCTCAGGCGACCCCGTCCGTCAGCGCGGCGCCCGGCAGCCAGTCTGCCCCCAGCAGCGAGGCGACGTCAGCGAGGCCGGCGGTGTCACCGCCCACGGTGTCGGAGGCGGCGGCGATCCGCTCCACCATCACCTTGCCGACCTGCTCCTCAACGGTGCGCTCGGCATAGGCGATGTGCCACGGCGAGACCTGGTGGTCTCGGTGGGTGCGCCCGGTGACCTGTCGGCCCGCGATGCCGGAGAACCGCGCCTGGTGGAAGACGCCCACCCGCGGCTCCGTGCTCGCTTGACGTCCGTCAGCCAGGGTCTCGCCGGCGTGCAGGCTGATGGAGGCGACGGTGGTGAAGACGCACACCTTCGCCTCCCCGGTCTGGAACCGCAGCCGCTCGGCCTCCGGGTCGAACCGGTCGCGTCCGTAGATCGTGGCGACGTCGATGCCCGAGTCGCGCAGCCGGTCGGCGATCGGGTCGGCCGCCGTCACGACGAACTCGACCGAGCACGCCACCTGCCGCTCCGCCTCGACCTGCTGGCTGATCCAGGCGACCGTCGAGTCGACCCGGATGAGCCCCGCCTTCTGCCGGAACCGCAGCAGCGCCGCCCTGCCCTTCGCGACGTCGCGTCCGCGCCGGGCGAGGTCCATCTCACGGCAGAACTCGCCCCACTCCGCCTCGTACGCCGTCCGCTCCGCGGGCGAGAGCGCCACTGGCATCCCGGAGATCGGCACCGGTCCCCACGGCGCCGCGCGGTGCAGCATCGCCGGCGGTCGTTCCTCGTCGAGCCAGCCGCGGACGAGCTTGAGGTCGGCCGCACGCCGGGCGGGATCGGTCGTCCACGACGCGCCGTAGCGGCCCCGCTCGACGCCGACGCCGTGCCGCTCGAGGGCATCGGCGAAGAGCTCGCCGGGCTTCGTCGCCGAGGCCCACTCCTTCATCGGCTCGCCGAGGACCTGCGCGTAGGCAGGGGCGAGGTAGGGCAGCTCGAGCGGCGTGTGCCCGGGCGTCGCTGTGGTCGCGATGACGAACGGCGCGCGGTCGTGGGGCTTGCCGTGCCCGGAGATCCGCGCCCAGAGCTTCCACCGCTTGGTCGTCGTACGCCGCAAGGCGTGGGCCTCGTCGGCGATGATCACGTCCCAGTCGTGGTCCACGACCTTGTCGAGCCGGTCCCACGTGATCACGACCCACTCGAGGCCACCGTCGCCCAGCGCCGTGATCGTCCGGCACCAGTGGCCGATCGTGATCGCGGCAGGCCGGTCGGCGATGACCAGTACCCGCTTCGCGCCGCGCAGGTCGCCCACCGCCGTCGCACCGAGCACCGCCGAGATCGTCTTGCCGACCCCCGGCTCGTCAGCGAGCAGGAACAGCCGTCCCCCCGCCTCGGCCCGCGCCGCGATCGCGTCCGCCGCCTCGAACTGGATCCGCCGCGGCTCGAGCTCCTCCGTCGGCTCCGGGGCCGGCGTGCGGTTGTCCGGGTTGAGCGTGTTCTCGAGGAACCGGCCGAGCGTGTGCGGGCCAGGCGAGTAGGGCTCGAGGTGCTTGGGCAGTGCGCGCCCCACGTGGAGGTGCATCTTCACGGCCGGGTGCCAGGACGCCCCCTCCGCCTGGGTGCCGTACGGGACGTCGAGCACCCACAGCCGCTCCCCCGGCCCGGCCACCGGGAGCGATCGTGGCTGCTTCGACCCGCCCCGACGCCGCGCCGTGGCGCTTCCCCGTCGCGAGCTGGATCGTCGCGAGGTGGCCACCTCCCGACGCTATCTGCGCGTGGAGCCCGTACGTCGTCGGCTCGCCAGGGGTGGTGCGGGCCGGAGGGCATATGCGGCGGAAAGACGCACTCATCGCGGCAGTGCGAACGTTGCAATTCAGCCTTCCGCGGGCGGGAGAAACAGCCACAGTTGCTCGACGGTCTGGGCAACGGCCGTTGTTACTCGGAACCGCCGCGCCTTGGACGCCTCGTATCAAAGCGATCTCGTGCATCTCCTTGAAGTCAGTCGAGGACGCGAGCCCCGCCTACTGAGCCGCAGACATCCGCTCGCACGAGCACAGGCATGGAGTGATTCACATGTGGTGGAAAGCCCTGGTGGCCGTCTCGACGCTGTTGCTCGCGGCTGCGGTTTCCCTCAGAACCGGGCTTCTCGGTCTGATGAATCCAGACCTGATCATCTCGACCGGGTGGTACGGACCTGACGCAGATCGCCTCACCAGCCTCGTGCTGGCCGGAGCGCTGGCCGCGCTGATGATCAGCCTCACCTACGACCAGCTACGGCGGCGGCGCCGTAAGAACGGGGGGCGCCTCCCAGGCGAGGGTCCCACCGACTCCGGCATCGTGGTCGGGGCGGTCGCAGCTCTGCTCGGGCTCGTGACTGCCGTGACCGGCGCAGTCGCGATCGTCTTTCCGGACACTCCGTACGACGCAGCGGCTCCGGCCTGCCGCGGCGCCTACCTGCAGGGTTCGAACTTCTACGCCCAGACCCTCCCGGGAGGGGTCAGCGCACGCAGCGGCCCCGGCCGAGGCTTCACCCAGGTCGACCGCTTCGAAGGCGACTGCACCCTCGGATTCGAGGGGTACTGCATCGGTTAGTCAGTGCAGAACAACCTGACTCAACTCGGCGACTCCCGATGGCTGATCTTGAACGGCGGCAAGGCGCTTGTCTCCTCCGCTGTCATGCAGGTGCAGTCGCAGCTCACGGGCAAGGACGCGAAAGGTCCGGACAAGACTTGCAAGGAGCTGGGGGGCTTCCCGGAGCCGAGCGATCTTGAGTTCACTGCCACCATCAAGAAGGGCCGCGTCAATGAGGTCCGGCTGTCCGCGAACGCCACCGGCGCACCCTTGGTCGGCTACGCGCAGAAGATCACAAACCCCATCGACAGCGCCTATCCCTACTCGCCCATCGGTTCTCCCAAAAGCAACAGCCCTGACTTCACTGGGACATGGCTCGCCGGGTCCGACGTCGGCCTGTTGAGGGACGGCACCGGCACGATGCAGCTCGTGGCGTCGGCATGCCTGTCCGCTGCGTTCCCGACTGGTGCGCCGGCGGTCTACCAGGCAAGGTTCCGCAACGGCACCCTGGTTGCCCTCAAAGCCTTGGCAGCACTGCCATCCGACGCTGACGTGCTGGCAAACACCGCTTGCTACGGAAACCCGAGCTGATCTGGCGCCCCCCATCGCTTCATCGCCGTCGTGGCTCTCAAACACGCCGAACAAACTCCCAGGTCTCACGGCTGCTCGCCGTCAGGTGCCGCCGCCGACACGATCAGTTCGCTTGCATACGGCGCAAGAGGCGACCTCAAGACGCATTCATATCGCAGATCCAGAAGTTGCGAGCATCCCCGACAGGCGGCGTTAAGACGCAGATCGACCCGTTCCGAATGACGATCCGTCTAGGGCGACAAGCGCCCTCGTAGGCCGGGCTGCGCGACCGACCTCAACTGGTGCTGTCAAGGATCAGTCGGGTCGCCTCATGCGGTGCGTCCCATTGTGGAAAGTGGCCACACCGCTCGAACCAGTGCAGCACCGCGTCCGGAAACAGTTCCGTCGCACGTGCGGCCTGCCTCGGCACGGTCACCAGGTCACGACGACCCCAACCGATCGTGACCCGGCCGGGCACGGTGCCGGCCGGCGCACCCTGCTGCTTGGGCCCCTTGGTCAGGGCGTCCAGGGCCGCGCCAGTCGACGGGGACTCAGCCAGCCCGCGCACATCCGGCAGCACGGTCTCGCGCGAGAGTGCCCAGGGCCGCGCTGACAACTGCGCCAACAGCAGCGTCCTTCCCACGGGGTTGCCCAGCAGTGCTGGCAGCGTGCCTCGCAGCGCCCGGACCAGAGCGATCGATGGCCGAAGCGTGGCGCCGAAGACGGCGAGCTCGCGGTCGCTCCAGAAACCACCCGGGTCCAACGCCACGGTGTCGCCGCCGACGCCTCGCCGTGCGAGCTCAAGCACCATTCGGCCACCCATCGACTGGCCGACCGTCGACACCCCGTCCAGACCCTGTTCGCGGATGAATTCTGCGACGGAGTCGGTCAGGGTGGCGATCGAGACCTCGCCGGTCAAAGGAGGCGACTCGCCGAATCCCGGCAGGTCGACGGCGATGACCTCACGGCTCTCGGCCAGCTCGTCGATGATCGGGGACCAGGATCGCCATCCAGCGCCCAGACCGTGCACGAGCAACAACGGCCTGCCGCTTCCGCGGCGCGCATGGTTCAACGTCATTTCTTGAACGCTAGCCCACGCGGAAATCTGTGCATCGCCACCGCAAGCCGATCCGCAACGAAACCGACTCATCCACACTCCACCGCTGCTAGATCGGGACGTTTGAATGCGACCGACGCTGAGCGCCCTGACTTGCCGGTCCATGCAGACCGGGCTGCGTCGGCTGTTTGACCCGCGCCGACAAGCGGCGATGTTTCACCGGGCGGATAGGACTACTCGGAATCGGCAGCCCTCCGCCCGAGCCGACGGCGTGGGAACGTTCTCGACCGTGACACAGCCGTGGTGGGCTTCGACGATGCCTTTGACGATCGCCAGGCCGAATCCGGCGCATGCGGTGTGGACGTCCCGGAACTCCGGGTCTTCAGGTGTGCGGGCCGAGGTGCCGCGGTAGCCGACCTCGAAGACGCGTTCGTTCTGATCGTCTCCATCCCCGACGGCAAGGACGGGAACGTCCTCACCTCACGGAGGTCGCCTTCATCCACCGCGTCCCCATCAACGCCCTGCGCTGGTAGCGCCACTGCGGCGGCCCGGCGGCGGCGTGCGACTCGTAGATGGTCGATCTCCACGTCTGCCGCTTCGCGCTCTTGGAACCGGCCCGTCGCCGTCCTCGGTCCCGCCCGGGGTACCACGCGGTCTCATCGCCGAGGACCGATCGCTACCAGCATCCCCAGCGCCTCGTTGATCAGCGTCGTGGCCGGTTCGTCGGAGTCGAGCTCCTCCTCGATTCGCCGGTGGTCGAGCCCGCCGAACCAAGCCAACTGAAGGGCGTTGGCCTGAACGCGGTTGAGGCCGGCTGCCAGCAGGAATGAACGGCCGACGGAGGTCGCCGGCGCAGGGTGACCCACGGGCGGCCATGAGAGGCGGAGCGCGCTCACCGCGATCCGGCGGGCGATGACGAGCGTCCAAGCCGTGGCGCCCAACTGGGCCGGGTCGTAGGTCGGCGCGCGGTGCCACGCCTCGATAAACGCTTCGCAGGTGATGCGCTGCGAGGCGGCTTCGTCCCGGACCAGCCACGTAACCAAGCCGAAGACGCGCGAAGCTAGGCGATCGTATAGCTCGGCGAACGCCTCGATGTCACCGCCGCCGGACCTGACAAGTAGCTGCTCCAGCGGTTCTGCGCCACCGGCTTCAAGTTCCGGCGTCGCTCGTGTGGCCACAGGTGCCCTCCCAGACTTCCTAGTGCGGCGTCATGCCTTGTGCACTAAACCCTCGTGCACAAGGTACCGACGAATGGGGCAGAGTGTGGCGCATGGGGACAATCAAGGCGCCGCCGCTGGACGAGCAGCTGTGTTTCGACCTCTACGCCGCATCGCGCGCTGTGATCGCGGCATACCGCCCGGGCCTTGCTCAGCTCGGAATCACCTACCCGCAGTACCTCGTGCTGATCGTCCTGTGGGAACACGAGAGCTGCACCGTCCGTGACCTCGCTGCGCAACTTCGCCTGGACCACGGAACACTGACCCCGCTGCTCAAGCGGATGGAGGCGGGAGGACTCGTCGAACGCCGCCGCGACAATGCGGACGAGCGCTTCGTCGTGGTGTCGCTGGCCGACAAAGGTGATTCCCTGCGTCGGCACGCCGAGGCGATTCACTGCGACATGGTCGAGCGGCTAGGCCTCGCAACAGGAGAGTTCGAGGAGCTGCAGGCAACTCTGCGGACCCTCACAGCTCGAGTTTCGCCCACGCGCTCTGAGTCGGGCGCGGGACTGATGCGGAGCGCGGCAGATCCGGACGACTAGGTAGCGCTCGTAGGCCCCTTAGGCGCACTGGTTGTCGGAGGGACGCCCGCGTGCCGGTTGCTCTTGCGAGGCGGCCGAGCCTCGTCCTCAGGGGTGGCGTGAGGCGGAGCTATCGTTCATACGCTTGATCCCGGCCTGGACCTCGCCGATAAATGGGTGTCGCACGCGGACTTTGAGTGCGAACTCCGTAACCCAGTCCACGCAATGAACGAGTGAGGCCATGTCCGATCAGAGTCCCTACATGCTGCCCCCCGGCCCCGAACGCCGTGCATTGATGCATCGCCTGGGCATCAAGCCCTGCCTGTTGGACTACACGGACTACGAGTGGACGATCATCGTCGCGAACGCCGATGCGACGGACACGGCCGCTGCGCCGGCGGAATCGCCACCCGCTGACCCGCCAAGCCGCACGGAAACTCAGAGGCTTACCTCCGGTTGACAGTTCCCACTCAACGGAGCTCCGGGGGGTCTGCTGCAGTAGGTTCACCGCCACCGGTGCAGCAACACGCTTACTCGGTCATCACTTGCGGAGCCACAGGTACTCGCGGCGGAAGGACGCATCCTCGGCCGCGGCTCGATCGTTCCCCCAGCCCCGACATCGGCTGCAGATTGAGCCATTCGATGTCACGATGAACGGCATGGGACTACTGCTGCGCCCCGGCGATCGATTCGACATGAAGGGTCGCACGATCACTGTCACGCAGATGCAAGCCGATGTCGGGCAACGGGTGAGGGATGAGCTCATCGATGTCGCTCGGCGTGGACAGACCATCACCTACGGCGAGCTGAAAGCGTCGGCTCAGCTGAGTCATCCGCCGAACGGCATGGGCCGCCTCCTGGACGTAATCTCCGAGGATTGCCGCCTCAGAGGCGAGCCGTCTCTGGCTCCACTCGTTGTGAATGCAGAGACGCTGGAAGTAGGCGCCGACTACGAGGGAGCGCCGAACGAGGATCGCCAACGTTTGTACGACCACTGGTCCTAGGCGTCAGGTGTGCGCCCCAAGCATCCGGAGAGTGACGCACTCAGCGCGGCACGCCGGATGTCTAACGGGTGCAATTCGACCGTGACTAGATGCGTCGAAGCGCGCTGAGACCGTCAACTGCCACCTCGCCGGACCTTCTAGTTACGCACAACCACTTTGAGCACGCGGGCGCCATTTCTGTAGACGCGGATGGGGTGCTTGCCGGTCCCGGGCCGGAATGTCAAGCGCAGCACGTCGCGTTCGCCGGCGTACTGGACGATCCTTTTGGAACGACCGTCATAGGTGATCTTCCAGGTGAGGCGCCTGCCCTGCACGTACCCGGTGGGCGTCGGCGCAGACCTGAAAATGAGTTTGGCGCCACCTGCCGTAGCGCGCTTGGCGACAGTTCCCGTCACGTCAGCGACGGGTACTGGTAGGACCTCGAAGGTCAGCGGCGGGAATGCGGTGTCGACGTCGCCCGGCCAGGTCGTGATGAAGCCGGTCAGTGTGTAAGTCCCTGGCTGATCTAGGGACGAGCACAGGAGTATGTCCTCTGCGAGTGTGCCTCGCGACCAGTTGCTGCCGAGCCGAGAGGCAATGTCTGCGAGGGTCCCATCGGGAGCGAGCACTCGAATGGAGATGCCCCATTCCTCAGTCATCGGTCCGGAGTCGAAGGCGAGAGTGTATCGGTGGTAGAAGCACCCAGACTCCTTCAACTGCGCATTAGTGGTCGCGAAGGTCCCAGACGGCGGGTATGGCTCGTCGGCGTTCGCCGACGCCGCAGAGAGGCAGAGGGTTAGGAGCACCATCGCCAGCGCAGCGGCGAACCGGGTGGGGGTCATACGTAGGAACGCAGGCACAACAGCAACCTCAGGAACCTCGAGTAGCGGAGCAAGTGACGCTACCCGCTCGACAGGCTGATAGGCGGCGGTATGACGCGAGTCCGCCGGTGTTAAGGACGCCAAGCAGCGTGTTCAGATTCGTACTCGCCCGGCCAGGGTCGAAGCCGCCGCGGCCATTCGAAGAACCTGACGGCACTCGTCTGGTCGCGCGAGTAGGCAGGAGAAGTAGTTGACATGTCTCGGTAGGCGATTACCTGCGCATGTTTCGCTTCCGAACACCTGAGCCAAGACGTCTGCCGCACCGATGGCTGTGACATCCCGGGTAACGCCCAGCGGCAGCAAGTACTTAAACTCGGCGACCGCCTCTTGTTCATCAGCTCGCATAATTATCCGGGTCGACGGCGACACCGCCGGCACCGCGACCGCGGTCGCGGTGTTGTCGAGGTCAAGGGATCCAACCGCTGGCAGTACCTGCCCCGACGCGATGCCGGCGTTCCCGCTGCCGCGCACGGATGATTCCGAGAACCCGCCCACCGTTTGCGATGTCCCAGCGAGGTCAGGACACCGCTACCGAGTGCCTAGGACACGCGTCGCGGAAATGTCTTCCTTGCCGGCGGATGAACCGCCGCACAGACCAAGGAGACAGCAATGAACAGCACCACCGCCGGCATCGCGCCGGTCAGCACCACCCCCGCCGACGCCACAGTGGCGCCGTCCACGAAGACCGCGGTGCGCCCCTTCGGCGCCGCCTTCGCCGCCACGGCGCTGGTGCTCGGAGCTGCCGGCAACACTGCTCAGGCGGTCATGACGCAGCTGCTGGGCGGACGGCCCGAGACGATCGACGACATGGTGGCCCTCGCCTCCGACAGCCCCACCCTCGTGACGGCCATGTCCGTGACCGGCACGGTCGCCCTGCCGTTCATGGCCCTCGGCTTCGTCGCCGCAGCGCACCTGCTCACCAGGCGGGCGCGCCGTGCCGGAGGCATCGCCGGGACGCTCCTCGTCCTGGGCATGTGGGGCTTCCTCGGCCTCCAGCTCACCGGACTCGTGCAGATCCGGGCGCTCCTCGACGGTGAGGCCGGGCTGGCCGCCGCGACGTGGATGCAGAGCCAGCAGCAGGACCCCTTGCTCGGCGTGCTCTTCGCCCTGCCCTTCATGGCTGGGACCGTGATCGGCATGCTCGTGCTGACGATCGGGTTGCTGGTCAGGGGAGCCGGAGTGCCTCGGTGGATCCCGGGGGCGTGGCTCGTGTTCATCGTGCTCGACTTCACGATCGGCGCCGTCGGTCCGGTCGACCCGCACTGGCTGTACTTCATCGGTGCGGTCGGGCTGGCCCACCACGTCCTCCAGGACGGTGCGCGGGCGTGGAAGAACGCCTGACACCTCCCGATCCGGCCCCCTACGGTGAGCAGGTGGCTGCGGATCGCGACGGGAGCCGGGTTGCCGCGACGGCGGCCCGGCTCTTGGCCGTCCTCGCCGTCGCCTTGGCAGCTCTCGCGGTGGCGCTCCCTGTGGTGAGCGGCCTCGGCTACCTCGAGCAGCTGATCCGCACCCCCGAAGTGGTCGTTGCGACGTCGTTCTCGATCACCGGCGCGCTGCTGGTGGCGCACCCGCCGGCCCGCCGCATGGGTTGGCTGCTGCTCGCGGTCGGTGCGGCGTCGGCCGTCTACATCTCCGCGTTGTCCTGGACGGCGTACGCGCTGGGCGGCGACGACTCCGCCGTACTGCCGTCGGGCGCCGGCTTCGCCGCAGCCACCGCCTGGGTGGCCAGCTGGGCGTGGCTGCCGTCCTGGCTCGTTGTCTCGACAGTCCTCCCGCAGGTCGTGCCCCACGGCCGTCCCCTCCCTGCGCGCGGCTGGCGATGGTCGCTGGTCTGCGCGGCCGTCCTGGGCCTCGTCGGCGTGGTCACGATCGCGCTCACACCAGGACCCTTCGACTTCTTCCCGGGCATCGACAACCCGCTCGGGGTCGAGGCAGTGGGTCCGGTCGCGGAGGTGGTGCAACCGGCGGTCCAGCTCGGTATGGCCGCACCGCTGGTCATCGCCATCGCCTCGGTCGTTGTCCGCGTGCGCCGAGCCGACGGCGTCGAGCGGCGACAGGTCGGCTGGGTGGGGTACGCCGTGGCGCTCACGGTCCTGGCGATCGTCGTGGTGCCGTCGGGGTGGGCCAACCTCGTGGTCCTGCTCGTCCCGGCCGGGATCGCCGTGGCGGCTCTGCGCTACCGGCTCTACGACCTCGACCTCTTGGTGAACCGCACGATTGTCGCGGTGCTGCTCGTCGCCGGTGCCGCGTTGCTGTACGTCGCGCTGATCGGCTGGGTCGGTGCCCTCGTCGGCACGTCCGAGGGCGCCGTGCCCTTTGTCGCCGCGTTCGCCATTGCCACCGCCTTCCACCCCGCCCGGGTCCGTCTGCAACGCCTGGTGGACCGCCTGCTGTACGGACTGCGCGGCGACCCGTACGCCCTGATCCAGGCGGTGGACCAGTCGCTCCGAGAGGCCGCTACGCCGCGGGAGGCACTGGCTGCCGGCGTTGAGACAGTCCGCTCGGGCCTCAGGCTCCGCGGGGTCAGCGTCCTGGTCCGCATGCCAGATGGCTCCGAGGTGGAGGAACGGGCCGGCGAGGCCGCGACTGCCGCCACCGTGCCCCTTGAGCTGCACGGACGGCAAGTGGGCGAGCTGCGAGTCGTCCGGGCGCCCGGACGTGACGCGCCCACCGTCGACGGGCCCGCGCCGCCGACCGGGGCGGACGCGCGCGCTCTGCAGGCGGTGGCCGGACCGCTCTCGGCGGCGGCCTACGCCGTCCGTCTGTCAGGTGCGCTCGAGGAGTCGCGCACCCAGCTGGTCCAGGCGCGCGAGGACGAGCGCCGGCGCTTGCGCCGCGACCTGCACGACGGGCTCGGGCCGCTGCTGGCCGGGGTGGTCATGGCGCTGGACGTCGTGCGGTCAGCGCTGGCTCGAGGTGACGGCGACCGGGCGGCTGAGCTGTCCGGGGCCGCCGCGGAGCAGGCGCGCTCGGCCGTGACGGACGTGCGACGACTGGTCGCCGACCTGCGACCGCCCGCTCTCGACGACCTCGGCCTGGTCGGGGCACTGAAGGGGTTGGTGTCCACGCTCACCGCCGGCGGCCCCGAGATCGACGTCCACGCGACCGGGCGGCTCGACGAGCTGCCCGCTGCGGTGGAGGTCGCGGCCTACCGGATCGCGGCGGAGGCAGTGAACAACGCCGTTCGCCACTCAGACGCGTCCCGGGTCGACCTGTCGCTCGCGGCAGGGGACGCCGGGCTGAAGGTGCACGTGCGCGACGACGGGGGCGGACTGCCCGCCGAGCTGACACCGGGAGTAGGGCTCGCCTCCATGCGCGAGCGGGCCGCCGAGCTCGGCGGGTGGTGCAACGTCGAGACCACGACCGATGGGACCGGCGTACGAGCCTGGCTGCCGTACGACGCCCCCCACGCTCCGGCCGCTGGCCCGGACGACGTGCCTTCCCTGACCAGTACCACCGAGGAAGTGAGGCAGTCATGATCAAGGACCTGCGAGTCGTGCTGGTCGACGACCACCCGATGTTTCGACAGGGGCTGCGGACTCTGCTGGAGGACCTCGGTGTCACCGTCCTCGCCGAAGCGGGGGACGGGGAGTCCGGCGTCGCAGCCGTCGTCGAGCACCGACCCGACGTCGTCTTCATGGACCTCCAGATGCCCGGCGTGTCAGGTGTGGAGGCAACGAAGCGGCTGACTGACCTGCAGCCAGACGTGAAGGTGCTCGTCCTGACGATGGTCGAGGACGACCAAGCCGTCTTCGCCGCCATCCAGGCGGGCGCACTGGGATATCTACTCAAGGGCGCCGGCCAGGAGGAGATCTCGCGGGCCCTCGCATCCGTGGCGGCCGGCCAGGCTGTGTACGGCGCCGAGATCGCCCGCCGCCTCCGGGGCTTCTTCGCCGGCGGCGGGGGCTCGTCCGCGCAGCCCTTCCCGTCGCTGTCGGAGCGGGAGCGCGAGGTGCTGGCGCTCATCGCCGAGGGCACGTCCAACACCGACATCGCCCGACGCCTGTTCCTGTCGGACAAAACGGTCCGCAACTACGTGTCGAGCATCTTCGCCAAGATCGACGTCGCCGGTCGTCCGGAGGCGATCGTCAAGGCGCGCGAGGCGGGGCTCGGGCGCTGACGCTGTCGCCCTCGGCGTCCCGCCCGACAGGTGACCGGTGTCCCTGTCCCTCGGGACCTCGGGACCCCGAGGCTCGGAGTCGTTCCGCGAACGGTCGCGGACACCACGACAGGAGCACCTCGAATGAAGCACGTCCGTACCATCAACCGCACCATCAACCGCACGAGCAGGAGCTCCGGCCGGATCCGTCCACACGTCCTGCGTCGCGACGGCGTCCTCGAGGCGCCGAGCGACGTCCCGCGCCGCAGTCGCCACGACATGGCACTCGCAGCGGGGTGGAGGCCCCTCGCGTGAGCGGGTTTCGTCCGCCGAGCACCGGTCGCCCGGGTTCCCTGTCCGGGGAGCCCGGGCGACGACCATTTCTCCTCTGGTCGCGGAGCGACCGGCGCTCTCAGCCGAACGGCCCCAGCGCCGTCGCCAGCCGCCCGGCGAAGTCCTTCGGGAAGCGGTGAGCGAGTCCTTCGACGACGTCCGCAGTGAATCCAGCGAGGCGTCGGCCCGCGGCGACGACGTCGTCGCGGAGATCGTCGTCGGACCCGACGACGAGGAGCGCGGGGTCGAGGGCCGCCTGGTGCGATGGCGCAAGGTCACCACGCACGGCAGGCGCCACGGCGACCACGCCGGCGACGGCACACGGCATCCCGGACAGCGCCCATTGGACTGCCACCCGACCGCCCGCGGAGAAACCGCCAGCGACGACGGGCAGGTCGCGCGCCTCCGCCGGCAACGTCTCCAGAGCGTCGGCAATCTCCGCGCCCGCTCGCTCCTGGTCGGGCCAGGACCGGTAGCAGGGTGAGGTCCGTTGCGACGACCGTACGGCGAGCACGACGAAGCCGAGGTCCGTCGCCGGACCCCACGCGGCGAGCGCGTCGTCCGCGTCCTCCTCGGCCCCGTGCAACGCGACGACCAACCCGCGCGCTCGTCCGGACGGCAGCGCGAGACGGTCGCCCGTGCGGTCCGGTTCGGCGTTGGCCCGTGCCCAGCGCTCCCGCGACGACTCGACCAGCGCGACGAACTCCGGCAGCCCCGTCAGGGCTGACAGGTCGTCGTCCTCGACAAGGATCTCCGGGTCCCACCACCCGCCCGCGGCGTGCGCCCCGTCGAGCGTCGCCAGCGCCGCGTCAGGCTCGCCCAGCGAGCCGTGGAGACACGCCCTGAGGTGCGCCAGCTCCGAGCGCCACGGCAGCAGCTCGGGGCCCGCCCCGTCGAGCAGGTTCAGTGCCTCCCGCTGCTGCCCGGCCTCGTACAGCGCGAACACCGAGTCGCTGAGTGCGGCGTACGCCTGGTGCGGGGCGTGGTCGTCCATGAGGTCGGACGCTATCGGACGGGGTCGGGCCTCAACCGGGCTCCTGACCCAGCCCCGCCCGCCTGGCCCGGGCGATCGCCTCGGCCCGGTCGGTGACGTCGAGCTTGCCGAGGAGCATGGAGACGTTGTTGCGCACGGTCTTCTCGGACAGGAAGAGCTCGCGGGCGATCCGGCGGTTGTCGAAGCCGCGGGCGACGAGGTCGAGGACCTCGCGCTCGCGATCGCTCAGCTGGGGGAACATCTCGCGGCCGGGCTGGGCCGCCAAGCCGCTGAAGTAGCCACCGAGCCGGGCTGCGACCGCTGGGCTGAAGACGGCCCCTCCGGCAGCGACCGTCGCCACGGAATGGAGCAGGTCCGTGCGCCCGGCCCCTTTGACTACGTAGCCGCGAGCGCCCGCTCGCATCGCCGCGACCACGGCGTCGTCGTCGTCCGACATCGTGATCACCAGGATCCCCGTCTCGGGTGCCGCCGCCAGGATGTCGCGGGTGGCGTCGATGCCGGAGCCGTCGGGGAGGTTGAGGTCCATGAGGACGACGTCGGGACGCAGGGCGGCCGCCTTCTCCACGGCCTCCCGGCAGTCGTGAGCCTCCCCGACCACCTCGACGTCGGGGGCGCCTGTGAGCGCAGCCCGGACGCCGTCGAGGAAGAGCGGGTGGTCGTCGACGAGCAGGACGGTGGTCATGTGAGGTCTCCTACGGAGTGCGGCAGCAATGCATGGACGGTGGTGCCCGAGTCGGAGGTGAGCAGCTCGAGGGTGCCGCCGACCTCCTCCGCGCGCTGCCGCATCGAGGCCAGACCGAGGCCCGACCCGGCAGTGGCGTCAGCACCAGCTCTCAGGCCGACGCCGTCGTCGCTGACGTGCAGCTCGACGTGACGGCCGTCGCGGACGCGCAACGACAGGCGACGCGCGCCGGAGTGCCGGACGGCGTTGGCTAGCGCCTCAGCGGCGATGCGGTGCAGGGCGACCTCGACGGCCGGCGCAGCAGCGACGTGCTCGGCGATGTCGACCTCGACCTCGAGACCAGGAGCCCGGACGCGGTCGGCGAGTGCGGACAGGGCGCGGGCGAGCCCCAGCTCGTCGAGGGCGGCGGGCCGGAGCCCGTCGGTGATCGCGCGCACCTCGGCCACGGCCTGGGCGACACCGTCGCCCGCTGAGCCGAGCAGGCCGTCGACGTCCGGTTGGTCGGACAGGTACTGCGCGGTCTCGACCTGTAGACGGAGGCCGGCCAGGGTCGCCCCGAGCCCGTCGTGGAGGTCGCGCCTGAGCTGGAGGCGTTCGTCCTCCCGCGCGGCGACCAGGGCTTCGCGGCTGCGTTGGAGCTGCCGGTGCAGCTGGACCGCAGCGACGGCAGGCGCCACCTGGTCGGCGAGCCCGCGCACCACCAGTTCGTCTCGGGGGTGCAGCCCCTGCTCGCCGGCGCGGGGCCACACGTCGAGCTCGGCCACGACGTCACCGCGGTGCCGCAGCTCGAACTCGGCGGGCGGCTCGTCACCGACCGCGCCCGCGGTGGCAACCGGCCGGTCGCTGCTGTCACCAGCCAGCCACACCCGGGCCGCAGGCAGCCGCAGCGTCTCCACGACGGTGTCGCAGAGGACCTGCGGCACCAGGGCGACGTCGAGGCCGGCCTCGGTGAGGCGGCCTGCAAGAGCGCTCGTGACCGCGAACGGATCGGCTCGGTCGCCGTAGAACATGCGGTCCACCCCGGCGGTCAGCCGCTTCGCGAGCGGCTGCATGATGGCGCCCGTGAGGCCCGCGGCAACAGCTGCACTCAGCGCGGACTCGTGTCGGGGTAGCGCCTGGAGCAGGGCGAACAGGGTGAGGTAGGCCCCCGCGAGGCACGTACCGAGACTGACGGCGACGAGCGACCGGCGTACGGCGACGTCCATCTCGTAGAGCCCGTGCCGGGTGATGGCGACGCCGATTGCGATGGGGACCATCGCTGCGGCGACGGCCTGGGCGAGGATGTCGACCGGGGACGGCAGCGACCCCTGCGTGACGGTGACCGCGATGAGCAGCGCCGCAGCGGCCAGAAAGACGATCACCTGGCGTCGCGCCAGACCCCGGGTCCGGACGAGTCGCACGACCAGCGAGGCCACGCCGGCGAGACCCGCCGGCAGGAGCAGCGCCGCGCCGGCGTACGTGAGTCCCTGCGCAATGCCGAGGTGGCTCACCGGCTTCGGCAGCCGGATGCGGCCCTCGAAGGTCTCCGGGTAGAGGCCCAGGCCCAGGGTCAGCAGCGCGATGCCGATGACGGCCGCGCCGGCAGCGAGGCGCCACAGCCTCCCGGGCAGCAGGCCGTCGGGGTAGAACAACGGGACGAGGGTGAGCAGGGACAGGAACCCCGGCACCCACACGCTGCTGAGCAGCAGCACGGCGACGTCGGTCGCCGTCGACGGTTCGGTGGCGACCTGCGCGACCACTGTGGAGAGCGTGGCCACGCCGGAGCAACCCCCGGCCACCATGAGGATCCATGCGAGGGCGCGCGCGCCGCGGCGCAGCGCCGAGGAACTCAGCACGACCAGGGCCGTCATCGGGTAGGCGATGGCCACGACCGCATCGACCGGGACCTGCCCGTCCACCGCCAGGTCCCACGTGCCGTGCCAAGCGGCGAGGACGAGGGCGAGGACTCCACCGCCGATCCCGGGAACCGCGGCCAGCGCCGCGCCCGCGGTCACGGGGCGTGACCGGGGTGGCGACGCTGGCTGCACGTGGCGGATTGTAGGTGTGATCGACACTGCTCGACGTCAGTTCCGGGGAGTCTGGCGACGTACGACGACCGAAGCCGCCGCAGTCAGGACGCCGACCACCAGGAAGGACAGGGACCAGGCGGTGCTCTCGCCCAGAGCGAGACCGGCGGAGCCGAGCCAGACCATCGCGACGACGAAGCCCGTGGCCAGCACCCGTGCTGCCGGGAGCAGGCCGGCGAGCAGGGCGTACGCCGCGAGGACGACCGCAATCCACGCCATGTCGAAGTAGTGCGGGTTCTCGGAGTGGAAGCCGGTGGTCGCCGCGTTCTGAAGGCCGATCTGGTCCACGGCGTACGGCAGGAGCACCGCGCTGGCCGCGAGCGCGACCGGCATCAGCAACGGGTCGACCTGGACCCCGACGCGCAGCTGCGGACGCAGCGGGAGGGCGACCCAGACGAACGATCCGGTGATCCCGATGAGACCCACGAGGGCAGGTGCGCCCCCTCCGGGGGCAGCAACGGCGCAGCCCGCACCGGCAGCGACGAGGACGAGGTGCGCCCAGCCCGCCGCAGTGCCGGGCCGCCGTCCCTGCCATCCCGCGCGGAGCAGGGCCAGGAGGGGCAGCAACCAGAGGGCAAAGAGGATCTCGCCCTGCCCGGTGAGCTGGTGGAACCGGTGGTCGGTGTCGATGCCCATCACGAGCATGCGGGTGATGTTGAGGGTGAAGACGACCGGGACGCCGCAGGCCAGGACGCCGGCGACGACCAGGAGGGAGCGCCGGCCGCGACCGGGCCTGTCGGAGAGGTCAGGAAGGTGGACGGGGGACGGGGTGTTGGTGTGTGTGGTCATGACTGAAACTCTGTTTCTCCCGGTGTCCCAGGGGCATCGGTCAGATGTCCCGGCGCTGTCCCGAGCCGACCCTGTCGGGCTGCACGCCGCTGTCGACGCACCTGCGCCCGCCGACCGGGTGGTCGACGGGCGCAAGCGCTCAGCTCACTCGTGCTGCGAGCAGGGAGGAACGCGTCACGGGCTCGGCTGGAGGGGCGTGGTCGACAGTGACCACGACCAGTCGGCCCGCCCGTCAGGGGCGTTCATCGGCACGTAGCTGGCACTGCCCGCAGCCGTGAGGCCGGGCTCGACCAGGAGCTGGTCGTCGACCTGCGCGGCGTTGGTGTTCATCGGGTTGTAGTGGACGGTCTCGGGCTGGCGTCCGGGACAGGAGACCGTGACGGGCACGGTCGTCCCCGCCACGCGGTAGACCTCGTGCGCGTACGTCCCCTCCCACAGCGTGAGGCCCGCACGTCCCGGGATCGTCGCTGCGCCGGTGTAGGAACAGCCTTGTGCGTCAGTACCGCCGACGCTCCAGGCGATGCCGGCATCACCGGACCAGTAGAAGTCTGCAGCGACCGTCTCCAGGGTGTATGACGTCGACCAGGTCTCCTTGACCCCACCGAAGCTCAGCGTGCCGGAGGCTTGCCCGAACCACCGCTCGCGGGGGTTTCCCCTGCAGTTGCGCTTGACCTCGACGTCGTCACCGCACGTGTCCGGGTCGTCGGGGCTGAGCCCGTCGGTTCCGAGCGGGCCGCCGTTGCACGTGTCGTGCCCGGCGCCACCCACGCAGGTGTCCTTGCCCTCGCCGCCGAACAGCTGGTCGTCGCCCTCACCCCCGAGCAGGCCGTCGTCGTCGCCGCTGCCGGCGAGGACGTCGTTGCCGGCGCCGCCGTCGATGCTGTCGTTGCCCGCGCCGCCGTCCACGTCGGTGTCGTCACCGCCGTTGAGCGTGATGGTGTCGTTGCCCTCGGCCCCCTCGACGTGGTCGGCGAACGGGCTCCCCTCGAGCGTGTCGTTCCCCGGGCCGCCGACCATCAAGGACCCGGCACCGGTGACCAGGACCTTGTCGTCGCCCTCATCGCCGAAGATGCCGACGCCCTCGGCGATGGAGCGCACGACGTCGTTGCCGCCCCCGGCGTCGATGATTCCTGCAAATGCTGGCCCGTAGTCGACGGTGTCGTCACCGGGGCCGGCCTCGATCCTGTGCTTCTCGCCGCCGTTGACGACAATGCGGTCGCCGCCATCTCCGCCGTTGACCTCGTCGGTGCCCTCTCCCGCGTGGATGGTGTCCGCGCCGGCGTCGCCGTCGATGGTGTCGTTGTGCCTGCTCCCGGTGATGGTGTCGTCGTCCTCACCACCGGCCATGAGCATGCCTGGAGCCCGGGCGACCATCACGTCGGCGCCGCCCTCGCCGTAGAGAGCGGATCCGATGGTGGCCGAGCTCATCGTGTCCACACCTGGCCCACCCCTGGCGAAACCGTCGTAGCCGGTGCCGAAGTCGATCCTGTCGTCGCCCTCGCCGCCGTCGACGAAGTCCGTGCCCGCGTTCATGAAGATGATGTCGTTGCCCGAACCGCCGAGGACCGGCTGCTCCGGACTCCCATCGCCGTCGTTGGACCCGCGGATCGTGTCGATGCCCGGACCGCCGGTGACCAGCTCGCTGGGCTTGAGCAGGACGATTCGGTCGTTGCCCCACATTCCGTCAATCATGGCGCCGGGCTTCTCGGCACGGATCTTGTCGTCGCCCTCTTCCCCGAGCAGCCCGACGTCCTTGGCCTTGGCGAGAAGGATGTCGTTGCCGGTGCCGCCGGCGAGACTGGCGCCCGCGGACTCCGCCGTCATCGTGTCGATGCCGCCGTCACCCCAGGCTTGGTCCTCCTGTCCGCCGCCGGTCCGGATGGTGTCGTCGCCGCCACCACCGCTGACCCCGTCGGACCCGGGTCCTGCGTCGATCGTGTCCTTGCCGGCACCGCCACAGATGACGTCCTCGCCACCACCGCCCTTGATCGTGTCCTTGCCATCGGCGCCCCAGATGACGTCGGGGCCGTCGCTTCCGATGAGGACGTCGCCGGCGGGAGTGCCGACGAGGGTCGGGCGCTCGCCCAGGCAGCGCAGCGCGGCCGCCTCGGCCGGCAGGGTGCTGAGGGGCAGCGCAGTCAGGACGCCCGCAGCCAGGGCGGCGGCGACGCGCGCGAACGCGCCCGCGCCCATCAGGCGGGTCCCAGCTGGAGGGTCCACGCGCCCGGGCGCGTGACGACGGTAAAGTAGACGTCGCCGGCGGTCCCGTCGAGCTGCTCGCCCATGCCCTTGTCCTCGCGGGTGACGGAGTACGACGACGGCAGGGCCGTCTCGAGCGCGTCGAGCACCTCGGCGCCGGACGCGTCGGTGGCCCAGTCGACCACCTGGACGCCGCTCCCGGTGGCGGCCGTCTGGCACAGCGTCCCGTCGACGGCCTCCGCCGGGAAGTCGGCCGGCAGCAGGGTGGCCGCGGCGAGGTCGGGCTCGCCGAAGGCGACGGGGAAGGCCTCGAGGCACTCGGCCGGGACCCCGGACTCGAGCTGGGCCTCCGAGATGTCGCCGGAGTCGGTGGAGCCGGGCTCGGCGGAGGCCTCGGCGACGGGCTCGCTCCCGCTCGTCTCCGCTGCCTCCGAGTCCGAGCAGGAGGTGAGAAGGGTGCAGGAGAAGGTGGCGGTGCCGAGCAGCAGGGCGGCACGCATCTGGAAGGACGGACGACGGTTCACGGTGGTTCCTCTGAGTCTGGATGGCCGCGACTGTCGCGGCTCGGGTTGAGCCTGAGGTTCCTGGCGTCCCGAGCGACAGGGACAGGTGTCACTGCTCGTATCCGGGCCGAAGACGGGACACCCGCCCCTGCCAACCGGGACAGCCGCGCCGCCACGATCCAGGTGCGACATCCCGTCGCCTACGACATCACCGACGTCCGGAGGATCCATGCCCACCCGCCAATCCGCCATCATGGCGCTGGCCGCCGCGACCCTGACCGCCACCCTGGCGGCTGTAGCGGCTCCTACAAGCCCCTCTCACGCGCAAGCGACCATCCCGTCCAGCGCGACGAACCTGCCTGGAAGCATCGTCCTGCTCAAGGACTACAACGTCTGGCTCGTCCGGCCGGACGGCACCGGGCTCGTGCAGGTGACCAAGGACGGCACCTTCGCCTCGCAGTACTACTCACCCAGCATGACCGACGACGGCACCATCGCTGTAGGCAAGGGCCAAGAGATCGTCCGGCTCAAGCAGAACGGCACTGTCCTCAACACGATGGACCCGCCACCGCTGACGAACTCCGTGGGCCAGCCGCAGGACGGCGTGCCCGTCAGCGTCGCCATCTCGCCCGACGGCACAAGGATCGCGTGGTCCACCACGAGCTCCACGTGTCCGGTCGCTGCTGAGTGTGGAACCCGAGCGGTCACCGGTGTGACATCGGCGTCCGTGCTGACCCCGCCGACGACGACGTCCTACTTCGGGGACCCGAGCTGGGTGAGCAACACCCGGCTGATGGTGCACGGTGGCTACGGGAGCCAGATGATGCTCCAAGACGTCGGGGGGAGCCCGCAGCACTGGTTCGACGACCGCGACATCTTCTCCTCGGACACCGACCTCGGCGACGGCTGGGTCTCGCGCGACGGTCGCGTGCTGGTGGCCAGGCGGGGGTACGGGTCCGCCGCGAGGATCTTCACCTACAAGATTGCGGGCGACCCGCGGTCCGGCGACCCCGCCACGCTGGCGACGCCGAGTCCGGACTGCGCGACCAACGAGGACGCGAAGCTCTCGGACCCGACCGCTGCCCCCGACGGCTCGGCGTTCGCCACCGCTGAGGTCGAGGGGGTCTCGGTCATGACGATCGGCGCCACCTGCGAGACGAACGCGGCGTGGCTGCTCGTCCCGGGCGCCACCGAGCCGTTCTGGTCACCGGCTGCCATCAGTCCGGACGCCGGCGCTGGACCGGCGCCGGCGCCCGCGCCTGCTCCCGCCCCCGCTTCGGCCCCCGCTCCGTCGTTCACGATGCTGGCCAAGCCGGCCGTGCTGGGCAAGGTCGCGGTGGGCCGGAAGGTGCGCGCCAGCCTCGGGCGTTGGTCGCCCTCACCCAGCGCCACCAAGGTGGTGTGGCTGCGCAGCGGCAAGCCGATCCGCTCCGCCAGCAAGACCACCTATCGCGTCACCCGGGCCGACCGAGGCAAGCGACTGTCGGTGAGGGTGACGGTGCGCGGCTCAGGTCTGCCCGCCAAGACGGCGACGTCCGCGCCGCGAGTGGTTCGGCGTTGAGGTAGCCACGCCTGTCACCAGGCAGGTGAGGCGCCCGTTCCCCGTGGCGGGGGACGGGCGCCTCTTGCTTCGTTACCTGGGTCAGTCCGCGCCCATCCCGGCGTCCCGCGCCCGGGCCACGGCCTCCGCACGGTGGGCGACGCCGAGCTTTCCGAAGATCGTCGACACGCTGTTGCGCACCGTCTTCTCGCTGAGGAACAGGTGGCGCGCGATCGCTCCGTTGGTGAGTCCGCGGGCCACGAGGTCCAGGACCTCGAGCTCGCGATCGGTGAGCTCGGGGAACGGCACGACCCGGCCGTCACCCCGGTCGGCACCTCGGTTGAACAGCCCGAGGACCTTCGCCCCCACCGCTGGACCGAGCACCACGTCTCCGGCTGCGACTCCCTCGATCGCCCGGGCGATCTCGGCCCGTGCGGCGCCCTTCACGATGTAACCGTGGGCTCCCGCGCGAAGGGCCGACACGACGGACTCGTCGTTCTCCAGCATCGTCAGCACCAGGACGCGTGTCTCCGGCAAGTCGGCGAGGATGTGACGCGTGGCCTCGATGCCGCTGACGCCCGGCATGTGCAGGTCCATCACCACGACGTCGGGCCGCATCTCGATGGCGGTGGCCACCGCTTCCGCACCGTCCGCAGCCTCCTCCACCCGGCCTACCCTTGGCATGCCACGCACGACCTCCACCAGTCCTTCCCGGAACAGGGGGTGGTCGTCGACGACGAGGACGGACAACGAGGTGGTCACGGGGTCTCCAGCGGTAGTCGGGCTGAAAGGACGGTCCCGGCGCCCGGCCGGGTGTGGATCGCACAGGTGCCACCGACTTCGGCGGCGCGGTGGTGGACCGACTCGAGGCCCACGCCTGCCCGGACGTGCTCAGGCATCCCGGTCCCGTTGTCCGTGACGGTCAGAGCCAGCTCGTGGTCGACCACCTCGAGCACCACGTCCACCCGGGTCGGTTGCGCGTGCCGCACCGCGTTGGTGACGGCCTCGGAGGCGATCCGGTAGGCGGCGACATCGACGGCCGCCGGCAGCGTCCGCAACAGCTCGTCCGGCACGCGTACGTCGAGGCACAGTTCGACGCTGTCGCCGAACTGGTCGAGCTGTTCGCGGAGGGCGCCGGCCAGACCGAGCCCGTCCAGGGAGGGTGGGCGCAGGTCGTCGACGATGCGTCGCACCCCCGCGACGCTCGCCCGCAGCCGTTCGGCAGCCACGTCCAGGGCAGCTGCGGCCGCCTCAGGGTCACGTGCGACGAGGTCGCGGGTCGACTCCAGCTTCATCGCGGTGGCGGCCAGCGTGGGGCCCAGGTCGTCGTGGAGGTCGCGACGGAGCCTCCGCCGTTCCTCCTCGCGGGAGAGTACGAGTCGCTCCCGGGATCGGACGAGGTCCTCCGAGAGAGCCGCGGCGTGAGCCGCCAGTGCCGCCTGCCGGGCCAGGCGCTCGAGCACCGCCAGCTCTCGTGCCCCGAGCCCGGACTCGCCGGCGCGGGGTGCGACGCGCATGGTCCCGACCTCGCGGCCCTGATAGTGCAGGGGCACGTCGACGGCCAGCCCGGTCGGCGTCCCGGCCCCTCCGCGAGCGCCGCGTGCCGTCTCCACCTCCGCCCACGGCACGCGCAGAGTGCGGACGATGCCCTGGGCGACGGCCGGGAGCACGTCGGCGGGGTGCGTGGCCGCGTCAAGCCGGTCGGCGAGCCGCGCCATCGCGGCCTCGGGGTCGTCCCGGTCCCCGTACAGGAGCCGGTTCACGGCCAGCTGCAGGCGGTCGCGCAACGGTGCCGTCGCCACCGCTGCCACCACCACGGCCGCGATACGCAGGTCGGGACCCACCCCGTCGGTGAGGGAACCGGCCAGCCAGACCAGGGCGGCGTACACCACCACCACAGCGAGCGTGAGGCCTCCGTAGACCAGCGAGCGGTCGAGCACTAGGTCCAGCTGCCACAGCCCTCGACGCAGGATGGCGACGGCGAGGGCGAGCGGGACCGCGAGCATCGCCACCGCGATCAGACCCGGCCCCGTGCCCGGCGTGACGAGCGCGATCCCGAGGAGGCCTGCGAGCACGGCGGCTGCGAGGACGAGCCACGAGAGCTGGTCGCGGTCGTGAGACCGGGGCTCCGAGCGCCGCCACCGCACCACCACGGACGCGACTCCGGCGACCGCGCAGACCAGGAAGAGAGGGAGGGCAACAGTGAGCAAGACACCGGCGCCAGGGACAGCGAGCACAGGCTCGGCGTCCGCGAAGGCAGGGGGCGGGGCGAAGTCCTGCTCCTCGTACGGCGTCAGCGCCCACCCGGCCGTCGCCACGAGGACCACGACCCACGACAGTGCGACCACAGGCCGCCACCGGGGGGAGGGAGGGCGACCGGTCGGGAAAAGGAGCAGGACGAGCGTCACCGGGAGCAGGTAACCGGGCGCCCAGCTCCAGCCGGCCATCCAGTAAGCCGCCTCGGCCAGCGCCCCGAGGTCACGCCCCACGGCCCACCACGCGAGCGCGTCGCACGCAGAGGAGAAGGCGCTGCTCAACCCCGCCGCGAGCATCAGCCAACCGAGCGGCAGCTGCGGCCGCCGGCCGGCGACGAGGCCTCCCAGCACGCCGAAGCCAACCCCGCCTGCGACACCGCGGATGACGTCGGCGCCGGACGGCGCGCCGTCCACGACGAACGCGGCCGCCACGCACCACCCGACGAGCAGCAGCGTGAGCCCGGTGAGGGCCGCTGCGAGCCCGCGGGCCCAGGCAGCGGGTAGGCGGGGCGATCGGGACATGGGGTGATCATCGCTGGTCAGGAGTCCCGATGGGACGGGTTCTGTGTCCCGTCCGAAGTCGGGACAGCCACCCGGTGACGGCGGGACGGCGGCGGGGCGAGAGTTCCGGACGTCAGCACAACAATCTCCGACAATCCACAGAGGAACTCGTCATGACCCAGCAGATCACCATGGGGGCCGGCCTCACGGCTCCCGAGGGCACCTTCGCCGCCGGCGAGGCCGCCAGCAGCACCTCCCCCTCCCAGTCCCCGACCCTCGCGCGACGTCTCCTGGCTGCGAGCGCCGTCGCCGCGCCAGCGCTCTTCACCGCCTACGTCGCCACAGACCCGGCTCCACTCCCTCGGGAGCCCGCTGTCGAGTTCATCGGTGCGATCGCGGCACACCCGACCGCTTTCATCGTGTCCACGTCCTTCCAGTTCGCGGCCATGGCAGCGGGCGTCACGCTCGCGGCGTACGTCATGGTCGCGTTCGCCCGGACCGCACCGCGACTGGCCCCGGTCGTGGGGGTCCTGCTGGGCCTCGGCTACCTCGGAGGTGCGGCCTTCGCGGGAGCCAAGACTGTCGCCGCCGACCTTGTCGTCAACGGGGCTCCGCGCGCCGGCGCGCTCGAGGTGTGGTCAGCCGTCCACACCGGCCCACTGTTCGAGGTTCTGTCCTGGCCGCTGCTCATGGCGATCCCCGGCAACCTGCTGCTCGCCGTCCTGCTCCTGCGCAATCGCACGGTGGTCGGTACCTGGCCGGCCGTCGTCGTGGTGGTCGGGTTCGTCATGGGATCGGGAGAGTTCCCGGACGTCGTTACCCTCACGGGGTGGGCGATCCAGGTGCCGGCCGTGCTTCACGTCGTACGGCGCACGCTGCGCGGCTGAGCCTTGTCGCGACGCCCAACGGCGCGGGAGCCTCCATGAGGCCCCGCGCCGTTGTCGGTGTGCGTCCGGAACTTCGGAGGTCCGAAGTTGCCGGTTCCGTTCTACGCTGCACCCCGATTGATCGCTCAAGCACTCTTGAAGGGAAGACCCAGCACGTGACAGACCTGAACGTACACAGCGGCGAAGCGACGCTGGCCGGGGAGGTACGCGGCGACGGGCCAGCGTTGGTCTTCCTGCATGCCGGAGTGGCTGACCGGCGCATGTGGGACGGAGTGGTGGAGACCGTCGCGGGCACGCACCGCACCGTCGCCTACGACCGGAGGGGATTCGGCGGGACGCCACCTCACAAGGAGGCGTACTCCCACACGAACGACCTCCTCGCAGTCCTCGATGCCGCCGGCATCAGCCACGCGACCCTGGTGGGTTGTTCGCAGGGTGGCAAGGTCGCCCTGGACTTCACCCTGGCTCACCCCGAGCGCGTCTCGGCGCTGGTCCTGGTCGCCCCGGCCGTCGGCGGCGCCCCGGCCGTCGACACGTTCCCTCAGGACGTGGAAGCGCTGCTCGAGGATTTGGAAGCTGCTGAGGAGTCGGAAGACCTGGACCGCCTCAACCTCCTCGAGGCACGCGTGTGGCTCGACGGCGTCCTTGGTGCGGAGGGGCGCGTGCAGGGCGACCTTCGCGACCTCTTCGTGGAGATGAACGGTGTGGCCCTCCAGGCGGCGCCACAGGTCGGCGAGGAGACACCTCCCCCGCCGGCATGGCCTCGGTTGGGCGAGATCGCGGTGCCCACTCTGCTTGTCTGGGGCGACCTCGACTTCCCACACGCCCAAGAACGTTGCCAGACGATGAGTGAGCTCATCCCCGACGCCCGGGGTCGGGTCATGCATGGGACCGCGCACCTGCCGAGCTTCGAGGACCCTGAGTCGTTCAGCACCCTCCTGACCGATTTCCTGACGGAGGTCGAGCAGACCGACCGGCCGTGATCAGTCCGCGAGCGGCTCGGTGCACTCAAGTCCAGTTCGGACATTGCTTCCCACTCGACACTCGCTCCGTCATGCTCCGGGGCCTCGTCCCTTCCGACCACGAGGACAGTGCCTTCCTAGGCCGACGTGGCATGGAGATTACGAGCCGCTACTCAAGGAAGCCCTTGCTCACGCACGGCGGGGGCGGTCCGCGGCACCCGCAACTACTAGCGAGGAGAGTCGCGTGAGTCGACTGAGTCGGGCGTTTGTAAGTGCATCCCGTACCGCAGAACGAGGTTGAGCCACACTCACCGGGCCGCGTCATTCTGGGCGGGGTCGGCTACGCCAGGTCAGCTTGGCATGATCGCCGCCCTTGATGAGATCTCTAGGCTGCCTGTGTTGTATTCGAACATGTGTTCGTAGCACGATGACTTCATGCCTTCCGCCCAGCTCACTTCCATCGCGGCGGTCGACGCCTGGCTGGACCAGGTGAGCCACTCCGAGGCCGGGGCGCTGAGCGGCAGCGAGCAGGCGGCGCTCATCCAGGAGCTGCAGAGGATCGAGCGGCGGGTCGTCGCTGCTCGGCTGCACGTCCTTGCCGCCGCCGAGAGGTCGAGAACGGCCACGCACAACGGTGCTGCCAGCACGGCCGCCTGGGTCGCAACCCTGACGCACGCAGACCCGCAGGCCGCGTTCCGGGAGGTGCGGCTGGCCAACGGGGTGGAGGACTCCCCCGCCGTCGGCACGTCGCTCGGCCGCGGCGACATCTCGCCCGCACACGCGTCCGTGATCGTCGATGCCAGCCGCAAGCTGCCGGCGTCCATCACTCCGGCACAGCGCGAAGTGGTCGAGCAGACGCTCGTGGAGAAGGCGCAGCACTTGTCGCCGTCGCGGCTGCGCAAGGCGGCACGGCGGGCCATCGGCGCCATCGAGCCGGACGCGACCGTCGTCGACGCCCACGAGGACGCGTTGCTGCACGACGAGGAGGCCGGAGCCCTGGCGCGTACGTCCCTGACGTTCCACGACAACCAGGACGGAACGGTGAGCGGCCGGTTCACCCTGCCCACGCTGCAGGGCCACCTCCTCCGCAAGGTCATCGAGACGATGACGGCACCGCGACGCGGACGCCTCGGTGCCTCGCAGGCGCACACCGGGCCGAAGCCCGAGATTGACTGGGACCACGCCCGCGGGCTCGCCTTCGCGGAGCTGGTCGAGCACATCCCGACCGACCACCTGCACCCGGCTGCTGCAGCCACGCTGTTGGTGACCATCGACGAGACGGGTCTGCGCGATCGCCTCCGGGCGGCGCACCTCGACACCGGCGACAGGATCTCGGCGGGCGAGGCCCGCCGGTTGGCCTGCAGCGCGGGGATCATGCCGGCAGTGCTGGGCACGTCGTCGATCCCCGTCGACCTCGGTCGACAGAGCCGCCTCTTCACCGGCACCCAGCGCACCGGTCTGGCCTCCCGCCACCACACCTGCGCCGCCGATGGGTGCGAGCGGCCGTACTCCTGGTGCGAGCTGCACCACTGGGACCCGTGGAAGCGCGGCGGCCGCAGCGACCTGGTCAATGCCGTCCCCCTGTGCCACTTCCACCACCGGCGGGTGCACGACACCGGCTTCCTCCACGCGCGACTGCCCGACGGGAGCATCAGGTTCAGCAGGCGGACGTAGGCCGACCAGCCCGAAAGGACGGAGCCCGGTGTCGTACCCCGGTGACACACTTCAGCGCATGACCGCCCTCGACCGCTTCAGTGCGCCCACGCGCGCGTGGTTCGAGGCGTCGTTCGCCGCAGCGACCCCGGCCCAGGAGGGCGCGTGGACGAGCATCGCCGAGGGCCGGAACGCGCTGGTCGTCGCACCGACGGGCAGCGGCAAGACGCTGAGCGCGTTCCTCCACGCGATCGACCGGCTGCTGAGCACCGAGCCGCCGGAGGAGAAGTCCGCGCGCACCCGCGTCCTCTACATCTCCCCGCTCAAGGCCCTCGGTGTCGACGTCGAGCGCAACCTGCGCGCCCCGCTCACGGGCATCCGCAACACCGCCGAGCGGCTCGAGGCCACGGTCCCCGAGGTCACCGTCGGGCTGCGGTCGGGCGACACCAGCCCGGCCGACCGGCGCAAGCTCGGGACCACGCCGCCCGACATCCTCATCACGACGCCCGAGTCGCTCTTCCTGATGCTGACCAGCCAGGCGCGCGAGACGCTCCGCAACGTCGACACGGTGATCATCGACGAGGTCCACGCCGTGGCCGGCACCAAGCGCGGGGCACACCTCGCCCTCAGCCTCGAGCGGCTCGACGCCCTCCTCGACAAGCCCGCCCAGCGCATCGGACTCAGCGCGACGGTCCGCCCGCTCGAGGAGGTCGCCCGCTTCCTCGGCGGCGCCCAGCCGGTCGAGATCGTCTCCCCGCCCAGCACCAAGGAGTGGGACCTGCGGGTGGTGGTGCCGGTCGAGGACATGACCATGCCGGAGGAGTACGACGAGGACTCCGGCGACCCCGGCCGGTCGGCCAGCATCTGGCCCCACGTGGAGGAGCACGTGGTCGACCTCGTCGAGCAGCACCGGTCGACCATCGTCTTCGCCAACTCCCGCAGGCTCGCCGAGCGGCTCACCGCACGGCTCAACGAGATCGCCACCGAGCGGGCCGAGCGGCGCGCGGAGGAAGCAGCCGAGACCGGCGCCGCAGCGAGCGCGAGGCCCGGCAAGGTGCCCGCCCAGGTGATGGCGCAGGCCGGGCTGAGCAGCGGTGCCGACACGATCATCGCCAAGGCCCACCACGGCTCGGTGTCGAAGGAGCAGCGCGCCATCATCGAGGACGACCTCAAGCGGGGGCGCCTGCCCGCGGTGGTCGCGACGAGCAGCCTCGAGCTCGGCATCGACATGGGCTCGGTCGACCTCGTCGTCCAGATCGAGTCGCCGCCGAGCGTCGCCAGCGCGCTGCAGCGCGTCGGTCGCGCCGGCCACCAGGTCGGCGAGACCAGCCGCGGGGTGCTGTTCCCCAAGCACCGCGGTGACCTCGCGCAGACGGCCGTCTCGGTCGAGCGGATGCGCACCGGTGCCATCGAGAAGCTGTCCATCCCCGCCAACCCCCTCGACGTGCTGGCGCAGCAGGTGGTCGCGATGCTGGCCCTGGACGAGTGGGACGTCGACGAGGTGTTCGCCCTCGTCACCCGCGCCGCGTCCTACTCGCAGCTCCCCCGCAGCGCGTTCGACGCCACCCTCGACCTGTTGAGCGGGCGCTACCCGAGTGACGAGTTCGCCGAGCTGCGCCCACGCATCGTGTGGGACCGCGTCACCGGCACGCTCAGCGGTCGCCCCGGCGCGCAGCGGCTCGCGGTGACGAGCGGCGGCACGATCCCCGACCGCGGCCTGTTCGGGGTCTTCCTCGTCGGGGAGAAGGCGAGCCGCGTGGGCGAGCTCGACGAGGAGATGGTCTACGAGTCGCGGGTCGGCGACATCTTCGCCCTCGGCGCCACCAGCTGGCGGATCGAGGACATCACCCACGACCGCGTCCTGGTCACTCCCGCGCCCGGCATCCCCGGACGGTTGCCGTTCTGGAAGGGCGACTCACTCGGCCGTCCCGCCGAGCTCGGCGCGGCCGTCGGTGCCTTCACCCGCGAGCTCGCCGCCGCGCCCCCCGCCCGAGCGATCGCGAGCGTTCGGGAGCGCGGCCTCGACGAGAACGCCGCCACCAACCTCGTCACCTACCTCACCGAGCAGCGCGAGGCCACCCAGGTGGTCCCCAACGACACCCAGGTCGTGGTCGAGAGGTTCCGCGACGAGCTCGGGGACTGGCGCCTGGTCGTCCACTCCCCCTACGGCACCCCCGTCCACGCCCCGTGGGCGTTGGCGATCAACGCCCGCCTGCGCGAGCGGTTCGACGTCGACGGTCAGGCCGTCGCCTCCGACGACGGCATCGTCATCCGGATCCCCGACACCGACGCCGAGCCCCCGACGGGCGAGGTGATCGTGTTCGAGCCCGAGGAGATCGAGCAGCTCGTCACCCAGGAGGTCGGCGGCTCCGCGCTCTTCGCCAGCCGTTTCCGCGAGTGCGCCGCCCGCGCCCTGCTGCTCCCCCGCCGCGACCCGGGACGGCGCAGCCCGCTATGGCAGCAGCGCCAGCGCAGCGCCCAGCTCCTC
Source organism: Nocardioides potassii (assembly GCF_021648885.1). Taxonomy (GTDB): domain Bacteria; phylum Actinomycetota; class Actinomycetes; order Propionibacteriales; family Nocardioidaceae; genus Nocardioides; species Nocardioides potassii. The sequence continues at coordinate 228,314 of NZ_JAKJHZ010000010.1, read as the reverse complement.
GAGGTGGCGTCCCAGTACCCCGCCTTCCCGATCGTGCTCGAGGCGGTGCGCGAGTGCCTCCAGGACGTCTACGACCTGCCGGCGCTCGTCGCCCTGCTCGGACGGGTCCAGCGCCGCGAGGTCACCGTCGTCGACGTCGCCACCACGACGCCGAGCCCGTTCGCCCGGAGCCTGCTGTTCGGCTACGTCGCCCAGTTCGTCTACGAGGGTGACTCCCCCATCGCCGAGCGGCGTGCCGCGGCCCTCTCGCTCGACCAAGGCCTGCTCGCCGAGCTGCTCGGCCGCGCCGAGCTGCGCGAGCTGCTCGACCCCGAGGTCCTCACCGAGGTCGAGGCCGAGCTGCAGTGGCTGGCGCCCGAGCGACGGGCGCGCAACGCCGAAGCGGTCGCCGACCTGCTGCGGCTCGTCGGCCCCCTGTCCACCGACGAGATCCGCGAGCGGGCCGTCGAGGGCGCGGACGTCGAGGGCTGGCTGGCGTCACTGGCCGACGTACGACGTGTCGTGCAGGTCCGGATGGCCGGCGACGACCGCTGGACCGCGATCGAGGACATCGGCCGGCTCCGCGACGGCCTCGGCGTCCCCGTCCCCGTCGGGACGCCCGACGCGTTCCTCGAGGTGCCCGAGGACCCCCTCGGCGACCTGGTCTCCCGCTACGCCCGCAGTCACGGCCCCTTCACCACCACGGAGGTCGCCGCGAGGCTCGGCCTGGGTGAGGCCGTCGCGCGGCAGACCCTCCAGCGGCTCGCTCACCGGGGCCGTGTGCTCGACGGGGAGTTCCGGCCGTCGGGCTCCGGCAGCGAGTGGTGCGACGCCGAGGTGCTGCGCAAGCTCCGCCGACGCTCGCTCGCGCGACTGCGCCAGGAGATCGAGCCCGTCACCCATGACGCGGTCGCGCGCTTCCTGCCGGCGTGGCAGAAGGTCGGCGGCAACCTCCGCGGCCTCGACGGGGTCATCGCCGCCATCGACCAGCTGGCCGGCTGCCCCGTCCCGGCCAGCGCGCTCGAGCCGCTCGTCCTCGCCGCCCGGGTGCGTGACTACGAGCCCTCGATGCTCGACGAGCTCACCGCCTCCGGGGAGGTCATCTGGGCCGGCCACGCCCCGCTGCCCGGCAGCGACGGCTGGGTGAGCCTCCACCTCGCCGACCAGGCCCATCTGACGTTGCCCGAGGTCGAGGTCGCGACGGGCGAGGTCGACGGCGTGCAGCGTGCCGTCCTGGACGCGCTCGAGCCCGGCGGTGCCTGGTTCTTCCGCCAGATCGCCGACCGCGTCGGCCCCGTGACCGACGCCGAGCTGTCCACCGCGCTGTGGGACCTGGTGTGGCGAGGCCTGATCACCAACGACACACTGGCCCCCTTGCGGGCGCTGGTCCGCAGCGGCACCCCGTCGCACCGCACCCGTCGTACGCCGCCGCGGCTCGGGCGCACGACCGGCGGTCGCATGCCGGTGCGCAGCGGCCCCCCGGAGACCGCCGGTCGGTGGGCGGTCCTCCCCGACCGCGACGGCGACCCGACTCGGCGCGCGCACGCCCGCGCCGAGCACCTCCTCGAGCGGCACGGCGTCGTGACCCGCGGGGCCGTGGTCAGCGAGCGGGTGGTCGGCGGGTTCGCCGGCGTCTACAAGGTGCTCAGCGCCTTCGAGGACACCGGCCGCTGCCGACGCGGCTACTTCATCGAGGGCCTCGGCGCGGCCCAGTTCGGCAGTGCCGGTGCGATCGACCGCCTGCGCACCTTCTCCGAGCCCGACAGCGCGAAGGGTGGCGGCAAGCCGAGCGTCGTCGCGCTTGCCGCGACCGATCCGGCCAACGTCTTCGGCGCCGCCCTGCCGTGGCCGGAGCCGGCGGACGCCGAGCGCGCCGGGCACCGACCGGGTCGCAAGGCGGGCGCGCTGGTGGTCGTCGTCGACGGCGCACTCACCGTCTACGTCGAGCGCGGGGGCCGCACGCTCCTCACGTGGAGCGAGGACCAGGACGTGCTCACACCCGCCATGTCGGCCCTGGCCGACGCCGCCCGTCGCGGAGCGTTGGGTCGCCTCACCGTGGAGAAGGCCGACGGTCAGGCGCTGATCGGCAGCGGCGGCGAGACACCGATCCGGCTGGCGCTGTCGGCGGCCGGGTTCGTCGCGACTCCCAAGGGGCTGAGGCTGCGTGCCTGAGGGCGACACCGTCTACCGCGCCGCCCACAAGCTCGACCGCGCCCTGACCGGTCACCGGCTGACGGTCACCGACTTCCGGGTGCCGGCCTTCGCGACCGTCGACCTCACCGGCGGCACCGTGATCCGGACGCTGTCCCGCGGCAAGCACCTGCTCACGCGCATCGACCACGAGCGCGCCTGGACGGTGCACACCCACCTCAAGATGGAGGGGTCGTGGCACGTCTACCCCGAGGGCGAGCGGTGGCGCCGACCGGAGAGCCAGGTGCGCCTCCTGCTCGGGGTCGAGGGCCGCCGGGCGGTCGGCTTCCAGCTCGGCATCGTCGAGCTCGTGCCGCGCGAGGCGGAGGCCGACCTCGTCGGGCACCTCGGTCCCGACCTGCTCGGCCCCGACTGGGACGAGGACGAGGCGCTCCGGCGGCTGCGGAGTGAGCCCGACCGCCCGATGGGCGAGGCGCTCCTCGACCAGCGCAACCTGGCCGGGATCGGCAACATGTACATGGCCGAGCTCTGCTTCACCGGTGGCGTCAACCCGGCGACGGAGGTGGGGCGGGCGCCCGACCTGACCCGGCTGGTCCGGCGGGGCAAGCAGATGCTCGAGGTCAACAAGGAGCGGGCGATCCAGTCGACCACCGGCAACCTGCGCGAGCGCGAGCGGATGTGGGTCTACCGGCGCGACCGGTCACCCTGTCGTCGGTGCGGCACGCCGATCGCGGTCACGATGCTGGGCGAGCCGGGCCGCGAGCGGGCGGCCTACTGGTGCCCGAGCTGCCAGCCCGAGCGCTGAGCGCAGGAGAGCGGGCTCAGGCGGCGGAGGCGACGACGTCGCCGGAGGGACGTGCGGCCGCGATCGGCGTGCTCGTCGCGACACCGAGTGCCAGCTCCTCGATCGCCACGGCGTCGGCCACGTCACGGAGCACGTCGGAGAGCGGCAGGTCCATCGCCTCGCACAGCGACGCCAGCAGCTCCGACGACGCCTCCTTCTGGCCCCTCTCGATCTCCGAGATGTAGCCCAGGCTGACCCGGGCCTCGGCCGAGAGCTCCCGGAGCGTCATCCCGCGCTGCATCCGGGCGCTGCGCAGCACGTCGCCGAGCAGTCGTCGGAAGATCACCATGCGCGAGGTCCTTGCTCTGGGAGAGTTCTCTGTCGAGGAGGTTCGTCTGCCCCAACGCTACCGGAGGCGCGGTTCTTCCCGCAGGAGGTCCCGCAGGAGGGACACCGCGGACTCGCAGGTCGCCTCCCGGATCGCGTGGCGGTCGCCGGTGAGCGACAGCAGGCGGGCGCGCACCACCTCGGGTCCGGCGACGGCGATCCACACCGTCCCGACCGGATGTCCCTCCTGGCCGTCGGGGCCGGCGACACCGGTGGTCGCCACCCCCCAGGTGGCGTCGAGGCGACGCCGTACGCCCCGGGCCATCGCGATCGCGCACTCCTCCGACACGACGCCGTGCCGGTCCACCACGTCGGCGGGGACGTCGAGCACCGACACCTTGACGCGCGTCGCGTAGGACACGACACCGCCGACGAAGCTCCGCGAGGCGCCCGGCACGTCCGTGATGCCGCCGGCCAGCATGCCGCCCGTCAGCGACTCCGCGGTCGCCAACGTCTGCTGGCGGTCCGCCAACGACTCGAGCACCGTCGGCACGAGGTTCCCGGCACGTGACCACACGTCGGCGACACTAGCCGCATGCCACTCCCCATCGAGGACTACGCCCTCATCGGTGACCGCGGCACGGCGGCGCTCGTCGGAAAGGACGGCTCCATCGACTGGCTCTGCCTCCCCCGCTTCGACTCCCCCGCCTGCTTCGCCGCGCTGCTCGGCACCGAGGACAACGGACGTTGGCTGCTGGCGCCCGCGGACGAGGTGGTGTCGACGAGCAGGAGGTACGTCGACGGCACGGCGCTGCTGGAGACGACGTTCACCACGGTGGACGGCGAGGTCGTGCTGCTCGACGTGATGCCGACCGGGGACGGGCGCGCGGACGTCGTTCGCCGCCTCACGTGCACGCGCGGCACGGTGCGGATCCGCCACGACTGGGTGGTGCGCTGCGACTACGGCCTGGTCCGTCCGTGGGTGACGCGCGAGAAGGCACACGGCAACGACCTCATCGTCGCGGTGGCCGGGCCGGACAAGATCGTCCTGCGCGGTCCGCGGCTCCCGCGCGCGCACGACGGCCACCACTCCGACGAGTTCGAGCTGTCCGCGGGCGAGGAGGTCACCTTCTCGACGACCTGGGTCCGCTCGTGGCGCGACGTGCCCGAGCCGCTCGGCTTCGACGAGCGCATCGCGGCGACCACCGATGCCCAGCGCGAGTGGTCGGCCCGCTCCCCCGACGACGTGCCGCACGCCGACATGGTCCGTCGCAGCCTGCTCACCCTGCTGCTGATGACGCACGAGGAGACCGGCGGCATCGTCGCCGCGCCGACCACGTCGCTGCCGGAGGACTTCGGGGGCGAGCGCAACTGGGACTACCGCTTCTGCTGGCTGCGCGACGCGGCCCTGACCCTCGAGTCGCTGCTGGGAGCCGGCTACGCCGAGGTGGCCTACCACTGGCGGCACTGGTTGCTGCGCGCCGTCGCGGGCGACCCGGCGGACCTGCAGATCATGTACACCGTCGACGGCGGCCGCCAGCTGCCCGAGCGGGAGGTGCCGCACCTCCCGGGATATGCCGGCAGCAGGCCTGTGCGCATCGGCAACGGCGCCGTCGTGCAACGGCAGAACGACGTCCTGGGCGAGGTCATGCTGGCGCTCGAGCTCGCGCGGCAGTCCGGTCTCGGCGAGACCCGCAACTCGTGGTCCCTCCAGCGCGCGCTCGTCGACGAGCTCGCCGACCACTGGGACGAGCCCGACAACGGGTTGTGGGAGATCCGCGGACCGCAACGGCACTTCACCCACTCGCGCGTGATGGTCTGGGTCGCCTTCGACCGCGCCGTGCGCGCGGTCGAGGAGCACGGCCTGGAAGGCCCAGTGGAGCGGTGGCGTGACCTCCGCGACCGCGTGCGCGAGGAGATCCTCGACAAGGGCTTCGACTCCGAGCGCGGCACCTTCACCCAGCACTACGACACCCGCGAGGTCGACGCGTCGCTGCTGATCATCCCGCTCGTCGGCTTCCTCCCCGGCCACGACCCGCGGGTGCTCGGGACCATCGACGCGGTCGTCGAGGACCTCATGGCCGACGGCCTCCTGCTGCGCTACCGCACGGAGACCGGGGTCGACGGCCTGGCCGGTGCCGAGCACCCGTTCCTGGCGTGCTCCTTCTGGCTCGTGGCGGCGCTCGCCCATGCCGGCCGCCGCAACGATGCCGAGGAGCTGATGGACCGGCTGTGCGGGCTGGCCAACGACGTCGGACTGCTGTCGGAGGAGTACGACGCCGCGCACGGGCGGATGGCGGGGAACTTCCCGCAGGCGTTCAGCCACCTGACGCTCGTGCAAGCGGCCCTCGCCCTGCGCTGAGCAGGACGAGGGCCGCGAGCCTGGTGCGGTCGGACGGCGTGGCCGCCCCGTGGTCAGGCCGTCAGCGACGGACCTTGACCTTGACGGCCTCGGTGGTGCTGCGAACCTTGCGGCTGCCGGCGTACTTCACCACGATGCGCTTCTTGCCCGTCTTGGCGAACTTCGCGAGGCGGACGACGGCCTTGCCCTTCTTGAGCTTGACCGTGTACTTCTGGCCACCGGCCTTGATGATCACCTTGCCGGTCACGGCCTTGATGCCGAGGGCTGAGGCCTTGATCTTCACCTTCGTCCGGGTCTCGCCCTTGACGATGCGTCCGGGCTTGGTGCGGACCTTGAGCACGCCCTTGGCCTTGCGCACCTCGATCGGCAGCGCGAACGTCGTTCCGGTGCTGGGACCGGTGAACGTCAGCATCTGCTTGCCCGTACGGGTCTTGCCCTTGAGCTTGACGTCGACGGCGCTCCGGCCGGCCTCGTCGAACGGCGTGGCGCTGAGCGTGTTGTCCACGGCCGTCGGGGCGAGGGTCTTCTCACCGGCCTTGATGGTGAGCACGCTGTCGCGGACGTCGGCGGGCGAGGTCATCGCGAGCGACGACAGCGTGAGCTCCACGTCCTGGCCGATCCGGTAGAAGCGCGGCTTGTCGGCCGGCCAGGTGATGCCCACCTGGCGCTGCTCCTTGTTGACCGCCAGCGGGGTGGTCGCGGCCTTGGCGGCCATGTAGTCCACCATCGCCTGCAGGTCGACCTTGCCGGTGTCCCGCTTGCTGGTGCCGGCGTTGAACCCACGGAAGTTGTCGCCACCGCTGGCGAGGAACGAGTTCACCGTGACGGAGTACGACGTCGCGAGCCCCAGCGGTTGACCGTTGAGCCACATGCTGGTGATCCGGTCGCCCTCGGGCCTGGTCGGGTCGTAGGTCGAGAAGAACCCGTCGGAGACGCCCAGGCGCAGGAACGGCCGGGTGGGCACGACGCCCTTGTCGTCGCGCTGCCACTGCTGCTCGAGCACGGTCTTGATCTGCGCACCGGTCATCTTCATGTTGACCAGCGTGTTGGCGAACGGCTGGACCACGGCAGCCTGCTTGTAGGTCAGGTTGGCCGGGTAGCCGCCCGACGAGCCGGCCATGTCCGCGCGGAGGCCGCCCGGGTTCATGAACGCGATCTGTGCCGCTCCGGACTCGGGAGCGGAGGTCGCCCACCGCTGGACCTCGGCGACGAGGTTGCCGAGGGTCGACTCGCCACCGCGGTTCTCCTCACCGTTGGCGATCTTCGCCCGGTTGAACGGACCGGCGACCTTGCCCAGCACGCGCGCGCCGAGCTCGTTGGCCTTGACGAACGCCGCGTCGACGATCGCCTTGGTGTCGGCGTCGACCGGGTAGAGCGGCGGCGTGGCCTTGGGGCCGCTGCTGCCGTCGGGGTCGGGGCCGAACATCGGCAGGATCTCCTGCGACGCCACCGCGACGCTGCGGTCGCCCGTCGTCGTCGGATCGCCGTCCTGGTCGGTGACGCGGAAGACCAGCTTGTTGAGGTTCGCGCCGTACTGACCGGCGGAGACGACCGGACGGCCGCCGATCGAGTGGTTGTAGGCCAGGTGCGTGTGGCCCGAGACGATCGCGTTGACGTTGCTGTTCACGCCGGCGACGATGCGACCGAAGGTCGAGCTGTCCGTCGCGGAGGCGATGTCCTTGGTCGCCGCACCCTCGTGGACCAGCATGATGACCAGGTCGGCACCGGCCGCCTTCAGCGCGTTCGCGGCCGTGTTGGTCTCGTCGATGATGCTCGTAACCTTGATGTCGGCGATGCCGGCGGGGCTGACGAGCGAGGGAAGGTCCTCGGTGACCGCACCGACGAACCCGACCTTCACGCCGTCGGTCGTGGTGGTCATCCAGGTCGCGCCGTCGGAGTCACCGGGCGAGGCCGCGACGTCAGGCAGCGCGTAGGAGTTGTCCGAGCGCTTGCGGACGTTGGCCGCGAGGTACTGCCAATTGGCGCCGCCCTCGGGGTTGCTCGCGCTCGCGGGCTTCATGACCCGGTTGACCAGGTCGGCGTAGCCGCCGTCGAACTCGTGGTTGCCGGCCGCTGAGACCGCGAGCCCTGCCCCGTTGAGGACGTCGAGGGTCGGCTTGTCGTGCTGGATGAACGACTCGAAGGTCGAGGCACCGATCATGTCGCCGGCCGCGGCGAAGACCGTGTTGGGGTTGGCGCCTCGCAGCTGCTTGACGGCGCCCGCCATCACCGAGGCGATCTCGATCGGCTCCGGGTTGTTGGACCCGCTCGGGCGGTCGGCGAGCCGACCGTGGAAGTCGTTGGTCGCGATGATCTGGACGTCGACCTCCGTCGGCGCTGCGTTCGCCGGCGCAGCCGCCGCCACGACGGCCAGGGGGGCCGCGACCATGCCGGTGAGGGATGCCGCGAGAGCGAGTCTGCGACCTGTTCGTGATGCTGGCACGAGTTGCCTTTCCGAAGAGGGTTGTCTGGCTCCGGGGGTGAGTCGGGTCACCCTAACCCGCTTCTTTACCGAGCAGCAGACCGCGTGGCCGGTGCACGACGAACGGCCCGGCCGCCCCCCGAGGGGCGACCGGGCCGCAGCGGCCGTCGGATCAGCGGGTGATCTTGAGCTTGACCACGGTCTTGGCTCGCTTGGTCGAGTCGTCACCGAGGTACCGCACGACCACCTTCTTCGTGCCGGCCCGGGCGAAGGCGGGGAGCTTCACGACCGCCTTGCCGTCCTTCAGCCTGAATCGGAGGACCTGGTCGCTGCCCTTGACCCGCACCTTGAGCCAGCCGGTCGGCACCGTGCCGTCGGCCGTGACCTTGACCTTGAAGCGCACCCGCTTGCCGACCGTGCCGGTGGCGTTGACCGCCTTGAGCTCGGCCGCGGCCTTCTCCGGCACCGGGGTCGGGGTCGGCGTGGGCGTTGTGGTCGGGGTCGGCGTCGGGGTCGGCGTCGTGGTCGGCGTGGGCGTCGTGGTCGGCGTCGTACCGCCTGCCACCACGATCGGCACCCGCACGGTGGTGCCGGTCGTCTCCCCGGTCACGGTGAGCACCCTCGCGCCACCGGTGGTGCCGGCAGGCAGGGTGACAGTGACCGTCGCCTTGCCCGTCTCGTCGGCCGTCGGGTCTGCCGCCGTGTGGTCCACCGGGAACGAGCCGAGGGGCGCGCCGTCCAGTGCGACCGTCACCGTCGAGTCGGTGACATCACCGGCCGCCGTCATGTCGAGCGACGACAGGTCGAAGGTCACCGTCGCACCGGGTGCGTACTCGCCGGGGGCCGTGGGACCGAAGGCAACGCCCACTGCGCGCTGGCTGTAGTCCACCGGGAGCGGCGGGTCGCCCTGCCCCGGGTTCGCGAACTCGGCCATGTAGTCGACCATCGCCTGCAGGTCCGACTTGCCGGTGTCCTGCTTGTTCGCACCGCCGGCGAAGGCGAAGAAGTTGTCGCCCCCCGCCGCCAGGAACGAGTTCGCCGTCACCGAGTACACCTGCGACGCGTCGACCGGCACGCCGTCGAGCCACATCGCCGTGATGCGGGACCCGGCCGGCTTGGTCGGGTCGTAGGTGTAGGTGAAGCCCTTCGACGCCCCCAGTCGCAGGAACGGTCGGCTCGCGCCGGCCGGCTGCCACTGCTGCTCCAGCACCGTCTTGATCTGGGCACCGGTGAGGTCCATGTTGACCAGGGTGTTGGCGAACGGCTGGACGTTGGCCGCCTGACGGTAGGTCAGGGTGCCGTCGGCCGCCGGGACCATGTCCGCGCGCAGGCCACCGGGGTTCATGAAGGCGATCTGGGCACTTCCCGTGGTGGTCGACTCCGTCGCCCACCGCTGCACCTCGGCGACCAGGTTGCCCACGGTCGACTCACGCCCGCGGGCGTCCGACGACGCCGAGAGGCGCGGTCGGGTGAACGAGCCGGCGAGCTTGCCCAGCGGCCGGGCACCCAGCACGTCGGCCTTGGCGACCGCCGCGTCGACGATCGCCTTGGTGGCCGGGTCGTCGGGGTAGTTGGGCGTGTAGGAGTCGGTGCCGTCGTTGGTCTGGAGCGCCAGGATGCGCGTCCGGATCCCGAGGACCTCGCCCGTGTCGCCGTCCACCCGGAAGCGGAGCTGGTTGAGGTTGTAGCCGTACTGACCGGCCGAGACCACGGGCCGCTTGGTGACCTCGCGGTCCTGCGCCGCCCACTCCGGCACCGGCACGCGGTGGTTGTAGGCGAGGTGGGTGTGGCCGGAGATGATCGCGTCGACGTCGGCGCTGACGCCGTTGACGATCTTGCCGAAGTCGGACGCCGGGTCGACGGCCGAGCTGTAGGCCGTCGTGGCCGCACCCTCGTGGACGAGCAGGATCACGATGTCCGCACCCTGCGCCTTGAGGTCCTCGGCCTCTTCGTTGGTGGCCTCGACGATGTCCGTCACCTCGATGTCGGCGATGCCGGCGGGCGACACGAGCTCGGGAAGGTGCTCGGTCACCGCACCGACGAATCCGACCTCTACGTCACCGAAGTCCTTGATCCACGTCGCCGGCAGCGCCGGGTTGCCGGTGGCCTTGAACTTCACGTTGGCGCCGAGGTACTTCCACTCGGCCCCGCCCGTCGGGTTGTCGTCGGGGTCGTAGGACGCCATCACGCGGTTGACCAGGTCGTCGTACCCCTGGTCGAACTCGTGGTTGCCGACCGCCGACACGTCGAGACCGGCCTCGTTGAGGGCGTCGATCGTCGGCTTGTCGTTCTGGATGAACGAGTCGAACGTCGAGGCTCCGATGAGGTCGCCGGCCGCCGCGAACACGGTGTTGGGGTTCTGCTGACGCAGCTGCTTGACCGCACCGGCCAGGACGGCTGCACCCGACTCCGCACCGTCCCGCTTGATGCGACCGTGGAAGTCGTTGACGCCGAGGACCTGGATGTTCTCGACAGCGGTGTTGATGCCGACGATCTCCGGGTTGTGGTCGGAGGCGCCGTAGGGGGTGGCGGCGTGGAAGTTGGTGACGTTGTAGTTGAACCGCTCGTAGGAGTAGGCCGGTGACTCGTTGGCACCGATCTCCCAGATGTCGGCACCGGTCACCATCGCGCGCGCCGGCCCGTTGGCCAGCACGTGGTCCAGCGAGCCGGAGAGACCGCTGAAGCTGTAGGACCACTCGTTGGGGGTGCTGGACTCCACGACCTCGTAGCCACCGTTGTAGAGGACCTGCATCGGGTCCTCGAACGTGTAGCTGTTGAAGTCGCCGGTGAGGAACACCTTGGCCGTGCCGCGCGAGGCGGCGAACTGGTCGGCGAAGGTCACCAACGCCTGCGCCTGGCGCGTGCGGTCGCCGTTGTAGGCACCCTGGCCGTCACCGGTGTCGGTGTTGTCACCCGAGGCACCGGACGAGCTCTTGGACTTGAAGTGGTTCGCCACGACGGCGAACGCGTCGGTGTTGGGCGACCCCTCGGGCTTGAACGCCTGCGCCAGCGGCTGGCGAGCGTTGTTGAACGCCGTCGAGCCGACGAGGATCTGCGACTGGCCGACGCGGCTGACCGTGTCGGGGTTGAAGATGAACGCGGTGCGGATGACGTCCTCGGACGCGGGCAGCTGCTCCGGGGAGGGGGCGAACGCCCACCGCGTGTAGCCCGCCTTGGCGTTGAGCGCCGCGACCACGGCCTTGACGGCGTCGTCCCGGTCGCTCTCACCGATGGACCGCGAGTTCTCGATCTCCTCGAGGGCGACGATGTCGGCGTCGAGGTTGGTGATCGCCCGGACCATCTTGTCCTGCTGGCGCGTCAGGCTGGCCGAGGTGGCGGCACCGCGCGGGCCGTTGCCGCCCGAGCAGGTGTCGACCGTGATCGGGTTGCCCTGGCGGTCGTTGTCGTACTGGCACGAGCGCCCGGTGCCGGCGGCGACCCACGCCTGGCCCGTGGTGTTGAAGTAGTTCAGCACGTTGAACGTCGCGAGCTTGAGGTCGCCTCCGACGTTCTCGGGGCGGGCGGAGCGGGTGTTCTGGAACGTCGCGACGTCCTGGTCGGTCGCAGCCGTCACCTGCGTGGTCGGCTGCATGGTCCACGCGTTGTTGCGGAACTCGAAGATCATCGGGATCTTCAAGGTCGCCTTCGCGCCCACCCGCACCGGCTTGGGCGCCGTGGTGTCAGGCGTGAGCCACGGAAGGGGCGTGTTCTTCGTCGCCGTGTCGCCGAAGAGGAAGTCCAGGCTGGCGCCGTCGTCGAGCGTGACGGCACGGGCGTCGTTGTCGGCCTTGACGGCCTGCGCCTCGGGCGTCCCGGGACGGGCCACGTCCGTCCACTGGCGCAACGGCGTGGTGCCCGCAGCCAGGCCGACCGAGCCGTACTGGTTGGTCGTGTAGGAGTTGGTCACGGTGAAGGTGCCCGTGAGCGAGACGAGCTCGCTCTCGTGCGCCTCGCGCTCGGCCGCGTCCCGCGGGAGACCCATGACACGCGGGGTGACCGGCGCGAGCACCGGCGTCACCGCGGTGACGTCGGCGTCCTCGGCGACGATCTCGGTGAGTCCGGTGGCCGGGCCACCGCCCTCGACAGCGATGCCCTTGACCTGCACCGAGGCACCGATGGCGGGATAGGTGGCGAAGCCGTCGTTGCCGCCCCACACGAAGATCGCGTCGGACGCGCCGGGGGTGGCGTCGCTGTCGCCCCCCGTGCCGCCGGTCTGGATGGTGAAGCCGTTGAGCCCGCCGGACGGGTAGCGGGCGGTCACGACGCCGGTGGTCGTGACGATGTCCTCGGCGTGCGGGCTGGTCGCCCCCGTGCCCTGGATCTCTGCGATCGTCCCGGTGAACTCCTCACGCGGCGGCTCGCAGGCAGCGCCGCAGCCGGTCGGCGTCGGGGCCGCCTCGGAGAAGTCTGCGTCGTTGGCGTCGGTGTCGGCGCCACCGGTGCGCTGCGCCGACAGCGTGCTGCTGATGTTCACACCCGTGGCGGCCGTCTCGTAGGTGACCGCGGAGGTGCCGTAGCCCACGAGGTCGACCAGGCCGTCGGTCGTCACACCCTTCAGGTCGACGCCCGTGGTGCCCGTGCCGAACGTCGGGTAGGACGTCGTGTTGGAGACCAGTGCCACCACGCCGCTCGAGGCCGACATGGAGATGGTGCCCTGGTCGTCGACCGTGGCGAACTGCGTTCCGGTCGCGAACGTCCCCTCCTGCACGAGGTAGTGCGCCCCGGCCTTCACCACGCCGCTCAGCGGGGTGACCGCGAAGGCGCCGGTGCCCGACGCGCTCTTGTACTGCACCGACCAGCCACGCACGTCGATGTCGCTCGCGGTGGGGTTGTAGAGCTCGATGAAGTCGTTTCCAAAGGTGTCGGCGGCCCCGCTGCCGGTGCCACCTCCGTAGACCTCACTGATGACGAGGTTGGTGCCGGCCGGGTTGGCCGCTGCAGCGATGGGCGTGAGTCCGGCTGCGAGGAGAGCCAGACCCGCTCCTGCCGCGAGACGTCGCGGCGAGGGGAGCGAAGGTGAGCGCATGAAAGCTCCGAGTCTTCGAGGAATGTGTCCCGCGCATCTTCACCCGAGGGTCCGACAATTGGGATACCGGACCTGCATCAATTCCCTCGACGGTTGACGAAAGTTCACGGCCGATTTCGTGAGGTGTGGCCGTAACACGTGGAGCGGCTCAGCCGACCTGCGGTCGCTGGCTCCGGACCTCGCGGACGAACTCCCACCCGGACCACATCGTCATCGCGACGGCCCCGGCGAGGAGGAGCTGGCTGGCGTAGAACAGCACCTCGCCGAGGGGCCCGGGCCAGAGGTCGAAGGCCCCTCCGTGCGCGTCCCCGTGCGGCAGCGGCCAGATCAGGCCGGCCAGGGCGAAGGCCTGCAGCACGGTCTTGATCTTGCCGCTCTGCGCTGCCGGGATGACCACCGACTTGAGCACCGAGAGGCGCAGGAGGGTCACGCTCCACTCGCGCAGCAGGACCACGACCGTCACCCACCACCAGATGTCGCCGACGAGCGAGAGCCCGATGAACGCCATCCCGGTGATCGCCTTGTCGGCGATCGGGTCGGCGATCTTGCCGAAGTCGGTGATGAGGTTGTGCTTGCGGGCGAGGTCGCCGTCGATCTTGTCGGTGATCATGGCGACCGCGAAGAGGGCGAACGCCACCCAGCGCCACGTCGGGTCGTTGCCGCCGTCGTGCAGCAGCGCCCAGCCGAAGAGGGGCACCATCGCGATGCGGAGCACGGTCAGCACGTTGGCGATGTTGAAGTTGGAGACCTTCTGGTCGGTGCTCACGCGGCACCCCCTGCCCGCGCGACGAGGTCGACCCCGTCGGTGGCCGTGACGGTCGCCGTCACGAGGTCGCCGACCGTCGCACCGTCCGCACCCACCAGCGTCGTCGTACCGTCCACCTCGGGGCCCTGGTGGGCGGCGCGGCCCACGGTGCCGTCCTCGTCGACCGACTCGACCAGCACCACCACCTCCTCGCCGATGCGCTCCTCGGCCCGCTGGGCGTTGAGCTCCTCGACGAGGGCCGTGACGTGCTCGGTCCGCGCGCGGATCTCGTCCTCGTCGAGCTTGAGGTCGGCGGCGAAGCCGGCGGCCTCGGTGCCGTCCTCGTCGGAGTAGCCGAAGACGCCGGTGACGTCCATCCGGGCAGCGACGAGGAAGTCGCACAGGGTCTGGAGGTCCTCGTCGGTCTCGCCGGGGAAGCCGACGATGACGTTGGACCGTACGCCGGCCAGCGGGGCGAGCGTCCGGATCCGGTCCAGCAGGCCGAGGAAGCTCTCGGGGTCACCGAACCGCCGCATCCGCCGCAGCACCGAGGCGCTGGCGTGCTGGAAGGAGAGGTCAAAATAAGGGACGACGCCGGGGGTGTCGGCGATCGCCTCGATCAGGCCCGGGCGGGTCTCGGCGGGCTGGAGGTAGGACACCCGCACGCGCTCGATGCCGTCGATGCCCGACAGCTCGGGGAGCAGCGTCTCGAGCAGTCGCAGGTCGCCGAGGTCCTTGCCGTAGGAGGTCGAGTTCTCGCTGACGAGGAAGAGCTCCCTGACGCCCTGCGTGGCGAGCCACTGGCCCTCCTGCAGCACGTCGCTCGGGCGACGGCTCACGAAAGAGCCGCGGAACGCCGGGATCGCGCAGAAGGAGCAGCGGCGGTCGCACCCGCTCGCGAGCTTGAGCGGCGCCATCGGGCCTGCGTCCAGCCGCCGGCGTACGGCGCGGGGTCCCGTCGCCGGCGCGCCGTCGCCGATGTCGCTGGTGTCGGCCGCGACCTCGTGCCCCGGGATCGAGACGGTCGAGGCGTCGCGGTCGACCGGGGAGATCGGCAGCAGGCGCCGGCGGTCCGACGGGGTGTGCGGGTGGTGCACCTCTCCCCCGACGATCGCGCGCAGCTTCGCCGCGATGTCCGGGTAGTCGTCGAACCCCAGCACGGCGTCGGCCTCGGGCAGCGACTCGGCGAGGTCCTTGCCGTACCTCTCGGCGAGGCAACCCACGGCCACCACGGCCTGGGCGCGACCGCCGTGCTCGACCTTGAGGTCCGCGGCCTCGAGCAGGGTGTCGACCGAGTCCTTCTTCGCGGCCTCGACGAAGCCGCACGTGTTCACCACGACGGTGTCCGCGTCCTCGGCGTCGTCGACCAGCACGAAGCCACCCGCCTCGAGCCGTCCGGCCAGCTCCTCGGAGTCGACCTCGTTGCGTGCGCAGCCGAGGGTCACCACCGCGACGTGGAGCGGGGTGGGGGCAGCCTCTGTGTCAGTCGTCATCGCACGCCGAGTATGCCGCGTCCGCGGGCGTGAACCCGCAACGCGGGGGCGGTGAGGCGCCTCACCGGCCGCCGATCCGGGCACACGTGTCCGCGAGATGGCCCCGGAGCGACCCGATAGAGGGCGACATCTCGGACACGTGTACGCGCGAGGGCGCGCGCAGCGACGCCGGGACCAGCGCTACACGTGTCCGGGAGGTGGCCCTGGACAGCGGGAAGCAGGGGCACCTTCTCGGACACGTGTACGCGCGGGGGCGGGCTCAGTCCGCGACGAACGTGCCCTGGCCGGCGATCCCGGGCTCGCCGACCGCGCGCGCCGCGCCGCCGGCGACGGCGACGGTGACGGCGCCGTCGGTGGACATCACGCGCACGGGCGGGGAGGCCTTGAGCTCGCGGGACTGGCCGACGGCGAGGTCTCCCTTGAAGACCTCGGTGCCGGACGCGTCACGGACGACGACGCGGGCGCCGCCCGTGGCCGCCGCCGTCACGACGACCTCGACCGGCTTGGCGGGCGGCGCGTTGCCGGCGCCCTCGGGCCCGCCCGACCCGTTGAGGACCGGGGTCGAGCCGCGCAGCTCCGGCGGGGTGTCCATCACCAGGCGGGCGATCGACCAGCAGAGCACGAGCGCCATCACGACGGCGACGAGCACCGACCAGTTCGGTCCGCCGCGGGTGCCGCGGATCGAGCCGTGGGCCCCGGTGGCCAGCTCGGCCTCGAAGACGCGGCGCGGGTTGATCGGGGCGTGCGCGTAGCGCTCGTCGTACGACGCCAGCAGCGGGGCCACGTCGACACCCAGCACCCGGGCGAGGGTGCGCAGGTGGCCGCGCGCGTAGAAGTCGCCGCCGCAGGGCTCGAAGTCGTCGACCTCGACGGCCTCGATCACGTGCGGACGGATCCGGGTGCGCTCCGCGAGCTGGTCGACGGTGAGGCCGATCCGGGTGCGCGCCGCAGCGAGCTCGGGCCCGATGACCGGGTCCTCGGCCGGCTCCACCTCGAAGTCGTCGAGCACGAGCGGCTCCACCGGCTCGCCCGCGCGGGCGATCGCGCGGACGCGGTCACCCCAGGACTGGGTCTCCTCGACGAGGCTCACGCGCCCCGGCCGGTGGTGCTCGCGCCCCTCCGGCTCGTCGTTCGCGGTCGCGGGCTCGAAGTCCCGACGCACCTCGGACCGACGGGCGGCTCCGGTCTCGCGCAGCGCTGCCGGCGTCGGGCTCGCGACGACGGTCTCGTCCGCCGGTGCGTCCGAGGCGTCCACCGGGCCGTCGGCCTCGACGTCGTCCACATCGTCCACATCGACGTCGGTGACCAGTGGCTCGACCAGGACGACCTGGCTCTCGTCGCGAGCCACTCGACCCAGTGCCACCGTGAGGTCGCCACCCGCACCCACGAGGCGCGTGGAGAGACCCAGCGGCACCGCGAGCGGCGCACCGTGCAACATCCGGGAGATCGTGGTGTGGCGCTTGCCGGCACCGGTGATCTCGGACTCGATCAGCTCGAGGTTGTGGGGCACGACGACCAGGCGGCCGTCGTGGAGCAGGCCGCGCCGGGGCGTGTGCTCGACGTGGTGGACCGCTGTCCACGGCAGCCCGCGCCAGCTCCGGCCGAGCCGGATCCGGATGCCCTGGGCGTCGGCCACGAGCAGCGGCGTGCGCGCGTCGACGAAGCTGTGGAGCCAGTAGGCACCGAGCAGCCCCATCACCGCCACGAACGCCCAGTCGAGCGCCGACCCGCCCTGGGTCGCCCGGCCGAGGTAGGCGATGGCGACCGCCGAGGCGGTCAGCCCGACGCCGGCGGCGACGCCGGCGTGGCGGCGTACCTCGACGCCCTCGGGCGCGACCGACAGCTCGCCGTCGTGCGAGCCCTCGGTCACGAGGTCGGTGTCGTTCTCGTTGTCGTCCAGCACGGCGCCCATCAGGCTCCCCCCTCCAACGTGGCGATCACGGAATCGAGCTCGTCCGGCTTGACCAGGACGTCACGCGCCTTCGAGCCCTCGCTGGGTCCGACGACCCCCCGGCTCTCCAGGATGTCCATCAGCCGGCCGGCCTTGGCGAAGCCGACGCGCAGCTTGCGCTGCAGCATCGACGTCGACCCGAACTGCGTGGAGACGACCAGCTCGATGGCCTGCACCACGAGCTCCATGTCGTCGCCGATGTCGTCGTCGAGCTCGCGCTTGGACGCCGCCGGCGCGGTGACGTCCTCGACGTAGGTCGGCTCGAGCTGGTCCTTGCAGTGCTTGACGACCTTGGCGATCTCCGCCTCCGTCACCCAGGCACCCTGGATACGGGCCGGCTTGCTCGACCCCATCGGCAGGAACAGCCCGTCACCCTGGCCGACGAGCTTCTCCGCGCCCGGCTGGTCGAGGATGACCCGGCTGTCGGCGAGCGACGACGTCGCGAACGCCAGCCGGGACGGCACGTTGGCCTTGATCAGGCCTGTCACCACGTCGACCGAGGGCCGCTGCGTGGCGAGCACCAGGTGGATGCCTGCCGCACGGGCGAGCTGGGTGATGCGGACGACCGCGTCCTCGACGTCGCGCGGCGCGACCATCATCAGGTCCGCGAGCTCGTCGACGATGACGAGGAGGTAGGGGTACGGCGACAGCACGCGCTCGCTGCCCGCCGGTACCTCGACCTTCCCGGCGCGCACCGCCTTGTTGAAGTCGTCGACGTGGCGGAAGCCGAAGTTGGCCAGGTCGTCGTAGCGCATGTCCATCTCGCGCACGACCCACGCCAGCGCCTCGGCGGCCTTCTTGGGGTTGGTGATGATCGGCGTGATCAGGTGCGGCACGCCCTCGTAGGCGTTGAGCTCGACCCGCTTGGGGTCGACCATGATCATCCGGACCTCGTCGGGCGTCGACCGCATCAGGATCGAGGTGATCATCGAGTTGATGAAGCTCGACTTTCCGGACCCGGTCGCACCGGCGACCAGGAGGTGCGGCATCTTCGCCAGGTTGGCGACGACGAAGCCGCCCTCCACGTCCTTGCCCAGCCCGGCGACCATCGGGTGGTGGTCGGAGCGGGCGGTGCTCGAGCGGAGCACGTCGCCGAGGGAGACGATCTCCTTGTCGACGTTGGGGATCTCGATGCCGATCGCGGACTTGCCGGGGATCGGGCTCAGGATCCGCACGTCGGCCGAGGCGACGGCGTAGGCGATGTTCTTCGACAGCGCGGTGACCTTCTCCACCTTGACCGCGGGGCCGAGCTCGACCTCGTAGCGGGTGACGGTGGGGCCACGTGTGTAGCCGGTGACGGCGGCGTCGATCCCGAACTCCTCCATCACCTGCATCAGCCGCTCGACGACCGCGTCGCTGGCCTTGGACCGCGCCTTGTGCGGCGAGCCCGGCTTGAGCGAGGAGTTGTCGGGCAGCGAGTAGGTGATGTCGCCCGAGAGCGCGAGCTGCTCGACGCGCGCCGGGAGGGGCGTGTGCGGCGGCGGCTCGACGGTGCCGGTGTCGGCGTCCGCGCCGCTGCGGGCGGCGGGCACGGACGGGGTGACCTCGGTCGGCGCGTCGGCGACGGGGTCGGCGAACAGGTCGATGCCGTAGTCCTCGACAGCCTCGGTGTCGTCCGCGTCGCCCTTGCGGCGGCGGCGCTTCCTGAGCTCGCGGTCGGCGAGCAGCGGGCTGTCGTAGGCGGGGTCGCCCATCTCCGGGTCGATCCCGTCCGGGTCGTCGTCGAGCATCGAGCGGCGGCGGGTGCGCACCGGCTTCGTCGCCTCGTCGGCGACGGGCTCGACCTCCGGCGCCGTACGGCCCAGGGCCTTGTCGCGCAGCCCGGCGAGGCGGGCAGGGATCTGGTATACGGGCGTCGCGGTGATGATCAGGACCCCGAAGACCGCGAGCAGGCCCAGCAGCGGCACCACGACGTACGGCGTCTGCATCAGGTCGAGCAGCAGGCTCGAGGTGACGTAGCCGACCGCTCCCCCGGCCTCCTGGAGGTTGGTGGCGTCACCGAGGACCGGCTGCGGGTTGCCGTTGGCGATGTGGACGATGCCGAGCAGGCCCAGCCCGAAGGCGGTCCAGCCGATCACCTGACGGCCCGCGGGGCCGTTGCGCTCGGGGTCGCGGAGGGTGCGCCAGCCGGCGTAGACCAGGAAGAGCGGGACGAACCAGCCGACCTTGCCCACAGCGCCCGAGGTCAGCGAGCGCGCGAAGTCCATCACGCCGCCGGGGAGCTGCCACCACACCGCTGCGGCGGAGATCGTCGCCAGGCCGAAGAGGAAGAGGCCGACCCCGTCACGGCGGTGCTCGGGGTCGAGGTCGCGGGCCGACTGCCCGATGGAGCGAGCGACCGCGCCGAGCGCGTGGGCGATGCCCAGCCAGACCGCGGAGATGCCGCGGCCGATCGCGCCGAAGGAGCGCGAGACCGGCCCCGGCCCGTTGCGCACGGCACGGGGCGCCGGGCGCGAGGCAGGACGGCGCTTGGCCGCGCTGGAGCCGCTCCGGCCCCTCGTCGAGCTCGAACGAGGGGCGGGACGCTTGCTGGTACTCCGGGATCGGGTGCTCGAAGCGGTGGACCGGCTCTTCGAACCGGACGTGCTCGTGCTCCGCGACCCCGGCGGGGAAGACGTACGGGTCGCCATGCTGTGACCCTACGGTGAAGTCACACCAGCCACAGGGATCACACGCGTGCGTGTCGTGCCGCGGGCCAGGTGAGGCCGGTCAGGTGTCGCGGGTCGAGCGCAGCGGCAGCGTGAAGGTGAAGGTGCTCCCCGTGCCCAGCGCCGAGGACACCGAGAGGGTGCCGCCGTGCGTCTCGGCGATCCGCTGCGCGATCGGCAGGCCGAGGCCCGTGCCGGGGACGGAGAGCGCGTTGGGGTTGGTCGAGCGGTGGAACGCCGAGAAGACGTGCGCCTGGTCGGTGACCGAGATGCCGATCCCGGTGTCGGTGACCTCGACGCTGACCTCGTCGTCGGTGACCGTCATCCGCACCTCGACCGTGCCGTCCTCGGGGGTGTACTTCACCGCGTTGTCGACCATGTTGTCGATGACCCGGGCCAGCTCCTCCGGGTCGCCGAAGACG
Source organism: Nocardioides potassii (assembly GCF_021648885.1). Lineage (GTDB taxonomy): Bacteria > Actinomycetota > Actinomycetes > Propionibacteriales > Nocardioidaceae > Nocardioides > Nocardioides potassii. The sequence goes on along the minus strand of NZ_JAKJHZ010000010.1, from coordinate 208,004 downwards.
ACCACCGGCCCCGACCCCGACGAGGTGAAGGACAGGTGCACCCCGGCCTGCTTGGCGCGGATGCCGAGCAGGTCCACGCTGGCCTCGCAGAGCTCGGCGAGGTCGACCGCGCGTCGTACGGTCTCGCGCCGGCCCTGGATCCGCGAGTAGTGGAGCAGGTTGGCGACGAGGTTGTTGAGCCGCTGGGCGTTGCGGATGATCGCGTCGATCGACGTGAGGTCGGGGTGCCGGTCGGCGATCAGCTCCGCGTGCCCGAGGATCGCGGTCAGCGGCGTCTTGAGCTCGTGGGAGATCGTCGCGATCAGCTCGCTGCGGTAGCGCGCGAGCTCGCGGAGCTCCTGCACGAGCCGCTGCTCGGTCTCCAGGACGCGGGAGGCCCGGACGGTCTGGGCGAGCAGGCGGCCGACCTCGAGGACGGCGTCGGCCTCGGCGGCGGTCAGCGGGCGGGCGTGGCGGGCGAAGCCGAGGACCAGGTAGCCGACGAGCTCCTCCCGCGAGACGAGCGGGCACACCAGCGCCCGGTCCACCCGCATGCTGCGCATCAGCCGCTGGGTGTGGGTCGCGCTGCGCGGCAGCAGGTCCGACGAGGCGTCGCTCACGCCGAGCTCGATGAGCACCGGCAGGTCCTGGAGCTGCTCGAGGTCGGTGCGGATCTCCGGGACGTCGTTCTCGGGGGTGAACGGGTGGGGGGTGGCGATCCCGATCTGGCTGCCCTGCGCGTCGGCCGGGAAGGTCCGTACGACGCACTGCGCCGTCCCGAAGCACTCCGCGACGGCACCGACCGCCGAGGTGAGCGCCTGCGGCAGGCTGTGCTGGGTGCCGGCGGCGGCCACCTCGGTGAGCATCCGGTCGAGGCGCAGCCGGTCGGTGAGGCGCTCGCGCTCGCGTGCGTTGGACAGCGCGACACCGGCCTGGACGGCGAACATCTCCAGCAGCTCGCGGTCGCCCTCGTCGGGGACGCGACCGTCCGGCGGCAGGTCGACGGCCATGTTGCCGAGAAGCTCGCCGCCGGCGGAGTAGAGGGGGGCGTAGAGGGCGTGCTCCGGGTGCCACGCCTCGGGGTCGTCGCTGAGCGGGACCTCCGGGATCCACGCGGCACGCAGGCGCTCCTCGGACATGCGACCCGCCGGGACGAAGCGGAGGATCCCCCAGCGGTCGGCCTCGCGGAACTCGTCGAGGATCTGCTCGGCCGGCGTACGGCGGTGCAGGATCTGCGCGACCACGTCGGGCGGTCCGGCGACGTTGGTCATCACGAGCGTGTCGCCCTCGAGGCGCGCGATCGCCGCTACGCCGTAGCCGAGGACGTCGACGACGCCGTGCGCGATCTCCTCGAGGATGACCTCGGTGTCGGTGGAGGAGTTGACGCGACGCATCAGCTCGGCCAGCCGGCTCAGCGCACCATGGTTGCGCGGCATGTCCACCTCCCCACCCCAACTGCTCGGACCCGCACCTGGCGGGAATCCTAGGCCGTGCGTGGGCCGCCTAGGCCTCGATCACCACAGGAATGATCATCGGGCGCCGGCGGTGTGCACGGTTGACCCAGCGGCCGACGACACGGCGCACCGTCTGCTGGAGCTGGTGGGAGTCGGTGGTGCCCTCCTGGACCGCGGCGTGGATCGCGTCGACGATCGGCTGGCGGATCTCGTCGAAGGTCGTCTCGTCCTCCGCGAAGCCGCGAGCGTGGATCTCGGGCCCGGACACGACCTTGCCCGTCACGGAGTCGACCACGACGATGACCGACAGGAAGCCCTCCTCACCGAGGATGCGACGGTCCTTCATCGACGTCTCGGACACGTCGCCGATCGTGGTGCCGTCGACGAACACGTAGCCCACCTCGACCTTCCCCGCGACGGTGGCGACGCCGTCGACGAGGTCGACGACGACGCCGTCCTCGGCCAGCACGACGTTCTCGACGCCGGTCGCCCGGGCGAGGTCGGCGTTGGCGCGCATGTGGCGCACCTCGCCGTGGACCGGCAGCACGTTGCGCGGCTTGACGATGTTGTAGCAGTAGAGCAGCTCGCCGGCGCTGGCGTGGCCGGAGACGTGGACCAGGGAGTTGCCCTTGTGCACGACGTTGGCGCCGAGCCGGGACAGGCCGTTGATCACGCGGTAGACGGCGTTCTCGTTGCCGGGGATGAGCGAGCTCGCGAGCACGACGGTGTCCCCCGGCTCGAGCTGCACGAAGTGGTGGTTGCTCTGCGACATCCGGCTCAGCGCGGCGAGCGGCTCGCCCTGCGACCCGGTCGAGATGAGCACCTGCTTGTGGGGCGGGAGGTCGGCGAGCTCCTTGGCCTCGACCATGACGCCCGGCGGCACGGTGAGGTAGCCCAGGTCCTGCGCGATGCCCATGTTGCGCACCATCGAGCGCCCGACGTAGCCGACCTTGCGACCGTGCGCGACGGCGGCGTCGAGCACCTGCTGCACGCGGTGCACGTGGGAGGCGAAGCAGGCCACGATGATGCGCTGCTCGCTCTTGGCGAAGACCCGGTCGAGGACCGGCGAGATGTCGCGCTCCGAGGTCGTGAAGCCGGGGACCTCGGCGTTGGTGGAGTCGGTGAGGAAGAGGTCGACGCCCTCGTCGCCGAGGCGCGCGAACTCGTTGAGGTCGGTGATCCGGCCGTCGAGCGGCAGCTGGTCCATCTTGAAGTCGCCGGTGTGCAGCACGACGCCGGCGCCGGTGCGGATGACCACCGCGAGCGCGTCGGGGATGGAGTGGTTGACCGCGACGAACTCGAGCACGAACGGGCCGAACGTGATCGTCTGCCCCTCCGCGACCTCGTACTGGGCGGTCTCCTTGAGGCGGTGCTCGCGGAGCTTGGAGCCCAGCAGGGCCAGGGTGAGCTTGGAGCCGACGAGCGGGATGTCGCCGCGCTCGCGCAGGAGGTACGGCGTGGCGCCGATGTGGTCCTCGTGGCCGTGGGTCAGGACGAGCGCCTCGACGGCGTCGAGGCGGTCCCGGATGGGCTCGAAGTCGGGGAGGATCAGGTCGACGCCCGGGTGGTGGTCCTCGGGGAAGAGCACGCCGCAGTCGACGAGCAGCAGGCGCCCGTCGTACTCGAACGCGGTCATGTTGCGACCGACCTCGCCCAGACCGCCGAGAGGGATGACCCGGAGGCCTCCAGCGGGGAGGGGGCCGGGCGCGCTCAGGTCGAGGTGGGGATGGCTCAAGGGATTCCTCTGCAGTTGGTCAGGACGTGGATGTCACAGGAGGCCGGCGGCGGCGAGGCCGGCGCGCAGCGCAGCGACCTCGTCGTCGTCCAGGGCGACCAGTGGGCCGCGGACGCGGCGGTTGTCGAGCACGCCGAGCAGCTCGAGGGCTGCCTTGGCGGTGGTGGCTCCGTAGTTGGGGACGCCCATCACGGCGTCGAACGCGGGAAGCAGCGAGGTGTGGATGCGCAGCGCCTCCGCGGTGTCGCCGGCGGCCCACGCGTCGAGCATCGCCTTGAGCTGGTCGCCCGCCGCGTGCGCGACGACGGACACCAGGCCGACGCCGCCGTAGGCGAGGTAGCCGAGCGTGTTGACGTCGTCGCCGGAGTAGACCGAGTAGCCGAGGTCGACGAGCTGCGCCGTGCGGGCCAGCAGGCCGGAGGCCTCCTTCACCGACACGACGTGGTCGTAGCGGCGCATCGCCTCGTAGGTCGGCAGCTCGATCAGGCTCGCGGTGCGGCCGGGGACGTCGTAGAGCATGACGGGGAGGTCGGTGGCCTCGACCACGCTCGAGAAGTGGTGCTGGAGCCCGACCTGGCCGGGCTTGTTGTAGTAGGGGCTGACCAGCAGCACCCCGTCGACGCCGACCTTCTCCGCCTGGCGTGCGAGCTCGACGGAGTGGGCCGTGGCGTTGGTCCCGACCCCCGCGACCACGACCGCGCGGTCGCCGACGGCGTCCTGGACGGCGCGCAGGATCTCGCCGTCCTCCGCGACCGAGGTCGTGGGACTCTCCCCCGTCGTACCGCTGACGACGACACCGTCGTTGCCGTGGGCGACGAGGTGGGCCGCGATCGCCGCGGTGCCGTCGAGGTCGACGCTGCCGTCCTCGTGGAACGCGGTGGCCATCGCCGTGAGGAGACGACCGAACGGGGCTTCCGAGCTCATGCCGGACAGGTTATCGCCCCGGCTCCGTGTCGCCCGCGTCGCCGAGCCGCGACCGCTGTCGGAGGGGTGGTCTACGGTCGGGCCATGGCGTACGACGAGGGGCTGGCGCAGCGGATCCACGCCGTGGTCGACGGCGAGGAGGGCTGGACGTCGAAGAAGATGTTCGGCGGCCTCGGCTTCATGCTCGACGGTCACCTGGCGGTCGCCGCGGGCAGCACCGGCGCGTTGATGGTGCGCGTCGACCCCGCGGAGGGCGAGCACCTGCTCGACGGGGACACCGTCCGGCCGATGGAGATGCGCGGGCGCGAGATGGTCGGCTGGCTGCTGGTGGCCTCCGCCGCCCTCACCGACGACGCACGGCTCGAGCAGTGGGTGCACCGCGGCGCGACCTTCGTCCGGACGCTCCCGCCGAAGTGACTGCCGACCTCACGCTGCCCGCCTGGCTCACCCCCGACCAGCGGGCCACCCTGACCGCCCTGGCCGAGCGCAACCACGCCGCCCACGGCGACGACCTGCTCGGCATCCTGCTCAGCGGCTCGGCCGGGCGCGACTACGCCACCGAGCGCTCCGACGTGGACGTCGTGGTCGTGCTGACGGACGAGGCGGCCGCGACCCGGAGCACGGTCCACTCCGCCGAGGTGGACGAGGCCGTGGACTCCTGGTCCGAGCTCGTCGACGTGCCTGCGTTCGGCACCGAGGGCTGGTGGTTCCGGTGGACCTACGCGCACGCCCCGGTCCTGCTCGACCGGACGGGCGGTGAGCTGAGTGACGCTGCTCGCCGCCAGGCCGTGGTCGCGCCGGAGGAGGCCGACTCGATCCTCATCGACCACGACCGGCTCGACGGCTGGATCAACTTCGCCTACCGCGCGCTGAAGAACGACCGCGACGGCCGGTCGGTCGAGGCCCGCCTGGACGCGGCCGAGTCCGTGCCGTGGCTGCTCGACGTGGTGTTCTCCATCGCGGGCCGGGTGCGCCCCTACAACAAGTACCTCCCGTGGGAGCTGAGGCACCACCCGGTCGAGGACTGGCCGGCCGACGTGCTGCTCGGTCTCCTCGACCGCACCCTCGCCGGCGACCCTGCGGCCGTCCGCGAGACGTTCACCCGGGTGCGTGCCGTGTGCGCGTCGTACGACGAATGGCGCGGGCACACACGCACGACCGACATGATCGACGGCTGGGGTGACGAGCTCGACGTGCTGGCCCCTCGCTAGCGCACGACCAGGCGGAAGACGCGTCGTACGGATCCGCCCTGGCCCGAGAGCACCGTTGCGAACCTGCCGGCCGACGACGCCCGCACCCGACCGCGGATCAGGATCCGGTCGCCGCGCACCTTCCAGGTCAGCCCGCGCGGCAGCCGCCAGTCCACCCGCGCCTCCGACACCGGTCCGCGGAACCGGATGGCCGCGCGGTAGACCGAGCCGGCCCGCGCCCGCGGCAGCCTCGTCGTCACGAAGCCGATGGCCGCCGTCGTCGCCCCGGTCGTGCCGCTCGGGCTCGACAGCGGCTTGGCGGTGCTGCCGCCGGTCGACAACGACACGGTGTAGGTCCCGAGGGAGCCGTAGTCGCTGTAGCGGCCGGCGTCGGACGGCGCTCCGTAGCCCGTGCCGTCGACGACCGCGACGTAGCCGGCCGGCGAGGCGGGCAGGTCGACCTGCCAGGTCGCCGACATCGACCCGTCGTCCGCGACGTCGGCGGTCGGGTCGACCGTGGCGACGGGGGCGCCTGACGGTGTGAGGATGGTGAGCCGCACGTCGGTGTTGGAGAACCCCGCCGGCCCCGCGACGCTCACCGCCGTACGGCTCCAGGCGCTGAAGGAGAAGGCATCGGTGTCGGTCCGCGTCGTGATCGTCCCGGCGACCGGCGACCCGGGGGTCAGCGGGGTGGCGCCTGCGAGCCCGTTGGCGTGGTCGTCGGCGAGCACGGGGGCCGTCCGCGCGATGATCGCGACGTCGTCCTCGGTGTTGTTCGCGTCGGCGTACTCCCCGCTCGACCAGTGCGACGCGCGCCGGCCGTAGGACGCGCCCATGATCGGGCCCCAGCCCTTCGCCCCGGCGTAGTAGGAGGTCTGGCTGGTGCCGTCGTGGCTCAGCCCGAGGGTGTGCCCGACCTCGTGGCTGATGATCTGGCCCATGTCGTAGCCCCCGGTGCCGGAGCCGTTGGTGAAGATCCACGACGGCTGGTACGACGTCGCGTTGACGGCACCGAAGACCCCGACGTAGGAGAGGCCGCCGCAGCCGCATCCCGACCCCACCGAGTTGGTCGGGCTGATGACGACGGGCATGCCGTAGGTCGGGTCGGTGCTCGACGTCCGGCTGAGGGCCAACGGGTCCGGGCGGAGCGTGGTCACGTTGACGTCGAAGGGCGCGTAGTCCTCCGCGACGGTCCGCCAGGCCAGGTAGACCTGCGCGCGCTCGACGTCGTTGAAGGTCGTCGGGTCGCCGTCGATGGAGTAGGCCGGCGACACGATCGTCGCGCCGTTGTTCCAGCGGGTGCCCGAGTAGGTCGCCCCGTCGAAGTCGAGGTAGACGGTGCGCGGCGAGCCCGGGCGCGACGACAGGTCGAACACGTCGGCGGGCACCGCGTCGGACGGGGCCGCGTCCGCCGTGACCTGCTGCGAGGACGCGACCGCCTCGTCCGCGACGAAGACCCGGCCGCACTCGTCGACCCAGCTGCTGGGGTCGTCAGCCAGGTGCTCGACCTGCTCCGCCGTCAGGCTGTTGAGCAGCCGTACGACGGCCGCGCTGAGGCCCGACTCGAGCGCTGTCGCCAGCCGCGTCGGCTGCGCCAGGAGCGGCGAGCAGGCGGCGTCGAGCAGGCCCGTCGATGCGCTCGACGGGGCGGGACCGGGCACGGTGACGCCCGCGACAGCGAGTGCTGCCACGACGAGAACGCGCGCGAAAAGGACATGGAACGACCGAACACCCACGACGGTGCACCCTCTTGCTTCTGGATCAGCGGCCCCCCACAGGGCCAGACCTCATTGGTACGGAGCAGGGATGCACGTCAGGGTGACAGCCGAGTCACCCTCGGTTCAGAGGTTGGTAACCAGTTCAGGCCTTGGTAAATCCTTGACGAACCAGCGCCGGCAGCACGTGGTGCTCCAGCATCGGGGCGAGGTCGTCCGGGTGGTCACGCAGTGGTGTCCAGCGCACCTCGGCGATCTCGGCGGACGCCACCGGCTCGGCGTCGGACTCCACGAGGAACACCGTCGAGTGCAGCGTGTGGCCCGGCTCGTTGGCCGCCTCGGAGAGGAACTCGCCGAGCAGCGTCGCGTCGTCGAGGTGCAGGCCCACCTCCTCGCGGGTCTCCCGGAGGGCCGCCTCGCGCGCCGACTCCCCCGGCTCGAGCTTGCCGCCGACGAGCATGAACCGCTCGGTCCCGCGCTTGCGCACCGTGAGCACGCACCCGTCTCGCACGAGGGCGATCGCCGCGACGACGATGTGCCGCTCGGGGTCGACCTCCACGTCCATGCCCCGAGGATCGCAGCCCACCCCGGACAGCACGCAGCCACCCTGGCCGGGGCTTACCCGCGGGTGGCTGCGTGATGCTGCTCGCTGATCCGTCAGCCGCCTCTCGGCGAAAGGCCGCTCGTAGCGGCAAGGGGTGAGGCCCGGGGGCATGATGCGGAGTCAGCTGCCCATCACAACGGGCACCGCCCACGGATCATTCCGTCTCCGTCACCGCGGCGGGGTGGTGCCGCTCACACCTCGAGCGCGCGTCGTACGGCAGCCAGGGCGTCGCGGTCGTCGAGGCCCAGCGTGCGCACCGTGGCGACGTACGACGACGCGGCGGCGCGGACCGCCGAGGACACACCTCCGCCGCTCACGAAGGTGCCGGCGCGGCCACGCGTCTCGACGACTCCGAGCGCCTCGAGCTCCTTGTAGGCGCGAGCGACGGTGTTGGCCGCGAGGCCGAGATCGGTGGCCAGCGACCGGACCGGCGGCAGGCGGAACCCGGGCTCGAGCGTCCCGGAGTCCACCTGGGCGCGGATGCCCTCGCGGACCTGCTCGAAGGGCGGCACGCCGGAGGAGGGATTGACAGTCAGGTTCAAGCGGCGGGGTCCAGCCGCTCGAGCCAGGTCCACTGGCAGCCCTCGCCCACCTCGCGTCGTACCTCCACCCACTCGCTGGCCGGGAACTCCGGGTAGAACGCGTCTCCCGGCGGCGCCAGGTCGACCTCGGTCAGCACCTGGTGCGTCGCGTGGGGCAGCGCCAGGGCGTAGATCTCGCCACCCCCGGCGACCATCACGTCACCGGGCAGTGCCGCCGCGAGGTCGAACGCCTCCTCCAGCGAGTGTGCGACCTGCACGCGCTCGAAGCCCGGGTCGAACGATGCGTCGCGCGTGACCACGATCGTCGCGCGCCCCGGCAGCGGACGTCCGATGGAGTCCCACGTCCGTCGGCCCATCACGAGCGTGTGGCCGAGCGTCTCCCGCTTGAAGTGGGCGAAGTCGTGGGGCAGGTGCCACGGGATCTCGCCGGCGTTGCCGATGACGCGGTTGCGCGCGTGCGCGGCGACGAGCACCACCCGCTGGTCGAGACGTTGGCTCATCGAGACGTTCAGACGGCGATCGGTGCCTTGATGCCCGGGTGCGGGTCGTAGCCCTCGACCGCGATGTCCTCGAGGTCGAAGCCGTCGATCTCGGTGATGTCGGGGTTGAGCACCAGTCGCGGGAGCGGGCGCGGGTCGCGCGAGAGCTGGAGACGGGCCTGCTCGACGTGGTTGAGGTAGAGGTGCGCGTCGCCCATCGTGTGGACGAACTCCCCCACCTCGAGCCCGGTCGCCTGGGCGACCATGTGCGTCAGGAGCGCGTAGGAGGCGATGTTGAAGGGCACGCCGAGGAAGGTGTCGGCCGAGCGCTGGTAGAGCTGGCAGCTGAGCCTGCCCTCGGCGACGTAGAACTGGAAGAGCGTGTGGCACGGCGGCAGGGCCATGTCGTCGACATCGGCGACGTTCCAGGCCGAGACGATGTGGCGACGCGAGTCGGGCTTGGTGCGGATGCCCTCGACGAGCCGGGCGACCTGGTCGACGTGGCGGCCGTCGGGCGTCGGCCACGAGCGCCACTGGTAGCCGTAGACGGGACCGAGGTCGCCGTTCTCGTCGGCCCACTCGTCCCAGATCGTGATGCCGCGGTCCTGCAGCCACTTCACGTTGGTGTCGCCACGCAGGAACCACAGCAGCTCGCCGAACACCGACCGCGTGTGCACCTTCTTGGTCGTCACCAGCGGGAAGCCCTCGGCCAGGTCGAAGCGCATCTGGTGGCCGAAGACGCTCAGCGTGCCGGTGCCGGTGCGATCGGACTTCTCCACGCCCTCGTCGAGGATCCGCTGGAGCAGGTCGAGGTAGGCGCGCACGGGGCGACTCTACGACTTCCGGGCTCAGCCCCGCGGGACGCGCGCCTCGACCGAGACGCACTCGACGTCGAAGCCGAGCACCCCGTCCCGAGCCACGGCGTCGTACGCCGTCCGCAGGCGGGCCTGGACGTCCGCGGACTGGGCCCGCCAGGTCACACCGGAGCTGCCGACCGCCGTGAGGCCGGCCCACAGGTCGTCGGGCGCGACCGTCCAGCGCCATGCGGACGTGCCGGCGCGCGTGACCGCCAGCCCGGCCTCGCCGAGCAGGTCGGCGAGCCCGTCCGGCGAGCGGTCGAAGTCGCGGACCTCGGGCAGTCGCGGCACCTCCGGCCGTACGGCACCGGCCTCGTCCAGGAGGCCGTTCCACATCACCGCCTGCGGTGGCGGCGTGCGGCCCCAGATGGTGGCGCGTACGACGCCTCCCGGTGCCGCGACCCGCGCCAGCTCGCGAGCGGCCGCGCGCGGGTGGTCGACGTGGTTGAGCACGAAGCTCGCCGTCACCACCTCGAAGCCGTCATCGGCCAGCGGCAGGTCGGGAAGCCCGGCGACCACGACGTCCTCCCCGAGCCTCCTCCCCGCGAGCGCCGCCATCGCAACGTCCGGCTCGACCCCGATCGCGTCCAGGCCGGCCTCGCGCGCCGCGGCCACCAGCGCACCCGTGCCGCACCCGACGTCGAGGAGCCGGGCACCGCGCGGCAGCCCGTCGACCATCACGGGGATCGCACCGGCACACAGCCCCGCGAAGCTCCGCTCGTAGTCGTCGGCCACGTCCGCCCACAGTGCCTCAGCCACGAGCCGCGACCCTACGTCGGGTGTCCGCTCGTGGGTCGAGCAGCCCGCGAGGAACGCCGGGGCGTGTCGAGACCCGCACACGTGTCCGAGAGATGGCCCTCGAACGCCTCTTTCAAGGGCCATTTCTCGGACACGTGTGCGCCCGGTGCCCTCACCGCAACCGGATCGCCCCGTCGGCACCCACGATCGTGACCGGCTCCGCGCACGTCGACCGGGTCGGGCACGCGACGAGCGCCCGCCGGCCGGTCTCCGACTGCCGTACGCCGTCCTGCGAGCCGTCGCGGCGCGAGGAGTCGATCAGGTAGGCCCACCCGCCGCCGGGCAGCGGGGCGCTCTGGAGCTCGACGTCGTACCGGCCCGGGGGCTCGTAGGCCGGGGCCGGTGTCACCGACGTGAGCGCGGGAGGCGCCTGGTCGAGCGTTCCCACGCTGCCGTCCGCCGCGATCCGGACCAGGTCGCCCGAGTCCATCCGTGCCGCCACGTCGGGCCCGACGGCAACGAACTCGTCGATGCCGGGCAGCGTCACGACGACGTCCTCGAGGTGCAGGTCGCCCCCGGCGTACCAGACGACGGGCAGCGGGTTGGCCTCCTTGCGCACCTCGGGCGTCTCGGGCCGGGCGGCCCACCACGCCCAGCCGGCGGCGAGCAGGCCGAGGACAGCCAGGCCGACCGCGCCGCGGCGCACGCCGCGCCACCGGCGAGCGCTGCGGACGTGCTCGGCCCGCGCGAGCCACGGCTGGGGGGCGTCGTCGAGGTCGAAGGGACGTACGGCGTGGGGTGCCGCCTCGCCGGGCCGTGGCGGCAGGCCCGCGCGCTCGCGCACCTCCGCCCAGAGGGAGACGTCCACCTGCTCCTCGCGCACCCGCCGCGCCCAGCCACTGCGAGCGGCCAGCAACGTGTCCGCGACCGCGAGGCGGGCGTCCTCGGGCGACACGCCCTCGTCCTCGAGACCGCCGACGAGGTCGGGCCAGCGCGCGTCGACGTACGTCGCGTAGTCGGCCCCGTCGCCCCTCACCATGTCTGCCCTTCGGAGCGGCGCCCGGTGGCGGATGGAGTCAGGCGCTGAGCGACATCGGCCCGTAGACCAGTCGCTCGTGCTCGAACAGGGTCACCGCGGCGACGCCCTGCTCGGCGAGGTCGGGCCAGACCTCGCCCACCCAGGACTCGGCGTCGCCCTGTGTGCCGAACCGCTGCTCGGAGTGCTGCGGCAGGACCACCTCGGCACCGTCGGCGTCCTCGAGCCGCCACCACCACGGGCGCTCGGCGGCCGACGGCGGGCGGAAGGTCGGTGGCTGGCCCGGCAGCATCAGGACTCCCGCACCGACGTGTCGACGAACGGCGGCTTGACCAGCTGGAAGATCTCGCGGCGCCCGCGGACGTCGACGCCGACCTGGGCGTCCTCGGCGACCATCGTGGGGATCAGCGCCATGCCGATGCCCTTCTTGAGCGTCGGGGAGAACGTGCCCGAGGTGATGTCGGCGAGGGGCACGTCGTGGGTGAGCGTCACCCCCATGCCGGGGCGCGGGATGCCACGACCCACCGCGACCAGACCGCGCAGGCGGCGCCTCGGGCCCTCCTCCTTCACCCGCAGGACCGCGTCACGTCCCCAGAAGGCGTCCTTCTTCCAGCCGACCGCCCAGGAGAGCCCGGCCTCGACCGGGTTGGTGTCGAGGCTGATGTCCTGGCCGTGGAGGGGATAGCCCATCTCGGTGCGGAGCGTGTCGCGGGCACCCAGGCCGGCGGCGGTGATGCCCCACTCCTCCCCCGCTGCTATCAGCTGGTCCCACAGGTCGCCGGCGGCGTCGTTGACGACCACCAGCTCGTAGCCCCGCTCACCGGTGTAGCCGGTGCGGCAGACGACGACCCCGACGCCGGAGTCACCGAGCTCGGCCTCGACGAAGGACATGTAGTCGTGGCCGGTCGGCAGACCGACCTTCTGCAGCACCTCGTCGGAGCGGGTGCCCTGGACGGCGAGGACGGCGTAGTCGTCGTGGTGGTCGACCACCTTGACGCCCTCCGGCGCCGCCTCCCTCAGGCGGCGGACCACCTCGGCGGTGTTGGCCGCATTGGGGATCAGGAGCACGTGCTCGTCGTCGTGCCAGTAGGCGATGAGGTCGTCGACGATGCCGCCGGACTCGTCGAGGCACAGGGTGTACTGCGCCTTGCCCGGAGCGATCTTCGCGAGGTCGTTGGACAGGGTCGCGTTGACGAAGTCGGCGGCACCGGGGCCCGACACCATCGCCTTGCCGAGGTGACTCACGTCGAAGATGCCGACGGCCTCGCGGACCGCCGTGTGCTCCTTCACGACACCGGTCGAGTACTCCAGCGGCATGGACCATCCGCCGAACTCGGCGAACTTCGCTCCGAGCGCCTCGTGGCGGTCGTGGAGGGGCGACTGCTTGAGCGTTCCTGCCATGTCGCGCAACCTACCGCAGCGCTCCGAGGCTCCCGGACTCCCCTAACATGCCCCGGGTGACCTCGTACTCCCTGCGCAGTGCCAGCCCCGCGAAGACCCGAGCCGACGCCGTGGTCGTGGGGGTCGTCGCGAGCGACAAGGGCCCGCGGCTCTGCGACGCGGCCGAGGACGTGAGCAAGGCCCACGGCCGCCGGCTGGGCGCGTTCCTGTCGACGATGGGCGTGACCGGCAAGGCCGGAGAGGCCGTGAAGGCGCCGACGCGCGACGAGGTCAACGCGCCACTGCTGGTCTTCGTGGGGCTCGGTCCCGACCCCGCCGACCCTATCGCCGTACGGCGTGCGGCGGGCGTCGCGGCGCGCAGCGTGCCCAACGCCGCGTCGGTCGCCCTCGCCCTGCCGAGCGAGACCCCCGAGCTGGTGGCGGCGGTCGTCGAGGGGCACCGCCTCGGCAGCTATGCGTTCACCGCCTACAAGAGCAGCAGGTCCGAGACCACCGAGCCCGCGGACGTCGTCGTGCTGACCCCGATCGCCCGGCGCAGCGAGGCGACCGACGCCCTGGCGCGCGCCGAGGTGCTCGCCGACGCGGTCGCACTGACCCGCGACTGGGTCAACACCCCGCCGCGCGACTGCACTCCCCCGCTGCTGGCCGACCTGGTGACGAAGGCACACAAGGAGGTCACCAAGGGCCGCGGCGCCCCCAAGGTCAAGCTCGAGGTCTTCGACCACGAGCAGCTCGCCGAGATGGGCTGCGGCGGCATCCTCAGCGTCGGCAGCTCCAGCGCCGCGCCGCCGCGCCTGGTGCGGCTGTCCTACGCCCCCAGGGGCGCGAAGGCGCACCTCGCGCTCATCGGCAAGGGCGTCACCTTCGACTCAGGTGGCCTGACGATCAAGCCGTCCTCGAGCATGCTCCACATGAAGGGCGACATGGCGGGCGCCGCCAGCGTCGTCGCCGCCACGCTCGCCATCGCCCGCCTCGGGCTGCCGCTCAGGGTGACGACCTACGCCCCGATGGCGGAGAACATGGTGTCCGGCACCGCGACGCGCCCCGGCGACGTCATCACCATGCACGGCGGGACGACCGTCGAGATCGCCAACACCGACGCCGAGGGCCGGATGCTGCTCGGCGACGCGCTCTCGATGGCCGTCGGGGACGAGCCCGACGTCGTCGTCGACATCGCCACCCTGACCGGCCACATGCAGCTCGCGCTCGGCGACAAGGTCGGAGCCGTCATGGGCACCGACGACGAGGTCGCTGCGGTGCTGGCGGCCGGCGTCGCAGCCGGCGAGCAGCACTGGCGGATGCCGATCCCCGAGGAGATGAAGGAGCGGATCAGCTCCTCGAAGGTCGCCGACCTCCTCCAGCACGACTGGGTGCGGTGGGGCGGTGGGCTCTACGCCTCGGCGTTCCTGCGCGAGTTCACCGGCGGCCTGCCGTGGGCCCACCTCGACATCGCCGGCAAGGAGATCAACACCGGCGCGCCCTACGGCCACGTCCCGAGCGGTGCCACCGGATTCGGCGTGACCACGCTGGTCGAGCTGGCCCGCTCGATGGCGGGCTAGAGGCCGCTCAGAGTCCCTGGGCCTTCTTGCGCGCGTTGTAGTCGCGCATCCGCTGCGGCACGCCGACCACGGCGGCATCGTACGACGGCACGCGGTGACGGTTGGCGAAGTCGTGGGCCCACTTCACGCTCGGCACGCGCCTGCGCGTCCACTCACCGTCATGCGCGACGAGCAGCAGCGTCACGTCGCTGACGGCCGTGCGCGGCTCGACGAAGCCCTCGACGCCCTGCCTGCTCGCCACGAACTGCTCGAGGTGCCGGACGTCCTCGCCGTCGGAGGCCCGGACGGTGGTGGAGCCGGTGCGTGCGGCGTCCCGCGCGGGGCGTCGTACGCGCCCACTGCGCCGGAATCGGTCGAACATGCCCATGGCGGACATTCTGCCGGGACACCCCTCACGCCGCCCAACGAACAAGTGCAAGGATGGGCGAGCCGCATCCGGGAGACGCGGCCCATCGAGTCCGAGCATCGGGAGGAAAGCCTGTGGCGCAGTTCGACGTCCTCGTCCTCGGGGCAGGTTCGGGCGGCTACGCCTGCGCCCTGCGAGCGGCCCAGCTGGGCCTGACGGTCGGACTGGTCGAGAAGGGCAACCTCGGCGGCACCTGCCTCCACGTGGGCTGCATCCCGACGAAGGCGCTGCTCCACGCGGCCGAGGTCGCCGACTCCGCGCGCGAGGCCGGGCAGTTCGGCGTCCGGACGAGCCTGGAGGGCGTCGACATGCCGGCCGTCAACGCCTACAAGGACAAGGTCGTCGACCGACTGTTCAGGGGCCTCACCGGCCTGATCAAGTCCCGCGGCATCACCGTCATCGAGGGCACCGGCACCCTGACGGGACCGCGCACGGTGACCGTCGACGGCACCGAGCACACGGGCACCCACGTCGTCCTCGCGTCCGGCTCCTACAGCCGTACGCTCCCCGGCCTGGAGGTCGACGGCACGCGCGTCATCACCTCCGAGCACGCCCTGCGGCTCGACCGCGTCCCCGCCTCCGCGATCGTCCTCGGCGGTGGCGTCATCGGCTGCGAGTTCGCCAGCGTGTGGAGGTCGTTCGGAAGCGACGTCACGATCATCGAGGCGCTGCCACGGCTCGTGGCCGCCGAGGACGAGGCGTCCTCCAAGGCGCTCGAGCGCGCCTTCCGCAAGCGCGGGATCAACTTCTTCACCGGCACGCCCTTCCAGAGCGTCAAGCACACCGACAGCGGTGTCGCCGTCACCGTCGAGGGCGGCGACGTCATCGAGGCCGAGGTCCTCCTCGTCGCCGTCGGCCGTGGCCCGGCCACCGATGGCCTCGGCTACGCCGAGCAGGGCATCGCGATGGAGCGTGGCTTCGTGCTCGCCGACGAGCGCTGCCGCACCAACGTCGAGGGCGTCCGCGCCGTCGGCGACATCGTCCCCGGTTTCCAGCTCGCCCACCGTGGCTTCCAGCAGGGCATCTTCGTCGCCGAGGACATCGCCGGCCGCGACCCCCGCCCGGTCGACGAGTCCGGCATCCCGCGGGTGACGTACTCCCACCCCGAGATCGCGTCGGTCGGCCTCGACGAGGCGCGCGCCCGCGAGCTCCACGGCGACGACGTCACCACCATCACCTACGACCTCGGCGGCAACGGCAAGAGCCAGATCCTCCAGACCCAGGGCTTCGTGAAGCTCGTCGGCCTGAAGGACGGCCCCGTCCTCGGCGTCCACATGGTGGGAGACCGCGTCGGCGAGCTCATCGGCGAGGCGCAGCTGATCTACAACTGGGAGGCGCACGCCGAGGACGTGGCGCCGCTCGTGCACGCGCACCCCACCCAGAACGAGGCGCTCGGCGAGGCCCACCTGGCCCTGGCCGGCAAGCCGCTGCACGCCCACTCCTGACCATCCACGAATCCCAGACACCATCCGCGAGCGAAGGAACCACATGGCCTCCGAAGTCACCCTCCCCGCACTCGGCGAGTCCGTCACCGAGGGCACCGTCACCCGCTGGCTCAAGCAGGTCGGTGACACGGTTGCCGTCGACGAGCCGCTGCTGGAGGTCTCCACCGACAAGGTCGACACCGAGATCCCCTCGCCGGTCGCCGGCACGCTGCTCGAGATCAAGGCCAACGAGGACGACACCGTCGAGGTCGGTGCGGTCCTGGGCGTGATCGGCGAGGAGGGCGAGTCCGTGGGCGACGCCACCGAGTCCGCCGAGCCCGAGGCCCAGCCGAAGGACGACGCGGAGTCGGAGAAGAAGGCCGAGCAGGAGGAGCAGGTCGCCGAGCAGACCGGCGAGCTGCCGCCCGGCGACGAGACCCCCGAGTCCGAGAAGGACGACGCCCCCGCGCAGGAGGAGCCGGCCGCCGAGAAGGCCGCCGACTCCGGCTCCTCGGGTGGCTCGGGTGGCTCCGGTGGTTCCGGTACGTCGGTGACGCTCCCGGCGCTCGGTGAGTCCGTCACCGAGGGGACCGTCACCCGCTGGCTCAAGCAGGTCGGCGACGAGGTCGCCGTCGACGAGCCGCTGCTCGAGGTCTCGACCGACAAGGTCGACACCGAGATCCCCTCGCCCGTCGCGGGCACGCTGCTCGAGATCAAGGCCGAGGAGGACGAGACCGTCGAGGTCGGCGCCGAGCTCGCCGTGATCGGGTCCGCCGACGACGCACCCGCCCAGGCCACGCCCGAGGCCCAGCCCAAGGACGAGGAGCAGGCGGAGAAGAAGGCCGAGCAGGAGGAGCAGGCGGTCGAGGAGACCGGTCAGCTCCCGCCCGGCGACGAGACCCCGGAGTCGGCGAAGCAGGACTCCCGAGGCTCGCAGCAGGACGAGCCGCAGCAGGCGGAGCCGGAGGCCAAGGGCGAGGCGCCCTACGCCCCCGCGCCGCAGGGCGAGCCCGAGCCGCAGCGCACCGACGCCGCCGCCCAGGCACCGTCGTCGCCCTCGGGTGACGGTGGCCGCGACCAGACGGCGTACGTCACGCCGCTGGTGCGCAAGATGGCCGACCAGCACGGGGTCGACCTCGGCTCGGTGACCGGCACCGGCGTCGGTGGCCGGATCCGCAAGCAGGACGTCCTCGACGCCGCTGCTGCCCAGCAGCAGCAGGCCGCGCCTGCTGCACCGGCCGCGCCCGCCGCGGCGGCACCGGCTGCCGCGGGTGCTCCGCCGGCCGCCGCCGCGCCGTCGTCGGCTGCGCCGTCGCCGCTGCGCGGGACGACCGAGCCGCTCTCGCGCCTGCGCAAGGTCATCGCCACGCGCATGGTCGAGTCGCTGCAGGAGGCGGCCCAGCTCACCCAGGTCATGGAGGTCGACGTCACGGCGATCGCCCGCCTGCGGGAGGCGTCTAAGAACGACTTCCTGGCGCGCGAGGGCGTGAAGCTGACCTACCTGCCGTTCTTCGCCAAGGCGGCGATCGACGCGCTCAAGCTGCACCCCAAGCTCAACGCGGCGATCGACACCGACAAGGGCGAGGTGACCTACTTCGACCGCGAGAACATCGCCTTCGCGGTCGACACCGAGAAGGGCCTGCTCACGCCGGTCGTCAAGGAGGCGGGCGACCTGTCGATCGCCGGCCTGGCGAAGAAGATCGCCGACGTCGCCGAGCGCACCCGCACCAACAAGATCACCCCCGACGAGCTGTCGGGCGGCACGTTCACGATCACCAACCTGGGCAGCTTCGGGGCGCTCTTCGACACCCCGATCATCAACAAGCCGCAGGTCGCGATCCTCGGCCCGGGTGCAGTCGTCAAGCGTGCCGTCGTGATCGACGACCCCAACCTGGGCGAGACGATCGCGGTGCGCCACATGGTCCACCTGTCGCTGACCTACGACCACCGGCTGGTCGACGGCGCCGACGCGGGCCGGTTCCTGCAGGAGGTCAAGAAGCGCCTCGAGGCTGGACAGTTCGAGGTCTGAGTTACGTCCCCAGCAGGACCCCGGTCGCCGTCGGCGACCGGGGTCCTGCCACGTGCGGCCCACTCCCGAAAACCGGGCGCGCGCTGTCGGTCCCACCACCTAGCCTGAAGACACCGTGACGATCACCGAAGCCTCCCGCTCCACTGGCGCGACCACCCCCGCGTCGGAGCTCCCCGCAGACCGCCAGCCCGTCGACTGGCGGCGAGTCCGCCGTCCCCTGACCGTGGTCTGCCTGGTGATGGCGCTGGTCGGCGCGGTCGCGTCCTCGCTCGGTAGCGTGGTCGCCGGCCGCCTGGCCGACACCCCCACCCAGACGCTCGTCACCCTCCTCGCCCTGTGCGTGGTGGGCGGCGCCTTCGTCGACACCGCCGCCCGCACCATCTGGGGCGTCATCGTGGACCGCGCCGAGGGCCGGCTCCGCGCCGACCTCATCGACGCAGCGATGGCGCAACCGCTCTCCGAGCTGTCCGAGCAGGCGGTCGGCGAGGTGCTCGACCGCATCGACGACGACACCTGGGAGGTGGGCCAGCTCATGCGCTGGGGCGTGTGGATGGCCCTGCGCACCGTGCTGTCGGCGGGTCCGCTGTGGATCGTCGCCAGCGTGACGTGGTGGCCGGCGGCGTTCCTGTTCCCGCTGTGCGGCGTGCTGGTGTGGTTCGCCATCCGTCGGCTCCTCCCCCAGATCGCCGAGCGCAAGGTGCTCGAGGAGGCCGCGTGGACCGACCACGCCGCCTCCACCGAGGAGGGGGTGGCCGCGCGCGACGACATCCGCACGTCCCTGGGCCAGGCCCACGTCCTGCGCCGCAACGCCCAGCTCGCCGCGGAGATCCACCGCCGCCTCACCGGCGTGCTGCAGATCGAGGTCAGCGTCACCCGGCGCAGCGGCGCGCTGCTGCACGGCGTGCTGGCCGCG
The DNA here is from genome assembly GCF_021648885.1 of Nocardioides potassii. Taxonomy (GTDB): domain Bacteria; phylum Actinomycetota; class Actinomycetes; order Propionibacteriales; family Nocardioidaceae; genus Nocardioides; species Nocardioides potassii. Next base: position 189,019 of record NZ_JAKJHZ010000010.1, on the reverse strand, counting down.
ACCGGGCTCATCGGCACCGCACTGGTGCTCGGTGGTGACCTCTCCACCGCCCGGCTCGTCACCCTCTTCCTCGTCACCACGATGTTCGTCGGCCAGGTCGACATGCTCGCCCGCCACCTGCCCGACCTGCAGGAGGGCATGGGCGCCGTGCTGCGGTTGCGCGGCATGCTCGCGGTGGCGGCCGAGCCGGTCGGCGGGCAGTCCCTGCCCCACGGCCCGCTGGACGTCGAGCTGCGCGGCCTGGAGTTCTCCTACGGCACCGGCTCGTTCGCCCTGCGGGACGTCGACCTCCGGGTCCCGGCCGGCCACACGTGCGCGCTCGTCGGACGCACCGGGTCCGGCAAGTCGACCCTGGCCTCGCTGCTGTCGCGCGCGGTCGAGCCGCCGCGCGGGTCCGTGTTCATCGGGGGTGTCGACGTGCGCGACCTCGACCTCCAGCGACTGCGCGCCGAGGTCGGCGTCGTCACCCAGCGCACCGAGATCCTCGCCGGCACCCTCGCCGACAACATCCGGCTCTTCGGCGACGCCCCGGTCGAGCAGGTCGCGGCAGCGGTCGACGAGCTCGGGCTGACCGACTGGGTCGCCGGGCTGCCCGAGGGTCTCGACACGCTGCTGGGGCCCGGGGGCACCAGCCTCTCCGCGGGCGAGGAGCAGCTGGTGGCGTTCGCGCGCCTGCTGGTCCGCGACGTCAGCGTGGTCGTCCTCGACGAGGCGACCGCCCGGATGGACCCGGTCACCGAGGCCCGCGTGGTGCGGGCCGCCGACCGGCTCATCGCCGGACGCACCGGCATCCTCGTCGCCCACCGGCTCTCGACCACCGAGCGCGCCGAGCAGGTCGCCGTCCTCGAGTCCGGGCGCGTCGTGCAGCACGGACCGCGCGAGCGCCTGGCGTCCGAGCCCGGTCCGTTCCGCGACCTCCTCGCCGCGGCCGCCCACGAGGTGGTCATCGAGGAGCACCACCACGAGGACGCCTCGATCGGCTCCGTGCGCCGCAGCACGACGCCGCCCGAGCCGCCCCACGTCGACCCGCCGCTCGGGCTGATGCGCCAGGTCTGGCACACCATCCGGCTCAAGCCGGAGTGGGGCCTGTTCGGGGCCTCGCTGTTCCTCGTCGCCTCCCTGACCGGTGCCTACGGCGCCGTCACCGGCTTCGTCTGGGGCCACGTCGTCACCGACCTCCAGCGTGACGAGTCCCCGGGGCTGCTGCTCGCCGCCCTGGTGCTCTCCCTGATGATCGGCCCGCTCCTGCTGTCACAGGCCTTCTGGACCTACCCGCACTGGTGGGTCGAGGCCCGGATGCGTGTCCGCGCCGCCGTCCTCGCCGGCCAGACCGAGCAGCGCCGGCTCGTCCGTACGCCGCCGGGCGAGGTCGTCGCGCGCGCCATGGACGCCGACCGCATCGCCCGCTACACCGATCGATGGGTCGACTTCGTCAACGGCCTGCTGGTCGCGACCATCACCGCCGTCATCGCCGGCACGTGGCTCGCCGGAGCCGTCCTGCTCGCCGTGATGATCGCCTCCGCGCTCGCGTCCTCGCTCGGGCGACGGGTCGCGGGCCGGTCCGCCGCGGCGGCCTCGGCGGCCCGCGCCGGCTTCGGCCAGGCCCTCGTGTCCACGCTCGAGTCGATCCGCACGGTCAAGCTCGCCGCCGCCACTCCCCACCTCCACCGCCACCTGCGCGAGGTCGACGGCGGGCGCGTCGACGCGGCCGTCCGCGAGCACCGCGTGCAGTCGCTGCTCGACGGCGTGCCGGTCGTGATGGTCCAGTGCGGCGTCGTCGCCGCCTGGGCGGGCCTGCTGTCCGGCCACTGGGGCCTGGCGACGGCCCTGCTCGTCGCCAACGCGGTCAGCGGGTTCGACTGGTTCGGCCGGGTCGCCGGGGCGGTCGTCACTGAGGCGCCCGGCGTGCGGGCGTGGATGCACGCCACCAGCGCACTGGCCGGAGGCGGTGACCTGATGCGGCTGCCGGCTGGGATGGACCTGTCCGCCGGCACCGCCGACGCACCGGCGCGAGCCCAGCGCGACCCGCTCCGCACGCTCACGATCGACGGGCTGAGCGCCGTGCACGACGACGGCACCCTCGGCGTGCAGGACGTCGACCTGACCGTCGGGGCCGGCGAGCTGGTGCTCCTGCTGGGCCAGGTCGGCTCCGGGAAGTCGAGCCTGCTCGGCGCGCTGGCCGGCCTCGTCAGCACCACCGGCGAGATCCGGTGGAACGACGAGGTCGTCACCGACCCGCAGACCACCCTGCGTCCGGCTCGCGTGGCCCACGTCGCGCAGGTGCCGCGCGTCCTGTCCGGCACCTTCACCGACAACGTGGCCCTCGACCACGACGACCGGCCCGTGATGCCCGCGCTCGAGACCTCGCGGATGGGCCGCGACGTCGCCGAGGCGGGCGGACCGGACTCGCTCGTCGGACACCGCGGCGTGCGCCTCTCGGGCGGCCAGGTGCAGCGCCTGGCGCTCGCCCGTGCGCTGGCCGCCGAGGCCGACGTCCTGCTGGCCGACGACGTGTCGTCCGCGCTCGACGCCACCACGGAGATCGAGCTCTGGCGAGCGCTGCGCGAACGCGGGGCCGCCGTGATCGGTGCGACCAGTAAGGCCGCCGCGCTCGCCCAGGCCGACCGGGTCGTCGTGCTCGACTCGGGTCGCGTGGTCGACCACGGTCCGTGGCACGAGCTGTCCTCGCGCTGGGCCCACCTCGCGGGCTGACCCACGCCCGACACCGTCTGCCCGCTTTGGCGCGCATGGTTGGGTGGAGCAATGCGCGTCGTCATCGCAGGAGCGTCCGGCTTCCTCGGCACCCACCTGAGCGACCACCTCCGCGTCCACGGGCACGAGGTGACCGCGCTCGTCCGGCGCGAGCCGACGTCGGCGCGCGAGTCCCGGTGGGACCCGAGCACCGGCCACGTCGATGACGCCGTCATCGCCCGGGCCGACGCCGTCGTCAACCTCGCCGGGGCGACGATCGCGAGCAACCCGCACTCGCGGAAGTGGGCCGACGAGGTGATGGAGTCGCGGGTGTCGACCACCGCGACCCTCGCCCGGTCGATCGCAGCCGCCGAGCGGCCGCCCGCGTTCCTCGCCGGCAACGGGATCGCCTTCTACGGCGACCACGGCGACGCGCCGGTCACGGAGGACACGGAGAGCCGGGGCGATGCGTTCCTCACCCGCGTCTCCCGCGAGTGGCAGGCCGCCACGTCGCCCGCGCAGGACGCGGGGGCCCGGGTGTGCGTGCTGCGGACCTCCCCGGTGATGGACCGGACGTCTCCCCCGCTCAAGCAGCTCAAGCTGCTCTTCCAGCTCGGCGGCGGAGCCAGGCTGGGCTCCGGGCGCCAGCACATGCCGATGATCTCGCTGCGCGACTGGATCGGTGCGGTCAGCTACCTCCTCGAGTCGCGCGACGTGTCGGGCGCGTTCAACCTCTGCTGCGCGCACACGCCGACCAACGCCGAGTTCACCCACGCCTTGGCGAAGGCGGTGCACCGCAAGGCGTTCCTCGCCGTCCCGGCGCCGATCATGAAGGTCGCCGCCGGCGACCTCGCGCCCGAGCTGCTCGGCTCGGTCAACGCCCGACCGGCCGCCCTCGAGCGCGCCGGCTACGACTTCGAGGACGAGGACGTCACGGCCGTGCTGGCCGCCGCTCTGGCGTGATCCCCCGCCGGGACGCTCGTCTCGACGACCCTCCACCCACCGCCCGAGCGCCGCAGCACCACCCGACGCGTCGTGGCGCGGTCCGCAGGCAGCGCCACCGGCGTGCTGCCGCCGACCGCCAGGCCACCGACCACCCGGTCGGTGACCACGAGCACGAGCCGGGACGGCGTACGACGGACGACGTCGAGCGCCAGCACCTGCGTCGTCAGGCCCGTCACCCGGAGACCGCGGGAGCCGTAGTGCCGCAGCAACCGGACGTCGGCGGCGCCGGTGCGCGAACCGGCGACGTAGAGGGCGGACAGCGCTGACGGGTCACCCGCGGACCAGGCCGCCGCCCGCGCCGCGTCCCAGTCGGCGAGGACGGCGGCAGGACGCAGGTCAGACGGCGCACCGGGAACCGATGCCGGCACCGGCGGGCGCCCCACGCCCGGCGACGCGTCGCGCCACGGCACCAGCGTGACCACCAGCGTCGCGACGACGCAGGCGCAGGCGACGGCCGCGAGGGCGGGCAGGAGTCGGCGCGGGTCCATCCGCCCACCTTCGCCGATACTCGCCGATCGTGCGCCCGGTCATCCACAGGCACGGCCCGCCACCCCCACGGCGTACGCTCGTCGCATGCCGCAGGAGCTGGACCACCGACTGGACTTCGAGGTCGCCGGCCTCGGTGACGACGCCGTCGACTACCTCGCCGCCTGGGATCTCCAGCGACACGTCCACGAGGAGGTCGTCGCCGGCACGCGACCCGACACCGTCCTGCTGCTCGAGCACCCGCCGGTGTTCACCGCGGGCAAGCGCACCGATGCCCACGAGCGCCCGGCCGACCCGGGCGGCGCGGCCGTGATCGACGTGGACCGCGGCGGCAAGATCACCTTCCACGGTCCCGGCCAGCTGGTCGGCTACCCCATCGTCACGCTCCCCGACCACGTCAAGGTCGTCGACTACGTGCGTCGGGTGGAGGAGGCGCTGATCGCGGTCTGCGCCGACCTCGGCGTGACCACCGCCCGCGTCCCCGGTCGCAGCGGGGTCTGGCTGCAGGCCGACCACCGCGGGCCCGAGCGCAAGGTCGCCGCGATCGGCATCCGGGTCAGTCGTGGCGTGACGATGCACGGCTTCGCGCTCAACTGCGACGTCGACCTGGGGTGGTACGACCGGTTCGTGCCGTGCGGGATCGCCGACGCGGGTGTCACGTCGCTGTCGTCCGAGCTCGGCCGCGACGTCACCGTCCGCGATGTGCTGCCGAGCGTCCAGCGGCACCTGGCGGCGTACCTGGCGTGGGAGCCCTACACCGCGACCCCCGACTACGACGCCCGGCCCGAGCCGGGTCGTGGTCCGCGCATCGAGCTCGTCCGCCCCGGCGCCTGACGACTCACGTCACCAGGTCGACCCCCACCGGCGCGGTGGCGGGACAGCACCGCCCCGCGACTGGGATTCTCGTCGCCGAGCGGGGTGAGCCCGCGTCCGAGGGGGACGGATGAGCGAGACGGTGATCGAGGCGCGTGGGCTCCGCAAGGAGTTCCGAGGGCGACGGGGCACGCACGTGGCCGTCGACGACCTCGACCTGGCGGCGTGCGAGGTGGTGGTCCAGGACTACGTCGGCGGCTGCATGCGGACGATCTCGCTGGGAGCCGGGGCGACCTACCTCACGGTGGTCCTTGACGGTGGTCGTGGCGGCCTCGCTGGTGTCGTTCCGGCGTCGTGACCTCCCGTGACCGCCCGCGGCCTCCCGTGACCTCGTCGGGCCGCATCCGAGCGACCCTGCGTGAGCTCCCGCGCACCTCACGCGTCGCCCTCGTGCTGATGCTCGTCGTTCCGACCCTCACGTGGCTGGTCGTGGTCTGGCACACCCGGCCCTACTCCGCCGAGCAGGTCGAGGCGGACCGCGCACGGGTCGAGGCGCTTCCTGCCTACGTGCGGGACGTCGCCGAGTGCCAGGCCCTTCTCGGCGAGCTCGGAGCCGGGTGCGGCGAGATCACCTTCGCCGAGTACACCTCGATCACCCGGGAGCCCCTCACCCTCGAGAGCGGGCGGAGCCTCTGGGCCGTCCTCGGAGTGGCCGCGATGGCCCTCGCGGTCGGTGCCCGCTGGCCGTCCGGTACCGGCGTGCGGGACCTCCTGGCGTCAGCGGCGCGCGTCCTCGTCCTCGGGAGCGTCGCCTCGTTGGCCATCAGCGCGGTGTGGTGGTGGGGTCTCGAGTGGATCGCCGAGCGCCGCGACCTGGCCGACACGGAGGGCCCCGGCGGGGTGTCCCTACGCGCGTCCGTGCTGGTCGGCCTGTCCGGTGTCATGGGCGTCGCCGTCCCCCAGCTGGTGCGCGGGGGGCTGATGCGGTTCGTCGCGGTCCCGCTGGCGTGCACCGGCCTCGGGCTGGTGCTCCTGCTGGCTCGCCCCGTCGCACCGTGGCTGCCCCCGCTCAACGTGCACGCCCTCCTGGTCGGCGGAGCCGACTACGCCATCCCGCCCGACCAGGTCGTGTGCACACCCCCCGGCCCCGACCGATCCGTGTTCACGACATGGTTCGGCTCCTCCTCGACGGGTGAGTACTGCCCACCCGCCGAACGCACCCGGACCACCGGGGAGGCGCTCCTCTACCTCACCGTCACCACGCTCGTCCTGACGGCGGCGGCCGTCCTGACGCGAGTACGCCGACGTCCCGCCGCGGACGCGACGCGAGCCTGACCCGTGAGTTGGGGGCCCATCGGGGTCGCCGTACAGTGGCGGGTGTGACGACGGCTCCCACTCCTGAAGGTCGCAAGCTCCTCCGGCTGGAGGTCCGCAACGCGGAGACCCCGATCGAACGCAAGCCGGAGTGGATCAAGACCCGGGCCAAGATGGGTCCCGAGTACACCGCCCTCCAGGGCCTGGTGAAGTCCGAGGGGCTCCACACGGTCTGCCAGGAGGCGGGCTGCCCCAACATCTTCGAGTGCTGGGAGGACCGCGAGGCGACGTTCCTCATCGGCGGCGACCAGTGCACCCGCCGTTGCGACTTCTGCCAGATCGACACCGGCAAGCCGCAGCCGCTCGACCGTGACGAGCCGCGCCGAGTGGCCGAGTCGGTCCAGAAGATGCAGCTTCGCTACGCCACGATCACCGGCGTCGCGCGCGACGACCTCCCCGACGGCGGCGCCTGGCTCTACGCCGAGACGGTGCGGGCGATCCACGAGCTCAACCCCGGCACCGGCGTCGAGAACCTCATCCCCGACTTCAACGGCAAGCCCGACCTGCTGACCGAGGTCTTCGAGTCCCGACCCGAGGTGCTCGCCCACAACGTCGAGACCGTGCCGCGGATCTTCAAGCGGATCCGTCCGGCCTTCCGCTACGAGCGCTCGCTCGACGTGATCACCCAGGCCCGCGACTTCGGCCTGGTGACCAAGTCCAACCTCATCCTCGGCATGGGTGAGACGCGGGAGGAGGTCAGCCAGGCGCTGCGCGACCTCCACGAGGCCGGGTGCGAGCTGATCACCATCACGCAGTACCTGCGCCCCTCGCCGCGCCACCACCCCGTCGAGCGCTGGGTGAAGCCGGAGGAGTTCGTCGAGCTCAAGGCCGAGGCCGACGAGATCGGCTTCGCCGGTGCGCTGTCCGGCCCGCTCGTCCGCTCGTCCTACCGCGCCGGCCGGCTCTACCAGCAGGCCATGGAGGCCCGCACCGCCGCTGCGGTCTGAGGGCAGTACCGGTTGGGCCCGGCGACTCCTCCGGCCGTACGATCGGGACCATGTCGACGCCCGACTCCACACCCACCTCGCGCCGGGGGCAGATCGCCCAGACCTACCGGATGGCCAAGCGCACGGACCCGCGCCTGGGCCTGATCGTCCTCGGCACCTTTGTCGTGGGTGCGGCGCTCGGCTTCGGCCTCATGTGGCTGCTTCCCGGCGAGGGCGTCCTGTCGCTGATCATCTCGATCGTCGGCGGCCTGATGATCGGCGTGCTGCTCGCCCTGCTGGTCTTCGGCCGTCGTGCCCAGGCCGCGGCGTACAAGCAGATGGAGGGCCAGCCCGCGGCCGCCGCCGGCGCGCTGCAGATGCTGCGCCGCGGCTGGAAGCTCGACCCCGTCGTGGGCTTCACCAAGCAGCAGGACGTCGTGCACCGCGTCGTCGGCCCGCCCGGGATCGTCCTCGTCGGTGAGGGCTCCAGCCCCAACCGCGTGCGCCAGCTGCTCGTCACCGAGCGCAAGAAGCACGAGCGCGTCGCCTACGGCGTCCCGATCCACGAGGTCGTCGCCGGTCGGGGCGAGGGCGAGGTCCCGCTGCCCAAGCTGGTCCGCCACGTGCAGAAGCTCGGCCGTCAGGTGAAGCCCGCCGAGATCACCGACATCCTCCAGCGCCTCAAGGCGCTCGACTCGCAGCGCGGCAAGCTGCCCGTCCCCAAGGGACCGGTCCCGACCTCCATGAAGGGCATGCGCTCCCAGCAGCGCGGTCGCTGACCTCCGCCGCTGGTCGAGGAGGTCGCGCGGCGAGCGTCACGAGACCCGATCAGACGGTGACCGTGCGGCTGCCGGCGACGACGTCGTGGAGCCCTCTCCCCTCGAAGGTCAGGAGCGGCGGCACCAGCAGCCCGACCAGGACCGAGCGGCCCAGTGCCCGGAGCAGCGAGATGGGCTGCGGGGATCCGTCCATCCGTACGACGCGCAGCCGCGTCGCGAGCTTGCCGAACGAGCCGCCCGCCAGGGCGGTGAACAGCGCCGACTCGAGGACGAAGACGCCGAGCGTGCCGAGGCTGTTGGTGTTGCCGCCGAGCACGCCGACGGCGACCAGCCACTCGGCGATGGCGAGGCAGGCGATCCAGTCGACCGCCAGGGCGGCGAGACGACGCCACCAGCTCGCGGTCGCGAGCTCGGCGACGGGGATCGAGGGGTCGGGCAGCGGCACGCGCCAACCCTAGGCGGCGCCTCCACCCTGCGGCGTCGCGCCCTTCGGTGCGATGACGGCGATGGGCGTGCCCCAGCTCGTGTAGTCGACGCGGACCCTGTCCGTGTCGCCGGCGTACTCCAGGCGCACGGGCAGCGAGGACTCGTCGATCCAGAGGTCGACGGGCACGGTGCCGCCCACGTCGACCTGCCGGTGCATCGAGTCCTCCGGCAGCGCGTCGTGCCACGCCTCCATGTCCACCGTGACCACGTAGTGGGTCGAGGCCACTCCCTCCATGTCGTCCGGGCCCTCGTTCTGCACCTTGTCGACCGCATCCGCGAGGGCGTCGTACTCCCCCGGCACGTCGAGGGCCAGCAGCGCGGGCGTGGCGCCGGCGTCGAAGCCCTTGTCGTCGCCCGTCGCGCGCGGGTCGTCGTCAGGCGTGTAGGTCCACTCGTTGCCTGCGGCCTCTCCTCCGACGTAGATCCGGCCGCCGGTGCGGATGAACTCGAGGAACTCCCCCGGGGTGTCGCCGGTGATCGCGCGGAACTCGGTCTCGCCATCGGACCAGGTGAGGTCCATCTGCACCTCGCCCCGGCCTCGCTGGTCACCGATGTCGAGACGCACAGAGTCCTGTCCACCGACGGCCTCGGCCACGGCGGGCATCAGCGTCTCGAGGCCGTAGGACCGACTGGCCGGCGCGTCGTCCCCGCCGCCCCCGTCTCCTCCGTCGCCCCCACACCCGGCCAGCACGACCGCCACAGAGGAGAGGACCAGCGTGCGTCGTGCCGAACGTCGTACCGCCTGTGCCCGAGTCATGCCTGACGATAGGCCCGTCAAGGGGTCCTGACCATCCACGGGAGGGGTGGTCAGGTGACCTCCGCGCAACACAGCGCGCGCCGCGTCAGCCACTGCTCGGACGAGGCGTAACACGGCCGAAACAATCGGGATACGGTCTAGAAACTGCCCCCGGCTAGCGTGACGGCCACGGTGCAACGACGCCCCGTTCCGTAATGCTGCAATCTCGACGTGCGCTCGTCGCCGTCAAGGAGGAACCGAATGTTCAAGAACTCCGATGAGCTGCTCAAGTTCATCAAGGACGAGGGCGTCGAGATGGTCGACGTCCGCTTCTGCGACCTGCCCGGCGTGATGCAGCACTTCACCGTGCCCGTCTCGTCGTTCGACCAGAGCGTGTTCGACGACGGCCTCGGCTTCGACGGCTCCTCGATCCGCGGGTTCCAGGCGATCAACGAGTCGGACATGTCGCTCTTCCCGGACCCCACCACGGCGTACGTCGACCCGTTCCGCAAGTCCAAGACGCTCAACGTGAACTTCTTCATCCACGACCCGATCACCGGTGAGGCCTACAGCCGCGACCCGCGCAACATCGCCCGCAAGGCGCTGGCCTACCTCGACTCGACCGGCATCGCGGACACCGCTTACTTCGCCCCCGAGGCCGAGTTCTACATCTTCGACAACGTCCGCTACAGCACGGGCGTCAACGAGGGCTACTACCACATCGACTCCGTCGAGGGCTGGTGGAACTCGGGCAAGGACGACGGCGACAACAAGGGCTACAAGACCCGGCTCAAGGGCGGCTACTTCCCCGTCGAGCCCTACGACCACTACAGCGACCTGCGCGCCGACATGGTCCGGAACCTCGAGTCGTGCGGCCTCCAGGTCGAGCGCGCGCACCACGAGGTCGGCACCGCCGGTCAGGCGGAGATCAACTACCGCTTCGACACGCTGCTCAAGGCCGCGGACGACGTGATGAAGTTCAAGTACCTCATCAAGAACACCGCGTGGGAGCAGGGCAAGTCGGTCACCTTCATGCCGAAGCCCATCTTCGGCGACAACGGCTCGGGCATGCACGTGCACCAGTCGCTGTGGAAGGACGGCGAGCCGCTGTTCTTCGACGAGACCGGGTACGCCGGCCTGTCCGACACCGCGCGCTGGTACATCGGCGGCATCCTCAAGCACGCCCCGTCGCTGCTGGCGTTCACCAACCCGACGGTGAACTCCTACCACCGCCTGGTCCCGGGCTTCGAGGCGCCGATCTCGCTGGTCTACTCCTCGCGCAACCGCTCGGCGTCGGTCCGCATCCCGATCACGGGCGCGAACCCGAAGGCCAAGCGCGTCGAGACCCGCTTCCCCGACCCGTCGGCGAACCCCTACCTCGCCTTCGCGGCCCTCATGCTCGCCGGCCTCGACGGTGTCCAGAACAAGACGGAGCCCGCGGCGCCGATCGACAAGGACATCTACGAGCTGCCGCCGGACGAGATGGCCGACATCGACCAGGTGCCCACGAGCCTCGGCGCCGTGCTCGACGCGCTCGAGGAGGACCACGAGTACCTGACGGCCGGCGGTGTCTTCACCGACGACCTGATCGAGACGTGGGTCCACTTCAAGCGGACCCAGGAGATCGCCCCGGTCCAGCTGCGGCCGCACCCGCACGAGTTCGAGCTCTACTACGACATCTAGTTTCAGCCATTCGAGGCGGTCCGGAGGGTCGCGCAACGACCGAAGAAAACCGCTTCTGACCTGCGACAACGCCGCCGAACGACCTTCTGGTCGTTCGGCGGCGCTTCTCGTGAATTCTGGATGGCGTGTTACTCAGTCGTTACACGCTTGAACGCTCAATCATTCTCGACACTCTCGGCCAACGCGCACCCCGGCACCTGGCCGACCCCCGTTCGGCCGTGAATCCGGAGTTAGGCCTTGGTGTCGAGCGAGTCGACAACCAGACACGGCGTTTGGCGCGTGCGAGAGTGCGTTGGTGAGCCAGCTGGCTAGCGAACCCCAGCTTGCCGTACGAGCTCTTCGGCCGTGTGAAGGCCATCCGTCCCAGGACAAGCATCCTCACTGCGGCATGAGCAGATGTTCACCGTGGCGGCTGACTGCCTCGTGGGCCGATGCGCCACTCTCCGTCATCGGTCCGCAGCACTAGAACCGAACGCCGCCTGAAGAGACCACGTTTGCGCTGGACTCTCCCAGCCGTCGCTGCGTACTCCACGACGGCCCGACCGAGTCTGGTGAGGGCGGCACGCACGTCGTCCTCGTCGGTGGTCGTCAGGATGAACGCGCTGCGCCGAGGTTTCCCCTCGAACCGCGCTTCTGCTACTCCGGACTCGTCAGCAGATCGCCCGCGCCGCTCTCGCCGGTCAGCCGAATAGAGCCGACCAATGATGTTCTGGAGTCAGCCACTCGACTCGGGCGGCAGTCCCAACAACTTCTGCAAGGACCTCCGCCATCAGACCCCTGTCACGCTGCTGAAGAGTCATGCGCGGAGCATGGCACTCGCGGGGACAGGTGCCCGCTCATCGGCACGAGCGAACGGTGCGGTCGCGGCATGTCCGGATGCCGCAATGGGAGTGTTGGGCATGCTCATGCTCAGGTACCTGTACGGCCGGTTTCCCCGGCGTGCGAACCGAGCGGTGCGTCGAGCCAGGCGTGCTCTAGTCGGGTTGGAGTCGGATGGGCTAAAATCGAAAGTGTCTTCCACTAGGGCGGTGGCAATCGACCCAAGCAACCTCGTTGTGTGGCTGCTTCTGAGCGGGAAGTCAGACGACGAGATACCTGAAGGGTTCCAAGTGACACCCCATCTCAAGCTGGAACTCCGCCCGAGGGCATCGACTTCGAATGGCTGCTCCACCTTCGCAAGCTGATTGTCCATGGATTTGAGCGTGTGTCCTGGCTTGACCCAAAAGCCGTGGAAGTGATGGCCGAGTCAGAGCATCGAGTCCAAACCCAGGGCGGCTGGAACTACTTTCGGTAGTGCGCTCATCGGCAGATCCGGTCGTTCGTGTGATGCGTCCGTGACGGGCTGGTCCGCACAGACGAAGTCGAGGGCCTGCCCGCCGGCGGTTCTTCAGCCAGCTAGCTGAGACTCGCCCGAAGGTCGGCTACAGCACCGAGGGCTGGGGTCCCGTCACAGCCTAGCCACTGTCCACGAGGTCTGTCTGCGAAGTGCTCCCCGGTCTAGGCACATAAGAACGTCGCGCAGACTGCGCACGGTGACGGTACCGATCGGGGAAGCACGCTCCGCTTTCTGCTTGGCAAACGTTTTCAATGTGCATTAGTCGGCGCTGCGTTGGGAACATGACGCCCAGCCGAACGAATCCCGCTGGACCGCATTGATCGGTGATAGCTGGCGGCCTCATTGATGCTGTGCTGGCTCAGCAACCTTGTCGCTTTTAATCTGCGAAAGTGCCTGACATGTCTGACCTCAAACGCCAGATTGACGAGCTGGCAGCGGCATTGGCGTCAAGTAGAGCTGATATCGCTGATTTGACCGAACGCGCTGACGTGTCGCACGCGCGACCGGATGCTGCGGAGACCCGCGCGGACGCAATGGAGCACAGGGTCGACGGCATCGAGGTGCGCGCAGACGTCGATCGTGAGATCGTCGCGGAGCTCCAGGCGGACGGCGGGCTGGCTCGCGAGAACGTCGAACAACTCCAGACCGCCCTGATGTCATCGCGGGTGGTGGGTACCGCGCTCGGCATCCTGATGACCAGCCGGAACGTCAGCCAGGTCGAAGCGCTGACGGTGCTCAAGGATGCAAGGCAGCGGACCAACACCAAGTTGCGCGACCTGGCGGCGACGATCGTGGCTGGCGCCGAGGCGGTCCGATAGGGCCGTACACCGGTCTTCTGTCCCTGGAAGACGCCCGGCACCGGGTCCTGGAGTGGTCGTCCGCATGGGCGGTGGACGCGCCCACCCGGGGAGGCGCGGGCCAGGGAGCAGCGTCAGTGCCGGGGGGGTAAGCACCGGCCAAGTCGTCGAGACGTGACCGCCTGCGATGAATTCCGTTGCTACATACACCGTCCAGCTCCAGACCCGGGCCCCTCGGACGAACACGTGAGAGGTTCGCGCCCGAATGCACGACGGTAATGGCGACCGTTCGTCGCTGTCTCAACAGGTCCGCGAGTTGCGGTCGCAGGTGGAGGAACTTGAGCGCGAGCTCGAGAGCCGAATGGTCATCGGACAGGCCGAGGGCATTCTGATGGAGCGTCTCGGCATCGACTCAAGGCAGGCCATCGACCGCATCCGACTGGCGTCGTATGAGCTAGGGCGAAAGCTCGACGTCGCGACTGAGATCGTGGTGACCCGTGAGGTGCCCGATGTCTCGTGGCCGTGACGCCGGGACGCCGGTGCATCGCCGCGTGGTGACTTCGCCATTCGGCTGGCGGCGTCCGGTGAGTACTACGTAACGTCTCTGCGTGAGTACGTCGCCTGTCCCGCGCGGCTCGGCAGACGTGCTGGCGGATGTCGCGCGCCACCTCGATGAGCGCCTCGCGGACGTGCAGGAGACGTCGGCCTAGGACGCGGTGTGACCGCCCGGCCTGAGCCGCGTCGCGCACGAGGGCCCATGTCGCATGTTGCTGATGGACCAGGCGATTCGGAACGGCGCCGGCGTGCAATGCTGCGCACATGACGGGGGACGACTCTGCGGAGTGGATCGCGACCGCAGCGCGACACCTGCAGGAGTCGCAGGACGACGTCGAGGCGACGCTTCAGAGTGCGGTCCACGTGACGCAGGTCGCGATCGAGGGTTGTGACGCGGCGGGGCTGTCGATGGTGAAGAGCGGCAAGGTCGTGAAGACGCTCGCCGCTACCGACGACATGGTCCGTGCGGTCGACGACCTGCAGTACGAGCTCGAGGAGGGCCCCTGCCTCGACGCGATGTGGCGCCACGTCGTGGTCCGTAGCCGCGACCTCGGTCGGGACGAGCGTTGGCCCACCTGGGGGCCGCGGGTCGTCGAGGAGACCGACGCGCGCAGCATGCTGTCGTTCCGGCTGTTCACCAACTCCAACCGCCTGGGCGCCCTCAACCTCTACTCGACGTCGCCCGACGCGTTCGACGATCTCGCGCTCGCCGAGGGGGTGGCGATCGCCGCGCAGGTGTCGATGGCGGTGGCGGCCGCGCAGAAGCTGGACATCATGTCGCAGGGGCTGGTGAGCAGGACCGTGATCGGGCAGGCGACGGGCATCCTGATGGAGCGTTACGACCTTGATCCGGTGCGTGCGTTCAGCGTGCTGTCGCGCATGTCGAACGAGGGCAACATCAAGATCCGAGTGCTGTCGGCGCAGATCGTCGAGCACCGTGCCGAGAGCCGCGAGGGTGGTCTGCAGCGGCCCGAGGACCCGCCATCTCGAGTCCTCGGGCCTAGGCCGACGGGGCAGTCATGACTGCAACGAGGACGTGACAACACGGTACCCCGATCCCGACACGGCAACGCCGGACGCCGCCGGTCAGGACTGTGACCTGTCACGCCTCGGGCCCGCCAGACTGGTGGCGAACCGGAGGCGTGATGGGAACTCGGTTGGCTGAACGAGCTGATGAGGAACGTCAGCGCGTCGGTCCCTGCAGCGACGCCGCACCCCATGGCGCGCTGGTTTTGTCACAGTAGCGACCTCTCCTGCCACGGTGGTGCTGGCCTCGGAACTACCGGATGCACGAGAGTTCGAGGTCTGCGCAAGTCTTCGGGCCCAGGGTCATTCGGGCGGGATCATCCTTCTCGCCGCGCATGAGACCGAGCTGGATCGTGTAGCCGGGCTCGACGCGGGAGCTGACGACTACGTCGTCCAACATGTCACTTCTGCCGAGCTCCACGCACGCATACGCGCAGTGATGCGACGCCTGGACCGGGCCGCCAGCACGGGAACGGGTGTCAGCCCGTGGGGCCTACGACTCGACGGAGCACGGCGTCGCATTCAAAGTGACGGGTATGAGACCCCCTTGAGCCCGTTGGAGTTCGAAGTCCTCGGGGTGTTGCTGCGCCACCGCGGGGATGTAGTGCCGCGTTCCGTGCTGGTGAAGCAAGTGTGGAGAAGGGATCCGACCTGCTCGACCAAGAACCTCGACATGGTGATTGGTCGGCTTCGCCGGAAAATGAAAGACGCTCGAGTCCCCGAGCAGATCACAAACGAACGCGGTGTCGGGTTTCGCCTACGGTAAGCGCGAGCGGCGCTGTCACCCACCACCATTGACGGCTTCGCGCGCGGTGAAGCGGCGAGATTCCAGGAGTGCGACCTTTTTCGATTGATCTTCGGCACGTCGCTCTACGGCGGCGGCCGGTCCCGACTGGTCAAGCACCACAGCCTGCACGGGCGTGGGCACACAACTTGAAGCAGCTGCTGGCACCCTCAGGCCGTGCGGGGAGAGATCCCCGGACACGCGGTCGGTTGAGTGTGACGACGGGGCTGCAGGCACCCAGTAAGCGTCAAAGGGGAGCTGGGCACCAGGATCGACCCTGACCCTCGCCACCACCTCGTGCGGAGCACGGACATCGGCAGATCCGGATGTAGCAAGCGCCCCCGAGACGGCCCTGGTGGGTCTGGCCCTCGGCCTCGTCGCGCACGCGATCGGGTTGCCGGCCGTCGCATCGTTGCGGGCCGTGCCCTTGTTGGCTGATCGCTTTCTGGGCGTATCGGTGGATTGGGCTCCATTCGGTACCGGCTTACCCGAGCGGCTGGCGTTCTGTGGGTCCGGGCGCGCTACGCCCCCACTGCAAGCGGGCGGAATGACGCGAGGTCGCGGCTGCCTACCCCGCGAGCGCTGTCTATCCCTCACGAAACACTTGCGACCGCCGTTCCCGAGATGCGATCAAGGAGAGATCCACTGGTCGAACCCCACACGAAGACGCAACTGCAAGCTGCTGCTTGGGTCCCCAACGACGATCCTCAACAGCCCTTGGGAAGATGCTGCCGAGCTAGCAGCCGCGCAGCTCCGGGGTGGTCAGGAGCGGGATCACCGCCCTGCGCCTCGAGGCTCTTCGTCGCGCAGTAGCACTACGCAGGTGCCACCCCCGACAGACGCGGAGCCGGGGGTGGCCGGTCCGAACCTATCCCCCGTTTACGGCGTAAGTGACATCCCCGCGGCCCGCGTCTTGAACCGCGGGGACGTCAGCACGGATGTGCCCGCTGCCAGTGCGTCGAATGCGGTGCACCCGCGCATTGCGCTGAAAATCGCAAAATGCTGCGCATCACAAAGCTTCGGTGGGGAACGTTTGGGATATGTCTGCGAAGGCAATGCACGTGTCCGACGCCGGCGCAATCGTCGCGCGAACGCCAATTGTTCTTGCTGACGCCGGCGATTGCTCGCGCCGCGGCAAAGATGATCCACTACCCCACCGGTGATCTCGCCCTCGGCACAGGGACCACGTCCCCACGCACCCCGCTGCTTGCTGCCACCGCGGTCTCTTTCGCTCTCATGGTCGGCCTGACGCCCGCACTCATCAAGCGATCACGCCGCGACCGGCTTCGCTAATTGCATCGCATGTCGCCCTGCCCGTAGCGGGGGTCACACCTTGCTCCGGAACGTCGAATTCGGTCGATGGTTGTCTTTGCTCGGCACACGCGTCCGCCTGTGCAATCTCATACTCAGCACGTCCTAGCAATCAGGGTCAGTTGGCGTCTATCTCACGTTCGGTGAGGGCGGATTGAGGGCACCGCTGCTGCTGAAGGCGTCGAACGACGGGTGCGTTCGGCGAGCGGACCTGTGACTCGTCGTCGGTGAAGGTCGCGTCGGTGCGGCGGTTCACGAGTCGTGAAGGCCCTCGGGGGACCGCTCGCCGTCGGGTCGCTTGGTGATCAAGCTGGACGTGCGTGGGGACGGCGGCCGGAGTCCAGCCGCGACTTGTTCCCGCCTGGCTGTGAGGCGTTCCGTTTCGGCGCCTAGGTTTGCCGTCGTTTCTGCTTGCTCACCCTCCGTGCAGGGCTACTGTTGAATCGTTCGCCGGTCTGGTGCCTCCCGCACCAGCCGAACCGACAGGCCGGAGTCATCGTGCGCATCCCGCCTGAATGTCCTGTGCCCAATCGGAGGCACTTGCCGGACCTCGTCCAGTCCATCGAGCTAGCACGTCTTAAGCTCGACACGGCGCGTCACGCGGGAGCCCATCCGCTGATCCAGCAACCCCTGCGTCGCGCATTGCTCACCGCGCTCGAGGACTACGCAACTGCCCTCGACCGTCTCGGCTCACCTGTGCCCTACGGAATGCGCATCGAGATGCAGCTCTACCAGAACCTCGGCCGCCGGGCTTGACGTCCGAGTCTGACCCGCGCCGCGTGGATCGCACCCGTGCTTGATCACGTTGTTCGTCAACGGCGGATACGAAGCACCGCCGGACTGCATCCGCGAAGTTCGCGCCGGATAGGGCGAACGCAACCGGGCGCGTAGGGTGGCACCACGGAGCCACCCAGGCTTCCGACCGAAGGGCCCCGATGAGCGACAAGTCGCCGCGGCAGAGCATGTCCAAGAAGTCCGGCAAGTCCATCAAGGAGAAGCGCGCCGACAAGCACGCCAAGGCGGCCGGGAGAAGCGACGCACCCGACCCCGACGCGTCGAAGAAGCGGTGAGCCACCTCAGTCTTGGCGTGATCGGGACCTCCGGCAAGGAAAACGAGTACCGGCTCCCGTTGCACCCGGAGCACCTGTCCCGGCTGTCTCCCGAGACCGCGGCGCGGACCACGCTCGAGCACGGGTATGCCGCGCACTTCGGGATCACCGATCGCGAGCTGGCGCCGCACGTGGCCGCCTTCGCCTCGCGCGAGGAGATCTTGTCCAGCTCTGACGTCGTGGTGCTGCCAAAGCCTCAGCACGCCGACCTCGCCGCCATGCACGCCGGCCAGGTGCTGTGGGGCTGGCCCCACTGCGTCCAGGACCCGGAGATGACCCAGGTGGCCATCGACCGCAGCCTCACCCTCATCGCATTCGAGGCGATGAACCACTGGAGCGCCGACGGCCACGTCGGCCTCCACGTCTTTCACAAGAACAACGAGCTCGCCGGCTACTGCTCGGTGCTGCAGGCAATGGAACTCATCGGGGTCACCGGTGGCTACGGACGGCGGCTACGCGCGGTCGTGATCGGCTTCGGCGCCACGGCACGCGGCGCGGTGACGGCGCTCAACGCACATGGCGTCGGGGACGTCACCGTCCTGACGACACGTGGCATCGCTGCCGTCGGGTCACCGATCCATTCGGTGCAGATCCGCCAGTTCGACCACGACCCTCAAGAGACCGGCGTGAGCCACGTCATCACCGACCGCGGTCGCGAGCCATTGGCCGCGTTCCTCGCAAATCACGACATCGTCGTGAACTGCACCTTCCAGGACACCTCCGCACCGTTGACCTACCTGCAGACCTCGGACCTCGACGGCTTCCGGGCCCGAAGCCTGATCGTCGACGTGTCGTGCGACAAGGGCATGGGCTTCTCGTGGGCGGTGCCGACGACGTTCGAGGACCCGATGTTCACCGTCGGAGGACGCGTCTACTACTACGCGGTCGATCACAGCCCGTCCTACCTGTGGAACTCGGCGACCTGGGAGAACAGTGAAGCGCTCCTGCCGTTCGTCGACGCCGTGCTGGGCGGCCCGCCCGCGTGGGACGCGAACCCCACGATCAACAGAGCTATCGAGATCCGAGACGGTCGCATCGTCAGTCAAGCCATCCTCGAGTTCCAAGGACGGTCGCAGGTACACCCCCACGACGTCGGGTGACTTCTGGGGCTCTCGCGAGGTCCTCGAGCAGACAGACACATCACGTGACGCCGCCTGCCGGCACGTCACCGCCGGGAACAGGGCGCATCGCGCCAGACCTGGACTAGGGTCTCTCGCCGAGCTTCCGAGGACCATGGTTGCTCACACAGGATGCGCTGCTGCACACGCGACTCTCCTCATACCCCGCCTCGGCCTCGCTCTGCCCGAGACCGCGGGGCATCTTCCGCACTCGCAGAGTGACGTGACAACCACAGATCCGGCATCGCTCATCGCTCATCGGGGGACACCGCTCACGCCATCCCAGACCGGTCAAGCACGACGTCTACCGGTACTGACCCGCAGAGGTCTGCGGCGCGTCGTTCTGCCTCGCTCCCACGACGGCGGCGGCCGCGACATGCTGCCAGGCAACGACCACGTGGGTGGGCTCGCCTGTGCTCGGGTCCATCACCCGTAGATGGCTCGTCTCGTTGCGTCCCACCCGGTCGATCTCCGCCCTCGCGACGGCAATGGCGTCCTCGGCCACCTCCCACCGTTGCGTCCACCCGGTGCCGTACAACATCACGTATGCCACGCTTGAGCCCTCCGCAGCGCTATCGCCGTTCACGAGATCTCGTCGGTCCGGCGCTCACCATCGGCAGCGCCGGTCGATGTCGCATCGACGCCATAGGCGCCGCGCAGGAGCTCCTCGCCTTCCGCGGGGGTGATGGCACTGGGGATTACGTGCAGTTTCAGTCGCCGCCCGCCCCCCACGGTGACGATCATCAGATGGGTGTCGTCGTGTGGGAAGGACCCGACCTTCACTCGGCCCCGCGCCGCGACGATGCTTCGGACACCACCACCTTCGGCCGTCGCCGACGCGTCCCAGTCGGGTCGGGAGAAGAGCAGACGCTCGACGCGGCCGGCGGAACCGGGGAAGTGATCGACCAGGTCGGCGGCCTCCGTCTGCAGGTCGCGCGACTGCGGCCACCACACCCCCGCAAGCTCGCCGGGCGCCGCGTCCTCGACGAGACGGAGCCGCACAGGCGTCCGGCCGAACGACGAAAGATGAGTCAGGTCAGGTGACGTCGCCATGACGTCCGCCCTTCATGTCCTGCCCTGGAGGCTCGACGAGCCGGGCGTGGCAGGTTGATTGCCTCCACCCTACCTCGTGATCTGTGCGACTACGTCCGAACACCTGTCGCGCGCTTCCACGGCTTCAACTCCCGCACGACACCTGCTCCGCGGGTGACGGTCCGCCCATCGGTAGCTCGCGCGTCCAGCGACAAACCAGCGCCTGTAGCGCATGTCAAAGAAGGAGCTTGCAGCTCCACATGCTGGCAGCACAGTTCGGCGGCCCGCGCCGCAAGCACGGGCAGGAGGGGTGCGGCCCGAGGACCCGCCATCATGAGTCCTCGGGCCTAGACCGCTTGGCACTCATGATTGCCAGGGGGACCTACCCATCAGGTACCCAGCCATCCACGCGTCCACCGGGTCGGGCACCAGCAAACGCTCGACGAAATGCTGACCACCGAGGGGCACGGCGACCTCGACAACCTCACGAAACGACTTGCAGGGAGCTCATCGCACGCTGCCATGGCGGGGCCACCCGGACCGCTACAGAGTCGGAGCTGTCGCCCTCGCTTGCAAAGCGCACGTCGGCTTTGAAACTGGGCGCGCCGAGTCTCGCACTATCTCGACCGATCTCCTAAGGGCCCTTCTTCGTCGTGATCTGAGTCTTGTTACCTGCGCCCCCTTCAGAAGGAACTCTCTATCGCTTCGCGCCTTCATTCGCACCTCTCACCAAGTACCTCGCACCCCATGCATTCACGGACCATGGTTTCGTCCGCACGAAATGTGACGCTCCCGTGGGAGACCGCGCGCATCACGCCTCGGTGAGCCGTCTCAACGTGCCCGGACCAGTCGGGCACGATGTACACATTGCGGGACCAGGTAGCGCAAGTGCCATTGGGTTTGACCAACGTTGGCGCCGGCTTGACCCCGTGCGCTACCGGGGGACTCGAGTGATGGATCTGCGTCAATGAAGTGGACTGTGAGCCGAACTATCGGAAAAACGAGGCTGAAGCGCCAGGACGGTGGTGTCCTTGACGCCGCCGATGCTCGTCAAGTCGTTCGCGAGGCCGAACGTCAGACTCACGCCGCATACGAAGAGGGCGTGGGCGAAGTCGAGCTAGAGCGAATCGCAGAGTCCGACGCAGCATTGCGGGACCTGCGGATGCGAGGAGGCGACGAGGATCCAAACGCCGAGCTGATGGCGTGGGTACACGCGCAGTTGCTCCTGATTAGATTCAAGAACACGCTTGACCCTGTGGATGGACGCGAGTCGGTCCAGCTGTTCCGGATGTGCTCAGGCGGTTGGATCGCCGAACAGTTCCGGCTGTACGAGGTGGCTCGCGCCCACTATGAAGTCGGCAAACGCCTTCAGGACATCGCCATGATTGAGACAGCAGCTGCTTCGTACGTTGCGTCCGCAGAGCATGCCAATCGGTTCAGCCGTTTCTCCCGACGCACAGGCAAGAACGCGACCGAGGCCCGTGAGGTTGCACGCGCCCTACGCGCGCGTCGAGTCGTGCCAGCTGGGACAGCTGTCACACCGGTGACGTTGGCGGTGCCAATGATCACGTTGTCCCTAGAGAATGACTGCGTTCACATGAGCAGGCGCTGGCGCAGCGACGAACCAAACCACTTCGACACCTCCATCGCAGGTCGGGCGTGCCTGATTCGCTTCATCGTCAGCGATGAATCTCATCTTGACCGGCTGTTCTCCCCGCCGCCAGATGTAGAGCACCGCGGTCGCGGCGCGTTTGGTCCCATGCAATTCGCGGTCGCGATACGCGGCCAGCAGTCCAACGTCGCGGTTCTCGAGTTCGCGTTCCCCGATGACGGCGAAGGGGCCAAAGCCTTCTTCGAAGAGAACTTCGAGGCGGTGCAGGGCTGGGGCGCCCGCTTCTCAAAGTGGTTCGACGTTGTGTACCCACAAGGGCCGCTGCATGGCGTCACCAACGTCACGCGCAACTTGCAAGTCCAGGTAGGCGCGGGACGTGGAATGCGGTCCGTCAGGGTGCTCGCCCCAGACGCCAAGAGTCACGTCTTGCTCAACTCAGTCGATCTCGATCGTTGCGATCGAGTGCACCTGCAACAGGTGATCGACGAGTTAGCCCACTTAGACATACCCATAGCACTGGACTTCATCCGGCGAGCGCGGGCGACCATGTCTGCCGGTGATCTCTTACGCGCCCTCATGGAGTGTGGAACTGCAGCCGAAGCAGCCCTCGCCGCTCAGTACGACTATCTCGCAACCAGTTCGCATGGACCGCGATGGACTCTTGGTCGATTGATCATCGAGGCAGAGAAGATCCCGGGTGCGCTTCCGCCGGGGGTTCCCCGGGCAGTCTTTAGTGCGGACCTCGTGCAGGTGCGAAACCGGGCTATCCATTCAGGACATACTGATGAGGACCAAGCCGAAGGCGCACTGGAACTGGCTGAACTGATCGTTGAGCACGTCTACGCTCTCGATCTCGAGGACGTAGCCGCACTGCGCGACGCAGTCCGCCAGCTTCACCCATAGAGGATCCGCAACCGAGCTGATCTCTCGCCCCCCCGCGCGAGCGCAAGCGACTATTCGACGCAAGCTGAGCCGTCTCAGGTGCCGCACGCGATTCCTGTCGGAGCCGACGGCAGATCGAATTTAGCGGCCGTTGCATCAACCAACATGTCGTTGCGTCGCTGAACTCGCACGCTCTCCTTCGTGTCGACTTTGTCCGATCACGCCTGACTCGCCCTGCTCTTCCTTATCTACGACCCAGGACCGCGCCCGGCGCCGACGCACGACCAAGGAGAACTTGCCATGCAGCACGACACCGATCGATCAGCGCAGCCGATGCTGTGGGATGACCCGCCACCAACGAAGGCGGACAAGCCTCGCAAGGTGACACGGAATGGAGCGCGGACGAGTCGCGGGATGGTTGACGCCAGCGAGCTCTGGACGATCGACGAGGTCGCCGCGTATCTCGGCGTCCCGAAGCAGACCGTCTACTGCTGGCGCACAAGTGGCTACGGCCCAGCCGGCTTCCGGGTCGGTAAGCATCTTCGCTGGCGGGCTTCCACCGTCATCGCTTGGACGCTCGAGCTCGAGCGGCAACGGTGATCCAGTCTGACCACAACGAGCAGAGCGAGGTACGGCGCTCGTGTCCGAGGTGCGGCACCGCCATCATCGAAGTCATCCCGCGGCTGCCTGGACGCCCGAAGCGATGGTGCTCGACGAAGTGCCGACGGGCAGCTTCCGAAGAGCGGCGAGCCGCAGCGGCCGGAGCGATTGCGATTGAGTACCGCTCGCTCGACGTTCCGCTCGAGGACCACGTGAAGGCGGTGCTGACGTCGCCCGCTGCGTGCCGCCGCATCGTCCGCGACCTGCGCGAGAGGCACGATGCTGGCGACCTCGATGATGCGCGCTGGAGTCCCGTGGCCGAGGAGCTTCAGCGCACCCGTCGCCACATTCATCCCACGCTTCGGTGGGGCGCGCACTGATCAACAGGTAGGCGAGCAGCCAGTGGCCGCATGTCCGTCCTGGCGGCTAGCGTCATTGCTCTCGGAGGTTCCCATGGCCAGCATCACCACGAAGCGCGGCTCCGACGGCAGCCCTCGCTACGTCGTCAACTACCGCGATCCCGAAGACCGCCAGCGACGCAAGTCGTTCAACAGGAAGGCGGACGCCGAGGCGTTCCGCAGCACCGTCGAGGCCGACAAGCTCCGCGGGACCTACCTTGACGTCGACGCCGGACGGGTCACCTTCCGTGACTACGCCACCCAGTGGTTGGCGGGCAGGACGTTCGACCGGACGACGTACGAAGCGACCGAGCTCCGGCTCCGGGTGCACGTGCTCCCGGTGATGGGCCACCTGCAGCTGCGGCAGATCAAGCCGTCGACCATCCAAGGGCTGCTGCGGACGTTGGATCTGTCCGACACCTACCGCCGCGTCATCCTGGCCAACGTTTCGGCGATCTTCGGCGCCGCGGTCGACGACGATCTGATCGCCAAGAACCCGTGCAAGGCCGGATCGGTGACAAGACCCTCCGTGGTGCGGCGCAGGGTCGTGCCCTGGCCAGCCGAGCAGGTCAGTGCCATGCACGACGCGCTACCTGCGCGATACCGGCTCGCTGTCACCCTGGGGTCCGGCCTCGGACTTCGGCAGGGCGAGATCTTCGGCCTCTCACCCACCGACTTCAACTTCCTCGCCGGAACCGTCGAGGTGCAACGCCAGGTGCGCATCCTTGCCGGCAACAAGCTGGTCTTCGCCCCACCGAAGGGCCGCAAGACGAGAACGGTCCCCCTGCCCTCGAGCGTCGCGGCCGAGGTCAACGCTCACCTGGCGAAGTTCCCGCCGGTGCAGGTGAGCCTGGCATGGCTGACGCCGGAGAACGACGAACACGTCGAGGTCTCTCTTGTGCTCACCACGCGCGAGCGCAGCGCACTGAATCGCAACTACTTCAACAGCACGCTCTGGCGATCGGCTCAGAAGCGAGCGCGTGTGGCGCCTACGCGCGACAACGGGTGCCACGCCCTGCGGCACTGGTACGCCTCGGTCCTCCTCGACGCAGGTGAGTCGATCAGGGCTGTCTCGGAGTACCTCGGCCACAGCGATCCCGGCTTCACCCTGCGCACGTACACCCACCTGATGCCCAGCAGCGCCGAGCGCACCCGCGGCGCCGTCGATGCCGCCTTCGCCGCGGCACGAGACAGCACGAGCAGCACCGCCTAACGACCACGGCGGGCCAGAGAGTCGATGGCGTGTTACACGGTCGTTACACGACGGACCGAATGCGACACGTTTCCGCAGGTCAGAGGCTTATGTCCATCTGTACTACGACATCTGAGCCCTCGGGGGACCTCTGACCCGCGGCGGAGCGATCACCGCAGCCTCCCGAGTCCGCACATGGCCCGAGAGAGTCCGCACGTGCCAGCACGGGCCGTCATCGCAGCGTCGATGGCGGCCCGTGTGCCGTCCGAGTCGGCCCGGAGGGTCGGATCACCATCTCCCCGTCGACTACGCGGCCGAGCCGAAGGGGCAGCGTGCGGCGTAGGTTGGACAAAGGATCACCGATGAGTCCGGACTCCTCGTTGTTCCAGGCCCCACCGTCGAGAAGCGTGCGGTGGGGCCGTCCCATGCACGGGGCGTGCAGGCGGGCGACCGGCTGCCCGTGCCCGCGGTCTGGACGGCGGTCGGAGCCGATGAGGCATAGGGTTGCGTCCCGTGTCGTCGAAGCTCGAGGAACTCGGACACCACGAGTTCTTCGCGACCGCGCTCAGCCCGATGGCCCTGCTCGATGCCGACGGCGTCTTCCGAGCAGTCAACGCGGCCTACCTCGATGCGACGGGCTCCACCAGGAGCGAGCTTCTGTCCAGGCAGATCTTCGAGGCCTTCCCCGACAACCCGCAGACGCCGGAGGCCCGGTCCGTCGAGCGGCTGAGGGCCTCTCTCGAGCGCGTGCTTCGCGCTCGACGTCCCGATCACATGGGGTTCCAGCGCTACGACGTACCAAACCGTGCAACTCCCGGGGAGTTCGTCACCAAGACGTGGATGCCGGTCAACAGTCCCGTTCGTGACGACGGCGCCATGATCGGAGTGCTGCACCGCGTCGACGACGTCACCCGGTTGAGCCGACCCCGTGCCGAACGTCGCGCGGATGCCGGTGGGACGAGCACTGGCGACTCCACGGCAGGGAACGAGATCGTCGCGCCGCGCTCCGAGCTGGAGGTCGTCCTGGCAGAGGCAGCTCAGCTGGCTCGGGAGAACCGGCAGCTGCAAGCGGCTCTCGAGTCCCGCTCGCACATCGACGCTGCCAAGGGCATGGTGATGCTCGAGCTCGGCTGCGACGCCGACACGGCCTTCGCCTTCCTCTCGCGGATCTCGCAGGTCACGAACGTCCGCGTCGCCGACGTGGCCACGGCCATGGCACACCACGCGAGCCAGGGACGGGACGCGGTGCGACAGGTACTGGAGCTGGCACAGGCGACCGCCGACCCGCCGGACGCTGACATCTGAGCCGAGCGCCGAGCCGGCATCGGCGGGTGAGCCGTCACCCCGTGGTCGAGGGCGTCCCTGACCAAGTGGGGGCCGTCCGTCACTCGGTGATCGCCTCAGTCTGCGCGGCGGCAGGCAGCTCGTGCGTGAGCACCCAGAGCACCGCCTGGCTTCGGCTCGACGCCCCCACCTTCGCGTAGGCGGACTTGATGTAGGACTTCACCGAGTTGACGGTCACCCCCATCTGCCTCGCGATGTCCGCGTTGCTGACGCCGGTGGCGATCCGTGCCAGGACCTCCTCCTCGCGCGTGGTCAGCACCGCTCTCGGGTCGGCAGCGATGCTGTCAACCACAGGGCGCGACCGCGAGCCTGCTGCCACGACGAACTGCCCCTCGTGGATGCTGCGCAGCGCATCTGCGAGCTCTGCGGTCCGCAGGCTCTTGCTCAAGCACCCGTGGATGCGACCCCAGCCAGTGCTCTCCATCGCTGCCGCTTCGATGCTCCAGGTGTAGATCGCCACCCGCCGGATGCGAGGGTCGTTCAGTGCCCGCCGCAGGTGCGTGGCGCCCGCGCCGACGCCCTGCACCTCCACCAGGGCGATGTCGACGCCTCCGGGAGGCTGTGTCCTCAGGGTCACGAGCTCGAACTGGTCCGGGAGGGACGCGAGCATCGCGGCGACGCCGCGCACCACGAGCTCGTCGGCGCCTGGGAGCGCGACTCGGATCGTGACGGGGGTGCCGACCATGGCAGGGGCTCCTTCGACCTCAGGAAGACCGTTGCGCCCCGTGCTCGTGACTCCGACGCTGCCAGCAGCGTCACGGCGATGATAACGGCACCGGCACGGCCGGGCGAAGGGCCGCGGCGGGACGGTGACGCCACGTCCCTCCGGGGGTTGGCCAGCGCTCGCGGGGTGGCTATACACGAGAGAGACGGCGTCGACCGGCGGCGTGTGAGCGGGCCAGAGTGCCCCGGAAGTGCAGGAGGAGGACGACATGAGTCAGTCCGAGAACGAAGGGCCCGCCGACGGCGGAGCCGAGGGGACCCCGGGCGTGCAGGACGGCGGCGCGGACGGCGGTGCCGATTCCGGGGCCCAGGGCCCCGCTGACGGTGGAGCCGAGGGTACGCCCGGCGTGCAGGACGGAGGTGCCGACGGCGGCGCCGAAGGTCCGGCGGACGGCGGCGCCGACGGCACCCCCGGCGTGCAGGACGGTGGCGCGGACGGCGGAGCCGACAGCTGAGCTCGATGGACCACCAACCTGATGACGGCAGGCCCGGGAGCTCCGGGCCTGCCGTCGGCGCGCACGCCGCGCTGTCCCGCCTCGTCGGTGACGTCGACGACTTCGCGGCGTCCACGTGGGCACGCGGGCCGCTCCTCCGCCCGTCCGCGGACCCGGGCGGCTTCGACGACCTCCTGACGGCCGGTGCGGTCGACGAGCTGCTCAGCGAACGCGGTCTGCGCACCCCTTTCCTCCGGGTCGCCAAGGCAGGGTCCACCCACCCCACGAACGCCTTCACCTCACCCGGCGGCGTGGGTGCCGGGATCGCCGACCAGGTCAGCGACGACAAGCTCACGGCGCTCTTCGCCGGCGGGTCGACCATCGTGCTCCAGGCCCTCCACCGTGTCTGGCCGCCGATCATCGAGTTCTGCCAGCAGCTGGCCGCCGACCTCGGGCACCCGGTCCAGGCCAACGCCTACGTCACGCCCCCGCAGAACCAGGGCTTCGACGACCACTACGACGTGCACGACGTCTTCGTCCTGCAGATCGCCGGACGCAAGAGGTGGTCCATCCACGCGCCGGTCCTGCCGTCGCCGCTGCGCGACCAGCCGTGGACCGACCACCGCGACGACGTGCGTCGCGCAGCCGAGGCCGAGCCCGTCATCGACGCCGTCCTCGAACCGGGCGACACGCTCTACCTCCCCCGCGGCTACCTCCACTCCGCGACCGCGCTGGGCGGCGTCACCATCCACCTGACCCTCGGTGTGCACAGCTGGACCCGGTACGCCGTGGCCGAGGAGCTCGCCGCTCTCGCCCTCCGCCGCCTCGCCGACCGCGAGGAGGCACGTGCGTCGCTGCCGCTGGGCACCGGTCTCGCACCGGACGACATCGATGCCGACCTGGTCGCCAAGCTGCTGCGCGACGCGTTGGACAGCCTCGACCCGGGCGAGGTGGCCGGGAGCCTGCGTGCTCGCAGGCGTGGCACCCAACGCGCCGCGCCCATCGGTCCCCTGGCCCAGCACGACTTTGCCGCATCGCTGTCCGACGAGACGGTCGTCCGCCTGCGGGAGCACGTCGACGCGACCCTCGTCGACGCCACGATCACCTCGCGCGTCGCGAGCATCGCGGTCGAGCACGCGCCCGCGGATGCCGTACGTCGTCTCCTGGCCGGCGAGCCGGTGGTGGTGGCTGACCTCGGGCAGGACGTCGCCCGACGGATGATCGAGGCGGGCCTGGTCGTCCGCGGATGACCCTGCGCTGCTCCGACGACGCGTCATCGCGGCACGACCCGCCGCTCGGCACCGCTCCCCCGCAGCACGACTGGCTCCTCGTCGAGCACCCCGGGCCGTGGCCGGTGACCGCCCCCTTCGGTGCCGACCTGCCCACCTCGCTGCTGCGCGAGCTCGGGCACCCCGAGCTGCGCACCCTCCTCGTGCGTCGACACGGCCGCGACGGCGCGGCGCACCGGGCGACAGGAGCGCGGCGGTGGTTCCGGTCCCGCTCGGGCACCGTGCGCACCGGGCTCTGGGACGAGCCCGCCGACCTGCTCGCCAGCCTCGGCGACGACGGAGGCGAGCCGCACCCGGACCCGCTCGTGCTGGTGTGCACGCACGGGGTGCACGACGCCTGCTGCGCGATCAAGGGCCGGCCCGTCGCCGCGGCGCTCGCGCTCCGCTGGCCGGACGCGGTCTGGGAGTGCAGCCACCTCGGCGGTGACCGCTTCGCGCCCAACGTCCTGTTGTTCCCCGACCTCGCCTGCTACGGCGGGATGCCGGCCGAGGTGGCCGTGCCCACCGTGGAGGCGCACCTGTCCGGACGTGTCCGGACCCGCTGGCTCCGCGGTGTCGCAGGACTGCATCCCGCCGAGCAGGTCGCTCTCGGCACGGTCCTCGATCGATGGGGACCGGCACCGCTCAGCTCGGCCACAGCGCACCTCACCGGCCAGGACGGCACCTTCGACGCAGGACGATGGACCGTCGAGGTGCGCGGCACGGAGCCGCTCCCCACGACCACGCGTGTCGTCGTCGACAGCAGTCGCAGGGACGAGGCCCTCCTCACCTGCCGCTCCACCCGCCCGACGCGGGCGCTGCAGTGGGACGTCGTCTCGGTGACCCCCCGGGACCAAGGTCCCGACCAGTCGTGACCTACGGCGGTGCTGCGGTCGTCTCCGCGTTCCTAGCGTGAGAGCCGACCCCGACCACGTCCGTCAGGAGAGCAAGCCGTGGACCCGCTCGACATCGCCCGGTGGCAGTTCGCCATCACCACCGTCTACCACTTCATGTTCGTCCCCATCAGCATCGGACTGTCGGCGATCGTCGCGGGGTACGAGACCGCCTGGCTGCGGACCGGTCACGAGAAGTGGCTCCGCCTGACGAAGTTCTTCGGCAAGCTGTTCCTGATCAACTTCGCGATCGGTGTGGTCACCGGGATCGTGCAGGAGTTCCAGTTCGGGATGAACTGGAGCGACTACTCGCGCTTCGTCGGCGACGTGTTCGGCGCGCCGCTCGCCGTCGAGGGACTCCTCGCCTTCTTCCTCGAGTCCACCTTCCTCGGCCTGTGGATCTTCGGCTGGGACCGGCTCCCGGCCAAGGTCCACGCCGCCTGCATCTGGCTGGTGCACGTCGGGACGCTGTTCTCGGCCTACTTCATCCTGGCCGCCAACTCGTTCATGCAGCACCCCGTGGGCTACGCCTACAACCCGACGACCGGCCGCGCCGAGATGGACGACTTCGCGGCCGTGCTGTTCAACAAGGTGCAGCTGGTGACCTTCCCGCACGTCGTGCTGTCGGCGTACATGACCGGCGCGGCCTTCGTCGTCGCCGTCGCGTTCTGGCACCTGGTGCGCCGCTCGACGCCCGAGCAGGACGTGTCGATGTACCGCAGGGCCGTGCGCACCGGAGCAGCCATCGTGATGGCCGCGGGGATCGGCGTGGCCGTGTCGGGCGACGTGCAGGGCAAGATCATGACCGAGGTGCAGCCGATGAAGATGGCTGCCGCCGAGGCGCTGTACGACACCGAGGCCCCCGCCGACTTCTCCCTCTTCACCCTCGGCAGCCTGGACGGGACCGAGGAGAAGTTCTCGATCAAGGTGCCGGGCCTGCTGTCGTTCCTCGCCACCGGCACGCCCGACGGGGAGGTGGCCGGCATCAACGACCTGCGCGCCACCTACCAGGAGACCTACGGCCAGGACCCGGGCGCGACCTACTACTCCCCCGGCAGCTACACCCCCGTCGTCCCGATCACCTACTGGACGTTCCGCATCATGATCGGCCTCGGCCTGGCCGCCGCAGCCGTCGCTGCGTGGATCCTCGTGGCCACCCGGTCGGACCGGATGCCCCGCGGCAGGGCGCTGATGTGGGCGGTGACGGCGTTGCCGTTCCTGCCGTTGCTGGCCAACTCGTCCGGCTGGATCTTCACCGAGATGGGTCGCCAGCCGTGGAGCGTCTTCGGCCTGATGACCACGGCGCAGGCGGTCTCGTCCGGCGTGAGCGCCGGCGAGGTGCTGACGTCGCTGATCGTGTTCACCCTCCTCTACGGCGTGCTCGCCGTGGTCGAGGTGCGGCTCCTCCTCGACTACATCCGCACGGGCGCCGAGCCGGTCGAGCCGACGTCCTCCACCGACCCCGACGGGGCAGCGGACAAGCCGCTGGCCTTCGCCTACTGACCCGCGACCGAGGACACCCACCATGGAACTGACCACCGTCTGGTTCGGCCTGATCACCGTGCTGTGGATCGGCTACTTCTGCCTCGAGGGCTTCGACTTCGGCGTCGGGATGCTGCTCCCGGTCCTGGCCGAGGACGACACCGAGCGCCGCGTGCTCATCAACACCATCGGCCCCGTCTGGGACGGCAACGAGGTCTGGGTCCTCGTCGCCGGCGGCGCCACCTTCGCCGCCTTCCCGGAGTGGTACGCGACGCTGTTCAGCGGGTTCTACATGCCCCTGCTGCTGATCCTCGTCGCCCTGATCGTCCGCGGCCTCGCGTTCGAGTACCGCGCGAAACGCGATGACGACGCGTGGCGTCGCAACTGGGACATCTCGATCTTCGTCGGGTCCCTGGTCCCGTCCCTGCTGTGGGGGGTGGCCTTCGCCAACATCCTCCGCGGGGTGCCGATCGACAGCGACCTGGAGTACGTCGGCGGGTTCTTCGACCTCCTCAGCCCCTACGCGCTGCTCGGTGGACTCATGACGCTGCTCCTCTTCCTGACCCACGGCGCCATGTTCATCGCCCTCAAGACCGACGGCCCCGTCCGGCACCGCGCCGGCCGGCTCGCCGTACGCGTCGGGGCGGGCGCCGCCGTCGCCGCGGTCCTCTTCCTCGGATGGACGCAGCTCGAGACCGGCTCGGCGGCATCGGCCGTCGCCTTCGCGCTGGCCGCCGCCTCCCTCCTCGCCGGTCTCCACGCCGCGCTGCAGCGACGCGAGGGGTGGGCCTTCGTCGGCACCTTCGCCGCGATCGCCCTCGGCGTCGCCGGACTGTTCCTCGCGCTCTTCCCGGACGTGATGCCGACGAGCCTCGCGGGTGGCGCGTCCCTGACGACGTCCAACGCCTCGGCCACCCACTACACCCTCACGATCATGACCGTCGTCGCGGCGATCTTCACCCCCGTGGTGCTGGCCTACCAGGCGTGGACCTACTGGGTGTTCCGGAAGCGGATCGCCGTGCACCACATCCCCCAGGCGACGGCCGTCACGAGCAGGGCATGAGGCCCTCCGACCCGTGGCTCCGCCACCAGCTGCGGCCCGCCCGCCGCCAGCTGGTGGCGGTCGTCGGCCTCGGCATGGTGTCGTGCGCCCTCGTCGTGGGCCATGCGTGGGCGGTCACCGACCTCGTCCTGGCGGTCCTGCACGGTGCGCCGCTGGGCACGCCCGCGCTCGTCCTCGTGGCCGTGCTGGCCGGTCGCGGCGTGACCGACTGGTGCAGCGGCAGGGCCGCCGCGCGCGCGGCCACCGTCGTGGGTACCTCGCTGCGCCGACAGCTCGTCGCCGCCGCGATCGAGCGCGACCTGCCGGGGCCCAGCGGCGCCCTGTCCGTGCTCACGACCCGGGGCGTCGCGGCCGCCGAGCCTTACCTCACCCGCTACCTGCCTGCGCTCGTGCTGGCGTGCCTGCTGCCGGCTCTCACCGTCGTGGTGATCGCCACCCAGGACCTGCTGAGCGCCGGCATCGTGCTGGCCACCCTCCCGCTCGTGCCGGTCTTCGGGGCGCTCGTCGGGCTCGCCACCCGCGACCGCGCACGCGAGCAGTGGCGCGAGATGACGGCGTTGTCCGGTCACTTCCTCGATGTCGTGCGCGGGCTGCCGACCCTCGTCGCCCACCGTCGGGCGACCGCGCAGGTGGGCCGCGTCGCCGCCATCTCCGACCGCTACCGGATCGCCTCGCTGCGCACGCTCCGCATCGCCTTCGCCTCCTCGCTCGTCCTCGAGCTGGTCGCCACCCTCTCCGTGGCGCTCGTCGCCGTGACCACGGGCGTCCGGCTGGCCGGCGGCACCGTCAGCCTGCACACCGCTCTCGTCGTCCTCCTGCTCGCGCCCGAGGCCTACTGGCCGCTGCGGCGGGTGGGCGCGGAGTTCCACGCCGCCGCGGAGGGTGTGGCGACCTTCGAGGCCGCACGCGACGTGCTACAGGCCCCGGCGTCCGAGGCGCGCACCGGCGGGGCCGACGGGCCGGCATCGTCCGGCGCCTCGCTCGTCCTCGCCGACCTGACCCTGGTCCACGCGGGCCGGACGATACCCGCCGTCGAGAGCCTGACCGCGGTGGTCCCGGCGCGCGGGGTGACCGTGGTGACCGGCCCGAGCGGGAGCGGGAAGTCGACGCTGCTCGAGGCCCTCGCCGGGCTCCTCCCGCCGTCGCGGGGTAGCGCGTCGGTGGACGGCGTACCGATCGACGGTGGGTGGTGGCAACGACAGGTCGCGTGGCTGCCACAGCGCCCGCACTTCGTCGCGGGAAGCATCGCCGACAACGTGAGGCTGGGGCGCCCCGACGCGAACGTCGAGCAGGTGTGGGACGCTCTCCGGGTCGTCGCACTGGAGCAGCGGATCCGGGCCCTCCCGGGCGGCCTGGACGCTCCCCTCGGCGAGGACGGCACCACCCTGTCCGCGGGCGAGCGTGCCCGGCTCGCGCTGGCGCGCGTCGTCCTGGCGGACCGGCCGTGGATGCTCCTCGACGAGCCCACCGCCCACCTCGACCCGCTCACCGAACGCGTGGTCACGGACACGATCCTCGAGCTCGGTCGGCGCGGGGCCGTGGTCGTCGTGACCCACCGCGCCGCCCTCGTCGGGGCGGCGGCGCACCGGGTGGAGCTGCCCGGTCGACCGGCCGAGGCACCCTCCGTCGTACCACGAGCCAGACCGTCGACCGTCGCGGCCGTTGACCTCCCGGGCCGTCCCGCGTCGCTCCCCCGCGCCCGCTTCGCGACGAGCACCGTCCTGTCCGCGCTCGCGTCGCTCTCCGGCGTCGCGCTCACCGCGACCGCGGGCTGGCTGATCGTCCAGGCGTCCACGCGTCCGGCCGTGCTGACCATGCTCGTCGCGATCGTCGGGGTCAGGACGTTCGGCCTGGCGCGGCCCGTGCTGCGCTACGCCGAGCGGCTGCGGGCGCACGACGCAGCGCTGAGGATGCTCGCCCGGCGTCGGGTGGAGGTCTACGAGACGCTCGTGCCGCTGACCCCGGGTGGGCTCGGGCGACGCCGGGGCGACCTGCTGACCTCGATCGTCGAGGACGTCGACGCCGTCGTCGACCGCGAGCTGAGGGTCAGGCTGCCGTGGCGCAGCTTCGTGGTGGTCGCCGCAGTGACCGCCCTCGTCGCGCTGACGGTGGCTCCCGCAGCCGCCGCGGTCATCGCAGCGGCCGGAGTGCTGGGCGGCCTCGGAGCCTGGTCCGCGGGCCGCCTCGGGGCGACCCGCTCGGAGCGACGGGCCGTGGCGCTGCGCGCCGAGCTCGCGACGCTGGTGGTGCAGGACGTCCAGCTCGGCCGCGAGCTGCGCACGTGGCAGCGGGGAGCGGCCGCTGCCGCGGAGGTCGCCCGTCTGAGCGATCGGCTCGGCGCGGCCGGCACGACGGCGGCGGCATGGACAGGGGCCGGACGCGCCTGGGTGCTGGCGACAGCGGGTGGGGCGATGGCGCTCATGGCGCACCTGCTCGCTCCGGAGGTCGCGTCCGGCGAGCTCGGTGGCCCCGTGATGGCCCTGCTGGTGCTCGTCCCGCTGGCGATGGCGGAGGTGGCGGGCCCGCTCGCCGAGGCCGGTGCGCTGTCGGTGCGCGCGCACGCCGCCTCGGAGAGGCTCGAGGCGCTGGAGCGAGCGACGCCGGCGGTCCACGACTCGTCCGGCGTCGTGCCGTCCGGCGGCCACCGACTGGTCGTCGACGCGGCGACAGGCCGCTGGGCCGCGGACGGGCGGTCGTCCGCGGAGTGCTCGCTGGAGCTGGCGCCGGGCGCGCGGGTGGCCGTGGTCGGTCCCTCCGGGTCGGGCAAGAGCACGCTCGCGGCGTTGCTCATCCGCTTCCTCGACCCGGTGGGCGGGACCATCGTCCACGGCGACCGCAGGCTCGAGGACCTGGCGCTCGACGACGTACGACGTCTCACCGGCCTCGTGGACGACGACCCGCACGTCTTCGCCACCACCCTCGCAGAGAACGTGCGCCTGGCTCGACCGGAGGCCACCGACGCCGAGGTCGCGGACGCACTCGACCGGGCCCGGCTGGCCACCTGGTCGACCTCGCTGCCGGACGGACTGGCGACCTGGCTGGGAGACGGACACAGCGGGCTCTCCGGCGGGGAGCGGGCGCGGCTGGGCGTGGCCCGGTCCATCCTCGCCCGGCAACCGGTCCTCGTCCTCGACGAGCCGGCCAGCCACCTCGACCACGCGACGGCCACCGAGCTCGCCACCGAGCTGCTCACCGGTCCTCGGGACCGGTCGGTCCTGTGGATCACCCACGACGCGGTCGGCCTGGACCTCGTCGACGCGACGGTCACCCTCGACGGTCGGGCGGGTGCGCTGCGAGCCCACTCCTCGAGCGGCGCTTCGCGAGCACGCTCCCGATGACGGCGCTGGCGACGATGCTGGCTGCGACGACGATGAGCCAGGACACGAGCGCGAGCGCGACACCGATGCTGCCGTAGCTCTCCGCGTTGCGCGCGATGAGGCGAGGCAGGCGAAGCGCGGTGCCCCAGCCGACGACGAGCTGGACGACCGCGCTGGCGGCCGCTCCGGGAAGCAGCAGCCGCAACGACTCACGACGGGCGAGGAACAGGTGGGTGGCCAGTGCCCAGCCACCGACGACCACGAGGAGCTGCGCGACGATCCCCGCGACCCGGGGCAGGGCGTGAGCACCGACGAGGTTGCCGAACCACGAGACACCGAACAGGACCACGAGCAGGACCAGCAGTCCGAGCGCGCGGCAGGCGTTGGCGCCCGGGGCTCGTCGCGGCAGCTCCCCCGCCGCGCAGAACGTGCGTTGCAGGGACCGGGCGAAGCTGTTCGTGGTGAAGAGCAGCACGACCACGCTCACGAGCGTCACGCCACCCGTCGCGCCCGGCGGGCGGTCGAACAGGACGCGCACCGACTCCTCCGCGCTCCCGTCGAGGCCGAACCGGTTGACGAGGTAGCTGCCGACGCCGCTGGACCCGTCCGCGCCGCTGATGGTCGCGACCACTATCAGGATCGGGATGACGGCGATGAACGCCTGCCCGGCCAGCATCAGGGTGCGGTCGCGTCCCTCGATCCGGAGGAACACCAGCACGAGCTGCAGGGGGACGGTGTGCTCGTAGCGGTCGTGGAGGCGGTGCGCGAGCGAGCGCGCTCGCGCGACGAGCGTCATGTGCTGCGGCGGTGGGGGTGCGTCGCCCGTCATCGGGCAGGCGCGCCGCCGCCGACCGACTCAGGGTGAGCGGCCGCAGGACCGTCCGCGCCGTCATCGCCGGGCCCTGCGAGGTCGGCGGCTCCGTGGTCCTCGACGGCGCGGCCGTTGGCCCAGGCGTACGTCGTGAGGAGTGCCGTGACCGGCCACACCAGCGTCAGGACGAGCTGGGGCACGCCGGACACGACGCCGAAGGGTGCCGGGGAGACGATGAAGATCAGCGTCGAGACCACACCGCCCAGGGCCGAGACCAGCACGGCGGACACGGCGAGGACGAGCAGGACGGTGAGCACCTGGTGGCGCACCAGCCGCCAGCTCCGGCCGAGCGCCCTCGGGCCTGCCAACCCCTCGAGCTGGACGACGGGCAGGACCAGCGACCAGGCGACGGACAGCCCCAGCGCGACGGGCGACAGGAAGCCGGTGACGAGCAGCGGGACCAGGACGAGCGCCCACAGCGCCATCGTCACGACGAGTGCGCCCACCCGGGCGCGGGTGGCGCGGGTGAGGGACCCGAGGGTCACGGGGCGCTGCTCGTCGATGTCGACCACCGCCCGGGCGGACGCGACCTGCGCCCACGCGAGCGCCAGCGCGAGCACCAGGAGGACGAGGCCGGACAGCGCCGACCACCACCACGACGACACCGGTGGGTTGACCGCGGTGAGCACCGACGACAGGACGGACGCGACCGCGGCAGGCGCGGCGACGAGCAGGAACACCCACCGACGGCTGACGAGCATCTTCAGCGCGGCGGCGACGACCTGCGCCGGACGTCGCCGCGTCACCAGCGGCAGCGGCTCGGCCTCACCCCAGCCGGAGCGCCGTACGGCCCAGCCGACGAGCAGCGCGAGCCCGACGAGGACGAGCAGCACCGGCCACGGGTCGGCCGAGAACCGCCGGAAGACGTCGGAGCCCGACGACACCAGCCCGCAGAAGTACGTCCCCGCCTTGGACCCAGCGACCTCGGCGCCCGGCAGCGAGAAGCTGTGGTCGCGCGCGCTGGCGGACCAGGTGAAGGGCTTCTTCCACGCCTGCTTCATGTAGGGCCCGGTCGGGCCCTCGTAGAACCGCTGCGGTCCCACCTCGCCCCAGTGCCCGCGGTAGGTGATCCACGGGTACGCCTCCGCCGCGTCGGTTGCGTCGGTCGGGATGGTCACGACCGCGGGCCGGGTCTCGTCGTACGGGCCGATGGTCGTGTCGCAGCCGAATCCCTCGGTGGCGGACCGCCCGAGGTAGAGGCCCTCGGAGAACTGGCTGGCGTGCGAGCCCGCGGAGACGTACACGACCGGGTGCGTGTCGTCGTCGACCTGCAGCTTGTCGTCGTCCCACGCGGCGCGCTCGGCACCGTAGTGCTGGGAGTAGATGACCTGGTCGGGCTCGGCAGCGAGAGCCTCCTCGGCGGTCCCGACCGGGAACTCGACCTGGATGCGCTCCCAGTCGGCCTCGTGCTTGTTGTTGTAGTCGTTGAACGGGTAGAAGAAGTAGTACTGCACCGCGAGGCGGTCCTCGACGCCCGACTGCAGGGCGACGTGGGCGTAGATGGTCGCGGTGGGGGTCTTGCCCCAGACGCTGTCCACCCAGGACTCGTAGGTGCAGCCCGGCTTGAGCGGATCGCCGGGCATGTCGAGCGCGTATCCCTGGAGTCCCTGGGCCAACAGCTCCTCGCTGGGAGCGGCGGTGACGAAGTCGCGGCTGGTCCACGGACCACGCAGTGCGATGGACGGCTCGTCGAACACCGCGTCGACGTCGCTGGGCACGTAGGGCTCGCCGGGACCGCAGCGCTCGTCCTGGTGGACCAGCATCATCACCGGTGCGTACGTCTCGGCCAGCTCCTGCTCGGCGGCGGGCGCAGAGCTGCTCGTGGTGTCGTCGCCCGCGCCAGAGGCCTCGTCCGCGGCAGCACCGCCCGCCGTGCCCGAGAGCACCACCGTCAGGACGGCCGCCAGCGCCGCGAGGAGCGGCCGGCGGCGGCGCGTAGCTCGAGTGCTCCCCAGCACGTGATGCGTGCGGCGCATCGCTCTCCCCTGTCCCGCGGGCGGTTCTCGACAGTGTCCAAGGTCCGTCCTACGCTACCAGTCACGTGACCGAGTCTCGGCGCACTTGAGGGGGGATCCCACCGTGTCCGACCACCAGCCCTCCGCCGGTCACCCGGCCAC
Source organism: Nocardioides potassii (assembly GCF_021648885.1). GTDB lineage: Bacteria > Actinomycetota > Actinomycetes > Propionibacteriales > Nocardioidaceae > Nocardioides > Nocardioides potassii. The sequence continues at coordinate 150,776 of NZ_JAKJHZ010000010.1, read as the reverse complement.
CGACAACAGCCCGGCGGCGGTGCAGTCACGAGGATCGATGCGCATCGCGATCGGCGTGGTGTGCCTGGTCGCGGGCATCGTCGCCTACGCGCTCCCCACCCGGACGCTGTCGTTCCTGGGGTTCCTCGTCGGCATCCAGCTGGTGATCGTCGGGCTGATGCGGATCTGGGCGATCCGCGCCTTCGTCCTCGGCAAGCAGGTCAAGATCGCCGGCTACGTCCTCGCCGTCGCCACCATCGTCGCCGGCATCCTGTGCATCACCCGGCCCAGCTCGTCGCTGGTCGTCGTGGCCGTCCTCGTCGGCGCCGGCTGGATCGCGGACGGCGTCATCGAGCTCGTCGCGTTCGGCACCGGAGCCGCCGCGGACCGCGGGTGGGCACTCATGAGCGGCGTCCTCACCCTGCTCGGCGGCATCGCGATCCTCGCCTACCCCCGCTCGACGCTCGTCACGCTCGCCCAGGTGGCCGGTGTCATCCTCGTCGTCGTCGGCGTCGGCTACCTCGCCTCCGGCGTCAACCGCTGGCGCGCCGCCGACGCCTGACCCGCTCCCCTCACCGTCGCTACATCAGCGGGCGGACGCCCGCACGCGCGATGACCATGTCGAGCAGGACCGCCAGGTCGCCGCGCGACCGATCGGCGTCGCCGTGCACCAGCAGCTGGATCATCAATCCGTCGATGCCGGCCAGCAGCAGCCGCGCCACCTCGTCGAAGGAGACGGTGAACGTCTCGCCCGACTGCGCCGACGCCTTCTCCAGCCAGTCCACCACCGCCGTCACGAACAGCTCGAGCTGCCGCCGCGCCAACCGCCCCATCCCCGGAGTCCGCAGGCTGTAGGACAGGAACTCGAGCTGCACCAGCTGCGAGTCCCGCCGAGGAGCGACCCACTCCTCCCACACGGCCGTTGCCCGCACCCGGAGCGCCTGCGCGAGGCCGCCGGCGGGTATCGGGGCGCCCGGCAGGGCGTCGATCCCGGAGATGACGGCTTCGATGACGCCCGTGAAGAGCTCCTTCTTCGAGGGGAACACGTACTGCAACGTCCCCAGCGGCACGCCGGCCTCGGCGGCCACCGACCTCATCGTCGTACGCCACACGCCGTCGCGCTCCATCGCGACCACCGCCGCGCGGACGAACTGCTGGCGACGCTCAGCAGCGTCGATGTAGACCATCGGCACCTCCGACGCCTCACCGTAGGTGCGTCGGCACGCGGCGGCCACGCCCGAACGGAGGAATGCTCGTCCGCGCGGACTGCTGTGTCAGCGGTCCGGGCGCTCCGCGAGCACCGCTGCGTGGTCGGACGCCGTCCGGACCAGCGTCACGGCAGCGGCCGGCGTCGCGGCGAACACGTCGTCGACCTTGCGGCTCGACCCGAGGGTCCCTACCGGGTCGTCGCGGCGGTCGGCCCAGGCGGACACCAGGCCGGGCAGCTCGAAGCCGTCGTAGTTCGAGTCCCCGAGCGCGATGACGGCGTCACCGGCAGCGAGCCGACGCGCGACCTGTCGCTCGAGCGCGCGGGTCTCGCTGCGGTGGCGACGGACGAGCAGGGGGCGGTCGGCGCGGTAGCTGCCGCGTGACTGCACCCCTGGGACGAGGTGGTAGTCGATCACGCTCGTCGCGGTGCCGGTGGACCGGTCGAGGAGGCGCACGAGCGTCGTCGCCCGCGGCGGCAGGACGGGTACGGGCCTGGCTCCGCGGTCGGCCAGGCCGACCTTGCCGACGAGGCGCAGGTGATGCCCGAGCAACGCGAAGCGGTCGCGGCGAAAGCCCACCACGTTGCCGCCGTAGAACGGGGCGACCCAGCCGTAGGCGTCGTGGATCCGGAGGATCCGGCGACGCGTGGGGCCCCATTCCTGCAGCCCGACGAGGTCCGGGCCGTGCTCGAGCACCGACCCCAGCGCCTCCGATGCACGACCGCGGTCCAGCCGGTCAAGGATGTTCGCGGTCGCGACGAGCACCTCGCCACAGTAGGACTGGCGTGGTGGCTCGTCGTCGGCCCACGTTGCCGTCCTCCACGCCGTGGTCGTCAGGACGCCCTACGGTTGTCCGCGTGGAGCATGGCGACGGGCAGCTGGCCGAGAGCCCGGATCGTGCGTTGCTCGCACCACAGCAGGTGGCTGAATCCACGCGAACGTGGCCATCGGCGTGGGTGGGCGCCGCGCGACTGTGGGTCGTGGTCGGCGCCTTCGTCGGCGTGGCGATCGCCCGATCCCTGCAGGTCGGGATCCCCTTCCGCGACCCGGATGGGGCCGTCCTGGTGAACCGGGTCGCCATGACCGTCGCGGTCTTCGTCGGCCTGGTGGTCGTGGACGGACTGGTGCGCACCGGCCGCACGAGGACCGTCGGGGGCGTGTGGTCGACGATCCGCGAACGGTGGACGTCGGCCAGGATCTCGCTCGCATGGGCGGCGCTGCTCGCGTACCACGTGACGTACTTCAGCTACCGCAACCTGAAGAGCTGGGACGTCCTGAACGAGCCTCGCGACGCGATGCTGACCCGGTGGGACCACTGGCTGTTCCTCGGGCACAGCCCGGCTGTCCTGCTGCACGACGCCCTCGGCCACGACACGGCGGCGGTCGTGCTGTCCGCCTGGTACCAGGCGTTCGGCACGGTCGTGGTCCTCGCCTTTCCCGCAGCGGTCGTGCTGGCCAACCGCGTGCGCGACGCCCTCGTCGGGATCGCGGCCTTCGTGTGGGTCTGGATCCTCGGCACGGCCTGCTACTACCTCATCCCGTCGCTGGGGCCGTTCCACTCCGACCCCGGTGACTTCGCCGGCCTGACCCAGACCGGGATCCAGGCCACCCAAGCCCGCTACCTCGAGCAGCGCGACCACCTGCTGGCGCACCCGAGCGCCCCTGACGCGTTCGCGCAGATCTCCGCGTTCGCCAGCCTCCACGTCGGCGTCACCGCCACGGTCCTGGGGCTGGCGTGGTGGCACCGGCGGCGTCGTACGACGGCGCTGCTCGCGGTGTTCCTGGCCGGGACGATGCTGGCCACCGTCTACCTCGGCTGGCACTTCGCCGTCGACGTGCCCGCCGGCCTCGCGATCGCCGCCCTCGCGTGGTGGCTCGCGCCCCGCACCATCGGCGTACGTGGTCGCCCCCCGACCCGGGCCGCGACCACAGCGAGGGGGTCGAACAGGCCGAGGACCACTTGATCGACGCGACGGACGCCGCCGACCGACGCGGTGGTCGATCGACGGCGCCCGAGGCCCGGGTCGGGAGTCCTCAGCCTCCCAGGCCCGTGCGGTCCACCTTGCGGTGGAAGCGCATCCCGGCGAGACCGCCGAGGATGGCCCCGCCGAGGCTCGCCGCGATGGCTGCGACGGCGGTGATGATGCCGCCCGTCGCGAGGTCTCCCTCGTCGACCGGGACTCGCGGCAGGCTGTTGAGCTGCGACAGCACGTTGTACTGGCTGCCGGCGATCGCGACCACGACGGCCACGACGATCGCGATGATCAGCGCCCACAGCCACACGGCGATGCCCTGCTTGGCGCCGTCGAAGCGTGCCATCCGCCCCGCGACGTAGCCACCGGCGTAGTACGCGACGAACAGGATCACCAGGAGGGCGACGGCACCGACGATGCCGACGGTCTCGGCGTTCTGGTTCGCCTCCTGCTGCGCCTGCTGGGGACCGGACAGCGCGCCCAGGCCGACCGCCGTACCGATGGCGCTGAGCAGCGCGGTGACGAGGATCGCCGTGCCCGCGGCCGTCAGCCACCCGAAGAACGCGGAGCCCCACTTGATGCCGCCGTGCTCCTCCTTCTGCCGGGCGACGACCGTCCTGCGGTCCGGCACACCGTCGCCGTCCACGTCGCGCACCTCACCGCGCTGCACCGGGACGTCCGCGCGGTGCTCGGCGCGGTGCTCGGCGCGGTGCGGCTGGTCGGCGCTGGTGCTCACCGGGTGCCTCGACGGTCGTCGATGTCGCCCTCGGTCTCGATGTGCTCCTTGCGGACCTCCTCAGTGACCGTCTCCTCGTCCGTGACCGTCTCCGTGCCGAGGCGGACGCGCTCGACGGGCTCTGCCGTCTTGCCGACGACGGGACGTTCCTCCTGGAGGACCACCTCGTGCTCCTCCTCGGAGATCGCCGGCCCGGAGAGGGCCTCGTCGCGGTTGGCGTCGGTAATCGGCTCGGTCTCGAGGACGGCGCGCTCCTTCTTGACCGGGACCGTGACGGTCTCCTGCTCCGTGGTGACGTACTTGCGCAGGCGGACACGTCCGGACTCCTCCTGCGTCGTGCCGACGTCGAGGCGCTCCTCCGAGCGGGTCATCGCCTCGTCGGTGTTCGGGCCCGAGGTGTCGTGCCCCTCACCGGTGAAGGTGCCCGTCGTGCCAGCGGTGCCCGCGGTGCCGGTGCCTTCACCCGTGTACGTGCCGTCGCCCGCGGGCAGGCCCGAGTCGCTGGTCCGCTCGCTGTAGGTGAGGCCGTAGTGCTCGTAGAGGCGACGCTCCTCGGACTGGTCCAGGTGACCGCCGTCGACGTCCACGTTGGGTGCGTCCTTGATCTGGTCCTTGGTGAACGGCACCCGTACGCCGTCGCCCGTCACGTCGGCGTCAGCGGCCGGGACGAACGACTCGTTCATCCCGAACAGGCCCGTGTTGACGGTGAGGAACTCGGGACGGTCGGTCTCGTCGTCGAGGAAGACCTGTCCGATCTTGCCGACCTTCTCGTCGTCGCTGGAGTAGAGGGTCTGGCCGATGAAGCGCTCGTGGTCGCTCGTGAATGTCTCAGTCATGTCAGTGCTCTCCTTGAAAGTGGTGTGGCGTCTGGTTTCGGGTGATCAGTAGCCGGGCGTGCGCGGCGTCCCGGGGTCCGTCGTCTGGTCGTAGACGGCGGTGGAGCCGGCGGACGAGCCGGTCGTGCCGGTCGTGCCGCTCGTCGTGGAGCTCGAGAAGCTGCTCGCCGCGGACGTCGCCTGGTCGCGCACGGACGGCGCGTTCTGGGCCTGCTCCTTGATGCGGGGCGCCTCGCGCTCCGCGGTGGTCAGGTAGCTCTCCCACCTCTGCTGCATGGGGCGGACGAGACCGCCTCCGACTCCGACGATGATGACGCCCGCGACAGTGGCCAGGATGGCGATGAGCACCGGGGTCGTGACCGTGGTGGCCACGCCGACCTGGTTGAGCGCCGCGACGACACCCAGGAACAGGATGAAGATCGAGGCGATGTTGGCCAGGGTGCGCCCGTAGGACAGACCACCCAGCATGTTCTCGATCAGGCCCTTGACGGCAGCCGCGATCGAGGCCGCGACCACCAGGATGATGATGGCCACGATCAGGCTCGGGATGAACCGGATGACGTCCTCGATGAGGGCGCTGATCGGGTTGGGGCCGAAGACCCCGAAGGCCAGCTGCAGCACGAACAGCAGCAGCGTGTAGTAGATGAGCTTGGCCACGATGTCGCTCGCGTCCATCTTCGACTGCGACAGGGCTCGCTTGATGCCGCCTCGCTCGACGGCGCGGTCGAAGCCGACGCGCTCGAGGATCGCGTTGAGCGCCTTCGCGATGACCTTGGCGATGATGATGCCGACGATCAGGATGACCAGGAACAGGACGAGCTTGGGCACGAACTCGGCGATCGTGCTCAAGCCGTCACGCAGTGCGTCTTTCATGTGTCCTCCGTCCGCGGCGGGGCGACGTGCCGTCACGGGGTCAGGACGTCACACCACCGCTTCGTTGTGGTTTACGACGTAAGCCGTACCCACCGCCACGGACCACATGCGAGGCAATGCCTCGAACGAACCAGTCGCTCACCCCGAGGAGGGGACAGCCGCCGGTACCCCCCGGTCAGGAGTCGATGTGCTCGTTGCGCACGATCGTCAGGCGGTCGAGGAGCGCCTCGAGCGCCTCCTCGAACTCCACGGCAGAGTGATCCTCGGACAGCGACCCTCGCAGGCGGGAGACGGACGGGTAGCGCGCGGTGCCGGCCTCGCCCGTCTGGTCGTCGAGGACGTCCAGCGGGCCGACGTCCGCCCCGTGCTCCGCTACCTCGAGCAGGAGATGGCCGAGGAGGAAGCTCGAGTAGGCGCGGTAGGCCGCGACCGCGGCCTCGTCGCTGAACCCCTCCTCGAGGAGCCCCGAGATGAACGTCTCGACGACGTCGAGGCTCCTGAGCGGGGGTCGCAGCCACGGCGCCTCGGTCGGGCGGGAGGCGACGAGCGGAAACGCCTTCGGATGGGCGAGCGCCATCCGCCGGATTCCGTGCGCGAGCCGCTGCAGGAAGTCCTGCCAGCCGTCCTGCGGGACGTCGAGGACCACCTCGTCGGCGCGGACGCCCCCCACCAGGTGGTCCACCACGGCGTCGAGCAGCTCTTCCTTGCTCGGGACGTAGCGGTACAGCGCCATCGCCTCGACGCCCAGCTGCTCCCCCAGCCGGCGCATGGTGAGACCGGGCAAGCCGTTGTCGTCGATGAAGTCGAGCGCGGCGGCCACGATGCGATCGCGGCTCAACGGCGTCCGGCTGGACGCCGGCGCCTCGCCGCCCACCGCGGCGAGGTCCGCGTCGGGGTAGTCGTCGTCGGCCTGGTCCTTGCTCACCTGTGCCCCCTTCGTCGTGCGAGCCTACGTGGTGGTGCGAGCTCACCCTCGCCACTCGTCACGCGTCGACGTCGGCGAGCAGCTCCTCCACCACGATGCGGCACGGGTGACCCTCGCCCAGCGGATGGGCACCGGCTCGCTCCACCATCTGCGCGGCGAGCTCGTGCAGGCGCATCCCGCGGGCCGCAGCGCACCGTCTCAGCGCGTTGAACGCACCGGGTGCGTCGCAACCGGTCGCGACCATGACGATCCCCCTCGCCAGGTCGACCTGGGAACGACGCTCGGCCAGACGCACCTGCGCCGCATCGCTCTCGGCCCGCGACGCGGCGTTCATCAGCTCCTCCGTGCGCACCTCGGTCAGGTCGACGAAGAACCCGGTCACCTGCTCCACGCGCCCGCGGGCGTCCAGCACTCCCCGCCCCACCGACAAGACGTACCGCACGCGGCTCGTCGCGTCGATGATCCGGTGGTAGCAGCTGAAGGGGCGGCCATCCGCCACCACGGCCTCGAGCACCTCGTAGGCACGTAGTGCGTCGTCCGGATGCTTGTGCCGCAGGACCAGGTCGGTCGTCGGCACCACGGCCTGCGGGTCGTGACCGTGAAGCTCGAACAGCCCCTCGGACCAGCTCCAGTGGTCGTCCTCCACCGTGTAGGTGAAGTAGCCCACGGGCGTGTGATGGGGCCGGCCGTCGAACGTCAGGTCGCTCACCGGCCGCCCCCGCTCGTCCTCACGGCATCAGGCTCCGTCCGGGATGGCTTGGCCGGCTCCAGCACCGCCATCAGAGCCAGCAGACCGCAGAGGCCCCCGAGGCTGGCGAGGATGATGAGCACGATCGCACCCAGGTTGTCGCTCACGGATCTCTTCTTCCCTTGCGCCGGCTCTGGACCGGGAGTCCGCCGAGTCGACATGCCGGGGACATGACGACCCACCGCACCCTCCACCTACGTCAGCGGTACCGCGCGCACCGTCGTTACGGACCTCCACCAAGTCCCGTCCGAAGGGGTGACGCCCAGCGCTCGGGCACACCGGCTACGTTCCGGGCATGGACCCTGCGACGTACTTCGACACCTCGACCTGGGACCCGCGCGACGTGGTGTCGGGAGGCGCGCGCATGGTCCCGATCACCACACCGGTGGGCGACTTCCGGGTCTGGACCAAGCGGGTCGGCACCAACCCGGACCTCAAGGTGCTGCTGCTGCACGGCGGACCCGGCGCGACCGACGAGCTCTACGAGTGCTTCGACACGTGGTTCCCGGGTGCGGGCATCGAGTACTACTACTACGACCAGCTCGGGTCCTACCGCAGCGACCAGCCGGACGATCCCTCGCTCTGGGACCTGGGTCGCTTCGTCGACGAGGTGGAGCAGGTACGCCGGGCGCTGGGGCTCGGCCGTGACAACTTCGTGCTGTTCGGCCAGTCGTGGGGCGGCCTGCTGGCGACGGAGTACGCCGTGCACCACCAGCAGCACCTCAAGGGCCTCGTCATCTCCAACATGATGTCGAGCTGCCGGCTCTACAACGACTACGCCCGCGACGTGCTGATGCCCGCGATGGACCCGGACGTGCTCGCCCGCATCCAGGAGCTGGAGGCCACCGGCGCCAACGACGACCCGAGCTACGAGCGCCTGCTCATGGAGCACCACTACGCGCTGCACGTGTGCCGGCTGCCGGTCGACGAGTGGCCCGACCCGGTCAACCGGTCCCTGGCCCACATCAACCCGGCGATCTACGTCCCGATGCAGGGGCCGAGCGAGCTCGGGATGAGCGGGTCGCTCGAGACGTGGGACCGCAGCGGCGACCTCGCCGGCATCGACGTACCGACGCTCGTCATCGGAGCCACCCACGACACCATGGACCCCGCCCACATGGAGTGGATGGCCGGTGAGCTGCCGCAGGGTCGCTACCTGCACTGCCCCGACGGGAGCCACCTGTCGCAGTTCGACGACCCGCAGCACTTCTTCCCCGGGCTGATCGACTTCCTGCAGTCCCTCCCGACGTCGCCGTAGTCAGCCCAGGTCGCGGTCCCGCGCCCCGTCCGGCGCGTTCTCGGTCGCGCAGAACGCCAGACCGGCGGGGTCGCGCAGCACGTGCCACCCCCGCCCGGGACCGACGTCCTCGGCCCCCAGCCCGACGAGCCGGCGCACCTCGGCCGCCAGGTCGTCGGTGCCGAGGTCGAGGTGTGCCCGCACCGAGCGGCCCGGCTCGTCCAGGCGCTGGAAGAGCAGCTGGAGCGGCGATCCGTCGCAGTGCCACTTCCCACCGAACTCGTCGGAACGCGACTCGACCCACCTGCCCTCGAGGAGTCCGCGCCAGAAGTGGACCTCGGTGGCGTGCGCGTCGCGCTGGGCGTCGACGCACACCTGGACCAGCCGGCTGCGGTGCCCGTCGGCCCACGTCTCCGGGCCGGGAGCGTCTCCGGTGCCGTCGACCACGCAGAACGGCAGGCCGCCCGGCGACAGCAGGGTGCGCCACCGGTCCTGTCGCCCGACCAGGCACGCGCCGTTGTCCAACGCCGACGTCACGAGGGCGTCGGCCTCGCTGCGGCCGTCGACCCGGAGGTCGAGGTGCACCCGCGGCTCGGCACCTGCCTCCTGGAGGTGGACGTACGGCGTCCCGCGCGGCGGCTCGAGGCTCCGGAGCTCCGGGTGGCCGGGCCACGGCGCGCCCAGGGGCCAACCCAGCGCCTCGGCCCAGAAGGTCGGCAGCGCGCCGGCCACGTCGGACGGGACGTCGATGACGGCGTCCACCACGATCCTGCGCATCCCCAGCCTCTCCGTGCACCACACTCGACCAGCAGGCCTCAGGTACCCCGGGACGCCGTCGTCATGAGACCCGCTGGAGCGGGCGACTCGGGGCACCGGGTCGATCTCGGCGTGCCCGACGACTCGGTCGGGTAGGCCCCGCACGCCGTCCCGAGCGGTCGGCGAACCGCTGTCCGGACTGCTCCCGCCCATCCGGGTGGGGGCGTCTGGCGACTGGTCCAGACCTGTGGCATCTTCTCCTCACCGTTCTCGCTGGAGAAGACGGCGAGCGAGCTTCGTTCATGGAAGAGCGACCACGTGACCACCGCGTCTTCTCTCGCCCCTGACCGTCCCGCCACCCGGCCCAGCGCCGATGGCCCCCGTCGCGCCCGGTGCCCGGACGACCCGCCGTCCCACCTCCGGATCGTCGCGGAGCACGAGCCCACCAGCTCGCCCTTCCTCGTCGAGGAGCTGATCGAGCAGCACGTCGAGGTGGCGCGCAGCATCGCCTCCCGCTACCGCAACCGCGGCCTCGACCTCGAGGACCTCCAGCAGGTCGCCCTCCTCGGGCTGACCAAGGCCGCTCGGCGGTTCGACCCCGGTGCGGGACACGACTTCCTGTCCTACGCCGTGCCCACCATCCGGGGCGAGGTACGACGCCACTTCCGCGACGCCGGCTGGGTGGTGCGTCCGCCACGCCGCCTCCAGGAGCTCCAGGCCCGGATCTCCCGGGCGCAGGACGACCTCGAGCAGGAGCTCGGCCGCTCCCCCCGCCCGAGCGAGCTGGCAGCGCATCTCGACGTACCCCTGGACGAGGTGGTCGAGGCGCTGTCCGCGGACGGCTGCTTCGCCCCGACGTCACTGGACGCGCCGCTCGACGACGCGACGACCGGCATCGGCGACCTCATCGGCGACCGGTCCCGCGACACGGAGGCGGCGGAGGCCCGCCTGATCCTCGAGCCGCTGCTCGCGCGCCTCGACGACCGGGACCGGCGCATCGTGTTCCTGCGGTTCCACGAGGAGCGCAGCCAGCAGGAGATCGCCGAGGCCGTCGGGATCACCCAGGCGCAGGTCTCCCGCGTCCTGGCCCGGATCCTCGCGCGACTACGCGGGGGCCTCGCCGACTAGGCTCCCGCGCGTGACTGCCACGCTCGTAGCGAAGGACCTCTCCGGCGGGCACGGGCACCGGGTGCTGTTCGAGCACCTCGACCTCACCGTCGCGCCCGGCGACGTGATCGGCGTGGTAGGTGCCAACGGTGCCGGGAAGTCGACGCTGCTGTCCCTGCTCGGCGGGGCGACCACACCGATGTCGGGGACCGTGAGCTGCGCGCCGCGGGACGCGTTCGTCGGCCTGCTGCCGCAGGAGCACGAGCGGGTGCCGGGCGAGACCGTCGGGGCGTACGTCGCCCGCCGCACCGGCGCGACCGACGCGACCCTGGCGATGGAGGAGGCGGCGGCCGCCCTCGGGACCGACCTCGCCGGTGTCGACGACGCCTACGCGGTCGCCTTCGACCGCTGGATGGCCAGCGGTGCCGCCGATCTCGACGACCGCCTCTCCCCCGTCCTCGCCGACCTCGGCCTCGACCTGGGTCCCGACGCGCTGATGACGTCACTGTCCGGCGGGCAGGCCGCGCGGGTCGCCCTGGCGGCACTCCTGCTCAGCCGCTTCGACGTGGTGCTCCTCGACGAGCCGACCAACGACCTCGACCTCGACGGCCTCGCCCGGCTCGAGTCGTTCGTGCAGGGGCTCCGCGGCGGCGTCGTGCTGGTGTCCCACGACCGCGAGTTCCTGGCCCGCTGCGTCACGCGGATCGTCGAGCTCGACATCGCGCAGGGCCGGGTCACCGTCCACGACGGCGGTTACGACGCCTTCCTGGAGGAGCGCGCGATCGCACGGCGGCACGCACGCGAGGCCTACGAGGAATACGCCGAGACGCGCGCCGACCTCGTCAAGCGCGCCCGCACGCAGCGGGAGTGGAGCTCGCAGGGCGTGCGCAACGCGATCCGCAAGAGCCCCGACAACGACAAGATCCGGCGCAAGGCGGCCACCGAGTCGTCGGAGAAGCAGGCGCAGAAAGTGCGGCAGATGGAGTCGCGGATCGCTCGGCTCGAGGAGGTGGACGAGCCCCGCAAGGAGTGGGTCCTGCAGTTCGACATCGCTGCCGCCCCTCGCTCCAGCGGCGTGGTCGCGACCCTCAACGAGGCGACCCGCCGGCTCGGCGACTTCGAGCTCGGGCCCGTGTCCCTGCAGGTGGACGCGGGCGACCGGATCGGCATCACCGGACCCAACGGCGCCGGCAAGACCACCCTCCTGCGCCTGCTGCTGGGTGACAGCACCCCCGACACGGGTACGGCGTCGCTCGGCGCCTCCGTCGCCGTCGGCGTGATCGACCAGGCGCGGACCACGCTCGACGACGACCGTCAGCTGGGCGACGCGTTCGAGGCCGTCGTCCCGGAGATGACGCAGGCCGAGGTCCGCACCCTCCTGGCCAAGTTCGGCCTGAAGGCCGACCAGGTCACGAGCGAGGTCGGCCGCCTGTCCCCCGGCGAGCGCACCCGCGCCGCGATGGCGCTGCTCCAGGCGCGCGGGGTGAACCTGCTCGTCCTCGACGAGCCCACCAACCACCTCGACCTGCCGGCCATCCAGCAGCTCGAGGAGGCGTTGTCGTCGTACGACGGCGCGCTGCTGCTCGTCTCCCACGACCGGCGGCTGCTGGAGAACGTGCGCCTCGACCAGCGCTGGGAGGTCGACGCCGGACGTGTGGTGGTCCGGCACGTCTGAGCGTCGTGCGATGCGCTCAGGGCGCCAGCAGCTCCTCGACGAGCCGCAGGAAGTGCTCGGGGTCGAAGGGCTTCGCGATGAACTCGTCGACCTCGTCGAGGCGCTGGCCGACCAGCCTCCGCTGGCCCGACACGAGCACGAAGCGGGTCGGGCTCCCTGCCGCTCGCAGGCTGCGGGCGACGTCGAGGCCGGTCATCCCCGGCATGTCGTGGTCCAGCACGCAGAGGTCGAAGGACCCGTCCGCCAGCAGGTCCCTGGCGTCGAGACCGTCCCTCGCCGTGCTCACCTCGTGGCCCGCATCGAGCAGGAGCGTCGCGATCACCTCGAGGACCGCCGGGTCGTCGTCGACGACCAACGTGCGCACCATGGGCCCGATGATCCTCGGCGCCCGTCAGGTGGACGAGACCACTCCGACGTGAGTCGTAAAGGTTCTGTGAAGACGCGACGCACCCCGTCCGTCCACGTAGGGTCGCGCCATGGCGCTGGCACTCGTGGTGGAGGACGACCGCCCCACGCTGACGATGTTCGCCGAGCTGCTCCCCTCGCTCGGCCACACCGTGCTGCTCGCAGCGACCGGCCGTGAGTGCCTCGAGCTGGCTGCGTCCGGCAAGCCCGACGTCATCCTGCTCGACCTCGGGCTCCCCGACATGCCGGGCACCACCGTCATCGGCCGGTTGCGCGAGTGGACGGACATGCCCATCATCGTGGTCTCGGGCAGCAAGCAGGTCCGCCGCAAGGCCGACGCCCTCGACGCAGGCGCCGACGACTTCATCGACAAGCCCTTCGACGTCTCCGAGCTCCGCGCGCGGCTCGACGTGGTGCAACGCCGTCTGGACGCGTCCCAGGAGCGATCGACGGCGCGTGTCTTCGACGGCCTATCGGTCGACTACACCCGCCGCCAGGTCCACCGCGACGGCGAGGAGGTGCGGCTGACCGAGACCGAGTGGCTGATCCTCGAAGGACTCAGCCGCGACGCGGGACGCATCGTCACCCACCGCTGGCTCTCGTCGCGGGTGTGGGGGCCGCATGCCGGCTCCGAGACGCACCAGACCCTGCGAGTGCACGTGAAGTCGCTGCGCGCGAAGCTCGGCGACGACGCTCGCGAGCCGCGCTACATCCGCACCGAGACCGGTCTGGGCTACCGCTGGCTGAGCACGCCCTCCGCTCCAGCCGCTCCAGCCGCTCCAGTCGTCGCCTCCGAGGACGACGACCTCGCCCGGCAGCTCGACGCCCTCCGTGACAGCGTGCGCCGCCTCGGCAAGGAGGGCGCCGCCGACCCCGAGACCGCTCGGACGACCGATCGGGTGACGGCCCTGCTCGACGAGGCGGCCGTGGAGCTCGAGCGCCTGCGACCTCCCGCGGGGAGGCACAGCGAGACGGAGCGGCCATGAGCCGGATGCGGTGGACGGACGCCCACACCTTCGTCGCGTTCGCCGTCCTCTACGCGCTCGCGATCGTGCTCGGCCGGGCGACCGTGCTGCCGGGCGAGTCGGTCAGCCTGGCCACCCCTGCTGCCGGGGTCGCCGTGCTGTGGCTGCTGCTGGTCGAGCGCCAGCGCTACGTGCTCGTCACCATTGCCGCGGTGCTGGTCCCGATCCTGCTCGCGACCGGGGCATCACCCCTGTTCGCGGTCTTCGGGACCGTCGCGGCGCTGCTGCAGGCGTCCCTGATCGTCTTCCTGCTCCGACGGTGGGTCCCGGGCGCGCTGGGCACGGGCGGCACGACGAGCATCCACTCGCTCCCAGTCCTGCTCCGCGGGACGGGGGTGGTCGTCCTGGGGTGCATCGCCGGCACCGCCGTGGGCACGACCGGGCTGTGGCTCGACTCGGGGTCGCTCACCTGGACGGACGTGGCCCTGTGGTTCGGACGCCAGGTCTGCGGCGTGATGATCGTGGCCAGCGTCGGCCACCTGACCTGGGAGCGCCTGCGCGGTGCCCGTCCGGGCGTCGTGGCGTCGGACCTCGAGCTGGGCGTGCTGTGGGCGACCTCGGTGCTCGCCTACGGCCTGATCTTCTCGCAGCAGCTGCCCCTGGCCTTTCTCGCCGTCCCGCTCTCGGTCTGGTGCGCCAAGCGGTTCTCCACCCTGGCGGCCGCGGTGCACGCGGCAGCCTTCGGGGCGATCTCGGTGACCCTCACCATCCTCGGCTACGGTCCCTTCACCCTGGTCGCGGACCCCGCGGTCGCGGCGATCCTCACCCAGTCGTTCACGCTGGTCGTCCTGATGACGGCCCTGGTCATCGCGACCATGCGCGACCAGCGCGAGGACCTCGTGGCGCAGCTGGTGCGCGCCGAGGCCACGGCCGCCGCACGGGCCGACCTCCTCACCGCGATGACCCAGGCGATGTCCGAGGGACTCGTGCTCGTGGACGAGTCGGGCGCCGTGGTGCGCACCAACGCCTCCGCCCGAGAGATGTTCTCCGGCATGGCAGCGCAGCGCACGGGAGCAGAGGGTGACTACGAGCTGCTGCGGTCGGACGGGACCCGCATGAGCGCCGCCGAGCGACCGTCGCGCCGGGTGATGGTCGAGGGCCACGTGCCGCCCACGGACATCATCGCCCCGATGGTGGACGGCAGCCGCCGCATCGTGTCGGTGCAGGCGACCCGCCTACCCGAGGGTGTCGACCACGGATCCGGCCCGATGGCGATGCTGGTCTTCCGCGACGTGACCGCCGAGCGCGCCGAGTCGAGCCGGCTCTCCGACTTCGCCGAGGTCACCGCCCACGACCTGCGCAGCCCGCTCACGACCGTGCGCGCGTGGGTCTCGATGGCCACCACCGAGCTGACCAAGCCCGATCCCTCGGTCGCCAGGGCCCACGACCTCACGGAGAAGGCGCTGACGGGCGTGGTCCGCCTCGGCGACCTGATCGACGGCATGCTGGACCACGCCATGGCCGCCGGCGCCGAGCTGGTGCACGAGCCGATCGAGCTCGCAGGTCCGGACGGACTCGTCCAGGACGTCGCCGACCTGCTGGCGGTGCCGAAGCTGTCGATCCGGTCCGCACCGAGCCAGGTGGTCGTGGGCGACGAGCGCGTGGTGCGCCAGGTGTTCGCCAACCTGCTGGGCAACGCGGTGAAGTACGCCGCTCCCGGGCGCGCGCCGGCCGTGGAGGTGCACATGGTCCGCCGCGGCAGCCGGGTGGTGGTCGACGTGTGCGACAACGGCCGCGGCATCCCCGAGGCGGACCGGGAGGCGGTCTTCGACCGATTCAAGCGCTCGGCCTCGGCGACCTCGGTCGAGGGCGCCGGGATCGGCCTCTCCATCTGCCGGCTGGTGGTCGAGCGGCACGGCGGCACCATCGTGTGCACCGCCGGCCCGGACGGCGTGGGCACGCGGTTCACCTTCGACCTGCCTGCAGACGGCTCACCGGCCACGGTCTAGTCCGCACCCACGTGCACGACGTCCTCACGTCGTCTTCACACGTCCACAATTCGGCAACAGGACATCTGTCGACCGCGCGGGCAAGGTGCTGCCATGTACCTCAGCGCCGCCGTCATCCCCCCGCTCCACGTGGCCCGCTCCGTCTTCCACGAAGTCACCACCCGCGGTTCCGAGGCGGCACCCCGGCGCTCGATGACACGGGCTGCGTCCGGCCACCCGGTGCTGACGTTCTCCCCCCGCCCCCTGTGGCAGGCGATCCCGCCCGAGCGCATGCTGACGCAGCTCTCGCGGTTCGGCTACGTCGACGTCGCGGACGCAGAGTCGCTGGGCAGGTCCCTGTCTCGTCAGGTCTCGCCCCACGGACCGTGCCTGGTCTCGGTCGGGGGCCCGGTCACCGTGGACCACAGCCGCAACCTCGTGCTGATGCGGCTGCAGGGCGAGGTCGATCGCCTCGAGGACGTCTTCCACTCGCTCCAGTCGGCCGTGCGTCGCCCCGGCTTCGTCCACGACCGGCGCCGGTTCGACCCGACGGTCCCCGTGCTGGCGTTCGACCACGACCTCAGCCCGCGCGCCCTGGACCAGGTGGTGCAGGCACTGGCCGGCTACTCCTCGAGGTCGTGGACCGCGTCGTCGGTCGCCCTGGTTGGCCGCGAGCTGTCCGGACGCGACTCACGCCACGTCGTGCTCGACCACCTGTCCCTCGGCGCAGCCCTCGTCGGCTGATCGCCGGTCGGCCCCGATCCGCAGAGCAGGACCGACATGAGGGACACGACCCCGACCGACCCACCACACTCGTGGTGGCACTGGCGCCCACGCCCGAACCGGACCGAGGTGCGCCTGGCGCGGCTCGTGGCGGTGGTGCTCGTCGTCTACGCGACCAACGACGTGCACGTGGTGGACCAGCTCATCTACAACGGCACGCTCGTCGCCGCCAGCGTGGCTGCGTGGGTCGGAGCACGGCGGGCACCCCGCGGTGCGCGACTGGCGCCCCGGCTCATCGCGCTCGGCGTGTCCCTGTCCACGCTCGGGGACCTGCTGTGGACCCTGCTCGACGCACTCGGTCTACCCACCGACGTCTCCATCGCCGACGCGGCGTGGTTCGCCAGCTACGTCGCGCTGTGCGCTGCCGTCTGGCTGGTGCTCGCCCGCAGCCGGCCGCGGGGTCAGCACGACGTGGGGTTCCTCGTGGACGCGCTGACGATCATCGTGGTCAGCGTGGTGGTCTTCTGGAACCTGACGATCCCCTCGATCCTCGGGCTGGAGGACCTCACGCCGTTCGCCAAGGCGGTGTGGGCCGCCTACCCGGTGCTGGACGCCGTGCTGCTGGCGCTCGTGGTCCGAGCCCTGCTCAGCGGCCAGGCACGCCGTTCCATCGACACGACCTTCGCCGTCGGCGTCGTCGTCTGGCTGCTGGCCGACACCGGGCCGCTGGTCCTGCCGCCTGGGGACTGGTCCCAGGTCGCGATCGACGCCGGGTGGATGGTCGCGCCCGTGCTGCTGGCCAGGGCGGCCTGGAGCGTGCGCCCCCACGACGGGGCTCCCGAGGACGACGACACCCGGCCCAGCCGTTCTGCAGCCCTCGTGATCGCCATCGCCCCCCTGTTCGTGCCACCGGGGCTCGAGGTCGTGAGCATCCTGACCGGCCGCGAGAGCCGGCCGTGGACGCTCACCATCGGCTCGACGTGCCTCATCGCCCTGACGTTCGTCCGCACCGCGCGACTGATGCTGGCGGACGAGCGGCAGACCCGCGAGCTCGTCGCGGCACGGGACGCCGCCCTCGACGCATCACGCGCCAAGTCGCTGTTCGTGGGGACGATGAGCCACGAGGTCCGTACGCCGCTCACCACCCTCGTGGGGACCATGGAGATGCTGGGTGACACCGACCTCGACGACGACCAGCGTTTCCTCGTCGAGCGCATGGGACGTGCCAGCACCCGGCTCGACTCACTCATGGAGGACGTCCTGGACTTCTCCGTGATCGAGGCGGGCAGCCTCGTGCTGGTGGACCGACCGTTCGACCTGCACAAGGCCCTCGACGACGTCAGGATGATCCATGAACCGGTCGCACTCCGGGCCGGGCTCCGCGTGGAGTGGCACTGCGACGCCGACGTTCCCGCTCGCGTGGTGGGCGACGCCCCACGCCTGCAGCGGGTGCTCGGCAACCTGCTCGACAACGCCGTGAAGTTCACGCCCGGGGGCAGTGTCGGCATGCGCGTCGCGACGGTGGGGACGGAGCCCGCCGGCGGGGCGACCGTCGTGCTGTTCAGCGTGGCCGACACCGGCATCGGGATCCCGGAGGACCGGCTCGCGGACGTGTTCGACTGCTTCACCCAGGCCGACGGCTCGCCGACGCGACCCTACGAGGGGTTGGGCCTCGGACTGACCGTCTCCCGCCGGCTGGCGGAGGCGATGGGTGGGAGCCTCAGCGTCCGCAGCGCACCCGGCCAGGGCAGCACCTTCGAGGTCTCCGTGCCGCTGCGCCGGGTGGGAGCCGCCGAGCGGACCCCGGCCCCGGCAGGGGTGGAGTGAGCAGCTCCCGGATCGACCCGGAGCGTCTCGTGCGCTGTTAGCATCGCCACGCGTCGTGAGCCGAGGGGGACTGAGGGTGGTGGACCGGCCGTGACGCTTCCCCCCGCTCCTCCGCGCGACCGGGCATTCGGCCACGACGCTCTCGTCGTCTGCGACAACGTCGTCCGGATCTACCAGACCGAGACGGTCGAGGTGCAGGCGCTCCAGGGGCTCGACCTGCTGGTCGACCGGGGCGAGCTGATCGCCGTTGTCGGGGCGTCGGGATCGGGCAAGTCCACCCTCCTCAACGTGCTGGCCGGTACCGACGCGCCCACGGCCGGGAAGGTCCGCGTCGCTGGTCACGACCTGACCGACCTGACCCGCACCGAGCAGGTGCACTACCGTCGCCACGTCGTCGGCTTCGTGCGTCAGCAGGCGGCGCGCAACCTCGTCCCCTACCTCACGGCGGCGCAGGTCGTGCAGCTGCCGATGACGATCGCCGGCACGCCCGCCCGGACCCGCGCGACGCGCGCCGACGAGCTGCTCGACCTCCTGGGCGTCGCGCACTGTAGGGACCGGAGGCCGGTCGAGATGTCGGGTGGCGAGCAGCAGCGCGTCTCGATCGCGGTGGCGCTCGCGAACGATCCGCAGCTCCTGCTGGCCGACGAGCCGACGGGCGAGCTCGACAGCGAGACCGCCGCCGAGGTGTTCTCTGCGCTGCGCACCGTCAACCGCGAGCTGGGCGCCACCGTCGTGGTGGTCACGCACGACGCGGCCGTGAGCGGGCAGGTCGCACGGACGGTCGCCATCCGGGACGGTCGCACCAGCAGCGAGGTGCTGCGCAGCGAGGAGACGGACGGGGCCCCGGCCACCGCCGAGGAGTACGCCGTGATGGACCGGGCCGGTCGGGTGCAGCTCCCGCGCGAGTACCGCGAGGCGCTGGCCCTGACGCGGCGGGTGCGGCTCGCGCTCGCCGCGGACCACGTCGAGATCCGCTCGAGCTCCGACCGGGACGGGGACGCGTGAACGAGCCGGTCCCACCGATGGTCGAGGTGCGCGGGCTGACCCGCACGTACGGCGCCGGATCGACCGCCGTGACCGCGCTGCGCGACGTGACCTTCGACATCGCGCCCGGCGAGCTGGTCGCGGTCGTGGGCAGGTCGGGATCGGGCAAGACCACCCTGCTCAACCTCCTCGGCGGGCTCGACCGTCCGGACTCCGGCACCGTGCGCGTCGACGGGACCGCGGTCAGCACCCTCGACGACAGCGGGCTCAGCGCGCTGCGCCGCGACACCGTCGCCTACGTCTTCCAGACCTTCGGGCTGATCCCCGCCCTCACCGCGGCGGAGAACGTCGGCCTCCCCCTGCGGATGCGCCGCACGCCCGTCGCCGAGCGGGAGCGGCGCGTCGAGCTGCTGCTCGACCTCGTGGGCCTGCGCGACCACGCGCGCCAGCGGCCCGACCAGCTCTCGGGAGGACAGCAGCAGCGCGTCGCGATCGCCCGCGCCCTCGCCGGGTCGCCGCGACTGCTGCTCGCGGACGAGCCCACCGGACAGCTCGACACCGAGACCGGCCTGGCCGTGATGTCGCTCCTGCGCGCCGTCGTGGAGTCCGAGGGCGTCACAGCGGTGGTGGCGACCCACGACCAGGTGCTGATGGCGCTCGCCGACCGGGTCCTCGCGATCTCGGACGGCCGGGTCGACGGCTGAGGCGTCGACGTGCCGGGACTGGTGCTGGTGCTGCGGCGGGCGTGGGTGCAGCGACGCCTGCTCACCTCCGTCGTCGCGCTGGTGGCGGCGGCCGCCGCCCTCGTGGGCGTCTGCACCCTGCTGCTCGGTCCGACGTCGGAGCGTGGCTTCCAGGTCGCGGTGGAGCGGACCGAGCCGTCCGACCTGGCCGTGACGGCGTACGTCGTCGAGGTGGCGGGCGGTGACGTCCCCGCGGTGCGCCACGACGCCGAGCGGGTGGTGGGCGACCTCCTGACCGGGACCGACCCGACCCTGCAGACGACCGCCACCTCGCGGCTGCGGCTCCTGGCCGACGGTGACCGGCAGGCCTACCTGTCGATGACCGACGGCCTCCCCTCCCGGGCGGTCCTCCTCTCCGGCCGGTGGCCGGCCGGCTCGGGTGCGCCCTACGAGGCGGCGGTGCCCGCCTCGACGGCGCGCCTGCTCGGGCTCGGCCTCGGTGACCAGGTGGTGCTCGGGCGCGAGATCGGGCTGGGCGGCCTGGACGAACCGGTCCGCGTGGTGCTCGTCGGCACCTTCCGGCCACGGGCGCACGCGGGGTGGGACCGCGACCTGCTCGCGGGAGCGGGCTACTCCCCCGCCTACAGCAACGGCCTCGACGCGGCTCCCACCTACGGCCCGTTCGTTGTCGCGGAGCAGTCCTTCCTCGAGTCGGGCTCGTCGGTCGGCGGTCTGCGCGTGACGGGGACCCCGGACCGGGCGCGAGCGTCCGACCACTCGTTGCAGGGTGTGGTGGACGGGCTGGGCGATGCCGCCGACGCGCTGGCGTCCTCGGCCGGCGACCGGGCCCGGATCACCCGGGTGGCCTCCGACCTGTCGGCCACGCTCGACCGGCTCCACGCCCAGCGGGCCGGCACGCGGGCCACGGTGCTGGTGGTCCTCCTGCTCGGAGCGGCGCTCGCCGCCGCCGCCGCGCTGCTCGCGGGATGGTCGGTCGCCGCCGTCAGGGAGGACGAGCGGGACCTGCTGGTCGCGATGGGCCTCGGCCGGCGCCAGCGCGTCGCGGCAGCCGCCGCCGAGGCCCTGCTGCTCTCCGCCGTCGCCACCGTGGTCGCCGTACCGTCGGCGGCGCTCGTCCATGCCCGCCTCACGCACCTGCCGGACCTCGCCGCCGGAGGTTTGGCGCAGGGTCCCACGCCGACCCGGTCCCTGCTGGCAGCTGTCGTCGCGACCGCCGTGCTCCTCACCGCGACGCTCGTGTCGACGACCCTGGGCACGAGTGCCGACCGGGGACCGGCCACCCGCCGCGGGCTGGTGGCCCGGCTCGGTGCCGGGCCGCTGCTCCTCGTCGTGGCCGGTGCCGCCTGGTGGCAGCTGCGCTCGCAGGTCCCCTCCCCGTCCGACACCGGCGACGTCGCCCTGACCTCCGCTCCGGTCCTCGCGGTGGCCGCACTGACCGTCCTGGGCGTGCGCGTCGTCCCCGTGCTGCTCGACCGGGCAGCGGCCACCGCTGGCCGGTCGCGAGGTCTGGCCTGGTCCCTGTCCACCCAGCAGGCGGCCCGCCGGCCGCACTCCGGCACCGCGATGGTGCTCGTCGCGGGGGCGGTGGCGGCCGCCGTCCTGGGGCTCGCGCTCCGGTCGACCTGGGTGCAGTCGCAGTCCGACCAGGCGGACCTGCGCGTCGGCACCGACCTGTCGCTGGCGCTCGCGGCGCCGGCCGGACCGGTCGAGGCGGTGCAGGTCGAGCAGGCGACCACCGGCTCGGCGGCTGCCTCACCGGTGGTCCACCGGCCGCTGGCGCTCGGCCGTTTCGTGGGAGACCCGGACGCGCGTCCCGTGCTGGTCGCCGTCGACACGCACCAGGCCGGTGCACTGCTGCGCGGCCGCACCGGCGACGACCGGGACTGGTCACAGGTCACCGCCGGACTCGCTCCGGCACCGTCAGTCGCCGGGGTCGGGCTCGCCGACGGCGGGACGGCACGCCTGCGGGGGGACAGCCCGCCCGGCGCCGCCCTCACCGTCGTGCTGACCGCCGTGGTCCAGGACGCGTCCGACGTCCTCGCTGCCGTGCCGGCCGCGCCCCTGCCGCTGGACGGCACCGCACACGAGGTGCGGTGGCTCGGCCCGCTCGGGGACGGCGTGGGCCTCGTCGGCCTGCGGCTCGAGCTCGACGGCTACGCGGGCGAGGACCCACCCGCCTCGCCGACGGAGATCAGCGTGGTCATCGACCTGCCGGGGGCGTCCGCGCAGGATGCCGGTGCCGCGTGGAGGGTGAAGCCGCTGCAGCAGCAGAGCCCCGTCGCGGGCGCGCAGGCCTCGCTCCGGACGACCGCTTCCGGGAGCGAGCTGGCAGCCACCTTCGGGCTCGACCTGGAGTACTTCTCCTACACCGGCGCGGACCTCCTCGCGACCGCCTTCCCGGCCACGGCGAGCGTGCCCGTCGTCGTCTCGCAGGCGCTCGTCGACGCGGTCGGCGCCCGCACCGGTGACGAGCTCGCCGCGGTCGTCGGCGACACCGAGCTGACCCTCGAGGTGCAGGGAGTGGTGCCGGCCGTCCCGTCGGCACCGGGGCAGGCGGCCGTCCTCGCCGACCTCGACGCGCTGGACCGCGCTCTCCTCGACGCCGGTCGACTGGACCCGGTCGTGGACTCGTGGTGGGTCGCACAGCCGTCGTCCGCCGACGTGGTGGGGCTGCGCGACCTCGGGCTGGGCGAGGTGACGACGCGCTCGGAGGTCGTGCAGCAGCTGACCCGGGGGCCGCTGCGTGTGCCGGTGCCCGCCGCGCTACTGGCCCTCGTGGCCCTCGCCGTGGCACTCCTGCTGGCCGGGACGTGGCTGGTGCTCGGCCCGGAGCGGCAGCGTCGTACGGCCGAGGTGGTGCGCCTGCGCGCCCTCGGCCTCTCGCGCCGGGACGCCCGGCGCCTCCTGCTCGCCGAGCACGTCGCATTCTTCGTCCCCACCTTCGCCGTGGGCGTCCTGGTCGGTGTGGTCGCCACCCTCCTCCTCGGCCCGCACCTGGTCCGGTCCGACCTGGGGACCGCGCCCGTGCCGGTCCCGGTCGTCGCGTGGCCATGGTCGGCCGAGCTGGTGCTGGTCGGCACCGTGGTCCTCGCCACGGTGACCCTCGCGGCCGTGCTCGGCGCGTTGCACGTGCGCGCGTCCGACCCCTCGCGCATGCGGGGGGTGCGATGACGCCGTCGGTCCCCCGCCCGCACCTGCCCACCGTCGTCGGGCGCTGGCGCAGCGATGCCGCCGTCCTGCTGCTCACCGCGCTGGTCGTGGCCCTCGCGGTCGGCGTGACGGCCGCCGTCGACCCGGTCACCGAGCACGCTGCCGACCGCGCGATCGCCGCGACGGTCCGCGACGCGGGGCGCCAGGCGGACGTGGTGGCCACCCTGCCGGAGTGGTACGACGACCCGCGCGGCAAGGAGCTCGACCCCTCCACCGCGACCCAGGTGCGGCAGGACGCCGACCTGGCACGCCAGGTCCTGCCCCCGGACCTTGCGGCGGTGGTGCGGCCCGGCGTCGTCTCGGTCACCACCCCGCCGCTCCAGCTCCTGGACGCCGGACCGGGACGGATGCTCCAGCTCGCCTTCGTCGAGACCGACGGCCGACCGCCCGCGGTGACGTACGTCGACGGGGCAGCGCCCGGCGCGGTGCGCCCCGCGGACGCCGGGTCGGTGGAGGTCGCGGTCGACCGCAGCGTGGCCGAGGCGCTCGCGATCGGTGTCGGCGACCGGCTCCCGGCCGAGGACGAGCAGGGACGGACCGCGGAGCTCCGGGTCAGCGGTGTCTTCACCGCCGACGCCCCGGCCGACGACGCCTGGCAGGTGTCGGACCGGCTGCTCCACCCGGTGCAAGGCGTCGCCGACGGCCTCGCCTACACGACCGGGGCAGCGCTGGTGTCCGCCGGGGCGCTGCCGGACCTGCGTCTCTCCCTCCCCGCCGACGACCTCGACCGCCGCCTCGTCCTGACCCCCGAGCCCTCGCGCGCGCGGTGGCGCGCGACCCGGTCGCTCGAGCGGTCGATCGTCTCACTGCAGTCCTCTTCCGGTGTCTCGGCGACGGACCTGTCGTGGGACAGCCGGTTCGGCGCCGTCCTGCAGCGCGGCCGGGAGGAGGTCGCGGCCGCCCGCGGACAGGCCCAGGTGCTCGTCGTCGGCCTCCTGGGCGCCACGATGCTGGTCCTGGTCCTCGCCGCCCAGCTGCTCGTCCGTCGCCGTCGTGACGAGCTCGCGACGCTGCGGCAGCGCGGTGCGTCCCTGGGTGGTGTCGCGCTCGAGCTGCTCGTCGAGGGACTCGCGGTCACCGTCCTCGGCGGCGTGGTCGGGTGGGGCGTCGTCCGGTTGGCGGCCGGGTCCGCGGGATGGACCTCGGCCGTGCCGGTGCTGCTCGTGGCCGCCCTCGCCGTGCCTCTGCTGGGCGCCGTGTCGGCCGACAGCCACGGCGGCGGGCGACGGGTGCCTGCCAACCGGGGCGCACGCCGTACGGCCGAGCGGGCCCGACGCCTGCGCCGGCTCGCGGCAGAGGCAGCCGTCGTGGCCGCAGCGGTCCTGACGACCTCCGCCCTGCTGCAGCGGGGAGTCACCGGCGTGGGGGTGGCCGAGGACGCGGCCTGGGGTGACGCGACGGCTGCGAGCGCACCGACCTGGTGGGCACTGGCGGGTGCGCTGCTGCTGGTCCACCTGCTGCCGCACCCCGTGCGATGGGCGATGCGCGGCACCCGTCGTTCGCCCGGAGGTGTCGGCTTCCTCGTCGCCGCACGCGTCGCGGAGACCGGCGTACGGGCCCTCCCGGTGCTCGTCCTGGTGGTCGCCGTCGCCGGCACCACCGTGGCGGGCTCGCTCGTCGCCACCGCGCGCGAGGGCCAGGCCGCCGGGGCGCTGACGGCCGTCGGCGGCGACGGACGGATCGACGCCGAGCCCCAGGCCGACCTGTCGGACGTCGCCGCCGAGGCGGAGGACGAGCCGGGCGTGGTCGCGGCCGTTGCCGGACGGGTCGAGGACGGCGTCCGGATCTCCTCGGGTGGCGCGGTCGAGGTGGTCCGGCTGGTCGTGGTGGACGCCGCGGACTACGCCGACCTGCTGGCCGCGGGCGACCTCCCCGACGCCTCCCGGCTCGCGCTCCTGGGGGCGGCGGGTGGGGACTCGGGTGGGGACCCGGGTGGGGACCCGGTGCCTGCGCTGCTCCGGAGTGGTGGGTCCCCGCTCGCCGACCGGCCGACCGTGCGCTGGGAGGACGTCCCGGTCGTGCTGGACGTGGTGGGCACGGCGCCGGACGTCGACGCCTCCACCGATCCCGTGCTCGTGGTGGACGCGTCGGCGTTCGCGGACGCCGGTGCCGTGGCCCTGCCGAACACCCTGTGGCTGTCCGGGCCGGGGACCGACCAGGTCATCGACGCGGTGGCCTCCCGGGTGACGGGGGTGGACGCAGTGGTGCGACGGTCGGAGGTGGTCGAGGCACGCCGTGCGGCACCGCTCACCTCGGCGCTGCTGGCGCTCGCCGTCGCGTCGTCGGCGCTGCTCGTCCTGCTCGGCGTCCTGGGGATCGTGCTCTCCGTGGCGGCCGAGGCGCCGGAGCGCTCACGGTCGCTCGGCCGGCTCCGCGCCCTCGGCATGGCCGACAGGGACCTGCGCCGGGTCCTGCTCGGGGAGCTGGTGGCGCCGGTCGCGGGCATCGCCCTGGTGGGGTGGTCGATCGGCGTCGCCTGCTCGTACGCCGTCCTCGGCGCGCTGTCGCTGGACCTGCTCACCGGGGAGGCGGTCGCGCCGCGGACCGTCGTCCCGTGGTGGACCGTGCTCGCGGTCCCGGTCGTGGTGGCTGCGGCACTCGGCCACGCGGTGCTCGAGGCGCGACGGGTGCGGCGCCGGGACCTGTCCCGGCTGGTACGGGCCTGAACGGACCACCTCGCCCCGAGATCAACGGGACATCCACAAAATCCTCACAACGTCTTCATGCGTGCGCCGCACCAGCCCGCGACGGATGCTCGTCCCCGGGCGAGGGTGTAGCCATGTACCTCACCGCAGCCCTGGTTCCGCCGGACCGGATCACCGCAGCCGCCCGCGACGCCGCCGTCGCCGCGTCGGAGCGCCTCCCCCGCCTGCGACTGACGGAGCGATGGGACGACGTGGTGTCCGTGCCGTCGTTCCTGCCGTCGCCCACTCCGTGGGAGGCGCTGCCGCTGGACCGGATGGACGCCGAGCTGGCGCGCTTCGGCTACGTCGCCCCCGACGAGGTCGCGACGATGCGACGCATCGTCGCGGGCCTCATCGCCCCGCACGACGCGTTCACGGTGTCCCTGGGCGGGTCGGTGCGCGTCGACCACGTCCGCAGGCTGGTGCTCCTGGGCGTCCAGGGCGAGACCGACCGGCTGGAGACGGTCTTCGACGCGCTCCACGCCAGCGTGCACCGCGCCGGCTTCGCCCGCGACCGGCGGCGTTTCCGCCCCATGGTGCCGGTGCTCTCGTTCGGTCCCCACCTCAGGCTGGGTGAGCTCGTGCGCACGGTCGAGGCCCTGGAGGGATACGTCTCCGACCCCTGGTCCGTCACGTCGATCGGACTCGTCCACCGTGAGCTCTCCAGTCGCGACGCGCGCCCCACCGAGCTCGATCGGCTCCCGCTGTCCGCTTGACCCGTTCGAACACCTGTTCGATGATGGACCCATGTCGTCCACCCGCGCCGTCGCCGCTCTCGACGAGCAGCGTGCCACGGTCGAGCGGCTCCGGGCCAGGGTGGCCGCGATGGAGGACAAGGCAGCAGGTGAGCCCGTCCCCACCTTGCCCGGACTGACCGACATCCTGCCGATGCACGCCGGGTCGACCTACGCCGTCGACAGCGCCTCGCTCGCCCTCGCGCTCGCCGCCGGCGCGTCGCGCGCAGGTGAGTGGGTGGGGTTCGCCGGGTGTCCCGACTTCGGTGCCGAGGCGGCCGCCGAGCTCGGCGTCGAGCTGTCGCGCACGGTGCTCGTCCCCGACCCCGGTGAGCACTGGCTGGAGGTGACGGCGGCGCTGGTCGACGTGCTGCGCGTCGTGGTGCTGCGCCCGCCGGCATCGGTGACCGAGCGGGCAGCGAGCGTCCTCGACTCGCGCCTGCGCACGCGCTCGGCGGTGCTGGTGGTCCACGGCGAGTGGCCGCGGGCAGCGGCCCGGCTCAGTGTGGAGACCTCGACGTGGTTCGGCCCCACGGCCGGGTCCGGCCGGCTGGTGGAGCGGCGAGCGAGTGTGGCCGTCCACCGCGGGGCGCGGCCACCGCAGCGCGCCGACCTCGTCTGGCCGGGCGTGCAGCGGGTGGACCGGCAGGTCCGTGAGGTGCGGCGGGTGTCGGGATGAGGGTCCCGGTCCAGGCGGTGCGTCGATGAGGGTCATGGTCGTGTGGTGTCCCGACTGGTCGGTGGTCGCCGCGCTCGAGGAGGCCGAACGGTCGCTGCGCTCCCCTGCCGCCGTCATGCACGCCAACCTGGTCGAGGTCTGCAACGGACCCGCCCGTCAGGAGGGCGTGCGCCGCGGGCAGCGCCGCCGCGACGCCCAGGCGCGGTGTCCCGAGCTGGTGCTGCTGCCGGCCAACCCCGACCGCGACGCCCGCGCCTTCGAGCCGGTGCTCGCGATCATCGAGGACCTCCGTCCCGGGGTGGCCGCCCTGCGCCCCGGCCTGCTCGCCGTACGGGCTCCGGGCAGCTGGTACGGCACCGAGACCAAGGCGGCCGCCGTCGCGTGCCAGGCCCTGGTCGAGGGCGGCGTCTGGGACGTGCGGATCGGGATCGCCGACGACCTCTTCACCGCCGAGCAGGCCGCCCGCACCGCCGACGTGCAGTCGTGGGTCGTCGTGGACGAGGGCGGATCACCCACCTTCCTGCGCGGGTTGCCGGTCCACGTCCTGCAGGACGAGGGCCCGCGCGGACGCGAGCTGGTCAGCCTCCTGCAGCGCCTCGGCCTGCACACGCTGGGTGACCTCGCCGACCTGCCGGGCGACGCGGTCGAGCACCGGCTCGGCACCTACGGCGCGACCGTACGGCGCCGGGCGCGGGGCGAGGACCGGGCGCTGTTCGCGGCCCGCACTCCCCCGCCCGAGCTGGAGGCCGAGGTCGCCTTCGAGACGCCGCTCGACAACGTCGAGGCGATCACCTTCAGCGTGCGCACCACAGCGGAGAGGTTCATCGGCCAGCTCGCGCGCCACCAGCTCGTGGCCACCGCAGTGCGGATCGAGGCCGAGGCCGACGGAGTCGTCTGCTCCTCCCGCGCGTGGCTGCACCCGCGCCACTTCAACGCCCGCGACCTCGTCGACCGGGTGCACTGGCAGCTGCAGGGTGCAGGCTCCACGAGCCGGATCGGCGGTGCGGTGCGCGGGCGCAAGGACGCAGGCGACGTACGTGCCCCGATCGACCGGGTCAGGTTCGTCCCCGAGACCGTCGAGCCGGCCGCCGCCCACGGCGAGGCGCTCTGGGGCACCGCGTCCGACGACCTCGTCGAGCGTGGTGTCGCGCGGGTGCAGGGCATGGTCGGCTTCGAGGCCGTACGACGACCGGTGCTGCAGGGCGGCCGCAGCCCCGCCGCCCGGCAGGCGCTCGTGCCCTGGGGCGAGCGGGCGGTCGACCTCCGCCCGGTCGACCGGCCCTGGCCGGGTCGGGTGCCGGGACCGGCGCCGGTGCGGGTGTTCGCGACGGCGCGGACGGCGGAGGTCGTCGACGACGCCGGTCGCGAGGTCCGGGTCACCGACCGCGGGGTGGTCACCGGCGAGCCACGGCGCTTCCGGGTGACCGATGGCACCGACCTGCCGTGGCAGCCCGTCACCGCGTGGGCGGGTCCGTGGCCGACCGACGAGAACTGGTGGGCAGGCGGCACGGGACCGAGCGCCCGCTTCCAGGTCGTCGGCGCCGACGGCCGCGCCTGGCTGCTGCTGCGCGCGCCCGACGGCTGGGCGCTGGAGGCGGCGTATGACTAGGGGTCTCGATACGCCTCGCTCGTTCCTCGCTCGGCTACTCGACCAGCGGAACAGGGCGGTGCGCTGATGGGGTGGAACAACCCGCAGATGCACTGGAAGGAGCTCGAGCGCCGGCTGAGCGGGCTCCCGGGTGCCGACGACGCGCCGGTGTCGCGGCGCAAGCATGCGGCCGCCGAGGCGCGGGCGATCCAGCGCCCGGCTGCGGTGACGCCCTACGCCGAGCTGCACTGCCACAGCCACTTCAGCTTCCTCGACGGTGCGAGCTCGCCGCAGGAGCTCGTCGAGGAGGCGGTCCGGCTCGGCCTGCACGCACTGGCGATCACCGACCACGACGGCTTCTACGCCGCACCCGTGCTCGCCGAGGCGGCGGCCGTCTACGACCTGCCGACCGTCTACGGCGCCGAGCTGTCGCTGGGACTGGGCGGCCCGCAGAACGGCGTACCGGATCCCGAGGGCAGCCACCTGCTCGTGCTCGCCCGCGGGGTCGAGGGCTACCACCGGCTGGCCGCCGCGATCACCGACGCCCACCTGCGCGGCGACGAGAAGGGACGCCCCGTCTACGACCTCGACGAGCTGGGCGAGCGCGGTCGCGGCCACTGGACGGTCCTCACCGGCTGCCGCAAGGGCGCAGTACGACAGGCGCTCGACCACGGCGGCGACGGGGGCGGCGACGCGGCCGCGTCCGAGGCGCTCGACCGGCTGACCTCGCTCTTCGGCCTCGAGCACGTCCTCGTCGAGCTGTCCCCGCGACCGGGTGCCGACGTGACCAACGCCGCCCTCGCCCGGCTGGCAGGGGTGCACGGCCTCGACGTGGTCGCCGCCGGCAACGTCCACCACGCGACCCCGCAGCGCCACCGGCTGGCCTCGGCGATGGCCGCCGTACGGGCCAGGCGCAGCCTCGCCGACCTCGACGGCTGGCTCGACCTGTCGGCCTCGGCCCACCTGCGCAGCGGCGACGAGGTGAACGCGGCGCTCGCCGCGCACCCGGGGGCGGTCGAGCGCAGCGTGAGCCTGGCCGACGAGCTCGCCTTCGACCTCCACAAGGCCTCGCCCGCCCTGCCCAAGCGGC
The DNA here is from genome assembly GCF_021648885.1 of Nocardioides potassii. Lineage (GTDB taxonomy): Bacteria > Actinomycetota > Actinomycetes > Propionibacteriales > Nocardioidaceae > Nocardioides > Nocardioides potassii. The sequence continues at coordinate 121,142 of NZ_JAKJHZ010000010.1, read as the reverse complement.
AGATCCCGGAGGGTCACACCGCCGACACGTGGCTGCGGGTGCTCGCCGAGCGCGGCTTCGCCGAGCGCTACGCCGGCCTCCCGCACGAGGCCGAGGCGCGCGACCGGCTCGAGCACGAGCTGCGGATCATCTCCGAGAAGGACTTCGCCGGCTACTTCGTGATCGTCCACGACATCGTGGCCTTCGCCCGCGAGCGGAAGATCCTGTGCCAGGGGCGCGGGTCGGCGGCGAGCTCGGCGGTCTGCTTCGCGCTCGGCATCACCGCCGTCGACGCCGTCTTCTACCGGCTGCCCTTCGAGCGCTTCATCTCCGCACACCGCGACGAGGAGCCCGACATCGACGTCGACTTCGACTCCGACCGGCGCGAGGAGGTGATCCAGTGGGTCTACGACACCTATGGCCGCCGCAACGCCGCGCAGGTCTCCAACATCATCAGCTACCGCCCGCGGATGGCCGTCCGTGACGCCGCCAAGGCGCTCGGCTTCTCGCAGGGGCAGCAGGACGCGTGGTCCAAGCAGATCGACGGCTGGAAGGCCGTCGTCGCCGGCGACCAGGGCGACCCCGACGCCCACGACGTCCCTCCCCAGGTCGTCGCGCTCGCCGAGGAGCTGATGGGGGCACCGCGCCACCTCGGCATCCACTCCGGCGGGATGGTGCTCACCGAGCGGCCGATCGGCGAGGTGTGCCCGATCGAGCGCGGGCGGATGGACAAGCGCACGGTGCTGCAGTGGGACAAGGACGGCTGCGAGACGATGGGGCTGGTCAAGTTCGACCTGCTCGGTCTCGGGATGCTCGGCGCGCTCGACCACATGATGCGCCTCGTCGCCGACCACCTCGGCGAGCAGTGGGACCTCGCGACGATGCCCAAGGAGGAGCCCGCGGTCTACGACATGCTGTGCCGCGCGGACTCGATCGGCGTCTTCCAGGTCGAGAGCCGCGCCCAGATCGGCACGCTGCCGCGGCTGCGCCCCCGCGAGTTCTACGACCTCGCCATCGAGATCGCGCTGATCCGGCCGGGCCCGATCCAGGGCGGCGCCGTCCACCCCTACGTCCGCCGCGCGACCGGCAAGGAGCCGGTGACCTACGACCACCCCGAGCTCGTGCCGGTGCTCGAGCGCACCAAGGGCGTGCCGCTGTTCCAGGAGCAGCTGATGGCGATGGCCGTGACGCTCGGCGACTGCACCCGCGACGACGCCGACCTGCTGCGCCGCGCGATGGGCTCCAAGCGCGGCGTCGAGCGGATCGAGTCGGTCAAGCACAAGCTCTACACCGGCATGGAGCGCCGCGGGATCACCGGCGAGCTCGCCGACTCGATCTACGTGAAGATCCTGTCCTTCGCCAACTTCGGCTTCGCCGAGTCGCACGCGCTGTCCTTCGCGCTGCTCGTCTACGCCTCGTCGTGGTTCAAGCTCCACTACCCGGCGGCGTTCCTCGCCGGGCTGCTGCGCAACCAGCCGATGGGCTTCTACTCGCCGCAGTCGCTGGTCGGCGACGCCCGCCGCCACGGTGTCGACGTACGGCGCCCCGACGTGACGCGGTCGTCCGCGCAGGCCGACCTCGAGCCGGTCCTCGTGGGACCGGTCGCGGCCACCGGACCCGCGGTGTGCTGCGAGCCGCGGTTCGAGCGGACCGAGTGGGTGCCCGACACCCCGGACCCGGTGCCGGCGCACCGCCGCGACCACCAGGTCGCCGTACGCCTCGGGCTCGACTCGGTGCGCGGGATCGGGCTCGAGGTGGCGCGCCGGATCGTGGCGGCGCGTGACGAGGCGCCGTTCACCGGCGTCACCGACCTGTCGCGACGGGCCGGGCTGACGCCGGCGCAGCTGGAGGCGCTCGCGACGGCGGGAGCCTTCGACGCCTGGGGCATGGAGCGGCGCGAGGCGCTGTGGGCGGCCGGCTTCGCCGAGGGCGCGGAGCACCTCGCCGGCACCACGCCCGCCCCCGCGGCGCCCACCCTGCCGGGCATGAGCGAGCCGGAGCTCACCCTCGCCGACCTCTGGGCGACCGGAGTCTCCTCCGAGCGGCACCCGATCGAGCACCTGCGCGACGAGCTGCGTCGCGCCGGGATCCGCTCCGTCGCAGACCTGGCCACCGCCGAGCCCAACCGGCGGGTCCACGTCGGCGGCCTCGTCACGCACCGGCAGCGGCCGGGCACCGCGATGGGGGTCACCTTCCTCAACCTCGAGGACGAGACCGGCATGCTCAACGTCGTCTGCTCGGTCGGGGTGATGAAGGCGCACCGGCAGGCCGCCCGCAACCGCGTCGCCGTCGTCATCCGCGGCAAGCTCGAGCGCAACGAGGGCGTCACCAACCTCATCGCCGACCGGGTCGAGCCCATCGACGTCGTCGTCCCCGGCGCCGGTGCGGTGCTTCAGGCGCGGCAGTCGTCGCGCGACTTCAGGTGAGCGGGCGCACCCACGTCGCCACGCCCTCGTCCAGGGCGAGCACCGCGTCGGTCCGGGCCGCCGCCTCGGGGTCGTGGGTGGCCAGGACGACGGCGGCGCCGCGGTCGGCCTCGGCGCGCAGGGCCGCGATCATCAGCTCGCGGTTGCCCGCGTCGAGGTCGCTGGTCGACTCATCGGCCAGCAGGACCCGCGGGCGCAGCGCGAAGGCGCGGGCCAGCGCGACGCGCTGCTGCTGACCGCCGGAGAGCTGGTCGACGAGGTGCCGGCCGAAGTCCGAGAGCCCGACCCGCCCGAGCTCCTCGGCCACCCGGCCCGACGCGTCCTTCGCCGGCACGCCCAGCGCGAGCAGTGGGACGAGGATGCTCTCCTCGGCCGACAGCGTGGGGCTCAACCCGTTGCGCTGCGGCACCAGCACGACGCCTGCCCCGGCCGCGGCGTCCCGATCGCCGACCGGGCGGCCGTCGACAGCGACGGTGCCGGACACGTCGGCGACCGCCGGCCGCAGCGCGCACGCCAGCGCCCACAGCAGGGACGACTTCCCCGCTCCCGACGGGCCGGTCACGGCCAGCATCCGGCCGCCGGGCACGTGGAGGTCGAGGGGCTGGACGGCCACCCGGTCGCCGTACGACACCCCGAGACCGGTGGCCACGAGGTCACTCATCGCCCATTCCCCCGTCCTCGGCGCGCAGCTCGAAGTGGTCGTCGACCTCGTGGATCCGCACGAGCGTGCCGGGCGGGAGCTTGTCGCGCACCTGCCCGAGCAGCGGGAGGAAGCCGTCGGCGGTGACGACGGCGTACTCCTCGCCGCTGCGGCCCTCGCCGCCGATCCGCCCGTCGCGGATGGTGACCGTGCGCGGCAGCACCCGCGCGACGTCGGGGTCGTGGGTGACCAGCACGACTGTCGTGCCGTAGGTCCGGTTGACCCGCGCGAGCGCGTCGAGGACCCGGTCGCGCGCGGCGTGGTCGAGCTGGCTGGTGGGCTCGTCGCACAGCAGCAGGCCGGGCCGGGTGGAGACGGCGACCGCGACGGCCGCGAGCTGGAGGCCGCCCGGGGTGAGCTCCTCGAGCGGGGCGTCGGCGTGCCCGGCGATCCCGAGGTCGGCGAGCACGTCGCCCGGGGCGGGGAGCTCGCGACCCGCCCGTGCTGCCTGGTGCTGGGCGAACCGGACGTTGTCCGCGGGCGTGGCGTGGGGCAGCAGGTTGCGGCCCGCGCCCTGCAGCATCAGCCCGACCTCCGTCGCCCGGAGCCGGTCGAGGTCACGCGGGGCGGCGGTCGACAGCTCGGACTCGCCGACGAAGACCTTGCCGGCGCTCGGCCGGAAGATCCCGGCGAGCAGGCTCATCAGCGTCGACTTGCCGGAACCCGAGGGGCCGAGGAGGCCGACCATCTCACCCGCCCCGACGTCGAGGTCGACCCCCGAGAGCGCCGCGACGTCGTGGCCCTCGGCGTGGTAGATGTGCACCAGGCCGCGGGTGCGGATCGCGAGTCCGTGCATCACGCCCCCTCCCTGACCCGCTCGACGTGGGCCTGCCGCACGACCACCAGCCCGGCGAGCGCCGCGGTCACCGGCAGCACGACGAGGCACCCCGCGGTCACCGCCACCACCGCCGGCCACGACGTGGCGAGGTCGATGAGCGGCACCTCGGGCGGCGCGGGCAGGAGGGTCACGTCGGGCATCGCCACCTCCGCCCCGGCCAGGCCGGCCACGACGCCGCCGACGACCGCGATCAGCACCGGTGGGAGCCGGGTCCACACCGCGAGCCGCCGGGTGGTCCTCCGGTCCACGCCGTTGAGGCGCAGGATGGCGAGGTCGCGTGCACGCCCCCGCCAGCCGATGAGCGCCAGGACGAGCAGCACCAGCAGTGCGAGGAGGCCGACGGCCGGCGCGACCGCCGCTCCGAGCGACAGGCTCCAGGCGGAGACGGTGTCCTGGTAGGCCTGGCGGACGTCGGCGTAGCGCCGCACCTCGGTGATCGCGATCCCCTGGTCGAGCAACGCACCGCGGACGCCGTCCTCGAGAGCGGGGTCGTCGTCGAGCCAGACCTCGAGGTGGGAGTCGGGGGTGATCGCGGCCCCCCGGACGAGGGACTCGAGGCCCACCAGCTTGGTGTCCTTCGGCATCGCCGGGACGAGCCGCAGCTGGCCGGCGTCGACTGCCAGCCGGTCGTCGCCGTTGGGGCCGGTGACCGCGAGCGGCTTGTCGATCGGGTCGTTCTGCCCCGACGAGATCAGCGCCGGAACGAGGCTCGGCACCCAGGCGGACGTCATCTCGACCGGGTAGAACCCGGACAGGCCCAGCCCGACCCGCAGCACGCCGTCGGCGCCGCTGCCGGCCGGCTGGATGAGGGTGTCCTGGTCCTCGAAGGCGTTCCAGTCGTCGGACGACGTGCCCCAGTCCGCTGGTCGCCCGTCGACCCGGAGCCGGGACAGCTCGAGGTCGCCGGCCACGGTCGCGCCCTGCGCCGTGCTGATCCGTACGGCGACGAGGGTGCAGCCGCCCGCGCACGCCTCGGCCGTGCCCCTCGCCGTCCGGCTGCTGCCCGCGGGCGGGAGGTTGCCGAGCGGGATCGTGCGGCGGATGCCGGTGGGAGCGGTGACGACCAGGCCGAGATTGACCTCGACCTCGCTGCCGAAGATGTCGGCGGCGGTGAAGCCCTCCGCGGTCCCGACCTCCAGCGCGACCCGGGTGCCCCGGATCTCGTCGGGCTCGCGGTCGGGAGGGGCCAGCGCCCGCCACTGCTGGTCGGACGGGCCGCCGCGGGGGAAGAAGGCGACCCGACGGAAGGCCCCGGGCTCGACGGCGAGGGTGTCGCGTGCGACCAGGACCGGGGCGGCGCTGGTGCCTGTGGGGTCGGCGTCGTGCAGCGCGGCGCGTACGCCGTCGACGTCGCCGCCCGTCACCTGCAGCACCACGGGCCCGCCCGCCTCGTGCTCGGCGGCGACGGTGCGGTTGCGGGCGCCGATGGCGAGCGCGTCCATCGCGAACACCGCGAGTGCGCACGCCACCGTGACGACGACGATGACCGTGCGTCCCTCGCCGCGCCGGCCGGTGTCGAGCAGGCTGGATCCCGCCACGAGCCGGCCGCTCGTCAGCAGGCGACGCCCGAGGGCGCGACCGAGCGGAGCCACGAGGTGGGCGACCAGCAGGCCGGTGAGCAGGGCCAGGAGCGCCGGCCCCGCCAGGGCGAGGGGTCCCTGCAGGCTGCCGGTGACGAACGCCAGCACGCCCGTGCCGACGCACGCGACGACGAAGGCCTCGACCGCCCCCAGGGCCCACCGGCTCGTCGCGACCGGGCCGCTGCGCACGACGTCGTGCAACGGCTCGCGGGCCGTCCGTGCGGCCGCCGCCACCGTCGTGACGACGATCGCGGCCACCGCCAGCAGCAGCGCCGTGGCGAATCCGGGGGCGACCTCGAGAGGCCACGCGCCCGGGAGCAGCGCCTTCGCCACCACTCCCCCGGCGAGCGCCACGAGCGCCCCGGGCACCACCCCGACGAGCAGTGCGGGGAGCAGCTCGAGCAGCAGGAGCGCCGCGGCTCCCGCCGGGCCGCGGCCACGCAGTCGGGCCACCGCGACCTCGCCGCGCCGTTCGGAGGTCGCCGCGCTGAGCACGAGCCACAGGACGAAGACGGACAGCACGGCCAGCGGCGCGAGGAGCAGGGGCACCGTGCGGTGGGCCTGGGCGACCTGGTCGCGCAGGGTGTCGGTGAGGTCGACGATGCCGCTGCGCAGCTGCACGTCCTCACGTCGCTGGTAGAGGCCGGCCGTGAGCGCCCGGATGCCCTCGGCGAGCTCGAGCACCTCGTCGACGTCCGCGCTGGCGGCCGCCACCGCGGCACCGGCCTGCGAGCTCTCGCCCGTGAGCAGCGGGGCGTCGACGAAGGTCTGCTCGACGGTGAGCCAGGCGTCGTGGCTGGCCGAGGGGTCGAGACCGCGGACGACGGCGGACACCCCGGTCGTCCGCTCGCCCAGCCACCAGCCGTCCCCCTCGCCCGTCCCGTCGTCGTCCGGCACGTAGGTCCCCACCACCTCGAGGCGCACCGTGCTGTCGTCGACGGCGGTGCCCACCTGGCGGACCGCCCCGACGCGGAGGTCGAAGTTGTCGACGTCGTCCCGGCTGACGAGGATCTCGCCCGCCTCGTCGGGGCACGTGCCGTCGAGGATCCGCACGTGGTCGCACTGCCCGTTGCGCCACATCAGGACCCCGGAGGGAGGGTTGTCCCCCGCCTCCGGCGTCACGATCGCCGTACGGCCGAGCACGGCCGGTCCGGTGTGGGCGGCGACCTCCTCGGGGAAGAGGGCGTCCAGCTCGCGCGGGTCGCGCGAGTCGACCGACCCGCCCGGGTACTGGCCACTCTCCGACACCAGCACGACGGCCGCGTCGGCGGGGGTCGCGTGCGCGAGCAGCGTGTCGACGAGCGCCTGCTGCATCGCGCGGTCGTAGGCCGGTGCGAACGCCGTGCAGGCCGTGATGAGCGTGGAGATCGCGACGAGGGCGAGGGCCTGTGGGCGACGGTGGCCCCAGGCGGCGCGCCAGGCGTGCCGGGTGGGCGACCACCCGTGCCCGCTGCGCGATCGCCAGCCCCTCATGGCCACTTCCTTCGTCGTGCGGTCCCGGGAGGATATCGGTCGCTCGCCCGTGCGGGTGGGACGACAGGACCGGCCTTCCCCCCGGCAGGTGGCGTGACCCTATGCTCGCTCGGGTGACCGCGAGAGAGGACTTCACCTACTCCGTGGTCATCCCGGTCTACAACAGCCAGGACGTCGTCGGCCAGACCGTCGAGCGAGTCGCCGAGGTCTTCGAGACGGCCGGTCTCCGCTACCAGGTGGTGCTGGTCAACGACGGCAGCCGTGACCGCAGCTGGGACGTCATCGCCGACCTCGCCCGCCGCTCCCCCCACGTGGTCGCCCTCGACCTGCTGCGCAACTACGGCCAGCACCACGCCAACCTCGCCGGCCTCCGCGAGTCCACCGGCGACTACGTCATCACGATGGACGACGACCTCCAGAACCCGCCCGACCAGCTGCTCCTGCTCATCGACAAGGCGCTCGAGGGGCACGACGTCGTCTTCGGCCGGTTCGAGCGCAAGCAGGCCCGCGGCTACCGCAGGCTCGGGAGCAAGGCCATCAGCTTGGTCAACCGGCGCGTCTTCGAGCAGCCGCGCGGCCTCGCCGTCTCCAACTTCCGGATCCTGCGCCGCGACGTCGTCGAGCGGATCTGCGACTCGCGCACCGCGCACCCCTACATCACCGGCCAGGCCCTGATGTTCTCCCACAGCCCCGCCGACGTCCTGGTCCGGCACGACCCCCGCGCCAGCGGCACCAGCAACTACGGCCTGCGCCGCATCGCCTCCCTCGTGCTGACGATCCTCTTCAGCTACTCCGTCTTCCCCCTGCGGGCCGCGGCGGCGCTCGGCTTCACGGTCGCCGGGCTCAGCTTCGTGCTCGGCCTCTTCTACCTCGTGCGGTCGTTCTTCGTCGACACCGCTGTCCCCGGCTGGACCACGATCGCGGTCCTGCTGGCGGTCCTCAACGGCGTCGTGATCATGATCCTGTCGATGCTGGGCGAATACGTCGTCCGCACCCTCAACGCGGTCAGCGCGGTCACGACCTACCACGTGTCCGAGCGGGTCTCGAGGTGAACGGGGCGACGGACCACCCCGCCCGGCACGTGCTGCTGGTGGGCGCCCAGCGCTGCGGGACGACGTACCTCGGGGCCTCCCTGGACGCCCACCCGCAGATCACCCTCGCGCAGCCGTCCCGGCCCGAGCCCAAGGTGTGGTGCGACGCCGCGCTGGCGGCGCAGGGCCACGCGGCCTACGACGACCACTTCTTCGCCCACGCCCGGGACGAGCTCCTGCTGCTCGACAAGAGCACCAGCTACCTCGAGGACCCGGAGGCGCCCGGGCGGGCCGCGGCCGCTCTCGGCGACCCGCTGGTGCTGGTCGTGCTCCGCGACCCGGTGCAGCGCGCGATCAGCAACTGGCGCTTCAGCACCGACCACGGGCTCGAGACCCGCGGCCTGGAGGAGGCGCTGCTCGCCGACCTCGCCGGGGAGCAGCCCTGGGACCCCGGGACCAGCTCGGTCTCGCCGTTCGCGTACGTCCGCCGCGGTCGGTACGTCGACCACCTGCCGGCCTGGCTCGAGACGTTCCCCCGCTCCACGCACGTCGTGTTCCTCGAGGAGCTGCTCGCCGACCCCGACGTGCTGCGGGACCTCGTGGCCCGGCTGGGCGCCGCCCCCGAGCTCACGCCCGAGCCGGTGGGGCATCCTGTCAACCAGAGTTCAGCCGAGAGCCCTGTATCGAGCCACACCCTGCAGGGAACCCTGCAGGAGTACTACGAGCCGGCCAACGCCGCGCTCGCGGACCTCCTCGGAAGGAAGGTGCCCTGGTGAGCGAGCTCCCCGACGTGCTGTTCAACCTCCCCTCGATGGAGGGACGGGAGCTCGACTACGTCCAGGAGGCCGCTCGCAACGGGCACCTCGCGTCCGGCGGGGAGTTCACCCGCCGCGCCGCCAAGCTGCTGCAGGCCGAGACCGGCGCCGCCGAGGTGCTGATGACGACGTCGTGCACCGCGGCGCTCGAGCTCTCCGCGATGCTCCTCGACATCGGCGACCGCGACACGGTGATCGTGCCGTCGTTCACCTTCACCAGCACCGGCCTGGCCTTCGCCCGCCAGGGCGCCGGCCTGGTCTTCTGCGACATCGAGCCGGTCACCCTCGGCCTCGACCCGGCCCACCTCGAGACGCTCATGGACGAGCACGTCCGCGCGGTCGTGATCGTGCACTACGCGGGCATCGCCTGCGACGTCGAGGGCATCCGCTCCGTCCTCGACAAGTGGCCCGGCGTCCGCCTCATCGAGGACAACGCCCATGGCCTGTTCGGCACCTGGCGCGACCAGCCCCTCGGCAGCCTCGGCCGCTACGCCACGCTGAGCTTCCACGAGACGAAGAACTTCGTGTGCGGCGAGGGTGGCGCCCTCGTCCTCAACGACCCCGACGACGTCGAGCGGGCCCGGGTGCTCTACGACAAGGGCACCAACCGGCACGCGTTCATGCTCGGACAGGTCGACAAGTACACGTGGAAGGACACCGGCTCGTCGTTCGGCCTGTCCGACGTCCTCGCGGCCTACCTCCTCGCCCAGCTCGAGCGGCGCGAGGTGATCCAGGCCAAGCGCCGGGCCGTCGTCGAGCACTACACGACCGCCCTGGCGCCATACGCCGACGAGCTGGGCTTCCGGCTGATGACCGTGCCGCCCGAGCGCACGTCGGCCCACCACATGTTCTACGTCCTGCTGCCCGACCGCGACCGGCGCAACGACGTGCTCGAGCTGATGCGGAAGTCGGGCGTCCAGGCGACCTTCCACTACCAGCCGCTCGACGCCTCGGACGCCGGCCGCACGTTCGCCGCCCGGCGGACCGAGTGCCCGGTGTCGCGCGACGTGGCCGACCGGCTGCTGCGGCTGCCGTTCTGGAACAACCTGAGCCCCAGTCACCTCGACCGGGTGACGACCGCGTTCGTGGAGGCGACGACGGAGACCCTCGAGAGCCGGTGAGCCAGGCACCGCACCAGCCGGGCTCGTCCTCGCTGCGCACCCAGGGCTACTGGTGGCACCGCGCGCGGGCGGACCTGCTCGGCGCCGTCATGCGGCCGCACCTCGGCACGCCACGACGCACGCTGGACGTCGGCAGCGCCGACGCCCCGAGCGTCGGCTGGATGAGCAGCGGGCAGCAGCACGTCAGCCTCGACCTGCTGCCCGAGGGCCTGGTGCCCGGCCAGGGGGTGTGCGGGTCGGCGACCGAGCTGCCCTTCGCGGACGCGACCTTCGACGTGGTCTCGGCCTTCGACGTCGTGGAGCACTGCGCCGACGACGCGCGCGCGGTCGCCGAGCTGGCGCGGGTGCTCACGCCGGGCGGACGGATGCTGCTGTCGGTGCCGGCCTACCAGTGGGCGTGGAGCGACCACGACGTCCAGGCCGGCCACCACCGGCGCTACACCCGGCCCCGGCTGGTGCGGCTGGTCGAGGGCGGCGGCCTGCGCGTCGCGCGGGCGACGTACGCCTTCACGGGGGTGTTCCCGCTGTTCGTCGCCGAGCGGGCCAGGCGCCGCCTGTCCCCGCCGCCGCCGGGTGACACCCGGCTCCCCCAGGTGTCACCGCGCACGGACCGGGCGCTGATGGCGCTGTGCCGGGCCGACGCGCGGGTGCTCCGGCGCCGCGACCTGCCCTACGGCTCGTCGGTGCTGCTGGTCGCGGTCAAGCCCGACCGCCCGGCCTGACCGAGTCGCAGCGACCCCCGCGCCACCACCGCCAGCGCGAGCGTCGCGGCGGCCTCGGTGACGAGGAAGGCCGTGGCCGTCCGCGCCACCGGCGCCCACCCGGCGAGGACGACCACCGCGATCGCGCCGGCGAGGACCGCGGCGGCCCACGCGCCCACCACCCGGAGCGGACGGTCGCCGGCCAGGGCGGCGACCATCACGACCACGTTGGCGACCGCCAGCGTGCACGCTGACGCGATGACGCCGGCCACGCCCGCGCCGACGTCGACCGTGCTGCCGAAGACCAGCCGGAGCAGCCACGGACCGAGCGCCCAGCCGAAGAGCCCCGCCAGCGGTACGGCGACCACGGTGACCACGGCCAGCCGGCGGGCGAGCAGCCGCAGCCGGTCGACGGCGCCCGTGACGACGTGGGTCGTCACGCGCTCGGTGAGCTGCGGGAGCGTGCCGAGGACGACCATGTAGGGCGCACGGAAGAGCGCGAGCGCGGCGAACATCGCGGTCACCTCCAGCGGGGAGCCGCCGAGCAGGGCCAGCAGGACGGCCCCGCCGGTGAGCACGCCCTGCCCCACGACCTGCGCGCCCGCGGCGCCGCCGAGGAAGGCGAAGGCACCGGCGTCGCCCGCGGTGTCCCCGGCACGCCCGAGGCGCCACGCGGACGGCCACGCCGCGACCAGGCCGCCGGCGACGAGGGCGACGCCGTGGACCACGGGGTCGTGGACCTCGGCGACCAGGAGGCCCGTGACGAGCACGCAGCGCAGCGCGTTCTCCGCGACCAGGCTCCACGCCACCGCGACGAAGCGCCCGCGACCGGCGAGCCCACCGCGCACCACTCCCACCGCGGCCGAGGCGAGCGTGACCGCGACGACGAGCACGGGGAACCAGGCGTCGTCGCGGTGGAAGAGCCGGTCACGCAGCAGCCACGCGACGAGGCCGAGGACGAGGGACGTCGCGACGACCACGGCGGCCACCCGCGGCGCCGCGCGGCGGACGCTGCCCTCGTGGCCGGCGACCGTGCTCCGGGTGATCCAGTGCTGCAGCGGGAAGGTCAGTGCCGCGGCGGCGAAGGTCCACTGGGTCCACAGGACCGAGACCGGCGCGGCCGCCTCGGCACCGAGCCCGCGGGTGACGAGCGCGAAGAGCACGTAGGCGAGCAGGCCGCTGACCACGGACCCGCCCGCGAGGGCGACGGGCGCCCGGCGCGCCATTCCCATCAGGGCGAGTCCTCCAGCACCGCGAACGGGTCGGCGGGGTCGTAGTCCGCTGCCTCGCGGAGCCGCGCGATCGTCTCCTCGCCGAGGTCGGCGCGGGCGTACCACTCCCACTGCGGCGCACGGCCGACGAACACGTAGTCGGGCGTCAGCGCCCGGCGCCAGGTGAGCGAGACCGTCTCGCCGGTGGAGACGAGGTCCGGGCCGTCGGCGACGAGGTCGCGCTTGAACCCGTCGAGCCCGCCGGGCCAGGTGTCGTCCATGTAGTCCTGCAGGCCGCTGCGGAACATCTGGTAGCGCGTCGGGTTCGTCCGGTCGGTCAGCACGAGAGGCTGCGGTCCCTCGACCGAGGTGATGGTCGCGCCGTCCGGCAGCTCGGCCAGCACCGCCTCGGTCGCCTCGCGCTGGAGGTCGAGTGTGTCGTCGCGGGTGGTGAGCGAGTAGTCGAGCGCCAGCGCCAGGCAGGTGACCGCGGCGGCCGCGGCGAGCAGCCACCGCGGACGCGGAGCGAGTCGTCGTACGACGACCGCGGCGGCCGCGCCCATGCCGAGCGCCGCGAAGGGCAGGAGCGGGAACAGGTCCGCCCAGGAGTCGTACTCCTTGGTGATCCACCACAGGCCGGCGAGGAGCCCGGCCGTCATCGCCGGCAGCACCTCGAGCGCGGGGAACGCGCGGCGGGCACGCGGCACGACGGCGGCGAGGGTGACGACCACGAGGGCGGCGGCACCGCCGAGCAGCAGCCAGGCAGTGGCGCCGTAGGCCTCCTGGAGTCCCAGCCAGACCTGGTCGAGGTCGAGGATCGGGTCGGGCACGGTGTAGCGCCGGTTGATCACGTAGAAGGCGTCCCAGGACTCCCGCAGCGAGCCGGCGAGCGCGAACCACGCGGCGAGGACGGCCACCGGCACCAGTCCTCCGAGCGCGACCCGGAGCAACGCGACGAGGCGGCCCCTGACCCGGTCGCCGTGCGCCACCGGCACCAGTATCGCGGCGACGACGACCGCGGCGAAGGTGCTGAAGAACGCGGTCTGCAGGCACAGGGTCGCGAGGCTGGTGCAGATGCCGGCGGTGAGCCACCGGCGCCGGGTGACCGCCCACAGCGCGAGGACCACGAACAGCACCATCGGCGTCTTCTCGCGCGGACCGTCCGAGGCGTACTGGATGAAGCCGTGGAACGACAGGAGCCCGCTCGCGGCGACCAGGCCGGCGGCCCGGGAGTCGAGGAGGTCGCGGCCCAGGAGGTAGGTCACGACGACCGCGGCGGTCGCGAAGACCATGAAGACGACCCGCATCGTCACGACCTGGTCGGCGCCGAGCGCGCGCCCGAGGAGCGCGCCGATGGCGGGCAGCACGTGGGCGAGCGGGCCGGCGCGGTTCAGGAGGCCGAGGTAGGGAGGCACGCCGTCGGCGACCTGCTGGCCGGCGTAGCTGTAGAGGCCGAGGTCCCGGGTCAGCGCACCGTGGAAGCCGTGCAGCGTGTAGACGACGGCGGAGACGATCGCCACGAGGGGGGCGAGGGGGTCGCGACGGATCACCTCGGGCACGCGCTCACCCTACGGACCGGGTGCCGGTCGTCGGCGACCGCCTCGCGGGTGTGCGGGGCGGGTGTGCAGGCGGGTGTGCAGGCAGGTGTGCAGGCAGGTGTGCAGGCTCAGCGCATGTGGGGCTCGAAGATGGCGGCGACCAGGTCCGCCGCCCGGACCGGGTCCTGCGCCGCGATGGCCTCCACGAGGTCGTGGTGGTGTCGCCGGGACAGCTCCTCGTCGGCGTGCCCCTCGGCGTCCTCGTCGCGCATGTGCGCGGCGAACACCGCGGTCATGCTCGTGTAGAGCTCGAGGTAGAGGGGGTTGTGGGTCGCGGCCACGACGGCGCGGTGGAGGGCGAGGTCGGCGTCGGCCTTGCCGGCGGCGTCGCCGCCGGTCCGGCTCGCCTCGCGGGCGTCACGCAGCTCGCGGAGCGCCGCGACGTCGGCCTCCGTACGACGCTGGGCGGCGAGCTGCGCGGCGGTGGTGTCGAGCGCCAGCCGCAGCTCGAGGTAGTCGCGGCGGCTGCCGCCGGCCAGACCGCGCTCCAGCGGCCCGGTGAGCGAGGAGTCGGAAATGACGAACGTGCCGCGGCCCTGCTCGCGGCTCACCAGGCCCGCGTGCACGAGGGACTGGACCGCCTCGCGCACGGTGTTGCGACCCACCCCGAACTGGGCGACGAGCTCGGGCTCGGTCGGGATCCGGTCGCCCACCGCCCACCGGCCGGAGGTCACCTCGTCGGTGAAGCGCCGGGCGACCTGGTCGACGAGTCCTGCTCGACGCACCGGCTCCTCGGTGCCAGACTGCTCCACATTCATCCCATGATCCCATCATTCAGGTCTGGAGAGATCGTGCCCGACCCCCTGTCGACCACACCACCTGCCACGTCAGCTGCCACGTCGGCTCCTGTGCCCGAGCACGGTAGCCGTCCCGTCGTCCTCGCCGGGCTCGCGATCGCCGTCACGGCGGTCAACCTCCGCACCGCCGTCACCGGCATCACCCCGTTGCTGGAGGTCGTCGGCGACGACCTCGGCTACGGCCTCACGATCGCGGGCCTGATCGGCACGCTGCCCGCGGTGGCATTCGCCGTCTTCGGCTTCCTCGCGCCCGTGGTCACCCGCCGCTTCGGGCTCGAGCGCACGGCGACCGCGGCTCTCGGCCTCACCGCGGTCGCCCTCGTGCTGCGGGCGCTCTCCCCGACACCCGTCGCGCTGGTGCTCTCGACCGTGCTCGCACTGGCCGGGATGGGCGCGGCCAACGTCGTGATGGTGCCCCTGGTGAAGGTCTGGTTCGCCGACCGCCTCGCGCTCTGGACCTCGCTCTACATGCTGCTGCTCCAGACGGGGCAGTTCGTCGCGCCGCTGATGGCCGTGCCCGTCGCCGAGGCCGCGTCCTGGCGGGTGTCGCTGGGGCTGTGGGCAATCCCAGCGGCCGTGGCGTCGCTGGTCTGGCTGCTGCTGACGGTCCGGCTGCGCGCCGACCACCACGCCACCGCCACCAGCACCTCGGGCCGGACCGCGCTGCGGGTCTCCGGCTCACCCACCGCGTGGGGGCTCATGGTCCTGTTCGCCACGATCTCCGTCGCCAACTACGGGATCGTCACCTGGGTGCCGTCGGTCATCACCGACGCCGGGGGCAGCACCGCGCTGGGCGGCGCGATGGTGGGGCTCTACTCGGCGTGGGGCGTCCTGGCCGCGCTCGTCGTACCGCAGCTGGCGACGCGGATGGAGAACCCGTTCGTCGTCGTGGTCGGGTGCGCGGTGCTCCTGCTCGTCGGGTACGCCGGCCTGGCCCTGTCCCCGCTGGACGGGACCTACCTGTGGATGTGTGCGCTCGGGATCGGGGTCAGTCCCTTCCCGCTCTGCATGACCCTCATCAACCGGCGCACCCGCACCCCGCAGGCCGCGTCGGCGACGTCGGGGTTCGTCCAGGGCCTCGGCTACGGCGTCGCGTGCATCGGACCTGTCGGCCTCGGGCTGCTGCGCGAGGCCACTGGGTCGTGGACCGTCCCGCTCGTTGCTCTCGCCGCGACGGTGCTCCCGGGCGTCGTCGCCGGGTGGTTCGCCTGCCGCCCCCGCTACGTCGAGGACTCCGTCCACCCGCTCGCGTGACGTCCTCCGCCCGTAATATACCCCTAGGGGGTATAGGTTGGCGCGGAGTACCATCACACCCGGAGGCGATCGATGTCCATGCACGACCACCAGACCACGCACGAGCACCACTCCACTCATGCCGACGGCCACGCGAGCCGGGCGATGGCGCTCAGCGCCACCCTGCACTGCCTGACGGGCTGCGCCATCGGCGAGATCGCGGGCCTGATGATCGGCACGGCGCTCGGCCTGGCGGCGGGCTGGACGGTGGTGCTGTCGATCGTGCTGGCGTTCGTCTTCGGCTACTCGCTGTCGACCCTTCCGCTGCTCAAGGGCGGGCTGACCCTCGGCGCGGCGCTCGGTCTCGTGCTCGCCGCGGACACGCTCTCGATCCTCACCATGGAGGTGGCCGACAACCTCGTCATGGTGGTCATCCCCGGCGCGATGGACGCAGGCCTGGTCAACCCCACCTTCTGGGTCAGCATGATGGTCGCGCTCAGCGTGGCCTTCCTCGCCGCGTACCCCGTCAACCGCTACCTGCTCGCGCGGGGCAAGGGCCATGCCCTGACCCACGGGCTGCACGGGGACGAGGGGGCCGCGTCCGGCGCCCGGCGGTTCATCCCGGACCTCGCGGCGACCACGCTCGCGGCCGTGATCATCGCCTTCATGCTGGGCGGGCTCGTCGTCTCGGTGGCGGACGAGATGGGTGCCGCACCGTCCTCCTCCGGGCACGCCGCCCGAAAGAACTCCTAGGGTCGATGTCGAAGCGGCCCCGGGCCGTTCGACGTACGGGCGACAGAGCAACCCACACCCAGTAGCAGGAGAGACCACGATGCCGCGTTTCATGGGATTCGTCAGGATGGAAGAGAACATCGGGATGCCCCCGCAGTCGCTGTTCGAGGCGATGGACACCTACATCGGCGAGCGGGCCGCCAACGGGACGTTCCTCGACGGCGGCGGCCTCTACGGCACCGAGGACGCCGTGAACTTCGTCGTCCGCAAGGGCGAGGTCACCCGGGTCGACGGGCCCTACGCCGAGGCCAAGGAGATCGTCGGCGGCTGGTCGCTGCTGCAGTACGACAGCCTCGAGGACGCCGTGGCGGATCAGCAGGCCTTCGCTCAGCTGCACGCAGACCACTGGCCCGAGGTCACGGTCGTCGCCACCCTCCGCCAGATCTCCGAGGGCCCGGAGCCCGCCGAGGCCTGAGGCTGCCCACCCGCCGTCGTCACTACGCTGGCCACGTGCCAGCCAGCGACGACGCCACGGCAGCGGTCCACGCCGCGTGGCGGGCCGACTCGGCCCGCCTCGTCGGCGCCCTCACCCGGATGACGCGCGACGTCGAGCTCGCTGCCGACCTCGCCCAGGACGCCCTCGTCGCCGCCCTCGAGCAGTGGCCCGTCACCGGGGTCCCCGACAACCCGACCGCCTGGCTGATGACCACTGCCAAGCGGCGCGGCATCGACCACTTCCGGCGCGCCGACAACCTCCGGCGCAAGACCGCCGAGCTCGAGGCCGACACCAGAGGAGAGGAGGCGGACGTGCCCGATCTCGAGAGCCAGGTCGACCACATCGAGGACGACGTGCTGCGCCTCGTCTTCCTGTCCTGCCACCCCTCGCTCACCGCGGACTCCCGCGTCGCGCTCACGCTGCGGCTGGTCGGCGGCCTGACGACGGCCGAGATCGCGCGGGCACTGCTGACCTCGGAGCCGACGGTCGGCCAGCGCATCTCGCGGGCGAAGAGGACGCTGGCCACCGCCGGGGCGACCTTCGAGCTGCCGACCGGCCAGGAGCGGGTCGACCGGCTCGACGACGTGATGGCCGTCGTCTACCTCGTCTTCAACGAGGGCTACACCGCCACGGCCGGCGACGACTGGATGCGACCCGAGCTCGCCGTCGAGGCCATCCGCCTGGCGCGGATGCTCGCCTCGCTCGCCCCCGACGAGCCCGAGGTGCTCGGCCTCCAGGCGCTGCTCGAGCTGCAGGGGTCGCGGATGCGCGCCCGTCTCTCCCCCACCGGCGAGCCCGTGCTGCTCGAGGACCAGGACCGCTCGCAGTGGGACGAGCTGATGGTCCGGCGCGGGCTCACCGCGCTGTCGCGCGCGTCCACCCTGGCCGCGTGGGGACGGCCCGTCGGCCGTTACTTCCTCCAGGCGTCCATCGCTGCCGAGCATGCTCGAGCCACCCGGGCCGCCGACACCGACTGGACCCGCATCGCCCAGCTGTACGACGTCCTCGCGACGGCCGCCCCCGGCCCGGTCGTCGAGGTCAACCGCGCCGTCGCTCACGGGCGGGCACACGGCCCGGAGGCCGGCCTGGCGGTGCTGGACGGCGCCGACCTCTCGTCCCTCGCCGACTCGCCGCTGGTGCCGAGCGTGCGGGGGGACCTGCTCGAGCGGGTCGGCGCCCACGCCGACGCGGCGGCCGCCTTCGCATCCGCCGCCTCCCTCACCCGCAACGCGGGCGAGCGGGCACTCCTCGAGCGACGCGCCGACGCCTGCCGCGCGAGGACGTGACTGTGCGGCGGCGACGACGCAGGGTGCGCATCGCCACCGCCGCACAACGGCTGGCGACAGAGCCTCAGCCCTGGACGCTGACGCTCCAGGTCACGCCGAACCGGTCGGTGACCATGCCGAAGCCCGGGCTCCACGCCGACGCAGCGAGCGGCTCGACGACCGTGCCGCCGGCGACGAGCCGGTCCCAGTGGCGCTGCGCCTCGTCCAGGCTGTCGAGGGCCACCGCGACGAACGTCGCCTGGTCGGTGAGGGTGGTGCCGTTCTCGCGGCGGGTCGTGGCACCACCGGTCAGCGTGCCGCCGGTCTCGCCCGGGACGTCGTACGCCATCACGCGGAAGCCGTTGTCGGCGGCGACCAGACCGAACACGACGCCGTCCGCGCCGGGGAGGTCCGCCGGCATCCCGAGCTCGGCGTAGGTCGTGACCACGGCGTGGCCGCCGAAGACCGAGGCATAGAAGTCGAGGGCTGCCCGGGCGTCGCCGCGGAAGTTGAGGTGGGTGGTGGTCTGGACGCTCATGTCTGCTCCTGCAGGTGGTGGGTGCTTGCAGGGACGACGCTCGCAGCCGAGTAGGTCAGTTCCTGTCCTCCACTTCACCTAATCTCGTGGCATGACCACGACGTCACGGCTGCTGCAGCTCCTCTCGCTCCTGCAGGCGCGGCGGGACTGGCCGGGGACCGCTCTCGCGGAGCGGCTCGAGGTCAGCGCGCGGACCGTGCGGCGCGACGTCGAGCGGCTGCGCGAGCTCGGCTACACGATCCACACCACGATGGGTCCCGACGGCGGCTACCGGCTCGGCGCGGGCGAGGAGCTCCCGCCCCTCCTGTTCGACGACGACCAGGCCGTGGCCGTGGCGGTCGCGCTGCAGACGGCGCCGGCGTCGGGCGTCGGGATCGCAGAGGGCGCGATCCGCGCCCTCGCCACCATCCGCCAGGTCATGCCCTCGCGCCTGCGCCACCGGCTCGATGCCCTCGACGTGACAGCGATCGCCGGCACACCGGGAGCGTCGGCGATGTCGGTCTCCCCCGACGTGCTGATGTCCCTCGCTGCCGCGATCCGCGACCGCGAGGTGATGCGGTTCGACTACGCCGCCCGCGACGCGTCCGCCGACGATCCGGTCTCGCCACCGCGGCGCGTCGAGCCCCACCACGTCGTCACGTCGTCCGGACGCTGGTACCTCCTCGGCTGGGACCTCGACCGCGAGGACTGGCGCCTCTTCAGCGCCGACCGGATCACCCCGCGCACCCCGACCGGACCGCGGTTCGACCCGCGCGAGGTGCCGGGAGGAGACGTGCACGAGTTCGCCTCGGCACGCTTCAAGGGCCGCGACGTCAACGAGTGGCCGTGCCGAGGCACCGTCGTGCTCGACCTGCCGGCCCGCGAGGTCCTGCCGTTCGCCGGCGACGGCGTCGTCCGCCGGGTCGATGACGACCGCTGCATCCTCGAGGCCGGCTCGTGGTCGTGGGGATCGCTGGCCGCCTCGCTCGGACGCTTCGAGGTCGGAATCGAGGTCCTCGAGCCGCCCGAGCTGGCTGAGGCCTTCGGCGTCCTCGCCGAGCGCTACGCGGCCGTCAGCCGCCGGTCTCCCACACCCTGACCCAGTCGACGTACATGTGCTGGGGCAGTCGGCGCGCCGTGATCTTCGGGATCTCGTAGTCGGCGGCGATCAGGCTCAGGATCGGGAACTGCCGGACCGCCGAGACGTTGCCCCGCATCCGCACCGTCTCCTTGCCGTCGATGCGGAAGACGAGCGTCGTGGGCGTCCACTCGACCGAGAAGACGTGGTAGTTGCGCGACCAGCCGTCGCGCCGGCTGCGGAGGTACGACGACGAGTCGGGGACCCAGCCGCCCGCCGAGACCCGGCGGCGGCCGTCGTAGCGGTGCGTGAAGGTCGCGAGGCCGCCCTGCGGGTGCCGGTCGCCGAAGTACTCCACGACGTCGATCTCGCTGCCGAGGGCGCCGGGGTACATCCCGCCGGTCGGCTGCAGCCAGAAGGCGCCGTGCTGGCCGCGCAGCCGGTGGAACTTCACGCGCGCTGCGGCGACGCCGTACCGGAAGCCGAACGAGCCCTCCGTGCCGACGTGGCCGTTGAGGCGGTAGGCGTAGCGGCCGGGGGCGGCGTCGCGGCCGCGGATCCGGCAGGTGCCGGTGGCGTCGGGGTCGCGGATCACGCTCAGCCGCAGCGCGCCGTCGGCGACCCGGACCGCCCGCGGGTCGCCCTTCGAGCAGGAGCGGCGGTTGGAGTGCACGTAGTCGCGGCCGCGGTGGTTCCACGCCTCGCGGAGCTGGGTGCCGGAGAACTCGTCGGTCCACGTGGGCTCCTGCCACCGCTCCGTGCTGACCGGCAGGCTCGCGACGGCCGCCAGGCCACCCCACCGACGGGCCCTGATGCGGTACGTCAGCGGCTCGCCGCCGGGCGACTCCGCAACGGCCGCCACCTGGACCCGTCCGCGGGCGTCCTGGCGCGCCGTGGTGACGGGGAGCCAGGCCTCGCCGTCCCGCACCTGCAGCTGGACGGGCCGACCGATGCGGACCGGCTTCATGGTCGCGGTGAGCGCCGCCTTCGCCGCGTCCGCGCTCGCGACGCCGGCGCCGTGCTGGACGATCTGGGGCAGCGCCTCGAGCCGTACGCGCTGGCGTGACGTCACGTGCACGGAGACGTTGGTCGGCCCGTCGGCGGCGACGGACGCGGAGGGCTCGTCGGCGGACGTCGGTGTGCTCCATCCCACGAGCGAGGCGGAGAGGGCGAGCGCGAGGACCGCGGACAGGCGACGGGCAGACATGCGCCTGTGACGTCGGCAGCGCGGCTTTGGTTGTCGAGTCCCCGTCAGGACCGGGGCTGGTCCTTGGTGAGGTGCAGCAACCACTGCGACCCGCCGGTGTGGATGAGCGCGTAGCGGCGGGTGCCGGTCCTACCGTGCAGCGCGAACAGGAGCCGGCGCTCGCTGCGGTCCAGCTCCTCCCACGTCCCCTCGTCGGCGATCGACTTGTGCTCGTCCTTGAAGTCGACGTGGTCGAGGTCGTGGTCGTCGACCGCGATCGCGAGCCGGTCGTGGCCGGTGTCGTCCGGCATCCCCTTCGGCACCGCCCAGCTCCGCAGCACGCCGTCCTCCTCCAGCCGCAGGTCGAAGTGTGGGCTGGGCCTGCGATGGTCGTGCAGCACGAACCGCGGGGCGGACGTCACCGGTGCACCGTACCGGCGGACTACGTCGAGACGCGGGCGGTGAGGGTCCGCAGCGTCTGCTGCAGCTCCTCGAACTCCTGCTTGTCGAGCCCCAGCTGCTCCACCATGTCGCAGTGGATGCGCTCGGCGTGCGAGCGCAGCGACTCGCCCTTCGTCGTCAGCGAGACCACGACGTAGCGCTCGTCGACGTCGTCGCGACGCCGTTCGACCAGACCGCCCGCCTCCATCCGCTTGAGCAGCGGGGTGAGGGTCCCGTGGTCGAGGCGCAGCTGCGCGGCGAGGTCCCGCACGGTGCAGCTCTCGTGCTCCCACAGGACGACGAGGACGAGGTACTGCGGATAGGTGATCCCGAGCTCGGTGAGCACCGGCCGGTACGCCGCGGTGACCGCGCGAGAGGCGGCGTAGAGGTCGAAGCACAGCTGCTGGTCGAGCGGCGGTGCCTCGGTGGTCCTCATGCCCCCATTCTGCCCCACGATCCGATACCTTGCACACAAGTGGTTTGTGCACGAGGCATGATGCCGCAGCGGGGAGCTTGGGAGGGCACCTGTGGTCGGAGGTACGACGACGCGAGACGACGCGCGTCCGGGTCGGGAGCAGCTGCTGCTCCTGACCGCACGCGGCGACGTCGGCGCCTTCACCGCGCTCTACGACGAGCTGGCCCCCAAGGTCTTCGGCCTCGTGTCGTGCCTGACCCCCGACCGGGCCACCGCCGAGACCGTCACCCGCGACGCGTTCCTCGAGGTCTGGCGTCGCGCACCGTCGTACGACGCCACCACGGCGAGCGCATCGGCCTGGGTCATCTCGATCGCCCACCGCCGCGCGACGCGGTCGCGGCGAGAGTCCCCGGCCAGCGCGCCGGCGTCGGCGGGGCGCGCGGTGGAGGCGCGGTTGCGCGCAGCGGGGGCCTCCGCCGTGGAGGCCCATGCCGTGCGCCGCGCCTGGTCCGACGGCCTCGACCACCGGAGCATCGACGTGCAGGTCTACGGAGGGGCCCCCGCGGCGCAGCTGATCGCCGACGGGCTGCGGACGCTGGCAGTCGCAGGCGTCCGGCGATGAGTGCCGGCAGCCGCCAGGCCGGTAGATTCGGGCGGTGCCCGACGCCCGCCCCCGCCGTACGTTCGCCGTCATCAGCCACCCCGACGCCGGCAAGTCGACGCTCACGGAGGCGCTCGCGCTGCACGCGCGAGTGATCACCGAGGCGGGCGCGGTCCACGGCAAGGGCGACCGCCGCGCGACGGTGTCGGACTGGATGGCGATGGAGAAGGCCCGCGGCATCTCGATCACCTCCGCCGCACTGCAGTTCGTCTACCGCGACCACGTCATCAACCTCGTCGACACCCCGGGCCACAGCGACTTCTCCGAGGACACCTACCGCGTGCTGTCGGCCGTCGACTCCGCCGTGATGCTCGTCGACGCCGGCAAGGGCCTCGAGCCGCAGACCCTCAAGCTCTTCAAGGTCTGCGCGCTGCGCGGCATCCCGGTCATGACGGTGATCAACAAGTGGGACCGCCCCGGCCTCTCCGCGCTCGAGCTGATGGACCTGATCCAGGAGAAGATCGGCCTGCGCCCCACTCCCCTGACCTGGCCGGTCGGCGAGGCGGGCGACTTCCGCGGCGTCCTCGACCGCAGGACCGGCGAGTTCGTGAAGTACACCCGCACGGCCGGCGGTGCGACGCGCGCCCCCGAGCGTCGGATGTCGTCCGACGAGGTGGAGGAGGACGACGTACCTCTCTGGGAGGCGGCCGTCGAGGAGCACGAGCTGCTCACGCTGGACGAGGCCGACCACGACCAGGCGCGTTTCCTGGCCGGCGAGACCACGCCCGTCATGTTCGCCTCGGCGCTGCAGAACTTCGGCGTCGCGCAGCTGCTCGACCTGCTGCTCGACATCGCCCCGGACCCGAGCCCGACCGAGGGCGTCGACGGGTCGGTGCGCGACGTGGACGACGACTTCAGCGCGTTCGTCTTCAAGGTGCAGTCGGGCATGAACAACCAGCACCGCGACCGGCTCGCCTACGCCCGCGTCGTCTCCGGCACCTTCGAGCGCGGCATGGTCGTCACGCACGCCGGCACCGGCAAGCCGTTCGCCACGAAGTTCGCCCAGTCCGTCTTCGGCCGCGACACCACGGTCGTCGAGACCGCCGAGCCCGGTGACATCGTCGGCTTCGTCAACGCCCAGGCGCTGCGCGTCGGGGACACGGTCTACGTCGGCGATGCGATCGAGTACCCGCCGGTCCCGAGCTTCGCACCGGAGCACTTCGTCACCGCGAGCGCGGGCGACATCGGCCGCTACAAGCAGTTCCGGCGCGGCATCGAGCAGCTCGACCAGGAGGGGGTGGTCCAGGTGCTCCGCTCGGACCTGCGCGGCGACCAGAACCCCGTCCTCGCTGCCGTCGGCCCGATGCAGTTCGAGGTCGTCGAGGACCGCATGACCAATGAGTTCAACTCGCCGATCCGGTTCTCGCGGCTCGACTACCAGGTCGCCCGGCGCACCGACGCCGACGGCGCGAACGCGCTGAAGGGGATGCGCGGCGTCGAGGTCCTCGAGCGCAGCGACGGCACCCACATGGCGCTCTTCGTCGACCAGTGGCGCGCGATGGTCACCGCCCGCGACAACCCGGAGATCATGCTCGAGGAGCTGCCCGCCGGGGGTGCGTGAGGCATGACGCCGCAGGCAGTCGGGTAAGGACTGGCGTGGAGCCGATCCCAGAGACCCTGCGAGCGATCGACGAGCTGGACGTCGTCCTCGGCGAGCACACCCTCCTCGACCAGCTGCGCGCCACAGCCGACCGCGCCCGGCAGGTGGCGCCCGGGCTGGTCGGCGTGAGCATCGCCTCACGCCGGGAGGGCATCACGTTCACGCTCGTGGCGACCGACGAGCAGATCGCGGCGCTCGACGCCGTGCAGTACGTCGCCAGCGGACCGTGCGTCGACGCGATGGACATGGGCCACGGCATCGCGACGTCGGCCGAGGGCCTGCTGGACGAGGACCGGTGGCAGGAGTTCGCCCGCGCGAGCGCGGCGCACGGGGTGCAGAGCACCCTCACGCTGCCCGTGATCAAGGACGAGGAGGTCGTCGCGACGGTCAACCTCTACGGTCGGGCCGCCGACACCTTCGTGGGTGTCCACAAGGCTCTCGCCGAGGTCTTCGACGCCTGGGCCCCGGGCGTGGTGGCCAACGCCGACCTCTCGTTCACCACCAGGACAGCCGCGCAGCGGGCCCCCGCGGACCTGCGCGCGCTCGCCCGGGTCGAGGCAGCGACGGGCATCGTGGCCGCGCGCAACGGGATCTCGGTGGCCGAGGCACGCCGGCGGCTGGACGACGCGGCGCTCCGCGCCGACGTGCCGGTGGTGGAGCTCGCGATCGTCATCATCGACCTCCACCACACGGACTGACCCACTCACCCCGCGTATCCTCGAAGGAGTGAATCCGCCCGTGTCGACGTCCGCGTCCACCACGACCAGCCTCGGCAGCCGCTACGCGACCGAGCTTCCCGACCTCGCGCTCCCCTGGCAGGCCGCCGAGACGCCCGAGCCGCGGCTGCTCCTGCTCAACAAGGCGCTCGCCGCCGACCTCGGGCTCGACCCCGCGTGGCTGCACACCGACGAGGGCATCGGGATGCTCACCGGGACCGTTGTCCCGCCCGGCGCGACGCCCGTGGCACAGGCCTATGCCGGGCACCAGTTCGGTGGCTACTCACCCCGCCTCGGCGACGGCCGTGCGCTGCTGATGGGCGAGGTGACCGGGCCAGGCGGTGAGTTGCGCGACCTGCACCTCAAGGGCTCCGGACGCACGCCGTTCTCCCGCGGCGGCGACGGCTTCGCCGCGGTCGGACCGATGCTGCGCGAGTACGTCGTGAGCGAGGCCATGAACGCCCTCGGGATCCCGACCACGCGCTCGCTCGCCGTCGTCGCGACCGGTCGGCCCGTACGCCGCGAGGCCGTCCTGCCCGGTGCGGTGCTGGCCCGGGTCGCGAGCAGCCACCTGCGGGTCGGGACCTTCCAGTACGCCCGCTCCACCGGCGACACCGACCTGCTGCGCCGCCTCGCCGACCACGCGATCGCGCGGCACCATCCCGCCGCCGCGGACGCCGAGACGCCGTACGTCGCGTTCTTCGAGTCGGTCATGCAGGCGCAGGCGGAGCTGGTCGCGCAGTGGATGCTGATCGGCTTCGTCCACGGCGTGATGAACACCGACAACATGACGATCTCCGGCGAGACCATCGACTACGGCCCGTGCGCCTTCATCGACGCCTTCGACCCGGCCACCGTCTTCAGCTCGATCGACGAGCAGGGGCGCTACGCGTTCGGCAACCAGCCGATCGTCGCGGGGTGGAACCTCGCCCGCTTCGCCGAGTCGATCCTGCCGCTGCTCGCCGACACCGAGGAGGCGGCGGTCGAGGTCGCGACCGCGTCCCTGCAGACGTTCCGCGACCGCTACTCCGCGGCCTGGACGGCCGGGATGCACGCCAAGCTCGGTGTCGCGCACGCCCCGGAGGAGCTGGTGTCCGACCTCGTCGCGCTCATGCGGGACAACCACGTCGACCACACGTCGTTCTTCCGCGGCCTCGGCGCCGCGGCCCGCGGTGACCTCGAGCCCGCCCGCGCCCTCGTCCTCGACCTCGCTGCCTTCGACGCGTGGAGCGAGCGCTGGCTCGCGCTCTCCCCCGACGCCGACGCGATGGACCGGGTCAACCCGGCCTACGTGCCGCGCAACCACCTCGTCGAGCAGGCCCTCACGGCCGCGACCAGCGGCGACCTCGGCCCCGTCGAGCGGCTGCTCGAGGTGCTCGCGGCGCCGTACGACGTACGCCCCGGGCTCGAGGACTACGCCGAGCCCGCGCCGGACTCCTTCGGTCGCTACACCACCTTCTGCGGCACCTGACCGCGGCATCCACGCGCAGCCCAGGACGCACCTAGGGCGCGACGATCAGTGCCTGCGGCGCCGCGACCTTGATCCGGGTGCCGAGCCACGTGATCTGCCGGGCGGTCTGCTCGCCCGCCTCCTGCGCGACCCGCAGCAGCTCGGGGTCACGGAGGCCCTGCGCCCCCTGCGCGACGACCATCCAGGTCGTCTGGACGAGGCTGGCGAGGACGTGGAGGTCCTGCAGGTCGCGGAGCAGCCCGATCTCGCCCGGCCGTGCCTCGGCGAGGCCGGCGGCGTGGAGGCGGTCGGGCTCGTCGACCTCGGCCTCGCCGTAGCGCTCGACGACGGGTGCCAGCGCCGTCCGGTGCTCGTCGGACCAGCCGGCGAGCATGCCGCAGGTGTGGAAGACGTCGGCGACGTCGGCGTGGCCCTCACCGATCGCTCGGAACGAGTCCGCGAGGGTCTCCTCGCTGCGGTCGGCGAGGCCGAGGTAGGTGGTGAGGTGCGGCATCACGAGTCTCCTTGCGCGGGGTCGAGCGGGTAGGTCGGCGTCTCCGCCAGCACCTGGCTGGTCGTGGGGCCGCCCCCGGCCGTCGGGCGTGGTCGGCGTCGGGAAGGGCCGGCCGGCGCGGACGCGGCGGTCGTAGGCGCCGGCGCGGGGCCGTCGCCGTCACGCAGCCGGGTCACCTGGCAGGCGGCGGTCTTGAAGGTCGGTTGCTTCGAGACCGGGTCCCACACCGTCATGGTGAGCTCGTTGGCGAGCCGGTGCCCGGCGTCCGGGGCCGCGTCGGCGTCCGGCTGCCAGTGGCCGTAGTGGAACGGAGCGAAGACCGCGCCGGGCATGACCTGGCCGACGCGGGCCCGCACCTCGATCGCGCCGCGCGGCGACTCCACGCGGACCCAGTCACCCTCCTCGATCCCGCGCTCCGCCGCGTCGTGCGCCGACAGCTCGACCCACGCGTCCGGTGCCGCTCGGTCGAGGTCGCGCGATCGCCCGGTCTTCGTGCGGGTGTGGAAGTGATAGACCGTGCGACCGGTCGTGTAGAGCAGCGGGAAGTCGTCGGACGGCAGCTCGTGCGGGGGCGAGTACGCCGCTCCCTTGAGGAAGGCCCGCCCGGCAGGTGCCGACGCCCGGTGCTCGGCCTCCGACACCGTGCCGCCGGTCGCGAGGTCGTGGCCGTAGGTCTCGCAGACGTCCGTGTCGGTCGGGAAGACCGCGTCGGCGTAGAGCCGGTCGGTGCCGTCCGGGTGCTCGTCGTTGACCGGCCACGGGATGCCGCTCGGCCCGCGCAGCTTCTCGTAGGACAGACCGGTGTAGTCGACGGGGCGCCCGGCCGTCACCGCGGCCCAGGCGTCGAACACCTCCTCGGAGGTCCGCCAGCTGATCAGCGGCTGTCCCGACTGGTTCGTGAAACCCATGCGGTCGGCGTACATCAGGAAGATGTCGAGGTCGCTGCGAGCCTCGCCGGGCGGCTCGACGGCCTGCTCGGACAGGTGGACCGTGCGGTTGACGTTGGTGAAGCAGCCGGTCTTCTCGCCCCAGCCGGCTGCCGGGAGCACGACGTCGGCGAGCTCGGCGGTCTCGGTGAGGAAGAGGTCCTGCACGACGACGAAGCACTGGTCGCCCTGGAGGATCCTCCGGATCCGTGCGGCCTCGGGCATCGACACTGCGGGGTTGGTCGCCGAGATCCAGAGAAACCCGATCGAGCCGGTCTCGGCGTAGGAGAAGATCTGCATCGCGTGCGTCGGCGGCGCCCAGTGCGGGATGACCATCGGGTCGACGTCCCACGCCTCGGCAAGCTGCTTCACGTGCGCCTCGTTGTCCCAGTTGCGGAAGCCCGGCAGGTCCCCGTCTGCCCCGCACTCGCGGTTGTTCTGCGCAGTGGGCTGGCCGTTCATCTGCAGGATGCCCGCGCCGGGACGGCCGATCATCCCGCGCAGCAGGTGGAGGTTGTTGACGGCGACGGAGGCCGCGGTCGCCTGGTGTGACTGGTAGAAGCCCTGCAGGACCGTGGACAGCACGGACCCGCTCTCGCCGAAGATCCGCGCCGCGCGCCGTACGTCGTCCGCGTCGACGCCGCACACCGTCGCGACGCGCTCAGGGGTGAAGGGGGCGACGACCTCCCGCAGGTCGTCGACGCCGAGGGTGTGGGCGGCGACCCAGTCGTCGTCCACCCAGCCGTGCTCGAACAGCTCGCGGGTCAGGCCGTTCATCAGCGCGAGGTTGGTGCCGACGCGGGGCGCGAGGTGCACGCCGCCGGTCCGCTCGGCCTCCCGCGCGACCAGCGTGCGCCGCGGGTCGACGCAGACGACGACGGGCGGGTCGTCGCCGCGGGTGCGGTCGAGGATGCGCGCCCAGAGCACGGTCTGGGTCTCGGGCATGTTGTGGCCGTAGAGGAAGACCGCGTCGCAGTGCTCGATGTCGGTGTACGACCCGGGCTGGCCGTCGGCGCCGAACGACTCCTTGAAGGCGGCCGCGGCGGTGGCGGTGCACAGCCGGGTGTTGCCGTCCATGTGGGGCGTCCCGATGCCGGCCTTCCCGATGACGGCCAGCGCGTAGTACTCCTCGAGGAAGAGCTGTCCCGAGGTGTAGAAGCCGTGGCTCAGCGGCCCCTTCTCGTCCAGCAGCGCCCGCGACCGCTCGACGATGCGGCCCATCGCGGTCTCCCAGTCGCTCTCGACGAGGCGCCCGCCCTGTCGCACGAGGGGCGTGGTCAGCCGGTCCCCTGCGCTGGCCCAGCGCGTGGAGCCGTACAGCCCCTTGGGTCCGAGGCGGCCGTGGTTGACGACGTCGGTCGCGCGCCCGCGGACGCCGACCATCGCGCCGGCCTTGACGGCGATGTCGACCCCGCAGCCGTTGCTGCAGAGCAGGCACGCCGACTGCACCCAGCGCTCGACGTCGGACTCCTCGACACCCGGGTCGAGGTACTGGTCCACCCGGGCCGGCCACACCGTGCCCTTCGCGTGCGGCGTACGGGTGCCGTGGATGTCGGCGACCCGGTCGACCTGCTGGTCCGGCTGGAACTGCTCGGGCACGTGCTCCTCCTCCGGTCATCCCCCGTGAGGCATGGCGTCGGACAGGCGCCGTCACTGGCAGTACCCGGGTGGGCCGATCTCACGCGCCAGCGTTCTGCTGTGAGCGGAACGGCGGGCCACCGCCGACCGACCATGGCTAGATTCGGCCCATGGGCGAGATCGTGCGGTTCCCGAGCCAGGCTCCCTCCCGCTCCGAGGGGGCGCCCGAGCCCCTGTGGCGCGAGCTCGTCGGCGAGGAGCTGCACCGCGAGCGATCGGCGCGGGGTGAGCGGCTGAAGGACGTGGCCGGGCGGGCCGGCGTCTCGATCCAGTACCTCTCCGAGGTCGAGCGCGGCCTCAAGGACCCCTCCTCGGAGATGCTCCAGGCGATCGCCGGCGCGCTCGACCTCAGCGTCCGCGAGCTCGCCACCCGTACGGCACGCCCGCAGACGCTGGCCCTGGCTGCCTAACCCCGCGCGGCCGGCACCTGGTCGCGCAGCACCGTGTCGACGATCCCGTAGTCGACGGCGGCCGTGCCCGGCAGCACGAGGGTGCGGTCGGTGTCCTGGCGGATCTGCTCGGGCGTACGACCGGTGTGCTGGGCCAGCACCTCCTCGAGCTCGAGCCGGACCCGGGCGACCTCGTCGGCCTCGAGGATCAGGTCGGGGATGGTCCCGCGGCCCTGGGTCGCGGGCTGGTGCAGGACCACCCGGCCGTGGGGCAGGATCGCGCGGCTGCCCGGCGCTCCCCCGGCGAGCAGGACCGCGGCCGTCCAGGCCGCCTGCCCGACGCAGACCGTCTCGACGCGTGGCTTCACGAACTGCATCGCGTCGTAGATCGCCAGCATCGCCGAGATCGAGCCGCCGGGCGAGTTGATGTAGAGGCTCATCGGCAGCTCGGGGTTCTCCGACGACAGGTGGAGCAGCTGGGCGATGACCGCGTTGGCGACGCCGTCGTCGATCTCGGTGCCGAGGTAGACGATCCGCTCCGAGAGCAGCCGGGAGTAGAGGTCGAGGGTGCGCTCGCCGCGCGGCGTCGACTGGACGACGTACGGGATCGTGTAGCTGCTCATCTCGTAGGTCATCGCACACCTGCCAGGCCGACGGGGCGCTGCGACGCCGGGGTCACGTGGTCGACCGAGGTGATCACCTGGTCGACGAAGCCGTACGCCAGCGCGTCCTCGGCGCTGAACCACCGGTCGCGCCGCGAGTCGCGCTCGACCGTGTCGCGGTCCTGGCCGGTGTGCCCGGCGATCAGCCCGAGCACCGTGTCGCGGGTGCGGCGCAGGTCCTCGGCCTGGATCTCGATGTCGACGGCCGTGCCGCCGATGCCGGCCGAGCCTTGGTGGAGCAGCACGCGGGAGTGCGGGAGGGCGTACCGCTTGCCGGGGGTGCCCGCGGACAGCAGGAACTGGCCGGCGCTCGCTGCCATCCCCATCGCCAGCGTGCTGACGTCGTTGGGGATCAGCCGCATCACGTCGTGGATGGCGAGCATGGCCGAGACCGAGCCGCCGGGCGAGTTGATCCAGAGGCTGATGTCGGCGCGCGGGTCCTCGGCGGACAGCAGGAGCAGCTGGTGCATCAGCCGGTTGCCGTTGCCCTCCCGCAGCTCCTCGCCGAGCACGATGATGCGTTGGTGCATGAGGCGGCGGACCAGCTCGTCCTCGATGCGTTCTGACGTGGGTTGGATGCTCATGCGCCGACCATTGCGCGCCACGACGGGCCACCACAGGGCGTTCTGCCGCGGGCGGATCCGCGGAGGGCGGACCGCCGCTGGTCGAGGAGGTCGCGCAGCGACCGTCACGAGACCCCCTCGGGAGCAGTCAGGCCTCGTACACGCACTCCCCGTCGATCCACGTCGACCGGACGCGGGCCGCACCGATCTCCTCGGGCGTCTCGAACGGGTCTCGGTCGAGCACCACGAGGTCGGCGACGGCACCCGGCACGATCCTGCCGGCGTCGTCGCGGTGGTTCACCCACGCTGACCCGCTCGTGTACGCCGCGAACGCCACCTCGAGGTCGAGCGCCTGCTCGGGCAGGAACGGGACCGTGCCGGCCGGCGCGGGTTCGTCGTACGCCGTCCGGTGCACCGCGACGTGGATCGCCGCGAGCGGGTCCGGGGTGCTGACCGGCCAGTCGCTGCCGGCGACCAGCCGGGCGCCGGTGCGGTGCAGGTCGCCGAAGGGGTACTGCCGCGCCGCCCGCTCCTCGCCGAGGAACGGGATCGTCAGCTCGGTCATCTGGTCGTCGAGGCACGCCCACAGCGCCTGGATGTTGGCAGCGACACCGAGCCCGCCGAAACGGGCGACGTCGTCGGGGTGCACGAGCTGGAGGTGGGCGATGTGGTGGCGGCGGGCGGGGTCCGTGCCCTCGAAGGCGTCGAGCGCCTCGCGGACGCCGCGGTCGCCGAGGCCGTGGACATGGACCTGGAAGCCGAGGCGGTCGAGCTCGCGGACGTGCCCGCGCAGCGCCTGGGGGTCCACGAACGACAGGCCCGAGTTCGTGGTGGCGTGCCCGCACCGGTCGAGGTAGGGCTCCACCAGGGCGGCCGTGCCGTTCTCCGCGACCCCGTCCTGCATGACCTTGACAGCGGTCGCGGCGAAGCGGCCGCGCGACCAGTCCCCACGCCGCGCCAGGAGGTCGTCGACCTGCTCGGCGCCGCGGTCGCGCTCCCACCACAACGCCCCGACGACCGCGCTGAGGAGGTCGCCGCGGGCGGCGGCACGGGCGTACGTCGACCCGTTGTCGCGGATGCCGGCGTAGGCGCCGACGATCGCGTCCTGCCAGCTGGTGACGCCGAGCGAGTGCAGGTGGCGCTGCCCCTCGAGCAGCCCGGCGTACAACTCGTCGTCGTCGGCGGCCGGGAGCACGGCGGCCAGCAGCCCCATCGCGCCCTCGTGCAGCATGCCGGTCGGGACTCCCGACGCGTCGCGCTCGAGGTGGCCGTCGGCGGGGTCGTCGGTCGCGGCGGTGATGCCGGCGAGCTCGAGCGCGCGGGAGCTGACCCACATGCCGTGGTGGTCGCGGTTGACCAGGGCGATCGCGCGCCCCGGCACGACCTCGTCGAGCTCGGCCGCGGTCGGCAGGCCGCCCGGGAAGGCGGCCATCGCCCAGCCACCGCCCTGGATCCACTCGAGCCCGGGATGGGCGTGCGCGTAGTCGGCGACGTGACGCAGGTAGGCGTCGCGGTCGACCGGGAGCGCGCTGAGGTCGCAGGCCAGGCGCTCGAGACCACCCTGCACGGGGTGGACGTGGGCGTCGGTGAAGCCCGGCAGCAGCAGGCCCCCGTCCACGTCGACGACGCTCGCGCCGACAGGCGCGTCCTGCCCGACGGAGACGATCCGGCCGTCGGCGACGACCACGTCCCCGACGCGACCGCGGTGGGTGGTGCCGTCGAAGACGGCGGCGTTGCGGAAGACCGTCGTGCTCACGCGCACATCCTGCACCCTGGCGCAGCCCGGGGCTCGGCGTCGGGGAGCCGAGGGGCTGGGCGGCCCGGGCTAGCGTCGAGGCATGGGCGAGGACCGGCTGCGACGTTCGGTCGACGCCGCCATGCTCCCGATCGTCGCCTCGCTCGCTCCGGCCGGTGTCGTCTCGGCGCACTGGCTGCCCGACCGCGCGGGCGAGCCGGTCGTGTGGCTGCGCGTGCGGGACGAGGCGGCGCGCGTCGCCGTGGAGTCGTACGCCTGGGTGCTGCCGCAGGTGCAGATCATCCTGACCCGGCTCGACGTACCGCCCGAGATGGTGCTGCGGCTCCGGATCGAGGTCACCTCCGCCGAGGCCGAGGACCGGTTGTTCGAGGGCTGACCCGTCACACCTTGCGGATCCGGATTGCACCCTTGGCCGTCGACGGGTCGACGACCTTGCCGCCCTGCGTGATGACCACCTCGCCGCGGTCGACCAGCCGCCGCGCTGCGCGCCGGGCCGGCTCCATCAGGCCGCGCCAGGTCTCCTCGTCGTCGCCGCCGACGGCACGTGCCGCGTCGGACGGGCAGATCGTCGACGTACGGGCGCGCTGGGCGAGCAGGTCGAGGATCGTCGCCTCGAGCCGGCGGTCGACGTCGTTCACACCGCGCTTGCGGCAGGCCGTCGAGCAGTAGCGCACCTGGTCCCAGTCGCGCTCCCACTTCTTGCGCCACTCGATGGTGCGCCCGCAGGACTGGCAGGTCTTCGGCTCCGGTGCCATGCGCCCAGTGTGCCGAGCACGTCCACACGGTCGTCTGCACGGACTGTGACCTCGCACCCATCGGGGCCCGGACCGGCATACGCGACGCCCGCGGCGGGTTGGTGACGACGTACCCCGCAGTCGATGGAAGGCATCAGCATGCGCGCACTCGTCCAGCCCCGGTTCGGCGACCCGGCCGAGGTCCTCGCGGTCCAGGACGTCCCGGACCCCGAGCCCGGTCCCGGCCAGGCGCTCGTGCGCGTGCTGCTGTCCCCGATCCACAACCACGACCTCTGGACGGTGCGTGGCAGCTACGGCTTCAAGCCCGATATGCCCGCCCGCGCCGGCACCGAGGCCGTCGGCGTGGTCGAGGCGCTCGGCGAGGGCGTCGACCACCTCCAGGTGGGCCAGCGGGTCGCGACCGGCGGCTCGTTCGGCGCGTGGGCCGAGCTCATCGTGGCTCCCGCCAAGGGCCTGGTCCCGGTGCCGGACGCGATCTCCGACGAGGCGGCGGCCCAGCTGGTGTCGATGCCGTTCAGCGCCATCGCGCTGCTCGACTTCCTCGAGGTGTCCGAGGGCGACTGGATCGTGCAGAACGCCGCCAACGGTGCAGTCGGACGGCTCGTCGCCCAGCTCGCGGCAGCCAGAGGCGTACGCGTCCTCGGGCTGGTACGCCGGGGCGACGGTGTGGCCGAGCTGGCCGAGCAGGGCATCGGCGACGTGGTCGCCACCGACGACGACGGCTGGCGCGACCGGGTCCGCGGGATCGTCGGCGACGCCCCGATCGTGGCCGGCGTGGACTCGGTCGGCGGCGCGGCCGCCGGCGACGTGGTGTCGCTGCTCGCAGAGGACGGCGTGCTCGTCGTCTTCGGGGCGATGGCCTCCCCCACCCTCGAGATCTCCTCGGGCGACGTGATCTTCAAGCAGGTCACGGTCAAGGGGTTCTGGGGCAGCAAGGTCTTCCCCGCGATGGACAACGAGAAGCGCGCCCGGCTGATGGGCGAGCTCGTCTCCGGCATCGCGTCCGGCACGCTGACCCTGCCGGTCGAGAAGGTCTACGGCCTCGACGAGATCTCCGACGCGGCGCGCGCCAGCGCCGAGCCCGGCCGCCGCGGCAAGATCCTGCTGCGTCCCTGACCAGGGGCGGGGTCAGTCGACCTTCATCTCCCCCAGCTCGCTCCAGTCGTCCTGCTCGACGCTCTGGCTGACGATCTTCGGGGTCGCCGCGAGGTAGGGCGGCAGCTCGGCCTGCGCGGCCCTGAAGTGGTCCGACGAGACGTGGGCGCCACCGGCGTCGCCGTCGCGGAAGGCCTCGACCAGGACGTACTCGTGCGGGTCGTCGAGGCTCCGCGACCAGTCGAACCACAGGCAGCCGTCCTCGGCCCGCGTGGCCTCGGTGAACGACCTCGAGATCTGCGGCCAGTCGTCGGCGTGCTCGGGCTTGACCTGGAACTTCGCGGTGATGAAGATCAACGGCTTCTCCTCGGATGGGTGGACGGTCGACGTCGAGGCTAGCGACCCGCCCTTCGGAGGTGACCGGCCCGCCGCGGACCGCCCTAGCGTCCTCGCATGCCTGACCGCGGACCCGTCGTGCTCGCCGACCCGACCGAGGACGAGCAGGACGAGCTGCAGGACCTCGTGGAC
The DNA here is from genome assembly GCF_021648885.1 of Nocardioides potassii. Lineage (GTDB taxonomy): Bacteria > Actinomycetota > Actinomycetes > Propionibacteriales > Nocardioidaceae > Nocardioides > Nocardioides potassii. Next base: position 86,256 of record NZ_JAKJHZ010000010.1, on the reverse strand, counting down.
CGTGCGGTCGAGACCGGCCCCGACGTGTCCGGTGCGCTGGACCTCGCGCGCGAGATCGGCGAGGCGCTCCCGACCCCGGGCTCGGGACGGACCGCGCACCTGTGGTCGGCCCTCGCGAGCGTCGCGGCCGTCGACCTGACGATCGCCCGCACGATCGAACCGCACCTCGACGCCCTCGCGATCCTCGAGCAGGCCGGCCTCTCCCCCGAGCCCGGCACGTGGGGCGTCTTCGCCGCCGAGGGCCCCGGCGAGCCGTTGCGAGCCTCGCGACCGGACGAGGCGTTCGTCCTCGACGGCCGTAAGCACTGGTGCTCCCTCGGCGGCGTGCTCGACCACGCGCTGGTCAGCGCGTGGGTCGGCGAGGAGCGCCAGCTCTTCGCCGTCGACCTTCGCCAGGACGGCGCCACCGCCGTGGCGGGCACCTGGGTGGCGCGCGGACTGACGGCCGTCGACTCCGGGCCGATCGACTTCTCCGGCGCGATGGCGTACGCCGTGGGCGAGCCGGGGTGGTACCTCGAGCGGCCCGGCTTCGCGTGGGGCGGCATCGGCGTCGCGGCGGTCTGGTACGGCGGCGCGGTCGGTGTCGCCCGCCGCATGGTGCGCGCCGCCGGCACCCGCCTGCCCGACCAGGTCGCCCTGATGCACCTCGGCGCCGTCGACTCGGCGCTGCACGCGGCGGGCTGCGTGCTCACCCGGGCGGCGTACGACGTCGACGCGGGCCGGCTCGGTGGTGCCGACGGCTGGCGCGCCGCGCTGCGGGTGCGCGAGGTCGTCGCGAACGCGGCCGAGACCGCCCTGTCGCGCGCCGCCCACGCGCTGGGGCCCGGGCCGCTCGCGACCGACGAGGACCACGCCCGACGCGTGGCGGACCTCGAGCTCTACCTGCGCCAGTGGCACGCTGAGCGCGACCAGGCGGCGCTCGGCGAGCAGCTGCTCCAGCACGGCGCGCGCGGATGGTGAGCGCCCCGGACTTCCGCCACGACCGGGCGGGCACGCCGCCGAGCGCGTGGGACGCGACCGTGGCCGCCCTGCCCGTGCTCACGCTGCCGACCAGCCGGCGCCGGATCGTGGTTGCCGGCGCCCACCCCGACGACGAGACGCTCGGCGCCGGTGGCCTGATCCGTGCCGCGGCGACCTCCGGCCGGCAGGTGCAGGTCGTCACCGCGACGGCTGGCGAGGGGTCCCACCCCCACTCGCCCACCCGGACGCCGGACGAGCTCGCCGGGATGCGGCGCACCGAGCTCCGGACGGCGATCGCCGCGCTCGCCCCCGACGCCGACGTGCGCTGCCTGGACCTGCCGGACGGGGACGTGGCGGCCCACGTCGAGGCGGTCGTCGCCGCCCTCGTCGAGGCCATCGGCACGAGCGGCGACGAGGTGGTCCTGTGCGCCCCGTGGCGCGGCGACGGCCATCCCGACCACGAGGCGGTCGGACAGGCGGCCGCGATCGCCGCGGCGCGCGCGGACGCGCTGCTGCTGGAGTACCCGATCTGGCTGTGGCACTGGGCGCAGCCGGGCGCCCTTCCGGCCGCGGCGTCCCGGCTGGCACTCGAGACCGACGACCTCGCCGCGAAGCGGTCGGCCGTGGCAGCCCACCGGAGCCAGGTCCGGCCGCTGTCACCCGCACCCGGTGACGAGGTGATGCTCGGCCCCGACCTGCTCGCCCACTTCGACCGCCCCGCCGAGGTCTTCCTCCACCCTCCGGCCGGGGAGGACAGCGGCGACGACGCCCTCGACCGGGTGCACCGCGACGACCCCGACCCCTGGCAGGTCGACTCCCCCTACGAGCGGCGCAAGCGCGCGGTGACGCTCGCGAGCCTGACCCGTGAGCGGTACGGCGACGCGCTCGAGGTCGGCTGCTCGGTCGGCGCCCTGGCCGTCGACCTCGCGGCGCGCTGCGACCACCTGCTCGCCGTCGACGACAGCCCGGCGGCGCTCGAGATCGCCCGCCGGCGTACGTCCGACGTCCCCCACGTCGAGCTGCGGGGGGCGCGCGTGCCGCGGCAGTGGCCGGAGGGACGGCGCGACCTGGTCTGCATCTCCGAGGTCGGCTACTTCCTCAGCCCGCGGGAGCTCGGGGCCGTGGTCGACCTGGCGTTCGGCTCGCTCACCGAGGACGGCGAGGTCCTGCTCTGCCACTGGCGCCACCAGCCCGTGGGCTGGCCGCTGGCCGGACCGGCGGTGCACGACGCGTTCCTCGCCACCGGTGCGCCCGTCCTCGTCGAGCACCAGGAGCCCGACTTCCTGCTCCACGTCCTGGGACGGCCGTCCTGATCACCTCCGTGGCCGTGGTCGTCCCGGCGCGCGACGAGGAGCAGCTCCTGCCGGCGTGCCTCGACGCCGTGGCGCGCGCCCAGCAGGCGCTCCGGTCGGCGCACCCCGCCGTGCTCACGCGCACCTTCGTCGTGCTGGACGCGTGCCAGGACGACACCGCCGGGGTCGTCGCCGCCCGGCCCGAGGTGGCGGCCCTGCCCAGCCGTGCCGGCAACGTCGGCGCCGCCCGCGCCCTCGGGGTCGAGGCCGCCGCACGGTGGGCGGGCGGGCACGCCGGCCGGCTCTGGGTGGCGGGCACGGACGCCGACTCCGTCGTACCGGAGCACTGGCTCGTCGCGCAGGTGGACATGGCCGCGCTCGGGCGCGAGGTCGTCATCGGGACGGTGGTCCCCGACCCCGCGGACCTGCCGGCCGACCTGATGGAGGCATGGCACGCCGCGCACGACCCCGGCGACGGCCACCCCCACGTCCACGGCGCCAACCTCGGCTTCTCGCTCGACGCCTACGTGCGGGTCGGCGGCTACGCCCCGCTGCCGGTGCACGAGGACGTCGAGCTGGTCACCGCGATGCAGGAGGCCGGCCTCGACTGGGTGGCCACCGGCGCGATCCCGGTGACGACCTCGGGACGTCGGTCGGCCCGGGCGCCGCTCGGCTTCGCGACCTACCTCGACGGTCTCGGCGCCTGAGCCCACGAGTCGGCGTCGGTGCCGCCGACTAGGCTGGCGCCGAACGCCATGACCACCCGCTCCCCGTCCCGCGCCCGCCGCCTGCTCCTCGTCGTCGACGCGCCGTCGCTGCTGCACCGCAACCACCACGCGCGCGCCCACACGATGCTGCGCGACCGGCAGGGCCGGCCGATCTGGGCGCTCCACGGGATGCTGCGCCAGATCCTCGAGTCGATCGACTCCTTCGCCCCGGACGCCGTGGTCTTCGGGCTGGACGACCGCACGTCGTCGGTGCGCCGCGAGGTCTACCCCGACTACAAGGCCGGGCGCGCGCAGAAGGACCCCGAGCTCGTCGACCAGCTCGACCGCGCGGCCGCCCTCCTCGACGCGCTCGGCCTCCACACGGTCACCCCGGCCGGGCTCGAGGCCGACGACGTCAACGCGTCGGGCGCCACCTGGGCCGAGGCCAACGGGTGGGACTGCGTGATCATCACCTCCGACCGCGACGCCTTCGCCCACATCAGCCCCCACACGCAGGTGCTGCGCCTCATCGACGGGGGCATCCACGGCTCGCCGATGCTCAACCCGGCCCGCCTGTTCAACATGTACGGCGTCCGCGCGAGCAACTACCTCGCCTTCGCCGCCCTTCGCGGCGACTCCAGCGACAACCTCCCCGGCGTGCAGGGCATCGGCGAGAAGACCGCCGCCGTCCTGCTCGACGTGGCCGGGTCGATGGACGCCGTCTGGGCAGACATCGACCACAACGGTGGCCAAGCGCTCCTCGGGGCCTTCGACGACTGGGCGACCGAGACCGGCGGCCGCCGCGTCGGCCCGACCGTCGTACGACGCCTGATGGCGGACGGCGCCCGTGAGCGCTACGACTTCAACGTGCGGATGATGTCGGGCCGTCACGACCTCGACCTCGGCCTCACCCCGGACGTCCCCGGCTCCCCGGGGTTGCTGCCGCTCGACGTCGACCGGGTGACCAACGTCGTGCGGTTCCTCGACAACGACTTCACCACCGACTTCGCGGTGCGCGTGCTGACCAGCCTGCCCGCCTCCCGCTGAGCCTCACCCCCGGTCCGCGAGCTCCTCCCGCAGCGAGGCCACCTCGTCCTCGAGCGCCAGCACGCGGGCGATCCCCGCGAGGTTGAGCCCGTCGGCCAGCAGGTCGCGGATCCGCTCCAGCCGGTCGACGTCGTCGGGGCTGTAGAGCCGGGTGCCGCCGTCCGTGCGGTCCGGGGTCAGCAGGCCGCGGCGCTCGTAGACACGCAGGTTCTGGATCTCCATCGACACCATCGAGGCGGCCACCGAGATGGCGTACACGCCTCGCGCCCTGTCGGCCATCGGCCCTCCTCGGATCGGGTGTCGGTGGACTTGATTCTGCCTGCTCGTCTGAGTATAAGAAATGTGTAACAGCAAATACACGTCGTGGATCGACCGACGATCCACCCGGCCGAACCAGGAGGAGACGATGTTGCTTCGAACCACCGACCCGTTCCGTGATCTCGACCGCCTGACCCAGCAGCTCATGGGCACCACCAACCGTCCCGCGGTGATGCCGATGGACGCGTGGCGCGAGGGCGACCGCTTCGTCATCGAGTTCGACCTGCCGGGCGTCAACGCCGACAGCATCGACCTCGACGTCGAGCGCAACGTGCTGACCGTCCGTGCCGAGCGCGTGGCGCGCAACGGCGACTGGGAGCCGCTGGCGTCCGAGCGTCCTCGTGGCGCCTTCAGCCGCCAGCTGGTGCTCGGCGACAACCTCGACCTCGAGCGGATCGAGGCGGGCTACAGCGACGGTGTGCTGCGGCTCGTCGTACCGGTCGCGGAGAAGGCGAAGCCGCGCAAGATCGAGATCAAGGGAGCCAGCGGGGCCGGCCAGCACGCCGAGCTGACCAGCTGATCCGGCCGGCTGACGTCCAGTCCCCCCGCCACGGCCGCGGGACCGCAGCCCTCGCGCAGTGAGCTGCGGCCCCGCGGCCGCTACGCGTCCGCCTGCTGGTGGAGGTCCAGCCGCAGCAGACGCGCCGTGAGGTCCACCGCGGGACCGAGGAGGAGGATCACCGCGAGCGTCCCGACCCCGATGGTCGCGCCCATCAGCCACCCGCCGAGCGCGCCGCCACCCTGGACCACGCTGTAGCTCCATCGGAACGCGACGGGCGGGTCCCACGCGAGCGCTGCCGCCTCGGCCGGGCCGGCGCCGGTGTGGCTGCCGAGGTAGAGCGCGATCCCGACGGCCAGCACCGGGAACGCTGCCACGAGCAGCACGGCGCGCCCCGCCAGGCTGTCGGGCGTCGCGACGAGGTCGAGCACGAGACCGACCACCACCCCGACGAGGACGACCTGCACGACCGTGCCCACCCCTGGCCGTACGTGGCGCAGCGCGGCCAGCACCACCAGCACGGCGCCGACGATCGCGTTGGCGATCCAGAACTCGAGCCCGGACGTGAGGGAGATGCCGTTGACGAAGGTCGAGTAGCCGTCGGAACCGAGGTCGGCGGCCAGCAGCATCGCGACCCCGCTCCCCAGGACGACGCACCCGACGAGGAGCATCGCCGTACGGCGCGGGCTGGGGATCACAGCGCCAGCATCTCAGCCGCCTGCGGTCGACCCGCTCCCGGGCATGCGGGCGTCCGGGAGGGGAACAGGGACGCCGTGACCCAGCGAGAGGACGACCGGATGACCACCTCGGACGACGAGCAGGACGCCCTGGCGGCGGAGGAGCGCGAGTCCACGCCCAACGCCTCCGGCCCCGCGGGCGCCGCTGGTGGCAGCGGGTCCAGCAGCGAGTGGGTCGGGCACGCCGGCCCGGGCCAGGTCGGCGCCGACGGAACCCGCGACACGTCGGTCGTCGACACCCCGGACGACGCCCCACCGGAGCAGAGCGAGGGCGGCGTGGAGCCGAACCCCGACGACGTCGAGCCCAAGGCGGGCTACCCCAGCCTCCACCCCCAGCACGACGACAAGCCCTACTGAGAGGCCGTACCGACAGGTCGGCCGACGTTCACCCGTCGGCCACCTGCCGGACCCTCGTACGGCGACCAGCGGGGCGAGGGTCGGGCCCATGACCTCACGCCTCGACCTCCGCCTGCTCCCGATGTCCGGCAAGACCCACGGCAACCGCAGCGCCGTCACCTGTCACCTGCGCTGCGGCGACGCCTGCTCGAAGGCCGCCCCCAACACGACCGAGACGTCGTACTTCCGCGACGTCGCCACCGCGGCCCTCAGCCGCCGCTCCGTCGTCGGCACCGGCCTGACCGTCGCCGCCATCGCCGCCGTGAGCTCGAGCCCGCTGGCCGCCGCCGCGGCCGAGGGTCCGAAGCCCGGCAAGGGCGGGAACGGCGCGCCCGGGACGCTCCCGTTCGCGCCGATCGCTGCCGTCCCCACCACCGTCGACACGGTCACCGTGCCCAGCGGCTACCGCTGGGACCCGATCCTGCGGTGGGGTGACCCGATCCTCCCCGGTGCGCCGGCGTTCGACGGCGCCCACCAGTCGCCCGAGGCGCAGGCCGGCCAGTTCGGCTACAACAACGACTACCTCGACATCATCGAGACCAACCGCGCCGGCACCCGCGCGCTGCTCGTGTGCAACCACGAGTACACGAACGAGAACATCATGTTCCCGCCCGGCACCCCCGCCGAGACCGTCATCCGCACGGTCTGGGCCGCGCACGGCATGTCGGTGGTCGAGCTCGAGCGCCGCAAGCGTGGCGACGTGTGGACGTACGTCCCGGGCGCGCCCCTCAACCGCCGGATCACGCTCGACACGGTCTTCGCGCTCGACGGACCGGCCGCCGGGTCCGAGCTCCTCAGGACGGTGGCCGACCCGACCGGTACGACGGTGCGCGGCACGATGAACAACTGCTCGGGCGGCACGACCCCGTGGGGAACGGTGCTCTCCGGCGAGGAGAACTTCAACCAGTACTTCAGGGCGACCGGCGGCACCGGGACGGCGGAGGGACGCTACGGCCTCGCGTCCAGCGGTGACACCCGCAACTGGCGCTCGGTCGACCCGCGGTGGGACGCCACGACGGCGGACTACAAGAACGAGCCCAACCGCTTCGGCTGGATCGTCGAGATCGACCCCACCGACCCGACGTCCACCCCGGTCAAGCACACCGCGATGGGCCGCTTCAAGCACGAGGGCGCCAACGTCATCGTCAACGGCGACGGCCACGTCGTGGCCTACATGGGTGACGACGAGCGCTTCGACTACGTCTACCGCTTCGTCTCCCGCGACGCGATGCGGCCCGGCAGCAGCGCGAAGGCGCGCAAGCACAACCTCCAGCTCCTCAGCAACGGCGACCTCTCGGTGGCGCGCTTCACCGGCGACGGCCTCGGCGACGGCGTCAGCGACGGCACCGGCGAGTGGATCCCGCTGACCGTGGACGGCGAGTCCGTCGTGCCCGGCTTCACCACCGAGCAGGTGCTGGTCTACACGCGCCTCGCCGCCGACGCGGTGAAGCCGACGAAGATGGACCGCCCGGAGGACGTCGAGCCGAGCCTGCACAACGGCCGGATCTACGTCGCGTGCACCAACAACACGTCCCGCACGGCCCTCCAGGTCGACGAGCCCAACCCGCGCCCGGCCAACAAGGACGGCCACGTCGTCGAGATCATCGAGGACGGCGGCGACCACACGTCGGCCACCTTCACCTGGAACCTGTTCCTGGTCTGCGGCGACGAGGCGTCGGCAGGCCGCTACTTCGGCGGCTGGACCGGCCCGGTGTCACCCATCTCCTGCCCCGACAACGTCGCGTTCGACAGCGTCGGCAACCTGTGGGTCTCCACCGACGGGCAGCCCAGCGCGATCAAGAAGAGCGACGGCCTGTTCAAGGTGCCGGTCGAGGGTCCCGAGCGCGGGCACGTGCAGCAGTTCCTCGCCGTGCCGGCGGGCGCCGAGACGTGCGGCCCGGTCGTCCGGGACCGCGACGACTCGGTGTTCGTCGCCGTCCAGCACCCCGGTGAGGACGGCTCGTGGGCGGCCCCGCAGTCGCGCTTCCCCGACTTCGTCCCCGCAGGCAGCACGCCGTCCCCCGGGCAGTTCGCCGGACCGCGCCCCACCGTGGTGCAGGTGACCCGCAGCTGAGGATCCCTACGATCGGCGCATGACCCGGCCCGTCGCCACCGCCTCGGCGGTGGCGGCGGGCTCGGTGTGCCTGCTGGTCCTGGCGGTCGGCCAGGGCTGGCTCGGACCGGACGTCGGGCGTGGGGCGAGCTTCTGCGAGGCCGCTCGAGGCAGCCTGGTCCGCCAACCGGCGAACACGTTCTCCAACGTCGGCTTCGTGGTGGCAGGGCTCCTCGTCGCCCGCCGGGCCGGCCGCCTCCCCGACGACGCCGTCATGTCCCGCACCGTCGCCACCTTCTTCGCGTGCGTCGTCGTCCTCCTCGGACCCGGCTCGGCCGCGATGCACGCCACCCAGAGCGAGTGGGGCGGGCACCTCGACATGCTCAGCATGTACCTCGTCGCGGGCTTCGCCGCCGCGTGGGCCGGGGTGCGCTGGACGCGGGCCGGCACGACCGCCCTCGTGACGTCGTACGTCGCCTGCGTCACCGCCTGCGAGGTCGCGGGCCGGTGGCCCGACCCGGTCCCCGTCGTGCACCACGCCGGCAACCTCGCCTTCGGTGTCCTGCTGCTCACTGCGGTCGTCCTGGAGACGCTCGTGTGGCGCCGCGTCGAGACCGCGATCGTGTTCCGCCACGGCGTCGTCGCACTCGCCGCCGTGCTTGTCGCCTTCACGATCTGGCTGCTCAGCAACGCCGGCTGGTGCGACCCGCGCTCGCTGCTGCAAGGTCACGCCGCCTGGCACCTGCTGTGCGCCGTGTCGGCGTACTGGCTGTTCCGGATGTACGCCTCGGAGCGCACGTCGCGACAGGCCTAGCCGTTCACCCCGGCGGGTGGTCCCGGTCACATTCGAACCGCATCCGGACCAATCCGTCCTCACCTGCCGCCCCGAAGCCCGTCGGTCAGACCAGCCGGGCTCGAGTCCCGGCGGGGCCGCCAGAGGCTTGGCGACCTTGGCAACAGCGACATCCCTGAATGGAGAACGCATGTTCGGCAAGGCAGTAGTCAAGGACATGATCAACCGGAGCGCGGAGAACGAGACCGACCGCCGCCTCTTCCTCAAGTCGGCCGGCGTGGCCGGTCTCGGCGTCGTCGGCGCCGGTGCGCTCGGCGGACTCGCCTCCGCACCGGCCGAGGCGGCCGGGGTCAGCGACGGCGCCGTCCTCAACTTCGCGCTCAACCTCGAGTACCTCGAGGCCGAGTTCTACTCGTACGCCTTCCACGGCCACGGGCTGCCCGACAGCCTCACCGGCGGCAAGGGCAACAAGGGTGGCGTCACCGGCGGCCGGCAGGTCAACTTCCAGTCGAAGTCGATCTACAACTACGCCAAGGAGATCGCCTGGGACGAGCTCCACCACGTGAAGTTCCTCCGCACCGCCCTCGGCGGCGCCAAGGTCTCGCGTCCGGCGATCGACCTGCAGAACAGCTTCACCGCCGCTGCGACCGCGGCCGGGCTCATCCAGCCGGGCCAGACCTTCGACCCGTTCGCCAACGAGAACAACTTCCTGCTGGCGGCGTTCCTCTTCGAGGACGTGGGCGTCACGGCCTACAAGGGCGCCTCGCCGCTCATCTCGAACAAGACCTACCTCGAGGCGGCTGCCGGCATCCTGGCCGTGGAGGCCTACCACGCCGGCCTCATCCGCTCGCAGCTGTGGGACCGCGGCCTGCAGGACGCGGCTCGCGCCATCTCCAACGCGCGCGACAGCCTCGACGGCAAGTCCAACCGGGACCAGGGCATCGGCAAGGCCGACACGGCGAACATCCAGCCGACCGACAAGAACGGCATCGCCTTCAGCCGCACGCCCGGCCAGGTGCTCAACGTCGTCTACCTGAACCCGAAGTCGGTCACCAAGGGCGGGTTCTTCCCCAAGGGCGTCAACGGCGCCGTCTTCCAGAGCGCGTGATCGACGTGTCTGCGATGGAGATCGTCGGGATGCTGCTGCTGGCTGCCGTGGTGCTGCGCGCCGCGTGGCTGGTCACCCACCCCGCCGCGCACCACGCCGTCCTGCGGCCCGCCCACTGGGCGGACCAGGTCGACCGCGCGATGCACACCACCCAGCACCGCGCGTGACCGCTCCCGGTGGTCCGGACGCCGCCCCCGTGGCGTCCGGACCACCCCGGAGCACGACCTGACTCCTCGAGAGGAGACACCCATGTTCGGAATCGGACTCCCCGAGCTCGCCGTCATCGCCTTCTTCGGCGTCGTGCTCATGGGCCCGGACAAGCTCCCCGGGCTGGCCAGGCAGCTGGCCCAGGGCATCAGGGCCGCCAAGCGCATGGGCGACTCCGTGCGCGACGACCTGCGTACCTCGCTCGGAGACGACTACGCCGACCTCGAGCTGCGCGACCTCAACCCGCGCGAGATGGTCCGCCGCCAGGTCGCAGAGATCCTCGCCGAGCGCGACGAGGACGACCGCGACGACGACCGTGACGAGGACCGCGACGACGTCATCTCCCGCACCACCACTGCACCATCATCCGAGAGGAAGACAGCATGACTTCCACCATCACTCCCCTGCTCGTCGGCGGACTGGGCGGCATGGAGCTGCTCATCGTCCTGGCCGTCCTGGTCCTGCTCTTCGGGGCCTCCAAGCTGCCGGAGCTCGCCCGCGGCTCCGGTCAGGCGCTGCGCATCTTCAAGGCCGAGACCAAGGGCCTCATGGACGACAAGCACGGCGACAAGCACGGCGACAAGGCCGATGACACGACCACGGTCGAGGCCGCGCCGCTGACCCAGGCGGTGTCCGAGCCGGTCGTCGTCGAGACCTCGCGCGAGCACGACGCGCACCGCGGCTGACGGGAGCCCACCGATGTCGATCGCCACTGCTGTCAACGTGCTGCGGATCGCTCCCAGCCGACCGGGCTCCACGCCCGGCAGCATGTCGCTGGCCGACCACCTCCGTGAGGCGAGGGCCCGGCTCATCCGCTGCGCCCTCGTCCTCGTGGCGGCGTTCTTCGTGGCGCTGCCGTTCTACGACCAGCTGCTCGCGCTGGTCCTGGGCCCCTACAACCAGGCCCAGACCCTCATCGGCGCCGACACGGTCAGCACGGCGTACGTCGCCGGCGCGACCGGTCCGCTGATGCTCAACCTCAAGCTGTGCGGCACCGCGGCGCTCGTCGCGGCCAGCCCGTACTGGCTGTGGCAGGCGTGGTCCTTCGTGGTGCCCGGCCTGCTGGAGCGCGAGAAGCGCTGGTCGAAGGTCTTCGCCGCCGTGGCCGGCCCACTGTTCATCGCCGGCGTCGCCCTCGGCTACTACGTGCTCCCCAAGGGCCTCGGGGTGCTCATCGGCTTCACCCCCGCCGGCATGGAGAACCTGGTCGAGTTCGGCGACTACTTCTCCTTCTTCAGCAGGATGCTGCTGGTCTTCGGCCTCGCCGTGGAGATCCCCTTCTTCCTCGTGCTGCTCAACCTCGCCGGTGTCGTCACCGGCGCGCAGCTCGGCAGGCACCGCTCCGTCATCCTGATGGCCGCCGTCATCTTCGCGGCGGTCGCGACACCCTCCACCGACCCGTTCTCGATGCTGATGCTCGCCATCCCGATGATGGTGCTGTTCATCCTCGCCGAGGTCGTCACGCGGGCCATCGACCGGCGCCGCGCGAGCCGTGCGCTCGCCCACGTCGCCCCATCCGTCGTCGACCGGACCGAGGACTGACATGTTCCAGACCAGGCGCTACGCAGCCCCGCCCGTGCGTCGTACGACGTCCGCTGCCGCGGCGGTGCTCGACCGGCCGACGCCGGCCGTCGGGATCCGCGGGCGGCTCGGCCGGATGTGGCCGCTGCTCGGCCCGGCCTTCGTCACCGCGGTGGCCTACGTCGACCCCGGCAACTTCGCGACCAACATCGCGGCCGGGTCGGCCTACGGCTACCTCCTGGTGTGGGTGGTCGTCGTCAGCAACATCATGGCGATGCTCATCCAGTACCTCTCCGCCAAGGCCGGCGTCGCCACCGGCATGAGCCTCCCGGCACTGTGCCGCGCCCACCTGCCCCGCCCCGTCGTGCGGGGGCTCTGGGGCCAGGCCGAGCTGGTCGCCATCGCCACCGACCTCGCCGAGGTCGTCGGCGGCGCGCTCGCGCTCAAGCTGCTCTTCGACCTCCCCCTGCTGGTCGGCGGCACGATCACCGCGCTCGTCGCCTTCGCGCTGCTCGCGGTCAAGGGCGCCGGGCACCGGCACTTCGAGACCGTCATCATCGGCCTGCTCGGCGTCATCCTCTTCGGCTTCGTCTACGACGTCGCGATCAGCGGGGTCGACTCGATGGCCGTCCTCGACGGCACCCTGCCGCGCTTCGCCGGGATGGACAGCGTGATGCTCGCCGCGGGCATGCTCGGCGCGACGGTCATGCCGCACGCCATCTACCTCCACAGCGGGCTGACGTCCGAGCGGCTCCACGCCCGCACCGATGCGGAGCGGCGCACGGTCATGCGTGGCCAGCGCATCGACGTCATCGTCGCGATGACGATCGCCGGCCTGATGAACCTCTCGCTGCTGCTGGTGGCCGCCTCCGCGCTGTCCGGCCAGGGCATTGACACCATCGAGGGCGCTCACGTCGGGCTCGGCGAGAGCCTCGGGAAGGGCGCCGCGCTGCTGTTCGCGCTCGGCCTGCTGGCCTCGGGATTCGCGTCGAGCAGCGTCGGCACGCTCGCCGGCCAGGTGGTCATGGAGGGCTTCATCCGCCGCCGGATACCGCTGGTAGCCCGCCGCCTCGTGACCCTCGCCCCGGCCGTCGTCATCCTCGCCCTGGGCATCGACCCGACGAAGGCACTGGTGGCCTCCCAGGTCGTCCTGTCGTTCGGGATCCCGTTCGCCCTGGTGCCGCTCGTGTGGTTCACCGCGCGCCGCGACGTGATGGGCTCGCTCGTCAACCGGCGCCTCACCACCGTCGCCGGCGCGCTGGCGGCGAGCGCGATCATCGCGCTCAACGTGGTGCTCCTGGTGCAGCTGGCCCGCTAGACCGACGCGAGGTCCGCGCGAGGTTGACCCGGGGCGTCGTCGTGTAGGTAGATGGACCGGCTCCGGCCGACCGGATGCCCTCGGAACCCTCGGAACCTCTCGGAAAGTGGTCATCGCATGCCCTCGCAGCCCCATCCCTCGCGCCGTACGGTCCTCACCGGCGCAGCAGCCCTGACTGCGGCCGGGTTCGTCGCCCAGCCGTTGCCGGCCCTCGCGAAGCCGGGTCGGCAGACCCGGCTCACCGTCCTCGGCACGACCGACCTGCACGGCAACGTCCTCAACTGGGACTACTTCAAGAACGTGGAGTACGACGACTCCACGCACAACGACATCGGTCTCGCCAAGGCCGCCACCCTGATCAAGGCGCACCGCGCGAAGCACCCCGACCAGCCGATCCTCACCCTCGACGCCGGCGACACCATCCAGGGCACCCCGCTCGCCTACTACTACGCGCGCATCGACCCCATCACCGGCGGCTCGGTCCACCCGATGGCCAACGCCATGAACCTCGTCGGCTACGACGCCGCCGCGCTCGGCAACCACGAGTTCAACTACGGCCTCGACACCCTGCGCACCTTCGAGTCGCAGCTGAACTTCCCGCTGCTCGGCGCCAACGCCGTCGACGCCGCCACCGGCCGGCCGGTCTTCCCGCCTTACGTGATCAAGCGCTTCAAGGTGCACGGCGCACCCGACCTCACGGTCGGCGTGCTCGGCCTCACCAACCCCGGGATCGCGATCTGGGACAAGGCCAACGTCGAGGGCAGGCTCGAGTTCCCCGGGCTCGTCGAGCAGGCGAGGAAGTACGTCCCCGAGCTCAAGAGGCGCGGCTGCGACGTGGTCGTCGTCAGCGCGCACAGCGGCATGGACGGCACCTCGTCCTACGGCGACGCACTCCCCTACGTCGAGAACGCCTCGACGCTGGTCGCCGAGCAGGTGCCGGGCATCGACGCCATCCTCGTCGGGCACGCCCACAAGGACCTCGTCGCGAAGCCGACCAACACGACGACCGGCCAGGAGGTCCTCCTCGTCGAGCCGCTCTACTGGGGCATGCGGGTCGCGGTGATGGACCTCGACCTCGAGCTCGAGCGCGGTCGCTGGAAGGTCGTGGAGAGGTCAGGCCAGCTGCTCGACTCCAACACGGTCGCCGGCGACGCCGCCGTGCTGGCCGCCGTGCAGGAGCAGCACGACACGGTGGTCTCCTACGTCAACTCCCCCATCGGCACCTCGACGACTGCACTGTCCGCGGCGCGGGCCGTGGTGGAGGACGTCCCGATCATCGACTTCGTCCAGCTCGTGCAGGCCGACGCGGTCAAGGCCGGTCTCACCGGGGCCGACGCGGCCCTGCCGGTGCTGTCCATCGCCGCGCCGTTCAACCGGTCCGCCTCGTTCCCGGCCGGCCAGGTGTCGGTGCGCGACGTCGCCGGCCTCTACATCTACGACAACACGCTGCTCGGCGTGAAGGTCACCGGCGCCCAGGTGAAGGACTACCTCGAGTACTCCGTCCGGTACTTCAAGCAGGTGTCCGGCACCGGTCCGTTCACCCTCGCGGACCTCACCAACGCCACTGCTCCGCCCCCGCCCGGCCAGACCGTCGGTGCGACCATCCCGGACTACAACTTCGACTCGGTCGCCGGCCTCGACGCCCCGCTGACGTACGACATCGACGTCTCGCAGCCGGTCGGCTCGCGCATCGTCGGTCTCGCCTACGACGGCGTACCCGTCGCGGCCGGGCAGGAGTTCGCGATGGCGGTCAACAACTACCGCCAGTCCGGCGGCGGCGGCTTCCCGCACGTCAAGACCGCCCCCGTGGTCTACAACCGGCAGAACGAGATCCGCCAGCTCATCATCGACTGGGTGACCGCCCACGGTGTCATCGACCCGGCGCAGTTCGCCTCCGTCGCCTGGCGCCTGGTCTCCGGCGGCCAGCCGATCACCATCAGCTGAGCGTCAGGGGCGCCGTCCCGCGTGCACGACGCGGGACGGCGCCTCAGACGTAGTCCTTCGCGACGTACCGGCCGTCGGGGGTGACCGGGTTGTCCTCGTTGATGGCGACGACGTTCTCGCCCGGCTCCGGCAGCTGCTCGGGCCGGTGGTCGAGGTGCACGCCCGCGATCATGCAGCGCACCGAGCCGCCGGCGAGCTCGATCGTCGGGATGTCGACGGCGACGATCTCGCACGACTCCTCGATCGCGGCGACCTGGTCGGGCCGCAGCGACGCCTTGGCCCGGGCCGACATGGCCATCACGTAGCGGCGCCTGCCCTCCGGCGTACGGCCGCAGAGCTCGACGGCGTTGCCGGCGAACTCCCGGATCTGGTGCTCTGTCAGCTCGACGACCGTGCGACCCGTGACCGCGAGGCGCTCGCGCACCTGCTCACGACGGTCCTGGTCGGGGATCATCTCGAGGGCGATCATCGCGACGTCCGTGCCGACGCAGGCGATCACGTTGGTGTGGTAGACCGGCACTCCGTCCGAGTCGATGGCGTCGAAGGCCATCGGCTCGTAGTTGAAGTCGGTGCAGAAGCGCTCGAGCACGGCGACGTCGGCGCGGTGGCTGCGGGCCGTGTAGGCCACCCGCGACACGTGGTCGAGCACCATCGCGCCGGTGCCCTCGAGGAAGATGCCGTCCGGCTCGAGGCCGGAGTAGTCGACGATCGCCTGCACGCGGTACTCCGACTTGAGCATCTCGAGCACGTCGTGGCGGCGCTCGTGGCGGCGGTTGGAGGCGTACATCGGGTAGACCGCGACCGTGCCGCCGGCGTGGGTCGAGAGCCAGTTGTTGGGGAACACGCTGTCGGGGCGCGTGTGGTCGTCGTCCTCGAACACGTGGACCCGTACGCCGACCGCGCGGAGGGCCGCCGCGAGGGCGTCCATCTCGGCCAGCGCCTTGGCCGACGTCGCCTCGTCGGACTGGCCGGCGGGGACGTCGCGCTGGAACGCGTTGTCCGCGGCGGTGGCGGGGTTGGGGACGAAGCTGGTCGCGCGGACGAGGATGACTGCGGAGGGGGCCTGTGCACTCACGGGAGGACGATAGCGAGTGCCTCGGCCATCATCCCGGCCACCTCGGCAGGGTCCTTGCCGACCGCCGAGTCGTAGCAGGTCAGCTCGGTGACGACCCACCCCGGCACGTCGGCCGGGCTCCAGAGCCCGCACGGCACGACCTTGCGCTGCTCGGTGAACGACACCACCCGCTCGTTGACCTCGTCGGGCGTGCCCTCGGCGTAGGCCAGGAAGGTCGCGATGTGCGGCACCTCCGGGAAGGTGCGGATCCCGTGCTCGTGGAGCGCGGCCGCGAGGTCGATCGCCCACTGGCGGTAGTCGCCGAACCGCGTGAGCTGCTCGTCGAGGCCCTTCAGCCCGCCGACCGCCGCGGTCGTCATCGAGAAGATCGTGCCGCCCATCCGCTGGCGCCACGACCGCAGCTCGCCGGCCAGGTCCTCGGGGCACACCACGAGCGCACCGCTCGAGCCGCCGAGACCCTTGTAGAGCGAGACGTACACCGAGTCGAACAGGTCGGCCGCCTCGGCCAGCTCCCTGCCCCAGTGGGGCACCGACTCCCAGATCCGGGCGCCGTCGGCGTGGAGCGGCACCCCGCGCTCGCGGGCGGCGGCGGACAGCTCGAGGAGCTCGTCCCACGTGGGGAGCAGGCAGCCGGCGTCGCGCAGCGGCAGCTCGACCATGGCGGCGCCGAGGCGGCCGCCGACCTTCGCCAGGGCGGCCGCGGTCGGGACCTCGCGGCCGGTGGTGAGGTGCTCCAGCTCGAGACCGAGGACCCGTCGGGGCCCGTCCTGCTCGTGGTGGAGCAGGTGCGAGAGGTCGGGCAGCGCCACCCGGCGCGAGCCGCTGCGGTCGCACCACGCGCGCAGCGCCGCCTGTTGGGCCATCACGCCGCTCGGGAACATCACTGCGGTGGGCTTGCCGAGCAGCTCGGCGACGCGGCCCTCGAGCTCGGCGACCGGCCCGCCGTCGCCGTACCGGTCCCACGTGGTCCCGTGCTCCCCCGCGTAGGCCGCGAGGTCGCGGAACATCTCCGCCGGCGACGACTGCGGTCGCCAGAAGACGACCTCCGCGTCGGCCGACGCGGCCCGGAAGCGGTCGCGCAGCTCGTCCATCGGATCGTCAGGCCGGGGCTCAGGCCTGGCGCTTGAACCAGTACGTCGTCTCGACGCCGGGGATCACCTGCACCAGCTCCCAGCCGTTGACCGAGAGCGACGTCAGCAGGTCCTCCCACGACTCGGTGTCGGCGACGAGCGCCTCCGGGTCGGCGTTGTAGCCCCCGACCTCCACGTTGCCCTGGTCGTCGACGGTGATCTCGAGGTGTGCCCATGCAGCCATGCATCGATCCTGCCACGGCTCACCGCCAGCAGCGCCCCCAGGACCCCCGGTCGGCCCGCATCGCCCGCCGCTCGGCGCGCTGGTAGGCGCCGACCCGGTCGAACGGGTCCCGCCGGTAGACGTACACCTGCGCCAACCCGGCGCTGACCTGTGCCTTGCCGACGTCCTTCCCGCTGCGCTGCACGTAGCGCAGGAGCCGGCCGTACCTGTCCCGGTCGCCCTGGCTCGGGTCGGACACGATCACCACGCTCGACCCCACGGGTGCCAGCCGTCGCATCGCCCGAGTGGCCTGGGGACCCCCGCACTCCCGGCGTGAGTAGATCTCCGGGGTGTCGATCCCGAGGAGCCGGACGTACTCCTCCGTCCCGTCCGGCATGAGCACCCGCAGCGTGTCGCCGTCGCTGACCCGGACGACCACCACCCGGTCGCGCGGCGTCGGCCCGCTGGTGCCGGAGCCGTCGGGGTCGACCGCCGGTGTCGGAGAGGGCGTCGGCGTCGGCGTCGCGGTCCCGACGAGGGGCACGATGCTGGTCGAGCACGGGCAGGGGTTGCCCTCGCACGCGACCCCGTCGCCGTCGGCGTCGAGCAGGTGCGGATCGCCGGGACCGGCCGCGACGAAGAACGCCTGCGCCTCCGACTGCGTGGCGAAGTCACCGCAGTCCATGTCGGCCGCGGACGCCGACGGCACGACCAGCAGTGAGGTGGAGACGAGCGCGACGAGCAGCAGGACGAGGCGGTGCATGCGGCAAGGGTCGCTCAATCGTGCGGCCTCCACCCCGTGATTCGAGCAATCCCTTCGGTCGTCGAGGTGCGAGCGATCCCTTCGGTGGTCGAGGTGCGAGCAATCCCTTCGGTCGTCGAGGTGCGAGCAATCCCTTCGGTGGTTGAGGTGCGAGCACTCCCTTCGGTGGTTGAGGTGCGAGCGGAGCGAGCCTCGAAACCATCCACCTATCCGCCCAGCGCCCACTCCTGCATCACGTGGCAGCTCCCCGACTCCCACCACGCGAGCTGCAGCCGGTCGAGCACCACGTCCACCGGTACGACGTCCCGCAGCAGCGCGGCGGTCGACGCGAGCGTGACGATGTCGGAGGCGGCGTCGACGGTGAGGTGCGGCCTGACGTCGTCGCCGAAAGCACCGCCGTACGGCGGGTGCGCGGGGAACGCCGCGACCAGTCGACGCGTCAGGTCACGCAGCTCGTCGGCCGGGTCCGGGACGAGGTGGATGATCCCGTCGGGGAACTGGTCGAGCCGGGCCAGCCGCGTCCGCACCGGCCCGGTCGACCTCGCGATCGCAGCGACGGTCCGCAGCGTCGCCGGCGACGGGTCCGGGTCGAACGGCCCCAGCGCCGTGACGTGCGCGTGCCCGAAACGCGGGTCGTCCGAGACGAAGCCCGTGTCGTAGTGGGCCGTCCTCGCCCGCACCCACTCCTCGAGCGCGGGCACCGGCAGCTGGAGGAAGGAGTGACCGGGCACGGGTGCAGCCTGCCCTAGGCTGGCGCGGCCATGGACCGCACCCCGATCGCCCCGCCCTCGCCCACCGTCCTCGCCGCCGCGCGGGAACGGCTCGCGGGCCTCGCCACTCCCCCGGGCGCGCTGGGACGGGTCGGCGAGCTGGGTGCCTGGCTGGCCGCTGCGCAGGGCGTGGTATGTCCCGAGCGGCTCACCGACGTACGCCTCGTGGTGCTCGCCGGCGACCACGGCGTCGCCGCGCACGGCGTCTCGGCGTACCCGCCCGCCGTCACCGAGGCGATGGTCCGGACGATCGTCGCCGGACACGCGGGCGTCTCGGCGCTCGCGCGCGAGCACGGGGTGTCGGTCACCGTCCTCGACGTGGCCGTCGACGCCGACCTCGCCGACCTGCCGTCGGAGGTGACCGCCCGCAAGGTGCGCCGCGGCTCGGGCGCCATCCACCTCACCGACGCCCTCACCTCGGCCGAGAGCGCGCAGTCGCTGGCGCTCGGGGCCCAGGTGGCCGGGGAGCTGGTCGACGACGGAGCCCAGCTGCTGATGACCGGTGACCTCGGGATCGGCAACACGACGCCGGCCGCCGCGCTCGTCGCCGCCTCCCTCGGACTGCCTGCGGACGAGGTGACTGGACGCGGGACCGGGGTCGACGACGAGGGCTGGACCCGCAAGCGCGACGTCGTCGCTCGGGCGCTGGCACGCGCCGGTGACCGTGTCGCCGACCCCGTCGACCTGCTCACCGCCCTCGGCAGCGCCGACCTGGCCGCCACCGTCGGCTTCCTCGTCGAGGCGTCGCGCCGTGGCACCCCCGTGGTCCTCGACGGCCTGATGTCGGTCGCGTGCGCCGTCGTCGCCGAGGCGATGGCGCCCGGAGCGTCCGCGTGGTGGGTCGCCGGCCACCGCTCCACCGAGCCCGCCCAGACCCATGCGCTGAAGTCGCTCGGCCTCGACCCGCTCCTCGACCTGGGCATGCGCCTCGGCGAGGGCTCGGGTGCCGTCGCCGCGCTCCCCCTGCTCCGCTCGGGCATCGCGGTGATGCGCGACGTGGCGCTGCTCAGCGAGATCCTGCCCCAGTGAGGGTGTCGTGATCCTGCGCGACGCCTGGGTCCTCGCGACCGGCACCCTCACAGCCGTACCGGTGCGGCCCCCCTCACGCGTCGACCGCCCCGTGGCCGGACTGGCGATGGCCCTCGCACCGGTCGCGGTGCTGCCGCTGGCCGTCGCCGCAGCGACGCTCGCGCTGCTGGGTCAGTGGCTCGGCGTCGCCCCGCTCGTGACGGCGTACGTCGTCCTGCTGGCGCTCGCGCTCGGCACCCGGGCCTTCCACTGGGACGGTCTCGCGGACACCGCCGACGGCCTGACCGCGTCCTACTCCCCCGAGCGCTCGCTCGAGGTGATGCGCACGGGACCCGTCGGCCCCGCCGGAGTCGTCGCCGTAGTCCTGGTCGCCGGGCTCCAGGCCGCCTCCCTCGCGTCGGTCGTCCGGCACGACCACGGCTGGCTCGCCGTCGGGCTCCTCGTCTGCGCCTCCCGCACGTGCCTGGCCCTGGCGTGCGTCCGCGGTGTCCCCGCGGCCCGGGCCGACGGCCTCGGCGCCACCCACATCGGCTCCGTGCCGGTCGTCGGGGCGCTTCTCTCCCTCGCCCTCGCGATCGTGCTCGTCGCGCTGGCCGGCTTCATCCTCGGCGCGGTGTGGCCCGCGCTGGCCGGCCTCGTCCTCGTGCTCGCGGCCCTCCTGGCCCTGGTCCTCCGCTGCGCCCGCCGCCTCGGCGGCATCACCGGCGACGTCCTCGGCGCCGCCGTCGAGATCTCCTTCGCCCTTCTCCTCCTCGGCGCCTCCATCTCCTAGCTGGTCGACAGCCCGTTTCTCTTCCGGTGGTCGAGTAGCCCGCGAGGAACGAGCGAGGCGTATCGAGACCCAGCCCGAGCCCTCAGTCCCCCGAGCCCGGCTCCGCCATCTGCCGGTGCATCGCGGCCTTGAGCTTGTCGGGCATCGCCTTGCCCGCGGCCTCCTGGACCTTGGTCTTGATCCCGCCGCCGACCAGCCGCGACTTCCCCGCCATCAACGCGTCGTAGCCCTGCCGCGCGACCTGCGCCGGGTCGTCCTTCTTCGACGTACCGACCTTGGTGTCGTCGGCCATGTCGGCGCGCTCGAAGAAGTCGGTCTCCGTCGGTCCGGGCATCAGCGACGTCAGCGTCACCCCGGTGTCCTTGAGCTCGTTCTGGAGCGCCTCGGTGAACGACTGCAAGAAGGACTTCGAGGCGTTGTAGACCGCCTGGAAGGACCCCGGCATGGTCGAGGCGATGGACGAGGTGACGAGGACCCGGCCCTCGTCGCGCGCCACCATGTCGCGCAGCACGAGCTTCGCCAGCCGTACGGTCGAGATGATGTTGAGGTCGATGATGGACAGCTCGTCCTCGAGGTCGTTGTCCACGAACGCGCCGCCCTGGCCGTGGCCCGCGTTGAGCGCGATCGCGGCCAGCGGCCGGCCGTCGGCCTTGATCGCGGCGTAGAGCTCCTCGACACCGTCGGGGCGGCGCAGGTCGACCTGGATCGGCGTCACGGCACCGGCGCTCTCGGCGCGCAGGACGGCGGCCGCGACGGCGATCTCCGCGTCCTCGGCCGCGACGATGACGTCGAAGTGGTGGTCGACGAACTGTCTGGCCAGCTCGAGCCCGATGCCGCTCGAGGCTCCGGTGACCACCGCCAGCTGACGGTCGCGGGTCGTCCCGGTCGTGGAGGTCGTGTCATGCGTCATGGCGTTCCGTACCCCTGCGATCTCGTCCGATTCGTCGACGTGATCGCCTGTCAGGCCGGTCCTGCCTGACAGGATGCGTTTCATGCGGATCCTGGTCACCGGCGGCGTACGGTCCGGCAAGTCCACCCACGCCGAGGCACTCGTCGGCGACGAGCCCGCCACGTACGTCGCGCCCGGGCCGACGCCGGACGCCGAGGCCGACCCCGACTGGGCCGCCCGGATCGACGCGCACCTCGCCCGCCGACCTCGCTCGTGGTCGACGCTGGAGTCCCGCGACGTCGCCGCCGCGGTCCGTGGTGCCGACCGCCCCGTCCTCGTCGACTGCCTCGGCACCTGGTTGACCGCGCTGGTCGACGACGCCGGTGCCTGGGAGCAGGACAGCGACACCGTGCACGAGATGGTGGTCGCGCGCACGGACGAGGTGGTCGACGCCCTCCGCTCCTGCGAGCACGACGTCGTGGTCGTCACCAACGAGGTCGGCCTCGGCATCGTCCCCGAACATCGCTCCGGCCGCCTGTTCCGCGACCTGCTGGGGATCGTCAACCAACGAGTCGGCGCGGCCTGCGACGAGGTGCACCTCGTCGTCGCCGGCCGCGTGCTCCGGCTCTGAGAGGACCCGATTGATGACCGACCTCCGTCAGTGCTGGGCCGACGGCACCGCCACCCACGGCCTCTGGAGCCTGCTGCCCGGAGCAGTGACCGCCGAGCTGCTCGCCCGCACCGGGGCCGACTACGTCGTCGTCGACCTCCAGCACGGCGCCGCCTCCGAGGCGGACCTGCCCGGCGTGGCCGCGGCGATCCGGTCGGCGGGCGCCGTCCCGCTCGTACGCACCCGCAGCCCGCTGTTCCCCGACGTCGGACGTCCCCTCGACCTGGGCGCCCACGGCGTCATCGTGCCCAACATCAGCGACGCCGAGCACGCCCGCGAGGTGATCGCGGCGGCCCGCTACGCCCCCGACGGGGGTCGGTCGATCGGCCGGCTCTCCGGCGGCTCCGACGAACCCCTCGTGATCCTGATGGTCGAGACAGCGACCGCGCTCGACGACCTGGACGCCCTCCTCGCCCTTAACGGCCTCGACGGGATCTACGTCGGTCCCGGCGACCTCTCGCTGTCCCTCGGGCTCAGCGCGCCTGACCGCAGGGACGACCTCCGGGCCGTCCTGTCGTCGATCATCGCCCGAGCGGTCGCCGCCGGCGTACCGGTCGGGGTGCACGCCTACAGCGGCGAGGACGCCCGCTCGTACGCCGACGAGGGCGCCACCATCGTCACCGTCGCCGTCGACACGGTGTCGCTGACCGATGCCACCACCCGCCACCTGGACGTCGGGCGGGCTCACCGCAGCAGCTGACCCGACCTCGCGTCGTCGCCCCAGGCCCTCTTCCACCAGTCCGGGGAGTGGACGAGACTGAGGGCATGCGTCCAGGGGGACGGCGCGCGTACGCCGTGGTGCTGATGGTCGGTGTGCTGGGCGCGCCTGGGTGCGGCGTACAGGACTCCCCCGAGGTCGCGCAGGAGCCGACCCCGTCGGAGGCGACCACCACGATCTCCAAGGCGCCTGCGAAACGGCCCCCGCTCGACCGGACCGAGCTGGACGCCCATCTCGCTGCGCTGTCCTCGGACGACCGGGCGCTCGTCGACCACTACCTCGAAGTCGAGCGAGACGAGAACCTCGGCGAGGGCACCTGGGTCGTCACCGCTCCGCTGACGGTGGAGGAGGCGAAGCGGCGACTGCTGGGGCTTGACGCGCGGCCCATGTCTGCAGCCGAGAGGGAGAGGATGGGGTTCGAGAAGTCTGCATACACCTTCGTCCAGGTCGGCGACGGCGTGGTGGCCTACGAGGACACCGGCTTCGCGGACCCGCCCAAGCGTCTCCTGGCTGCACTGTCCGAGGACGGTGCAGTCAGCGCCGTTGCCACGGACAACATCGAGGCGATGACCCGCTTTGGCTACGCACGCGACGGCAAGGTCGTCTACGACAACTACGAGTACGCCTTCGAGGACGACCTCGACGACATCCCCCTCGAGGTCCGCGACCTCGCCAGGCTCGCGCGGGTCGATCCGAAGGGGCCGATGGTCGAGACCGCCAGCTGGTCCGCGGTCGCCCTGGCCATGAGCGAGAAGGTCACCGGAGTCCGTGCCGTGCGTCCGGGATGGGAGACCGGCGACTGGTACGTCGTGCCGGTGCCGTGGGGCGTGTCGGAGGATTACTGAACGAGCCCGGTGACCGCCGCACCGCACCGACTCTCACGAAATCACCCGTACCTTTGGTCCGACAGGACGACAACGGACTCGCGATCGACAGTTCAGTCCCTCGTGCTTTCGACAGAGCTCCTCACGTCCGCCTGGTGAAGAGCACCTGTCCGTGCTTGTCGAGACCGTGCTGGAACGCCGGGTCGTGGACGAGCCGGTGGTGCTTCGGACACAGCAACCGGCCGTTCTCGACGCTCGTGCGACCACCGCGCGCCCACGCGTCGTCGTGGTGGGCGTGGCAGAACGCCGGCGGCGCATCACAACCGGCCGCGGTGCAGCCGCCATCGCGCACACCCATCGCGACCCGTTGCGCCTCGGAGTGGAACCGCCGCCTCCGGCCGACGTCCAGCACCACCGACGGCCCGCCCAGCACCACCGGGACGATCCCCGCCCGGCACGCGATCCGACGCGCCTCACCCGCACTGATCCGCCCACCCGTGTCGAGTGATGCTGCCTTCAGACCACCCGTCAAGGTGTCGAGGTCCATCGTGACCACCACCGTCGCCGGCAACCCACCCGCGGACGGCACCGACTCGACCGGGCGGGACTCGATGTAGTCCACGAACGCCAGACCCATCCGACGCTTCGTCGCGCCCCGTTCGGGAGGCGCCGTGCTCGCGGCATCGCTGCCCGGGTCGCGGCGGAACCGGCTCGGGAACGCGATCGCCAGCAGGTGCTTGCGCAGCACCTCGCCGTGCAGCGTCGGGATGCTGAACCGGCCGTGGGACTGCCCGTGCCCGTCGTCGACCATCGTGAACGACGCCCGCGCCCGCGCGTCGGCCTCCTCCGCCTCCAGCCGGCGTGCTTCCTCAGCATCCGCGGCGACCGGATCGACCACCTCCAGCACCCGCCGCCCCAGCACCCCCAACGCCTTCGCGTCGTGCTCGACGGCTTTCGCCAACAAGAAGGACGTGGCCGCCTCCGGCACCCCCGACTCCACGGTCGACGGCAGTGCGTCGAGCGCATCCACGATCACCCGCGCCTGGTCCGTCCGCACCGAGCCCGCCGCGAGCGCACCAGCCACGTCGTCGTACCGCTCCAGCGCAGACGCAAGCGACGACGTGCGGTTCGCCTCCGCCCGTGTCGTACGCGTCTCCCGAGACCACCATGCCGACGTCGACAGACCCGCCTCGGCACCCGTCCCCGCTGCTGTCGCCTGTCCCAGGACCCGCACCAGCAACGCGTCCAGCTGCGACCGCGCCCGCGTCAGCAGCACCAGCGCATCACCCGCATCCGACGCCGACATCGACCACACCGGCACCCCCGCCACCTCACCCAACAACGCACACAGCTCACGCGCCACCGCGGTGACCCGGTGCTCCTGGGAGAGTGGGAGTGCTGACATGCCTCCACCCTCGAGACCGCCACCGACAGCACAGCAACGACCACACGAAGCCTGTGGAGAACGCACCAGAGCACGGTTCTGTGGACGGTTGGTGGCCATGAACGGTGGCAGGCTGGCCACATGCGCGCGTTCGTCCTGGTCGGCGGCTGGCCGGGATCGGGCAAGACCACGCTGGCCGGCGACCTCGCGACCGAGCTCGATCTCCCGCTGCTGTCCAAGGACGAGGTCAAGGAGGCTCTGATGGACGCCCTCGGCGCGCCGGCGAGCGTCAAGGAGTCGCGAGAACTGGGAAGGGCTGCGGTGTTCGCCCTGCTACGTGCCGCCCGAGGCTGCCCCGGCGCCGTCATCGACAGCACGTGGTTCGACTACTCCGAGCCGCTCGCGCGGGCGCTCCCGGGTCCCGTCATCGAGGTCAGGTGTCGCGTGCCGGTCGACGTCGCGCGAACCCGCTACCGGGCGCGACGGAGGGATCCGCGCCACCTCGACGACGAGAGGGACGAGCTCGAGCTCTGGGGTGACGAGGTGGCACCCCTCGACATGGGTCCACTGATCGAGGTCGACACCACCGAACCAGTCGACCTACGCGCTCTGGCCGCCCGCATCCGCGACGAGATCGGCCGTCGCTCAAGCCTGACGGAGGACTGTCAGTGATGCGTCCTCACGGGCTGCACGCCGGCTCCACCCACTCGGAGATGGCCGAGGTGTCGAAGCGCACCAGGTGCGGCGTCATCGGCCGTCCCTTCTCCTGGTAGAGCCGCGAGCCCGACTCGCTGACGACCCACAGCCGGTCCGGCCCGGTCAGCGCCATCCCCTCCGCGCCGGGGACGAACGCACGACTGCGGCCGTCCGGCCCGACCAGCACGCCGCAGGACGTGTTCGACCGGGCGAGCCACAACCCCGGACCGATGCCGCCGAGCTCGCCCCAGAGCGCACCCTGTGTGTCCGGCGGGATCCGCACGGCGTCGACGGCGTCGTCCTCGTCCAGCACGTACGACGACGAGGCGAGCAGCGCCTCGACGTCGTACCACCACAGCCGGGCGGGGTTCTCCGCCCGGAACCGGCCCAGCCCGAGCCGGCCGTCGTCGTCGAGCACGGCGAACGACCCGCGCACCGGCTCCGTGAGCGCCCATCCGCGCAGCGGCTCGAGCGTCGCCCGGTCGAGCAGCCACAGCCGTTGTGTCTCGGCGAGCCACACGCCGTGCTCGTCGGCCACGACACCGCCGCCGTGGCGGCACTCGGTCGGCTGCCGCGGTCCGACCTGCCCGCGCACCGGGTAGCGCGTCCGCATCACGTCACCAGAGGCGAGGTCCATCGACTGCATCGTGCACAGCCGGTGGCGGCCCATCTGCGTCCCGTCGAACCCCGCTACGTAGGCGACCCCGTTCGCGATCGTCATGCCCTGCGGCACCAGCCACCCGTCGGCCCCCGGCACCCAACGCCCAGCGCACATGTGCTGCGCGTTGAGGAAGTACGTCAGACGGTCGGGGCCGTAGGTCGGACGCGCACCACGCACGTCGTCGTACGTCACCGGGCCGCAGCCACCCAGCGACCTCAGCTGGTGCTCGTACGGCGCCGCGCTGAGGCAGCCGGAGACGAGCACCGACGCGAGGAGCGCCGCCAGCGCCGCCAGCGCCGCGATGCTCCTGACCCCCGTCACGGCTCGCACGCTACGCGCACCCGAGCTAGACCCCCACGGTTCACGGCCGCGGGACGGCGAACTCCGTCTCTCCGCCGCGCCCGCGCAGGGTGACCGAGCCGTGGTCGACCCAGCGCTCCGCCTCCTCGGTGTCGGCCGCCTCGACGCTGGCGCGGGAGGCCAGGACGCGGCCGTCCTCCTTCTTGGCGAGGTCGGTGAGGCGGGACGCGGAGTTCACGGCGTCGCCGATGACGGTGTACTCGAAGCGCTCTTCGTGACCGACGTTGCCGGCGACGACCTCACCGGTCGCGACGCCGACCCCGGCGGAGAGCTCGGGCACGTCGGACGCGAGACGTGAGGCGATCGCTCGCGCGGCACCGAGCGCGCGACCGGCGTGGTCGTCGACGGGGACGGGAGCACCGAAGACCGCGAGCACGGCGTCGCCCATGAACTTGTTGACCAGGCCGCCGCGTCGGTCGACCTCCTCGACGATGACCGCGAAGAACCGGTTGAGCACCCAGACGACCTCGGCCGGGTCGTGCTCGGTGGCGTACGTCGTCGAGCCCTCGAGGTCGACGAAGAGGACGCTCGCCGTCCGGGACTCCCCTCCCAGCTCGACCTCCCCCGCCGTCTCGGCGGCCCGCTGGGCCACCTCGCGACCGACGTGGCGGCCGAAGAGGTCGCGCAGCTGCTCGCGCTCGCGAAGCCCGGTCGCCATCCGGTTGAAGCCGACCTGCAGCAGCCCCACCTCGGTCCCGTCGAACACCACGACCTCGCGGTCGAGGCGGCCGCGCTCGACGTCGAGCAGCGCGTCGCGCACGGCGAGGACCGGGTCGACGACCGCCCCGGCCGAGAGGACCGTGACGAGCAGACCGAAGACCAGCACCACGGCCCCCACGACGATGGTCGTGACGCCCAGGCGGGTGACGGTCACCGAGTCGTCGACCAGCGCGACCACCCCGGCAACCATCAGGGCGACGACCGGCGCGGCGGTGCCGACGACCCAGAAGATGACCGAGCGCGCCTTGACCCCGACCAGGCTGGGACGACGGCTGAGCTCGGCGCCGGCCAGCGCACGCGCGGCCAGCGGGCGCAGCGCGAAGTCGGAGAGCAGGAAGGCGATGCCGGACACCACGATCGATGCCGTGCCGACCGTCAGCCCGACCCCGAGCGCGCGCTCCGGCTGCAGGATCGACGCCAGCACCGTGAAGAGGACGGTCGCCGTCGCCCACAGCGCGAACTGCAGGACGGTCAGCCGCACCGGGACCCGCAGCGTCCGTCGTACGGCGCGCGCGTCCGGCGGCTCGTCGTCGTACTGCCACCGGAGTGCGCGCAGCGACGACGCGGTGCCGATCCAGGTCCCGAGCAGGATCGCGACGGCCACGTAGACCGGGACGGCCACCGCCGTCGCGACGATCATTTGGTTGCTGGCGGGCGGTAGTGGAAGCACGACGGTGGCGATGACCACCACGACTGCGGCGCCGACGAGGTTCGTGGCGAGCAACAGGCCGGTCAGCAGCAGCTGCACCCGGATCCGCACCGCGCGGGGCGACTGGCCGGGGCGCCCCAAAACCCAGGAGCCGTACGGCGCCCGGGTCCGCCAGCGTCGAGCCATGGCCGGAGCGTAGTGGCAACGCCGCGGGCTCAGACGAAGGGCAGCAGCGCGTCGATCGAGTCCGTCGGCGTCTTCAGCGCGACACCGGTGCCGATGGCCGTGAGCGTCCAGTCGTCCCCGGCGCGGGAGAGCTTCGCCATCACCAGGCCCGTCTCCCGTACGCCGAGGGTGATGGTCACGCGCGCGAGCTCGGTGCCGTCGTCGTCGACCAGGCGGCAGTAGGCGTTGCGGATGTACTCCAGGGAGTGCCCCTGGTAGCTGGTGATCAGGAACAGGATCGTGTCGACTTTGGCGTAGACCTTTCCGAGGTCGACCGTGATCACCTCGTCGTCGCCGGTCCCCTTGCCGGTCGTGTTGTCACCGAGGTGCACCACCGAGCCATCGCGGGTGGCCAGGTTGTTGAAGAAGGCGATGTCGAAGAACTGTCCGCCGGCGAACTGCACGGCCGATGCGTCAAGGTCGATGGGCGGCGCCCCGCTGCCGATGAACCCCGCGGTCGGGTTGTGGTCCCACCCGACGGCCATCTGTAGCCGGCTCAGGGGCCGTCCCTCGACGGCGGAGAGGGCGAGCTCCTGTCCCTCGGTCAGGTCGATCACGGGCCGCTCCCTCCGGTGGACTGCTCGTCGTCGAAGGTACAGGTGGGGCGATCACACGAGCAGCACGAAGGACCCGAGCGCGACCAGCCAGGACACGAAGGACCCGAGCAGGAAGTACTCGGTCATCTCGTGGACGGTCTGCTGCTCGTGGCGAGAGGAGAGCTCGGGGAAGCGGAGCAGGCCCTTGGCGGCGACGACGATGGAGGCGGCCGTCACCTGGCCGCCCATCGCGAGGGCGAGGATGAAGACCCGCTCCAGCGGGCCGAGCAGGCGACCGCCCTTGAGCTGGGTGGGTGGCATCCCGCCGTCCTTGCGCGGGTTGATGGTGCCGGTCGACTTGAGCACCAGCCGGACCAGCACGTTGCCGGTCGAGAGCTGCAGCAGGAAGGCCCCCAGGAGCAGCAGGAACCGGTCGGCCGAGACTCCGTCGAGCGCGGGCAGCGGGCCCGAGCCGAGCCAGTGACCGATGGGTCCGTCCGCCGGTGGTGCGAGCACCGAGCACGCGATGGCGACCACCAGGGCGCTCGAGAAGAGCCCGAGCGGCGCCCACGCGGCGTTCTGGGCGGGATGCCCGAACCCCCAGGTCACCGCGAACCCCCACGCGAGCACCACCACCGCGATCACCGCCAGAGCGACCAGGTCGCGGCCGGAGGTGAGGTCGGCGAGCATCCCCAGGACCAGCACGCTGAGGGCGCCGACCATCTGCGGCAGCACCTTGACCTTGCGCACGGAGTGCACGAGGTCGGTCACGGCGAGGCCGACCAGCAGGATCCCGAGCCAGCTCAACGCCTCCCCCTCTCCTGCCCTCTCGACTACAGCTCTCGTAGCAGCTCGTCCGACGCGAGCACGACGCCCAGTCCCTCGGCGCGGATCCGCTGGGAGACCGCCGACGCACTGATGCCGAGCTCGTCGGCGATGTCCTGCTGCCGACGTCCCCTCATCAGACCATCCAGCACCGACATCCCCCGTTCCGACAGGCCGGACACGATCTGGTCCCGCGTCATCAGGGCCGCGTTGACCAGCGCGGGCGGCGGCCCGGCCTCGCCGTCCGCGACGACGTACGCCGTCCGCACCGCGCGCAGCGGGGCCTTGCGCTCGTAGGCCTTGGCGGCGTCGATGGCCGCCCTGGCCGCCCACCAGCCCGGCCCGTCCTCGACCCGCGGCTCCTCCGAGAGCACCTGCACCCGGCCCAGGCCGATCCCCTGGCGCACGTCCACGTCCGGGAGCAGCGCCATCCGCAGCCGCAGCGAGGCCGCGACGGCGTCGCCCAGGGTCGCGAAGATGCCCTGGAACTCGTCCCCGAGCCCGATCGTCAGCGGCACGACGGGGGCGTACGCGGCGTTGACCGCGTCGATCCCCTTCTCGAACCGGGCATGGACGGCCGCGCGGTCCACGCTGCGGCGCGATCCCACCAGGTCACCGATGATGGTGACTGAAGTGAGAGCCTTCAGTTCGTCCATATGAAGAGCATACCTTATCTCGAGCGAGATGAAGCAAGGAGATTCATTCCCAGAACACCCGTTCGACCACCGCGTGGGCCCGGCGCGTGGTCCTCAGGTAGTCGTTGACCATCTGGTCCGACGACCCCTGCGGGTAGCCGAGCACACGCGCGACCGCCGCCCGCTCCTGGGCGTCACGCGGCAGCTGGTCGGCCGGCTTCCCGCGCACGAGCGTGACCGCGTTGCGCACCCGCGACACGAGCCGCCACGCCTCGGCGAGCGTCTCGGCGTCCTCGGCGGAGATCAGGGACGCCTCCGCCGCGGCGGAGAGGGCCGGCAGCGTCTGCGGCGTGCGCAGCCCGGGCACGGACCCCGCGTGCTGCATCTGCAGCAGCTGGACCGTCCACTCGACGTCGGCCAGTCCCCCGCGTCCGAGCTTGAGGTGGGTCTGCCGGTCGGCGCCGCGCGGCAGCCTCTCGTTGTCGACGCGGGCCTTGATCCGACGCACCTCGACCACGTCGTCCCGCGAGATCCCCGTCGCCGGGAAGCGCAGCGGGTCGATGAGCTCGGTGAACCGCGCCCGCAGGCCGGCATCGCCGGCGACGGGGTCGGCACGCAGCAGCGCCTGGAACTCCCACACGTGCGACCACTTCTCGTAGTACGCCGCGTAGGACTCGACCGTGCGCACCATCGGGCCGTTCTTGCCCTCGGGCCGGAGGTCCGGGTCGACCTCCAGCGGCGGGTCGCTGGCCGGCAACGACAGCAGGCGGCGTACCTCCGCGACCACCGCGGTGGCGAACGACGACGCGGCCTGCGCCTCGGCACCCTCGACCGCCTCGAAGACGAACATCACGTCCGCGTCCGACCCGTACGACAGCTCGAATCCGCCGTAGCGACCCATCGCGATCACGGCGAGCCGGGCGGGATCGGACTCCAGCCCGCGCGACGTGCGGACGGCGTAGGACGCGATGTCGAGCGCGGCCTGCAGCGTCGCGTCGGTCAGCCGGCTCAGCCCCTGCCCGACGAGCGCCACGTCGGTCCCGGCCACCAGGTCGCCGCAGGCGATCCGCAGCAGCTCGCGACGTCGTACACCGCGCACCGCCACGATGGCCGCCTCGGCCGTCTCGGCCCGCTCGGTCAGCGCCTTCATCTCGGCGAGCGCGGCCTCGGCGCTCAGCGGGACGAGCGACTCCCCGAGCATCTTCACGCCCTGCGGCTCGCGCTCGAGCAGGTCGGTGGCGTAGCGCGAGGTGCCGAGGACGTGGGCCAGGCGCTGCGCGACCTCGCCCTCGTCGCGCAGCATCGTGAGGTACCACGGTGTGCGGCCGAGGCTCTCGCTGATCCGCCGGAAGCCGAAGAGCCCGGCGTCCGGGTCGGGCGAGTCGGCGAACCACTCCAGCAGGACCGGCAGCAGCGTGCGCTGGATGTCGGAGGTGCGCGAGACCCCGCTCGTCAGCACCTCGAGGTGGCGCAGTGCCGCCTTCGGGTCGGCGTACCCGAGCGCCGCGAGCCGCGCCTCCGCGGCCTCGAGCGAGAGCCGCGCCTCCGGCCCCGGCAGCTTCGCGACAGCACCGAGCAGCGGGCGGTAGAAGAGCTTCTCGTGGAGGCGGCGGACCTCGCGGCGGTGGTACCTCCACTGCTTGTCGAGCTGCACGGCCGGCTCGGAGTAGAGCCCGAGCGACCGGCCCAGCCGTCTCAGCGACGCCTCGTCGGCGGGCAGCACGTGCGTACGACGCAGCTGGTGCAGCTGGACGCGGTGCTCGAGCGTGCGGAGGAAGGAGTAGGCCTCGTGGAGCTTCTCGCCGTCCTCGCGGCCG
Source organism: Nocardioides potassii (assembly GCF_021648885.1). Lineage (GTDB taxonomy): Bacteria > Actinomycetota > Actinomycetes > Propionibacteriales > Nocardioidaceae > Nocardioides > Nocardioides potassii. The sequence goes on along the minus strand of NZ_JAKJHZ010000010.1, from coordinate 54,045 downwards.
ACGTAGCCGCCGTCGATCAGCGCCGCGAGGGCGCTCAGGGTGGCGCCCGACCGCAAGGACGCATCGGCCCGCCCGTGCACGAGCTGCAGCAGCTGGACCGCGAACTCGACGTCGCGCAGCCCGCCGGAGCCGAGCTTGATCTGGCGATCCGCCTCGGCGGCCGGGATGTTGTCGACGACGCGGCGCCGCATCGCCTGGACGTCGCCGACGAAGCCGTCGCGCTCGGCGGCGCTCCACACGAGCGGCTCGATCATCTCGACGTAGGCGCGACCGAGGGCGAGGTCGCCGGCAACGGGCCGGGCCTTGAGCAGCGCCTGGAACTCCCAGGTCTTGGCCCACTTCTCGTAGTAGCCCTGGTGGCTCGCGAGCGTGCGGGTCAGCGGCCCCTGGCTACCCTCGGGCCGCAGGTTGGCGTCGACCGGCCAGATCGTGCCCTCGCGGGTGTGGTCGGAGCAGATGCGCATCAGGTGCGAGGCCAGCTGGGTCGCGGCCCGCAGCGCCGCGCCGTCCTCCGCTCCGTCGGCGGCCTCGTGCACGAAGATCACGTCGACGTCGGAGACGTAGTTGAGCTCGTGGCCACCGCACTTGCCCATCGCGATCACCGCGAGCCGGGCGGCGTCGTACGACTCGACGCGGGCGCGGGCGACCGCCAACGCGGCCTCGAGGGTGGCGGCGGCGAGGTCGGAGATCTCGGCGGCGGCGTCGTCGACCCCGACGTGGTGGGCGAGGTCGCGGGCGGCCAGGCGCAGCAGGATCCGGCGGTACTCCACCCGCAGCGCGTCCACCGCCTCCGCGTCGGGCTTGCCGGCGACCGGGACCGCAGACGCGGGGTCGGCGCCGACCGCGGCGAGCATCGCCTCGCGGACGGCGTAGGCCGCCGCGCGGGTGCTGCCGAGCGTCGGGTCGGTCAGCTCGCGCCAGTGCTCGGGGTGCCGGGCGAGGTGCTGGGTCAGCGCCGCGCTCGCGCCGAGCACCGAGCACAACCGCATCGCCGTGCCCTCGTCGTCGGCGAGCTCGGCGAGCATCGCGGCGCCGGCTCCGTCGGAGATGGAGTCCAGGGCGTCGACCACCCGCAGCAGCCCCTCCAGCGCGGCGTCGGGGTCGGCGGCCGCGGCGAGCTTGTCGGTCAGCGGACGCGCGGCCGCACCGAGCCGCTCGATGCCGGCAGCAGCGCTCGTCCCGTCGACGAACCCGGCCCTGACCAGCTGGCCGCTCGACGTCACGACCGCTCCCCCGAGGCCGCGATCTCCGCGAACCGCTGCACCAGCGGTCGCCACTGCGACTCCAGGTCGTGCGCCGCTTCCTTGATCTCCGCCAGCACGGCGTGCTCGTCGAGGCCGAGCGCGACCAGGTCGTCGCGGTCCTCTGCCGCCCAGCCGGTGACGACGTCGGCGTCGACCTCGGGGTGCGCCTGGACGCCCCAGGCCACAGGTGCGAAACGGGCGACCTGCACCTCGCCGCCGGGCGTGCGCGCGATGACGACGCCGTCGTCGGGGAGGGACACCACGACGTCGTTGTTCCAGTGGATCGCCCGCTCGTCGCCGGTCCGCGCCCCGAACACCCGGTCGGACGAGGCCTCGGCGCTCCAGCCCACCGGCTGCAGGCCGACCGTCTGGCCGCGCGGGTTCCGCACGACCTCGCCACCGAGCGCCACCGCCAGCACCTGGTGGCCCAGGCAGATCCCCAGCACCGGGACGGAGGCCGCGACCGCGTCGCGGAGCATGGCCTTGAGCGCGGGCAGCCACGGCGCCCGGTCGTCGTCGTACGCCCCCATGTCGCCGCCCATCACGAGCACGGCGTCGTACGACGTCACGGCGGGCAGGTCGTCACCGGCGTAGGGCCGGCACACCGACAGCGTGCAGCCGGCCTCCTCCAGCCACCGGCCCACGAGGTGCGGTGGGCACGACGCCTGGTGCTCGACGACGAGGACGCGGGTCACGGCGCGGGTCACGACGCGGGTCACGGCGCGGGTCACGGCGCGGGTCACGACGCAGCGATCAGAGGACCGGGAGCATCCGGTCGCGCTCGTAGGCGGAGACCTGCGTGCGGTACTCCTCCCACTCGGCGCGCTTGTTGCGCAGGAAGAAGTCGAAGACGTGCTCACCGAGGGTCTCCGCTAGCAGCTCGGACTCCTCGGCCACGCCGATCGCGTCGTGCAGGCTCTTGGGGAGCGGCGAGATGCCCAGCGCCTTGCGCTCACGCTCGGTCAGCGACCAGACGTCGTCCTCGGCCTCGCGCGGGAGCTCGTAGCCCTCCTCGATGCCCTTCATGCCGGCGGCCAACGTGACCGCGAAGGCGAGGTAGGGGTTGCAGGCCGCGTCGATCGTGCGCAGCTCGATGCGCGTCGACTGGCCCTTGTTGGGCTTGTACATCGGCACGCGGACCATCGCCGAGCGGTTGTTGTGGCCCCAGCAGATCGACGAGGGAGCCTCGCCGCCGCCGAGCAGGCGCTTGTAGGAGTTGACCCACTGGTTGGTCACCACGCTGATCTCGCTGGCGTGGCGCAGGATGCCGGCGATGAACTGGCGGCCGGTCCTCGACAGCTGGTACTCGGCACCGGCCTCGAAGAACGCGTTGCGGTCGCCCTCGAAGAGCGAGACGTGCGTGTGCATGCCCGAGCCCGGGTGGGTCGTGTAGGGCTTCGGCATGAACGACGCCCAGATCCCGTGGCCGAGCGCGACCTCACGGATGACCGTGCGGAACGACATGATGTTGTCGGCCGTGGTCAGCGCGTCGGCGTAGCGGAGGTCGATCTCCTGCTGGCCCGGGCCGCCCTCGTGGTGGCTGAACTCCACCGAGATGCCCATCGCCTCGAGCATCGTGATGGCCTCGCGGCGAAAGTCGGCGCCGCGCGACTGCGCGGTGTGGTCGAAGAACCCGCTGCGGTCCACCGGCTGCGGCTCCGCGCCCTGCTCCGGGGCGTTCTTGAACAGGTAGAACTCGATCTCGGGGTGGGTGTAGAAGGTGAAGCCCTTGTCGGCCGCCGCGCTGAGCGTGCGCTTCAGCACGTGCCGTGGGTCGGCGTACGACGGGCTGCCGTCGGGCATCCGGATGTCGCAGAACATCCGCGCGGTGGCCGGCCAGCCGTCGTCACCGGTGCGCCACGGCAGGATCTGGAAGGTCGAGGCGTCGGGGTGGGCCAGCATGTCGGCCTCGTAGACGCGGGCGAAGCCCTCGATGGCCGAGCCGTCGAAGCCGATGCCCTCGTCGAAGGCGTTCTCCAGCTCGGCAGGGGCGACGCTCACGCTCTTGAGGAAGCCGAGGACGTCGGTGAACCAGAGCCGGACGAACCGGACGTCACGCTCCTCGAGCGCGCGGAGTACGAAGTCCTCTTGCTTGCCCATGCTCCAAGCCTAGGGGCAAGCAAGAGGACTCGACGCCGGTGCTCGATCAGTGGCAGATGTTCACGTCCTGCGAGCCCAGGACGCCGTCCTGGACCTCGCGCATCGGCTTGAGCCAGCTCTCGGTGGTGGGCACGAAGGCGATGCTGCCGTTCACGTCCGTCCGCACGCCCTGCACGCGGACCTTCTCCACGACGATCGGGATGGTGACCTCGCGCTGGCGGGTGCCTTCCCAGCAGGCCGAGGCCTTCTTCTTCGTCACGGCCTCGGCGAGGGTGACGGTGTCGCCCTGCAGCTCGCCGTTGTAGCGCCACGCCAGGGTCGTGCGGTAGCCGGTGAAGCCCTCCCACGGCGCCTCGACGGCCACCGACATGCCCCAGGTGCGCTTCGTCGGGACGGTGAAGGTGACGGAGCCGCCCTCGACGGTCTTGACCTTGCTGTTCCAGACGTCGACCTTGCCGGCGTCGGCCTCGGCGTAGGTGCCGACTGCGCTCGAGAGCTGGATCTCGCAGCCCTCGCAGTCGTCGACGGTGAACGTGACGGCGGTGCGCGGCTGGGCGGCGCGGTCGGCCGGGGCCGCCGCCGGCGCGGCGGAGGTGGCCGACGGCGCGAGGACGGTGGCGAGGACGGTGGTGAGCAGTGCGGCGATGACCGCAGCGGTACGGGTGAACATGGGTCTCTACTTGTCTGTGAGGTGGGTTGTCACCGTCAGGACGCGACCCACCTCACCGAGGTTGCAAGAGAATCATCAGTCGCCCAGCGTGTTGCGCTCGAGCTCGGCCAGGGTGGGTCGCCCCCGGTTGCAGAAGACCTCGAGGTCGACGGAGTTGCGACCGTCGCTGAAGACCGCGTCCACGTCGTCGTCGGGGCCCTTCTCCCAGCTGACGACGTCCCAGCCGTCGGCCTCGTCGGGGCGTACGCCGACGCCGTAGGCCCACGTGTCGCGGCACTCGACGTCGAAGGACCCCCACTCGCCGGTGATCGCGTCGCTCACGGCCGGCCCCTCGGGTGACGGCACCGACGTCGGGTCCGCGTCAGTGTCGCGGATGACCTCGGCACCGACCGGCCCGCGGTCGCGGATCGTCGCGCCGACCGTCGACACCGCGAGCACGCCGACCAGCACGGCCACGGCCGTGGTCGCGGCCCACAGGCCGACGTAGATCATCCGACGCCTCACCCGGCCATCGTGCCGCCTCCTCGGCAAGCGCGAGGTCAGGAGGCGGTTAAGGGAGTGCTAAGGCGAGCGGTGGGCTCGCGCACGGGCGGTACGGTCACCGCGTGGCCGAGGTGCTGATCATCGAGGACGACGACCGGATCCGGCCGTTGCTGGTGCGTGGCCTGCGCGACTGCGGCCACACCGTCACCTCCGCGCCCACGGGGATGTCCGGACTCCAGCTCGCCGTCGACTCCTCCCCCGACCTCGTCGTGCTCGACCTCGGCCTGCCCGACGTCGACGGCACCCAGGTGCTCTCGATGCTGCGCGCCGTCAGCACCGTCCCGGTGATCATCGCCAGCGCCCGCGCCGACGACCCGTCCCTCGTCGGCGCCCTCGACGCCGGGGCCGACGACTACGTCGTCAAGCCCTTCACCAGCGCCCAGCTCGACGCACGCGTGCGTGCGGTGCTGCGTCGTACGGCGTCCGCGCGCGAGCGCCCCGCCACGCTCACCGTCGGCGGCCTGTCCGTCGACCTCACCGGCCGCCGGGTCCACCTCGACGGCGAGGAGGTCGAGCTGACGCCGCGCGAGTTCGACCTGCTCGCCCACCTCGCCGAGCGTCCCGGCGAGGTCGTCACCAAGCGCGACCTGCTCGTCGAGGTCTGGCGCCAGCCGTGGGGCGGGTCCGACAAGACCGTCGACGTGCACCTGTCGTGGCTGCGCCGCAAGCTCGGCGAGACGGCGGCCGAGCCGCGCTACCTGACCACGGTGCGCGGGGTCGGCGTACGACTCACGGCTCCGGCCGACTCCGGCTCCTCCGGCAGGGACGGCTGAGGTGCGCCGCAGCCTCCTCGTCACCGCCGCGGCGGCGATCTCGATGGTGCTGCTCGCCCTGCTCGTGCCGATGGCGATCCTGGTGCGCAGCTACGCGTTGGAGGACCGGCTCGCCCGCGCCGCGCTGGAGGTGCAGGCGGTCGAGACCGTGGTGTCCGGGCAGGACAAGGGCATCGTCGGGCAGTACGTCGACCGGCTCAACGACGGCAGCCACACCCAGGTGACCGTGCTGTACCCGGACGGCACCGGGATCGGGCCCGACCCCGGCGAGGACGCGCGGGTCCTCGACGCCCGCAACACCGGCCGCGCCCGCGTCGACGACGTCGACGACGGATCGCAGATCCTCGTGCCGGTCTCGCGTGGCGGCAACTCGGCCCTGCCCTCGCAGACCCCCGTCATCCGGGTGATCGTCGACGAGCCCGGCATCGACTCCGTCGTCGGCGTCGCCTGGGGTCTCCTGGCCCTGCTCGCGGTCGCGCTGCTGGCCGGGTCGCTGGTGGTCGTGGACCGGCTCGGGCGCTCGTTCGTGCAGCCGATCCGCCGGCTCGCCGAGCACACCCAGACCCTGGGGCGTCCCGGTGCGGCCGCCTCCCCCACGTCGGTGAGCGGTCCACCCGAGGTCCAGGAGCTCGCCGGTGCGGTGGACCGCCTCGTCGGCCGGATCCAGCTGCTGCTCACCCGCGAGCGCGAGAACGTCGCCGACCTCTCCCACCGCCTCCGCACCCCCGTCACCGCGCTGCGCCTGCGGGTCGAGGGCGTGGCCGACGACGACCTGCGCGAGCGCCTCGGCGGAGACCTCGACCGCCTGCAGGCGACGGTCGACGAGATCGTCCGCGAGGCCCGCCGCTCGGAGCGCGAGGGCCTCGACCCGCAGACCGACGCGGTCGCGGTGCTCGCCGAGCGGGTCCGCCACTGGGAGGCGCTCGCCGAGGACCAGGGTCGCGGCTACGTCACCGACCTCGCGACCGACGGGCCGCTGGTCCGGGCCAGCCGGGCCGACCTCGAGGCCCTCGTGGACGTGCTGATGGACAACGTCTTCTCGCACACCCCCGACGACGCCGCCGTACGCATCACGCTCGCCGCGGCCGACGACCGCGTCGACCTCGTCGTCGACGACGCGGGACCCGGCCTGCCCGGCGGCCTCGACGTCACCGGCCGTGGCGCAAGTGGTGCCGGCTCGACGGGGCTCGGCCTCTCGATCGCGGCCCGCACCGCCGAGGACACCGGCGGCGAGGTCACCGCGGGTGCCTCCGACATGGGAGGAGCCCGGGTGGCCGTCACGTTGCGGACGGCCTGACCCGGGCTCCTGGGTGGTCCTTCGTCAGGCGGCGGTGACCTTCAACGAGCAGGCGCTACCGCCGGCCGGCGTCACGGTGACCTTGAAGGTGTCCTTGCCGGTCGTGTTCTTGCGGAACGTGTCGAGGTCGAGCTCGCCCTCGTCGTCGGCCCTGAGGGTGCGGGAGACGGCGACGGTGCCGTTGTGGCGGATCGTGAGGCGCCAGGTGCTGGAGGCCTTGGCGCCCTCGATGTCGGCGTCGACGTCGTAGCCGCCGCGCTCACGGTCGACGTTGAGCTCGTACGTCGCACCGGCGCAGGTGCCGCGTCGCTCGACGTCGGCGTTGGCGGGCGCGGCGACCAGGACGGTCGCGCCGGCGGTGGCGGTGGCGAGCAGGGTGGTGGCGGCGATGGTCTTCTTCACGGGTTCTCCTCGGTGTGGGGTGTGGGTGATCTGGGTGGATGGGTCAGCCGCCGAGCGTGCCCGTGCAGGGCTCACCGTCAGCCGGGGTGAACGTGACCTCGTAGGTCGCGTCGCCGGGGTTGCCGGAGGCGTGGACGTCGACGTCGATCTCGCCGTCCTCGTCGGTGGTGCGCTCGCCGGAGAGCAGCGAGGTCCCGTCGCGCAGGATCTCCACCTGCCAGGCCTCGCCCGGGCCGGCGGACTGGAGCTCGGCACCGACCTCGGTGCCCCCGTCCTCGGCCTCGGCGTCGAGCTCCCAGGTCGCACCGCCGCAGGTGCCGCGCTCGCCGGTCTGGGTGTCGACGGCGGCATCGACCGCCCACCACGAGCCGAGCCCGACCGCGACCGCCGCTGCCGCGACGCCTCCGATGACTGCCTTCTTCTTCTGCACGATTCCTCCTGTGGCCTGCTGGTCCGAGTGACGCCGTCCGGCGTCATGACAGGAGGTTCGTACGAGCGCGGCTAACCCCGCTCCAGCCCGTGGCTAAGGGCGCGTTAAGGGTGTGTCATCGCTGGTTGAGGTGCGAGGAGCGCCAGCGACGAGCCTCGAAACCAACGCTGATGACGTGGTTTCGAGGCTCGCTTCGCTCGCGCCTCAACAACCGAGAGCTCAGCTGGCCGGGACGTCCCGATCGATCTCGGCCAGCCAAGCCGTCCCGCGAGCGTCCGACGGCATCCGCCAGTCGCCGCGGGGGCTCATCGTGCCGCTGGGGCTGACCTTCGGACCGTTGGGCAAGGCGGACCGCTTGAACTGGTTGGCGAAGAACCGCTTCACGAAGACCACGAGCCAGGTGCGGACGTCCTCGAGCGTGTACGCCACCCGCGCGTCGGCCGGGAACCCCGGAGGCCACTCGCCCGACTCGAGGTCCTTCCACGCGTGCCACGCGAGGAACGCGATCTTGCGCGGCCGGAAGCCGTGCCGGACGACGAGCGCCAGCGTGAAGTCCTGCAGGTTGTAGGGCCCGACGGTGTCCTGGGTGGCCTGCGGCTTCTTTCCCTCCTCGACCGGGATCAGCTCGGGCGTGATCTCCTGCGTGAGGATCTCGCCGAGCAGCTCGCCGACGTCGGCGGAGAACTCGCCGTGGCTGATCACCCACCGGATGAGGTGCTGCACGAGCGTCTTCGGCACGCCGGCGTTGACCGTGTAGTGCGACATCTGGTCGCCGACGCCGTACGTGCACCACCCGAGGGCGAGCTCCGACAGGTCACCGGTCCCGACGACGATCCCGCCGCGCTGGTTGGCCAGCCGGAAGAGGTAGTCGTAGCGCAGCCCGGCCTGCACGTTCTCGAAGGTGACGTCGTAGACCTTCTCGCCGCGGCCGAACGGGTGGCCCATGTCCTTGAGCATCTGCTCGGCGGCGGGCCGGATGTCGAGCTCCTCGAAGGTGACGCCGAGTGCCTGCGACAGGCGCGTGGCGTAGGACTTGGTCGTCTCGCCGGTCGCGAAGCCGGGCATCGTGAACGCCAGTACGTCGCTGCGCGGCCGGCCGAGCCGGTCCATGGCCTTGCAGGCGACGATCAGCGCGTGCGTGGAGTCGAGGCCGCCGCTGACGCCGATGACGGCCTTGGGCGTCCCGATGGCCTTGAGCCGCTGCTCGAGACCGGAGACCTGGATGTTGTAGGCCTCGTAGCAGTCCTGCTCGAGGCGCTCGGCGTCGTCGGGCACGAAGGGGAAGCGGTCGACCTTGCGCCTCAGCCCGATGTCACCGGCCGGCGGCTCGAGCTCCCACTCGACGGTGCGGAAACGCTGCGTGCGCTCGGCGTGGGTGCGACGGTTGTCGTCGAAGGTGACCTGCCGCATCCGCTCCTGCCGCACCAGGTCGAGGTCGACGTCGACGACCGTACGACGGGGCCCGTCCGGGAAGCGCTCGCTCTCGCCGAGCAGCGAGCCGCACTCGTAGACCATCGTCTGGCCGTCCCAGCTGAGGTCGGTCGTCGACTCCCCCTGCCCGGCGGCCGCATAGACGTACGCCGCCGCGCACCGCGAGCTCGCGCTCCGGACCAGCAGCCGACGGTCCTCGGCGCGCGCGATGGTGATCGGTGAGCCGCTGAGGTTGGCGAGGACGGTCGCCCCGGCGAGCGCCGCCTCCGCGCTCGGCGGAACCGGCACCCACATGTCCTCGCAGACCTCGACGTGGAGGTCGAGGCCCGGGACGTCGAGGCAGCGGAAGATCAGGTCCGGGCCGAACCGCACGTCCTGGCCGGCAACCGTGATCCACTCGAGCTCACGGTCGTCGCCCGGCGCGAACCAGCGGCGCTCGTAGAACTCACGGTAGTTGGGGAGGTAGGACTTCGGGGCGACGCCGAGGATCGAGCCGCGGTGGATGACGACGGCGCAGTTGAAGACCCGGTTGCCCTGCACCAGCGGCGCGCCCACGACCAGTGCGGTCATCAGGTCGGCGCTCGCGGCGACGATCTCCGCGACCGCCTCCTGCACGCCTTCGAGCAGCGCGTCCTGGAGGAAGAGGTCGTCGACGGAGTAGCCCGTCAGGCACAGCTCTGGGAACACCGCCACGGCCACGCTGTCCTCGTGGCAGGCGCGTGCCTGCTCGATCACCTCGGCGGCGTTGGCCGCCGGATCGGCCAGGTGCACCGGCAGCGTGACGGCCGCGATGCGTGCGAAGCCCTGCGCGTAGGCGGAGTAGAAGTCCACGAGCCCACTCTAGGGAAGGCGCCACCCGCCGCTGGTCGAGGAAGGACGAAGTCCGGTCACGAGACCACCCGCCGCCCACCCGGGGTAGTCCAGTGGGTTCCTGTCGCGATCGGCGGTCGCGGACGACAGAAACCCACTGGACTACCCCGGCAGCGCGAAGCCACAGTGCCGCCATGGCCCTCGAGATCACCCAGTGCGAGACCGACGCCGACTACGAGGACTGGCGCCGCGTCCGGATCGCGGTCATCCCCTACGAGCGCACCCAGTCGCTCGCCGAGCTGCGGCGTGGCGACAAGCCCGAGCGCCTGATGCTGCTCGCCCGCGAGGACGGCGTCGTGGTCGGCCACGGGCTCGCCCAGCCGTCCGACACGTCCGGCGGCGGCTCGGTGATCCCGCGCGTGCTGGAGGACCACCGCCGCCGCGGGGTCGGTACGGCGCTGCTCGAGCGCCTGACCCAGCACGTCGTCGACCTCGGCCTGCCGATCCTGCGCGCAGGCGCCGACGACGAGGGCTCGCTCGCCTTCGGGCAGCGCTTCGGCTTCGCGGAGGTCAACCGGGAGGTCGAGCAGACCTACCGGATCACCGGACCGGTCACCGTGACGCCGGTGCCGGACGGCGTCGAGGTCGTGACCGAGCAGGAGCGACCGGGGCTGTGGGCGGCGGCCTACGAGCGGTTCGGCCTCGAGGCGCTGCAGGGCTTCGCGGTGGACACGCCCCTTGACGTCAGCCCCGAGCGCTGGGCGCGAGACTGGCTCGCCGACCCACAGTTCCTCGCCGTCCACGAGGGCGAGGTCGTCGGGTGCGCCGGCCTCGACCGCGACGCCGACTCGCCGACCCGGGCCGAGAACGGGCTGACGGCCGTACGACGCGACTGGCGCGGGCGCGGCCTCGCGGTCCACCTCAAGCTGCGGACCCTCGCGTGGGCCGCCGACCACGGGATCGACGAGGTCTACACCTGGACGCAGGACGGCAACGCGGCGATGCGGGCGCTCAACACCCGCCTCGGCTACACCACCACCCGCACCGGGATCCAGCTGGCAAAGCCGGTGTCCACCGACTGACCTCTTTACCGCTGTCCGACCCCACGGCTACCGTCGTGGAGGTGCCTCGATCCCACGCCGTCGCCCTCTCCGCCGCGCTCGTCGCCGGCCTGCTCGTCGGACTGTCCCCCTCGGTCGCGGGGCCGGCGCACTCCCCCAGCATCGGGCAGGTCTTCGACCAGCGCGCGCCCGCACTGCGGATCCGTACGGTCGCCCGCCGCCTCCAGCACCCGTGGGACGTCCAGCAGGCGCCCGGCGGGCGGCTCGTCGTCTCCGAGCGAGACCGCGCCCGCATCAGCGTCGTCCGCAACGGCAAGAGGCGGACCCTCGCCGACCTGTCGAAGCAGGTCTGGGTCTCCGGCGAGACCGGGCTGATGTCGCTCGCCGTCGACCCCGGGTCGCGCACGCTCTGGGCGTGCCACGGCTCGTCCGCGGGCGGCAACCACGTCCAGGTCACCCGCTGGCGGGTCGACGAGAAGTGGCGCACCCTCAGCAAGCGGCGGACCGTGATCTCCGGCCTCCCGTCGAGCTCCGGGCGACACGGCGGGTGTCGGCTGCTGCTCGACCGCGACAGCGATGCCCTCGTCATCGGCACCGGCGACGCCGCGATCGGCACCAACCCGCGCGACCTCGACTCCCTCGGCGGCAAGGTGCTGCGGGTGCACCGGCGGACCGGGAAGCCGATGGCCGACAACCCCTACGCCGACGCCTCGACCGACCGCCGGTTCGTGTGGACCTACGGCCACCGCAACGTCCAGGGCCTCGCGCAGCGCGCGGACGGCTCGCTGTGGTCGGTGGAGCACGGCAGCTACCGCGACGACGAGGTCAACCTGCTCGTGAGGGGCAGTGACTACGGCTGGAACCCGGTCCCCGGCTACAACGAGCAGGTCCCGATGACCGACCAGTCCCTCCCCGGCACCCAGCAGGAGGCGGCCTGGTCCTCGGGCACCCCGACCATCGCCACCTCGGGTGCCACGTGGGTGCGCGGCTCCCAGTGGGGCTCGCTCGAGGGGACGCTCGCGGTCGCCGTGCTCAAGGCCTCGGAGATGGTCTTCCTGCGCTTCGACGACTCCGGCTCGCTGGTGTCGGCCACCCAGCCGCCCGCGCTCGCCCGGTTCGGCCGGCTCCGCTCGGTGACGTCCGCCCGCAACGGCGACCTGCTCGTCACGACCGACAACGGCGACGACGACCGCGTGCTGCGGATCTCTCCTCGCTGACCGGCTGGCTCCACAGATCCCGCGGCGCGGGTTTGAGGCTCATGGGGTCGCGGGAAGAAGAGGTGCATGACGCCTCCTGCGATCGAAGCGGGCCCCCCGGACCCCACGGCCGACGACCCGATGCTGCGGGTCCTGCGCGAGCGGCACCCCGAGGTCGACATCGTGGTGCTCCCGCAGAACGCACCCGCGCCCGTCGCGCCCGTGCTCACCGCCGACGAGCGCGACGCCCTGGCAGTCGGCGTCGAGCGGCTGCTGGACGACCTGCTCGCCCGGCTCGCCCTCGGAGACCGTACGGCGACGCGTGAAGGCCGCTGGCACACCGACGAGTGGGACCAGACCTGGTACGAAGCGGTCGCGGTCGTCGAGGACCTCGGCCGCGGGGAGAACGTGACGCTGCTGCGCTCGACCGGCAACGCCCTGGTCGGGCTCGGCTGGCAGGCGCGACCCGTGCCGGGTGACCGCCCCCGACTGGTGGCGCGCCGCCGCGGTGGCTTCGAGGCCGCGGCCACCGTGCGGCCGACCGCGCTCGTCGTGACCGTCCGCACCGCCAAGGTCCGCGCTGCGGAGGGGGCCGCCGGATGACCATCCAGATGTGGACGGCCACGCTCCAGAAGGCGCGCACCGCCTGGGAGGAGCAGTCCGAGGGCCTCAACGGCCCCCGCAAGAACCTCGCCCAGGCCGATCCCGCCCTGCTCGGCGACGCGGTCCAGGGCGCCGCCGACGCATTCCTCACCACGTGGGAGCAGCGCACGCTCGCCCTGCGCGACCAGGCGTCCGCCCACGCCGACGCGCTGGCGCAGACGATGTACGACTTCCTCGTCACCGACGCCGAGAGCGTCGAGGCGACCCAGCAGCTGCTGATGTGGGAGGACCGCGACACCCCGCCGGTCCAGGCGGTAGGCCCGTGACCACGATCGCCGTCCCGGCCTGGCTGCCGGCCGAGCCGGAGCTGAAGGTCACCGAGGCGTCGAGCGCCATCCTCACCGACGTACGCGCTGCGGCGACGGCCGTCAGCGACGTCGCGGACTGGGCCCGCGCCAACGGCGCTCCCGCGGACTTCAGCGGTGACGCGGCCGAGGCGGCGAGGAGCGCCGTCACGACGTTCGCCGCCGACACCGACGCGGTCAGCGCGGCGCTCGAGCGCGGAGCGCTCGCCATCGACGAGTTCCTCACTGCGATGCGACAGCGCCGCACCGAGCACGACGAGCTGATGGAGCGACGCCAGACGCTGAACTCCGAGCGCGAGGACCTCCTGCGCCGCATCGAGGGCGCGACCGAGGAGCAGGTCCCCGGTCTGCAGGCCGACGCCGCGCAGCTGCGCAGCCGGTTCGCCGCCTACCAGCGCGATCTCGAGACGTGGCGCGACCGGGTCGACGCCGACGAGCAGGCCTGCGTGCGGGCGCTGGCAGCGGTCGACCAGCTGGCCGAGGGCGCCGCTGCGGCCAAGGCCCCCGGGCGCGCCGACACCGACGCCCTCAAGGCCGAGCTCACCCGCCTCGGCACGGACACCGACGCGGTCTTCGCCTGGTGGAACGGGCTCTCCGAGGCCGAGCGCAACGCGCTGATGATCAGCGACCCCGACCTCGTCGGCAACACCAACGGCATCCCGACCGGCGACCGCGACGAGGCCAACACCTCGGCGGTGCAGCGCGACATCGAGTACCTCCTCGGCAAGCAGGCCTCCGGTGAGGAGCTCAGCGCGTCGGAGCAGCGGTGGCTGGACAACGCGCAGTCCATCGAGCAGGCGGTCGCCAACGCCCAGTCCCCGCAGTACGCCGACCTCGGCGTCGACGCCTTCGTGATGGCCTACCAACCCCACGCCTTCGGCGGCGACGGCATCGCCGCGGTGGCCTACGGCGACCCCGACACCGCCGACCACACCGCGGTCTACGTTCCGGGGATCATGCAGGACGGCACGCAGATCGACGAGAACGGCATGCAGGCGCTCAACCTCTACGAGGAGACGGTCAACAGCATGGCCGGCGAGGACCCGCCGCGCACCGGGTCGGTCTCCACCATTGCGTGGATCGGCTACGACTCCCCCAACTTCAACCCCGAGTCGAAGATGCCGTGGGACCTCGTCGACTCGGCGGGCGACGTCTCGCACACCGTGACCGAGGCCAACGCGCAGGCGGGCGGCATCGCGCTGTCGCAGTTCGTCGACGGGCTCAACAGCACCCACACCGGCGGCGACCAGCCGCACCTCACGGTGATCGGCCACAGCTACGGCTCCACCACGTCGTCGTACGCCGCCGCGGGCGGGATGGACGCCGACAGCCTCGTCCTGATCGGCAGCCCCGGCGCCAGCGAGGGCGTGCACCACGCCTCCGACCTCAACATGCCGGCGGGACAGGTCTTCGTCGGCGCCGCCGACAACGACCCGGTGTCCTGGCTCGGCGGCGAGGACGGCCTCCTCCCCGGCACGTGGGACGACAGCCTCGGCCTCGGCGCCGACCCGGCCCAGCACGACTTCGGTGCCACGGTGTTCGCAGTCGACAACGGCGAGGAGTTCCACGGCGCCGGCCTCGTCACGACCGGCTTCATGGAGAACCACACCAACTACTTCGACGACGGCAACCCCGCGCTCGCCAGCATGGCCGACGTCGTCTCCGGCAACTCCGACGCGGTGGTCGACACCGGCGGCCGCACGCAGGAGGCCCACGACTACCTCTACGACTGGGTCGGCGGCGAGGTCCAGCACCACGTCGTCCAGCCCGTGGTCGACACCTACACCGACGTGCGCGACGGGGTCGTCCAGACCTACGAGGACGTCCGCGACGGCGTGGTGGAGACCTACGAGGGCGTGCGCGACGGCGTCGACGACGCGATCGACCGGACCGGCGACGCGTTCGAGGACGCGTGGGACACCGTCTGGCCGCCGCGATGGCCGTGACGACTACGTTGGGCCGCATGCGCACCACGCTGCTCCTCGTCGCCCTGGCCGTCGCGCTCTCGGCCTGCTCGAGCGGAGGTGGCAGCGGCGGTAGCGGCGAGACGCCCGACGCGGTGGCGAAGACGACCACCGACCACGCCGAGGCCGCCGTCCCGGTGGCGGTCCGCGCGCTGGAGGGCGACAAGGTCAAGGCGTTCGGCCAGTGGCAGAGCTGCATGGCGCTGAGCTGGCGCTACGAGGTCTTCGCGAGCATGACCGCGCCCGAGGGCGACACCGCCACCCAGCTGGCGGCCGTCAAGGACGCCCTCGTCGAGGACGGCTGGACCGACGACACCCAGGTCGACGACCACGTCACCCTCACCCGCGACGACACCACCGTCGACGTCACGCCCTCCCCCGCCCGCGGTCCCGGCACCTGGGTGGTCAAGGTGCAGTCGGGCTGCGCCGACTACGACGGCGACGACAAGGACGTGGTCGAGCACGACGAGGCCCGGCCGATCGAGGGCCTGACCTCCTGACCCGGCGATTCGTCGTCGTGTGACAGCCACCACAGCGTCGTACCGGCCGGTCGGGACTAGCCTGAAACCGGTCCGTGGACTCCACTCGGGAGCTGCGAGATGACGAGGAGCAGACATGCCCACCCAGCCTGAAGAGACGGCGCCCTACGGCTCCGGCCCCGCCGCACCGGCCGCCCCCGTGAAGCGCGTGCGCACCCATCACCTTCGGGAGATGAAGGAGCGCGGCGAGAAGATCACCATGCTGACGGCGTACGACATGTACACCGCGGCGACGTTCGACGAGGCCGGCATCGACCTGCTGCTCGTCGGTGACTCGGCCTCCAACAACGTCTACGGCAACGAGACATCGCTGCCCGTCACCGTCGACGAGCTCCTCCCCCTCACCCGCGCCGTGTCGCGCTCGGTGAAGCGCGCGATGGTCGTCGGCGACCTGCCGTTCGGCAGCTACCAGGCCTCTCCCGAGCAGGGCTACCTCACCGCCGTCCGCTTCATGAAGGAGGCGGGGGCGCACTGCGTCAAGCTCGAGGGCGGCGCCGAGATGGCACCCGTCATCGAGAAGTGCACCCGCGGCGGGATCCCGGTGATGGCGCACATCGGCTTCACACCGCAGAGCGAGCACACCCTCGGCGGCTATCGCGTCCAGGGCCGCGGCGAGGCCAGCGATCGCGTCATCGCCGACGCCCGCGCCGTGCAGGAGGCGGGCGCCTTCGCCGTCGTCATGGAGATGGTGCCCGGCGACGTCGCCGAGCAGATCAGCAAGGAGCTGGTCATCCCCACCATCGGCATCGGCGCCGGCGCGGGCTGCGACGGCCAGGTGCTGGTGTGGCAGGACGCCTTCGGCCTGCGGACCGGCAGGATGGCGCGCTTCGTCAAGCAGTACGCCGACGTGCACGGGGTGCTGCTCGACGCGGCCAGGGCGTACGCCGACGACGTCCGCGGTGGGACCTTCCCCGGCCCCGACCACACGTTCTGATCGGCTACGCGCCGCCGGCCAGGCCCCAGCCGAGCCACCTGGCCCCGGCCAGGATCGTCGCCAGCCACACGAGCGCGACGACGACCGGCAGCACGACGACCGTGCGTGGCCTCGCGGTGAACCACTGGATCGCGAGCAGCAGCGCCACGACCCACACGGCGCCGAGCGGGAGCACGACCCACCAGTGCGTGCCGACGACCTCGGGCGTCGCGCCGATCAGGAAGGCCACGCAGGCCAGCCCGATCACCCCGGCGAACGGCCAGGGCGAGAGCGGTTCGCGGACGGGCGTGGTGGGCACGCCGACACGCTAGCCGGTGACATCCGTCCCGTCGCAGGGCACGATCGGGGTCCGACGACGCGAGGAGCCACCCATGAGCGAGACCCCGACGACCGCTGCGAAGAAGTCCACCGCTAAGAAGACGACCGCCAAGAAGACGACGGCGAAGAAGTCCGCGCCAGCGAAGAAGACAGCCGCGAAGAAGACCACCGCGACGTCGACCAGCACGACCGCAGCGAAGAAGTCCACCGCCAAGAAGACCACCGCCACCTCGACGCCTGCGAAGAAGTCGGCTGCGAAGAAGTCGGCTGCGAAGAAGTCGGCTGCGAAGAAGTCGGCTGCCAGGAAGACGACGACCAAGAAGTCGCCGGCGAAGAAGGCCCCTGCCACGAAGACGGCAGCGAAGAAGACCACGACCTCCACGCCGTCCACGCCCAGGCCCGTGACCCCGACTGCACGCCGTACGGTCGCCGGCCGCGCGCTCGACGCCGGCGCTCAGGCCGCCAGCACCGCACTTCTCGTCCAGCGCGTCGCGCAGGAGACGGCCGAGCGGGTCGCGGCCGAGACGGCGGCGCGGGTGAGCCAGCAGTACGAGACGGCGATCGCCGAGCTGACGAAGACGCTCGACAAGAACACCAAGCGCGCGCTCAAGAGCGTGCGAGCGGCCGCCGACCTGGCTCAGTCGGCCACGGGCAAGGGCAAGAAGAAGGGCAAGAAGGACTAGTTGTCGGGCGTGCCGTCGCTGAGGCCGTTGCCGGAGCCCGGGCCGTTGTCGTTCCAGTCCGGGTCGTTGTCCCACTCCTCGTTGCGCTCCTGCACCTTCTCGAGCGCGTGGGAGGCCTCCTCGGCCGTGGCGTAGGGCCCGAGCCGGTCGGCGTTCTTGCAGCCGTCGCGACCCTCGACCGCGTGGTGCTTCAGGCAGAACCAGTATTCGTTCTCGCTCATGCGCCGAAACTACACTCGGCGAGTGACAGTCGTATCCCCCGCAGAGGTGTCGGCGCGCCGCAGCGTGCCCGCCCACATCGCCCGTCCCGAGTACGTCGACCGCCCCGCGCCGCAGCGCTTCACCGGCGACGAGGTGAAGGACGCCGAGACGATCGAGCGGATGCGGATCGCCGGCCGGCTGGCCGCCCAGGCCCGCGAGCTGGTCGGCTCGCACGTCGTGCCCGGCGTGACCACCGACGAGCTCGACCGGATCGGCCACGAGTTCCTCTGCGACCACGGCGCCTACCCCTCGACGCTCGGCTACCGCGGCTTCCCCAAGTCGCTGTGCTCGAGCGTCAACGAGGTGATCTGCCACGGCATCCCCGACTCCCGCGTGGTCGAGGACGGCGACATCGTCAACATCGACATCACCGCCTTCATCGGCGGCGTGCACGGCGACACCAACGCCACCTTCCTCGCCGGTGACGTCGACGAGGAGTCACGCCTGCTCGTCGAGCGGACCAAGGAGTCGCTCGACCGCGCGATCAAGGCCGTGAAGCCCGGTCGCCGGGTCAACATCATCGGCCGCGTGATCGAGGCCTACGCCAAGCGCTTCGGCTACGGCGTCGTCCGCGACTTCACCGGCCACGGCATCGGCACCGCGTTCCACTCCGGCCTGATCATCCCCCACTACGACGACCCGCGGTTCGACGACGAGATCCGCGTCGGGATGACGTTCACGATCGAGCCGATGCTCAACCTCGGCACCCCCGACTACGACATGTGGGACGACGGCTGGACCGTCGTGACCAAGGACCGCCGCCGGTCCGCGCAGTTCGAGCACACCCTCCTCGTCACCGAGGACGGCGCCGAGGTGCTCACGAACCCCTGAGGTCCCAGCGGGTCGAAACACCGACGCAACATCCGAGTCGTCACTGCAACACGCACGACACGGATCCGGTCTAGGGTCCGACCCATGTCCCGCCTGTTCGACGACTACGCCACCGGCGAGGCCTATGACGAGATGTACGACGCCGACTCGGCGCGCGAGCCCTACGCCACGCTGAGCCGGTCGGTCGGTGACCTCGACCGCGACGACGTGGCGGCGCGCGTCGAGGCGCTGCGGACGGCCTACCTCGACCAGGGCGTCACCTTCGACATCGGCGGCGAGGAGCGCGCCTTCCCGCTTGACATCGTGCCGCGCGTGATCGAGATGGAGACGTGGCAGGAGGTCGACGCTGGCGTCCAGCAGCGGGTGCGCGCGCTCGAGGCGTTCCTCGCCGACGTGTACGACGCCGGGCAGGTGTTCCAGGACGGCGTGATCCCGCGCCGGGTCGTGGCGACGTCGTCGCACTTCCACCGCGAGGCCGCGGGCGTGCGCCCGCCCAACGGCGTACGCGTGCACGTCTCCGGCATCGACCTGATCCGCGACGACGAGGGCAGGTTCCGGGTGCTCGAGGACAACGTCCGGGTGCCGTCCGGGGTGTCCTACGTGATGACCAACCGGCGCGCGATCGCCGCCGCGCTGCCCGAGGCGTTCGCCCACCACCGGATCCGCCCGGTCGCCGGCTACCCCCAGCGCCTGCTCGCCGCCCTCCGCGCGGCAGCGCCCGCCGGCGTCACCGACCCGACCGTCGTGGTGCTGACCCCCGGCGTCTACAACGGCGCCTACTTCGAGCACGCGCTGCTCGCGCGCACCATGGGCGTCGAGCTCGTCGAGGGTCGCGACCTGCAGTGCCGCCGCGGCCGGGTGATGATGCGCACCACGCACGGCCTCGAGCCGGTGCACGTGATCTACCGCCGCGTCGACGACGAGTTCCTCGACCCGGTGCACTTCCGCGGCGACTCGCTGCTCGGCTGCCCCGGCCTCATCGACGCCGCCCGCAACGGCCAGGTCACCCTCGCCAACGCCGTCGGCAACGGCGTTGCCGACGACAAGCTCGTCTACACGTACGTGCCGGACCTGATCCGCTACTACCTCAGCGAGGAGCCGATCCTCCGCAACGTCGACACGTGGCGCCTCGGCGACGCCGATGCGCGCGAGGAGGTCATGGACCGCCTCGACGAGCTCGTGGTCAAGCCGGTCGACGGCTCCGGCGGCAAGGGCATCGTCATCGGCCCCCGCGCCGACAGGGCCGAGCTCGACGAGCTGCGCCGCCGCGTCCTGGAGGACCCGCGCTCGTGGATCGCCCAGCCGGTCGTCCAGCTCTCGACGGTGCCGACGTACGTCGACGGGCGGATGGCCGCTCGTCACGTGGACCTGCGCCCGTTCGCGGTCAACGACGGCCAGCGGGTGTGGGTGCTGCCCGGCGGCCTGACCCGGGTCGCGCTCGAGGAGGGCGAGCTGATCGTGAACTCCTCGCGCGGCGGCGGGTCCAAGGACACGTGGGTGCTGGCCGGCAGCAACGCGGTCATCACACCGCGCGAGGAGCCGGCGCCGCTCGTCCCCCTCGGGCGACCGCCCAGCCTCGGCCCGGCGATGGACGAGGTCGCCGCGCTGGTCGAGGACCAGCAACAGCAGCAGCAACAACAGCAGCACCAAGGACCTGGTGAGCCGGGCGGTGCCCCGTGCTGAGCCGGATCGCCGAGTCGATGTTCTGGATCGGGCGGTACGTCGAGCGCGCGGAGGACACCGCCCGCATCCTCGACGTGCAGACCCAGCACCTGCTGGAGGACTCGACCGGCGATGAGCAGACGACATGTCGCAACCTGCTGTCGGTGATGGGCGTCGACCCACCCGACGACCGCGAGGTCGACCTCGGCCTCGTGCTGTCCCTCCTGGCCTACGACACCGACGCACCGGCCTCGATCGCCACCGTGCTGGCCGCCGCGCGCGAGAGCGCCCGCCGCGCCCGCGAGACGCTGTCGGTGACGATGTGGGAGGCGCTCAACACGACGCACCGGGCGGTGACGACCGGGCAGTTCCAGCGGATGCAGCAGGGCAACGGCTTCCGCTGGGTGCGCGACCGCGCCGCGCTGATCAACGGTGCCGCGGACGCCTCGATGACCCGCGACGAGGGCTGGCAGTTCCTCGTCCTCGGCCGGATGATCGAGCGCGCCGACATGACCTCGCGGCTCGTCGCGACGGCCGCGCTCGCCGGAGGCGTCGGCTCGCCGTGGTCCAACACCTTGCGCGCGTGCGGCGGCCACGAGGCCTTCCTGCGCACCTACAAGGGGCTGGAGACCGAGCGCGGCGCGGCGGAGTTCCTGCTGCTCGACCGGCTCTTCCCCCGCTCCGTCGTCTTCGCGCTCTCGCGCGCCGAGCAGTGCCTCGACAACCTCGAGTCCGGGCAACGCGCCGGCTTCCAGAACGACGCCCACCGGCTCGTCGGCCGCACCCGCGCCGAGCTGGAGTACCGACCGCTCGCCGACGTGATCGCCGACCTGCCGGCGGAGATGGAGCGACTCCAGCTCACCTGCGCCCGCGCGACCGAGGCGATCAGCCACCGCTACTTCGCGGGCTCCGAGGGCACGCACTGGATGGGAGGGCGGACCTGATGGAGCTGCGCATCGTCCACACGACCGGTTTCGAGTACGACGGCCTCGCGCTGGCGTCGTACAACCAGGCGCGGATGACGCCGCAGACCGGGCCGGGCCAGATCGTGGTCCACACCCGGCTCGGGGTCTCGCCGACGCCGTGGACCTACGACTACAAGGACTACTTCGGCAACGACGTGACGTCGTTCGAGGTGCTCGACCCGCACGAGTCGATGACCGTCACCGCGGTCTCGACGGTGCACACCGACCGCGCGCCGGCGACGCTGCCGTCGCTGAGCTGGGAGGACCTGAAGGCGCCGGAGGTCACCGACCGGTTCACCGAGTACCTCGCCCTCCCCCAGCTCGTCGCTCCCCCGACGGACCTCGCCGAACGCGTCCGCGACATCGCGGCCAGCACGTCCTCGCCGGGCGAGGCGGCGCGTGAGGTGTGCTCGCTGGTGCACGCCGAGGTGGAGTACAACCCCGGCACGACCGATGTCGCGACCCCGGCCGTCGAGGCATGGGCCCAGCGCGGCGGGGTCTGCCAGGACATTGCCCACCTCGTGCTCGGCGGCCTGCGCTCGGTCGGCATCCCGGCGCGCTACGTCTCCGGCTACCTCCACCCCCTGGCCGAGGCGCGGGTCGGCGAGACCGTGCAGGGCGAGTCGCACGCGTGGGTCGAGTGGTGGGACGACGGCTGGCACGGCTTCGACCCGACCAACGACCTCGAGCCCGGGGACCGCTGGGTCGTCGTGGCCACCGGCCGCGACTACCTCGACGTCCGACCGCTCCACGGGATCTACTCCGGAGCGCAGACCTCGTCGATGTTCGTGAAGGTCGAGGTCACGCGGATCGCCTGATCCGCGCCCGGACCCCTAGAGTTCTCCCCGAGTGGGTCGGCCGGGCGGCCGCGGCTCCGCACCTCGGCTCGTCCGGGGTCGGCGTCGAGGAAGGTCCGGGCTCCACAGGGCAGGGTGGTGGCCAACAGCCACCCGGGGCAACCCGCGGGATCAGTGCCACAGAGAACAGACCGCCTCCCTCCTCGGAGGGCGGTAAGGGTGAAACGGTGGTGCAAGAGACCACCAGTGCGCCGGGCGACCGGCGCAGCTAGGCAAACCCCACCCGGAGCAAGATCAGACAGGATGCGTCCGAGGGCGGCCCGCCCGAGCATCCGGGTAGATCGCACCAGGCGGCCGGCAACGGTCGTCGCAGATGGATGGTCGCCCCTGCTTCGGCAGGACAGAACCCGGCCTACAGGCCGACCCACTCCCCCAGGTCACACGTGGGTGACGACGTCCCACGTACGGGTGTTGGCGTTCCAGCGTTCGACCACCCAGGGGCAGTTCTCCCGTTCGGAGGCCGTTCGCTTCGCGTTGTGTGTCTCCGCCCAGCGGCGGGCGTTGCTCTCAGCCATTGCTGGTGTCGCTGCGGGGAAGTCCCGCAGCCGTCGGTCGCGGGTGGTCGGGTCGCCGACCGTAGCGCGGTAGGCCACCCGGCACAGGACATAGCTCAGGGTCACGGTCCGAACCGCCCGCTCTCGGTGGGTGGCGGATCGACACCGGCGAAGATTCCGCTGGCAGCGACGATCTCCGCGGCGACCGCCTCGACGGACCGCCCGCTCGTACGAGCCATGACGTCGAGCAACCTCTCTGCCTGCTCGGCGCTGAGGCCGTCCATGCCCATGAGGAGACCGACGGCCGTGTCGACGTCCCTCTGCGCTCGCAGCTGCATGGGGGCGAGGAGGGCTCGCCTCCGCATGTCACCGTCCAGGTCGGCGTCGAGCGCGGATCGTCCCCGGACCGCGCCGAGCCGGTGCTCGAGTTCTCGTACGTCACCGACGAAGGCGTCGGTCACGTCCGAGTACAAGGTGACCGACGCGACGACGTGCGTCGTCGACCCGAAGGACAGCGCCAGGCTGGACCGCACCGTCTCGAGTGAGGACGACTGCTCCCCCGACGTCCACGCGAACAGCAGCGTGAGGTTCTCATCGATGAAGCAGACGGCGACCGCATGAACGTGAGGCACTGCCTCCGCGGTGGTCTCGCAGATCCACGCAACACGCCTGCGCACGTCGACGTCTCCGGCCTCAGCAAGCCAGTCGAGGACCTCAGCCGTCGCTGGAACGGGCTCCATGCCTGCCGCCCGCCTGGTGTCGCTATCCGGCGGTCGGTCGACCTCCGGGACTGACGCCTCGCGCCAACCCTAGCGCCTTGCGCTCAATCCGATGGGTGGATGCCACCGCCGAGTCTCCCCCGATGCCACATGGAGCGGCCCTGCCGAGCATCAGGCTCGGCAGGGCCTCGACCACGCATGTTTTGCCCCCATGACGTGGTCGTGCCCTGTAGGAGCCGCGTGACAGCGCCTTGATACACGCGTCTCACCCCTGGGGCGGGACTGCGTCAGGGTGGTCCAGACGCTTGCAGGTCTTTTGCTGGATCGCGCCCGGCTACAGGCGTCCTTCCCTAGGGTCGGGGCACGCGAGGTGACCGGGGGGTTCCCGCGACGGATCCGGGGGGATCAGATGAACGTCCAGTCATGCCCGTGGCCAGCCGCCGTAGCGCTGGCCCTGGCGGTCACGTTGTCCGGCTGCACGATCGGCGAGCCGGCGTCCGGCGACACGCCGTCGAAGGCGGAGCGCAAGAAGGACCGCAAGAAGAAGGCGGTCGCCAAGAGGCAGAAGGCGCCGGCGAAGGCCACGAAGAAGGCACCGGCACCCAAGCCGAAGCCCGCACAGAAGCCGAAGCCGGCTCCAAGGCAGGTCTGGGTCTGCTCGTGGTCCCCCACGTTCGACGACGACTGGCACAACGACGTCCTCTGCGAGAACGGCATCGCCAGCGAGCGGCCGCGGCTGCGCGAGTGGGACGACTTCGTCGAGCGCTGGGAGATCATGGAGTCGGCCCAGGAGTACGCCCGCCAGCGCAACGCTGGCTGAACACCACCGTCAGCCCGGGCTCGCGGCCTCGCTGGGTGAGGCGCTCGACGACGGACTCGGCGACGGGCTGGGCGTCTCGGACGTCGTGGGTGTCGACGACGGCGACTCCGTGGGCGAGAGCGTTTCGGACGGGGTCGGGGTCGGGGACGTGGTGGTCGTGGTCGGCGACTCTGTGGGCGACTCTGTCGGCGCCTCGGTCGTCGTCTCGGACGGGGTCGGGCTCGAGGTGTCGCTCGGCGACTCGCTGTCCGTGGAGGTCGGCGACTCGGTCGGGCTCGGTGTCTCGGTCCCGGTCAGCGGGCCGACGTCGGCCTCGATGATGTCGAGCACCTGCTGCTCGTAGGCCGAGAGCTGGTCCTGGATCTCGTCGAGCGGCACCGTCGCGATGTCCGCGCCGTAGGCGGCGATCTGCTGCCACAGCTCGTTGATCGAGGTGATCGCCTCCTCGCTCAGCGTGGCAGGGACGGTGAGGAACAGCTGGACGGCGAGGGCGTAGGTCAGGCAGCTCGTGCACTCGTAGTTGGCCGCGACCGCGAGGTTCTGCGGCACCGCGACGTCCACGTCACCCACCACCAGCACGATCTGGAAGGCGACGGCGACGGCCGCGCAGTTGGTGCAGCTCGCCGCCGCGAAGGCCTCGTTGGTGTTCTCCGCCGGCTCGGAGCCGTCGGCCCACACGAGGGCGAAGGCGACCGAGTACGACGCCGTGTTGTCGGTCGTGTTGGCCGCGACCGCCTGGTTGTCGCCCTCCCCCGGCGCCAGTGGCTCGTCGAACGGGAAGATCCAGGTGTCGTCGGTGCCCGACCCCGGGTCGGGGGTCGTGCCCTGCGTCGGGGTCTCCGTCGGCGTCGGGCTGGACGACCCCGTCGGCTCAGCCTGGGTCGGGGTCGACGACGGAGTCGGGCTCGCGCTGCTCGTCGTGGTCGGGTCGGTGACGGTAGACCCGTCGTCCGGCACCAGGACGGTGGCGAGCTGGGGGTTGGCTCGCGTCGGCAGCGCGACGTCGTTCGGCCACATCACCGAGCCGGCGCCCTGGTCGCCGACGCCCAGTGACGTCCGCGCCGAGGCGGGCAGCACGCTGCCCAGCGTCCCGCGCTCGTAGGCCTGGATCGGGCGGTAGCGCTCCTCCGACGGCCACCACGCGACGACCAGAGCGGCGACGATCGCGAGCGTCGTCAGACCGGCGAGGGCACGCTGCAGCGGCTTGCCCGCCGTACGACGCAGCACGGCGCCGCCGACCTGCCGCACCAGCCGGAAGAGGACGTAGGCGAACGCGGCGATCGGCAGCACGACGACCACCATGGCGAGCGCCCGGGCGGCGACAGTGATGAAGTCGCCGTCGCCCCAGGCAGCAGCCATCCGGTCCTGCTGCGCGCCGGCGGCCGCCCAGGCCGTACCGATCACGCGCGGCAGGGTGAGGACCATCAGCACGGTCGTCCCGATCAGCACCGGCACGACGATGAGCACCCACGTCGTGACCACCCCGCGCGCCCACGGCTTCAGCGCCTTGGCCTCCGGGTGTGCCGCGCGCCCCGGCACCAGGCTGCGCAGGATCGGCCCGATGCGCGAGAACAGGTCGGGGACGCCGGTGAGGTCCGCCAGCACGTGGTAGCCGTCGAACCGGACGAACGGCAGCAGCTGGCGCAGCATCTGCAGGATCTGCGTGGCGACGAGCAGCAGGATCGCGTCGTACCGCGTCAGCCACCAGGCTCCGGCGGTGAGCACGGCGACGATGGCGTTGAAGTAGAGGCCGCCGAGGTCGGTGCGCAGCCGCCCGGCCCGACCGAGGCGGTAGGAGTCGGTGACGTCGGTGTAGAAGGCGGGCCAGACGAGGTAGAGCCCGGCTCCCATCACCCCCGGCGTCGCTCCCCCGCGCCGCGCCGCGGCGGCGTGGCCGAACTCGTGGAAGCCCGCGGACAGCACGGTGATGGCGAGGACCGCCAGCAGCAGTCCCGGTCGGGCGAAGGCCTCGTGCGTGGCCGAGGCCAGCCCCTTGTCGAACAGCACCCACCACGTGATCCACGCGAAGGCGGCGAGCAGCGGGACGAACACGACCGGGTGGAACAGCGCCGTGAACGGCTCGGTCAGTCGCCGGGTCTTCTCCTCGTCGGTCACCGCCACCTTGAGGCGCAGCGCGAGCAACGGGTTGCTCCGCTTCAGCGGAGGTGACGTGCCGTCGCTGCTGGCGACGAGACCGGTCGGGTGGAGCTTCTCGACGAGCTCGCGGACGTTGGCCTCCGACACCGGCTTGCCCGTCGCCGCGGCCACGGCCTCGGCCACGTCGCCGTACGACCGCTGCCCGTCGAGCGCGGACAGCGTGGCGTAGAGCAGTGGTGTCAGCTGGACGGTCTGCCCGTCGGCGCGGCGCGCGAGGGCGGGCGGCGTGCGGTAGCCCGAGCCCTGCATCTCGCCCACCAGTACGACGCCGTCGGCGCGCGCGGGCGCGGCGGAGCCCCCGGCCCCGGCAGCACCGGTGATCGGGGGCGAGACCGCGTCGGTCACGGCTGCGGCTGGTCGGGCTGTGAGATCTCCGAGGCCTGGTCGGCGGTCGCCGAGGCGTCGCCGGTGATGTTCTGGTTGATGATCGCGTCCTGCTGCGCGACCGCGACGGCGTCGCTGTCGATGGACCCGATGTTGGCCGAGACCGCCGCGTCGATCGGCGCGGCCACGTTGGCGTTGGCCGCCACGGCACCGTTGATGGGGGCGGCGATGTCGGCGTCGGCAGCGAGGTCGACGTTGACGTTGAGCAGGTTGCCGTCGAGCATCCCGCTCACGTCGTCGGTCACGCCGCCCACACCGTCGGTGACCCCGCCGACGCCGTCCGTCACGCCACCGACGCCGTCGGTCGCCCCGTCCGTGACACCTCCGACGGTGTCGGTCACCTCGCCGGTCGTACCGTCCGTGACACCGTCGACGGTGTCGGTGACGCCGTCGGTCACACCACCCACGGTGTCGGTCGCTCCGTCGGTCCCTCCGTCGGTCACGCCACCCACGGTGTCGCCGACGGTCCCGGCGTCGAGGATCGCGGCGGTCGGCTCCGTGCCGCCCGCGGCCACGTCGGTCGAGGCAGCCGCGTCCGTGGCCGATGCGGCGTCGCCCTGCTCGATCGCGCTGTCCTGCAGGGACTCGGCGGTCGCGTCACCGGTGACGTCCTGGTTGATCATCACGCCCTGGTCGGCGAGCGCCTGGGCGCTCGAGCCCTCGGACAGGACGTTTGCGCCGACGGCGGCATCGATCGGGGCCGCGACGTTGGCGTTGGCGCCGACGGCGAGGTCGATCGGCGCGGCCGCGTCGATGGCGAGGTCCAGGTCGGCGTTGAGGTCGAGGATCGAGACGACCTCCTTGTCCGGGAGCGCGGTGGCGCTCTCGGCGGCCATCTCGTCGGCTGACAGACCTTCGTCGTTCATGGTGCGACCCCCACGTGTCGGGTGTGAACAGGACAGGTGTTCACCCAACGCGAAGGACGCCGGGGTGCTCAACACCCCTAGGGACTGGAACCGCGTACGACGGCAGGCGAGCTCGGACCACACCTACGTTCCCGGGTGGTCATCGAGGACGCCGACCACGTGTGGTCGTCCGACTCGCCGGGACCGACGCGAGCGGCGAGGGTCGGCCCGCAGGCCACCGCGCTCCTCAGGACCCGCGTGCCGATGCCGATCGGACGGGACATGAGCAACGGCCGCCGCACCGTCCCCGCAGTGCTCGGTGCGCTCGGCATCGGCGTCGCATCCGTGGTCGCGGTGACCGTCGCACTGCCCCGGCTCGACCTCGCCCCTGCCTGCGGGCCGCACGCTGAGCTGGTCGTGATCGACGGTGTCACGGCGTGCACCCACCTCGACATCGCGCCGCCCGGGGTCGACATCGACGAGCCGGCCTCGACCGCCGAGCTCCACGGCCGTGACGGCGTCGGAGCCAACGCCGTGGCAGCCGCCGAGGACCTGGGCGTGCCGGCGCCCGAGACCACCGCGGCCACGACCCCGGACGTCGTGTGCGACGGAGACGGCGTGTCCGGGTACCGCACCCAGGCCATGTACGTCGTCGAAGCCGGAGCCACCAACCGCTACGAGCAGGTCAAGGGCGACATCCAGAGGTGGGCGGCCGGCGTCGACGACGTGTTCAACCGCTCGGCAGCCCTGACTGGCGGCGTGCGTCACGTCCGCTACGTGACCGAGCCCGGGGGTGGCGGCTGCGTCGTCCAGCTGCTCAACGTGACCGTCCCGACCGGCTCGATGACGAGCTTCAACGCCACGATGGACGCCGTGCGCGCTCTCGGGTACGACCGGCCTGAGCGGAAGTACCTCATGTGGACCGACACGTCCGGGAAGGGCATCTGCGGCATCGCGTTGCGCTACACCTCGGACGCCGACGGGCAGGGGAACCCGAACAACGGCCTCTACCCGCAGTACTCCCGCATCGACAACCCCTGCTGGGGGTTCGGCGACGGTGCGTCACAGCACTCGGTAGAGGCCCACGAGCTGCTCCACACCATGGGCGGCGTCTCCCCGGCGGCGCCGCACGGGACCTCGATGAGCCACTGCTTCGACGAGTCCGACACCATGTGCTACGCCGATGGCAGCGGCAGGGCCATGCAGCAGGTCTGCGACCCCTCGCGCGAGTACCTCCTCGACTGCAACTTCGACGACTACTACTCCACCTACCCGGACCCCGGTTCGTGGCTCGACACCCACTGGAACTCCGCCGACTCCCGCTTCCTCATCGGCGGCGGCGCCAACGGCCAGCCGGGCACGCCGACGGTCCTGGGCGCCGCTCTCGGCGTGAACAACCCCGCCGTCCCCGGCCTGGCCACGCAGGCGAGCGTCGCCCCCGCGGTGCCGGAGGGGCGCACGCTGACCTCCGTGTCCTGGAGGGCCGGCAAGGCGGACTGCACGTTCAGCGACCCGACCAGCATCCAGACCGACGTGACCTGCTCGGCCGCGAGCTCGACCGCCACGACGGTGACGGCCACCCTCGTCGACAGCTCGGGAGCCCAGAAGGTCGTCTCGAGCCCGCTGACGTTCTCCACGGCTCCCCGTACGGTCGGGGTGCGATCGATGATCGCCGGCCAGCCGGCCACGACCAGCCCGACGGCGACGGCCTGCACCTCCGCCCCGACGCCGGTGCAGGCCTACTTCTACGACACGGCGACCAGCCTGCCCGTCAAGGGCCTCGCCGCAGCCATCACGAAGACCGTCGGGACGACGAGCACGGCACTGACCGCGACGAGCGACGCCTCGGGCAACGCCACCGCGACGGTCACGATGCCCGTGGCGACAGCGTTCTCGATGACCAACAAGGCGCTGCCGGTGTGGCCGGTCACCGCCCCGGTGGCACAGAACGCCACCGTGGCCACGTGCACGGTGGCCCTCCAGGCCGCCGTGGACGTCACGTCCCCGTGGTACGGCGACCCGGTGACCGTCACCGGGAGGGCGACCCGACAGGTCGGGGGCCTCGTCATCGGCGTCGCCGGCCTGTCCGTGCCGGTCTCGGTCGTCAGCACGTCGGTGGTGAACGGGAGCACCGTCACCAAGGTCACCTCCCTGGGGACCGCCAGGACCAATGCGGACGGGACGTTCACGTTCGTCGCGAAGCCGACGGTCTCCGGCGTCGTGAGGCTGGAGGTCACGGCCAGCACGTCGTACGACCGGACGAGACTCGACGTCGGCACCGTCACCGTACGCATCCCGGCGTCCTCCATGACGGCCTCGGTCGACCAGACCGCGCTGGCCTACGGCCAGACGGCCGCGGTCACTGGTCAGCTGCTCAAGGACACCGGATCGCCGACGCCGGTCCCCGGTGCCACCATCTCGGTGAAGGTGACCGCACCCGGCAAGGCGCCGGTGCAGGTCGCCAGCGGGCGGACCGGCACGGATGGCCGCTTCACCGTCCCAGCGGTGCTGACCACCTCCGGCGAGCTCACGGTGTCCTACGCCGGGACCGCCGGGGTCCCCGCTGCGTCGCGCTCCCTCGGCACGGTCGCTGTCGGGACCTGGACGACCGCGCTGTCTGCTCCTGTGGCGACCCCGGGGGTCGGCGCGGCGGGCACGGCCCGCACCATCACCGGGACCGTGACGCGCTCCTATGCGGACGTGACCGAGCCGGCGAGGTCGATCAGGCTCTCGGTGCTGGTGCAGCCCGTCGGTGGCACCATGACGTCCATCTCGACCACCACCACCAGCACCGGCACGTACTCGCTGAAGGTGTACCCCCAGGTCACCACGACCTACACGGTCCGCGTGCTCCGGGTGGCAGGACACAGTGACGCCACCGCGGCCCCGGTGACGTTGACCGTGGGCTGACCGCGCTCAGGCGAGCTCGAACGACACCGAGCGCGACGCCGGGTCGGCCTGCACGAGCCTGACCTGCACCTCCTCGCCCAGCGGGAGCTCCGAGGAGGACGACACCTTCGCCTCGATGGCCGGCTCCTGGATGGTCACGTCGCCCTTGGTGGGGTCCTTCTCCTCGACCTCGACGACGACGGCGCTGAAGGTCTCCCCGACGCGGTCCTTGAGCAGCTCGGCCTCGCAGAGGTCGACCACCGCGTTCTCGTACGCGTGCGCGCGACGGCCGGACTCGCTCATCGTGTCGGGGAGCTCGTGCATCGCCGCGAGCACCCACTCCGGTACGTCGGTGCCCGCACACAGGGCGACGCAGATCTCGCCGGCGTAGCGGTCGACCAGGCGGCGCAGCGGCGCGGTGACGTGGGCGTACTCCGCGGCGAGCGCCGCGTGCTGCGGCTGCTCGGGCAGCTCGCCGTTGAAGGTGACGTAGCCGGCGCCGCGCAGCAGTCGCGTGCACGCCACGATCATCGCGGCGTGGGTCGGCTTCGACGGGTCGAGCGTGCGGATGAAGTCGGGGTAGAGCTGCTCGGCCGGCCAGTCGATGCCGAGCGCGCGGGCGGTGCGGTGCAGCCGCTGGACGTCGCGCGGGTCGGCCGGCGGCAGGGTGCGGAGGATGCCGACGCGGGCGTAGACCATCAGCGAGGCCGCGGCGAAGCCGGTCAGCAGGGAGATCTGGGCGTTCCAGTTCTCGACCGCGGACAGCCGGCGGAACTCCAGCTCCCAGTGCCCGTCGTTCTCCACGAGCTCCTGCTCGGGCAGCGGCAGCGAGACGCCGCCGCGTGCGGCCTCGCGGGCCAGCCGCAGCTCGCCGACCTCCTGCAGCAGGCCGACCAGCTCGCTCGCCCGGCCGGCGTCGACGTCGGCCTGCACGCCCTCGTAGGTCAGCTGCTCGCGCGACCTCACCCGCGCGCGCCGCACGTCGACGTCGCTCCTCTGACCGGTCTCGTCGAGCTTGATCGTCCACAGCAGCGCGGGTCGTACCTCGTCGGGCAGCAGCGACGCAGCCCCCTCGCTCAGCACCTTCGGGTGCAACGGGATCTTGGAGTCCGCGCCGTAGAGCGTCTCGCCGCGCCGGTTGGCCTCGACGTCGACCGGGTCGCCCGGCGAGACGAACGCCGCCACGTCGGCGATCGCGTAGTGGACGACGTAGCCGTCACCGTCGCGCTCGATGTGCATCGCCTGGTCGAGGTCCTTGGCGCCCTCGGGGTCGATGGTGACGAGCTCGATGTCGGTGCGGTCGAGCTCGGGCAGCCGCGGGTTCGCGGCGGCCTCGGCCGCGGCCTTCTCGACCGCGTCGGGGAACGTCGGCGAGAGCCTCTGCTGCTCCTGGATCGCCGCGATGCCGTCGCGCATCTCCTGCGCGGTCACGCTGTCGCCGCTCGCTCGGACCTTCACCACACGGTTGCTGGGCATGGCCCGACCCTAGCCACTCGCCCAGACCCCACGGTGCCTACGCTTGCGCGCGTGCTGATCCTGCTGCCGCCCAGCGAGGGCAAGACCGCTCCCCGCCGCGGCAAGCCGCTCGACCTGGCCTCCCTGTCGTCGCCGACGCTCACGGAGACGCGTACGACGCTGCTGCAGGCGCTCACCGACCTGTGCCGTGACGACCCCGAACAGGCGGCCACGGTGCTCGGCCTCGGCCCGAGCCAGCGCGACCTCGTCGAGCGCAACGCCGTACTGACCTCGGCGCCGACCGCGCGCGCGGACGCGATCTACACCGGCGTCCTCTACGACGCGCTCGGCTTCGACAGCCTCTCCCCGGCCGCCCGCCGGCGCGCGACCGCCCGGGTCGCGGTCACCAGCTCGCTCTTCGGCATCGTCCGTCCCGGCGACCGGATCCCGGCCTATCGGCTCTCCGGCGACGCCACCCTCCCCGGCACCGGATCGGTCGCCGGCGCCTGGCGCGACGTCCTCGGCGGAGCCGTCCGCGACGCCGTCGGCACCGGGCTGCTGGTCGACCTCCGCTCCGGGACGTACGCCGCCTTCTGGCGGCCCGAGCCCGACCTCGCCCGCCGGGTGGCGACCGTCCGCGTCCTCCACGAGTCCGGCGGCAAGCGCACGGTCGTGAGCCACTTCAACAAGGCGACCAAGGGTCGCATCGTCCGCGCGCTGCTCGAGGACGGCGCGAACCCCGGCACCCCCAAGGCTCTGGCGGCCACCCTCGAGCGCCTCGGCTGGACCGTCGAGGTCGGCGACCCCACGCCCAAGGGCACCCAGCTCGACGTCGTCGTGACCGAGGTCTGAGCCGGCCCGAGCGGTGGCCCACCCACATTCGTGGGCCGGAGAATGTCGCTCGGCCACCGCCGAGCGGCGTGTCGCCGTACGACGCACCGGTGAGCGGTGCTCCAGCGACGTTCGAGCGGCCCCGAATGTGGCTCCACCACCGCCCGAGCGGGCGCCGGGTCCGGGCTAGCGCAGCGGGATCGCGTCCGTCGCCTCGAGCGGGTCCATCCCGCACATGGCGAGCAGGTCGGCGATGATCGAGCGGACCTGGGCCAGGATCACCTCCGCCGACAGGTCGTCACTGTGCTCGACGGTCGCCGTCGCGTGGGCGAGCGCGATGAGGTCGTCGATGACGGCGGTCGCCATCCGGTCCTCCACGAGCTCGGCGGCCACGCGGTCGGCGAGCCCGGCGAGGTCGCGCATCAGGGCGGCGTAGGACGCGGGCACGGGTTCGCGGCGGTAGCAGGCGACCGCCACGCGCCGTACGACGACGCGGGTGTTGCGCAGGGCCACGTCGAGCGGCTCGACGAGCTCGGCGAGCTGGCGCTGGTGCTCGCCGTGGTGGCGCCGGAAAGGAGATGAGCTGACGACCGACAGCCCCTCCTCGGACGCCGCCCGCAGCTCGGCGATCAGCTGGTCGGTCGAGCGGGCGTCGCGGAGGACCGCGAGCGCCTTCTCGACGTCGCCGTCGCCGAGCCGGTCGGCGGAGCACCGCAGCAGCTCGGCGATCTTGCGTACGACGACCGCGGCCTGGTCGCGGGGCCGGCGCAGCGGCGCGCGGGGCACGACGGTCGCAGCGACCAGCGCCACCCCTCCGCCGATCAGCGCGTCGGTCCACCGGAGGAACGCAGCACCCGGCGCCGGGGCGAGCGCCGCGACGACAATCCCCTGCACGGCGGCCTGGATGACGATGAGCTGGGCGGCGTCGAGCAGCAGCGCGATGGACATCCCGCACGCCACCACGATCGCGATCTGCACCCCGCCCGAGCCGATCAGGTGGGTGAGCGTGTCGCCGAGCAGGACGCCGAGCGCTACGCCGATGGTCACCTCGGCGACCCGGCGCTGGCGCTGGCCGTAGGACATCCCGAGGGACACCACGGCGGCGATGGGTGCGAAGAACGGCGTGGCGTGGCCGAAGAGGTCCTTGGCCAGGAACCAGGCAACCCCGGCGGCGACCGCGCACTGGCCGATCACCCAGCCCTTCGAGCGCAGCCGGGCGACGCGGGCGCGCAGCGACATGCGGCTCCGCGCGGCGAACAGGTCCGCGTCGGGCATGCGCACGGGAGAGGCTCCTCTCAGAGCCCGGACTCGTCGGTGCGCACCAGGATGCGCTGGCACTCCTCGCAGCGGATGACCTCGTCGGCCGGTGCCGCCTTGATCCGCGAGATCTCGGACGCGTCGAGGGTCATGTGGCAGCCGCCGCACTGGCGGGCGCGCAGGAGCGCGGCGCCGACGCCCTTCTGCTCGCGCAGCCGCTCGTAGAGCGCCATCAGGTCGTCGGGCAGTCCCTCGGCAGCCGGCCCGCGGGCGCCGGTGACCTCGGTCAGGGACGCGTCGATCGCGGCCTGCTTCTCGTCGCGCTGGGCGACCAGCTCGGCGATGCGGGCGTCGAGGTCCTCGGCGCGGATGCCGAGGCCGTCAAGGACCTGCTGCGCCTCCTCGAGCGCCTCCATCACCTCGAGCTCGGCGTCCTCGAGCGTGCTGATCCGGCGCTCGAGGGAGACGAGCTCGTGCTGCATCCGCTCGAGGTCCTTGGGGTTCGTGATCTGCCCGCTGTCCATCCGGGAGCGGTCGCGCTCGCGCCGGGTCCTCACCTGCTCGACCTCGCGGTCGGCCTTGGCCTGCTCGACGGTCAGGTCGTCGACGACGATGCGGGCGTCGCGCACCTGGTCGGTCAGCGCGGTCCGCTCGGAGGTGAGCGTCGCTATCTCGGCCAGCTCGGGCAGGTGCGCGCGCTGGTGCCGCAGCTGCGCGGCGCGCGAGTCGAGCTCGGCGACGTCGAGGAGCTGGACCTGGTGGGTGGGATCGGCCTTCAACGGCTCTCCTGTGTCGTGCTCGAGTGGTTCAGTGGCGGAACGTCCACGGGTCCGTGCACCGCGTGCTGACCCTGGTCTCGACCCTATCGCCCAGCGTCTCGCGCAGCCGAGCCTCCACCACCGGCAGCCACGTCCACTCCGCCGCCCAGTGCGCGACGTCGACCAGCGCCGCTCCCCCGTGCTCGAGGAACTCCCCCGCGCGGTGGTGCCGCAGGTCGCTGGTGACGAAGACGTCGACGTCCTCGCCCACCAGCCCGTCGAGCAGGAAGTCGCCGGCGCCGCCGCACACCGCGACCCGTCGTACGACGCGGTCCGACTCCCCTGCCACCCGTACGCCGTGCGCCGTTGTCGGCAGCGCGTCCGCGACCCGTGCCGCGAAGGCTCCCAGCGTCGTCTCGTCGACCGTCCCGACGCGCCCCTGGCCCGTGGCAGACCCCGGCGCAGCAGGCACGATCGGCGCGAGGTCGCGCAGCCCCAGGGCGTACGCCATCGACTCCGAGACGCCGGACAGCGCCTGGTCGGCGTTGGTGTGTGCCGCCAGCAGCGCGCAGCCGCCCGACATGAGCGTGTGCAGCGTGCGGCCCTTGGGCGTGGTCGCGGCGACCGAGCTGACCGGCGTGAGGAACAGCGGGTGGTGCACGACGACCAGGTCAGCGCCCCACTCCACCGCCTCGTGCGCGACCTCGAGGGTCGGGTCGACGGCGAACATGACCTTGCCGACCTCGGCCTCCGGGTCGCCCACGACCAGGCCGACGGCGTCGAAGTCCATCGCCGTGGCCGGCGGGTACCACTCGTGCAGCAGGTCGACGACGTCCTCAAGCGTGGGCATGCGGGGAGGCTAGTTGACCTGCCGCTCCTGGCCCTCCCAGTAGGGCTGCCGCAGCTTGAACTTCTGCAGCTTGCCGGTCGCGGTCCGGGCCAGCTCGTCGCGGAACTCGATCGAGGTCGGCGCCTTGTAGCCGGCGGCCTTGTCCTTGCACCAGGCGATCAGCTCGGCCTCGTCCGCGCTCTGCCCCTCCGCGAGCACGACGAGCGCCTTGATGGTCTCGCCCCACTTCTCGCTCGGCACGCCGATGACGGCGACCTCGGCCACCGCCGGGTGCGAGAACAGGACGTCCTCGACCTCGATCGACGAGACGTTCTCACCGCCGGTGATGATGACGTCCTTCTTGCGGTCGCTGATCGTGAGGTACCCGTCGTCGCCGATCGTGCCGCCGTCTCCGGTGTGGAACCACCCGTCGCGCAGCGCGGCGCTGGTCTCGTCGGGCCGCTCCCAGTAGCCGTCGAGGATGACGTTGGACCGGGCCAGCACCTCGCCCTGCTCGTCCACCTGGAGCCGTACGCCGATGGCAGGCGCGCCGGCGCGGGTGAGCTTGCGGGCCTTCTCCTCGGCCGGGTCGTCGTCCCACTCCGAGCGCGAGCGGTTCACGGTGAGCAGCGGGGAGGTCTCGGTGAGGCCGTAGATCTGCATGAACTCCCAGCCGAGCTCCTCCTCCACGCGCACGATCGTCTTCGTCGGCGGGGGAGCTCCGGCCATGATGATCCGCACCCGGTCGCGGCCCGGGATCTCGCCCTCCCACGTCTGCGCGGCCTCGAGCACCGCCGCGGCCACCGCCGGCGCGGCGCACATCACCGTCACGCCGTGCTGCTCCACGCGGCGCAGGATCTCGGCGCCGTCCACCTTGCGGAGCACGACCTGCGGCACCCCGAGCCCGGTCATCGCGAACGGCATCCCCCAGCCGTTGGCGTGAAACATCGGCAGCGTGTGGAGGTAGACGTCGCGGTCGGTGACGCCGGCATGGAGGCCGAAGGTCACCGCGTTGGTCCAGAGGTTGCGGTGCGTCAGCTGCACGCCCTTGGGCCGCGCAGTCGTGCCGGAGGTGTAGTTGATAGTGGCGGTCGCGTTCTCGTCCGGCTCCCAGGTGCGCGGCTTGGTGCCGGGCGCGGCGAACATCGACTCGTCCTCGCCCAGCACGAAGGTCCGCTCCACGTCGATGCCCTTGACCGTGTCGACGAGCTCAGGGTCGACGTAGAGCACGCGGGCGCCGGAGTGGGCGA
Source organism: Nocardioides potassii (assembly GCF_021648885.1). Lineage (GTDB taxonomy): Bacteria > Actinomycetota > Actinomycetes > Propionibacteriales > Nocardioidaceae > Nocardioides > Nocardioides potassii. The sequence goes on along the minus strand of NZ_JAKJHZ010000010.1, from coordinate 17,418 downwards.
CGATGTAGGAGATCTCGTCGGGCCGCAGCCGGAAGTTGATCGGCACCAGCACGCGGCCGGAGCCGCACACGCCGAAGAACGACGTCAGCAGTCGCGACGAGTTGTGGCTCAGCACGGCGACCCGGTCGCCGACCTCGAGGCCGAGCTCGTCGAGCTTGGCCGCCTGCCGCTGCGCGAGGTCGTACATCTCGCGGTAGGTGAGCCTGCCCCCGTCGCCGAGGGGCGCGGCGGGCTGGTCGGGCTCGTCGGTGGCGCCGGTGCGATCGCCGTAGACCGCGGCGGCGCGCTCGATGAAGTCGGAGACGCTGAAGGGGACGATCATGCGCCCACTCTGGCACGCGCTGGTTGGCGCCGGGATGGTCGAAGCGGGACGGGATCTGGCGAGATCACGTGAGATCGGTGGTGCGTCGGGACGGTTTCGAACCGCCGACCGCTCGGGTGTAAACCGAGTGCTCTACCGCTGAGCTACCGACGCGGGACGGCACACACTACGGGAGCCGCGAGGCGCCGCCGAAACGGGCGGCCGGCCCTGAAATGAAATGAGTTGAGCCGCTGGCGTCTCGGGTCACCAGCGGCTCAACAAGAAGAAGATTACACGACCGCCCAAGACCCGTGAGGGAATCGCCAAAACGTCCCCGATCGGTCTAGACCGGAGGCGGGATCCACGCCCAGCAGGAGCCTCAGGAGGCGGCCGCGTGGAGCTCGCGCAGGTGCTCGTCGAGGTCGCGCCCGTCGGGGTTGGCGTTGTGCACCGACCACCGCAGGCGGCCCTGCCGGTCCACGACGTACGACGACCGGCGCGGGGCACCCTTCCTCGCGTCGAAGACCTCGTAGGCCGAGGCCACCTCGCCGTGGGGCCAGAAGTCGGAGAGCAGCGGGAAGTTGAGCCCCTCCGCCTCCGCGAACGTCCGCAGCGCGTAGACCGGGTCGCACGACAGCGCGAGCACCTCGGTGTCGAAGGTCAGGAACTCGTCGAGCCGGTCACGCACACCCGACAGCTCGCCGGTGCAGACGCCGCTGAAGGCGAACGGGAAGAACATCAGCGCGACGGCCTTGCGGCCGCGGAAGTCGCTGAGCCGCACGTCCTGCCCGAACTGGTCGCGCAGCTGGAAGTCGGGGGCCTCGTCACCGATGCACAGCCCCTCGCGCGTCAACCCTGGTCCCCATCTGCGTCGGCGCCGGCGTCGGCCAGCTCGCGCTTGAGCACCTTGCCGGTCGCGTTGCGTGGCAGCTCGTCGAGGAACACGATGTCGCGCGGCACCTTGAAGCGCGCCAGGTGGGCCTTCACGTGGTCGCGCAGCTGCTCCTCGGTGACGTCACCCGAGCGGACCACGAAGGCCCGCAGCCGCTGGCCGTAGTCGGGGTCCTCGACGCCGATCGCCGCGACCTCGCGCACGTGCTCGTGGGCGACGAGGCAGTCCTCGACCTCCTGCGGGAAGACGTTCTCGCCGCCGGAGACGATCATGTCGTCGTCGCGGCCGGCGACGTGGAGGCGGCCGGCCTCGTCGTAGTAGCCGACGTCGCCGGACGACATCAGGCCGTCGACGACCTCCTTGTGCCCGCCGTTGGTGTAGCCCTCGAAGAGCAGGCCGTTGCCGACGAAGATGCGTCCGGTCTCCCCCTGCGGGAGCTCCTCGCCGTCCTCGCCGAGGATCTTCACGACCGTGCCGTAGGGCGGCTTGCCCGCCGACGACGGGTCGGCGCGCAGGTCCTCCGGCGTCGCGATCGAGGCGTAGGCCACCTCGGTCGAGCCGTAGATGTTGTAGAGGTTGTCGCCGAAGCGGTCCATCCACGCCTCGGCCAGCGTCGCGGGCAGGGCCGAGCCGGACGACGCGACGACCTTGACGCGCGACAGGTCGATCCGGTCGAGCACCTCGCTGTCGAGCGCCAGCATCCGCTGCAGCATGACGGGGATGACCACCATCGACTGGCAGCGCTCGTCCTGCGTGGTCCGCAGCGCGGTCTCCGGGTCGAACGAGCGCCGCAGCACGACGGTCGAGCCGAGCAGCATCGCGAGCGCCAGGTGGGCGAAGCCCCACGTGTGGAAGAGCGGCGCAGCGATGTGCGTGCGCCACCCGGCGCGCAGCGGCATCCGCGACAGCAGCGACACCGCCGCGTCGATGCCGGCCTCGTTGCGGGGCGCGCCCTTCGGCGTGCCGGTCGTCCCGCTGGTGAGGATCACGATGCGGGCGTGGCGGTCGGGCGGCTGCAGGTCGCTCTCGTCGTACGACGTCACGAGCTGCTCGAGCGTCTCGAGGCCGTCGGGTCCGGTGTCACCGTCCGTCCAGGCGAGGAGCCGCTTCTCGACGTGGGCGCCGGAGAGCAGACCGGTGAACTCCTCGTCGTGCACGACGAGGGTCGGCGCCTCGCGCTCGAGGACGTCGACGAGCTGCGGTCCGGCGAAGGCGGTGTTGAGGTAGAGGAGGTCCGCGCCGAGCTTGGCGACGGCGATCGAGATGTCGACGAACCCGCGGTGGTTGCGGCACATCACCGCGACCGAGTCGCCCTCCTGGACGCCACGCTCCGCGAGCGCGCGGGCCAGCGAGTTGGACCGACGCTGCAGCTCGCCCCAGGTGAGCTCACCGAGCTCGTCGATGATCCCCACCTGGTGGGGCGAGCGGGCGGCCAGCGTGGCGAAGCCGCCGGCGGGACCGGTCCCCCACCGCGCGACGGTGAGGCCGATGCTGGCGAGCGTCCGGGGTCCGTAGGGCCGGATGACGCCGGCCCTGCCGAGCACGCGGACGGTCGTGGCCGCGCCGGACAGGGTGCCGGAGATCGTCCCGGCCAGGTCGCGCCCGCTCACGCGGGGGTCTTCGGCGCGACCAGTCGCGTGGCCTGCCAGTCCTTGCTGACGGCTGCGGTCGTGGTCTGCGAGAGGCCGGCGATCGGCGCGGCCTCGGTGACGTCGGCGGGGTCGACGGTGCCGGAGCGGCCGACCTTGGGCGTGAGCAGCCAGATCGAGCCGCCGCCGACGAGGTCGGTCAGCGCGTCGACGAGCCCGTCGACCAGGTCACCGTCGTCGTCGCGCCACCACAGCAGCACCGCGTCCACGACGTTGCCGTAGTCGCCGTCGACCATGTCGGCGTCGATGGCGTCCTCGACCGCGACCCGCAGCTCGTCGTCGGTGTCCTCGTCCCAGCCGAGCTCCTGCACGACCATGCCGGGCTTGAGACCGAGACGGTCCCCCATGCCGGTCGCCTGGGCGCTGTCGCCCACCGTCGAGCTCACGCTGTGCCTCCGATGTCCGGGTCCGCGACGGACTGCCCGCCGAGGTGCCCCATAGTCCACAGGAACACCGGATGCGCCGCAACCCCGGCCCGTCAGGTGGTCTGGCGTCGGGGCCGCGAGGAGCCGTCGTACGGACGCCGCTGGGGACCGGGCGCGGGACTACCCGCGGGTAGATTTCTTGGCGCCGACACGCGTGACACGATGAGCGGGTGAGTGACGCCGAGAAGTCCGACGACAAGGTGAGCAAGAACCCCGGGATCGCGTCGGTGATCCACGAGGGCCTGCCGACCCAGCTGCCCGACATCGACCCCGACGAGACCCAGGAGTGGCTCGCGTCCTTCGACGCGCTGCTCGACGACCGGGGCCGCGACCGGGCCCGCTACGTGATGCTGCGCCTGCTCGAGCGCGCCCGTGAGAAGCAGGTCGGCGTCCCGGCCCTGCGCTCGACCGACTACATCAACACGATCCCTCCGGAGCGCGAGCCGTGGTTCCCCGGGGACGAGGAGACCGAGCGCCGCATCCGCGCCTTCATCCGCTGGAACGCGGCCGTCATGGTGTCCTCGGCCAACCGCAAGGGCCTCGAGGTCGGCGGCCACATCGCCACCTACCAGTCGTCGGCGAGCCTCTACGAGGTCGGCTTCAACCACTTCTTCCGCGGCAAGGACCACGAGGGTGGCGGCGACCAGATCTACATCCAGGGCCACGGCTCGCCGGGCGTCTACGCCCGTGCGTTCCTCGAGGGCCGCCTCAGCGAGGAGCAGCTCTACCGCTTCCGCCAGGAGGTCCAGCACGGCAAGGGCGCCGGCCTGCCGTCGTACCCCCACCCGCGGCTCATGCCCGACTTCTGGGAGTTCCCGACCGTGTCGATGGGCCTCACCGCCATCGGCTCGATCTACCAGGCGCGGTTCAACCGCTACCTCGACAACCGCGGCATCAAGGACACCAAGCAGCAGCACGTCTGGGCGTTCATGGGCGACGGCGAGATGGCCGAGCCGGAGTCGCTCGGCGCGATCCGCGTGGCCGCACGCGAGGAGCTCGACAACCTCACCTGGGTGATCAACTGCAACCTGCAGCAGCTCGACGGTCCGGTCACGGGCAACGGCAAGATCATCCAGGAGCTCGAGGCCAACTTCCGCGGTGCCGGCTGGAACGTCATCAAGGTCGTGTGGGGCCGCGAGTGGGACGCGCTGCTGGCGCGCGACGTCGACGGCGTCCTGGTCAACCGGATGAACTCCACGCCCGACGGCCAGTTCCAGACGTACTCGACCGAGGACGGCGCCTACGTCCGCGAGCACTTCTTCGGGGGCGACCCGCGCCTGCGCAAGATGGTCGAGCACATGTCGGACCAGCAGATCGAGAAGCTGCCGCGCGGTGGCCACGACTACCGCAAGGTGTACGCCGCCTTCGACGCCGCGACCAAGCACACCGGTCAGCCGACCGTGATCCTGGCCCACACGATCAAGGGCTGGACGATCGACGCGCTGGAGGGCAAGAACGCCACCCACCAGATGAAGAAGCTGACCCTCCCGGACCTCAAGAAGTTCCGCGACCGGCTCTACCTGCCGATCAGCGACCGCGACCTCGAGGAGTCCTACGAGAACACCGGCGGCGCGCCGTTCTTCCACCCGGGCGCCGACGCACCCGAGATCGAGTACATGCTCGAGCGCCGCAAGGCCCTCGGCGGCTCGATCCCCCGCCGCGTCAACCGCGCCACCGCGCTCAAGCTGCCCGGCGACGAGCTCTACGCCGAGCTCAAGCAGGGCTCGGGCAAGAACAAGTTCGCCTCCACGATGGCCGTCGTCCGCCTGCTGCGCGACTGGATGAAGGACCCCGAGATCGGCGAGCGGGTCGTGCCGATCGCGCCCGACGAGTACCGCACGTTCGGCATGGACTCCATGTTCCCGAGCGCCAAGGTCTACAACCCGGGCGGCCAGCAGTACGAGTCGGTCGACCGCAAGATGCTGCTCTCCTACAAGGAGTCGGCGCAGGGCCAAATGCTCCACGAGGGCATCTCCGAGGCGGGTGCGATGGCGTCGGCCACGGCCGCCGGGTCGGCGTACTCCACGCACGGCGAGCACATGATCCCGTTCTACATCTTCTACTCGATGTTCGGCTTCCAGCGCACGGGCGACTCGATCTGGGCGATGGCCGACCAGCTCGCCCGCGGCTTCCTCATCGGCGCCACCGCGGGTCGTACGACGCTCACGGGCGAAGGCCTGCAGCACGCGGACGGGCACTCGCCGCTGCTCGCCTCGACCAACCCGGCGGTCGTCCACTACGACCCGGCGTTCTCCTACGAGATCGCGCACATCATGCAGGACGGCCTCGAGCGGATGTACGGCTCCGGCGGGCCCGACGGCCAGGGTGAGGACGTCATCTACTACCTCACCGTCTACAACGAGCCGGTCTCCATGCCGGCCGAGCCGTCCGACGTCGACCGCGAGGGCATCCTCAAGGGCATCCACCGCGTCTCGACCGCTGAGGGCGACGGCCCGCGGGTCCAGCTGATGGCCTCCGGCGTCGGCTACCCGTGGATCGACGAGGCCGCGCGGATTCTCGCCGAGGACTGGGGCGTGAGGTCGGACCTGTGGTCGGTCACGTCGTGGAACGAGCTGGCGCGCGACGGTGCCGCGGCCGAGCAGTGGAACCTGCTCCACCCCGGGGAGGAGCGCCGCACGGCCTACGTCGCGGACAAGCTCGCCGGTGCGCCCGGCCCGGTCGTTGCCGTGTCCGACTACATGCGGGCCGTCCCGCTGCAGATCGCGCGCTGGGTGCCGCAGGACTACCGCGTCCTCGGCGCCGACGGCTTCGGCTTCGCCGACACCCGTCCGGCAGCCCGCCGCTTCTTCCACATCGACGCCGTCAGCGTCGTCGTCCAGGCCCTCCAGGCGCTGGCCGACGCGGGCGAGATCGAGCAGTCGAAGGTCGTCGAGGCCTCCGAGCGCTACAAGATCGACGACCCGACCGCGACGAAGGACATCAAGCAGGAGGGCGGCGACGCCTGAGCGTCACCCCGCACCACTGGTGGGCTACGCCTCCTTCGCGTAAGCGGCGGGAGGGTGGCCCACCAGCTGCGTGAAGGCCCGGATCAGGTGCGACTGGTCGGCGTAGCCGAGGCGGGCCGCGAGCCCTGCCCAGTCGACGTCGGCCTCCCCGTGCGCGGCCGACACCACGTCGAGCAGCCGGAACCGTTGCACGACCCACTTGGGCCCGATCCCGACGTGCGAGTGGAAGCGTCGCTGGAGGGTGCGCAGGCTCGTGCCGGCGATCTCGGCGAGCTGCTCGGCCCGCACCAGGTCGGTGTCCTCCTCGGCTCGCTCGACCAGCGTCGCCAGCTCCTCGACCTTTGGGTCGGTCTCGGGCTCGAGCCGGCGCAGCCAGGCGGCCAGCACCGCAGCGCCGTCCTCCGGCCGCTCGCTGGCCAGCACCGTGGCCGCCACGGCGCGGTCGTCCACCCCGAGGACGTCAGCCACCGTGGCCTCACGTCCCTCGAGGTCGCCGACGTCACCCCGGAGGAACGGCCGGAACCCCGCCGGCCTGAACCCGGCCGCGATCGTCTGCCCCTGACCTTCCAACCGACGGCTGAACATGCGCGGGCGCACCCCGTTGACCAGAAGACGCGGCTCGCCTGCCACGAGCTCGGCGGACACGTGCACCACCGGTCGCGGCACCACCTCCTGCTCGTGGGGCTCTGGCGTGTCCCAGCGGACCCACCAGAAGTAGTCGACGAGGTGGGCGAGGTCGACGTCCGGCTCGATCCGCCCGACCCGGATCCGCTGCTCGGCGGTGCTCGGACGCAGCACGGCTGCCTGGACGCGAGCGGTACGGGATGGCACGACGCCAACCTAGGCGGGCGCGCCGACAGCGGCTGTCGCCTTTGTCCAAGCCACGCACGTCGTGACGGAGGAGGCTGGTCGCGAACCCGACCCACGAGGAGGAACAGTGCCGGACAAGACCGCACGGATCGCGATGGTGACGCTGGACTGCGCGGAGGTGAAGCCGTCCGCCGACTTCTGGTCCGCCCTGCTCGGCTGGGAGGTCGCGGCCAGCACCGATGACTACGCGATGCTCACCGGCCCGGACGGCAGCCCGGCGCTCGGGCTCGGGCGCACCGACGACCACCAGCCGCCGAGCTGGCCCGACAGCGGACGCAAGCAGTTCCACCTCGACCTCGCGGTCGACGACATCGACGCGATGGCCGACCGCGCCGTCGAGCTCGGCGCCACGCTCGCCGACCCGCAGCCCGGCGAGACCTGGAAGGTCCTCATCGACCCGGCCGGCCACCCCTTCTGCCTGACCGACGCCGCCAACTGGGGCTGAGCGTCGTACGGCGTCAGGCGCCGGCTGCGCGTCGTACGGAGTGCACGGGACGTACCGGCGCCGAGCCGGCCTGCGCCTGGACGGGCTGCACCGCTGCGCCCTCGTCGAGGAGCTCGCGCCAGCGCTCGCGGTCGTAGTGGCTGGGCTCGGTCGAGCGGATGAAGTCGCGCACGATCCTGGCGAAGCGCTCGGGGTGGTCCTTGTGCGGGAAGTGGCCGGCGTTGGGCAGCACCTCGACCCGGGCCGTCGGCGCGAGCGCGCTCGCGTTGCTGGCGTGCGAGACCGGGATGACCTGGTCGTCCGAGCCCCACACGACGCACATCGGCATCGCCTCGGTCAGGTAGGCGCGGTCGGCCATCGTGACGACCTGGCCGCGCCAGTCGACGACGGCCCGCACGACGTGCGCGATCGCCGCCCGCGCCCGCGGGTCCTTGAACGAGTCGTAGATGTCGGCGACCTCGTCGAGGTCGCGCAGCTGGCTGATGCCGGTGGCCGCGAGCACGCGCATCGCAGCAGTCGTCACGTGCCGCACGCCGGGCGCGGCCAGCACGGACATCACCTGGTGGAAGCCGGGCGTCGTGATCGCGCGGATCGCCGGGCTGACCTCGGGGCCGAGGCCGCCGGAGGCCACGAGCACGAGCCGCTCGGCACGCTCGGGGAACTGGTAGGCGAACTGCATCGCCACCCCGCCGCCGAAGCTGTGGCCGACGACGGTGACGCGGTCGATGCCGAGCACGGTGAGCAGGTCCCGCATGCCGTTGGCATAACCGCCGAGGCTGTAGTCCGCCCGCGGCTTGTCGGACTCGCCGTGGCCGAGCAGGTCGGGCGCGATGACGGTGTGGGTGCGCGCGAGCGACTCCATCACCGGCGCCCAGGTCGTGTGGTCGCAGCCGAGGCCGTGCAGCAGCAGGAGCGCCGGGCCCGATCCCATCCGTACGTAGGCGCGCCGGTGGCCGTGGATGACCGCGTGCTGGACCTGCGGGCTGCTGCGTCGGGGCACTCGACCTCCACCTCTCGAACCGGCACGGGTCCCGACCGGACGGAGGGACAGGTTGGCGATTCAACCAGAGCATCGGCGCCCGTGGCCTCCACGCCCGGTGACGATGCCAAGTCGTGACCTGACGCCCGTTCCCCCGCCTTCGTGGGAATCCCACTACGCGCCGTGCGGCACTACAGTCGGGGCATGACCGCCTCCCGCCGGCGCTCCGCCGAGGCCCTGCGCAGCTCCTCGGGGCAGCTCAGCACGGCCGCGACCGCGCGGATGGCGAGCGACCTGCCGTGGTTCGACGACCTCAGCGCCGAGGACCGGTCGTGGGTCGGGCTCATCGTCCAGGCCGGCATCCGCGGCTTCGTGGAGTGGTACGACGTCGAGGCCGGCGCACAGGGCGACGCCGCGGTCCACCACCCGCTCGACGTCGTCGTCTTCGGCGCCGCACCCCGTGAGCTCACCGGCGTCATCTCGCTCCAGCAGACCGTCGAGCTGGTCCGGCTCAGCATCCGCGTGGTCGAGACCAACATCGACTCGATCCTCGACCCCGAGGACGTCCGCGAGGTGCACGACGCCGTCCTCCTCTACGCCCGCGAGGTCGCCTTCGCCACGGCGGCCGTCTACGCACGCGCCGCAGAGTCCCGCGGCGCGTGGGACGCCCGCCTCGAGGCGCTCGTCGTCGACGCGGTCGTGCGCTCCGAGGCCGACGAGACCGTGCTGTCGCGCGCGAGCGCCCTCGGCTGGGGCGCCCACGGCGACGTCGCCGTCGTGCTGGGCGCCGTACCTCCCCACCGGGCGGAGCTCGACGTCTTCGAGTCCGTACGACGCTCGGCGCGCGCCGGCGACATGGACGCGCTGTGCGCCATCCAGGGCGACCGGCTGGTCGTCGTGCTGGGCGGCGTCACCGACCCGCTCAAGGCCGCGACCCGGCTGCTCGACCACTTCGGCGACGGGCCCGTGGTGGTCGGCCCGGTGACCGCCGACCTCGCCGAGGCCAGCGCGTCGGCGCGCGCGGCGCTGTCCGCCCACCGGGCGGCCAGCGGGTGGCCCGACGTCCCCCGGCCGGTCGAGAGCCGCGACCTGCTGCCCGAGCGCGTGCTGGCCGGCGACGGCCACGCCCGCCGCCACCTCGTCGACGATGTCTACCTGCCGCTGGTCGCGACGCGGGGCGCGCTGCTCGAGACGCTCGCCGCCTGGTTCGAGCACGGCGGGTCGATCGAGGGGACGGCCCGCGCGCTCTTCGTGCACCCCAACACCGTGCGCTACCGGCTGCGCCAGGTCACCGACGTCACGGGCTGGTCGCCGACCCGCCCCCGGGAGGCCTTCGCCCTCCAGCTGGCGCTGATCCTAGGGCGTCAGTCCGGCCGGACGGAATTGTAGGAACCCTACAAGGATTGGCGGGCGAGTTTCGTCGGTGCCGGACCCGCGTCCCGCCCCGGCGACCCGGCACAGTTGACCTCGTGCTCGTCATCGTCGCTCCCGGCCAGGGGGCCCAGACCCCCGGCTTCCTCACGCCCTGGCTGGAGGACCCGACCTTCGCCGCCCGGTTCGACTGGCTGGCCACGGTCGCCGGCATCGACCTGGCCCACTACGGCACCGAGGCCGACGCGGAGACCATCCGCGACACCAAGATCGCCCAGCCCCTGCTGGTCGCCACCGGCCTCGTCGCGGCGCTCGACCTCTTCCCGCACCCGGCGGACGCCTTCGCCCGCATCGGTGCGGTCGCCGGGCACAGCGTCGGTGAGCTGACCGCCGCCTCGGGCGCCCGGGTCATCACCGCCGAGCAGGCAATGGTCCTGGTGCGCGAGCGCGGCAACGCGATGGCCGACGCGGCCGCGACGACCGCCACCGGCATGACCGCGGTCCTCGGAGGAGACCGCGACGAGGTGCTCGCGGCGATCGAGCGCCACGGCCTCACCGCCGCCAACGACAACGGTCCCGGCCAGGTGGTCGCCGCCGGCACGATGGAGCAGCTCGCGGCGTTCGCCGAGGACGGGCCGGAGAGGGCCCGCCTGATGCCGCTGAGCGTCGCCGGCGCCTTCCACACCTCGCACATGGCACCCGCCGTCGACCGGCTCTCCTCGCTGGCCCGCTCGGTGTCCACCCACGACCCACGCACCCCGGTCATCTCCAACCGCGACGGCCAGGTCGTCCACGACGGACGCGACGTGCTGCGCCGGATCGTCGGCCAGATCGCCAACCCCGTGCGCTGGGACCTCTGCCTGGAGACGATGAGCGACCTCGGCGTCACCGGCATCCTCGAGATGCCGCCCGCCGGCACCCTGACCGGCATCGCCAAGCGCGCGCTCAAGGGCGTCGAGACCTTCGCCCTCAAGACGCCCGACCAGCTCGACGCGGCCCGTGAGTTCTGCGACAAGCACGGTGAGGCCTCGCAGATCGAGACCACCCCGACCTGGCGGATGGTCGTCTCCCCCGCCAAGGGCACGTTCCACCTCGACGCGCAGGCCGCCGAGGCCGAGGTCCTGGGCGCCGGTGCCACGATCGGCGCCGTGGCCAGCCTGCGCGACCGCACCGACATCAAGGCCGCCCACGGCGGCTCGGTGGTCGAGTGGCTCGTCGAGGACGGCGACCTGGTCTCCCCCGGCCAGCCCCTGCTCCGCCTCCACCCGGAGGGCACGCACTGATGGCTCCCATCACCGCCCCGACGGGCGCCCCCCACGCGCGCATCATGGGCATGGGCTCCTACCGTCCCACGCGCCTGGTCCCCAACTCCGAGGTCGTCGACGCGATCGACTCCAGCGACGAGTGGATCCAGCAGCGCTCCGGCATCAAGACCCGCCGCTGGGCCGGTCCCGACGAGTCCGTGCAGATGATGTCCGTCGAGGCCTCGCGCACCGCGATCGAGCGGGCCGGGCTCACCGCCGCCGAGATCGACTGCGTCGTCGTCGCCACCGTCAGCCACCTCCTGCAGACGCCCGCGGTCGCCACGGCGATCGCCCACGAGCTCGGCACGGACGGCGCGGCCGCCTTCGACATCTCCGCCGCGTGCGCCGGCTTCTGCCACGGCATCGCGATGGCCTCCGACATGGTCCGCGCCGGCAGCGCCAAGCACGTCCTGGTCATCGGCGTCGAGCGGCTCACCGACATCCTCGACCTCACCGACCGCGGCACCGCCTTCATCTTCGCCGACGGCGCCGGCGCCGCGGTCGTCGGTCCCAGCGACACCCCCGCGATCGGCCCGGTCGTGTGGGGCTCCGACGGCGAGCAGTTCGACCTCATCCGCCAGCGCGAGGACTGGCGCGACGTGGTGGGCAGCGACGACCAGCCCGGCTCCGGCGTGATGCCGCACCTGACGATGCAGGGCAACCCGGTCTTCCGCTGGGCGTCGTTCGCGATGGCCAAGGTCGGCCAGCAGGCGCTCGACGTCGCCGGGGTGTCGATCGACGAGCTCGACGTCTTCGTGCCCCACCAGGCCAACATGCGCATCATCGACGCGATGGCCCGGTCGATGAAGCTGCCCGCCTCCGTCAGGATCGCCCGCGACGTGGCCGACCAGGGCAACAGCTCGGCCGCGTCCATCCCGCTCGCGCTCGACCGCATGATGCTCGAGGGCGAGGCCCGCAGCGGCGACACGGCCCTCCTCATCGCCTTCGGTGCCGGACTGGCGTACGCCGCCCAGGTCGTCACCGTCCCCTGACCAGCAGCACCCCAGCACCACCCCCGCCTCCACCCACCCAGACCACCCAGCACCACCGAGAAGAAGGGAAGGCCCCATGGCCACCACCGAAGAAATCCGCGCCGACCTCGCCGACATCGTCAACGAGGTGGCCGGCGTCGACGCCGACGACGTCCAGCTGGACAAGTCCTTCGTGGACGACCTCGACGTCGACTCGCTCTCCATGGTCGAGGTCGTCGTGGCCGCCGAGGAGAAGTTCGGCGTGACCATCCCCGACGACGAGGTCAAGAACCTCAAGACCGTCGGCGACGCCGTCGCCTTCATCGAGCGCTCGCAGGGCTAGTCCCGAACAGCTCGCTCTCCCGCACGTCACGGGCGGCCGGCACCGCGCCGGCCCCCGTGGCCACTGGACGCAGACCACCCCCCACCGCACGGAACGGAACCCCACCAGATGCCCTCGACCCGCGTAGTCGTCACCGGACTCGGCGCCACCTCACCTGTCGGTGGGGACGTCGCCTCGACGTGGCAGGCCCTGCTGGCCGGCACCTCCGGCATCGGCTACCTCGACGACGAGTGGGTCGACACCCTCCCGGTGCGCATCGGCGGCCGCGTCGCCGTCGACCCGTCCGAGGTGCTCGAGCGCGTCAAGGCCCGGCGGTGGGACCGGTCCACCCAGTTCGCCATGGTCGCCGCCGACCAGGCGTGGGCCGACGCCGGCCTCGAGGGCTCCGGCCTCGAGCCCGAGCGCCTCGGCGTCGCGCTGGCCTCCGGCATCGGCGGCGTCACCACGCTGCTCGCCAACTACGACACGCTGCTCGAGAAGGGCGCCCGCCGGGTGTCCCCGCTCGCCGTCCCCATGCTCATGCCCAACGCCCCGGCCGCCAACGTCAGCCTCGCGTACGGCGCCCGCGCAGCGGTCCACGCGCCCACCTCGGCCTGCGCGTCCGGCAACGAGGCCATCGCGATGGCGATCGACCTGATCCGCCTCGGCCGCGCCGACGTCGTCCTCGCCGGCGGCACCGAGGCCGCGATCCACCCGCTGCCGATGGCCGCCTTTGCCAACATGATGGCGCTGTCCAAGACCGCCAGCAGCGACGACGGCCGCGACCCCGCGTCCGTCTCGCGCCCGTGGGACGTCGCCCGCGACGGCTTCGTGCTCGGCGAGGGCGGCGCCGTGCTGGTCCTCGAGTCCGAGGAGCACGCCCGCGCCCGCGGTGCGACGATCTACGCCGAGGTCCGCGGCGCCGGCATCAGCAACGACGCCCACGACATCGCCCAACCCGACCCCGAGGGTCGCGGCGGCACCCGCGCCATCAAGATGGCGCTCCGCGAGGGTGACGTCGACCCGGCCACGGTCGTCCACGTCAACGCCCACGCCACCTCGACGCCCAAGGGCGACATCGCCGAGGGCCTCATGCTGCACGCCGTCCTCGGCGAGCACGTCGACCGCTGCGTCGTCACCAGCACCAAGTCGATGACGGGCCACCTGCTCGGCGGCGCCGGCGCCCTCGAGGCGGTCGCCACGGTCAAGGCGCTCCACGACCGCGTCAGCCCACCGACGATCAACCTCGACGACAAGGACCCCGAGGTCGACCTCGACATCCCCACGTCGAAGCGCGACCTGCCGGAGGGCGACATCGTCGCGCTGAACAACTCGTTCGGGTTCGGCGGCGCCAACGTCGCCGTGGCCTTCGGCTCCGTCTGACCCCGATCCACCCCACGAAGTTCTCCTCTCCCCCGCTTCGCTCCTCCGCAGACAACTCCGCGGGGACCCCGGAAGGACCCAGATGACCACCACCGCCGCTCCCGCAGCCAAGCCCGCCAAGCTGCCCCGCGAGGAGGACCCGCGCAACCCGGTCCACCGGCTCACGGCGCTCCTCGACGAGGGCACGCTCGAGCTGATCACGCCCGACGACGACTCGGGCATGCTCGCCGCGGTCGGCCGCGTCGACGGCACCCAGGTCGTGGCCTTCTGCTCCGACGCGACCGTCATGGGCGGCGCCATGGGCGACCTGGGCTGCCGTGTGGTCGTCGACGCCTACCACCGCGCCATCACCGACGGCGTGCCCATCATCGGGCTCTGGCACTCAGGCGGGGCCCGTCTCGCCGAGGGCGTGCTGTCACTCCACGCCGTCGGCCGGATCTTCCAGGTGATGACCCAGGCCTCCGGCGTGATCCCGCAGATCTCCGTGGTGCTCGGCCCCGCCGCCGGCGGAGCCGCCTACGGTCCCGCCCTCACCGACGTCGTCATCCTCGGACCCGAGGGCCGGATCTTCGTGACCGGTCCCGACGTCGTCCGCTCGGTCACCGGCGAGGACGTCGACATGCTGCGTCTCGGCGGCCCCGAGCCGCACGGCCGACGCTCGGGCGTGGTCCACATCCTCACCGAGTCCGAGCGCGAGGCGCTCGACAAGGCCCGCACGGTCGCCGCGCTGCTCGGCGCACAGGGCAGCCTGGACGCCGACGCGGTCGAGGACCGCGACCTCAGCGAGCTCCTGCCCGAGTCCAAGAAGCGCGCCTACGACGTCCACCCGCTCGTCGAGAGCCTCCTCGACGAGGGCACCATGCAGGAGATCCACGCACGCTGGGCACCCAACATCGTCACCGCGCTGGGTCGCTTCGGCGGCCGTACGGTCGGCGTGGTGGCCAACAACCCGCTGCGGCTCGGCGGCTGCCTCGACTCGCTCTCGGCCGAGAAGGCCTCGCGCTTCGTGCGGATGTGCGACGCGTTCGGCATCCCCCTCGTCGTCGTCGTCGACGTGCCGGGCTACCTGCCCGGCGTGGGCCAGGAGTGGGACGGTGTCGTACGACGTGGGGCCAAGCTCCTGCACGCGTTCGGCGAGTGCGTGGTGCCGCGGGTGACGCTGGTGACCCGCAAGACCTACGGCGGCGCCTACATCGCGATGAACGCCCGCTCGCTCGGCGCCACGCGCGTCTTCGCGTGGCCCGGCGCCGAGGTCGCCGTGATGGGCGCCGTCGCCGCGATCCGCGTGCTGCACCGTCGCAAGCTCGCCGAGGTCTCCCCCGAGATCCGGCCGCAGGTCGAGGCCGAGCTCGCTGCCGAGCACGAGCGGATCGCCGGCGGGGTCGACAAGGCCGTCGAGATCGGCGTGGTCGACGAGGTCGTCGAGCCCGTCCGCACCCGCAGCGCGATCGCAGCCGCCATGCGGCACGAGATCGACACCGTCGGCGTACGCCGCGGGCGGCACGGCAACATCCCGCTCTGACGGAGTCGCCCAGCTAGGCGGGGCCGACCGAGACCTCCCGGCTGCGTCGCCGCAACCCATGGACGGCAGTCCTCAGACGACCTGGTGCAGCCATCGCACCGGTGCGCCCTCACCCGCGTGCCGGAAGGTCTCGAGCTCGTCGTCCCACGGCTTGCCGAGGAGTGCGTCGATCTCGTTGAGCAGGGTGGTGTCACCGAGCGCGGACTTCACGACAGCGGCCTTGAGCCGGTCCTCAGGGATGAGGATGTCGCCGTGCGGTCCGGTGATGGCGTGGAAGATGCCGAGGTCGGGCGTGCAGGAGAAGCGCGTGCCCTCCGTGGAGCTCGTCGGCTCCTCGGTGATCTCGAAGCGGAGGTGGTTCCACCCGCGCAGCGCCGACGCGACGGCGGCCGCCGTACCGGCCGTACCGGTCCACGACAGCTCGGCGCGGTAGGAGCCCGGCTGGGCAGGCTGCGGCGTCCAGTCGAGCGAGACGGCAACTCCGAGGACTCCGCCCACGGCCCACTCGATGTGCGGGCAGAGTGCGGAGGGAGCAGAGTGCACGTAGAGAATGCCCCTCGTCCCCGGACCGTCCGGGCGGGAAGCAATGCGTGTGGTCACCACGACCTCCTTGAGTTCCGACGCTCCAGATGCGCCTTCCCCAGCGGTCTGTCGTCGTTGCTCGACGGGTGTCGAGTGACACGTATGTGATTAGTGGCTCCATTGTGACCCATGGTGCGCCGGAACGCCAGCGCGCCACGGGTCAGGCCTGGCGGCTCTCCAGGGCGTCCGCGCGCCCGGCAGCGTCGGTGAGCTCCTCGGAGTCGATCGCGTGCGTGCGGTGGAACCATGCCAGGGCGTCTGCCTCGCGTCCGGCGGCCTCGAGGGTGTCGGCGTACGCGTAGCGCAGCCGCACCACCCACGGCTGGCGGCTCTTCGAGGTGAGCGGTGCGAGCTCGAGCGTGCGGAGCGCCGCGTCGAGCTGGCCCATGTCGCGCCGGGCACCGGCCTCGACCAGAGTCATCTCCGCCTTGGCCTCGGTGCTGAAGTTCGCGACGGACGGGCTCTTCGCCAGCTTGATGGCCTGCTCGGGGTTGCCGAGCGCGCGGTGGCAGTCGGCCATGATCGGCAGGTAGTCGGTGGCGCCGTTCATCCGCTTCGCCGCACGCAGCTCGGCGAGGGCGACGTCGTAGTGCCCGGCGGCGTAGGCCGCCTCCCCCGTCGCCTCACGCACGACCGCCAGTCGTGACGCGCGGGCGCGCGCGGCGAGCGTGTGGCGGTAGGCGAGCTCGGGATCCTCGTCGATCAGGACGCCGGCGGCCGCGAGGTGCCGCGCGACGCGAGCGGCGAGCTTCTCGGGCAGGCCCTTCAGCTGCGCCCGTACGCCGCGGTCCAGCTCGGCGCCGGTCACGTGCTCCGGCAGGGGCGGACCGTCGTACTCCGCCTGGTCAGCGGTGCGGATCTTGGGCTCGGCCCGGCCACGGAAGGCGCGATCCTGCCCGCCCCGGCCACCGGTCTTGCCACTGGCCGCCTTGTTGCCGCCACGGGTGGGCGCTCCGCCCTTGCCGCCGGCGCCGCGGGCGCCACCGCGCGGCGCGTCACCGCGGGAGCTGCCGCCACGACCGCGGGAGTCGTCGGAGCGTGACGACGAGCCGCCACGGCCGCCGGTCGCACCGCCCCGGCCGGCGCTGCTGCGTCCGGCTCCGGAGCCACCTCGGGAAGGTCGCTGTCCTCGACGGTCCTCGGCCACGGCCGCACTCTCCTTCGTCTCTCTTCTGCTGTGTCGGCCCCCGCCCAGGGGCCACCGTACTCACACAGGGCGTGAAATGACGCAGAGGCCACCAGATGACTGGTGGCCTCTGCCAAGTGTTGTCCGGCGGCGTCCTACTCTCCCACAACCTCTCGGTTGCAATACCATCGGCGCTGAAAGGCTTAACTTCCGGGTTCGGTATGGGACCGGGTGTTTCCCGTTTCGCTATGGCCGCCGTAACTCTTTCAACCTCGACAAACCGTGTCGCCCAGCTGGCTGTGGTCAGCCG
>NZ_JAKJHZ010000009.1 GCF_021648885.1 Nocardioides potassii | reverse complement strand
CCCCCCCCCCCCCCCGCGCGCCCCCCCCCCCCCCCCCCCCCCCCCCCCCCCCCCCCCCCCCCCCCCCCCCCCCCCCCCCCCCCCCCCCCCCCCCCGGCCGCGTGCCCTCGGTGCCAGCGCGAGCCTCGGCCTCGGCGTCGGACTGCTCTGGTTCAGCCTGCTGGTGCTGATCCCGCTGTCCGCCGTGGTGGTCGAGGCCTCCGGCGGCGGCTGGGGCACCTACAAGTCCGCGCTCACCAACTCGCAGACCGTCAACGCGCTGCAGCTCACCGTCGGTGTGGCGCTGCTGACGACCGCGATCAACATGGTCATGGGCACGGTCATCGCCTGGGTGCTGGTGCGTGACCGGTTCTGGGGCAAGCGCGCGCTCGACCTGATCATCGACATCCCCTTCGCGATGCCCACGATCGTGGCCGGCCTGGTGCTGCTCGCGCTCTACGGCAGCCAGGGCCCGCTCGGCGTCGAGTTCGAGAACACCCGCAAGGCCGTGTTCCTCGCCATCGCCTTCGTGACCCTTCCCTTCATCGTCCGCACCGTGCAGCCGGTGCTGGAGGAGATGGAGACCGAGGTCGAGGACGCCGCCGCGTCGCTCGGTGCCAACCGGCGGACCATCCTGCGTCGCATCGTGCTGCCCACGCTGGTCCCGGCCATCTTCGCGGGCGCGGCCCTGTCGTTCGCCCGCGGGATCAGCGAGTACGGCTCCCTGGTGCTGCTGTCCGGCAACCTGCCCAACCGCACCGAGGTGACGTCGTACCGCATGGCCTCCCTGCTCGAGGGCGGCAACCGGCCCGCCGCCGCTGCCCTCGCGACGATCATGCTGCTGGTCGCCCTCCTGGCGATCGTGGCGCTCGACATCACCCAGCGAAGGCTGGCGCGCCGTGGCTAGCGTGAGCACCGCGGTCGGGAACCGCTCGCGTACGACGACGTGGCTGCTGCGCATCCTCGTCGTCGGCTACCTCCTCATGCTGGTCGCCTGGCCGACCGGCCTGATCGCGAAGAACACGTTCGAGGACGGCTTCGGCGGCATGCAGCGGGCGCTGGAGGACCCCGACGTCATCCACGCCCTGATCCTGACCGTGAAGGTCTCGGTCATCGCCGTCGCCATCAACCTGGTGTTCGGCGTGGGCATGTCGCTGCTGCTGGTGCGCTACGACTTCCTTGGCAAGCGGGCCCTGTCGGCCCTCATCGACCTGCCGCTGTCCGTCTCGCCCGTGGTCGTCGGCCTGGCGCTGGTGCTCGTCTACAACCCGCGCTACGGCTGGCTGGGCGAGGGACTGCACGAGCGCGGCATCGACATCGTCTTCGCGACGCCCGGCATCGTCATGGCGACCTGCTTCGTCGTGCTCCCGCTCATCATCCGCGAGGTGGTGCCGGTGCTCGAGGAGCTCGGCGACGACCAGGAGCAGGCGGCCCGCAGCCTCGGCGCCAACGGCGCGCAGACGTTCTGGCGCATCACCCTGCCCGGCATCAAGTGGGCGATCGTGTACGGCGTCGTGCTGAGCCTGGCGCGCTCGCTGGGCGAGTTCGGCGCGGTCAAGATCGTGGCCGGTCGCAGCATCGGCAACATGGAGACCGCCACCTTGCTAGTGCAGCGGGAGTACCAGAACTTCCACGAGGACGTCGCCTACTCGGTGTCCCTCCTGCTCGTCGTGGCGTCGGTCCTGTGCCTGATCGTCGTCGCCATCCTGCGGCCCAGCGAGGGCTCGCACGCAGATCCCCAGAAGGAGAACAAGTGAGTATCGAGGTCCGCAACCTGAACAAGCGGTTCGGGGACTTCGTCGCCCTCGACGACGTGAGCGTGTCCCTGCCCTCCGGGCAGCTGACGGCGCTCCTCGGCCCGTCGGGCGGTGGCAAGTCGACCTTGCTGCGCATCATCGCGGGGCTCGACTCCGCCGACTCGGGCTCCGTGTCGATCGAGGGCACCGAGGCCACCCACCTGCCGCCGCAGAAGCGCAACGTGGGCTTCGTGTTCCAGCACTACGCGGTGTTCAAGCACATGACGGTCGCCAAGAACGTGGCCTTCGGCCTCGAGATCCGCAAGCGGCCCAAGGACGAGGTCGTGAAGCGGGTGGACGAGCTGCTCAAGCTCGTGCACCTCTCGCAGTTCTCCCACCGCATGCCCTCGCAGCTCTCGGGCGGCCAGCGCCAGCGCATGGCTCTCGCCCGCGCCCTCGCGGTCGAGCCGACCGTGCTGCTGCTCGACGAGCCGTTCGGTGCGCTCGACGCCAAGGTCCGCAAGGAGCTGCGCGACTGGCTGCGCCGCCTCCACGACGAGGTGCCGGTGACGACGGTCTTCGTGACGCACGACCAGGAGGAGGCCATGGAGGTCGCCGACGAGATCGTGGTCATCAACGAGGGCCGCGTCGAGCAGGTCGGCTCGCCCGACCAGCTCTACGACGAGCCGGCCAACGACTTCGTGATGTCGTTCCTCGGCGAGGTCACCCACCTCGGCGGGGTGTCGCTGCGCCCCCACGACGTCGAGGTCGACGCGGCCCCCACGGCCGCGGGGAGTGTCGAGGGCACGGTCTCCCGGCTGGTCCGGATCGGCTTCGAGGTGCGGCTCAACGTGCTCACGGTCGACGGCGAGGAGGTCTCCGTTGTGCTCACCCGCACCCATGCGCGATCGCTCGGCCTCGAGGAGGGCAGCACGGTGTTCCTCACCCCTGCGGATGGCGCCACGGTGATTCCGCGGATGGTGGCGGCAAGCTGAGCACCTCCGCCCCTGCAAAGGGGGTCCCGGCGTTGCGCACGGCGGCTAGCGTGCGCTCGTGACCATCACCACGACCACCGGCGAGCTGTGGGCCGCGGTCGAGACGTTCGACGCCGAGTCGGCCGAGATCGCCCTCGCCCGGCTGTTCTGGGACGTGCCCCTGTCCGGAGCCGTCACCGGCGTCGTGCTCCCGTTCCTGCGGGAGGTCGGTGACCGCTGGGAGGCAGGGACCTTGTCCGTCGCCCACGAGCACTTCGTGAGCGACATGCTGCGGCGCAAGCTCTCGGCGCTGTCGTCCGTCCCGCCCCAACGAGTGCTCGAGGACGCGACCGCGCCCTCGCCCGTCGTGCTGCTCGCCTGCCCGCCGGGTGAGCGCCACGACCTCGTGCTGCTCTGCGTGGCGCTGCTGCTGCGCGAGCGCGGCGTACGCCCTCGCTTCCTCGGCGCGGACACACCGATCCCGTCCGTGGTGACCGCCGCGCACGCCGCGGGGGCCGATGCGGTCGTGATGGCGGCCACCCGGTCGACGGCGTTCACCGCGCACTCCCAGTCGCTGCGCAAGCTCGCGCAGGACCGCCCCGTCTACCTCGCCGGCCGCGGTGCCGACGAGCAGACCGTCGCCGAGATCGGCGCGATCGCGCTCCCCGACGACCCCGTACGCGCCGTGGTCTTCCTCGTCGGCGAGCTCAACGAGGCCAGCCGCGGCTGGTGAGCCGCATCCGGAAGCCGGTCGGTGACTAGACCACCGGCGTGACGCCGTAGCGCGGGGGCGCGACGACGGTTGACCGGGCAGCGCGCGCACTCTCCAGGGGGACGCGCGCCAGGCTCCGTCGGCCGCACCCTCCCAAGGCGGTCGACGGAGCCGCTCAGCGGTAGTTGGTGAACTGCACCGCGAAGTCGTAGTCCTGCGCCTTGACGAGCTGCTGGACGGCCTGGAGGTCGTCGCGCTTCTTCGACGAGACCCGCAGCTCCTCGCCCTGCACCTGCGCCTTCACGCCCTTGGGGCCCTCGTCGCGGATCAGCTTGGAGATCTTCTTGGCGTCCTCGGAGGTGATCCCCTCCTTGAGCACGATGTCGATCTTGGAGACCTGGCCGGACTGGCGCGGCTCGGAGGTGTCGAGGATCTTGAGGCTCTGGTTGCGCTTGATGAGCTTGTCCTGGAAGACGCTGAGCACGGCGCTCGCACGGTCGTCGGCCGAGGCGGTGATCTCGATCGCCTTCTCGCCCTTCCACTCGATGGAGGCGCCGGTGCCCTTGAAGTCGAAGCGGGTCGCGATCTCGCGGGCGGCCTGGCTGAGCGCGTTGTCGACCTCCTGGCGGTCCAGCTTGCTCACGATGTCGAAGCTCGAGTCGGCCATGGTGGGTGCCTCCTTGGTGGAATTCACGGGGACTGCCGGGGGTGCCCGGCGATTCGTGGCGGTGTCCGTGCCTTGCTATTGTTCCGCACGCCCCGGCAGGTTGCCCGAGCGGCCAAAGGGAGCTGACTGTAAATCAGCCGGCAACGCCTACAGAGGTTCGAATCCTCTACCTGCCACTGGACGGATCCTCGCTCCAGTCGCCAGACCCCCGCACCCGTGCGGGGGTCTCGTGCGTTGTCAGGCGTCGTCGGGGTCCGGCACGGAGCGCGTCCGGACCCGGTCCTCGAGCCCGGTCACGCCCAGCAGTGCGACCAGGGTCGCCCTGGCTGCTTCGAGGTGCTGCGTGCCGACCCGGGCCACCACCTCGGCCTCCATCTCCGCGCGTGCCCGGCGTCCGCAGGCCAGGACGTCCCGGCCGGCAGCGGTCAGCCGCACCCGACGCGCGCGCTGGTCGTCCGGGGTGGTCACGCGCTCGACGTAGCCGAGTCCCTCGAGGTCGCGCACCTGCTTGGACGCGCCCTGCTGCGTCATCCCCAGCGACTCCGCGAGCGCGGAGATCGTCGGCTCGTCCTCCACGAGTCGCTGGATGACGTACCCGTGGGAGGGCCTGACGCCGACGTGGCCGGCCGCCGCGATGCGCTCCAGGACGGAGCGGGCGACGCCGCTCCCTGCGATCGAGGCCAGCGTCGGCAGGTCGAGGTCGCGGGGCTCGATGGGAGCGTTCGACATATTGACAACCTAACTTGTGCAACTTAGGTTGTGCAATATGACCGAGAACGAGCGCAGCATTCGAGACCTCTACGCCGCGATCGAGTCCGGGGCCACCGGCGACGAGCTGCGCCGCTTCTGGCACCCCGACGCCGAGCAGGTCGAGTACCCCAGCGTGATGCGACCGCACGGACACCGCCGCGGGCTCGACGAGATGATCGCCGGGTCCGAGCTCGGGCTGACGATGATCCGCGACCAGCGCTACGACGTGCACACCGTCGTCGAGCAGGGCGACGAGATGGCCGTCCAGCTCACCTGGACCGCGACCGTCGCCCGGGACCTCGGCACGCTGGCGGCAGGCACGCCCCTCGTCTCCCACGTCGCAGCCTTCTATGTCTTCCGCGACGGCCTGGTCCTCCGCCAGAGCTCGTACGACTGCTACGAGCCGATCGCCGGCTGACACCGTGTCGCCGACCTGCGCCGCGGCTGCTTGACTCACCCGGGTGAGCGATCTGGTGCCTCCCTCCGACGACTGGCTGGACGCCGAGTGCCGGCGCCTCCTCGACTTCGGACGACGCGTCGTGCACCCGGTGGGCGGGGCCGCGTGGCTCGACGACGACGGCGAGCCCGACCTGGCGCGGCCGGTGCACACCTGGATCACCAGCCGCACCGTCCACGTGTTCTCGCTGGGCCACCTGCTCGGGGTCGAGGGGTGCGCGCCGATCGCCGCGGCCACGCTCGACGGCCTGCGCACGACGCTCCACGACGCCGAGCACGGGGGCTGGTTCACCGCGGTGGACGCGACCGGCGCCCCGACCGGCACCGCGAAGTCCTGCTACGACCACGCCTTCGTCATGCTCGCCGCATCCTCGGCCGTCGTCGCCGGCATCCCCGGAGCACCGGCGCTGCTCGCCGACGCCACCGCCGTCTTCGAGCGACACTTCTGGGAGGAGCCGGTCGGCCGGGTCGTCGACGAGTGGGACCGGTCCTTCTCCCAGTCCGCCCCATACCGCGGACTCAACTCCTCCATGCACTCTGTCGAGGCGGTGCTGGCCGTCGGCGACGTGACCGGCGAGCGGCGGTGGCACGAGCGTGCCGGGCGCATCGCGTCGTACGTCGTCGCGCTGGCCGAGGCGCACGACGGCCGGCTGCCCGAGCACTTCGGCGCGGACTGGTCGGTCGACCTCGAGCTCAACCGCGACCGGCCCGACGACCCCTTCAAGCCCTTCGGTGCGACGATCGGCCACGGGCTGGAGTGGGCGCGGCTGCTCCTCCACGTCGACGCCACGCTCGGCGACGACGCCCCGGCGGGGCTCCTCGAGACCTCGCGCCTGCTCTTCGCCCGCGCGGCGGCCGACGGCTGGGACGTCGACGGAGCGCCCGGCTTCGTCTACACCACCGACTGGGACGGCATGCCCGTCGTCCGCAACCGGATGCACTGGGTCGCCGCCGAGGGCATCGCCGCCGCCGCAGCCCTCCACCGGCGTACGAGCGAGGAGGCGTACGCCGACCGCTACGCGCAGTGGTGGGCCTACGTCGTGGAGCACCTGCGCGACGCCGACCGAGGCTCGTGGCACCACGAGCTCGACCCGCGCAATCGCCCACAGGCGTCGGTGTGGCCGGGCAAGCCGGACCTCTACCACGCGGTCCAGGCGACCCTCCTGCCGCGACTCCCGCTGAGCCCGAGCCTGGCGAGCGCACTGGCTGTCGGCCGGGGTCGGGCCAGCGGCATGATGGGGGCATGACGGACGCACAACCGCAGGTCCTGGTCATCGGCGAGGCGCTCGTCGACGTCGTCCCGGACGGCACCGGCCAGCCGCAGGACTTCCCCGGCGGGAGCCCGGCCAATGTCGCGATCGCCCTCGCCCGGCTGGGGCGCGACGTACGACTGGTGACCCTGCTCGGCGACGACGACCGGGGTGCGGCCGTGCGCGCGTGGCTCGAGGCGAGCGACGTCACGGTGCTGGCCCGCCCCACCGCCAGCGGCCGGACGTCGAGCGCCGCCGTCACCCTGGACGACACCGGAGCGGCGTCCTACGTGTTCGACCTCGACTGGCACCTCGGCGAGGTGGGGGAGGTGGGCGACGTGCTCCATGTCGGGTCCATCGCCACGGTGCTCGAGCCGGGCGCCGACTCCGTCCTCGACGCGGTCCGCGCGCACCACGGCCGCGCGCTCGTCTCGCTCGACCCCAACGCCCGGCCGGCCATCACGCCCGACCGTGCCGGCCCGGTCGCCCGGGTGGAGGAGCTCGTCGGGCTCTCCGACGTGGTCAAGGTCAGCGACGAGGACCTCGCCTGGCTGCACCCGGACGACGACCCGGTCGCGACCGCCGCCCGCTGGGCGGAGGCCGGGCCCGGGTTGGTGGTCGTCACCCGCGGCGGCGACGGCGCGGTCGCCGTACGGCCCGGTGGGGGGACGTTCGAGGTGCCGGGCGTGCCCGTGGTCGTGGCCGACACCGTGGGCGCGGGCGACACCTTCAGCGGCGTCCTCCTCGACGCGCTCCTCGGCCTCGGCGTGCGCAACGGAGCCGACCTGAGGGCGCTGTCGGACCGCGACGTGCTCGGTGCCGTGACGACGGCCGCGATCGGTGCCGCCGTGAACGTGTCCCGTCCCGGCGCGAACCCGCCCTCGCGGGCCGAGCTCGACGCCGCCCTCGGGACCGGGGAGTGACGCAGTCACGACAGCTGGAGCAGGTCCACGACATCGGGAAGCGGCGAGCCTGGGTCATCTGGGCCGTGTCGCTGGCCGTCTACGTCCTGGCGGTCTTCCACCGCAGCTCGCTCGGCGTCGCCGGGCTCATCGCGGCCGACCGCTTCGACATCACCGCGACCAGCCTGGCGACGTTCACGGTGCTGCAGCTCGTCGTGTACGCCGGCATGCAGGTGCCGGTCGGCGTGCTGCTCGACCGGTTCGGCTCGCGCGCGATGCTGATCTGGGGGCTGGTGCTGATGACGGCCGGCCAGCTCGCCTTCGCCTTCGCCGAGTCGTTCGCGGCGGCCGTCGCCGCCCGGGCGGTGCTGGGTGCGGGCGACGCGATGATCTTCGTCAGCGTGATCCGCATCGTGACGGTCTGGTTCCTGGTGCGGCAGGCGCCGATGGTCACCCAGCTGACCGGGCTCACCGGGCAGCTGGGCGCGATCGCCGCGGCCGGACCGCTGTCGTACCTGCTCCACACCCTCGGCTGGACGCGCGCCTTCGCGCTGACGTCCAGCGTCGGCGTCGTCCTGCTCGTCGCGGTGCTCGCGCTGGTGAAGGACTCGCCCTACCGGCGCGGTGACGTGGTGGCGATCAAGCTGCGCGCGCTCGCGCAGTCCGTCCGGACGGTGTGGGGGAACCCCGGCACGCGGCTGGGGATGTGGTCGCACTTCGTCTCGCAGTTCTCCGCGACCGTCTTCGCGCTGCTGTGGGGCTACCCGTTCCTGGTGCAGGGGCTCGGCTGGTCGGCGGGAGCGGCCAGCACGCTGCTGATGGCGATGACGGCGTGGGCGGTGGTCAGCGGGCTCGTCACGGCGCGACTCGTCGCGCGGCTGCCCTACTACCGCTCGTTCATCGTGCTGGGCGTGGTGGCTGCCATGGTCGCGGCGTGGACGGCGGTGCTGCTGTGGCCCGGTGCGGCGCCGACGTGGCTCGTGGTGCTGATGGCCTTCGCTGCCGCCAGCGGCGGGCCAGCGTCGATGGTGGGCTTCGACCTCGCGCGGTCCTTCACGCCCGCGCACGCGATCGGTCGTGCCAACGGCCTGGTCAACGTCGGCGGCTTCACCGCCTCGCTGCTGGTGATGGCGCTCATCGGGGTGATGCTCGACCTGTCGGCGAGCGGTGGCATGGCGTCGTACACGCTCGGCGACTTCAAGCACGCGATGGCCGTGCAGTACGCCTTCTGGGCGCTCGGCGCCGTCCAGGTCCTGCGCTACCGCCGCCGCGGCCTCGCGCACCTCGCGCGCGTCCACCCCGGCTCGGTCGAGCAGATGCGTGCCGGGCAGCCCTTCGTGCACCCGGGCATCGGGACCGAGGGCGTCTAGCCGACCTTGCGGTACTTCCGGTGCATCGTCTGCCGGGTGACGCCGAGCAGCGTGCCGATCTCGGCCCAGCTGAGGCCCGAGTGTCGAGCCCGTCGTACGGCGACCTCCTCGCGCCGCGCGATCTCGCGCTTGGCCTCGCGGACCGCGGCCAGCTCGTCGTACACGCCGCCGCCGTCGGTGCCCACCGATGTCCTCATGACGTCAGCATATGCTGACGCACCAACCCAGGCTCCGGTGAACTTGTCGGCCGAGTCCTACGGTTGTCAGCCGAGATCTCGGCCGACAACCGTGGTGGTCACCGGACATCCGGTGACTCCAGATCCGGCCGACCCCGCTCAGCCGACCGCGCCGTCGTCGTCGGGGTCGAGGTCGCCGGTGGGGTCCTCGGCGGTGGGGTCCTCCAAGAGCTCACCGCCGACGGGGTGGCCCTGCCACGAGACCATCCGCCAGCCCGAGTCGGGGTCACCGTCGAGCACGATGAGGGCGGTGTTGTGGAGCGGCTGGGTGGCCGGGGGAGCATCGGGGTGGGGCTCCATGCGGGTCGAGGCCCAGGTGCGGAGCGCGGCACCGTGGCTGACCACCAGTACGGCGTCGTGGCCGGCCTCGACGATCGTGCGGACGGCGCGGTCGAAGCGGGCCAGGAACTCCTCCCCGGTCTCGCCGCCGGGCATGCGGTGGTCCAGGTCGCCGCCCAGCCACGTCGCGACGGCACCGATGTAGCCCGCGACGGCGTCGTGGTCGGACCGCATCTCGTAGTCGCCCGCCTGGATCTCCTCCAGCCCGTCGAGCTGGGTGAGTGGCAGCCCGCGATCCGCCGCGGTCGGGGCGGCCGTCTGGTGCGTCCGCACCCGGCTCGAGACGTAGACGGCGTCGATCCGCTCGTCGGCGAGCGCCCGGGCGGCGGCGGCCGCCTGGGCGCGCCCGAGGTCGGTGAGGTCGAGGCCGGGGTGTGCGGTGTCGAGCTCGCCGGAGACGTTCGCGTGCGTCTGGCCGTGCCGCATCAGCAGGAGTCGCAAGGGGAGGGATCCTCAGGAGTTGAAGGGGGAGGTCTTCGACGAGGCCAGCTCGACGGCCTCTTCGAGCGAGACGCCCTCGAGCGCCTCCTCGATGTCTGTGCCGACGTGGCTGACCTCGGTGCCGCGCTCGAGCGGGACGAGCGTGTGCACCAGGCGGTCGTCGTAGGTGTGGACCATGGTGAAGGCCTGGTTGGCGTCGACGCCGGAGACGAAGCGGTCGACCGGAGCCGGGTCGCTGGTGTAGCAGGTCGCCGAGGTCACCGAGACCGGCACGCCGGCGAAGGTCGACCACGTCGACAGGTGGAGGTGGCCGGCCAGGATGCCGCGCACGTCGGTGCCGGTGATCACGTCGGCCAGCGCCTGCTGGTCGTGCAGCTCGATGAGCTCGGCAGCCCGGAGCATCGGGAGCGGCAGCGGCGGGTGGTGCATGGCGAGGAGGGTGCCGTGCTCCGCGGGGGTGGCCAGCTCCTCGGCCAGCCACGCCAGCTGCTCGGGCTCGAGCGTGCCGTGGTGGTAGCCCGGCACGCTGGTGTCGAGGGCGATGATCCGCAGCCCGTCGACGTGGTGGACCCGGTCCTGGAACCCGTCGTCGTCGGAGTCGAAGAGCCCGCGCGCGAAGGGCGCTCGCTCGTCGTGGTTGCCCATCGTCCACACGACGATCGCGCCCATCGCGGCCGCGGCGGGCTCCACGATCGAGCGCAGGGTCGCGTAGGCGTCAGGCGCGGCCTGGTCGGCGAGGTCGCCGGTGAAGACGAGCGCCTGCGGAGAGGGTCGTACGGCGCCGAGGCGCTCGATCGCGCGACGGAGGTTGGCGACGTTGTCCACGACGCCGTAGTGCAGGCCGCCCCCGGTGATCAGGTGCGGGTCGGAGAGGTGTGCGATCGCGTGCCGCGGGGCGGCGTACTGGCCGAGCTGTTTCACGCGCGCCAGCCTAGGCGTCGGGCACGAGTGGACTAGCGCGCCGGCAGGATGCGACCGGAGACCTCGCCGAGGGTGATCCGGCCGCCCCCGGTGCCGGGCGCGGAGTAGCGCAGCACGACCTCGTCGCCGTCCTCGAGGAAGGTCCGCTCACGACCGCCGGCGGTGAACGGCTCCTTTCCGCCCCAGCTCAGCTCCAGCAGCGACCCGCGCTGGTCACGCTCCGTGCCGGAGATCGTGCCCGATGCCCAGAGGTCGCCCGTGCGCACGCTGGCGCCGTTGACCGTCGTGTGCGCGAGCATCTGGGCCGGTGACCAGTACATCGCCCGGTACGGCGGCCGCGCGACGACCTCGCCGTCGAGCACCACCTCGACCTCGATGTCGAGCCCGGCCGGGCCGTCGACCACCAGGTAGTCGAGCACCTCGGGGTCCTGGCCGGGCAGGTCGGTCCAGGCGGCGTCGAGCGCGGCGAGGGGCGTCACCCACGCGCTGATCGAGGTGGCGAAGGACTTGCCGAGGAAGGGACCGAGCGGGACGTACTCCCACGCCTGGATGTCGCGCGCCGACCAGTCGTTGACGCCCACGACGCCGAAGGTGTGCCGGGCGAAGTTGGCCGTGCCCACCCGCTCGCCCATCGCCGAGGGCACGCCGACGACGAACCCGAGCTCGGCCTCGATGTCCAGCCGCTGCGAGGGTCCGTAGGTGGGGGACTCCTCGGTCGGCGCCTTGCGCTGCCCGCTGGGACGTACGACGTCCGTGCCCGACACCACGACCGTGCCGGAGCGCCCGTGGTAGCCGACCGGCAGGTGCTTCCAGTTGGGCAGGAGCGGCTCGTCGTCGGGGCGGAACATCCGCCCGACGTTGGAGGCGTGGTGCTCGGAGGCGTAGAAGTCGACGTAGTCGCCGACGGTGAACGGCATCAGCATCCGCACCGAGTCGACCGGGGAGAGCGCCGGCTCGACGAGGTCGCGCTCGGTCTCGTCAGTCAGCAGGCCGGTGATCCAGGCCCGGGTCGAGTCCCAGACCGCCGGTCCGGCGGCCATGAACGGGTTGAGCGTCGGCTGGTCGAGGAGCGCGTGCGTGTCGACCATGTCGGCCGCCGCGACGATGCTCAGGTCGAGCACGAAGTCGCCGATGCGCACCGCGACGCGCGGGTGCTCGCCGGAGCGCGCGAAGACGCCGTAGGGGAGGTGGTCGACGTCGAAGCCGGAGCCGGCGGCTCCGTCGACCCAGGTCCGTGCCGTCATGGGGTGTCCACCACTTTCTCCACCAGTCCGAGTGAGATGAGGTCGTCGAGGGGCTCGGTCACCGAGCAGGAGCCGAAGGAGGTGAACCACCGGCGCGCCGAGGAGATGTCGGCCGCGGCCAGCGCGGCGCCGTCGCGCTCCTCGAGGGTCGCGGTCGCGTCGTCCACCGATCCGCCGTCCCACAGCACCTGGGTCGCGACGAGCACGTTGAGGAACCCGTGTGCCCCTCCGCCCTCGGGGGCGTGGCGCACGGCGCGGTGCAGCCCGGCGGTCGCCTTGAAGCGCGTCTCGCGGTCGAGTGCGGCGTCGATCCAGGCGGCGACGGTGGGCGACTCGGGGATGAGGTCGTGGTCGACGTGGCCGAGCCGGAGCTTGAGCCGGTGCTCGCAGGCCGCGACCTCGTCGGCGGCGGCGAGCCACGACGCGGTCGGCGGACCCGGGACCTCGATGAAGATCGGTACGTCGACCTCGGCGGCGCGGGCGGCCGCGTCGATCCGCCGGACGTTGCCGACGGGATCGTCGCTGTCGCGCACGGCGATCTCGACCGCGGCGACGTCCAGTCCGAGCCTGCGGGCCGCGCCCAGCGGGCCCGCGAGCTGCCCGGCGCCACCGGTGACCACGACCGACAGGGGTGCGGCGACGCCGCGGACCAGCGGCAGGTCGGTGTCGCGGAGCACGAGGCTCCCGACCAGGTCGCCGTACCACTCCTCGCGGCGTTCACCGTAGGTCGCGGTCGCCTCGTGGAGCGGGGCGTCGCCCGGCGGGAAGATCGCTGCGTCGTCGATCACCGCGTGCCACTGCGACGGAAGTGGGTGTGTCGGGGGAGCTGCCACGCCGCTACTCTAGCCATCGGATAGCGGACGCGAGCGTCCGATGATCGGACGAACGGAGCGGTTGATGGCCCACTACCGAGCAGTCGGACGGCTGCCCCGCCAGCGCCACACCCAGCTGCGCGACGAGGACGGCCACCTGTTCCGCGAGGAGCTCATGGGCGAGGAGGGCTTCTCGTCCGACTCCTCGCTGCTCTACCGCCGGGGCGTGCCGAGCGCGATCACCGACAGCACCGTCTGGGAGCTCGCCGACCAGTCGCGGACCCCCAACCACCCGCTCAAGCCCCGTCACCTCAAGCTCCACGACCTCGAGACCGGGACGTGCCCGGTCGAGGGACGGCGCCTGGTCCTCGGCAACAACGACGTGCGCA
Source organism: Nocardioides potassii (assembly GCF_021648885.1). Taxonomy (GTDB): domain Bacteria; phylum Actinomycetota; class Actinomycetes; order Propionibacteriales; family Nocardioidaceae; genus Nocardioides; species Nocardioides potassii. Next base: position 497,181 of record NZ_JAKJHZ010000009.1, on the reverse strand, counting down.
TCGCCTACGTCGTCACCGGCACCGACCCCTCGCCGCTCTACCGCAACGCCATCGGCGACGAGTGCGTCTACGTCGAGTCCGGCTCGGGACGGGTCGAGACGGTCTTCGGCACCGTGGCCTACCGCGCGGGCGACTACGTGATCGTCCCGCGGGCGACCGACCACCGCTGGGTGCCGGCCGAGCCGTCGCGCCTCTACGCGATCGAGGCCAACAGCCACATCCACCCGCCCAAGCGCTACCTGTCGCGCTTCGGGCAGATGCTCGAGCACGCGCCCTACTGCGAGCGCGACCTCCACGGACCCGAGGGCCTCGACGAGCTCGTCGAGTCGTGCCGCGACCTCACCGACGTCGAGGTGCTCGTGAAGCACCGGACCAGTGCGGGCATCGTCGGCACGCGGCTGACGTACGCCACCCACCCCTTCGACGTGGTCGGCTGGGACGGCTGCCTCTACCCCTACACGTTCAACATCGAGGACTACATGCCGATCACCGGCAAGGTCCACCAGCCGCCGCCCGTGCACCAGGTCTTCGAGGGCTGGAACTTCGTGGTCTGCAACTTCCTGCCCCGCAAGGTCGACTACCACGAGCTCGCGATCCCGGTGCCCTACTACCACTCCAACGTCGACTCCGACGAGGTCATGTTCTACGTCGGCGGCGACTACGAGGCACGCAAGGGTTCCGGCATCGACGTCGGGTCGATCAGCCTGCACCCCGGCGGCCACGCCCACGGCCCGCAGCCCAGCGCGATCGAGGCCTCGCTGGGCGCCGAGAGGTTCGACGAGTCCGCGGTCATGGTCGACACCTTCGCGCCGCTCGAGCTCGGCGAGGGCGGCCTGGCCGCGGAGGACCCGGCCTACGCCTGGACCTGGGCCGGTCGCGGACCCGCCGCGGACGGCGACGACGGTGGACCGGCGGTGTTCAGCAACAGCTGACCCCCTCCTTCGGGTGGTCGTTAGCGTGGCCGCATGACGACCGAGCTGGCGCCCTGCGCCTTCGTCCTGTTCGGCGCCCGCGGCGACCTCGCGGCGCGCAAGCTCTTCCCGGGCCTCTACCGGCTGGCGGCGGCGGGGCGGATGCCGCGCGAGTACGCCGTCATCGGGAGCGGCCGGCACTCGCCGGGGTCGGACGACGACTTCCGGTCCGAGGTGCGCGACGGGCTGCGCGAGTCCGTGGACGACCTCGACGACGACCTGGTGCGCGACCTGCTCGACCGGGTGACGTTCCGGACCTCCGACGCCGACGACGGCTCCGAGCTCGCGGACCACGTGCGCGAGGTCGAGGCGTCGCTGGGCGACCCCGGCGACGTCCTCCGCCTGGTCTACCTCTCGGTCCCGCCCACGGCGATGTCCGGGATGGTGGCGATGCTCGGCCGCGAGGGCCTCGACGAGAGGGCGCGCCTGGTGATCGAGAAGCCGTTCGGCCTCGACCTGGAGTCCTTCGACGACCTCGACCGTGACGTGCACGAGGTCTTCGACGAGGACCAGGTCTTCCGCATCGACCACTTCCTCGGCAAGGAGGCCGTGCAGAACCTGCTCGCCCTACGCTTCGCCAACGCCCTGTTCGAGCCCGCGTGGGACCGCCGCAGCATCGCCTCCGTGCAGGTCGACGTGCCCGAGACGCTCGCCATGGAGGGCCGGGGCTCGTTCTACGAGTCCACCGGAGCCCTGCGCGACATGGTCTCGACGCACCTCTTCCAGATCCTCGGCGCGGTGGCCCTGGAGGACCCCGGGGAGTGGTCCGCGGACGCCGTACGACGCGCCCGGTCCGCCGTGTTCGCCGACGTCCGCCCGCTCGACCCCGCGCGGGTCGTGCTGGGCCAGTACGACGGCTACCGCGACGAGGACGACGTCGACGAGGACTCGACCGTGGAGACGTTCGTCGCGCTCGAGGCCTGGGTGGACAACGACCGCTGGCGCGACGTCCCCTTCCTGCTGCGCACCGGCAAGGCGATGGCCGAGACCCGTCGTACCGTGACGCTCCGCTTCCGCCACCCGGACTCGACAGTGTTCGCACCCGTCCCGGCGGTCGACGAGCTGGTGCTCGAGCTCACCGACGAGGCCCAGGTGCACGTCGAGCTCCTCGGCAAGCGGCCCGGTCCCGAGATGGAGCTGGCGCCGGCCACCATGCGGCTCGACCTCGGCGAGGAGCTGCCCGACGACGACCCGCTCGAGGCCTACGAGCGGTTGCTGCTCGACGTGATGGAGGGTGACCACACGCTGTTCGCCCACGCCGACGAGACCCGGCGGCTGTGGGAGGTCTGCCAGCCGGTCCTCGACGACCGGCCCGACCCCCTGCCGTACGACGAGGGCTCGTGGGGACCGGACGCCGCGCTGGAGCTGCCGCCGGGCGGCTGGCGCCTGGGCGGGCCTGACGGTGACTGAGCACGACGGCCCGGCGATCGCCGAGCACGGCCTCGTCGGCGACCTGCGGACGGCGGCGCTGGTCGCCACCGACGGCACCATCGACTGGTTCTGCCCCGGGCGGTTCGACGCGCCGAGCGTGTTCGCCGCCGTCCTCGACCCGGACGCCGGGCACTGGCGGCTCGGGCCGGACGACCCCGAGGCGCGCAGCCGGCAGTACTACCACCCCGAGACCAACATCCTCGTCACCCGCTTCATGACCGACCGCGGGGTCGTCGAGGTGCAGGACTTCATGCCCGTCCTCCGCGCGCACGACGAGACGCACCGCCAGCGGCTGGTCCGCCGGGTCGTCGGGCTGCGCGGGTCAGTGGAGCTGACGATGCACATGGCGCCGCGCCCCGACTACGGCGCGACCGAGCCCGACCTGGCCGTCGAGGACGACGTCGTGCGTTTCGCCGACGGCGACGTCCACCTCGCGCTGTCCAGCACGGTCGACCTCGACGTCGACGACCACGCCGCCACCGCGCGCCTGGCCCTCGGCGCCGGCGAGGCCGCGCTCTTCGTGCTCGAGGTGCTCGAGCCGGGCGAGGAGCCGCGCGGCTGCAGCGAGGACGACGTCGAGGAGCTGTTCGACGGCACCGCCGCGTTCTGGCGGGGCTGGCTCGCGCAGAGCACCTACACCGGACGCTGGCGCGAGTGGGTCGACCGGTCCGCGCTCACCCTCAAGCTGCTGTGCCACGAGCCCACGGGCGGCATCGTCGCGGCGCCGACCACCAGCCTCCCCGAGAGCATCGGCGGCACCCGCAACTGGGACTACCGCTACGTCTGGGTCCGCGACGCGGCCTTCAGCGTCTACGCGCTGCTGCGGCTCGGCTTCACCGCCGAGGCCGCTGCGTTCGTCCGCTTCCTCTCCGAGCGGCTGGGGGAGGCCGAGGACGACGACGACCTCGGCCCGCTCCGGGTGCTCTACGACCTCGACGGCACCCATCCGCACGAGCGGGTGCTCGACCACCTCGCCGGCCACCGCGGCTCGCGCCCGGTGCGGGTGGGCAACGCCGCGGTGGACCAGCTGCAGCTCGACGTCTACGGCGAGCTGATCGACTCGGTCTACCTCTTCGACAAGCACGGGAGGGGCATCAGCCACGACGCCTGGAGCGACCTGCGCCGCATCGTGTCGTGGCTGATGGACAACTGGGAGCGTCCGGACGCGGGCATGTGGGAGATCCGCTCCGGACCGCGCACCCACACCACGTCGCTGGTGATGAGCTGGGTGGCGGTGGAGCGGATGATGCGGGTGGCGCGCCGGCGTGGACTGCCGGGCGACCTGACGGAGCTCGCCGCCACCCGCGACCTCATCTACGCGCGGGTGATGGAGGACTGCTGGAACGACGACCTTCAGGCGTTCACCGCCTTCCCCGACAGCGACGTCCTGGACGCCGGGACGCTGCTGATGCCGATGGTCAAGATGCTCGCGCCGGACGACCCGCGCTTCCTCTCCACGCTCGAGCAGGTCGAGCAGCGGCTGGTGACGGACAGCCTCGTGCTGCGCTACGACCCGGAGCTGTTCGGCGACGGGGTGTCGGCGGCACAGGACGGTGACGGCGCCGACGCCACCACGGCCGAGGAGGGCACGTTCTCGCTGTGCTCCTTCTGGTACGTCGAGGCGCTCACGCGCGCCGGGCGCCTGGACGACGCCCGGCTCGCGCTCGAGAAGATGTTCACCTACGCCAACCACCTCGGGCAGTACGCCGAGCAGGTCGGCCTCAACGGCGAGCAGCTCGGCAACTTCCCCCAGGGCTTCACCCACCTGAGCCTGATCAGCGCGGTGATCAACCTCGACCGGATGCTGGGCGACTGACCCGCGGCGTCGAGGCCCTCGTCAGGACCGCAGGCGCGCCGGCATCGGGGCCTGGCACGCCCCGCCGGTGCAGTTGCGGAGCCTGGCCAGCGTCTTGGCCAGCGCGGCCTGGTCGGCGGCGTACGCCCTGGTCCCGGCGACGTTGGTCAGCTGTCCCGGGTCGGTGCGCATGTCGTAGAGCTCGACCTCGTCGCTGGCGTGCTCCACGTAGAGGTAGCTGCGCGTGCGCACGCCCTGCGAGAAGCGCTGGGCCGTCGGGCCGGGGTCCTTGGCCGAGAGCCGCGGCCCCGACTCGTCGAGGTCGGCGACCACGTCGCGCGGCCCGGTCTCGGTGAGGACGGCGCGGTCCCATCCGCGGTCACCCGTGCGGGCGACGTCGAGCATGTTGCGGCCGTTGAGCGGGAAGTCGACCGTCGTGCCCGCGGCCGCGAGGATCGTCGGCGCGAAGTCGATCGACGTGAACGGGTCCGTGCGCACCTCGCCCGCCGGGATCCCGGGGCCGCGGACCAGCAGCGGCACCGCCAGCGCAGGCTCGTACGGGAGGATCTTGCCCTGCCGGATGCGGTGCTCGCCGAGGAAGTAGCCGTTGTCGGAGGTGAAGGCGACGATGGTGTCGTCGAGCTCGCCGGTCGCCTCGAGCGCGGCGATGGTGCGCTCGACCTGGTCGTCGACCACGGACAGCGCCTCGGCGCGCTGCCGCGCGGTCTCGAGGAGCCCGGCCTGCTCCGCCGCGTTGAGCGGCGGCAGGTCGCGGATGAAGAACGGCTTGTCGCTGACGTCGTCCTCGCCGGCGGCGCCCGGCGCCTCGGTCAGCACGGCGTCGAAGCGACCGCGCACCTCCGCGGGCCGGGCGGTGGTCTGGAAGCGTGTCGTCGCGCCGTCGTCGCGCTTGATCGGCTTGGGGTCGTCGGGCTCGCCCGGCTGCCCGTGGTGCGGCGCGACGTAGTTGGCCCAGAAGAAGAACGGCACGTCGTCGCCGGCGTTCTCGGTGATGATCTGCGTCGACAGGTCCCCGAAGACGTTGCTCTGGTAGCGGCCGGGCTCGAGGTAGAACTCGCCGTTGTCGTTGAGGGTGGTGTTGAAGAAGCGGTAGGTGCCGCCGTCCTTGTCGGGGAACTCCGGCCCCGGCCCGCCGTCGATCGCACCGCGCCAGTCCGACCAGCCCGGCGGGATGTACGTCGTCGAGGTCGGCGAGCTCCCGTCGGGTGCCGGCTGGGCGCCGTACCCGTTGAGGTACTTGCCGAGGAAGGCGGTCTCGTAGCCCGCGCGCTGCAGCCACACCGGGAGCGTCTCGGCGTCCTCGAGGACCTTGAAGCCCCACGGCTCGGCGTGCGACCAGACCTCGTGGTTGTGGGTGTAGAGCCCCGTCAGGAACGACGAGCGGGCCGGGCAGCAGAGCGGGTAGGGCGAGAAGCTGTTCTCGAAGGTGACGCCCGCGTCGGCGAGGAGCGCGCGGGTCTTCGGCATGTGGACGAGCTCGTCCTCGCGCATGTCGTCGACCGTGATCACGACGACGTTGGGCTGTCCGGCGGACAGCGACGCGGGTGTCGCGGCGGGGGCGGCGGTGCTCGCCGGTGTCCCCGTGCTGCCAGGCAGAACAATGGCGAGCAGTGCGGTCGCGGAGGCGACCGCGGTCGCCGTGAGGTGTCGAGGCATGGATGCCCTTCCCGAGACGAAGGTGACATTGTCGACTGAGATACTACGATTCAGGGGTGGCGATGACGGGCGGGCGGCCGTCGGGTGATCTCATGGCGGACGTGACACCACCTCGGGACAGCGCCTCCACGCTCGCGCCCCGAGTCGTCGCACTGATCCCGTTCGTGCTGGCGATGCTGTCGATGATCGGGCCGTTCAGCATCGACACCCCGTTCCCGGCGTTCGCGCGGATGGGGGAGGAGCTCGCGGCCTCGACTGGGCAGCTCCAGCTGGTGGTGACCGTCTACATGCTGGCCTTCGCCGCGATGAGCGTCTTCCACGGCCCCCTGTCCGACGCGATCGGCCGGCGTCCGGTCATCGTCGGCTCGCTCGCGGTGTACGGCGTCGCGTCCGTCGCGTGCGCCTTCGCGCCGACGCTCGGGTGGCTGCTCGTCGGTCGCGTGGTGCAGGGACTGGCGGCCGGTGGCTCGACCATCGTGAGCCGCACGATCATCCGCGACCTCTTCGACGGACCGGAGGCGCAGCGGCTGATGAGCCAGGTCGCGGTCATCTTCGGCATGGCGCCGGCCATCGCTCCGATCGTCGGTGGCCTGCTGATCCAGGTAGGGCCGTGGGAGACGGTCTTCTGGTTCATGGCCGCGCTCGCCCTCGTGCTCCTGACCGTGACGGTCGCCCTCCTGCCCGAGAGCCACCCGCCCGAGCGCCGCGTGCCGCTCCGGGTCGGTGAGATCGTGACCGGCCTCGTCACGGTCTTCCGCGTACCGGCCTTCCACCGGATGGCCTGGGCGGGCACCCTCGTCTTCGGCGCGCAGTTCCTCTACATCGGCGGCGCGGCCATCTTCGTGGTCGACCTGCTCGGCGAGGGGGAGCTCGACTTCTGGAAGCTCTTCGTCCCGATGATCGGCGCGATGGTCGTCGGCTCGGTCGTGAGCGGCCGCCTCGGCAGGTCGTGGACCAGCTCGCGGCTGGTGTCGGTCGGGTACGCCGTCAGCACCTTCGGAGCGGTGCTCGGGATCGTCGTGGCGCTGACCCCGGCGGGCGAGGTGCTGCCCTGGGCGGTGGCCGGTATCTCGTTCGTCGCCTTCGGCAACGGGCTGGCCTTTCCCAACATCCAGCTCCTGATGCTCGACCTCGTCCCGACCCGCCGCGGCGCCGTGATGTCGGCCTCGACGTTCATCACCCTGGTCTTCAACGCGGTCAGCGCGGCAGTCGTCGCGCCGGTCGCGGGTCGGTCCGTCCTCGGCTTCGCCGTCGCCGCCGCGGTGTCCGTCCTCCTCGGCTGGGGCTGCTGGCGCTGGCACCAGCACGCCGCCCGCCGCGCGGTGGCCGCGGCCGCACCGACCCCCGGCGCCTGAGAGCCGTGGGCGACACGGCCGGATCGCTTCAGCGATGCTCGCGCCGACGGCGTACTTGGCACCCGAATTTCACGGTTGTCTGCCGAGATCTCGGCTGACAACCGTAGGAGTCACCGGACATCCGGTGACTCCAGAGGTCCCGTCCCGCCCGTCTGCTCAGGAGGTCCAGGCGCGCCAGAGGGCGGCGTACTCCCCGTCGAGGTCGAGCAGCTCGTCGTGACTGCCCAGCTCGACGATGCGCCCGTCGATGACGACCGCGATGCGGTCGGCGTCGTGGGCGGTGTGGAGGCGGTGGGCGATCGCGACGACCGTACGTCCCTCGAGCAGGTTGTTCATGGAGCCCTCGAGGGTGCGGGCGGTGCGCGGGTCGATCAGCGAGGTCGCCTCGTCGAGGACGAGGGTGTGCGGGTCGGCGATGATCAGCCGGGCCAGCGCGACCTGCTGGGCCTGCGCCGGGGTGAGCGCGAACCGTCCGGAGCCGATCATCGTGTCGAGCCCCTGCGGCAGCCGCTCGACCCAGAGCAGCGACCCGACCGCGCTGAGCGCCTCGCGCACGTCGTCGTCGCTGGAGTCCTCGCGTGCGAGCACGATGTTGTCGCGCACCGAGCCGATGAAGACGTGGTGCTCCTGGGTGACGAGCGCGACCTCGGTGCGCAGCACCTCGAGCGGCAGGTCGACGAGCTCGACGCCGCCGACGCTGGCCGAGCCGGTGCGCGGGCGGTTGATCCCGGAGAGCAGCCGGCCGAGGGTGGACTTGCCGGACCCGCTGGGCCCGACGACGGCGAGCCGCTCGCCGGGAGCGAGTCGCAGGTCGACGCCGTGCAGCACGTCGTGGCCCTCGCGGTAGGCGAACCGCAGGTCCGCAGCCACCAGGTCGACGCCGTCCGGCAGCCGGTCGCCGGGCGTGCGGTCGGGCCTCACCTCAGCGATGCCGAGGAGCCGGCTGGTCGACGCCGCGCCGACCTGGAGCCGGTCGACCTCGCCGATGAGCCGGTCGAGCGGGTCGGCGAGCGCCTCGACGTAGAGCACGGCCGCGGTGATCTGGCCGAGGTCCACCCAGCCCTGCGAGTAGGCGTACGCACCCACGAGCAGGGTGATCACCCGCGGGGTCTGGAAGGCGAAGTTGAGCGCCGCGAAGAGGATGTTGCGCAGCGTCATCGTGTAGCGCTCGGCCTGCGCCGACACCGCGATGTCGTCGTCGCCGGCCCGCACGCGCCGGCCCGACAGGCCCAGCGACTCGACGGTGCGCGCGCCCTCGACGGTCTCGGTCAGGGTCGTGTTGATCCGGGAGTACGTCGACCCCTCGGTGATGTAGCCCTTCGGCGCCCGCTGCAGGTAGGTGCGCACCGCCCACGCCGAGGTCGCGAAGGTCAGCAGGGCGGGGACCGCGAGGACGACCGAGTTGAGGAGCATCGCGCCGATCGACATCACGACCGTGAGCAGCGAGATGATCGCCATCGGGACGCCATACTGCACCGAGCGGCTCATCGTGCCGACGTCGCGGGTCACGCGGGTCACGAGGTCGCCGGTGCTGGCGCTCTCGACGGCGCCCAGCGGCAGCCGCAGGATCGTGCGCACGATGAACTCGCGCGCGGTCGAGAGGAGGTCCTGGCCGAAGAGGGTCGAGGTGCGCTGGGCGACGAAGGTGAAGAACGACTGCGCCAGCACCACGCCCACGATCACCAGCGCCAGCTGGCCCAGCGGGCGGCCGGTGCCCTCGATGGTCGTGTTGACCAGCTCGCCGAGCAGCCGCGGCACGACGAGCCCCGCCCCCGCGGCGAGCGCGTTGAGCACCACGAGCGCGGCGAAGGCCCGCTTGCGGGCGCGGAACAGGTCGCGGAAGAAGGCGAGGACCTCCGCGTTGCCGGCCACCGGCCAGCCCCGCTCGGGGTTGCGCGAGGCGGCGTAGACGTCCTCGGACCGCTGACGGCGTACGGCGTGCCGGTGCCGGAAGGCGTGCCACCGCTCGCCCCAGGAGGCGGCGGTCGGCGGCACCAGGTCGGGCGGCACCACAGGTGGGTCGAGGGTGCGGTCGCGCCAGGTGTCGGGCGAGGTCGCGAGCAGGTCGGTCACGACGGGACCTCCTCGTCCATCGACCGGACGACGACGTCGCGGTAGGCGGCGTCGTTCGCCAGGAGCTCGGCGTGGTCACCCTCGGTGACCACCTGGCCGTCGCGCAGCAGCACGACGTGGTCGGCGTGGTGCAGCCACAGCGGCGAGACCGTGCACACGACCGTCGTACGTCCGCGGCGCAGGTCGCTGACCCGCTCGGCGATGCGGGCCTCGGTGTGGGCGTCCACGGCCGACGTCGGCTCGACGAGGACGAGGACCGGGGCGTCGGCGGCGAGCGCACGGGCCAGCACGACGCGCTGGCGCTGGCCACCGGACAGGCCGCGGCCGCGCTCGTCGAGCTGGCCCTGCCAGCCGTCCGGGAGCGCGTCGTAGACGTCCTCGGCGTTGGCGACGCGCAGGGCCTGCTCGGCCTGCTCGCGGGTCAGGGTCCCGTGCGGGTCGATGGCGTCCTGGAGGGTGCCGGCGAACAGGCTGCTGCCGGTGTCGCTCACCAGCACCTGACGCCGTACGTCGACGAGGCTGGCCTCGGACAGGTCGACACCACCCAGCCGCACGCCCCACTCGCGAGTGGCGGCCTCCTCGTCCCGCGCGGCGATCCGCGCTCGACGGCGTTCGCGGTCGGCCCGGGCCCGGCGGGCGGCGCGGCCCTTGAGTCCCTCGCCGTCGTCCTCCCCGACCGGGTCGGTGTCGGGAGGGAGGTAGCGGCCGAGGCGGTCGGCGAGCGCCGCACTCTGCTCGGGGACCGCGCTCACGACGACGGTGAGCAGCCCGGGCCGGGCGGTGAAGCCGCTGAGGTCGTCGACCATCTCGCGGCTGCCGTCGAGGGGCTGCGGGTCGTCGGGGTCGCGCCAGGGCGGGCGCTGCTCGAAGATCGCGATCGCCTTGCGGGCGCTGACCAGCGCGCGCGTGCCCTTCTGGGCGAGCTCGAAGAAGGTGCGGATCGGGCCGACCATGAAGAGGCCGTAGCCGAGGAAGCTGACCAGCTGGCCCACCGTGAGGTCGCCCGACTGCACCTGCCGGGTGCCGAGCCAGACCAGCGTGACGAGGAAGACGCCGGAGAAGAGGACGCCTGTCGCCTCGACCGCGGCCTGCCAGATGCCCGAGGAGACGCCGGCCTTCCGGGCGTGCTGGGACTGGGCGGCGTAGTTGCGGCCGAAGGTGTCCTCGCCGCCGATGCCGCGCAGGATCCGCAGCCCGCCGACGATGTCGGTGGCGAGCGAGGTCAGCTCCGAGTTGCGACTGCGCTCGACCTGCTGGCGCCGGTGCAGCGGCCGCAGCAGCGGCATCGCGGCCACGACGAGGACGGGCGCGGCCACCAGGACGACGACGCCGAGCTCCCACGACATCGTCAGCACGATCGCGGCGACGGCGAGGTAGGAGACGAGCTGGGCGGCCGAGCGCGCGAGGATCTCGGTGAGCGCCCCGAACTCGTCGGAGTCGCTCGACGACACGCTCAGCACCTCGCCGGTCGGTGAGCGGCGCGGCAGCACGTGGCCCATCTGGGCGACCTTGCGGGTCACCATCTGCGTGGTGCCGTAGAGGCTGATCAGCCAGCTGCGCACGACCAGGGTGTGGAAGACGACGCCGAAGACGCCACCGACGAGCACGACGGCGAGCATCACCGCCGCCCACCCGAGCAGCGCGCTCGTCGAGCCGGCGAGGATGCCCTCGTCGACCGCGCGACCGAAGATGTAGGGGCCGAAGGTCAGCGGCAGCAGCCACAGGAGGCATGACAGCGTCGACCAGGCGATGACCTGCCACTGCTGGCGCAGCATCCAGCGCAGGAACGCCGCAGGCGTCCGGGTGTCGGGGTCCGGCGAGGGCGCGGCGTCGGTCCCGGTGAAGAACGTCGCGGTCCGGGGTGGGAAGTCCTGCATGTCGCCACGACCCTAGGCGCGCAGGGTGTGCGGGCACGAACCCTTGAACGCGCCAGCCCCTCCGGGCGGTGTGCGCTTATGAGGCGAGGTGCAGGATGGGGGTCGTGACCTTCCTCTCCCAGCTGCGAGGCGCGCCGGCCAAGCTCCGCAACGAGGCCCGCCAGGTGCCCACCCACGACATCGACGAGACGGAGGTGGAGGTCGACTCGACCTCGCACGCCGCCGCGGGCGCGACCGCCGTCGCCGTCGCCATGAGGCGCGCGGTCGGCCAGATGGGCCCGGTCCGCACGGCGTCGTCGCTGCTGCGCCTCAACCAGGTCGACGGCTTCGACTGCCAGGGCTGTGCGTGGCCCGATCCGGCACCCGGTCACCGGCACACCGCCGAGTTCTGCGAGAACGGCGCGAAGGCCGTCGCCGAGGAGGCGACCAAGCAGCTGCTCGACCGCGAGTTCTTCGCCACCCACTCGGTCGAGGACCTCGCCGGCCGGACGGAGTTCTGGCTCGGCAAGCAGGGCCGCATCACCGAGCCGATGGTGCTGCGTCCCGGCGCCACCCACTACGAACCGATCTCGTGGGACGACGCCTTCGCCACCATCGCCGGTCACCTCCACCGGCTCGACAGCCCCGACCAGGCGACGTTCTACACGTCCGGCAAGACGTCCAACGAGGCGGCGTTCGTCTACCAGCTCTTCGCGCGCTCGCTGGGCACCAACAACCTGCCGGACTGCTCCAACATGTGCCACGAGTCGTCCGGCTCGGCCCTCGTCGACACCATCGGCATCGGGAAGGGATCGGTGAGCCTGGAGGACGTCCACCAGGCCAAGCTGATCCTCGTCGTGGGCCAGAACCCCGGCACCAACCACCCGCGCATGCTGTCGGCGCTGGAGGAGGCGAAGTCCCGCGGCGCGAAGATCATCGCGGTCAACCCGCTGCAGGAGGCCGGGCTCGTCCGCTTCAAGAACCCGCAGAAGGTCAAGGGCCTCACGGTGGGCACCGCGATGGCCGACCTGCACCTGCCGATCCGCCTCAACGGCGACCTGGCCTTCTTCCAGGCCGTCGGCTCGCTGCTGGTCGAGTGGGACGCGCTGGACCACGACTTCCTCGAGCAGTACGCCACTGGCTTCGAGGAGTACGCCGCCCACGTGGCGGACCTCGACTGGGCGAAGGTCGAGGCCTCCACCGGCCTGACCCGCGAGCAGATCACCGAGGCCGCCCGCATGGTCGCGGACTCGCCGGCGACCATCACCTGCTGGGCGATGGGCATCACCCAGCACCACAACGCGGTCGCCACGATCAAGGAGATCGTCAACGTCGCGCTGCTGCAGGGCAACATCGGCAAGCCCGGTGCCGGCGTGTGCCCGGTGCGCGGGCACTCCAACGTCCAGGGCGACCGCACCATGGGCATCTGGGAGCGCGTCCCGGACCACTTCCTCGACGCGATCCGCGACGAGTTCGGCTTCGAGCCGCCCCGCGAGCACGGCCTCGACACCGTCGGCTCGATCCAGGCGCTGCGCGACGGGAAGATCCGGGTCTTCATGGGGATGGGCGGCAACTTCGTGGGTGCCGCGCCCGACACCGAGGCCACCGAGGCGGCGATGCGCAACGCGGCCCTGACCGTGCACGTCTCCACCAAGCTGAACCGCTCGCACGTGGTCCACGGCTCCGAGGCGCTGATCCTGCCGGTGCTCGGCCGCAGCGAGAAGGACCTCACCGGCGGCAAGGTGCAGCGCATCACCGTCGAGGACTCGATGTCGGCGGTCCACGCCTCGCACGGCCCGCTCGACCCGCCGTCGGAGCACCTGCGCTCGGAGGTCGACATCATCTGCTCGCTGGCCATCGCGACCCTCGGCGAGGGCTCGCCCGTGCCGTGGGCCGCCTTCCGGGACGACTACACCGAGATCCGCCGCCGCATCGCCCGCGTGGTCCCCGGCTGCGCGTCCTACGAGGAGAAGGTCGACGAGCCCGGCGGCTTCGTCCTGCCCCACCCCCCGCGCGACAACCGGGTCTTCGAGACCGAGAGCGGCAAGGCCGTGCTCACCTCCACGCCGCTGGAGGTCCTCGAGGTCCCCCGCGGGCGGTTCCTCCTGCAGACGATGCGCTCGCACGACCAGTTCAACACCACGATCTACGGCCTCGACGACCGCTACCGCGGGGTCAAGGGCGGTCGGCGGGTCGTCTTCGTGAACCCCGACGACCTGCGTGACCTGGGCTACGCCGAGGGCGACGTCATCGACCTGGTCAGCGAGTGGAAGGACGGCGTCGAGCGCGTCGCCCGGTCCTTCCGGATCGTGTCCTACGACCAGCCGCGCGGCTGCGTGGCTGCCTACTACCCCGAGGCCAACGCCCTGGTCCCGCTCGACTCGACGGCCGAGAAGAGCAACCAGCCGGTCTACAAGTCGATCGTGGTGCGCCTCGACCGCCCGGGCGAGGCGGGTCAGGGCACGGGTCCGTCCCGGGGCTCGGGTGCGCAGGGCTCGGGCTCGCTGCGCGACGACGAGCCGACTCACCTGAGCTGAGCGTCCGCACCGGGTGAACCGCCCCGCGGGTTCACCCGTCCGGGTAGCGTGGCGCACGATGACCACGCACATCGAGGTGCTCACTCCGCGCGAGGTCCCGCTGGGGGGTCCCCGTGCCATGCGCGTACGACGCACGCTCCCGCAACGCCACCGGTCCCTGATCGGGGCCTGGTGCTTCGTGGACCACTACGGACCCGACGAGGTCGACGAGACCGGCGGCATGGTCCTCCCCGCGCACCCGCACACCGGGCTGCAGACGGTGAGCTGGCTCTTCGACGGCGAGCTCGAGCACCGCGACTCGGTCGGCAGCCTCGCCACGGTGCGCCCCGGCGAGGTCAACCTGATGACCGCCGGACGCGGGATCAGCCACACCGAGGTGTCCACGCCCGGCACGACCGTGCTGCACGGCGCCCAGCTCTGGGTCGCCCTGCCCGACGCCAGCCGGCACTGCGACCCCCACTTCGAGCACTTCGCCCCCGAGCCGGTCCGCGGCCCGGGCTGGGAGGCCCGCGTCTTCATCGGATCCGCCTTCGGCACCTCCTCGCCGATCACCACCTACAGCCCCCTCCTCGGGGCGGAGGTGATGCTCGCGACCGGCGCCAGCCTCGACATCGAGGTGGACGCGTCGTTCGAGCACGGCGTGCTCCTCGACGTCGGGCTCGTCGAGGTCGAGGGCCAGGAGCTCAAGCCCAGCGAGCTCGGCCACCTCGACCCCGGGCGTACGACGATCACGGTGACGGCCCGGGAGGAGGCCCGGCTGCTCCTGCTCGGCGGCCCGCCCTTCGGGGAGCCGATCGTGATGTGGTGGAACTTCATCGGCCGCGACCACGACGAGATCGCCGCCTACCGCGAGGAGTGGCAGCAGCAGATCACCGACGACGGCGACGTGGTCGGGGACGGCCGTGCGGTCGGGGACGGTCGCTTCGGGCGGGTCGACCTCGCCCTGGCGCCGATCCCGGCGCCCGAGATGCCCAACGTCAGGCTCAAGCAGCGCCGCTGAAGCCGGTCATTCTCCGACCGATCTTGACCCACCGGCGAAGCTGTCGGCCCTACAGTCGCCAGATGGGGGAGTCGGGGCCGCGCGTGCGCCTGGCCGACGCCGCGTCCGCCTTCTCCAGCAACGCCCGCAACCCGGACCTCCGGCGCGCCCAGCTGAGCTTCCTCGGTGCGTGGACCGCCGAGTGGGCCTTCACCGTCGCGCTCGGCATCGTGGCCTATCGCGACGGCGGAGCGGGCGCGCTCGGGCTCGTGGGACTGCTGCGCATGCTGCCCTCGGCGCTGCTCGCGCCGGTCCTCTCGCCCTTCGCGGACCGCGGGAGGCGTGAGCGCGTCCTCGTGGTCGTGTCCACCGCCCGGGGAGCCGCGACGACTGCCGCAGCCGCGGTGGCGGCGCTCGGCGGGGCGCCCGTGGCGATCTACGCACTCGCCGTGCTGTCGACCATCGCCGCGACGCTCTTCCGGCCCGCCCACTCCGCCCTGCTGCCCTCGCTGTGCCACACCGGCCACGAGCTCGCCAGCGCCAATGTCGTCCGCGGCATGCTCGACTCGCTCGCCACCCTCGTCGGCCCGCTCCTGGCCGCCGTCCTCCTCGAGGTCGCCGACGTCGACGTGGTGTTCGCGGTGGCGGCCGCTGCCTCGTTCTGGTCCGCTGCGCTCCTCCTCCGGCTGCAGTACGACGCTCCGCCGCGACCACCGGCCCTGCGGCCCCACCTCGCCCGTGAGGCGCTCGAGGGGCTCGGCGCGGTCGCCCGCAACCGGGACCTGGCGCTCGTCCTCGGCCTCGCCGCCGCACAGTCCCTCACGCGTGGCGCGCTGACCGTCTTCTCGGTCCTGGTCTCGATCGAGCTCCTCGGGCGCGGCGAGCCCGGCGCCGGGACGCTGATGACCGCGGTCGGTGTCGGCGCGGTCGGCGGCTCGCTCGCGGCCTCCCTCCTGGTCGGCACGAGACGCCTCGGGGCGTGGTTCGCCCTCGGCGTCACCCTGTGGGGGCTGCCGCTCGTGCTGGTCGGACTGGTGCCCCATGACCTGCCGGCCCTCGTCTTCATGGCCCTCATCGGGGCCGGCAACGCGCTGATCGACGTCGCCGGTTTCACCCTCCTCGGCCGGATGGCGCCTGACGAGGTGCTCGCGCGCGTCTTCGGAGTGCTCGAGAGCCTGGTGGCGGTGTCGATCGGGGTGGGCGCGCTCGTGACGTCGTGGCTCGTCGGGAGCTGGGGCCTGCGCCCGGCCCTGGTCGCCGTCGGCCTGGTCTGCCCGGTGCTGGCCGCGGCGGCGTGGGTCAGGCTCCGGGCGCTCGACCACGCGGTCGGCGCCCACGACGACGAGGTCCGCCTCCTCCAGCGGGTCCCGATGCTGCGCACGCTGCCGCTGCCCTCGGTCGAGCAGCTCGCGCGCGGCCTCACGACGCTCGACGTACCGTCCGGCACCACGCTGTTCGAGCGCGGCGACGTCGGCGACCGCTACTACGTCGTGGAGGCCGGCGCCGTCGACGTGGTCGGCGACGGGACGGTGATCGCCTCCCTCGGGCCCGGTGAGGGATTCGGCGAGATCGCCCTCCTGCGGCGCAGCACCCGCACCGCCACGGTCCTCGCCACGGTCGACTCCCGACTCCGGTCGCTGGGCTCCGAGCACTTCCTCGCCGTGGTCCTCGGCTACGCCCCCAGTGCCCTGGCGGCCTCCGCGGGGGTCGAGCACCTGCTCGAGCGCTACGACCCCGACCGTCCCGACCACGACCGACCCGACCGTCCCGATCACGACGGTTCCGACCACGAAGGTGAGCCATGGCATCGACCCAGGGACTGATGATCATCGCTGACATCGGCGGCTACACGACCTACATGCGCACCCATCGCATGTCCTTGGCCCACGTCGAGCGTCAGTACGTCGCGCACAACCTCTGTCCCTGCGGAGGGTGCAAGGAGGCCGAGGACCTCACCCTCACGTTCGTCGCGCACGTGGGCGAGGTGGCGACCCAGAGGATCCGCGACCGGTTGAAGCTGGTCGGGACGACGTGATCCTCGTGCACCGACTCCTCAAGAACGCGGTGCCGATCCGTGAGTACGTGCTGATGACCGAGGACCTCTACGGCACGGGATCGGTGGCGCTGCCCGCCACGGTCGGCGAGGTCGAGACCGATCTCGAGGGCTTCGGAGCGGTGAGGTCCTACTACGTCGGCGTGGCCGACCTGAGACCCGGCGAGCCGCCGCTGCCCGCTCCGGGCTGGCGCGGACGCCTCGGTCGCACGGTCCACGCCGCCGGGGCGGGGCTCCCCTACGTGCTGGGTCGCACCGGCAGGCGTCCGGTCGCGTCGGCCCGCTGACGCGGCGCTGTCGGTGGGCTGCGCGAGGATGCCTCCCATGGAGACGGCGCAGTGAGCGGGGTGCCGGCGGTCGTCGGCGAGGACGGCGTCGCCCGCTGCCCGTGGGCGAGCGGCGACCCGGTCAACAGGGCCTACCACGACACCGAGTGGGGCATGCGCGTCTCCGGCGAGGCTGCCCACCTCGAGCGGCTCACGCTCGAGGCCTTCCAGTCTGGCCTGTCGTGGCTGACGATCCTCACCAAGCGGCCCCACTTCCGCCGGGCGTTCGCGGGCTTCGACGCCGACGCCGTCGCGGCCTACGACGAGGCCGACGTCGAGCGGTTGATGGCCGACCCGGGCATCGTGCGCAACCGCCGCAAGGTCGACGCCGCCATCGCCAACGCGCGGGCGACCGTCGCGCTTCGCGACGACGGCGGGCTCGAGTCCTTCATCTGGTCCTTCCGGCCCGACCCGCTCCCCGCCCCGCGCACCACCGCCGACCTCCCGACCACGTCGGCGGAGTCGGTGGCGCTCGCGATGGCGCTGAAGAAGCGCGGGTTCGCCCACGTCGGCCCCACCACGATGTACGCCCTCATGGAGGCGATCGGGCTCGTCGACGACCACCTCGAGGGGTGTCACCGCCGCGGCTGCGCTGGCTAGTCTGCGTGACCATGCGCGTGCACGCCTTCTCCGCCGACGACGCCCTCTCCGACCTCGACGCCACCGGGCTGGTCGAGGCCTACCGCGCCGGCACGCTGTCCGTCCCGGAGGTCATCGACGCGGCGATCGCCCGCACCGAGCAGGTCGACTCCACCCTCGGCGCCGTCGCACACGCGGCGTACGACCGGGCGCGCGCGGAGGCGCGCGATCCCCGTCCGGGCTGGTTTGCCGGGGTGCCGACGTTCGTCAAGGACAACGTCGACGTCGCCGGGATGCCCACGCAGCACGGCGCCGACGCGTTCCGTGCCCAGCCGGCGAAGGCCGACGGCGACTTCGCCCGGATGTACCTCGCGACCGGCCTGGTGCCGCTCGGCAAGACCCAGCTCTCCGAGTTCGGCTTCTCCGGCGCGGCCGACCACGTCCGGCTCGGCCCGGTCCGCAGCCCCTGGCACACCGACCACTACGCCGGTGCCTCGTCGGCCGGCTCGGCGGCCCTCGTCGCTGCCGGTGCCGTCCCGATCGCCCACGCCAACGACGGCGGGGGCTCGATCCGCATCCCCGCCGCGGTCAACGGGCTCGTCGGCCTCAAGCCGACGCGCGGGCGGCTGGCGCAGGACCGGATGATGCGCGACATGCCCGTGCGGATCGTCTCCGACGGCGTGCTGACCCGCAGCGTGCGCGACACCGCCGCGTTCTACCGCGAGGCGGAGAAGATCTGGCGCAACCCGCTCCTAGCGCCGATCGGCGACATCACCCGCCCCAGCAGGGCGAGGCTGCGGGTCGCCGTCGTCACCCAGGGCATCGGCCGCGACTCGAGCCCGGAGGTGCGCGAGCTGACCCTCCGAACCGCCGCCCTCCTCGAGGAGCTCGGCCACCACGTCGAGGAGATCGACAACCCGGTGCCGGCCGGCTTCCCCGACCACTTCGTGCGGTTCTGGTCGTTGCTCGCCTACGCCATCGCCAAGCGCGGCCGCAAGGACTTCGGCGACACCTTCGACGCCACGAAGCTCGACAACCTGACCCTCGGGCTCGCCCGGCACGCGGCCCGAAACCTCCACAAGCAGCCGATCTCGATCGCCGTCCTGCGCGCCTCGCGCCGCGTGGCGGCCAAGCACCGCGAGCAGTACGACGTCACGCTCACGCCGACCCTCGCGACCGAGACACCGCGGGTCGGCCACCTGCGCCCCGACCAGGACTACGACGAGATCATGGACCGGCTCATGGACTGGGTGGCCTTCACGCCGCTCCAGAACGCGACCGGCGAGCCGGCCATCTCCCTGCCCCTCGCGACGACCGCAGCCGGGCTCCCGCACGGGATGATGCTGGGCGCCGGAGCGGGTCGCGAGGCCCGGCTGCTGGGCCTGGCCTACGAGCTCGAGGAGGCCGTCGGATGGCCCCGGATCCAGGCGCTGGACGAGGTGTCCTGAGCCGATTTCTCATCGCGGCTGGGGCGTGTGTATCGTTCTCCGTCGTTGCCCCTTTAGCTCAGTCGGCAGAGCGTCTCCATGGTAAGGAGAAGGTCTACGGTTCGATTCCGTAAAGGGGCTCTGGATCGGACCTCCCCCCGGGGGCGTCCGGCCTCCGCGGCGGGGTAGCTCAGGTGGTTAGAGCACACGGCTCATAATCGTGGTGTCGCGGGTTCGAGTCCCGCCCCCGCTACCACCAAAGTCTGCAGCAGCCTCCCGCACCACCCGCTAGGAAAAGGTTCTCCCATGGCCAGCAAGTCTTCTGACGTTCGCCCCAAGATCACGCTCGCGTGCACCGAGTGCAAGGAGCGCAACTACATCACCAAGAAGAACCGCCGCAACGACCCCGACCGCATCGAGCTGAAGAAGTTCTGCCCGCGCGAGCGTCGTCACACGATCCACCGCGAGACCCGCTGACGCCTGCGCGTCGCCGCACCCGACCCGTCCGAGCACCTCGGACGGGTTGCTGCGTTTGTGGAGCACGAGGCGTGTCCTAGGCTCGGGACATGCCCGTCGACCCCTCGCTCGTGGGGCGTGACTTCCCCGCCCCGGCGTCCCTGACCGTGACCCCCGAACGGGTCGGCGCCTTCGCGCAGGCCGTCGGCCACCCGGGTGACGACGTCCCCCCGACCTTCCCGATCGTGCTCGCGTTCGACGCGATGATGGCGTTCCTCGACTCCGAGCAGATCGACCTGCACCGCATCGTCCACGGCGAGCAGCGCTTCGCCTACGCCCGCCCGCTGGTCGTGGGCGACGAGCTCTCCGCGACGCTGACGGTCTCGGGGCTGCGCCAGATCGGCGGCGCCGACATCATCGCCACCACCAGTGAGATCGCCGATGCCACCGGTGCGGTCGTCTGCACCGGCAAGGCCACCCTCGTCCACTCGTCGGGATCGGACGCATGAGCATCGTGTTGACGGCCGGGGACGTCCTCGAGCCCAAGGCCTTCACCGTCACCCGCGCCGACCTCGTGGCCTACGCCGACGCGAGCGGCGACCACAACCCGATCCACCAGGACGAGGAGGTCGCCCGCAGCGTCGGCCTGCCCGGGGTGATCGCCCACGGCATGTACACCCTCGCGCTAGTCGGGCGCGCGGTCGCCGATTGGACCGACGGCGCGGAGGTCGTGGACCTCGGCGCGAAATTCACCAGCCCCGTCGTCGTACCTGCAGAGGGGGGCGCGGAGGTCGTCGTGGCCGGCACCGTCAAGTCGATCGCCGACGGCATGGCCACGCTCGCCCTCGAGGTCACCTGCGAGGGCCAGAAGGTGCTCGGCATGCCGAAGGCCGTCGTGAAGCACGCCGGTGCCTGAGCCGGGACCGGTCCTCGGGGACCACACGACCCTCCGCCTCGGCGGTCCCGGGCGCGAGTGGGTGCGCGCGACCACCGAGGACGAGCTCGTCGCGGTCGTCTCGGAGGCCGACGCCGCAGGCACGCCCGTCCTGGTGCTCGGTGGCGGCTCCAACCTCGTCGTGGCCGACGCGGGCTTCGACGGCCGCGTCGTCGAGGTCGCCACCAGCGGACTGACGTCCGACGTCGACGACTCCGGCGACCCGACCTGCTCGGGCGCGACGGTGACGGTCGCCGCCGGCGAGTCCTGGGACGGTCTCGTCGCCACGGCGGTCGATCGCGGCTGGGTCGGCGTCGAGGCCCTCTCCGGCATCCCGGGCTCGGTCGGTGCCACGCCCATCCAGAACGTCGGCGCCTACGGCCAGGAGGTCTCGCAGACCATCGCCCGGGTGCGCGTGTGGGACCGCTTCCTGCGCGGCGTGCGGACCTTCGCCGCGGCGGAGTGCCAGTTCGGCTACCGCTCCAGCCGCTTCAAGGCCGACCCCGGTCGCCACGTCGTCCTCGACGTCACCTTCCAGCTCCGGCAGGGCGCGCTCGGCGCACCGGTCCGCTACGCCGAGCTCGCCCGGGTGCTGGAGGTCGAGGAAGGGCAGCGCGCCCCGCTCGCCGACGTACGCGCCGCCGTGCTCGACCTGCGCCGCGGCAAGGGCATGGTGCTCGACGCCGCCGACCACGACACGTGGAGCGCCGGGTCCTTCTTCACCAACCCGTTCCTCACTCCGGAGCAGGCCGCCGGTCTGCCGGCCGACGCCCCGCGCTGGGAGCAGCCCGACGGCACCGTGAAGTCCAGCGCCGGCTGGCTGATCGAGCACGCCGGCTTCGGCAAGGGGTTCTCCTCCGCGACCGCGGGGGACCGGGTGTCGCTGTCGACCAAGCACACCCTGGCGCTCACCAACCGCGGCGGTGCCACCACCGACGAGCTCCTCACCCTCGCCCGCGAGGTCCGCGACGGCGTCCGCGAGGCGTTCGGCGTCACGCTCGTCAACGAGCCGGTGACCGTCGGCTGCTCCCTCTGACCTTCCTCGGGCATCTAGGGACGTTCCGGTTGGTGATCGGGACCTCCGACCTACCAGAACGTCCCCAGGTACCGAGCCGCGGGGACGTCACGACAGCCAGGTGGCGATGTCCCGCTTCGCTGCCTCGACCACGTCCGACGGGGCCAGCGAGGCCTCGAACGACATCTCGGCCAGCCGGGCGAGGGTCCGGTCGTCGAGGTCGTGCGCGGCGCGCATCGTGGCGTACTGGCCGGCGAGCTGCGAGCCGAACAGCAGCGGGTCGTCGGCACCCAGCGCGACCGTCGCGCCGGCCGCGAGCAGCTGGGGGAGGGGTACCGAGGTGAGGTCGGAGTAGACCCCGAGCGAGACGTTGGAGACCGGGCACACCTCGAGCGCCACCCCGGCCTGCACGACCCGGTCGAGGAGCTCGGGGTCCTCGACGCTCCGTACGCCGTGGCCGAGCCGCTGGGCGCCGAGGCTGTCCAGGCACTGGCGCACGTGCTCGGGGCCGCGCAGCTCGCCGCCGTGCGGGACCAGGAGGAGCCCGGCGCGCTCGGCGATCCGGAACGCCCCGGCGAAGTCGGAGGTGCTGCCGCGTCGCTCGTCGTTGGACAGCCCGAACCCGACGACCCCGCGCCCGGCGTACTGCCCGGCCAGGCGGGCCAGCGTGCGCGCGTCGAGCGGGTGCCGGGTCCGGTTGGCGGCGATGACCAGCGCGATGCCGAGGCCGGTGCGCTCGGAGGCGTCGCGGACGCAGTCCAGCACCAGGTCGGTGAACTCGGTGATGCCGCCGAAGCGGGCGGCGTAGCCACTCGGGTCGACCTGGATCTCCAGCCACCGGCCGCCGTCGCGGACGTCGTCCTCGGCCGCCTCGAGCACCAGACGTCGTACGTCGTCGGGCGTGCGCAGCACCGATCGCGCCACGTCGTAGAGGCGCTGGAAGCGGAACCAGCCCTTCTCGTCGGCAGCGCTCAGCCGCGGCGGCCAGTCCTCGACCAGCGAGTCGGGCAGCACGATCCCGTCACGCTCGGCGAGCTCGAGGAGCGTGCCGTGCCGCATCGACCCCGTGAAGTGGAGGTGCAGGTGGGCCTTCGGCAGCGCCGAGACGTCCCGGTGCCGCCCCGTGCTGTTCCCCACGCATCCAGCCTGCCACGCCTCGGTTCGACGGCGCTGGCCCCCTCCCCGTATGCTTCCCGTTTGGTGGATCCGCCAGATGCTTCGGCATGCCCCGGACGGGGTTCTGGTCCATCGGAGGGCACTAGCTCAACTGGCAGAGCATCGGTCTCCAAAACCGAAGGTTGGGGGTTCAAGTCCCTCGTGCCCTGCGAGACACACTGCACAGCAACACATCCAGGATTGGCGAGAAGGTGGGAAACGTGGCCGACGGCAACGCGGTTCAGGACCGGCGCGACTCGCGCGGCGACGACCGTGGGCGCACCAGCCCCGTCACGTTCATGCGCCAGGTGGTGGCCGAGCTCCGCAAGGTGGTCTGGCCGACCCAGCAGCAGCTGATCACCTACTTCTTCGTCGTGCTCGTCTTCGTCGTCGTGATGATGGCGCTCGTGACGGTGCTCGACCTGGCCTTCGGCAAGCTCGTCTTCGCGGTCTTCACCGGTGGCACCTCGACGCAGTGATCCCACGGCCCCCGCGTGGTCGCGGCACCACCGCACACGCCCGGGTCAACCCGGCCCCGGCCCGCTGACGGCCCCGGCCCCATCAACGAGAACGTACGGAGTGAGACGTGTCTGAGAAGAGTGACGTGGACCAGGTCGACGCAGTCGACGACCAGGTCGACGGTGCGGTCGAGGCCGGCGACGAGGTGACCACCGAGGACGCCGCCGAGACGAGCGACGAGACCACCGACGCGACGACCGACGAGACCGTCGAGGACACCGCTGACGAGTCCGACGAGTCCGACGGCTCCGACGAGCCCGAGGGCGACGACGACCCGCTCGAGGCGTTCCGCCGCGAGCTGTGGGCCAAGCCCGGCGACTGGTTCGTCGTGCACACCTACTCCGGCATGGAGAAGCGGGTCAAACACAACCTCGAGAACCGCATCATCTCCCTCAACATGGAGGACTACATCCACGAGATCGTGGTCCCCACCGAGGAGGTCGCGGAGATCAAGAACGGCCAGCGCAAGATGGTCACGCGCACCGTCCTGCCCGGCTACGTGCTCGTCCGCATGGACCTCACCGACGAGTCCTGGTCGGCCGTGCGCCACACGCCGTCGGTCACCGGCTTCGTGGGCCACAGCCACCAGCCCGTCCCGCTCAGCATGAGCGAGGTCGAGGACATGCTCGCCCCGGCCGTCGTGCACGCCGCCGAGGTCGAGGCCGCCGCGTCGGGCGAGAAGGGCGCCGGCGCCCCCCCGCGCAAGCCGGTCGAGGTCGCGGACTTCGACGTCTCCGACTCCGTCATGGTGGTCGACGGCCCGTTCGCCACGCTCCACGCGACGATCACCGAGATCAACGCCGAGTCGCAGCGCGTGAAGGCCCTCGTCGAGATCTTCGGCCGCGAGACCCCGGTCGAGCTGTCGTTCTCGCAGATCCAGAAGGTCTGAGCGCAAGGGCCGAGCTTGCGAGGCCCTCGATCAGCGAAGAGGTCGAGGAGCGTCGACCCGGGCGCGCCGCGAAGCAAGCGGCCGGCTGACGCGTCTCGAGACCCGTGAAGTCCCGATTTCACGACCAGCCCGACTGAGGGCGACAATGCACAGAGCGACAACCCGTGGCAGAGGACGTACGTCCTCGTCATGACCACACGAGAAGAAGGAAGAGCAATGCCTCCCAAGAAGAAGATCGCCGCACTCGTCAAGGTGCAGCTGCAGGCCGGTTCGGCCACCCCGGCCCCGCCGGTCGGTACGGCGCTCGGCCCGCACGGCGTCAACATCATGGACTTCTGCAAGGCCTACAACGCCCAGACCGAGTCCATGCGCGGCAACGTCATCCCCGTCGAGATCACCATCTACGAGGACCGCACGTTCGACTTCATCACCAAGACCCCGCCGGCCGCCGAGCTCATCAAGAAGGCCGCCGGCCTCTCCAAGGGCTCGGGCGTCCCGCACAAGGACAAGGTCGGCAAGCTGACCAAGGACCAGATCCGCGAGATCGCCACCACCAAGCTGCCCGACCTCAACGCCAACGACATCGACGCGGCGATGAAGATCGTCGAGGGCACTGCCCGCTCGATGGGCGTCACGACCGACTGACACCGTGGGAGAGCCGCGCTGGCTCGCTGAACCACATCCTTCGCACCACAGAAACGAGAAGACCATGCAGCGCAGCAAGACCTACCGCGCGGCGGCGGAGTCGTTCGACCAGGACGAGATCTACGCCCCGCTCGCAGCCATCAAGATCGCCAAGGGTGGCTCCAAGAAGAAGTTCGACGAGACCGTCGACGTCGTCATGCGACTGGGTGTCGACCCGCGCAAGGCCGACCAGATGGTCCGCGGCACCGTCAACCTGCCCCACGGCACCGGCAAGACCGCTCGCGTCCTCGTGTTCGCGAACGCCGACAAGGCCGACGCCGCCCGTGAGGCCGGCGCCGAGTTCGTCGGTGGCGACGAGCTCATCGAGAAGGTCGCCGGCGGCTGGCTCGACTTCGACGCCGTCGTCGCGACGCCCGACATGATGGGCAAGGTCGGCCGCCTCGGTCGCGTCCTCGGCCCGCGCTCGCTCATGCCGAACCCGAAGACCGGCACGGTCACCCCGGACGTCGCCAAGGCCGTCACGGACATCAAGGGCGGCAAGATCGAGTTCCGCGTCGACCGTCACGCCAACCTGCACTTCATCATCGGCAAGGCCTCGTTCTCCGAGGTCCAGCTCGCGGAGAACTACGCCGCGGCGCTCGACGAGGTGCTGCGGCTCAAGCCGGCCAGCTCGAAGGGCCGCTACATCAAGAAGATCACCGTCTCGACGACGATGGGCCCCGGTGTCCAGGTGGACCCCAACCGCGTCAAGAACGTCGCTGCCGAGGACGAGGCCGCCCAGGCCTGATCGTCGCCCCGGCGCACCACGACGGCCCGGTCACCCACGCGGGTGGCCGGGCCGTCGTACGTCTCGATCCGGTCCCGATCCGTGCGGATCGACGCGGACAGGTCGTTTCGGCGTGGAAGCATCGGGTAGGAAGCAGGCACGTCCACCGACGTCTCGTCCGCACCACACCCAGGAGCTCCCATGCGCGTCCACTCACTCTCCCGCCGTCTCGGCGCCGCAGCCCTGGTGCTGACCGTCGGTGCGGGCGTCTCGGCCTGCGGCAGCGACTCGGGCGGCTCCGAGGACTCCTCGAGCTCGGCGAGCGACGGCTCGGGTTCGGACGACTCCGCCACCGACGAGGCCACCGACTCGAGCGACGACTCGACCGACACCTCTGGGGACGAGTCGGCCGACGGGTCGCTCACCGAGCTGTCGGCCGACGACTTCTACCCGACCGTGCTGGGTGCGCTGCAGGACGCCGGGACGTTCCGGTTCACCACCACCTCCGAGTCGGCCGGCCAGTCGCAGGAGATGAGCGGCGAGGCGCGCTTCGGGGACGACGGCGTCGAGATGAAGGCGAGCGGCACCGGCGCCCAGGCGATGGACATGATCCTCATCGACCAGGCGATGTACATGAAGTCCGACGCCTTCGGTACCGGTGACAAGTGGCTCAAGATCGACCTGAGCGACCCGAACTCGCTGTTCGGGATGATCGGCAAGGCGACCGATCCCGAGGTCATGTTCAAGGCGATGGAGTCGCCCAAGAAGCTCGAGCTCGTCGGGACCGAGGACGTCGACGGGGTGGAGACCAACCACTACCGGATCACGATGGACCCGACCTCCTACCTCAAGGCGATGGAGTTCCCGGCGGCGATGGCCGACATGCTCCCCAAGGAGCTGGTGACAGAGATGTGGGTCGACGGCGACAACCTGCCCCGCAAGTTCACCCAGACGACCGAGATCAAGGGCGTCGCCGGTGGTCCGGCCACGACCAGCAACACCGAGGGCACCTACTCCGACTTCGGCACCGACGTCGACATCGAGGCGCCGCCCGCCTCCGAGGTCACCGAGCAGCCCGGCATGTGACCGGCCAGACCGACACGGCAGAGGGGCGCCACACCGCAAGCGGTGCCGGCGCCCCTCGGCCGTCTCGGCGCATTCGCCGTCGGCTCACTCGCGGAAGATGCGCTCGTCGATGAGCTGCTCCTTGACCTCCGAGCCCTCGGACTCGTAGCGGCCCTGGTCGAAGCGGGTCTTGAACTGCAGCACCGCCCCGTCGCGGCCGAAGCGGTTCTTCTCGATCGTCAGGACCGCCCAGTCCTTGAAGCGCTCGGCGTTGCCGACGTCGTAGGTGAGGTGGTGGCGCGCGACGATGTCGAACTTGTTGTTGAGCACCAGCACCACGTCGGCCTCGTAGGCCAGCGCGCTGGAGCCCCGGAGGTCGTTGGCGCGCATCCGGCGACCGGACCGCAGCGCTTCCTTGTCGGCCGCCGCGATCGCGAGGACGGGTGCGCTGATGTCGATCGCGATGTCCTTGAGGCCCTCGACGACCTCGGTGGAGCGTGCCTCGACGTCCTCCTGCGACGACTTCACCTTCTGGAGGTAGTCCACGACGACGAGCGGTGTGGTGCCGGCCAGCTCGCGGACGGCCTCGATGGCGGCCTGGATGGCGGCGAGGTCGGTGCGCGTGCCGGTCGAGCGGTGCACGAAGAGCATCTCGGAGTACTGCGAGACCCTGGCGAGCGCCTCGACGCCCGACGGCACGGACTCGAGGCGGTGGTCGAGCGAGCTGACCCAGAGGTCGTCGAAGATCGACCGGATGCTCGTCATCCGCACCATGTCGGAGTCGTCGAGCTCGCCCGCCTCCATGGCGAGGAGCTTCTGGGTCATGTCCTCGGCGTCGTGCTCGTAGGAGAAGTAGAGCACCGGGCGACCGGATGCGGCGTTGTTGCGGGCCACCTGGAGGGCGAACGTCGACTTGCCGAGGCCCTGCGGCCCGGCGAGCAGGATCAGGGATCCCGCGCGCATGCCGCCACCGATCAGCGGGTCGAGGCCGCCGAACCCGGTCTTCCAGACCCGGCCCGCGGCGTTGCGGCCGGTGAGCATGCGTTCGTCGCTGCGGGCGAGCGAGGCCCCGACGGTCGTGAGCTGTTGGTCCACGGGGACCATTGCACCAGTGTTGGTGCCGCCGCGGGTGCCGAATGGGTCGTTTGATCGACCCGGCCCGCGATTTGTGCGGTCCGCACGGGGGTGCGTACAGTTCCCTCTCGAAACCCAAGACCGCAGGTTCACCGCGGGCTCCAACGCCCGGGGTGCGAAGGTTCGCAGCAGCGGACGACCGGCGCAGGTGACAGAGCAGCGGCGCAAGCCGCACCACGCCCTGAGCCTGTGCTCGGGGCGTTCGTCGTCTGTGGGCCGGACGCCGGTGGTCGACACCGGAAGGAGACCCATGGCGCGGCCAGAGAAGACTGCCGCCGTCGCAGAGATCGTTGAGTCCTTCAACGACTCCGCCGGCGCTGTGCTGACCGAGTACCGCGGTCTCACCGTGAAGCAGCTGCAGGACCTGCGGCGCTCCCTCGGCGAGAACGCCAACTACGCCGTGGTCAAGAACACGCTTGCCAAGATCGCCGCCAACGAGGTGGGCATCGACGGCTTCGACGACCTGCTGACCGGCCCCACCGCCATCGCCTTCATCAATGGAGACGTGGTCGAGGCCGCCAAGGGTCTGCGTGACTTTGCCAAGGCAAACCCCGCTCTTGTGATCAAGGGCGGCGTCCTCGACGGCAAGCCCCTCGACGCCTCGGAGGTGGCCAAGCTGGCCGACCTCGAGTCGCGCGAGGTGCTGCTGGGCAAGCTCGCGGGCGGCATGCTCGCCTCGCTGTCCCAGGCCGTCTACCTGCTCAACGCGCCTCTCGCCCAGGCCGCCCGTCTCGCGGGTGCGCTGCAGGCCAAGGCCGAGCAGGACCCCTCGATCCTCGCAGGTGGTGCCGGCACGCCGGCTGCTCCGGCTGCCGAGGACGCCCCGGCCGAGGAGGTCCCCGCTGCCGCGGAGGCCACCGAGACCGAGGCGACCGACGAGTCGGCCGACCAGGCCGCCGAGTCCACCGACGCCTGACCGGGCCGACGTACACCACCTGAAACCCGGCGCGCCGCACACCGCGAGCGGGCCACACACGGAAGGAAACGCCACCATGGCGAAGCTCAGCACCGACGAGCTCCTTGACGCCTTCAAGGAGATGACCCTGATCGAGCTCTCGGAGTTCGTGAAGCAGTTCGAGGACACCTTCGGCGTGACCGCCGCCGCCCCCGTCGCCGTGGCCGCCGCCCCGGCCGCCGGTGGCGCTGCCGGTGGCGACGCCGCTGCCGCGGAGGAGAAGGACGACTTCGAGGTCGTCCTCGAGGCCGCCGGCGACAAGAAGATCAACGTCATCAAGGAGGTGCGCGCCCTGACCTCCCTCGGTCTGAAGGAGGCCAAGGACCTCGTCGAGGCCGCCCCCAAGACGATCCTCGAGAACGCCAACAAGGAGACCGCGGACAAGGCGAAGGAGGCCCTCGAGGCCGCCGGCGCCACCGTCACCGTCAAGTGACGATCCGCTAGTCGCGCTCCGAGGGGCGGCCACCGCGAGGTGGCCGCCCCTCGCTGCATTTCAGCGGTACGACGCCTCTGTCGCGGGGGGCCGGGACGGACTACCATCAGGTCACCCCCAGTGCGCATCACGAAATGAGTTGCTTCATGCGCAACAAGCGTCACGCCGCCACGATGACCCGGCTGCTGGAGAACGCCCGCTACGAGGTGCTCCCCACCGCCACCACCGAGGACAAGGTCCTCGAGCACCTGCCGCGCGAGCGGACGATCACGGTCACGGCCTCGCCCTCGAAGGGGCTCGAGGCGACCTTCGACCTCACCGAGCGGCTCGCCGGGCACGGCTACCCGGTCGTCCCGCACATCGCCGCACGGATGGTCACCGGTCGCTCGGAGCTGCAGGAGATCGTGGCCCGGCTCGTCGGCAAGGGGGTCACCAGCGTCTTCGTGCCGGGTGGCGACGCAGAGGCTGCGGGCGACTACCCCGACGCACTGGCCCTGCTCGAGGACCTCAAGGAACTCGGCTCGCCCTTCGCGCACGTCGGCATCACGGGCTACCCCGAGTCCCACCCCACCATCCACGACGACCTCACGGTGCAGTCCATGTGGGACAAGCGCCGCTACGCCACCCACATCGTCAGCAACCTGACCTTCGACCCCGCCGGCGTGCGCGACTGGGTCGGGCGGCTGCGCCGCCGTGGCGTGACGATGCCCGTCCTGCTCGGCATGCCGGGTCCCGTCGAGCGCGCCAAGCTGCTCGGCATGGCGACGCGGATCGGGGTCGGGGAGTCGACCAAGTTCCTCGCCAAGAACAAGGGCCTGTTCGCCCGGCTCGCCGCGCCCGGCGGCTTCACGGGGGAGAGCTTCCTGGAGAAGTGCGCACCGGCGCTCGGCGAGGAGGGCGCCCTGGTCGAGGGGCTCCACGTCTTCACGTTCAACCAGATCGGCGAGACCGAGGCCTGGCGCACCGACCTCCTCGCCCGCCTGCGCGGTATCTAGGGACGTACTGGTAGGTGGTCCGGGCCCTTCGCCTACCAGAACGTCCCTAGGTACGTGGCGCGACGAGGTCGGCGAGGGCCTGCTCGAGGCCGTGGTCGCCGGTCTCCACCACGGTGAGCGGGAGGCCGATCCGGGCCGCGGCCTCCTCGGCCAGCGTCCGCAGCTCGCCGTCGGGCTGCTGCGCGAGCCACACGACCCGGGTGTAGTTGCCGAAGTAGGTGTCGCGCAGCTCGGGGTAGCGATCGAGGCCCATCTCCTGCACCACGGTCCGGACGAACGACCGGACGAGGAAGTCGGTCAGCAGGTAGGTGCCGGGCTGCTGGTCGAAGAACCTCTCCAGCCGCGACGGCCCGGCGTAGACGTCGTAGCAGTGCAGCCCGGGCAGCCGCTCCAGGCCGAGCTCGCGGCACACGTCGTCGAGCGCACCGTAGGTGCCGCAGTCGGCGTAGCCGATCACCGTGCGGTCGTACGACGTCGCCAGCCGCGCGGCGAGCGCGCGCACCTCGCCCGCGATCTGCTGCGGGTGGTTGTGCAGCAGCGGCGGCAGGGGGTGCACGTCGACCGGCCAGCCGTTGCGGTCCACCACCGCGGCCGCGGGCTGGGCGATCGCGCCGCACGCGATCAGCGCGACCCGGCCGCCGGCGGTCTCACGAGCGGAACGAGAGCTGCTCGACGAAGGCGTCGTTGAAGTCGGGACGGTCCGAGAGCTCGACATAGGTCACCTCCTCGAGCAGCGCCAGCGCACCGGCCCGCTCGCGCACCGACAGCACGGCCATCTTGGCCCCCTCGCCCGCGACGTTGCCGGCAGCGACGATGCGCAGCACGGGCAGCTGGGGGACCAGTCCGATGCGGACGGCCGAGGCGGGCGAGAGGTAGCTGCCGAACGACCCGGCGAGCAGCACCTGCTGCACGTCGCGGTGCTCGAGGCCCAGCTCCTCGAGCAGCAGCGACCAGCCGGTCGAGATCGCCGCCTTGGCGAACTGCAGCTCACGGACGTCGCGCTGCGACAGGTAGACCGTCTCGGCCGGCTCGCTGTCGGGAGATGGCCGGTGGAGCACGAAGATCCGCTCCTCGCCGATCCGCGCCAGCCGGTCGGCGAGCGCAGGCGCGACCTCCTTCGCGTCCTCGTCCGGCACCAGCCGGCCGGTGGAGTCGAGCAGCCCGACGCGGACCAGCTCGGCGACGGCGTCGACGAGCCCGGACCCGCACAGTCCCTTGGCCTCGACGTCCCCGATCACGCCGAGCGTGACCGCCGGGTCGTCCCCGGTGGCGTGCGCGTCGAGCTTGATGACCTCGATGGCGCCGTCGGCGGCGCGCATGCCGCAGCGGATGGCGCCACCCTCGAACGCCGGACCGGCGGGCGCAGCGGTCGACAGGATCCTCTCGCCGTCGCTCAGCACGATCTCGCAGTTGGTCCCGACGTCGATGAACAGCCGCGTGCGCTTGTCGCGGTCCATCCCGGTGGCGAGCATCCCGGCGACGATGTCGCCGCCCACGTAGGCGCCGAGCGCGGGGAAGAAGAAGGCGCGCGCCCTCGGGTGGAGGTCGAGCCCGATGTCGCTGGCCAGGACCGAGGGCGGCTGGGCCGCGGACATCACGAACGGGGCCACGCCGAGGGGCTCCGGGTCGATGCCGAGCGCGAGGGCCGTCATGGTCGCGTTGCCGGCGACCGCCACCTCGTAGACGTGCTGCGGGTCGATCCCCGCCTCCCGGCAGACCTGCGCCGCGAGGGACGCCAGCGTGCTGCCGGCCGCCTGCTGGAGACGACCGAGGGCGTCGGCATCCATCATCGTGGCGCTGATGCGGGTGATCACGTCGCCGCCGAACGGCTGCTGTGCGTTGAGCATCGAGCTGACGCCCAGCGGCGTGCCGGTGCCGACGTCGAGCAGCGTGCCAACCACCGTGGTGGTGCCGAGGTCGAAGGCGATGGCGTAGCGCTCGCCGGTCGTGTCGCCGGGCTCGACGTCGATGAGGTCCTCGTCGACGATCACCGCAGTGACCTTGAAGTCGGACTGGCGCAGCACGGTCGAGAGGCGCCGGAGCACGTGGAGGTCCGCGGTGAGCTCGAGGTCGTCCATCGCGTCGGTGAGCCGCACGATGTCCGTGCGCTGGTCGGCCAGGGTCGCCTCGGCCAGCTCGACGTACCGCTTCTGCAGGGCCGGGCGCAGGATCACCTGCCGGCCGATCCCGACGGTGGCGGCCTTGGGCCGCGTCGTCAGCGGCGGCACCTCGACGCTCAGGTCGCGCGTCGCGTGGACCAGGCAGCCCAGGCGCCAGCCGTCGGAGAGCTGGGCCGCGGTGAACGTGCGGGCGTCGTGCCGGGTGACCGGCACCTCGACGCCCGAGGTGATCTGCACCTTGCACTTGTGGCAGGTGCCATGGCCACCGCAGGTGGAGTCGATCGCGATGCCGTTCCACGACGCGGCGTCGAAGACGGTCACGCCGGGCGGGACGCGTACACCGCGCTGCGCCGGTGGCTGGGCGGCCCCGTCCTCGGCGAGGGTGTGCACGGTGAAGGACAGGTCGACGCGGCCGGTGCCGTCGTGCGGCGCCGGCTCGGCGCCCGGCCTCTCGATCAGGCCCTCCCGCGCGACGTCGGCGAGCGAGAAGTCCGGGCCCTCGGGGGGTTGGGTCACTCTCTGATCATCCCTCGGCGGCGGCCTGCTTGGCGCGGTGGGCGCTGATCCACGCCATGCCCCAGTCGTCGTGGCCGAGGAACACGTCGGCGGCCTTGACCGCCTCCACGATCTGCGGCGTGCGGGTGTCCATGATCGCGCTGGTCAGCCCGGACGTCATCGCCATCGGCAGCCACGTCGCGTTGAGGGTGTGCCGACCGGGCATGCCGAAGGACACGTTGGACGCGCCGCAGGTCATGTTGACGCCGAAGTCGTCGCGGATGCGCCGCATCACCTCGAACGTGACCAGCGAGGTGGTGGTGTCGGCGCCGATCGGCATGGCGAGCGGGTCGATGACGATGTCGGCCTGCGCGATGCCGTACTCCTCGGTGGCGACGCGGACGATCTTGGCCGTCAGGTCGACCCGCTTGTCGGCCTCCATCGGGATCTCGTCGTGGTCGTTGGGCAGCGCGATGATCGCGGCGTCGTACTTCTTGACCAGCGGCAGGATGAGCTCGAGCCGGTCGTCCTCGGCCGTGACCGAGTTGACCAGGGCCCGACCCTGGTAGACCGACAGGCCGGCCTCGAGCGCCTCGACGACCGAGGAGTCGATGCAGATCGGCAGGTCGGTGAGCTCCTGCACCATCGTGACGGCCGTGGCGAGCAGCTCGGGCTCGTCGGTCAGCGGCACGCCCATGTTGATGTCGAGCACGTCGGCGCCGCCCTCGACCTGGGCCTTCACGTCGCGCTCAATCGCGGAGAAGTCGCCCGCGCGGAGCTGCTCCTGGAAGATCCGGCG
Organism: Nocardioides potassii; assembly: GCF_021648885.1. Taxonomy (GTDB): domain Bacteria; phylum Actinomycetota; class Actinomycetes; order Propionibacteriales; family Nocardioidaceae; genus Nocardioides; species Nocardioides potassii. The sequence continues at coordinate 463,747 of NZ_JAKJHZ010000009.1, read as the reverse complement.
GCCGGTGGGGTTGATGCGCTCGCCGATCAGGCAGAACGGCCGGTCGTGGCCGAGCACGACCTCCTTCGTCGCCGAGCGGAGGACGGTGTGGAGCGGCTCGCTCATCAGACGGGGTCCCTGTTCGAAGCGGAACGGAGTGAGCATTCGAATGGGGTGTTCATGCCGGGACCTTCGCGCGCTTCTCCTCGAGCAGGCTCTTGGCGCGCTTCACGGTCTGGGACGCGTCGGCCGCGTAGCCGTCGGCGCCGACCGCGTCGGCGTACTCCTGCGTGACGGGGGCGCCGCCCACCATCACGATCACGTCGTTGCGCATGCCGGCCTTCTCGAGCGCGTTCATGTTGGCCTTGAACATCGGCATGGTGGTGGTCAGGAACGCCGAGAAGCCCACGATGTCGGGCTGGTGCTCGTCGATGGCGGCGACGAACTTCTCGGGGGCGACCTGCACGCCGAGGTCGATGACCTCGAAGCCCGCGCCCTCGAGCATGATGTTGACGAGGTTCTTGCCGATGTCGTGGACGTCGCCCTTGACCGTGCCCATGAGGAACTTGCCGATCGTCTGCACGCCGGTCTCGGCGAGCAGCGGGCGCAGGCGCTCCATCGCGCCCGCCATCGCGCGGCCGGCGATGAGCATCTCGGGGACGAAGAAGTCGCCGCGCTCGAAGCGCGCGCCCACCTCCTCCAGCGAGGGGATCAGGGCGTCGAAGAGCAGCGTCTGCGGCTCCATCGAGATGTCGAGCCCCTGCTCGGTCAGCTCGAGCACCTTGGGCGCGTTGCCGACCAGGGTCTCCTCGTAGAGGGCTCTCAGGATGTCCTCGGGGGTCATGCGACCACCTCCTCGGTGCGTGTGGATCGATGGGCGTGCGAGCCGCGCAGCACGGAGGTCAGCGCGGCGGACTGGTCGAGGAGGTGGCGGCCGAGCTCGTCGAGCCGTCCCTCCAGCCGGGGCGTCGGCCCCGAGATCCCGAGTGCGGCGATGACGTCGCGGTGGACGTCGAGGACGGGTACGGCGACCCCGGTGAGGCCGATCTCGAGCTCGTCGAGGGTCAGGGCCCAGCCCCGCTCCCGGGTGCGTACGCCGTCGCGGCGCACGGCGGCCCGGTCCGCCAACGTGGCCGGCGTGGGGCGCTCCAGCGCGCCGCCCGGCAGGCCGAGGACGTCCCAGGCGAGGAAGACCTTGCCGAGTGCGGAGGTGTGGGCCGGCACGTCGACCTCGGTCCAGTCGCGGGTGCCGAGGAGGTAGGTGGAGTCGACCTGGGCGACCTGCACGACCCGGTCGCCGCGCGCGACGCTGAGGTGGACGGTCTCGCCGGTCTCCTCGCCGATGGCCTCCATGACGGGGCGGGCGAGCCGGACGAGCTCGGCCCACGGGTCGTGCCGCGCGGCGTAGAGCCAGAAGAGCCGGCCGGCGACGTAGAGACCGGCGGCGTCGCGCTCGAGCAGGCCCGCGCGCTCGAGCGCGGTGAGCATCCGCGAGGTCGTCGACTTGGCCAGCCCGCTGGCGTCCTGGAGGTCGGCGAACGTCATCGGCTCGTCGGCGTGGACGACCGCAGCGACCAGGTCGGCGGCGCGGTCCAGCGCGCGCGTGCCGGTGGCGGTGTCGCTCACGACGGGCTCCTGTGCGGACGGGATGCGGACGGGGGTTCCCTCTGGTTCCATGATGTGGAACCGTGGTTCCACATCATGAGGCTAAGAGCCCGCCGAGTCGAGGTCAAGGAGGATCCGTGTTCCGCAACACGATGCCGCGCTACGAGGTGCTGTCCGAGGAGGCGATGGCCACCCTCGACAAGGGGTGGCGCAAGCTGATGACCGAGCTCGGCGTGGAGTTCATGGACGAGCGCGCGCTCGAGCTGTTCCGCAAGGCCGGCCAGCGGGTGGAGGGCAACACCGTCTTCCTCGATCCCGACTTCGTGCTCGAGCAGGTCGCGAAGGCGCCGCGGGAGTTCGACGTCCAGGCGCGCAACCCCGAGCACAACATCCACATCGGCGGCGACTCGATGGCCTTCGGCGCGGTCTACGGCCCGCCCTTCGTCCGGCAGGGCGACGTACGCCGGGACGCGACGATGGAGGACTTCCGCAGCTTCACCAAGCTGGCCCAGTCCTACGCGGTGCTCGACTCCGCCGGCGGCGTGATCTGCGAGCCCAACGACACCCCGCTCGACAGCCGCCACCTCGACATGACCTACGCGCTGCAGACGCTGACCGACAAGGTCTACATGGGCAACGTCGTCTCGGGCGTCAACGCCGCAGACACGATCGCCATGACCTCGATCCTCTTCGGCTCGCGCGAGGCGATCGAGCAGACCCCGGCGACGATCTCGCTGATCAACTGCAACTCGCCCCTGCGCTGGGACGACCGGATGCTCGAGGCGCAGTTCGAGTACTCCGGCGCCGGGCAGCCCGTCGTCCTCACGCCGTTCATCCTGATGGGCGCGATGTCGCCGGTCACGATCCCCGCCGCGCTCGTGCAGCAGATCGTCGAGGCGCTCTCGGGCATCGCGCTGTCCCAGCTGATCCGGCCCGGGACGCCGGTGATCTTCGGGTCGTTCCTCTCCAACATCGACATGCAGTCGGGCTCGCCGACGTTCGGCACCCCGGAGTCCGGGCTCGGCCTGCTCTGCACCGGCCAGATCGCGCGCCACTTCGGGCTGCCGTTCCGCACCGGTGGCGGCCTGACCTCGTCGCAGGTCGCCGACGCGCAGGCGGGCTACGAGGCGCTGATGACCCTCATGCCGACCTTCCTCGCCGGCGCCAACTGGGTGATGCACGCCGCGGGCTGGCTCGAGGGCGGCCTGGTCGCCGGCTACGAGAAGTTCATCGTCGACATCGAGCTGCTCCAGATGCTGCGACACGAGTTCACGCCGCTGGAGATCGACGAGGCGTCGATGGCCTTCGACGCCCACCAGGAGGTCGGCCACGGCGGGCACTTCCTCGGTGCGATGCACACGATGGAGCGGTTCCGCACGTGCTTCTACCGGCCGCTGCTGTCCTCCTCGGAGAACTACGAGCGGTGGATGCGCAACGGCGGGCACGACGCCAACGCCCGCGCCGAGGTCGCCTACCAGAAGACGCTGGAGGACTACGAGCAGCCGCCGCTCGACGACGCGATCCGCGACGAGCTGCAGGACTACGTCATCCGCCGTCGCGCGGAGCTCGGCGACTGACCCGCCCCCGGCGTGCGGCGTCGCACGTCGGGCGGCGTCGTACACGTGTCCGGGAGGTGGCCCTCGGATCGACCGGTGAAGGGCCACCTCGCGGACACGTGTGGGGTCAGGGCGCCGGGCGACCGAGGAACTCGACGAGGCGCGCGGTCAGCTGGGCGGGTGCGTCCTCCTGGGCGAGGTGCCCGGACCCCTCCAGCCAGTGCAGCTCGGCACCGGGGATGGCCGCGGCCAGCTGCTCGCCCTTCTCCGGCGGGAGCCAGGTGTCCTCGGTGCCCCAGCAGACCGAGGTCGGGATCGTGATGCCGGCATACATCGGCTCGAGCTCGTCGGTCCAACGCTGGTCGTTCTGCGCCATCTGGCGGTAGAGCGCCGCCTGTCCAGCCGCTCCCAGCCACGGAGCGACGTACGACGACAGGGTGGCGGCTGACAGTCCGCGGTGGCTCGCCGTCGCGATGTAGCCGCGCACCAGACCCTCGTGCGCCTCGGCGGGCAGCTGCCCCAGGACGTCCCCGTGCTCCTGCGCAAGTCGGAACAGCCCAGTTCCCCACGGGGCGTGGGTGACGGTGTCGACCAGTGCGAGCCGGTCGTAGGCGGCCCCGTGGAGCAGGTGCGCGCGCAGTGCGACGGCGCCACCGAAGTCGTGGGCGACCACCGCCGGCGAGGCGAGGTCCCAGTGGCGGAGCAGCGCGGCGAAGACAGCACCCTGCGAGCGGAGGGAGACGTCCTGGTGGTCTCTCTTCTTCGAGGCTCCGTAGCCCGGCATGTCCCAGACGTGGACGGTGTGGCTGGCGGCCAAGGCAGGCGCGACGTCACGCCAGACGTAGGACGAGAACGGCGTCCCGTGCAGCAGCACCACGGCGGGGCCTGAGCCGAACCGGTCTCACGCGACGTCACCCTGCTCGCTGCTGAACATGCGGCGCAGCGCCCACTCGGCCACCGGACGATCCTCAGCTCAGCCCGATGAGGGTGCCGTCGTCGGCGAGGTCGATCCGGGAGGCCGAGGGATCGCGGGGGAGGCCGGGCATGGTCATCATGTCGCCGCAGACCACGACGACGAACCCGGCGCCCGCGGAGAGGCGCACCTCGCGGACGTGGAGCTCGTGGCCCGACGGCGCCCCGAGGAGCGTCGGGTCGGTGGAGAAGGAGTACTGCGTCTTGGCGACGCAGACCGGCAGGTCGCCGTAGCCGTCGCGCTCGATGCGCTGGAGCCGGCGGCGGGCCTTGGCGTCCCACGTCACCTGCCCGGCGCCGTAGAGCCGGGTCGCGATCGCCTCGACCTTCTCGGTGAGCGACAGGTCGTCGTCGTACGTGAACGAGAACTCGTACGGCGACCCGTCCTCGAGCGCCGCCAGCACGCCCTCGGCCAGGTCGCGAGCACCGGCACCGCCGTCGGAGAAGTGGGTCGCGGGGAAGGCGCGCACTCCTTCGTCGGCCACGAGCTCGACCACCCGGGCGACCTCGGCGTCGGTGTCGGTCGGGAACCGGTTGACGGCCACGACCGGCTGGATGCCGTAGACCTCGCGGATGTTGGACAGGTGCCGTCGCAGGTTGGCCATGCCCGCCTCGACCGCGCCGAGGTCCTCGGTGCCGAGGTCGGCGAGCGCCACGCCGCCGTGGTACTTCAGGGCGCGGACGGTGGCGACGACGACGGCCACGTCGGGCCGCAGGCCGGACTTGCGGCACTTGATGTCGACGAACTTCTCCGCGCCGAGGTCGGCGCCGAAGCCGGCCTCGGTCACGACGATGTCCGCCAGCCGCAGGCCGGCGCGCGTCGCCATCACCGAGCTGCAGCCGTGGGCGATGTTGGCGAACGGCCCGCCGTGGACGAAGGCGGGCGCGCCCTCGATCGTCTGGACGAGGTTGGGCGCGAGGGCGTCGCGGAGCAGCGCCGCCATCGCGCCGTGGGCGTTGAGGTCGCGCGCGGTGACCGGCATGGTCGACCTGGTGTAGCCGATGACGATGTCGCCGATGCGGCGCTTGAGGTCGGCCCACGACTCGGTGAGGCAGAAGATCGCCATCAGCTCGGAGGCGACCACGATGTCGAAGCCGTCGGAGCGCGGGAAGCCGTTGGCGTGGCCGCCGAGCGCGACGGTGACCTCGCGCAGCGCGCGGTCGTTCATGTCGAGCACGCGCTTCCACGTCACGCTGCGCACGTCGATGTCGAGCTCGTTGCCGTGGTGGACGTGGTTGTCGATCAGCGCGGCGAGCAGGTTGTTGGCCGCGGCGATGGCGGCGAAGTCGCCGGTGAAGTGGAGGTTGATGTCGGTCATCGGCACGACCTGGCTCCAGCCGCCGCCGGCCGCGCCGCCCTTCATGCCGAACACCGGGCCCATCGACGGCTCGCGCAGGCAGGCGACGACCCGGTGGCCGAGGCCGTGGAGCGCGTCGGTCAGGCCGACGGTCGTCGTGGTCTTGCCCTCCCCGGGCGGCGTCGGCGAGAGCGCGGTGACCAGCACGAGCTTGCCGAGGGGCCGGTCGGCGAGCGAGGTGAGGTAGCCGATGTCGACCTTCGCCTTGAAGTGGCCGTAGGGCACGAGGTGCTCCTCGGCGATGCCCAGCGTCTCGGCCGCGACCTCGCGGATCGGGCGCAGGACGGCGGCGTTGGCGATCTCGATGTCGGACTGCATGCCTGCTCCCTCGATTGCGGCGTGGCGGTGGGTGTGGAGGCGTTCCCTCAGCGGAAGACGACGGTGCGGTCGCCGTTGAGGAGGATCCGCGACTGGGCGTGCCAGCGCACGGCGCGCGAGAGCACCTGTGCCTCGACGTCGCGCCCGGCCGCGACGAGCTGGTCCTGGTCGTAGCCGTGGTCCACCCGCAGGACGTCCTGCTCGATGATCGGTCCCTCGTCGAGGTCGCCGGTGACGTAGTGGGCGGTCGCGCCGACGAGCTTCACGCCGCGGTCGAACGCCTGGTGGTAGGGCCGCGCCCCCTTGAAGCTCGGCAGGAACGAGTGGTGGATGTTGATCGCCCGGCCCGTGAGCTGGCGGCACAGGTCGTCGGAGAGCACCTGCATGTAGCGCGCCAGCACGACCAGGTGGGTGCCGGTCTCGTCGACGAGCTCCATCAGCCGCTTCTCGGCATCCGCCTTCGTGTCCGGTGTCACCGGGACGTGGTGGAAGTCCAGGCCGTACGACCTCACGAGCGCGCCCGCGTCGGGGTGGTTGGACACCACGGCGGGGATCTCGATCTGGAGCGAGCCCGTGCTGGCCCGGAAGAGCAGGTCGTTGAGGCAGTGCAGGTGCTTGGACACCATGATCAGCGTGCGCGTCGGTGCCGCGGCCGCCCACAGCTCGTAGTCCATCCCGAAGCGCTCGGCGACCGGGGCGAACGCCGTGCGCAGCTCGTCGGCGCTGCGCTCGTCCGCGACCACGAAGCCGATGCGCATGAAGAACCGGTCGGTCAGGCGGTCGCCGAACTGCTGGCTCTCGATGATGTTGCCGCCCTGCTCGACGAGGAACCCCGACACGGCGTGGACGATGCCCGGACGGTCCGGGCAGGAGAGGATGAGGACGTGCTCGGCGGCGCTCCCGGTGGCGCTGGGGACGGATGACATGCGGCTCCTGGGTGGTGGTGCTGTTGCGCTCGACGGAACGCAGTCTGCGATACGCAACAGCGACTGCGCTAGTCTCAGGCCCATGTCGGACGTGGTCGAGCTCCCCGAGCAGGTCGGCGCGACGGGTGGCAGCACTGCTGTCACCGGTGCCGGGGTGCAGTCCGTGGACCGCGCGCTCGGCATCCTCGAGGTGCTCGCCCGCACCGGCGAGTCCGGGGTGACCGAGCTCGCGGTCGAGCTGGGCGTGCACAAGAGCACGGCCTTCCGGCTGGTCGCCACCCTGGAGGCCCACCGGCTCGTCGAGCAGACCTCCGACCGCGGTCGCTACCGCCTCGGCATGGGCATCCTGCGCCTGGCCGGCGCGACGACCGCGCGTCTCGACCTCGTCCAGGAGGCGCGCCCGATCTCACGTCAGCTCGCGGCCGACACGGGGGAGACGGTCAACATCGCCGTGCTCGCGGAGAGCTCGGCGCTCTACCTCGACCAGGTCGCGGGCTCCTCCGCGCTGCAGCCGCACAACTGGGTCGGCCAGCACATCCCGCTGCACGCGACCAGCAACGGCAAGGTCCTGCTCAGTGGTCTGGACGAGCAGGCGCTCGACAGCGCCCTCGGCAAGCTGGCGTCGTACACCTCCCACACGATCACCTCGCGCGGGAAGTTCCGCGACGAGCTCGCCCGGGTCCGCGAGCAGGGCTATGCGGTCGCCGTCGACGAGCTCGAGGTCGGGCTGACGGCCGTCGCCGCCCCGATCCGCAACGCGCACGGCGACGTCGTCGCCTCGATGAGCGTCTCCGGGCCGTCGTTCCGGCTGCCCGAGGACCGTGTCGCGGAGGTCGTACGGCTCGTGGTGGGCGCCGCGGCCGAGGTCTCGCACCGCCTCGGCTGGGGTCACCGTTAGGCCACGATGTCCACACCACCCGTGGAAATGCTTGACGCGACGGGGGCTTCCCCGCATCCTTCGATCGTCTGACCGGTTGCGCTCGGAGCAATCGGTTGCGAGATACGCAACAACAAGCCGAGGGCAGGGAACGCGTGCCGGATCTCTACGTCGATGGAACGTGGGTCAGCGCGCGCTCGGGTGAGTGTCGCGAGATCCGCTGCCCGGCGGACGGCTCCCTGGTCGGGACCGTCGACGAGGCGGGCGAGGCCGACACCGAGGCCGCCATCGACGCGGCGCACCGGGCCTTCCACGACGGACAGTGGCGGGCGACGTCGAGCCGTGAGCGTGGCGACCTGCTGCTGCGGCTCGCGGACCTGCTCGAGCGCGACACCGCGGAGGTGGCGCGGATGGAGTCGCTCGACACCGGCAAGCGCCTGGTCGAGTCCGAGTACGACGTCGCGGACGTGGTCTCGGTCTTCCGGCACTACGGCCGGATCGCCGCCGAGGAGTCGGGCCGGATGGTCGACACCGGCAACCCCGACGTGGTCAGCCGGATCGTCCACGAGCCGATCGGCGTGTGCACGCTCATCACGCCGTGGAACTACCCGCTGCTCCAGGTGTCGTGGAAGGTCGCACCGTGCCTGGCCGCGGGCAACACCTTCGTCCTCAAGCCGAGCGAGCTCACGCCGCACAGCGCGATCCACCTGATGCGCCTGCTGGAGGAGGCCGGGCTTCCCGCCGGGGTCGGCAACCTCGTCCTCGGTGCCGGCGCGACCGCCGGTGCGCCGCTCTCGACGGACCCGCGGGTCGACATGGTCTCGTTCACCGGCGGGCTCGAGACCGGACGCCGGATCGGTGCCGCGGCGGCCGCGACGGTCAAGAAGGTCGCGCTGGAGCTCGGCGGCAAGAACCCCAACATCGTCTTCGCCGACGCCGACCGCGACGTGGCCCTCGACTACGCCCTGACGGCGGTCTTCCTGCACTCCGGCCAGGTCTGCTCCGCCGGGGCCCGGTTGATCGTCCAGGAGTCCATCCACGACGAGTTCGTCGACGCCCTCGTCGCCCGCGCGGAGGGCATCCGACTCGGCGGCCCCTTCGACGAGCTGGCCGAGACCGGACCGCTCACCAGTGCGGCGCACCGCGACAAGGTGGAGGCGTACGTCGCCCGCGGGCTGGCCGAGGGTGCGCTGCTGCGCTGCGGCGGCGCCCGGCCCGACGACCCCGCGCTGGCCGACGGGTTCTACTACCTGCCGACGGTGCTGGACGGCTGCACGACCTCGATGTCCGTGACGCAGGACGAGTCGTTCGGTCCGGTCCTGACGGTCGAGACGTTCCAGGACGAGGACGATGCCGTCGCGATCGCCAACGACAGCATCTACGGCCTGGCCGGTGCGGTGTGGACCCGCGACGCCGGTCGCGCGGAGCGGGTCGCGGGCCGACTGCGGATGGGCACGGTCTGGATCAACGACTACCACCCCTACGTCCCGCAAGCGGAGTGGGGCGGCTACAAGCAGTCGGGCACCGGGCGCGAGCTCGGGCTGGCCGGCCTGGAGGAGTACCGCGAGACCAAGCACGTGTGGCACAACATCCGGCCCGCGGTGCAGCACTGGTTCTCGCCCACGTCACCGGACAGCGCGGAGTAGGACGGGACTGGACATGGGCGCGGACCGGTACGACGTCGTCATCGTGGGTGGTGGGTCCGCCGGTTGCGCGCTCGCGAACCGCCTCTCGGCCGACCCGTCGGTCTCCGTGCTGGTGCTCGAGGCGGGGCGCACCGACCGCTTCGACCCGCTGATCCACGCCCCCGCCGCGCTGCCGTTCCCGATCGGCAACCCGCTCTACGACTGGAGGTACGAGACCGAGCCGGAGCCGGCGATGAACGGTCGCCGGGTCTACCACGCGCGGGGCAAGGTGCTCGGCGGCTCGTCCTCGATCAACGGGATGATCTTCCAGCGCGGCAACCCGATGGACTACGAGCGCTGGGCCGCCGACCCGGGCATGGAGGCGTGGGACTACCGCCACTGCCTGCCGTACTTCAAGCGGATGGAGTCGCTGATCCTCCCCGACGGGATGATCGGCGCCGACCCGTGGCGCGGTGGGTCCGGTCCCCTCAAGCTGGAGCGCAGCCCCGCCACCAACCCGCTCTTCAGCGCGTTCTTCGAGTCCGCCCAGCAGGCCGGCTACCCGCTGACCGACGACGTCAACGGCTACCGCCAGGAGGGGTTCGGGCGCTTCGACCGCAACATCGTCAAGGGCGTGCGGATGTCCGCCGCACGCGCCTACCTCCACCCGGTGATGAACCGCAAGAACCTCACCGTCGAGACGTTCGCGCAGGCGACGAAGGTCCGGTTCGACGGCACCCGCGCGGTGGGCGTCGACTACCTCCGCGCGGGCCGGCGGCACCACAGCGTCGGGGCCGGGGAGGTGATCCTCTGCGGCGGTGCCATCAACACCCCGCAGCTGCTCCAGCTCTCGGGCATCGGCAACCTCGAGCACCTGCAGCCGCTCGGGGTGGACATGGTGCACGACCTGCCGGGCGTGGGGGAGAACCTCCAGGACCACCTCGAGGTCTACATCCAGTACGCCTCGCTGCAGCCGGTCTCGATCGTCGAGGGCCTCAAGTGGCGCAACCGCCCGCTGGTCGGCCTCGAGTGGCTGCTCAAGCGCACCGGGACCGCTGCGTCCAACCACTTCGAGGGCGGTGGCTTCTGCCGGTCCAACGAGGACGTCGACTGGCCCAACCTGATGTTCCACTTCCTGCCGATCGCGATCCGCTACGACGGCTCCGCGCCGGCCGGGCAGGACAAGTACGCCCACGGCTACCAGGTGCACATCGGCCCGATGTACGCCGACACCCGCGGGTGGGTGCGCATCGCCTCGACCGACCCTCGGCAGAAGCCGAAGATGCTCTTCAACTACCTTTCCACCCCCAACGACCGGCGCGAGTGGGTCGAGGCGGTGCGGGTGGCACGCGACATCCTCAACCAGCCGGCGTTCGCCCCGTTCAACGGCGGCGAGATCTCGCCCGGGCCAGCGGTCGAGACCGACGAGGAGATCCTCGAGTGGGTCCGCAAGGACGCCGAGACCGCGCTGCACCCGTCGTGCACCGCCAAGATGGGCATCGACGAGATGTCCGTCGTCGACCCGTCGAGCATGAAGGTCCACGGCACCGACGGCCTGCGGGTCGTCGACGCCTCGGTCTTCCCCTACGTCACCAACGGCAACATCTACGCCCCCGTGATGATGGTCGCCGAGAAGGCCGCCGACCTCATCGCAGGTCGTACGCCGCTCCCCGCGGCCGACGTGCCCTACTACCGCCACCGTGGCGGCACGCCGCTCCACCCACCCGGCGACCCGCGCAACCAGGAGACGGCATGAGCGACGCAGCCTTGAAGGTGAACAACCTCTGGAAGATCTTCGGCAAGGGCTCCGACAGGATCATCGGCTCTCCGGACGCGGACCTCTCGCGGGCCGAGCTGAAGGAGAAGACCGGCTGCGTCGTCGGCGTGAAGGACGTGTCCTTCGAGGTGGCTCCGGGCGAGGTGTTCGTCGTCATGGGGCTCTCGGGCTCGGGCAAGTCGACGCTCATCCGGATGCTCACCCGGCTCATCGAGCCGACCGCGGGGGAGATCGTGATGGGCGGTCGCGACGTGGTCAAGGCCAGCGAGGCCGAGCTGCGCGACCTGCGTCGTACGCACACCTCGATGGTGTTCCAGCACTTCGGCCTGCTGCCCCACCGCCAGGTGATCGACAACGTCGCCTACGGCCTCGAGGTGCGCGGCGTCGGGAAGAAGGAGCGTCGCGAGAAGGCGATGGAGATCGTCGAGCTCGTCGGCCTCAAGGGCTACGACAAGTCCTACCCCGACCAGCTCTCCGGCGGCATGCAGCAGCGCGTCGGCCTCGCCCGCGCGCTGGCCAACGACCCCGAGATGCTGCTGTTCGACGAGCCGTTCTCGGCCCTCGACCCCCTGATCCGCCGCGACATGCAGAACGAGGTCATCCGCCTGCACCGCGAGCTCGGCAAGACGATGGTCTTCATCACCCACGACCTCGCCGAGGCCCTCAAGCTCGGCGACCGCATCCTCATCCTGCGCGACGGCGAGATCATCCAGGTCGGCACGCCCGACGAGGTCGTCGCCCGCCCGGCCGACGACTACGTCAAGGACTTCGTCTCCGAGGTGCCCAAGTCGCACGTGCTGACCCTGAAGTGGGTGATGCGCGAGCCGAGGCCGGGGGAGTCGCTCGACGGGCCGGCGCTCCCGGTCGACACGATCGTGCGCCAGGCCGCCCGTACGGCGATCGCCTCCGAGCACCCGATCCGCGTGATGGACGGCGAGACGATGCTCGGCGTCGTCGACGAGGAGGACATCATGCGCGTGGTCGTCGCCGAGGAAGAGGCGCACGCATGACCACCACGGCACCCGCGCCGCCACGCCCCGTGGAGCCGGGCGCCGCCCCGCCGGTGGTCCCCGACTCCGGCATGAGTCGCTGGATCCCCGCCGCCGCGGTCGTCGTCCTGTGGGTCGTCGTGTGGGCCCTCACCAAGGGCAGCGACACCCTCGACCTCCCGGCGCTGTCCCGCACCGGCCTGCACGACCGGCTGACCGAGATCCAGAACGGGCTGCTGGAAGGCCGCGCCACCAACCCGGTCATGCAGTTCACCAACGCGATCGCCGACGCGTTCCGGGCCACCGTCGCCTGGTTGCAGGAGCTGGTCTCCAAGCCCGCCTTCCCCCGGCCCGTCCCGCAGATCGGCTGGCTGGGCGTCACGGCGATCGCGACCTACGTCGCCCTGGTCGTCGCGAGCTGGCGGATCGCCCTGCTCGTGCTGGCGTCGTTCCTCTCCTTCGGTGTCCTGGGCTTCTGGGACGAGTCGATGGACACGCTCATCGTCGTCGGCATCTCGGTGCTGCTGGCGGTCCTCATCGGGATGCCGCTCGCCGTCTGGATCGGCACCAACGCCCGCGCCAACGCCGTGGTGACGGTCTTCCTCGACCTCATGCAGACGATGCCGACGTTCGTCTACCTGCTGCCGATCGTGCTGTTCTTCGGCATCGGCACCAGCGCCGCGGTCGTCGCGACCCTCATCTACGCCCTGCCGCCGATCATCCGCATCGCCGGCTTCGGGATCCGTGAGGTGTCCACCACGACGATCGAGGCCACCGACTCGGCCGGCCAGACCTACTGGCAGCGGCTCACGAAGGTGCAGCTGCCGATGGCGCGCAAGACGATCATCGTGGGCCTCAACCAGACGACGCTGGCCGCCCTGTCGATGGCCACGCTCGCCTCGTTCGTCGATGGTCCCGGGCTCGGCAAGCCCGTGCTGCAGGGCCTGCGCGTCAACGACGTCGGCACGGCGTTCGTCCCGGGCGTGCTGATCGTCGTGATGGCCGTGATGCTCGACCGCACGACCACCGCCGCCAGCGAGCGCTCCGAGCGCGTCGCCCGCGGTGGCGACCGGAACCCGCTCCGGCGACGCATCGAGGTCGTCGGCGGCGCGGTCGTGGCGCTCGTCGCGGTCTACCTCTCGCGCACCTACGTCAGCCTCGCCGACTTCCCGACCTACTCGATCGGGAGCAGCATCAGCCAGGCCGTGAGCGATGCGGTCGAGTGGGTGACCACCACCTTCGGCGGCGTCACCGGCGGCCTCAAGGACTTCGTCTCCACCTACCTGCTCAACCCCGTCCAGTCCGTCCTGGCCGAGTCCCCGTGGTACGTGTCGTTCGCGGCGATCGCGCTGCTGGCCCTGGTGTTCGGGGGCGTCCGCGCGCTGGTCATCACCGTCGTGTGCCTGCTCGGCATCCTCTGGCTGGACCTGTGGAACGACGCCATGGTCACCCTCAACATGACCCTCGTCGCCACCGTGCTCGTGATGGCGCTCGCGCTGGTGTTCGGTGTCTGGATGGCCCGCGACCGGCGGGTCGACCTCGGCATCCGCCCCCTGCTCGACGCGGGCCAGACGATCCCGCCGTTCGTCTACCTGATCCCCGTCCTCGCGCTCTTCGGACCCGGCCGCTTCACCGCCATCGTGGCCGGCATCGTGTACGCCGCCCCCGCAGCGATCAAGCTCGTCGCGGACGGCGTGAAGGGGGTGTCGCCGACGACCATCGAGGCGGGTCGCTCGACGGGCCAGACGACGTGGCAGGAGATCACCAAGGTCCAGCTGCCGATGGCCAAGGGCTCGATCGTGCTCGCCACCAACCAGGGCCTGCTCTACGTCCTGTCGATGACCGTGATCGGCGGCCTCGTCGGCGCCGGGGCGCTCGGCTTCGACGTCGTGTACGGCTTCTCCCGCAGCGAGGCGTGGGGCAAGGGCGCGGCCGCGGGACTCACCATCGTGCTGCTCGGCGTGATGCTCGACCGGATCACCCGTGCCGCGGCGGACCGGCGACGCGACGACGGCCCCGGGACCCGCCGCGCCTTCAACATCCGGCTGCCGATCGGGCCACCCGGCAGTTGAGCCACCACGACGTCGTACGACCAGCAAGGACGAACCGACAGCACCACCAGGAACCCACGAAGGAAGAGGAGAAGCACCATGCGCACGACCACACGCCGAGGAGCCCGACTGGGAGTCCTCGCCACCGCCGCCGTCCTGGTGCTGTCCGCCTGCGGCGGGGGCTCCATCGACGAGCAGACCAAGGCCAACGAGGAGCAGGCCGCCGACAGCGGCGGCGAGTGCGGCGAGCTCAACATGGCCGTCAACCCGTGGGTCGGCTACGAGGCCAGCGCCTACGTCGTCGGCACGGTCGCCCAGGAGCAGCTCGGCTGCACGGTGAACTACAAGGAGCTCAAGGAGGACGTCTCCTGGCAGGGCTTCGGCACCGGTGAGGTCGACGTCGTCATCGAGGACTGGGGACACCCCGACCTGGAGAAGAAGTTCTTCGCCGACCAGGGCGACGGCAGTGCCGAGGACTTCGGGCCGCAGGGCAACGTGGGCATCATCGGCTGGTTCGTCCCGCCGTGGCTCGCCGAGGAGCACCCGGACATCCTCGAGTGGTCCAACCTCAACAAGTACGCCAAGGAGTTCGCCACCTCGGAGTCCGACGGCAAGGGCCAGTTCCTCGGCGCCGACCCGTCCTACGTCCAGTTCGACGAGGCGATCGTGAACAACCTCGACCTCGACTTCAAGGTCGTCTACTCCGGCTCCGAGGCCGCCTCGATCGAGGCGTTCCGCAAGGCCGAGGAGAACAAGGAGTGGGTCATCGGCTACTGGTACGAGCCGCAGTACTTCAACGCCGAGGTGCCGATGCAGCGGGTCTCGCTCCCGGCCTACGAGGACGGCTGCCAGGACGACCCGCAGAAGGTGGCCTGTGACTACCCGGAGACGGAGCTGAAGAAGATCGTCGGCACGGACTGGGCGGCCAGCGACTCGACCGCGGTCAACCTGGTGAAGAACTTCGAGTGGACCAACGACGACCAGAACGTCGTCGCGGGCTACATCGCCGCCGACGGCATGTCCCCGGAGGACGCCGCGAGCAAGTGGATCGAGGAGAACCAGGACAAGGTCGACGCCTGGCTGCAGCAGTGATCCGACCGGTCGCCGTGCGGTGACCGGCACTGATCGGTAGTACCGTTCCCGCCCCCGGGTGAGCCTTGACTCTCGCCCGGGGGCGGAGCAGTATCCGCCACGTTGCAAGACACGCACTTCGTTGCGCACAACGCAACGGGATCGGGAGAGCACCATGGCGATCAAGGAACCGGTCGGCGAGTCCGTCGTCCCACCGCACGAGCCGCACAGGCACGACTTCCCGCTCGACAAGGTGACCTTCGGGGTCGCCGCCGGGGTGGCCGTGGCCTTCCTGGTGTGGGGCACCCTCGACTCCACCGGCATGGGCGAGACCACCGGCACGATCCTGGGCAAGCTCACCGAGCTGTTCGGCTGGCTGTTCATCCTCGTCAGCGCCCTGTTCCTGCTGTTCTCGGGCTACCTCGCCCTGTCCCGCTACGGCAACATCAAGCTCGGCCCCGACGACTCCGAGCCCGAGTTCTCGACCTTCTCGTGGGTCTCGATGATGTTCGCCACCGGCATGGGCATCGGCCTGATGTTCTGGGGGGTCGCCGAGCCGCTGACGTACCTGACCGCCGAGAGCGCCGCCAGCACCCCGCCCGGTCGCGGCGACCCGAACACCCCGGACAGCGCCCGCGTCGCGATGGAGTACGCCTTCTTCCACTGGGGCTTCCACCCCTGGGCCATGTACGCCGTCATCGGCCTGGCCATCGGCTACTTCGCCTACCGCAAGGGCGCCGGCAACCTGGTCTCCGGCGCGTTCGGACCGCTCCTGGGGCGGCACGCCACGGGCGGCCCGGGCAAGGCCATCGACGTCGTCGCGATCTTCGCCACCCTCTTCGGCTCGGCGACCTCGCTCGGCCTCGGCGCCCTCCAGATCACCGGCGGTCTCGACGACGTCTTCGGGACCGGCAAGTCGAAGTGGCTCACGGTCGTCGTCATCGCGGTGCTGACGCTCTGCTTCGTCCTCTCGGCCGTCACCGGCATCGAGAAGGGCGTCCAGCTGCTCTCCAACGCGAACGCGATCGCCGCGGTGCTGCTCGTGTTCTTCCTCTTCGTCGTCGGTCCGACGGTGTTCATCCTCAGCACCTTCACCGAGTCGCTCGGCGGCTACCTCACGCACCTGCCCACGATGGCGTTCCGCACCGGCGCCTTCGGCGACAGCGAGTTCCTCAACACCTGGACGATCTTCTACTGGGCCTGGTGGATCTCGTGGACGCCGTTCGTCGGCATGTTCATCGCTCGCATCTCCAAGGGCCGCACGATCCGCCAGTTCGTCGTCTACGTGATCCTCGTGCCGAGCGTCGTGTCGTTCGCGTGGTTCTCGATCCTCGGCGGCGCCGCCTTCGACCTGCAGCTCTCCGGGGCCAAGGACTTCACCTCCGACCTCGCGGCCGGCAGCGAAGGCGCGCTCTTCTCGATGCTCCGCCAGTACCCGCTCGCGAGCATCACCGTCGTCCTGGCCGTCTTCCTGGTCGCGATCTTCTTCATCACCGGCGCCGACTCGGCCTCGATCGTGATGGGGATGCTCAGCCAGAACGGCAAGGAGGAGCCGATGCGGTGGCTCGTCATCTTCTGGGGCGTCGCCCAGGGTGCGGTGGCCGCGGTGCTGCTCTTCTCCGGCGGGCTGAGCGCGCTGCAGACGCTCGTGATCATCGTGGCCGGGCCGTTCATGCTCGTCATCTGCGCCATGTGCGTCTCGCTGATGAAGGCACTGCGTGCCGAGCCGTTCGAGTCGACCCTGCCGCCGCGCGTACGGCGTGCCGTGCAGCACGCGCAGCAGTACGACTCGATGGAGCACCACACGGTCGCCCTGGCGGCGTACGGCGCCGAGCCCGAGGAGGTCGCCGAGTCGGGCGACACCCCGCCGGACCGGCCGACCTGACGCCTGGCCGCCGACGGCCGTCCCGCCGCCCCCGAGCCTCCTTGACAGTGCTTGGGGGCGGCGGCGTACATTTGGCGCGTCGCACATAGCGCAACGTGTTGCGCGATGTGCAACTTCCAGAACTCACCGCTCCGCCCAGGAGGCACCCCCATGGCAGAGGTCCCCGCGACCGCCGACGTCGTCGTCATCGGAGCCGGCATCGTCGGCAACAGCCTCGTGCACCACCTCACCCGCCTCGGGTGGAAGAACGTGGTGCAGATCGACAAGGGAGCACTGCCCAACCCGGGCGGCTCGACCGGTCACGCGTCCAACTTCATCTTCACCGTCGACCACTCCCGCGAGATCACCGACATCACGCTCGACTCGGTCGCGCAGTACAAGGAGATGGGTGTCTTCACCGAGTCCGGCGGCTTCGAGATCGCCCGGACCGAGGAGCGCATGGAGGAGCTGCGCCGGCGCATGTCGAGCGCGCGCGCCTGGGGCATCGAGGCCGAGCTGGTCTCGCCCGCCTTCGTGAAGGAGAAGGTCCCCTTCATCGAGGAGGACCAGTTCATCGGCGCCTTCTGGACCCCCGGCGTCGGCGTCGTCGACTCTCTGCGCGCCGGCACGATCATGCGCGAGCGTGCCCAGGCGACCGGTGAGCTCACCGTCGTACCCACCGTCGAGGTCATCGGCCTCGACACCGAGGACGGCCCCCACGGCACCCGCCGGATCACCCGCGTCCGCACGACGGGCGGCGACATCGAGGCGAAGACCGTGGTGATCGCCGCGGGGGTGTGGAGCCCGAAGCTCGGCGACATGGCCGGCATCAGCATCCCGCTGACCCCGGCGGTGCACCAGATGATCAGCGTGGGCCCCTGCCCCCAGCTGACCGAGAAGGAGGGAGAGATCTCCTTCCCGATCATCCGCGACATGGACACCTTCTGCTACGAGCGCCAGCACGGCGCCGACATGGAGGTCGGCTCCTACGCCCACCGCGCGATCCTCCACGAGCCGGAGGACATCCCCTCGATCGAGCAGGCCAAGCTGTCGCCGACCGAGATGCCGTTCACCGAGGACGACTTCGACCCGCAGCTCGAGCAGGCCTACGAGCTGATGCCCGAGCTCCTCGGGGCCGAGGGTGCCGAGATCCGCTACGCCATCAACGGCCTGCTGTCGCTGACCTGCGACGGCAACCCGATCCTCGGCGAGAGCGAGGTCGCGGGCCTCTGGACCGCCGCCGCCGTGTGGATCAAGGAGGGCCCCGGCGTCGGTCGCGCGGTGGCGGAGTGGATGACCCACGGGCACTCCGAGATCGACCTGCACCACAGCGACATCGCTCGCTTCCACCAGCACCAGAAGCGCCGCGAGCACACCCGGCTGCGCACCACCGAGTCGTTCATCAAGACCTACGGCATCGTCCACCCGGCCGAGCAGTACGAGTCCGACCGCGACCAGCGGCTCTCCCCGATGCACGACTCGCAGGCCAAGCTCGGCGCCGTCTTCTTCGAGACCGCCGGCTGGGAGCGGCCCTTCTGGTACGAGTCCAACGCCGACCTCCTCGAGCAGTACGGCGACGCCGTGATGCCGCGCGAGCACGAGTGGGACTCGCGGTGGTGGAGCCCGATCATCAACGCCGAGCACCTCCGGATGCGCGAGGCCGCCGCCGTCATCGACCTGTCGGCCTTCTGCATCTTCGACATCGAGGGCCCCGAGGCGCTCGACGTCGTCCAGCGCACCTGCGTCGCGCAGTGCGACGTCGCCGTCGGCAAGGTGATCTACACGCCGGTGCTCGACGCGAAGGGCGGCTTCCGGTCCGACCTGACCGTGATGCGACTCGGCGACGACCACTTCCGCGTGGTCACCGGCGGCGCCCACGGCATGGCCGACCGCGCCTGGTTCGCAGGCCACCTGCCCGAGGGCGGTACGACGACGCTGACGGACCGCACCGACGACGTCTCGACCATCGGCATCTGGGGTCCCCGCGCCCGCGACATCGTCTCCTCGCTCACCTCCGACGACGTGTCCGACGAGGGATTCGGCTTCCTCACCTGCCGCGAGATCACGTTGTCCCCACCGTCTGGGGCCGGCATCACCGTCCTCGCCTCGCGCATCTCCTACGTCGGCGAGCTCGGCTGGGAGCTCTACGTCCCGATGTCGCAGGCGGCCGACCTGTGGGAGGCGCTGCTCGAGGCCGGTGCACCCCATGGCGCCCGCCCCGCCGGCATCGGGGTCTACGGCACGACCGGTCGCATCGAGAAGGGCTACCGCGCCTACGGCGCCGAGCTCGACGGCGAGCGCAGCATCGTCGAGGCCGGCATGCAGCGCCCGAAGGTCAAGGCGGCCGACTTCGTCGGCAAGGAGGCCTACCTGGCCCAGCGGGAGGCGGAGCCGAAGGCGGTGCTCTGCACCTTGACCGTCGACGACCACACCTCGGCGTCCGGCATGAAGCGCTACATGCTCGGCGGCGAGCCGATCCTGACCCGCGACGGCGGGGCGCTGGCCGACGGCCACGGCCACCACCCCTACGTCACCAGCGCCGGCTCCGCGCCGTCGCTCGGCAAGCACGTGCTGCTCGCCTACCTGCCGCCCGAGCAGGCGACGATCGGCAACGAGCTCGCGGTGTCCTACATGGAGGAGCTCTACCCGGTGACCGTCGGCTCGATCGACGCCACCCCGCTCCTCGACCCCACCAACGAGCGCATCCGATGACGAATCCACTGGTCTGCGTGAAGCGGGTCGTCGACTCGTCGGGCGAGGTCGTCCTCACCGAGGACGGCCAGGGCGTCGACGGCCGCTACGCCGGCTTCACGATGAGCGCCCACGAGGAGTGCGCGGTCGAGCTCGCCGTCCAGGTCGCCGGCGCCACGGACGGCTCCGCCACCGTGATGACGCTCGGCGACGCCGACGCGGTCGAGCAGCTGCGCACGGCGCTCGCGGTCGGCTGCACCGCGGCGACCCACGTCGTCGCTGACGCCCAGGCCTACGGCCCGGCCGACGTCGCGCGCGAGATCGCGGCCGTCGTACGGGACCACGAGGCGGCGGGCACGCCCCACGAGCTGGTCCTCCTCGGCAACGATGCCGCCGACAGCGGGGACTTCCAGGTCGGGATCCGGCTGGCCTACGAGCTGGGCTGGCCCGTCGTCAACGGCGTCAGCACGGTGTCCGTCGCCGACGGCGAGGTGACCGCGAGCGGCGCCGGACCCGACGGCCACGAGACCTACCGGCTGCCGCTCCCCGCGGTGGTCACGATCCTCGAGGGCGGTGTCGAGCCTCGCTACCCGACGGTGCCGGGCCGGATGAAGGCCAAGAAGGCGCCGGTCGAGGAGCGTGAGCCGGTCGCCGCGCCCACCGGCACGGGCCGGTTGCGGCTCGTGCTGCCACCACCGACGCCGTCCAGCGTCGAGATCCTCGGCGAGGGCGCCTCGGCGGCGCCCGCTGTCGTCGACCTGTTCGAGCGGTTGGGGGTGCTGGCGCGATGATCCTCGTCCTGGTGGAGGTCTCGCCCGCGGGCGAGGCCGTCGAGACGTCTCTGGAGGCCGTGACGTTCGCGCGCGACCTCGCGGCGGCGGGTGGCGGCATCCCGATCGACGCGGTCGCGGTCGGCACGCCGGGCGACGACGTCGTCAAGGCGCTGGCCGCCCACGGCGTGCGCCGGATCCACGCCCTCACCGGTGCGGCGTACGACGCCTACTCGGGCGCCGCGTGGGCCGCCGGCGTGATGGGCGTGCGGGAGAAGACGGGCTCGGTCGTCGTGATGGCCTCGGGCACGCCGCGAGGCATGGAGGTGCTCGCGCACGTCGGCGCGCGCACCGGGCTGCCGATGGCGGCCAACGTGGTCTCCTTCAGCAGCCTCTCGCCGTTCACCGTGACCCGGCAGGTCGTCGGCGGACAGGCGCGCGAGGAGATGCAGCTGTCCCAGCGCCCCGCCCTCTTCACCGTCGCCGGCCACGCCGTCCAGGCAGAGGCGGCCGACACCCCGGGCGTCGGCGAGCTGGTCATCGAGACCCCGGACGTCGCCGAGGCCGACCTGGTCGCCCGCGTGGTCTCGACCGAGGAGCCCGAGCCCGACCTCTCCGGCAACCTCAAGTCGGCGCGCGTCGTCGTGGGCGCCGGTCGCGGGGCAGGCTCGGCGGACGGCTTCGGCGACCTGCTCGAGCTCGCCGACCTCCTCGACGCCTCGCTCGGCGTCTCGCGAGTCGTCACCTCCCTCGGCTGGCGCCCGCACCACGAGCAGGTCGGCCAGACCGGCAGCCGGATCTCGCCCGACCTCTACATCCCGTGCGGCATCAGCGGCGCCATCCAGCACTGGGCCGGGTGCAGCAGCGCGAAGAACATCCTCGCGATCAACACCGACCCCGACGCACCGATGGTCACCAAGGCCTCGCACGCCGTCATCGGCGACCTGCACGAGGTGATCCCCGCGATCAACGAGGAGATCAGGCGCCGCCGGGGCTGACAACCTCCGGCGCTGCTCATGCGGGTCAGACCGAGCCCGGCGCGCCACCCTCGACCAGCAGGGCAGCGCCGCAGCCGAGGACGACGTCGGGCTCGGGTCGAGGAACCGCCGAACCAGCGACGCGGGTCGCACGAGGCCGTCCTCGATGGGCGCCTCGTGCCGCAAGTCGAGGGCCATCTCGCGGACACGTGTGGCGGTGGTGGTCCTCGGAACGGCTGACGGAGGGCCACCTCGCGGACACGTGTGGCGGTGGTGGTCCGAGCGGCACCCCTTCACTTCGCGCTGGTGCGCGAGCTCGTCCCCGGCACGCTCCCCGCGAACGGGCCCACGACCGAGCCGGCGATCTCGTCGCGAGCTGTCGCGCGATCGCCGCCGCCATCCGGCCGGAGGGCGCCTGGGTGCCGTCCGGCGGGTGAGCCGGGCGCGCGGCACCGTCAAGGGTGAGTGACGACCATCTCTCCAAGGCGTAACCTCTCGCTCGCATGTCCGTTGGTACTCAGCAGTAGGACGGCGAGGAGGGTCGGCGTACATGGGTGTCGAGATCGTGGTCAACGACCTCTCGAAGTCGTTCGGGAAGCAGTTGATCTGGGGTGACGTCACCCTGACCATCCCGGCGGGCGAGATCTGCGTCATGCTCGGTCCCTCAGGAACGGGCAAGTCGGTCTTCCTCAAGACCCTGATCGGCCTGCTCAAGCCCGACAAGGGCTCGATCATCATCGAGGGCACCGACATCGCGAGCTGCTCGGAGCGCGAGCTCTACGAGATCCGCAAGCTCTTCGGCGTGCTGTTCCAGGACGGCGCGATGTTCGGCTCGATGAACCTCTACGACAACGTGGCCTTCCCGCTGCGCGAGCACACGAGGAAGTCCGAGTCCGAGATCCGCTCGATCGTCATGGAGAAGATGGACCTCGTCGGCCTGCTCGGCGCCGAGGACAAGCTGCCCGGCGAGATCTCCGGCGGCATGCGCAAGCGCGCCGGCCTCGCCCGTGCCCTGGTCCTCGACCCCGAGATCGTGCTCTTCGACGAGCCGGACTCCGGCCTCGACCCCGTGCGTACGGCGTTCCTCAACCAGCTGATCGTCGACCTCAACGCCCAGATCGACGCGACCTTCCTGATCGTCACCCACGACATCAACACCGCGCGGACGGTGCCCGACAACATCGGGCTGCTCTACCACAAGCACCTCGCGATGTTCGGCCCGCGCGAGCAGCTGCTCAGCTCCGAGGAGCCGGTGGTGCGCCAGTTCCTCAACGCGCAGAAGGTCGGCCCGATCGGCATGTCGGAGGAGAAGGACGCCGACGAGCTCGCGGCCGAGGCCGACCAGGAGCTGCCGGCCCTCCCGCCGATCCCGCTGCAGCTCGACCCGTCCAACGGCATCCCGCGTCGCAGCCAGCGTCCCGCGGGGGAGTGGTGCAGGGAGCACGGCGTCACCCCGCCGCCCGGATCCTTCGAGACGGCCAACGCCGGCCTCGCGCCGGGGGCCTGACGACCCGTGTCCACCTCGATGTCCTCGCGGGCGCTTGCCCCCGTCGCGGTCGCTGGCAACCTCTTCGCCTTCGCCCTCGACGTGCTGCGCGCGCTCTTCCGGCGCCCGTTCCAGCTGCGCGAGTTCATCCAGCAGGCCTGGTTCATCGCCTCGGTCACGATCGTCCCGACGGCGCTGGTCGCCATCCCGTTCGGTGCGGTCATCGCCCTGCAGGTCGGCGGGCTGATCAAGCAGTTCGGCGCCCAGTCGTTCACCGGCTCCGCGTCCGTGCTCGCCGTGATCCAGCAGGCGGCGCCGATCGGCACCGCGCTGCTCATCGCCGGCGCGGGCGGCTCCGCGATCGCCGCCGACCTCGGCGCCCGCAAGATCCGCGAGGAGCTCGACGCGATGATGGTGCTGGGCATCGACCCCATCCAGCGCCTCGTCGTCCCGCGCGTGCTGGCCTGCATGCTCGTCGCGTTCTTCCTCAACGGCATGGTCAGCGTGGTCGGCGTGACCGGCGGCTACGTCTTCAACGTGATCCTCCAGGACGGCACGCCCGGCGCCTACCTCGCCAGCTTCACCGCGCTCGCCCAGCTGCCCGACCTCTGGATCGGCCTGATCAAGGCACTCGTCTTCGGCGTCATCGCGGCGATCGTGGCGTCCTACAAGGGCATGAACGCCAACGGCGGTCCGAAGGGCGTCGGCGACGCGGTCAATGAGTCGGTGGTCATCACCTTCCTCCTGCTCTTCGTCGCCAACTTCGTGCTGAGCCTGATCTACCTCCAGATCATCCCGCCGAAGGGAGGATGACCGTGGCCATCAAGCCCCTCGCCTCCCTCGAGACCCTCGGTGGCCAGCTCGCCTTCCACCTCGGCGTGCTCAAGGCCATCCCGCGCTCGGTCACCCGCTACCCCCGCGAGATCATGCGGATCCTCGCCGAGGTCACCCTCGGCACCGGTGCCCTCGCGGTCATCGGCGGCACGGTCGGCGTCATCATCGGCATGACCTTCTTCACCGGCGCCCAGGTCGGTCTGTCCGGCTTCGCGGCCCTCGACCAGCTCGGCACGGCGGCGTTCTCCGGCTTCGTGTCCGCCTACTTCAACACTCGCGAGATCGCGCCGCTCGTGGCCGGCATCGCCCTGGCCGCCACCGTCGGGTGTGGCTTCACCGCCCAGCTCGGCGCGATGCGCATCTCGGAGGAGGTGGACGCCCTCGAGGTGATGGCGATCCCCTCGATGCCGTTCCTCGTCGCCACCCGCGTGGTCGGCGGCCTGATCGCGATCATCCCGCTGTACGTCGTCGGGCTGCTGTCGTCGTACTTCGCGAGCCGGCTGGTGGTGACCCAGTTCTACGGGCAGTCCGCCGGCACCTACGACCACTACTTCAACGCGTTCCTGCCGCCCGGCGACGTGCTGTGGTCCTTCGGCAAGGTCCTGGTCTTCGCGGTCACGGTCATCCTGATCCACTGCTACCACGGCTACAACGCCTCCGGCGGCCCCGCCGGGGTGGGTGTCGCCGTGGGCCGCGCCGTCCGCTCGAGCATCGTGGCCATCAACGTGCTCGACCTGCTGCTCTCCATGGCCATCTGGGGCGCCTCGACCACCGTGCGGCTGGCGGGGTGAGCGGTCGATGAAGCTCAAGGCACTCGGCGTCGTCTTCGTCGCCCTCATGCTCGCTGCGGTGTGGGTCACCTACGGGGTGTTCACCGACAAGTTCTCCGACTACGACGAGGTGACGGTCAAGGCGTCCAAGATCGGGCTGCAGCTGCCCAAGCGGGCAGACGTCAAGATCCGCGGCGTCATCGTCGGCGAGGTGCTCGACTACGAGCCCACCCAGGACGGCGCCGACATCACGCTGGGGCTCTACCCGGACCGCACCGCCGAGATTCCCGAGGACGTCACCGCCTCGATCCTGCCCAAGACGCTGTTCGGCGAGAAGTTCGTCTCGCTCATCCCGCCCCAGGGCGGGTCGTCCGCCCGCCCGATCCGGGCCGGCGACGTCATCCAGCGGACCGACCTGTCGATCGAGGTCGAGAAGGTCCTCAGCGACCTCTACCCGCTGCTCCGCGCGGTGCAGCCCGCCGACCTCAACACCACGCTCAACGCGGTCGCCACCGCCCTCGAGGGCCGCGGCGAGCAGGTCGGGCAGACCATCGAGACGTTGGACGACTACCTGACCCGCTTCAACCCCGAGCTGCCCGGCCTCGTGGAGGACCTGCGGCTCACCGCCCGGGTGTCCGACACCTACGCCGACGTGCTGCCCGAGGTCGCGACCATCCTCCGCAACACGATCACCACCACGACGACGCTGGAGGACCGCGAGGAGAAGCTCCAGGCGCTCTTCAACGACGTCTCGAAGTTCTCCGCCGTCGCCGAGCGGTTCACCCGCGCCAACGGCGACAACCTCGTCCGGCTCGGCCAGCTGGGGGCCGCCCAGCTCGCCGTCCTCGCGAAGTACGCGCCGGAGTACCCCTGCCTGCTGGGCGGCATCGTCGGCGCGGGCAAGCTCCAGGCCGAGGCGTTCCGCGGCTTCACGTTGCACATCGTGCTCGAGACGCTCCCCAACCAACCGCGTGGCTACGGCCCGCAGGACGTCCCGGTCTACGGCGCGAAGAACGACCCCTACTGCGGCACCCTGCCCAACCCGCCGTGGACGCAGGCCAACCCGTTCCGCAACCAGCCCGACTTCGTCGACGGCGTTAACTCGCCGACCGGCAAGGGCACCAGCCGCGTCGCTCCCGGCTGGTCCGGGACTGCGGCGGGCTACGCCGGTGGCCGCGACGAGTCGGCGCTGCTCAAGGGGCTGCTCGCACCCGGCCTCGGCGTCGGCGCGGACGACGTACCCGACCTCGGCGTGCTGCTCGTCGCCCCGATGGCGCGTGGGGCGGAGGTGTCGCTGCGATGAGCCCCGTGCTGGACAAGAAGACCTCCGTCGACCTGGTCAAGCTCCTCGTCTTCGTCGTCGTCACCTCGCTCGCGACCGCCGTCCTCGTGGTCACGATCGGCAACCTGAGCTTCGCCGACTCGCGCGAGTACAAGGCCGAGTTCACCGACGCGACGGGGGTCAACAAGGGCGACGACATCCGGGTCGCCGGCGTGCGCGTCGGCTCCGTCGACAAGGTCGAGATCAT
The DNA here is from genome assembly GCF_021648885.1 of Nocardioides potassii. Lineage (GTDB taxonomy): Bacteria > Actinomycetota > Actinomycetes > Propionibacteriales > Nocardioidaceae > Nocardioides > Nocardioides potassii. Next base: position 437,722 of record NZ_JAKJHZ010000009.1, on the reverse strand, counting down.
CGACCGCAGTCGCGCGCTCATCAGCTTCACCGTGGACCAGCGCACGTCGGTCAACGGCGGCACCTTCGCCTCCATCCGCTACCGCAACCTCGTCGGGCAGCGCTACATCTCCCTGACCCAGGAAGTCGGCGACACCCAGCGGCTTCCCGCCGGTACGACGATCCCCGTGTCCCGCACGCGACCCGCGCTCGACCTCACCATCCTGTTCAACGGCTTCAAGCCGCTCTTCCAGGCCCTGTCGCCCGACGACGTCAACAAGCTCTCCTTCGAGCTCATCCAGGTCTTCCAGGGCGAGGGCGGCACCTTGGAGGGTCTGCTGGCGCACACCGCATCGGTCACCAACACGCTCGCCGACCGCGACGAGGTCATCGGTGACCTGATCGACAACCTCTCGCTCGTGCTCGACCACGTGGCCGACCGCGACAAGCAGCTGACCCGGCTGATCCAGTCCTTCCGCACCCTGGTCGGCGGCCTCAAGCAGGACCGCAACGCGATCCTCGGCTCGCTCGACGACGTGTCGGCCCTCTCGGTCGAGACCGCCTCGCTGGTCGACGGCATCCGCGAGCCGTTCGTCAAGGACATCAAGGAGCTGCGGACCGTCGCGGGCAACATCGACAAGAACAAGGCCGAGCTCGACCGCGCCCTGCAGGTCCTGCCCATCAAGCTCAACAAGATCGGCCGCACCGCGATCTACGGCTCGTTCTTCAACTTCTACCTCTGCGAGTTCCAGGGCCGGGTCAACCTGCCCAACAACGTCTCGCTCCCGGTCAAGTACCAGACCGGCTCCGACAGGTGTGATCTCGGATGAAGTCACCCCACGCCGTTCTACTCCTCCGCTCCGCTCCCCCGAACAACGCCGAGGGGACCCCGACATGAAGCCGTTCCGGGAGCGCAACCCGATCCTCGTGGGCGCCGTGAGCATCGTCGTGATGGCGATGCTGCTGGTGGCCGCGCTGCGCGCCGACGACCTGCCGATCATCGGTGGCGGGGACACCTACCACGCCATGTTCAGCGAGGCGGGCGGCCTGAAGGCCGGCGACGAGGTCCGGATCGCCGGCGTGCGCGTCGGCAAGGTCGACGACATCGCCCTCGACGACGGCCAGGTCAACGTGACCTTCAAGGTCGACGAGTCCGCCGACTTCGGGTCCGAGACCCGGGCCGCCATCAAGGTCAAGACGATCCTCGGCGCCATGTTCCTCGCCCTCGAGCCCGCCGGCAGCGGTCAGCTCAAGGAGGACGGGACCATCCCCGCCTCCCGGACCTCCTCGCCGTTCGACGTGGTCGAGGCGTTCGAGGGCCTCGCGTCCACCTCGGAGAAGATCGACACCGACCAGCTCGCCGAGTCCCTCACGACCCTCGCCGACCTGACCCGCAACACCCCCGAGGAGTTCCGTGGGGCGCTGTCGGGCCTGAGCCGTCTCTCGGCCAACATCGCCGAGAAGGACGAGCAGCTCAACACGCTGCTGGTGAACCTCGAGCGGGTCTCGACCGTCCTCGACGAGCGCGACGACGACATCATCAAGCTGATGGAGGACAGCGACGTGCTGTTCCGCGCGCTGGTCGCCCGCCGCGACGCCGTCCACCAGCTCCTGGTCTCGACCACGAGGCTGTCCAAGGAGCTGTCCGCGCTGATCGCGGACTCCCGAGAGGACCTCGCGCCCGCGCTCGCGCACCTGGAGAACGTCGTGGCCGTGCTCAACAAGAACGAGGACAACCTCGACAGCAGCCTGCGGCTGATGGCGCCGTTCTACCGCGTCTTCGCCAACACGCTCGGCAACGGCCCGTGGTTCGACACGTGGATCTCCAACTTCCCTCCCGTCCCGCAGGTGGGCTGACCCATGGACCTCGTGAAGCGCCTCCTCGTCCCCCTCGTCGTGCTCGCCTTCGTCGTGGCGGCCGCCGTCAGCGTCTTCGGTGGCGACACCGGCCGGACGGTCGTCGCCCACTTCCCGCGGGCGATCTCGGTCTACGAGGGCAGCGACGTCCGCGTGCTCGGCGTACCGGTGGGCACCGTGACGAAGGTCGAGCCCACCGGCACCGACGTGACGGTCACGATGACGTACGACGACAGCGTCAGGCTGCCGGCCGACGCCCGGGCGGTGATCATCGCGCCTGCGGTGGTGGGCGACCGCTACGTCCAGCTCACGCCTGCCTACTCCGGCAGCGGCGACGTGCTGGCCGACGGGGCGGAGCTGAGCGTCGACCAGACCTCGCAGCCGCTCGAGCTCGACCAGATCTACGACAGTCTCGACCGGCTCAACGTGGCGCTCGGTCCCAACGGCGCCAACAAGGACGGCGCGCTGTCCGACCTGCTGTCCGTGACGGCCGACAACTTCGGGGGCCAGGGCACCACGTTCCGTCAGACGATCAAGGACTTCTCCCGCCTCAGCGCAACGCTCTCGGGCAACAAGGAGGAGCTCTTCGGGTCGGTCCGGGCCCTCGAGGGCTTCATGAAGACCCTGGCGGACAACGACCAGACGGTCCGCCGGTTCAACCAGTCCCTCGCCGACGTCTCGACGATGCTCGCGGGGGAGCGCCAGGAGCTGGTGGCGGCGACGAAGAACCTCTCGACGGCGCTCACGGACGTGAAGACGTTCGTCGAGGACAACAAGGACTCGCTCAGCCGCAACATCACCGGACTCAACCGGGTCTCCAAGGTGCTGGTGCGCCAGCGCGACTCCCTCGACGAGATCCTCCACGTGGCGCCCGGGGCGCTCAACAACCTCGGGCTGACCTACAACCCGCAGGCCGGGACCCTCGACACCCGCGCGAACCTCGGTGAGGCCATCAACCAGATCCAGTACGACCCCGCCGCGCTGCTCTGCGGCTTCGTCAGCCAGGTGGAGCGGTCCGGCCAGGTCTGCAACACGATCACCCAGCTCCTCCCCAAGAACCGGCCCGCCGCGCTCGGCAAGCCCGACACGCTCCCCGCCCAGGACGTCTTCGACCCGACGCTCGGCGGCCTCGTCGCCCCGGAGGTGGACCGATGACGCGGATGGTGCGCTGGAAGGCGCTGGTCTGCGCGGTGCTCGCGGCCATGTTCATGTCGGCCTGCGACGCCAGCGTCTACTCGCTGCCGCTCCCGGGTGGCCCGGACGTCGGCGACGACCCGATGACCATCAAGATCGAGTTCGCCGACGTGCTCGACCTCGTGCCCCAGTCCACGGTCAAGGTCAACGACGTCAGCGTCGGCAAGGTGACCGCGATCGACCTGAAGGGCTACCAGGCGCTCGTCACGGTCCAGGTCCGGGGCGATGTCGACCTGCCCGGCAACGCCGTCGCCGAGCTGCGCCAGACCAGCCTGCTCGGTGAGAAGTTCGTCGAGCTGCGGGCCCCCGACGAGGGAGCGATCGCGACCCGGATGAAGGACGGTGCCGTCATCCCGATCGACCGCTCCGGCCGCAACCCGGAGGTCGAGGAGGTCCTGGGTGCGCTGAGCCTGCTCCTCAACGGCGGTGGGGTCGCGCAGCTCAAGACCATTACCCAGGAGCTCAACAAGGCTCTCGACGGACGGGAGGACTCCGCCCGCTCGGTCCTTGAGCAGCTGCGGGTGTTCACCGGTCAGCTCGACGAGAACAAGCAGGACATCGTCGAGGCGATCGAGTCGCTCAACCGGCTCGCCCTCGCCGCCGAGAAGCAGCTGCCGACGATCGACAAGGCCCTCGAGGAGCTGCCCAGCGCCCTCGACTCGATCAATCGGCAGCGCGACGACCTCGTGGAGATGCTGAAGGCGCTCGACCGGCTGTCCTCGGTCGCGGTCGACGTCATCGCCGAGTCCAAGGACGCCACGATCACCTCGCTGCAGCGGCTCGACCCGGTCCTGACGCAGCTCGCCGCGTCGGGTGACGACTTCACCAACGCCTTCAACGTCTTCCTGACCTACCCCTTCGTCGACGAGTCGGTCGGCCGCGACCCGCAGGTGGCGCGCAACCTGCACATGGGTGACTACACGAACCTCTCGATCACCCTCGACATCGACCTGACCGCGCTGCCCTCGGAGCTCCCGACCAAGCTGCCGACCAGCCTGCCCACGGAGGCGTGCATCCCGCTGAGCCAGCTCCCGCAGGACGGCCCGCTGCCCGACACCAGCAAGCTGTGCCAGGACGCGGTCACCGCGATCAACAAGTGCCTCGAGGGCCTCCAGCGCGGTGACGTCACCGCCTGCCTCGGCCTGCCCGGGTCGGTCATCTCGGCGGTCTGCCAGCAGTACCCCGTGCCCGGTCTCTGCGGCGGTGACACGGCCCTGCCGACCCCATCCATCCCGACCAGCCTCCCGCCGCTGCCGACCATCACCCTTCCCACCGGCCTCCCGAGCGTCCCGGTCCTCGGCGGGTTGAACAGACCAGGGGCAGGGAGGACCTCGCCGCCCGACGCGCGACGCGGACCCACGGTGCGCGAGCTGACCGAGCTCTACGACCCCGCACTCGTCAGCCTCCTCGTCCCCGGGATGGTGCAGCGATGATCACCCGTCGGACCAAGCTCCAGCTGCTCGTCTTCGCGCTCATCACCCTGGTCGGCGTGAGCTTCGTCGGCGCCCGCTACGCACGGCTCGACCGCGTGTTCCTCGACCAGAGCTACACCGTCGTGGCGCACTTCGCCGACTCCGGTGGAGCGTTCGCCGGTGCCGAGGTGTCCTACCGGGGCGTGCGGGTCGGCCAGGTCGACCGGCTCGACCTGACGAAGGACGGCGTCGACATCGTCCTCGACATCGACAACGACCACGCCGACATCCCCGCCGACGCGACGGCCCTGGTCGGCAACCGGTCGGCGGTCGGTGAGCAGTACGTCGAGCTGCAGCCGCAGAGCGACAAGGGTCCCTACCTGCGCGACGGCTCCGAGATCGCCCGTGACCGTACGGCGGTCCCGATCGCGACCGACACCCTCCTCACCCACCTCGACGAGACGGTGCGCAGCGTCGACCAGGACGACCTCCGCACGGTCACCTCGGAGTTCGGGCTGGCCTTCAACGGGGCCGGCGAGGACCTACAGACGATCCTCGACAGCAGCAGCTCGTTCATCACCACCGCCCAGCAGAACTTCGACGTGACCGTCGACCTGATCCGTGACAGCAACACCGTGCTCAACGGGCAGATCGACTCCGAACGGGCGTTCCGCCGCTTCGCGCGCGACCTGTCGACGTTCTCCACGACGGTCGCCGACCACGACAAGGACCTGCGCCGGCTCATCGACAACGGATCGCTCGGCGCCAACGAGCTCCGCGTCTTCCTCGAGGACAACGAGGTCGAGCTCGGCGAGCTCATCAACAACCTGGTCACCACCGGCGAGGTCGTCGTCAAGCACCTCGACGGCATCCAGCAGCTGCTCGTGATCTACCCCTACGTGGTGGAGGGCGGCTACACCGTCGTGGCCAAGTCGCCGGGCACGGGCCTCTACGACGCCCACTTCGGGATGATCCTCACGCAGGACCCCCCGGTGTGCCACGGGGGCTACGAGGGCACCGACCGTCGCTCGCCGCTCGACGGCAGCAACCGGCCGATGAAGGAGGACACGCGCTGCACCGAGCCGGCGTCGAAGTCCAACGCGCGCGGCGCCCAGAACATCCAGTCGCCGCGACCGGCCACCGGCTGGGGCACCGCCGACTTCGCCTACGACCCCCAGAGCGGCGCCCTGACCTCCGACCCCGCCGAGGTGGCCCGGCTGGAGCGCGCCGGTAGCGTGGCCCCGCCCAGCCTCGGAGAGGAGACGTGGAAGTGGCTCTACCTCCAGCCCCTGCTGGCTCGCGACTGACGCAGACCCTGACTCCGCGGGTCCGGGTCTTGATCGCCTCCGCGCTGGCGCTGGTGGTGGTCGTCTGCGTCGCGCTCCTCGTCTGGCTGTCCGTCTCCGACCGCGCGTCGGCCGACGGAGGCCTCGACCTGCCCGCCGAGCGCGAGGAGGCGATGAGCCTCACCGACCAGTTCGTGAAGCGGCTCGGCACCTACAGCCCCGACATGGTCGACGACTCCGGGCAGATGCCGGCCTACCGCGACCAGGTGCGCGAGGTGATCACGCCGAAGTTCGCGGCCGACTTCGAGAAGGAGGTCGGCACCGCCGAGCAGCTCGTCGCGCAGGGTGGCATCACCCGCACCGCCGACGTCTTCGCGACCGCCGTGTCGTCCATCGACGACGACTCCGCCCGCGTCCTGGTCGCCGGCGCGTTCACCGACAGCTACGAGCAAGGCACCGGCAAGAAGGCGACCACCGTCGACCAGGAGCCGCTGCCGTTCCGCTTCCTCGTGGACCTCGTGGTGATCGACGGGAAGTGGCTCGTCGACGACTTCTCGCCGGTCACGAGCGCCGACGACGAGGGCGGCACCATCACGCCGCAGGGCGACCCGACCGAGGGGAGCACGCCGTGAGCGACGCCCCCACCTGGTACGACGTCCTCGGCGTCCCCCGCGACGCCTCCGCCGACGAGATCCGTGCGGCCTGGAAGTTCCAGATCGCCGACCTCGACCCGGGCGAGCGCCGCTTCGATGCCCTCAACCGGGCCGCGAAGGTCCTCCTCGACCCCGCCGCGCGGGCGTCGTACGACGTCGAGCACCCGGCACGCGAGGACGAGGAGGGCGAGGCCGCGGCCGAGACCACCGCCCCGCTGGTCGAGGACGGCGCCCCGGCGCCCGTCACGAGGCCACGACCGGAGAAGTCCGGCGTGCCCGGCTGGCTGCTCATCGGGCTCGGGCTCCTGGCGGCGGGCCTGGTCGTGGCCACCGTCTGGACGTGGGTCGCCCGCGACGGCGGAGGAGACGACTCCGCCGCGCGCGCGGCGCAGGTGGCGGCCGAGCGAGCCGTCGTGCCGGTGCTGTCCTACGACTACGAGCACCTCGACGAGGACCAGAAGGCCGCCCAGGCGCTGATGACGGGCAGCTACCGCCAGGAGTACGACAAGCTCTTCACGGTCCTGGAGGAGAACGCGCCCGAGACGCAGACCAAGGTGACCGCCTCCGTGGTCGCCTCGGGGATCGTCCGTGCCTCCGACGACCGGGTGCAGGTGCTGGTCTTCGTGGACCGCCCGACCACCAACAAGCTCAACCCCGAGCCGGTCGTCTACAAGGACCAGGTGACGCTCTCGATGCAGCTCGTCGACGGCACGTGGCTGGTCGACGACATGGCCACCTCGCCCGTCCAGGGCTGAGCCCGCACCACCCGGACGCGTGCCGGTCGCCCACCCCGATCGGCGCGTTCTGCTTGACCCGGGGGCCCGGGGAGTTCATAGTCATCGGCAACGCGTGGCGTTCCCTCCGGGAGCTTGACCCCGCGTTTGAGGTGCGCCCGCATGTGCGCTATCGTGTCTCTTTGCGCCTGCCCTCAGATGCCCGACGCCCTCCGGACGGCGTTAGCGGTGGTCGGCCGGCGCCGATCATTGCTCATTTGTGAGGACACCTCTTGGCCGCGCGCAGCTCCGCTGGTAACCACCGTCGCACCTCTTTCGCAAAGATCACCGAACCTCTCGAGGTTCCCCCCCTCATCTCGCTCCAGACGAGCAGCTTCGACTGGCTGGTCGGCGGAGAGCGCTGGGAGGCGGAGGTGGCAGCCCGTCGGGCCGCCGGTGAGGACGTCTCCGAGAAGACCGGTCTGCAGGAGATCTTCGAGGAGATCTCCCCGATCGAGGACTTCTCCGAGACGATGATGCTCTCCTTCGACAACCCGGTCTTCCTCGACGAGAAGTACACCGAGGAGGAGTGCAAGGAGAAGGACTTCACCTACTCCCGGCCCCTCTACGTCTCGGCCGAGTTCATGAACCACGAGACCGGTGAGATCAAGGGCCAGACGGTCTTCATGGGCGACTTCCCCATGATGACCCGCAAGGGCACCTTCATCATCAACGGCACCGAGCGCGTCGTCGTCTCGCAGCTCGTGCGCTCGCCCGGCGTCTACTTCGAGTCGACCCCGGACAAGACCTCGGACAAGGACATCTACACCGCCAAGCTCATCCCGAGCCGTGGCGCGTGGCTGGAGTTCGAGATCGACAAGCGCGACCTGGTCGGCGTCCGCCTCGACCGCAAGCGCAAGCAGAACGTCACCGTGCTCCTCAAGGCGCTCGGCTGGACCACCGAGCAGATCCGCGAGGAGTTCGGCCAGTACGAGTCGATGATGCTGACGCTCGAGAAGGACAGCGTCCGCTACGAGGTCGTGCAGGAGGACCTGCAGAAGAAGGCGCGGGGCGAGGCCCCGACCGCCGAGCAGATCAACGACGAGGTCACCCGCCTCGCGCTGCTCGACATCTACCGCAAGCTCCGCCCGGGCGAGCCGCCGACGGCCGAGGCCGCGCAGACGCTGCTGAACAACTACTACTTCAACGGCAAGCGCTACGACCTCGCGAAGGTCGGCCGCTACAAGATCAACAAGAAGCTCGGCCTCCACGAGGCGTTCGACCAGCAGACGCTGACCATCGACGACATCGTGGCCGCCATCCGCTACGTCGTGCAGCTGCACGCCGCGGGTGACGTGGTCGAGGCGCCCGACCTGGTCGACGCCTCCGGTGCCGTCGTCGAGGGCCCCGACGGTGCCCCCGTCAAGGTGCAGGCCGACGACATCGACCACTTCGGCAACCGCCGCATGCGCACGGTCGGCGAGCTCATCCAGAACCAGCTCCGCACGGGCCTGGCCCGCATGGAGCGCGTGGTCCGCGAGCGGATGACGACCCAGGACGTCGAGGCGATCACGCCGCAGTCCCTGATCAACATCCGTCCCGTCGTGGCGGCGCTGAAGGAGTTCTTCGGCACCTCGCAGCTCTCGCAGTTCATGGACCAGACCAACCCGATCGCGGGCCTGACGCACAAGCGTCGCCTCTCCGCGCTCGGTCCCGGTGGTCTGTCCCGTGACCGCGCCGGCATGGAGGTCCGTGACGTCCACCCGTCGCACTACGGCCGCATGTGCCCGATCGAGACCCCGGAAGGCCCCAACATCGGCCTGATCGGCTCGCTCGCGTCCTACGGACGGATCAACCCGTTCGGCTTCGTCGAGACCCCCTACCGCAAGGTCGAGGGTGGCGTGGTCACCGACCAGATCGACTACCTGACCGCCGACGACGAGGACCGCTACGTCATCGCGCAGGCCAACGCGCCGCTCGACGCCAAGATGCGCTTCGTCGAGGAGCGCGTCCTGGTCCGCCAGAAGAACGGCGAGGTCGACGCGATCCTGCGCGACGAGGTCGACTACATGGACGTCTCCCCGCGCCAGATGGTGTCGGTCGCGACGGCCCTGATCCCGTTCCTCGAGCACGACGACGCCAACCGCGCGCTCATGGGCGCCAACATGCAGCGCCAGGCCGTGCCGCTCATCACGAGCGACAGCCCGCTGGTCGGTACCGGCATGGAGTACCGCGCCGCCGTCGACGCCGGTGACGTGGTCGTCGCCGACAACGCCGGAGTGGTGAAGGAGGTCTCCGCCGACGCCATCGAGACGATGAACGACGACGGCACCTACCAGACCTACCGCCTGGCCAAGTTCCGTCGTTCCAACCAGGGCACCTGCATCAACCAGCGCCCGCTGGTGAAGGCCGGCGACCGCCTCGAGGTCGGTACGCCGATCGCCGACGGCCCCTGCACCGACGACGCCGAGATGGCGCTGGGCACCAACCTGCTCGTCGCCTTCATGCCGTGGCAGGGTCACAACTACGAGGACGCGATCATCCTCAGCCAGCGCCTGGTGCAGGAGGACGTCCTCACCTCGATCCACATCGAGGAGCACGAGGTCGACGCCCGCGACACCAAGCTCGGCCCCGAGGAGATCACGCGGGACATCCCCAACGTCTCCGAGGAGGGCCTGGCCGACCTCGACGAGCGCGGCATCATCCGCATCGGCGCCGAGGTCACCACCGGTGACATCCTGGTCGGCAAGGTCACGCCCAAGGGCGAGACCGAGCTCACCCCCGAGGAGCGCCTGCTCCGCGCGATCTTCGGCGAGAAGGCGCGCGAGGTGCGCGACACCTCGATGAAGGTGCCGCACGGTGAGTCCGGCACGGTCATCGGCGTGCGGGTCTTCGACCGCGAGGAGGGCGACGACCTTCCTCCGGGCGTCAACCAGCTCGTCCGGGTCTACGTCGCCCAGAAGCGCAAGATCTCGGTCGGCGACAAGCTCGCCGGACGCCACGGCAACAAGGGCGTCATCGCCAAGATCCTGCCCGTCGAGGACATGCCGTTCATGGAGGACGGCACCCCGGTCGACGTCGTGCTCAACCCGCTGGGTGTGCCGCGACGCATGAACATCGGCCAGATCCTCGAGCTCCACCTCGGCTGGCTCGCCAAGCAGGGTTGGGACCTCAACCTGTCGGGCGAGAAGGGTGAGTCGGACTGGAAGAAGCGCCTCATCGCGATCGGCGCCGACAAGGCCGACCCCGACACCAAGGTCGCCACCCCGGTGTTCGACGGTGCACGCGAGGACGAGATCACCGGTCTCCTCGGCTCCACCCTGCCCAACCGTGACGGTGAGCGGATGGTCAAGGAGGACGGCAAGGCCAACCTCTTCGACGGTCGCTCAGGTGAGCCGTTCCCGGAGCCGGTGGCCGTGGGCTACATGTACATCCTCAAGCTGCACCACCTCGTCGACGACAAGATCCACGCTCGCTCGACCGGCCCCTACTCGATGATCACGCAGCAGCCCCTGGGTGGTAAGGCCCAGTTCGGTGGCCAGCGGTTCGGCGAGATGGAGGTCTGGGCGATGGAGGCCTACGGAGCGGCCTACGCCCTCCAGGAGCTCCTGACGATCAAGTCCGACGACGTGCCGGGTCGCGTGAAGGTCTACGAGGCCATCGTCAAGGGCGAGAACATCCCCGACTCGGGCATCCCGGAGTCGTTCAAGGTGCTCGTCAAGGAGATGCAGTCCCTCTGCCTCAACGTGGAGGTGCTGTCGCAGGACGGCACGGCCATCGCGTTGAAGGACGCGGAGGAGGACGTCTTCCGCGCGGCCGAGGAGCTCGGCATCGACCTGTCGCGGCGCGAGCCGAGCAGCGTCGAAGAAGTCTGAGGTGAGTCCCGGGCGGCGTCCGCGTCGCCCGGGTCCCCCCGGTCCCTCCCCCTACGGGCAAGCCACCCAGTGGCGTACTGACTCAAACAGCAACCAAAGGAACACACCTTGCTGGACGTGAACTTCTTCGAGCAGATCCAGATCGGCCTGGCCACCGCGGAGGAAATCCGCGCGTGGAGCCACGGCGAGGTCAAGAAGCCGGAGACCATCAACTACCGCACGCTCAAGCCCGAGCGCGACGGACTCTTCTGCGAGAAGATCTTCGGTCCCACCCGGGACTGGGAGTGCTACTGCGGCAAGTACAAGCGCGTGCGCTTCAAGGGCATCATCTGCGAGCGCTGTGGCGTCGAGGTCACCCGCTCCAAGGTGCGTCGCGAGCGGATGGGCCACATCGAGCTCGCCGCACCCGTGACCCACATCTGGTACTTCAAGGGCGTCCCGTCGCGCCTGGGCTACCTGCTCGACCTGGCGCCGAAGGACCTCGAGAAGGTCATCTACTTCGCCGCCTACATGATCACCTCGGTCGACGAGGACGCCCGGCACCGCGACCAGGAGTCCCTCGAGAACAAGGTCGGCCTGGAGCGCGAGCGCCTCGAGAAGCGCCGCGACACCTCCGTCGAGGACCGTGCCAAGAAGCTCGAGGAGGACCTCGCCACCCTCGAGGCAGAGGGCGCGAAGGCCGACGCCAAGCGCAAGGTGCGTGACGGTGCCGACCGCGAGATGAACCAGCTCCGTGACCGCGCCAACCGCGAGATCGCGCGGCTGGAGGAGGTCTGGGACACGTTCAAGAACCTCAAGGTGCAGGACCTGCTCGGCGACGAGCTCCTCTACCGCGAGATGAAGAACTGGTTCGGCAAGTACTTCGAGGGCCACATGGGCGCCACGGCGATCCAGAAGCGCCTTCAGGACTTCGACATCGAGGCCGAGGTCGAGTCGCTGCGCGACACGATCGAGAACGGCAAGGGCCAGCGCAAGGTCCGCGCCCTCAAGCGCCTCAAGGTCGTCGACGCCTTCCGCAAGACCGGCAACCAGCCCATCGGCATGGTGCTCGACGCCGTCCCGGTGATCCCGCCGGACCTGCGTCCGATGGTCCAGCTCGACGGTGGCCGCTTCGCCACCTCCGACCTCAACGACCTCTACCGCCGCGTCATCAACCGCAACAACCGCCTCAAGCGACTGCTCGACCTCGGTGCGCCCGAGATCATCGTCAACAACGAGAAGCGGATGCTGCAGGAGGCCGTCGACAGCCTCTTCGACAACGGCCGTCGTGGTCGCCCGGTCACGGGTCCCGGTAACCGTCCGCTCAAGTCGCTGTCCGACATGCTCAAGGGCAAGCAGGGTCGCTTCCGCCAGAACCTGCTCGGCAAGCGCGTCGACTACTCGGGCCGCTCGGTCATCGTGTCGGGCCCGCAGCTCAAGCTGCACCAGTGCGGTCTGCCCAAGCAGATGGCGCTCGAGCTGTTCAAGCCGTTCGTGATGAAGCGCCTCGTCGACCTGTCGCACGCGCAGAACATCAAGTCCGCCAAGCGGATGGTCGAGCGCGCCCGCCCGGTCGTGTGGGACGTCCTCGAAGAGGTCATCACCGAGCACCCCGTGCTGCTCAACCGCGCGCCCACCCTGCACCGCCTCGGCATCCAGGCCTTCGAGCCGCAGCTGATCGAGGGCAAGGCCATCCAGATCCACCCGCTCGTCTGCGGCGCGTTCAACGCCGACTTCGACGGTGACCAGATGGCCGTCCACCTCCCGCTGTCCGCGGAGGCGCAGGCCGAGGCCCGCATCCTGATGCTGTCGACCAACAACATCCTCAAGCCGTCGGACGGCCGTCCGGTGACCATGCCCTCGCAGGACATGATCATCGGCCTGTTCTGGCTCACCGCCGAGCGTGACGGCGAGCTCGGCGAGGGTCGCGTCTTCTCGTCGCCGGCCGAGGCGATCATGGCCTACGACCGTGGCGAGATCGGCATGCAGAGCAAGATCAAGATCCGTCTCGACGACATCGTCCCGCCGCTCGACCTCGAGGTCGGGGCGGACTGGGAGGAGCGGACCGCGATCCTGCTCGACACGACCCTGGGTCGCGTCTACTTCAACGACACGCTCCCGGCGGACTACCCGTTCGTCAACGAGGAGGTCGGCAAGAAGCGCCTCGGCGCGATCGTGAACGACCTGGCCGAGCGCTACACCAAGGTCCAGGTCGCCGCCTCGCTCGACGCCCTCAAGGACGCCGGCTTCCACTGGGCCACGCGCTCGGGTGTGACCGTCTCGATCGACGACGTCACCACGCCCGACAGCAAGGTCGAGATCCTGGGCCGCTACGAGGCGCAGGCCGAGAAGGTCCAGAAGAACTACGAGCGCGGCGTGATGACCGACGACGAGCGTCGTCAGGAGCTCATCGAGCTGTGGACCCAGGCTGCTGCCGAGGTCGGTCGTGCGATGGAGACCAACTTCGACCGCAAGAACCCGATCTACATGATGGTCGACTCGGGTGCCTCCGGAAACATGAACCAGATCCGGCAGGTCGCGGCCATGCGTGGTCTGGTGGCCAACCCGAAGGGCGAGATCATCCCGCGCCCGATCAAGGCCAACTTCCGCGAGGGCCTGTCGGTGCTCGAGTACTTCATCTCGACCCACGGTGCCCGCAAGGGTCTCGCCGACACCGCGCTGCGCACCGCCGACTCGGGCTACCTGACCCGTCGTCTGGTGGACGTCTCGCAGGACGTCATCATCCGTGAGGACGACTGCGGCACCGAGCGTGGTCTGCCCAAGCGCATCGACGACGAGCACGTGGAGACCTCGGCCTACGCCCGGGCCTCCGCCGTCGAGATCACCCACCCGGAGACCGGCGAGGTACTCGCCGCCGCGGGTGAGGACCTCGGCGACGTGAAGATCGGTGAGCTCGTCGCGGCCGGCATCAGCGAGGTCAAGGTCCGCTCGGTCCTGACCTGCGACGCCCGCACCGGCACCTGCGCCAAGTGCTACGGCCGCTCGCTGGCCACCGGCCAGCTGGTCGACATCGGTGAGGCGGTCGGCATCATCGCCGCCCAGTCCATCGGTGAGCCCGGCACGCAGCTGACCATGCGTACGTTCCACACCGGTGGTGTGGCCTCCGCGGACGACATCACGCAGGGTCTGCCTCGCGTGGTCGAGCTCTTCGAGGCCCGCTCGCCCAAGGGTCGTACGCCGATCTCGGAGTCGGCCGGTCGCGTGAAGATCGAGGAGACCGACAAGGCCCGCGTCGTCATCGTGACGCCGGACGACGGCTCCGAGCCCCAGGAGATCCCGGTCTCCAAGCGCTCGCGCCTCAACGTGGAGGAGGGCCAGCACATCGAGGTCGGCCACCACATCACGTCCGGTACGCCCGACCCGCAGGACGTCCTGCGCGTGCTGGGTGTCCGCAAGGCGCAGGAGCACCTCGTGGACGAGGTCCAGGAGGTCTACCGCTCCCAGGGCGTGTCGATCCACGACAAGCACATCGAGATCATCATCCGGCAGATGCTGCGCCGGGTGACCGTGATCGAGTCCGGTGACACCAACCTGCTCCCGTCCGACCTGGTCGACCGGGTGCGGTTCGAGGAGGAGAACCGTCGCGTGGTCTCCGAGGGCGGCAAGCCGGCCTCGGGTCGCCCGGTCCTCATGGGCATCACGAAGGCCTCGCTCGCGACCGAGTCGTGGCTCTCGGCGGCCTCCTTCCAGGAGACCACCCGCGTGCTCACCGACGCCGCGATCAACGGCCGCTCCGACAGCCTCCGTGGCCTGAAGGAGAACGTGATCATCGGAAAGCTCATCCCGGCCGGCACCGGCCTCGAGCGCTACCGCAACATCCGCGTGGAGCCGACCGAGGAGGCCCGCGCCGCGGCCTACTCGGTCACCGGCTACGACTCCTACGACTACGACTTCGGTCCGTCGTCGCAGGCGGTCGCGCTGGACGACTTCGACTTCGGCTCGTACCAGAACTGATCGCGGTCACCCCGAGCCCCGGTCTCCTGAGGGAGGCCGGGGCTCGGCCCATTTCCCACCCCCTTGGGTGGCCCCGCACCTCGACGCACACTGGACGCATGGTCCGATCCGTCTGGCACCGCTCACTGTTCCTCATGCTCGGCGCGTGCGCCCTCGCGGTGGTCGCGACGCTGCACCTGCACCCGGGTGCGCCTCAGGCGCAGGCCGGGGCTCCCGCCGGACCGTCGTCCTCAGCCGCCACCGGCGCGTCAACCAGGGCCGTCGCCACAGCGGTCCCCGAGTGCGGCGACGCCGACCTCACCGCCAGCTACCGCGCGCGCGACGCGGCCGCGGGCCATCGCTACGGCGTCATCCGGCTGACGGACACCGGCGACCGGACGTGCGTCCTGCAGGGGTACGGCGGCCTGTCCTACGTCGGCGGCGGCAACGGCGCCCAGGTGGGTGCTCCGGCGGACCGCGACCCGGGCACGGCGCCGCGCGTGGTCCTCCACCCCGGGGACCGGGCCCGCAGCCTCGTCTCCGAGGCCGTGGCGCAGGACTACCCGCGCGCGACATGTCGCCCGGCGCCCGTCGACGGCTTCCGCGTCTACCTCCCGGACTCGACGAGGTCGCAGCTCGTCGCGCACGCCACGACGGGCTGCCGCAACAGCAGCGTGCACCTGCTCTCGCACGAGCCCTTCCGCGGCTGAGTCCCAGCCGTGGTCGGGAGCGGGACGCTGGGAGCGGTCTGAGAGAATCCGCGCGTGACCCAGCCCGCCTCGCGCCCCACCTCGACCGACGTGCTCGTCGTCGGCGCCGGCCCCGCCGGATCGGCGGCCGCTGCGTGGGCCGCGCGGTCAGGGCTCGACGTCGTCCTGGCCGATGCCGCGACCTTCCCGCGCGACAAGACCTGCGGCGACGGGCTGACCCCACGGGCGATCGGCGAGATGCAGAGGCTCGGTCTCGAGGACTGGCTGCGCTCCCACACCGTCAACCAGGGCCTGCGCGCCCACGGCTTCGGGCAGACACTGCTCCTGCCGTGGCCGGGCGGCTCCCTGCCCGACTGGGGTTCGGCGGTCGCCCGCACCGAGCTGGACGACCACCTGCGGACGGTGGCGATCGAGAGCGGGGCCACGGCTGTCGACGACGCTCGCGCGGTCGCCGTACGGCGTCAGGGGGAGCGGGTGGCTGCGATCGAGTTCCGCGGCGCCGACGGCCCCTTCGAGATCGCGTGCCAGTGGCTCGTCGTGGCCGACGGCGTCCGGTCCCCGCTCGGCAAGCTGCTGGGCCGTGAGTGGCACCGCGACACCGTGTACGCCGTGGCCGGGCGCTCCTACGTCGACTCCGACATGTCCGACGACCCGTGGATCAGCTCCCACCTCGAGCTGCGCGACGAGCAGGGCGATCTGGTCCCGGGCTACGGCTGGATCTTCCCGCTGGGCGACGGATCTGTGAACCTCGGGGCCGGCACGCTGGCCACGAGCCGCAGGCCGGCCGAGGTGGCGATCAAGCCGCTCATGCAGACCTACGCCAACGCGATCGGCAAGGACTTCGGGCTGTCCGGGGAGCTGCGGATGCCCACGTCGGCGCTGCTGCCGATGGGTGGCGCCGTCAGCAACGTCGCGGGCCCCAACTGGGCGCTGATCGGCGACGCGGCGGCGTGCGTGAACCCGCTGAACGGCGAGGGCATCGACTACGGCCTCGAGACGGGTCGGTTCGTCGCCGAGCACATCGCGAGCGGCGCCGGCCTCGGCGAGGCGTGGCGCGCGACGCTGGTGGAGCACTACGGCGAGGCGTTCTCGATCGCCCGGCGGCTCGCCGGGATCGCCACGCAGCCCAAGGTCGTCGCAGCACTCGGCCCGGCGGGGATGCGCTCGGACTGGCTGATGACGCTGGCGCTGCGCTGGATGGGCAACCTCGTGGACGACGCCGACCGCGACCGTGCCGCGCGGGTGTGGCGCTGGGCGGGTCGGCGGTCGATGGCGCGCGACGCCCGTCCACCCTTCGCCTGAGCCGGTCGTGCCGGCGCCCGATCCGTCGCCGCGCTCGCGACGAACCACCGGCATGGGAGAGGGCGTCTACCGGGTCACCAACCGGATCGGCCGCGGGGTCATCAGGCTGCTGGGGATCGACACCCAGTGGACCGGGCTCGAGCACCTCCCGGAGCACGGTCCTGTGATCATCGCGGCCAACCACGTCAGCTACCCCGACTTCGTCCTGCTCGAGCAGGTGGCCGTCGAGCGGGGTCGCTACGTCCGCTTCCTGTGCCGCCACGACGTGTGGGACGTGCCGCTCGTCCGCACGGCGATGGACCGGATGCAGCACGTCCCCGTCGACCGCCAGGCGCCTGCGGCGGCGTACCTGCGGGCGCGCCGCCTGCTGCAGCAGGGCGAGGCGGTGGGTGTCTTCCCGGAGGCGGGGATCAGCTGGTCCTGGACCGTCCGCGCGCTCATGCCCGGCGTCGCGAGCCTGGCGCGGGAGACCGGTGCCCCGGTCGTGCCGGTGGCGGTCTGGGGATCGCAGCGGCTCTGGTCGGTCGGGATCCCCGACGCCCGCGGGAGGAAGCCACGCCCGAGCCTGCGCCGCGGCCGGCGGGTCGACGTGTCCGTCGGCGAGCCGATGGTTTTCGGACCGGACGACGACCTGACCTCGTTCACCCGCCGGCTCGGCGGCCGGCTGACCGACCGGCTCGAGCAGCTGCAGCGGCTGCCGCACCACGTGCCGCGGCCGGGGGAGCGGGCGCCGTGGTACCCCGCCCACCTCGGCGGGCACGGGCCGACCCGCGCCGAGGCGGCGCCGTACGACGTGGTGCCGCGCGCGGCGCTCAGCCCGACGTGGGGGCCGCCTCCGGACGGCGTGCCGCCCAGCGCCTCTCGATCGTCCCCAGCGGGTTCGTGAGCGGCTCCAGCACCTTGCGCACGGGCGGGCTCGCCAGCAGGAGCGCGAGCGCGACCGCGCCGACGATGGTCAGCACCAGCCCGAGCACCGGGTGGGCGGCCGTGAAGTCCATGTAGCCGAGACCCTTGAACGACTTGATGACGAAGCCGTGGAAGAGGTAGACGACCATGGTCGCGGTGCCCATCGTGGTGAACCAGCCGAGCGAGCGCCGCGGGACCAGCGACATCGCCGCGAAGGCACCCAGCAGGCCGACCATCATCACGGTGAGGCGGGTCTGGAAGACGACCTGGTCGGGGATCGGGATCTCGCTGTAGCCGGTGTCGTACCAGAGCAGCGCGGCGTCGGCCCAGGTGTCGGTGTAGGCGGCCATCACGCCGATCCCGATCAGCGTCGGCACCGCGGCGACGCGCACCCACACGTCGTCGAGGCGGGCGAGGTGGCGCGGCTTGAGGTGCAGGCCGAGCACGAAGAACGGGAGCAGTCCGAGGAAGCGCGGGATCATCAGCGCCTCGGTGTCCCACAGGCCACCGGCCAGGCTGATGATCACCGACAGCGGCAGGAACAGCCAGTGCCGCTTGAGGATCGGCGTGATCAGGCGCCACATCAGCAGCACGATCAGGTACCACATCGTCCAGTGCGGCTCGATCCACAACGGGTACTCGACGCCCTCGCCGACGATGTCGCGGCGGAAGTAGAAGAGGGCCGGCTCGAAGATGAGGTAGGGGATGGCCAGGGTGTAGAGCAGGCTCTTCATCCGGCGCCGGTCCCACTCGAACGACTTCGACAGGTAGCCGCTGACGAAGACGAACGCGGGGATGTGCCAGAGGTAGATGAAGTCGTAGACCCAGTGGCTGCCCGCGGTGGCCTCCACCAGCCCGATGGCGTGCCCGATCACGACGAGGGTGACGAGCACCATCTTGACGTTGTCGAGCCACGGATCACGGGACGCGGGGGACACGGCGCTCACGGTACTTCAAGGATGAACGATCGAGTGCCTCCTCTAGGTTGGGGGCATGGCATCCCTTCCGCAGCGCCAGCGCGTGGGGGCGTACGCCGTCATCCTGCGCGAGCACGGTGGTCGTGTCGAGGTGCTCCTCAGCCGGCTCGCGCCGAAGGTGTCCGGCGCCGAGCTGTGGACGCTGCCCGGAGGCGGCGTCGACCACGGCGAGGACCCGCGCCGGGCCGTGGTGCGCGAGATCCACGAGGAGACCGGCCTCGCCGCGACGGTCAGCGAGACCGCCCACGTCTACAGCTCCCACCTGCCGCGTGCCTCGCGGGACGGGCAGCTCGTCAACGCGCACGCGATCCGCATCGTGTACGCCGGATGGGTGGCACCCGACGCGCCCGAGCCGCGCGTGCTCGAGGTCGACGGCTCGACCGTCGACGCGGCCTGGAAGCCGTTCGACGACATCGTCTCGGGCGCCGTGCCGACGGCCGGCCTGGTCGGTGAGGCGCTCGCGGACAACCTGCCCTTCCGGCTCCAGCGGGTGGCGGCGTACGCCGTCGTGCTGCGCGGCTCCGGCGACGACCGGCAGGTCCTGCTGACGCGGCTCTCCGCGCGCGCCGCGCACCCCGGCCGCTGGACGCTCCCGGGCGGCGGCATCGACCACGGCGAGCACCCGTCCGTCGCGCTCGCGCGTGAGGTCGAGGAGGAGTGCGGGCTGTCGTGCGAGGTGGGGCCGCTCCTCGGTGTGCACGACACGCACTTCGCCGGCACCGCTCCGTCCGGGCGTCTCGAGGACTACCACGGGGTGCACCTGATCTTCGGCGCTGGCGTCGGCGACGACGACCCGGTGGTCAGGGAGGTCGACGGCACGACCGAGTCCGCGGCATGGGTCCCGATCGCCGACGTCCGCGACGGCCGGGTCGATGTGCTCGACGTGGTGACCTACGCACTGGGGGTGGTGTCGTGACCGAGTCGGTGTTCACCTATGCCGCGCCGGGCCTGAAGTTCGGCCGCGGTGCCAGCGCGGAGATCGGCTGGGACGTCCAGCAGCTGTGCGCGGGCGGGGCGAGCCGGGTGCTGCTGGTGACCGACCCGGGAGTCGCCGCGACCGGGCACCCGGACAGGGTCGCGGAGGGCATCCGCGAGCGCGGGCTCGACGTCATGGTCTTCGCGGGTGCACGGGTGGAGCCGACGGACGCCTCGATGGAGGAGGCGATCGCGTTCGCGCGCGGAGCCGGTCCTTTCGACGCCGTCGTCGCGGTCGGCGGCGGCTCGGCGATCGACACCGCCAAGGCGGTCGACCTGCTGCTGACCAACGACGGCGAGCTGATGGACTACGTCAACGCTCCGGTCGGCGGCGGACGCGCTCCGGACCGGCCGCTGCTCCCGCTGGTCGCCGTACCGACGACCACCGGCACCGGCGCCGAGTCCACCACGATCTGCGTCCTCGACGTGCTCGCGTTCAAGGTGAAGACCGGCATCTCGCACGCCCGGTTGCGGCCCACGCTCGCCGTGGTCGACCCCGACCTCACGATGACCCAGCCGGCGATGGTGACCGCGTCGTGCGGGATGGACATCCTCTGCCACGCGCTCGAGAGCTGGACGGCCCGCTGGTTCGGCGACTTCGACGCCAAGCGGCCCGAGCAGCGCGTGCCCTACTGCGGCGCCAACCCGGTCGCCGACATGTGGGCGGAGAAGTCGCTGTCCCTGTTGGCCGGCGCCTTCCGAGCGGCCGTGCGCGACGGGACCGACAGCGAGGCCCGCGAGCAGATGGCCCTCGCCGCCACCTTTGCCGGCCTCGGCTTCGGCAACGCCGGCGTCCACGTCCCGCACGCCTGCGCGTACCCCGTCGCCGGCCGGGTCCGCGACTTCCGCCCGGCCGGCTACCCCGACGACGAGCCGATCGTCCCCCACGGGATGGCTGTGGTGATGACGGCACCGGCCGCCTTCGGCCTGCTCTTCGAGGCCTCGCCGGAGCGCCACCTCCGCGCGGCGTCGCTGCTCGGCGGCGAGACCACCTCGGGCGGCCCAGAGACGCTGCCGGGCGTGCTGCGCGGGCTGATGCGCGACGTCGGCCTCCCCAGCGGTCTTGCCGAGATCGGGTACGCCGACGCCGACGTTGACGACCTGGTCGAGGGCGCGCTGAAGCAGCAGCGCCTGCTCGCCACCGCCCCGATCGAGGTCACCGCCGACGACCTCGCCACCGTCTTCCGGGGCTCCCTGCACCACTGGTGACGGGTCAGCGGGAGAACATCCCCCGGTTCGCCTCGATCCACGCGATCTCGGCCTGTCGCTCGCGCTCGACGCTCCCCTCCTCGAGCCAGGTCCGCTGCGGCTCCTGCCCCTGGGCTGCGAGGAACCGGACGTGGTCGCTCGTCCGGTGGATGCGCTCGACGACCGCGTCGACCACGTCGAAGTCCGCCACCATGTCGTACGCCTCGAGGAACACCTCGACACGGGTGCGCCGGTCAGGGACCTCCGGGAAGTGGTGCCACTCGAGCGCCGCCCTGTCGTCCCGCAGCGGGGCGAACCAGTGGAGTGCGTACGCCACGTCGCTGAGCCTCGGCGCCGGGTGGAGGAAGTCCCAGTCGATGAGCGCGACCGCCTCCCCGTCCCGCCAGACGAAGTTCCAGGGGCCGGGGTCGCCGTTGACGAAGGTGTCGCCTCCCTCGACGGGCGGAACGGCGAAGACCGCGTCCTTGGGTGGGTCCCAGCCGACCGACGCGTCGTGGATGCGGCGCAGGAGCCGCGCTGCCGAGCGCAGCCCCCGCTCGTCGTGCTGGTGCCTCCAGCCGTCCCCGCCGCTCTCGCCCTCGATGAAGCGGAGCGTCTCGGTCCGGCCGCCCAGCGACAGCGGCTCCGGGACGCAGTCCAGGCCCTGGTCGCGGAGGTGGCGCAGGAACGCGTGGACGGTCGGGGTGTGGGTCCCAGCAGGTCGGGTGACCGTCTCGGCGCTCAGCTCGATCGGCCGGAACTGCTCGTTGACCTCGGCCGCCCGGTTGAGCACCTCGTCGTCGGCCATGGCCGCACCCTCACACGGGGGCCTAGCCGGTGGCGAGCGGGTTTCGGTCTTCCTAGCGGCGGTGGCGGTCGAGATCTGCGAGCGCGTCGTCGATGCGCGGGTGCCGGAACTCAAACCCGCTCGCGAGGAGGCGGGCCGGGACGGCTCGCCGGCCGGTCAGCGCGAGAGCCGGGTCGGTGCGCAGGAAGGCCGCGCCGAGACGGACGAGCGCCGCAGGAGTGGGTGGCGCCGGGGGCCGGCCCGCGCTGCGGCGCAGCGCACGCATCAGGTCGACGTTGCGGACCGGCTCGGGACCGGTCGCGTGCACCACTCCCTCGAGGGTGGAGCCCTCCGCGAGGGCCGTCCGGACCATGGCGAGCCAGTCGTCGATGTGCACCCAGTTGATCCACTGCGTGCCGGGACCCACGCGACCGCCGAGGCCCCATCGGGTGAGGGAGCGGAGCCGGTCGAGCGCGGGGGTGTCGTTGTCCAGGACGATCCCGGTCCGCAGCACGACGCTGCGGGCGGCGTTCGCCCCGTCGAGCGCGGCCTCCCACGCGCGGGCGACGCCGGCCATCTGAGGCGGGCCGTCCGCCGGTGGCGACGTCTCGTCGAGGACGACGTCGCCGGCATCGCCGTAGATCGCCAGGGTGCTGGCCTGGACCCATACGGGGACGGGGGAATCGAGCGTGCGGCTGGCCCCGACCAGCGCGCGGGTCGGGGCGACGCGCGAGCTGGTGAGGAGCGAGATGTTGGCGGCCGTCGGTCGCTGGTCCACCAGCTCGCCGGCGAGGTTGATCACGGCACTGCCCGAGAGCTCGGCGCTCCACGATCCGACGGTCTGCCCGTCCCAAGGCACCTGCCGGTGCGGTCCCGGCCGCGGCGTGCGCGACAGCACCACGACGTCGTACCCGGCGGAGGCGAGGTCGTCGCACAGCCGGCGTCCCAGCGCCCCCGACCCACCCGCCACCACGACAGGTCTAGCGACCTTGAGAGCGAGCTCAAGCGACCCGCTGCGTGTTCAGGTGCGCTGACGCTGGATGCTGACTGTCCCAGTCTGCCGCGATGAGCGTCCGGATCTGCCGATGAGCGCGCTCACCGCGACCCAACGAAGACGACAGCCAGGTCGTGGTGGCGGAACGTCCACTGTTCGTAAGTCGTGTCGTCCGGGAGCGCCGAGAGCGAACTGCCGTCGGAGAGCCTGAAGGAGACCGCGGGTTCCGCCGTCCCCGGCACGACACCTAGGACGTCCATGCCGCAGAGGTCCCAAACCCTGTGCTCCGCATCGTCGTCGCGCCAGTCAACCTCGACTGTGCTTGCCCGCGTCCACGCCCAGGGCCCGAGGAGAGCCAGCGACCATCTTTCGCCCATCACCACCACCATCGGGTCTTGGAACTCGACCGCTCGTATGCGCAATGGCAACAGGGGCTGTGCGGCCGCCGCCAGCTCCACTGCCACACCCACGTGCACATCGTGCCGGTGGAACGTCCGGATCTGCCGCGAGCAGTGCGCCAAGGGTGTGTCCGGACAGGCTCACGCCCCCGCCATCAGGACGACCGGCGGGTGCGGGGCGGGGTCATCGTCGGCGTGGGCGAGGGATGCCGGGCGGGCCGTCGTGCGTCCTGTCGGGTCCGTCCTCGAGCTCGATCGGGGTGGTGCCGGTGTGGTCGCGTCGGTAGCGGTGGCCGTGGGGGCTGGTCCATTCGAAGACGCCGTTGGCGGTCATGTCGTAGCGCCAGGCGGTGTGGGTCTTGAGGCGGTGGTGGTGCCGGCACAGGGGCGCGAGGTTCCAGGTGGCGGTGGGGCCGGGTTGTGGTCGGCCTTCTGCTTCGGCGTCGTGGTCGTAGGCGATGACGTGGTCGATGTCGCAGCGTCGGGCTGGTCGGGTGCACCACGGGAACACGCAGGTCTGGTCGCGGAGGATGACCTGTTCGCGGATCCGGTCCGGGATGTCGTACCCGGGCGCGGTGAGGTTGGCGTTGAGGTCGGTGACGGGCTTGACGGTGATCGTCGTGCGGGAGTCGCCGCACCAGGACGTGAGCTGGTCGAGCAGCAGGAGCTTGTGTCGTTCTTCCAGGCGGCCGGTGGGACCAAAGACGGTCTGCTCGCCCACCACTACGGCGTCGAAATGGACGTGCAGCACCACCTGACGCGCTGCTGGAAGGTCGGGTCTCGATACGCCGGCTCGTTCCTCACCGGCTACTCGACCATCCATGTCGGTGGTTGAGGTGCGAGCGGAGCGAGCCTCGAAACCACCACCGCTACGCGCGAAGGCGAGGTCGAGGGCGGTCTGGGTGCGGGCGAGGTCCCCGAGGGCCTCGGCACGACGGACGTCCAACGAGGCGGTCGATCCCATGGCCTTGCGGAGCTCGGCGCCGTGGGCGACAGCCCGGTCGAGGTCGAGGGAGTCGGCGATGCCGAGCTCTGCCTCCCACCGCATGGTGCCGGCGAAGTGGACGTCGTCGTCGTGCAGCGTGACGTGGCGCGGATCGACATGGAGGTAGCCGTCCTCGGGATCGGCGGCCGCGTCCGGTGTCGCGAGGTCGAACCGCTTGATGGTCTCGGCGACGAGGCGCTCGAGCTGCACGGCACCGATCCGTCCGGCGACGGCGGCGACCTGACCGTCCACATGTGCTGCGGCTTCGGGGGTCAGGGTCGGTGTGGTGTGGATGGTGGTCTCGGCGACGAGCCGGGCCCGCCACGCGGGCACCACACCGGACTGGACTTGTGTCCAGAGTCGTGGGAGGCGGTGGCGGAGCTCGAGGGCGTGGCCGATGAGCTTCTTCGCCGCTGTGGTGGAGATGCCGAGGACGGTGCCGAGCTCGGCGACACAGAACTCCGCCACCAGCGGGCAGCCGTCACCGGCGATGGGTTCCTCGTGCTCCGACCCGCGGACCTCGAACGCCGCAGCAGCGTGGATGGACTCGGGTGGGTGGAGGTCGGCCCACCGTGCGGCCAGGTCGAGGAGGTCCGCAGCTGCGCGGTCCTCGGCAGTCTTGCGATCGCGGATTAGCGCGAGCAGGTCGGAGGCGGTGAGGGCGTCTGCCTCACCTGCTCCGGGTCCTGCGAGCGCGTCGATCATGTGTTCGATTCTAGATGAAAGCACCGACAGTCGGACCGGTCGTCAACAGGGTGGTTTCGAGGCTCGCTGCGCTCGCACCTCAACCACCGAGGACAGAGCTGGTTTCGAGGCTCGCTGCGCTCGCACCTCAACCACCGAGGACAGAGCTGGTTTCGAGGCTCGCTGCGCTCGCACCTCAACCACCGGGGACAGAGCAGGGCTCGTCCCTCGCGGGCTGCTCGACCAATCGGTTGAGCGCGCGCCACCTAGGATGGAGCCCATGAACCCCCGCCACCGCCGACTCGTGATCCCGGTGGCGCTGGGGGCGCTGATCCTCATCGTCGTCCTCGCCGCCGTGTTGTGAGCGCGCCACCGATGAGCGACGAGTGGTCCGCCCTCCGGGCGGCCGTCCTGGACGCCGACCGCTTGGTGCGGGCGCTGGCGAGCGGGCGGCGCAAGGGGCAGCCGGTGCCCGTCGTGGCGGGTCGTGAGGTGAAACGGATCGAGCTGCGCGTCGTCGACCTCAAGGCGGGTCGCCACCTGCAGGTGGTGTCGTACGACGACACGCAGGCGCACACCTCCAACCACGCGCTCGGTGACGAGGCCGCCGCAGCGGTGGACGCGCTGGTCGCGCAGCCGTTCGCCAGCTGGCACGTCGACACCACCGAGTCGACGCATCAGCTCCGCGTGACCAAGAAGGGTGCGCCGCTGCTGCACACGAAGGCGCGCAGCGATGCGGTCACGGTGTCGCACGACCACGACCGTGCCAAGGACCGGCTGCTCGCCGAGGACGACCCGGTGCTGGTCGCGCTCGGCATCAGCGACGCACACGGTCGGGTCAAGCCCACGCGACAGGCGAAGTACCGCCAGGTCGAGGAGTTCGTCCGGCTGCTCGACGCGAGCCTCACCGAGGCGATGGAGCAGGGCCAGGTGCGCACGCCGACCGAGGACGACCCCCTGCGCGTCGTCGACCTCGGCTGCGGCAACGCCTACCTCACCTTCGCCGCCCACGCCCACCTCAGCCGTCGCCTCCCGGTGAGGATGACCGGCGTCGACGTGAAGCAGCAGTCGGCCGACCACAACTCGCAGGTCGCGGCGACCCTCGGCATCGATGCCGACTTCGTGGTCGGCTCGATCGGCGACGCCGCTCTCGACCGGGCGCCGGACGTCGTGCTGGCGCTGCACGCGTGCGACACCGCGACCGACGACGCGCTCGCCCGGGCGCTGGACTGGCACGCCTCGCTGGTGCTCGCCGCGCCGTGCTGCCACCACGACATCGCCGCCCAGCTGCGCACCACCGAGGCCCCCGAGCCCTACGCCATGCTCACGCGCTACGGCATCCTGCGCGAGCGCTTCGCCGACACCCTCACCGACGCACTGCGCGCGGCGCTGCTGCGGCGCGAGGGCTACCGGGTCGACGTCGTCGAGTTCGTCGAGAGCGCGCACACCCCGCGCAACACCCTGCTGCGCGCGGTCCGGCTGCGCGGCGACGCGGGGTCGCACCGCCGCGCCAGCGAGGCCGAGGAGTCCGCCGCCCAGGAGTACGACGACCTGCTGGCGGCGTGGGGCGTCCGTCCGAGGCTGGGCGAGCTGCTGGAGGAGTCGGGGCTCAGCCGGTGAACAGGGCCGACGCCTTGACCAGCGTCTGCCACAGCCCGTAGGCGAGCGGGAGCCCGACCAGGGCCCAGGCCCCCGCCACCAGTGCCGGGCTGGTCGTGGTGTGGTCGTCGTTCGTGCTCATCGCACTGCCTCCTCGGGTGCGCGGTCCTCGTGGGCCGCGTGTGCGTGGTCGTCGAAGTGGGACTCGTCCACGGGGCGGATCAGCAGGTTGGCGACGAAGCCGACCGCGAGCACGCCGACCATCGTCAGGAGCGCGGGACGGTAGTCGGCCGCGACCAGGTTGCCCGGCTCCCCGACGGTGTCGAGGATCCCGTTGACGATGAGAGGGCCCGCGACACCTGCCGCGGCCCACGCCGTGAGCAGGCGACCGTGGATGGCGCCGACCTCGAGGGTGCCGAAGAGGTCCTTGAGGTAGGCCGGGACGGTCGCGAAGCCCCCGCCGTAGTAGGAGATGATCACCACGGCCAGCGCGACGAAGACGACCGTCGAGCTGTCGCCGAACAGCGCGAGCAGCAGGTACATCACGAGCCCGACGCCGAGGTACATGACGTAGGTCGGCTTGCGGCCGATCCGGTCCGAGAGGCTCGACCAGACGAAGCGGCCCAGCATGTTGGCGAGCGAGAGCACGCCGACGAACCCGCCGGCCGCCGCCGCGGACACGGTGCTGTCGCCGTTCTCGCGGAAGAAGTCCTGGATCATCGGGGCGGCCTGCTCGAGGATGCCGATGCCGGCCGTGACGTTGCAGAACAGCACGACCCACAGGAACCAGAACTGCGGAGTGCGGATGGCCCGCGAGGCCCGCACCAGCGCGCCGTTGGTGCCGGGGGAGTGCTCCGCCGTCGCGTCGTCACCATGGCCCGGGGGAACGCGGACCAGGGTGGCCCCGATGAGCATGAAGACGGTGTAGACGATCCCGAGGGTCAGGAACGTCTGCGCCAGCGCCGAGCTCGAGGCCACCGCGGTGGGCTCGGTGGACACGAAGTCGGCGTCGTACAGCGCCATCAGCCGGTTCGACAGCGGCGAGGCGATCAGCGCGCCGCCGCCGAAGCCCATGATCGCCATGCCCGTCGCCAGCCCGGGGCGGTCCGGGAACCACTTGATCAGCGTCGACACGGGAGAGATGTAGCCGATGCCCAGGCCGATGCCGCCGATGACGCCGTAGCCGAGGTAGAGCAGCCAGAGCTGCCCGGTCGCGATGCCGGCGGAGCCGACCAGGAATCCGGTGCCCCAGCAGAGCGCGGCGACGACCATCGCCTTGCGGGGACCGGACCGCTCGACCCAGGTCCCCAGCACGGCGGCGGAGAGGCCGAGCATCACGATCGCCAGCGAGAAGACCCAGCCGATCGCGGTCAGGCTGGTGTCGAAGCTCTCCACGAGCGAGTTCTTGAAGACCGAGAACGCGTAGACCTGCCCGATGGACAGGTGCACGGCGAGCGCGGCCGGTGGGATCAGCCAGCGGCTGTAGCCAGGACCGGCGACGATCGCCGACTTGTCGAGACGTGACATGGGACGTCCTTTCCCGAGGGTGACGACCGCCACGCTGTCCCGCGGTTGATTGAGGTGTCAACGACCGAAGGGGTGAGGGTTCGACGAACGGTGGACGGGCCGCGACGAACGGCCCGCGACTACCGTGGCGGCGTGAGGGGACGGCACGGCGTGGTGGGCATCGTGGTCGCGCTGCCGTTCCTGGCGGGTGCGGCCTCCGGGGGCCCCGCCTCCGCCGACCGCGAGGTCTTCCGCTTCTCCGATCCCGACATCGTCGAGTCGAGCGGACTGGTGGCGCAGGACGGGCTGGTGTTCACCACCAACGACTCCGGCGACTCCGGGCGCATCTTCACGGTCGACCCCGCCACCGGTGGCACCGTCGGCGTCACCACGTGGCCCACGGCCCCGGTCGACGTGGAGGCGCTCGCGCCCGCCGGGCCGGGCCACGTGTGGGTCGGCGACATCGGGGACAATCGCGCCGTGCGGGACTCGGTCGAGGTCTTCCGGGTGCCGTTCGGCCGAGGCGACGTCGACGCCACGCCGACGTCGTACGAGCTGGTCTACCCCGACGGCCCTCGTGACGCCGAGGCCCTCCTGCGGCACCCGGTGACCGGTCGGCTCTTCGTGATCTCCAAGGGCATCTTCGGCGGTACGGTCTACGCCGCGCCGGCGACGCTGCGGGCCGACCGTCCCAACCGCCTGGTCGAGGTCGGTGAGGCGCCCGGGATCGTCACCGACGCCACCTTCCTGCCGGGCGGGGGCGGGGTCGTCATGCGCACCTACTCACAGGCGTACGTCGCCGACTTCCCGTCGTGGCAGGCCGTCACGTCGTGGGCGCTGCCCGCGCAGGACCAGGGTGAGGGGATCGCAGTCGCCGCGGGCGGACTGCTGGTCAGCTCGGAGGGGGCCCGCTCGAAGGTCCTCTCGGTGCGCCTGCCGGCCGCGGCGAAGGCGACCGACCTGCGCGGTCCCGCCTGGACGGCGCTGCGCTGGCTCGCGACCGCGCGGGGACTTCCGCTCACCGCTGGTTGAGGAGGTCGCGCAGCGACCGTCACGAAACCCGTTGGCGGTGGTCTCGTGACAGGGCTTCGCCCTTCCTCGACCAGCGGGGGTCAGGCGAGGGCGGCGTCGAGCGCGGCCTGCACGTGGAGCGTCGTGCAGGGGAACACCGGGAGCTCGACGTCAGCCTGCTTCACCAGCAGCTCGAGCTCGGTGCACCCGAGCAGCACGCCACCGGCGCCGGCGTCCCACAGCTCCTCGATGATCGAGACCACGCGGCTGCGGGTGCGGGGGAGCACGACCCCGTGGACGAGCTCCTCGTAGATCGCGTCGTTGAGGAAGTCGTGGTGCGACTCGTCGGGGACGATCACCGACAGCCCGTGGCCGGCGAGCCGGTCGACGAAGAACGACTCCGACATCGCGACCTTCGTGCCGATGAGGCCGACGGTCTCGATGCCCGAGGCGCGCACGGCGGCCGCGACGACGTCGGCGAGGTGGAGGACCGGGACGTCGACGGCGTCCTCCACCTGGTCGGCGACCTTGTGGAAGGTCGTGGTGCAGAGCAGCAGGAAGTCCGCGCCCGCGCGCTCGACGCCCCGCGCGGCCTCGGCCAGCAGCGTGCCGATCTGGTCCCAGCGCTCGTCGTCCTCGAGGTGGGTGATCTCGGCGAAGTCGACGGTCGTCATCGCGAGCCGCGGGCTGGCGAGGCCGCCGAGCCGCTCGCGCATCCCGAGGTTGAGGTCGCGGTAGTAGGCCGCGCTGCTCTCCCAGCTCATCCCGCCGACGAGTCCGATGGTCTTCACGCGCGGCAGTCTCGCACGTCTCAGGAGCGGTGCACCTTGTGTGCCGCGGCTTGGGCACGGGGCTTGATGACCAGCTCGTCGATGTCGACGTGGGAGGGGCGGGTGGCCACCCACGCGACCGCGTCCGCGACGTCCTCGGCGAGCAGCGGCTGGTCCACGCCGGCGTACACCGCGTCCGCCTTCTCCTGGTCACCGCGGAAGCGGTTCACCGAGAACTCCTCGGTGCGGACCATGCCGGGAGCGACCTCGCAGATCCGGATCGGCTCGCCGTTGAGCTCGAGCCGCAGCGTCTCGGAGACCACCTTCACCCCGTGCTTGGAGGCCGTGTAGCCGGCGCCGCCCTCGTAGGCCCAGCGCCCTGCCGTCGAGCCGATGTTGACGATCACGGCGTCACCGCTGGCGCGCAGGGACGGCAGCAGCGCCTGGGTGACGCGGACGAGCCCGAGGACGTTGACCTCGTACATCCACCGCCAGTCCTCGATGTCGGCGTCCTCGACGCGGTCGGTGCCCACGGCGCCGCCGGCGTTGTTGACCAGCACGTGGCACACCGGGACCGCGGCGGCGAGGGCGGCGACCGAGTCCGCGTCGTTCACGTCGCAGGTCACCGCGGTGCCGCCGATCTCCGCGGCGAGCTCCTCGATCCGGTCGGTGCGCCGGGCCGCGCACACGACGTGGAAGCCCTGGGCGGCGAGCGCACGGGCGCTCGCGGCGCCGATGCCGCTGGACGCTCCGGTGACGACGGCGGTGCGGGACGGGGTCGGGTCGGATGGCATGCCCCCATCCTGCCAAGGCACTGTGCTGGGAGGATGGGCAGGTGATCATTGCGGCGGCTGACGGCTCGGCACTCGGCAACCCCGGACCGGCCGGTTGGGCGTGGTACGTCGACGACGGCTGCTGGGCCTCGGGCGGCTGGCCGCGCGGCACCAACAACATGGGCGAGCTGATGGCCGTCCTCGACCTGCTCCAGCAGACCGCGCACGTCGACGACGAGCTGCACGTCTTCTGCGACAGCAAGTACGTCATCGACTCGGTCACGAAGTGGATGCCGGGCTGGAAGCGCAAGGGCTGGAAGAAGAGCGACGGCAAGCCGGTGCTCAACGTCGAGCTGATGAAGGCGCTCGACGCCGCCATGGAGGGCCGCCGCGACCGCGTCCGCTTCGAGTGGGTGAAGGGCCACGCGGGCCACGAGCTCAACGAGGCGGCCGACCAGCGCGCCAACGCCGCCGCGTCGGCGTACCAGCGGGGGACCGAGCCGGACCCCGGACCCGGCTTCGTCGGGGGCAGCTCCTCCCACCCGGCCGCCGAGGTCGGCCAGGTCGAGGAGGAGCCGGACCTGTTCAGCGGCCTCGACGGCGCCCCGGAGCCGACCGACGAGGAGCACGTCGCCTCCCTGGAGCGGTCGATGCTCACCGACGAGGTCCGCACGGACCGCGCGGCGATGGCGGCCCTGCTCCACCCCGACTGGCAGGAGGTCGGCCGCTCGGGGCGGCTCTGGACGCGCGAGGAGGTCCTCGACGAGATCGGGCCGATCGAGCCCGTGGGCTTCGAGGTGGTCTCCGCCGACCGGGTGGGGCCAGACACCATCCTGCTGCTGTGGCGTACGTCGACCGCCGAACGGTCCACGCTCCGCAGCACCCTCTGGCTCCGCGCCGGCGGTCGGTGGCAGGCGCGCTTCCACCAGGGCACCGACGAGCCGTGAGCCCGCATGGGGCTGCGTGGGACACTCTCCCGATGAATCCCGCCAGGCTCTCCGCTGCGGCCGCCCTCCTCGGCGGCCTGCTCTGGATCGCGCACGCGCTGCTCGGCGGTGGCAGCGACCCCCTCCCCGCCACGCTGCACTTCGTCGGGCTCGCGCTCATCGTCGTCGCGGCCGCGGTCTTCGGGTCGACCCTGGTCAGGAGCGACGCCTCGGGGATGCGGGTCGTGGTCGGCCTCGCGTCCGGGCTGCTGGCGATGGCGATGATCGAGGCGTTCCGGGGCACCGACAGCGGGTGGTACGACGGCTTCTGGGGCGTGGTCGCGGCCCTGATCGGTGGGATCGCGCTGCTCCGTGGCCGTCGCGCCGAGCCGCAGGCCCCCCGTCCGGGTGGAGCGCACTCCCGCTGAGCCACCCACCCCGGGGATGCTGGTCGGGAATCCCGTGCACCCGTGCGAGGTTGCACCGGAGGTGCACCCCGACGGGGCACTCCGGACGGGGACGGACCAGCTGACGAAGGAGACGCGCGTGGGCGAGCGGGTGGCGATGATCAGCCTCCACACCTCCCCCCTGGACCAGCCCGGGACGGGCGACGCCGGGGGCATGAACGTCTACGTCATCGAGCTCGCCAGGCGGCTGGGTGCGCAGGGCGTCGACGTCGACGTGTTCACCCGCGCGACCTCCTCGGCGCTGCCCCAGGTCGTGGAGGCCGCGGACAACGTGCTGGTGCGCCACATCTCCGCAGGCCCGTTCGAGGGACTGACCAAGGGGGAGCTGCCCGGACAGCTGTGCACGTTCGCCCGCGAGGTGCTGCGGGCCGAGGCGCTGCAGCCGCTCGGTCACTACGACGCCGTGCACTCGCACTACTGGCTCTCCGGACAGGTCGGTGCCCTCGCGCGCGACCGCTGGAACGTGCCGCTCGTGCACTCGATGCACACGATGGCCAAGGTCAAGAACGAGGCGCTCGCCGTCGGGGACACCCCTGAGCCGGTGTCGCGGGTGATCGGGGAGGAGCAGGTCGTCGAGGCCGCCGACCTCCTCGTCGCCAACACCGAGACCGAGGCGCGCCAGCTCGTCGACCTCTACGGGGCCAGCCCTGACGCGGTCGAGGTGATCCATCCCGGCGTCGACCTCACCGTCTTCGCGCCGCACGACCGGGCCGAGGCGCGGCGCCGGCTCGACCTGCCGCAGGACGCGGCGGTGCTGATGTTCGCCGGCCGGATCCAGCCCCTCAAGGCGCCGGACGTGCTGCTGCGCGCGGTCGAGGTGATGCTCGCCGAGGACCCGTCGCTGCGGCACCGTCTCGTCGTACCCGTCGTCGGTGGACCGTCCGGGTCGGGCCTGGAGCACCCCACCGCGCTCGCCGACCTGGCCGCGGACCTCGGCATCAGCGACGTCGTACGCTTCGTGCCCCCCGTCGCGCAGGCCGAGCTCGCCGTGTGGGCGTCCGCGGCCACCGCGGTCGCGGTGCCGTCCTACAACGAGTCGTTCGGGCTCGTCGCCGTCGAGGCCCAGGCCACCGGTACGCCGGTGGTGGCCGCCGCGGTCGGGGGACTGACCACCGTCGTGCGCGACGGGGTGAGCGGCCTGCTCGTCGACACCCACGAGCCGCGTGACTGGGCAGCCGCGCTGCGCCGCCTCGTCGACGACCCGGTCCTGGTCGAGCGGCTCGGCGCGGGCGCTGTCGAGCACGCGCAGGAGTTCAGCTGGGAGCGCACCGCCGAGCGCACCCTCGCCGCCTACGAGCGCGCCGCCGGCCGGATGCGTGCTGAGATGGTGTCGTGAAGGAGATCGAGGTCGTCCGTGCCTATCTCGCCGACAACGAGATCGAGCACGAGGAGACCGCGCGCGAGGGCGTCGCGGGCGCGAGCTTCTCGCTGAGCCTGCCGGGGGAGAAGAAGCTCCAGGTGCCGGTCCGGCTCGACGTCGGCCCGCACGCGCTCGGCGTGCACGCCTTCGTCTGCCGCAACCCCGACGAGAACCACGCCCGCGTCCACCGCTGGCTGCTGGAGCGCAACCTGCGGATGTACGCCGTCTCCTTCGCCGTCGACCGGCACGGGGACGTCTACCTCGAGGCGCGGCTGCCGCTGGCGTCGGTGTCGCCCGACGAGCTCGACCGTGTCCTGGGCTCCGTGCTCGCCAACGCCGACGAGTCCTTCAACGCGATCCTCGAGCTGGGCTTCGCCTCGTCGATCCGCAAGGAGTGGGAGTGGCGGATCTCGCGGGGCGAGTCGACCCGCAACCTCGAGGCCTTCCGCGGCTGGCTCGAGCAGGCCTAGGCCGCGTCCCTCGGCCTCCGCCGGGTCATCAGCACGCCGATGATCGCGAGCGCGCCGCCGACGAACGTCAGTGACGGCGGCACCTCGTCGATGGTCAGCCACGCGATCAGCGTCGCGATGCCCGGCACGAGGAACGTCGTCAGCGACAGCGCTCCCGCGTCGGTGTGGGTCAGGGCGAAGGCCCACGTCGTGAAGGCGACCGCCGTCGGCAGCACGCCGAGGTAGACGATCCACCACAGCTCGGCGCCGCCGTCCGCGACGATGCCCGGGAGGTCCCGGGAGAAGGGCAGGCAGATCACCGCTCCCATGACGAACGAGACGAAGACGACCTGGACGGACGGCAGTCGGCGCAGCAGCACCTTCTGGGTCAGGACGCCGACGGCGTACATCGCGGCGGCGACGAGCACCAGCACCACGCCCAGCAGGCTCGCGTCGGCGTCCGTCGTCGAGCCGCGCGCGATCACCGCGACGCCGGCGAAGCCGATCACCATGCCGCCGATCAACCACCGGTGGAGGCGCTCACCGAAGAGCGGGACGGCGAGGAGCGCGACGATGACCGGTCCGATCTGGATGATCATCGCCGCGGTGCCCGCGTCCACGTGGCGCTCGCCGGCGTTGAGGGCGAGGTTGTAGACGCCGAACCAGCCGATGCCGCCTAGGGCGAGCAGCGTCCACTCGCGACGGGTGGGAGCCACCCAGCCGCGCCGCAGCACCAGCGGCAGGACCACCAGCGCGGCGACGAGCAGCCGCCCGGCCCCGAGCGAGCCGGGGCTGATGTCGTCGGCGACGTGCCGGATCACCACGAACGCCGAGGCCCACATCACCAGCGTGATCGCACCCGCCGCGACCGGCAGCCACGTGGGCGGTGCCGAGGTGGCGGGGGCTGGGCTCTCGGTCGTCGTCGTCACGGGTCAAGCCTAGGAACGGTCATGACGGGTCGCCAGCGCATTTCGGACGTCGTACGACGACATCCCGCCGCAGCGTGTCAGAGGTCCAGCTTGTAACCCAGGCCGCGGACCGTGACGAGGTAGCGCGGGTCGCTCGGGTCGGGCTCGAGCTTGGCGCGCAGCCGCTTGACGTGGACGTCGAGGGTCTTGGTGTCGCCGACGTAGTCGGAGCCCCAGACGCGGTCGATGAGCTGGCCGCGGGTGAGCACGCGCCCCGGGTTGCGGAGGAACATCTCGAGCAGCTCGAACTCCTTGAGGGGCAGGCGCTGCTCGCTGCCGTCGACGGTGACGACGTGCCGCTCGACGTCCATGCGCACCGGACCGGCCTCGAGCGTGTCCGGCATCAGCTCGGGCTCCTGGCCGCGGCGGAGCACGGCACGGATCCGGGCGACCAGCTCGCGCGGGGAGTATGGCTTGGTGACGTAGTCGTCCGCACCGAGCTCGAGCCCGACGACCTTGTCGACCTCGTCGTCCTTCGCGCTGACCATGATCACCGGCACCGACGACGTCTGGCGGATCTGGCGGCACACCTCGGTGCCGGGGATGCCCGGCAGCATGAGGTCGAGCAGGACGATGTCGGGGCCGAAGCGGTCGAACTCGGTGAGCGCGGTGGTGCCGTCGGCGGCGATCGCCACCTCGTAGCCCTCCTTGCGCAGCATGTAGGCGAGGGCGTCGCTGTAGCTCTCCTCGTCCTCGACGACGAGTACGCGTGTCATCTATCGATCTCCTGCTGTGATCTGGAAGGGGTGACCGGCGAGGTCTCCGGATCGGCCGGTACGACGACCTCGACGGGCGAGGTGTTCGTCGCGCGCTCGGGGCCGGGGTTGCGGGGGAGCGTCAGGGTGAAGGTGGAGCCCTGCCCCTGCACGGACCACACGGAGATGTCGCCGCCGTGGGTCGCGGCGACGTGCTTGACGATGGCGAGGCCCAGGCCGGTGCCGCCCGTGGACCGGTGTCGGGCGGGGTCGACGCGGTAGAACCGCTCGAAGATCCGGTCGATGTCCTGAGGGGGGATGCCGATGCCCTGGTCGACCACGCTGACCTGGACGTGGTCGCCCTCTGAGCGGGTCGTGACGACGACGCGCGAGCCGTTGCCGGAGTAGGCCACGGCGTTCGCGACGAGGTTGCTCACCGCGGCGCCGATCAGCTCCTGGGAGCCGAAGACCTCCAGGCCGTGCTCGCCGTGGGACTCGACGGTGATCTCCTTGGCCGCCGCCTCGATGGCGCTCGTGTCGACGGCCGTCGCGACGGCCGCGTCCAGGTCGACCATCACCGGCTTCTCGAGCGGGTCGTGGGCCTGGAGTCGCGACAGCTCGATGATCTGCTGGACGAGCTTGGACAGGCGGTCGCTCTCGGTGCGCATCCGGCCGGCGAACCGCTGCACGGCCTCCGGGTCGTCCGAGGCGTCGTCCACCGCCTCGGCGAGCAGCCGGATGGCGCCGACGGGGGTCTTGAGCTCGTGGCTGACGTTGGCGACGAAGTCGCGGCGGACCTCCTCGACCCGCTTCTCCCGCGTCCGGTCCTCGACCAGCGCGAGCACGAGCCGGGCGCCGAGGGGGGCGACGCGGGCGGTGAGGGTGCGGGCGGTACCGCCGTCGGGCGCAGAAAGGTCGAGCTCGCTCTCGCGGATCTGGCCGTCGCGCCTGACCTGCGCGACGAGGTCGAGGAGCTCGGGCACGACGAGGGTGTTGCCGCGCACCAGCCCGAAGGCGTACGCCGGTGCGGAGGCCTTGAGCACGTGGTCGGACTCGTCGACCACCACGGCGCTCGACCGCAGGATGCTGAGCACCGCCGCCACGCCGGCCTGGACGACCGGTTGCTCGACCTCGGGAAGGGTGTGTCGCTGGCGGTCGCTGATGTGCCACGCCAGCACCGCGCCGCCTGCCATGACTGCTCCGACGATCGCGGCCAGACCAGCCTGCATCGTCGGATCCACGCTCACATCGTACGCATCGGGGCCGTGCCGAAGTCCTCGATGGACGTCCGGCGCCGAGTGTTCACGCGCCGTTCATCGCACACCGTCATCTGTTCGCCTGGGCTGCCTAGGGTCCGGCCCATGCGTGAGGCTTTCCATGACCAGCTCGACGGCATCTTCGCCGACCTCTCCGACATCTGCGGGATGGTCGAGGTCGCCGTGCACGAGGCCACCAAGGCCCTGATGACCGGCGACATCCACACCGCCGACCAGGTGATCAGCGGCGACAAGGCGATCGACGACGCCCGGGAGCGGGTCGACGACACGTCGTTCCAGCTGCTGTCCCTGCAGCAGCCCGTCGCCGGCGACCTGCGGATGATCGTCTCCGCGCTGCGGATGGTCAGCGAGCTCGAGCGGATGGGCGACCTCTCGGTGCACGTCGCCAAGATCGCCCGGCTGCGGGTGCCGCAGGTGGCGGTTCCCGAGGAGCTGCGCCCGACGATGGAGCGGATGGCCGAGACCGCCGAGGACATGGTCCGGCGGGTGCGCGGCATCATCGTCGACCGCGACGTCGAGGCCGCGATCGAGCTCGGCCGCGACGACGAGGTGATGGACCAGCTCCGGCGCCGCAGCTTCACCGAGCTGCTCTCGACCGACTGGCAGCACGGCGTCGAGGCCGCGGTCGACATCGCCCTGCTCGGCCGCTACTACGAGCGGATCGCCGACCATTCCGTGTCGGTCGCCAACCGCGTGGTCTTCGTCGTCACCGGCGAGCGGCCCGAGCGCGCCTGACGTGCGCCTCCCGCCCGAGCGATGCGTGAGGAGGTTCCGCAGCGTCGGGATCCTCGCCTCCCACCGCTCAACCGCATGTCGTATGACGACGCACCGGCCGGCGGTGCGTGAGGAGGGTTCCGCGGGCCCCGAACCCCCTCATTCACCGCTGCGCGCCGTGCAGCGGTGGTGGAGCCACATTCCCCGGGTCGGGAATGTGGCTGGACCACCTCTCAGCGGCGTGTCGTACGACGGCGCGCCCGCGAGCGGTGGCGGAGCCACATTCGCTCGGTCGGGAATGTGGCTGGACCACCGCTCGAACAGGACTAGCGGCCCTGGTTGGCGACCGCGGCGGCGGCCTCGGCGGCCGCCTCGGGGTCGAGGTACTCGCCGCCGGCGACGGTCGGCTCCATCGACTCGTCGAGGCGGTAGAGCAGGGGCATGCCGGTCGGGATGTTGAGGCCGGCGATGTCCTCGTCGCTGATCCCGTCGAGGTGCTTGACGAGCGCGCGCAGGCTGTTGCCGTGGGCGGCGACCAGCACGGTCCTCCCGGCCCGGAGGTCGGGCACGATCTCGCCCTCCCAGTAGGGCAGGAACCGCGCGATGACGTCCTTGAGGCACTCGGTGCGGGGCATCTCGTCGCCGAGGTCGGCGTAGCGCGGGTCGTCGGCCTGGGACCACTCGTCGGAGTCGTCGAGCGGCGGCGGGGGGACGTCGAACGAGCGGCGCCAGAGCATGAACTGCTCCTCGCCGTACTGCTCGAGCGTCTGCTTCTTGTCCTTGCCCTGCAGGGCGCCGTAGTGGCGCTCGTTGAGCCGCCACGAGCGCTTGACGGGGATCCAGTGGCGATCGGCCGCGTCGAGCGAGAGGGCCGCGGTGTTGATCGCGCGACGCTGGAGCGAGGTGTGCACGACGTCGGGCAGGACGCCGGCCTCCTTCATCAGCTCTCCGCCGCGGACGGCCTCGGCGCGGCCCTTGTCGGTGAGGGCCACGTCGACCCAGCCGGTGAACAGGTTCTTGGCGTTCCACTCGCTCTCGCCGTGGCGGAGCAGCACGAGGGTGTGGGTCATGACGCGTCGAGTCCCTTCCAGTAGCCGGTCTCGTCCGACACGACCGGCACGTTGAGCGAGACGCGCTCGCCGGTGCCGAAGTCGAACGTCAGGGGTACGACGTCGCCCGCCTCGAAGTCGCCGGTCAGCACGATGTCGGCGGGCGGGTCGGCCAGGTTGACCAGGCCGCCGGCCGGGATGGTGATCGGGTCGAACTCAGCCGCGGTCACCGTGGCGTCCTGGCCCGCGACGGCGGTGAAGGTCTGCTCGGAGTCGTCGCTGTTGTTGGACAGCGAGGCCACGAAGGTGCCGGAGCCCCGGGCAGCGGACACGACGACGGCGGAGAGCACGTCGACCTGTCCCTCGCGGGTGTTGGCGCCGCTGCCCGGCGTGTAGTCGCGGTCCGTGGCGTAGTCGAAGCCGCACGAGGACAACGGAGCGGCGAGAGCGACGACCAAGGCGGAGCTCACGAGGAGTCGATGCTGCATGGCCGACAGCCTAGCGTCGTCGGGCGCCGTCGCCGCGCCCGGCTCAGGTGAGCCCGACGGTGCGCCCGGCGACGAAGATCCCGACGACGACGAGCGCGGTGAAGACACCCGCGACGAGCAGCAACCGCGGGGTCCCGATGCGCAGCGCCAGCAGCATCGGCAGCGAGCGCTCGCCCTCCTCGTGGTCCTGCACGAGGCCCGGCAGCGCGGTGAGCACGTGGACGCCGAGGCCGAGCGCGGCGGCGAGCGCGGTCATCGCCACGGTGGGTGGCGTCGAGGTGCCGGCGCCGTTCCAGCCGCCGTACGCCAGGAACGCGGGGTACAGCGCGAAGCTCACCACCCAGGGCAGGAACGACAGCGGGCGGGCGTGGAGGAAGCGGTCGCCGACTGCCGAGACGACGACGACGGCGAGGTAGGCGAGGCCCGCCCGCCTGCCGTGCGCCACGGAGAGGGGTACGACGAGCAGCACCGCGCAGGTCAGCGCGAACCAGACCGTCCCGGGGTCGAGACCCCGCACCAGGGGCTTGGTGGGCTGGTGCCGCTCGTCGCGGCGCCGGTCGGTCAGGTCGTCGGACCAGCCGATGATGCCCTGGCCCACGAGCACGGTGGCCGCGACGAGCCCCACCTCCCGCAGCGGTCGCCCGCTCACCGCGGCCGCCGCTCCGAGCCCGATCGCGGCGGTGATCGCGTGTCGCGGCTGCGCCGCCTGCAGCAGGAGCACGGCGGGTGGCGTGGGCATGCGCGAAGCATGCCAGAGGCCTCCGGGCCGGGGGCGCCAGCACGGCCACGGCCGTTCTGTCAAGCCCGGATGTGGCCTCTGACCTGCACAAACGCGTCGGGAGCCGGTTCGCACACGTGTTAGAATGGTCACCTAGGAAAGGGAACTGAACATATGACTTTCACCGTCGGCGAAACGGTCGTCTATCCCAATCACGGGGCCGCAGTCATCGAGGACATCGAGATGCGGAAGATCAAGGGAGAGGACCGGCAGTACCTCGTCCTCAGGATCGTCGCCCAGCAGGACCTGGTCGTCCGGGTGCCGGCGTGCAACCTCGACCTGGTCGGTGTCCGCGACGTCGTCGACAAGGAGGGGCTCGACCGCGTCTTCGACGTGCTGCGGGCCGCTCACGTCGAGGAGCCGACCAACTGGTCGCGTCGCTACAAGGCCAACCTCGAGAAGCTGCACTCCGGTGACGTCATGAAGGTGTCGGAGGTCGTGCGCGACCTGTGGCGCCGGGAGCGCGACCGCGGCCTGTCGGCCGGCGAGAAGCGCATGCTGGCCAAGGCCCGCCAGATCCTGGTCTCCGAGCTCGCGCTCGCGGAGAAGACCAACGAGGACAAGGCCGAGACCATGCTCGACGAGGTGCTCGCCTCCTGAGCCTGCACGACGCCGACCGAGGCCCCTGGGACGACCGTCCCCGGGGCCTCGGTCTCGTCCTGGACGACGAGCGTGGCTCGCTGCCCTACGAGCTCGTCCGCGGGGAGGCGCTCGTCGCGTGCGCCGCGTGGGCGCTGGGGGAGTCGGGCGTCGACCTCGTCGACGCGACCGTGACCTGGGAGGGCCTGGCCGCCTCCGGCGAGGACGTCGTCCTGCACGACGCACTGTGTCCGATGACGCCACCCGAGTTCATCGCCGCGTGCCTCGACGAGGCGCGCGCGACGGGCGACGTGGTGGTGGGCTGCCGCCCGGTCACCGACACCGTCAAGGTGGTCACCGGGGCCCGCGTCGGCGAGACCCTCGATCGTGACGACCTCGTCGCGATCACCTCACCGCTCGTCCTCCCGGCAGCCGTCGCCTCCCAGCTGGACCGACAGCCCGCGACCGACCTCGCCCGGGCCGTGGCCGACCTCGCGGCCGCCGGTCACCCGATCCGCCTGCTCCCCGCGCCGTCCGATGGCCGACGCGTCTCGTCGGTCGAGGACGTCCGGCTCCTCGATGCCCTCACCGGGGGGCCCGCGACGCGCTGAGCCCGGCCGCGAGCGCCACGTCCTCGGGGAAGGTGACCTTGAGGTTGAGCGAGGTGCTCGGCACCGCGGCGACCGCCACACCGGCGTACGTCGTCACGCAGGCCGCGGTGTCCGTGCCCTCGAAGCCGTCGGCGGCCGCCGCGCGGTAGGAGCTCAGCAGGTCGTCGGCGCGGAACGCCTGGGGCGTCTGCACCGCCCCGACCTCGTCGGTGACCGGGGTCAGGTCGCCGTGCACCAGTCCCTCGACGCGCACGACCGGGATCGCGCCGCCGGTCCCGCGAGCCGCGTCGACGACCGAGCGCCACAGGCGGGTGCCGGCGAGCGGGCGGGCGCCGTCGTGGACGACGACGACGTCGACCGCGCCCGCCGCGATGTCCTCGGCGAGCACCCGGATCGCCGCCCACTCCGACTGGTGGCGGGTGGCCCCGCCGTCCACCACCAGCACCTCGCGGTCCCCGAGGTGCGGCGCGACCGCCGCCTCGACGGCTGCGCGGTCCCCGGGTCGTACGACGAGCACGAGGCGGCGCAGGTCGGACAGGTCGAGCGCGTCGCGCACCGACCACACCAGGACCGGGACGTCGAGGAGGGGCAGCAGCACCTTGTTGACGTCGCCGCCGACGCGGGTGCCCGAGCCGGCGGCCAGGACGATCGCGGCCGTACCGCTCATGGACGGACGACCAGAGCGGTCGCGATGGCAGCAACACCCTCACCGCGGCCGGTCAGGCCCAGCCCGTCCGTGGTCGTGGCCGACAGGCTGACGGAGGCGCCGATCGCCTCGGAGAGGGCGGCGGTCGCCTCGTCGCGACGCGGTCCGAGGCGCGGCACGTTGCCGATCACCTGCACCGAGACGTTGCCGACCTCCCAGCCGGCGTCGCGCACGCGGCGGGCGGTCTCGGCGAGCAGCGCGACGCCGGAGGCGCCCGCCCACTCGGGCTCCGTGGTGCCGAAGTTCGTCCCGAGGTCGCCCAGCCCGGCGGCCGAGAAGAGGGCGTCGCACGCGGCGTGCGCGGCCACGTCGGCGTCGGAGTGGCCCTCGAGCCCGGCGGGCTCGTCGGGCCAGGCCAGGCCGGCGAGGTGCATCGGCACGCCGGGCACCAGCCGGTGGACGTCGGTCCCGATGCCGATGCGCATGCCGTAAGCGTGCTGTAAGGACGTCACGTCCGCATCATGCCCGGTCCTCGGCCACAATTGAGACGTGATCGGACACGACACAGGCCGCCGTGCGCCGTGGGCGCTCGCCGGAGTGCTCGCCGGACTGGCCGGCCTCGCGACGAGCTATGCCGCCGCGATGGTGCTCACCATCCGCGAGTCGCCCGTCGTGGCCGTCGCCGAGCTGGTGATCAGGCTGACGCCGGGAGAGGCTGCCGAGCGCGCGATCTCGGTGCTCGGCCACCTCGACAAGCCCGCCCTGGTCCTCGGGATCCTGGTGATCCTCGTCGGTCTCTTCGCCCTCGCCGGTCGTCTCGCCCAGCGTGGCTTCTGGCAGCCGCAGGTGGTCTGGTTCGCCCTGGCCGGGGTCGGCCTGGCGGCGGTGCTGGCGCAGCGCGGCGCCGTCCCCACCGACGTCATCCCGGTGCTCGTCGGACTGGTCACCTGGGTGACCGCGCACTCCGCCCTCAACGACGCGCTGCGTCGCGGGCGGCGCCGCCCCGACCTCGAGTCGAGTGAGCGCCGGGTCTTCGTGATGGTGGCGGGTGCGATCTCGCTCGCGGCGGTCGGGATCGCCGTCGGTGGCCGGGTGGTCGGCGCCGGACGCCGTCACGTCGAGGCGAGCCGCCGGCTGCTCCGGATCCCCGGTGTCACGCGTCGGCAGCCCCCGCCGGCCACGTCGGTCGACCTCGCCGGCATCGCGCCGTGGCAGACGCCCAACGAGGACTTCTACCTGATCGACACGACCCTGGCGAAGCCGACCATCGAGCCCACGGAGTGGTCGCTGCGCATCCACGGTCTCGTCGACCGCGAGCTCGTGCTGAGCTTCTCCGACCTGGTCGCGCGTGAGCTCACCGAGTCATGGATCACCCTCAACTGCGTCAGCAACGAGGTGGGCGGCGGCCTCGTGGGCAACGCCCGGTGGAGCGGCGTACGCCTGGCGGACCTGCTGGCCGACCTCGGGGTGTCCGCCAAGGCCGACGCGGTCCTCCAGACCTCCGAGGACGGGTGGACCTGCGTGACGCCGCTCGCCGCGCTCACCGACGACCGCGACGCGATGCTCGCCGTCGCGATGAACGGACGCCCGCTGCCCATCGAGCACGGCTTCCCGGTCCGCACGGTCGTCCCCGGCCTCTACGGCTACGTCTCGGCGACCAAGTGGGTGGTCGACATGGAGGTCACCACCTTCGACGACGCAAT
Organism: Nocardioides potassii; assembly: GCF_021648885.1. GTDB lineage: Bacteria > Actinomycetota > Actinomycetes > Propionibacteriales > Nocardioidaceae > Nocardioides > Nocardioides potassii. The sequence continues at coordinate 394,546 of NZ_JAKJHZ010000009.1, read as the reverse complement.
GGGCTACTGGACGGACAAGGGCTGGTCGGCGCTGGGACCGGTCAAGATCGCCTCGCGCATCGACGTACCGCAGGCGGGTGACGACGTACCGGCCGGCGAGCTGGCGATCGGCGGCGTGGCCTGGCACCAGCACACCGGCATCGAGGCGGTCGAGGTGCAGGTCGACGGCCGCGAGTGGGAGCGCGCGGACCTCGGCGACGCGCCGTCGGTCGACCCCTGGGTGCAGTGGCGGGTCACCGTCGACGTGCCGAAGGGCGACCACACCATCCGCGTGCGCGCGATCGGCAAGGACGGGCAGACCCAGACCGACGTCGTCCGCGCACCCGACCCCGACGGGTCGACCGGCCTGCACACGATCGGGATCAGCGCCGGCTGACTAGCCGTTGCGGATGACGTACGCCGTCCCGCCGGAGGCGGCGATCCAGATCCGCTCGAGCTGGGCGCGGTCGTAGACGCGGCGGACCTCCGCGTCGGTCGCAGCCGCCGGGTCGTTGACGACGACGTCGCCGTCGGCCTCGAAGCCCACGACCACCAGCAGGTGGCCGTTGCTGGACGAGATCGGTGCCCCCGCCAGCTGGTTGCGCCCGAACGCGACCGAGATGACGAGCGGCACGCCCGCTGCGATGTAGTCCTCGGCCTCTCGCAGCCCGGTCATCCGCGTGACGTAGGAGTCGCCGCCGACGAGGGTCGCCGCGTAGGCGGTGTTGAACGCCCAGTTGCCCGTGCCGCGGTAGCCGTGGTCGTAGACCATCTTGGCGGTGTGGTCGACGACGGCGTCGACGTGGCCGGGCGTGATGCCGGTCGGCGCGGGCGAGATGCCGTAGTAGCCCAGCACCATCGCTGTGGAGGTCGCCGAGCACCACGCCTCACCACCGCCGCCCCACTGCGGGTAGTGCCCGCTGTGCACCATCTGGGACAGCGTCGGGACGGGGAGCACGGTGCCGACCGCGGGTCCGGGCGCCGACGTCGGTCGGGGCGCGGTGGCGTCGAGCGACGCGACGGCGCCGACGCGCTCGAGGCTGACCGCCAGGCGCGACCCGCGCGGTCGCATGAGGGTGACCCGCACCTGCCACGCGGCGATCGAGCCGGCGGCGTACCAGGTGTCGACGCTGACGCGACCGAGGTCGTCCGGCTGTCCGGAGTACGACGTCCGCGCGACGGGCCGGCCCGTCCGGGACCAGTCCGCCATCGTGTCCCAGCTGCCGGTGGAGCCGTCGACGGCCATGGCGCGCACCTCGACCCGCACCAGGCTCCTGCCGGGAGTGGTGGCCTCCCAGGTCGGGATCAGAGCGGTCGCGTCGAAGCCCGGCGTGGCCCACGGCGAGGTCCACGAGCCGGCCTCGTAGGTCCGGCCGGCCACCGTGCGCGCCTTCGGCTTCAGCAGCGAGACCTGCCCGCGGCCCAGCTTGAGACCCGTGCGCGTGCCGGCCTTGAAGTCGGCGTAGGAGCTCCACGAGACGAGCGAGACGTGGGGTGTGGCCTTCGCGCGCGGCTCCCCGCCGCCTGCCGTGGCGGACGACGCGGGCGCCGTCGCGCCCAGCACGAGCGACAGGAGCAGGAGGGCACGAGCGGGGCGTCGGAGCACCGGACGACGATAACCCGTCGCGTCCCACCGGTCTCAGGAGTCACAACCGCCAATGACTCATGGCGATAGTTCACGAAGTGTCCCCGCCGAAATTGGCAGGTGTTTTTCGAAGAATGTCTCAGGTCCGACTTAGGTTGTCCGAGGCCGCCACCGGGTCGTCCTGCGGCCCTCTCACCTCGGAGACTTCGCCTTGCCTCGACGCGCCCCCCGCACCGCGCTCAGCCTCACATCCCTCCTCGCTCTCGTGGCCGGCTCGCTGGCCATGGGCTTCACCGCCCCGGCCAGCGCGAGCGTCTCGTCGGCGATCTCGTCGTTCCCCTACACGCAGGACTGGTCCGGGCTCACCACGACGAGCACCTGGGCTGATTTCCCAGGGGTGGAGGGCTTCTCCACGGGCACGACGATCGCGGCGGCGAACCAGCCGAACACGACGAACGTCGGCAACCTGACAGCAGAGGGGACCCTCACCTCGCAGCTGCTGAACCAGGCGAGCACGTCCTTGCCCAACACGGTCAGCACCGGAGGGGTCCTCGGGTTCGGCGCGGTTCCCGCTGCGGACAGGACGGTCGCCCTGAGCGCGACCGGGACCGTCACCACACCGTTGCTGGTCTTCCACCTCAACACGACCGGCAAGGCCGGCCTCGACATGGCGTACGACGTCCAGGACCTGGACAGCGGCACGGACGACCAGCCGACCCGGGTGGCGCTCCAGTACCGCGTCGGCACCTCGGGCGCCTACACCAACATTCCCGCGGCGTACCTGAACGACGCGACCGCAGTCAGCAACACGACCGTCACCTCGACCCGCGTGTCCGTCGCGCTGCCCGCCGACGTCGACAACAAGGCCGATGTGTTCCTCCGTGTGATCACGCTCGACAACGCCTCGGGCAGCAACGAGCACATCGGGATCGACAACATCTCGATCACCGAGACCTCCGGCCCGCTGACCGTCACCGACCCCGGCGACAAGTCCTTCTTCGCCGACACCCCGATCTCCGGCTTCACCGTTCGCGTGGGCGGCGGAACCCGGCCCTACACCCTCTCGGTCGAGGGCCTGCCGGCTGGACTCGCGATGTCGTCGACCGGCGTGATCTCTGGGAAGCCCACCGCGACGGGGTCGTTCCCCGTCACCGTGACGGCGACGGACGCCGCCTCGACGGTTGCGTCGACCACCTTCGACATCGTCGTCTCCGCTCCTGATCCGCTGGTCGCCACCAACCCGGGCGACAAGACGGCCTATGTCAACCAGACCATGCCCAGCTTCACGATGGCGTCGACCGGTGGCGCTCCGGCCTACAGCTGGTCGGCGACCGGCCTCCCGGCCGGCGTCACCATGTCGTCCGCGGGTGTCGTCTCGGGCACGCCGACCGCAACCGGCACCTTCGCGGTCACGGCCACCGTGACCGACGGCGGTTCGCGCACCTCGCAGACGTCGTTCACCCTCACCGTGTCCGCGGTGCCGACGCGCACCATCGCCGAGATCCAGGGCACCGGCGCAGCCTCGCCGTACGTCGACGACTACGCGACCACCGAGGGCGTCGTCACCGCTGTCTACGGCAGCGGTCGCTACGGCTCCGGTTCGTCCACCCACCTCACGGAGCTCGCCGGCTTCTACCTCCAGACTGGCGGCACGCCCGACACCCCGGGGGCCTCCGACGCCGTCTTCGTCTTCATGGGCACCAAGACGTCGCCGGCGATCGGCGACTCCGTTCGCGTCACCGGCAAGGTGACGGAGTACTTCGGGCTCACCGAGATCAGCCCGGCCAAGCCAGCCGACGTCGTCGCCCTGCCGACCGCCCTCCCGGCCATCGTCCCGGGCGCCGACCTGCCCGGCACCACCTGCGCCGTCGGCGAGTGCGCCACGGGCGCCGAGCTGGCGGCACTGCGCGAGGCCCACGAGGGCGAGGCCTTCCAGCCCACCGGCCACTACACCGTCTCCGACTCCTACGACGGCAGCGCCTGGGCCCAGTCCGGCTCGCTCGGCTTCGCCATGCAGGGCGAGATCGGCCTCGCCGCGAACAGCGACGACCCGCTCGTGATCGGCACCGAGGAGATTCCCGCGTCGGACGCTGCCGCCCTGGCCGAGCACAACGCCTGGAACGAGGCGCACCGCGTCACCCTCGACGACGGCGCCGACGTCGACTACTCGGCCTCCTCGGTCGAGGACGTAGCGGGCTTCCCGTGGCTGACCACGACCAGCTCGCCCCGCGTGGGCGCGAAGGTGACCTTCGCGCAGCCGCTGATCTTCACGTTCCGCTTCGACATGTGGCGCCTCGACACCCGTACCCGCGTGGCGCCCGGCACCGCCGGCACCGCGCAGGGCGTTGCCTTCCAGGACACCCGAGCACTGAACGCAGCTCCCGACGACGTGCTCGGCTCGGACGGCAACCTCAAGATCGCCACGTTCAACATGCTCAACTACTTCACCGTCACCGGTGAGCAGTACAAGGCGTCACCCTCGTTCAACCCGAACCCGGTCGACGCGACGCAGCCGCGCCTGACGCGCAACTGCACCTACTACACGGATCGTTCCGGCGACCGCGTCAGCAACAACGAGTGCGGTGAGTACGACAGCAAGGGGAACCTGCTGTGGCCCGGCCCGCGCGGTGCCGCACAGAAGAGCGGGGGCACCGATCTGTCGGCTCTCACCGCAGACTTCGAGCGTCAGCAGGCCAAGGAGATCAAGGCCATCAACACGATGGACGCCGACGTCATGAGCCTGGAGGAGGTCGAGAACTCCAGCAAGATCATCGATGGCCGTGACCGCGACGCGGCCGTGAGCCACCTCGTCGACGTCCTCAACGCCGACTGGGCCGCGTCCCACCCGGGCGACGACAACCGCTGGGCCTTCGTCCCGTCGCCCCGACCGGCCGCGCAGCCGTCGCTCCTGGAGCAGGACGCCATCCGCTCGGCGTTCATCTACAACCCGGACACGGTGGAGACGATTGGACGCAGCCGGATCCTCGTCAACAGCGCTCCTTTCCGCAACGCGCGGGAGCCGCTCGCACAGGCCTTCGTCCGCAAGGGCGGCTCGAACGCCGACGGCTTCGCGGTGATCGTCAACCACTTCAAGTCCAAGGGCGGTCCGTCGGTGACGCCGACCGTCCCGCTGGGTGACAACGACGACATCGGCAACGGCGCAGGCTTCTACAACGGTGACCGCGTCCGTCAGGCCAAGGCGCTGGTCGCGTTCGCCAACGACTTCCTCGACGACAAGCAGATCGAGGCGGCCTTCCTGACCGGCGACTACAACGCCTACTCGCAGGAGGACCCGGTCAAGACGATCGTCGCGGCCGGCTACGAGGACCTGCACCCGGCCAACGGTCAGAAGACCTACAGCTTCGGCGGTCTCTCCGGATCGCTCGACCACGTCTTCGCCAACGAGGCCGCTCGGGGCTGGGTGACCGGCAAGGACGTGTGGGAGATCAACTCCAACGAGTCGGTCTACTACGAGTACTCGCGCTACAACGCGAACCTCACGAACCTCTACGCGCCCAACCAGTTCCGCGCGTCGGACCACAACCCGGAGATCATCGGCATCAACGCGCCGAAGACGCCGGCGTCGGGCGAGGTCGACACCATCCAGGTCCTGGCGTCCAACGACTTCCACGGTCGCCTGCTCGACGACCCGGCGAGCGCCTCGGCGGGTGCCGCGGCCATGGCCGGCGCGGTCAAGCAGCTGCGTGCGGCCAACCCGGACACCGCCTTCGTGATGGCCGGCGACATCGTCGGCGCCTCGACGTTCGAGTCGTTCATCCAGAACGACAAGCCGACGATCGACGCGATGAACGAGGCGGGCCTCGAGGTCTCCGCCGCGGGCAACCACGAGTTCGACCAGGGCTACGACGACCTGATGAACCGCATCATGTCGAAGGACGACGCCGAGGGTGGTGCCTCGTGGCCCTACATCGCGGCCAACGTCCGTGACGCCGACACCGGTGCGTACGCGCTCAAGAGCGACCGCACCGACGGCAACTACGCCCACGCCAACGGCGCCACCTGGTGGAAGGACTTCCCCGACCTCAACGGCGGTCAGGGCATCTCCGTCGGCTTCGTCGGCGCGGTGACCGAGGACCTCGACTCGCTCGTGGCCCCCAGCTCGATCCAGGGCCTGGAGATCACCAGCATCGTCGACGAGGTCAACGCGGCTGCCGACCAGCTCAAGGCCGATGGTTGCGGCGGCGAGCCCTGCGACCTGGTCATCGAGCTCGTCCACGAGGGCGCTCCGAGCCCCAACTGCGCGACCATCGGGTCGGACACCACGTCGACCTTCGGTCGCATCGCCCACGGCGCCAACGCCAACGTCGACGCGATCATCTCCGGCCACACCCACCTGAAGTACAACTGCAAGGTGGCCGTGGCGGGCAAGACGATCGACCGTCCGGTCGTGTCCGCGGGCCAGTACGGCTCCTACCTCAACCAGCTCGAGTTCGAGTTCACCCCGGGCACCAAGCAGCTGGCCCGGATCCGTCAGCACGTCCTGGCGATGAAGGACTACGACGAGGACGCCGCGACCAAGGCGATCGTGCAGTCCGCGGTCGACGTGGCGGCCGTCAAGGGCGCCCAGGTGCTCGGCCAGGTCACCGGCCCGTTCAAGCGGGCGCGACGCGTCGACGAGAACGGCGCCACGGTCGAGAACCGTGGTGGCGAGTCGACGCTCGGCAACCAGGTCGCGGAGATCCAGGCGTGGAAGACCGGCGCCGACATCGGTGTGATGAACCCGGGCGGCCTGCGTGCCGATCTGATCGGGACCGACGAGGGCCCCGGCCCGGTGACCTACCGCGAGGCGGCCGACGTCCAGCCGTTCGCCAACACGCTCGTCACGGTCGACCTCACCGGCGCCCAGCTCAAGGTGCTCCTCGAGCAGCAGTGGCAGCGCGACCCCGACGGCAACGTCCCGTCGCGACCGTTCCTGCGGCTCGGCACGTCGAAGGGCTTCACCTGGACCGAGGACTCCTCGCGCGCCGAGGGCGACCGGATCACCGGGATGTGGCTCGACGGCACGGCGATCGACCCGACGCACACCTACACGGTGTCGGCCAACAGCTTCCTGGCCACCGGCGGTGACAACTTCCGCGCGCTGACCCTGGGCACGAACGTCCAGGACACCGGGTTCACGGACCTGCAGGCCACGGTCGACTACCTCGCCGCACACCCGTCGCTGTCGGTCGACCACGCACAGCATGCCGTGGGCGCCCGCGTCCCGGCCGGTCCCTTCTCGGCCGGCGAGACCGTCACCATCCCCGTCGACTCGCTGTCGATGACGGGTGAGGGCGACAAGGTCGACACCACGGTGGCCGTCTCCATGGGGGCGCGCCCGCTCGGCACGTTCCCCGTGACGACGGCGCTGCCGTCGACGCCGTACGACGTCCCGGGCGCGGGCACGGTCAGCTTCACGCTGCCCGCCGGCCTCACCGGTCCGACCGAGCTGGTCACCCTCACCGGTGGCACCACCGGCACGGTCGCGACCCTCGAGGTCCCGGTGACCGACACCCGCGTCTCCTCCACGGTGTCGGGCTCTGCCGCGGACATCGTCTGGGGCGACGCCGGCTCGGTCTCCGTGACAGTCGAGCCCGGCACGGCCACGGGGACGGTCGAGCTCCGCGACGGCACGGACAAGATCGGCGAAGGCACCCTCGGGGGCGACGCCACGACGATCACGATCCCCGCCGAGGCGCTCTCGGTGGGCACGCACACCCTGACGCTGAAGTACCTGGGTGACGACAACACCAAGCCCTCGCAGGGTTCTGTGTCGGTGACGGTCACCAAGGCGGCGTCGTCGGTGTCCGGTACTGCTGCGGACATCGTGTGGGGTGACGCCGGCTCGGTGTCGGTGACGGTGACCCCGTCGGCCGCGACCGGCACGGTCCAGCTGTACGCCGGTGCGACCAAGATGGACGAGGCCACCCTGACCTCCGGTGCGGCCACGCTCACCATCCCGGCGAAGAGCCTGCCCGTGGGCGACCACGAGCTGACCCTGGAGTACCTCGGCGACGCCAACCATGTCGCTGACGAGGGCACGGTCACGGTGAACGTCGTCAAGGCGTCCACGACCGTCTCCGGAACGGCTGAGGACATCACCTGGACCCGGTCCGGCTCCGTGTCCGTCACCGTCACCCCCGCTGACGCGGGTGGCGCCGTCGAGCTCTTCGACGGTGCGACCAAGCTGGGTGAGGGACCGGTGTCCAACGGCGCTTCGAGCATCGACATCAAGCCCCAGGCGCTGGCAGTGGGGACCCACTCGCTGACGCTGAAGCTCGAGGGCGACAGCAGCCACGGCGACAGCCAGGGCTCGGTGACCGTCACGGTCGTGAAGGAGTCCACGTCGGTGTCGGGAACGGCTGCCGACCTCACGTGGGGCAACGCCGGATCGGTGTCCGTGGTGGTGGCCCCGGTTGCCGCGGCCCGGACGCTGGTGCCGCCTGCCCCGACCGGCACGGTCGAGCTCTACAGCGGCGCGACCAAGCTCGGTCAGGGCACGCTGTCGGGCGGCTCGGCATCCATCGCGATGGCCGCCCGTGCGCTCGGTGCCGGCGACCACTCGCTGACGCTGAAGTACCTGGGTGACGGCAGCTACACGGCCAGCCAGTCCGTCGTGTCCGTCAGGGTGTTGAAGGCCCCGACCACCGTGTCGGCGCCCGACGTGACCCTGCAGTGGGCCAAGGCGTCGTCGGTGGCGATCACCGTGACCCCGGCATCGGGTGGCACCGTCGAGCTCCACGAGGGCACCACCAAGCTGGGCGCTGCGTCCCTGCTCGGTGACGGCACCGCGCGGATCGCGCTGCCGGCCAGGTCGCTCGAGGTCGGCACGCACACGCTGAGGGTGACCTACCTCGGCGCGGGCAACTACGCACCCAGCCAGAGCACGATGACCGTCACAGTGGAGAAGGGCCGCTCGACGGTGGAGGTCGCCGTCCCGGCCTCGGTCGACGCCGGTGACAAGGCGAAGATCAAGGCCTCGGTCTCCAGCGTCGCCGGTGACGCCGCCGGCAAGGTCGTCGTCCTGGTCAAGGAGGTGGGTGGCTCCTGGGAGAAGGAGGTCACCGAGAGGCTCGGCGACGACGGCAAGGTCGTCGCCAAGGTCCGGGTGCCGCGATCCGGGAAGTACGTCGTCAAGGTGGAGTACCTCGGCGACAAGCACACCCTGGCTGGTCGCACGAGCACCCGCATGCGGGTCGGCTGAGCCCCCCAGCCGCCCTGCTCCGAGGAAGTCCTGAGCTGCCCCCACGGCGGCTCAGGACTTCCTCGTCCGCCGTCCGCGACTCGGGCGATGGTCGCACCCGCCCCTAGACTCTGCGGGTGACTCTGAGGCTCCACGACACCGCGACGCGCGAGACGCGCGACTTCGTCCCCCTGCAACCGGGCCGGGCGGGCATCTACGTGTGTGGGCTCACCGTGCAGTCCGAGCCGCACGTCGGCCATGTCCGCTCCGCGGTGAACTTCGACGTGCTGCGCCGTTGGCTGTCGGCCACCGGCTACGAGGTCGACTTCATCCGCAACGTCACCGACATCGACGACAAGATCCTGGCGAAGGCCGCGGAGCAGGGGATCCACTGGTACGCCCTCGCCGCCGCCATGAAGCGCGCGCTCGACAAGGCGCTGGCCGCGATCAACGTGCTCCCGCCGACGTACGAGCCGGGGGCGACGGGGCACGTCCCCGAGATCCTCGAGCTGATCGAGGAGCTCGTCGCCCGCGGCCACGCCTACGCGGCCGAGGACGGCAGCGGCGACGTCTACTTCGACGTGCGGAGCTGGCCCGCCTACGGCGAGCTCACCCGTCAGAAGGTCGAGGACATGGAGCCCGCCGGCGACGCGGACCCCCGCGGCAAGCGGGACCCGCGCGACTTCGCCCTGTGGAAGGGCTGGAAGAAGGACAGCGAGCCGCAGACCGCCGCCTGGCCTTCTCCCTACGGTCCGGGTCGCCCGGGATGGCACATCGAGTGCTCGGCCATGGCCGGCAAGTACCTCGGCCCCGCCTTCGACATCCACGGCGGCGGCGTCGACCTGCGCTTCCCGCACCACGAGAACGAGCAGGCCCAGTCGCGGGCGGCCGGCCGGCCGTTCTCGTCGTACTGGCTGCACAACGCCTGGATCACCACCGCCGGCGAGAAGATGAGCAAGTCGCTCGGCAACTCCCTGCTGATCCCCTCGGTGCTCGAGCGGGTCCGTGGGATCGAGCTGCGCTACTACATGGTGTCGGCGCACTACCGCTCGCACGTCGAGTTCAGCTTCGAGGCGCTCGACGAGGCGGCGAAGGGCTTCCGGCGGATCGAGGACTTCCTCGACCGGGCTGGTGGCACGGCGGTTGCCAGCGCGGTGCCCGATGAGTTCGCCGCAGCCATGGACGACGACCTCGGCACTCCGGCAGCGGTGGCAGTGATCCACGACCACGTGCGACAGGGCAACAGTGCGCTGGCGGTGGGGACCTCGGTCACGGCCCAGATCGCTGCTCAGGTACGCGCGATGCTTGACGTGCTCGGGCTCAACCCGGCAGACGAGGCGTGGGCCACCGGCACGGGCGACGACAAGCTCACCAGCGTGGTCGACGCGTTGGTCCAGGGCCTGCTGGCCGAGCGGGCGGCCGCGCGCGAGGCGAAGGACTGGGCCCGCGCGGATGCGATCCGCGACCAGATCAAGGCGGCCGGCGTCGAGGTGGAGGACACCCCCACCGGCCCGAAGTGGAGCGTGTGAAGGACATGGCAGGGATTTCGAGACGGGCGCTGCGCGCCCTCCTCAATCACCGAAGAGGGGCACTCCGTGGCTGGTAACTCCAAGCGCAAGGGCGCGATCAAGAAGTCCGGCAAGGGCAACCCCACCGCCGGCTCGGGCGGGCGCGTCCGGCGCGGCCTCGAGGGCAAGGGCCCCACGCCGAAGGCCAAGGACCGCCCCTACCACCAGGCGCACAAGGCGGCGAAGCGCGCCGAGAAGGCCGCCACCGTGCGTACCAAGCGTCGTACGACGTCCGACGCCGAGTGGGCCGCGGGCCGCAACTCGGTCGTGGAGCTGCTGCGCGGCGGCGTACCGGTGACGGCCGTCTACGTCGCGGAGGGAGCCGAGCGCGACGGCCGGCTGCGGGAGGCGTTCAAGCTCGCCGCCGAGCAGGGCCTCAAGCTCCTCGAGGTCACCCGCAACGAGATGGACCGGATGACCGGTGGCGCCGTGCACCAGGGGCTGGCGGCTCGGCTCCCGGCCTACGAGTACGCGCACGCCGACGACCTGCTCGAGCGGGCCGACGACGCCAAGGAGCCGGCGCTCATCGTGGCCCTGGACTCGGTCACCGACCCGCGCAACCTCGGCGCCGTGGTGCGCTCGGCGGCGGGCTTCGGTGCGCACGGCGTGCTGATCCCCGAGCGTCGTGCGGCGGGCATGACCGCCTCGGCCTGGAAGACCAGCGCCGGTGCGGCCGCCCGCCTGCCGATCGCCCAGACCGTGAACCTCACCCGCCAGCTGAAGGCCTACCAGGAGGCCGGCTGCATGGTGGTCGGACTCGCGGCCGATGGTGACCTGACCCTGCCTGAGCTCGTCGCGCCGGACGGCCTGGCCGAGGGCCCGCTCGTCGTGGTCGTCGGGTCCGAAGGCACGGGCCTGGGCCGCCTGGTGGCCGACACGTGCGACCAGATCGTGTCGATCCCGATGGCCGGCCAGCTCGAGTCCCTCAACGCCGGCGTGGCCGCCTCGGTCGCCCTGTATGCGATCTCCCAGGCCCGCCTGCGCGACTGATGCGGGCGGCATGAGCACCCCCGGCCGCCTGCTCGTCGGCGCGCTGCTGCTCGCCGGCAGCGTGGCGCTCGGGCTGGTGGTCGCGGTCTCGCTGTTCCTCAACAGCAGCCGGACGACGGTCGTGGCCGGCCACGACGCCGTCGTGCGCCCCACGCTGGCCGACGACGCGGTCGTGCAGACGGGGCCGCTCCTGCCGGACTTCCGCTTCCGTGACGTGGGGCCCGTCGGCGTCACCATCACCCTCGGCAAGACCGAGGTCGGTTCCATCGAGGAGCTCGTCGAGCGCTACGCGTACATCGCGGGCGACCCCACCGCGCCCGTCGAGAAGGTGCAGGGCGTCGTCGTCGACATGGCCGTCTCGGCCGCCATCCGGGGCCTGGGCATCGGCCTGCTGCCGGTCGCGGTGTTCCTGCTCCTCGGCCGGCACCGGCGCGGCCAGCTGTTCCGCGGGCTCCGGACCCGGCAGGGCGTCATCGCCGCCGCACTGCTCGCGGTGCTGGCAGTGCTCATCTGGCAGCCGTGGGAGTCGAGCGAGGAGACCCAGGAGGCCCAGGGGAGCTGGCAGACGCTGGCCGAGCTCGCCGGCCCCGGCGTGGAGCTGCCCGCCGAGGTGCGCGACATCGAGGTCCGCTCCGGACCGGTGACGACGCAGAGCAAGCGCCTCGTGCTCAGCGCCATCGACACCTACGACAGGAGCAAGGAGTTCTACTCCACGGCCGCCGAGCAGGCGGCCGACCTCGACGTGCGTCAGCCCGAGAACGGCGAGACCGTGGCGCTGCTGGTGAGCGACCGGCACGACAACATCGGCATGGACCGGGTCGCGCGCGCCGTCGGCGAGGCGGCCGGGGCGACCGTGGTGCTCGACGCCGGCGACGACACCTCGACCGGGCAGCCGTGGGAGGCATTCAGTCTCGACTCGCTCGCCTCGACCTTCGACGACTGGGACCGGTTCGGCGTGGCCGGCAACCACGACCACGGCTCCTTCGTCAGCACCTACCTGGCCGACGCGGGCTGGACGATGCTCGACGGCGAGGCGGTCGACGCGCCGTGGGGCGGCACCCTCCTCGGCGTCGACGACCCACGCAGCAGCGGCCTGGGCAACTGGCGCGACGAGTCCGGCCTGAGCTTCACCGAGGTAGGGGACCGGCTGGCCGATGCCGCCTGCGCAGCAGCCGAGGACGGCGAGCGGGTGAGCACCGTCCTCGTGCACGACGCGAACCTCGGTCGAGCGGCGCTGGAGCGGGGGTGCGTCGACCTCGTGGTCGGCGGGCACACCCACGTGCAGGCCGGGCCGACCGAGGTGGCGGGCGAGGGCGACGCGTCCGGCTGGACGTGGACCAACGGCACCACCGGCGGCGCGGCCTACGCCATCGCGCTCGGCAGCAAGCCGCGGCGCGACGCCGACGTCAGCCTGGTGACGTACGCCGACGGGCGCCCGACCGGCCTCCAGTGGGTGCGGCTGCGCACCGACGGGTCGTGGCTCGTGGGGGAGTGGAGCCCGATCGAGCCGGGCTGAGGTCCCCCTGGTCCTCAGCCCGGTCCGGCGGATCAGAACGCGCAGAGGACCCGGGCGTCGCCAAGCACGATCTGGGGCTCATCATTGATCCCTGCAGGCTCGAACACGAACCTGAGGGCACCCGTGACGTCGAAGGCGACCGCAGAGCCGACGCCCAGCGTGAGGTTGTTGTTGGCGTAGCGCTCGACAGAGTCGGTGAGGAGTCGGATGGAAGACTTGTCCGTGCTCGCGCTCGAGTCGTCGAGGCCGACCGCTGCCGAGAAGCGGATGCACGACCGCTGGAGGTCGACCTGGATCGTCTCGTCGTTCTCCCCCACGGACCTCGGGTAGGTCACGCCGCTGATGCGTTGAGCGCCATCGAGGTCCCATGACCCCTCCACCGTGGACAGGTCCTCGAGGTAGTACCAGCCGTACACCGCGACCGCGGACTGGTTGCTGACCGACGGGCTCAGGCCGGTGCCCCCGGAGAAGACGGCGCGGAGCGGGATCGCCTTGCCCGCGGTGCCGACGCTCATGGTGGTCGCCCACTGGGAGCCCTGCACGATGGCGGTGGACACGGCGCTCCAGGCCGAGGTGGCGCCGTCGTAGGCCTGGACCTGCACCTGCTGGCCGTTGAGGTTCGCACTGGCCGTGCCCGACACGCTGAATGACTGACCGGCCTCGACGGTCGAGGCGCTCTGCCCGGTGAGGGAGACGGCAGTGGACTGCTTCGGCTGCTGACCCATGTGCACCAGGACGCTGTCGCATGCCCGCTTCACGCAGGCCTTGTAGGTGCGGTCGCCGGACGTCACGTCCTCGCGGTGGGTGAAGCGACCCTTGCGGGTGGTCCGCTTCACGGCCTCGACGACCCACGACTTGCCCTTGGTCTTCTGGAAGATCGTGACGGACGCGCGGCCCCGCACGCCCTTGACGGTGCCGGTCAGGGTGACGATGCCGCCCTTCCTCACCCACTCCGGGGAGGCGGTGATGGAGACGCGGGGGCGCTGGGCCTTGTGCTCCGCGGACGGTGTCGCCGCAACCCCGGGCGGGGCGAGCAGGGCGAGCAGGAGTGCCGCGACGACGGCGTGGACCAGGCGCATGAGGGCCTCCGGTGGGTGATGGTCCTCGGATCCTCCGCCGGTCCACCCGCCGACCGCACTCCCCACAAGTGGGGGGCGGACACGTCACTCCCCGGCCGTGATGTCCTCGTCGCCGGCGATCGCCTCATCCGGCTTGGCCGTGAGCATCCGGTCGATGTAGTCGCGCGCGGTCTCGTGGATCCCGATCTCGTGGCCGGCCTGCTCCGAGAGGTACCAGCGGTGCTCGAGGATCTCGTGGAAGACCTCGGCCGGCTCGAGCTTGCCGGTGGCGTCGGGCGGGATCATCGCCATGATCGGCTCGAAGATCTCGTGCATCCACCGGCTGGCGACGAGGTGCCGGTCCTCGCGACCGAGGTCGAAGTGAGCGGTGAAGGAGGCGAGGTCGTTGAGCAGGCGGCGGGCCTGGTTGTCCTCGACGGTCATCCCGGTGAGCGCCTGGATCTCGCGTGCGTGGTGGCCGAGGTCCACGACCTTGGGCTGGATCCGGACGGTGTCGCCGTCGAGGTCGGTGACGATGTCGAGCTCGTCGACGTCGAAGCCGAGGTCGTTGAGCCGCTCGACGCGTCGCTCGATGCGCCACATCTCGTCGGCGCGGAACTCCTCGAGGTCGGTGAGCTCGCTCCACAAAGCCTCGTAGCGCGAGCGCAGGTGCTCGATGATCGCGAAGCCGTCGATCTCGTGGACCGCGCCGCTGGCCTCGAGGTCCATCAGCTCGGCGAAGATGTTCTCGCAGCCGACAGTGATGTCGTACTCCCGCATGCGCTGGCCGACCTCGTCGCGCAGCTCGCCGGTCTCCGCGTCGACGAGGTAGGCCGAGAACTCGCCGGCGTTGCGCCGGAACAGGACGTTGGACAGCGACACGTCGCCCCAGTAGAAGCCGGCGAGGTGCAGCCGCACGAGCAGCACGACGATGGCGTCGATCAGCTTCGGCACGTGCTCCGCCGTCATCCCGCGGCTGAAGAGGCTGCGGTAGGGCAGCGAGAACTGGAGGTGCCGGGTGATGAGGGCTGCCGGCAGCTCGTCGCCCTCGGCGTCCTCGCGGCCCGTCACGACGCCCTGCGGCAGGACCGCGGGCATCCCGATCCGCTGCAGGTCGCGGAGCATGCGGTACTCGCGGAAGGCGATGTCGTCCTGGGTCTCCTTGACGGCGTAGACGCGGTCACCGAGCCGCACGATGCGCACGACGTGCCGCGACAGGCCCCGCGGGAGCGGTACGACGACGTCGTCGGGCCAGTCCTCGAGCGGCAGGTGCCACGGCAGGCCGAGGATGGCCGGGTCCGGCCGGTTGGCGACGATGCGCATGGCCATGGCTGGACCCTAGCCGTTCTCGAGGGCCCAGACGTCCACGCGCGGGCCGTCGCTCGCGGGCACCTCGACGCCATGAGTCCCCCGCACGAGGTCCTGTCCTCCGGGCTCCGAACCGAGGACGTGCCGACCCGACGGCACCGGCAGGGCGAAGGCAGGTACTGCTGCCCGTCGGGCGGCGACCAGGACGTCGCCCTCGGGGTGCTCGCGCACGAAGGCGATCGTGTCGACGTCGGCGTGCGCCCACCGCAAGCCGCCGCGCCGGAGGGCGACGTGGGCGCGGCGGACCCGGGCGAGGTCGGCGTACGCCGCCAGGGTGGTGCGGTCCCACTCGTCGGGCCGGTGCCACGGCATGGTGCGCCGCGCGTCCTCGCCGTTGACCCCCTCGAGCCCGATCTCGTCGCCCGCGAAGAGCATCGGGACGCCGGGCAGGGTGAACTGCAGGCCCGCGGCGACCCGGTGCACGGCGGCGTTACCGCCGACGAGCGTGCGGATGCGGGCGGAGTCGTGGGAGCCGAGGATGTTCCAGCTCGACGCGGTGGCGCGCCAGCCGAGCGTGCCCTGCCAGGCCCGGAGCGTCTCGACGACGGTCGCGCCGTCGCGCCGGGGGACCGGCACGGGGCGACCGAAGGGTCGCGCGGGCGAGGACGGGTCGCGCAGCCACGACCAGACCGGCCAGGAGAAGCCGGAATAGTTCATCGTGCCGTGCCAGCCGTCGCCGTCGACGTCACCGGTCGCGTCGTGGTTGTGCTCGCCGATGATCCACGGGTCCTCGCGCAGCTCCGCCGCCGTGGCCCGTACCGCCCGCGCCACCTCGTGCGCGACGTCGATGTCGCCCAGCCGGCCGGTCATGTTGGCGACGTCGATGCGCCAGCCGTCGACGTCGTACGGCGGCCGGAGCCAGCGCCCGACCACCGAGTGCGGACCCTCGACCATCGCGTGGCGCACGTCGAGGTTGGCGTGGTTGATCTTGGGCAGCGTCCCGTGGCCCATCCAGCACGCGTAGGTGCCGTCCTCCTCGAAGTAGTAGAAGGCGCGGTGCGGGTCGTCGACGCCGTCGACCGCGGACAGGAACCACTCGTGGGTGTCGCCGGTGTGGTTGGTGGTCAGGTCGCCGAGGATCCGCCAGCCGCGCGCGTGGACCGCCGAGCTCAGCCGGGCGTAGGCCTCGTCGCCGCCGAGCAGCGGGTCGACCTCGGTGAAGGTGGTCGCGTTGTAGCGGTGGTTGCTCTCGCCCGGGAAGACCGGTGTCGTGTAGATGACATCCGCGCCGACCTGCTCGACGTGGTCGAGGTGCTCGGTGATGCCGTCGAGGTCGCCGCCGAAGAGCTGCATGGGGGTGCGTGGGTCGTGGCCCTCGAAGCACACCTCGTCGTCCCACTCGGCCGCCAGCGCCCAGTCGGGCACCTCGCGCTCGTCGGCCGCCGCCGAGCGGGCGAACCGGTCCGGGAAGACCTGGTAGACCACCGCGTCGCGCCCCCAGTCCGGCGCGGACGGGAAGGCGGCCAGGCGGAAGTCGTCGGCATCGGGGACGTCGTGGCCGACCAGGCCGGCGCCGGTGAGCCACTCCTGCTCGCTACCGCGCACGAGCAGGAACCGGTAGTGGGTGACCGGGTTGTGCACCGGCAGCGCCGCCTCCCACCACACCGCGTCGCCCTCCGCGGTGGCGGTGGCGGGGTGGAACACCGGCTCGGCGTCGTACGTCGTGCGCAGCCAGACCGCGTCCACCGGGTCGCCGGGACTGGTCCTGATCCGCACGGTCACCCGGTCGCCCAGGCTCGGCGCCTCGTCGGACAGGTAGAGCGGGGAGCCGTCGTGGTGCGGCAGGTGGAGGAGGCTCACGGGCGACATCCTCCACCACCTAGGATTGCCGCCGCGCCCTTCTGGCGCACGCCGGTGTAGCTCAGTTGGTAGAGCGCTTCTCTTGTAAAGAAGATGTCGCGGGTTCGACTCCTGTCACCGGCTCCAGGCCCTCGCCGGCCGATCCTCGGCCCAGCCGCTGGTCGGGGAGACGCTCGACCGACGTGAGGCCGGGGTCATACCCGTTGCTAGCCTGCGCCGGTGGCGGAGGCTGAGGAGGAGACCCCGGGGGAGGCGTTCCGTCGAGGCGTGAGGCTGGGCGTCCCCTTCGCGATCGTCGGGTTCTTCCTGAGCGCGTCCTTCGGCGTGCTGGCCCGCCAGGCGGGGTTCAGCGTCGCGCAGGCGAGCGTGACGGCGATGATCGTCTTCGCCGGCTCCGCGCAGTTCGCCGCGCTGTCCGTGATCACGGTCGGGGGCGGGATCCCCGCGGCGTTGACGGCCGGCAGCCTGATGAACGCTCGCTTCCTCGCCATGGGCATCGCGCTGGCGCCCTCCCTGCCCGGGGGCGCGCTGAGGCGTGCCGCGCAGGGACAGGCCGTGGTCGACTCCTCCTGGGCGCTCGCCAACCGTGGCGACGGCACCTTCGACCGGTGGCTGCTGTTCGGCACGACGCTCCCGCAGTACGTCACCTGGACGACCGGCTCGGTGGTCGGTGCGGTCTTCGGCAACGCCCTCGGGGACACCCACCGGCTCGGCCTCGACGCGATCTACCCGGTGTTCTTCCTGTCGCTCCTCATCGCCGAGCTGCGCGATGCCAGGTCTCGGTGGGTGGCCATCGGTGGCGGCCTCCTCGCGCTCGGCCTGGTGCCGATCAGCCCTCCGGGCGTCCCGATCCTGGCGGCGAGCGCGGTGGCGCTCGTGGGACTGGTACGGCGGTCGCGGTGGCGTTGACCTACACGCAGGTCTGGGTGTTGATCGTCGGCCTCGCCGCACTGACCGTGCTCATCAAGGCCGCCGGACCGGTCGTGCTCGGCGGCCGGCAGCTGCCGCCCTGGTTCTCGCGGGTGACGATGTTGATGGCACCGGCGCTGCTGAGCGCGCTCGTCGTGACCTCGGTGCTGGCAGCCGGACGCTCCTGGTCCGTCGGTGCCCACACCGTCGGCGTCGGCGTCGCGGTGGTGATGCTGTGGCGACGGTGCTCGCTGGTGCTGTGCGTGGTGGTGGCCGTCGCGGTCACCGCGGGGCTGCGGGCGATCTGACCGCGTCCGTCGTACACGTGTCCGCCTCGTGGCCCTCGGACCGGCCGTCGAGGGGCCACGTCGCGGACACGTGTCCGCGGGTGACGTCAGCGGACCTGCTCGACCTCGAACTCGTTCGCCGGGGACGCGATGGCGTCCTGCGCCGCGACCAGGCGGAGCTCGCGCTCGCCGGAGTCAAGGGTCTCCTTGAGCACCGCGAAGACCGACGAGGCGGTCCGGCCGAGAGCCTCGGCGGGCGAGCCGGTCTCCTTGAGGTGGGCGGTGAAGAGGGCGGCGGTGATGTCGCCGGAGCCGTTGGCCTTCATCGGCAGGCGGGGCGTGCTGACCAGCCAGGCGCCGTCGGCGGTGACCGCGAGCATCTCGATCGTGTCGTCGGCCGCACCCTCCCGGTCGACCGAGGTGACGAGCACCGTCGACGGGCCGAGGTCGCGCACCTGGTCGACCGCGACGAGGATGTCGTCGAGCGACGAGGTGCTGCTGAGGCCGTCGCGGTCGGTGATGAAGCCGAGCTCGAACTGGTTGGGCGTCAGCACGTCGGCGACGGGGATGACGGTGGAGACGTACTTCGGCGGGATGGCCGGGTTCACGAAGCAGCCCGAGGTCGCGTTGCCCATGACCGGGTCGCAGGTGTAGGTCGCCGCCGGGTTGGCCGCCTTGACCTGCGCGACCGCGTCGACGATGACGTCGGCGATCTCGGGGGACCCCTGGTAGCCCGACAGGACCGCGTCACACGACGCGAACGCACCGCGCTCGCCGATGCCGGTGATCACGGCGGCGACGTCCTCGGCCGCGATCAGCGGCCCGCGCCATGCCCCGTACCCGGTGTGGTTGGAGAAGTTCACCGTCAGCACCGGCCACACCTCGTGGCCAAGGCGCTGGAGCGGGAAGACGGCGGCGGAGTTGCCGACGTGGCCGTAGGCGACGTGGGACTGGATCGAGAGGACGCGCATCCCGTCAGGCTAGTCGCGCCGGTCAGGCCACCTGCAGGGACCGCTTCGACAGGCCCATCCAGTAGCCGTCGATGACCTGGATGCCCGGGGCGTCGGCGGCCGTCGCGGCGCCCAGCGTCACGAACAGCGGCGTGTAGTGCTCGACGGTCGGGTGGGCGTACGGCATCCCGGGCGCCTTCGCCCTGTAGTCGGACAGCAGGTCGACGTCACCGCGCGCCAGCGCATCGGCGGCCCACAGGTCGAAGTCGACCGACCAGCCGGGCGCCTCCGCCTCGATGCGGAACTCCTTCAGGAACGGCAGGCCGTGGGTCAGGAAGCCCGAACCGATGATCAGCACGCCCTCCTCGCGCAGCGGGCGCAGCCGCTCGCCGAGCTTCATCAGCCGGTGCGGGTCGTCGGTGGGCAGCGACATCTGCAGGACCGGGATGTCCGCCTCGGGATACATGATCTTCAGCGGCACCCACGCCCCGTGGTCGAGGCCGCGGGAGACGTGCTGGTGGACCGGCTCGCCGTCCGGCATCATCGCCGCCACCCGCTGCGCGAGCGCCGTGGCGTCGGGCGTCGCGTAGGTCATCTCGTAGTACTTGGGCGCGAACCCGCCGAAGTCGTAGACCAGCGGCGCTCCGCTCGCCGACAGGCTGACCGGCGCGGACTCCCAGTGGGCGCTGACGATGAGGATCGCCTTCGGGCGCGGCAGGTCGCCCGCCCACGCCGCGAGCTGGCCCGACCAGATCGGGTCGTCGAGCAGCGGCGGCGCACCATGGCCGATGTACAGCGCGGGCATCGCAGTGGTCATGACATCCTCAATAGTTCGGGATTCAACTATATTCCCGCGGTAGTCCAGTGGCAATCGGTCGTCGATCGCCCGTGATGACGACAGGTTCCCACTGGACTACCCCCGCGGCGGGACGTCGTCGTACGTCGGCAGCGTCCAGTCGATCGGGGAGGCGCCCTGCTGCTCGAGCAGCCGGTTGACCCGGCTGAACGGCTTGGAGCCCAGGAACCCGCGGTGCGCGCTCAGCGGCGACGGGTGGACGGACTCGACGGACGGGACCGACCCGAGCATCGGCTTCAGTGACTGCGCGGGCCGGCCCCAGAGCACGGCCACGCAGGGTCCGCCGCGCTCGGCGAGCGCCGTGATCGCCCGTTCGGTGACTGCCTCCCAGCCCTTGCCCTGGTGGCTGTTGGAGTCGCCGGGCCGCACGGTCAGGCACCTGTTGAGGAGCATCACGCCCTGGTCGGCCCACGCCGACAGGTCGCCGTGGCGCGGCGGCACGATGCCGAGGTCGTCGCGCAGCTCGAGGTAGATGTTGCGCAGGCTCGGCGGCAGGGGCCACACGTGCCGCTCGACCGCGAAGCTCAACCCGATCGGGTGCTGGGGGTTCGGGTAGGGGTCCTGCCCCACCACCAGCACCCGTACGTCGGCCAGCGGGCGCTCGAACGCCCGGAAGATCCGCTCGGCGGCGGGCTGGTAGCCGCGACCGGCAGCCGACTCCTCCTGCAGGAAGCGCCCCATGGCCGCGATCTGCTCGTCGACCGGGGCGAGCGCCTCGGCCCAGTCGGGAGCAACGCGACCCTTCTCGACGAGGCCGGCGAGGGAGCTCATCGCGTGGTCCCGGACGCCGGCCGCTGCAGCCGGTCGAGGAAGGCGACCAGCAGCGCCTCGCGCATCGCCGGCGAGGCGACGTCGAGCATCGCGTTGACCTCGGCCATCCGCGTCGGCAGCTCGAGGTCGCCCTCGGCGGACGCGCCCACGAGGCCCGACGCGGCCAGCAGCCCGTCGAAGTCGTCGTCGCCCAGCGCCGCCGGGTCGAGCGCCTCGATGAAGGCGACCACGCCCTCGTCGACCGCCACCGGCCCGGCCGACTGCGCCGCCGCCACCGACTCGCCCAGCGCTGTCGCGAAGTCCTGGACGTGCGCGAGCGTCCCGGCGCTGACCGACAGGTGGATGCTCGGCCCGTGGTCGCCGTACGACAGCTGCGGCTGGACGTACCAGCCGCGCGACACCAGCTCGTCCGTCAGCGTGAACGGGTCGAGCGTCTCGTCGGTCGCCAGCGTGACGAGCGTGGAGTCGGGCGCCACGACGAGGTGCAGTGCGGGCTCCTGCTCGATGCACGCGACGATCGCGTCGACGGCCGCGAACGCCCGGTCGGTCAGGTCGGAGTAGCCCTCGTCGCCGAGGTGCTGGACGACCGCCCAGGTCCCGGCGATCGGGCCGCCCGACCGCGTCGACTGTGTCGTCGCGTTGAGCATCGTGTAGCCGGGCCAGGCGGCCGAGGCGAAGAACTGCGGCTTGCGCAGCGACGGGTCACGGTGCAGCAGCAGCGAGGTGCCCTTGGGGGCGTAGGCGTACTTGTGGGTGTCGACCGAGATCGAGGTGACGCCCTCGACGGCGAAGGTCCACGGCGGCACGGTGCGGCCGAGCCGAGCGGCGTAGGGCAGCACCCACCCGCCGATGCACGCGTCGACGTGGCAGCGCACGCCACGCGCCGCTGCCGCCGCGGCGACCTCGGTGACCGGGTCCACGACGCCGTGGGCATACGACGGCGCGCTCGCCACCACCAGCACGGTGTCGTCGTCGATCGCGTCCGCCATCGCACGCGGCTCGGCCCGGAAGTCCGCACCGACGGGCACGATCACCGCCTCGACGCCGAAGTAGTGCGCGGCCTTGTGGAAGGCGGCGTGCGCGGTCGCGGGCAGCACCATCCGCGGCCGTACGACGTCCGGGCGGGCGTCCCGGGCACCCTGGACGGCCAGCAGGATCGACTCCGTGCCGCCGGAGGTCACCGTGCCGACGGCACCCTCGGGCGCGTCGAGCAGGCCGCACGCGAAGCCGACCAGCTCGTTCTCCATCTGCAGCAGCGAGGGGAACGCCGTCGGGTCGAGGGCGTTGGACGCCGCGTAGGCGGCGACCGCCTCGCGCGCGACCCGGTCGACCTCGGGGACGCCGGAGTCGTAGACGTAGGCGAGGGTGCGGCCCCCGTGCACGGGGAGGTCGGCTCCCTGCAGCGCCTTGAGCCGGTCGAGCGGGTCGGTCATCGGGAGCCTCCGGGTCCGTGGGTGGCAGCCGCCACCTCGGCGGTGTCGAGGGTGTACTGCTGCAGCCACCACAGGCTGACGACCGTCAGCGCTGCCGGCACCAGGGAGAAGCCCAGGGCGATCGCGGTCAGCGCGGAGCCGGGCTGGCTGATGTCGCGTCCCTCGCTCGACAGGTAGCCGCCCAGCGCGAGCATCAGCGCGAACAGCGCCGGGCCGAGCGCGAGGCCGAGCGTCTCGCCCGCGGTCCACACGCCGGTGTAGACGCCCGCGCGGTTCTCGCCCGTCCGCGCGGCGTCGACCGCCGCCACGTCGGGCAGCATCGCCATCGGGAAGACCTGGCAGCCGGCGTAGCCGACGCCGACCAGCCCGGTCGCGACGAAGGTCCATGCGTCGTTGCCACCGCGCGCCAGGATCGCGAGGGCGGCACCGGCGGCGAGCAGCAGCGACGCGGCGACGTACCCCTTCTTCTTCCCGACGCGCTCGCCCCACCCTGCCCACAGCGGCGTCAGGAGCAGCGCGGGCCCCACGAAGCAGACGAAGAGGATCGTCGCGGCGCCCGTGCGGCCGAGGAGGTCCTCGGCGACGTAGGCGACGCCCGCGAGCATGCAGCCGGTGGCGAGCGCCTGCAGGACGAAGGTCGTCAGCAGCACCCGGAAGTCGCGCGCCTGCCCGACCACCCGCAGCTGCTCGCGCAACGTGCCTGCGCCCGCGGTGACGGCGCCGATCGGGGCGGACCGCGTGCCCCACCACGCGCTGACGACGCCGACGAGGATGACGAGCGCCATCACGACGCCCATCACGCGGTAGCCGTCGCGTCCGCCGACCGCGTCGCGGATCACCGGTGCGGTCGCCCCGGCGAGCATGATCGTGAGGGCGAGGATGGCCACCCGCCACGTCATCAACCGGGTGCGTTCGTCGTACGACGTCGTGATCTCCGCCGGCATCGCGACGTAGGGCACCTGGAAGAAGGCGTACGCCGACGCTGCCAGGACGAAGAACACCAGCACCCACCCGGCCTCGAGCCAGCGGCTGTCGAGGTCGGGCGCCGCGAAGATCAGTGCGAAGGCGCCGGCCAGCATCAGGCCGGCCCGGATCAGCCAGGGCCGACGCGGTCCGGCGGGGTCGATCGTGCGGTCGCTGACCCGACCGGCCACCGGGTTGAGCAGGACGTCCCAGCCCTTCGGCAGGAAGACGACGACGCCGGCCCACAGCGCCGCGATGCCGAGCTCGTCGGTGAGGTAGGGCAGCAGCATCAGCCCGGGCACCGTGCCGAAGGCACCGGTGGCGACCGACCCGCTGCCGTACCCGATCCGGACCCCGCGCGACAGGCGCGCGGCCTCGCCCGGCGAGGCGGTGGCCGTCACCGCTGGCCCAGCGCCCGGGAGCCCGACGAGCCGTAGCGGCGCGAAGGGTTGGACCCGATCGCCGAGGCGGACGCGGCCCGCTTCGGCGCGGCCTTCTTCGCGGGGGACTTCTTCGCGGCGGTCTTCTTTGCAGCGGTCTTCTTCGCAGCAGTCTTCCGCGTGGGTGCCTTCGTCGCTGGCTTGTTGCGGGCAGCGCGCGTGCGCACCGGCAGCGTCCCCGCCGACCACTGGGCGACCCACTCGTCGATGACCTCCCAGGTCGTGCCGCGGGCGGCGCGCCCGGTCAGCATGCCGAGGTGACCGCCGGGCACGACCTCGAACCGCACCTGCTCCGATCCCGACAGCAGGGGTACGACGGCGCGCACGGCCGCCAGCGGCGCGATGCCGTCGGTGTTGCCGGCGAAGACCAGGACCGGCACGGTGATCGCGGACAGGTCGATGGTCCGGTCGCCGACCTCCATGCTCCCGGCGGCGAGGGCGTTGCCCTTCACGAAGCGGTGGTAGAGCTGGCCGAACGTGCGGCCCGGGTAGGCGGTCATGCTCGACATGAAGCGGGTGACGGCCTCCATCTGCTTGAGGTAGTCGGCGTCGTCGAGGTGGGTCGCCACGGCGAGCGGCTTCATCACGACCTTCTGGGCGGAGGCGGCGGTGAAGGCCCAGTTCACGATCGGGACCGGTACGCCGCCCAGCGCCCGGTAGGCGCGCGTGACGAGCCCAGCGCCCTGGCCGAGGTTGAGCAGCGGCCGGACGGGGGCGACCAGCGGCACCTTCGTGACGTCGACGGGGGATCCGACCACGGTGAGGGACGCGATCGGCAGGTCCGTCCGGTCGGCCGCGACCAGCAGCGCGAAGATCCCACCCAGGCTCCACCCGACGAGGTGCACGCCCTTGCCGCCGGAGTGCTCGTGCACGGCGCGGATCGCCTCCGGCAGGACCTCGTCGACCCAGTGCTCGACGCCCAACGCCCGGTCCTTGAACGACACCTGCCCGTACTCCACGAGGTAGGTCGGACGACCGCCGGTGACCAGGTGCTCGACGAGTGAGCAGTCGCGACGCAGGTCGAAGCACAGCGAGGGCGCCGCCAGCGGGTTCACCAGCAGGACCGGGTCGCCGGTCTCCTCGACGCCCGCGACCGGGCGGTAGTGGTAGACCTCGCGCAGCACGCCGTCGTCGATGAGCGTCCGGGGCATCGGGCGCAGGTCGGCGAGGCCGCCGTAGAGCAGCGTGTGGGCGACGTTGCCAGCGGCGGCGACCACCTGCTCGGGGGTGGGGATCAGGTCCATGCGAGAAATCTACGCATCGGTGCATCCGACCGGCCGGGTCGCGCCGAGAAGGGGGCGACGGGCGCACTTCGGCGCCCCTGACGGAAGGACCCCTGATGCGACGCGTACCCGCACTGATCGCCACCTCCGCCCTGGCCCTCGGCGCCATCACGGCCGCCGCTCCCGCCGCGAACGCCAAGACGGTCGGCGAGGACAGCCTGGCCACGCTGCTGACCTCCGACGGCGACGAGTTCGACAACAACTCCAAGGACTTCGACATCCTGACGCAGGCTGCCTTCGCCGTGGTCGCGGCGAAGCCCGACTCGAAGGTCGCGGTCGTCGCCGACGGCACGAAGCGCGCCACGGTGTTCGCGCCCACCGACCAGGCGTTCCGCGTGCTGGTGAAGGACCTGACCGGCAAGACCATCAAGAGCGAGAAGAAGATCTTCGAGTCGCTCGTCGCGCTGGCCGGCGTGGACACCATCGAGAGCGTCCTGCTCTACCACGTCATCCCGGGCAAGACGCTCACCAGCGGCAAGGTCCTCAAGGCCGACGGCGCCAAGCTCATGACCGCCAACGGCAAGACGCTCAAGGTCGACGTCCGCAAGAAGCCCTCGCTGCGCATCACGCTCAAGGACAAGGACAAGGGCGCCCAGGACGCGAAGGTCATCCTGAGCGCGCTCGACCTCAACAAGGGCAACAAGCAGGTCGCCCACGGCATCGACCGGGTCCTGCGCCCGATCAAGCTCAGCAACTGATCAGGGCGACCGCCGCCTGACCAGCACAGCCTGACGTGAGCCGGATGGGGGACGCGCATGAGCATCATCGCGTTCCCCATCCGCACGCCCCGGTACGGTGGCCCGGTGGTGACCGAGGCGGTGGCGTTCGACGACGATCAGGAGACTGATGTCGAGACCGTCGCCGCGCGTCTCGTCGCGGGCGACGAGACGGCCGTCGAGGAGGTGTACGACCGGTGGTCGGCGCTGGTCCACACGTTCGCGCTCCGCGCCCTGGGTGACGCCCACGACGCCGAGGACGTCACCCAGCAGGTGTTCGTCGCCGCCTGGCACAGCCGGCACACCCTGACCCCGAGCCCCGCCGCCCTCCCGGCCTGGCTCATCGGCATCGCCCGCCACAAGATCGCCGACGTCCGCGCGGCCCGCGCCCGCGACGCCCGCAAGGCCGAGGCCGCACTGGCGGTCGACGGCGTCGGCCTCGCCGCCGAGCAATCCGCCGACCACGACGTCGCCGAACGACTGGTCGTGAGGCAGGTCGTGCAGGACCTGCCCGACCCGCGCAAGACCATCCTGTTCCTCGCCTTCTGGGAGGAGCAGAGCCACGCCGAGATCGCCGAGGCCACCGGGCTCCCGCTCGGCACCGTCAAGAGCCACGTCCGTCGTGGCCTGATCCACATCCAGCAGCAGCTCGAGGGGGTGCGCCGTGAGTCACGCTGAGCTCGACGACCTCGCCGGCATCGCCCTCCACGACGACGACGTCCCCGCCGACGTCCAGGCCCACATCGACTCCTGCCAGCGCTGCTCGGAGGCGGTGGCCGCGTTCGTCGCCGCCCGTGCCCTCGCCGGCGCCGGTCCGCTGGTCGACGCGCCGGCGCACGTGCGCGACGAGGTGCTCGCCGGCCTGCGGGGGTCGCGCGACACCGCTGCCGCGGAGGCTCCGCCCGCCCCCATCCCGCTGCCCGTCGCGCCGGTCGTGCCCCTCGCGGCCACGTCGACCAGGCGCGGCGTCGCGCCCTGGCTCGCCGGCCTCGCCGCCGCCGTCGCCCTCCTCGCCGGGCTCGGCATCGGCCGCCTCACCGGTGGTGCCGACCCCGCACCCGAGGCCGTCGACCCCACGCCCGAGACGGTGGTCGGCGTGGCCGACCTCACCGCTCTCGACTCCGACGCCCCGCGGGGCGTGGCGGACGCCGTCGAGCAGGGCGACACCATGACCGTCCGCGTCAGCGCCGAGGAGCTCGGCGACGACGCCGGCGTGCACGAGGTCTGGCTGATCAACGTCGACGGCAAGCGGATGGTCTCCATCGGCCTGCTCCCGTCCGGCGACAAGGGGCAGTTCGAGGTGCCGATGGACCTCATCGAGAAGGGCTACCGCATCGTCGACATCTCGATCGAGCCCGACGACGGCGACCCGGCGCACTCGGGCGTCAGCCTCGCGCGCGGCGAGCTCGCGTAGATCGCAGGCGCTCCTGACCCCTCCGGGCGGGGCGGTGCTCGACAGGCGCGCACCCGAGGGCTAGGCATGTCTCCATGAAGTGGAGGTACGCCATCCTCGGTGGCACCGCGGCGGCCGCGGCGGCGACGACCGTGCACGACCTGGTCCAGACGAAGCACGCGATCATCCGCAACTACCCGGTCGTGGGACACGCCCGCTACTTCCTCGAGCGGTTCGGGCCCGAGCTGCGCCAGTACATCGTCACCAGCAACGACGAGGAGCGGCCGTTCAGCCGCGACCAGCGGCGCTGGGTCTACGCCAGCTCCAAGCTGGAGAACAACTACTTCGGCTTCGGCACCGACAACGACGTGGAGACCCTCGAGGGCTACCCCGTCATCAAGCACCGCACCTTCACCGGTCCGGGAGCCGCCACCATGCCCCACGCCCAGGAGGAGATCGTCCTGCCGTGCTCGAAGGTGATGGGCGCGGCACGCGGTCGTACGCACGCCTTCCGCCCGCAGTCGGTGGTCAACATCTCCGGCATGAGCTTCGGCTCGCTGTCCGGCAAGGCCATCGAGTCGCTCAACAAGGGCGCCGCGATCGCCGGCTGCCTGCAGAACACCGGGGAGGGTGCGCTGTCCCCGCACCACCGCCACGGCGGCGACATCGTCTTCCAGATCGGCACCGCCTACTTCGGCTGCCGCGACGAGCGCGGGAAGTTCGACATGGACCGGCTGGTCGACCTCGTGCAGTCCGCGCCGGTCCGGGCGATCGAGATCAAGCTCAGCCAGGGCGCCAAGCCCGGGCTGGGCGGCATGCTGCCGGGGGAGAAGGTCAGCAGGGAGATCGCCGAGATCCGTGGCATCCCGGAGGGCAAGGACTGCGCCTCGCCTAGCCGTCACGAGGTCTTCCACGACGTCGACTCGATGCTCGACTTCGTCGAGAGCGTCGCGGAGCGCACCGGGTTGCCCGTCGGGATCAAGTCGGCCGTCGGCAACCTGACGATGTGGGACGAGCTCGTCGAGGCGATGTCCGGCGGCGGCCGCGGCGTCGACTTCATCAACGTCGACGGCGGCGAGGGCGGCACCGGTGCCGCCCCGATGATCTTCGCCGACTCGGTCGCCTACCCGTTCCGGATCGGGTTCGCGGAGGTCTACCGACGCTTCGCCGAGGCCGGGCTCACCGACGACGTCGTCTTCATCGGGGCCGGCAAGCTCGGCATCCCCGAGAACGCGGTCGTGGCGTTCGCGCTCGGTGTCGACATGGTCAACGTCGGTCGCGAGGCGATGATGTCGATCGGCTGCATCCAGGCCCAGAAGTGCCACACCGACCACTGCCCGGTGGGTGTCGCGACGCAGGACCCGCGCTACACCCGCGGGCTGGACGTCAGCCTGAAGAGCGTCCGGGCGGCCAACTACGTCCGCTCGCTGCGCCGTGACCTGCTCAAGGTCTCCGAGGCGGTCGGGGTCGTGCACCCCGGCCTCATCGCGCCGCGCGACGTCGACTTCGCGACCGGCACCCGCTCGAGCGTCGGCCTGGCCGAGACCTACGGGTACGACCCCTCGTGGCCGCGGCTGGGGGAGGGGCTGGTCCGCGAGGTCGAGGCGATCATGGTCGGCCAGGACGCGACGTCGCACGCCGTGGTTGAGCACCGCCCCTGACCGCTTCCCGACCGCCCCCAGACCGCCCATGGCCGACGCGGCACGGCCGGGCGGAGGGGTGTCAGCCGGCCCGCGAGCGGCGTACGTGCTTGTCGTGCTGCTCCGGCAGCGAGCTGAGCTCGTCGAGGAAGTCGCGCGCCCACTTCGAGACGTCGTTGGCCACGACCTGCTTGCGCATCGCGCGCATGCGTCGGCCGGTCTCCTTGCTGTCGGCGGCGAACGCCTCCATCAGCGAGGCCTTCATCCCGTCGATGTCGTAGGGGTTCACCAGCCAGGCCTGTCGCAGCTCCTGGGCCGCGCCGGCGAACTCCGAGAGCACGAGCGCGCCGTCGTTGTCGAAGCGGCAGGCGACGTACTCCTTGGCGACGAGGTTCATCCCGTCGCGGAAGGGCGTGACGACCATGACGTCCGCCGCCCGGTAGAAGGCCGCCATCTCCTCGCGCGGGTACGAGTTGTGCAGGTAGTGGATCGCCGGGTGGCCGATGCGGCCGTGGTCGCCGTTGACGCGGCCGACGAGCATCTCGATCTCGTCGCGCAGGATCCGGTACTGCTCCACGCGCTCCCGCGAGGGCGTGGCGACCTGGACGAAGACGGCGTCCTCGACGTCGATCTCCCCGTCGCGGACCAGCTCGCCGAAGGCGCGCAGCCGCGAGTAGATGCCCTTGGTGTAGTCGAGTCGGTCGACGCCGAGGAAGATCTTGCGGGGGTTGCCCAGCGCCGCCCGGATCTCGGCGGCGCGCTGCTCGACGCCCTCGGAGCGCGCGAGCTCCTCGAAGCCGGCGGTGTCGATCGAGATCGGGAACGCGGTCGCCTTCACCGGCCGGCCGTCGGGGAGGTAGATCGTGTCGCGGTGGGTCTTGTGCCCCACCCGGCTGCGCACGAGGCGGACGAAGTTGGCCGCCGCCCCCGGCAGCTGGAAGCCGATGAGGTCGGCGCCGAGCAGGCCCTCGAGGAGCTGTCGGCGCCACGGGAGCTGGGAGAACAGCTCGGCCGGCGGGAACGGGATGTGGAGGTAGAAGCCGATCCGGAGGTCGGGGCGCTTGGCCCGGAGCATCTGCGGGACCAGCTGGAGCTGGTAGTCCTGCACCCACACGGTGGCGCCGTCGGCGGCGACCTCGGCCGCGCGATCGGCGAAGCGCTGGTTGACCTCGACGTAGGACTCCCACCACTCGCGGTGGAACTCCGGCTTGGCGATGACGTCGTGGTAGAGCGGCCAGAGGGTGCCGTTGGAGAAGCCCTCGTAGAACTCCTCGACCTCCCGGGCGCTCAACGAGACCGGCACGAGCGAGAGGCCGTCCTCGACGAACGGCTCGACGTCCTCCTCGTCCGCCGAGCCCGGCCAGCCGATCCAGGCCCCGTCGTTGGCCCGCAGGACCGGCTCGAGCGCGGTGACCAGGCCGCCGGGGGAGGTCCGCCACGACACGCTGCCGTCCGCGTTGTGCACCCGGTCCACGGGCAGGCGGTTGGCCACGATCACGAGGTCGGCCTGGTGGTCCGACGGGTGGTCTGCCTTCTGGGCTGGGCTCACGCGGCAACCCTAACGAGCGCCGCCCTCGAGCAGGTCACCCCGCGGTGTCGTCCGTGGGGCACCCTTCCGCGCGAGATCGAGCGGTTTGTCCAGACGACTCGCCGGAGGCGAATGACATCGTTGTCGTTCGTCGCCTAGACTCACCCCTGTCCACCCGGTCACGGGCGGGTGTGGGGTCGAGGAGGAGATGGCAATGGAAGCAGCGTCGCACGTCGGTGCCGGGCAGGAGACTGCCGCCGCGGGGCTGAGCCAGCGCGACCGCGAGATCCTCGAGTTCGAGCGGCACTGGTGGAAGTACGCCGGTGCCAAGGAGCAGGCGGTCCGCGAGAAGTTCGACATGTCGTCGACCCGCTACTACCAGGTGCTCAACGCGCTCATCGACCGTCCGGAGGCCCTCGAGGCCGACCCGCTCCTCGTCCGCCGCCTGCGTCGCCTCCGTGCGTCGCGCCAGCGCCAGCGCTCCGCCCGCCGCCTCGGCTTCGAGGTCTGACGCAGCGAGACCTGATCCACCGACCCAGACCCGTCGACCCTGACCACCACTCACGATCGGTCCTTCCCCATGGCCTTCTTCCCCAGTCCTGGCCGTCCGACTCCTCGCCGTTCCGCCCGTCGTGGGCGTGACGAGCGGGGCGTGGCCTTCCCGTCCCCCGTCGTGATGCTCTCGGTCCTCGCCGTCGCGATGGCCGCGGTCACCTTCGTCGCCACGCGCGACCAGGCGCCGACCGAGCGTCGCGTCGACAACACCGCCACCATCGCGAGCGCCGAGCGGACGCCGACGCCCACGCCGGTCCCGACCAAGGAGCCGAAGCCCGAGCCGCGGGTCAAGCGCGGCGAGGTCTACGTCGAGGTCTTCAACAACTCCGGCATCAAGGGCCTGGCCGCCACCACCGGCCAGAAGGCCACGACGGTCGGCTGGAACGTCGTCGGCGAGGACAACTGGTACGGCGTCGTGCCCACCACCACGGTCTACTTCCCGCCGCGGCTGAAGGCCGCCGGGAAGCAGCTCGCCCTCGACCTCGGCATCAAGCGCACCGCACCCGCTGTGGGCGAGATGAAGCGCGACCGGCTCACGATCATCCTGACCACCGACGCCCCCCAGTAGGTGAGCCAGTAGGCGAACCGGTAGGCGAGCCACGCGCGGCGCGTGATTGGCTTGGCCGCATGGAGTTCACCTCCGACGACGCGCGCGCCCACTACGACGCCGTACGTGCCGTCCTCGACGGTGTGGTGGTGGGCCTGGACTTCGACGGCACGCTCTCGCCCGTCGTCGACGACCCGGAGGCCGCCCGCCTCCACCCCGGCGCTCCCGGCGCGCTGCTCGAGCTCGCGGAGGTGGTGCGCGCCGTCGCGGTGATCACCGGCCGGCCCGCCCGGCAGGCGGTGGCGATGGGCGACCTCGACGCGCTCGGCAACGCGATGCTCGACCGGGGGGCCGAGCTCTTCGTCTTCGGCCAGTACGGCAACGAGCGGTGGTCGGCGACCGACCAGAGGATCCGCTCGCCCCGGCCGCCGGCGGGCCTGGCGACGTTCGAGCGGGAGCTGCCGTCCGTGCTGCGCAGGGCCGGCGCCGGTGACGCCTTCATCGAGGAGAAGGGCCTCGCCGTCGCCGTGCACACGCGCCGGATGGACGACCCGGCCGGCGCGCTGGAGCGGCTCCGCGGCCCCGTCGCCGAGCTCGCCGAGCGCCACCACCTCACGATCGAGCCGGGGCGCAACGTCGTCGAGGTCCGCTCCGGCGACATGCACAAGGGACAGGCCGTCCGCGCGTTCGTCGCCGAGCAGGAGGCGTCGGGGATCGTCTTCGGCGGCGACGACCTGGGCGACATCGAGGCCTTCGAGGCCGTACGGGCCCTCCGCGCCGACGGCCTGCCGGGGCTCGTGGTCTGCTCGGCCTCGCACGAGCAGCCGGACCTCGAGGAGCTCGCCGACGTCGTGGTGGACGGCCCGTCCGGCGTGGTCGACCTCCTGACCCGCCTGGCGTCCCCGGTGCGCACCTGACTCACTGTCCGCTAGTTGAGACGTCCATCCACATGGTGGACCCGCGTCGCGCGGCGCGCGCCGTCCCGCCTACTCTGGTCCTGCTCATCACGAGGGACTGAGGGAACGGCCCGACGAAGTCCCGGCAACCACCCATGAGCCTCCTGTCCGGTCCGTCCGGCAGCCATGGGAGCAGGTGCCAAATCCGACCCACGCGAGAGTCGCGGGGACAGATGAGAAGGAGGACTTCATGAGCACCGTGCTGGACGAGAACACCACCGCCACGACCGAGGGCGGAGGCCGCGGGCTGCGCGAGGGCGCCTTCGGCAACGCCCGTTCGCTCTCCTGTCGCGAGTGCGGGCACGAGGTCGAGCTCGGACCGTCGTACGCCTGTCCGGAGTGCTTCGGCCCCCTCGAGGTGGCCTACGACTTCCCGGCCGTGACGCGCGAGGAGATCGCCGCCGGCCCCCGCAACATCTGGCGCTACAAGGCGCTGCTCCCGGTGCCCGACGACATCGAGCAGAGCCCCAACACCGAGCCCGGCTTCACCCGGCTGCTCGAGGCGAGGAACCTCGCCCGCGAGCTCGGCATCGACAAGCTCTGGGTCAAGGACGACTCGACCAACCCGACCAACTCCTTCAAGGACCGCGTCGTCGCCTGCGCCCTCAGCGCGGCCCGCGAGCTCGACGCGAAGGTCTTCGCCTGCCCCTCGACCGGCAACCTCGCCAACGCGGTCGCCGCGGCCGGTGCCCGCGCCGGCATCACGACGGTCGTCTTCATCCCGAGCAACCTCGAGAAGCCCAAGCAGGTGAACTCGGCCGTCTACACCGACCGCCTGGTCGCCGTCGACGGCAACTACGACGACGTCAACAAGCTCGCCTCCGAGATCGCCGGCGAGGAGGAGGGCTGGGCGTTCGTCAACGTGAACGTGCGCCCCTTCTACGCCGAGGGATCCAAGACGCTCGGCTACGAGATCGCCGAGCAGCTCGGCTGGCGGCTGCCCGACCAGATCGTCATCCCCGTCGCCTCGGGCTCGCAGCTGACGAAGGTCGACAAGGCATTCAAGGAGCTCATCGCGCTCGGCCTCGTCGAGGACAAGCCCTACAAGGTCTTCGGGGCCCAGGCCACCGGCTGCTCGCCGGTCTCGGTCGCCTACAAGGCCGGCACCGACGCGATCCGCCCGGTGAAGCCCGACACGATCGCCAAGAGCCTCGCGATCGGCAACCCGGCCGACGGCATCTACGTCCTCGACATCTGCCGGAACAGCGGTGGCGCCGTCGAGGACATCAGCGACGACGAGGTCCGCGAGGGCATCCTGCTCCTCGCCCGCACCGAGGGCATCTTCACCGAGACTGCCGGAGGCACGACCGTCGGCGTGCTGAAGAAGCTCGTCGAGACCGGCCAGCTCGACACCTCGCTCGAGACCGTCGTCATCAACACCGGCATGGGCCTCAAGACCCTCGACGCGGTCGCCGACCGCGTCGGCCCCGCCGCCACCATCGCGCCGTCCTACGACGCCTTCGTGGCGTCCGGCGTCCTCTGAGGGTTTCGAGGCTCGCACCTCAACCACCGAAAGAAAGAGAGCACATGAGCGTCTCGGTCCGCATCCCCACCATCCTGCGCACCTACACCGGTGGTGAGTCCGAGGTGAGCGCCGAGGGCGACACCCTGGCCGCGGTCCTCGACGACCTCGACGCCAGCTACGCCGGCATCAAGGGCCGCATCCTCGACGAGGCCGGCAAGCTGCGGCGCTTCGTCAACGTGTACGTCGGCAACGACGACGTGCGCTTCCTCGACGAGCTCGACACCCCGACGCCCGACGGCGTGCAGATCTCGGTCATCCCGGCCGTGGCCGGAGGCTGAGCGACGGAACCGGGCCCGTGCCGCCCGCAGCTGGTCGATGGACGAGCTCTACTCGTTGGTCCGGGAGGCCCGGGCGGAGGCCGACCGGGTCGACGTCGACTGGACCCGGCGCGGCGTGCCGCGCTCGATCGTGGTCGACCCCCGCGCGACGGTCGCCGACGAGGAGACCTACTACTCCGTGACCGCGAGCAGGCTCTGAGGCGTCATCGAGCCCGTACGCCGACCACAGCGGCGTTGCCGCGTGCGTCGACCGTGATCTCGGCCACCGCGCCGTCCTGCAGGAGACGCTCGGTCTCGTGCGCCCGGTCCTGCGGGAGGAAGAAGCTCTCGATCCCGCAGCGGACCTGCCACGAGCGGTCGTCGCAGGCGAGGTAGGGCCCGTCGGCCGGGCGCTCGCGCGACCACTCGCCGGCGGTCCAGACCCCGCCGTCCTCGACCAGAGTGACGTAGAGGTCGCCGCCGTCGCCGGACGACGACGGGTCGTGGTGCAGGTCGGGGTAGTCGAGGGCGACGTAGGCCCCTCGGAACGGGTCGACGGGGTCGACGGGCGCCACCCGGACGACGTACGTGTCGCCGAGCACGCGCGCGGAGAGCTGGGGTGCGACGGCCACGCCGACGAGGGCGAGCTGGCCCAGGGCGATCACGGCCGTGGAGGCGATGCGGTTCATCGGGGTGCTCCGTCCGAGTCGACGTCGGTGGCGGTGGAGTCGAGGGCCTGGACCAGCTCGCGGCGGCCGCGGTCGGCGATGAAGCCGGAGCCGAGGAAGACGGTGCCGAGCACCACGAAGAGCCAGGCGCCCGTGACGATGGGGGCGAAGACGGCGAAGCTCTGGAAGGTCGTGAAGACCACGAGCCCGCTCATCGCCATCCACGTCAGGGTGGAGTGCTCGCGGACCGTCCCGAGCGCCACCAGCGCGACGGCGAGGACGACGTAGGCACCGACGGAGACCGCGGCGTGCAACCAGTCGGACGCGTCGACGTCGCTCACGTCTGAGCCGGTCGACCATAGGCCGAGCAGCGTCGCGGCAGCCAGGACGGCCAGCGCGCCGACAGGCTCGAGACGTCGTACGCCGTTGCCGACGAGGAGCGCGGCGAGGGCCGCGAGCCCGGCGGCGGCGAGGGTGACGACGAGCCACGGTGTCCAGCGGACCCCGTCGCTGCCGATGTCGGGGACGGCAGCGGCGAACAGCGCCAGCAGTGCCATGCCGCCCGCGACGGTGCGCCAGGTCCGGGCGAAGCGGGGGAGCCGGCCGTCGTGGACGACCGCGAGGCCGGCGGCGAGCACGGACGCGGCACCCAGGAGGACGACGACGGTGAGGCCGCTCTGCTCGTCCCACAGGGGCTGGGCGAACCACCAGCCGAGCCCGGCCAGAAGGCCGACGACGAACGGCACGTGCGCGCGGACGAGGTAGCCGTGCAGCAGCGCGCCGGCGCCCCAGAGCCCGAGCAGGCGCGGCTCGAAGGCGGGGACCTGGAGGGACTGGGCGGCCTGGAAGACCACGGCACCGGTGCCGAGCGCGGCGAGGAGCCGGACAGCGCCGACGAGGGCGGGCGACGACCTCCGGGCGGCGAGGACCTCGCCACTGGCGAGGAACACCAGCCAGAGGGCGGTCACCGCGACGAAGCGGGCCGTCGGGGAGAGCTGCTCGAGGTTGGCGGCGACGAGCCAGATGAGGCCGATGCCGACGAAGCCGCCGCCGACGCTGAGCAGGACGCGGCCGATGCTCGAGCGGGCGTGCTGGTCGGAGCGGTAGGTCTCGCAGATCCGGGCGGCCTGGTCGGGGGTGATGATCCCCCGCGAGGTCCAGTCGGCGACCTCGGTCCGCAGCCAGGCCAGCTGGTGCGGCGGCACGGAGCGGGTGGGCAGGAGGGCAGTGTGCGTCATACCGTCAGCGTGACCACGGCGGGAGCGGACGTCCTGAGTACGAGGACCCAACCTGCGTGAGCCGTTGGGCCCTGCGTCGCCCGGGGTTGGGCGGCGGTCCACCTCGGTGTGGTTGAAGAGGGGCGTGGGAACGCACCTGACCCGGACCGGCGTGGCCCTGACGATGGCTGGCGGCGCCGTGGCGGGAGCCGCCTACGGCGCCCGTGGGCTGCTCGCGCGCCAAGCCGCACAGGCCCGACGCGCCATCGGGAAGCCGCTCGGACAGCAGCCGCCCGACGCGGACCGGCACTGGAAGAAGTCGTACGGCGACCCGGTGGACCTGCTCGTCGTCGGGGACTCCATCGCCGCCGGTCTCGGCGCGGAGAAGGCCAAGCACACCCTCGGTGGCCGGCTGGCGCGCGGGATCGCCCGCCACGAGCGTCGCTCCGTGCGCCTGCGCACCGCGGCCGTAGTGGGTTCGGAGAGCAGCATGCTCGCCGGGCAGCTCGCGTCGCTGCCGGCGTCGTACGCCCCCGACGTCGCGGTCGTCGTGGTCGGCGGCAACGACGTCACGCACCGCGTGCCGGTGGCCGATTCGGTGCGTCACCTCGTGGACGCCGTCGACGCGCTGCGGGCCCGAGGCGCGGGTGTCGTCGTCGGGACGTGCCCCGACCTCGGTGCGCTGCGACCGGTGCCGCAACCGCTGCGATCGCTGGGCTCGCGAGCCTCCCGCCAGCTCGCGGAGGCGCAGCGGGTGGCCGCGCTCGAGCACGGCGCGCACGTCGTCTCGCTGGCGCACGTGGTGGGTCCGTTCTTCATCACCAACCCCGACGAGATGTTCAGCCTCGACCGCCTCCACCCCAGTGCGCACGGGTACAAGCGGACCGCGAAGGCCATGCTCCCGTCGGTGCTGACCGCGCTGGGGGTGGTGCAGGACCTGCCGTTCGGGCACCACGCACCCGCGGCCGACGGGTCAGGTTAGGGTTCGCGGGTGCGAACGACTGCTCGACGAGCCGGACAGGTCGTCAAGAGGGCCGCCCAGAAGGCGGGGCGCCTGCAGGAGCCGCCCGCACCGGAGCCGCCCGTCGCCGCGGACCCGAAGGCCGAGCGCCGCAAGCGGCTGCTCGCAAGCAACCTGACCGAGCTCGCCATCGAGTTCAAGACCGACAAGTGGGGCGTGCACCGCTACACCCCCCACTACGAGCGCCACCTCGAGCACCTGCGCGGCGAGTCGTTCACGCTGCTCGAGCTCGGCATCGGCGGCTACAAGAAGCGGCGCAAGAGCGGCGCCTCGATGAAGATGTGGCGCTGGTTCTTCCCCCGCGCGCGCATCGTCGGCCTCGACATCGAGGACAAGACGTGGCTGACCCGCGGCCACATCCACACCTACCTCGGCGACCAGACCGACCCGGAGATCCTCAGCCGGATCATCGACGAGCAGGGGGCTCCGCTTGTCGTCATCGACGACGGCAGCCACATCCCCGCCCACGTGCGCGAGTCGTTCAGGATCCTCTTCCCGCAGATGCCCGACGGCGGGATCTACTGCATCGAGGACATCCAGACCTCCTACTGGCCGGCCTGGGGCGGGGAGATCGACCCCCGCGCGCCGGGCACCTCGATGGACCTCGTCAAGGACCTGATCGACGGCCTCAACCACGAGGAGTTCCTCGTCGAGGGCTACGAGCCCACCTACACCGACCAGTGGGTCCGGGCCGTGCACTGCTACCACAACCTCGTGATCATCGAGAAGGGCGACAACCGCGAGGGCTCCAACCGCGACGCCGTCGCCCACGAGCTCTACGGCAAGTCGGAGCTGCCTTCCTCATGACGGTCCTCCTCGTCACCAGTCGGGACCTCCCGGCCGGTGAGCCGGGTGCGGCTGCGCTGGACGCGGCCCTCGGCGCGCGCGGCGTCGACTCGCGGTGGGTCGTGTGGGACGACGCGTCCGTCGACTGGTCGTCGGCATCGCTGGTCGCGGCACGCTCACCGTGGGACTACACCGAGCGGCCCGAGGAGTTCCTCGCGTGGGCGCGCTCGCTCGAGCAGGAGCGACTGCTCAACGGCGCCGACGTCTTCGCGTGGAACCACGACAAGCGCTACCTCCTGGACCTCCACCGGCTCCCCACGGTGCCGACCGCGTGGGTCACCAGCGCCGCCCAGCTCGTCGCCGCTGTCGACGACCTCGGCACTGCGGTCGTCAAGCCCGCCGTCGGTGCCGGCGGCATCGGCCTGTCCGTCCTCGGCGCCGGTCTCGACCAGGCAGCGGCCGAGGTGCACGTGGAGGCCGGCGCGGTCGTCGTACAGCCGCTGGTCACCTCGATCCGCACGCGCGGCGAGGTCTCTGTCTTCGTCATCGACGGTGTACCGGTGTGCCAGGTCGTCAAGGTGCCGGTGGGCGAGGAAGTGCGGGTGCACGAGGAGTACGGCGGCTCGTCGACCGTGGTGCCGCTCGACCCGGCGTGCGTGGACCTGGCGCTCGCGGCCCTCGCGGAGGCGGAGGCGCGCTTCGGCCGACGGCTCGACTACGGGCGCGTGGACATGCTGTGGTGGGCGGAGCGGTGGGTGGTCGGCGAGCTCGAGCTGATCGAGCCCGGGCTCTACCTCGACGTGGCGCCGGGCAACGCCGATCCGTTCGCCGAGATGGTCGTCCGGAGGCTCGGCTGAGCCGTTTGCACTCTCGGGGGTCGAGTGCTAAACATGAGGTTGGCACTCTCGTCATGAGAGTGACAACGACCCAGGTGATGCTGAGGTCCGCGAAGCCGGCGTGAATGGATCGCCGGGGGAGCGGTCCGTCCGTCGC
The DNA here is from genome assembly GCF_021648885.1 of Nocardioides potassii. Classification (GTDB taxonomy): domain Bacteria; phylum Actinomycetota; class Actinomycetes; order Propionibacteriales; family Nocardioidaceae; genus Nocardioides; species Nocardioides potassii. The sequence continues at coordinate 355,805 of NZ_JAKJHZ010000009.1, read as the reverse complement.
GGGCAGCCCGCCTGAGGTCCCCACACAGACTCACGTCGAAGGAATCGCGAAGAGCCATGCCGAAGCTGATTGCTTTCAACGAGGAGGCCCGCCGCGGGCTCGAGCGGGGTATGAACACCCTCGCCGACGCGGTCAAGGTCACCCTCGGCCCCAAGGGCCGCAACGTCGTCCTGGAGAAGAAGTGGGGCGCCCCCACGATCACCAACGACGGCGTCTCGATCGCCAAGGAGATCGAGCTGGAGGACCCCTACGAGAAGATCGGCGCCGAGCTGGTCAAGGAGGTCGCCAAGAAGACCGACGACGTCGCCGGTGACGGCACGACGACGGCCACCGTGCTCGCCCAGGCCATGGTCCGCGAGGGCCTGCGCAACGTCGCGGCCGGCGCCAACCCGATGGGCCTGAAGCGCGGCATCGAGGCCGCCGTCGCCGCCGTGTCCGAGCAGCTGCTCGCCATGGCGAAGGACGTCGAGACCAAGGAGCAGATCGCGTCCACCGCGTCGATCTCCGCCGCTGACACCACCGTCGGCGAGATCATCGCCGAGGCGATGGACAAGGTCGGCAAGGAAGGCGTCATCACCGTCGAGGAGTCCAACACCTTCGGGCTGGACCTCGAGCTGACCGAGGGCATGCGGTTCGACAAGGGCTACATCTCGGCCTACTTCGCCACCGACCTCGAGCGCATGGAGGCCGTGCTGGAGGACCCCTACGTCCTCATCGCCAACTCCAAGGTGTCGACGGTCAAGGACCTGCTCCCGCTGCTGGAGAAGGTCATGCAGTCCGGCAAGCCGCTGCTGATCATCGCCGAGGACGTCGACGGCGAGGCGCTGTCGACCCTGGTCGTCAACAAGATCAAGGGCACCTTCCGCTCCGTGGCCGTCAAGGCCCCCGGCTTCGGTGACCGCCGCAAGGCCATGCTCCAGGACATCGCCATCCTCACCGGTGGCCAGGTCATCTCCGAGGAGGTCGGCCTCAAGCTCGACACCGCTGGTCTCGAGCTGCTCGGCCAGGCCCGCAAGGTCGTCATCACCAAGGACGAGACCACCATCGTCGAGGGCGCCGGCGACCAGGCCCAGATCGAGGGCCGGGTCAACCAGATCCGCGCCGAGATCGAGAAGTCGGACTCCGACTACGACCGCGAGAAGCTCCAGGAGCGCCTCGCCAAGCTCGCCGGCGGCGTGGCCGTCATCAAGGTCGGCGCGGCCACCGAGGTCGAGCTCAAGGAGCGCAAGCACCGCATCGAGGACGCCGTCCGCAACGCCAAGGCTGCGGTCGAGGAGGGCATCGTCGCCGGCGGCGGCGTCGCGCTCGTCCAGGCTGCTGCCACCGCGTTCGACAAGCTCGACCTGTCGGGCGACGAGGCCACCGGCGCCAACATCGTGCGCGTCGCCACCTCGGCCCCCCTCAAGCAGATCGCGGTCAACGCCGGTCTCGAGGGCGGCGTCGTGGCGGAGAAGGTCGCGAACCTCGAGGCCGGTCACGGCCTCAACGCCGCGACCGGTGACTACGTCGACATGATCGCCGAGGGCATCATCGACCCGGCCAAGGTCACCCGCTCCGCGCTGCAGAACGCCGCATCGATCGCCGCGCTGTTCCTCACCACTGAGGCCGTCGTGGCCGACAAGCCCGAGAAGGCGCCGGCCATGCCCGGCGGCGACATGGGCGGCATGGGCGGCATGGACTTCTGATCGAAGCCTGACGCTCCACCTCTCCACCAGCAGGGCCCCCGCTTCCCGGCGGGGGCCCTGCTGTCGTCCGCGCCTGTCTGGACCTCTACCGAATCGTGATGTTCGGTGCCTGCCCGCGCAGGGATCCGTCCCCTAGCGTGAGGCCCGGCACGCAATCCGTCGTCTCGTCCTCGAGGGGTCCCGCTTGAGCACACCAGCCGTCGAGCTCGTCGCCCTGACCAAGTCCTTCGGCGACGTCACGGCCGTCGACGGCGTCGACCTCACCATCCGCGACGGCGAGTTCTTCTCGATGCTCGGCCCGAGCGGCTCGGGCAAGACCACGGTGCTCCGCATGATCGCCGGCTTCGAGCAGCCGACCTCCGGGACGGTCCGCCTCGCCGGCCAGGACGTCACGGGCCGACCGCCCTTCGCCCGCGACGTCAACACGGTCTTCCAGGACTACGCGCTCTTCCCGCACATGGACGTGCTCGCCAACGTCGAGTACGGACTGCGGGTGAAGAAGGTGCCGCGGGCCGAGCGACGCGAGCGGGCGATGGCCGCCCTCGAGTCCGTCCAGCTCGCCGGCTACGCCGGGCGCCGGCCGACGCAGCTCTCCGGTGGCCAGCGGCAGCGCGTCGCGCTCGCCCGCGCGCTGGTCAACCGGCCCCGGGTGCTGCTGCTCGACGAGCCGCTCGGTGCCCTCGACCTCAAGCTCCGCCGCGCGATGCAGCTCGAGCTCAAGGACATCCAGCGCGACGTCGGCATCACCTTCGTGTTCGTCACCCACGACCAGGAGGAGGCCCTGACGATGAGCGACCGGATCGCGGTCTTCCGCGACGGTCGCATCGAGCAGGTGGCCGCCCCGGCCGACCTCTACGAGAGCCCGGCGTCGCCGTTCGTGGCCGGCTTCGTCGGCACCTCCAACCTCCTCGAGGGCGAGGCGGCGCGCAGCCTCGTGGGCCGGGCCGGCACCTTCAGCATCCGGCCCGAGAAGATCCACCTCGGCGACGAGGTCCACGACGGCGACGCGACCGCGCCCGGTGTGGTGCACGACGTCGTCTACCTCGGGTCGGTCAACCACTACCTGGTCCGGCTCGACGCCGGGCCCACCCTCACCGTGCTGCGCCAGAACCTGCGCGGCACCACCGACGAGGCGATGGCCCTGCGCGGTCAGCGGGTCACCGTCGGATGGGCTCCCGAGCACGTCATCGAGCTCGGCGCAGATCAACAGCTCCAGAAGGAGGAGTCATGAGGAGAACGACGATGGCCCGGGTGGCGACCGGCGCGGTGCTCGCGCTGGCGCTGGTCGGCTGCGGGACGTCCAGCGGCGACGACGACGGAGGCGGGGGCGGTGGCAACACCGGCTCGGAGGAACAGGGCGGGTTCACCGCACCCGACATCCCGATGGCCGAGTCCCTCGGTGACAACGAGGGATCGCTCAGCGTGCTCGCCTGGCCCGGCTACGCCGAGGACGGCTCGACCGACAAGTCCGTCGACTGGGTGACCCCGTTCGAGAAGGAGACCGGCTGCCAGGTGGAGGTGAAGTACTTCGGCACCTCCGACGAGGCCGTGAGCCTGATGAAGTCCGGGCAGTACGACGTCGTGTCGGCCTCGGGCGACGCCTCCCTGCGACTCATCGCCGGCGGTGACGTCGCCCCGGTCAACACCGACCTCATCGACAACTACGCCGACGTGTGGCCCTTCCTCAAGGACCGCGACTGGAACTCCGTCGGCGGCCAGATGTACGGCGTCCCGCACGGCTACGGCGCGAACCTGCTCATGTACAACACCGACGTCGTGGACCCGGCGCCGACGAGCTGGAGCGCGGTGTTCGACGACGCCGGCACCTACAGCGGCAAGGTGACGGCGTACGACTCCCCGATCTACATCGCCGACGCGGCGCTCTACCTGATGAACACCCAGCCCGACCTCGGCATCAAGGACCCGTACGCGCTCGACGCGGACCAGCTCGCCGCGGCCGTCGACCTGCTGAAGGCCCAGCGCGACAACGTCGGTGAGTACTGGTCGGACTACCTGAAGGAGACGCAGGCCTTCAAGACCGGCGACTCGGTCGTCGGCACCACGTGGCAGGTGATCGCGAACCTGGCGCAGTCCGAGGGCGCGAAGGTCGAGGCGTTCCTGCCCGACGAGGGCTCGACCGGCTGGTCGGACACCTGGATGGTGTCGTCGAAGACCGAGCACCCCAACTGCGCCTACGCCTGGATGAACCACATCATCAGCCCGGAGGCCAACGCGGCCGTCGCGGAGTGGTTCGGCGAGGCCCCGGCCAACGAGAAGGCGTGCGACCTGACGAGCAAGGGCTTCTGCGAGTCCTACCACGCCGGTGACGAGGCCTACGCCGAGAAGATCCACTACTGGACCACGCCGATCGAGCAGTGCCTGGACGGACGCACCGACGTGACGTGCACGACGTACCAGGACTGGACGCAGGCCTGGACCGAGATCAAGGGCTGACCCGTGACCCAGCAGCAGCTCGAGCGACCGGGGGGAGGTGCGGCATCCCGCTCAGGGGTGCTCCACCGCCATCCGCGGCTCCGGCTCGGGCTGCTGCTGGGACCGCCGATGCTCTGGCTCGGGGTGCTCTACCTCGGCTCGCTTGCGGCGCTGTTCATCACCTCGCTGTGGTCGGTCGACGCCTTCGGCGGCAACATCGAGCGGATCTGGAACCTCGACAACTACCGCGACCTGTTCACGATCGAGGTCTACCGGACCATCACGGTCCGCACGCTGCTCATCGCGGCGCTCGTCACGGTGATCGACGCGCTGCTCGCGTTCCCGATCGCCCTCTACATGGCGAAGGTCGCCTCGCCGCGGCTCCAGCGGATCCTGGTGATAGCGGTGCTGACGCCCCTGTGGGCGTCGTACCTCGTCAAGGCCTATGCCTGGCGGGGGATGTTCGCCAGCGGCGGTCCGCTCGACTCCGTCGGCATCTCGCCCGGATACGGTCTGGCGGCCACCGTGCTGACGCTGTCGTACCTCTGGCTGCCCTACATGATCCTGCCGATGTACGCCGGTCTCGAGCGGCTGCCGAGCTCGCTCATCGAGGCCTCCGCCGACCTCGGCGCCGGCACCGGTACGACGATGCGCCGGGTCGTGCTGCCGGTGCTCTTCCCGGCCGCGGTCGCCGGGTCGATCTTCACCTTCTCGCTGACCCTCGGCGACTACATCGCGGTGAAGATCGTCGGCGGGGCCAACCAGATGCTCGGCAACGTCGTCTACGACTCGTTCCTCACCGGCAACAACCTGCCCTTCGCCGCTGCGGTGGCGACGATCCCGGTCGCCGCGATGCTCGTCTACCTCGCGGCCGTACGACGGACGGGAGCGCTGGACTCGCTATGACCTTCTCCGGCCCGACGAGGGCGCTGCTGCGCCTGTTCACCGCACTGGTGCTGCTCTTCGTCTACGCACCGCTCGCCCTGGTGGTGCTGAACTCGTTCAACACCTCGCGCACGTTCGAGTGGCCGCCACCCGGTCTCACCACACGGTGGTGGTCCGCCGCGCTCGAGAGCGACGGTGCGCGCAACGCCATCGTGGTCTCGCTCGAGGTCGCGCTCATCGCGACGGCGATCGCGCTCGTGCTGGGAACAATGGCCGCGCTGGCGCTGCAGCGGTTCCGCTTCTTCGGCCGCGACACCGTCTCGCTGCTCATCATCCTGCCGATCGCGCTGCCCGGCGTGGTCACGGGCATCGCGCTGGCCAACGCGTTCCTCACGATGTTCGGCATCCAGCTCGGGATGCTCACGCTGGTCGTCTCGCACGCGACCTTCTGCATCGTCACGGTCTTCAACAACGCCATCGCCCGGCTGCGCCGGCTCGGCGGCAACCTCGAGGAGGCGTCGATGGACCTCGGCGCCGGCACCTTCCGCACCTTCTGGTCGGTGACGCTGCCGATGATGCGCTCGGCGCTCCTGGCCGGTGGCCTGCTGTCCTTCGCCCTGTCCTTCGACGAGATCATCGTGACCACGTTCACCGCGGGCCAGGGCATCCAGACGCTCCCGATCTGGATCTACCAGAACCTCTTCCGGCCCAACCAGGCCCCGGTGGTCAACGTGGTCGCTGCCGCCCTGATCGTGCTGTCGGTCGTCCCGATCTGGATCTCCCAGAAGCTGGCCGGCACCGACGAGTCGGTGGCCGCCGCGCGGTAGGTGCCGTGCGAGGTCCGGGTTGGTAGGAATGGCGCATGCGCCTGCCCGCCGTGCCCGGACCCCGCGACGTCCTGTCCGCCCTCGAGCGGGGCGGTGACCAGGTCGAGGCGCTCATCGGCGCCGTGCCCCGGGCGCTCGCGCTGCTGGGCCAGGCCGAGGTCCTGCTCGGTCGTGCCTCGTCGGTCATCGATCGCGTGGAGCACGTCGTCGGAGCCGCCGAGGTCGAGATCACCCGGGTGGGCACCGTCGTCGACGCCGCGACCCGGCAGGTCGAGCGCGTCGGGGGCGTCGTGGACGACGCGCACCAGCAGATCGTGCGCGTGGGCACCGTCGTGGACGGGGCGCAGGAGCAGATCGGTCGCGTCGGCGACGTGGTCGACGGGGCGAAGGAGCAGATCGGCCGGGTCGGGGCCGTCGTGGACGATGCGAGGCAGCAGGTCGACGGCGTCGGCAAGGTCGTCGACGGAGCGGCCGTGCAGGTGGGCCGGGCCGCGTCCCTGATGGACGTCCTCGAGCCGCCCCTGACGACCCTCCAGCCGACGCTGCAGACCCTCGCCGACACGACCAGCCCCGCCGAGGTCGAGGCGCTCGTGCGGCTCGTCGACCAGCTGCCCGAGCTCACGGACTCGTTGGAGAAGGACGTGATGCCCGTGCTCGCCACGCTCGGCAGCGTCGCACCCGACGTGCACGACCTCCTCACCGTCGCCCGCGAGCTCAACGACATGCTCGCCAAGATCCCCGGCATGGGCCGGCTGCGGCGCCGGATCGACGAGGAGCAGGGTGAGGACGACACCGATGCCACGGTCCACTGATGCGGAACGTGGCGCACCGCCAGTGCGTCGAAGCGGTGTGGCACGGTGATGGCACCTGCCCGGTCCGCCCAGGAGGAACCGTGAAGACCGCCCGCTCCCGCACCCTGCTCGCCGCACCCCTCCTCGTGGTGCTCGCCTTCCTCACCGCGTGCGGCGCCGACGCGGGCTCCGGCTCCGGCTCCGACGGGGACGCGGCCGGCACGACCTCGTCGAGCTCCGCTCCCGAGGGCACGAACGACGGCGGCACGCTCGCCCTCACCGCCGACGGCTCGGTCGCGGCGAAGTGCGCGGTGCCGTCCGCCGAGACGCTGTCCACCTTCGACACCGCGTTCTCCGGGACCGTCGCCTCGATGGAGGGTGGTACGGCGACGCTGGAGGTCGACCAGTGGTACACCGGAGGTGACGCGTCCACGGTGACCGTCGAGGCGCCGAGCAAGGACCTCCAGGACCTGCTGATGGCGGTCGACTTCGAGGAGGGCAAGACCTACCTCGTCAGCGCCACCGGCGACCGGGTGACGCTGTGCGGCTTCACGGCGGAGAAGTCCCCGGAGCTCGAGGCGCTGTACGCCGAGGCCTTCCCGCAGTGACCCCCGGCGCCCCGTCGGTCGTCGGACTGCTCCTGGCCGCGGGTGCGGGGGAGCGCTTCGGCGGTCCCAAGGCACTCGCCCGGGATGCCGACGGCAGGTCGTGGCTGCTGCGGTCGGTGCAGGCGCTGCGGCCGTGCGCCGAGGTCGTCGTCGTGCTGGGCGCCGAGGCGGAGCGGGCGGCGGCTCTGCTGCCGATGTCGGTCTCCCGGGTCCGGGCCGACGACTGGGCGGAGGGGATGGGCGCGTCGCTGCGTGCCGGGCTGACGGCGCTCGCCACGACCGACCACGACGCGGCCCTCGTCTCGTTGGTCGACCTCCCCGACGTCGACGCCGCCGTGGTGGCGCGCCTCGTCGGCACGACCGGCGGGCGGGGCGACCTCGCGCGGGCGTCGTACGACGGCGTGGCGGGCCACCCGGTGCTGCTCGGTCGCGACCACTGGGCCGGCGTGGTCGAGGTGGCGACCGGCGACCGCGGTGCGCGGGACTACCTCGCCTCCCACCCCACCCGGCTGGTCGAGTGCGGCGACCTGGCGACCGGTGCCGACGTGGACAGCCGCTGACGCTGCTCGGGACCCAACGTCCGACCAACGTGCCGGGTCGTAGCCTGACGCCATGCCTGACTCAGTGGCCGGTGGACTCGACTCCGCGGCGGACGTCGCCGCGCGGCTGGGCACGACGGGCTACCTCGCCGACGACGAGCTCGCCACGGTCGTCTTCCTGGCCGCCCGGATGCAGCGACCGCTGCTCCTCGAGGGCGAGCCAGGCACGGGGAAGACCGCCCTCGCCGAGGCGCTCGCGGAGAGCCTCGGCCTGCCGCTCGTGCGCCTGCAGTGCTACGAGGGGATCGACGCCAGCCAGGCGCTCTACGACTGGGACTTCCCCCGCCAGATCCTGCACCTCCGCGCGCTCGAGGCCGCCGGCCAGGTCGACTCGGACGAGGCCGAGAAGAGCCTCTACGACGAGCGGTTCCTGCTCGCCCGGCCCGTGCTCGCCGCCCTGCGGCAGGCGCCGGCGGTCCTGCTGGTCGACGAGGTCGACCGGGCCGACGACGAGTTCGAGGCGTTCCTGCTCGAGGTCCTCTCGACCTGGCAGGTGACGATCCCCGAGTTCGGCACCGTCGCCGCTGCGGAGCCGCCGCTGGTGGTGCTCACGTCCAACCGCACCCGCGAGCTCCACGACGCGCTCAAGCGGCGCTGCCTCTACCACTGGATCGACCACCCCGGCCTCGACCGCGAGGTCGAGATCGTCCGCTCGCGGGCGCCCGAGGTGAGCGAGACGCTCGCCCGGCAGGTGGTCGGGCTCGTGCAGCAGCTGCGGACCCGCGAGGACCTGCTGAAGCCGCCCGGCGTCGCCGAGACGCTCGACTGGGCGCGCGCCCTGACCTACCTCGGCACCGCCGAGCTCGACCTCGCCTCCGCTGCCGCCACCCTGGGTGCGCTGCTCAAGTACCGCGAGGACGCCGACCGGGTGAAGGCCGCCCTCGACCGGATGATGGCCCAGGCATGACTGTCGTCGAGCACGAGGCCGACGAGGTGCTCCTCGGCTTCACCCGCGCGCTGCGTGCGGCGGGGGTCGGCGTCACGCAGGACCGGGCTCAGGCCTTCCTCGCCGCGGTCGCCGAGGTCGGCGCCGACGACCGGCAGGCGACGTGGTGGGCCGGCCGGGCCACCCTGTGCGCCTCGCCCGACGACCTGTTCCGGCACGACCAGGTGTTCGCCGCGTGGTTCAACGCCCGCGACGGGCTGCCGCAGGCCCGGCCGCGCGACGCCTCGCGACCGGCGACCGCCCACCTGCTGCCGGACTCCGAGGCGGCGGGTGGCGGCGAGGGCGACGGTGACGAGGACGTGGTCCGCGCCGCGGCATCCACCGCAGAGGTGCTCCAGCACCGCGACGTCGCGTCGCTCGACGCGGCCGAGAAGCGGCGGCTGGACCGGATGTTCGTCCGGTTGTCGCTGCGCCCGCCCACCCGTCGTACCGCCCGCCACCAGAGGTGGCACCGCGGCGAGGTCGACGCGTCCCGCACGCTGCGCCGCTCGCTGCGCCACCTCGGCGAGCCCGGTGAGATCGCCTGGCGGCGCCGCGGCGTGCGGCCCCGCCGCGTGGTGCTCCTCGTCGACGTCAGCGGATCGATGAGCGCGTACGCCGACGCGCTCCTGCGGCTCGCGCACCGCCTGACGCAGTCGGCGCGGACCGCGGGCGGGACCGTCGAGACCTTCACCGTCGGCACCCGGCTGACCCACGTCACCCGCGCCCTGCACTCGCCCGACGCCGACCGCGCGATCGTCGCCGCCGGCGAGGTCGTGCCGGACTGGTCCGGCGGCACCCGCCTCGGCGAGACGCTGCGGTTCTTCCTCGACAGGTGGGGCCAGCGCGGGATGGCACGCGGCGCCGTGGTCGTGGTGTTCAGCGACGGCTGGGAGCGCGGCGACGCCGGGCTGCTCGGCGAGCAGATGGCGCGCCTCCAGCGGATCGCCCACCGTGTCGTGTGGGTCAACCCGCACCGCGGCAAGGCCGGCTACGAGCCGCTGCAGGGCGGAGTCGTCGCCGCCTTGCCCCACTGTGACGACTTCCTCGCCGGGCACTCGCTCGCGACCTTTGCCGAGCTGACGGAGGTGGTCTCCCGTGCGTGACGTGCTGCCCGAGCTGATGCAGTGGTGGGAGGCGGGCGAGACGGTCGGGGTCGGCACTGTCGTCGCCACCTTCCGGTCGGCGCCCCGACCGCCCGGCGCGTCCATGCTGGTCGGCCCCGACGAGACCGCCGTCGGGTCCGTGTCGGGCGGCTGCGTCGAGGGCGCTGTCTACGATCTCGCGCAGTCCGTCGTCGACTCGGGCGAGCCGGTGCTCGAGCGGTACGGCGTCTCCGACGACGACGCCTTCGCCGTCGGCCTCACCTGCGGCGGGATCCTCGACGTCTACGTCGAGCAGGTCTCGCGCACCACCTTCCCGCAGCTCGGGGACGTCGCCGCCGACATCGAGGCCGGTCGCCCCGTCGCCGTCGCCGTCGTGATCGAGCACCCCGACCCCGCGTGGCTGGGTCGGCGGATGGTCGTGCGGCCCGACGCGCCCGCCGAGGGGAGCATCGGGTCCGAGCGCGCGGACGCCGCCGTGCACGACGACGCCCTCGGGATCCTGGCGGCCGGCACCAACGCGACGCTGACCTACGGCCCCGACGGCGAGCGCCGGGGCGAGGGCATGCGGGTCTTCGTGTGGGGCTTCGCGCCCAAGCCCCGGATGCTGGTCTTCGGTGCGATCGACTTCGCGGCCGCCGTCGCCAAGGTCGGGTCGTTCCTCGGCTACCACGTGACGGTGTGCGACGCCCGCCCCGTCTTCGCCACCAGCTCGCGGTTCCCCGGCGCCGACGAGGTCGTCGTCGACTGGCCGCACCGCTACCTGCAGGCCGAGCTCGACGCCGGCCGCATCGACCGGCGCACGGTGCTGGCGGTCCTCACCCACGACCCGAAGTTCGACGTGCCGCTGCTCGAGGTGGCGCTGCGGCTCGAGGACGACGTACGCCCGGGCTACATCGGCGCGATGGGCTCGCGACGCACCCACGACGAGCGGATGCAGCGGCTCGTGGACGCCGGTCTGACGGACGCGGAGCTGTCGCTCCTGTCGTCACCGATCGGCCTCGACCTCGGCGCGCGCACCCCGGAGGAGACGGCCGTGTCGATCGCCGCCGAGATCGTCGCCCGGCAGTGGGGCGGTTCCGGGGAGCGGCTGGCGTCGACGCAGGGACGCATCCACCACGACGACTGAGAGAGGCGTCCACCAGGAAGGCAGTTCGCGCGCGACGGCACCGTGCTGAGCGTGGCGGAACGGGTGATCGTGGCGAACTGCCTTCACGGTGGTCTGCCCGAGCACCACGAATGAGTACGTGGTCCGCCAACTTGGGGGCTCGCGTGGGCCTCACCTATGGTCTTCGGGATGTTTTTCCGCCCCGTACCACCCCGTGTCCTCGTCCGCTCCCTCGTCTCCGCCCTCGCCGCACTGCTGCTGCTGACCGGGACGACCGCTCCGCTTCCTGCGCAGGCACGTGAGGACACCGCCTCCAGCACGCGCAGCGCGTCGAAGCTGCCGGTCCGGTTCGGCGTGGCCACGCTCAACCTCCGCAAGGGCATGCGCGTCCCCGGCATGCGGCACGACATCGGGCGCGTGCTGTCGGGCGGCCCGTCGGTGATCGGCTTCCAGGAGCGGCTCTTCAGCCGTCGCGCGCTGCGCGCCAGCCTGCCGGAGGCGTGGACACTGCTGATGCCGAAGGGCCCCACGGGCACCGACGACAACCCGATCGCCGTCGACAAGCGCGTCTGGAAGCTCGAGAAGACCTGGTCCGCCCTGCTGACCGGCAGGACCTGGCGTCGCCAGACCGGGCAGGTGGCCCACGACCAGTACGGCGTCGTCGCGGTGCTCCGGCACCGTCGTACGGGCCACACGATCCGGGCCGTGAGCTTCCACCTGCCCAACCACCTGCACAACAGGCACACCGGCGGTCCCAACTACCGCAACATGGGCGGGGTGCGGGCGATGTGGCGGATGGCCAGCAGGATCCGCGACCTCAAGGAGGGCGCACCCCCGCGCCACCAGTTCATCGGGATGTGCGACTGCAACGTCACCGAGAACCGCGACCTCACCGACAACCTCGTCAAGGGCCGGATCACCGGTCCGCTGCGGCTGGAGACCAACTGGAGCGGCCGCAAGGGCGGTTCGGGCATCGACTACGTGATGGCCGAGCGGCGCTCGCCCTACCGGATCGACTCCTTCGTGATGTACCGCCGCCTGGTGACCGACCACCCCGGGATCGTCGCGACGTTCCGCCGCGTCCGCTGACGCGCGGGCCGGACCAGACGGCCTGTTGCGAGCGTCACACTCGGGCTAGGTTGGCCGCGACCAGTGGGGAGCCGCCATGCCGACGAACGAGGACCTGCACGCACGCAGGGTGCGCGCCGTGCGCGCGTGGACGCAGTTCGTGGCCGAGGGCGACGAGGAGACCGAGGCGGTCCGCCCCGAGATCCTCAGCAGCTGGCAGCTCTCCGGCGTCGTGTCGCCGGCGGTGACGCACGCGCCGCTCGCCGACGAGGGTGACACGGCCGAGTTCTGGAACCACTCGCCGCTGCAGACCGCCGTCACGCGGGTCCAGGACGAGCTGCGGCGCACCGCCGAGGACGGCGACCTCGTCATCGCCGTCACCGACGAGCAGACGCGGATCCTCTGGACCTACGGCGGCCGGGTGATGCGCCGCAAGGCCGAGACGGTGAACTTCGTGCCGGGCGGGCGCTGGGACGAGGCGAGCGTCGGGACCAACGCGCTCGCGATCGCCGGCCGGACGGCCGCGCCGTCGATGGTCTTCAGCGCCGAGCACTACGCGGAGGTCGTGCACAACTGGGTGTGCTGGGCCGCGCCGGTCTTCGACCCGGTGACCGGTCGTCCCCTCGGCGTCATCGACCTGTCGACGACGTGGGACCGCACCCACCCGATCGGCCTGGCGACCGCACGGGTGATGGCCCGGCTGATCGAGCAGGCCCTCCCGTCCGACCGGCGTACGGCCCCCCTCGGCGCGGCGGCGCCGGACCAGCCCGGCCTCACCTTGACCCTGCTCGGCACCGCCGAGGTGTGGCTGGACGGCCAGCGGCTGCTGCTCAACCGCCGGCAGACCGAGATCCTCGCGCTGCTCGCGATGCACCCGGCCGGCCTCTCGGTCGAGCACCTGCACTCCCTGCTCTACGGCGACGCGTCGGTGACGACCTCGACGCTCAAGGCGGAGGTCTCGCACCTGCGCTCCGCGCTCGCCGGCCAGCTCTCGTCGCGTCCCTACCGCCTGACCCTGCCCGTCACGACAGACGTGGAGGAGGTGCAGCGCCTGCTGCGCCGCGGCGACGTACGAGCGGCGGTACGGGCCTACGGCGGCGACCTGCTGCCGGGCACCGAGTCCCCGGCGCTGGTGCAGATGGGCGACTACCTCGCCGTGAGCGTGCGCGAGGCGCTGCTGGTCCGGCCCGACCCGGACGCCGTCCTGCGCTACACCGAGCTCGCGCCCTACGACACCGCGGTGGTGGAGGCCTGCCTGGCCTCGCTGCCGGTCCACCACCCGGTCGCGCCGCTGCTGAAGGGCAAGCTCGCGGCGGGCCTCGCCTGACTGGTCTGCCTCCCCAACCATCCGCCAACCAGCGCGACCTAGGTTCGCTCCCACGTGACCCCCCTCACACTGGAGTGGCTGATGACGAAGATCGAACTCACCGTCGACGGGGCCGCGGTCTCCGACGACGTCGAGCCGCGGATGCTGCTGGTGCAGTACCTCCGCGAGAAGCTCGGCAAGACCGGCACCGTGATCGGGTGCGACACCTCGAACTGCGGCGCGTGCACCGTGCACCTCAACGGCACGAGCGTGAAGTCCTGCAACGTGCTCGCCGTGCAGGCCAACGGCAGCACGGTGACCACGATCGAGGGCCTGGCCGACGCCGCCGAGGGTGAGCTGCACCCCGTCCAGGAGGCGTTCCGCGAGTGCCACGGCCTCCAGTGCGGCTTCTGCACGCCCGGGATGATCATGCAGGCCGTCGACCTGCTCGCCGAGAACCCCAGCCCGACCGAGGAGGAGGTGCGGCTCGGCATGGAGGGCAACCTCTGCCGCTGCACCGGCTACCACAACATCGTCAAGAGCGTGCTTCACGCCGCCGGCCAGACGGAAGGTGCGAAGGCATGACCGCGACCCAGGACCGGCCGGCCGCCGAGATCGGCAAGGACCGTCGCCGCAAGGAGGACCAGCGCCTGATCACCGGGCGCACGCGCTGGACGGACAACATCACGCTGCCGGGCATGCTGCACCTCGCGATGGTCCGCAGCCCGTTCGCGCACGCCTCGATCACCTCCATCGACGTCGAGGCGGCGAAGGCCTCGCCCAACGTCGTCGGTGTCTTCACCGGCAAGGACTTCGGCGAGGAGCTCGGCGCGTGCATCAACGCGTGGCCGATCACCCCGGACCAGAAGACGCCCGCGCACTCACCGATGCCCGCCGACCGGGTGGCGTTCGCCGGCGAGATCGTCGCGGTCGTGGTGGCGCGCAGCGTCGCCGAGGCGCGCGACGCGGCCGAGCTCGTCGACGTGGAGTACGAGGAGCTGCCGGCCGTCATCGGCATCAAGAACGCGCTCAAGGACGAGGTCCTCGCCCACCCCGAGCTCGGCACCAACAAGTCGGCGCTGTGGGTCTTCGACTCCGGCGAGGCCGGCACGGGAACCGATGCCGAGGCCGCGATCGAGGAGGCACGGGCCAACGGGATCGTCATCGAGCGGGAGTACCGCCAGCAGCGCCTGATCCCCGCCTTCATGGAGCCGCGCAGCGTCGTGGTCGACCCGACCGGCGAGCAGATCACGATGTGGTCGGCGACCCAGATCCCGCACATCCTCCGCTTCGCCCTGGCCGCCACGACCGGTGTGCCCGAGTCCAAGATCCGGGTCATCGCGCCCGACGTGGGTGGCGGCTTCGGCGGCAAGCTGCAGGTGACTCCGGAGGAGTGGGTGGCCTGGGCGGTCGCCCGTCGGCTCGCCAAGCCCGTGAAGTACACCGAGACCCGCAGCGAGAGCCTGATGGCCGCCCACCACGGCCGCGACCAGGTGCAGACGCTGACGCTGGCCGCCGACAAGGACGGCAAGGTCACCGGGCTCAAGGTGCACCTCGACGCCGACCTCGGGTCCTACGTCGCGATCGTCGGCGGCGGCGTCCCGGTGCTCGGCGCGTTCATGTTCAACGCGATCTACAAGTTCCCGTCGTACCGCTTCGAGTGCCAGACGGTGCTCACGAACACGACCTTCACCGACGCCTACCGCGGCGCCGGCCGGCCGGAGGCGACGTACGCCATCGAGCGGCTCATGGACGAGCTCGCCGCGGAGGTGGGCGTCGACCCGCTGGAGATCCGTGAGCGCAACTGGATCACCCACGAGGAGTTCCCGTTCACGACCGTCGCCGGGCTGGAGTACGACACCGGCAACTACGAGGCCGCGACGGCGAAGGCCAAGGAGGCGTTCGGCTACGACGAGCTGCGGCGCGAGCAGGCCGAGCGTCGCGAGCGCGGCGACCGGGTCCAGCTCGGCATCGGGGTCTCGACCTTCACCGAGATGTGCGGCCTCGCGCCCAGCCGGGTGCTCGGCAGCCTCGACTACGGGGCGGGCGGCTGGGAGCACGCCAGCGTCCGGATGACCCCGCTCGGCAAGGTCGAGGTCGTCACCGGTGCCAGTGCGCACGGGCAGGGCCACGAGACGGCGTTCAGCCAGATCGTGGCGGACCGGCTCGGCGTGCCGTTCGAGGACGTCGAGGTGCTGCACGGCGACACCCAGGTGGCGCCGAAGGGGCTCGACACCTACGGCTCGCGCTCGCTCGTCGTCGGCGGCGAGGCGCTGGTGCGGGCGGTCGACAAGGTGATCGACAAGGCGAAGGTCCTGGCTGCCCACCTGCTCGAGGCCAACCCCGACGACCTCGACTACTCCGGCGGCCGCTTCACCGTCCGGGGCACCGACCAGGGCACGGCGATCCAGGAGCTGGCGACGGCGACCTTCGCGGGGCACAACTACCCCGACGGCATGGAGCTCAGCCTCGACGCCGACGCGACCTACGACCCGGTGAACTTCAACTACCCGCACGGCACGCACCTCTGCGCGATGGAGGTCGACACCGAGACGGGCGCGGTGAAGATGCGCAAGTACACCTGCTGCGACGACATCGGCGTCATCATCAACCCGCTCATCGTCGCCGGTCAGGTCCACGGCGGCCTCGTCCAGGGCATCGCCCAGGCGCTGTGGGAGGAGGCCGTGCACGACGACTCCGGCACGCTGGTGAGCGGGTCGTTCGTCGACTACCTCCTGCCGACGGCCGCCGACACGATCTCCTTCGACGTGGTCCACACCGACGACCCGAGCGTCTGCACCACCAACACGCTCGGCACGAAGGGCGTCGGCGAGGCGGGGACCATCGCCTCGACCCCGGCGGTCGTCAACGCCGTCGTCGACGCCGTACGCCACCTGGGGGTGAACGACATCCAGATGCCGTGCACGCCCGAACGGGTCTGGCGTGCGATCCACGCGAACGACGGCGACGCGGTCACCCCGGCCGATGCGATGCCTCACTTCCAGGAAGGCGCCCTCAACCAGGACGAAGGAGCAGGCCAGTGATCCCGGTGAAGTTCGACTACCTCGCGCCGACCTCGCTCGAGGAGGCCCTGTCCGCGCTCAGCGAGCACGGTGACGACGCGAAGATCCTGGCCGGCGGGCAGAGCCTGCTGCCGGTCCTGCGGATGCGGCTCAACGCCCCGGAGGTCGTGATCGACCTCGGCGGCATCGACTCGCTGCGCGGGATCCGCGACGACGGCGACGCGATCGTCATCGGCGCGATGACCACGCACCACGTCGTGCGTGATCACGAGCTGGTGAGGGAGCACGCGCTGCTGCTCTCGAAGGCGGCGGCCGAGGTCGCCGACTCGCAGATCCGCCACCGCGGCACGTTCGGCGGCGCGCTCGCGCACGCCGACCCGGCCGGCGACCTGGGCGCCCCCGCGCTCGCGCTCGGCGCGCAGTTCGTCATCCAGGGCTCGGGCGGCACCCGCACCGTCGAGGCGGACGACTTCTTCGTCGACCTCTTCGAGACGGCGATCGGCGACGACGAGATCCTCACCGAGGTGCGGATCCCGAAGCACACGGGCTGGGGTGCGCACTACGAGAAGTTCGTCCGGGTCGCGCACCAGTGGCCGATCGTCGCGGTCGCGGCGACCGTCAAGGGCTCGATCGACGAGGCGAGGATCGGCCTGACCAACATGGGCTCCACGCCCCTGCGGGCTCGCGCCACCGAGGCCGCACTGGCGGGTGCCAGCGCGACCGAGGACGGCGTACGCGCTGCGGCGGAGCAGGCGGCCGAGGGCACGAACCCGCCCACGGACCTCAACGGCGCGGCCGACTACCGCCAGCACCTCGCGCGGGTGCTGACCGGCCGGGCCGTGCTCAGGGCGGCGGGAGCGGCGTAGTGGAGCTGAGCCACCACTTCACCGTCCCCATCGGCGTCGAGGAGACCTGGGCGCACTTCAACGACATCGCCTCGGTCGCTGAGTGCTTCCCGGGCGCCCAGGTCACCGAGGCCGACGCCGACTCCTTCGCCGGGTCGGTCAAGGTCAAGCTGGGCCCGATCGCGCTGCTCTACAACGGCACCGGCACCTTCGTGGAGAAGGACGAGGCGGCGCACCGCTTCGTCGTCGACGCCAAGGGCAAGGACAAGCGCGGCAACGGTACGGCGGGCGCGAACGTCGTCGTGACGATGACCGACGCCGGCGGCTCGACCGAGGTGTCCGTGCAGACCGACCTCGCGATCACCGGCAAGCCGGCGCAGTTCGGCCGCGGCGTCATGCAGGACGTCTCCGACAAGCTGCTCGGCCAGTTCGTCGCCTGTCTCGAGCAGCGGCTGGCGGCCCCGGAGCCCGAGCCGGAGGCCACCCCCGAACCACCGCCTGGCGCGGGCGACCCCGCGCCGGGCGGTGACCCAGCGGCTGCGTCCGCCGCGCCGCCGAGGCCGGCGGCACCGAGGCCGCCGCCTCCGCCGCAGTCGACCGAGGCCCTCGACCTCGGCAGCGCCGTGCTGCCGGTCCTGGTGAGGTCGTACTGGAAGCAGGCGCTGGCGGCCGTTGCCGGCCTGGCTGTCCTGCGGCGCCTGCTCAAGCGCTGAGCTGCACCCCACACGTGTCCGCGACGCGGCCCTGGATCACCTCGGCCAGGGGCGACGACGCGGACACGTGTGCGTCCGGGGGCGTCGCCGCTCAGAAGACGTTGAGCGGGCGGAACTGCACCGAGATGCGGGGGCCGGCGTGGGCGACCTTGGGGACGGCGTGCTCCCAGGTGCGCTGGCACGAGCCGCCCATCACGACGAGGTCGCCGTGGCCCATCGTCAGCGCGATGGACGAGCCGCCGCCGCGCGGGCGGAGCATGAGCCGGCGCGGGTCGCCGACGCTCACGATGGCGACCATCGTGTCCTCCGCACGACCGCGACCGATGGTGTCGCCGTGCCAGGCGACCGAGTCGCGGCCGTCGCGGTAGTAGCAGCAGCCGGCGGTGACGAACGGCTCGCCGAGCTCGGGCAGGTAGTGGGCGCTCAGGTCGCTGCGGGCCTGGTCGAGCGCGGGGTGGGGCAGCGGGTCGCCGGCGAGGTAGGTGTGCAGGAGGCGCGGCACGTCGACCACGGCGTCGTACATCTCCCGGCGCTCGGCGCGCCACGGCACCCGCTCCACGAGGGCGGCGAAGACGGCGTCGGGGTCGTGGAGCCAGTTGCGCTGCACGTCGACCCACGCGCCCGCGGTGAGGGTACGGCGCTCGGGCGCGAGGGCTGCGGCGACGCCTGCCTCGCCGGCGAAGAGGGACGACTGGAAGTCCACCCGGCCGAGCATACCAAACGATCGAACGCCTGTTCGATCGTCAAGACAAGTCGAAGGTTTTACCACATGGTTGGTCAATTTCCAGACACCGGTCCAGCCCAGTCCTAGCCTGACGAGCATGGATCAGGTGGACCTCGTCGTACCGCGCCAGCGTGCGCTGAAGCATGTCCAGGTCCGTGAGCACGTCCGCAGCCTCAT
This sequence comes from Nocardioides potassii, assembly GCF_021648885.1. GTDB lineage: Bacteria > Actinomycetota > Actinomycetes > Propionibacteriales > Nocardioidaceae > Nocardioides > Nocardioides potassii. Next base: position 336,985 of record NZ_JAKJHZ010000009.1, on the reverse strand, counting down.
CGAGGCTCAGCCCCCCGGTTCCGCGGCACCCTCCGAGCGCGAGCTGGTCGCTCGCTTCGGCGTGGCCCGGATGACCGTACGACAGGCGCTCGACGCGCTCGTCGCCGAGGGGCTCCTGGAGCGCATCCCGGGACGTGGCACGTTCGTCGCGCAGCCGCCCAAGACCGCTGGTCGTCTGACCTCCTTCACCGAGGAGATCAAGCGCCGGGGGATGCTGCCGGAGTCCCAGACACTCCTCGCCCGTGTCGAGCAGGCCGGCCCCGGTGTCGCCCGCGCGCTCGACATCTCGCCCGGAGACCCCGTGCTGCACTGGCGCCGGCTGCGCCGGGCCGACCAGGCCATCGTGTGCGTGGAGGACGCCTACCTCAACGAGGTGCTGCTGCCGGGGTTCCTGCAGCACGGCACGCCGACGAGCCTCTACGAGGCCCTCGCGGCCCGCGGCCTGCGGCCGACGGAGGTCGAGGACTCGATCAGCGCCGACCGCGCGAGCGCCGAGGAGGCCGCGGTCCTCGAGATCGCCGAGGGCGACCCGGTCCTGCGCCACGCCCGTCGCGCCGTGTCGGGCGGCCGGATCGTCGAGGTGTCGCGCACCTGCTACCGGCACGACCGCTTCACCGTCTACCAGCAGCTCGCGGACCACTAGGCAGGCGCTGCCCGCTCAACCTCGCCGGAGCTCCTCGAGCTCGCGGGCGAGGTTGTCGCGCGCCCGCTCCTCCCAGAGCTCGCGCCCCTGCGGCGTGTGGAACAGCGACGCCTTCGCCACGAGATCGGCCAGCACGGCCGCCCTCCCCGCGCGGAAGTCGTCGTCGGCGACGAGCGCGAAGTCCGTGCGCACGCCGGCGACGTAGACGGCATAGCGCTCGGGCGGGGCGGCGAGGATGCCGAGGTCGGCGTCGCTGAGGGCGCACCCCGCGAGGTCGTCGTCGGCCGGACGGTGGTGCACGGTCATCCGCACCAGCCGCGCCACCTCGTCGTCGTACGGCGCCGGCAGTGCGCGCTCGGCCCACTGCGCCGAGCGCTCCTCGTCGTCGTAGGCCCCGTCGTAGACCGCGTCGTGGAACCACGCGGCGAGTGCGACGGTGGTCGGGTCGAAGCGCGCACCGGCGTCGGCGAGCAGCTCGAGCCGGTCGAGCACCTCGGCCAGGTGGAGCTGGTCGTGGTAGCCGGCGCGGTCCCACGCGGCGAGAAGCTCGTCACGCAGGTCGTCGGCGTCGTCGAGCGGCCAGCGGTCCGCAAGCGTCATCGCTGCGCGGCCTGCAGCTCGCGGGCCTGCTCGTGGCCGGACGCCATCGCCCACCGGATCGTGCGGGTGGCCGCGGCGCCGAGCACGCGGTTGGTCACCGGGGGGACCGGCGGCAGCCGCAGCTCGCGACGGGCGTGGGCCGGCAGCAGCCCGATGGCCGCGGTCGCCAGCGACAGGTAGCCGGGACGGGCCACGACCGGGAGGTCCGGATGGAGCAGCAGGAACCGGATCGCCTCGCGCGCGATCTCGGTGCCGCGCAGCTCCGGGGCGTAGTCCTCGAGCCAGGCGCGGAGCTCGTCCTCGGTCTGCGGCGGGTCCACGACGCCGAGGTGCGCGGCCGCGACGCCCGCCTGGGCGACGTACTCGTCGCGCTCGCGGCCCACGAGCGGTCGGTGGCCGTAGCGGTCGTGGGCGGCGAGGAAGCTGTCGATCTCGGCCACGTGCACCCAGCCGAGCAGGTGGGGGTCCGAGGCGGCGTACGGCGTCCCGTCGGGCAGGGTGCCGACGACCGACTCGTGCGCGCGCTGGACGGCCCGGATGACCTGCAGCGCGTCCTGCTCCGCCCCGAACGTGGTCATCGCGATGTAGGTCGAGACCTGCGCGAGCCGGCCCCACATGTCGCCGCGGTAGCCCGAGTGGTCGGCCACGCCCTGCATCGCGGCCGGGTGCAGCGACTGCAGCATGATCGCGCGGATGCCGCCGACGAACATCGACGCGTCGCCGTGCACCCGGGCGATGGGGGAGTCGGGTGCGAACCAGCGCGGGCCGGGCGTGCCGTGCACGCGCTCGCGCGCCTTGTCGCCGTCGGGGCCGGCAACCTTGCGGAACAGCTCGGTGCCGAGGCGGTCGCGGAGGGTCACGTCGTCGAGGCTAGCCAAGGGCTCCACGCGGCGAGAGCCACGTCGTCGCGGCCGCGCCCTGCCTCCGAGTGCTCGCTCGCACCCGACGTGCGCCAGCGGTTCCTGGTCGACACCAGCACGCTGGCCTGACGGGCGCCGTGACGACAAACTCGGTCGCCACAGCGTGTCGCGAGGACGATGCTGGTCCCATGGCGGTCGAGCGGATGGACGACGTGCGGTTCGAGATAGCACGTCCCGCGGACCCCAGCATCGAGATCCGGGTCAACGGACGGCCCCTGCAGGAGCACGCCGCTGACATCGAGCGGGATTACGATCCTTCCCTCGCCGGGTCGTACGCCGGGCTGTCCCCCCACGTCGTGGGCAGCATCCACCACTACCTCGGGCGCCCGCGCGCATCGTGGTTCCAGGACGGGGACACGGTCCTCCTCGGCTGCGACTGCGGGGAGTGGGGATGCTGGCCGCTCACCGCCGTCGTCGTCGTCATGCGCGACACCGTGCGGTGGTCGGGCTTCCGCACCGGCCATCGTGACTGGGACCTGGGCGACCTCGGGCCCTTCGAGTTCGCCCGCCACGAGTACGTGCGGGCGCTCGGTGTGCTCGGGCCGTACCTGCCCGAGTGAGCAGCAACAGCTCAGGACTCCGCGGCGAGGTCCCCGGCGTCGATGATCCGGTAGGCGTAGCCCTGCTCGGCGAGGAAGCGCTGCCGGTTCTGCGCGAAGTCGGCGTCGACGGTGTCGCGGGAGACGACGGTGTAGAAGTGCGCGCTGCGGCCCTCGGACTTCGGGCGCAGCAGCCGGCCCAGGCGCTGCGCCTCCTCCTGCCGTGAGCCGAAGGACCCGCTGACCTGGATCGCGACCTCGGCCGACGGCAGGTCGATGGAGAAGTTGGCGACCTTGCTGACCACGAGCAGGCCGATCTCGCCGGAACGGAACGCGTCGAAGAGCCGCTGGCGCTCCTTGACCGGGGTCTCGCCCTTGATGACCGGGGCGTCGAGCAGCTCGGCGATCTCGTCGAGCTGGTCGATGTACTGCCCGATCACGAGCGTCGGCTGGCCGGCGTGCTGCCGCACGAGGTCGCGGACGACGTCGATCTTGGCGTGGGTGCACGAGGCGAGGCGGTAGCGGGTGTCGGGGTCCGCGGTGGCGTAGGCCAGCCGCTCGCCGTCGGGGAGCGTCACGCGCACCTCGACGCAGTCGGCCGGGGCGATGTAGCCCTGCGCCTCGATGTCCTTCCACGGGGCGTCGTAGCGCTTGGGGCCGATCAGCGAGAACACCTCGCCCTCGCGGCCGTCCTCGCGCACGAGGGTCGCGGTGAGCCCGAGGCGACGACGCGCCTGCAGGTCCGCAGTCATGCGGAAGATCGGCGCCGGCAGCAGGTGCACCTCGTCGTACACGATCAAGCCCCAGTCGCGGGCGTCGAGCAGGTCGAGGTGCGGGTAGACGCCCTTCCGCCTGGTCGTCAGCACCTGGTAGGTCGCGATCGTGACGGGGCGGATCTCCTTGACGGCGCCGGAGTACTCGCCGATCTCGTCGGGGGTCAGCGACGTCCGCGCGACCAGCTCGTCCTTCCACTGCCGTGCACTCACGGTGTTGGTGACGAGGATCAGCGTGGTGGCCTGGGCGTGCGCCATCGAGGCGGCGCCGACGATCGTCTTGCCGGCGCCGCACGGCAGCACGACGACCCCGGACCCCCCGTCCCAGAACGACTCGGCCGCCTCGCGCTGGTAGGGCCGCAGCGTCCACCCGTCCTCGGCGAGGTCGATCGCGTGCGCCTCACCGTCGACGTAGCCCGCGAAGTCCTCGGCCGGCCAGCCCAGCTTGAGCAGCGCCTGCTTGAGGTTGCCGCGCTCGCTCGGGTGGACGGCGACGGTGTCGTCGTCGAGACGGGCCCCGACCATCCCGGCGATCTTCTTGGCACGCAGCACCTCCTCGAGCACGGGACGGTCCGTGCTCGAGAGCACCAGTCCGTGCACCGGGTGCTTCTCGAGGCGCAGGCGCCCGTAGCGGCCCATGGTCTCGGCGACGTCGACGAGCAGTGCGTGCGGTACGGCGTAGCGCGACCACGTCAGCAGCGCGTCGACGACCTGCTCGGCGTCGTGGCCGGCGGCGCGGGCGTTCCAGAGGCCGAGCGGCGTCAGGCGGTAGGTGTGGATGTGCTCGGGCGAGCGCTCGAGCTCGGCGAAGGGCGCGATCGCCTTGCGCGCCTCGGCCGCCGACGGGTGGTCGACCTCGAGCAGGAGCGTCTTGTCCGACTGGACGATGAGGGGGCCGTCGTTCATGCCGACGCGGCTGCCTTCTGGCGGGCGCGGAAGGCCGCGACGTTGGCGCGCGAGGAGCAGCGGTCGGAGCAGTAGCGGCGCGACTGGTTGGGGGAGGTGTCGACGAACACGTTGTCGCAGCGCGGCTCCGAGCAGATGCCGAGGCGGGTCGCGCCGAGGTCGCACACCAGGTTGGCCAGCCCCATCAGCGACTCGGCGATGAGCAGCTCGGCCACCGACGACGCGCGGTTGGTGACGTGCATGTGGAGGTTGGCCGGGTCGTGGTCGGAGATCATCGGCGTCACCGGGTGGCTGGCGAGCAGGTCGTTGAGCGAGCCCACGACGAGCGTCACGTCGTCGACGTCGGACGCCTCGAAGACCGCCCGCAGCTCCGTCTGGAACGACCGGAGCGCCGGGACGTCGGCCGGCGACACCGATGCGTGCAGCCAGCTCCGGTCCGCCAGGTGCCCGGTCAGCGCCTCCTCGTCGGGGAGGTCGGCGTTGACGAGCGCAGCGGCGCGCTCGGCGTATCGGATGAAGTCCACAGGACCATCCTACGAGCGTGGTCCTTACACGTGCCCGACTACGCCTTGCGGACCGTCGTGATGCGGTGCACCGCGAACTCCCGTACGACGTCCGCGCGGTGGTCGAACGCCGAGAGCCGGCCGCCGTCGAGCCGGCGCGGGTCGACGACCCGCTCGCCCGTGGCCCCGTGGTTGTCGACGTAGCCGATCACGACGGTGGCACCGGCCTCGATCGCGTCGCGGAGGGCCGCCAGCGCGCCCGAGGGCGTCGTCGCCTCGGCGCTGGCCGGCCGGGACGACTCGGCCCGGTCCCCGGCGCGGATCGCGGTCGCGACGGCCCGCACCTGCGCCGCCTGACGGGCCGACACCGCGCCGGCGGGACGGCGGCCGCGACGCCCGCGGGCGCGGAGCAGGTCGGGACGGCTCACCCGCACGGTGCCGTCGGCGGCCTCGACGACCGGAGCGGCGCCCAGCTCGCGCAGCCGGGGCAGCAGCACGTCGAGCGGCGAGGTCGAGATGGCGACGGTGGGCGCGAGCAGCCGCAACCCGAGGGTCCGCGAGCGCGGGTCGTGCACCAGCGCGGCCAGCGCGGCCTCGTCGTCCGCGCGCAGGAACGCCTCCGCGTGCCCGACGCGCACGGTGCCGAACGTGCGGGCCACGTCGTCGACCAGGAACTCGAGCGGCTGGGGGACCGGGGTCTGCGAGACGCTGGTCAGGAAGTCACGGACCTCGAGCGCGGACCAGCCCGCGTCGAACCCGCGTCGCAGCGAGCCGGGCGTGAACCGGTAGACCGTGGCCCCGCCGCGGGACTCGACGTCGGCGAGCAGGTGCAGCCGCCGGGCCACCTCGGTCTCGAGCGGGCCGGGCGCGACGGCGGTGAGGTCGGCCTGGAGCAGCACGTGGTCGACCGCCTGCGGCAGGTGCGCGTCGATCGCCTTCGCCGCTCCGGGGAGGTCGTCCTCGGCGACCCGGCGACCGCTCTCCGGGAGCCCGCCGGCGCCGCTCACGCCGAGGGCAGCCGCCTCGTCGAGGGCGGCGGTCACCAGGTCGGCGAAGATCGCGGGACGTCGCGGCCGCAGCCACTCGACGTGCGCCACGACGGAGGCGACGCCCGTGCCGACGGCCAGCACCTCGCCCTCGGGGACGTCGGCCAGGACCCGGAGCGCGAGCCGTCGTGCCTCCTCGGCCAGTCCGCTCGACAGCTCGGGTGCCAGGGCGTTCCACGCCTTGCCGGCCTGGTCGCGGGACCCGACGAGCGACGGCATCCGGCTGCTCGACAGCCATCCGCCGACGAGGCGCGCCCACCGCTCGGCGGTCGGCCGCCCCGACCACACGTCGAACTCCTCGGTCGGCAGCCAGGCGGCCGTCCCGTCGGGCTCGGTCCCCTCCGCGATCAGCCCGGCCGACAGCGCGACCTCGACCAGCAGCGCGGCTCCGGCGTCGTCGACGTGCAGCTCGCGCGCGACGGCCTTGAGGTCACGCACCGCGAGGCCGCCGCTGCGGAGGACGCTCGGCGGCTGCACGCCCCAGTGGTCGAGCAGCAGCTCCGTGCGCCGTACGACGTCGAAGGCGGCGCCCGCGGCCGTCCGGGCCACGAGGTGGGGGTCGCGCGAGGCGGTGGCGAGGGCCGGCACGTCGTCGACCGGCTCGGTGGTGGTCCGCCCGCCGCGCAGCGCCAGACCCACCTCGCCGGGGAGCACGACGGTGTCACCCTCGCGGGGCACGAGCAGGCGTCGGCTGATCAGCTCCTCGGCCGGGCTCGCGGCCTGGTCGGGGGAGACGGTGCGGCGCGCCGAACCGGTCGTCCCCTCCCCGCCGTGGGCGTCGACGTGGCGCAGGAGCGCGGTCGCCGCCGGGCTCAGCTCATCGAGCAGCGCGGCCACCCGGCCGGGGCTCGGCGGCTCCGGGCTCGACGGGCGCAGGCCGCTCACGATCCCGGCCATGCCACGCATCGCGTCGGCCACGCCGCTCAGCGCGCGGATGCCCCCGGGCGCCTCCCAGGCCAGCGCGAGGTCGAGCAGCCGCTCGAGCGCCGCGGAGGTCCGGGCGGGGTCGGCGTGGACGATCGGGACAAGTCCCTCCGAAGTGGTTTGACCTGCAACCAGCAGGGCATCAAGCACCGAGAGCTCGAGGCGGTCGAGGCCGTCCAGGGCGCGGTGGATCGACGAGCGAGTGGCGGCCCGTGAGGCCAGCTGCGAGGAATCCTGAGGGGCGGGTGTGGCGAGATCCGGACGGGCCCGCAGGAGCGCGACGAGCCGCTCGTCCGGCCAGCTCCGCAGCTGGTCGGCGAGGGTTCGTGCGGGTGTCACCCGCCCACGACTGGACATCCCTTCTACGCTACTCGCCGGGTCGGCGCCGCCGCCCGGCGCGACGCGGAGAGGGACGGCATGAGGAACGTTGACCTGCACCACGGGGCGGCGAGCGACGTCGGCCTGGTGCGCACCGTCAACGAGGACTCCTACCTGGTCGCCCCGCCCGTCTTCGTCGTCGCCGACGGCATGGGCGGGCACTCGGGCGGCGACGTGGCGAGCCAGATGGTCGTCGAGGAGTTCCAGCGCCTGGCGGAGTCCTACGACCCCGCCCGCGGCGCCGAGCAGGTCGCCGACACCTTCGCCCGCGCGCAGGCGCGGATCGTCGACTACGGCAACGCCCACCGCGCGATGACGCCCGGCTGGCACGCCGGCACGACAGCGGTCGTCGCGGTCCTCGTCGACGACCACGGCGTCGCCAAGTGGCTGCTCGCCAACCTCGGCGACTCGCGCATCTACCGCATCACCGAGGGCCGCCTCGAGCAGATCAGCGTCGACCACTCGGTGGTGCAGGAGCTCATCGACGCCGGCCAGATCACCGCCGAGCAGGCCGCGACCCACCCCGAGCGCCACGTGATCACCCGGGCGCTCGGCAGCCCGGAGGGCATCGACCCGGACTTCTTCCTGCTGCCGCTCGGCTCGGTCGAGCGGCTGCTGCTGTGCAGCGACGGCGTCACCGGGATGATCGAGGACAAGGAGATCGAGGACATCCTCGAGACCGTCGCCGATCCCCGCGACGCCGCCGACAAGCTGGTCCGCGCGGCGGTCGCGGCCGGCGGCCGTGACAACGCCACGGCGATCGTCGTCGATGTGGTGGGATTGGTGAAGGACGCGACCTACGACTCCCGGCGCCAGCTGGAGAGCCTCGAACACAAGCTGGGGGGACGACTGTGAGCACTGACGCCAGGTTCGCACCGGGGGACTGGTACGCCGTGGTCGGCGAGCACGTGACGGTCCTGCTGCCCGGCAGCCAGCGCGACCGCGTGGCCTCCCTGTGGGAGCTGGCCGACTCGGGAGCGAGCGCGGACGCGGTGCTCGACGCCCTGGTCGCGGGCGGGCTGTCCTCGCTCGACCACGTCGCCCTCGTCGCCCACGGCGACGACTCCACCCGCCTGCTCGTCCGCGGTGCCCCCACGGCGACGGTCGTTGCGACCGAGGGCGAGGAGATCGTCAGCGCCGCCCCCGGCACCACCTGGGCGGAGCGCCTCGTCACCGGGGTCACGAGCGTGCGCGTCACCCTCACCGGGGACAGCGACGCCGACCACCCCCTGACGCCCGGCATCGCGCGGGTCTCGGTCGTGGAGTTCGGTACGCCGTCCGCGGCGGCGCCGGCTCCTCCCACCGAGCCGGTCGTCGCCGAGCCGGTCGAGCAGCCGGTGGCGGAGCCCGTCGCCCCGGTGGTCGCGGAGCCCGAGCCCGAGCCTGCGGCCCCGATGAGCTTCGGCGAGCCGGAGGACGACCCGACCCCGACGGGGGAGACCCCCGTCGTCGAGGCCGACGACTGGTCCGACCGCGACGGCCACACCGTGACCGGTCCGCCGGCGCCGGACTTCGACCGCCCGCCGATCCCCGGTCAGGAGATCGCCCCGGAGGTGGTCTCGCAGCCCGTCGCCTCGCTCGTCTTCTCGACCGGTGACGTCGTGCTCGTCGACCGGACGGTCCTCGTCGGCCGTGCGCCCGAGGCCCGCCGCTTCGCCTCGCACGACCAGCCCCACGTGGTGACCGTCGCGAGCCCGCACCAGGAGATCTCCTCGACCCACCTCGAGATCCGTCCCGGCGCCGGGGCCGACCACGGCTCGGCGATCGCCACCGACCTCGGCTCGACCAACGGCACCGTGCTCGCGCAGCCGGGTCTGGACCCCGAGGAGCTCAAGCCCGGCATCGCTGTCAGCCTCGTCCCCGGCGCGGTGCTCGACCTCGGCGACGGCGTCACCATCCAGGTCACGAACCCCTGAGCCGACCCGCCGTGACCCACCCCGCACCCCCGCACGCCACGTCGTACCCGATCGCCCAGCTCGAGCGACGGTTCACGGCGTTCGCCGTCGACCGCATGCTGGCCTGGGGCCTGCTCGCCGTGGTCGGGATCGTCACCGCGATGTTCGTCTCCGACGACGTCTGGACGGTGGTCGGCGTGGTCGGCGGCGCGGTCGTGGTCCTCTGGCTGGCCTTCTCCGTCGCGCTCGGCGTCAGCGGCAGCTCGCCCGGCAAGGCGATGTCGGGCCTGCGGGTCGTCCACCACGGCACCGGTACGCCGATCGGCGTCGGGCCGGCCCTGCTGCGCTCGCTCGTGCTCGGCGTGGCCGGCCTGCCCACCTTCGGCCTCGGGCTCGCCACCCTGGCCTGGACGGCGGTCGAGGACCGCACCCGCCAGCGCCGCGGCTGGCACGACCACCTGGCCCACACGGTCGTGGTCGACGTACGCCCCGTCGTCGAGGTCGCCGAGGAGGAGGACGAGGGCCCGCGCCACATCGTCAACCTCACCGCCATGCGGCTCGTGCCCGCTCCGCCCGTCGAGGTCGTCAGGACGCCCGAGCGCTCCGAGCAGTCCATGCGTCGCCAGCAGCTGCCGCCGGAGGTGGTGCAGCCGCCGGCCGCGCCCGCGGCCCCGGCCCACAGGTCCTCCCCGCAGCAGGCCCCGCCCCCGCAGCTCGCCCCGCAGCGTCCGACGCAGCCGCCCGCCCAGCCGGTCCGGGCCCAGCGGTGGCGCGTGCACTTCGACAACGGGGAGAGCTTCGTGGTCGCCGGCCTCGCACTGGTCGGCCGGCGCCCCGAGGCCCGCAACGGCGAGGTGGTCGCGCACCTCGTCCCGCTGCAGTCGGCCGACATGTCGGTGTCGAAGACCCACGCCCAGTTCGGCCCCGCGCCCGACGGCACGATCGTGGTCATGGACCGCGGGTCGACCAACGGCACGATCCTGGTGCGCCAGGGCGTGTCACGACAGCTCTCACCCGGGAAGCCGGCCGCGCTGCTGCACGGGGACAAGGTCGTCTACGGCGACCGCGAGATGGTCGTGACCCGCGAGGCCTGACAGGAGCGAGCGCGCAGCGGTGCAGGATGACCCCGTGCCGTCCTTCCTCGACCTGCTCTACGACGAGGCGCCGCTCGCCGCCTTCGACGAGCACCTCGCGCAGGCCGAGCGTGGGCTGGGGGAGGAGGACGCCGCCGCGCTCCGCTCGGAGTACGACGTCGCCCTCCGGCTGCGCGACCTGATCACCCGGATGCGCTCGCGCGAGGCCGAGCTGTCGGCGCTCTACGAGACGGCCTCCGACCTCACCGCGATCCGCGACGTCGACACGATCCTCGCCGCCATCGTGCGCAGGGCGCGGCAGCTGCTGCACTGCGACATGACCTACCTCTCGCTCAACGACGAGTCGGACGGCGCGTCCTACATGAAGGTGACCGACGGCGCGCTCACCCGCGAGTTCCAGAACCTCCGGCTGCCGCTCGGGACCGGGCTGCTCGGCCTGGTCGCCCAGACCGGCGCGGCCTACTTCACCGAGGACTACGCCACGGACGAGCGGTTCGTGCACCAGGGCTACATCGACGAGGCGGTGGCCGGCGAGCAGATCCGGGCGATCCTCGGGGTGCCGCTCGTGCTCGACGGCGTGGTGATCGGTGCGCTGCTCGCGGTGCACCGGTCCGTGCGGCGCTTCCCCCAGGCCGAGGTCAGCCTGTTGACCTCGTTCGCAGCCCACGCGGTGGTCGCGCTCGAGAACGCCCGCCTCTTCGCCGAGCTCGACGAGGCCAACCGGTCGCTGACCCGCCACACCGAGGCCGTCGACGCGGCCGCGCTCGCCCACGACCGGCTCACCGACGTGCTCATCGGCGGAGGTGGCGTGGCCGACGTGACCGAGGTGCTGTCCGTGGTGCTCGACGCGGCCGTGTCGGCGTGGACCCCCACGGGCGAGCTCGAGGCGGGGGAGGACCCCGGCCTGGCCTGGAGCGAGGCGGTCGCCGCCGCCGTGACGTCTGGCCGCTCGGTGGAGGTCGACGGTGGCTTGGTCGCCGCCGCGCTCGCCGGCACCGAGCACGTCGCGACGCTCGTCGTACGACGCGAGGCCCCGCTCGACCTCGCCGGTCGCCGGACGCTCGAGCGAGGCGCCCTGGTCACCGCCCTCGTCCTCCTCTTCGCCCGTTCCGTCGCCGATGCCGAGGAGCGGCTGGGCGGCCAGCTCCTGGCGGACCTGCTCGAGCCGGGAGCCGGGTCCCGCGACCGGCTCCGTGACCGCGTACGACGACACAGCGCCAGCCTCGACGGGCCGCTGGTCGTGGCCGCGGTGGCGGTCGACGGCGCCGACCCGCACCGTGCCGGCCGGGCGGCCCTGGGCCTCGCGCGTCGCCTGTCCGGGCTCGCGGGCGAGCACCGCGGCGTAGTCGTCGCGGTGGTGCCCGGTGACGACGCGCGTCAGGTCGGGGGCGACCTCCAGGCCGCCATCGCCGCTGCGGGCGGCCGGGCGACCGTCGGCCTCGCGGCCACGGACGACACGCTGGGCCACGACCGGCTGGTCGACGCCCATTCCGAGGCGCGGCGGTGCCTGGACACGCTGCTCCGCCTGGGCCGGGTCGGCGAGGTGAGCGACCCGGCGGGCCTGGGTGTCGCCCGGCTGCTGCTGGGCGACAACGGCCCGGAGCACGTCGCCGCGTTCGTCGACACGATGATCGGGCCGGTGCGCGAGTGGGACCAACGCCGGGGGACCGGTCTGGTCGACACGCTGGAGGCGTGGTTCGCCAGCGGCGGGCGGCTCAAGGAGACGGCGACGGCGCTGCACGTCCACCCCAACACGGTCACCCAGCGGCTCGACCGGGTCGGCGAGCTGCTCGGTGACGGGTGGCGCGAGCCGGCACGCTCGCTCGACCTCCAGCTCGCCCTGCGCCTGGTGCGGTTGCGCGACGGCTGACCGCCACAGGTGTGGCGGTGCCACACGTCCGCGCGTCAAGTGTGGGTCCTCCGGCCATGTGCCGTCCGTCACTCCGCTCCCTACGGTGAGGCGCATGACCTCCTACGACGGACGACGCGCCCTCGTCACCGGCGCCGCCAGCGGCATCGGCGCGGCGGTGGCCACCCGGCTCGCCGAGGGCGGCGCCGACGTCCACCTGCTCGACCGCGACGAGGAGGGCGTGGCCAAGGTCGCGGCGCAGGTGCACGGCACCCCGCACGTCGTCGACCTGACCGACGAGTCCGCCATCGCCGCGCTCGACCTCGACGTCGACATCCTCGTCAACAACGCCGGCATCCAGCACGTGGCGCCCGTCGAGGACTTCGACCCCGAGCGGTTCCGCACGATCCACGCGCTCATGCTCCACGCCCCGTTCCTGCTCGCCCGTCGCGTCCTGCCCGGCATGTACGCCCGCGGCTGGGGTCGGCTGGTCCACGTCTCCAGCGTCCACGGCCACCGGGCGTCGGCGTACAAGTCGGCCTACGTCAGTGCCAAGCACGGTCTTGAGGGCCTCTCGAAGGTCCTGGCGCTCGAGGCGGCTGACAAGGGCGTCACCAGCAACACCGTCTGCCCGGGCTACGTCCGCACCCCGCTCGTGGAGGGCCAGCTCGCCGACCAGGCCCGCAGCCACGGCATCGCCGAGGACGAGGTGCTCGACACCGTCCTCCTGGCCCGGACGCCGGTGCGCCGGCTCGTCGAGCCCGAGGAGGTCGCCGAGGCCGTGGCGTTCCTCTGCGGACCCGCCGCGACCTCCATCACCGGATCCTCGCTGCTGCTCGACGGTGGCTGGACCGCCGCCTGACCGCTCGACCAGCCCATCGGTCGCCACGACCACCCAGCTCGCCACCGCCCCTCGATGAAAGGCACGTCCATGACCACCGACACCTCGCCCACGACCGGGACCGGTGCGACCACTGCGTCGCCCGGGCGCACCCCCATCGTCAAGGTCGTCTTCGCCTCCCTCATCGGCACCGCCGTCGAGTGGTACGACTTCTTCCTCTACGGATCGGCCGCCGCACTCGTCTTCGGCACGCTGTTCTTCCCCGAGAGCGAGCCGGCCACCGCCACGCTGCTCGCCTTCGGCACCTACGCCCTCGGCTTCGTCGCGCGGCCGCTCGGTGGCGTGGTCTTCGGTCACTTCGGCGACAAGGTCGGGCGCAAGAAGATGCTCGTCTTCTCGCTGTTCCTCATGGGCGTCGCGACCTTCGCGATCGGCCTGCTGCCGACGTACGCCTCCATCGGTGTCGCCGCGCCGCTCCTGCTGCTGGCCTGCCGGCTGGTCCAGGGCTCCGCGGTCGGAGGCGAGTGGGGCGGCGCGGTCCTGATGGCCGCCGAGCACGGTGACGACTCGCAGCGCGGCTTCTGGTCCTCGTGGCCGCAGGCCGGCGTCGCGCTCGGCAACCTCTTCGCCACCGGCGTCCTCTGGGTGCTTGCCGCGGTGCAGTCCGACACGGCCTTCGAGTCGTGGGGGTGGCGCGTGCCGTTCCTGCTGAGCGCCGTCCTCGTCGCCGTCGGGTTGTGGGTCCGCCTCTCGATCGAGGAGTCCCCGGTCTTCGCCGACGCCAAGGCCGAGCTCGAGACCAAGGAGTCCGCTCACCTGCCGCTGGTCGAGGTGTTCCGGAAGTACCCCCGCGAGGTCTTCGTCGCGATGGGCATGCGGATGGCGGAGAACATCTCCTACTACCTGTTCACCGTCATCTCGATCTCGTTCCTCACGCTGTACGCCGGCACGGCCGACGACAAGTCGCTGATCCTCAAGGCGCTGCTGATCGGCTCGGTCGTGCACTTCGTGACCATCCCGTTGGTCGGCGCCCTCAGCGACCGGGTCGGGCGCCGTCCGCTGTACCTCGCCGGTGCCGTGGGCGTCGCCGCGTGGTCGTGGGTCTTCTTCGACCTGATCGCCTCGCGCTCGGAGGGCAGGATCATCCTCGCGATCTGCGTCGGCCTGGTCCTGCACGCGCTGATGTACTCCCCGCAGGCGGCCTTCTTCTCCGAGCTGTTCGGCACCTCGGTGCGCTACACCGGCGCCTCGGTGGGCTACCAGCTCGCGTCGATCTTCGCCGGGGCGCTCGCCCCGATCATCGCGATCGACCTGCTGGGCAAGGCGAGCGACGGCACCGAGAACGTCGGCAGGGTGGCGATCTACATGACGATCGCCTCGGTGATCACGGTCGTCGCCGTCCTCTTCGCCAAGGAGACCCGCGCGACGTCGCTGCGCCACGACCGCGTGCTCGGCGACTGAGCCCACCCACCACGGCACGGGCCGTCGTCCCTCGGGGCGGCGGCCCGTCGGCGTCAGCGGGTCAGTGCCACCGGGACGCGCAGGACGCCGCCGCGGGCGCCGAGCCAGACGAGCTCGCCGTCGTCGAGCCGGCCGGGCGTGGTCGGGCCGGTCACCGTGACGGTGAACCTGGCCGACTGACCCGGCGCGAGGCGTACGGCGAGGGGCTGCACGCTGACGCGGTGCGTGGTGAAGCCGCGGGCGGTGACCGAGAAGTACTCCGGCCGGCTGCCGACGTTGGTCAGGGTCCGCACGGCTGTGCCGCGGCGGGCCGGGAGCAGGAGCGAGCCGGTGTCGAGGTCGGCGAGGTCGTGGCGGCGCAGCGCACGGCGCCAGGCCCGCGTCGGCACGTCGAGTGCCAGGTGGGCGGTGGGCGCGCGGCTCGGGAGCGCACCCGCGCCCTGCTGCAGCACCGAGGACCCCGGGACCGGTCGCGCCGACCCGACGACGAGCGAGCGGACGACGGACGCCGGCCAGTCGTGCTCGCCCAGCACGAGGGCGGCCAGGCCACTGGCGTGGGCGGTGGCCGCGGAGCTGCCGCTGAACACGCCCCACGTGCGCCCGGACGCCTCGGGGAGGGCGCCGAGGACGGCGTCGGCGTCGGCGACCGCGTCGGGCTTGACCGACGGGCCGCGCGGGTCGCCCGACGCGCTCCACGGCGCGGTGCGCCGGGTGCCGGGCTCGCCGCTGGCGCGCGAGATCCGCACCCTGGCGCCCGGGTGCGCCGCCACCCAGCGGGTGAGGTCGCGGCCCGCGGTGGCGGAGAGGTGGACGGTCGGGACGGCGTGGAAGTCAGCGGTCACCGAGCCCGGACGGAGGTTCACCAGCACCATCGCGCGACCGCCGGCGAGCGCGACGCTGTCGGACTTGTCGATGCGGCCGATGCCGCCGCGCCGGCACACGACGACCCGGTCGGCGACCAACCGCGGGTCGAGCGCACCGCTGCGGCACTGGCCGGCCGCGCGCCGGGACACCCCGGGCGCCGCGGCGTCCTGCGCCAGCACGACGCGACCGCGGACGGCCACCGGCCGGCCCCCGCCCGTGAACGAGCGCCCGCCGGGGACGGTGACCACGCCGCGCGCCAGGCGGCCCACTGCCGAGCCGACGGTGGTCACCCACGGCGACGCGTGGGCGGCGTACGACGTCCCGCCGGAGTTGCCGGCCGCCCCGACCACCACGATGTCGGCCTCGGCGGCGCCGAGCAGGGCGCGCTGGAGGGTGTCGATGCCGTCGCCACCGGCGAGCGCGAGGTTGAGCACGTCGACGTGGTCGGCCACCGCGGCGTCGACCGCGGACACGACGTCGGCCGTCGAGCAGCCGTCGTCGGCCGGGTCGGGGGCGCCCCAGCACGCCTTGTAGGCGGCGACCCGCGCCTGCGGCGCCACACCGCCGAACTGACCGGCGTCGCGGCCGTCGACCCGCACGCTCACGCCGGCGTTGCCCGCGGCGACCGAGGAGACCTGCGTGCCGTGGCCGAGGACGTCGCGGGGCGACAGCGACTCCGAGGAGCGGACCCGGTCGGTCCCGAAGCCGGCGGCGAACCACCGCGCTCCGACGACCTTGCGGGTGCAGTCGTCCGCCGTCCAGCCGTCACCCTCGGCGCAGGCGCCGGCGAAGTGCTGCGGGTCGGCGCCGAGGCCGGGGACGTCGGCGAAGGCGGGTGAGTCGGGGGAGATGCCGGAGTCGACCACGCCGATGACCACGCCGGCGCCACCGCGCAGCCGTGGGCTCGCCGAGGCGCCGCGGACGGTCGCGAGCGACGTACGACCGGCGAGCGGGCGCACCTCGTCGGGCTCGATCACCGCGACGCCGGGCTGGTCGTCCAGGACGGCGACCTGGGCGGCGGAGAGGGGGAGTGCGAAGCCGTTGAGGGCGGTGGTCCAGCGGTAGACGGGTTCCTCGGCGCCGATGGCCGCGAGCACCGCGTCCTGCCGGGCGAGGAGGTCGGCCGTCTCGCGGGTGCCGGCCGAGGTGCCGGGGCCCTGGAGGGTGACCAGCGTCAGCGACCGGGGAGTCGTGGTGTCGGGGGCGTCCTCGGCCAGCGCGACGCCCGGGGCCGACAGGGTGACGCCGAGCGCGAGCAGGCCGCCGCCCACGATCCGCCCCACGCGTCGTCCCCGCACGGTCCCCGCCTCCATGCCCTCGTCGTCCTGTTCCCCGAACCGCCCATGATCGCAGCCGCACCGACGACTGACAAAGCTCCCCCGTCACAACCCGTTGGTGGGCGTGAGCACGCGACGCCTATCCTTTGCCCGCGCCCGCGGTCAGCGGGCCGCGAGGACCGGAACAGGTGGGAGACGGCCGTGCCCAGTGGCAAGGTGAAGTGGTTCGACGTGGACAAGGGCTTCGGCTTCCTGTCGCAGGAGGACGGCCCGGACGTCTACGTCCACTCCGACGCGCTCCCCGAGGGCACCACCGCCCTCAAGGCCGGCACGAAGGTCGAGTTCGGCATCGCCCAGGGTCGCCGCGGCGACCAGGCGCTGCAGGTGCGGATCGTCGACGCGCCCGCCTCGGTCAGCCGCAACCAGCGCAACGCCCAGCGCAAGAAGCCCGAGGCGATGGTCACCATCGTCGAGGACCTCATCAAGATGCTCGAGGGCGTCGAGGAGGGCTACCGCCACGGCCGGCACCCCGAGCGCAACGCCGCCCGCGGCACCGCGAAGGTGCTCCGAGCGCTCGCCGACGAGCTCGAGCTCTAGCTCGCGGCAGCCCGAGCCGGCACGGGCCGTTGCGGCCGAGGCCGGCTGACCAGCACGAACGTCGCCCACGCGCCCAGCACGGCGGCCGCGATGCCGAGACCTAGCTGGGGGTTGAGCGGGATCGCGATGCCGACGAAGCCGCCGATCACCCAGGCCAGCTGCAGCGTGGTGTCCGAGCGGGCGAAGGCGCTCGCCTGGGTGCGGCTCGGGATGTCGCGCTGGATCGTGGAGTCGAGCGAGAGCTTGGCCAGCGCCTGCGACAGGCCGGCCGTCAGCCCGAGCAGCGCCAGGGCGACCGGGCCGTAGAACAGCGCTGCCACCACCGCCACCGCGGTGTCGGCCAGCAGCGCCAGGACGACGGTGACCGACGGGCTCAACCGCCTGAGCAACGAGCCGATGGTGATGCCGAGCGTGTTACCGAGGCCGGCAGCGCCGATCACGAGGCCCAGCAGGACCTCGGGCCTCCAGCCCTCGATGGGGTTCTCGCGGAGCAGGAACGCCATGAACATGACGAGGAAGCCCGAGAGCCAGCGCGGGCCGCAGTTGGAGCGCAGCGCGAACGCCACCGCGGCGGGGATCCGCGTCCTCGCCCTGCGGCTGCCCCGGGCGACCTCGGTCTCCCCGGTCAGCGTCAGCTCGCCCTCGCCGTGGCTGGCGTCGACCTTCTCCGGCAGCCGGATCGCCCAGATCGTGGCGAGCACGAAGATCACGAAGCCGTAGCGCAGCGACCACTCCGGGCCGAAGGTCGAGGCGAGGGCCGCGAGCGGTGCCGAGACGCCGGCGCCGACCACGCCCGCGAGCGAGACCCGGGCGTTGGCCTTGACGAGCGTCAGGTCGGGCGGGAGGAGGCGGGGGACCGCGGCGGCCCGGGTGACGCCGTAGGCCTTGGACGCGACCAGGCAGCCCAGCGCCGCCGGGAACAGCCACACGGACTCGGTGACCACGGCGGTGGCGAGGACCCAGCAGAGGAAGCCCCGGATCGCCATCGTCGAGCCGATCGCCCACCGGCGGCCGTGGCTGAAGCGGTCCAGGAACGGCCCGATCAGCGGCGCGACGATCGCGAAGGGCAGCATCGTCAGGGCGAGGAAGAGCGCGACCTGGCCGCGGGCCTCGCCCGTCGGGACCGAGAAGAAGAGGGTGCCGGCGAGCGAGATGGTGACGGCCGCGTCGCCGGCGGCGTTGAAGGCGTGCAGCTCGATGAGGCGCGAGAGCCCCGAGTCGCCGGCGCCCTCCGCCCGTGCCGCGCGCCGCGCCTGGGTGACGGCGAACTGGCCGGCGGTGCCGGCCCCGCGGCCGGCGACCCGGGCGCCCCGGCCGGCGGCCCTGGCGCCGCGACCGGCGGCCCGCGCGCCCCGGCCGGCCCCGCGCGCCGCGCCCGCCAGCGAACGTCGTACGGCACTCGGGCGCGGCGCCGACGAGGGCGGCGGAGGTGCCACGCGGTAGGGCTGGGTGTCCTCCCCGGGATCGGGCCCCGGGGCCTGCTCCGACGCCTGCCCCGGTGCGGGGTCGGGTCGGTCGCTGGTCACGGGGACCATCTTGGACCACCCGCCCGACAGCACGGTGGCGCCGTACCGGGCCGGGGTGCCGACGGGACACGACCGCGCACCATTTGCCATGATGGCGCCGTGATCGCTCTCCCGACCCGCTCCGGCAAGCCGGACTCGGTCCTCGCCAAGGCCGTCGACCTCGCACGCAGCGTCGTGCTCGAGGCCGCCGACGGCGACGAGGTGGGCGAGCACCTCGGTGCGTACGCCGAGGGGGAGCGGGTCGTCACGCACCACTTCGCCTGCACCACGCCGGGCTATCCCGGCTGGCACTGGTCGGTCACCCTCACCCGCGCCAAGCGCGGCAAGGACCTCACTGTCAACGAGGTCGTGCTGCTGCCCGGCGACGAGGCGATCGTGGCGCCGGCGTGGGTGCCCTACAAGGAGCGCCTCCAGCCCGGCGACCTCTCTCCCGGCGACCTGCTGCCGGTCGAGGACGAGGACCCCCGGCTGGTGCCGACCTACCTCGTCGGCGACGACCCGCTGGACGACGACGACCGCGCCCAGGTACGCCGCGTCGCGCAGGAGCTCGGCCTCGGCCGGGTCCGCACCCTGAGCCGCGAGGGCCTCGACATGGCCGCCGAGCGCTGGCACGCCGGCAGCGGCGGCCCCGACGCACCTCTCGCGAAGAGCGCCCCGGACCAGTGCTGGTCGTGCGGCTTCCTGGTGAGGCTCAACGGCTCGCTCGCCGACCGCTTCGGCGTCTGCGCCAACGGGAACGCCAACGACGACGGCAGGGTCGTCACCGTCGACCACGGCTGCGGCGCCCACTCCGAGGTCAAGCTCGCGCGCAAGCAGCAGCCGCTGCCGATGCCCGAGCATGCCTTCGACACGCTCACCGACGACGACCTCGAGTCGCTCTAGTCCCTCTAGTCCCTCTAGTCCCTCGCCAGCACCCAGACGGCGTACTCGTCGTTCGCCTCGTGCAGCTCGTAGCTGCCGAAGCGGTGCACGACCCGCAGCCCCGCGGCGCTCGCGTCCGCGACGAACTCGTCGGGCGGGTAGGTGCGGCTGCCGGCCTTGACGGCGGTGAGGTGGAAGCCGACCACCGCGCGCCCCTCCGGGGCGAGCAGCTCGCGGACCCGGGCCAGGACGCGCCGCTCGGTGTCCTCGCCGACGTAGACCATGACGTTGCCGACGACCGCGACGACGTCGAACTCGCCGACCTCCGCCGGGTCGAGGGCGAGTGCCTCGTGGGGGAGCACCGCGAGCTCGGGGTACGTCGCCTCGGACTGCGCGCGCAGGACGGCGTCCGGCTCCGTCGCGGTCACCCGGTGCCCGCGCGCCTGCAGCGCCGCCGCGACCCGGCCCATCCCGGACCCGACGTCGAGGACCCGTGCGCCCCGAGGTGCGATCGCGTCGAGCAGCCGGGCCTCGCCGTCGACGTCGGCACCCTCGGCGACCCGCTGCGCGAAGGTCTCGCCGTAGCCGCGGTTGCGGTCGCCGGCGAGCTCCCAGCGGGTCGGCGGCAGGCTCATCCGGCGATCCGACGACCGGCCCGCTGGGCCGCACGCTCCTTGCGACGGCGGCGGCAGTACTCCAGGCCGCACAGGCCGAGCCCGAAGCCGGCCAGGCAGGTCCAGAGCCACCACGTGCGACCGCTGTCCTGAAGCGTGCCCCAGAAGGGGAGGAGCCCGATGAACCCCAGCAGCCACAGGGCGGTGCCGACCTCGGTCGTGCGGACGCCGTCGACGTCGAGCGGCTCGACCTGCGCGACGATGTAGGTGCGGTTGCCGATCTCGTGCGTCATCGGCTGCTCGTCGCCCAGGTCCACGCGGTCACGCTACAACGCTGCGGTGAGACGAAACACGCACGTCACACCGCTCTGCCACACTGCGGTTCCGTGAGCGACGACACCACCACGACCCGACCCACTCCGAAGGCCTCCGGCCTCGACGGCTTCTTCCGCATCACCGAGCGAGGCTCCAGCGTCAGCAGTGAGGTTCGCGGCGGCGTCGTGACCTTCCTGACGATGGCCTACATCATCGTGCTGAACCCGCTGATCCTGGGCTTCGTCCCGGACTCGACGGGTGCCTACCTCGGCGGCGGCACCGGTGACGGGTCCAACCTGCCGGTCATCGCTGCCGGCACGGCTCTGGTCGCAGGCGTGCTGACGATCCTGATGGGGGCCGTCGCGAACTTCCCGCTGGCGCTCGCCACGGGTCTCGGGCTCAACGCCTTCGTCGCCAACGCCATCGCGACCCGGTCGACCTGGGAGGACGCGATGGGCCTCATCGTCCTCGAGGGCATCATCATCCTGGCGCTCGTGCTGACCGGCTTCCGCAAGGCGGTCTTCCACGCGGTGCCGCAGCAGCTCAAGGTCGCGATCTCGGTCGGGATCGGCCTCTTCATCGCGCTGATCGGGTTCGTCGACGCAGGCTTCGTGACGCGCATCCCGGACGCCTTCAAGACGACCGTCCCGGTCCAGCTCGGCAACGGCGGCACCCTGACCGGCTGGCCGGTGCTGGTCTTCGCGATCGGCGTCGTGCTGATCGTCGCCCTGTGGGTCCGCGGCGTGCGGGGCGCGATCCTCATCTCGATCATCGCGACGACCGTGCTGGCGTTCGTCGTCCAGGCGGTCCTCGGCCTCGGCGCGGCGTCGCAGGAGGGCCCGGGCAACTGGGCGCTCAACGTCCCGGAGCTCAACGGCGTGGTCGACGTACCCGACTTCGGCACCGTCGGCGACTTCTCGCTGTTCGGCGCCTTCTCCTCCGTGGGCTTCCTCGCCGCCCTGCTCCTCGCCTTCACCCTCCTGCTGGCCGACTTCTTCGACACGATGGGCACGATGACCGCGATCGGCGCGGAGGCCGGGCTCAACGACGAGGAGGGCATCCCGCCCAACTCCCAGCGGATCCTCATCGTGGACTCCGTCGCGGCGATGGCCGGCGGCGCAGCGGGCGTCTCGTCCAACACCTCCTACATCGAGTCGGCCTCCGGCGTCGGCGAGGGCGCGCGCACCGGTCTCGCGTCGGTCGTCACCGGCGTGCTCTTCCTGCTCTCGACCTTCTTCGCACCGCTGGTCGAGGCGATCCCGTCCGAGGCGGCCGTCCCGGCACTGGTCCTCGTCGGCTTCCTGATGATGCAGCAGGTCAAGGGCATCGACTGGGACGACCTCGAGATCGCCATCCCGGCCTTCCTCACGATCGTGCTGATGCCGTTCACCTACTCGATCAGCGTCGGCATCGGCGCCGGCTTCCTCGCCTACGTGCTGATCAAGCTCGTCGTGGGCAAGGTGGGCGACGTCCACCCCCTGATGTGGATCGTCGCTCTGCTGTTCGTCGTCTACTTCGCGATCGCCCCGATCACCTCCTGGCTCACCTGACGGAATCGGCCCACCCCCGCCGGAGATCCCCTGAACGCGCAGGAGTCACCGCCTACGCGGTGAGTCCTGCACGGATTGGCCGTAGCAACGGCCAAGGAGCGAGGGAGTCCCCGCTTCAGCGGTGAGTCCTGCCACCCGGAATAGTTAGCACAGGTAATGAGTTATGCTAACGACATGCCGACCACCGACCTCCGCACCGACGCCGGGCTCGCCTCCGAGCTCCGGGCCGGTGTCATGCGTCTGCGCCGCCGACTCGTCGCGGAGCGCGACCCCGGCAACGACCTGAGCATCCCGCAGATGGTCGTGCTCGGACTGCTCGTGCGGTTGGGCGACCAGACCGTCGGCGAGCTCGCCCGCGCCGAGCGGGTGCAGCCGCCGTCGATGACCCGGACGGTCAACTGCCTCGAGGGCGACGGCTACGTCGTACGACGTCCGCACGAGACCGACGGCCGGCAGGTCGTCGTGTCGCTGACCGAGGCCGGTCGTGCGGCCGTGCTCGCCGACCGGCAGCGCCGCGACGCCTGGCTCTCGCAGCAGCTCTCCCGCCTCACGCCCGCCGAGCGGGCCACCCTCCGCGAGGCGGCGCCGATCCTGGCCCGGCTCGCCACCACTGACTGAACCACTGACCGCAGACGACCGAGGAGTCACCACGAGTCCCACGTTCCGTTCCCTCGCGAATCCCAACTACCGCCGCTACGCCGCCGGCGGCGTCGTGTCCAACACGGGCACCTGGATGCAGCGCGTCGCCCAGGACTGGCTGGTCCTCGAGCTGGCCGCCGGCTCCGGCGCCACCGCGCTCGGCATCACGACGGGGTTGCAGTTCCTTCCCTTCCTGCTGCTCACGCCCGTCGCCGGCCTCGTCGCCGACCGGGTGCCCAAGCAGCGGCTGCTCCAGCTCACCAACCTCGGCATGGCGCTGCCCGCCCTGGTCCTCGGCGTGCTCGCCGTGACCGGGACGGCCGAGGTGTGGCACGTCTACGTCCTCGCCCTGCTGCTCGGCGCGGCCTCAGCGTTCGACGCGCCCGCGCGCCAGTCGTTCGTCTCCGAGATCGTCGACCCGGGCGACCTGACCAACGCCGTCGGCCTCAACTCGGCGAGCTTCAACGCCGCCCGCCTCGTCGGCCCCGGCCTGGCCGGCCTGCTCATCGCCGCGCTCGGCGGGGGAGCGGTCGCGACCGGGTGGGTCATCCTGCTCAACGCGGTGTCGTACGCCGCCCCGATCTGGTCGCTGCGCCACCTCGACGTCAGCCGCATCGACGCCGCCGCCCCCGCCGACCGCGGCCCCGGCGCGATCCGCGAGGGCGTCGCCTACGTCCGTGCCCGCCCCGACCTGCTGCTCGTGCTGAGCCTGGTCTTCTTCGCCGGCACTTTCGGGCTCAACTTCCAGATCACCTCGGCGCTGATGGCGACCGAGGTATTCGGCAAGGGCCCCGAGGAGTTCGGCCTGCTCGGGTCGTTCCTCGCGATCGGCTCGCTCGCCGGGTCGCTGCTGGCCGCCCGTCGTCCCGAGGTGCGGCAGCGGCTGGTCGTCGGCGCCGCGATCGCCTTCGGCATCTCGGTCATGCTGGCCGGGCTGATGCCCTCCTACCTCACCTTCGCGCTGCTCGCGCCGGTCACCGGCCTCACCGCGCTGACGTTCATCACCAGCGCCAACACCTACATGCAACTGCACACCGACGCGGGCGTCCGCGGCCGGGTGATGGCGCTGTACCTGATGATCTTCATGGGTGGCACGCCCGTCGGCGCGCCGATCATCGGCTGGATCGGCCACGAGTACGGCGCCCGCTGGACGCTGCTCGGCGGCGGGCTGATGACGATCCTCGGGGTTGTGCTGTCTGCGATGATGTACCTGAGGCTCGAACGAGCCCGCAACGGACGGGTCGCCGCGCAGCCAGACACGGTCCGGGACGAGGTCGCTGACGACGTCCGGACGGCCCCTGCGGCGTTTTGACCCTGCCGGTGGGCCCCGAGTAGCCTCAATCCTTGTGTCTGGCACGCCCAGACCCCTGCGCATGCGCTGAACGGCCAGATCGGTTGGCCGGATCCGTCAGGCTGTTTGACAGGGACGTGGTCCTCGACCACGTAGGCACGTCGCTCCACCGCAACACACCCGAGTCCGGCAAGGCGCTGGACCGAGACGAGAGAACAGAGAGAGGGAACCACCCGGTGCCCACCATCAACCAGCTGGTCCGCAAGGGCCGCCAGGACAAGGTGTCGAAGTCCAAGACGCCTGCCCTGAAGGGATCCCCGCAGCGCCGTGGCGTCTGCACCCGCGTCTACACGACCACCCCGAAGAAGCCGAACTCCGCCCTCCGCAAGGTCGCCCGTGTGCGCCTGAGCAGCGGCGTCGAGGTCACCGCCTACATCCCGGGTGTCGGTCACAACCTGCAGGAGCACTCGATCGTGCTCGTGCGCGGCGGCCGTGTGAAGGACCTTCCCGGTGTCCGCTACAAGATCATCCGCGGCACGCTCGACACCCAGGGTGTCAAGAACCGCAAGCAGGCCCGCAGCCGCTACGGCGCGAAGAAGGAGAAGTAATGCCTCGCAAGGGTCCCGCGCCGAAGCGCCCCCTCGTCTCCGACCCCGTCTACGGCTCGCAGCTGGTCACCCAGCTCGTCTCGAAGGTGCTGCAGGACGGCAAGAAGGCCGTGGCGCAGCGCATCGTCTACACCGCTCTCGAGGGCTGCCGCGAGAAGACCGGCACCGACCCCGTCGTCACGCTCAAGCGCGCGATGGACAACGTCAAGCCGGCCATCGAGGTCAAGTCCCGCCGCGTCGGCGGCGCGACCTACCAGGTCCCCGTCGAGGTCAAGGCCAACCGCTCCACCACGCTGGCGCTGCGCTGGCTCGTGGGCTACGCGGCCGACCGCCGCGAGAAGACCATGGCCGAGCGCCTCATGAACGAGATCCTCGACGCCAGCAACGGCCTGGGTGCCGCTGTGAAGAAGCGCGAGGACACCCACAAGATGGCCGAGTCCAACAAGGCCTTCGCCCACTACCGCTGGTGACCTGAGCGGGGCTCCCGCCGGGAGCCCCGCCCCCACCAACACCCACCAACTCTTACGAGGGACTGAGACTTTCAGTGGCTGTCGACATCACCACCGACCTCAACAAGGTCCGCAACATCGGCATCATGGCGCACATCGATGCTGGCAAGACCACCACCACCGAGCGCATCCTCTTCTACACCGGCATCACCTACAAGATCGGTGAGGTCCACGAGGGTGGCGCCACGATGGACTGGATGGAGCAGGAGCAGGAGCGCGGCATCACCATCACGTCCGCCGCGACGACCTGCTGGTGGAAGAACCACCAGATCAACATCATCGACACCCCCGGCCACGTGGACTTCACCGCCGAGGTCGAGCGCTCGCTGCGCGTCCTCGACGGCGCCGTCGCGGTGTTCGACGGTGTTGCCGGTGTCGAGCCCCAGACCATGACGGTGTGGCGCCAGGCCAACAAGTACTCCGTCCCCCGCATGTGCTTCGTCAACAAGCTCGACCGCACGGGCGCGGACTTCTTCCGCTGCGTCGACATGATGGTCGAGCGCCTCAACTCCACCCCGCTCGTGCTCCAGCTGCCGATCGGCGCGGAGTCCGACTTCCTCGGTGTCGTCGACCTGGTCGGCATGCGTGCCCTCACCTGGCGCGGCGAGACCAAGATGGGTGAGGACTACGACGTCGAGGAGATCCCGGCCGAGATGGCCGAGCAGGCCGCGGAGTACCGCGAGAAGCTGCTCGAGACGCTCGCCGAGGCCGACGACGACATCATGGAGAAGTTCCTCGAGGAGGGTGAGTTCTCCGTCGAGGAGCTCGAGGCCGCGATCCGTCGCGCGACCCTCGCCGACAAGCTCAACCCCGTCCTCTGCGGCACCGCGTTCAAGAACAAGGGTGTCCAGCCCCTGCTCGACGCGGTCGTCAAGTACCTGCCCTCGCCGCTCGACATCGACGCGATCATCGGTCACTCGCCGCGCGACGAGGAGGAGCAGATCTCCCGCAAGCCGAGCGACGACGAGCCGTTCTCCGGCCTCGCCTACAAGATCGCCTCGGACCCGCACCTCGGCAAGCTGATCTACGTCCGCGTCTACTCGGGCAAGCTCGAGGCCGGCTCGACCGTGGTCAACTCGGTCAACGGCAAGAAGGAGCGGATCGGCAAGGTCTACCAGATGCACGCCAACAAGCGTGAGGAGATCGCGTCGGTCGGCGCCGGTCAGATCGTGGCGGTCATGGGCCTCAAGGACACCAAGACCGGTCACACGCTAAGCGACCCCAACAACCAGGTCGTCCTCGAGTCGATGACGTTCCCGGCCCCGGTGATCGAGGTCGCGATCGAGCCCAAGACCAAGGGTGACCAGGAGAAGCTCGGCACCGCGATCCAGCGGCTCTCCGACGAGGACCCGACCTTCACGGTCAAGACCGACGAGGAGACCGGCCAGACGATCATCGCCGGCATGGGCGAGCTCCACCTCGAGATCCTGGTCGACCGCATGAAGCGCGAGTTCCGCGTCGAGGCGACCGTCGGCAAGCCGCAGGTGGCCTACCGCGAGACCATCCGCAACAAGGTCGAGAACCACAGCTACACCCACAAGAAGCAGACCGGTGGTTCGGGCCAGTTCGCGAAGGTCGTCATCTCGCTCGAGCCCAACATCGACCCCGAGACCGGGACCGGTGCCGGCTACGAGTTCGTCAACAACGTCTCCGGTGGTCGCGTGCCCCGCGAGTACATCCCCTCGGTGGACCAGGGCGGCCAGGAGGCCATGGAGTTCGGCGTGCTCGCCGGCTACCCGATGGTCGACGTGAAGTTCTCGCTCGAGGACGGCGCCTACCACGACGTCGACTCGTCCGAGCTCGCGTTCAAGATCGCCGGCAACCAGTCCTTCAAGGAGGCTGCCCGCCGCGCGAAGCCGGTGCTGCTCGAGCCGATGTTCGCCGTCGAGGTGACCACCCCCGAGAGCTTCCTCGGCACGGTCATCGGTGACATCAACTCCCGCCGCGGCCAGATCCAGGCCCAGGAGGAGCGTCACGGCGACATGGTCGTCAACGCGCTTGTGCCCCTGTCGGAGATGTTCGGGTACGTTGGCGACCTGAGGTCGAAGACCTCCGGTCAGGCGTCGTACTCCATGGAGTTCGACTCGTACGCCGAGGTTCCCTCGAACATCGCCGAGGAGATCGTCAAGAAGGTCCGCGGCGAGTGATCGCCCCGGGACGCCGTCCCGGACAGCAGGCCAGCACCACCCCCGTTTCACACCCATGAGTTCAAGTTCAAACCCAACCAGGAGGAGCCCCAGTGGCTAAGGCGAAGTTCGAGCGGACCAAGCCGCACGTGAACATCGGCACCATCGGTCACATCGACCACGGCAAGACGACGCTGACCGCGGCGATCACCAAGGTGCTGCACGACAAGTACCCCGACCTGAACGAGGCCTCGGCCTTCGACCAGATCGACAAGGCTCCCGAGGAGCGCCAGCGCGGCATCACGATCTCGATCGCGCACGTCGAGTACCAGACCGAGGCGCGCCACTACGCGCACGTCGACTGCCCGGGTCACGCCGACTACATCAAGAACATGATCACCGGCGCGGCGCAGATGGACGGCGCGATCCTCGTGGTCGCCGCCACCGACGGCCCGATGCCGCAGACGCGTGAGCACGTCCTGCTCGCCCGCCAGGTCGGCGTGCCCGCCCTGGTCGTCGCGCTCAACAAGTGCGACATGGTCGACGACGAGGAGCTCATCGAGCTCGTCGAGATGGAGGTGCGCGAGCTCCTCTCCGAGTACGAGTTCCCCGGCGACGACATCCCCGTCGTCCGCGTTGCCGCCTTCCCGGCCCTCCAGGGCGACGAGAAGTGGGGCGACTCGATCCTCGAGCTCATGAACGCGGTCGACGAGGCCATCCCGACCCCCGAGCGCGAGACCGACAAGCCCTTCCTCATGCCCGTCGAGGACGTCTTCACGATCACCGGTCGTGGCACCGTCATCACCGGTCGCATCGAGCGCGGCATCGTCAAGGTCAACGAGGAGGTCGAGATCGTCGGCATCCGCGAGGGCTCGCAGAAGTCGACCGTCACCGGTGTCGAGATGTTCCGCAAGCTCCTCGACGAGGGCCAGGCGGGCGAGAACGTCGGCCTGCTCCTCCGCGGCACGAAGCGCGAGGACGTCGAGCGCGGCATGGTCGTCATCAAGCCGGGCACCACGACGCCTCACACCAACTTCGAGGCCTCGGTCTACATCCTCAGCAAGGACGAGGGCGGCCGTCACACGCCGTTCTTCAACAACTACCGTCCGCAGTTCTACTTCCGTACGACTGACGTGACCGGTGTTGTGACCCTGCCCGAGGGCACCGAGATGGTCATGCCGGGTGACAACACCGAGATGTCGGTCGAGCTCATCCAGCCCATCGCCATGGACGAGGGCCTGCGCTTCGCGATCCGCGAGGGCGGTCGCACCGTCGGCGCCGGTCGCGTCGTCAAGATCACCAAGTGATCTGAGCGCCCGAGGGCGCACCTGCACCACACCGAGACCCCGTCTCCCGCAAGGGAGGCGGGGTCTCGTGCATGTCAGGCCCGGGACGTCAGGCGGCGCGGTCGCGGAGCCGGAGGCCGGAGCGCTCGAGAAGCCGCTCGAGCCGCTGCCGCTCGAAGTCGCGGAGCGTGCCGGGGCGCAGCTGCAGCAACCGGTGCTCCTCGCCCAGGATGTCGGCGGCCTCGGCGAGGGCGTCGTCGTACGCCTGCCGGGTGCCCTCCCACTTGGCGAAGGTGAGGCCCGGGCGGTCGAAGGCGGCGCGGAGGCGTCGTACGTCGGCGGCGACCTGCTCGATCGGCCGGGACAGCGGCACCACCTCCGCGCCGGGCCGGGGTCGGACGAGGCTCGCCACCGCACGACCGAGGAGGACCTGCCACCGCCACCACGTGCCGAAGACAGCGGCCCAGACGACCTGCAGGCACAGCGCGAGGAGCGCCAGGCCGCAGACGTCCAGGAGCATGCTCCGCATCCCTTCACGGTACGCCGACGTCGCCGCGGCGTCAGCAGGGCAGGATGGACCCATGGGGTTCACCAGGGCCGAGCTCGAGTCGTACCGCGACGTCGAGGTGCCCGACCTGCTGCCCGCGCCGGGCCATCCGCTGCGGCTGCTCTTCGTGGGGATCAACCCCGGACTCTGGACGGCCGCGACGCAGACGCACTTCGCGCGCCCCGGCAACCGGTTCTACCCCGCCCTGCTCCGGGCCGGGATCCTCGAGCGCCCGGTCGACCCGTCCGCCGGGATGACCGACGAGGACCGTCAGCTGTTCCGCGAGCGCGGGATCGGCATCACCAACGTCGTCGCGCGGGCGACGGCGCGGGCCGATGAGCTGTCGGCCGCAGAGCTGCGCGCCGGGGGACAGCGGCTCCGGAGGCTGGTCGAGGAGCGGCGCCCGGACGTGGTGGCGGTCGCCGGCATCACCGCCTACCGCGGTGCGTTCGGGGACCGCACGGCGAAGGTCGGCGAGCAGCCCGAGCGCTGGGGCTCCACGCGCGTCTTCGTCGTGCCCAACCCCTCGGGCCTCAACGCGCACGACACCGTCGACTCCCTCGCCGCGGCGTACGGCGACGCGGCGCGGGCCGCCGGCGTCATCTAGCCGACCAGCGCCTCCACCGCGGACCGGAAGACCGTCGTGTGCGCGTCCACGTCCGCCTGGGTGTGGAACGGCGAGAAGAGCGACATGTTGTGGAACGGGGCGAGCAGCACACCCCGGTTGACCGTCCAGAGGTGGAAGAACGCGTCGAGCTCCTCGTCGACGGCCGCCGCCGCCTCGGCGCCGGCCCGCGGAGGTGGGCAGAACCAGTACTCCGCGCGGCAACCGAGCCGCTGCACGTGCCACGGCAACCGGTGCTCGTCGATCACGCCCTGGATGCCGTCGGTGAACGACTCCGCCAGTGGGATGGCGACGTCGAAGTCCTCCTGGCGCAGGGCGGTGGACAGCGTCGCGCGGACCGCGGCCATCGCGAGCGCCGAGCCGGACAGCGTGCCGCCGACGCCGGCGACGTCGATGTCGTGGCCCAGCATCGGCCCCTCGAGACGCGAGGCGACCTCGGCGCTCATGCCGTAGGCCGCGACGGGGATACCACCGCCGATCGGCTTGCCGATGACCACGAAGTCCGGGTCGAGGTCCCACGCGGCGGTGGCACCGCCCGGCCCGGCGCAGATGGTGTGCGTCTCGTCGTTGACGAGCAGCACGCCGTGCCGGCGGGTGATCTCGCGGACGCCGGCGAGGTAGCCCTCGTCGGGCAGCACGATCCCGATGTTGGTGAGGGCCGGCTCCATCAGCAAGCAGGCGACATCGCCCTCGGCCAGGCGGGCGTCGAGCGCGTCGAGGTCGTTGAACGGCACGACCGCGGTCGTCGTGGCGACGTCGACCTGCGGCCCGAGCGCGCCGGGCCGGGCGACCACCCGGTCGCCGGCGCGGCCGTGCTCGAGCACGGCCAGGGTCTCGTCGACCGTGCCGTGGTAGCACCAGTCCATCACCGCGATGCGCGGCCTGCCGGTGAGGTGGCGGGCGAAGCGCAGGACGAAACGGTTGGCGTCGGTGGCGGTCATCGCCATCTGCCACCGGGGGAGGCCGAAGCGGCGGCTCAGCTCGCCGGCGACCCACGTGGCGTCGGTCGAGGGAAGCATCGTGGTGATGCCGCGCTCGGTGCGCTCGCGGACCGCGTCGGCGACCGCGGGCAGGCAGTGACCGGTCATCGACCCGGTGTCACCGAGGCAGAGGTCGACGTACTCCAGCCCGTCGACGTCGGTGAAGCGCCCACCGCCGGCGGTCTCGACGAACAGCGGGAACGACCCCGGCCACCGTGTCATCCAGGGCATCGGCACGCCGGCGAGCAGGTGCTCGCCCGCCGCGGACGCCAGGTGCGCGGAGGTGGGGTGCAGGTCGACGAACCGCTGCTCCTCCTCCGCGTGCAGCGCGGCGAGCCGCGAGCGATCGACCTCGGTCATCCTCGTGGGCCTCTCACAGCGCGCTGCCGACGTACTTGGTCTCGAGGTACTCCTCGATGCCCTCGAAGCCGCCCTCGCGGCCGAACCCGGAGTGCTTCACGCCGCCGAAGGGCGCCGCCGGGTTGGACACGATGCCGGTGTTGACGCCCACCATGCCGAAGTCGAGGGCCTCGCTGACCTTCAGCACACGGTTGTGGTCGCGTGTGAAGACGTAGGCCACCAGGCCGTACTCCGTGTCGTTGGCCCGGCGGACCGCCTCCTCGTCGTCGGAGAAGGTCGAGATGGGGGCGACGGGACCGAAGATCTCCTCGCGGAAGACGCGTGCGGTGGGCGGTACGTCGACGAGGACCGTGGGCGGGTAGAAGTGGCCGGGACCGTCCGGGACCTCGCCACCGACGAGGGCGCGCGCCCCGGACGACACCGCCTCGTCGACCAGGTCGTGCACGCCCTGGCGGGCCTTGTCGGTGATGAGGGGACCGACGTCGACGCCCTCGTCCGTGCCGTCGCCGACGGTGAGCGCGCCCATCCGCTCGGCGAACTTCCTCGAGAACTCCTCGGCCAGCGACTCGTGCACGAGGAAGCGGTTGGCCGAGGTGCAGGCCTCGCCGATGTTGCGCATCTTCGCCAGCATCGCGCCCTCGACGGCCGCGTCGACGTCGGCATCGCCGAAGACGAGGAAGGGCGCGTTGCCGCCGAGCTCCATCGAGACGCGCAGGAGCTGGTCGGCGGCCTGCCCGACGAGGGTCCTGCCGACGGCGGTCGACCCGGTGAAGGTGAGCTTGCGCAGGCGCGCGTCCTTGATGATCGGCTCGCACACGCCGCCCGAGTCGCTGGTGGTGACCACGTTGAGCACACCCTTCGGCAGCCCGACCTCCTCAAGGAGCTTGGCGAGGGCCAGCATGGTCAGCGGCGTCTCGGCCGCCGGCTTGACCACCATCGTGCAGCCTGCGGCGATCGCGGGGCCGATCTTGCGGGTGCCCATCGCGAGCGGGAAGTTCCAGGGCGTGATCATCAAGGTCGGCCCGACGGGAGCCTTCATGGTGATCAAGCGGGACGAGCCCGACGGTGCTGCCGAGTAGCGCCCGTGGATGCGCACGGCCTCCTCGGAGAACCAGCGGAAAAACTCCGCGCCGTAGGTGACCTCGCCCTTGGCCTCCTTGAGGGTCTTGCCCATCTCGAGGGTCATCAGGCGGGCGAAGTCGTCGGCGCGCTCGGTGAGGAGCTCGAACGCGCTGCGCAGGATCTCCCCGCGCGTGCGGGGCTCGGTGGCGCGCCACTCGGCCTGCGCGTCCGCGGCGGCCGCCAGCGCGCGCTCGCCGTCGGCGGGGGTGGCGTCGGCGATCGTGGCCAGCACGCTCTCGTCCGCAGGGTTGTGCACGTCGAGGGTGCCGCCGCCGCTGGCGTCGACCCACGTGCCGCCGATCAGCAGCTGGGTGGGGACGGTGGCGAGCAGGGACTTGTTCTGGTCGGTCATCACTCCACCTTGCCAGCCACTGCCGCGTCGAAGGCCTTCTCGAAGATGTCGAGCCCCTCGGCGAGCAGGTCGTCGCCGATGGCGAGCGGCGGCAGGAACCGGAAGACGTTGCCGAAGGTGCCGCAAGTGAGCGTCACCAGGCCCTCGGCGGAGCAGGCGCGGTGCACGGCGCCGGCCAGGGCCGCGTCCGGCGTACGGCCGGGGCCGTCGCTGACCAGCTCGATCGCCAGCATGGCGCCTCGGCCACGGACCTCGCCGACGCGGTCCGGGTGCCGGTCGGCGATCGCTCGCAGGCGCGGCACGAAGGCCGCCTCGATCGCGCGGGCGCGCGCCGGGAGGTCCTCGGCCTGCATCGTCTCGATGGCGGCGAGCGCGGCCGCGCACGCCACCGGGTTGCCGCCGTAGGTGCCGCCGAGACCGCCGACGTGGACCGAGTCCATCACCTCGGCACGGCCCGTCACGGCGGCCAGCGGGAGGCCGCCGGCCATGCCCTTGGCGGTGGTCACCAGGTCGGGGACGACGCCCTCGTGGTCGCAGGCGAACCAGTCGCCGGTCCGCGCGAAGCCCGTCTGGATCTCGTCGGCGATGAACAGGATGCCGTTGTCACGGCACCATTCGGCGACGCGGGGGAGCCACCCCGGCGGGGGCACGATGAACCCGCCCTCGCCCTGGATCGGCTCGACGAGCACGGCGGCGCAGTTGTCCTCGCCCACCTGGGCGTGGACGGTCGCGACGAAGGACTCGAAGGCCTCGTCGGCGCACGCCTCGGCGCCTCCCGGCCAGCGGTAGGGGTAGGCCATGGGGGCGCGGTAGATCTCGCCGGCGAAGGGCCCGAAGCCGTGCTTGTAGGGCATGTTCTTCGCGGTGAGCGCCATCGTCAGGTTGGTGCGGCCGTGGTAGGCGTGGTCGAAGACCACGATCGCGTCACGGCCGGTGTGGTGGCGCGCGACCTTCACCGCGTTCTCCACCGCCTCGGCGCCGGAGTTGAAGAGCGCGGAGCGCTTCTCGTGCGAGCCCGGCGTGAGCTCGGCGAGCTTCTCGCAGACCTGCACGTACTCCTCGTAGGGGGTCACCATGAAGCAGGTGTGCGTGAAGTCGGCGACCTGGCGCTGCACCGCCTCGACGACGCGGGGCGCGGCGTTGCCGACCGTCGTGACCGCGATGCCCGAGCCGAAGTCGATGAGCTGGTTGCCGTCGACGTCGCGGAGGATGCCGCCGCCCGCCTGCTCGACGTACACCGGCAGGGTCGTGCCGACGCCCGCGGAGACAGCCGCGACCTTGCGGGCCTGCAGCTCCTGCGAGCGGGGGCCGGGGATGGCGGTGGCGAGGATGCGTTCCTGGGAGAGTGTCATGCGTTCGTGTCCGTTCGGTCTTCCATGCCCCACGGGGATCCGTACCCCTCGGGCTTCGGTGCGGCGAGCAGGTCGAGGAAGGGCTTCGGGGGAAGCGCCTCGGGGCCGAGCACGCCGCTGCCCGACCACGTGCCGTTCGCGAGGAGCTCCAGCGCGACGACCGGGTTGATGGCGGTCTGCCAGACCACGCACTGCGCGCCGTAGTCGCGCATCGAGTCGGCGTTGTCGACGACGTGGTAGAGGTACGTCGACCGGGGGGCGCCGTCCTTGCCGGTGCCGGTGACGAAGAGTCCCGCGCAGGTCTTGCCCTCCATCTTCGGGCCGATCGTGGCCGGGTCGGGCAGGCACGCGGCGACGACGTCGCGCGGGGAGACCTGCACGCCCTTGACCGAGACCGGCTCGGTGGAGTCGAGGCCCAGGGTGTGGAGCGTGCGGAGGATGCCGATCATCTCCTCGCCCAGGCCGTACTTGAAGGTGATGCGGTCTGCGTCGACCCAGCGCGGCATGAGGAGGACCTCCTCGTGCTCGACGTGGACGCACTCGACCGGCCCGATGCCCTCGGGGAAGTCGAAGACCTCCGGCTCGGAGAACGGCGGCAGCGTGGAGAAGCCCTTCTCGAGGTCACCGCCGCCGCGCTCGCGCTCCCACACCACCGGCGGGTTGAGGCACTCCTCGATGATCGTCCACATCGAGAACCCGGGGGCGAACACCTCGTTGCCGTCGTCGTCGCGGATCACCAGGTTGGCGCCGTCGCGGGTGCCGAGCTCGTCGATGTGGTCGAAGAGCTCGTCGGCGGCGTAGCGGGCGAAGACGTCGGACAGGCCCGGCTCGACGCCGATGCCGAGGAGCGCCAGGCGGCCGGCCTGCTCCCACTCGCCGGCGCGCGCGAACTGCTCGTCGCCGAGCTTGACCCCGACCTCCTCGTAGGGCTTGTCGGGGTGGCGGACCGAGAGGCTCATCGCCATGTCGAGGTAGTCGGCGTCGGCGGCGAGCGCGCCGGTGAAGATCGGCATCACGAACCGCGGGTCGACCGCGTTGAAGACGTGCGTGGCGCGCACCTCGCGGGCCAGCGCGGCGACCGCGTCGGCGTCGGAGGCGTCGACCTGCGCGGCGGTGAACCGCTCCTCGCCCGTGCGGCGCCCGGTCGCGGCGGCGACGGTGCCCTCGGCGCGGCCCAGGTCGTAGTCGGCGACGACCCAGGCCTCGAAGAAGTCGCGCTCGACAGCGATCCGGGCCGCGGCGTCGCCGACGCCTCCGGCTCCGACCATCAGCACGCGCATCGGGTCGGACGTGGGGGCGGACATGGTGCTCCTTGCTGTTGTTGTCGTGGGTGTGCGTCGCGGTGGCGGGTGGGAGGTCAGCCCTTGACCCGGTTGGCCCGCCACGAGCCGACCACCTGTGCGCCGATGACGAGCAGGACGGCGAGGACGAACATCGAGAAGCCGATGACGTTGGCCTCCGCGGGGATGCCGCGGCGCGAGGCGACGTAGACGAACTTGGGGAACGTCGACTCGTTGCCGGAGACGAAGTTGGTGATGATGAAGTCGTCGAAGGACAGCGAGAAGGCGAGCATCGCGGCGCCGAGGATGCCGGGCAGGATCAGCGGGAAGGTGACCTTCCAGAACGTCTGCATGGGGCTGGCGTAGAGGTCCTGCGCCGCCTCCTCGATCCGCGGGTCGAGCGACTGCACGCGGGCCTTCACGGTGACCACCACGAAGCTCAGGCAGAACATGATGTGCGCGAAGACGATCGTGCCGAAGCCGAGGCTGATCCCGATGTTGGAGAAGCCCTGCACGAAGATCGTCAGCAGCGCGGCGCCCATCACGATCTCGGGCGTGGCCATCGGTACGAAGATCAGCACGTTGCTCGCGGCCTTGCCGCGGAACCTGTAGCGCACCATCGCCAGCGCCATGAGCGTCCCGAGCACCGTGGCGACGAGCGTCGAGATCGCACCGACCTGCAGCGACGTCACCAGGGACTCGCAGGCGCCGGCCACCCGGCACGGGTCCTGCCAGTGCTTCCAGGTGAAGCCCTGCCAGACGATGTTGGTCTTGCCGTGGTCGTTGAACGAGAAGGCGAAGGTGTAGGCGACCGGCAGGAACAGGTAGAGCAGCACCAGGATCGCCGACAGCATCGCGAAGTGGTTGGCCAGCCAGAGCTGGGCGCGCTTCGCGGCCGACGGGCGGTACGGCGCCGACGCGGGGGCAGTCGTCGTGGTCATCTCACACCAGCTCCTCGGTGCCGAAGCGGCGTACGTAGAGGAAGACCATGACCAGGATCGCGGCCATCAGCGTGAACGACAGCGCGGCCGCGACCGGGTAGCCACCGGGGATCGCGAGGAACTGGTCGTTGATGACGTTGCCGACCATCTTCCCGCGCTGGGGACCGAGCAGCTCCATGTTGACGAAGTCGCCCGCCGCGGGGATGAAGGTCAGCAGCGTGCCCGCCAGCACGCCCGGCATCGACATCGGCAGGGTCACCGTCCGGAAGGTGGTGAACCCGTCGGCGTAGAGGTCGCCGCCCGCCTCGATGACGCGCGGATCGGCCCGCTCGAGGGATGCGTAGATCGGCAGCACCATGAAGGGCAGGAAGTTGTAGGTGAGTCCGGCGACCACCGCGAGCGGGGTGTTGATGATGTGCCCGCTCGGCAGCAGGTGGAGGAAGTTCAGGATCCCCGCGACCCAGCCCTCGTCGGCGAGGATCTGCGACCACGCGAACGTGCGGAGGATGAAGGAGGTGAAGAACGGCGCGACGACGCAGATCATCATCAGGTTGCGCCACTTGCCGGCCTTGAACGCCATCGCGTAGGCCAGCGGGTAGGCCACGACGAAGGCGAGGAAGGTGGCGAGCCCGGCGTAGACGAACGACCGCAGGAAGTGCGGGCCGTAGTCGGTGAGCGCGCTGACGTAGTTCTGGAAGTTGACGTCGCGGTAGTAGTAGCCGGGAAAGCCGGGGAAGCGGCTCTGCAGGCTCACCGTCGCCAGCTGGACGAGCGGGAGGACGAAGAAGACGCCGAGCCAGAGCGCACCGGGAAGCAGCAGCAGGTACGCCGTCCAGCTGCGCCTCGTCGGTCGCTGGTCGTCGCCGCCCGCCGTGACCTCGGCCGCGGCCGGAGCCACGGAGGCCTGCGCGAGCCCGCTCATCGGTCGTCCACCGGGACGCCGAACGCGTGGCCCGGGTTCCAGGTCAGCCAGACCTCGTCGCCGGGCCTGAGGTCGAGCGGCTCGACGTCGAGGTTCTGCTCGTAGCAGCTCCACGTCGCGCCGCTGGGCATGTCGACGAGGTAGCTGGTCGCCACGCCGAGGAACGACACGTCGCGCACCACCCCCCGTACGTCGTTGCCGACGCCGTCGGGCTGCGTGCGGGAGACGGTCACCTTCTCCGGCCGTACGCCGAACACGACCTCGCCGTCGTGCACCTGTGAGCGCGACTTGAGGATCTTCACCGGCGTGCCGAGGACCTCGGCGACGAGGTGGTCGCCGTCGGTGTCCTTGATCGTGCCGACACCGGTGTTGGCCTGGCCGAGGAAGTTGGCGACGAACCGCGTCTTCGGGAGGTCGTAGAGGGCGGCGGGTGCACCGAGCTGCTCGATGTGGCCCTTGTTCATCACCGCGACCGTGTCGGCCATGGTCATGGCCTCCTCCTGGTCGTGGGTGACGTGGATGAAGGTCAGCCCGACCTCGGTCTGGATGCGCTTGAGCTCGACCTGCATCTCGCGGCGCAGCTTGAGGTCGAGCGCGCCGAGGGGCTCGTCGAGCAGCAGCACCTCGGGGTGGTTGACCAGTGCACGGGCCAGGGCGACGCGCTGCTGCTGGCCGCCGGAGAGCTGGGCGGGCTTGCGGGCCGCGAACTGGGTCATCTGCACGAGCTCCAGCGCGTCGTCCGCCCGCTTGGCTGCGTCCTGCTCCTTGCGTCGCTTGGGACCGAAGGCGACGTTGTCGCGGATCGTGAGGTGCGGGAAGAGCGCGTAGGACTGGAAGACCGTGTTCACCGGGCGCTCGTAGGGTCGGGAGCCGGTGAGGTCGGTGTCGCCGATCATCACGCGTCCGGCGGTCGGCTGCTCGAGCCCGGCGATCATCCGCAGCGTCGTCGTCTTGCCGCACCCGGACGGACCGAGCAGGGCGAAGAACGAGCCGCGGGGGACGTGGAGCTCGATGTCGTCGACGGCCGTGAAGTCGCCGAACGCCTTCGTCACGCTGTCGAGCCTGAGGTCGCCTTGCGCCTCGCGGAATCCGGCCATGTCAGTTCCCCATCACCTTCGTGGACCACAGGTCCGCGAACTCGATGTCCTCGTCGGCATCGAGCACCCGGAACGCCTGGATGTTGTTCTCCTGGATGTAGTCGGCCGTCGGGAAGATGAACGGGCTCTCGGCGAGGTCGGGATCGATCTTCTCCATCTCCGCCTGCGCGCCGTCCACCGGACAGACGTAGTTCACCCAGGCGGCGACCTCGGCGGCGACTGAGGGCTCGTAGTAGTAGTTCATGAGCGTCTCGGCGTTGCGCCGGTGAGTCGAGGTGATCGGCACCATCAGGTTGTCCGACCAGAGCGTGCCGCCGGACTCGGGGATCGTGAAGGTCCAGTTGGGGTCCTCGGTGTCGTAGGCGAGGACGAAGATGTCGCCGCTCCACGTGATGCCGGCGACGGCGTTGCCGCTGGTGAGGTCCTCCATGTAGGAGTTGCCCTTCACCTTGCGGATGTAGCCCTCCTCGATCTTCTGCTCGATGAAGTCGAGGGCGTTCTCGAACTCGGTGCGACCCCAGTCGCTGTCGATGTCGACGCCCTGCGACTGCATCACCAGACCGGCGGTGTCGCGGAACTCCGAGAGCACCACGATCTTGCCCTTGAGGTCGTCGGCCCAGAGGTCGTCGAGCGTCTTCAGCTCGCGACCGACCTTCTCCTTGTTGTAGCCGATGCCGGCGAAGCCGCTCTGCCAGGTGATCGAGTGCTGCCGGCCCGGGTCGAAGGACACGTCCTTCAACGGCTGCAGGAGGTTGTTGACCACGTTGGGCATCTGGATCAGCTCGAGCGGCTGGCACAGCTGGTCGCGGATCACGCGCGCCGCCATCCAGTCGGTCAGGGTGAAGATGTCGCGGTCGATGCTCTGCCCGGCGCGCAGCTGGGGCGCGACCTTGGCGTAGTAGGAGTCGTTGTCGTCGACGTCCTCGCTGTAGGTGACCTGGATGCCGGTCTCCTCCATGAACCGCGACAGGGTCGGGGACTTCGTCTCCTTCCCGTTCATGTCGAGGTACGCCGTCCAGTTGGCCCACTTGAGGATCTTGTCCTCGGCCGACACGTCCTTCGGGAGGTCGAGCGTGGCGAGGCCTCCGGACGGGGGCTCGGGGGGCGCGCACGCCGACAGGGCGACGCCGGCGCCCAGGGCCGTGCCCGCACCCAGGAGGGAACGTCGGCTCAGGCCGCCGGAGGCGGCGACCACGGCCGCGGCCTCGGGGGAGAGGCGTCGACGCGAGCGTCGTGGGATGGGTGTCATGAGTGGGGGTCCTCCGTCAGCCGGTGGATGGGCGTAGGTGCTGGGCTATGACTCGATGTTGGCCATGACGTGCTTGATGCGGGTGTAGTCCTCGAAGCCGTACATCGACAGGTCCTTGCCGTAGCCGGACTTCTTGTAGCCACCGTGCGGCATCTCGGCGACGAGCGGGATGTGGGTGTTGATCCACACGCAACCGAAGTCGAGGGCCCGCGACATCCGCATCGCGCGGCCGAAGTCCTTGGTCCACACCGAGGACGCCAGCCCGTAGTCGACGCCGTTGGCCCACCGGACCGCCTCGTCCTCGTCGGTGAACTTCTGCACGGTGATCACCGGGCCGAAGATCTCGTTCTGGATCGCGTCGTCGTCCTGGCGCAGGCCGGACAGGACGGTGGGCTCCAGGAAGTAGCCGTTGCCGAGGTCCGTACGACGGTTGCCGCCGGCGGACACGGTCGCGTGGGACGGCAGGTTCTCGATGAACCCGGAGACGTGGGCGAGCTGGCGCTGGTTGTTGACCGGCCCGAAGAGGGCGTCCTCGTCGTCGGGGAGGCCGACGGGGGAGGAGCTCCTCGCGTAGTCGGCGAGCGCCGCCACGAAGTCGTCGTGGATCCCGGGCGCGGCGAGGACGCGGGTCGCGGCGGTGCAGTCCTGGCCGGCGTTGAAGTAGCCGGCGATCGCGATGCCCTCGACGGCCGCCTCGATGTCGGCGTCGTCGAAGACCACGACCGGAGCCTTGCCGCCGAGCTCGAGGTGCACGCGCTTGATGTTCGGGGCAGCGCTCGCTGCCACCTCGGCGCCAGCACGCACCGAGCCCGTGATGGCGACCATGCTGGGGGTGCGGTGCTCCACGAGCAGGCGTCCGGTCTCCCGGTCACCGGTGACGACGTTGAGGGTGCCGGCCGGCAGGACCTCGGAGGCGAGCTCGGCTAGGCGCAGGGTGCTCTCCGGTGTGGTGTCGCTCGGCTTGAGCACGACGGTGTTCCCCGCGGCCAGGGCGGGCCCGATCTTCCACACCGCCATCAGCAGCGGGTAGTTCCACGGGGTCACCTGCCCCACGACGCCGATCGGCTCGCGCCTGATCCACGACGTGTGACCGGCCATGTACTCGCCGGCGGCCCTGCCCTCCAGCACCCGCGCGGCGCCGGCGAAGAAGCGGAGCTGGTCCACCATCGGCGGGATCTCCTCGCTCGCGGTGAGCGCCTTGATCTTGCCGGTGTTCTCCGACTCGAGGGCGATCAGCTCCTCGGCGTGGGCCTCGATCGAGTCGGCGAGCTTCAGCAGCGCCTGCTGGCGCTCGCTGGGCGTCGTACGCCCCCACTCGGCGAACGCGGCGTCGGCGGCCGCGTAGGCCGCGTCGACCTCCTCGGCACCGCTGACCGGCGCGTGGGCGACGACCTCGCCTGTGGCGGGGTTGACCACCTCGCTGGTGGCGCCGGCCTCGGCGTCGACGTAGGAGCCGCCGATGAAGTTGCGCAGCGCGCGTGGGCTGGTCACTGAGAGGTCCTCCCTGTCGGGTGCGGTCAACGGAGCGTAGGACGGGATCGGCCCTCATCGCCATAGGCTGCGACCACAAATCTGCGGTAATCGCGGAATTAACGGGCGCGAAACACGGATTCCGTTCTGGACGGCTTGCGTTTCGGTGGTTCCGACCCCCACCATGGGCCCATGACCGAGCGCACCGGGGGCAGAGGCGAGAGGACGTGTCGTGACTGAGGGAGCGATGCGGCTCGACGCTACGGCGAAGCGGATCATCGAGCTGCTCCAGGAGGACGGCCGGATCTCGTACGCCGCCATCGCGAAGACTGTCGGGCTGTCCGAGGCGGCGGCCCGCGCGCGCGTGCAGAAGCTGCTCGACTCCGAGATCATGCAGGTCGTCGCGGTCACCGACCCGACGCAGGTCGGCTTCACCCGCCAGGCCATGATCGGCGTCCGCACCGAGGGCGACCCGATGGCGGTCGGCGACAAGCTCGCCGAGGTCCCGGAGGTCGACTACGTCGTCACCACCGCCGGCAGCTTCGACCTCCTCGTCGAGGTGGTGTGCGAGGACGACCCGCACCTGCTCGACGTCATCAAGCGCGTCCGTGAGCAGGACGGCGTGCTCTCCTCCGAGACGTTCGTCTACCTGAAGCTCAACAAGCAGCACTACAACTGGGGTACCCGATGAGCCAGTCCACCGATCCTTCCTTCGACTACCAGTCCGCCGGTCGCGACCACCTGTGGTTGCACTTCACCCGGCACTCGACCTACGAGAAGGGCGGCGAGATGCCGCTCATCGTCAAGGGGGAGGGCCACAAGATCTGGGACAGCCACGGTCGCGAGTACATCGACGGGCTCGCCGGCCTCTTCGTCGTCCAGGTCGGGCACGGCCGCGAGGAGCTCGCCGAGGCTGCGGCGAAGCAGGCGAAGGAGCTCGCCTTCTTCCCGCTCTGGTCGTTCGCGCACCCGCGCGCGGTCGAGCTGGCGGACCGGATCGCCGCGATGGCGCCGGGCGACCTCAACCGGGTCTTCTTCACGACCGGTGGCGGCGAGGCCGTGGAGTCGGCGTGGAAGCTTGCGAAGCAGTACTTCAAGCTCACCGGCAAGCCCAACAAGCACAAGGTGATCTCCCGCGCGGTCGCCTACCACGGCACCCCGCAGGGCGCCCTGTCGATCACCGGCATCCCGCCGCTCAAGGAGATGTTCGAGCCCCTGGTGCCGGGAGCCCACAAGGTGCCCAACACCAACTTCTACCGCCGCCCGGAGTTCGTCGGTGACGACGAGAAGGCCTTCGGGCGCTGGGCTGCCGACCGGATCGCGGAGGCGATCGAGTTCGAGGGTCCCGACACCGTCGCCGCGGTGTTCCTCGAGCCGGTGCAGAACGCCGGTGGCTGCTTCCCGCCGCCGCCCGGTTACTTCGAGCGGGTGCGGGAGATCTGCGACGAGTACGACGTCCTGCTGGTCTCCGACGAGGTGATCTGCGCCTTCGGCCGTGTGGGGGAGATGTTCGGGGCGAGCGAGTTCGGCTACCAGCCCGACATCATCACCTGCGCCAAGGGCATGACCTCCGGCTACTCGCCGATCGGCGCGATGATCGCGAGCGACCGGCTCTTCGAGCCCTTCAAGTCCGGCACGACGGCCTACGCGCACGGCTACACGTTCGGTGGCCACCCGGTCTCCTCGGCAGTGGCGATGGCCAACCTCGACATCTTCGAGCGCGAGGGCCTCACCGACCACGTCCAGCAGAACGCCCCGGCGTTCCGCGCGGCGCTGGAGAAGCTCCTCGACATCCCGATCGTCGGCGACGTGCGCGGCCACGGCTACTTCTACGGCATCGAGCTGGTCAAGGACCGCGAGACCAAGGAGACGTTCGACGACGCCGAGTCCGAGCGCCTGCTTCGCGGCTACCTCTCCGGCGCCCTGTGGGAGGCGGGCCTCTACTGCCGTGCCGACGACCGGGGCGACCCGGTCATCCAGCTCGCGCCGCCTCTCATCATCGGCCAGACCGAGTTCGACGACATCGAGCAGCGTCTCCGCTCGGTGCTGACCGGCGCGCTCCAGCACCTGTAGCCCTCGCCCTCTCGTGCCGCGGTGGTCGAGGTGCGAGCGGAGCGAGCCTCCAGACCGCGCTGGATGTGCATCGCGGCGGGACCTCCGGCGACAATCGCCGGGTGAACGACGTACGCCCGGCCCGCCCGCACCTCAAGCTGACCGATGACGGGCGCCGGATGCGGGAGGTGCTCACCTATTCGCGCCGCGGCAGCCGGTTCACGCCGCGCCAGGCCGAGTCGTGGGCGGCGCACCAGGCCGACTGGGTCATCCCGGACGAGGCCGTGGACCGTCCGGACTTCTCGCTGACCGAGCGCTTCGGTCGCGAGGCTCCGCTGATCCTTGAGATCGGCCCGGGCATCGGCGAGGCGACGGCGGTGCTCGCGGCCGCGCGCCCCGACCACAACGTGCTTGCGCTCGAGGTGTGGCGACCCGGTGTCGCGGACTCCCTGTGGCGGGTGGCCGAGGCGGGCGCCGACAACGTGCGGTTCTGCTCCGTGGACGCGGTCTGGTCGCTGGAGAACCTCATCGCCCCGGGCAGCCTGGCCGAGATCTGGACCTTCTTCCCCGACCCGTGGCGCAAGACCAAGCACCGCAAGCGCCGGCTGGTCAACCCGGCCAACGCGGCGCTCGCGTCCTCACGCCTCGTGCC
Organism: Nocardioides potassii; assembly: GCF_021648885.1. Lineage (GTDB taxonomy): Bacteria > Actinomycetota > Actinomycetes > Propionibacteriales > Nocardioidaceae > Nocardioides > Nocardioides potassii. Next base: position 293,549 of record NZ_JAKJHZ010000009.1, on the reverse strand, counting down.
GGGCGGCGCCTGGCGGCTGGCCACCGACTGGGCCGACTACGCCGACCAGATGCGCGAGGTGCTCGACGCCGAGCCGACCCTCGAGGGCGGCCGGGTCGAGCGCTGGGCCGAGCGCCCGGTCACCCGCTTCGAGCGCAAGGGCCTCGACGTCGGCCGCGACATCGCCGACTTCTGCTACCGCCGCACCACCTGATCCTCAGGCGCCGCTCGGCGCGTCGAGCAGGGCGAGCTCCTCGTCGACGTAGGGGTCGTGCTCGCCGATGGACTCGAGCTCGGCCTTGAGCGCGAGCTGCACCTCGCGGGCGCGGTCGACCTCGCCCAGGTGCCGCAGCGACCAGCCCACCATCCACTGTGCGACCCGGGTGCGTGCGGGGTCCCCGATGCGCCGGCGCGCGGCCAGCGCCTGCTCGAAGGCCGAGAGGGCGGCGTCGTGGTCACCGGCATCGGCGTGCTCCATGCCGATGTTGTTGAGGAGGGAGGCGTCCCAGTCACGGGCCGCCGGGGCCTTGGACGCCCGCGCCCGGGTTAGCGCGGCGTGGTGCGCCGCCAGCCGGTCGCCGGGCTCGGCGACCAGCGCCACCATGTGCAGCGCGTCGACCTCGAGCTCCTCGAGTGCGGCGGCCCGGGCCTCCACGACTGCCGCCTCGAACTGCGGCCGCGACCCCGCGGGGTCCCCGCCCGACCGCAGGAGCCGGCCCCGTTCGAGCGCGACCCGCGCCCGCCCCTCGGGGTCGGTCGGGGACAGGTCGTCGAGCAGCGCGTGCCCGTCGCCGTAGCTCTCCTGCAGTCCCAGCGCCCGGGCGACCTGCGTGAGGGCATACGTCGCCAGCGGCTCGTCGGCACCCTCCGCGAGCTCACGGAACCGTTGCTCGCTGGCCGCGGGGTCGTCGAAGTCCCAGAGCGCACGCAGGTCGACCGACATGTCGGCAGGGTAGGGCCCGGCGCACAACTATCCTCGGACCATGCGCGCGGGGGTCGGGGGAGTGGTGCTGGTGGTCCTTGCGCTGCTCGCAGCCGGGTGCGGCGCGGGTGAGGACTCCCCGGGGCCGGCGCCCACGACCGCCGGCCGGACGGCCGACCCCACTGCCGCACTGAGGGAGCGATGCCTGTCCGCGATGCCCGAGGACGCCGACCTCGAGGCCCTCGGCCTGGCCGGCGCCACCGGCGGTGACCTCGAGGCGGCGCGCATCGGGCCCGCCACCAGCTCGGACGTCGCGGTGCTGCTGCCCCAGACGTCCGGCATCTGCGGCTGGGGTCGTTGGGCGACGGCCGCCGCCGACGCCGGCGTGACCTCGGTCCTGGTGAACCCGTGCGGCTACGGAGAGTCCACGTGCACGCCCGAGGAGGACGCCGACCCGCGCAACGAGGTCGACGCGGCCCTGGCCCTCGCGCGCGACGAGATCGGTGCCGACCGCGTCGTCCTGCTCGGTACGTCGATGGGCGGCTCGCTGACCGTGATGGCCGTGGCCGCCGGGGCCGACGTCGACGCGTGGGCCGACGTGTCCGGTCCCGCCGCGTGGGACGGCGTGGACCTGGTCTCGCTCGCCGGCTCGCTGCCGCCCGACGGCCTGGTGGTGATGGCGCCGAGCGACGGCCCCCAGCAGTACGACGCCGCCGAGGCCCTCGCGGACGCCGCCGGCGTACCCTTCGTGCGGGGCAGGTCCGGCCACGGGTGGGAGCTGCTCGTCGACCCGGTCAGCGGGCAGGTCACGCGCATCGGGCGGCGCCTGATCGGGCTCGCGACCGGCTCCTGAGGGTCTGGCCCGTTCCGATTTGGCGTGGGTGCGCCGAGTCTGCCAAGATGTTCCGGTTGCTCCGGCGGGTCGCCAGGGCACGGCACACCTTGACTTCTGAATCGCGTCTCCTCGATCGAACCAGTCGTCTGCGTGCGCCGCACCGGATCAAGACCTCTTGATCGGAGACCCGACCAGATCCGCCAGCCGGCGGGTGCCATCCAGAGCAGTACCGCCTCCGGGAACGGACGCGTGTCACGAGCCAAGTTGAATTGTTTGGAGTGCGACACGCCCGACCGCGGGGGTCGGTGGATGGCGGAGAGACAGGCGGCGCTCGCCCAACGGGGGCTGAGCGCCGAAACAGACCAGGCGTACGAGATCGAAGAGGACACGGACCTATGGCGGGACAGAAGATCCGCATCAGGCTCAAGGCCTATGACCACGAGGTGATCGACACCTCGGCGCGGAAGATCGTGGACACCGTCACCCGCACGGGTGCGAAGGTCGCCGGCCCTGTGCCGCTGCCGACCGAGAAGAACGTGTACTGCGTCATCCGTTCGCCCCACAAGTACAAGGACTCCCGCGAGCACTTCGAGATGCGCACCCACAAGCGCCTCATCGACATCATCGACCCGACGCCGAAGACCGTCGACTCGCTGATGCGTCTCGACCTGCCCGCCGGTGTCGACATCGAGATCAAGCTCTGAGGGCCGACATGTCGAACACTTTCGAACGCAACGTGAAGGGCCTGCTGGGCACCAAGCTCGGCATGACCCAGCTCTGGGACGAGAACAACAAGGTCGTCCCCGTGACCGTCATCTCCGCGAGCACCAACGTGGTGACCCAGGTCCGCCAGCCCGAGGTCGATGGCTACAACGCCATCCAGGTCGGCTACGGCGAGATCGAGGCCCGCAAGGTCAACTCCCCCGAGGCCGGTCACTTCGCCAAGGCCGGGACCACCCCCCGTCGCCACGTCGCCGAGATCCGCACCGCTGACGCCGCCGCCTACACCGTGGGCCAGGAGCTCGGCGTCGACACCTTCGCCGCCGGCGAGGAGATCGACGTGACCGGCACCAGCAAGGGCAAGGGCTTCGCCGGTGTCATGAAGCGTCACGGCTTCGCCGGTGTGTCCGCCTCGCACGGTGCCCACCGCAACCACCGCAAGCCCGGCTCGATCGGCGCCTGCGCCACGCCAGGTCGCGTGTTCAAGGGCACGCGCATGGCTGGTCGCATGGGTAACGACACGGTGACCACCCAGAACCTGACGGTGCACGCCGTCGACGCCGAGAAGGGCCTGATCCTGCTCAAGGGTGCCGTTCCCGGTCCCCGGGGCGGTCTCGTCGTCCTGCGCTCGGCCGCCAAGAGCACCGTGAAGGAGGCCTGAGCATGGCTGTCAAGACCGTCAAGGTCGACCTCCCCGCCGAGATCTTCGACGTCGAGGTCAACATCCCCCTGATCCACCAGGTCGTCGTCGCGCAGCAGGCTGCCGCGCGTCAGGGCACCCACGCCACCAAGACCCGCGCCGACGTGCGCGGTGGTGGCAAGAAGCCCTACAAGCAGAAGGGCACCGGCCGCGCCCGCCAGGGCTCGACCCGTGCGCCGCAGTTCGCCGGCGGTGGCGTCGTCCACGGCCCGCAGCCGCGCAGCTACGACCAGCGCACCCCCAAGAAGATGAAGGCCGCCGCCCTGCGCGGTGCCCTCTCCGACCGGGCCCGCAACGGTCGTGTGCACGTCGTTGACGCGCTGGTGACGGGTGACAAGCCCTCCACCAAGTCGGCGCTCGCCTCGCTCGTCTCGCTGACCGACCGCGTGGGCTACCTCGTGGTGCTCGAGCGCTCCGACGCGATCACCTGGCTCTCGCTGCGCAACGCACCCGAGGTCCACATCGTCGCCGTCGACCAGCTCAACACCTACGACGTCCTCAACTCCGACGACGTGGTGTTCACCAAGGGCGCGTACGACGCCTTCGTGGGTGGCTCCTCCGCCCCGGCCACGGCCGAGACGAAGCCCGCCGCGGCCGAGAAGCCTGCCACGACCGACGCACCTGCCGCGGCGGAGGCCGCCGACGAGCCGGTCCTGCCCACGGGCGCCAAGGCCCCTCTGAAGAGCGGCAAGAACCCCAAGGGCTACGAGGTGCAGGGCCTGGAGTCCGGCACCTACCTGGTCGAGGGGGACGCCGACTACGACGCCACCGCCGGTGACTTCTGGTTCAAGTCCGTCGAGGACGCCGAGTCGGCTGGCTTGACCCGTGCCGCCAAGGAGGACGACAAGTGAGCACCCTGCACAAGGACCACCGCGACATCCTGATCGCGCCGGTCGTGTCGGAGAAGAGCTACGGGCTCCTCGACGCCAACAAGTACACCTTCATCGTCCACCCGGACGCCAACAAGACCGAGATCAAGATCGCGGTCGAGAAGGTCTTCGACGTCAAGGTCACCTCGGTCAACACGATCAACCGCCAGGGCAAGGCCCGCCGCACCCGCTACGGCATCGGTCGGCGTCCCAACACCAAGCGCGCGATCGTCAGCCTCGCCGAGGGTCACCGCATCGACATCTTCGGAGGTCCGGTCTCCTGACCGGGCTCCTGACTAGGAACTGACATGGCAATCCGCAAGTACAAGCCGACCACCCCGGGCCGTCGCGGCTCGTCCGTGGCCGACTTCGTCGAGATCACCCGGACCACGCCCGAGAAGTCGCTGACGCGTCCGCTGCCGAAGAACGGTGGCCGCAACAACCAGGGCCGCATCACCACCCGTCACAAGGGTGGCGGTCACAAGCGCGCCTACCGCATCATCGACTTCCGTCGCTACGACAAGGACGGCGTGCCGGCCAAGGTCGCCCACATCGAGTACGACCCCAACCGCACCGCCCGCATCGCGCTGCTGCACTACGCCGACGGCGAGAAGCGCTACATCGTGGCCCCCAAGGGCCTCGTGCAGGGCACCGCGGTGGAGTCGGGTCCCAACGCCGACATCAAGCCCGGCAACAACCTCCCGCTGCGCAACATCCCGGTCGGTACGACGATCCACTGCGTGGAGCTGCGTCCCGGTGGCGGCGCGAAGATCGCCCGCTCGGCCGGCAACTCGGCCCAGCTGATCGCCCGCGAGGGAAGCCGCGCGACGCTCCGCATGCCCTCGGGCGAGATGCGCTTCGTCGACGTGCGCTGCCGCGCGACGATCGGCGAGGTCGGCAACGCCGAGCAGTCCAACATCAACTGGGGCAAGGCGGGCCGCATGCGCTGGAAGGGCGTGCGCCCGACCGTCCGCGGTGTCGTCATGAACCCGGTCGACCACCCGCACGGTGGTGGTGAGGGCAAGACGTCCGGTGGTCGCCACCCCGTCTCCCCCTGGGGCAAGCCCGAGGGCCGTACGCGCAAGCGCAAGGCCAGCGACTCCCAGATCATCCGTCGTCGCAAGTCCGGCAAGGGTAGGAAGTAACCGACATGCCTCGCAGCCTGAAGAAGGGCCCCTTCATCGACGACCACCTTCAGAAGAAGGTGGACGCCGAGAACGAGAAGGGCAGCCACAACGTCATCAAGACCTGGTCGCGCCGGTCGATGATCGTGCCCGACATGATCGGTCACACCATCGCCGTGCACGACGGTCGCAAGCACGTCCCCGTCTTCGTGACCGACTCCATGGTCGGCCACAAGCTCGGGGAGTTCGCCCCGACCCGCACCTACCGCGGGCACGTCAAGGAAGACCGGAAGGGACGCCGTCGATGAGCACCACCGAGCGCAGCCGCACGAGTGCGCGCCGCGAGTCGCTGCTCGGCGACCAGCCGGGCGCGTTCGCCAGCGCACGCTACGTGCGGATCACCCCGATGAAGGCCCGCCGTGTCGTCGACATGGTCCGCGGCCTCCAGGTCGACGAGGCCCTGACCCTGCTGCAGTTCGCGCCGCAGGCCGCCTCCGAGACCGTCTACAAGGTGCTGGAGAGCGCCGTCGCCAACGCCGAGACGACCGAGGGCCTCAACCGGGCCGACCTGGTCCTCTCCGTCGCGATGGTCGACGAAGGTCCGACGATGAAGCGTTGGCGTCCGCGTGCCCAGGGCCGCGCGACCCGCATCAACAAGCGCACCAGCCACATCACCCTCGCGGTGCAGCCGGCCGACGCGCTGGCCACCACGAGCAAGAAGGCTCGTGCCTCGAAGAACGGAAAGGGTGCCTGATGGGCCAGAAGATCAACCCGAACGGGTTCCGCCTGGGCATCTCCACCGACCACAAGAGCCGTTGGTACGCCGACAAGCTCTACAAGTCCTACGTCGGTGAGGACGTCGCCATCCGCAAGCTGCTCTCCAAGGGCATGGAGCGGGCCGGCATCTCCAAGGTCGAGATCGAGCGCACGCGTGACCGCGTCCGCGTCGACATCCACACCGCGCGTCCCGGCATCGTCATCGGTCGCCGCGGCGCCGAGGCCGACCGCATCCGCGGCGAGCTGGAGAAGCTCACCGGCAAGCAGGTGCAGCTCAACATCCTCGAGGTGAAGCAGCCCGAGATCGACGCGCAGCTGGTCGCCCAGGGCGTCGCCGAGCAGCTCGCCGGTCGCGTGCAGTTCCGCCGCGCGATGCGCAAGGCCATGCAGACCTCGATGCGCTCGGGTGCCAAGGGCATCCGGATCCAGTGCTCGGGCCGTCTCAACGGCGCCGAGATGTCGCGCACCGAGTTCTACCGCGAGGGCCGCGTGCCCCTGCACACGCTCCGCGCCGACATCGACTACGGCTTCTACGAGGCCAAGACCACGTTCGGCCGCATCGGCGTCAAGGTCTGGATCTACAAGGGCGAGGTCGCCGGCACCCGTGCCGAGCGCCAGGCCCAGCAGGCCGCCCGCGCCGGTGCCCCCGGCCGCGGTGGTCGTCCCGCCACCCGTGGTGCGGACCGCCCCAGCCGCGGCACCCGCGGCGACCGCGCTCCGCGCACCGAGTCGACCGAGGCTCCGGCCGAGGCCGCTCCGAGCACCGGACAGGAGGGCTGAGCCCCATGTTGATGCCCCGTCGCGTCAAGCACCGCAAGCAGCACCACCCCAAGCGCACCGGCGCCGCCAAGGGCGGCACGTCGCTGGCGTTCGGTGACTTCGGCATCCAGGCGGTCGAGGGTCACTACGTGACCAACCGACAGATCGAGTCGGCTCGTATCGCCATGACCCGTCACATCAAGCGTGGCGGCAAGGTCTGGATCAACATCTACCCGGACCGCCCGCTGACCAAGAAGCCTGCCGAGACCCGCATGGGTTCCGGAAAGGGTTCCCCCGAGTGGTGGGTGGCCAACGTCAAGCCCGGCCGCGTCATGTTCGAACTCTCCGGCGTCGACGAGACTGTTGCGCGCGAGGCCATGCGCCGCGCGATGCACAAGCTCCCGATGAAGTGCCGGTTCATCTCCCGTGAGGCCGGTGAATTCTGATGGCTACCAAGCTGAACGCCCACGAGCTCGACGAGCTCACCGCCACCGACCTGGAGGCGAAGCTGCGCGAGGCCAAGGAGGAGCTGTTCAACCTCCGCTTCCAGGCGGCCACCGGCCAGCTGGACAGCCACGGCCGGCTGCGCGTGGTCAAGAAGGACATCGCCCGCATCTACACCGTGGTCCGCGAGCGCGAGCTCGGGATCCGGACCACGCCGGGCACCAACGAAGAGGGCAAGGCATGAGCGAGAACACTGCGACCCCGGCGGAGCGCCACCAGCGCAAGGTCCGCGAGGGCCTCGTCGTCAGCGACAAGATGGACAAGACGATCGTCGTCGCCGTCGAGGACCGCGTGAAGCACGCGCTCTACGGCAAGGTGCTGCGCAAGACCTCGCGCCTCAAGGCCCACGACGAGAGCAACCAGTGCGGCATCGGCGACCGGGTCCTAATCATGGAGACCCGTCCGCTGTCGGCCACCAAGCGCTGGCGCCTCGTCGAGGTCCTCGAGAAGGCCAAGTGACCTCGGGCCCACGGGCCCGCGACACCAGTTTCCACATATCAGTTCGGCCAGGCTCACTCCCCGCTGAGGGTGCGAGAACCAGCTCGACAACCAGGAGAAATCAATGATCCAGCAGGAGTCGCGACTCAAGGTCGCCGACAACACCGGTGCGAAGGAGATCCTCTGCATCCGTGTTCTCGGTGGCTCTGGCCGTCGCTACGCCGGCATCGGTGACGTCATCGTCGCCACCGTCAAGGACGCGATCCCCGGTGGCAACGTCAAGAAGGGCGACGTCGTCAAGGCCGTGGTCGTGCGCACCGTCAAGGAGCGTCGCCGCGCCGACGGTTCCTACATCCGCTTCGACGAGAACGCCGCCGTCATCCTCAAGGGCGACGGCGAGCCCCGTGGCACGCGCATCTTCGGCCCCGTGGGCCGTGAGCTGCGCGAGAAGCGCTTCATGAAGATCATCTCGCTCGCCCCGGAGGTGTTGTGAGAGATGGGTAAGAACATGAACATCAAGAAGGGCGACACCGTCAAGGTCATCGCCGGCAAGGACAAGGGTGCCCAGGGCAAGGTCATCACGGTGCTCCGCGAGGAGGACCGCGTGATCGTCGAGGGAGTCAATCTCGTCAAGCGCCACACCAAGTCCGTCCAGCAGACCGGTACGACCGGCGGCATCATCACCCGCGAGGCGCCCATCCACGTCTCCAACGTGATGCTGGTCGAGGGTGACGGCGTCACCCGCATCGGCTTCCGCCGCGACGAGGTCACCAAGCGCCGTCCCGACGGCTCGACGTACTCTGCGACCCGCTCGGTCCGCGTGTCCCGCAAGACCGGCAAGGAGATCTGAGATGGCTGAGACCACCTCCACCGAGATTCCCCGGCTCAAGGCCCGCTACCGCGAGGAGATCCTCCCCGCGCTGCGCACCGAGTTCGACATCGCCAACGTCATGCAGGTCCCCGGCCTGACCAAGATCGTGGTCAACATGGGTGTCGGCGAGGCTGCTCGCGACTCCAAGCTGATCGAGGGCGCGATCCGCGACCTCACCGCGATCACCGGCCAGAAGCCGGCCGTCACGAAGGCCCGCAAGTCCATCGCCCAGTTCAAGCTGCGCGAGGGCATGCCGATCGGCGCGCACGTCACGCTGCGCGGCGACCGCATGTGGGAGTTCCTGGACCGCCTGCTCTCGCTGGCGCTGCCCCGCATCCGTGACTTCCGCGGCCTGTCGCCGAAGCAGTTCGACGGTCGTGGCAACTACACCTTCGGTCTCACCGAGCAGGTCATGTTCCACGAGATCAACCAGGACAGGATCGACCGGTCGCGCGGTATGGACATCACCATCGTGACCACCGCCACCAACGACGACGAGGGGCGCGCGCTGCTCAAGCAGCTCGGGTTCCCGTTCAAGGAGAACTGAGCCATGGCGAAGACTGCGCTCAAGGTCAAGGCCGCCCGCAAGCCGAAGTTCGCTGTCCGCGGCTACACCCGCTGCCAGCGCTGCGGCCGCCCGAAGGCCGTCTACCGCAAGTTCGGCCTGTGCCGTATCTGCCTGCGGGAGATGGCCCACCGCGGCGAGCTGCCCGGCGTCACCAAGTCCTCCTGGTAATTCCCTCACACACGTTGCAGGTCCCCAGGCCGCGAGCCTGGGGAAACCACGACGAGAAAGAAACCACATCATGACGATGACTGACCCGATCGCAGACATGCTCACGCGTCTGCGCAACGCCAACCAGGCGTACCACGACGTGGTGTCGATGCCTTACAGCAAGATGAAGGCCGGCCTCGCGGAGATCCTCAAGCAGGAGGGCTACATCACCTCCTACGACGTCGCGGACAACGTCTCGGCCGAGGGCGAGCCCGCCGTCGGCAAGACGCTGACCATCACGCTCAAGTACGGCCGCAACCGGGAGCGCTCGATCGCCGGCGTCCGCCGCATCAGCAAGCCCGGCCTGCGCGTCTACGCCAAGCACACCAACCTGCCCAAGGTCCTCGGCGGCCTCGGCGTCGCGGTCATCTCGACGTCGCAGGGGCTGCTGACCGACCGCCAGGCGAACCAGAAGGGCGTGGGCGGCGAAGTCCTCGCCTACGTCTGGTGACCCGGACCTACTGAGACCAGGAAGAGAGAGAAGCATGTCGCGCATTGGCAAGCTCCCCATCGCGGTCCCGTCCGGCGTCGACGTCGCGATCGACGACTCGCTGGTGACCGTCAAGGGCCCCAAGGGCACCCTGTCGCACACCATCGCCGCGCCGATCACGATCGCCAAGGGCGAGGACGGCGTCCTCGAGGTGCAGCGTCCCGACGACGAGCGCAACAGCCGCTCGCTCCACGGCCTGACCCGCACCCTCATCAACAACATGGTGGTGGGCGTGACCGAGGGCTACGAGAAGAAGCTCGAGATCGTGGGCGTGGGTTACCGCGTCCTCCCCAAGGGTCCGACCCAGCTGGAGTTCCAGCTCGGCTACTCGCACCCGATCATCTTCGACGCCCCCGAGGGCATCACCTTCACCGTCGAGGGCCCGACCAAGCTCGGCGTCGTCGGCATCGACAAGCAGCTCGTCGGCGAGGTTGCGGCCAACATCCGCAAGCTCCGCAAGCCCGAGCCCTACAAGGGCAAGGGCGTGCGCTACGCCGGCGAGCACATCCGCCGCAAGGTCGGAAAGGCCGGTAAGTGACATGGCTATCTCCCTGAGCAACAACAAGCACACGGCGAACCGTGTCCGCGCCCGCCTGCGCCGCCAGGCGCGTGGCCGCAAGCGGATCAACGGCACCACCGAGCGTCCGCGCCTGGTGGTCACCCGCTCCGCTCGTCACATCACCGTCCAGGTCGTCGACGACCTGGCCGGCGCCACCCTGGCGTACGCGTCCTCCATGGAGGCCGACGTCCGCACCGCGGGCGGCGACAAGACCACGCAGGCCAAGAAGGTCGGCGAGCTGGTTGCTTCGCGTGCCAAGGCCGCGGGGATCGAGGGCGTCGTCTTCGACCGTGCCGGCAACAAGTACCACGGCCGCATCGCGGCCCTCGCCGATGCCGCCCGGGAGGGCGGACTGTCCTTCTGATCGCGCCCGACGCGAGAAGAGAGAAGAACCTAGATATGGAGCACATCTCATGAGCGGAGCCCAGCGCGGACAGCGCAGCGGTGGCTCGGGTGACCGGCGCGGCCGCGACAACGGTCGTGGCCAGGCTGAGAAGTCGGTCTACATCGAGCGCGTCGTGGCGATCAACCGTGTCGCCAAGGTCGTCAAGGGTGGTCGGCGCTTCAGCTTCACCGCCCTCGTGATCGTCGGCGACGGCGACGGCATGGTCGGCGTCGGCTACGGCAAGGCCAAGGAAGTCCCGGCGGCGATCGCCAAGGGTGTCGAGGAGGCGAAGAAGCACTTCTTCCGCGTCCCCCGCATCCAGGGCACCATCCCGCACCCGGTCCAGGGCGAGAAGGCCGCGGGCGTCGTCCTGCTGCGCCCCGCCGCCCCCGGTACCGGTGTGATCGCCGGTGGCCCGGTGCGTGCGGTGCTCGAGTGCGCCGGCATCCACGACGTCCTGAGCAAGTCGCTCGGCTCGTCCAACCAGATCAACATCGTCCACGCGACGGTCGAGGCCCTCCGCATGCTGGAGGAGCCGGAGCAGGTCGCGGCCCGCCGCGGCATGCGTGTCGAGGACGTCACCCCGGCCGCGATCCTCAAGGCTCGCGCCGAGGGCCAGGTCGAGGCGACCGCGGGGGTGCAGGCGTAATGGCACAGCTCAAGGTCCAGCAGAAGCGCGGAACGGTCGGCCTCAAGGCCAACCAGCGCGAGACGCTGCGCTCGCTCGGTCTCAAGCGGATCGGCGACGTGGTCGTCAAGGAAGACCGCCCGGAGATCCGCGGCATGGTCAACACGGTCCGTCACCTCGTGACGGTTGAGGAGGTGGAGTGACATGACGCTCAAGCTGCACCACTTGCGTCCCGCTCCGGGAGCCAAGACCGCGAAGACCCGCGTGGGTCGCGGTGAGGGCTCCAAGGGAAAGACCGCCGGTCGCGGTACGAAGGGCACCAAGGCGCGCTACCAGGTCCCGGTCGCCTTCGAGGGTGGCCAGATGCCGATCCACATGCGCCTGCCCAAGCTGAAGGGCTTCAAGAACCCCTTCCGCGTGGAGTTCCAGGTCGTCAACCTCGACCGCCTCGGCGAGCTGTTCCCCGACGGTGGCACGGTGACCGTCTCCGACCTCGTGGCCAAGGGTGCCGTCCGCAAGGGCCAGCCCGTCAAGGTCCTCGGTCAGGGCGACATCTCGGTGGCCGTCCAGGTCAGCGCCGACGCGTTCTCGGCCTCCGCCAAGGAGAAGATCGAGGCCGCGGGCGGCACCACGACCGTGGCCTGAGGCATACCTCGGACCAACGATCACGCTCATCGGTGAAGGCCCGGCCGCACAGTGGGAACTGTCGGCCGGGCCCTCGTCGTTCTCCACCTGAGGTTCGACCCTGACTGCTCGACCCGCTGCACGGGGAAGAGGGCCGCGACCCGACTGTTAGGCTTCCCCGGGCCTTTCGCCGTACGACGGCGACCGGTCTTCTCGCCGCCCGCCTGACTCGGCCGGGCACCCGAACGAAAGAGGAACCAGTGCTAGGCGCGTTCGCCAACGCTTTCCGGACCCCGGACCTGCGCAAGAAGCTGCTGTTCGTCCTGCTGATCGTCACGATCTTCAGGCTCGGGTCGCAGGTCCCGACCCCGGGCGTCCACGTGGCCAACGTCCAGGCCTGCCTCAACCAGCTGGAGGAGGGCGGGCTCTACAGCCTCATCAACCTCTTCTCCGGTGGTGCGCTGCTCCAGCTCACCATCTTCGCGCTCGGGATCATGCCCTACATCACGGCCTCGATCATCCTGCAGCTGCTCGTCGTGGTGATCCCACGGCTCGAGGCGCTGAAGAAGGAGGGCCAGGCCGGCCAGGCGAAGATCACCCAGTACACGCGCTACCTGACGCTCGGCCTCGCCGTGCTGCAGGCCACGGGCATCGTGGCCCTCGCCCGCAATGGCGCGCTCCTGCAGGGGTGCAACCGCGACCTGCTGCACGACAACGGCACCGGCACGTTCCTGGTGATGGTCGTGACGATGACCGCCGGCACCGCAGTGATCATGTGGCTGGGCGAGCTCATCACCGACCGCGGCATCGGCAACGGCATGTCGATCCTCATCTTCACCCAGGTCGTCGCCACGTTCCCGGTGTCCCTGTGGAGCGTGAAGACCTCCAAGGGCTGGCTCACCTTCGGCATCGTGATGGTCGTCGGCCTGATCCTGGTCGCCGCCGTCATCTTCATCGAGCAGGCGCAGCGCCGCATCCCGGTGCAGTACGCCCGCCGCATGGTGGGCCGCAAGATGTTCGGAGGCAACTCCACCTACATCCCGCTCAAGGTCAACCAGGCCGGCATCATCCCGGTCATCTTCGCCTCGTCGCTGCTCTACCTCCCGGCGATGGCGGTGCAGTTCAACCCCGACAGCAAGAACCCGGTGCTGGACTTCGTCGGCACCTACCTCGTCCGGGGTGACCACCCGCTCTACATGATCGCGTACTTCCTGCTCATCATCTTCTTCACGTACTTCTACGTCTCGATCACCTTCAACCCCGTCGAGGTGGCGGACAACATGAAGAAGTACGGCGGCTTCATCCCCGGGATCCGGGCGGGCAAGCCGACCGAGGACTACCTGTCCTACGTCCTGTCCCGCATCACGTTCCCTGGAGCCCTCTACCTCGGTCTGATCTCGCTGGTCCCGCTCATCGCGTTCTCGATCGTGCAGGCCAACCAGAACTTCCCCTTCGGAGGCACGTCCATCCTCATCATGGTCGGCGTCGCGCTCGACACGGTGAAGCAGATCGAGAGCCAGCTCCAGCAGCGCAACTACGAAGGATTCCTCAAGTAAAATGCGTCTGATCCTCATGGGCCCGCCTGGAGCGGGCAAGGGCACGCAGGCCCGCGTCGTGGCCGAGCACTTCGGGGTGCCTGCCATCTCCACCGGTGACATCTTCCGCGCCAACGTCTCGCAGGGCACGGCCCTCGGCGTGGAGGCCAAGCGCTACATGGACGCGGGCGAGTACGTCCCCGACGACGTCACCAACCGGATGGTCCGCGACCGGATCGACGAGCCCGACGCCGCTCCCGGCTTCCTGCTCGACGGCTACCCGCGCACCCTCGACCAGGTCGAGGAGCTCGACGGGATGATCGCGCACACCGGTCACTCCCTCGACGCGGCCGTGGTGCTCACGGTCGACCCGGAGGAGCTCGTCCAGCGGCTGCTTCAGCGAGCGCAGACCGACGGCCGCACGGACGACACCGAGGACGTCATCCGTCGCCGCCAGGAGGTCTACGCCGAGCAGACCGAGCCGCTCATCGGGGTCTACCGCGAGCGGGGCATCCTCGTCGAGCTCGACGGCATGGGCGAGGTCAGCGCCGTCACGCAGCGGATCTTCGACGCCCTCGACGTCATCCCGCAGAGCTGACCCGACGGGTTCACCTGAGATGGGCTTCCGGGACCGCGGTCTCGAGATCAAGACGCGTGACCAGATCGACCTGATGCGGGTCGCCGGCAGGCTCGTGGGGGAGACCCTCGAGCTGCTGCGGGCCGCCGTGCGGCCCGGTGTCACGACGCTCGAGCTCGACACCCTCGCCGAGACGAACATCCGCGACCACGGTGGCGTCCCGTCGTTCAAGGGCTACAGCCAGCCGCCGTTCCCGGCGACGATCTGCGCGTCGGTCAACGACGAGGTCGTGCACGGCATCCCGGGGTCGCGGACCCTGGTCGACGGCGACGTCGTCTCGATCGACTGCGGCGCGATCGTGGCGGGCTGGCACGGCGACGCGGCCATCACCGTGCCCGTCGGAGAGGTCGCGGACGACGTACGAGAGCTGCTGCGGGTCACCGAGGAGTCACTGTGGCGCGGCATGGCCGCCGCCCGGCTCGGAGGGCGGGTCACCGACATCAGCCACGCGATCGAGACCTACGTCCGCTCGCAGGGTCGCTACGGCATCCTCGAGGACTACACCGGGCACGGCATCGGCACCGAGATGCACATGGCGCCCAACGTCCCCAACTACGGCAGGCGCGGGCGCGGTCCCTCGATCGTCGAGGGCCTGGCCCTCGCCGTCGAGCCGATGGTCACGCTCGGCAGCAAGGACACCGACCTGCTCGAGGACGAGTGGACGGTCGCGACCGTCGACGGATCGATGGCCGCCCACTTCGAGCACACCTTCACCGTGACGCCCGAGGGGACCTGGGTCCTCACCGCGGTCGACGGCGGCGAGGCCAGGCTGACCGAGCTCGGTGTCGCCTTCGGCGGTCGCCAGCCCGGCTGACGGTCCGTGTCGCGGGCCGAGCGCACCTCGTGACAGGATGTGGGTACTGGAGGGGAGTACTCCCACGCAGTGGTGTCGTCATCACGGTGATCGCGCGAGCGGCGCCCGGTGCCACTGGTTCGCCCGAGACGTGCGAGCGGAGGAGACCTCCGGTCTCCGTGTGCTGCACGGACACCGACCTCCCCCATCTCTAGGAGCACACACGTGGACGTCCCCACCTGGGTCTGGATCGCCACTGGCATCGTGACCGTCGCCATCTTCACCTTCGACCTCGTCATCGTGGGGCGCCGGCCGCACGAGCCGAGCATGAAGGAGTGCGCGATCTACCTCTCCATCTACGTGGGGCTGGCGATCATCTTCGGTATCGGCGTGTGGCTCACGTGGGACCACCAGCACGGCCTGGAGTTCTTCTCCGGGTGGTTGGTGGAGTACTCGCTCTCCATCGACAACCTCTTCATCTTCATCATCATCATGGCGAAGTTCGCCGTGCCGAAGGAGCTCCAGCAGTACGCCCTGATGATCGGCATCGTGATGGCGCTCGTCATGCGCGCGATCTTCATCGCCGTGGGCGCCGCCGCGATCAACAACTTCAGCTGGGTCTTCTACCTCTTCGGCCTCTTCCTGGTCTACACAGCGATCAAGCTGGCCAAGGAGGGCGCCGAGGACGAGGACGACGAGGAGTTCGAGGAGAACCGCGTCGTCGCGTTCGTCGAGAAGCGCTTCCCGGCCACGTCGGAGTGGCACGGGCGCGAGCTGTTCCACAGCGACGCCGGGAAGCGGATGATCACCCCGATGTTCATCGTGATCATCACGCTCGGAACGACCGACCTGCTGTTCGCGCTCGACTCGATCCCGGCGATCTTCGGCATCACCAAGGAGCCCTACCTGGTGCTCACGGCCAACATCTTCGCGCTGATGGGCCTGCGCCAGCTCTACTTCCTCATCGGGGGCCTCCTGCAACGCCTGATCTACCTCTCCTACGGGTTGGCGTTCCTGCTGGCCTTCATCGGCGTGAAGCTGTTCTTCCACGCCCTGCACGAGAACGAGCTGCCGTTCATCAACGGCGGCGAGCACCTCGACTACCCGTGGCTCGAGATCCCGATCTGGCTCTCGCTCGTGGTCATCGTGGCGACGCTGGCCGTCACCGCCGCGCTCTCACTGTTCGTGTCCAGCCGTCAGACGCCGGCGGAGCAGGACGCGGCCAGCGGCCCGCGCCGCGACTGGGACAACGACTGACCGACGCGGCTCCGGTCCGGCCGCGGGTGGGGCGGGAGTCCGTCAGGACACGCACTCGCTCGCGGTCGGGGAGCTGTCGGACCCACGCGTCATCCGCAGGTCCAGGCACACCGGCTGGTCGGTGCGCAGCAGCAGGCGCTTCTTCGTCGTCCGGCCGTAGTCGCCGGTGTCGTCGCGGTGGTAGCTGAAGGAGTCGCCGGGCTCGGCCGGGACGGGTGGGTTCCACTCGAACAGCACCCCGCGTGCCGTACGACGTCCGTTGAGCGTGGGGGCGGCGGTCAGCACGTCGGGCACGACGTCGCTCGGCGTCTGCGACTCGGTCGGGACGACCACGCCCGGGTCCTCCTCGCGGCCGCCGCCGCCGAGGACGAGGAACCCGACGACCAGCGCCACGACGAGCGCGCCGATGGCCGCCCAGACCAGGCCGGAGACGGACGAGCTCTCCTCGTCGTCGGCGACCTCGGGGGCCGGGCCCTGCGCGGCGATGCGGCGGGGACCGCTGGCCGAGATGACCGTGACCGGCTTCATCGCCGTGGCGTCCTCGGGGGCGTCCGGCACCCCGGGCACCCCGGGCGCCCCGGGCGCGGCGACCGAGGCGTCGGGCCGGTCGCCCTCCACGGCCACGGCGGTGCGCGGCCAGCCGGCCGCCGACTCGATGCGCTGGAGCGCGCGGGCGAGCTCGAGGGCACTGCCCGGACGGTGCTCGGGTCGCTTCGCCAGGCACTGCTGCAGCAGCCGGTCGAGCGCCGGCGGCACGTCGGGGCGCTGGGTGGCCGGGGGAGCGGCGTGCAGGATGCGGGCGCTCAGGGCGCGCGTGGAGTTGTCGCCCGAGGGGATGGAGAAGGGCGAGCGTCCCACGAGCAGGTGCCAGATCGTCGCGCCCAGCGAGTAGACGTCGGAGGCGACCGAGCCGTTGGAGCGGCCGTCGAGCAGCTCGGGCGGCGACCACGGGTAGGAGATCCGGACGTCGCTGTCGCCCTCGACCTCGCCCAGGTGGCCGGCGATGCCGAAGTCGGTGAGCGCCGGCTCGTGGTAGGTCGTCACCAGGACGTTGCTCGGCTTGATGTCGCGGTGGAGGATCCCCGAGCGGTGGGCTGTCTCGATCGCGCTCGCGAGCTTGATGCCCGTCGAGACCGCGTCGACCGGTGCCATCGGGTTGGACCGGACGCGCACCCCGAGGTCGGGCGGCGGGCAGTAGCGCATCACGAGGAACGGTCGCCCGCCCTCGGCCGTGACGCCCGCGGTGATCACCGAGACGATGTAGGGGTGGTCGGCGAGGCGGGCCATCGCGTTGGCCTCGGCCGTGAAGAGGTACTTCTCGCGGTCGGTCAGCGGCACGTCGGGGCGCACGACCTTGACCGCGACCCGCTGGCGCGGCCACTGCTGCTCGTAGAGGAAGACGTCGGCGAACCCGCCGCTGCCCAGGTGCTCGACGAACGCGAACCCGGGGATGACCGGGGCGCTCACCGGGCAACCGCCCCCGTCTCGAAGCGGACGGCGTAGACCTGCGCCAGGTCCAGGACCGTGCCCGACTCGAGCACGTAGGCGTCGCGCGGGCGCATTCGCTGCGGCTCGCGTCCGGGCGGCGCGATCGTCGTACCGCCCCTGCTGTCGAGGTCACGGGCCACCACGTCCCAGCCGTCGAGCTCGATCTGGAGGTGCTGGCGTGAGACGAAGGAGTGGTCCTTCGGCAGGTGCACCAGGTGGGGCCAGTCCGTGCTCCCGTCGGCCGGAGCAGGCTTGCGCCCCAGCACGACCCCACGGTCGAGGGGCACGACCTCGCCGGTCGGCAGCCGCAACCCGCCCAGCGTCGGCCGCTCCACACGACGCGGCTCCTGCGGGGCGACGCGCTGGTGGCAGACCCGGCACTGCGGGGAGACCGGCGGAGTCAGGTGGCCGAGCGGGCAGCTGACGGCGAGCACGGTCGGTGCGGTGCCGTGGGAGAGGTGGGCCGGTCGCAGGGTGGTCGACCCGTCGTGGTCGTCGTGCTCGACGGCGCCCGGGTCGTGCTCGGCGAGGCTGGTGTGGGGCTCGGACGGTGTACGGATCGTGGTGCGGGTGCCCTCCTCGATGCGCTCGGCCAGCAGCGGGTCGGGCTCCGAGGTGTCCCGGGCGGGGCCGGTGTCGTCGACCGGGGGGCGGACCCGGTTGCGCGGCGGCGGACCGTCGGGCCCCTTGGCGGCGAGGATCGCGGCCGGGATCCCGTCGATCATGCCGGGGGCGGGTCGCGGTGCCGCGGTCTCCTGCGCGGTGGTCATCGCGGGGGCGCTGCGGACGGAGAGCGGCCGGAGCTCGACGCGCTGGGCGTCGACCACGCCACCGACGAGCCGGCGCGTGGTCGCCAGCTCACCGGGGTCGTCGCCGCCGTCGAGGCTGAGCACGCGGCCCGGCCCGGCCATCCGCACGTGGCCGGAGCCGCGCGAGAGGGTGGTCGAGGCGCCGGACGTGAAGTCCACGACGGCCAGGCCCGGCGGGTCGCCGTCGAACGCCTTCTCGACGATCGCGAGCACCCGCTCCACGACGCCTGCGCCGGAGTGCGCGGTCATCGACAGCACGTCCCAGATCTCCTGGACGACCTGCTCGTCACCCGGGTCGGTGAGCAGCACCCAGTGGGCGCCGCTGCCGACCAGCACACCAGACCCCCTGGTGTACCGCGCATCGACGATCAACGTCGGCTCCCCTCGTACGCGCCCACCACTCCATCATCACCCATCGCACCGGTCCGGCGCACGCTGTCGCGACTTGATGGATGCTCGGCTCCCTACATACTGTCCTCCGGGGTGAGTGCGGCGGGCGCACGTCACTCGTGGGCCAAGGGGGAAGTTGGCGTGGCGCGTGCGGGCTTCGTACGTCGGCACCGGGTGGGCATCGCCTCCGGTGCGGCGCTCGCGATCGCGTCCGCCGCCGTGGCGGTCTACGCCATCGGGGCGAGCGGCTACAAGAAGCACGAGGCCGACCTCAACGACGGCGGCATCTGGGTCGTCAACGGCAAGAAGGGCTTCTCCGGCCGGCTCAACAAGCCCATCAACCAGCTCGACGGGGTCGTCCCCAGCGAGGACGGCAAGACCCGCCTCGACGTGGTGCAGGACGGCGCCTCCGTCGTCACGCTCGACCTGAACTCCGCCCGCGGCCAGGCGATCGAGACCAGCCGCCTCGAGCTGCAGAACGGCGGTTCGGCGGCGGTCCCGGCAGCCGCCTCGGTCCGGATGGGCGGCGGCTCGCTCGCGAGCGTCGATCCCGAGACCGGTGAGGTGTGGGCGGTCCGCTACGACTCCGAGCTCGGCAAGCCGCTCATGAGCTCGCTCGACGTGCAGTCGGACGCGATCGCCGAGGCCGGCAAGGACGCCTCGCTCGCCGTCAGCCTCGGGGGCACGGTCGTGGTGACCTCGGCCGCCGACGGCACGGTCACCACCATCGTGCCGAAGGGCCCGGACCTCGGCAAGCCGTCGACCGCGGACCTCCCCGGCGATGCCGGCCAGGTAAGCGACGTGACGACGGTGGGGGAGCGGGTGGTCACCCTCGACTCCGACTCCGGCGTGCTGCGGGTGCTCGACGGCGCGACGGCCTCGGTGCCTCCCGGCAGCCTGCTCCAGCAGTCCGGCCCGGACCACGACGCGGTCCTCGTCGGCGCCGACGACCGCCTGCTCAGCGTCGCCCTCGACTCGGGCGACGTCACGACGATCACCTCGACCTACTCCGGCGACGCGGTGCGGCCGGTGCGGCTCGGTCCCTGTGTCTTCGGCGCGTGGTCGGGCGGCCTCGGCGCCGTGGCGCGCCAGTGCGGGTCGCTGCCGGTGGTCGAGTCCGACCTCGGCGGCAACGCCAGCACCCTGGCGTTCCGGGTCAACCGCGGCGAGATCGTCCTCAACGACGCCAGCAGCGGCAACGTGTGGGACGTCGAGCAGGACTCCCCGATCGAGATCGACAACTGGGACGCGTTCACCTCCAAGAAGCAGAGCGAGGACGACGAGAAGGACAACGAGAACCCCTCGCAGGCCGACCGTCGTCCGCCGACCGCGAAGCCGGACTCCTACGGCGTACGCCCCGGGCGGACGACCGTGCTGCACCCCCTCGACAACGACGCGGCGCCCGAGGGGCGGCTGCTCAGCATCGTCGACGTCGGCCAGCCCACGGGAGGCGCCCGCGTCGAGATCAGCCCCGACGGCCAGACGCTGGTCCTCCAGGTGCCGGAGAAGGCCAGGCCGACGACGTTCGACTACTCGATCGACGACGGCCGCAGCGGACTGTCGGCACGCGCGGCCGTCACCGTCGACATCCGCGAGGATGCCGAGAACGAGCCGCCGGAGCTGCGCAACGGCTACCGCAAGCCGGTCTACCGGGTGCCGCACGGCGGTGCGCTCGCGGTCCCCGTCCTCGCCGACTGGCGCGACGACGCCGACGGGGACACGCTGCTGCTCGACTCGGCCAAGGCGGTCGGGGGCGAGGAGACCGCGGCCGTCGCGCGTACGACGTCCGACGGCCGCATCCGCTTCAACGCCCCCACCTCGCCGACCGACGGCCCGCAGACCGTCCGGGTCGACTTCGCCGTCACCGACGGCCGTTCGGCGCCGGTGAAGAAGTCGCTGTCCTTCCAGGTGCAGGCGCCGAAGGACCAGAACTCGTTCCCGCCGAGTGCCGAGCCCGACGTCGTACGCGGCGAGGTCGGCAAGCCGATCAAGATCCGGCCGCTCCTCAACGACCTGCCCGGCTCCGACCCGGACACCCCCAACGCCGAGCTCAGCCTCGGCGCCAAGGTGCCGCAGCAGCCGGGCGCCACCGTCGTCACCGACCTCGACACCGGCCAGCTCACCTTCACCGGGGACCGGGCCGGCACCTACTTCCTCAACTACGACGCGGGCTACGGCAACGCCGCGCTGGACGAGGGCACGATCCGCGTCGACGTCAAGCCGCGTCCCAAGAGCGCCGACGACCCCATCGCGATGCCGGACACGCTCACCGTCTACGGCCAGACGCCCGGCATCGTCGACGTGCTGGCCAACGACCTCGACCCGGCCGGCGGCCTCCTCACCGTCCAGCGCGCGGCGGGTGACCGCGCGGGGCAGCTCGACGTCGCCATCATCGACGGCCGGTGGCTGCGGATCTCCTCGGTGCAGCCCGACCTGCTCCCCGTCACCCAGACCGTGTCCTACACGATCAGCAACGGCACGAGCTCCGGCGTCCGCGGCGAGGTCGTGGTCACCCAGCGCCCCGCACCGGCGGACAACACGCCGATCACGGCCGGCGACCGCGTGGTCGTGCGTGCCGGTGCCGCGGTCAGCGTGCCGGTGCTCGACAACGACGTGTCGCCCGCGGGCGACCGGCTGACCCTGGTCAGCGACCTCGTCGACAGCGAAACCCCCGGCGAGCTCGAGGTCGTCGCCCCCGTCGACGTGACCGGCGACAAGGGCCGGGCGTTCGTCTCCGGCCGCGTCGTGCGCTACGTCGCGCCGGAGAAGCTGAAGGAGCGCGACACCTACGAGGTCACCTACGTCGCGCAGAACCTCGAGGGCAAGAAGGCCAACGGGATCCTCCGGGTGACCGTGGTGCCCGCCAGCGAGCCCAACGACCCCCCCGAGCCGCCGGTCCTCGAGAGTCGCGTCACCTCCGCCGACATGGTGAAGATCCGCGCGCCCAGCACCGGGGTGGACCGCAACGGGGACCCGGTCACCGTCACCGGCATCACCTCCGCGCCCCGCCTGGGCCGCATCGTGGACTTCGGCGGCAACTTCCTGCAGTACGAGGCCTACCCCCGCACCGTCGGCACCGACGAGTTCACCTACTCCGTCGTCGACTCCCAGGGCGCCTTCGCCACCGGGACCGTCCGGGTGGCAGTGGTCCGGGCCACGCAGCCCCAGCCCCCGCTGGCGGTCGACGACCGGCTCACCGTGGCCCCGGGGCGTACGGCGACCTTCGACCCGCTCGCCAACGACTTCGTCGCTCCCGGCGACTCCGTCGAGGTCTCGCTGCTCGACGGCCCCGCGGGTGCGAAGCTCGACCCGACGACGAACCTCGTCACGGTCCCGGCGCCGAAGACCGACGACGGGCCGCCCGTGGTCCTGGTCTACCGCGTCACCAACGGCCTGAGCGAGTCGCGGGCGACCATGACGCTGGACACCGAGGCGGACTTCAACAACCCGCCGGTCGTCTACGACGCCTTCGGCCGGGCCGGCGACAGCGGCAGCGTGGTCGTCGACGTCCTGGAGGGTGCCTACGACCCCGACGGCTCGGCCGAGGACCTCGTCGTGTCCGGGGTGAGCGGGGACGAGTCCGCCACGGTCGTCGACGACGTGTCCGTGCGGGCCGACCGCGGGCCGGCCCCGAAGGTCCTGCCGTTCGTGGTCGAGGACGCCGACGGTGCGTCGGCGACCGCGTCGGTCTACGTCCCGCCCACGGGCACCGGCCTGCCCACCGTGAACGACGACGCGCTCGTCACCCTCGACCCGGGGGAGACCGTCACCGGCAAGCTCAGCGACTACGTGTCCGCACCGGACGGGGAGGACGTACGGCTCGCGTCCGGACGCCGGTCGTGGTCGGCATCGCCCGAGCTCCTGTCGGCCGGTCCCGACGGCAACCGCGGCTTCACCCTGAGCGCCCCCGAGACCTTCCGCGGTCCCGGCGCCGTGCTCGTCGAGGTCACGACCGCCACCGACGCGTCCGGCAACGAGGACACCACGACGACGGACGACGGCGCCACGGTGCTGCTGTCGATCCCGGTGCAGGTCGGGGACGACCGGCCCGAGCTCGAGTGCCCCTCGTCCGTCGTTCCGATCTCGGCGGGGCAGCGCTACCAGCTCGACATCGCCACCTTCTGCAAGGTCTTCACCCCCGACCCGCGCGACGAGGTCGGGCTCGAGTACTCGGCCGGCTGGAGCACGTCCCTCGACGGTGTCGACGTCGGCTCGGCCGAGGGCTCCGTGGTCACCGTGACGGCAGCCGACACCGCCACCCGGGGCGGCGAGGCCGTGCTCGACGTACGAGCGGGGGAGAGCAACACCGAGCAGGTGCGGTTCCGGCTCGCGCAGGCGCCACCCCCGACGATGAACCCCATCGCGGTGGACGCGATGGAGGCGGGCGAGACCCGCACCATCGACGTCGCCCCCTACCTCCAGGCCGGTGTCTCCGACCCCGACCCGACCATCGTGTCCGTGCAGGGCGTCGGGAACTCCGGCGTACGCGCGAGCGCCGACGGCAGCAGGCTGACGCTGGCCGCGGCCAAGGACGCCCGCGGCGTGAAGGCGGAGTTCCGGCTGGTGGTGAGCGACGTGTCGGCCTCGGACCCGCCCGCCGAGCGACGGGCCGAGGCCCGGATCCAGTTCCAGGTGGTGGGCGTGCCCTCGCCGCCGGGCGAGCCGCGGCCCTACCAGAACTCCGACGAGGTCGGCGCCGTCAAGATGTCGTGGCAGCCGCCGAAGGACGACGGCGGCGCGCCGATCCTCTACTACGAGGTGAAGGAGGAGCGGAAGGGCGTCACGCAGAAGTGCGAGACGAACGAGTGCGTCTTCCGCAGGCTCAGCGACGGGGGCAGCTACAACTTCCGGGTGCGCGCGTGGAACCGCGTCGGCCCGAGCGCGTACAGCGGGCTGTCCACCCAGGCGCGCGCCGAGACCGCGCCCGGTCGCGTCCAGAACATCCGGATGAGGTCGCGCGGCGACGGCGTCATCACGATCGCGTGGGACAAGCCCACCGTCAGCGGTCAACGGATCATCGACTACACGATCTCGTGGTCGGGGGGCCAGGCGACGGTCACCGGTGACCAGCTGACCTTCCCCGCGTCGGGTCTCGACAACAACACGAAGTACGTGTTCACCGTCAAGGCGCAGAACAAGGTCGGGTACTCGGCGCCGAAGTCCTCAGCCGAGTTCCAGCCCCTGGGCACACCGCCCGCACCGGCAGCGCCGACCGTCACCGACCTCGAGGCCGGGGCCAACCAGACGGACCTGCGGATCGCCTGGCAGGCGGTCTCGCCCGAGGGCGAGGGGCCCACCCTCTACACGGTCACCTACTCGGTGGGCAACGCGGCGCCGGTCGCCGTGCCCGGCTGCCAGAAGACGGCGTCGCTGACCTGCACGCACTCGGGTGTCCCCTACGACGGACAGACCTACACCTACCGCGTGACGGCGGCGAACCAGCCCGGCAACCGCTCGCAACCGAGCACCGGGACTGCCATCGAGTCCGTGGGTCGGCCTGCGCAGTGGGGTCCCTTCGAGGCGATCCCCACCGGCAACAACCAGGAGATCCAGCTGCGCTACACCGTGCCGGACTCGCGCGGCACCACCAGCAAGGTCGAGATCCTGGTCAACAACTCGGTCGTCAAGACGTTCAACCAGCAGACCGGGACGTTCGTGACCCGCGTCCCGACGCCGAACAACGACGCCCCCTACCCCGTCCAGCTCCGGGTGTGCAACGAGAAGGCGCCCGCCGGGTGCACGCTGAGCGGACAGCAGAGCGTCCAGTCCTACGGCCCCCTGACCGGCATGCTCAACGACGTCCCGCCCGCGACCGTCAACGGCAAGGACGTGACCTGGACCGTCAGCGGCAGCAGCAACGGCAACGCCGCCCAGCTCGTCGTCACCATCGACGGGAGCCAGCGCGTCGTCGACCTGCCCGGCACCGGAGCGTTCAGCCTGCCCTTCAGCACCACCACGGCCGACTACGCGC
This sequence comes from Nocardioides potassii, assembly GCF_021648885.1. Taxonomy (GTDB): domain Bacteria; phylum Actinomycetota; class Actinomycetes; order Propionibacteriales; family Nocardioidaceae; genus Nocardioides; species Nocardioides potassii. The sequence goes on along the minus strand of NZ_JAKJHZ010000009.1, from coordinate 268,710 downwards.
AGAACACGACGATCGACGTCACCCTCCAGGACAACAACCCGGGCGGCCGCGGCACGGACAGCTCGCGTCGGACCGACCGGAGCGGCGACCCGCCGCCGCCGACCCTGGCGGTGTCGCGCGGCAGGCTGTGCTCGGACGGCGACTCCGACCCCAACAACAACTGCAAGCAGAGCGCCTTCATGCCGCTCTGCGAGAGCGCGAGCTGCGGCTACGTCCACTACCGGGCCGACGGGTTCCTCAACGACTTCTCCTGCTCGGTGTCCAGCCCGGACGCGCCCGGCCGTTGGTTCGGCCAGTCGATCGACCACAACGCGCCGTCCGCGGACCAGGAGACGGACTGGTACTACGGCGGCGGCACGGTCACCGTCACGTGCACGGGCAAGAACGGGTGGCGACAACAGGTGTCCACCTCGATCGCCTGGCCGCCGTGACCCGGCAACAGCCCCTTCCTCCCGCCCCTCCCCGACAGGACACGTGACATGACGATCAGCCAGGAACAGGCCGAGTGGTTCAAGTCCACCTTCGACCAGCTCACCGACAACATGGAGCGGGCGGTCCTCGGCAAGCGACACGTCGTACGACTGGCGCTGACCTGCCTGCTCTCCGAGGGCCACGTGCTGCTCGAGGACTTCCCGGGGACCGGCAAGACCATGCTCGCCCGGGCGCTGGCCAACACCGTGCAGGGCAGCCACGCCCGCGTGCAGTTCACCCCCGACCTGCTGCCGTCCGACGTCACCGGGGTCACGGTCTACGACCAGCACAAGGGCACGTTCGAGTTCCACCCCGGACCGATCTTCCACACCATCGTGCTCGCGGACGAGATCAACCGCGCCTCTCCCAAGACGCAGTCGGCGCTGCTCGAGGTGATGGAGGAGGGTCGTGTCACCGTCGACGGCGTCGCGCACCCGGTCGGCAAGCCGTTCCTGGTGATCGCCACGCAGAACCCGATCGAGCAGGCCGGCACCTACCGGCTGCCCGAGGCACAGCTCGACCGCTTCCTGATGAAGACCTCGGTCGGCTACCCGGACCGGCAGGCCACGGTCGAGCTGCTCAACAACGCCGCCGTGCGCGACCGCGCCGCCCTCGTGCAGCCCGTGATCACGGCCGCGACGATCGCGCAGATGAGCGGCCTCGCCGACGACGTGTACGTCGACCCGGCCGTGGTGGGCTACGTCGCCGAGCTGGCGGAGGAGTCGCGCCGCCAGCCGCACGTCAAGCTCGGGCTCTCGCCGCGCGGGTGCCTGGCCTTCGTCCGCGTCGCCAAGACATGGGCGGCCGCCGACGGCCGCGACCACGTCGTGCCCGACGACATCAAGGACCTCGCCGAGCCGGTGCTCTCGCACCGCCTGCTGCTCGACGCCGAGGCCCAGTTCAGCGGGGTCGACGTGCAGACGGTGATCTCGCGGCTGCTCGACGCCGTCGCGCCGCCGACCGACCGCGTGGGGGCCTGACAGCTCCGATGAAGCGCGTCCACCAGGCACTCGAGGTCGTCAAGCCGATCGGCTGGCTCGTCCTCGCGATCGGGATCGCCACCGGCGTCGTCGCTGCGCTCGCGCAGTGGCGCGAGCTCGCCGTGCTGTCGGTCGCGTGCCTGGCCCTGCTCGTGCTCGCGGTGCCGTTCCTGCTGGGCCGCACGTCGGTGTCGGTCGACCTCCGGCTCCAGCCCGAGCGGGTCGCGGCGGGGGAGTCGGTGGCCGCCGGCGTGCTCGTCGTGAACCGTGCGTCCTCGCGACTGGTGCCCACCACGCTCGAGGTGCCGGTGGGGTCGGCGATCCACCGCTACGGCATCTCCTCGCTCGCACCCGGCGCCGCCCACGAGGAGTCGTTCGCCATCCGCACCGAGCGCCGCGGGGTGATCGCGGTCGGCCCGGCGATGACCCGCCGCGGCGACCCGATCGGGATCTTCTCCCGCGACGTCGTGTGGACGCCCGTGCGCGAGGTGCTGGTGCGGCCCCACCTGGTGCCGATGGAGTCGCTCGGCGCCGGCCTGCTGCGCGACCTCGAGGGCGTGTCGACCGACGCCGTCAGCCAGAGCGACCTGGCCTTCCACGCCCTCCGCGAGTACGTCCCCGGCGACGACCTGCGGCACATCCACTGGCGCTCCTCGGCCAAGGTGATGGCCTCCACCGGCGAGTCCGCGCTGCTGGTGCGGCAGTACCTCGACACCCGTCGCAGCCATGCGACGATCGTGGTGGACGACCGACTGGGCTCGTGGTCGGACCCCGAGGACTTCGAGACCGCGATGGCGGTCGCGGCGTCGATCGCGGTGCGGGCCGTCCTCGACGAGTTCGACGTGTCCTTCGTCTGCGGTGCCCACGCGTCGGCCGGGGCCTCGGGCTCCGACGGCCACCTGGCGCTCGACGCTGTGTGCCGCGCCGACTTCGGACAGCGCGGCATCGTGGAGTCCGGCCGCCAGGCGAGCACCCTGGCCCGCGACACCAGCCTCGCGTTCTTCGTCGGCGGTACCGACACGGGGTTCCGCGACCTGCTGCGTGCGGCGGCAGCCTTCCCGCCCGAGGTGCGCCGGTTCGGGATCGTCGTCGACCCCGACGGGACGAGCCGGGTCACCGAGACCGGTGGCCTCCCGGTCCTGCACCTCGCCACCAAGGAAGACCTCGGTGGTCTGCTGCGCTGGAGCGTCCGATGAGCGAGGCTCCCGCTGGACGGCGGGTGCGGACCTCGTCGAGCACCGGCACCCGCACGCGCGTGCGGTCGCACGCCCTGCTCCCCGACCGGCACTCGTGGGTCGACATCGCCTTCACCCTGGCCCTCGCGCTCGTCGCGCTGAGCGCCCTCGGCTCCTCGTTCACCGGCTCCACCTACCTCGTCGTCGGCATGCTCGGCGCCGTGGTCGCGGTGGTCGTCACCCACCTCACGCGGGCCGCCGGGTGGCCGATCATCTCGGCGGTGGTCATCTGCGTGGTGCTGTTCTTCCTGCTGGGAGGACCGCTGTGCCTGCGCTCGCTCGGGGACAGCGCGCTGTTCCCCGGTGCCTCGACGATCGCCAGCGTGGCCGACCAGGCCGTCTTCGGCTGGAAGGACCTGCTGACCACCCTGCCGCCGGTCGACGGTGACGGACCCCTGCTGGTCCTGCCGTGGCTGGCCGGGATGCTCGCGGGGCTCGTCGGCCTCGGGCTGGCACACCTGCCCGTACGGCGTGCGTGGCTGGCCGCCGTGCTCCCCGTCGTCGGGATGACCCTCGTCCTGTCGGGCGCGATCCTTCTCGGCGTACGGCACCCGGAGTCCCTGCTGCTCCAGGGCTCCGTCTTCGCCGGTCTCGCCCTCGCCTGGCTGGCGGTCCGCGCGCGTCGCGCGAGCGCCTCCGTCCAGGGCGGGACGACGTCCTACGTCCGTGGTGTCGGGGCCGTGGTGATGATCGCCCTGGCCGCCGCAGTCGCCTTCCCGCTCAGCGCCGTGCTCGCCGGCCGGGACGCCGACCGTGCCGTGGCCCGCAACTGGGTCGAGCCGCCCTTCGACATCGGCAAGTACCCCTCGCCGCTCGCCGGCTTCCGCAAGTACGTCAACCCCAAGGGAACGAGCACCGGGGCCAACGTCTACGACAAGACGCTGCTCGAGGTCGACGGTGAGCTGCCGGAGGGCACTCGGGTCCGCTTCGCGACGATGGACCGCTACGACGGCATGGTGTGGGGGGCCAGCGACAACGCCCTCCCGGGCCCGGCCGACGACTCGTTCCAGCGGGTCTCCTCCACCATCGACAACCCGGTCCCCGACCCCGCGGACGGCGCCGCCGACCCGACCGAGGTGACGATCACCCTCGGCGAGGGCTGGTCGGGGGTGTGGCTGCCGACCATCGGCTCTTTGCAGTCGATGACCTTCGACACCGGCGACGCCCGCACGAAGGCCGAGGTCTTCCGTTACAACCTCGCCACCTCGACGGCCGTGGTCCCCACCGGCCTGCAGCCCGGTGACCGCTACACGTTCACCGAGGTCCAGCCCGACGACGAGCTGACTCCCGAGACGGTGGGCTCGGCCGAGGTCACCTCGCTCCCGCCGAGCGCGTCCTTCATCCAGGCGCCGGCCGACAAGTGGACCGAGGACGCCGGGACGGACCCGATGGACCGGGTCCTGGCCGCTGCCGAGCACCTGCGCTCGCAGGGCAAGTACTCCGACGGCGTCGGGCGCACGCAGAAGATCTACGTCGCCGGCCACAGCGTGTGGCGGCTGTCCGACGAGTTCGTCAACGCCCCGCAGATCGTCGGCAACGACGAGCAGTACGCCGCCACGATGGCGCTGATCGCCAACCAGATCGGCGTACCGGCGCGGGTCGTCCTGGGCGCGGTCGTGCCCGCGAGCGGCGTGGTGACCGGCGCCGACGTGTCGGCGTGGGTCGAGCTGCGCGCCGCCGACGGGTCCTGGCGCACGCTGCCGACCGAGGCGTTCATGTCGCTGACGCCCCCGGCCGACCAGGTGCCGGAGACCAACACCCCGATGTCGGGCACCGTGATCCCGCCGCCCAACCCCATCCCGCCGCCGTCGGACGCCGGCGAGCAGAGCGACGCCGACCTCAAGGAGCGCAAGGCCTCGCGCAAGGACGCCGCGGAGGACGAGGGCCTCGTGGCCAGCCTCCCGTCGTGGGTCGGCGTGGTGGTGACCTACGTCGGTGGCCCGCTCCTCCTCGTCGCGCTCGTGCTGGGAGCGATCGTCGCCTTCAAGGCCTGGCGCCGCCTCCGCAGGCGTCGCGCCGACTCGATGTCCGCCCGGTTCGTCGGGGCGTGGCGCGAGCTGGTCGACCACGCGCGCGACCTGGGCCAGCCGGTGCCACTGGGGCCGACGGTCACCCGCCGCGAGCAGTCCGTCGGCATCGTGTCCGGCCAGGCCGCCGTGCTGGCCCGCCGCGCCGACAGCTTCGTCTTCGGCCCGAGCGTGCCCGCCGAGGCCGCCGCGGCGACGTACTGGGAGTCGGTCGACGCCGAGCGCCGAGCGATGTCGCAGGAGGTCGGGCGGTGGCAGCGGCTCCGCGCCGCGGTCAGCCTCCGCTCGCTGCGCCCGGCGCGGACGACGCGGGAGGCGGACACGCGTGCCCCGGGCGCCGACGACGAGGCCACGACGGGGGAGCCGGTCGTGCGTCGCGGGGCCCGGTTGCGTGCCCTCGCTGATTGGCGTTCTCGGCGCACGCCTGACTAAACTGGTGCGTCGGCCCAACGTGGGCTGTGTTTCGTGGTGCCTCGCGGCTGCCCGGAATCTCGTGCGATCGTCCCAGACGTCCGTGCGCGTGCCCGGGATGAGGCTCCCAGGAACCGCCCACGAGGTCCACCGGTCCCTTCAGGTGCCGGGCGGTTCCCGGGCCACGGTAGACAACGAGACAACAGATTGTGGAGGACATGCCGAAGAAAGAAGGCGTGATCGAGATCGAGGGCACCGTCGTGGAGGCCCTTCCCAACGCCATGTTCCGTGTGGAGCTGGCCAACGGGCACAAGGTGCTCGCGCACATCAGCGGCAAGATGCGACAGCACTACATCCGGATCCTCCCCGAGGACCGGGTCGTGGTGGAGCTCTCGCCGTACGACCTCACCCGGGGTCGGATCGTCTACCGCTACAAGTAAGCCGTCAGCCGAGTAGCAAGGAATCCGTTGACATGAAGGTCAACCCGAGCGTCAAGCCCATCTGTGACAAGTGCAAGGTCATCCGCCGTCACGGCCGGGTCATGGTCATCTGCGAGAACCCGCGCCACAAGCAGCGCCAGGGTTGATCCAACCGCTTGCCGCAAGCGGCAGCGCGGCTCGCGATGACCCTCAGCTCCGGCTCCGCCGGACCTGATGCAACACCGCTTCACCCACAACGTGATCGCTAGGCCAGGCACCGCCTGACCGAAGTCACCTCCGGAGCACCGGCCGGAGCCCACCCGAGGCGGGTTGGGACGCGACACGACCTGAAACCGATGCGAGAACAGACAAGGAAACCGCCACATGGCACGCCTCGTTGGTGTCGACCTCCCGCGCGACAAGCGCATCGAGATCGCACTCACCTACATCTACGGCATCGGCCGTACCCGCGCCCAGCAGCTGCTCGCTGCCACCGGCGTCGACCCGAACGCCCGGGTCCACACGCTCGGTGACGAGGAGCTGGTCAAGCTTCGCGACGAGATCGAAGCCAACTTCAAGATCGAGGGTGACCTCCGCCGTGAGGTCCAGGCGGACATCCGCCGCAAGATCGAGATCGGCAGCTACCAGGGTCGCCGCCACCGCATGGGCCTCCCGGTCCGCGGCCAGCGCACCAAGACCAACGCGCGCACCCGCAAGGGTCCGAAGCGCACCGTCGCCGGCAAGAAGAAGGCGAAGTGATCGGCGCCCTGCGCTGATCACCCTCGTCATCGAAGCTTCCAGACCAGAACCTCACAGGAGTTACTGAATGCCTCCCAAGAGCCGCGCGACCAAGGTCCGCCGCAAGGAGAAGAAGAACGTCGCCCAGGGCGAAGCCCACATCAAGAGCACGTTCAACAACACCATCGTCACGATCACCGACCCGACCGGTGCGGTGATCTCGTGGGCCTCTGCCGGCACCGTCGGCTTCAAGGGCTCGCGCAAGTCCACCCCCTTCGCCGCCCAGATGGCTGCCGAGGCCGCCGGCCGTCGCGCCATGGACCACGGCATGAAGAAGATCGACGTCTTCGTCAAGGGTCCGGGCTCGGGTCGTGAGACCGCGATCCGTTCGCTGGGTGCCATCGGCCTCGAGGTCGGCACCATCCAGGACGTCACGCCCACCCCGCACAACGGATGCCGGCCGCCCAAGCGCCGCCGCGTCTGACCCGAGACTGAGAAAGAGAGACTGACACATGGCCCGCTACACCGGTCCCATGACCCGCAAGTCGCGCCGTCTCGGTGTCGACCTCGTCGGCGGGGACGCTGCCTTCGAGAAGCGTCCCTACGCCCCCGGCCAGCACGGCCGCGGCCGCATCAAGGAGTCCGAGTACCTGCTGCAGCTCCGTGAGAAGCAGAAGGCTCGCTTCACCTACGGCGTGATGGAGAAGCAGTTCGTCCGCTACTACAAGGAGGCCAGCCGTCGACAGGGCAAGACCGGCGACAACCTCCTGCAGCTCCTCGAGTGCCGCCTCGACAACGTGGTCTACCGCGCCGGCTTCGCCCGGACGCGCCGCCAGGCCCGCCAGCTCGTCGTGCACGGCCACTTCCTGGTCAACGGCAAGAAGGTCGACATCCCGTCCTTCCAGGTCACCGACCACGACATCATCGACGTGCGCGAGAAGTCGCTCGAGATCACGCCGCTGATCGTCGCCCGCGAGACCCACGGCGAGCGCGTCACCCCCGCGTGGATGGAGGTCATCCCCTCGCGGATGCGCATCCTCATCCACCAGGTCCCGGTCCGCGCGCAGATCGACGTGCCGGTCCAGGAGCAGCTCATCGTGGAGTACTACTCCAAGAAGTGATCCACCGTCGGCGGTCGCCCCGGGCGGCCGCCGACGCCCTCTTCCAGCTCGTCATTTCCGCCAACCTCATGTTCGGATCCCTCAAATAGCGGTCGGATCCGGAAAGGAACAACCTGTGCTCATCGCTCAGCGCCCGACCCTCACGGAAGAGACCGTCGACGAGTTCCGCTCGCGGTTCGTCATCGAGCCCCTCGAGCCCGGCTTCGGCTACACGCTCGGCAACTCGCTCCGTCGTACGCTCCTCAGCTCGATCCCGGGTGCGTCGGTCACCAGCATCAAGGTCGACTCCGTCCTCCACGAGTTCTCGACCATCGAGGGCGTCACCGAGGACATGACCGAGATCATCCTCAACCTCAAGGGCATCGTCGTCTCCTCCGAGCACGACGAGCCCGTCGTGATGTACCTCCGCAAGTCCGGTGCCGGTGACGTCACCGCTGCCGACATCACGCCGCCCGCCGGCGTGGAGGTCCACAACCCCGACCTCAAGATCGCCACGCTGTCCGACAAGGGCAAGCTGGAGATGGAGCTCGTCGTCGAGCGCGGCCGCGGCTACGTCTCGTCGGTCCAGAACAAGGGTGCGGACAACGAGATCGGCCGCATGCCGGTCGACTCGATCTACAGCCCCGTCCTGAAGGTGACCTACAAGGTCGAGGCCACCCGTGTCGAGCAGCGCACCGACTTCGACAAGCTCGTCATCGACGTCGAGACCAAGCAGTCGATCCGTCCCCGCGACGCGATCGCCTCGGCCGGCAAGACGCTCGTCGAGCTGTTCGGCCTTGCCCGCGAGCTCAACGTCGAGGCCGAGGGCATCGACATCGGCCCGTCGCCCGTCGACGAGCAGCTCGCCGCCGACCTCGCCCTCCCGGTCGAGGACCTGCAGCTCACCGTTCGCAGCTACAACTGCCTCAAGCGCGAGGGCATCCACACCGTGGGCGAGCTCATCTCGCGCTCGGAGCAGGACCTGCTCGACATCCGCAACTTCGGTGCGAAGTCGATCGACGAGGTCAAGGCCAAGCTCGTCGAGATGGGCCTCTCGCTCAAGGACAGCGCGCCCGGCTTCGACCCGCACGCCGCCCTCGCCGCCTACGGCGACGATGACGACGACGCCTTCATCGAGGACGAGCAGCTCTGATCTCCCGGCCCTCGACGCGAGGGTCGTACCACCAAAACCGACCGGGCCCAGCGCTCTGACTGGGCCGGTCGTCTACCCGGGTACCTGACACGGCCCGAGAGGAAGAAGGCACACCATGCCCAAGCCCAAGAAGGGTCCCCGCCTCGGCGGAAGCCCCGCCCACCAGCGCCTGATGCTGTCGAACCTGGCCACCGCCCTGTTCGAGCACGGCCGGATCACCACCACCGAGACCCGCGCGCGCCTTCTGCGCCCGGTCGCGGAGAAGCTGATCACCAAGGCCAAGCGCGGCGACCTGCACAACCGTCGTGAGGTCCTCAAGACCATCCACGACAAGTCGGTCGTGCACACGCTGTTCACCGAGATCGCCCCGACCTTCTCGGAGCGTCCCGGTGGCTACACCCGCATCACCAAGATCGGCCCGCGCAAGGGCGACAACGCCCCCATGGCGGTCATCGAGCTGGTGACCGAGGCCTACAGCCCGAAGGCCCCCTCGACCAAGAAGACCGAGAAGGCCGCTGCTCCGGCGCCGGCTGCTGCTCCGGTCGAGGCCGAGGAGACCGAGGACACCACCGCCGAGACGGCTGCCGAGGAGCACGAGGCCGCCGCCGCCGAGCACGAGGCTGCTGCCGAGGAGCACGAAGCGGCCGCCGCCGAGCACGAGGCTGCTGCCGAGGAGCACGAGGCTGCTGCCGAGGCCGCCGAGGAGTCGTCGGAGGACGACACCAAGGCCTGATCCACGCCGTCACGCACGAGGCCCGTCACCCCGCTGGGGTGGCGGGCCTTCGTCGTACCTCCGGGCGCTCGAGCGGTGGTCCACCCACATTCCTTGCCGCCGGAATGTGGCTCCACCACCTCCCGCGGGCGCGTCGTACGACGACACGCGGGGGAGCGGTGGTCCACCCACATTCCTTGCCGCCGGAATGTGGCTCCGCCACCGCCCGCGGGCCTGTCGTACGACGACACGCGGGGGAGCGGTGGTCCACCCACATTCCTTGCCGCCGGAATGTGGCTCCACCACCTCCCACGGGCGTGTCGTACGGCGACACGCGGGGGAGCGGTGGTCCACCCACATTCCTGGCCGCCGCAATGTGGCTCCACCACCTCCCGCGGGCGCGTCGTACGACGACACGCGGGGGCGGTGGCTGAGGTGGGCTCTGGGGCTCGGGAATCCTCCTTACGCACCGCCGCGGGTGCGTCGTACGTCGACACGCTGGGCAGCGGTGGCCCAGGCTGGTTCCGCGGCCCGGAAGTCCCCCTCACCCACCGCTCGGGGATCAGAGGGAGGCCAGCACCTCGGAGGCGTCGAGGCTGCGGGGAGCTCCGCCCGTCCGGGCGAGGTGGCGGGTGGCGGCGACGACGGCCTCGTTGACCGGGGTCGGCACGCCGTGGAGGCGGCCGAGCAGCACGACCTCGCCCGACAGGTAGTCGATCTCGGAGTCGCCGGTGCCGCGGGCCAGGCTCTGCCAGGTGGACCCGCCGCGACGGTCGAGGTCGGGACGCCGCCGGAGGATGGACCCGCGGCGTTCGCGGTCCTGCTCCGCGGTGACGTAGGCGAGCCCGGCGGCGGTCAGGGTCTGCTCGCCCTCGACCCGGGCTCGTTCGGCGAGCTCGTCGGCAGCGTCGCCCTCGGCGAAGGAGGCGTCGACGCCGTTGCCGAGGTTCATCAGGAGCTTGCGCCGCTTCCACGCCATGATGTCGTCACGCTCGACCGACGCGATCCTCGCGGTCGCGAGGTCGGTCGCGACCGCCGCGGTGGTCTCGTCGGTGCCGCCGGGGATCCGGCCGATGTCGAGGATGGCCGGGGTCGGGTGGCAGCCGGCGACGACCACCCCGGGCTCGAGGTGCGACGACGGCAGCATCACGCAGACGGCGTACGTCCGAGGGAAGAGGCGCAGCGCCGCCACCTCGGTCGCGACGCCGTTGGTCGCGCAGACGATCGCGGTGCCGGGCGGCGCGTGCTCGCGCAGGTCGGCGAGGGCGACAGCGGCCTGGTGGGACTTCACGGCGAGGACCACGACGGTGTCGTCGGTCCACCGGACCTCGGCGGCCGTGTCGGTGGCCGGGGCGTCGACCGTGTGGCGGCCGTCCCCGGCGTCGAGCACCAGCCCGCGCGACCTGATCGCGTCGAGGTGGGCGCCGCGGGCGACGAGGGTGACCGGGAGGCCCGCGAGGTGCAGGTGGCCGCCGACGACCCCACCGACGGCCCCGGCGCCGTAGACGACGTATCGCATGCCCTCGACCCTACGAGGACGCCGGGGTCAGCGGCGCACGCGGTAGCGCAGGTGGAGCACACGGTCGCCCTGGATGACGACGTGCGGGTCGTCGAGGAGCACGCTGGTGCTGTTGGGCCCGAAGAAGCGCTTGCCCTCGCCGAGCACGACCGGCGCGAGGTCCAGGGCGACCTCGTCGACGAGGCCGAGCGCGAGTGCCTGGCCACCCACATCCCCGGCCGCGAGCGCGACCACGCGGTCACCGGCGAGCCCACGGGCGGTGGCGATGGCGGCGGTGAGGTCGTCGACGAAGTGGTACGCCGCCTCCGGGTGCCAGCCGTCGGGCTTCGGCCGGTGGGACACGACGACCACGTGGTCTCCGGTCGGCGGCCTGCCCTCCCACCCGTTGGTGAGGTCGAACAGGTGGCGACCGATCACCATGACCCCGATCGCGTCCCACATCGGTCGGACGTAGTCGTAGGACGCCCGCGACACCCGCAGCCCGCCCGGTGCGGGGTCGGCCATGTCCTGGGAGTCCAGACGATGGTCGCCGTTGACGTACCAGTCGAAGATCGGGCCGGGGTCGTCGTCGGGGCCGGCGACGAACCCGTCGAGCGACACCACACCGTGCAGCACGACGGTGCTCATCGCGAGTCTGCCTCGGCGGGACGCCACGAGGGGTCGCGGCCGACGAAGCCCATCAGCCGGTCGACCGCGGACGCGTCGTCAGGGACGGGTACCGCGGGCCCGTACTGCCCCGAGTCGCGGAGCATCGCCTCGATGGGCCGCATGCCCTCCAGCATCCGGCCCGCCTCGTCCTCGTCCAGGTGGGGGTCCTGGCCGGTGGCGCGGGCCAGGTCCCACGAGTGCATGAAGACGTCGGCGGTGTAGAAGCGGTCGACCGCCGTCGCGAGCGGGTGCGTCCCGACGTAGGGGTGCGTGAAGTCCTCCTCGCCGCGGTGGTCGAGCAGCCCCTGGACGCCCGCGGCGTGGTGCCGCCAGGCGGCGACCGGGTCGTCGGTGGGGTTCGGGCCCGGATCGAGGTCGACCCCACCCGCGGACAGGAACCCGCGGAACCACGAGACCAGGTGGTCGACGACGTCCCGGGCCGCCCAGCCGTCGACAGGAGCGGGGGCGGACCAGTCGCTCACCTGCTCGGTGAGCCGGGAGAGGGCGCCGGCCACCTCCCGGTGGCGCTCGGCGGGGGACTCGGGGAGTGCCATCAGAGGTCGCCCGCCCCGAGCATCCGGTCGAGCTTGGCGTAGCCCTCGTGGATCCCGACCTCCATGCCGCTGGCGAGCATCTGGTCGCGGGCCTCGAAGGAGTCGCAGATCGAGAAGCCGTGGAGCCGCGTGCGGCCGTCGCCGAGGTCCTCGAAGGTCAGGGTCTCGAGAGCGACCGCCTCGGGCATGCCCTCCCACGTGAAGGTCTGGACGATCTTGTCCTCGCCGACGAAGGGGAACGTGCCGCGGAAGGCGTACTCCTCCTCGCCGCGCCGCGACACGTAGCGGTAGGCGCCGTTGGTGCGGCACGACCACTCGTCGATCGTGGTGGTGAGCGAGTCGGGGCCGATCCACTGGGCGAACAGGTCGGCGTCGGTGTGCGCCCGCACGACCTGCTCGACGCGCGCGTCGAAGTCGCGCCAGATGTGGACCGCCGGCACGTGCTCGTCGGCGAGGATCGCGGCCTCGGGGAAGCGGGTGCTGCTGTCGGGGCTCTGCGTGGTGGTCATGATGCGGTTCCTTCCTGCTGCTGGGCGGTCGTGGCCGCGGTGTCGCCGTCGTCGTCCTGCATCCGCGCGAGCACGGCGTCGAGGCGCGAGTAGCGCTCCTCGGCCTGTCGGCGGTAGCGCTCGATCCACTTCGTCATCAGGTCGAACACCTCGGCCTCCAGGTGCACCGGCCGGCGCTGCGCCTCGCGGGTCCTGGTCACCAGGCCGGCGTCCTCGAGCACCTTGAGGTGCTTGGAGACGGCCTGGAGGCTCACGTCGTAGGGCGCGGCCAGGTCGTTGACCGTGTGGTCGGCCTCGGCGAGGCGCGCCACCATGTCGCGACGGGTCGGATCTGCCAACGCGGCGAAGACCCGGGAGAGCTGGTCGGCCATCGGACACCTTCCTCAACTGATCGGTTGAATGAAGGTACGACCGCGGGAGGAGTGTTGTCAACCATTTGGTTGAACAACGTGGTCAGCCGCGCGTGGCGGCGACCTTCCGAGACTTCGCGGTGCCGCACTCCGCCACCCCGGAGGCGTACGACGTCGGCACCGTCACGTAGTAGGTGGCGCCGCGCGCCACCTTCACCTTCAGCCGGCCGCTGAAGCTCGTGCTGCCGCCGAAGACCTTGTAGTCCTTGTGGGGGCGGACCCGGAACACCGCGACGCGGGCGCGCTGCGCGCACGCGCCCACCGGTGACGTGACCCGCACCTGGAGGCTCTGCTTGCCCGCGAGCCACGTCAGGGAGACCGACCGGGGCTCCAACGGGCAGCCGGTCGAGGTGGCGGCGGCGACCGTCGGGCAGCCGTCCCTGGTGTCGTCGAGGCCGTCGCCGTCAGTGTCCGTGAGAAGCCGCGAGGAGGACACCGTCGGTGCGGGCGCCGACGCCGCGGCAGCCTGCAGCGGGAACAGGGTCGACACCAGGAGCAGGAGCACGAGCCGTGCGATCGTCCGCATCACACCTCCAGCCTAGGTAAAGAAACGGAGCACGGCACCACTTTCGGCAGGTGGTCCAGACGGTCCTAGGATCACGACGTGCGCCTGCGGATCGACTGTGCCTACGACGGCGCCGACTTCTCCGGGTGGGCGGCGCAGCCCACGCTGCGCACCGTGCAGGGCACCCTCGAGGCAGCCCTCGCCACGGCCCTGCGGGTCCCGGAGGTGCGGGTCACGGTGGCCGGGCGTACGGACGCCGGCGTCCACGCACGCGGGCAGGTCGCCCACCTCGACGTCGATCCCGACCTGGTGACGTCGTCCGCCGGACGCTCGACCGACCCGCCGCTCGACGCCCTGGCCCTCCGGGTGGACGGGATCCTCCCGCCCGACCTGCGTGTACGACGGATCAGCGAGGCCCCCGCCGGGTTCGATGCCCGCTTCTCCGCTGTCTGGCGCCGCTACGCCTACCGGATCGCCGACGCGCAGGAGCTCGCCGACCCGCTCGTGCGCGGCCACGTGCTGACCTGGCCCCGCCGCCTCGACCTCGACGCGATGAACGCCGCCTCGGCGCCACTGGTCGGGCTCCAGGACTTCGCCGCCTTCTGCAAGCAGCGCGAGGGAGCGACGACCGTGCGCACCCTGCTCGACCTCTCCTGGAGTCGCGACGAGGCCGGCCGGGCCGTCGGGTCGGTCCGCGCCGACGCGTTCTGCCACAACATGGTGCGGGCGCTCGTCGGCAGCCTGATCGCCGTCGGCGAGGGCCGCCGACCGACCACCTGGCCGGCCGAGGTGATGGCCGGACGCCGCCGCGACGCCGGCGTGCGCGTCGTGCACGCGCACGGGCTGACGCTGGAGGAGGTCGGCTACCCCGACGACACGGAGCTGGCCGCCCAGGCCGACCGCGCCCGTGCCAAGAGAGAGGCGATCGATGCCTGAGCACTACTTCTCCGCCGACCCGAGCGTTCCGTTCGAGCGCGAGCGCTTCACCGCCGAGCTCTGGGGCCACGAGCTGACCCTCGACACGGGATCCGGGGTCTTCAGCCGCGGCCACCTCGACCACGCGACGGCCGTGCTGTTCCGCGAGCTCGACCCGCCGGTCCAGGGGCAGTTCCTCGACCTCGGCTGCGGCTACGGCGTCATCGGGCTCGCGCTCGCCCGCGCGGTCCCGCTCGCCAACGTCACCGGCGTCGACGTCAACGAGCGCGCGATCCTGCTGGCCAACGAGAACGCCCGTGCCGCCGGTCTCGACTCGCGCTTCGTCGCGTGCCTGCCCGATCAGGTGCCGTCCAACCAGGTCTTCGACGAGATCTGGTCGAACCCGCCCATCCGCATCGGCAAGGAGGCGCTGCACGACCTCCTGCTGACCTGGCTGCCCCGGCTGGCGCCGGGCGGCCGGATGGTCATGGTCGTCGGCAAGAACCTCGGCGCCGACTCCCTCCAGCGCTGGCTCGGCGAGCAGGGCTGGCCCACCCAGCGGCTCGCCAGCCACAAGGGCTTCCGGGTCCTGGAGACGCGCCGCGCCTAGGGCTTGCCGTCGAGGAACATCTTGAGCCGCACGCGGGTGCGGTCAGGGTCCTGGGGCAGGTGTCCGTTGACGGCGCGGCAGACCCAGCCGAGGCGCATCGCGATCTCCGCGGCGCCGCGCAGGTGGGCCACCGTGGTGCCGTAGCGGGCGGCGTACGGCTCGAGGTAGGCCGTCAGGTGGGGGCCGAGGTCCTCGGAGTCCTCGACGTCCTCGACCCCCCACGCGATCACGCCCTCCAGCGTGACGGCGAGGGTGAAGAAGGGGTGCGAGACGCAGGCGTCTCCCCAGTCGAGGATGTGCGCGTGGGAGTGCGTCGGTAGGAACACCTGCCCGTCGTGGAGGTCGTCGTGCTGCACCGTCTCCCGGATGCCGTACGACGCCAGCCGGGCGCAGAGCTCCTCGACGTCCGACGCGGGAGGCAGGCGCCGGTCCGCGTCGGGGAGGCCCGCCACCAGGTCGGCGTACGCGCCGGGCAGCGTCGCCAGTCGGCGGTCGGGCAGGCCGAGGGCGAGGAGCTCGTCCACCGCGTCCTCGCAGGCGATCTGGATCCCAGCGTAGCCGCGCAGCGCGTCGTGCCATCGCGCGAGGGAGCGTTCCTCTGCGATCACCTCACGCAGGCGCGGCGACATGTCGGCCGTCAGCATCCAGCCGGTGCCGGGGTCGTACGCCTGGGGCCGGGGCACCCGCTCACCGGAACGTGGCGCGAGGAACGCGGTCACCGCTGCCTCGTGCCGCATCGACTCGTCGTTGGCCTTGAACCACGACGTCCTGTACCGCGTGGTCACGCGCATGACCGTCGACCAGTCGGTGACGTGCGTCTGCTGGATCTCGAGCACGGGCGAGACGGTGTGGTCCAGCTGCTCGTGGATCCACGCGTGCGCCCCGGAGACGAACTGGGGATCTCGCCAGCGGTCCTGCGGCTCGCTCATGGCGAGATCCAACTCGACCGGATACTGCCGGACAACAGGATTTCAGGCGGGACGGGTGTCCACGAGCACGCCGATCTTGTCGATGCGGTGCTCGGGGTTGTCGAACTCGTCGGACCAGTAGTTGCCCGCGGCGTGGTCCTCGAGCGTGGCGCAGGTGGAGAGGGTGATCATCGGCTCGGTCGCCTCCTCGCCGATCCGGCCAGGCACGGGCGCGCGTTGGGCCTGCAGCGACCGGGGTTGCCGGAAGGACGTCCAGCGGGTGCGGCGCACCTCGTAGACGAACACCGTGTCGCCGGTCCGCACCAGGATCCGGTCACCGCGGCGCAGGGACGGGGAGTCCCGCAGCGGAGCGGTGCCGGTGAGCCGGTGCCCGGTGATGATGTGGTTGCCGATCTCGCCCGGACCGACTCCGCCGCGGGCGCCGCGCGGCGAGGCCATCTCTCCGGCGTTCTGCAGCGCGGTCCCCGGGCCGTCGTCGGGTGACCCCCGGTAGCGCACGACGGGGAAGTCCTCCAGGCCGATCGCCGGGATGGTGACGAAGGAGCGCTTCGGCTCGGGTGCGGCCTCGGGTGCTGGGGTGGGCGTCGCGGTCGCGCTCGGCGTGGGGGTGGTCGTCGGACGCGTCGACGTGGGTGCCGGCGACGGGCTCGAGGTGGTCGTCGTCGGCGCGGACCGCCGCGGGTCGTCGACCGTGCAGGCCGACGTCACCGCGACGACGGCGGCGAGGACGAGCGAGGTGCGGACCACCTGTTGGAGGGTACGACCGTCATCCCAGCCGGACGGGCAGCGACTCGACGCCGTGGACGATGGCGAGCTCGGTGAACCGCAGGTCCGCCGGGTCGCACGCGAGCGACAGGTCGGGGAAGCGTTGCGCGAGCGCGACGAGCGCGGTGCGCAGCTCCATCCGCGCGAGCTCGGCGCCGACGCAACGATGCAGCCCGTGGCCGAACGCCAAGGTGCCGGCCGACGCGGTGGTCGGGTCGAAGTGCCCGGCGTCGACGTGGCGGGCGGGGTCGCGACCCGCGCCGGTGAGGGACACCACGACCACGTCGCCGGCCCGCACGGGCTGCTCGCCGACCACGAGGTCGCGCCGGGCGATGCGCGGGAAGGCGACCTGCACCGGGCACACGAAGCGGAGCAGCTCCTCGACGACCTGGTCGACCTCAGCGGGGTCCCCGCGCTGCAGGGTCTTCCAGACGATCGGGTGCTGGAGCAGCACCCACGTGCCGAGGGACAGCATGCTCGCGCTGGTCTCGTAGCCGCCGAGGAAGACGCCGTCGGCGAGGCCGCCGAGCTCGACGTCGTCGAGGTCGTCGCCGTGCTCGGCGACCATCCGGGCGACCAGGCCGTCGGGTCGACCCAGGCGCGGCGAGCGTCGCTCGGCTGCGACGAGGTCGATGAGGAACTGCCTGGTCCCGGCCGCGGTCGCGAAGATGCCCGAGCCACCGTCGCGCAGGTCGAAGCGGGCGGCCCCTCGCTGGCGGAACTCCAGACGATCCACCTCCGGCATGCCGAGCAGGTCGCAGATCACCCCGAACGGCACGGCGAAGCCGAACCGCTCCACGAGGTCGACCTCGGGGCCGTGCGCGGCCAGGTCGTCGAGCGCCTCGGCGACGACCCGGTCGATGTCGGGCTGGAGCTCGGCCAGGCGACGCCGGGTGAAGTACGGCGTCAGCACGTGGCGCAACCGGTCGTGGTCGGGTGCGTCCGTCATGCCGAGGCCGCCGATCCGCTCGGCCGGCGCGCGGTCCTGCCGGCCGATCAAGTGGCGCACGTCGTTGGCGAACACCTCGGAGTCGGCCAGCACGGCCCGGGCGACGTCGTACCCCGTGACGAGCCAGACCCGCGTGCCGAACAGGCTGGCCAGGCGTACGACGTCGCCGCGGGCGCGGGCGGCCTCGAGGCGGGGGACCGGGTCGACGCCGTCGCGCTGGAGCGGGTAGCGATAGGCGGAGGGGATCCGGCGAGCGGACGACACCGCCAGCCGCAGGGCCGTTCCTCGCAGGGTCATGCGTCCAGTGGACTCCTGTCGGACCATTCGATCCATCCGGTACAGCCCGGAGACGTCCCCGGGACACCCCCGAGGGCGACCTGCGCGTCGGCCGAGGCGGCAGGATGGGGGCATGTCCTACGAAGCAGCGTCCGACAGGTACGACGACGGCACCGGCATGGAGTACCGGTCCACAGGGAGGAGCGGGCTCAAGCTTCCCGCCCTCTCGCTGGGGCTGTGGCAGAACTTCGGCACCGACCGGCCGGAGGAGACGCAGCGCGCGATCCTGCGCCGTGCCTTCGACCGTGGCGTGACCCACTTCGACCTGGCCAACAACTACGGCCCTCCCTACGGCCGGGCCGAGGAGAACTTCGGGCGCTACCTGAAGGACGACTTCGCGTCCTACCGCGACGAGCTGGTGATCTCGACCAAGGCGGGCTACGACATGTGGCCGGGTCCGTACGGCCAGGGCGGCGGGTCGCGGAAGTACGTCCTCGCCTCGCTCGACCAGTCGCTGGCGCGGATGGGACTGGACTACGTCGACATCTTCTACAGCCACCGGTTCGACCCGGACACCCCGGTCGAGGAGACGATGATGGCGCTCGACACGGCCGTGCGGTCCGGCCGGGCGCTCTACGCCGGTATCTCGTCGTACTCGGCCGAGAGGACCAGGGAGGCCGCCGGGATCGCCCGCGACCTCGGGACGCCGCTGCTCATCCACCAGCCGTCCTACAACATGCTGAACCGATGGATCGAGGAGCCGCAGGACGGTGGCCCGAGCCTGCTCGACGAGCTCGAGGCGCAGGGGATGGGATGCATCGTCTTCACGGCCCTGGCGCAGGGGCTGCTGACCGACCGCTACCTCGACGGGGTGCCCGAGGACTCCCGGGCGGCCCGCGAGGGCTCGACGATCGCCGGCATGGAGGACGACGTGCTCGCGCGGGTGCGCGCGCTCAACGGCATCGCCGAGCGGCGCGGGCAGAAGCTCGCCCAGCTCGCGCTGCAGTGGGTGCTGCGTGACGAGCGGGTGACCAGTGCGGTCATCGGCGCGTCCAGCGTCGAGCAGCTCGACACCAACCTCGACGCCCTGTCCGGGCCGCCCCTCAGCGAGGACGAGCTCGCGGAGATCGAGCGCTACGCGACCGACTCGGACGTGAACCTCTGGTCGAAGTCGACCAGCCAATGACGGCCCCCACGCGGGTCGTCGTCATCGGGGCCGACGCCGCCGGGATGTCGGCCGCGCACCAGGCGCTGCGCACGGCCCGGAGGACGGGCCGCGAGCTCGCGATCACCGTCCTGGACAAGGGCACCCACACCTCCTACAGCGCGTGCGGAATCCCCTACCTGATGGCGGGCGACGTCGCCTCGGCCGAGGACCTCGTCGCCCGGTCCGGCGACGCGCACCGCGACGCCGGCATCGACCTCAGGATGTCGACCGAGGTGGTCTCCGCGGACCTGTCCGCGCGCACGGTCACCACCGACGGCGGCGACGTGCTCGAGTACGACGAGCTGGTGGTCGCCACCGGCGCCCCGGCCGTCGTGCCGGACTGGGCGTTGCGGCCCGACGGGACGCCGTACGGCGGCGTGGGGACCGTGAAGACCCTCGACGACGGAGCCTCGTGGCTGGAGCGGTTCGCCGAGGTCGGCGACGGCGGCCACGTGGTCGTCGTGGGGGCCGGATACGTCGGCGTCGAGGTGGCGGAAGCCGCACTGCGCAAGGGTTTCGGGGTCACGGTGCTCACCCGCACCCGTGGGATGTCGATGCTCGAGGACGAGATGTCCGACCTCGTCAACGTCGGTCTCTGCGACGCGGGGATCGAGCTGGTGCTGGGCGCGGAGGTGACCGGGCTCGAGCTCGACGGCGACCGGGTGACCGGCGTGCACTGGGACGGCGGCACGCGGGACGCTGACCTCGTCGTGGTGGCGATCGGCGTACGGCCGGCCACGGCGTTCCTCGAAGGACAGGTCGAGCTGACCGACGGCGGCGCGCTGCGCCCCGACCCGCACGGCCGGGTCGCCGACCACGTCTGGGCCGCCGGCGACTGCTGCGAGGTGCGGCGCCGACTCGACGACGAGTGGGTCTTCCGTCCGCTCGGCACGCACGCCAACAAGCACGGGCGCGCGCTCGGCGACAGCCTCGCCGGCGGCTCGCTGACCTTCGACGGGATGACCGACACGTCGATCACCCGGTTCTCCTACGGCGAGGTGCACCTCGAGATCGCTCGCACCGGGCTCTCGCGGTCGGACGCCGAGGCAGCGGGCCACGAGCCCGTCGCACTGCTCACCGAGGGCACGACCGCGAGCGGCTACATGCCCGAGGCCGAGCCGATCGCCCTGTGGGTGATGGCCGACCGCACGACCCGCCGGCTCCTCGGCGTGCAGGTCGTCGGCGGCCACGGCGCCGGCAAGCGGATCGACGCGGCGGCGGCCGTCCTCTGGGCCGGCGGGACCGTCGACGACCTCGCCTGGATGGACCTCGCCTACGCCCCGCCGTTCTCCACGGCGTGGGAGATCCTGCAGGTTGCCGCCCGCCGGGTCGCCGAGCGGTTGTGAATCCGGTTGCCGCCGTCACCACAATGGCGGGCATGGACCTGGAGATCGTGACGCTGGCCGAGCGGCCGCAGCCGTGGGACGTCTTCTGGGACATGGAGACCTCGTGGCCGGAGTTCATGAAGCACGACCCGATCGGAAACTCCTACTACTCCTGCCTCGAGGAGTACTTCATGGAGACCGTGCTGGTCGCGCTCGACCCGGACGGCCGGATCGTGGCGAAGGCGTTCTCCGCGCCCTTCACGCTCCCCGACGGCGAGCTGCCCGACGCCGGCTGGGACTTCGCGCTCCGCAGCGCGCTGCTGACTCGGATCTGGGGCGACACCCCCAACGCCATCACCGCCGCCGAGATCGCGATCGAGCCGCGCCTGCAGGGCACCGGGCTGTCCGGAGTCATGCTCGCTGCGCTGCGCGACAACGCCGGCCGGCTCGGCTACTCCGAGCTGCTCGCCCCGGTGCGGCCCAACGGCAAGACGGACGTCCACGAGCCGATGTCGTCGTACGCCTTCCGGACCCGCGACGACGGCCTGCCGGTCGACCCGTGGCTGCGCGTGCACGTGCGCGCGGGCGGCACGATCGAGAGGGTCGCGCCGCGCTCGATGTGCATCCCCGGCACCCTCGAGGAGTGGCGGGCGTGGACCGGCCTGCCCTTCGACACCACGGGTCCGGTCGAGGTACCGAAGGCCCTCGCGCCGGTGATGTGCGACGCCGAGCACGGCGTCGCCACCTACGTCGAGCCCAACGTCTGGATCCGGCACGTGACGGGTGCCTGACCGGATCAGGCCCCCGCGACGGCCTTGCGCACCTCGTTGACGCACAGCGCGACGAAGGCCAGCGCGCACAGCACCATCAGCACGTTGGAGTGGAGCTTGTTGCGCCACTCCACGGGCGTGCGGTCGGTGTTGAGCAGCCAGAGCAGGGTGACGGCGAGGAACGGCATGAAGAACGCGCCGAGCACGCCGTAGGCGAGGATCAGCCATACCGGCTTGCCGAGGAACATCATCACCATCGGCGGGAAGGTCAGCCAGAGGATGTAGGCGCGGTACCACTTGCCGCCGGCTCGCGAGCTCTCGTCCTTGCTCGTCCCGCCGGTCACGTTGGTCATGAAGTCGGCGAACATCAGGCTGACGCCGTTCCACACGCCGACCAGCGATGACATCGCGGCGGCCCAGAAGCCGAGCAGGAAGAGCTTGCCGGCCCACTGGCCGTAGCGGTCCTGGAGGACGACGCCGAGGTCGACGAGACCTGCGTCGCCCTCCTCGATCGCCACGCTCGTGGAGTAGAGCAGCTCTGCGCCCACGACGAGGGTGGCGAGCACGAAGATGCCGGTGACGACGTAGGCGACGGTGTTGTCGATGCGCATCACGCGCATGTAGGCGGGGGTGTCCCAGCCCTTCTCGCGCAGCCAGTAGCCGTAGGCCGCGAGCGTGATCGTGCCGCCCACCCCGCCGGCGAGCGCGAGCGTGTTGACCAGGCCGTCCTCGGGGATGCGTGGGGCGAGGCCGGTGAGCAGCTCGCCGAGGTTGGGCAGGGTCAGGAGGGCGGCGCCGACCATCGTCACGAACATGATGCCCACGAGGGCCGCGAGCACCTTCTCGAAGATGCCGTAGCGGCCGGTCCACACCAGTGCCAGGCCGAGCAGCCCGGAGAGGATCCCCCACCAGGTCGTGGTGAGCCCGCCGAGGAGCCCGGTGAGCGCCAGCCCGGTCCCGGCCATCGCGGCGGCGCCGTACACGAAGCCCCAGATCACGATGTAGGGCGCGAAGTACCACGTCGTCCAGGAGCCGAGCGAGCGCCAGCCCTCGAAGATCGTCCGGCCGGTCGCGAGCGAGTACCGCCCCGCGCCCTCGACGAGGACGATCTTCATGACGCAGCCCACGACGACGCACCACAGCAGCGTGTAGCCGAACTTCTGCCCGGCGATCAGCGTCGCGACGAGGTCGGCCGCGCCGACACCGGTCGCGGCGACGACGAGGCCGGGGCCAACGATCTTCCAGCGGGTGGCGGGGGCTTGCTCGGACGTGGTCGTGGAGGCCATGCCCGTCACCCTAGGCATGGGCTAGACCGGTTGTCAGCGCCGTGCGGGCAGCAGCCGCTGGGCAATTGAGGTGACGGGTGTCGGTCCGGCGGGGAGAATCCTCCGTCGTGGGTCACGTGGATGTCGCCGGAGTCCGATACGAGCTGCCGGACGGGCGGGTGCTGCTCGACGACGTCAGCTTCCGCGTCGGCGACGGCCAGAAGGTCGCCCTCGTCGGCGCCAACGGGGCCGGGAAGACCACCCTGCTGCGCATCATCACCGGCGACCTCGCGCCGCACGCGGGGGTCGTGACCCGCTCCGGCGGGCTCGGCGTGATGCGGCAGTTCGTCGGCCACGGCGGAGGCGACGAGACCGTCCACGACCTGCTCCTCAGCGTCGCGCCGCCGCGGGTGCGCGAGGCGGCTGCGGCCGTCGACGCCGTCGAGCTCGAGCTGATGGAGACCGACGACGAGCGCACCCAGATGGCCTACGCCACCGCCCTGTCGGAGTACGCAGACGCCGGTGGGTACGACGTCGAGGTGACGTGGGACGTGTGCACGACCGCGGCGATGGGGCTGCCGTTCGACCGCGCCCGGCACCGGCTGCTCAGCACCCTGTCGGGCGGCGAGCAGAAGCGGCTCGTGCTCGAGTACCTGCTGCGCGGGCCGGACCAGGTGCTGCTGCTCGACGAGCCCGACAACTACCTCGACGTGCCCGGCAAGATCTGGCTCGAGGGGCGGGTCCGCGAGTCGGCGAAGACGATCCTGTTCATCAGCCACGACCGCGAGCTGCTCGCCAACACCGCCACGCGCATCGTGACCGTCGAGCTCGGCAGCGCCGGCAACCTCGTGTGGACGCACCCCGGCGGGTTCGCCAGCTATCACGAGGCGCGCGCCGACCGGTTCGAGCGGTTCGAGGAGATGCGGCGCCGCTGGGACGAGGAGCACGCCAAGCTCAAGGCACTCGTGCTGCGCTACAAGATCAAGGCGGAGTACAACGACGGCCTCGCCTCGCAGTACAAGGCCGCGCAGACGCGGCTGAAGAAGTTCGAGGACGCCGGCCCGCCGGTCGAGCAGCCACGCGACCAGCAGGTCACGATGCGGCTCAAGGGCGGCCGCACCGGCAAGCGCGCCGTCGTGTGCACCGACCTCGAGCTCAGTGGGCTGATGAAGCCGTTCGACCTCGAGGTCTGGTACGGCGAGCGGGTGGCCGTGCTCGGCTCCAACGGGTCCGGCAAGTCGCACTTCCTGCGTCTCCTCGCGGCCGGCGGCAGCGACCCCGACGTGGAGCACCAGCCGGTCGGCGACACGCCTCCGGCCCCGGTGCCGCACACCGGCACGGCCAAGCTCGGCGCGCGCGTGCGCCCGGGCTGGTTCGTGCAGACCCACGAGCACCCCGAGCTCCGCGGTCGCACCCTGCTCGAGATCCTGCACCGTGGCGACGAGCACCGCGACGGGATGGGCCGCGAGGCCGCGAGCCGGGTGCTCGACCGCTACGAGCTCGCCCACGCCGGCGAGCAGAAGTTCGAGTCGCTGAGCGGCGGCCAGCAGGCGCGCTTCCAGATCCTGCTGCTGGAGCTGTCGGGAGCCACGCTGCTGCTCCTCGACGAGCCGACCGACAACCTCGACGTCCAGTCCGCCGAGGCGCTGGAGGCCGGGCTGGAGGCGTTCGAGGGCACGGTTCTGGCGGTCACCCACGACCGCTGGTTCGCGCGCGGGTTCGACCGTTTCCTGGTCTACGGCGCCGACGGTGAGGTCTACGAGTCCGATGGCCCGGTGTGGGACGAGGGGCGGGTGGTCCGGGCGCGATGAGCACTCCGCCGAACGGGCTCGGGGTGGTCGAGCTCGACCCCTTCGACGACGCCGCCTTCGCCGCCTGGCACCACGTCTACACCGTCGCCGAGACCCACGAGCTGGGCGACGTGGCAACCGCCTGGCAGCTGGAGGAGGTGCGCGCGCTCATGCAGCGCGACGGGACCACTGCATGGGTGGGCGGCTGGGCCGCGCTGCTCGACGGGCGCACGGTGGGCGTCGGCTGGATGCGCACGCCGCTGCGGGACAACCTCGAGCTCGCCGAGCTCACGGTCCACGTGCTTCCGGAGCTCCGGCGTCAGGGGATCGGATCGGCGGTGCTGTCACACCTCGAGCAGGTCGCCCGGCAACGCGGTCGCCGGATCCTCAACAGCCTGGCGTCCTGGGCCTACGGCGCCGGCTCCGACGCAGCTGGGGGCGGCTCGGGTCCGGGCTTCGCCAGGGCCAGCGGCTTCGACCTCGCCCTGTCGGAGGTGCAGCGCGAGCTCACCCTCCCGGTCGACGAGGCGCTGCTCGTCGCGCTGGCGGACGACGCGGCTCGCTACCACCCCGCCTACGTCCTGCGGTCGTGGTCGGGACCGGTCCCCGACGACCTGCTGCACGGCTGGGCCGAGGTCACGTCGAGCCTGGCCACCGAGGCACCGACGGGTGAGCTCGAGCTCGAGCCCGAGGTCGTCAGCGCCGAGGCGGTGCGTGAGCACGAGGAGACCGTGGAGCGCCAGGGGCGGACGAAGTACAACACCGTCGCCATCTCGCCGTCGGGTGAGGTGGTCGCCTACTCCGATCTCGCCACCACGGTCCACGAGCCCGGTCGCGCGTACCAGTGGGGCACGCTCGTGCGGCGGGAGCACCGCGGCCACCGGCTCGGCGTCGCGGTGAAGGTCGCGAACCTCCGCCTGCTGCAGCGCGAACGTCCCGACGTCACCCGCCTGACGACGTACAACGCCGAGGTCAACAGCCACATGATCGGCGTCAACGAGGCGCTCGGCTTCCGCCCGGTCGCGCGGCTGGGCGACTTCCAGAAGAAGCTCGACGGATGACGTCCGTGGAGATCGTCCGCGTCGGTCCCGACGAGTGGGAGACCTTCCGCGACGTGCGGCTCGCCTCGCTCGCCGAAGCGCCGGGCGCCTTCGGGGCGTCGTACGACGACTGGGTGCACGCGCCCGAGTCCCGATGGCGCTCGCGCCTGACCGACGTGCCCTTCACGGTCGTCGCCATGAGCGACGGTCGCGGCGTCGGCGTCGTGTCAGGCGCGCAGGCGGACGGCCACGTCGAGCTGATCTCGATGTGGGTCGCCCCCGACGACCGTGGCACCGGGCTCGCCGGCCGCCTGATCGACGCCGTCGCCGAATGGGCCTCCTCCGGTGGTCACGACACCTACCTGATGGTCCGCGACGACAACGCCCGCGCCCTCGCCGCGTACGAGAAGGCAGGCTTCGTGGACCTCGGCATCCCCGACGGCTGGCCGGCCGATGCTCCGCTGGAACGCCGGATGCGGCGGGCGCGGGCGTAGTCCGGCGCCGCCAGATGCGGCGGGCGCGGGCGTAGTCCGGCGCCGCCAGATGCGGCGGGCGCGGGCGTAGTCCGGCGCCGCCGTCGCACACGTGTCCTCGAGGTGGCCCTCGAACCGGTCGATCGAGGGCCACGACCCGGACACGTGTGGGCGAGGGCATGATCAAGGCATGACTGCTCGCCG
Source organism: Nocardioides potassii (assembly GCF_021648885.1). Classification (GTDB taxonomy): domain Bacteria; phylum Actinomycetota; class Actinomycetes; order Propionibacteriales; family Nocardioidaceae; genus Nocardioides; species Nocardioides potassii. The sequence goes on along the minus strand of NZ_JAKJHZ010000009.1, from coordinate 242,801 downwards.
CGGACTGTTCGTCGCACCCTTCGACGCCCTCGCCGACCCCCGGGTGGTCGGCGACCTCGCCGCCGAGGCCGAGGGGGCCGGGTGGGAGGGGTTCTTCGTGTGGGACCACCTGCAGTACGGCGACCGCGTGGCCGAGATCGCGGACGTGTGGACCTGCTGCGCCGCGGTCGCCATGCGCACCGAGCGGATGGTGTTCGGCCCGATGGTGACGCCGCTGGCCCGGCGCAGGCCGCAGGTGCTCGCGCGGCAGGCGGCGAGCCTGGCGGTGCTGTCGGGGGAGCGGTTCGTGCTCGGGCTCGGCCTCGGTGACGACTGGGTGGGCGAGTTCAGCGACTACGGCGACGAGCCCGACCCGAAGGCGCGCGCCCGCCTGCTCGACGAGGGGCTCGAGGCGCTGACCGGACACCTCGGCGGCGGCTTCCGCCCCGCGCCGCGGGTGCCGATCTGGATGGCGGGGCGCTTCCCGAACCAGGCACCGCTGCGCCGGGCGGCGAGGTACGACGGCTTCTTCGTCATCGGGCTCGACGGCCCCAGCGACCTCGACCGGGTGGTCGGCGACCTCGCCGCGCACGACCCGGCCGACGGCTTCGACGTCGTGGTCGACCTGCAGCCGACGCAGGACCCCGCTCCCTGGCTCGACAGGGGTGCGTCGTGGGTGCTGACCCGCGTCGGGCCCTACGACCTCGACCTGGACGCCGTACGACGCCTCGTCGCGGCAGGCCCGCACGCCGGTCCGCAGGAGTAGGGCCAGCACCACCGCGCGGGCGGCCGGGCGGGAGGAGGATGGCGGGCACAGGGGACCATGAGGGGAACGCCATGAAGAAGCTCGTCGCTGCAGCCGCCGTCGCCGCGCTGCTCCCGATCGCGACCATGCCCGCCAGCGCCGCGCCTGCGCCGGACGGGACCGTCGACCGTGCCGGCCTGCCGACGAAGGTCGTCGTGCGCGACTCGCGCACGTCGCCGGACGACGCCGACATCGCGTCGGTGACGCTGCGCTCGAGCTGGTACTGGGTGTCGGAGCAGGACGTCGTCGTGAGCGTCCCCGACGGCATGCGCGCGGGGCAGCACCTGACCGTGTGGTTCGACACCGACCTCGACGCGATGCCTGAGGGGCGCTACGACCTCCAGCTCTCGACGGGAAAGGGGAAGAACCTGCGACTCGAGCAGGTGCTGCGCAAGGGCGAGACCTGGGGGACGGACGGCGCCCGGCGTGCGATCGGTGCCTGCGTGGACGAGGACGGCGACAAGCCCGTCTACGACGTGAGGGCGGGGGCGAAGGGCGTCGGCATCTCGTTCGACGTGTTCTGGTGCTTCGGTGCCCACCCGCCGGGTGACTCACCCGGCGCGTGGCGTGCCGTCGTGTCCCTCACGCGCGGCTCCCACGGTGACTCGGCCCCCAACGGCCGACGATGGAGCGCGCCGCTGCGCGGCTGGGGTGCGTGTGACCCGTCGGGCGGCAGCTGCTCCTAGGTCGCGACTCGCCGCCGGGCGCGCGAGACGACCCAGACGGCCATCCACGCGACGAGCCACACGAGCAGGCCGGCGAGGACGGCACCGCCGAGGCGCCACGACCACGGCCACGGCCCGCGGTCGACGCCGGCCGGGTCGACCACCTCGAGCCGACCGCCGGCGTCGGCGGCCAGCTGGAACCGTCCGACGCCGTAGGAGCCCAGGTCGTCCATCCGCATCAGGGTGCGCGGCTCCGAGCCGTCCAGCGGCACGGACGCGAGCGTGGCGGTGTCGGACGAGTCGGACAGCAGCATGACCACCTCGTCGTCGCCGTTCCACGCGAGCACGCGCCCGGGAGGCGACAGGGGGAGCGGGAGCGGGTCGGGTACGTCGGTCGCCGTGCCCGACGGGTCCACGAACGCGAGACCGTCGGGGGTGCCCGGGTCCCCGGACCCGACCGGTGCGCCCGCCGGGTCGACGGTCGTGATGGCGAGCAGGCTGCCGTCGGGCGACCACGCCGTCGGGCCGGCGAGCACGCCGTCCGGGGTCAGCTCCTCCACGGTGCCCGTCGAGTCGACGACAGTGATGCCGTACCCCGTGCTGCCGACGTGCTCCACGGCCATCGAGCCGGTCGAGGAGAAGGCCACCGCGGTCGCGTCCTCCACCCGCATGGTGGCCGTCCTGCCGCGGCCGAGGTCGAGCACCCCGACCGTGCCGCTGATCCGCCCGCCGGCGTAGGGACTCGTCGGCTCGTCCGAGAGCAGCATCGCGAGCGACCCGCTGTCGGTGGAGAAGGCGACGGGTACGACGCTGCGACCCTGCGGGAGGTCGTACGACGTCGTCTCCCCGGTGGTCAGGTCGACGACCGCCACGTCAGGGTGATCGCCGCCGACGTCGTGGTCGCCCACCGCGACGTATCGCCCGTCCGGGGACAGCAGCATCGGCGCGGGATCGCCCTGCGTCTCGGCCCCGGCGCGCGCCTCGGCGACGTCGACGCGGCGGTAGCGGTCGCCGCCGGCACCGAGCACGACCGCCTGGGGGAAGTCCATGAGCTCGACGCCGAACCCGTGCTGGAAGAGAGCGACCGCCGGACCGGGTGGCGACGACGAGACCGTGCCGGTGACGTAGGAGTAGTCGGCCAGCTCGGCGGGCACCGCATAGGTGTCGGCGTCGGGTGCAGGCCGCTCGTGCCCGGACCCGAGGGCGACGACGAGGCCGGACGCGCAGAGGCCGAGCACCAGAGGCACCCCCGCAGCCGCACGCATGACGGGACTCTAGCGACGTTGTGCGGTGACCGTGACGTGGCTGCCGCGTCAGGATCACCGCACATCGGTGGGAGTCACCGGGTGAGCGGTGACTCCTGCAGGAACCGGTCAGGTGAAGGCGTTGATCCCCGTCTCGGCGCGGCCGATCAACAGCTTCTGGATCTGCGACGTGCCCTCGTAGAGGGTCATCACGCGGGCGTCGCGCAGGTACTTCGCGACCGGGAAGTCGTCGACGTAGCCGGCGCCTCCGTGCACCTGGATCGCGTTGTTGGCCGCACGCACCGCGGCCTCGGAGGCGAACAGCTTGGCCTTGGACGCCGCCACCCCGTAGGGCTCGCCGCGGTCGATGAGGTCGGCGCACCGCCACGCGAGCAGCCGTGCGGCGTCGGCGTCGAGCGAGATGTCGGCGATGAGGTCCTGCACGAGCTGGAACGATGCGATCGGCCTGCCGAACTGGGTGCGCTCCGTGGCGTAGGCCACGGACGCCTCGAGGCATCCCTGCACGATCCCCACGCAGCTGGAGGCGACGGCGAGGCGACCCTTGTCGAGGGTGCCCATCGCGATCTTGAAGCCCTGGCCGACCTCGCCGAGACGGGCGGCGTCCGGGACGCGTACGCCGTCGAGGAACAGCTCGGCGGTCGCCTGGCCGCGCAGCCCTAGCTTGTGATGGATCTCCCGGGCCTCGAAGCCGGGGGAGTCGGTCGGCACCAGGAACGCCGTCACGCCGCGCGGACCGCCGTCGCTGGTGCGGGCGAAGACGAGCGCGACGTCGGCCCAGGTGCCGTTGGTGATGAAGACCTTGCGGCCGTCGATGACCCAGTCCGAGCCGTCGCGGACAGCGCGCGAGGTGAGGTTGCCGGCATCCGACCCGGTGCCGGGCTCGGTGAGGCCGAAGCAGCCGAGCTTCGTCGCGGCGGACAGCTGCGGCAGCCACTCCTGCTTCTGCTCCTCGCTGCCGTGGAACAGGATCGACTTGCCGACCAGCCCGCTGCTCACCGACACGATGCCCCGCAGCGCCGAGTCGGCGCGGCCCAGCTCCTCCATCGCGAGGGAGTAGGTGACGTAGTCGCCGCCGACACCGCCGTACTGCTCGGGGATCGTGAGCCCGAAGAAGCCGAGCTCGGCCATCTTCGGGACGATCGCGAGGTCGACGGACTCGTCGTGGTCCCACTGCATCCGGTGCGGGACGGCCTCCCGCTCCAGGAAGTCGCGGGCCAGCGAACGGAACGCCTCCTGCTCCTCGGTGAGGGAGAGGTCCATCAGACCGCCTCGACCAGCTCGTGGTCGGTGACCCGCGACGAGAGCCGGGTCAGGTGGTGGTGGGCGTTGCCGAGCCACTGGTCGAGCACCTCGAGGTGCGCGGTGCCGACGCCGACGGCGTACTCGGCCGTCATGCCGATGCCGCCGTGCAGCTGGATCGCCTCCTGGCCGATGTGCCGCCCGGCACGGGCGGTGGCGAGCCCCACCCGGTCGGCCGCGTCGGCCACGACCTCGCGGTCGCCACCCGCGATCGTCATCGTCGCCCAGTCGACCATGCTGTGCGCGAGCTCGAGCTCGACGTACATGTCGGCGGCTCGGAACGTCAGCGCCTGGAAGGTGTTGAGGGTGACGCCGAACTGCTTGCGGCTCTTGAGGTAGTCGGTCGTCGCGCGCACCTGGCTCTGCATCACGCCGAGGGCCTGGTTGGCGCCCATGATGCGGGTCAGGTCGCTGATGGTCGCGATGCTGTCGGTCAGGTCGCGGCCCGGCTCGCCGAGCGGGGTCGCTGCACTGGCCTCGAAGGTGACGCTGGCCGCGCGGGTCAGGTCGGCGGCCGCGTAGCCCGTCCGGGTGACGGCGGCGGCGTCGACCACGAAGACCCCGGTGCCTGCGCCGTCTCCCGGCAGCGCCGCGGTCACGACGAGGACGTCCGCGGTCGCGCCGCCGACGACCGGGTCGGCGACGCCGTCGAGCGTCCACGTGTCACCGTCGACCGAGGCGCGTACGCCGTCGGCGCGCGAGGCCCAGCGCCCGCCCGGGGAGGTGTCGGCAGCGGCCAGCTGGACCTCGCCGGCGCTGAGCCGTCCGAGCAGGTCGGCCTTCTGCTCGCGCGAGCCGACCGCCGCAACGAGGCCGCCGGCGTGCACGACCGAGGCGAGGTAGGGCTCGGGCGCGAGCACGCGGCCCAGCTCTTGGCACACGATCCCGATCTCGACCGGACCGGCGCCGACGCCACCGTCGTCCTCGCTGAAGGGCAGCCCGAGCACGCCCATCTCGGCCAGCCGGCCCCACAGGGCGCGGTCGAACCCGTCGTCGGTGGCCACGGCCTGACGCCGCGCCTCGTGGTCGCCGTACGCGTCCTTGAGCAGGCCGCGTACGGCCTCGCGCAGTGCCTGCTGCTCGTCGTCGTAGGTGAAGTCCATCGCGCGTGCCTCTCAGAGTCCCAGGATCGTGCGGCTGATGATCTGGCGCTGGATCTCGTTGGACCCGCCGTAGATCGACGCCTTGCGGAGGTTGAGGTAGGTCGGGGCCGTGCGGCGGGCCCAGCCCTCCTGCGGCGAGTCGTCCTCCGCGCGCGCGGCCAGCGACGCCGGCCCGGCCAGGTCGAGGGCGAGCTCGCTGACCGCCTGCTGCAGGACGGTGCCGCGCAGCTTGAGCACCGACGAGGCCGGGTGCGGTGCGCCGTCGGAGGAGTGGGCGACCACGCGCAGCGCGGTGAGCTCGAGGGCGAGCAGCTCGTTCTCCAGCTCGGCGACCCGGGCGCGGACCAGCGGGTCGTCCATCAGGTCGCCCGCGGTGGTCTTGAGCGTCGCCAGCGCGCGCTTGGTCGCGCCCACCGGGGCGACGCCGACGCGCTCGTTGCCGAGCAGGAACTTCGCGATCGTCCAGCCCCCGCCGGGTTCTCCGACGAGGAGGTCACCGGGGACCCGGACGTCGGAGAACCAGACCTCGTTGACCTCGTGGCCACCGTCGATGAGCTCGATCGGTCGCACCTCCACGCCCGGCGTGGTCATGTCGATCAGCAGCATCGAGATGCCGGCCTGCTTCTTCACCTCCGGGTCGGTGCGCACCAGCGTGAAGATCCAGTCGCCGTACTGGCCGAGCGTCGTCCAGGTCTTCTGGCCGTTGACGACCCAGTCGTCGCCGTCGCGCACCGCCGCGGTGCGCAGGCTCGCGAGGTCGGAGCCGGCGTCGGGCTCGGAGAAGCCCTGCGACCACCAGATGTCGAGGTTCGCGGTCGGCGGGAGGAAGCGCTGCTTCTGCTCCTCGGTCCCGAACTGCGCCAGCACCGGCCCGATCATCGAGGCGTTGAAGGCGAGCGGGATCGGCACCCCGGCGCGCTGCATCTCCTCGTGCCACAGGTGTCGCTGGAGGTCCGTCCAGTCCTGGCCGCCCCACTCCACCGGCCAGTGGGGAACGGCGAGGCCCTCGGCGTTGAGTGCCCGCTGGCTCTCGACGATCTGGTCGCGGGTGAGGTGGCGGCCCTCCAGCACCGTGTCGCGGATCTCCTGCGGGACCTTCGTGGTGAAGACCTCGCGCACACGGTCGCGGAACTCCGCGTCCTCCGGGCTCAGCTCGAGCTGCATGTGACTCCTTCGCTCCTCACGAGTGGCCGGCGGACACAGCAGGGGCCGGCCGCCCCATCATGGCGCGGCCGGCCCAAGACTGCGGACGGGCGGGGGCGATCAGCTCGTCGTGGCGTCGCTGTCGAGCACGAAGGACCCGCTCTGCTCCTGCCCGTTGCCCGTCGTCCAGGTCACCGTGACCGAGTCGCCGGGGCGGTAGGAGCGGATGGTCGCGACGAGCGAGTCGGCGTCGGTGATCCTCTGCTGGTCGACCTTGGTGATCAGGTCGCCGGAGGCCAGGCCGCCCTTGCTGGCGGTGGAGCCCGCCGAGACCTCGTTGACCACGGCACCTTCCGCGTCACCGGACTGCGGGTCGCCGACCTGGATGCCGAGCCGTGCGTGGGTCGGGGTCTCGCCCTTCACCATCTGGTCGACGATCGGCATGACCTCGTCGATCGGGATCGCGAAGCCGAGGCCGATCGACCCGGACTGTCCCGACGTCTGCGCCGTGGCGGTGCGGATCGAGGAGTTGATCCCGACGACCGCTCCGGTCATGTCGGCCAGCGGACCGCCGGAGTTGCCGGGGTTGATCGCCGCGTCGGTCTGGATGGCGGGGTACGTCGTCGAGTTGCCCTGGGCGTCCGACCCGACGTTGACCGGCCGGTTCAGGGCGCTGACGATGCCGCTGGTCACGGTCGCGTCGAGGCCGAACGGGGAGCCGACGGCCACGACCCCCTGGCCGACCTCGAGGTTGGCCGACTTGCCGATCGTCGCCGGGGTGAGCCCCGAGACGCCCTCGGCCTGGATCACCGCGGTGTCGGTGAGCGGGTCCGTGCCGAGGACCTTGGCGTCCGCGCTGGTGCCGTCGTTGAAGTCGACCCTGATCGACCCGCCCTGGCCGGCCACCTCGACGACGTGGTTGTTGGTCAGGATCGTGCCGTCCGAGGTGAGGATGATCCCCGAGCCGGAGCCGGCCTCACCGTTGCCGGTGACGTCGATCTGCACGACGCTCGGCAGCACCTTCTGGGCCACCGACTCGACCGAGCCGTCGGCCGGGGCGCTCGTGGTCTGGTTGGCGACGGTGGAGGTGCTCGGCGAGGCCGACGCGCTCGGCGTGCCGGCCGTGCCGTCGTGGGTCGCGTCCCACACGGCCGCGCCACCCAGCCCGGCACCGCCACCCACGAGGAGCGAGGTCGCCAGCACCGCTGCCGCGAGACCCGTACGACGCGAGCGCGCCGGTCGCTGCTGGGTGGCCGTCCCACCCGACCACTGCTGGTGCGCGTGCTGGCCGTGCGGCCCGTGCTGCCCGTACGGGTCCTGGTCCTGCCGGGGGTGGTGCTGCGGCTGCTGAGGCTGCTGCGGCTGCGGCCGCTGGAAGGGGGAGTGGTCGTGGTCCTGCCCCTCGGGCCGGCCGGGGTGCTGCTGGGGGTACTGGTCGTCGCTCATGCCTCGAGCCTGCGTCGGCTCTCTGTGCGTCGGCTGAGAGAGGGCTGGGAAGTGAAGAAATGACGAGGACCCCCGGCGCCCGCCGGGGGTCCTCGGGTCGTGCGTCAGCGTGCGGTGGTCACGTCCAGCGCTCGGACGCCGCGGTGAACGTCAGCTCGCGGTCCCCGGTGTAGATCTGCTTGGGGCGGGCGATCTTCTGGTCCTTGTCCTGGACCAGCTCGGCCCACTGCGCCAGCCAGCCCGGCGTACGGCCGATGGCGAAGAGCACGGTGAACATCTCCGGCGGGAACTGGAAGGCCTCGTAGATCAGGCCCGAGTAGAAGTCGACGTTGGGGTAGAGCTTGCGCTTGACGAAGTACTCGTCCTCCAGCGCGATCTTCTCCAGCTCGAGCGCGATGTCGAGGAGCGGGTTGGTGCCGGTGACCTCGAAGACGTCCTCGGCGGACTTCTTGATGATCTTCGCGCGCGGGTCGTAGTTCTTGTAGACCCGGTGGCCGAAGCCCATCAGGCGCTCGTTGCCGTCCTTCACGCCGTCGATGAAGGCGGGGATGTTCTCCTTGGAGCCGATGCGCTTGAGCATCCGCAGGACGGCCTCGTTGGCGCCACCGTGGAGGGGGCCGTAGAGGGCGCCCACGCCGGCCGCGACGGCCGAGTAGGGGTCGACCTGCGAGGAGCCGACGGAGCGGACCGCGTTGGTCGAGCAGTTCTGCTCGTGGTCGGCGTGGAGGATGAAGAGCACGTCGAGGGCCTTGACCAGGCGCTCGTCGGCCTCGAACTTCGACTCGCTCATCTTGAAGAGCATCGAGAGGAAGTTGGCGGTGTAGCCGAGGTCGTTGTCGGGGTAGACGTAGGGCTTGCCCTGCGCGTGACGGAACGACCAGGCGCCGAGCGTCGGCATCTTCGCGATCATCCGGACGATCTGCATGTGGCGGTTGTCGGCGTCACTGATGTTGCGGGCGTCGGGGTAGAACGTCGACAGCGCGCCGACGGAGGCCATCAGCATGCCCATCGGGTGGGCGTCGTAGCGGAACCCCTGCATGAACGTCTTGACGTTCTCGTGGACGAACGTGTGGTAGGTGATCTCGTGCACCCAGGCGTCGTACTGCTCCTTGGTCGGCAGCTCGCCGTTGACCAGGAGGTAGGCCACCTCGAGGAAGCTGGACTTCTCGGCCAGCTGCTCGATCGGGTAGCCGCGGTACTCGAGGATGCCCTTGTCGCCGTCGATGTAGGTGACGGACGAGCGGCACGACGCCGTGTTGACGAAGCCGGGGTCGTAGGTGGCCAGACCGGGCTCGTCGTCGTTCAGGCGGATCTGTCCGAGGTCCTTGGCCGCGATCGTGTTGTCGGTGATCGCGATGTCGTACTGCTGACCGGTCCGGTTGTCGGTGACGGTCAGTGAATCCTTGGCCGCTACGTCGGTCACGTCGGCTCCTGTCCTACGTCTTGGGTTGTCGCTCCAACCTAGCCGCGGGGGTCGCGCGAGCGCGAACCCGGTGTCCAGTCAGCGACCGGCGACGCGGTTCGCGATCCGCGCGACGCGACTGGTCCGTGCGAGCCCGGCGTCCTCGCGACGGTCGGCCGCGCGGTAGAGGCGGTAGAGCGTGTGGACGCCGGCCCACCGCAGCGGCTCGGGCTCCCAGCGGCGTACGACGTGCCCGGTCCACGGCAGTGCGGTGAGGTCGGAGTCGCGACCGAGCACGAGGTCGCGCAGCGTGCGGCCGGCCAGGTTGGTCGCGGTCAGCCCGGAGCCGACGTAGCCGCCGGCGTGGCCGAGGCCGGTCGAGGAGTCGTAGGCCACGCTCGCGCTCCAGTCGCGCGGCACGCCGAGCACGCCGCACCACGCATGGTCGATCGTCACGCCCGCGAGCGAGGGGAACAGCGAGGCCAGCGTCGAGCGCAGCGACTCGATCGTCCAGTCCTGGGTGCGACCGTCGACGTCGGTGCGGGAGCCGAAGCGGTAGGGGACGCCGCGCCCACCCATCGCGATCCGCCCGTCCGCCGTGCGCTGGGCGTAGCAGTAGGCGTGCGCCTCGTCGCCGAGCAGCTCCTCGCCGGCCCAGCCGATCTCGTCCCACTGCGCTGCGGTGAGCGGTGCCGTCGCGATGATCGCGGAGTTCATCGGCAGCCACTCCCGGCGGTGCCCGGCCAGTCCCGCGGTGAAGCCCTCGAGGCAGCGCAGCACCGTCGGCGCGCGGACCGTGCCGCGGTCGGTCACCACCGCGCCCGGCTCGATCCTGACGGCGCGCGTGCCTTCGTGGATGCGGACGCCCCGCCCCCGGACGGCGCGCGCGACACCGCTGACCAGTTTGGCGGGGTGCACGCGCGCGCACCCGGGGTCGTAGTGGCCGGCCACCGCACCGGCGACGCGGACCCGCTCCGCGACCTGTGCCGCGGACAGCTCGCCGCCGAGGCGGTCGGCTTGGGCCTGCGAGCGGGCGACGTACAGCACCCCGCTGAGCCGGATGTCGGCCTCGATGCCCTCGCGGTCGGCGACGTCGATCACCTCGTGCACCGAGCCGCGGACCGCGTCGCGCATCGCCGCGAGGCCGGCCTCGCCCGCCACGTCGGCGTACGCCCGCGCGCTGCCGGGGAGCTCGCTCGAGAGCCAGCCGCCGTTGCGGCCCGAGGCGCCGAAGCCGGCGAACTCGGCCTCGACGACCCGGATGTCGAGCGAGGGGTCGGCCTCGTGGAGGTAGTACGCCGTCCACAGGCCGGTCAGGCCCGCACCGACGATCGCGACGTCGCACGTGACGTCGCCGTCGAGCCGGTCGGCCGGGACCGGCAGCCCGACCTGCTGCCACCAGAAGGAGACACCACCGTTGCGCACGCGGTCATTCTGACCCCCTGCGGGTGTTCCACCGTGAGGTCCCGCGCTGGCAACGTGCGGACATGGGACTCTCGGCGACCATCACCGGTGCGACCACGCTCGTGCTCGCGACCACCCTCCTCGGCGCAGGCCCGGCTCCTGCGGACGCCCCGGACGCGCGCGCGGCGGCATCGAAGCGCTTCGTCATGGTGTCGGTCGACGCGAAGGGCCGCCCAGCCGACAACGATGCCACCGGCGCCTCGGTGAGCAGAGACGGGCGGTGGGTCGCGTTCGGCTCCGGGGCCACGAACCTCGACCGGCGCACCCGCGCGGGCCAGCGACAGGTCTACCTGCGCGACAACCGGACGGGGAGGGTGCGGGCCGTCGGTGCGGACCGTCGCGGTCGCCTCGCCGACGTCGCCGAGTCGGTCTCGCTCTCGCCCAACGGCCGCTTCGTTGCCTTCTGCAGCACCGACGAGCTCGTCGGGCCCGACTCCACCGACGTCGACGACAACACCCCCAACAGCGACGTCTTCGTGCGCGACCTGAGAAAGGGGACCGTCCGTCGCGCCTCGTCCACACCGGGCGGGGGAGAGGCCGACGACTACTCCTGCTCGCCCGACGTCGCCGACAACGGTGACGTCGGCTTCTTCTCCCGCGCGACCGACCTCGTCGCCGGTGACACCAACGGCGTGCCCGACTACTTCCTCTACGACTGGGGCTCGCGCAAGGTCCGGCGTCTCGCGACCGCCGAGATCGCGTCCGGGTCCGTGCGGATCTCGGGCGACGGGAGCGCTGCCGCGGTGGTCACCACCGAGGTGCTCGCCGGTCGCGACAGCGGCGCGCTGCCCGACGTGTACGTCCTCAGTCGGAGCCAGGGGGTGCGTGGCACGTGGTCCATGCCGCTCACCCAGGACGAGGGACTGCCCACCGACACCGGGTGCGGCTGGACCGGGCTGAGCATCAGCGGGACCGGGCGCTACGTCACCGGCGCCTGCTCCGACGGGGGGATCGCGGCGACGCCGATCGCCGACAAGCCGGTCCACCTCTGGTGGACCGATCGCCGCTCGGGCGACGTCCGGCTGGTCAACCGCACGCCTGACAACGACTCCGAGGTCGATGTCGCCCAGGTGTCCGACGACGGGCGCCGGGTCTTCTTCGGCAGCCGCGAGCGGGCCTACGCGCGGGCTGGCGCGGGGCGGTTCGCCAACTACCAGGGCGTCTTCGTCTGGCAGCGCGGCGACGGCGTACGGTCACTGACGCCGGGCGACGCGTGGTGGGACGACTACGGCTTCGACGCCTCCGGCGACGGGCGTACGGTGGCCTTTGCGTCCGGGAGCGAGGCGATGGGGGTGCCGCCGCCGGTGCTGGGCGACGGGGACCTCCAGATCTTCACCCGCCGGATCGGCCGCTGAACCTCCGGTCCGCCGTTTTGACCCCCCTCGCGGGGACGCCGTACCCTTGCTGGTCGCGACTCCTGCCGCGTCCGTCCTCTCCGGGGACGGGTGCAGATCCGGACGTCATCCCTCGTCTCGCACGACGAGCGGGGGAGCGAGCCGGGCCGTGTTCGTCAGAAGCCGCAGCTCCATTCCGATCCCCGACCGGGGTTCGGGACCAACGAACGAGAACGGGTACATCGCCGTGCGCACGTACAGCCCCAAGCCCGCTGACATCCAGCGTGAGTGGCTCGTCATCGACGCCACCGACGTGGTCCTCGGACGCCTCGCCGTCCAGACCGCGAACCTCCTCCGCGGCAAGCACAAGCCGACCTTCGCTCCTCACATGGACATGGGCGACTTCGTGATCATCGTGAACGCCTCCAAGGTGTCGCTGTCGGGGACCAAGAAGACCACCAAGATGGCCTACCGCCACTCCGGCTTCCCGGGCGGCCTCTCGGCCACGCCCTTCGGCGAGCTCCTCGAGAAGGACGCCCGCAAGGCCATCGAGTCGGCCGTGTGGGGCATGCTCCCGAAGAACAAGCTCGGTCGCCAGATGCTGAAGAAGCTCAAGGTCTACGCCGGCCCCGACCACCCGCACCTGGCCCAGCAGGCCACTCCCTTCGAGATCACGCAGATCTCCCAGTGACGACTGAGGACTCACAGATGACTGAGAACACCACCGAGGTCGAGGAGACCTTCGAGACCGACGCCGACGGCGTTGCCTACACGTCCGAGAGCGACGCCTCGGCCGACACCCCGGCCCGCCCGGCCACCATCGCCCCCGGCGCGGCCACCGGCCGTCGCAAGGAGGCCGTGGCCCGCGTCCGCCTCGTCCCCGGCACCGGCCAGTGGACCATCAACGGCCGCACGCTCGACAGCTACTTCCCCAACAAGCTGCACCAGCAGATCGCCAACGAGCCGTTCGTCGAGCTGCAGCTCGAGGGCCGCTTCGACGTGATCGCCCGCATCCACGGCGGCGGCATCGCCGGCCAGGCCGGCGCCCTGCGCCTCGGCGTGGCCCGCTCGCTCAACGGCATCGACGTCGAGGCCAACCGCCCGGCCCTCAAGAAGGCCGGTCTGCTGACCCGCGACGCCCGCGTCGTCGAGCGCAAGAAGGCCGGCCTCAAGAAGGCCCGCAAGGCCTCGCAGTTCTCGAAGCGCTGATCTCCCAGGGTCTCGTCCGATGGCGCGACTCTTCGGCACGGACGGGGTCCGGGGCCTGGCCAACGCAGATCTCACTGCCGAGCTGGCCCTGGACCTGTCCGTGTGTGCAGCACACGTCCTGGCCGACCGCGGCGAGTTCGAGGGGCACCGTCCCCTCGCCGTGGTGGGCCGGGACACGCGCATCTCCGGCCAGTTCCTCGAGGCCGCCGTCGTCGCAGGCCTCGCCTCGGCCGGCGTCGACGTGCTCCTGCTGGGCGTCCTGCCGACGCCCGGCGTCGCCTACATGACCGACAAGCTCGGCGCCGACCTCGGCGTCATGCTGTCGGCCTCGCACAACCCGATGCCCGACAACGGCATCAAGTTCCTCGCCCGCGGCGGGCACAAGCTCGACGACGCCATCGAGATCGCCATCGAGCGCCGGATGGGCGAGCCGTGGCAGCGGCCCACCGGCGGCGACGTCGGTCGGGTCAGCGTCTACGCCACGGCCGTCGAGGAGTACGCCGCCCACCTCGAGGGCACGATCACGCACCCGCTGGTGGGGCTCAAGGTGGTCCTCGACTGTGCCGCGGGTGCCGCCCACGCGGCCGGCCCGCGAGCCCTCGAGGACGCCGGCGCGACGGTCATCGCGATCCACGCCGACCCCGACGGCCTCAACATCAACGACAACTGCGGCTCCACCCACCTCGAGTCGCTGCAGGCGGCCGTCCTCGAGCACGGCGCCCACGCCGGCTTCGCCCTCGACGGCGACGCCGACCGCTGCCTGGCCGTCGACGCCGACGGCAACGTCGTGGACGGCGACCAGATCCTCGCGATCCTGTCGCTGTCGCTGCTCGAGCAGGGCCGGCTCGCCAAGGACACCGTCGTCGCCACGGTCATGAGCAACCTCGGCTTCGTCCAGGCGATGCGCGCCAACGGCGTCGGCGTGCGCCAGACCAAGGTCGGTGACCGCTACGTCCTCGAGGCGATGAAGGTCTCCGGCTACAGCCTCGGTGGCGAGCAGTCCGGCCACGTCATCCTCACCGACCACGCCACCACCGGCGACGGGATCCTCACCACCCTGCACGTGATGGAGCGGATGGCCACGACCGGCAAGTCCCTCGCCGAGCTGGCTGCCGTGATGACCCGTCTGCCGCAGGTGCTCGTCAACGTGCGCGACGTCGACAAGACCCGCGCCGACGAGGACGCCGTGCTGGCGGCCGCCGTCGCGGAGGAGGAGGCGGTGCTCGGCGACCGCGGCCGGATCCTGCTGCGCCCCTCGGGCACCGAGCCGATCGTGCGGGTGATGGTCGAGGCGCCCACCCACGACGAGGCCGAGGGAGTCGCCTCGCGGCTCGCGGACGTCGTACGGCGTCAGCTCGCGCTGTCGTGAGCCGGCGTCCCCGCCAGGACCTGGACGGCGGCGCGCCCGAGGTGCCGGGCTGGCTGACCCTCCGCGACGTCGCGCTCGCGCTCGGCGTCGGGCTCGTCCTCGCCGCGGTCCTGACCGTCGTGACGCCCGGAGCCGGCACCCACGTCCTCGGCGGCACCGACCTGCGCGAGACCATGGTGGTGGCCGTGCGCGAGGGTGCAGTGCCCAACGACGACGACAAGACGCGCACCACCTACGACCTGACCTGGTCCGACGACGGCGAGACCCGCACCGCCACCTTCCACCGCGCCGGCTCCCCGGACCACGAGGTCGGCGACACGTGGCGCCTCTGGGTCTCCCCGGACGGGTCGGTGGTGGAGACGACGTCGCCGCGCACCACCCTGCTGGGCCTCGGGATCGGCCTCCCGGCCTTCGTGCTGCTGATCGGCCTGTTCGTCCGGTGGCGCAATCGCACCATGGCGAAGGACGTGCTCGCGGAGGCCGACAAGATCGAGGCGCGCCGCTCCTCCTAGGCCGGGTCCTGGCCGCGTGCACGGCGGACCCACGCCCGGTTGTCTGAGGACGTGGCGTACGTGCGGGACCCCGTCTGACGTCCACCACGTCCTCAGATAACTGCATGACGGCCGCCGTGCCCGTCGCTACCGTCGCCGCGTGGTCGACATCGAGCAGATCAACCCCCGCAACCAGGCCGCCCTGCGCGCGTGGTGGGAGGTCGGCCGGGCCGCGACCGCCGACCGTCCCGGGAACCCGTGGCCGGCGTGGGAGCAGACCCGCGTGTCCCTGCCGGCCGACAACCCCGAGGGCGCCGTCACCGTCCTCGCCGCCATCGACGGCCGCGAGATGGTCGGCGCCGGCCTGCTGATGAGGCCGCTGCGCGACAACCTCCACTCCGCGACGGTCGACGCCTACGTCCGCCCCGACCGCACCCGCGAGGGCATCGGACGACGGATCGTCGACGAGCTCGAGGTCGTGGCCGCGGGGGACGGTCGTCGTACGCTCCACGGCGAGGTGTTCGTGCCGCCGGGTGCGACCGGCACCGGGCCCGAAGGCTTCGCGGAGGCGCTCGGGTACGACATCGCGAGCCGCGAGGCGATCCGCGAGCTCGCGGTCGCCGACTACCTGCAGCGGCACGACCGGCTGGTCGACGCGGCCGCCGCTGCGGCGGCGTACCGGATCGTCACCTTCGACACCGTGTGCCCCGAGCAGCACGTCGCGTCGTTCGGGCGGCTCCTCGGCATGCTGTTCGACGAGATCCCCCTCGGCGACCTCGACCTCCAGGCGTCCGCGTGGACACCCGAGCGCATCCGCGACGCCGAGCAACGCCAGGTCGGGATCGGGCGGCACGTGCTGACGGCGCTGGCGATCGCTCCCGACGGCTCGGTCGCCGGGAGCTCGGACGTCCGGGTCAACGAGACCGACACCGCCCACGGCCAGGTCGGGATCACGATCGTCGACCCCGACCACCGCGGGCACCGCCTCGGCCTCGCGCTGAAGGTCGCCACCCACGACCTCGCGCTGGCGACGTACCCGGGCCTCCTCGCCGTCGCCACGTCCAACGCCGAGGTCAACGCCCACATGAACGCCGTCAACGAGGCACTCGGCTATCGCACGATCGAGACCCTCCTGGAGCTGCAGAAGCAGCTGTGACGCTCAGAGCTTGCGGAGGCGGACGTACTTCACCGAGTGGTCGGCGTCCTTGCGGAGCACGAGGTTGGCGCGGGAGCGGGTGGGGGCGACGTTCTGGACCAGGTTGGGCTCGTTGATGGAGTCCCAGATGCGGGTCGCCTGGTCGACGGCCTCGTCGTGGGAGAGCGCGGCGTACTTGCGGAAGTACGACGCCGGGTCGCGGAAGGCGGTCTCGCGCAGCCGCAGGAAGCGGTCGACGTACCAGCGCTTGATGTCGGTCAACGCGGCGTCGACGTAGACGGAGAAGTCGAAGAAGTCGCTGACCGCCAGGCCCGTGCGGCCGTCGTCGCGGACCCGCGCGGGCTGGAGGACGTTGAGGCCCTCGATGATCACGATGTCCGGTCGCTTCACGACGACCCGCTCGCCGGGGACGACGTCGTAGACGAGGTGGGAGTAGATGGGCGCCTCCACCTCGTCGCGACCGGACTTGATGTCGATGACGAACTTCAGCAGCGCCTTGCGGTCATAGGACTCGGGGAAGCCCTTGCGGTGCAGGAGGTTGCGCCGCTCGAGCTCGGCGTTGGGGAGCAGGAAGCCGTCGGTGGTGACGAGCGCGACGTTGGGGTGCTCGGGCCAGTGGGCGAGCATCTGCTGGAGCACGCGCGCAGTGGTGGACTTGCCGACCGCGACGGAGCCGGCGAGGCCGATCACGAACGGCGTGCGCGGCGGGGTCACCCGGTGGAGGAACTCCTCCTGCTCGCGGTGGAGCCGGGAGTTGCCCGCGACGTAGAGGCTGAGCAGGCGCGAGAGCGGGAGGTAGACCTGCTCGATCTCGTGCAGGTCGAGCTGGTCGCCGAGGCCTCGCAGCCGGACCACCTCGTCGGGCGTCAGGACGGTCTCGTCGGTGCCGGCCAGCTGGGCCCACGCCGCCCGCTCGAGCTCGACGTAGGGGGAGGTCTCGTGCCCGGACGATCCCGACGAGGACGAGCCGTGGGAGGACGACGCGGCCTCGGACATGGGTGCGATTGTGGCACCGCACGGGACCGCGGGGGCGCAGCGGCCTGCCCGTGGACGCCGATAGACTCCGCGACCATGTGCGGAATCGTCGGGTACGTGGGTGCCAAGCCGGCCGAGGGCGTCGTGATCGAGGGCCTGCGACGCCTGGAGTACCGCGGCTACGACTCCGCCGGGATCGCCCTCGTCGACGGCGGGACGATCGTCAGCGACAAGCGCGCCGGCAAGCTCGCCAACCTCGAGAAGGCGATCGCCGACTCGCCGCTCCCGCCGGTCACGACCGGCATCGGGCACACGCGCTGGGCCACCCACGGACCGCCGACCGACCGCAACGCCCACCCGCACCTGGGTCGTGCGCGCCGGGTCGCGCTCGTGCACAACGGCATCATCGAGAACTTCGCCGAGCTGCGCTCACGCCTCGAGGCCGACGGCGTCGAGATGGCCTCCGACACCGACACCGAGATCGCGGCCCACCTCCTCGAGGAGCAGCTCGAGACCGGCGTCGACCTGACCGTCGCGATGCAGAACGTCTGCCGCGGCCTCCACGGCGCGTTCACCCTGGTGGCTGTCGACGCGCAGGACCCCGACCGCGTCGTCGCCGCCCGGCGCAACAGCCCGCTCGTGGTCGGCCTCGGCGAGGGCGAGAACTTCCTCGGCTCCGACGTCGCCGCCTTCATCGAGCACACCCGCGAGGCGATGGAGCTCGACCAGGACCAGGTCGTCACCATCACCCGCGAGGGCGTCAGCGTCTCGGGCTTCGACGGCAGCCCCGCCGAGGGCCGTCGCTACCACGTCGACTGGGACCTCTCGGCCGCCGAGAAGGACGGCCACGACTGGTTCATGCGCAAGGAGATCTTCGAGCAGCCGCGCGCCGTCGCCGACTCGCTGCTCGGCCGGCGCGGCGCCGACGGGCTGCTGCAGCTCGACGAGATGCGCCTGTCAGACCAGGACCTGCGCGACATCGACAAGATCATCATCATCGCGGCCGGTACGTCGTTCTACGCCGGCATGGTGGCGAAGTACGCCATCGAGCACTGGTGCCGGATCCCGGTCGAGGTCGAGCTCGCCAGCGAGTTCCGCTACCGCGACCCGATCCTCACCTCCTCGACGCTGGTCGTCGCGATCAGCCAGTCGGGCGAGACCGCCGACACCCTGCAGGCGATCCGGCACGCACGCGTGCAGCGCTCGAAGGTGCTCGCGATCTGCAACACCAACGGCTCGACGATCCCGCGCGAGTCCGACGGCGTCATCTACACCCACGCCGGCCCGGAGATCGGCGTCGCCTCGACCAAGGGCTTCCTCACCCAGCTGGTCGCCTGCTACCTCCTCGCGCTCTACCTCGCCCAGGTCAAGGGCACCCGCTACGGCGACGAGATCGCCGAGGTGATGGACCAGCTCGAGCAGATGCCGGCCCACATCGAGCGCGTGCTCGGCAAGTCCGAGGAGGTCTACGCCCTCGCCCGTGACCACGTCGGCAGCAGGTCGGTGCTCTTCCTCGGACGCCACGCCGGCTACCCGGTGGCCCTCGAGGGTGCGCTCAAGCTCAAGGAGATCGCCTACCTCCACGCCGAGGGCTTCGCCGCCGGCGAGCTCAAGCACGGCCCGATCGCGCTGGTCGAGGACGGCCTGCCGATCCTGTGCGTGGTGCCGCCCCGCGGCCGCGACCAGCTGCACGACAAGATGGTCAGCGGCATCCAGGAGGTCCGCGCCCGCGGCGCCCGGACCCTCTGCCTGGCCGAGGAGGGCGACACCGCCATCGAGCCCTACGCCGACGTGCTGATCACGCTGCCGAAGGTACCGGTGCTGCTGCAGCCGCTCGTCGCCGTCGTACCGCTGCAGCTGTTCGCGTGCGAGCTGGCCTCCCAGCTCGGCCACGACGTCGACCAGCCCCGCAACCTCGCCAAGTCCGTCACGGTCGAGTAGGTCGAGCCGTGCCTGTCATCGGCGTTGGCATCGACGTGGTCGACATCGAGCGCTTCGTGCAGTCCCTGGAGCGCACGCCCAGCCTGCGCGGGCGGCTCTTCACCGAGGCCGAGGCCTCGCGCCCGCCGGCGTCCCTGGCCGCGCGGTTCGCGGCGAAGGAGGCCATCGCGAAGGCGCTCGGAGCCCCGGTGGGGATGGCCTGGCACGACGCCGAGATCGTCTCCGAGGAGACCGGTCGGCCTCGCTTCGAGATCCGGGGCACCGTCGCCGCGCAGGCCGACGCGCTCGGCGTCGCCCACGTCCACGTGTCGCTGTCACACGACGCCGGCATCGCCTCCGCCGTCGTCGTCCTGGAGTCCTGACGTGCTGCGCGCCCACCTCGTCGAGGACGTCCGCCGCGCGGAGGCCGCCGCGATGGCGCGCCTGCCCGACGGTGCCCTCATGCAGCGCGCCGCGGCCGGCCTCGCCGCCGCGGTGCTCGACCTGCTCGGCAGTGCGTACGGCAGCCGGGTGCTGCTGCTGGTCGGCCCCGGCGACAACGGCGGTGACGCGCTCTGGGCCGGAGCCCGGCTCGCCGGTCGGGGCGTCGCCGTCGAGGCGCTCCTGCTCGCGGACCGGGTCCACGAGGCCGGCCTCGCCGCCCTCGTCGCGGCCGGCGGTCGTGCCACCCGCGACCTCGACGACCTCCACGACGCCCCCGACCTGCTCGTCGACGGCATCGTCGGCATCGGTGGGCGTCCGGGCCTGCGAGCCGAGGCGGTGGCGGCGCTGGAGGCGTACGTCGACGTGCCGGTGGTCGCGGTCGACGTGCCGTCGGGCGTCGACGTCGACACGGGCCGGCTCGACGGCCCCCACGTCCGGGCCGCGCTCACCGTCACCTTCGGCACCCACAAGGTCGCCCACCTCGTCGACCCCGCCTCGCTGGCCGTCGGCGCGCTCCACCTCGTGGACCTCGACCTCGACGAGCTCGGCGAGCCGGCCGTCGAGGCGCTCCAGCCCGACGACGTACGGGCCCTGCTGCCGCGACCGGGGCTCGACGCGCAGAAGTACACCCGCGGGGTGGTCGGCGTCCGGGCCGGCTCGGACACCTATCCCGGAGCGGCGCTCCTCGCCGTCTCGGGCGCGAACGCCGGACTGGTCGGGATGGTCCGCTACGTCGGTCCCGAGCACGTCGCCGACACCGTCCGCACCGCCCACCCCGAGGTCGTCGGCGCCGGGCGGGTGCAGGCGTGGGTGGTCGGACCGGGTGGTGGCGACGACGCCGCGACCATGCTCGCCGAGGCGAGCCAGGACGGCGTGCCGGTCGTCGTGGACGCCGACGCCCTGGCCCACGTGGACGAGGCGGGCGCGGACTGGATCCTGACCCCGCACGCCGGCGAGCTCGCCGCGATGCTCGGCGTCGAGCGGGACGCCGTCGAGGCGGCGCCCCTCCGGCACGCCCGTGAGGCGTCGGGCCGCTGGGGCTGCACCGTCCTGCTGAAGGGCCACCACACGCTCGTTGCTGCGCCCGACGGCCGGGTCCGCGTCACCACCACCGGCGTGCCGTGGCTGGCGACGGCCGGCGCGGGCGACGTGCTCTCCGGTGTCGTCGGCGCCCTGCTCGCGGCAGGCCTGGAGCCGTACGACGCCGCGTCCGTCGGGTCGTGGCTCCACGGCGCAGCCGCCACGCAGGCAGCGGCAGGCGGTCCCCTCACGGCCAGCCGGGTCGCGGTCCACGTCCCACAGGTCGTGCGCGAGACCCTCGCCGGGCTGGGATGATCGGGAGCATGACCGGTCCAGCGCCAGCCCGCGCCGAGATAGTCGTGGACCTGGCCGCGATCCGGCACAACGTGCGGATCCTGCGGGACCTCGTGCGGGCCGACGAGCCCGTGCGGCTGATGGTCGTGGTGAAGGCCGACGGCTACGGGCACGGCATGGTCGAGGCGGCCGCAGCGGCCCGCGACGCGGGAGCCGACTGGATCGGCGTCGCGACGATCGACGAGGCGCTCGCGCTCCGGGCGGCGGGGGACCGGGGGCCGCTGCTGTGCTGGCTGAGCGCACCCGGTGACGACTTCGCCGGTGCGGTCGCGGCGGGCGTCGACCTGACGGCGTACACCGTCGCCGAGCTCGACGAGATCGCCGCAGTCGGCGGGGCGCACGTCCAGCTCAAGGTCGACACCGGCCTGTCCCGCGGCGGCGCACCCCGCGCCGACTGGGCGTCCTTCTTCGCTGCGGCGGCCGCGCACGAGGCCGCCGGCCGCGTCCGGGTCACCGGCATCTGGTCCCACTTCGTGGCCAGCGACGAGCCCGCCCACCCGATGAACGACGCGCAGGAGGCGGCCTTCCGCGAGGCGCTGGCGCTCGCCGAGGAGGCCGGCCTCGAGCCCGAGGTGGCCCACCTCGCCAACTCGGCGGCCGCGATCCTGCGTCCGTCGTCGCACTTCGACCTGGTGCGCTGCGGCATCGCGGCCTACGGCCTCGACCCGGCGCCCGGTGCGACCCCCCGGCTCGGGCTGCGACCCGCGATGACCGCGCGGGCACGGCTGGTGATGAGCAAGCCGCTGGCAGCAGGCGACGGCGTCTCCTACGGCCACACCTGGGTCGCCGACCACGACACGAGCGTGGGCCTGGTGCCCGCCGGGTACGGCGACGGCGTGCCGCGCGCCGCCGGCAACGCCGCCTCGGTGTGGGTCGAGGACTCGCGCCGCCCGATCCGCGGGCGGGTCTGCATGGACCAGGTCGTCGTCGACCTCCACGGCGAGCTGCCGCCTCCCGGCACCGAGGTGGTGCTCTTCGGCCCGGGCGACCGCGGCGAGCCGACCGCGCAGGACTGGGCGGAGGCCGTCGACACGATCAGCTACGAGGTGGTGACCCGTCTCGGCGGTAGGTTCGTCCGCCGGTACATCGACACCGAGACGGACAGCGACGTGGACAGTGACGACCAGACCTCCGAGGAAGGCACCCGATGAGCGTGAAGGGCCGGATCTTCGGCACGGTCGTGGGCGCGGCGGGACTCGCGGCGGCCGCCGGCGCGGGTGCGATCGTGCGGCAGAGCCGGATCATCGGCCGGCGCGACGCGGGGGAGCGGGCGGCCTTCGGTGAGCTGCACAGCGCGCCGCGGGTCGTGGTCGCCGACGACGCCCTCGACCTGCACGTCGAGATCGACGAGCCGGCCGACTTCGGTGGTGCGGCGTCCACCGACGAGGACCTGACCGTCGTCTTCGTCCACGGCTACTGCCTCAACCTCGACTGCTGGCACTTCCAGCGGGCGGCGTACCGCGGACAGGTCCGCACCGTGTTCTACGACCAGCGCAGCCACGGCCGCTCTGCGCGGTCCGACGAGGACCACTGCACGTTCGACCAGCTCGGCCACGACCTGCGCCGCGTCATCGAGGACACCGTGCCCGGCCGCTGCGTCCTCGTCGGCCACTCGATGGGCGGGATGAGCATCATCTCCCTCGCCGAGCTCCACCCCGACCTGTTCGGCGACAAGGTGCTCGGCGCCGCCCTGATCTCGACGACGGCCGGCGGTCTCGACCCGGGGCGCATCCTGTTCCCGATGCTGCCGCTCGGCCTCGGGGGCCGGTTCGTCGGTCGCGCCGTCCGCACCCTCGACCGCGGACACCGTGTCGTCGACCTGGCCCGGGCGTGGGGGCACGCGGTCGCCGACGTCTTCACCGACCGCTACGCCTTCGGCACCGACGAGGTGCCCGCGTCCTACGTCGAGTTCGTCTACTCGATGCTCAACGCCACGCCGTTCGCCGTCGTCGCCGACTTCTACCCGGCCTTCGCGACGCTCGACAAGTTCGAGCACCTCGAGGCGCTCGGCCGCGTCCCGACCTCGGTCATCTGCGGCACCGAGGACAAGATCACCTCGGTCGGCCACAGCCGCAAGCTGCACAGCCGGATCGCCGGCTCGAGCCTGCTCGAGTGCGACGGAGCGGGCCACATGGTGTTGCTCGAGCGCCACAAGGAGGTCACCGCGGAGCTCGACGACCTGATCTCGCTCGCCCAGGCAGGAGGGTCGCGATGAGCGTCGTCGTACGCCGTGTCGGTGCGGAGGCCGCGGGCGAGGTGCTGGCCGTGGTGCGGGCCGCGTTCGGCGCCCGGCGACCGCTCGACCCTCCCGCCGACGCGCTCGCCGAGGACGAAGGCACCATCGCCCGGCTGCTCGGCCGGCGGGGTGGCTTCCTCGCGACCGTGGACGACGTACCGGTCGGGTGCGTCGTGCTCGACCCGACGCCCGACGGCCTGGTGCTGCGCCGGTTCGGCGTCGTGCCCGACGCGCAGGGCACCGGGGTGGCGACGGCGCTCGTCGAGGCGGCGATCGACGCCGCTGCCGGGCGCGAGGCGGTGCGGGTCGTCGCGCGCGAGGAGCTGCCGGAGACGGTCAGCTTCTGGGAACGCCACGACTTCGTCGTCACGGGCCGCCACAGCCCCTACGTCGAGCTCGCGCTCTGGCTCGGCACCACCGTCGACTGCCCGGACGCGGCGTCGATGAGGGCCCTGGGGGAGCGGGTCGGCCGCAGCCTGGTCGCCGGTGACCTCGTCGTCCTCACGGGCGAGCTCGGCGCCGGGAAGACGACCTTCACCCAGGGCCTCGGTGCCGGCATGGACGTGCGCGGCGGCGTGACGTCACCGACCTTCGTGATCGCGCGCGTCCACCCCTCGCTCGTCGGTGGCCCGGACCTGGTGCACGTCGACGCCTACCGCCTCGGCGGCCTCGACGAGCTCGACGACCTCGACCTCGACGCCTCGCTCGACTCCGCGGTCACGGTCGTGGAGTGGGGCTCGGGCATCGCCGAGGGCCTGGCGGACTCGCACCTCGAGGTCGTGATCGAGCGTGCGGTCGGCGAGACGCCCGACGACGAGCTCGACCCGCGCCGCGTTTCCCTGCGCTGGGTCGTCGGACAGTAACCTCGTCGCCGTGCTCCTCGCCCTCGACACCGCCACGCCGCTGGTGACCGTCGCCCTCCACGACGGCGAGCGCGTCGTGGTCGAGCACTCGTCCGACCAGCCGATGAAGCACGGGGAGCACCTCGCGCCGCTGATCGCGCGGGCGCTCGACGAGGCCGGCATCGTCCGACAGGACCTGACGGCGATCGCGGTGGGCGTCGGTCCCGGCCCGTTCACTGGGCTCCGGGTCGGCATCGTCACGGCCCGCACGCTCGGCTTCGTCCTCGAGATCCCGGTGTACGGCGTCTGCTCGCTCGACGTGCTCGCCGTGCAGGTCGTCGAGTCCGCGGCACCCGAGGGCGGCTTCCTCGTCGCGACCGACGCCCGGCGCAAGGAGGTCTACCTCGCCTCCTACGACGCCGACGGCCGACGCCTCGAGGGCCCAGTGGTGACCCGTCCGGCCGAGGTCGCGACCGACGCGCCCGTCGCCGGCGCCGGCCCCCTGCTCTACCCCGACCACTTCCCGCAGGCCATCCCACCCGAAAGGCCGAGCGCGGGCTGGTTGGCCCACGCGGTGAGCGGCGAGCTCGTAGAATTGCTGGACCCCGAACCCCTCTACCTCCGCCGCCCCGACGCCGTCGCCGGGGCCCCCAGGAAGCCCGTCTCGTGATCCGTCCTGCCGCCCTGACCGACCTGCCTGCGCTGACCGCGCTCGAGCACGAGCTGTTCGGCGCCGACGCGTGGAACGAGTCGCTGGTCCGGCAGGAGATCGAGGGTCTCGGACGTCGGTTCGTGGTCGCCGAGGACGAGACCGGTGCCGTCGCCGGGTACGCGGTGACCATGAGCGCGGGTGACATCGTCGACCTGCTGCGCATCGCCGTACGTCCCGGGTCGCGCCGCACCGGTCTGGCCTCGCGGCTGCTCGACGAGCTCCTCGTCGACACCGACGACGCCTCGCGCATGCTGCTCGAGGTCAGCGTGAGCAACACCGAGGCGCTCGGCTTCTACGTCGCGCGCCAGTTCAGCGTGATCGACGTGCGACCCCACTACTACCGCGACGGGTCCGAGGCCCTCGTCATGTGCCGCTGGCTGCCCGGAGCCGCCCGCGCCGAGACGGTGACCCGCCATGACTGACGAACCCCTGGTCCTCGGCATCGAGACCTCCTGCGACGAGACCGGCGTCGGGATCGTCCGCGGCCACACGCTCCTCGCCGACACGGTCGCGAGCAGCGTGGAGGAGCACGCCCGCTTCGGCGGCGTGGTCCCCGAGGTCGCCAGCCGTGCCCACCTCGAGGCGATGGTGCCGACGATCGAGCGCGCCGCGGAGACCGCGGGGATCGCGCTCAGCGACGTCGACGCCATCGCGGTGACCAGCGGCCCGGGGCTCGCCGGGGCGCTCCTCGTCGGGGTCGCCAGCGCCAAGGCCCTCGCGATCGGGCTCGGCAAGCCGATCTACGGCGTCAACCACCTCGCCGCGCACGTCGCCGTCGACCAGCTCGAGCACGGTCCGCTGCCGGAGCCCTGCCTGGCGATGCTCGTCTCCGGTGGCCACTCCAGCCTGCTCGAGGTCACCGACGTCACCGTCGGCGTCGAGCCGATGGGCTCGACCATCGACGACGCCGCGGGCGAGGCGTTCGACAAGGTCGCGCGCCTGCTCGGGCTGCCGTTCCCTGGTGGCCCCCACATCGACAAGGCGGCACGCAGCGGCAACAGCGTCGCGATCGACTTCCCGCGCGGCCTGACGAGCCGCCGCGACCTCGAGCGGCACCGCTTCGACTTCTCGTTCTCCGGCCTCAAGACCGCCGTGGCCCGCTGGGTCGAGGCTCAGCAGCGCGACGGCGTGACGATCGACGTGTCCGACGTGGCAGCGTCGTTCCAGGAGGCGGTCTGCGACGTCCTGACCCGCAAGGCGATCGACGCTGCGACGAGCCGCGGGATCGAGGACATCCTCATCGGTGGCGGCGTGGCCGCCAACAGCCGGCTCCGGGCGATGGCCGAGGAGCGCGCCGCCGCGCAGGGCATCCGGGTCCGGGTGCCGCGGCCGGGCCTGTGCACCGACAACGGCGCCATGGTCGCCGCCCTGGGGGCCGAGCTCGTCGCGCGCGGGCGTACCCCGTCCCTGCTGGACCTCCCGGCCGACTCCTCGCAGCCGATCACGACCGTCGTCGCCTGACCGCTCGTGCTCGGCCCGCGTGGGTCGACGTGCAGAGGTCCGGGGACGACGAAGGTCCCCGCCCGAGGGCGGGGACCTGCATCGTGGTCTCCCGACTGAGCTGCGTCAGTCGAGCACGCCGGGTGCGACGTCGTCGTCGCCGAGCCAGTCCTGGTCGTAGACCAGGCTGTCGCGCTCGTCGGTCTTCTCGTCCTCACCCTTGCGGCCGCCGCGCCCGGAGGCGCTCCCGGTCGATCCGCGTGAGCCCGAGCGGGACCCGCTCGAGCCGGCGCTGCGGCCACCGGCCGAGCCCCGACCGCCTGCACCGGACTTGCCGGCACCACGGCCCGACGCGCTGCCGGTGCCGCGACCACCGGCCGAGCCGGCGCCACGCGATGCGCTGCTGGACGAGCCTGCTCGTCCGGCGGAACCGGCCGAGCCCGCGGACCGCGACAGGGCGCTGGAACCACCGGCGCGAGACGTCGACCCGATCGGCCGGACCGGGGTCGCACCCCGCGTCGCGGAGGTCGGCACCGCGCCGGGGCGGATCGCACCGGCGGCCAGGCCACCGGCTCCACCCGCTGCGCCGAGCGCCGCGGCGGACGCGCCGGCCGACGGCGCGGAGCCCGACGACGCCGTGGTGGGCATGCTCCCGCCGGACGGGTCGAAGGTGATCCCGCTCTGCGTCGTACCGGTGACCGTGGTCGTCGGCCCGTGCGTCGGTCCGGGGGTCGGGGTCGGGTCCGGCAGGGGCGTCGGATCGACCGGCGGCCACGTGGGCGGTGGCGGCGGTGGCGGGTCGACCGGCGGCCACGTGGGCGGCGGCGGAGGCGGTGGAGGCGGAGGCGGAGGCGGCGGGGGCGGCGGGGGCGGCGGGGGCGGTGGCGGCGGAGGGAGTGGCGGCGGAGGAGTCGGCGTGCCCGGAGTGCCGGGGTTGCCGGGGTTGCCGCCGGGGCCGGTGGAGATCGGCGCGCGCGGGACGTCGGTCTTCGGCTGCTCCGGCTCCGTCGGGTCGGGCTCGCCGTGGATCTCCTTCATCGGCGGGATGGCCGTGAGGAAGGCGGAGTCGAGCTTCTGCGACCAGTCGGTCGCGGCGGACTCCTGCGCGGCCATCTTGTCGTGGTAGGCGTCCATCTTGGCGTTGGCCGCGGCGCGGTCCTCGCCGTCCTGCTTGATCTGCTCGGGGCTCGGCGGAGCACCCGGGGCGTAGGTCGGGGCGGTGTAGGTCGGCGGTTGCTCGAGCACGTCCATCTTCGACTCGGCGTCCTCGGCCTGGCGCATCACCTCGGCGGTGTCCTGGAGCGCCTGGCCGGCGACCTTGATCTTCTCGCCCTTCTCCTGCATGGACGTCGCAGAAGCCTGGAAGGCCTGGAGCACGGCCGTGGCGGTGTCACCGGACAGGCCGCCGTCGGTGCCCTCGCCCTCGCGCACCTTCACCGCGCCCTTGCGGATGGCGTCGGCGGCGTCGACGAGGATCTGGGCGCTGGCGACCCAGTTGATCCCCGCGTCGCCCGTGGCGCCGTGCTTGTTGCCGGCGAGGTAGGAGCGCAGCTTGGCGCGCTCGGGACCGATGCCCATCAGGAACCACTCCCGCTCGTGGCCGGGTCGGTGTAGGTGCCGTCACCGATGTCGTCGGAGGTCGACTCGTCGCGTGCCTCGATGATCGTGGTGTTGACCTGCTCGACGACGGCCTGGTGGGAGGTCATGACGGCGCCCGACTCGGCGTCGATGTCCTGCACCTCGTTGGCCCACTTGGTGATGGCGGCGCTGTACTCGCGCAGCGAGTCGGCGAGCTTCTGGAACTCCTCCTCGACGGCCTGGTGGGCCATCTGGGTGTTCACGCCGATCCGGTGCCCGTTGGTGGAGCCGCCGAACCAGCCGGGGCCGACCGCCGTGACGACCTGGCTGTCGAGGCTGTCGGAGTTGTCGGTGAGCAGGGCGACGATCTCGTCGACGAGCGCGGGCTCGAAGTTGAGCGCGTTCAACGCGGTCGTCACCAGCTGCACGTCTGCCATCAGCATGTGGCCCCCCATTCCCGCCCCCGACAGCGGTGAAACATGTTGTGTGCGCGTATTTCACCATGCTCGTGCGGCGGATGCAGAACCTCCGCGGAACGTCTCCGGTCGCCGGTCGGCTACCGTCTCCGGCGTACGTCATCGACGACTCGGGGGTGGACATGGGCAGGTACGGCGGCACGACGACGGCAGCGTCCCTCGCAGCCGTCGCGCTGGTCCTCGGTGGGTGCGGCGGTGGCGACGCCCCGGACGCGGGCGGGTCCAGCCCGTCCTCGTCGGAGGCTCCCAGCCCGTCGGCCTCCAGCGAGTCGCCCAGTGAGTCGCCCGGCGAGTCCACCAGCACGCCCGAGCCGACGCCCGAGGTCGAGCCGGCCAGCGGACCGACCCTCGAGGTCGGCGCCATCCGCGTCACGGCGCCCGCGAAGTTCAAGCAGCTCTACGACACACCGTTCACCGACGGGGCCACCGGGCGCGTGGGCGACGGCCGGTCGGGGATCGTGCTGCTCGGCGCCGTGGCCGATGACCAGGTGGGGTTGCAGGGGGCGATGAGGAACGCCTTCGAGAACGGGAGGAAGCCCCCGGGCTTTGAGGACCGCGGCACCACGTCGCTCGGCGGGCGCACCGCGTTCTACTACACCGCGCCCGAGGGCAGGCTCCTGCTGAAGCACGTGATGGGGCTGTGGGACGCCGGCTACCTCGTCCACATCGACATCTCGTTGCCGGTCAGCATGCCGACGGCGCAGCAGGAGGAGATCGTCGAGTCGGTCCGCCTCACCTACGACAGCACGTGGTCCTGACCCCCGACTCAGCTCGGCTCAGCTCGGGACCGCGACGGTCAGGCCCGACACGCCGCTGGCGGCGACGCCGATGCGCTGGACCGACCCGTCGAGGCCGAGGAGCATCATCTGTGGGTCCTCGTTCCCGATCGAGATCCTGGCCACGATGGCCTCGTCACCGACCCACGTCATCTGGGTCCAGAACCCGCCCACCGTGCGCTTGGGCAGCGCCGCCTCGAAGGTGAGGACCTCCTCGCCGGTCGCGGCGTCGAGCACGGTGATGTCGGGTGACCCGTACTCCGCCTCGGTGCTGGTGCCGACGACGTACGTCCCGGTCGCGCTGAAGGGGCCGAGCCGGTGGTCGCACGTGGTCCAGCCGGGGTCGCCACCCGCGACGGCGTCGACCACGCCGAAGCACGTGCCGTCCGGGCCGATCTCGGTGCTCCCGGCGATGACGCCGGCGGAGGCCGCGTCGGCCTGCAGCAGGCCCGGGACCTCGACGGGCTGGTCACCGCCGGCGACGAAGGTCTTCGGGTCCCCCGAGTCGTACATCGCCCGCACGGCCACCGTGTCGTCGGACACGAAACCTAGCGGGATCACCTTCTCGTCGAGGGACGAGGGCTGGAAGGTCGTGGAGACCGGCTCCGAGCCACCGGCGGGGTCGGCGACGACGACGCGCCACCGGGTGCCGTCGTACTCCGACCACGCGATGCGTCCGCCGTCGGGACGGACGACCAGGCCGCCGGTGGGGCTGCCCTCGTCGTCGACCCGGAGGTCGGGCCCGAGGAGCTCGATGTAGTCACCGGACTTGTCGGCCTCGTCGTAGACGCCCACGCCGGCCCAGCCGTCGAGGTAGGGCGTGATCGTCGAGAAGTCGTGCGGCAGGTCGAACGTGCCGTCGGCCGTGACCAGGGTGGGACCGTCGACGTCCAGGAGCGGGACGGGGGCCTGCTCGACCACGTCCGCGCTGTCCGGGTCGACCGTGACCGTGCCCGAGGTCACCGTCGGGACGGGGCTCGGGCTCGACGTCCGGGTCGCGGGCGGTACGTCGCTGCGCTGGCCCGGGCCGGTGGCCGAGAGCCCGACGGGGATCGCGATCGCGAGCACCGCGGCGACGGCGACTCCGGCCACGGCCGCCCGGCGCCGCTGGATGCGGCGGGCACGGTGGCGTACGTCGGTGACGGAGAGCGGCGCGTGCTGGATCGGGTCGGCCCGGCGGTGCAGGGCGTCGTGGACCTGGTCCTCGAGGGGAGTGTTCATGAGGCGTCTCCGGACTCGTGGGGGTTGAGTGAGCGGGGCGCGCGGGCGCGCAGCCCGGCGAGGGCGCGACTCGCCTGGGACTTGACGGTGCCGACCGAGATGCCGAGCACGTCGGCGATCTCCGCCTCGCTCAGCTGCTCGTAGTAGCGGAGCACGATCACGGATCGCTGCTTCGGCGGCAGGGTCTGGACGTAGGACCAGAGCGCCCCGCCCATCCCGTCGTCGTACGTGTCGACGGCACCGGTCTCCGGCATCGTGTCGGTGGAGTGCTCGCGCCGCTTCCAGGCCCGCCGCCACAGGGAGTTGTTCTCGTTGACCATGACCCTGCGGACGTAGCCGTCGAGGGCGCCGTGGTCGCGGATCTTGTCCCACGAGAGGTAGAGCTTGGCGAAGGCGTTCTGGAGGAGGTCCTCGGCAGAGGCGTGGTCGCCGGCCAGGAGGTACGCCGTCCGGTAGAGGGCGGGCTGGCGGGCGGCCATGTACGCCGAGAAGTCGGCGTCCTTGTCGGCATGCCGCCCGTGCGGTCCCATGTCAACGAGTGTCGCGGTCACCGTGCACCTCCTGTCTGATATCGGTGCCCCCTGGTGGGGCGTGTCGGGTGAGGACGCGGGCCACCGGCGAGGGGTTGCATCCATTTGGTCGGCGTTGCAAGGCTCGGGCGACAGCCCGGATCGACGTACAGGAGACATCGCATGCAGCAGGTCAAGGCCGTGGTCGCACTCGCGAAGGGCGCGCCGGTCGAGGTGGTCACGATCAACGTCCCCGACCCGGGTCAGGGCGAGGCGGTGGTGAGGGTGCAGGCCTGCGGGGTCTGCCACACCGACCTGCACTACCGCGAGGGCGGGATCAACGACGACTTCCCGTTCCTGCTCGGTCACGAGGCAGCGGGTGTCGTGGAGGCAGTCGGCCCGGACGTGACAGGGCTGGAGCCGGGCGACTTCGTCGTCCTGAACTGGCGTGCGGTGTGCGGGAACTGTCGGGCCTGCGACCGCGGTGAGCCGTGGTACTGCTTCGCCACCCACAACGCGACGCAGAAGATGACGCTGGCCGAGGGCGACCTGGCCGGCACCGAGCTGTCGCCGGCGCTCGGCATCGGCGCGTTCGCGGAGAAGACGCTGGTCGCTGCCGGGCAGTGCACGAAGGTCGACCCGTCGGCGCGGCCTGCGGCCGTCGGCCTGCTGGGCTGCGGCGTGATGGCCGGCCTCGGCGCCGCCATCAACACCGGCAACGTCGGGCGCGGCTCGACCGTCGCGGTGATCGGATGTGGCGGCGTCGGCATGGCGGCCATCGCCGGCTCCGCGCTCGCCGGTGCGGCACGGATCATCGCGGTGGACGTCGACGAGCGGAAGCTCGAGCTGGCTCGGTCGATGGGGGCCACCCACACGGTGAACTCCTCTGAGGTCGACGCGGTCGAGGCGATCCGTTCCCTCACGCCTCCGCCGGACGGCACCGGTCACGAGGGTGGCGCCGATGTGGTGATCGACGCCGTCGGTCGCCCGGAGACCTGGAAGCAGGCGTTCTACGCCCGCGACCTCGCCGGCACCGTGGTGCTGGTGGGTGTGCCGACCCCGGACATGAAGGTCCCCGACATCCCGCTGATCGACGTCTTCGGGCGTGGCGGGTCGCTGAAGTCGTCGTGGTACGGCGACTGCCTGCCCTCGCGCGACTTCCCGATGCTGGTCGACCTCTACCAGCAGGGCCGCCTCGACCTCGACGCGTTCGTGAGCGAGGAGATCGGGCTCGGCGACGTGGAGGCCGCCTTCGACACGATGCACGCCGGTGGCGTGCTGCGCTCGGTCGTGGTCCTCTGATGGCCGCACGGGTGGACCACGCGGTGGTCTCGGGAACGTTCAGCCTGGACGGGGAGACCCACCAGGTCGACAACAACGTCTGGGTGATCGGCGACGACGAGCAGTGCCTCGTCATCGACGCCCCGCACGACGTCGAGGCGATCCTGGAGGTCGTCGGCGGTCGGGCGGTGAAGGCGATCGTCTGCACGCACGCCCACGACGACCACGTACGGGTCGCCCCGGCGCTACGGGTCGCCACCGGCGCGCCGATCCTGTTGCACCCCGACGACCGGCCGCTGTGGGAGCTGACCCACGGCGGCGACGAGCCGGGTGCCGAGCTCTGGGACGTCGACCTGTCCGACGGGATGACCCTCACCATCGGAGGTGCTGCGGTCCAGGTGCTCCACACGCCCGGCCACGCGCCTGGCGCGGTGTGCCTCTACGTCCACGACCTCGGCTGCGTCTTCACCGGAGACACCCTCTTCCAGGGCGGACCGGGCGCCACCGGCCGGTCCTACTCCGACGCCCGGGTCATCGAGCAGTCGATCCGCTCCCGCCTGTTCGAGCTGCCCGACGAGACGGTCGTGCACACCGGACACGGACCCGACACCACCATCGGTGCGGAGAAGGCGAACCTCGACGGCTGACGGCGGACGGCTGACGGCTGACGGCTGGCAGCCATCCGGGCGCGGGTGTCACGCCGCACGCCGTCGGCCGAACCGCTCCTCCCACGCCTCGTCGAGGTGCTGCGCCTCGGCCACGTGCTGGTGTCGAGAGGGATGGTCGACCGGCGTGCCGAACGCCATCCGCCAGCGTCGGCGCTGGTACGCGGACGTGTCGTAACGGATCGCCGGCTCGAGGCGTCTGCGCGACCGGATCCGCCAGCGGCCGGCATCGAGGGTGCAGTCCAGCCCGCGCGGGACGTACCACCCCATGACCCGCAGGTCCACGTGCGCCGGGTAGCGCCGACCCCTGCGGTCGCGGTCCCCGTCGTCGCGCATCGGCTCGACCTGGGTCCCCGTCTCCACGTCGTGGACCGTGCCGCGCAACCCCGCCAGCCGCATCAGCTCCTCCATGACGCTCACGCGGGGACTCGTCCGGCCGGTCTCCCACCGCGCCACCACGGACTGCGACACCCCGATCAGTGCCGCGAGCCCCCGCTGCGACACGTCGAGGATGCGCCGGATGCGTCGTACGAGCCCGGGCGTCCCGCCCTCGAACGGCCCCAGCAGGTAGGCCTCCACCTCCGCCGTCGTCCACCCGCAGTCGGGTGTCCACTCCTCGTTCGTCCTCACTTGCACTGCCATCGTCGTGCCCCCGTTCGTCAATCATCCGGACGTGTGGTGCGTTCGTCATCGAGTCCAACCGCACCCACCGACATCTGGAGCCCCTTCGTCCACAGGCCTGTTTCATCCACAGCCTGCGACCCCTGGTCTGCCCTCCCTCCCCGCGCACTTGCCCTTGAGTCGCTGAGAGACTCAAGGGCAAGCGCCAGAGCTGGGGCCGCGACGGGGGAGGGGAAACGTCGTTGTCCCGCTCCGGTGGGCGGCCTAGCGTCGGCTGCATGAGCAGTGACCCGTTCGTTCCCGCGGACTTCGATCCGCCGACCCGGCTGGTGACCGACGACTTCGTCCTCGAGCCCCTCGGGCCGCAGCACAACGAGTCCGACCTCGCGGCGTGGAGCTCGAGCATCGAGCACATCAGGTCGACGCCCGGGTACCCCGATGGCAGGTGGCCGCCGGCCGGCGGGATGTCGTCGGAGGCCAACCTCGCCGACCTCACGCGGCACGCGGCTGACTTCGAGGCGCGCAAGGGGTTCACGTTCACCGTGCTCGACCCCGGCTCGGGCGAGGTGATCGGGTGCGTCTACCTCTACCCGACGAAGGTGGACGGTCACGACGTCCAGGTGCAGTCATGGGTGCGGGCCGACCGGGCCGCGCTCGACAAGCCGCTCGCGGACGCGGTGGCGTCGTGGCTGGAGTCCGACTGGCCGTGGGAGCGGCCGGAGCGCCACGGTAGGTGAGGCCTGCCACCGACACGGTCGGCTGGGACGTGTCCGACGCCCGTGCCACCATGACGGGATGCCTGCCCGCCTGACGACGCTCGTCGCGACCTTCGCGCTGGTCGCGTCCGCGGCAGCGTGCAGTGGAGAGGGCGACGAGCGAGGCGAGAAGGAGGAGGGCGCTCGCAGCACTGCGGCCAGCGCGTCTCCGACCGTCCCGCCGACCCCCTCCGAGAAGCTCGGATTGGCCGAGGGATGGGGGCCGGACCGGGCCGAGCTCGACCGGGCGGCACGGATCGCCGGGCGGCTGCGTTTGCCCGACCTCGCGGGCCAGCTGATCGTCGCCGACTGGAGCGGCACGCGCGCGCCTGTAGCGATGGTGCGGGACCTCCATCTGGGCGGGGTGATCGCGTTCAGCTCCAACGTCGCGTCGGCCGACCAGGTCAGGGGTGTGAACACTGCGCTCACGCGGCAGGTACGACGGAAGTGGCCGCTCTTCCTGGGCGTCGACCAGGAGGGCGGCGTGGTCGAGCGGCTGCGCGGTGCCGCGAGCCGGTTCCCGACGTTCATGAGCGCCGGTGCCGCCAACGACACGGCCCTGACCGAGCGGGTGTACGCCGCCAGCGGGGCCGAGCTGCGCGGACTCGGGTTCACCGTCGACTTCGCTCCCGACGCGGACGTCACCTCCGGCCCGGCAGATCCCACGATCGGCTCGCGGTCGGCGTCGTCCAAGCCTGCGACCGTGGCCGAGCACGTGGTTGCGGCGGCCCAAGGGTTCTCCCGCTCGGGGGTCCTGCCGGTCATCAAGCACTTCCCGGGCCACGGCTCCGTCCCGGCAGACAGCCACCTGACGCTGCCCGTCCAGACGAAGTCGCTCGAGGACCTCGAGTCGTCGGACCTCGTGCCGTTCCGCGAGGCCGTCGCCGCGGGCCTGCCGTCGGTGATGGTGGGCCACCTCGACCTCCGCGCGGTCGACCCGCGCGTGCCGTCGTCGCTGTCGCGCAAGGTCATCACCGGGCTGCTCCGCGACGAGCTGGGCTTCAGCGGGCTGGTCGTCACGGACTCGCTCAAGATGGCCGGCGTCACCCGCGGTCGGCCACCGGGCCGTACAGCCGTCCAGGCGGTCCGCGCCGGCGCCGACGTGCTGCTCATGCCGCAGTCGCCCGCGGTGGCGCGTGCCGCGCTCGTGTCGGCGGTCAGGTCGGGGTCCTTGCCCCGCAAGCGCCTCGAGCAGTCGGCTGCCCGCCAGATCGCGCTGCTGACGCACCTCGCAGCGTCGGGAGCAACGGGCAAGCCCGTCGGCTCCGCGGCCGCGGCGTCACGGAGGCTCTCGGCCGCGGCGATCACCGTCACCGACGGCGCGTGCTCCGGGCCGCTCGTCGGGGATGCCGTGCATGCGTACGGCGACCCCGGCGCGGTCAGCACCTTCGCGGCCTCCGCAGCCCGCGCGGGCCTTCAGGTGCTGCTGCGCCGTTCGCCGCCGAGCGACCTCGCCGACGCCGAACCAAGGCCCGAGCGACGCAAGAAGCAACCCCTGCGGCGCTACAAGAAGCGCGTCCGGGCGTGGGCGAAGGCCGAGGCCCGGCGCGAACGCCGGCTCGAGGCGTGGACCGCGCGCGAGGACGCCCGGCTGGCCGCCGGCACCGAGGTCGGGTTCAGCGGCTACCACGACGGCCCCGTCGACGGTGCGGTCGCGGTCGCGACGGACTCACCCTGGGTGCTGGGTCAGGTCGGCGCACCCGTCCGTATCGCGACCTACGGCGACACCCCCGCCGCGATGGACGTGCTGGTCGACGTCCTGCTCGGCCGGGCGGAGGCTCCCGGCCGGCTGCCGGTCAGGGTCGCGGGCGTCTCCCGCGCCGGCTGCGGACGCTAGGCGCAGACGGCGGTCAGAACGGCTCGACAAGCAGGGCCGTTCCCTGGCCGGCCACCCGGGTGAGGACGAGAGTCGCCTCCTGGTCGCCCTTCAGTGCGAGCCGCTTGCGCAGCTCGTCAGGCACCACCTGCACACCGCGCTTCTTGATCGTCAGCCGACCGATCCGACGCTCGTGGAGCGCCGCGCGGAGCTGCTTCTCGCGGTAGGGGAGGTGCTCGAGGACCCGGTAGCCGCGCGCGAACGGCGTGCGGAACGACGCGTCGCCGGTCACGTAGGCGATGTGCTCGTCCACCAGCCCACCGCCGACCCCGGCGGCGACCGCGGTGACCAGCCCGGCGCGGATGACCGCACCGTCGGGCTCGTAGAGATAGGCCCCGACGTCGCGGACGTCGACGCCGTCCTGCCCGAGCGGCGGCGCGTCGTCCTCGGTGAGCGTGGCCAGCCCGCCCTCGCCGATCACCGTCGCCCGGCGGTCGACGGTCGCGAGACCGGGTGACCACAGCACGGCCTCCTTGACCTCGCCGCCGTCGCTGACCCACTCGGCTTCGACGCCGGAGGGGACCAGGTCGTGACCGATGCCGGGCGCGACCTTGACCAGGGCGCGACCGGCCAGCAGGTCCAGCACCCACGGCCACGGCGGGGTCCAGCCCTCGACGTCGAAGACGCGGCCGCGTCCGCCGCGCCGGGCGGGATCGGCGAAGGCGGCGTCGAAGCCCCCGGTGTCGACGGTGGTCGCGTCGCCGACCATCACGGCACCGGCGAGCCCGAGCGCGGCCAGGTTGGCCTCGGCCATCGCCACTCGTACCGGGTCCTGGTCGATCCCGGCCGCGACCAGCCCGGCCCGGGAGAAGGCGAGCAGGTCGCCCCCGATGCCGCACCCGAGGTCGATGACGCTCCCGCCGGGGATGGCTGCCGCCAGGCGTGCCGCGCGGTGCTCGGCGACCCGCGTGCGCGTGGCCTGCTCGAGGGCGTCGGGCGTGAAGAACATGGCGGCCGCCGCATCGCCGAACTTCGCCGCCGCCCTCGCCCGCAGCTGCGCCTGCGTGGTGGCCGCGGCCGCCTTCTCGGCGTCGGGCTCGAGACGTCGTACGACGCTCGCGACCCGCACGGGGTCGCCCGCGTGCTCGGCCCAGGCCTCGCGTGCACGTGCGATCAGGCGCTCGCCGTCGCCCGTGCGCAGCCAGTCCAGCGTCGCGATCTCCACGCGCGCATCCTGTCAGGCCGACGACAGGCGGCCAGCGCTAGCACTCGATTGGGGAGAGTGCTAGCGTCTGTTCTGGCACTCTCACCCCGAGAGCGCCAGTGCCCGAGACCCCGGCGCGACCCCCGCGACGGCGCGCCGACCTGGTCCCGGGCCAGCGTCCCGAACCAATCTCGTGCAAGAGAAAGTGGAGGTTGATCCGAAGTGTCGGTCAACATCAAGCCCCTCGAGGACCGCATCGTGGTCCAGACGCTCGAAGCCGAGCAGACCACCGCCTCCGGCCTGGTCATCCCGGACACCGCCAAGGAGAAGCCCCAGGAGGGCGAGGTCGTGGCGATCGGTCCCGGTCGCATCGACGACAACGGCAACCGCGTCCCGCTCGACGTCGCGGTGGGTGACAAGGTCATCTACAGCAAGTACGGCGGTACCGAGGTCAAGTACAGCGGCCAGGAGTACCTCATCCTCTCGGCCCGCGACATCCTCGCCGTCGTCTCCTGATCCCCTTCGCCCGGAACGTCATGCGGACGGGGCGCCCGTGTGCCCCCTCCGTATGACGTCCGGGCGAACCCCTTTCATCTCTGCGTAGGAGCACAGCAATGCCCAAGATCCTGGAGTTCGACGAGAACGCCCGCCGCGCGCTCGAGCGCGGCGTCGACGCCCTCGCCGACGCCGTCAAGGTGACGCTCGGCCCGAAGGGCCGCTACGTCGTCCTCGACAAGAAGTGGGGCGCCCCCACGATCACCAACGACGGTGTCACCGTCGCTCGCGAGATCGAGCTCGACGACCCGTTCGAGAACCTCGGTGCCCAGCTCACCAAGGAGGTGGCCACCAAGACCAACGACGTCGCCGGTGACGGCACCACCACCGCCACCGTGCTGGCGCAGGCGATGGTCCACGAGGGCCTGCGTGCCGTCGCGGCCGGCGCCAACCCGATGGGCCTCAAGCGCGGCATGGACGCCGCGGCCGAGGCCGTCGGCGACGCGCTGCGCGAGGCCGCCCGCGAGGTCGAGTCGCGCGAGGACATGGCGTCGGTCGCCACGATCTCGAGCCGCGACAGCCACATCGGCGACCTGCTCGCCGAGGCCTTCGACAAGGTCGGCAAGGACGGGGTGATCACGGTCGAGGAGTCCAACACCATGGGCACCGAGCTCGAGTTCACCGAGGGCATGCAGTTCGACAAGGGCTACATCTCGGCCTACTTCGTCACCGACCCGGAGTCGATGGAGTCCGTCCTCGACGACCCCTACATCCTTCTCCACCAGGGCAAGATCTCCTCGATCCAGGAGCTGCTCCCGGTCCTCGAGAAGGTCATCGGCACCGGCAAGCCGCTCTTCATCCTCGCCGAGGACGTCGACGGCGAGGCGCTCTCGACCCTGGTCGTCAACAAGATCCGCGGCACGTTCAACGTCGCCGCAGTGAAGTCGCCCGCGTTCGGTGACCGCCGCAAGGCGATGATGCAGGACATCGCGACCCTCACCGGCGCGCAGGTCGTCGCCCCGGAGGTCGGGCTCAAGCTCGACCAGGTCGGTCTCGAGGTCCTCGGCCAGGCCCGTCGCGTGGTCATCACCAAGGACCACACGACGATCGTCGACGGCGCGGGCGACAGCACTGCCGTCGAGGGCCGCGTCAACCAGATCAAGGCCGAGATCGAGAACACCGACTCCGACTGGGACCGCGAGAAGCTCCAGGAGCGCCTCGCCAAGCTCGCCGGCGGCGTCTGCGTGATCAAGGTCGGCGCCGCGACCGAGGTCGAGCTCAAGGAGAAGAAGCACCGCATCGAGGACGCCGTCTCTGCGACGCGCGCCGCGATCGAGGAGGGCATCGTCCCCGGCGGTGGCTCCGCGATCATCCACGCCGTGTCGGTGCTCGAGGACAACCTCGGCCTCACCGGTGACGAGGCCGCCGGTGTCCGCGTGGTCCGCAAGGCGGCCGACGAGCCGCTGCGCTGGATCGCCGAGAACGGCGGCGAGAACGGCTACGTCGTGACCGCCAAGGTCCGCGAGCTGGGCGTCGGCAACGGCTACAACGCCGCCACCGGCGAGTACGGCGACCTGGTCGCCCAGGGCGTCCTCGACCCGGTCAAGGTCACCCGCTCCGCGCTCGTCAACGCGACCTCCATCGCCGCGATGCTGCTCACCACCGAGACCCTCGTGGTGGACAAGCCCGAGGACGAGGAGCCGGCCGCCGGCGGTGGCCACGGCCACGGTCACGGCCACTGATCGACCCCGCTCACCCGACAGGCCCGCACCGGACTCCGGTGCGGGCCTGTCGCGCGTCGCGACCGGGCTCACTGCCCCCAGATCGTCCGGTAGGGGGTCGAGCAGTCCACGTCGACGTCGACCGGGTCGACGGTGTTGAGGTGGTAGATCCGGTAGCGGTCGCAGGCGGTGACGACGAACTCGTACTTCCGGATCAGCGAGCGCTCGATCGGTCGGGTGCCGAGCTCGCTCCACGTGTTGATGTAGCTGGCCTCGACGAACCACGTCGGCGGGTTGCTGCCCGTCAGCACCGAGCGGAGGTCCTCCAGGCCGGGGTCGAGGGTGCGCATCGGCAGCGACCAGAGATAGGGGTACGGCGAGCGGGCGTGGGTGGCCCACTGGATGTCCGCGCGGCCGCCGTAGACCAGCACGTCGTCGCCCGGCCGGGCGACCGCGTCGATGGCCTCGCCCGTGCGCACCTCGACCGGGACGCGACCGGCGACCCACCCGCCGGTCCAGCCGACGAGGGCCACGACGCTCGACGCGACAGTGAACCCGATCGCGGCGAGGTTGATCCTGTCCCGCGTGCCACGGACCCGGTCGTGGGACAGCAGGAGCGCGAGCGCCAGTGCCAGCGGCGGGATCGGGACGAACAGGTAGGGCGTCCAGTAGCTGCCGCTGACCGCGACGCCGGCCACGTCGACAGCCAGCATGACGAGCGTGGCGACGACCGGTACGGCGTCGAGGCGCAGCAGCCCCACGACCTGGGCCAGGAAGCACACGACCAGCAGCAGCATGCCGACGCCGACGAACACCAGCACCAGCACCCAGATCCGGCTGGTCGCGCCCTCCGAGGCCTGGGCTGCGATGGTCCGGCTGGCGTCGGAGCGGAAGGTGACCGAGGCGTACCAGAGCGTCTCGAGGCGCACGCCCACCGCGAGCGCCCAGGCGACGACGGCGATGACCGGAACGGCTGCGCCGGCGACGGCGGCCAGGGCGCACCGCACGGTCGCGCGGACCGGCAGCTGGCGGGCCAGCGCCGACCCGAGGAGCAGCACGCCGCCGAACACCAGCCCGCCCACGATGCTCTGCTTGAGGCCCACGGCGAGCATCGCGAGGAGCCCCGCCCAGAACGCGTCACCCGCGGAGACCCGTCGTACGGCCCGCAGGGACAGCCAGCACGACGCCATCACGAGCGGGATCCCGAAGAGCTCGCCCTTGGCGGCCACCGGGTCGATCTGCGCGTTGCTCACGAGCGCCGCGGTCCCGACGGCGACCCAGGCGGCGACGCGGCGTACGGCGACCGGGTCGACGAGGCCGGCCCGTCGGGCGAGCTCGCGAGCGGCGGCCGCGGCGGCCAGCACGAGCAGCGAGCAGCCCACCGCGCCGACCAGGCGGTGGGAGTAGGCGCCGCCCACGGCATCGGTCGCCTGCATCAGCCAGATGATCGGCGGCGGGCGGTCCACGAAGTAGCGGCCGTAGACCGAGTCGGGCTCGGGGTGCCACGAGCGGGCGACGAGGAGGAAGCCCGCCTCGTCGGGTCGCAGCGGCCACAGGAGACCGGGGAACCGGGCGACGAACGCGGTCACGGCGGCGAGCCACACCACGCGCGAGGACCCCATGCCGACACCCTCTCAGGTGAGGCCGCGCGCGCCCGTAGGATGGATGCGTGGAGATCCCCGAGAAGTTCGCTGCGCTGGGCCTCACCTACGACGACGTGCTGCTGCTGCCGGGCGAGTCCGACCTCGCGCCGAGCGACATCGACACGACCACGCGGCTGACCCGCGAGATCTCGATCCGGGTCCCGCTCATCAGCGCGGCGATGGACACCGTCACCGAGTCGCGGATGGCGATCGCGATGGCCCGCGAGGGCGGCATCGGCGTGCTCCACCGCAACCTCTCGATCGAGGACCAGGCC
Source organism: Nocardioides potassii (assembly GCF_021648885.1). GTDB lineage: Bacteria > Actinomycetota > Actinomycetes > Propionibacteriales > Nocardioidaceae > Nocardioides > Nocardioides potassii. Next base: position 201,692 of record NZ_JAKJHZ010000009.1, on the reverse strand, counting down.
CGTCAGGTCGACCTCGTGAAGCGCACCCAGACCGGGATCATCTCCAACCCGGTCACCATCGGGCCCGACGCGACGCTGGAGGAGCTCGACCGGCTCTGCGGCGAGTACCGCGTGTCCGGCCTCCCCGTCGTCGACGTCGGCAACCACCTGCTCGGCATCATCACCAACCGCGACCTGCGCTTCACGCCCGTCGCGGAGTGGGCGACCACCAAGGTCGCCGAGGTGATGACGAGCGAGGGCCTGATCACCGGCGACATCGGCATCTCGCGCGACGAGGCGACCCGGCTGCTGCGCGCGCACAAGCGCGAGCGCCTCCCGCTGGTCGACGGCGAGGGCCGCCTCGGCGGCCTCATCACCGTCAAGGACTTCGTCAAGGGCGAGCAGTTCCCGCACGCGTCGTACGACGGCGACGGCCGGCTGCTCGTCGGCGCGGCCATCGGCTACTTCGGCGACGCCTGGGAGCGCGCCACGACCCTGGTCGAGGCCGGCGTCGACGTCCTCGTCGCCGACACCGCGCACGGCCACGTCCACCTGCTGCTCGACATGGTCAAGCGGCTCAAGACCGACCCGGCGACCCGGCACGTCCAGGTGATCGGCGGCAACGTCGCGACCCGCGAGGGCGCGCAGGCGTTCGTCGACGCGGGCGCCGACGCGGTGAAGGTGGGCGTCGGTCCCGGCTCGATCTGCACCACGCGCGTCGTCACCGGCGTCGGCGTCCCGCAGGTCACCGCGGTCTACGAGGCGTCGCTGGCGACGAAGCCGGCGGGCGTCCCGCTGATCGCCGACGGCGGCATGAAGCACTCCGGCGAGATCGCCAAGGCGCTCGTCGCGGGCGCCGACTCCGTGATGGTGGGATCGATGCTCGCCGGGTGCGAGGAGTCCCCGGGCGACGTCGTCTTCGTCAACGGCAAGCAGTTCAAGTCCTACCGCGGCATGGGCTCGCTCGGCGCGATGAGCAGCCGCGGCAAGAAGTCCTACTCCAAGGACCGCTACTTCCAGGCCGAGGTCGCCAGCGACGACAAGATCGTCCCGGAGGGCATCGAGGGCCAGGTCGCCTACCGCGGCCCGCTGTCCGCCGTCGCCCACCAGCTCGTCGGCGGGCTCAACCAGTCGATGTTCTACGTCGGCGCGCGCACCATCCCCGAGCTGCAGGACAAGGGCCGCTTCGTCCGGATCACCTCGGCCTCGCTCAAGGAGAGCCACCCCCACGGCGTTCAGATGACCGTCGAGGCGCCCAACTACAGCGGCAGCTGAGGGGTCCGGCGCCTCAGGGCGTGAAGCCGGCCCGGGTCGGCAGGGACGAGTCGACGACGGCCGACGCCGGGCGCGTCAGCAACGTCGGCGTCGTACGGCGTCCGGCGACGACGAACACACCCGCGTTGCGACGGGTGACGAGCCCCGGCGACCGGGTGAGGTCGCCGGCCCCGACGCGGCCCGGCACGCGTGAGCGCTCGCCCGGGACCGCCGCGCGCACGAGCACGGCGCCGGAGCGGTCGACCGCGGCGACGTGGAGGCGCCCGGCGAGCATCCCGACGGCGGGGGAGGCGTAGGGCGACCAGTCGCCCGCGATGACCGCGGGTCGGCTCCAGTGCCGGCCGGCCAGGGTGCGGACCAGCAGCCGGCCGTCGGCGTCGACCTGGTGGACGTACGTCGTCCCGCCGCCGGTCGCGGTCACGGCGGGCGTCGACGTCACCGACCCGGGTGCTCCGGGCAGTCGCTGCAGCCGACCGCGCTCGAGCGGCTGCGCGAAGGTCGCGCCGGCGCGTCCGACGGCGACGAGCAGGGTGTCGCCGGAGGCATCGCGCGCCAGCACCGGTGCGACATGGGTGGCCCACGAGCCCGCCCGCCCGACCCGGTCGGGGCGGCTCCAGCCGTTGTGCAGGGTGAGCCGTCGGACCGTCAGCGTCCCGTCCGGCGAGGTGGCGGCGAGCAGCGGCCGACCGGTGCGGGACAGGGTGATCGCGGGGCTGGCCGTGGGTGCCGACGTCCCCGTGCGCCGCAGGACGAGGCGACCGTCGCGTGGCGTGCCGGCGAGCACCCGGCCGTCGTGCGTGGTCGCCGCGACCCACGGCAGGCCCTTGCCGGAGAGGGTCAGGGCCGGCGCAGCGAGGGTCGAGAAGGCGCGGCGCGGACCGATCGCACGGGCGGGTGCGCCGGGCCGGGACAGCAGCAGCGTGCCGGTGCGGTCGACCCGCACCGTCCACGACTCGCCGAGTCCGTCTGGCACGGAGACGACCTGCCGGTCGGAGCCGATGAACGGCGAGGGAGCCACGTCGTCGAGGTGGAGGTAGCGGAAGTCGCCGACCGGGACGGTGCGCACGCCGTAGCCGCCGGGCACCGCGTGGTTGTACTCCTCGACCGTCACCGTGCCCGGCCCGATCGCCGAGACCCACGCGACGTGGCCGACGCGGCCGTCGTCGGTCTGGGCGATCGCGCCGATCGCCGGCACGGAGTCGACGCGGTAGCCGAGGCGGCGGGCCACGTCGTCCCACTTGCGGGCGTCGCCCCAGTGGTGGCCGCCGAAGTCGTTGCCGAAGTCGATCCCGTTGCGCTCGCGCAGCCGCCACGCGGCGAAGCTCGTGCAGTTGCGCAGCACGAACCCCCACGAGTCGCCGATGGTCCCGTTGATCGACCACACCCGGCGCGCGCACGTGGGTCGCGGCCCGCGCGGGTCGTAGGTGTGCCCGGTCACCGGGTCGAAGACCGGCGGCGGCGGGGGAGGTGGCTCGACCACCGGGGCCTCGTCGTCGGGCGCGGCCGGACCTGTGCCGGGACCGGGGGACGGCGACGGGGCGGGACTCGGCGTGGGGGCTGGGGTCGGCTCGACGATCGGCTCCTGGGGGACGATCGGGCACTGGCCCTGCCAGGCCCACGGGTAGTCGTCGTCGGCGCTCGCCGCAGCGGCCGACAGCCCGACCAGGCCGCCGGCGAGGCAGGCGGCCGCGAGCGCGCGCGCCAGTAGTCGTCTCCGTACGTCGAACCCCACCCGTCCACGGTAGGAACCGATCGGGAGGTGTGTGGCCCTTTTGCCGGAACTGCTGGCGGGACCGCCCCTCGCTAGGCTCGCCCGGTGGACGACGACGCACCCCGGCGCCAGTACGACGCCAGCGGCAGGCGTGCGGCCGCCGAGAGGCGTCGTGAGCACGTGGCCGGTGTCGCCGCGAGGCTGTTCGCCCAGCACGGCTGGAACGGCACGACGGTCGCGCTCGTCGCGGCGGAGGCGGGCGTGTCGGTCGAGCTGGTGACGAAGAGCTTCGACGGCAAGGGCGGCCTGTTCATGGCCGCCTTCAGGTCCGTCGGCTTCGGCAGGCGGGGGACGCTGCAGCAGGCCTTCGAGGCGCTGCACCTCGAGGACGAGCCCGACGTCGAGGTGCGGCTCGACCGGTTCGTGGAGTTCGCCAGCAGCATCGCCGTACCGATGGGGCCGCTCGTGTGGGTGCTCGCGCAGGGCGCGGAGCAGGACCCGCTCATGGGCGAGCTGGTCCGCTCCGCGCAGGCCGGGCACGCCGTCGTGTGCGAGGAGCTCGTGCGCCTCCTCGCGACCGGGACGCCGGCGCCGGACGCGGTCGACGAGGTCTACCTGCTCACCCGGGCCGAGACCTACCAGACCCTCGCCGAGCACCGCGGGTGGACACCGGAGCGCTACACCGCATGGCTGCGCCGGTCCCTGCGGGCGGCCGTCGACGGCTGGGGCGCCGGACCGGTTTGAGGAAAACCAGACGATCGTTGGAACCATTGGGTACTGTCGGACCGGATCCAATATGGGGTTGGGTTTGCAGGGCAGGACAGGTTCGGTCGGGTGGGGGCCCGGCCGGACCTGCCCCACCTCGGCCGCGCCGATAGGCTCCCTCCGTGACCGAGATCGAGATCGGCCGTGCCAAGCGCGGCCGCCGCGCGTACTCCTTCGACGACATCGCGATCGTGCCCTCGCGGCGCACGCGCGACCCCGAGGAGGTCAGCACCGCCTGGCAGATCGACGCCTACCGCTTCGACATCCCGGTCGTCGCGGCGCCGATGGACTCGGTCATGTCGCCGGCGACCGCGATCGCGCTCGGCCAGATGGGCGGGCTCGGGGTGCTCAACCTCGAGGGCCTCTGGACGCGGTACGACGACCCCACGGGGCTGCTCGAGGAGGTCGCGGGCCTCCAGGGCTCCGAGGCGACCCGGCGGATGCAGGAGATCTACACCGAGCCCATCAAGCCCGAGCTCATCACGTCCCGGCTCAAGGAGATGCGGGCCGCGGGCGTCACCGTCGCGGGGTCGCTGTCCCCGCAGCGCACCAAGGAGCACGTGAAGGCCGTGGTCGACGCGGGCGTCGACATGTTCATCATCCGCGGCACCACGGTGAGTGCGGAGCACGTCAGCAGCCAGGCCGAGCCGCTGAACCTCAAGGAGTTCATCTACGAGCTCGACGTCCCGGTGATCGTCGGTGGCTGCGCGACCTACCAGGCCGCGCTCCACCTGATGCGCACCGGCGCCGCCGGCGTCCTCGTCGGCTTCGGCGGCGGCGCCGCCCACACGACCCGCACGGTGCTCGGTGTCGCGGTACCGATGGCCAGCGCCGTCGCGGACGTCGCCGCAGCCCGGCGCGACTACCTCGACGAGTCGGGCGGTCGCTACGTCCACGTCATCGCCGACGGCTCGATCGGCTCCTCCGGCGACATCGCCAAGGCGGTGGCGTGCGGCGCCGATGCCGTGATGATCGGCTCGCCGCTGGCGCGCGCCACCGAGGCCCCCGGCCGCGGCTTCCACTGGGGGAGCGAGGCCACCCACGCCGACCTGCCCCGCGGCGAGCGCGTCGAGTTCGCACCCGTCGGGTCGCTGCAGGAGATCATGTTCGGCCCGTCTCGGGTCGCCGACGGCACGATGAACCTCGTGGGTGCGCTGCGTCGCGCGATGGCGACGACCGGCTACACCGAGCTCAAGGAGTTCCAGCGCATCGAGGTCGTCGTCCAGCACTAGGCCGCCCGCTGGGACGCCCTGAGAGAATCGACCACATGAGCATCGCCAAGGCCCTCGACGCCGACCAGCGGGCCGACGCGCTCGCCCAGCTCGAGGCCGGTGAGCTCGACGTCCTGGTCGTCGGCGGCGGGATCGTCGGCGTCGGCGCCGCGCTCGACGCCGTGACCCGCGGTCTCAAGGTCGGCCTCGTCGAGCAGCGCGACCTCGCCTCCGGGACGTCGTCGCGCTCGTCCAAGCTGGTCCACGGCGGGCTGCGCTACCTGGAGATGCTCGACTTCGCGCTGGTGAAGGAGGCGCTCGAGGAGCGCGGCCTCCTGCTCACGCGGCTCGCGCCTCACCTCGTGCGGCCCGTTCCGTTCCTCTACCCGCTCGAGCACGCGTGGGAGCGGCCCTACGTCGGCGCCGGTGTGGCGCTCTACGACGGCATGGCGATGGCGGGCAGGTACGAGATGGGCGTGCCGAAGCACAAGCACGTCTTCCGCAAGCAGCTCGCCCGGATGGCGCCCGACATCAGGACGGACGACCTGCACGGGGCGATCCGCTACTACGACTGCCAGGTCGACGACGCGCGCCTGGTGATGACGATCGCCCGGACCGCGGCCAACAACGGGGCGCACGTCGCGACCCGGGCCAAGGTGACGGGCTTCCTCCGCGACGGCGACCGCGTGGTCGGGGCGACCGTCCGCGACCTCGAGGGGGAACGCGACCTGGAGGTGCGCGCCCGGGTCGTGATCAACGCGGCCGGTGTCTGGACCGACGAGGTGCAGGAGGTGCTCGGCGGCGAGGCCCAGCTCGACGTCGACGCCAGCAAGGGCATCCACCTCGTCGTCCCGCGCGACCGGATCCGCTCGGAGTGCGGCTTCATCACCAAGACCGAGAAGTCCGTGCTCTTCGTCATCCCGTGGGACCAGTTCTGGATCATCGGCACCACCGACACGCCCTGGGACTACGACCTCGCACACCCGGCGGCCAGCAAGGCCGACATCGACTACCTGCTGGGCCACGTCAACCGGCTGCTGAAGGACCCGCTCGACCACCGCGACGTCGTCGGTGTATGGGCCGGGCTCCGGCCGCTGCTCAAGCCGATGCGCAAGGAGGGAGAGATGGGGGAGACCACCAAGCTGTCCCGTGAGCACACGGTCGCGAGCCCCGTCCCGGGCCTCGTCCTCGTCGCCGGCGGCAAGCTGACGACGTACCGCGTCATGGCGCGCGACGCCGTCGACCACGCACTCCGTGACGTCGGGTCCGCGCCCCCGTCGATCACCGACCGGGTGCCGCTGATGGGCGCGTGGGGCTTCGAGGCGCGCAGCAACCAGCGGGTGGCGCTGAGCCGCTCGTCGGGCCTCGACATCGGGATGGTCGACCACCTGCTCGGCCGCTACGGCGGGCTCGTCGACGAGGTGCTCGCGCTGATCCACCAGCGTGCCGAGCTCGCCGAGCCGCTCCCCGGCGCGGAGCACTACCTCAAGGTGGAGGTGCTGTACGCCGTCACGCACGAGGGCGCGCGCCACCTCGACGACGTCCTCGCCCGCCGCACCCGCGTGTCGATCGAGACCTTCGACCGGGGGATCGCGGCCGCCCGACCGGCGGCGGAGCTGATGGCAGAGGCGCTCGGCTGGGACGACGCGCAGCTCGAGGACGAGGTCGACCACTACCTGCGGCGCGTCGAGGCCGAGCGGCAGAGCCAGCTCATGCCCACCGACCAGGAAGCGGACGAGGCGCGGGTCAAGGCGCCGGACATCGTCTGACGACCCCGTCGCTGCGGACGTTGACAAAATTCGCACATGTGTCAAATGTCGGGACAGAAGTGACCGACCGGTAGCAACCCGCGCGGACCCGACCTACGCTGCGAGGATGAGCGAGCAGCGCGCCAACCCCCTCACCGACGGCCCGGCCGATCCCGAGCACGACAGCACCGCGGCCTACGGCCTCGACCGGTCCTACGTCGCCGCCCTCACGCGGCGGATCGTGAGCACGACGGGGGAGACGCGCGCGGTCTTCTCGCCGATCGGCGGAGCACCGCTCGCGCACGTCCCCCAGTCCGGTGCGGGCGACGTCAGCGAGGCCTTCTCGCGGGCCCGCCACGCGCAGGCCGCCTGGGCCGCGACGCCGCTCGACGAGCGCGCAGCCACGCTGCTCCGCCTCCACGACATCCTGCTGGACCGGCAGGAGGAGCTCATCGACCTCGTCGTGTGGGAGTCGGGCAAGGCTCGCAAGGACGCCTACCTCGAGGTCGCCCACGTCGCGCTGACCGCTCGCTACTACGCCCGCACGGCCCACGAGCACCTCGACTCGCGACGGGTCGGCGGGATGTTCCCCGTGCTCACCCGTGCCGAGGTGCACCGCGTGCCCAAGGGCGTCGTCGGCATCATCTCGCCCTGGAACTACCCGCTCACCATGGCGCTCTGCGACGGCCTCCCGGCCCTGCTCGCCGGCAACGCCGTCGTCGCCAAGCCCGACGCGCAGACGATGCTCACCGCACTCCTCGCCGCGCAGCTGCTCGACGAGGCCGGCTTCCCGCCCGACCTGTGGCAGGTCGTGGCCGGGCCCGGGCCCGAGGTGGGTGGCGCGATCGTCGCCGGGGCCGACTACGTCTGCTTCACCGGGTCCACCGCGACCGGCCGCACCATCGCCCGGCAGTGCGCCGAGCGGCTGATCGGCTGCTCGCTGGAGCTCGGCGGCAAGAACCCGATGCTCGTCCTGCGCGACGCCGACGTGCACCGCGCCGCAGAAGGCGCCGTGCGCGCGGTGTTCTCCAACGCGGGCCAGCTCTGCGTGTCGATGGAGCGGCTCTTCGTCGCCGACCAGGTCTACGACCGCTTCGTCGACGCCTTCGTCTCCCGCACCCAGGCGATGACGCTGGGGGCCAGCCAGGACTGGAGCGTCGACATGGGCTCGCTCATCTCCCAGGCCCAGCTCGACACCGTCACCCGGCACGTCGAGGACGCCGTCGCCAAGGGCGCGCGCGTGCTGACCGGCGGCAGGGCGCGACCCGACCTCGGTCCGTTCGTCTACGAGCCGACCGTCCTCGAGGGCGTCTCGGCCGACATGGAGTGCTTCGGCAAGGAGACCTTCGGCCCGGTCGTCTCGCTCTACCGGTTCCACAGCGAGGACGAGGCCGTCGAGCGCTCCAACGACGGGATGTACGGCCTCAACGCCTCCGTCTGGACCCGCGACGGCGCCCGTGGCCGCGCGGTCGCGCGTCGCATCAGGTGCGGCACGGTCAACGTCAACGAGGCCTACGGCGCGACCTTCGGCTCCCTCGGTGCGCCGATGGGCGGCATGCGGGAGTCCGGGATGGGCCGTCGCCAGGGCGCCGAGGGCATCCACCGCTACACCGAGGTGCAGTCGGTCGCGACCCAGCGGCTGGTGCCGATCGCGCCACTGTTCGGGATGTCGGAGGAGACCAACGCCAAGGTGCTGACTGCCTCGCTGCGACTGCTCAACAAGCTGGGGCGAGCCTGAATGACCACCTCCCCCGACATCCAGCACTACGACGTCCTCGTCATCGGGTCCGGCTTCGGCGGCTCGGTCACCGCGCTGCGGCTGACCGAGAAGGGCTACTCGGTCGGCGTGCTCGAGGCCGGCGCGCGCTTCGAGGACGACGACTTCCCCGCGACGTCGTTCGACGCGAAGCGCTTCCTCTTCGCGCCGTCGCTGGGGATGTACGGCATCCAGCGCATCGACATGGTCAAGGACTGCCTGATCCTCGCCGGTGCCGGCGTCGGCGGCGGCTCGCTGGTCTACGCCAACACGCTCTACGAGCCGCTCGACGCGTTCTACCGCGACCCGTCGTGGGCTCACATCACCGACTGGAAGTCCGAGCTCGCGCCCTACTACGACCAGGCCAAGCGGATGCTCGGCGTGGTCGAGAACCCCCGGCACACGCCGTCCGACGAGGTGATGAAGCAGGTCGCCGAGGAGATGGGGGTCGGCGACACGTTCCACCCGACCCCCGTCGGCGTCTTCTTCGGTGGCCCCGACGCGCAGGGCGGCGAGGAGGTCGCGGACCCGTACTTCGGCGGGGTCGGGCCCGCCCGCAACGCGTGCCTCAACTGCGGCGAGTGCATGACCGGCTGTCGCCACAACGCCAAGAACACCCTGGTCAAGAACTACCTCCACCTCGCCGAGCAGGCCGGGGCGGTCGTCCACCCGCTGACCACCGTGACTCGCGTCCGCCCCCGCGAGGGGGGCGGCTACGAGGTGACCACGCGCTGGACCAAGGCCAAGCTGTCGCGTCGTACCGCCACCAAGACCTTCACCGCCGAACAGGTCGTCTTCTCCGCGGCGGCCCTCGGCACCCAGAAGCTGCTCCACCAGCTCAAGAACGACGGTGACCTGCCGCGGGTCAGCGACCGGTTGGGCGTGCTGACGCGCACCAACTCCGAGGCGATCCTCGGGGCCCTCGCGCCCCGCGCGACGACCGACTTCACCGAGGGTGTGGCGATCACGTCGTCGTGGCACCCGGACGAGGTGACGCACATCGAGCCCTGCCGCTACGGCAAGGGGTCCAACGCGATGGCGCTGATGCAGACGGTGCTGGCCGACGACACCCCGGGCGTCTCGCGGACCCGGACCTGGCTCAAGGAGCTGTGGAAGCAGCGTCGGACGGCCTTCGACCTCTACGACTTCAGGCACTGGTCCGAGCGCACCGTGATCGCGCTCGTCATGCAGACGCTCGACAACTCGATCACCACGAAGTGGGTCAAGGGCCGCCTCGGCTGGCGGATGACGAGCGAGCAGGGCCACGGCCTGCCCAACCCGACCTACATCCCGATCGCCTACGAGGCGACCCGACGGATCGCCGACGCGGTCGGCGGCACGGCCGGCGGCAACGTCGGCGAGGTCTTCAACCGGCCGCTCACCGCACACTTCATCGGCGGCTGCACGATCGGCGACTCGCCGACCACCGGCGTCGTCGACCCGTGGCAGCGGCTCTTCGGCCACGAGGGCCTGCACGTCGTCGACGGGTCCGCGGTGTCGGCGAACCTCGGCGTGAACCCGTCCCTCACCATCACCGCCCAGGCGGAGCGGGCGATGGCGTTCTGGCCCAACAAGGGCGAGGACGATCCACGTCCCGAGCTCGGCGCGACCTACCGCCGGCTCGCGCCCGTCGAGCCGAAGAACCCGGTCGTGCCCGAAGCCGCGCCGGGGGCCCTCCGGCTGCCCATCGTCGGCGTCAGCTGAACCGCGGCCATTTACTTGGGCGGTGCCCGTAACCACCCCTCGCACCCGTCGTTGGCCCACGTGAGGGATCCGGCGCGTCATGCTCCCTCCCAAGGGCCGGGTCCGTCGTATCTCGGCACTGTTCTCAGTGGCGGGGACTCAAGTCCCAGGGCCTGACCACCCTCCCTCCCCGGTCAGGCCCTGGGGCGATTTCGGGCCTGTCAGCACCGATAGACTCCGCGGCGTGACGCAGCCTGCAGAGCACGACCTGGTCCTCGTCGTCGACTTCGGGGCGCAGTACGCCCAGCTCATCGCCCGCCGCGTCCGCGAGGCGCGCGTCTACTCCGAGATCGTGCCGCACACCATGCCGGTCGCGGAGATGCTCGCGCGCAAGCCGAAGGCGATCATCCTGTCCGGTGGCCCGTCGAGCGTGTACGCCGACGGGGCGCCCGGCATCGACGACCACGTGTTCACGGCCGGCGTACCCGTGTTCGGCATGTGCTACGGCTTCCAGCTGATGGCCAAGGGCCTCGGCGGCGAGGTGGCCCACACCGGCGCGCGGGAGTACGGCCGCACCCCCGTCACCGTCACCGAGGCGGGCACCCTCCTCGAGGGGATCCCGGCCGAGCACAAGGTGTGGATGTCTCACGGCGACTCGGTCGCCCGCGCTCCCGAGGGCTTCACGGTCCTGGCGTCGACCGAGGACACCCCCGTCGCCGCCTTCGAGGACGTCGGCCGTGGCCTGGCCGGCGTCCAGTGGCACCCCGAGGTGCTGCACAGCGAGCACGGCCAGAAGGTGCTCGAGCACTTCCTGCACCACATCGCCGGCGCGCGGCAGACCTGGACCATGCTCAACATCGCCGAGGAGCAGATCGAGCGGGTCCGCGAGCAGATCGGCGACAGCGGGCTCGCGATCTGCGGCCTGTCCGGCGGCGTCGACTCCGCGGTCGCCGCGGCCATCGTGCAGCGGGCGATCGGCGACCGGCTGCACTGCGTCTTCGTCGACCACGGCCTGCTCCGCGAGGGCGAGGCCGAGCAGGTCGAGCGTGACTTCGTCGCCGCGACCGGCGTCAACCTGCACGTGTACGACGCCCGCGAGACGTTCCTGTCCGCGCTCGCCGGGGTGACCGACCCCGAGGAGAAGCGCAAGGTCATCGGGCGCGAGTTCATCCGCGCCTTCGAGGCCGCCGAGGTGCAGGTGCTCGGCGAGGCGGCGGACGCCGGCGAGAAGGTCGGCTTCCTCGTGCAGGGCACGCTCTACCCCGACGTGGTCGAGTCGGGCGGCGGCGCCGGCACCTCCAACATCAAGTCGCACCACAACGTCGGCGGCCTCCCCGAGGACCTCGAGTTCGAGCTGGTCGAGCCGCTGCGCACGTTGTTCAAGGACGAGGTCCGGCTGGTCGGCGAGCAGCTCGGCCTGCCGGCCGACATCGTGTGGCGCCAGCCGTTCCCCGGACCGGGCCTCGGCATCCGGATCATCGGCGAGGTGACCGCCGACCGGCTCGACATCCTGCGCCGCGCCGACGCGATCGCCCGCCAGGAGCTGACCCGTGCCGGGCTCGACCGCGACATCTGGCAGATGCCGGTCGTGCTGCTCGCCGACGTCCGCTCCGTCGGCGTACAGGGTGACGGCCGTACCTACGGCCACCCCGTCGTGATCCGCCCGGTCACCTCCGAGGACGCGATGACCGCCGACTGGGCCCGCCTTCCCTACGAGGTGATGGAGCGGATCTCCACCCGCATCACCAACGAGGTGGCCGAGGTCAACCGGGTCACCCTCGACATCACCTCGAAGCCCCCGGGGACCATCGAGTGGGAGTGACGCTCAGCGGTCACAGCAGGCCGGCGGCGCGGAACATCCGGTCGTAGATCTCCCGACTTCTTCTCACGGCGTTGTCGTGGCGCGTGCCGACGCCGGGGTCGTCACCGCGACTCGTCCAGGCAGGTCTCGTGCGGGACGTTGCGCGGACAGCCGCGGAGGTCGGAGCCGATGACGGCACCCGTCACGAGGGTCGTGAGCACCGCGAGGGCGAGTGTGCCGACCCCGAGCGCGCCGCTGCGCCGGACGATGGCGTAGATCGCCAGGGGCGCGGCCGCGACGACGCCGGTGACGGCCAGCGCGACGAGGGTCCCGCCGGGGTCGGTCGACCTGCCGAAGCCTCCACCCGTGCAGCCCGAGACTCCACAGATCGCGAAGCTCGCGTAGAGGGCCGGGGCCGCAGCGAGCACCAGTCCGAACACGACGAGCGAGACGGTCAGCCGGGTCGAGACGGGGCGGGGTGGCACACCCTCACCATGTCAGACGGCGGCTGTGCTCGGCGTCGGCGTGGACAACGGCTGGCCGTCAGGGACGTCATACGGGCGGGGCAACCGCTGGTGCAGACCGTATGACGTCCTGCAACCGACTCCGGCCAGGTCGGGACGTGTGGCGATCCGGCTGTCGGGGCGACCTCGTCGTCACACGTCGCGGGTCGGCGTAGGTTGACCACATGGCGCGCGCCCTGCACCACCTGGACCTGTGGGTCGAGGACGTGGCGACGGCGGAGGCCGAGTGGGGGTGGCTCCTGGCGGCGTGCGGCTGGCAGCGGGAGGAGGGGATGCTGTCGTGGCTGCACCCCGACGGCACGTACCTCTTCATGGAGCACTCGCCCGACCAGCGCGGAGGCCACACCGGCTGCGAGCCGGCATCAACCACCTCGCTCTCACCGTCGGGACCCGCGACGAGCTGGACAGGGTGCGGGCCGAGTCGACCGAGCACGGCTGGCACGAGATGTACGCCGACCGCTATCCGCACGCGGGCGGCAACGAGCACGTCGCGCTCTACGTCGAGAGCTCCGAGGGCTTCGAGGTCGAGGTCGTCGTCGAGGAGTGACGACAGGCCGCGGCAGGTCAGAATTGCGGGATCGAGGGCGCGCTCGGGTTGCTCGCGTCGAGGGCGGGGTCTCCGTCCGGGAGGGTTCCTGCGAATCACTCGTCCCGCTTCCAGTCGGGCACCGGGGGCTGCTCGCCGTCGACCGGCACGAAGACCGAGCGCTGCGTCGGTCCGTGCGTGTGGACGTACCGCCGGCAGTTGGGGAAGACCGCGTGGGCGCGGACGCGGACGACGAGCTTCGCTCCGGGTAGCTCGCCGACGAGCGGGTCGGTGGGGTCGACAGATGCCTCTCCGTTGACCCGCAGCCGAGAACCGTTGGTGAAGTCGATGAACAGCAGCCCGACGAGCCGGTTCTCGGTCACGTTGCCGATCGTCAGGAACATCCCGTTGCCGTCGTACACCGGGAACGCGAGCGTGTGGTCGTCGACCACCCGGACGAAGCCGGGGTCGCCCCCCTTGTAGGAGCACTGCGGCTGGCCGTGGGCGTCGGCGGTGGCGATGAAGAACATGTCGCGCGCCTCGATGAACTCCCGGTACGACGCCAGGTCGTCCCCGGCGACGCCGGCGAGGCGGTCGGCGAGCCGGCGCGTGTCGAAGGCGTCCTGCAGGGCGCGGTGCGAGTCGCGGTAGTCCATGGCGGTGCCTCTCCGTCCCGAGCATGGCACTCGGAGGGGCCTCTCGGAAGCGTGGTCTGTGCCACCCCCTGCCCTCACCCACCGAAGGGGTGGTCGCATCGCGCGTCGCGCGGGTCTAGGTTGCTGGGTGGCCCAACTGGATACTCGGGAGGACACATGAGCTCCGACACCCTGATCAACGCTTCGTGGCTGGACTACCTCCTGGTCGCGATCTACTTCGCGTTCGTCCTCGGGATCGGCGTGATGGCACGCCGCTCGGTGTCGGACTCGATCGACTTCTTCCTGTCGGGCCGCTCGCTGCCCGCCTGGGTCACCGGCCTGGCGTTCATCTCCGCCAACCTCGGTGCCGTCGAGATCATGGGCATGTCCGCCAACGGTGCCGAGATCGGCCTGCCGACTGTCCACTACTTCTGGGTCGGCGCCGTGCCGGCGATGCTCTTCCTCGGCGTCGTGATGATGCCCTTCTACTACGGCTCGAAGGTCCGCTCGGTCCCGGAGTTCATGTACAGGCGGTTCGGCACCGGCGCGCACCTGGTCAACGCGATCAGCTTCGCGGTCGCCCAGCTTCTCATCGCGGGGGTGAACCTCGCGCTGCTCGCCGGCATCGTGCACGCCCTGCTCGGCTGGCCGATCTGGATCGCGCTCGTCGTCGCCGGCGCGATCGTGCTGTCCTACATCACGCTCGGCGGGCTCAGCGCTGCGATCTACAACGAGGTGCTGCAGTTCTTCGTGATCGTGGCATCGCTGCTGCCGCTCACGCTCATCGGGCTCCACCGCGTCGGTGGGTGGGACGGGCTCACGGAGAAGATCACCGCGGCCGCCGACAAGGCACCGGCCAGCGCCGAGGTCGCGCCCGCCGCCCAGCAGCTCGAGTCCTGGCCCGGCCAGGCGCTCTCCGGCTTCGACTCCTCGCTGCTCTCGGTCATCGGGATCGTGTTCGGCCTCGGCTTCGTGCTGTCCTTCGGCTACTGGACGACCAACTTCGTCGAGGTCCAGCGGGCGATGGCCTCCGACTCCATCTCGGCGGCCCGCAAGACGCCGATCATCGGTGCCTTCCCCAAGATGTTCATCCCGTTCATCGTCATCGTGCCCGGCATGATCTCCGCGGTGCTGGTCCAGGAGATGGTCGACCTCAAGAACGGCGGGACGCCAGCGGGTGGGGCATCGGGTGACGGGGTCGCCTACAACGACGCGCTGCTGCTGCTGCTGATGCGCGACGTGCTGCCCAACGGGCTGCTCGGTCTGGCGATCGCGGGTCTGCTGGCGGCGTTCATGGCCGGCATGGCCGCCAACATCTCGGCCTTCAACACCGTCTTCTCCTACGACCTGTGGCAGCGCTACATCCGCAGGGACCACAGCGACGACTACTACCTGCGCATCGGCCGACTCGCGACGGTCGCCGCCACCGTGATCGCGATCTTCACCGCCCGTATCGCGATGGGCTACACGAACGTCATGGACTACCTCCAGACGCTCTTCGGGTTCTTCAACGCCCCGCTCTTCGCCACGTTCATCCTCGGCATGTTCTGGAAGCGGATGACCCCCACGGCCGGCTGGGTCGGCCTGGTGGCGGGCACCCTGTCGGCCATCGCGGTCGACCGCCTCGCCGCCGCCGGGGTGATCGACCTGCCCGGCCAGGGCGCCGCCTTCCTCGCCGCGTCGACGGCGTTCGTGGTCGACATCGTCCTGAGCGTCGTCGTCTCGCTCGTGACGAAGCCCAAGCCGGCGTCCGAGCTGCGCGGCCTGGTCTACTCCGAGACGCCGCGGGAGGACCGTACGGATCCCGACGAAGCGGCGATGCCGTGGTGGCGTCGTACGGTGCCACTGGCCGGCATCGCGCTCGCGATGGTCGTCGTCCTCAACATCGCCTTCTGACCCGGTTCGAGAGAGAGGAGCCACCATGTCCAACACGTCCAACACGTCCGACACGTCCGACACCACTCGCGAGACCGGCTCGACCCACAAGGCCGGCGTCTTCGACATCCGCAACATCATCGGTGCCCTGCTCGCGCTCTACGGCGTGATCCTCACCCTGGCCGGGCTGCTCGGCGAGCACGAGCCCGAGAAGACCGGCGGGGTCAATGCCAACCTCTGGACCGGGATCGCCCTGCTCCTGGTCGGCGGCTTCTTCATCGCCTGGGCGCGGATGCGTCCGATCGTGGTGCCTGAGCACGTCGAGGCTCCCGACGACGACCCGACGCGCCCCGCGCCGCAGCGCAGGCGCCCGCCCGTCCACTGAGGAGATAACCTCCCCGGGATGTTCCGCGCCCGACTCCTGACCTGCCTCCTCCTGGTCGTCGCACCACTGCTGACGGCCTGCGACGGCGACCAGCCGACGATCGCCCTCCTCGTCGCCGATGCCTCCGGCCCCGCGTCGCGCGTGGTCGACGTCGACCGGTTCACCGATCGCGTCGAGGCGACCTGCGACGAGTGCCGCGTGGCGGTGTACGACGCCGGCGGCGACGCGGGGACCCAGCGCAGCCAGGTCCGCCAGGCCGAGGCGCGCAGCTCCGACGTGGTGGTCGTCGTACCGGTCGACGCCGACGACCTCGCGTCCCTGACCGAGCCGGAGGTCCCGCTCGTCTCGCTCGGCGACCTGCTGCCCGGGTCCGAGGCGTACGTCGGCCTCGCGGAGGGCGACGTGCCGAACCAGTCCGCCACCGACCTCGAGGCCGCCCGTGACGTGCTGCTCGGTGACGAGAAGTCGATGACCTACGTCCCGACGCGCGAGATGAGCGAGCAGGCCGCCGATGTCGCCGTCGCCCTGCTGGCGGACAAGCCTGTCTCCCAGCTGGGTGGACCGGACGCCGAGGAGGTCGACGGCGTCGAGTCCTGGCTCTACGAGCACCAGGACGTCACGGTCGACGGCCTCACCTCCGTGCTGGTGCGGCAGGGCGTGGTGACGCTCGACGACCTGTGCAGCGGCGACACCGAGAAGCGGTGCGAGAAGCTCGGGCTGCGATGAGCCTGCGATGATCGGCGAGCCATGATCGAGATCCTCACTCCCGTCCAGGTCGACCGGGCCCGCCGTACGGGCGCCCTCGTCGGCGACATCCTCGCGACGCTGCGTGGCCGCAGCCTCGTGGGCACCAACCTCCTCGAGCTCGACCGCTGGACCGCGGAGATGATCAGCGACGCCGGTGCCGAGTCGTGCTACGTCGACTACGCGCCGTCGTTCGGCCGCGGACCCTTCGGCCACTACGTCTGCACGGCCGTCAACGACGCCGTCCTCCACGGTCGTCCGCGCGACCAGCGCCTCGAGGACGGCGACCTGCTGACGCTCGACCTCGCGGTCCGCCTCGACGGGGTCGCCGCCGACTCCGCCATCAGCTTCGTGGTCGGGGAGAGCCGTCCCGCCGGCAGCGAGGAGATGATCGCCACGACCCAGCGCGCACTCGCGGCGGGCATCGCCGCGGCCGGACCGGGCGCGCGGATCGGCGACCTGTCGCACGCGATCGGCACCGTGCTGCGCGAGGACGGCTACCCGATCAACATGCAGTTCGGCGGCCACGGCATCGGTACGACGATGCACCAGGACCCGCACGTCTCCAACGACGGCCGCCCCGGTCGCGGCTACCAGCTCCGTCCCGGCCTGCTCCTCGCCCTCGAGCCGTGGATCATGGCCGACACCGACGAGCTGGTCACCGACGACGACGGCTGGACGCTCCGCAGCGCCACCGGCTGCCTGACCGCCCACAGCGAGCACACGATCGCCATCACCGACGACGGCGCCGAGATCCTCACCCTGCCGTCCAGCTGAGCCGGCCGGCGCGCGGTCGCCGTACACGTGTCCGAGACGTGGCCCCCGATCGGACCGTCCAGCGGCCATCGCCCGGACACGTGTGGGCCGTACGACGACGCGCACCCCGTAGTGCGGTGGCCGTGACGCACCAGGTGCACCACCGCCACCGCACAGGGTGTCGACCTAGTGCACCGTCTCCAGTGGCGCGCGGGCCTCGGACTCGGCGAGCGGCTCGTCGGCGGAGTCGAGCTTGCTCGGCCACCAGATCCGGCCGCCGAGGTCGAGGTTGAGCGCGGTGACCAGGACGGAGCGGACGACCATCGTGTCGAGCATGACGCCCAGGGCGACCGCGACCCCGAGCTCGGCGAGGAACACCAGCGGCAGCGAGCCCAGGACCAGGAACGTCGCCGCGAGCACGATGCCGGCGGAGGTGATCACGCCGCCGGTCGAGGCCAGGCCGATGAGCGAGCCCTTGCGGGTGCCGTAGGTGACGGTCTCCTCGCGCACCCGGGTCATCAGGAAGATGTTGTAGTCGATCCCGAGCGCCACCAGGAAGACGAAGGCGAAGAGCGGGAACCCCGGGTCGGACCCGGCGAAGCCGAAGACGTACTCGAAGAGCAGCGCGGAGATGCCCAGCGCGGCGCCGAAGGACAGCACCACCGTCGCGATCAGGATCAGCGGCGCGACCAGGGCCCGGAGCAGGCCGATGAGGATCAGCAGCACGACGCCCAGCACCAGCGGCATGATGACCTTGCTGTCACGCTCGCTCGCGATCTTGGTGTCGAGGTAGAAGGCCGAGCCGCCACCGACCAGCGCGTCCGCGCCGGACACGCCGTGCACCGCCTCGCGGGAGGCCTCGACGATGTCGGCCGCGGTGGAGGAGGAGATGTCGGCGTTGATCGTCGCCTCGAACCACGACCGCCCGTCGGACAGCTCGCGGACCTCGCTCGGCCGGCCGAGTCCGTCGACGCCGGACAGGGCTGCCTCGACGTCGGCGGCCTTGTCGGTCGCGGTGGTGACCTGGATGGTGTTGCTGTTGTCGGACAGGTCGTGCTCGGTGAGCAGCTTCTGGCCCTTGATGGAGTCGAACTCCTTCGTGTAGGTCTCCTCGGTCGACAGGCCCGAGGTGTCGAGCCGGAAGAGGCCGAGGCAGGCGAGGAGCAGCAGGCCGGTCGTGACGACCCACACCCGGCGCGGGCGCGGGGCGATGGCCCGGCCCACGCGCGCCCAGAGGCCGCTGGAGGTGGGCTCGGCGCTGCGGAAGGTGGGGCGCTTGGGCCAGAAGACCCAGCGACCGCAGATCACCAGCAGTGCGGGCAGGAGGGTGACCATCACCAGCACGGTCACGGCCACGCCGATGGCGAGCACGGGGCCGAGGCCCGCGGTCGAGTTCAGCTCGGCGAACGACAGGCACAGCATGCCGATGGCCACGGTCGCGGCGCTGGCCAGGATCGCCGGCGAGGCCCGGTGGAGGGCGAACGCCATCGCCTCGTGGCGGTCCTCGTGGCGGCGCAGCTCCTCGCGGTATCGCGCGACCAGCAGGAGCGCGTAGTCGGTGCCGGCGCCGATGACCAGGATGCTGAGGATGGCCTGGCTCTGCCCGTTGACCGTGAGCCCGGCGTACTTCGCGAGCAGGTAGACGAGCCCGGTGGCGATGAAGTTGGCCGAGACCGCGCACAGGATCGGAAGCAGCCACAGCACGGGGCTGCGGTAGGTGAAGAGCAGGATCACGATCACCACGGCGAGCGTGGCGAAGATCAGGTTGGTGTCGATGCCCTCGAAGGCCTCCGCGGAGTCGGCAGCCTGGCCGCCGTAGCCGGCCAGGTGCACCTCGCCGCCGTCGATCTTCGCGATGTCGCGGATCTCGTCGGCTGCGGCAGGGATGGCGTTCCACCCGTCCGTGCCGAAGTTGAGCACGAAGTAGAGGTAGGCGACCTCCCCGTCCTCCGACACCAGCGTCGGCACGGGCGCGCCCTGGGCGGCGGCGGCCTCCGCGGCGGCGGGGGTCAGGACGCCCTGGTCGGTGACGCCGTCGAGCTCGGCGATCTCCTTGCCGTCCTGCTCCATCGCCGCGAGGTCGTCGTCGGTGAGACCGCCGTCGCGGTGGAAGACGACCAGCGTCGGGATGTCGTTGGGGTCGACGGTCTCGGAGAGCTCGTCGAGCACCTTGGTGGACTCGGCAGAACCGGGCAGCCACGACGACGCCTCGTTGTTCTGCACGTCTGCCAGCTTGGCCGAGAAACCGGCCATGACGACGGTGATGCCGAGGACGGCGGCGAGGACGACCCACTTGGTGACGCGGCCGGTGAGCGATCCGGCGATCTGACGATGCATGCGTAGAGTCGACCAGCCGGGACCGACATCTCGCATCGGTGATTCCCCCGAGGTCTAGACAGGGGGCACCTGCCTCACCGGGTCTGGAGGTGGAACGGCGACCGCGTGTCGATCGACCCGCGGCGCGGCGCGACGGCGTACTCCATCGAGCCGTCCACGCCGAGCCGCACGACGGCCCACTCGCCGTCCTGGTAGGTCACGACGAGCACGTGCGCGGCGTCCTCCCAGACCTCGTCGAAGTACGTCGCCGTGCTGCCGTCGCGCGACGCCGCGAAGGTGCGGACCACAGTGCCGTCGGCGGTGGACAGGATGTCGAGCACCTGCGGGCCGAAGCCGTCCGCGTACGCCGGGGTGCCGAGGACGTGGCGGTTGTCGGTCGAGATGTCGGAGAGCACGTTGTCGCAGGTGCGCCACCTCACCCGCCAGTCACGCATCATGGCGCTGCACGTGCCGAAGTCAGATACCGAGGTGATGCCGCCGAGCCAGCGCCCGCGGCCGGTGGTGGTTTGGCGCAGGTGGGGGACCGTGTCGACGATGCCGTGCGAGGACGTGTAGAAGGCGCGCCGAGGACCGTTGACGGCGATCGAGCAGCCGAAGCCCGGGTCGCCCTCACCCTCCTGGCAGTTCTCGCCGGTGACCGCGACCGCGCGGGCGGGGCCCGTGACCGGGACGCGGTTGAAGCGGAAGACCCGGTCGCCTGCCTGGTCGATGGTCCACACCCGGCCGGCGCGGCCGGCGAACGCGACCACCTGGCCCTGCGGCGAGACGGCGAGGCCGTAGCCGGTGCGCCACTCGCCCCTGCCCGGCGTACCGTCTGCGCCCACCCAGCGCGTGAGCCGACCAGCCCGGGTCTGCACGACGTAGCCCGATCCCATCGGCGCGAACTGGCCGAGGCGGTTCGAGACCGGCGTCGTGCTGCCGTCGGTGCCGTGGATGACGGTCCGTCCGGAGCGTCGCTCGGACCATGCGATGGATGGCGGCGCCCCCTTGTCGAGGTCGGAGACGTCGAGGAGCGTCCGCGCCGCCGCGCGGGTCGTCGGCGTCTCCGTGCCGGCGTACGACGACGGGGCGGGGGAGGCGGCCAGGGCGGAGCCGAGCGCGAGCGTGGCTGCGGCGAGGACGGCGGTGCGGACGATGGTCATGCTCGGGAGACGCATGGGACGAGCGCCTGGTTGCCCGGAGGCGCGTCGATCACGCGTAGAGCGAGTCGACCACGTCGGCGTACTTGGTCCTGACGACCCGGCGCTTGAGCTTGAGCGTCGGGGTGAGCTCCTCGGACTCCGCCGTCCACTCGTCCGGCAGCAGCTCCCACGCCTTGACCTGCTCAGGCCGGGAGAGCCGCTCGTTGGCCGCGTCGACCGCCGCCTGCGCCATCGCCCGGATCTGCGGCTTGGTCGACAGGTCGGCGAGGTCGGTGAACTCGATGCCCATCTTGGCGGCGACCAGCGGCGCGATCTCGCCGTCGAGGGTGAGGATCGCGACGACGAACGACTGGCCGTCGCCGAGCGCCATCGCGTGCCCCACGATCGGCGACTCCTTGAGGTAGTTCTCGATGTTGGACGGCGCGATGTTCTTGCCGGCCGAGGTGATGATCAGCTCCTTCTTGCGGTCGACGATGGAGTAGAAGCCGTCCTCGTCGACCGTGCCGATGTCGCCGGTGTGGATCCAGCCGTCCTCGTCGATGAGGGCGCGGGTTGCCTGCTCCTGCTTGTGGTAGCCGGGGGTGTTGACCGGGCCGCGGCACAGGATCTCGCCGTCCTCGTCGAGGCGCACCTCGATGCCGGGGTTGGGCACGCCGACGGTGCCCAGCTTGAAGTGGTCGGGTCCGTTGGAGGTGAAGGCCCCGGTGGTCTCGGTCATGCCGTAGACGTCGTAGACCCGCAGGCCGAGGCCGCCCATGAACTTGGCGACCTCGAGCGGCATCGGCGCGGCAGCGCTGGCCGCCCACTCGACCTGGTCGAGGCCGAGCAGCAGCCGGAGGAACCCCAGGATCGCCTCGTCCGCCTTCGCGTAGGCCTGCTCGACCTCCGGCGTCATCTCCCTGCCGTACTCGTGGGCCTCCGTCCACGCGAGTCCGGCGGCCATCGCGTTGCGGACGAGCTCCTGGTTGTCGGGGTCGGGGTCCTCGGCGAGCTTGGCGGAGATCCCGGTCTTGATCTTCTCCCAGACGCGCGGGACGCCGAAGAACGCGGTCGGGTGCACCTCGCCGAGCGCGCCGAGGAGCCCGGCGGGGTCGGGGATCGCGTGCACGTGGCTGCCGAGGAAGGGCGGGGCGTACGTCGCCAGCACCCGCTCGGCGATGTGGGCGAGCGGGAGGTAGGAAACGGTCCGCTGCGGCCCCTCGAGGCCGGCGTTGTCGAGCGTCGAGACCGCCTCGAACATGACGTTGTGGTGGGTCAGCACGACGCCCTTGGGGTTGCCGGTGGTGCCCGAGGTGTAGAGGTAGGTGGCCGGCAGGTCCGGGGTGATCCGGTCCATCCGCTCCTCGACGCCGCTGGTGTCCTCACCGCGGGCGAGCAGGTCGTCCCACGTCATCACCCGCGGGTCGTCGACGCGGTCGGCATCGGAGAGCATCACGACGTGCCGGACCGAGTCGACGTCGGCGAGCGCCTTCTCCCAGCGCTGGTAGCGGTCGTGGTCCTCGAGGATCACGACGACCGGCCGTGACTCGCCCGCGATGAAGGCGACCTGGTCCTGGGCGAGGGTGTTGTAGATCGACATCGGGACCGCTGCTGCCGTCATCGCGCCGTAGTCGGCCAGCGTGTGCGCCGTACGGTTCGACGCCATGACCGCGACCGGGTCGCCCTTCTCGACGCCGAGGTCCATCAACGCGGCTGCGACCCGCTGGGTCTGTGCCCACGTCTCGGCCCACGAGATCGTCGACCACGTCTCGCCCTCCGGCACGTCGAAGCGGTCGGAGAAGGCGGGCTGGTCGCCGAACCTCTCGGCTGCCTGGCGCACGGTGGCCGGCATGTGCAGGCCGAGGATGCGGGCCTCGTACTCCTCGCGGACTGCTGCGACGTCGGCGGGTACCTCGGTGGCCATGTGCTCTCCTCGGGGGTGGGGCGTGACGGGGGTCACATCATCGCGGGTGGAGGCCGCGGTGTCGACGCACTCCTCAGGACGGTTCCGCCGGTGCCGATCACCACCTCACGCGCCGAACGGGCGACACACGGACTGCTAGGGGAACCGCTGATGAAGGTCAACTGGACGATCGGTCGCAGGATCGCTGTCATCACTGCATTCGGCTTGGTCGCGACGGCGTCGGTCGCCGGCGTCGCCTGGACGACCGCAGGTGACGTCGCGGGCGACGCCGGCGCCGCGCGCAACGACAACGCGGCGCTGTCGGCGTACAAGTCCCTCGACACGCGTGCGAGCGAGCTCAAGGTCACCGCCCTCAAGGCCCTCCTCGCCGACGACCCCTCGACCCTGCAGGCCGACGTCGACGAGGACACCGCGACTGTCGCGTCGCTCGTCGAGGACCTGCGCGCCCTGGACCTCGCGCCGGACAGCCCGGCGCGCGTCGAGGAGGTGGCGGACGCGTTCGCCACCTACACCGACACGATCGCGACCATCGTGGGGTCGGCGCGCGGGGACGGCGCAGGCGGAGCCGCAGGCGTGGAGCAGGTGCAGGCAGCCAACGACGTGACGGACGCCCTCCTCTCCGACTCCATCGACAAGGTCTCGGCAGACGCCGACGGCTCGGGAGCGGCCCTCGCCTCGGCCACGCACAGCCTGCGGACGGTCGTGCTGGTCGTGGCCCTCATCGGGCTCGTCGGCCTCACCCTGCTGGCCTGGCTGATCACACGCAGCCTGGTCGGGCCGATGCGGGCGGCGATCGCCGCGCTGCAGCAGTTCGCCAGCGGCGACCTCACGCAGCACCTGCCCCAGACCGCGACCGGGTGCACCGGTCTGCTCCAGGTCGCGGTGAACGAGTCCATCGCCTCGGTCAGGGGCATCGTCGAGACGGTCGGCGGCTCCGCGAACGCCGTGGCGGTCGCCACCGAGCAGCTGTCCAGCGCCAGCCACCAGATCGCCGCCGGCGCGGAGGAGACGAGCGTGCAGGCCGGCGTGGTGTCGGACGCAGCGACCGAGGTCTCGCGCAACGTGGCGACGGTCGCGGCCGGCTCCGACGAGATGGGCTCGGCGATCCGCGACATCGCACACTCCGCCAACGAGGCGGCCCGCGTCGCCGCGCAGGCCGTGACGATGGTCGACACCACGAACCAGACGATCGCCCAGCTCGGCACCTCGAGCCAGGAGATCGGTGCCGTCGTCAAGACCATCACGTCCATCGCCGAGCAGACGAACCTGCTCGCCCTCAACGCCACCATCGAGGCGGCACGCGCGGGGGAGGCCGGCAAGGGCTTCGCCGTGGTCGCCAACGAGGTCAAGGAGCTCGCGCAGGAGACCGCCCGCGCCACGGACGACATCGCCCAGCGCGTGCAGGCCATCCAGGCCGACACGTCGGGGGCCGTGGTCGCGATCCGCGAGATCGGTGACATCGTCACCGCCATCAACGACCACCAGAACACGATCGCCGCCGCGGTCGAGCAGCAGACCGCGACCACGCAGGAGATGAGCCGCAACGTCGGCGAGGCGTCGACCGGCACCGGTGAGATCGCCACGAACATCTCCGGAGTCGCAGCAGCCGCCGACACGACGACGGTCGCGGTCAACCAGACCCTCGCCGCGATCGGTGAGCTGGTGACGATGACGTCCAGCCTGACCGCCGAGATGGGCCGCTTCCGCGTCGCGTGAGGCACGTGGCCGAGCCCCGCGCGGTCCCCGTCGCGCGGGGCTCGGTCGCTACCCGGCGGACCGCGGCGGCAGCCGGTGCAGCGTGACGTCCCGCAGCTTGCCGGCGTCGACCACGGCCGTCATGTAGGTGCAGTGCGGCTGCCGGCGCCGGTCGGTCGGCGACCCGGGGTTGAGCAGGCGCAGGCCCGACGCGGTGGTGGTGTCCCAGGGGATGTGGCTGTGGCCGAAGACGAGCACGTCCACGTCGTCGTACGCCGCGCTCATCCGTTCGTCGCGACCGGTCGACGGCCCGGTCTCGTGCACGACGGCGAGCCGCAGTCCCTCGATCTCGACCCGCGCCACCTCCGGCAGGCGCTCCCGGAGCTCGCCGTGGTCGTTGTTGCCGTGGCACGCCACGAGCCGGCGCGAGCGGGCCTCGAGCTCGTCGAGCAGGCGTACGTCGACCCAGTCCCCGGCGTGCACCACGACGTCCGCCTCGGCCACGGCGCGCCACACGTCCGCCGGCAGGTCGCGCGCCCGCTTCGGCACGTGGGTGTCGGCCAGCAGGAGCAGTCGGGTCGCCATGCGGCCAGTGAATCCCATGCGGGTGGGTACTTCACGCGCATGACCACTGACGACACCGTCGACGACATCGTCGCGGAGGCTGCCCTGCAGCTCTGGTCCGCGGCGCAGATCGACTTCGACCCCTTCGAGGTCCCCTCGGACGAGTGGCCCGACGACGCGGTGCCCGTGCGCGACGCGGACATCGCGGTGGACGCCCGGCTCGAGCTCGACGACGTCCGCGCGGCACTGGACCGCCTCGACGGGGAGAGGCTGGTCGTGGGCCGCGAGGCGGGCACGGTCAGCGTGCTGCGGGTGCTGCCCGAGGACACCCCTCTCTGAGGGTGGGCGCGGGCGGCACCCCACCCCCGGGGATGTTTCGTCGCCCCGATCGGTCGGCAACCGTGGACGGTCCCCTACGAAGGAGAGAACACCGTGTCTGATGACGCCAAGGCCGCCAAGGAGCTCGTCGAGACCCTCAAGGACGGCGAGAAGGGCTACGCCAGCGCCGCCGACAAGCTGCGCGACAGCGACCGTCCGGAGTGGGCCACCACCATGCAGCGGTTCTCCGAGCAGCGCGCCGGCTTCGCTCGCGAGATCGTCGAGATGGGCCACGAGTACGGCGACGACGTCGACGAGAGCGGCACCGTGACCGCAGCGCTGCATCGCGGCTGGCTGTCGCTGAAGGACGCCGTCACCGGCGACGACCCGGACGCCGTGCTGGGTGCCGCCGAGACCGGTGAGGACCACGCCGTCAAGGAGTACGAGGACGCGCTAAAGATGGACCTCAGCGTCGGCTTCCGCGAGGTCGTCGTCCGCCAGCAGGCCGACGTCATCGCCGCCCGCGACGAGCTCAAGGCGCTCAAGAACGCCGGCTGACGCACCCCACCGCCCGCTGGCTAGGGTCGCGGCATGAGAGCCGAGGTCGTGGTCGTGGGTGCCGGACTGGCCGGCCTGCGGTGCGCGCAGGTGCTGGCCGACGCCGGCCGGGACGTCGTGGTGCTCGAGGCCTCCGACGACGTCGGCGGGCGCATCCGCACCGACCGCGTCGACGGGTTCCTCGCCGACCGCGGCTTCCAGGTGCTCAACCCCGCCTACCCGGCCGTACGGCGCTGGGTCGACGTCGACGCGCTGCGGCTCCAGCCCTTCGGGGCCGGGGTCGCGGCGCGCAGCGGCCCGGGCGACCGCGGCCTCGACGTGCTCGCCCATCCGCTCCGCAGCCCGCGCCTGCTGCCCGCCACGGTCCGCGTGGCGGGCCGCCGCCCGGCCGAGGTCGCCGCGCTCGCCCGGTGGGCCGCCCCGCTCCTCCGCCCGCGACCCGGCCGGTCGCTGTCGGAGGTCCTGGAGAGCCGTCCCGACGTGGACCGCCGCACGGCGCTCGACCGGGCCGGCGTGGACGGACTGCTCCGCCGGGTCATCGACCGCTTCCTCTCGGGCGTGGTGCTCGAGGACGACGGCAGCACCGCCGACCGCTACACCCTCCTGCTGGCCTGGATGTTCGCCCGCGGTGTGCCCTCGTTGCCCGCGGACGGGATGACCGCCCTGCCGCGTCAGCTGGCGGCCCCGCTCGGGGACCGGGTCCGGCTCGGCCAGGCCGCCCGTCGGGTCACCGGGACGAGCGTGCAGACCGACGACGGGACGTGGAGCGCCGACCACGTCGTCGTCGCGACCGATGCTGTCGCCTCCGCCGCCCTCACCGGGGGACCGTCGCCGGCCACGAAGGGCGTCGTCACCACGTGGTGGTCGGCCGCCGAGGCGCCCGCCACCGACCTCGTGCACGTCGACGGCCGCGAGAGGCCGACCGGTCCGCTGGTCAACGCCGCGGTCGTCTCCCGCGCGGCGCCGTCGTACGCCCCTCCGGGCCGGCACCTGGTCCAGGGCTCGGCCCTGCTCGGGCCGGGCCGGGACACCGACGAGGCCTCGATGCGGCGTCACGCGGCCGAGCTGCTCGGCACGACCTCGGCCGGCTGGGAGGTCGTCGTGCGCCACGAGGTGCCGCACGCGCTCCCGGTGCAGCCGGCTCCGTTCACCTCCCGACGGCCGGTGCGCGTCGGTGACCTCGTGCTGTGCGGCGACCACCGCGACACCGGGTCGATCCAGGGCGCGCTCGTCAGCGGCCAGCGGGCCGCGGAGGCACTCCTGTGAGCGACGTCGTGGTCGTCGGCGCCGGCCTCGCGGGCGTGGCCTGCGCACGCGAGCTCCGTGCCGCGGGCCTCGGGGTGCGGGTCCTCGACCGTGGGCACGTCCCGGGTGGGCGGATGGCGTCGAAGCGGCTGTGGGGACGGCCGGTCGACCTGGGCGCGTCCTACCTCACGGTCGACGACCCCGGCTTCCGGGCGGTCGTCGACGACTGGGCCGCGCGCGGCCTGGCGCACCGGTGGACCGACACGTTCGAGGTGCTCGGCGACGAGCCGCGGACCACCACCGGGCCAGTCCGGTGGGGCGCTCCGCGCGGGCTGCGGTCGCTGGTCGAGGACCTCGCCGAGGGGCTCGACGTCGAGCGCGGCGAAGTGGCCGGCCTCGCGGCGGTCGACGCCCGAGCCGTCGTGCTCGCGATGCCCGACCCGCAGGCCCGGCGACTGGTCGGCGACCACCCGGTCGCCTCGCTCCTGGACCGCGAGTGGGAGCCCGTGATCGCGCTCGCCGCCCGGTGGCCCGAGCGGTCGTGGGACCTCGACGGCGCCTTCGTGAACGACGACCCGGACGTCGCCTGGATGGCCGACGACGGGCGCAGGCGCGCGGACGACGCGCCAGTGCTCGTCGCGCACTCGACGCCCGGGCTGGCCGCGCGTCACCTCGACGACCCCTCCGGAGCGGCACCCGCCCTCGTCGCAGCCGTACGGCGACTCGTCGGCGTCGGCGAGCCGGACGAGGTCCACGTCCACCGCTGGACCTTCGCCCGCCCGACCGGCGAGCGCGAGCCGTCGTACGCCCTCGTCGACGGTGACCCGCTCGTGGGCGTGTGCGGCGACGGCTGGGGGCCGACCCCGAAGGTCGAGACCGCCTGGGTGTCGGGCACCGCCCTGGGTCGTGCCCTCGCGGAGCGGCTCAGCGGGGCCTGAAGCCCGAGCACATGATCCGCAGGTGCTCGATCGTGTCGGCGCCGCGGTAGTAGGCCTGCTGCTCGGTGATGCGCGGTCCCGTGGGCGTGACGAGGTCGAGCCGGTAGCTGACGTGCGAGGTGTCGGCGACGTCGTCGCGCTCGGTGATGTCGATGACCCGCTCGACCTCGTCCTCCGGCTCGAACCACGACCCGAAAAGCACCTCGACGACGTCGTCGGGACCCGTCCCCTCCCACGTCCGGCCGGGTGTCAGGCCGCGGAAGTCGACGTCGTCGGCGAGCACCGCGCGCAGTGCGTCCTCGTCCTTGGCGGCGATGGCGTGCGCGAAGCGAGCGCCCAGCGAGTCGGTCATGCGTCCAGTGTGGCGCCGGCGGCCGGATCGCGGAAGTGGTCCGGACGCGGGTGCACGTGGCCCCTGGTCAGCCGGCGCCCAGCGCCCTGAGGTCGCGCTCGGCGTAGAGCCGGTGCTGGAACTCCTCGTTGAGCACCACACGCAGGCAGTCGGCCACCGTGAGGTCGGTCGCGTCGGTGAGGAACGGCGTCGCGGAGGTGACCCGGCGGCCGAGCCCCTTGTCGGTGATCCCGTCGAGCACCTCGGCCACGGTGGCGCGTCGTTGGCGGCGCAGGTCCATCACCTCGTGGAGGTCCGGCTTGATCCGGCGCACCCAGGGGACGCCCTCGTGGACGGGTGCCTCGTCCCACGGCAGGTCGAGCGGGTGCCAGGGCGACTTCTGCGCCAGGACGACGCCGCCGATCCAGCAGGCGTGCGCGAAGCCGAGGTGGCGCAGCGTCTCGATGTAGGACCACTCCCCGTCGACCTGCTCGTGGAGCTTCTCGGGCGGCAGGGTCCGGGCGAGGTCCGTGGTCTCGCCCCAGAGCCGGTCCATGGTCCCGAACGCCTCCCAGAAGCCGGCGACGTCCGTCGGCGACATGAGCGCGCGCTCGGGCATCCTCCGGTTGAGCTCGGCCTCGACGAAGGGCACCACGTCGATCCCGTTGACGACGAGGCGGACCACCTCGCCGCTGATCTCCAGGTCCGGGATCTCGACACCGTGCATCCGGACGCCGTCGAAGTAGGCCGCGCGGATCCTGCTGTTGCTGAGGTCGACCTCCCGGATGACCGCTCCGCTCAAGTCGACGCCGCGGAACGTGCTGCCCGAGAGATCGACCCGATCGAAGCTCGACCCCGAGAGGTCCTGCTCGCTGAAGTCGGTCATGGGGACAGGCTAGGAGGGGATGCGGACGATCGGGGGGTGAATGCAGGACCTGCATCCCTCAGGCGTTAAATACACAAAACAAGTACGTATTATCGAGATATGACGATCACCGACCGCATCCAGGACCTCGGCTGGAACCAGAGGTACGGCGACGACGACGAGCGGCCCACCGCCCCCTCCGACGTCGTCCGCCTCCAGCTCGCCCACCGGTCCGTCCGACGCTTCCTGCCCGACGCGGTCTCCGACGACGACCTGCGCACGCTCGTGGCTGCTGCGCAGTCGGCGCCGACGTCGTCCAACCTGCAGCCGTGGAGCGTCGTGGCGGTCCGTGACCCCGAGCGACGCAGGCGGCTCTCCACGCTCGCCGCCCGCCAGCAGTTCGTCGCCGACGCGCCGCTCCTGCTCGTGTGGATCGCCGACCTCGGCCGCGCCCGGCGGCTCGCCGAGAGCCGCGAGCACAAGCTCGAGGCCGCGGACTACCTCGAGACCGCGCTGATCGGCTTCATCGACGTGGCCCTCGCCGCCCAGAACGCGGTCGTCGCGGCCGAGTCGCTCGGGCTCGGCTCATGCTACGTCGGGGCCATCCGCAACAACCCCGAGGAGGTCGCCGCCGAGCTCGGGCTGCCGCCGCACGCGATCGCCGCATTCGGCCTGGCCGTCGGCCGGCCCGACCCGACCGAGCGCGCCGGGGTCAAGCCGCGGCTTCCCCAGCAGGCGGTGCTGCACCACGAGCAGTACGACGCCGAGCTGGCCGACGCGCACCTGGCGGCGTACGACGAACGGCTCGCCGCCTACAACCGGCGCTTCGGCCTCGACGGCGCGTGGACCGACCGCGTCCTCACCCGCCTCGCCGGACCCGAGTCGATGGCCGGGCGGCACCGTCTCCGGGAGGCGCTGGAGCGTCTCGGCCTCCCGGTGAGGTGATCCGCGCGGCAGGGTGGGAACCGCAGTCCCACCCTGACGCCGTACGACGTCACGCCTCCGGTGCGAGACTCGGGGGATGGACCTCAACGGGCTCGGCGAGCAGCTGCGGCTGTGGCGCGACCGGGTCACGCCCGAGGCGGTCGGCCTGCCCAGCCAGCCGCGGCGACGCGCACCGGGCCTGCGCCGCGAGGAGGTCGCCCAGCTCGCCGGCGTCTCTGCCGACTACCTGGTCCGTCTGGAGCAGGGCCGGGCACGCCACCCCTCGGTCCAGGTCGTCCAGTCGCTGGCCCGCGCGCTCCGGCTCGACACCGACGAGCGCGACGTGCTCTTCCGGCTGGCCGGCCACCTGCCCCCGTCGCCGTCACGGATCGAGCGTCACGTGCCGCCGAGCGTGATGCGCCTCGTCGACCGCCTCGGCGACACCCCCGTCAGCGTGATCGACGCGTCGTGGCAGACGATCCTGCAGAACCAGGCGGCTGATGCGCTGTTCGGTGACCTGTCGAGGGAGTCCGGGCGCGGTCGCAACCGTGCGTGGCGCACCTTCATGGACCTGCCGGGGATGGGCCGCTTCGAGCCGCAGACCCGGTCGATGGTCGAGCGGGAGGTGGTCGCCGACCTCCGCGCCGCGCGGCTCCGGCTCCCCGACGACCCCGACCTCGCCTCGCTGGTCGACGACCTGCTGCGGGAGAGCGCGCGCTTCGCCGAGCTCTGGGAGACGACGCCTGCGAAGCCGCGGGGTGCCCAGCGCAAGACGCTGCACCACCCTGTTGTCGGCTGGCTGACCCTCGACTGCGACAAGCTGACGGTCAACGACGGCGAGCTGCAGATCGTCGTCTTCACCGCCGAGCCGGGTTCGCCGGACGCCGAGGCCCTCGCGTTGGCGGTGGTCATCGGGCTGCAGCAGCTGGGCGAGCAGCTGGACGAGGAGCTCACCGCCGGCAGGTAGAGGGTCAGTGGCCGACCGGTGCCGGCTCCACCCGCTCCAGCCGGGCGAGGTCGTCGTCGTCGAGCTCGACGTCGAGCACGGCCATGTTCTCCTCGAGGTGTGCCACGGACTTCGTGCCCGGGATGAGGAGCATCCGGTCGTACTGGGCGAGGAGCCAGGCCAGCGCCACCTGGCTGGCGGTGGCGCCGTGCTTCGCCGCGACCGAGGCGACGTGCGGGTCGGCGGCGAGGGCCGCTGGTCCGCCGGTGAAGGCGGAGCCGAGCGGGAAGTAGGGCACGTAGGCGATGCCGAGCTCGCGACAGACGTCCAGCACCGGCTCGTCGCGGCGGTCGAGGATGCTGAACGCGTTCTGCACCTCGCCGATCCCGACCAGGTCGTGCGCGCGTCGTACGGTCTCCGCGGTGACGCTGGAGACGCCGATCAGGTCGATCTTCCCCTCGTCGCGGAGCGCGGCGAGCGCACCGAGCTGGTCCTCGAGGGCGGGCTCGCGG
Source organism: Nocardioides potassii (assembly GCF_021648885.1). Taxonomy (GTDB): domain Bacteria; phylum Actinomycetota; class Actinomycetes; order Propionibacteriales; family Nocardioidaceae; genus Nocardioides; species Nocardioides potassii. The sequence continues at coordinate 170,040 of NZ_JAKJHZ010000009.1, read as the reverse complement.
CGGTCCGGGTCGTCGCGCTCGAACCGGCGGAGGTTGACCAGGTCGATCCGCTCGACGCCGAGGGAGCGCAGGTTCTGCTCGACCTGGTGCGTCAGGTCGGCGGGCTCGGCGCCGGGCACCCAGCCGCCCCGGTCGTCGCGCGTCGCGCCGACCTTGGTGACGAGCCGCAGCTCCTCGGGGTAGGGGTGCAGGGCCTCTCGGATGAGGTCGTTGACGACGTCGGGACCGTAGAACTGGGCGGTGTCGATGTGGTCGACGCCGAGCTCGATCGCACGCCGCAGCACCGCGCGCGCACCGTCGGGGTCGGCCGGGGGACCGAAGACGCCCGGGCCGGCGAGCTGCATGGCACCGAAGCCGATGCGGTGGACGGGCTTGTCGCCCAGGAACGAGGAGTGGGAGGTGGTCATGGCTCCACCGTGCGTCGGTCCGCGGACCCGGGCCAGTGGACCCGTTGTCCTGGGAAGGGGAGTACCACCGTCGAGGAGCGCGGCTACAGCCCGAGCATCCGCCCGATGATCTCCTTCTGGATCTCGGTGGTGCCGCCGTAGATCGTCTGGATGCGCGAGTCGACGTAGGCCTTCGAGATCGGGTACTCGTTCATGTAGCCGTAGCCGCCGTGCAGCTGGACGCCCGCGTCGACGACGCGCTTCTGGAGCTCTGTGGTCCACCACTTGGCCATCGAGGCGAGGGCGGTGTCGACCTGCCCGGCGTTGAGCTTCATGACGCAGTCGTTGATGAAGACCCGAGCGATGTGGGCCTCGGTCGCCATCTCGGCCAGCACGAAGCGGTTGTGCTGGAACTTCCCGATCGGCTTGCCGAAGGCCTCCCGCTCCCTGGCGTAGGCCAGGCACAGGTCGAGGACGTGCTCGATCGCGGCGACGGCGATGCAGCCGATCGAGATCCGCTCCTGCGGCAGGTTCTCCATCAGCGAGATGAAGCCGGAACCCTCGGCGCCCAGCAGGTTCTCCTTCGGGACGTGCACGTCGGTGAACGACAGCTCGGCCGTGTCCTGCGCGTGCAGCCCCATCTTGTCGAGGTTGCGGCCACGTTCGAAACCCTCCATCCCGCGCTCGACCACGAGCAGCGAGATGCCCTGGTGGCCGGCGTCGGGGTCGGTCCGGCAGACCACGATCACGAGGTCGGCCAGGATGCCGTTGGAGATGAAGGTCTTGGAGCCGTTGAGGACGTAGTGGTCGCCGGCGTCGACGGCGGTCGTACGGATGCCCTGCAGGTCCGAGCCCGCGCCCGGCTCGGTCATCGCGATGGCGGTGACGATGTCGCCCGAGACGCAGCCGGGCAGCCAGCGCCGCTTCTGCTCCTCGGTGCCGAGGGAGGAGATGTAGGGGACGATGATGTCGGTGTGCACGGCGAAGCCAGGGCCCGAGGCCCCGGCGCGGGCCGACTCCTCGGCGAGCACCATGTTGTAGCGGAAGTCCCTGATGCCGGGTCCGCCGTACTCCTCCTCGACGTCGAAGCACAGCAGCCCGCGCTCGCCGGCCCTGCGCCAGACCTCGCGGTCGACGATCCCGGCCTCCTCCCAGGCGGGGTGGTGCGGCACGACCTCCTTGTCGAAGAAGGCGCGCGCGACGGCACGGAAGTCCTCGTGCTCCTGCTCGAGGATCGACGGTCGGTCAGGCATGTGACTGGCTCCTTGGTACGAGTTGGTCCGGGTCGTCCTGCAGGGTGAGGTGTTGCGGTGGCGCCGCGTCTACCGTCGCTGGATGGGTCTCGTGAGCACGTCCGTCCGCGCAACGCACCTCGTCACCAACGCCGCCTGGTTCGGCGGATCGCTGTTCGGCGCCGTCGGGCTCAACCCGGCCGCGCGCGAGCCCGACACCGAGCGTGAGCGCGTCGAGGTCTCGGGGACCGGTTGGGAGCGCTGGGGGCCGGTGCAGGGCGCGGCCATCGCGCTGCACCTCCTGAGCGGCCTGGCGATCACGGCGGACAACCGCAACCGCGTGGCGAGCCATCCGCCGACCACGGCCACGACGATCGCGAAGACCGTCCTGACCGGTGCTGCGCTCGCCTCGACCGCTGCGGCCTACGTGTACGGCGAGCGGCTCGGTGACGCGTCCGGTGAGGACGGCCATCCGAAGGACCCCGGCGTCGCCGAGGATGCTCGTGACAAGCTCATGTGGCTGCAGTGGGCCACGCCGGCCCTGACCGGAGCGGTCCTCGTGCTGGACGCGCTCCTGGGCGAGCAGCAGCGAGGCGCTGCCGGCCTGCTCGACCGTCCGTGGTGACGTGGTCATGAGGCTGTCCTGTTGAGGTGGTCGAGCATGGACAGCGGGCCGAGGTCCTCGAGCCGGTAGCCGTGCGGGTAGGTGAGGGGTCGGTGGACGTACGCCGTCCGCCGGGGCGGTGCGAACCGGAGCAGGCGACCGCGCAGCCGCAGCCCGCCGCGGACCGCCCGGACGAACCACCGCGGCTGCCGCGGCAGGCCGAGCGCCTCGCGGAGCGGCTCGTCCATCACCGCGATCGTGACCCGGCGCAGCAGGGGCCGCATCCACGGAGGGGACACCTCGCGGGCGATCCGGATGGACGACTCGGCCAACCGTGTGGCGGCGGGCGTGCGGGCGAACAGCCGCCGCTCGGTGTCGACGAGCAGCGTGAGGTAGCCGTCGTACGTCGTCGGCAGGCCCTTGATGCCCATCAGCTCGCCGAAGCGCGTCGTCACCTTGGCGATCGCGGCGAGCTCCTTCGGGTCGAGGCGGCGCCAGCCATAGGCGTCGATCCAGCGGACCGGTCCGACGATCGTGGTCGCGAGGACGTAGGCGAGCTCCTCGTTGGTGATGTCGTAGTGGCCGTGGATCCGGTTGAGCCGGCGCAGCGCGGCGTGCGAGCGCGGCGAGTCGATGCCCTCGAGCGTCGCCTCGTCGCCGATCAGGATGGTGTCGTCGTAGCGCTTGGCGCCGTGGTCTGCGAACTCCCGCGTGCGGTCGAGCAGCTCGGCGATCGAGGGGATCCCGTAGTCGCGCAGGAACGCGATGCCGGTGCCCTGTGTGTAGTCCCACGGGAACTCGAAGCGCGCCGTGAGCCGCAGGATCTCGTCGTGGTCGACCTCCGGGTCCAGGGCCTGGATCCTGCTCAGGTTGGCGAAGCGGCCGGGCGCGTGGAGCTTCAGGACACCCATTCCTTCACCTGGGCCACCGTCGCAGCCGGGTCGTCGCTCACCGGGGTGATGTTGAGGTCGGTCACGCCGGCCTCCTGGAAGGCGGCGATCCGCTCCTTGACGTAGGACTCCGGGCCGACGAGGTTGGCGGCCTCGAGCCACTCGGTGGGGATGAGCGCCTCGGCCTCCTTCTTCTTGCCGGAGAGGTAGAGGTCCTGGATCTCCTCCGCCTCCTTCTCGTAGCCGTAGGCGCGGGCGACGTCGTTGTAGAAGTTCTTGCCCTTGGCGCCCATCCCGCCGACGTAGAGCGCGAAGACCGGTCGCGCGAAGTCGAGCAGCGCCTTGGTCTCCGGGCCCTCGCCGATCGCGACCATGCCGCCGGCCATCACCTGCAGCGGGTCGAGGCCGTCGAGACGCTTGGCGTTGCCGGCCGCGAGCGCGTCGCCCCAGACCAGGTGCGCCTTCTCGGGGTGGAAGAGGTGGGGGATCCAGCCGTCGGCGATCTCGGCCGTCTGCTCGACGTTCTTCGGGCCGAGGGCGGCGATCCAGATCGGGATGGTGTCGCGCTCGGGCCTCGTCAGCAGCTTGAGCGGCTTGCCGAGGCCGGTGACGGCGCCGTCCTCCTTGGTCAGCGGCAGGTGGAACTCACCGTCCGCGCTGAGCGGCTCCCGCTTCAGGCCGCTGCGGATGATCTCGACGACCTCCTGGGTGCGCGCCATGGGCTTGCGGTAGGGGACGCCGTGGAAGCCCTCGATCACCTGCGGCCCACTCACGCCGATGCCCAGGATCGCGCGACCGCCGCTGACGTTGTCGAGCCCGGCCGCTGTCTGCAGCAGCGCTCCCGGGGTGCGCGAGTAGATGTTGAGGATGCCGGAGCCGATCTTGACGGTCTCCGTCTTCGCGGCGAGGTAGCCCATCAGCGTGGGGGAGTCGAAGCCGTAGGCCTCCGCGACCCACACGCTGTCGAGGCCCGCCCGCTCCAGCGCGACCACGTCGTCGGCCGCCTTCCTCGGGTTGCCGTCGTACATCAGCAGGGTGGCGAGGCGCATGCCGCAATCGTGACAGTGACGCTGTCACGATGGCAAGAGTGCTGCGACCGCCTCCGCGTCGTCGGGCGGCAGATCGAAGAAGCCGAACCGGATCCGGCTGGTCGGGAGGTGGTCGCGCACGGCGTCCAGCGGCACCGGCTCGATCTCGCGCAGGCTGGCCGCGCGCTTCCACCCCCCTTCGATGACCGTGCTCGGCTCCGGCTCGTCGCCCGTGACCTCGCCGACGAACGTGATCGCCCGCAGCGGCTCGCCCTGGGGGAACGTGGTCGTGGGGGAGTAGACGAGGACCCGGTCACCGACGGACATCCTGGCCACCGGCGCCCGCTTGCCGTGGTTGGCCATCACGAACCCCTCGTCCGCGCCGCGCCGCGCGTGGTCGCGGGAGGCGACGAGGACCCACGTTCGTGTCATGCGATCCACGTTAGGTCGAGGGTCCGACAACACGTGTCCGAGAGATGGCCCCGATTCGGCCGATCCCGGGGCCACGACGCGGACACGTGTACGCCGTCAGCGACGGAGGTCGTCGAGGATCCGCTGCGCCGAGGATGGACCGCGGGCTACTCGACGACCGTGGTGGAGCCGTGCCAGGACTCCCAGAGGGCGGCGTAGGAGCCGCCGGCGGCGACGAGGTCGTCGTGGGAGCCGAGCTCGGAGATGACCCCGTCCTCGACGACGGCGACCCGGTCGGCGTCGTGGGCGGAGAAGAGGCGGTGGGCGATCGCGATGACCGTACGTCCCTCGAGCACCGCCGCCAGCGAGCGTTCGAGGTGGCGGGCGGCGCGCGGGTCGATGAGCGAGGTGGCCTCGTCGAGGACGAGGGTGTGCGGGTCGGCGAGCACCAGCCGGGCGAGCGCGACCTGCTGGGCCTGGGCGGGCGTGAGCGCGCGGCCGCCGGAGCCGACGACGGTGTCCAGGCCCTCGGGGAGCGCGGACACCCACTCCCACGCGTCGACGGCGTCGAGCGCGGACCGGATCGCCTCGTCGGAGGAGCCGGGGCGGGCGAGGACGACGTTGTCGCGCAGGGTGCCGACGAAGACGTGGTGCTCCTGCGTGACCAGCGCGACGTGGCCGCGCAGGTCGTCGAGCGGCAGCTCGACCAGGCCGACGTCGCCGACGGTCACGCGCCCGGTGCGCGGCGGGTGGATGCCGGCGAGCAGGCGGCCGAGCGTCGACTTGCCGGCACCCGACGGGCCGACCATCGCGATGCGCTCACCCACGCCGACATCGAGGTCGACGCCGTGCAGCACGTCGCGGCCCTCGATGTAGGAGAACCGCACGTCCTCGGCGTCGATCTTCTCGTCCACCGGCACGGCTCCCGTGACCGAGCGGTCGTCCGGCACCTCGGCCACTCCCAGCAGCCGGGCGAGCGAGGCCGCACCCACCTGGAGCTCGTCGAGGATCGAGATCAGCCGGTCGACCGGGTCGATGAGCATCTGGACGTAGAGCGTCGCGGCGGTCACCTCGGCGAGCGAGACCTGCCCCCGCGTGTAGAGCCAGCCGCCGAAGAGCAGCGTGCCGACGACCGGCAGCAGGTAGGCGATCTCCATCGACGGGAAGAACACGGTGCGCAGCCGCAGCGTGTAGCGCTCGGCGTCGTAGGACGCCTTGCAGTCCGCGTCGCCACGAGCGACCCGGTCCGCCCCGAGACCGAGCGACTCGACGGTGCGGGCGCCCTCGACGGTCTCGGCGAGGGTGGTGGTGATCTGGCTGTACGACGCCGACTCGCGCTCGTAGCCCGGGCGGGCGCGCCGGAGGTACCACCGCAGCCCCGTCACGAGCGGCGGCAGCGCGAGCAGGCAGGGCAGGAAGACCCACCAGCCCACGGACACCGCGGCGGCGAAGGTGAGGACCGCGGTGACCACCGCGATGGTCCACTCGGGCAGCGCGTAGCGCACCGACCAGCCGAGCTGGTCGACGTCGCGGCTGGTCCGGGTGAGCAGGTCGCCGGAGCCGGCCGACTCGACCGTGCCGACCGGCAGTGCGAGGGCGTTGGCGACGAAGTCCTCGCGCAGCTCGGCCAGCACCTGCTCGCCGAGGGCCTGGGACAGGTAGCGGGCGTAGCGCGTCAGCACCGTCTGCAGCAGGAGGAACCCCGCGAGCAGGACGGCGACGCGGTCGACGTGCGAGACGGTCGTGCCGTCCTCGACGGCCTGCACCAGGCCGCCGAGGAGCCGCGGTGCGGCCAGCCCGGCGCACGCCGCGAGGACGTGCAGGGCGAGCGCCGACCACAGCATCCGCGGGTGGCGGCGGGCGATGTCGCGGGCGTAGCGCCGTACGGCAGCGGGGTCGGCGACCGGCAGGCGCTGACCGGTGCTCACGACGCCACCTCCGACACGTCGCGGGTGACGACCGCGCGGTAGACGGGGTCGGTCTCGAGCAGCTCGGCGTGCGTGCCGGTCGCGACGACCCGCCCGTCGACCAGGAGCGCGACCTCGTCGACCGCGTCGAGCAGGAGCGGGCTGGCGGTCGTCACCACGGTCGTCCGCCCCGCGCGGTGATCGCGCAGGCGCGAGGCGATCCGTGCCTCGGTGTGGGCGTCGACCGCCGAGGTGGGCTCGACCAGCACGAGGACCTCGGGGTCGGTGGTCAGCGCGCGGGCGAGCACGAGCCGCTGCCGCTGACCGCCGGAGAACGTCCGGCCACGCTCGGCGACGACCGTGTCGAGGCCGTCGGGCAGCCCGTCGAGGACGTCCTCCGCCGAGGCCGTGTGCATCGCAGCCTCCACCCCGCCGCGTCCGCCCACGTCGAGGCCCGCGGCGAGCGGACCGCTGAAGAGCATGCTGCTGGTGTCGGACACCACGATGCGGCGGCGCACCTCGCCCAGCGCCATCGCCGTCAGCGGTACGCCGCCCAGCGTCACGTCGTCGTCCACGGTCGCGGCGCCGAGGCCGAGGCGGTCCGCCAGCGCCGCGGAGTCGTCGGGCTGGTCGCTGACGATCGCCACCATCCGGCCGGGCTCGGCGCGGAAGCCCGAGCGGGCGTCAGCGAGGACGCTGCCGGCCGGCGGAGCAGGGCGGGGTGCGGCGGGGTCGACGACGTCCGGGTCCAGGTCGAGCAGGAGGCACACGCGGCGAGCCGCGACGTGGGCGCGGATGAGCTTGTTGCCGAACTCCGTCGCGGTGCGCAGCGGCAGGAGGAGGAAGGCGGCGTAGCCGTAGAACGCGACGAGCTCGCCGGCGGAGATCCGCCCCGACACCGCCGTCCGTGCGCCGAGCCAGACGACCAGCACGACGAAGACGCCGGGCAGCAGCACCTGGAGGGCGTCGAGCACGGACTGGATCCGCGCGACCCGCACACCTGCGGAGCGTGCCGCCTGCGACTCGCGGCGGTAGCGGTCGAGGAACACCTGCTCCCCGCCGACGCCGCGCAGCACGCGCAGCCCGCCGACGATGTCGCTCGCGGTGTTGGCGAGCGCGCCCATCAGGTGGCGCTGGTCCGCGCTCCGCGCCTGCAGGGGCTTGAGCAGCGGGCCGATCGCCAGGACCAGGAGCGGCACGCCGATCAGCACCACGAGCCCGAGCGTCACCGACGTGCGCAGCAGCAGGACGGCGACGAGGAAGAAGGAGACGACGGAGCCGGTGAACCGGGCGCTGATGTCCATCAGGCCCCCGATGTAGGACAGGTCGTTGGTGCCGATGGCGACGACCTCGCCGGTCGACACCTTGCGCGGGAGGGTGCCGCCGAGTCGGACGGTCTGGCGGGTCACCAGCTGCACCGTGCGGTACGCGGCGGTGAGCCAGTTGGTGACGGCGAAGCGGTGCCGCATGATCCCGCTGACGGCCTGCACCAGGCCCACGCCGAGCATCACCCCGGTCCAGAGGACCAGCTGGGAGGTGTCCTTGTCGGCCACGCCGCGGTCGATCGCCAGGCCGAGGATCGCCGGCATCACGGCCTGGGCCCCGCCCCACAGGATGCCGAAGAACATCCCGCCGAGGAGGGTGACCCGCTGGCGCCGCGCCATCCACCACAGGAACCGGCCTGGTGTGCGGTGGTCCGCCGTTCCTGGGTCCGGGACGGGGAGGCTGCGCACCGGCCGATCGTAGGTTCGGCCTCCGGCGGGCGACGAATCCTTTTCGGCGCCGCTGTCAGCCGAGCAGCGTCGACACCACGAAGTCGGTCGCCCACTCCTCGAAGTCGCGTCCGTGGCGCAGCATCGCGTGCCTGCCGCCCTCGATCGTGACGCGCTCGACTTCGGTGCCCGCGGCCAGGCGTCGTACGAAGTCCGCCGAGCGCGACGGCAGCGCGACCCGGTCGTCGGTGCCGTGGACCACGAGGACGCGGCGACCGCGCAGGTCGACGGTGTCGGTGGGCAGCACCCACGGGTTCAGCGCGACGACGCACCGCACGTGCGGGTCGTCACCAGCGAGGAGCGCGGCCCGGCCGCCGAGCGAGTGGCCGACGAGCGCCACGGGCAGGTCGCCGTGCTGGTCGCGGACCTGCTCGATCGCCCACCGCGCGTCCATCACCGGCGTCGTCCGGCTGTCCCACCCGCGGTGCGAGTTCAGGAGGCGGTGGACGGCGAGCCGGGACCGGCCGGCCCGGGCGATCCGGCGGGCGATCGGGACCATCCGCAGCACCGACAGCTGGGTGGGGCTCACCATCACCTGCTCACCGCGGCTCGCGCCACCGTGCAGCAGGATGACGACGCCCTCGGGGGAGCGGGGCGTACGGACGGGGACGAGGCGCGCGTGCGTCATGGCGTGCGGCCCGTACCCGGGACGGTGCTGGGCATGCCTAGCGACCGAGCCCGTCGACGACCTCCGCACCGGGCAGGTCGGCGAGCAGCCGGCCGGGGACCAGGAGCTTGGAGCGTCGTACGCCGCTGCCGACCACGACCACCGGCTCGTCGAGCAGGGCGTCGTGGACCAGCAGCCGCCAGGCCGGCGGCAGGCCGAGCGGGGTGATGCCGCCGTGCTCCATCCCGGTCTCCTCGACCGCGCGGTCCATCGGGTGGAAGGAGCACTTGCGCACGTCGAGCAGCTTGCGGACGAGGGTGTTGACGTCGGCGCGGGTGTCGGCGCGGACGACGCAGGCAGCGATCCGCTCGTCGCCGGCGCGGACGCCGGAGACGATGACGCAGTTGCCGCTCGCGGTCAGCGGGATGCCGTACGCCTCGCTCATGGCGGCCGTGTCGGCGAGGTCCGGGTCGATGTCGACGACGGCGACCTCGGCGGCGCCGGCCCAGCCCGCGAGGGCGGTGGCGACCGGCGGGGCCACCAGCTCGGGGTGCTCCACGGCGGGCAGCGACGAGAGGGACGGGAGGCTCGGGAGCGTCACGCGGACATCATGCGGCATTCATCTCGCCGTCATCGTCCTGTCCACAGAGGGGGCCACCTTCGTCTCGTGACGGTGACACGCGAGGCGATCGAGCAGACCCCGTCGTTGGTCCTCACGCCCGCCGTGGTTGCGCACCGCGGCGCCAGCGGTCACCGTCCGGAGCACACCCTCGACGCCTACCGCACCGCCATCCGGATGGGTGTCGACGACATCGAGCTCGACCTCGTCGCCACCCGCGACGGGGTGCTCGTCGCCCGGCACGACCTCGAGCTCAGCGCGACCACCGACGTCGCGTCGCGCCCGGAGCTCTCCCACCTGCGCCGCACCCGGGTCGTCGACGGTGTGGAGCAGCAGGGCTGGTTCGTCCAGGACCTCACCCTGGCCGAGCTCAAGACCCTCGCCTGCCGTGAGCGGATGCCGGGCACCCGGCCCGCCAACACGGCGTACGACGGCGCGGAGGGGGTCCCCACGCTGACCGAGGTGCTGGCCATGGTCGGTGCCGAGTCGGTCCGCCGCGGCCGGCAGGTCGGCCTGCTGCTCGAGCTCAAGCACGCCGCCCACCACGACGCCCTCGGGCTCCCGCTCGACGGGGCGCTGCTGCGGGTGCTGGCGCGCCACGGCCTCGACCACCCGTGGGCGCGGGTCGCGCTGATGTCGTTCGAGCCCGGGATCCTGCGCCGTCTCGCCGGGCGCACCCGGCTCCCGGTCATCCAGCTCGTCGACCTCCCGCAGCGCGGGATGCTCACGCCCGAGGGCCTCGAGGACGTCGACGAGTACGCCGACGGGATCGGGCCGCACGCGTCGCTCGTCCTCCCGCGCGACGCAGGGGGAGCGATCGGTGCCCCGTCGACGGTGGTCCGCGACGCGCACCGGCTCGGCCTGACGGTCCACGCCTGGACCGTCCGCGGCGAGAACCGCTTCCTGCCGAGCAACCTCCGCCACGGCGACGCCCCCGACGCACTCGGTGACATGGCCGGACACGTCCGTGCGCTGCTCGCCGCCGGGGTCGACGGCGTGATCACCGACCATCCGGAGGACGCACTCGCCGTGCTCCGCGAGTGAGAGGCGGAGCCTTCCACCGGCGTACCCTCGGCCCGTGTCCCTCCTCGAGCGCATCCGCGCGTCCGTGATCGGCGACGACCAGGTCATGCACGGCCCCTACGGCCCGCGCCGGGTGACGTACGCCGACTACACCGCGTCGGGTCGCAGCCTGAGCTTCATCGAGGACTTCATCCGCCACGAGGTCCTGCCCGCCTACGCCAACACGCACACCGAGGCGAGCGGCACCGGGCTCCAGACGACGCGGCTGCGGGAGGACGCGCGACGGATCATCCGCGACGCGGTCGGCGGTGACGACGAGACCGTCGTGGTCTTCTGCGGCTCGGGCAGCACGGCCGCGATCGACAAGCTCATCGGCATCCTCGGCCTGCGGATCCCGGCCGCGCTCGACGACCGCTACGACCTCAGCGCGGCCATCCCCGCCGACCAGCGCCCCGTCGTCTTCATCGGTCCCTTCGAGCACCACTCCAACGAGGTCAGCTGGCGCGAGACCATCGCCGACGTCGTCACCATCCACGAGGACGCAGACGGCCGCGTCTCGCTCGCCCACCTCCGCGAGGAGCTCGAGCGGCACGCGGACCGGCCGCTCAAGATCGGCTCGTTCTCCGCGGCCTCCAACGTCACCGGCATCGTCACCGACACCGAGGGCGTCGCCGACCTGCTGCACGAGCACGGCGCGCTGAGCTTCTGGGACTTCGCCGCCTGCGCGCCCTACGTCGACATCGAGATGTACGGCCCCGGCTCGTCGTACAAGGACGCGATCTTCATCAGCCCCCACAAGTTCATCGGCGGCCCCGGCACGCCCGGCGTGCTGGTCGTGCGCAAGGAGCTGATGACCAACCGGGTCCCGGTGGTGCCCGGCGGCGGGACGGTCATGTACGTCAACCCGACCGACCACCGCTACCTCGACGACCCCTCGCACCGCGAGGAGGGCGGCACGCCCGCGATCGTCGAGTCCATCCGCGCCGGTCTGGTCTTCCAGCTCAAGCAGGCGGTCGGCGTCGACACGATCCAGGCCCATGAGGAGGAGATGCTGCGGCGCGCCGTCGAGGCATGGGTCGCCGAGCCGGGCATCCAGATCCTCGGCAACCTCGACTCCCAGCGACTCTCGATCGTGTCGTTCGTCGTCAAGGCGCCCGACGGCTCCTACCTGCACCACAACTTCGTGGTCGCCCTGCTCAACGACCTCTTCGGCATCCAGACCCGCGGCGGCTGCTCCTGCGCCGGGCCCTACGGCCACCGGCTGCTCGACATCGACCTCGACCGCAGCCACCAGTTCGAGGCCCAGATCGCCACCGGCTGCGAGGGCATCAAGCCCGGCTGGGTCCGCGTCAACTTCAACTACTTCGTCGACGAGGAGGTGTTCACCTACGTCGTCGAGGCCGTCCGGCTCGTCGCCCGCGAGGGGTGGCGCCTGCTCGGCGACTACCGCTTCGACCCGTTCACCGGCCTGTGGCACCACCGCACCGGCGCGGTCGAGCCACCGATGCGGCTGGCCCACGTGACGTACGACGACGACGGCGCGATGTCGTGGCCGGAGCACGCGACGACGGCCCCCGTCTCGGTGCTCCGGGAGCACCTCGACGAGGGCCGCGCGGTCATGGCCGCCGCGTCGCCGCCGGACTGGTCCGACACCGCCCACCTGGGCGAGGACTTCGACGACCTGCGGTGGTTCGCCCTGCCGGCCGTCTCTCTTGCGTAGCCGCTAGCTCCAGCTGCCGCTGCGCCGGCCGGGCCACACCGTGGCTGCCAGCCCGGCCGCACCGGCGGCGATCCACGGGATCGGCATCAGCCAGCGGAGCTCTTTGGTCTCGACGACGTCGCCCTGGACCAGCGCCCACACCAGCACCATGCCGGCGAAGGCGACGCCCAGGACGAGCTGGGTGATGTTGACCGGGTGGCGACCCGACTCGCGCTCCGGGGCGTCCAGCGGACCGACCATCGGCTCGCCGTAGTAGTCGGGGCGGGCTCCGTAGACGTCGGTGTCGTACGTGTCGTGGCTGTCGTTGTCGCTCATGGCGCTGCTCCTCAGGCCGCTTCGCGGACGATGATCTCGCCGGCGACCAGGTCGATGTTGATGGACATGTCGGTCCCGCCGCCGTCCAGGAAGCCGTTCTGGGTGATGTCGAAGCCCTCGCTGCGCCGGTCGAAGACCCGGCTCTCGCCGCCGACGACCTGCGTCCTGACCTCGACGTCCATCCCGTCCGGGACGATGACCTCGACCCTCCCGCCGACTCCGTCGATGGCGATGTCGCGGCCGTCGAGTGCGTCGACGTCGTCGATCCCGGACAGGTCGAGGGTGAACCGTCCGCCACCGAAGTCGTACTGGTCCCGGACGTCCCCCGCGCTGGTCGGGGCGAAGGACCGGTCCTCCTGGTCGAAGCGGTTGCCTGCGGTGGTCGCGGCCGTCGCAAGGGCGGCGACCAGGCCGAGCGCGATCAGGCCACCGGCGCGCCCCCAGAAGGCGCCGAGGATGAGCATCGCCGCGGTGATGCCGAGGGCCAGCGCCGGGTAGGCGCTGTCGACCACCCGGACGCCTGCGAGGTCGACCACGCCCAGCACGCCCTCGGAGAGCGCGATCAGCGCCACGGTGAAGAGGAACAGCTTGGGGCCGCGCTTGCGGGGGTTCCGCGGCCGGCGCGACGGGCGGGAGTACTGCTGCCACTGCGGGTCGCCGACGGGCTCGTAGGCGTAGGTGCTCGTGGAGACCGTGCCCTCGGGGTACGACGCGTCCGGGTACGACGTCTCGGCGTACGACGTCGCAGGCTCGGTCGGTGCACCGGTGAAGGTGGGCTCGGGGTAGCCGTAGCCGGTCCGCTGCCTGCCCGGGCTCTTCTCCTTGCGGTGGAGGAACCACACGGCGATCGCGGCGACCACCGCGACCGGCCACGGGAACCAGAAGGCACCGGCCCAGTCGCCGACGGCGGCGAGGAGGGCGAGGACGCCGAGCCCGGCGAGGGCCACGGAGCGGCTGCGCCGGTCGAGGCCGAGCGGCTCGTCGTCGGTGCCCTCCTCGGGCACGAGGATCCAGGCGCCGACGTAGAGCAGGAACCCCGCGCCGCCGAAGAACACCGAGACGACGAGGGCGACCCGCACGATGATCGCGTCGACGTCGAGGTGGCGGGCGATCCCGCCGGCGACGCCGGCGATGTGCCGGTCGGTGACGCTGCGGCGCAGGCGGCCGAGGTCCTTCACCTCGTCGCGGGTGACCTGCGGCCCGGTGGCCTGCGCCTGCGGCGGGGGCGGAGTCTGGGTCTGGGTCTGGGTCTGCGTCTGGGTGTGGGCCTGCTCGCCACCGGCGGGCGGGGTGGGCTGCTCGCTCGGAGCGGCGGGGTCTGCGTCGTTCATGGCTCAACTCTCGCGGTCCCGGCTGCTGCCCACCATCGGGGACAGCCCTGATTCGCAGCCGTGGGGCCGGGGTGGGACTCAGGGTCGGCTCGGGGTCTCTCCTCATGGTCCGGGCCGTGCCCGCCTGCGACGATGGACGCACGATGAGCCAGACACACGCGACCCGAGCCGGTCGGTCCCGCCGGGCCTACCGCGACATCTCGGCCCCCATCGCCGGTGGCGTCGCCTCCGGCCTGGCCGAGCACCTGGCCGTCCCGGTGCTGTGGGTGCGCGGGTTCTTCGTGGCGACGGCGTTCCTCGGCGGCTTCGGCCTGATGCTCTACGCCGGCCTCTGGATGTTCCTGCCGGCCGACCAGTTCTTCGAGACCAGCGCCCCCGGCCTGGAGAGCGCGACACGCACCGGCAAGCGTCCGCGTCGTCGCTCGCGGTTGCGCGACGCCGGGCCGGCCATAGCCCTCGGCGCGCTGTTCTTCGGCGTGGTCCTCGGGGTGGAAGGCGTCTTCGGCCAGGGCGCGCTGTTCTGGCCGGTCGTCCTCGGGGTCGCCGGGATCGCGCTGCTGTGGCGCCAGGCCGACGAGGCACAGCGCGAGCGGTGGACGGACACGACGGGGCGGATCGACCCGTTCCGCGCGGTCTTCGGCAACGGCGGCTGGGCGGCCTACGCCCGCATCGCCGCCGGGCTCGGCCTCATCGTCACGGCGATGATCGTCTTCGCCGTCGCGGCAGGGAAGGCCACGTTCGCCGTGCCGGTGCTCGTCGCCGGCCTGCTCGGCCTGCTGGGGCTGGCGATCGTCGTCGGGCCGTGGGGCCTGCGGCTGGTCAACGACCTCAGTGCGGAGCGCGCGGAACGCGTCCGGACGCAGGAGCGCGCCGACATGGCCGCGCACCTGCACGACTCGGTGCTGCAGACCCTCGCGCTCATCCAGAAGAACGCCCACGACTCCACCATGGTCGCCCGGCTCGCCCGCTCGCAGGAGCGCGACCTGCGCCAGTGGCTCTTCGAGGCGGACACGTCCGACGCGACCACCCTCGCCGGCGCGCTCAAGGAGATGGCCGCCGACGTGGAGTCGCAGCACAACGTGGTCGTCGACGTGGTCACGGTCGGCGATTGTCCGCTGGGCGAGGAGCTGCGGCCCGTCGTGCACGCCGCCCGCGAGGCGGTGGTCAACGTCGCCAAGCACGCCGGCACCCAGCGCGCCGACGTCTACGCCGAGACCTCCGACGCCGCGGTGGACGTCTTCGTCCGCGACCGCGGCGCCGGGTTCGACCTCGAGGGGGTCGCGGCCGACCGGCACGGTGTCCGCAACAGCATCGTCGACCGGATGGCCCGCCACGGCGGCCGCGCCGACGTACGCTCGGCTCCCGGCGAGGGGACCGAGGTGCGCCTGCACATGCCCCGCACCCGCACCGGCGACTCCAGCGCCTCCAGCCCCGACTCCAGCCCCGACTCCAGCCCCGACTCCAGCCCCGACTCGATGGAGAACCCATGAGCCAGACCCGTGAGGGCGGCCCCGTCCGCGTCGTGCTCGTCGACGACCACGCGATGTTCCGGGCGGGCGTCCGCGCCGAGCTCGCCGCCTCGGGCGCCGGCGTGGTGGAGGTCGTCGGCGAGGCGGCCGACGCCGACGCCGCCATCGCCGCCGTCCACGAGCTGCAGCCCCAGGTGGTGCTGCTCGACGTGCACCTGCCCGGCGGCGGCGGCGTCGAGGTGATGCGCCGCCAGCCCTCGCCCGACGCGCGCTACCTGGCCCTGTCGGTCTCCGACGCCGCCGAGGACGTCATCGGCACCATCCGCGGCGGCGCCCGCGGCTACGTCACCAAGACGATCACCGGCCCCGAGCTCGTCGACGCCATCATCCGGGTGGCCGGCGGGGACGCGGTGTTCTCGCCGCGGCTGGCCGGGTTCGTGCTGGACGCCTTCGCAGGCTCGATCGACGTGGCCGCGGTCGACGAGGACCTCGACCGGCTCACCGAGCGCGAGCGCGAGGTGATGCGCCTGATCGCTCGCGGCTACGCCTACAAGGAGGTCGCGAAGGAGCTCTTCATCTCGGTGAAGACCGTCGAGACCCACATGTCGTCGGTGCTGCGCAAGCTCCAGCTCTCGAGCCGCCACGAGCTGACCAAGTGGGCCTCGGACCGCCGTCTCCTGTGACGGCCGACTGACCCCAAGGGGTGGGCCCCGGTTGACAGTCGTTCGCCCGCTCGATAGGGTCGGGGCACCACCCGACTCTCGGAAGCGAGGTGCCCGCCGTGGCCGACACCGCCACCACCCCCCGGACCGACGCGGACGACAGCGGCCTCAAGCGGTCGATCACCGGAGCGCAGCTCTTCTTCTACACGCTCGGTGACGTGCTCGGGTCCGGCATCTACGTCCTGATCGGCCTCGTCGCAGCAGCGGTGGGGGGCGCCTTCTGGATCGCCTTCGCCGCCGGCGTGACGGTCGCCGCCATCACCGGTTCGGCCTACGCCGAGCTGGTGACCAAGTACCCCCAGGCGGCGGGCTCGTCGCTCTACGTGCAGAAGGCCTTCGGCAGCCGGCCGCTGACGTTCCTCGTGACGGTCTCGTTCCTCGCCGCCAGCTTCGCCGCCACGGGGTCGCTGGCGACGGGCTTCGCGTCCTACTTCTCCGAGCTCTGGGCGGCGCCCCCCGCGCTGCTGGTCTCGCTGGTCTTCGTCGCGTTCCTGGTCGTGGTGAACTTCATCGGCATCACCGAGTCGGTGGTGATGAACATGCTGATGACCTTCGTCGAGGTCAGCGGGCTGATCATCATCATGGTCATCGGCATCTGGTACGTCGCCGAGGGCAAGGCCGACTTCGGCACGCTCGGCGACATCAGCGTCTCGGGCAACCCGGCGCTCGCCGTCCTCGCCGGCGTCGCGCTGTCGTTCTTCGCGATGACCGGGTTCGAGAACACCGCCAACGTGGCCGAGGAGACGATCGACCCCTACAAGGCGTTCCCGCGCTCGATGATCGGCGGCATGGCCGTCGCCGGGCTGGTCTACGTCCTGGTGTCGATGGCAGCCGCGCTCACGGTGCCGGTCGACACCCTGGCGGAGTCCGAGGCCGCCCTGCTCGAGGTCGTGAAGGCGGGGATCCTGCCGATCTCGACCGACTTCATGACCAAGCTGTTCACGATCATCGCGCTGATCGCGATCACCAACACCACGCTCGTCACGCTCGTGACCCAGCCGCGGATCCTCTACGGCATGGCGCGCGAGGACGTCGTACCCGGGGTGTTCGCCCGGATCCACGCGACCCGGCGCAGCCCGTGGGTGGGCCTGCTCTTCAGCGGCCTGGTGGTGGCGGGACTGCTGGTCACCGGCTATGCGGTGAGCGCCGCCGGCGGAGGCCTGGACCTGGTGAACCGCCTCGCCACCGTGACCGTCGTGTTCCTGCTGGCCATCTACGCGCTCGTCATCGTGACCTGCCTCAAGCTGCGCGGGCACGACGAGGACGACCGCGCGTTCCGCGCCAACACGCCGCTGCTCGTCCTCGGGCTCCTCGGCAACCTCGCGATCCTCTACTACGCCGTGTACGACGACCCCCACTCGCTGTGGTGGTGCGCCGGGCTGCTCGCGATCGGCGTGGTGCTGTTCGTCGTCGAGCAGGTCTTCGGGTCCAAGGGCACGGGGGAGAAGACGCCCGACCTCGACGACGTGAAGGGAGTCTGAGATGCACGTCATCGTCGCCACCGACGGATCTCGACAGTCCCTCGCGGCCGCCAAGCACCTGAAGTCCTTCGCCGACCCGACCAAGGTCACGCAGGTCTCGGTGGTCGCGGTGGTGCGGCCGCTCGCGTCGGTCGCGTTCGCCGACGACGTCTCCGGTCGCGACTACGACGGCTCCTTCCGCGACGCCGCCCAGAGTGCGGTCGACACCATTGCAGCCGTGTTCGACGGCTGGGGCCCCAAGGTCAACAAGCGCATCCGCAGCGGCTCGGCGGCCAACGAGATCATCAAGGCCGCCAAGCAGTACGACGCCGGGCTGATCGTGGTGGCCGCCGGCGGCGGTGGCCTCAGCGACGCCGTCCTCGTCGGCAGCACCGCCCAGCGGGTCCAGCACTACGCGCCCTGCCCGGTGCTCGTCGTACGCCCTGCGCCTCGCCGCAAGAAGTAGCCGCCCTAGGGTGTCCGGCATGGAGACCCTGCGCCTGGTCCTGCTGTTCGTCCACATCCTCGGCTACGCCGCCCTGCTCGGCGGCCTGCTCGTGCAGCTGCGCACGGAGCCGAAGGTGGTGAACTCCCTCATGCGCGACGGCGCCGGCACGGCGTTCCTCGCCGGCCTGCTCCTCGTCGGCGTGCTCGAGAGCATCGGGTCGCCGGACCACGCGAAGATCGGCGTGAAGTTCGCGATCGGGTTGGTGATCCTGGTGCTGGTGATGGTCAACATGCGCAAGCCGAGCATCCCTCAGGGGCTCTACGTCGGCCTCCTGGTGCTGACGCTCGCCAACATCGCCGTCGCCGTGTTCTGGTCGCCCGTCCACAGCTGACGCACGCCCCGCGCGGCTGTCGTACGGGCCGCATAGGGTTGGGACGAGATGACTCCTCCGACCGACCCGTCCTCCTCGGATCACGCCCTGCTCGAGCACCCCCTCCTCGAGGGGCTCAACGACCCCCAGCGGGCGGCCGTGACCCACGCCGGGACGCCCCTGCTCGTCGTGGCGGGAGCCGGGTCGGGCAAGACCCGTGTGCTCACGCGGCGCATCGCGTGGCTGATCTCCGAGCGCAAGGCCCACCCGGGCTCGATCCTCGCGATCACCTTCACCAACAAGGCCGCGGCGGAGATGAAGGCCCGCGTGCAGGAGCTGGTCGGCAACCGCGCGCGCATCATGTGGGTCTCCACCTTCCACTCCTCGTGCGTGCGCATCCTGCGCAAGGAGATCGACCGCGTCGGCTTCAAGTCCAACTTCTCGATCTACGACGCCGCGGACTCCAAGCGCCTGATGACGCTGGTGCTGCGCGACCTCGAGCTCGACCCCAAGCGCTACCAGCCCAATGCGGTGCTCCACTGGGTCTCCGACCAGAAGAACGAGCTGCGCGATGCCGAGGACGCGGCCAAGGAGGCCCGCAACTCCTTCGAGGAGGCCTACGCCCGGGCCTACACCACCTACCAGCGCCGGCTGCGCGAGGCCAACGCGCTGGACTTCGACGACCTCATCATGACGACGGTCCACCTGCTGCAGGCCTTCCCGGACGTGCGGGAGAACTACCGCCGCCGGTTCCGCCACGTGCTGGTCGACGAGTACCAGGACACCAACCACGCGCAGTACAGCCTGATCCAGCAGCTGTGCGGGCAGTCGCTGGAGGAGGCGCACCACGAGGCGGTCGAGCCGAGCGAGCTCATGGTCGTGGGTGACGCGGACCAGTCGATCTACGCCTTCCGCGGTGCCGACATCCGCAACATCATGGACTTCGAGCAGGACTTCCCCAACGCGCAGACGATCCTGCTGGAGCAGAACTACCGCTCCACCCAGACGATCCTCACCGCGGCCAACTCGGTCATCGGCAACAACAGGAGCCGCAAGCCCAAGCGGCTCTGGACCGACGCGGGGGAGGGGGCGCGCATCGTCGGCTACGTCTCCGACGACGAGCACGACGAGGCGCGCTTCGTCAGCGAGGAGATCGACAAGCTGGTCGACGAGGGGGCCGTACGCCCCGCCGACGTGGCCGTCTTCTACCGCACCAACGCCCAGTCGCGTGTCTTCGAGGAGGTGTTCATCCGCACCGGCCAGCCCTACAAGGTGGTCGGCGGGGTGCGCTTCTACGAGCGCCGCGAGGTCCGCGACGCCCTGGCCTACCTCCGGATGCTGGTCAACACCGCCGACGAGATCTCGCTGCGCCGGGTGCTCAACACCCCCAAGCGCGGGATCGGCGAGCGGGCCGAGGCCTGCATCGCCGCGCTCGCCGAGCGCGACCGGATCACGTTCTGGGAGGCCCTGACCCGCGCCGCCGAGGCGCCGGGCCTGGCCACGCGCAGCCTGAAGAACATCGAGGCGTTCGTCGCGATGGTCCAGGAGATCCAGTCGATGGTCGAGGCCGACGAGCGCCCCGACGTGATCCTCGAGTCGGTGCTGGAGCGGTCGGGGCTGCTCGCCGAGCTCGAGGCCAGCGACGACCCGCAGGACGGCACGCGCGCGGAGAACCTCGCCGAGCTCGTCGCGGTCGCCCGCGAGTTCGCGGAGGACCCGCAGCCGGGCCCGAGCGCCGACCCGGCCGAGGTCGAGGCCGGGACGGTCTCGGTCGGGCTGGGCGACTTCCTCGAGCGGGTCGCCCTCGTCGCCGATGCCGACCAGATCCCCGACAGCCCCGACGGCGACGACTCGGGCGTGGTCACGCTGATGACGCTCCACACGGCGAAGGGCCTGGAGTTCCCGGTCGTCTTCCTCACCGGTCTCGAGGACGGCGTCTTCCCCCACCAACGCTCCCTGGGCGACCAGCCCGAGCTCGAGGAGGAGCGCCGGTTGGCCTACGTCGGGCTGACCCGCGCGGAGAAGCGCCTCTACGTCTCCCGCGCGCTCGTCCGCTCCGCGTGGGGTGCGCCCAGCCACAACCCGGCCAGCCGTTTCCTCGACGAGCTCCCCGTCGACCTCGTCGACTGGCGTCGTACGGCAGCCGAGCAGACCCGTTGGGGCCGTCCCGACCACACCGGTGGCTCCGCCCGCCTCGGCACCCCGACCGACGCCGGGCGGCGCAACTTCTCCTCCGCCGCCCTCCGCGCCGACGCCGCCGCCAAGGCCAAGCCCGCGCGCGAGATCCCGAGCCTGTCACCCGGCGACCGCGTCGTGCACGACTCCTTCGGCATGGGCACCGTCGTCGCCGTCGAGGGGGTGGCGGAGAAGTCCGTCGCCTCGATCGACTTCGGCTCCGAGGGCGTCAAGCGCCTCCTCCTGCGCTACGCCCCGGTCGAGAAGATCTGAGGGACCCCCGCCGCGAGCCTCCGTCGCCGACCGCCGTGCCGCCTGGCGGTGGCGCAGCCACATTTCGCCGGCTCGAAATGTGGCTCCACCACCACCGCCCCGCGTGTCGACGTACGACGCGCCCGTGGACGGTCCGTCAGGGCATGGGAGCGGTCGGAAGTCCACCTCACGCACCGCTCGGTGGGTCGAGCGGTGGTCCAGCCACATTCGACCGGCCGGGAATGTGGCTCGGCCACCGCTGGCGCGCGTGTCGTACGACGACTCGCCGGTGGGCGGTGGTCCAGCCACATCCGGGCGGCCGGGAATGTGGCTCGGCCACCGCTGGCGCGCGTGTCGTACGACGACTCGCCGGTGGGCGGTGGTCCAGCCACGTTCGGCCGGCCGGAAATGTGGCTCCACCACCGCCGGCCGTACGACGACCACACATCGACGGTGCGTGAGGAGGGTTCCAGCGGCCCGGAATGCGCGTCACTCACCGCGCGAGCGGCGAGGAGGTCAGGTGACCCCGACGATCAGGGAACGACGCCGTGCTGGACGAAGGCCGGGAAGGGGTCGACCGGTCCGCCGCCGCCGGGGCGGACCTCGAGGTGGAGGTGCGAGCCGGTGACGTTGCCGGTGGCGCCGACGGTGCCGATGGTCTCGCCACCGTTCACCCGGTCGCCGACCGAGACGTAGATCGTCGTCTGGTGGCAGTACCAGATCTCGGTGCCGTCATCGAGGGTCACGACGGTCTTGTTGCCGTAGGCGCCGTCGTAGCCGGTCGAGGTGACCGTGCCGTTGGCGATCGCGTGGATCGGGTCACCGGTGTTGCCGTTGAAGTCCAGGCCGGTGTGGTAGTTGGCCCAGAGGCCGTACTGACCGAAGGTCGCGGTGATCTGGTAGACGTCGAGCGGGAGAATCCACTTGTTCTCCTTGATCTTCGCCGCCTGCTTCTCGGCCGCCTTGCGGATCTCGGCCAGCTTGGCCTCACGCTGCGCCATCTGCTTCTCGGCGAGGGCGACCAGCTCGGGGTCGGTCTCCTCACCGGTGCTGGCGATCCGGCTGCTGCTGCGGCTGACGACGGACCCGCGGCCGGCGAGCACCTGGCTCGCGGCGGCGCCGATCGAGCCCTGGGCCTCGAGCTGGGAGCCCGACGAGGCCAGCGCGGTGACTCCCGCGCCGGACGCGGTGACGGCCCCACCTGCGGAGATGGCGAGCACGGCGACACCCGCCACGAGTGGCAGGGACGGCACGCTGCGCAACACCGATCGGCGAGCCGGCGCGGTGGCGCGGCGCTTCCCGATCTGGGGTGCATCCGTTGCCGAGGAGGTGCGTCGCCTGGGAGCGCGCTCCGCTCGGTGGTTGCCCATAGAGGTGGTTACCAATCTGCCGGGTCGTCATCAGGGGGGTTTGAGGTCGGCAAGACCGCGCACGACTGTAACGGAAAGATCACGAGAAAAGGCATTGACGGCAAAATTGGTGCATATCTGCAGGTCAGGAGCGCACGGCCTGGTAGCGCTCGAGCGCCTCGGTCCGCTCGTCGGCGTGATCGACGATCCGCAACGGGTAGTCGTGCTCGTAGCCGACGTCGGACTTCCACGGCTCGTGCGCCGCCTTGCCGGGCAGGTGGGCGAGCTCGGGGACCCAGCGGCGCACGTAGTCGCCCTGCGGGTCGAACTTCAGGCCTTGGGTGATCGGGTTGAAGACGCGGAAGTAGGGAGAGGCGTCCGTCCCGGTCCCGGCGACCCACTGCCAGCCGTGGTTGTTGGACGCCACGTCGCCGTCGATGAGCAGGTCGAGGAAGTGGCGCGCGCCCACCGGCCACCACACGTGGAGGTCCTTGGTGAGGAACGAGGCGGTGATCATCCGCACCCGGTTGTGCATCCACCCGGAGTGCAGCAGCTGTCGCATCCCGGCGTCGACGATCGGGAAGCCGGTGTGGCCGGTGCGCCACGCCTCGATGGCGTCCTCGGGGTCGTCGTAGCGCATCCCCTTGAGCGCGGGCTTGAGGTCGGCCCAGGCCGAGGCCGGCTCGTGCCAGAGGACGTCGGCGTAGAACTCGCGCCACGCGATCTCGTTCGCGTACGTCGACCGGGTGTCGATGTCGGCGAGCAGCGAGCGCGGGTGGAGCACCCCGAGGTGGAGGTAGGGGGACAGGCGCGACGTGCCGTCGTGGTCGGGTCGGTTGCGCTCGTCCTGGTAGGACCGCAGGCCGTCGTCGCGGAACGACCCCCAGCGGCGCCACGCCGCGTCCTCGCCCGCACCGGGCAGCTCGAACGGCACGTCGGCGACGGCCTTCTCCAGCAGGTCGACGGCCTTCTCGTGAGAGTCCGCGGGGGCCAGGTCGGGGGAGCGGGGCGTGGCCGCCGGCTCGGGCCAGCCGTGCTCGCGCCAGCCGCGGGCGAAGGCGCTGAACACCTGGTAGGGGTTGCCGCTGCCGTTGCGCACGCGCCCCGGCCCCACGGCGTACGGCGACCCGGTGGCCACGAGCTCGACCCGCTCGCCGACCGCCTCGTCGCGTCGTCGTCCGTAGGGCGTGGTCTCGGCGGAGACGTGCACCCGCCGCTCACCTGCGAGGCGCGGCACGACGTCGCGGGGGTCGCCGTGGAGGATCGTGAGCGGGATCCTGTCGGCGAGGGCGAGGACGTTGGCGGCGAGCCAGGCCTGCCGCGCCGGGCCCGCGCCGGACCAGATCGCCGGGTCGACCACGAACACCGCCGTGACCGTCCCGTCCTCGAGCGCCGCGAGGAGTGCCGGGTTGTCGCGCACGCGCAGGTCACGCCGGAACCACATCACCGCTGAGCTCGAGGACATGCGGTTCAACGTAGCCCGACGCAGGGACAAACCGACCCGCCGACGGGTGACCACCACCACGTCCACCCGACCTCGTGCCAGCCGCCCGCGGAGGTCTAGGGTGCCGAGAGGGAAAACCCGCCACTGTTCGCACAGACGAAAAGGATCGGTCACCTCGTGGACCTGATGGAATTCCAGGCGAAGGAGCTCTTCGCCAAGCACGGAGTCGCAACGACGCTGGGTGTGGTCGCCGAGACCCCCGAGGCCGCACGCGCTGCCGCCGAGGAGATGGGCGGGGTCACCGTCGTCAAGGCGCAGGTCAAGGCCGGCGGCCGCGGCAAGGCCGGCGGCGTGAAGATCGCGAAGACCGCCGACGAGGCCGAGTCCTACGCCCGCGACATCCTCGGCATGGAGATCAAGGGCCTCACGGTCAACCGCGTGCTGGTGACCCCCGCCACCCCGCCGGTCGAGGAGTACTACTTCTCCTTCCTGCTGGACCGTTCCAACCGCTCGCACCTGTGCATCGCCTCGGTCGAGGGTGGTGTGGAGATCGAGGAGGTCGCCAAGACCAACCCTGAGGCCGTGCGCCAGATCCGCATCGACGCGATCGAGGGCGTGACCCCGGAGAAGGCCGCCGCGATCGTCGACGAGGCCAAGTTCCCCGCCGAGCTGCGCGACCAGGCCATCGAGATGGTCCAGAAGCTCTGGCAGGTCTACGTCCAGGAGGACGCCACCCTCGTCGAGGTCAACCCGCTGGCCCGCCTCGAGGGCGACAAGCTCGAGGCCCTCGACGGCAAGGTGTCGCTCGACGACAACGCCTCCGAGGTGCGCCACCCCGACCACGAGCAGTTCGAGATCCGCGAGGAGGCCGACCCGCTCGAGGCGAAGGCCAAGGACAAGGGGCTCAACTACGTCAAGCTCGACGGCCAGGTCGGCATCATCGGCAACGGCGCGGGCCTCGTGATGAGCACCCTCGACGTCGTCGCGTACGCCGGTGAGGCGCACGGCGGCGTGAAGCCTGCCAACTTCCTCGACATCGGTGGCGGCGCCAACGCCCAGGTGATGGCGGACGGCCTCGACGTGATCCTCAACGACGAGCAGGTCAAGAGCGTCTTCGTGAACGTCTTCGGCGGCATCACCGCCTGCGACGAGGTCGCCAACGGCATCAAGGGCGCGCTCGAGATCCTCGGCGACAGCGCCACCAAGCCCCTCGTCGTACGCCTCGACGGCAACAACGTCGACAAGGGTCGCGCGATCCTCGACGAGCTCAACCACCCGCTGGTCACCCAGGTCGACACGATGGACGGCGCGGCCGACAAGGCCGCCGAGCTCGCCCACCAGGCCTGAAAGAGAGAACTGAGCAGATGAGCATCTACCTCAACAAGGACTCCAAGATCATCGTCCAGGGCATGACGGGCGGGATGGGCGCGAAGCACACCACCCTCATGGTCGAGTCGGGCGCCAACATCGTGGGCGGCGTCAACGCCCGCAAGGCCGGTACGACGGTCGAGCTCGGCGGCAAGGAGCTGCCGGTCTTCGGCACCGTCGAGGAGGCCATGAAGGAGACGGGCGCCGACGTGTCCGTCGCCTTCGTGCCGCCCGCCTTCACCAAGGACGCCTGCATCGAGGCCATCGACGCCGAGATCCCGCTCCTCGTGGTCATCACCGAGGGCGTCCCGGTCCTCGACACCGCCGAGGTCGTGGCCTACCTCGAGGGCAAGTCCACCCGGATGATCGGCCCCAACTGCCCCGGGATCATCACGCCCGAGGAGTCGCTGGCCGGCATCACGCCGCACACGATCGCGGGCAAGGGGCCGATCGGCCTGGTCTCGAAGTCGGGCACGCTGACCTACCAGATGATGTACGAGCTGAAGGACTTCGGCTTCACCACCGCCATCGGCATCGGCGGTGACCCGATCATCGGTACCACTCACATCGACGCGCTCGAGGCCTTCGAGAACGACCCGGAGACCAAGGCGATCGTGATGATCGGCGAGATCGGCGGAGACGCCGAGGAGCGGGCCGCGGCCTACATCAAGGAGCACGTGACCAAGCCGGTCGTCGGCTACGTCGCCGGCTTCACCGCTCCCGAGGGCAAGACGATGGGCCACGCCGGCGCCATCGTGTCCGGCTCGTCGGGCACCGCGCAGGCCAAGAAGGAGGCCCTGGAGGCCGCCGGGGTCAAGGTCGGCAAGACGCCGTCCGAGACCGCCGCGCTGATGCGAGCCATCCTCAACGAGGGCTAGCCTTCAGGCGCTCTGGTCCACTGCCTCCAGACGGCTCCGCAGGTCAGCCTGCGGGGCCGTCGGCGATTTCGGCTGCTCCTGCCCGTGGCGGTGACGAGCCGGTCGCTGGGCCTCCCACAGGATCCGCCAGACGACGTGCGCGCCGAGCAGGCGGACCGGCGCCACCGCTGAGACGCGGCGCGGCGAGGGAAGGGTCGGGCAGGCCGACGTGGCCAGCGTGGATGGAATGGACATGATTTCTAGCACCCCGTTTTCGTGAACACACACGTCGCCGGAACGATCTGCTCCGTGGTCCCCGTGACCCCGTCGGCCTGCTCGTCCAGCGATGCGAGCGAGCCCTCACCGTACGTCTGCACCATCAGTCGCGCCGAACCGACCCGAGTCATTCGACGTCCCCGCTCTGGGCCGCGGTCGCGCGCTCGCCGGCGAGCACCGACATCGCGTCGACGACGTCGGCCAGCAGCGCGGTGGTCTGGTCGATCCCCTCGGTCACGTCGGCCCACTCGCCGTACATCTGGGTCACCAGCAGCGCTGCTCCGACCGGTACGACGTGCACGACGACGTGCCCGGCACCCGGCTCGCCACCGAAGTCGAAGCCCTGCACGAGCACCGCCGCGGGCGCCGGGCCGAACGGCGAGTCACGCACCTCGGACGTCGTCTCCATCCGGCCGCCGTGCGCGTGGTCGCAACCGTTGGCGAGGTCGGTGTAGGCCTGCGCCACCTGCGCGGCCTCGTCGGGGCTGCCGAGCAGCACCAGCTCGCGCGTGTGGAGCGCCTCGCCGCCGCTGTTGTCG
Source organism: Nocardioides potassii (assembly GCF_021648885.1). Taxonomy (GTDB): domain Bacteria; phylum Actinomycetota; class Actinomycetes; order Propionibacteriales; family Nocardioidaceae; genus Nocardioides; species Nocardioides potassii. The sequence continues at coordinate 143,466 of NZ_JAKJHZ010000009.1, read as the reverse complement.
GCGACCATCCGGTCGCGGGTGCCCAGTCCGCGCAGCGGGGAAGTGCCGCACAGCTCGAGGTCCCTCAGTCCGGTGCCGGTGCGCGAGGTCGGGATCGTGTCACCGGGGCCGCCCATGCCCGCGGACAGGGGGAAGTCGTCCGGGATCCCGGTGGCCGGCGTCGGCGTGACCTGCTCGAGCGTCGTACGGTCAGCGCCCGAGGTGTCCGTGCCGGACGACGACTCGTCAGACGGCCCGCTGCCGCACCCGGCGAGCGCCAGCGCGCACGCCAGGGCCGCGCCGAGCAGCCGAGCGGAGGACCTCATGACACCTGAGACACCCCACGTGGCGAAAAGGTTGCCTCATCAGCCGGGATCGTTCAGCGGGGGAGTGCCTCGAGCCGCTCGACCATGCGCCGGGCGAGGGCCACGAAGTCGTCCCGCGACATCGTCATGTCCCGGACCGGGGCGAACCCGAGCTGCGAGACGGCCGTGCCGTCCCGCACGATCGCCATCAGGAACGGGAACGATTCGCTGTCGTTGAGCTCGATCGACAGCGCCCAGACGCTGAGGTCCGTCGTCTTCGTCGACGACGAGGCGAGCGGGGTCACCGACGTGCCGAGGTTGGCCTGGCCGCACTGGCGGATCCGGGTGCGGACGGTCTCGACGAACTTCCTCGCCCGGGCCGGGCTCATCTCGCCGATCGTCTGCGTCAGGCCGAGCTGGGTGGCGTTGGGGGTCTCGAGGAAGACGAAGGTGCGGGTCTTCGCACGCGAGATGCCGCCGCCGGTGAAGCTCGTCCGGTCGCAGCGGGTGGCGGCGAAGTTGGTGCGCGCCTTCTCGGGGTCCGTGCCGACCCACGGGCCGCGGACGGAGGCGACCGGCGGCAGGTCGACGACCGACAGGAAGCCCGGCGGCGAGCCGATGTCGAGGGGAGCGGTCCGGGTGGACCGTGCCCGTCCCGCGCACGCGCCCGCGCCGTCGGTGCCGCAGAGGGCGTTGACCGAGGCGGCGAGCCCGGTGAGCGTCGCCTTGTCACTGGGCGGTCGGCCGTCGCTGCGCACGACGGTGGTGACCACCATGCTCCCGGTGCGGGCGAGGCCGACGGTGAGCGTCGACTTCTGCTTGCCCCACGTCCGCAGCCGCAGCGCGCGGGCCTCGTCCCCGACGCGCTTCACGGTCCGGGTGTCGAGGAGCTGGGTGCGCGGGTCGGCGCACCCGGCGTACCAGACCGACGCGGTCTCGAAGGCGGTCGCCGCCCGGTCGGCGTCGCGCGACATCTCCACCATCTCCACGGCGGTCGACGTCACCCGGGTCTGCGTGGTGGTGCCCTTCTTCTTGCCCTTCGCGGTGCCCTTCGCCGCGACCTTCCGCGTCTCGGAGCCCTCCCAGGTACGGGCGAGTGCAGTGACGCCGTCGGGGTCCGCGAAGCGCTCGCGCTGGCAGGGAGCGAGCAGGCCGTCGCCGGAGAGGTTGTCCGTGGTGGCGGTCTCCGACCAGTCGAGCCCGGTCCCGAACCGCTCCGCCTGGGTCGGCGAGAGCAGCGCCGCCTCGTCGATGAGCGGCTCGCCCGTCGTGCCGGCCGGCTCGGGCGCGTGGACGGTGACACCGGCGGACGCCTTCTCCTCGCGCAGGCTGGTCGGCTCGGCGTCGGCGCCGGTCGCCACCAGGGAGCCGGAGACGAGCAGCGCGGCCGCCGCCACCCCGGCGCCGATCACGGTGTGCGTACGACGTCGCGCCGCCCCGGCGCGCCGGATGACGGTCGCGCGGGGCCACCGGATGTCCTCCAGCGGCGTGGCGAGCTCGGCGAGCAGGCGGCGTACGTCGGTCGTCTGCACGTCGCGCGCCAGCGCGAACTGGGACGTCGCCGTCTGCAGCTCCCGCTCGGCGTCGGAGCGGGGGAGGCCGACCATGCGGCCGATCTCGGTCAGGGAGAGTGACGAGAGGCCGTTGAGCACCAGCAGCTCGCGCTGCCGCGGGGTCAGCTTCGCGAGGGCGTCGAGGGTGGCGCGCACCTCGGGGGCCAGCGACTTGTCGCGGTGCCAGATGCGGGCGGTGTGCCGGCGCCGCGCCCGACGGAACGCGAGCGGGCGGACGTAGGCGTCGCGGTCGTCGAGGGGACCGACCTTGCGCCAGTGGTGCCACGTGACGACGAAGGCGTCCCGCACGGCGGCCCGGGCGGCCGGCGCGTCGCCGGTGAGGGCGTACGCCTCGTGCAGGAGGCGCGAACGTGTCTCGACGTAGTAGGCGTCGAAGGTCTCGGGGCTCCTCATGACCCGTCCACGGTACGGGAGCGGCACACGCGGCGCACATCGATCCCGGCCGGACCCCGGAGGGCCGGGAGTGCGGCGTGGGAGCACCGGCAGCCGCGGGTGCCGGGTGATGATGGATCGGCCATGACGTCGCTGCTGACCCGTCCCGACAGTGCCCGCAACAGGGCTGCCCGGAACGCCCCGCCCCGCCAGCGGCCGCTCGTCCTCATCGCCACCGTCGGTGGTGCGTGCGCGGCCCTGGCTCCGCTGGTCGTCCTCCTCGCCCTGGGCGTGATCGGCTGGTTCGTCACCGACGCCGGCGTCCACGGCGCCCCGCGTGACGGGATGCGGGTGGGCGCGCTGGCGTGGCTGGCCGGGCACGGCTCGGGCGTCACCATCGAGGGCGCCCGCGTCACGATCGTGCCGCTCGGCGTCACCGCGATGATCGTGTGGTCGATGTGGCGCATCGGCCACCGCGTCGGTGACGCGATCTCGAGCCACGGTCCCGACGCCGACCGGATCTCCGACGGCGAGCGTGACCTCACCGTTCCGATCGCCGTCACCACCTTCTTCGCCGGCTACGTCGTCGTCGCGATCGTCGTCGCCACCCTCGCGGCCGGGACGACGGCCGACCCGTCGGTGCCGCACGTGCTCGCCTGGACCGTCGCGATGACCGCCCTCGTGGGTGCCCCCGCCGTCGCGACCGGGTCCGGCCGCGCCGCCATCTGGGCGGCACTTCTGCCTCCCACCGTGCGTGCGGGAGCGGCCGTCGCGGGCGCGGTCCTGCGCCTGCTGCTCCTCGTCTCGATGCTGACCTTCGTGCTGGCGCTGGTGGTGTCGTTCGGAGAGGCGGCGACGATGACGTCGAGCCTCCACCCGAGCCCGGCCGAGGCCGGCCTCTACGCCGTCGTCAACGCCGCCTTCGCGCCCAACGCCGCGCTCTTCGCCGGCTCCTTCCTGCTCGGGCCGGGCTTCGCCGTCGGTGGGGCCACCGTGGTCTCGCCCGCGGCGGTCGTCGTCGGCCCGCTGCCGGTCGTCCCGCTGCTCGCAGCCCTGCCGTCGGCCGGTACGCCGGCCGGCTGGGTCGGCGCGACGATGCTGGTCCCGCCGCTCGTGGCCGCGGTCGCCGCCTTCCGGACGCTCCGTCCGCGTCCACTGACCTGGGACCAGGTCGCCCTCGCCGGCTGCGGCGGCGGGCTGGTCGCCGGTGTCGGCTTCGCGGTCCTCGCCTCGATCTCCGGCGGGGCCGCCGGCCCGGGCCGGATGCGCTTCGTCGGACCCTTCACGCGTGACGTGCTGGTCCACGCGGTGACCGCCTGCGGTGTGGGCGCGCTCCTCGGTGCCTCCCTCGTCGCGCTCCTGGTGTGGCGCTCCAACCGCGCGTGGCCTGATCCCTCCGCGGTCGACGAGCGGGACGAGCCTGTCGGGCCCGACGAGCCCACCACGCCTGCTGCCCCCGCAGAGGACTGACGTGGGAGCAGGTCACGGTCACGGCGACCGGCCGTCGCTCGGCCCTGCCCCGCGACGGTTGCGGGTGCTGGTCGCGCTCCTCGTCGCCCCGCTCGTCCTGGCGACCGTCGCCGGGCTCGCGGTGCTCTGGCCCGACGGCGACCTGCAGGTCACCGGGGTGGGCACCGACGTCGAGCGCGGCAAGGCCGTCGTCACGGGGATCGGCGAGTGCCGCAACGACGTCGACGGCTGCCGGCTGGCGCAGGTCGACCTCGTCAGCGGTCCGGGCGCACCCGGTGCGGCCGAGGCGCTCATGCCCTACGGCCCGGGAGCCCCTGAGGTAGCCGTGGGCGACCGCATCGTCGTGTCCTACGCCCCGCAGGCGCCCGAGGGCGAGCGCTACGCCTTCCAGGACTTCGACCGCGGACGCCCGCTGCTCACGCTGCTGGTGCTCTTCGCCGTCGGCGTCCTCGTGCTGTCGCGCTGGCGCGGCATCGGAGCCCTCGCGAGCCTGGCGTACTCCCTCGTGCTCATCGCGCTGTTCACCCTGCCCGCGATCATGGAGGGCTCCTCGCCGCTGGCGGTCGCGGTGGTGACGGCCGCCGCGATCATGCTGGTCACGCTCTACCTCTCGCACGGCTTCGACGTCCGCTCGACGGTCGCGATGCTCGGCACGCTCGTCTCGCTCGTGGTCATCGGCGTCCTCGGCTGGGCGTTCACCCGCGTCGGCCACTTCACCGGGCAGGTCGACGAGGGCAGCCAGTACATCTCCGGCATCGCCGCCCAGGTCGACCTCCGCGGGCTGCTGCTCGCCGGGCTGGTCATCGGCGCCCTCGGCGTGCTCGACGACGTCACGGTCACGCAGACCTGGGCGGTCTGGGAGCTCGCCGACCTCGACCCCACCTCCAGCGCGCGCTCGCTCTTCGCTCGGGCGATGCGCATCGGCCGCTCGCACGCCGCATCGACGGTCAACACGCTCGTCCTCGCCTACGTCGGTGCGACGCTGCCGCTGATGCTGGTGTTCTCCGCCCTCCAGCTGCCGTTCGGGATCGCGGTCAGCCAGGAGGTCGTGGCGCAGGAGGTGGTGCGCGGCCTCGTCGGTGGACTCGGGATCCTCGCGGCCGTCCCCGTCACGACCGGCATCGCCGCACTCGTCGCGAGCCGCCTGCTCCGGGAGCGGACGGCTGCGCCTGCGCCGTCCCACCGCGCCTAGGATCTGGGGCGTGAACCGCCCCGCGCGCCTCGTCGTCCTCGTCTCGGGCTCCGGCACCAACCTGCAGGCCCTGCTCGACGCCTGTGCCGACCCGTCGTACGGCGCCCGGGTGGTCGCGGTCGGCGCCGACCGGGACGGGATCGAGGGACTGGTGCGAGCCGACCGCGCCGGCGTCCCGACCTTCGTGGCGCGCGTCGACGACTACACCTCGCGCGAGCACTGGGACCGGGCGATCGCCGACAAGGTCGGTGCCTTCGAGCCCGACCTCGTGGTGTCGGCCGGCTTCATGAAGCTGCTCGCGCCCGACTTCCTGGCGAGGTTCCTGACCCTCAACACGCACCCTGCGCTGTGCCCGGCCTTCCCGGGCATGCACGGCCCGCGCGACGCCCTCGAGCACGGCGTCAAGGTGACCGGCGCGACGCTCTTCGTGGTCGACGACGGCGTCGACACCGGCCCGATCGTCGCGCAGGTGCCGGTCGAGGTGGCCGAGGACGACGACGTCACGTCGCTGCACGAGCGGATCAAGACCGCCGAGCGGGCGATGCTCGTCGACTCCGTCGGCCGGATCGCGCGCGAGGGCATCGCGGTGGAGGGCCGCCGGGTTCGCATCGGCGCCGGCGCTCGCTAGTCTGCTGCCACACGACTGGCGCAGGTGGGTGACCACCAGGGAGTGACGCGCGAGGGGGTCGAACGCCTGGGTCCCCTCGACTCGACCACCGTCCGAGGAGTCCCCGTGTCCGCTGAGAACCGCATCCCGATCCGCCGTGCGCTCGTGTCCGTCTACGACAAGGCCGGCCTCGACGACCTCGTCCGCGGCCTGCACGACGCCGGCGTCGAGCTCGTCTCCACCGGCGGGTCCGCCGCGCTGATCGAGTCGCTCGGCCTGCCCGTCACCAAGGTCGAGGACCTCACCGGGTTCCCCGAGTGCCTCGACGGCCGGGTCAAGACGCTGCACCCGCGCGTGCACGCCGGGATCCTCGCCGACCGCCGCCTCGACTCCCACGTCGCGCAGCTCGAGGAGCTCGGCGTCGAGCCGTTCGACCTCGTCGTCAGCAACCTCTACCCGTTCACGCAGACCGTCGCCTCCGGCGCCGGCCCCGACGAGTGCGTGGAGCAGATCGACATCGGCGGGCCGTCGATGGTGCGCGCCGCCGCCAAGAACCACCCCAGCGTCGCCATCGTCACCTCGCCCGCGGCGTACGACGACGTGCTGGCCGCCGTGGCCGCCGGCGGCTTCACGCTGGCCGAGCGGCAGCGCCTCGCCGCCGAGGCGTTCGTGCACACGGCGACGTACGACGTCCACGTCGCGTCGTGGATGGGCAACGTGCTCACCGACACGTCCGAGGGCTCGGGATTCCCGGCCTGGATGGGCGCGACGTGGGACAAGGAGGCCGTGCTGCGCTACGGCGAGAACCCGCACCAGGGCGCCGCGCTGTACAGCAACGGCTTCCTGCCTGGCGGCCCCGGCCTGGCGCAGGCGACGCAGCACCACGGCAAGGAGATGTCCTACAACAACTACGTCGATGCCGACGCGGCCCGCCGGGCGGCGTACGACTTCAGCGAGCCGGCGGTCGCGATCATCAAGCACGCCAACCCGTGCGGCATCGCGATCGGGGACGACGTCGCCGACGCCCACCGCAAGGCCCACGCGTGCGACCCGGTCAGCGCGTTCGGCGGCGTGATCGCCACCAACGTGCCGGTCTCGGTCGCGATGGCCGAGCAGGTCGCCGAGATCTTCACCGAGGTCATCGTCGCGCCGGGCTACGAGGACGGCGCCATCGAGGCGCTGCAGGCGAAGAAGAACATCCGCGTCCTCGAGTGCCCGCCGCTCGCGCCCGGCGGCACCGAGACGCGCGCGATCTCCGGCGGTCTGCTCCTGCAGCACCGCGACGTGCTCTCCGCCGACGGCGACGACCCGTCGACCTGGACGCTCGCCACCGGCGAGGCCGCCTCCGACGAGGTGCTCGCCGACCTCGCGTTCGCGTGGCGCGCCTGCCGCGCGGTGAAGTCCAACGCGATCCTGCTCGCCGCCGACGGCGCCTCGGTCGGCGTCGGCATGGGCCAGGTGAACCGGGTCGACTCCTGCCGCCTCGCGGTCGAGCGCGCGGGGGAGCGGGTCACCTCCGCGGTCGCCGCGTCCGATGCGTTCTTCCCGTTCGCCGACGGCCCGCAGATCCTCATCGACGCCGGCGTGCGCGCGATAGTCCAGCCCGGCGGCTCGGTGCGCGACGAGGAGGTCGTCGCGGCGTGCGAGGCCGCCGGCGTGACGATGTACCTCACCGGCGCGCGCCACTTCTTCCACTGACCCGACTCCCTAGGATGACCGACGTGACGGCACAGACCCTGGACGGCGCAGCCACCCTGCGGACCATCAAGGCGGAGCTCGCGCAGCGGGTCGCGGACCTCAAGGACAAGGGCGTGGTGCCGGGTCTCGGCACCGTGCTGGTCGGTGACGATCCCGGGTCGCACTGGTACGTCGGCGCGAAGCACAAGGACTGCGCCGAGATCGGCATCACCTCGATCCGCCGCGACCTCCCGGCGACGGCCTCGCAGGCCGAGGTGGAGGCCGTCATCGACGAGCTCAACGCCGACGACGCCTGCACCGGCTTCATCGTCCAGCAGCCGACGGGCCTCGACGAGTTCGCCCTCCTGTCGCGCGTCGACCCCGACAAGGACGTCGACGGGCTGCACCCGACCAACCTCGGCAAGCTGGTCCTCGGCGAGGCCGGCCCGCTGCCGTGCACGCCGGTCGGCTCGATCGAGCTGCTGCGCCGCCACGGTGTCGAGATCGCCGGCGCCGAGGTGGTCGTCGTCGGTCGTGGCATCACGGTCGGTCGCCCCCTCGGCCTGCTGCTCACCCGTCGCTCGGAGAACGCCACGGTGACCCTGTGCCACACCGGCACCCGCGACCTCGCCGCACACGTGCGCACCGCCGACATCGTCGTAGCCGCCGCGGGCGTGCCCGGCATCATCACCGCCGACATGGTCAAGCCCGGCGCGGCCGTCCTCGACGTGGGCGTCTCCCGCGTCGACGGCAAGGTCACCGGCGACGTCGACCCCGGCGTCTGGGACGTCGCCGGCTGGGTCTCGCCCAACCCCAAGGGCGTCGGCCCGATGACCCGCGCGATGCTGCTGAGCAACATCGTCGAGATCGCCGAGAGGTCCGTCGCGTCCCGATGACCTCGTCCGAGCCCGAGCACCTCGAGGGCGCCCCTCCCGAGGAGGAGCGGCGCTACCCCTCGACGATCGGCGGGATGTTCTACCTGCTCGTGCTGGCCGTGGTCACGGGTGCGCTCGTCCTGGTCGCGGTCGACGCCGGCCAGTGGCGCACGGGCATCCGGCTGATGGGCGGCGCGCTCGTCTTCGGCGCCCTGGTCCGGCTGGTCCTCCGCGCCCGCGACGCCGGCATGCTCGCCGTACGGCACAAGGTGTTCGACGCGCTCGTCCTGCTCGTGCTCGGCGGGCTCCTCATCTTCCTGGCCGGGTCGATCCCCGAGCAGCCGGGCGGCTTCTAGCGCCTGCCCGACCACCAGAACGCACGAGCGGTGCGCGAGGGGCGTTCCGGACCTCCGGAAGCCGCCTCACGCACCGCTCGTGCGTCAGTGCGTCAGATCAGGCCGAGCTCGGTGACGGCCTGGCGCTCGTCGGCCAGCTCGGCCGTCGAGGCGTCGATGCGGGCGCGGGAGAAGTCGTCGATCTCGAGACCCTCGACGATCGACCAGTCGCCACCCGACGTGGTGACCGGGAACGACGAGATCAGGCCCTCGGGGACGCCGTACTCGCCCTTCGAGACCACCGCCATCGAGACCCAGTCGTCGGCGGGTGAGCCGAAGAGCCAGTCGCGGGCGGCATCGATCGTGGCGGAGGCGGCCGACGCGGCCGAGGACGAGCCCCTGGCGTCGATGATCGCGGCACCTCGCTTGGCGACGGTGGGGATGAAGTCGTTCTCCAGCCAGGCCTGGTCGCCGACGGCCTCGGCCGCGTTCTGGCCGTTGACCTCCGCGTGGAACAGGTCGGGGTACTGGGTGGCCGAGTGGTTGCCCCAGATCGTCATCTTCTTGATGTCGGTGACCTTGGCGCCGGTCTTGGCCGCGAGCTGCGAGATCGCCCGGTTGTGGTCGAGGCGGGTCAGCGCGGAGAAGCGCTCCTGCGGGATGTCGGGTGCGTTGCTCATCGCGATGAGGGCGTTGGTGTTGGCCGGGTTGCCGGTCACGCCGATGCGTACGTCGTCCGCGGCGACCGCGTTGAGCGCCTTGCCCTGCGCGGTGAAGATCGCGCCGTTGGCCGACAGCAGGTCGCCCCGCTCCATGCCGGGGCCGCGCGGGCGCGCGCCGACGAGGAGGGCGAGGTTGACGCCGTCGAAGATCTTCTCGGCGTCCGCACCGATCTCGACACCGGCGAGGTTCGGGAACGCGCAGTCGTCGAGCTCCATGACGACGCCCTCGAGCGCCTTGAGCGCGGGCTCGATCTCGAGCAGGCGCAGCTCGATCGGACGGTCCGCGGCGAGCGCGCCGCTCGCGAGGCGGAACAGCAGGCTGTAGCCGATCTGGCCGGCGGCGCCGGTGACGGCCACCTTCAGGGGTTCGGAGGTCACGGGTCTTCTCCTCGTGAGGGGTGGTCTTCCTGGTCCCGCTGACGCTAGCAGCGCCGTCGCACGGGCAGGCTGGTGGGCGGCTGGCATGCTGGCGCCCATGCCCGCGTCCGTGCCCGCGTCCGTGCCTGCGCTCGTACGACGCCTGCGCGTCGCCGCGGCCGTCGTGCCGCTCGCCGCGCTCGCCGGTTGCGGGGGCGTCGGCCAGCCGCAGCCCTACGACCAGCCGGGGATCAACGGGCTCGTCATCCCGACCCCGTCGCCCGACGCGGCCGACTTCGTCGACGTCGTCGACAACCCGTGGCTGCCACTGCAGCCCGGGACCCGCTGGACCTACGACGTCACCCGCGACGGCAACCCGGCCGGCAGGCTGGTCGTCGACGTGCGCGACGGCACGATCCCGGTCGACGGCCTCGCCGCGACGGCTGTGGAGACGACCACCGACCCCGGTGACGGCGGAACGGCAAGCGTCGAGACCCGGCTCTACGCGCAGGACGACGACGGCAATGTGTGGGTCGTCGGCGAGGAGCTGGCAGCCGGGTCGTGGCGTGCGGGCGAGGACGGCGCGGAGGCCGGGCTCGTCATGCCGGCCCACCTGCGGATCGGGGACGGGTGGCCGACCTACCTCGTGCCGTCGCTGCCCCGGGCCAGTCGTCAGGTCGAGGAGCTCTCGGACGACATGGTCCAGATGCACGACGAGGCCGACACCGAGTCCCGCAGCGTGTACGAGAAGGGTGTCGGCCTCGTGTCGATCGAGGACCTCGACGACGGGTGGATCGCCGTCCTGGTGCCGAACGGGCCCAGCTAGGGCTGGTCGGGGCGTCGCACCTGGGTGCGGCCGTCGTCGTCACCGTCGGGGTTGCCCCAGTGGCCCGGAGCCCCGGGCCCGTGACCGGGTGATGCCTGGCCGGGCGCGGGCTGCTGCGGCGGGGGAGCGCCCCACTGGCCGGGCTGGCCGGGCTGCGTCGGCTGCGAGGGCTGGGTCGGCTGGCCCCACTGGCCGGGCTGCCCGGGCTGCTGCTGCGGGGCGGCGTACGGGTCGGGCTGCTGCTGCGGGGCGGCGTACGGGTCGGGGTGCTGCGGCTGGCCCCACTGCTGCTGCGGCGGGGCGCCCCACGCGGAGCCGGGCTGGCCCCAGCCACCCTGCTGGCCCTGGTTCCACTGCGCCTCGTAGCTGCCCGGGACGAACTGGTCCTTGCGGCCGCCGCCGAAGCTGAGGCCGGAGCCGGCGACCGGCTCGGCGCCGTGGCCGAACAGGACGGGATAGGTCAGGCCGGCGATCGCCGCTCCGAGCAGCGGCGCCAGGACGAACAGCCACAGCTGGACGATCGCGTCGGTGCCGGCGAAGACGCCCACGCCGATCGAGCGGGCCGGGTTGACCGAGGTGCCGGTCGCGCTCATCGACGCGAAGTGGATCATCGCGAGTGCCAGGCCGATCGCCAACGGGCCCATCGCGACGTTGATCGCGTTGCGCTCGTCGGTGACCGCGAGGATCACCCAGAGGAAGACGGCGGTCATCAGCGTCTCGAGCAGCAGCGCCGCCCACCAGGCGAAGCCGGTGCCCTGGTCGCCGAAGAAGTTCTGGGCCATGTTGCCCTCGGCGCTGAAGCCCTCGAAGCCGTGGTTGAGCCCGAAGAGCGCGGCGCCCGCGAGGAGGCCGCCGACCAGCTGGGCGGCGACGTAGATGCCGACCTGGTTCCACGGGAGCCGGCCGCCGAGGACGGCGCCGAGCGTGACGGCCGGGTTGAAGTGGCCGCCCGAGATGCGCCCGACGGCGTACGCCATCACGACCACGGTGAGGCCGAACGTCAGTCCGGTCGCGACGTAGTCACCACCGCTGCGCATGGCCGCCCCGCAGCCGAAGAAGACGAGCACGAAGGTGCCCAGGGCCTCGGCCGTGAACTTCTGGCCGGTGGACGGTGTGTCGATGGTGGTGTCGCTCATACCGAGCAGCCCTCCTGGTCGTGTGTGGCCCGTGTGGTGATCGGCCCCCCGTAGGCCGCTGTCACCCTAGCGATGCGTCGGACGGGGTGCGAGGGTAGGCGAGTCGCCCCGATTCGCCCCGTCAGGTATCTTGACGTCAAGAGTTATCGCTGGACCACCCCGATCCCCAGGAGATGTCCTACCCATGGCCAAGATCATCTACACCCACACCGACGAGGCGCCGCTGCTGGCGACGTACTCGTTCCTCCCGATCATCGCCGCCTACGCGAAGACCGCCGGTGTGGACGTCGAGACCCGCGACATCTCGCTGGCCGGGCGGGTGATCGCCCAGTTCCCCGACCGCCTCACCGACGAGCAGCGCATCGACGACGCGCTCGCCGAGCTCGGCGAGCTGGCCACGAAGCCCGAGGCCAACATCATCAAGCTGCCCAACATCTCGGCCTCCATCCCGCAGCTCAAGGCGACGATCGCCGAGCTGCAGTCGCAGGGCTACGACCTGCCGGCCTACCCGGAGAACCCGCAGACCGACGAGGAGCGCGACGTCCGCGCCCGCTACGACAAGGTCAAGGGCTCGGCGGTCAACCCGGTGCTGCGCGAGGGCAACTCCGACCGCCGCGCACCCGCCTCGGTGAAGAACTACGCCAGGTCGCACCCGCACTCGATGGGCGCCTGGAGCAGCGACTCGAGGACGTCGGTGGCGACCATGGGCCACGACGACTTCCGCAGCAACGAGAAGTCCGTCGTCATCCCCGCCGACGACACCCTCGCGATCGTGCACGTCGGCGTCGGCGGCGAGGAGACGGTCCTCAAGGACGGCCTGAAGGTCCTCGAGGGCGAGGTCGTCGACGGCACCTTCATGAGCGCCGCCGCGCTCGACGAGTTCCTCGAGCAGCAGGTCGCCAAGGCCAAGGACGACGGCGTCCTGTTCTCCGCCCACCTCAAGGCCACGATGATGAAGGTCTCCGACCCGATCATCTTCGGCCACGTCGTGCGCGCCTACTTCCGCGAGGTCTTCGCCCACCACGGCGAGAAGCTCGCCGCGGCCGGCCTGTCGGCCAACGACGGCCTCGGCGGCATCCTGTCCGGCCTGGACTCCGTGGACGGCGGCGCGGAGATCAAGGCGGCCTTCGAGGCCGGCCTGAAGGACGGCCCGGCGCTCGCGATGGTCGACTCCGACAAGGGCATCACCAACCTCCACGTGCCCTCCGACGTGATCATCGACGCCTCGATGCCGGCGATGATCCGCACGTCGGGCCAGATGTGGAACGCCGACGGCGAGCAGCAGGACACCCTCGCGGTGATCCCCGACTCGTCCTACGCCGGCGTCTACCAGGCCGTGATCGACGACTGCAAGGCGCACGGCGCGCTCGACCCGGCCACGATGGGCTCGGTCCCCAACGTCGGCCTGATGGCCAAGGCGGCCGAGGAGTACGGCTCGCACGACAAGACCTTCGAGGTCCCCGCCGCCGGCAAGGTCGAGGTCCGCAACGGCGCCGGCGAGGTGCTCATGTCGCACGACGTGGAGCCCGGCGACATCTGGCGCGCCTGCCAGACCAAGGACGCCTCGATCCGCGACTGGGTCAAGCTCGCCGTCACCCGCGCCCGCGCCAGCCAGACCCCGGCCGTGTTCTGGCTCGACGAGACGCGTGCCCACGACGCCAACCTGATCGCGCTGGTCAACGAGTACCTCAAGGACCACGACACCGAGGGCCTCGACATCTCCATCATGGCGCCCGCGGAGGCGACGACGTACTCCCTCGAGCGGATCCGCCGGGGCGAGGACACCATCTCGGTCACGGGCAACGTGCTGCGCGACTACAACACCGACCTCTTCCCGATCCTCGAGCTCGGCACCAGCGCCAAGATGCTGTCGATCGTGCCGCTGATGAACGGTGGCGGCCTCTTCGAGACCGGTGCCGGCGGCTCGGCCCCCAAGCACGTGCAGCAGCTGGTGAAGGAGGACTACCTGCGCTGGGACAGCCTGGGCGAGTTCTTCGCGCTGGCCGCCTCGCTCGAGCACCTCGCCGGGTACGACGACAACGCGCGCGCCCGGATCCTCGGGGAGACGCTCGACCGGGCGACCGAGACGTTCCTCAACGAGGACCGCTCGCCCGGGCGCAGGCTCGGCACCATCGACAACCGCGGCTCGCACTTCTACCTCGCGCTCTACTGGGCCGAGGAGCTGGCGAAGCAGACCGAGGACGCCGACCTGGCCGCGGCCTTCGCCGACCTCGCCTCGACGCTGCGGGCCGACGAGCAGACGATCGTCGAGGAGCTGCTGGCCGTGCAGGGCAAGCCGGCCGACATCGGCGGCTACTTCCGCCCCGACCCCGACAAGGCGGCCGAGGTGATGCGTCCGTCGACGACGTTCAACGAGGCGCTCGCCTCGCTCTGAGCACGCCGACTGCGCACTGAGTCGCGCGTCACAGGCAGGGCCTTCGAGGAATACCTCCTCGGGGGCCCTGTCTTGCATCCTTCTGTGACCATGACGACCGCTGCCCACGACGACACCGCGCCCGACCTCGACGTGCCGTCGGTGTCCGCGCGGCACTTCGGCCTGGCCGTCGTCGCGCTCGCGATGGGCGGCTTCGCCATCGGCACGACGGAGTTCGTCACGATGGGGTTGCTGCCGCAGATCGCCGGCGGGGTCGACGTCTCGATCCCCACCGGGGGCCACATCATCTCGGCGTACGCCGTCGGCGTCGTCGTCGGAGCCCCGCTGCTCGCCTTCCTCGGCGCGCGCCTGCCCCGCCGGGCGCTGCTGATCGCGCTGATGGCCGCCTTCGCGGTCGGCAACGCCGTCAGCGCGCTCGCGACCTCCTACGAGCAGCTGATGCTGGCCCGCTTCGCCGCCGGCCTCCCGCACGGGGCCTACTTCGGCGTGGCGTCGCTGGTCGCGGCCAGCATGGCGCGGCCCTCGCGCAAGGGACGCGCGGTCTCGCAGGTGATGCTCGGGCTGTCCGTCGCCAACGTGATCGGCGTACCGGCCGCGACCGTGCTGGGCCAGGAGCTCGGCTGGCGAGCCGCCTTCTGGGCGGCCGCGGGTCTGGCCATCGTGACGCTCGCGCTGGTCGCGTGGTTCGTGCCGTCGTGCCCCGGCGACGCCGAGGCGAGCGGTCGCCGCGAGCTGGGCGCGTTCAAGGTGCCGCAGGTCTGGCTGACGCTGCTGGCCGGCGCCGTCGGCTTCGGCGGCATGTTCGCGGTCTACTCCTACATCGCCCCCGTCGTCACCGACGTGTCCGGACTGGGGGAGCGGTCGGTGCCGGTCTACCTGTTGTTCTTCGGCCTCGGCATGGTCGCCGGCACCTGGCTCGCCGGGATCATGGCGGACTGGTCGATCTTCCGCTCCCTGATCATCGGCGGCGTCGGCATGGCGGGCACCATGCTGGCCTTCTGGCTCACCGCTCCGCACGGCTGGGCCGCGCTGCCGGTCGTCTTCCTGATCACCGTCCTCGGCTCGGTGCTCGTGGTGAACCTCCAGCTGCGGCTGATGGACGTCGCCGGCGACGCGCAGACCCTCGGCGCGGCGATGAACCACGCCTCGCTCAACATCGCCAACGCGCTCGGCGCGTGGCTCGGCGGCCTGGTCATCGCGGCCGGCTACGGACTGCGGGCCCCGGCCCTGGTCGGCCTCGCGCTGTCGCTCGCCGGGGTCGCCATCCTGCTGGTCTCCGCGCGGCTCCACGTGCGAGGCCGGGCCGTCACGGGCGGCTGATTTTTCCTGCTGTTAACACAGCGGGAACCGTTGCGTAGCCTGAGGTTGGAACGATCCAATGGAACGAGGGCGGACACGCCGCCCGACGGACCTTGGGGAGTCGTCATGGACGAGAAGAAGATCGCGATCGAGATCGAGCGGCGCCGCGAGCTGGCGGACCGCAACGTGGGCAACGTGGTGAGCCTGTTCGAGCGGCGCCAGGACCTGCGCGGCGTCTACCCGATGGCCGACCTGGTCGCCGACAACGTCGGCTGGGTCGTCTGAGCATCCGGAGCGAGGTCGCGGCGCCGGCCTGAGCCGGGATCACAGCCTGGGGTGGTCCCGCCCGCCGGCGCCCGACCCTCGCCACCGGACCGGTCCGGGCGCTTTGGCAGAATCGCCCGCATGTCCGACTCCACGCCTGCCCGGCCCCGGGTGCTCTCCGGCATCCAGCCCACCGCCGACTCGTTCCACCTCGGCAACTTCCTGGGCGCGCTGAAGCAGTGGGTGGCGTTGCAGGACGACTTCGACCCCTTCTTCTTCATCGCCGACCTGCACTCGATCACGATGCCGCACGACCCGAAGCTGCTGCGCGAGCGCACGCTGGTCTCGGTGGCACAGCTCCTGGCGGCCGGCGTCGACCCCGACCGGGCGACGATCTTCGTGCAGAGCCAGGTGCCGGCCCACACGCAGGCGACGTGGGTGCTGCAGTGCCTGACCGGCTTCGGCGAGGCGCGCCGGATGACGCAGTTCAAGGACAAGTCCGCCAAGGGCGGCGAGGGCGCGGCCAGCGTGGGCCTCTTCACCTACCCGATCCTCCAGGCCGCGGACATCCTGCTCTACCGCCCGCAGTACGTCCCCGTGGGCGAGGACCAGCGCCAGCACCTCGAGCTCACCCGCGACCTCGCGCAGCGCTTCAACACACGCTTCAAGAAGACCTTCCGCATCCCCGAGCCCTACATCCTCGCCAGCACGGCGAAGATCTACGACCTCCAGACGCCCGAGAAGCAGATGTCGAAGAGCATCGGTGGCAACGGCTGCATCTGGCTGCTCGACGACCCCAAGGTCACGGCGAAGAAGATCCGCTCCGCCGTCACCGACTCCGAGACCGAGATCCGCTTCGACCCCGAGAACAAGCGCGGCGTCTCCAACCTGCTCAACATCCACGCGGCGCTCAGCGGCGCGGACGTCGACGACCTCGTCGCGTCGTTCGAGGGCAAGGGCTACGGCGACCTCAAGGCCGAGGTGGCGCAGGTCGTGGTCGACTTCGTGACGCCGTTCCGCGACCGGGTGCACGAGCTGCTCGACGACCGCTCCGAGCTCGAGACCATCCTCGCCGCGGGTGCCGAGCGCGCCACGGAGGTGTCCGACGCGACGTTGCGGGACGTCTACGACAGGGTGGGGTTCCTGCCGAGGGCCGGCAGCTAGGGTCGACGGCGTGCCCACCATCGGAGTAGCCATCGCGATCCCCGAACCCTGGGCGAGCGAGCTGCAGGACTACCGCACGTCCATCGGCGACACGACGGCCGCGCAGATCCCGACGCACATCACGTTGATCCCGCCGACGGAGCTGGACGAGGACGAGATCGAGCCGGTGGCCGAGCACCTCGCGTCGGCCGCGGCTGCGGTGGAGCCGTTCGACATCCACCTGCGCGGCACGGGCACGTTCCGCCCGGTCTCGCCCGTCGTCTTCGTGACCCTGGCCGAGGGGATCTCCTCGTGCGAGCTGCTGGCGGACGCCGTACGCAGTGGGCCGCTCGACGTCGACCTGGACTACCCCTACCACCCGCACGTCACCATCGCGCACCACCTCGACGACGCGACGCTCGACAGGGCCTTCGGCGAGCTGCAGGACTTCGAGTGCTCGTTCGACGCGTCGGCGTTCAGCCTCTACGTGCACGACGACAGCCTGGGCTGGGTCCCGACGCGCGAGTTCGGGCTCGGCTGATGGGCCTCGTCGACACCCTCAAGGCGCGGGTCCAGGAGGTCCGCGAGCACCGGCCGCTCGTCGACCACCTCGTCCGCACGGTCGAGCACTACGGCTCGGTCAACGGGAGCGCGCTCGCCGCGGCAGTGACCTACTTCGCGTTCCTGTCGTTCTTCCCGATCCTCGCGCTGGCGTTCGCGGTCTTCGGCCAGCTGACCAAGGTCTACGACCGGGCCGACCAGACCCTTGTCGACGCGGCGAACTCGGTCCTCCCCGGACTGGTCGGTCCTCCCGACGGCGTGAGCCTCGAGACGCTCCAGGGCGCGGCGCCCGGCATCTTCAGCGTCGGGCTCGTGCTCGCCCTCTACTCCGGGCTGGGCTGGCTCTCGGGCCTGCGCACGGCGCTCGTCACGGTCTTCGAGGAGCCGGATCGGGACCAGCCGAGCTTCGTGGCGGGCAAGGTGCGCGACGTGCTGGCGCTGCTCACGCTCGGATCGATCCTGCTGGTGAGCGTCGCGGTGTCCGGCGTGGCGACCAAGGTGCTGGGACCGATCCTCGACTTCCTCGACCTCGGGCCCGTCGGCGCGGTCGTGCTCGTGGTGCTGGCGGTCGCCGT
Source organism: Nocardioides potassii (assembly GCF_021648885.1). GTDB lineage: Bacteria > Actinomycetota > Actinomycetes > Propionibacteriales > Nocardioidaceae > Nocardioides > Nocardioides potassii. The sequence goes on along the minus strand of NZ_JAKJHZ010000009.1, from coordinate 125,802 downwards.
GGGCATGGCGGCCAACACCGTCCTCTTCTTCGCCTTCTTCAAGCTCCTCGCCACCCCCGAGATCCCGACCCGATCGCTGTGGTCCGGGGCGCTCCTGGGTGCGATCGCCTTCGAGGTCCTCAAGCAGGTCTCGACGCTGCTGCTGAAGTCCACGGCGAGCTCGGACGCCTTCCAGGCGTTCGGCATCGCCCTGATCCTCCTGGTGTGGATCAACTACTTCTCCCGCGTCGTGGTGTACGCCGCATCGTGGGCGTACACGACGCCCGAGGCCCGCGCCGCCCGCGAGGCCGGCCTCGTCGCCGAGCAGACCGTGGAGGGCCCGCGGATCGACCTCGCCGCAGTCGCCGGCGCCGTTCCCGCATCCGCGTCGGCCGCCCCCGCCTCCCCGGTCGGCCCCTTCGCCGCCGGTGCCGCCGCGATGCTCGCGGTCGTAGCCGTTGTACGCCGCCGCCACTGACCCTGCGCCGAGCGGTGGTGGAGCCACATTTCCGTGCGTCGGAATGTAGGTGGACCACCGCTCACGGGCGTGTCCGCACCTGACACACCACCGAGCGGTGGTGGAGCCACGTTCTCGCATCGCCGAATGTGGGTGGACCACCGCTTCCCACCGGGCCACTGATCGTCCACAGTCGGGCGTGAGGGCGACGTGTGCACAGGCCCACGTGCTCGTACGAGCGCGAGTGTCCGCCGACGTGGGGCGATGGGCGGATGTTCACGATTCCCGACGACTTCCTCCACGGGCCCTTCGGACGGTTGGACGCCCTCGACGCGGGCGTCCCGGCTCGCGTGCTCGAGGGTGTGCGGTTCCGGCGGCTGCACAAGGGCGTCTACGTCCACCGCGACCACGACATGACCTGGGCCGACCACGTCGAGGCGGCACGCTTGGCCCTCCCGGAGTCAGCGCGTACGACGGCGACGACCCGACTGCGCCAGCTCGGGTTCTCGTTGGGCAACGCGTGGCCGCTCCACTTCGTGGTGGAGGGCGACCTCCACCTCGAGCTGGACGGCGTGTTCCTCCACCGCACCGTCAAGATGCCGCCGTCCGACGACGCGGGGGTGAGCGTCGAAGCCGCTTTCGTCGCTCTGTGCGCAGACTCACGCCTGATCGACGCGATCACGATGGGCTGTGTGCTGCTCAACAAGCAACGGCTCGATCTCGGCCTCCTCGACCAGGTCTTGACGGAGGAGAAGTGGCGTCGCGGCGTGCCGGAGACGGCGTACGTCCTGCCGTTCCTCGACGGGCGCTGCAGATCCATGAAGGAGGCGGAGCTGCTGTCCTACGTGGTGTTCGCGGGTATGCCGATGCCCGACGTCAACGTGGCGATCGAGGTGGCTCCCGGGGTCGAGCTGACGCCTGACCTCCGGTTCGCGCACTACGAGCAGGTCGTCGAGTTCGAAGGCGGGCAGCACCAGGGCGAGCGGGGCCAGTACCTCGCCGACATCGACCGGTACGCCCTCTACCGCCGGCACGCCGTGCCCTACGAGCTGGTCACCAAGGAGCGGATGCGATCACCGAAGTCCGTCGTGCGCTTGGTCCACCATGCACTGGTCGAGCGCGGGTACGACGGACCCCCGCCGCACTTCGGCGAGCACTGGGACAGCCTGTTCCGGCCGATCACGGACCTCGTTCGCAGGTTGCGAGCGGCTTGAGCGGTGGTGGAGCCACATTCCTGCAGCACCGAATGTGGCTGGACCACCGCCCACGGGCGCGTCGTCGCCCAACACGCGGACGAGCGGTGGTCCACCCACATTCCTGAGCCCAGAAATGTGGGTGGACCACCGCTCGGGCGGACGAAACAGCAGACGACGCTCAGTGGCCGTGCTTGATGGCCGTGCGGAGGTCCTTGTTGAGCTGGGAGATCACGTCGAGCGGGATCTCCTTGGGGCAGGCGGCGGTGCAGGCGCCGATGTTGGTGCAGCCGCCGAAGCCCTCGTGGTCGTGCTGGGCGACCATGTTGACCACGCGCTCGTCGCGCTCGGGCTGGCCCTGGGGGAGCAGGCCGAGGTGGGTCACCTTGGCGCCCATGAACAGCGAGGCCGAGCCGTTGGGGCAGGCCGCGACGCAGGCGCCGCAGCCGATGCAGGTCGCGACGTTGAAGGCACGGTCCGCGTCGTCCTTGGGGACTGGTACGGAGTGGGCCTCGGGCGCCGAGCCGGTGTTGACCGAGACGTAGCCGCCGGCCTGGATGATCCGGTCGAAGGCGCCGCGGTCCACGACGAGGTCCTTGACGACCGGGAAGGCGTCCGAGCGCCACGGCTCGATCGTGATCGTCTCGCCGTCGGTGAAGGAGCGCATGTGGAGCTGGCAGGTCGTGGTGACCTCCGGCCCGTGCGCCTCGCCGTTGATCATCAGCCCGCACATGCCGCAGATGCCCTCGCGGCAGTCGGAGTCGAACGCGACCGGCTCCTCACCCTGGTCGTTGAGCTGCTCGTTGAGGACGTCGAGCATCTCCAGGAACGACATGTCGGGGGACACGTCGTCGAGCTGGTAGGTGTGGATCGCACCCTCGGCCGTGGGGCCGCTCTGGCGCCAGATCTTCAGGGTCAGTTTCACTTGTAACTCCGCTGCTTCATCTCGATGGCGGTGTAGACGAGGTCTTCCTTGTGCAGGACCGGGCGCTCGTCGAGGCCGGCCCACTCCCACGCGGAGACGTAGGCGAACTCGTCGTCGTGACGCAGCGCCTCGCCGTCCTCGGTCTGCGACTCGGCCCGGAAGTGGCCGCCGCAGGACTCGCGCCGGTTGAGCGCGTCGATGCACATGAGCTCACCCAGCTCGAAGAAGTCGGCCACGCGGCCGGCCTTCTCGAGGGACTGGTTGAGCGACTCGGAGGTGCCGAGCACCTTCACGTTGCGGTAGAAGTCGTCGCGCAGGCCGCGGATGAGGTCGATCGCCTTCTTCAGGCCGTCCTCACTGCGCTCCATGCCGCAGTACTCCCACATGATGTTGCCCAGCTCGCGGTGGTACGAGTCCACGCTGCGGCTGCCGTTGACCGTGAGGAAGTGCTCGATGCGCTGCTCGACCGACTCGCGGGCCTCGAGCACCGCGGGGTGGTCCTCGCCGATGGCCTCGAACGGGCCGTCGGCCAGGTAGTCGCGGATCGTGTGCGGCAGGACGAAGTAGCCGTCGGCGAGGCCCTGCATCAGCGCCGAGGCGCCGAGGCGGTTGGCCCCGTGGTCGGAGAAGTTCGCCTCACCGGTCACGAACAGGCCCGAGATCGTGGACTGCAGGTCGTAGTCGACCCACAGGCCGCCCATCACGTAGTGGACGGCGGGGTAGATCCGCATCGGCACGGCGTAGGGGTCCTCGCCGGTGATGCGGGCGTACATGTCGAAGAGGTTGCCGTACTTGTTGGCCACCGCGTCGCGACCGAGGCGGTCGATCGCATCGGCGAAGTCCAGGTAGACCCCACGCCGTACGCCGTCCACCTCGGGCCCGACGCCACGACCCTCGTCGCAGACGTTCTTCGCCGCACGCGAGGCGATGTCGCGGGGGACCAGGTTGCCGAAGGAGGGGTAGATCCGCTCCAGGTAGTAGTCGCGGTCCTCCTCGGGGATCTCGCGCGGATCCTTGTCGCAGTCGGCCTGGTTCTTCGGCACCCAGATGCGACCGTCGTTGCGCAGCGACTCCGACATCAGCGTCAGCTTGGACTGGTGCGAGCCCGAGACCGGGATGCAGGTCGGGTGGATCTGCGTGTAGCAGGGGTTGGCCATGTAGGCGCCCTTGCGGTGCGCACGCCACGCCGCCGTCACGTTGGAGCCCATCGCATTGGTCGAGAGGTAGAAGACGTTGCCGTAGCCGCCCGAGGCCAGCACGACGACGTCGGCGAGGTGGGTCTGGATCTCACCGGTGACCATGTCCCGGGCGATGATCCCGCGGGCCTTGCCGTCGGCGACGATCAGCTCGAGCATCTCGTGGCGGGTGAACATCGAGACCGTGCCGGCGGAGATCTGGCGCTCGAGCGCCTGGTAGGCGCCGATCAGCAGCTGCTGGCCGGTCTGGCCGCGCGCGTAGAACGTGCGGGAGACCTGCACGCCACCGAACGAGCGGTTGTCCAGCAGGCCGCCGTACTCGCGGGCGAAGGGGACGCCCTGCGCCACGCACTGGTCGATGATGTTGGTGCTGACCTCGGCCAGCCGGTAGACGTTGGACTCGCGCGAGCGGTAGTCGCCGCCCTTGACCGTGTCGTAGAAGAGGCGGTGGACCGAGTCGCCGTCCTCCTTGTAGTTCTTCGCCGCGTTGATGCCGCCCTGAGCGGCGATGGAGTGGGCGCGGCGCGGGGAGTCCTGGTAGCAGAACGTCTTCACGTTGTAGCCGGCCTCGCCGAGCGTCGCGGCCGCCGAGGCGCCGGCCAGGCCGGTGCCGACGATGATGATCGAGAGCTTGCGGCGGTTGGCCGGGTTGACCAGGCGCGCCTCGAACTTGCGGTTGGACCACCGCTCCGCGATCGGCCCCGACGGAGCCTTCGCGTCGACGATCGGCTCACCCGGCGTGTAGTAGCCGATGGCGTCGTCGTAGTCGCCGTCGAGCAGTCCCGAGTGGGACGCCTCCGTCGAGGTGACGGTGTCAGGCATGTCCATGTCGTGGTCGTGGCTCACGTGCGGTGACCCCTTACTTGGTGATGATGCCGGCGAGGACGGCGAGCGGGACGAGGGAGAAGCCGACCGTGACGATCAGCGCGATGACGAAGCCGACCGTCTTGGCCCGCTGGCGCTTGGCCGCGGTGCCGGTCCAGCCGAGCGTCTGGGCGGCGCTCCAGATGCCGTGGTGCAGGTGGGCGCCGAGGGCGAGCATGGCGACGATGTAGATGAGCGTCAGCCACCACACGTCGAACGTGTCGACGAGCAGGTTGTAGGGGTCGTTGGTCGCCCCGCCCTGCACGTTGACCTTGCCGATGGTGAAGTTGAGCAGGTGCCAGATGAGGAAGAGCAGGATCGTCACGCCGCCCCAGCGCATCATCAGGCTCGCGCGGGTGGCGCCGGTGTGCTTCTTCATCACGTAGTGCGTCCCGCGGGCGCGAGCGGCGCGGCGCCACAGCACGACGGCGCAGTAGACGTGCACCACGAGCGCGGCGATCAGGCCGACGCGGAGGATCCAGAGCAGGCCCTCGTGGGGGAGCATCGGCTCGCCGATCTCGCGCAGGTGCTCGGCGTACTCGTTGAAGGCGTCGTGGCCGGCGAAGGCCTTGAGGTTGCCGTACATGTGCGCCAGCACGAACCCCAGGAAGAGGATGCCGCTGACCGCCATGCCCAGCTTGAGGGCGATCGTCGTACGGGAGGCTCGAGCGCCCTTCACCAGGGTGGGAGTCTTGAGTTGGGTTGCCACACCTGCACGGTATCGCGCGCTCCGCGAGCGCGACGCGCCGAGGGCGTGTGACGTTTTCGTTGGCGCGTTGCCTTCCGCTCGCGTGTGACACAGGTCATAGTCAGGCATGGCTACGACGGATCACGGGGTCACCAGTCCGGGCCGGGCACGCATCGACGCGCGCACCCTCCGCGAGGACCGGTGGTGGCTCCAGCCACTGGCCACCTTCGTGGTCTTCTCGGCCTTCGTCGTCTACGCGACCAGCCGCGCGTTCATGGGCCGCGACTACTACGCCTCGCCCTACCTCTCGCCGTTCTACTCGCCCTGCCTGGGCGACTGCGTCGAGGGTGCGTCCGACTTCGGCCAGCCGTTCGGGTGGTGGCCGCTGTCCGCGGCGCTGATCATCCTGATCTTCCCGCTTGGCTTCCGGATGACCTGCTACTACTACCGCAAGTCCTACTACCGGGCGTTCTGGCTCAGCCCGCCGGCGTGCGCGGTGGCCGAGCCGCACGCGTCGTACTCCGGCGAGACGCGGTTCCCGCTCATCCTGCAGAACGTCCACCGCTGGTTCTGGTACGCCGCCGTTCTCGTCGGGCTGGTGCTGACCTACGACGTGCTGCTCGCCTTCCGGCCCATGCCGGCGGAGTACGCCGTCGGCGACGGGGAGACCAGCGGGATCCACATGGGCCTCGGCACCCTGCTGATGATCGCCAACGTCGTGCTCATCTGGCTCTACACGCTCTCGTGCCACTCCTGCCGCCACATCGTCGGTGGCCGGCTGCGGCACTTCTCGAAGCACCCGGTCCGCTACCGGCTGTGGACCTGGGTCTCGCGGCTCAACGGCAGCCACGGCCGGTGGGCGTGGTACTCGCTGTTCTCGGTCGCGATCGTCGACCTGTACGTGTTCCTGCTCGCCACCGGCACGATCCAGGACGTGAGGTTCTTCTAGATGAGCGAGAGCAGCCGTCACCCGATGACGGGCAACGAGATGTCCTACTACGCCGAGGGCGGCATCGAGCGGCACCAGTACGACGTCGTGGTGGTCGGCGCCGGCGGTGCGGGCCTCCGCGCTGCGATCGCCGCGCACGAGGCGGGCGCCAGCACCGCGATCGTCTGCAAGTCGCTGCTGGGCAAGGCGCACACGGTGATGGCCGAGGGCGGGATCGCCGCCGCGATGGGCAACCGGTGGCCGGAGGACAACTGGGAGGTCCACTTCCGCGACACCATGCGCGGCGGCAAGATGCTCAACCACTGGCGGATGGCCCAGCTCCACGCCCAGGAGGCTCCCGAGCGCGTCATGGAGCTCGAGGACTGGGGCGCCCTCTTCGACCGCACCGAGGACGGGCTGATCAGCCAGCGCGACTTCGGCGGCCACAAGTACGCGCGCCTCGCCCACGTCGGCGACCGCACCGGCCTGGAGATGATCCGCACGCTCCAGCAGCGGGCGGTGCAGATCGGCATCGACGTCTTCATGGAGTGCACGGTCACCGAGCTGCTGCAGTCCCCGGGCGCCGACGGTGCCGACGTCATCGCGGGCGTCTTCGGCTACTGGCGCGAGACCGGCCGCTTCGTGACGATCGAGTCGCCGGCCGTGATCCTCGCGACCGGGGGCATCGGCAAGTCGTTCAAGGTGACCTCCAACTCCTGGGAGTACACCGGGGACGGCCACGCGCTGGCGCTGCGCGCCGGGGCCTCGCTCATCAACATGGAGTTCGTGCAGTTCCACCCGACGGGGATGGTCTGGCCCCCCTCGGTGAAGGGGCTGCTGGTGACGGAGTCGGTGCGCGGCGATGGCGGCGTCCTGAAGAACTCCGAGGGCGAGCGGTTCATGTTCGACTACATCCCCGAGTTCTTCAAGGCGGAGACGGCCGACACGGTCGAGGAGGCCGACGCCTGGTACGAGGACAAGAAGAACAACCGGAGGCCGCCGGAGCTGCTGCCGAGGGACGAGGTCGCCCGCGCGATCAACTCCGAGATCAAGGCCGGCCGCGGCTCACCGCACGGCGGCATCTACCTCGACATCGCCTCGCGCCGCGACGCCGACTTCATCCGCAAGCGGCTGCCCTCGATGTACCACCAGTTCAAGGAGCTGGCCGACGTCGACATCACCCAGGAGCCGATGGAGATCGGCCCGACCTGCCACTACGTGATGGGCGGGATCGAGGTCGACCCCGACACCGAGCTGAGCTCGGTCACCGGGCTCTACGCCGTCGGTGAGTGCTCGGGCGGCATGCACGGGTCCAACCGGCTCGGCGGCAACAGCCTCTCGGACCTGCTGGTCTTCGGCCGCCGCGCCGGTGAGTCCGCAGCGGCGTACGTCGCCGGGCTGGCGCAGCGGCCCGCGGTCTCCGAGGAGTCCGTGCGGGCCGGCGGGTGGTCGGCGCTGGCGCCCTTCCAGGCGGAGGGGGGCGACAACCCCTACACGATCCAGCAGGAGCTCCAGCAGGCGATGAACGACCTCGTCGGCATCATCCGCACGGCGAGCGAGCTCGAGGACGCACTCGTGCGCATCGAGGAGCTGAAGGAGCGCGCGAAGGGGATGACCGTCGAGGGCCACCGGCAGTACAACCCCGGCTGGCACCTCGCCCTCGACCTGCGCAACATGCTCCTGGTGTCGGAGTCGATCGCGAAGGCGGCGCTCGCGCGGCAGGAGTCGCGCGGCGGTCACACGCGCGACGACTTCCCGAAGACCAGCCCCGAGTGGGGCACCAGGAACCTCGTCGTACGCCTCGACGAGCACGGCACCGGCGTCACGCTCCAGGAGCAGCCGTTGCCGGAGATGCCAGCCGAGCTCAAGAAGTACTTCGAGGGGGCCTGACATGGGATACGACCTGAAGATGCGCGTGTGGCGCGGCGACGAGAGCGGCGGCGAGCTCGCGGACTACACCGTCGAGGTGTCGGAGGGCGAGGTCGTCCTCGACGCGCTCCACCGCCTCCAGGCGACCCAGACCGGCGACCTCGCGATCCGGTGGAACTGCAAGGCCGGCAAGTGCGGCTCGTGCAGCGCCGAGATCAACGGGCGCCCGCGGCTGCTCTGCATGACCCGGCTGTCCGACTTCGAGCCGACCGAGACGATCACCGTCACGCCGATGCGGACGTTCCCGGTGATCCGCGACCTGGTCACGGACGTGTCCTTCAACTACCGGAAGGCGCGACAGCTGCCGGGCGTGCAGCTCGGCCCGCGGGACGCCGACGGCAAGCGACGGATGGCCCAGATCGACGTGGAGCGGGGCCAGGAGTTCCGCAAGTGCATCGAGTGCTTCCTGTGCCAGGACGTGTGCCACGTCGTGCGCGACCACGAGGACAACAAGGAGGCCTTCGCCGGTCCGCGCTTCTTCCTTCGCTACGCCGAGCTCGACATGCACCCGCTCGACACCCACGACCGGCGCGAGCTGGCCCAGGGTGCCGCCGGCCTCGGCCTCTGCAACATCACCAAGTGCTGCACCGAGGTCTGCCCCGAGGGCATCCACATCACCGACAACGCGATCATCCCGATGAAGGAGCGCGTGGTGGACAAGAAGTACGACCCGCTCGTGTGGCTCGGCAACAAGATTGGGATCCGCAACAAGGACGCCAACGGCCGCACCGAGGTGTGAGGAGCTCGTGATGGGCGCGAAGGTCCTGGCCGTCGTCGTCGCGCTGCTCGCGACCCTGGTCCCGGGCGCCCCGGCGAGCGCGAGCCCTGACTGGCTCGACCACGGCACCTCGGCGTCGTTCGACCAGGGCGGTCGCCGCACCCTGGTGCGCGACGTGCGCTTCGCCGTCCACGACGGCTTCGACCGCGTCGTCATCGACCTCACCGGCCCGATCCCGGACTACAACACACGCTACTCCCGCACATTTCGCTACGAAGGCAGCGGCGAGCCGATTCCGATCCGGGGTCGGTCAGGGATGTGGATCAACCTCTTCGCCGCCGGCCACCGTGACGACGGTGGTGAGGTGTACGAGGGGCCACGGCTGGCCCGTCCCGGGTTCCCCTGCGTGAAGGCCCTCGCCGTCGGTGGCGACTCCGAGGGCGTGTTCAGCCTCGTCGTGGCGCTGCGTCGACGCGCCGACCACCGCGTCATCCGGCTCGAGTCGCCCCGCCGCCTGGTCATCGACTTCCGGCACCCCTGAGGCAGCCGACCGGCTCAGGCGGCTGCCGGCTCGGCGACCGCCTGCCGCGTCATCCGCCGGACGAGCACGATCGCGAGCATCGCGGCCACCATCGACAGCCCGGCCGACCAGCGCTCCCACGCCGCGGCAGTGCCGATGAGGTCGACGTATCCGGGGAAGTCGTCCTCGGGGATCGCGTTGGTGCGGTTGTAGAAGTACGACGCGACCTGGCCGATCGCCAGCGACGTCGCGAAGCAGCCCCACCACCAGCCCTGGAGCCGCCACGGCCGCGCGGCCCCGTCGCCGGTGAGCCCGCGGCGGACGTCGGTCACCATCTGGAACGGGCGCCAGAGGCTGAGGACGGGCACCAGCCACCCGCCGATGGTCCAGCCGGTGCCGTGGCGCATCGCCGAGCGGTCCATCCGCGAGCTGTTGTGCAGCTGGTAGTGCCAGGAGATGAACAGGACACCGGTGAGCAGCGTGGCCCCGACATCGACGAGCGAGAGCGCCATCAGCCGGTCGATGCGGACGCCGTCCTCGACGTCGACGCCGTCGGGACGCAGGGCCAGCTCCTCGACGAAGTCGAGGATCGCCAGGTCGGTGTAGAGGACGAAGGCCGACGTCGCGACGCAGCCGAGCAGCGCGAGCTGCACGACGACGGCCAGCGCGCGCCACCCCGTGCCCAGGCGGGGGTGGGAGCGGCCGGAGCCGGCGGCCTCCCGCGCGTGGGTGTGCTCGGTCCACCGCTCGCCGTCCCACCACCTGAGCCTGCGCCCGTCCTGCGGGTCGGCGTACCAACCCTCCCCCTGGAGTGACATGGCGGGAGCGTAGTGGCCGAGACGGGGATCGGTACCCCCAAACGGTGACCCATCGCACAGTCGTCAGGGTGTCGCCCTCCGTGACGACCGTCCTATTGTGCGGACATGACCGACCGCGATGCCGGCCCTGTCGACGGCGGCCTGGACGAGCCCACGGACCTGCAGCCGGCCGAGGGATCGCTGCGGCTGGTCGGCGAGCGCGACACGTACGACGTCGCGGCCTGGGAGGCGGCGACCGCGGCCGTGCTGCGCAAGGCGCGCCGCCTCGGTAAGGACGCTCCCGACTCCGACGTCTGGTCCGCCCTCACTCGCACCACCCTGGACGGCATCGAGGTCGCGCCGATCGGCCAGCCCGCCGACCTCGACGGCCTCGTCACGAGTGGCCGTCCGCAGCGCACCGGCGCCTGGGACGTGCGTACGCAGCTCGAGGTCGTCGACGAGAAGCAGGCCAACGAGGCGGCCCTCCAGGACCTCGAGAACGGCGCGACGTCGCTGGCGCTGCACCTCGACGGCCACGACTCCCCCGACTGGAACGCGGTGCTGGACGGTGTCCTGCTCGACCTCGCGCCCGTGGTGCTGGACCGGGCCTCGACCGAGCAGGTCGAGGGGTTCGCCGAATTCCTCGAGGGCGTCGAGGGGGCGCTCCACCCGGGCACGAACCTGTCCTTCGACCTCCAGACCCTCGAGATGCTGTCCTACCGGGTCCGCGACGACGAGGTGTCGGCCCGCGAGCTGTTCGGCCCGGTCGTGCGCCGCGGCTTCCAGCTCGGGGTGCGCGCCCTGCTGGTGGACGGGACTGCCCTGCACGACCAGGGCGCGAGCGACGCGCAGGAGCTGGGCTGGGCGATCGCCACCGGCGCGTCGTACCTCCGGCTCCTGGCCGACGAGGGCTTCACCGTCGACCAGTCGGCACGGCTCATCGAGTTCCGCCTCGCCGCGACCGACGAGCAGTTCCCCACTATCGCAAAGATGCGAGCGGCCCGTCGGCTGTGGGCGCGGGTTCTGGAGGCATCCGGCGGCACCGGCGAGATGGCGCTCCACGCCGTCACCAGTCGCCCGATGACCAGCCGCCGCGACCCCTGGGTCAACATGCTGCGCGGCACGGTGGCGGCGTTCGCCGCAGGTGTCGGGGGAGCGGACGCGGTCACCGTGGTCCCGTTCGACGAGCCCCTCGGGCTGCCCGACGCGTTCGGGCGCCGGATCGCGCGCAACACCTCGTCGCTCCTGATCGAGGAGTCGCACGTCGCCTCCGTCACCGACCCCGCGGGCGGGTCCTACGCCGTCGAGAAGCTGACCGACGACCTCGCGATCGCCGGGTGGGCCGAGCTCGGCCGCATCGAGGCCGACGGCGGTTCGCTGGCGGACGCCGCGCGGCTCGCCGTGAAGGCGCGCGTCAAGGAGGTCGCCGCCGTTCGTGACGGACAGGTCGCCGACCGGTCGCGGCCGTTGACCGGCGTCTCGGAGTTTCCGCACCTGGACGAGTCGCTGCCCGAGCGGCCGCGCAAGCCGCACCGGTACTCCCACCACTACGGCTGGGCCTTCGACGACATGCGCGCGCAGCCCGCGGACCAGCCGGTCTTCCTGGCCACGATGGGCACGGTGGCCGCCCACACCGCGCGCGCCACGTTCGCCACCAACCTCCTCGCCGCCGGTGGCGTCGCGGTCGAGGCCGCCGGCGCGACCGACTCGGTGGAAGCCGTGGTCGACGCCTACGCCGGCCAGCGGGTCGTCTGCCTGGCCGGCACCGACGCGGCCTACGCCGAGTGGGGCGCCGAGCTCGTCACGGCGCTGCGCGCGGCAGGGGCGTCGTACGTCGTCCTGGCGGGCAAGCCGGGGGAGCGGACCGTCACCCTGGGAGAAGGTGGCGACGACACGGTTGATGACTGGGCCGCGATGGGGGTCGATGCGCTCGCGTTCCTGGGGCGCGTGCGAGAGGAGCTGGACCGATGAGCATCCCGGAGAACTTCGCGGAGGTCGAGCTCGGGTCGGGTCTCGTGACGGGACTTCGTCCCTCCTCGACCAGCGAGAGCAAGGAGGCGTGGGCGAGCCCGGAGGGGATCGACGTCCTCCCGGTCTACGGTCCCGAGCACCTCGAGGGCCTCGACGGGCTCGACACCTGGCCCGGGATCGCGCCGTTCCTGCGCGGGCCCTACCCGACGATGTACACGACGCAGCCGTGGACGATCCGGCAGTACGCCGGCTTCTCGACGGCCGAGGAGTCCAACGCGTTCTACCGTCGCAACCTCGCCGCCGGCCAGAAGGGACTGAGCGTCGCCTTCGACCTCGCCACCCACCGCGGCTACGACTCCGACCACCCGCGCGTGCGCGGCGACGTCGGCATGGCGGGCGTGGCGATCGACTCGATCTACGACACCCGGACCCTCTTCGACGGCATCCCGCTCGACGAGATGTCGGTGTCGATGACGATGAACGGCGCCGTGCTGCCGGTGCTCGCGCTCTACATCGCGGCTGCCGAGGAGCAGGGGGTCGCGCCGGAGCAGCTCGCGGGGACCATCCAGAACGACATCCTCAAGGAGTTCATGGTCCGCAACACCTACATCTACCCACCGGCACCGAGCATGCGCATCATCAGCGACATCTTCGCCTACACCTCGCAGAGGATGCCGCGCTTCAACTCCATCTCGATCTCGGGCTACCACATCCAGGAGGCCGGCGCGACGGCCGACCTGGAGCTGGCGTACACGCTCGCCGACGGCGTCGAGTACATCCGCGCGGGCCTCGGGACCGGCATGACCATCGACCAGTTCGCGCCGCGGCTCAGCTTCTTCTGGGCGATCGGGATGAACTTCTTCATGGAGGTCGCCAAGATGCGCGCGGCCCGCGCGCTGTGGGCGCGGCTGGTGGACGACTTCGACCCGCAGAACCCGAAGTCGCGCTCGCTCCGCACGCACAGCCAGACCTCGGGCTGGTCGCTGACCGCGCAGGACGTCTTCAACAACGTCGGCCGCACCTGCATCGAGGCGATGGCGGCCACCCAGGGCCACACGCAGTCGCTGCACACCAACGCCCTCGACGAGGCGATCGCGCTGCCGACCGACTTCTCGGCCCGCATCGCCCGCAACACCCAGCTGCTGCTGCAGCAGGAGAGCGGCACGACGCAGATCATCGACCCGTGGGCGGGCTCCTACTACGTCGAGAAGCTCACCCACGACCTCGCCGAGCGCGCCTGGGCGCACATCCAGGAGGCCGAGCGCGCCGGTGGCATGGCCGCAGCGATCGAGGAGGGCATCCCCAAGATGCGCATCGAGGAGGCCGCCGCCCGCACCCAGGCGCGGATCGACTCCGGGGCCCAGAAGGTGATCGGCGTCAACACCTACCGGCTCGCCGCCGAGGACAGGCTCGACGTGCTCCGCGTCGACAACGACGACGTCTACCGCCAGCAGGTCGCCAAGCTCGAGCGCCTGCGTGCCGAGCGCGACGACGACGACGTACGCCGTGCGCTGGACGCGCTGACCGCGTCGGCCGAGCGCGGCCCGGTGGGCGGCGGCTCCCTCGACGGCAACCTGCTCGCGCTCGCCGTCGACGCGGCGCGCGCCAAGGCGACGGTGGGCGAGATCTCCGACGCGCTGGAGAAGGTCTACGGCCGCCACCAGGCCGTCATCCGTACGATCAGCGGCGTGTACCGCGACGAGGCCACCAGGTCCGGGCCCGCCGCCGAGGGGTCGGCCGTCGCGGCCGTGCTCGCCGCGACCGGGGAGTTCGAGGCGGAGGAGGGACGTCGTCCCCGCATCCTCGTCGCCAAGATGGGCCAGGACGGCCACGACCGCGGCCAGAAGGTCGTGGTCACCGCCTTCGCCGACCTCGGCTTCGACGTCGACGTCGGGCCGCTGTTCTCGACGCCCGAGGAGGTCGCCCAGCAGGCGATCGACGCCGACGTGCACATCGTCGGGGTCTCCTCGCTCGCGGCCGGTCACCTCACGCTCCTGCCCGCCCTCAAGCAGGCGCTCGCCGACCAGGGCCGCCCGGACATCATGGTCGTGATCGGTGGGGTCATCCCGCCCGACGACGTCCCCGTGCTGAAGGAGATGGGCGCAGCCGCGGTCTTCCTGCCGGGAACGGTGATCGCCGAGTCCGCGCTCGACCTGCTGGACCGGCTGCGGGAGGACCACGCGGTCGGTGGCTGAGGTGCGAGCGCAGCGAGCCTCGAAGCCTGACGTCCCCGCCCTGGTGCAGGGCATCAGGGAGGGCCGGCGCGCGGCGGTGGCCCGGGCGATCACCCTCGTCGAGTCGTCACGGGCCGAGCACCGGGCCGCGGCACGCGACCTGCTGACCGAGCTGGCGGACTCGGACCTGCCGCCCGCCACGCGGGTCGGCATCTCGGGCGTGCCGGGGGTCGGGAAGTCCACCTTCATCGAGGCCCTGGGCACCCGCCTCACCGCCGCCGGCCACCGCGTCGGCGTGCTGGCGGTGGACCCCTCGTCGGTGCGCACCGGCGGGTCGGTGCTCGGCGACAAGACCCGGATGGCGTCGCTGTCGGTCGACCCCCGCGCCTTCATCCGGCCCTCACCCTCCGCGGGGACCCTGGGCGGCGTCGCCCGGGCCACCACCCAGGCGATGCTCGTGCTCGAGGCGGCCGGCCACGACGTCGTGCTGGTCGAGACGGTGGGCGTCGGGCAGTCCGAGGTGACGGTCGCGGGGATGGTCGACACCTTCCTGTTCCTCACCCTGGCCCGCACCGGCGACCAGCTGCAGGGCATCAAGAAGGGCATCCTCGAGATCGCCGACGTCGTGGCGGTCAACAAGGCCGACAGCCATGGAGGGGACGACCGCGAGGGGGAGGCGCGCGTGGCCGCCCGCGAGCTCGCCGGGGCGCTGCGCCTGGTCCGCGGCCACGCGGAGTGGGCACCGCCCGTCGTCACCTGCTCGGCGCTGACCGGGACCGGGATCGACGACGTCTGGTCGCGCGTCGGGCAGCACCGCGAGCACCTCGGTGCCGACGGGCTCGCGCACAAGCGGGCGGGGCAGCAGCTCGAGTTCACCTGGGCGCTCGTGCGCGACGAGCTCGCCCAGCGGCTGCGGACCTCGCCTGGCGTGGCCGCGGTGCGCGACGACGTACGACGCGCCGTGCTCGCGGGCGAGCTGCCCGCACCCCTGGCCGCGGACCGGCTGCTTGCGGCGTACGACGGTGACGCCGGTTGAGCAGCGCCTAGACTGGGTCGGTCATGCCGTCATCAACCCACACCACAGCCGTCATCACCGAGGTCGTCGACAAGCACACCGACGACCTCGTTGCTTTGCGACGCGACCTGCACGCCCACCCCGAGCTGAGCTGGGCCGAGCGCCGCACGAGCGACGCGGTGGTGAGCGCGCTCGAGCCCGCCGGATGGTCGATCACGCGCCCCGACGGCGGGGGAGTGCTGGCCGAGATCGGGCACGACGGCCCGCTGGTGGCGCTGCGCGCCGACCTCGACGCGCTGCCCATCGACGACCTGATCTCGGACCCGTGGAAGAGCACGGTGCCCGGCGTCGCGCACGCCTGCGGCCACGACGTCCACACGTCCGGGCTCGTCGGGGCCGGTCTCGCGCTCGCCGAGGTCGCCACCCGTGGCCTGCTGCCGGGCCGGGTGCGGCTGCTGTTCCAGCCGGCCGAGGAGGTCATGCCGGGCGGTGCGCTCCACCTGATCTCGAGCGGGGCGCTCGAGGGTGTCTCGCACGTCTTCGGCCTGCACTGCGACCCCAGCCTCGACGTGGGCCGGCTCGGTCTCCGGGAGGGTCCTCTGACGGGTGCCGCCGACTCCCTGACCGTGCGGCTCATCGGCAAGGGCGGCCACACCTCACGCCCGCACCTGACCGAGGACCTCACCTTCGCGCTCGGCAAGGTGATCACCGAGCTCCCGGCCATCCTCAGCCGTCGCCTCGACCCGCGGGCCGGGGTCAGCGTGGTCTGGGGGATGGTGCGCGCCGGGTCCGCTCCCAACGTGATCCCGCACGGCGGGGTCGCGGCCGGCACGGTCCGGATGCTCGACGCGGTCGCGTGGGCGGACGCGGAGCACCTCATCCGGCAGCTGATCACCGCCATCGTCGCCCCCTACAGCGTCACCGCCGAGGTGACCTACCAGCGCGGCGTGCCCCCGGTGGTCAACCACGCGGTCTCGACCGAGCTGCTCGGCACCGCCCTCGAGCGGGTGCTCGGCCCGCACGGCCACGTGTCCACGACGCAGAGCCTCGGCGGCGAGGACTTCGGCTGGTACCTCGACTCCGTCCCCGGTGCGATGGCGCGCCTCGGCACGCGCACGCCCGGCGGGCCGACGTACGACCTGCACCAGGGCAACCTGCGCATCGACGAGGCCGCCACGCCGATCGCGGCGCGGGTGCTGGCCGAGGCGGCGGTCACCGCCCTGTCAGCCGGCTGACCCGTCCTCCGGGACCGTGCCCAGCGGGACGCCGAACGTGAAGGTGCTGCCTCGGCCGGGGGCCGAGACGACGCCGAGCCGTCCCCGCATGAGCTCCGCGAGCTCGCCGGCGATGGCGAGGCCGAGGCCGTTGCCCTGACGGTCGCCGGCGGCGTGCGGGTCGGCCTGGGTGAAGGGCTCGAACAGGCGGGGGAGGTGGTCGTCGGCGATCCCGATACCGGTGTCCGCGACCTCGACGTCCACCCACACGCCGCCCTCGGCGCCCGCCCTGGACGACGCGCGCACGTCGATGCGCCCGTGCTCGGTGAACTTGACCGCGTTGTGCACCAGGGTCCGCAGCACCTGGGCGATCCTCGGGCCGTCGCCGAGGGCCGACGACGGCACCGCGTCGTCGAGCGTGACGGTGAGCTCGAGGTCCCGGGCCTCCGCGAGCGGCTCCGCCCACGCGACGACGTCCTCGACGAGCTCGCGCACGTCGACACGTCGCCGGGCGAGCACGGTGCGGTGCGCCTCGAGCTCGGAGAAGGTCAGGAGGTCCTGCGCGAGCCGCATCAGGCGCTCGGCGGAGCGGTGCACGATCCGGGCGTAGTGCTCGGGCTCGGCTCCGAGGTCGGTCTCCATCAGCAGGTCCGCGGACCCGATGAGCGCGGCGAGGGGCGTGCGCACCTCGTGGCTCACCGTGGCCAGGAACCGGTTCTTGGCGGCGTTGGCCTCGCGGAGCTCGCGCAGCACCCGCTGCGCCTCGGTCGTGTCCTCGGTGATCCCGTGCACCCCGACCACCTCGCCGTCCACCACGACGGGGATCGCCGTGCAGCGGATGTCGACCACCTCGCCGTCCGCGCGCAGCACCCGGGCGTCGACCACCTGCGGCTCGCCCGCGAGGGCGCGCGCGAACGCGTCCTGCAGGAGGTGCACGTCCTCGGGGTGGATGACCTCGGAGAAGTGCGTCCGGCGCATCTGCTCGAGGTCCAGGCCGGTCATCTCGAGGGCGCGCTCGTTGGCGTCGGTGTAGTAGCCACGGCGGTCGACGGAGTACGACGCGTGGGGGTGGTGGGTGAAGAGCGAGGTGTAGCGCTCGCGAGCCTCGACGAGCGCGATGTCGGGTTCCTCCGAGTGGTCTCCAGGCACGAGGCCAGTAGAGCACGACCGGTCGGGCGGGGCTGTCGAATGCCGACCCTCTCGTCCGTCACCGAGATGACATCATGACCGGGTCCCCGGCGACCCGACAGCAGTGGAGGAACCCGTGAAGCTCCTGCTCACCTCCGGAGGCATCACCAACCCCAGCATCGAGTCGGCCATGGTCGACCTGCTGGGCAAGCCGGTCCGCGACTCGCACGCCCTGTGCGTGCCCACCGCCCAGTGGGGGCACCCGATGTGCGGTCCGCTGGGGGCGCGTCGCTTCGTCGCCGGCGGTCCGGACGACATGACCGGCCTGGCCTGGGCGTCCGTCGGCCTGCTCGAGCTCAGCGCCCTGTCGACGATCGGACGCGAGCGGTGGGAGCCGTGGGTGCGCGAGGCCGACGTGCTGCTCGTCGACGGTGGCGACGCCACGTACCTCGCTCACTGGATGCGCGAGTCAGGGCTCGCCGACCTCCTGCCGTCCCTCGACGGGGTCTGGGTCGGCCTGAGCGCGGGGAGCATGGTGATGACACCGCGGATCGGACCCGACTTCGTCGCGTGGTCGGGCGCTCCCGACGACCGCACGCTCGGGGTCGTCGACTTCTCGATCTTCCCGCACGTCGGCCACCCGATGATGCCGGAGAACACGATGGCCGAGGCCGAGCGGTGGGCCGCCGACCTGGGCCTGCCGTCGTACGCCCTCGACGACGACTCCGCGATCGTCGTCGCCGGCGGGCGCGTCGAGGTGGTCTCCGAGGGGACCTGGAAGCAGCTGCGCTGAGCCGCTACTGCTGCTTGTAGGGAACCCCGTCCGCCGCGGGCGGCCGCGAGCGGCCGACGAGTCCTGCCACGGCGAAGATCGTGATGACGTAGGGGAGCATGAGCATGAACTGGCTCGGCACGGGTGAGCCGAGGACCGACAGCACGCCCTGGAGGTTGGAGGCGAACCCGAAGAGCAGCGCGGCCAGGGTGGCGCGGATCGGGTCCCACTTGCCGAAGATGACCGCGGCCAGGGCGATGTAGCCGGCGCCGCCGGTCATCTCCCGGTTGAACCCGGCGACGGACACGAGGCTGAAGTAGGCGCCGCCGAGGCCGGCGATCGCGCCGGCGAGCAGGATCGTGCGGTAGCGGGTGCGGTTGACCTTGATGCCGACCGTGTCGGCGGCCTTGGGGTGCTCGCCGACCGCGCGGACCCGCAGGCCCCACCGCGTGCGGTAGAGCGCCCACGCGACCAGCGCGACGATGACGTAGAGCACGTAGACCACCGCCGTCTGGCGGAAGAAGATCGGGCCCACCAGCGGGATCTCGCCCAGGACCGGGATCGGCACGCGCGGGAAGCGGTCGGGGGAGTTGAGCGACGCGGCGTTGGGCGTGAGCACCTGGCGGAACATGAAGTTGGTCAGTCCGACCACCAGCACGTTGAGCACGACGCCCACGATCACCTGGTCGACGAAGTAGGTGATGGCGAAGAGCCCCAGGACCAGTGCGACCAGCGCTCCGGCCAGGCCGGCCGCCACGAGGCCGGCCCACGGCGATCCCGTCAGCGAGGCGGTGATCGCGGCCGCGAAGGCGCCGAGGAGGAGCTGGCCGTCGATGGCGATGTTGACCACGCCCGCCCGCTCGCCCAGGACGCCTCCGAGTGCGCCGAAGACCAGCGGGACGGCCAGTGCGATGGCACCGCCGAGCAGGCTGACCACGAGGATCCGGCCGTCGGCGGCCGCCCAGCTCAGGAACCCGACCATCCACGCCGCGGCGAACCCGACGGGGATCCACATCGGCTGGGCCACGTGCGCCAGCATCCGCCGCACGGCCTCGGCCGTCAGGGCCAGGCACACCACGATCATCAGCCAGGCGGTCGCGGCGGACGGTACGACGATGTCGGGCAGGCCGGCGAAGTCGGTGTCGGTCGCCAGGCGGAAGGTCGTGTCGCCGGACCGACCCGCGGTCAGCAGCACGATCGCCAGGCCGACGGCCAGGACGCCGAGGATGATCGGCAGCTTGCGCGAGCCCGATCGCTTGGTGGGCACCACCACGGTGTCGGGGGCCAGGCCGCCGCTCTCGGGGGTGGGCTGGTCGGTCGCGGTGCTCACTTGGCCTCCTGGGCGGGGAGCCGGAAGATCGCTCGCACCAGCGGCGGCGCGGCGAGGAAGAGGACGATCAGCGACTGGACCACCAGGACCAGGTCGACCGAGATGTTTTCTTGCGCCTGCATCGTGAACCCGCCGGCCTTGAAGGCGCCGAACAGGAGCCCCGCCGCGAGGATGCCGAGGGGGCGGGAGCGGCCCAGGAGGGCCACCGTGATCGCGTCGAAGCCGATACCGGCGTCGATGTCGGTGGAGACGCCGCTGGTCACCGTGCCGAGCACCTGGTTGACGCCTGCGAGGCCGAGCAGCGCGCCGGCGATGAGCATCACCACGGTGTAGATCCAGCCGACGTTGATGCCCGAGGCGCGGGCCGCGTGCGGGTTCTCGCCGACTGCCCGGATCCGGTAGCCGAGGGTCGAGCGGTTGATCACCCACCACACGACGCCCACGGCGACGAGCGCCAGCACGAAGCCGAGGTGGAGGTTGAACTGGTCGCCCAGCACCCGGGGCAGGATCGCGGACTCCTGCATCGGCGGCGACTTGGGGTTGACCGAGCCGGGGGTCGCGAGCAGCCAGTCCTTGGTCAGCGCCCAGAACACGAGGTAGTAGCCGACGTAGTTGAGCATGATCGTCACGATCACCTCGTGGGCGCCGGTGCGAGCCTTGAGCAGGCCGGCGATGCCACCCCACAGGGCGCCGAACACCATGCCGACGACGATCGCGAGCGGCAGGTGGATGATCGTCGGGAGGCCCTCGAAGCGGAACCCGACCCACGCGGCAGCGCCTCCGCCGATGATCATCTGGCCGCGACCACCGATGTTGAACATCGCGGCACGGAAGGCGATGCCGACGCCGAGGCCACCCAGGATCAGCGGCCCGGCGTACTTCAGCGTCTCGGTGAGGGGACGCCACTGCCTGGCCGGGTCGTCGACGAGGTTGTTGAAGATCGCGCCGCGGAACATCGCGTTGTAGGCGCCGGAGACGGCCTCCCACACGGCGTTGAAGAAGTCGGACGGGCGTGCGGTGACGTAGCCGGCCGTCTCGCGCACGGTCTCGTCGGTCGCGGCGATCATCACCGAGCCCACGAGGACCGCGAGCACGACGGCGAGCACACCGGCGAGGGCGTTGCCCGACGCGATCTCCCTCAGCAGCGACCGCGACCTCGAGTCGTCCGTCGTCTCCGCGTCCTGCGGGCGCTCCTCGGTGACGGTGTCGCCTGCGTCAACCGGCTTCTCGTCGGGCCGGGGCTTGTCTGCGTCGCTCACGCGACCACGTCCTTCACGTCGTCAGGGCGTTCGCCGGTCATCATGAGCCCGAGGGTCTCGCGCGGGGTGTCCGCCGGCACGATGCCGACGACCTGGCCCCGGTAGAGCACCATGATGCGGTCGGCGAGCGCGACCACCTCGTCGAGCTCGGTCGACACCACGAGCACCGGGATGCCGCTGTCGCGGGTCGCGACGATCTGCTTGTGGATGAACTCGATGGAGCCCACGTCCACGCCGCGGGTCGGCTGTGCGGCGACGAGCAGGCGCAGGTCGCGCGAGAGCTCGCGCGCCACCACGACCTTCTGCTGGTTGCCGCCGGACAGGTTGCCGGCCAGCGAGTCGATGTCGCGGGCGCGGACGTCGTACTCCTGCAGCTTCTTCTGCGCGAACTCGCGCAGGGCGCCGATGCGCAGGCTCCCGTTCCGCACGAACGGCGACTTGAAGCTGCGGTTGAGCATCAGGTTCTCGGCGATGGTGAAGTTGGGCACCAGGCCGTCGACCTGTCGGTCCTCGGGGATGAAGCCGACACCGGAGTCGAGGATCCGCCGGGTCGACCTCCCGACGAGCTCGACGCCGTCGAGGACGATCGAGCCGCTGACGTCGTCCTGCAGGCCCAGGAGGGCCTCGGTGAGCTCGGTCTGGCCGTTGCCCTGCACGCCCGCGACGGCGAGCACCTCGCCCGCGCGGATCGTGAAGCTGATGCCGTCGACCTGGGTCACGCCGGCCGCGTCGACGACGCGGAGGTCCTTGACCACGAGGGCGTCGGCGCCGAGCGTGGGCTCCTCCTTGTGCACGACCAGCTCGACCGGGCGCCCCACCATCATCGAGGCGAGCTCGGCGTTGCTGGCCTTGGGGTCGGCCTCGCCGACGATCCTGCCGTGGCGCACGACGGTGATGCGGTCGGCGACCTCGCGGACCTCGCGGAGCTTGTGGGTGATGAAGACGATGGCCTTCCCCGCCTCGCGGAGCTGCCGCATGATGTCCATCAGCTCGTCGGTCTCCTGCGGGGTGAGCACCGCCGTGGGCTCGTCGAAGACGAGAAGCTCGGCGTCGCGGGAGAGGGCCTTGATGATCTCGACCCGTTGCTGCACGCCCACCGGAAGGTCCTCGACGACCGCGTCGGGCTTCACGTGGAAGCCGAAGCGGTCGGAGATCTCCGTGACGCGCGCGCGGGCGGCCTGGACGTCGAGCGAGCCGGCGAAACCGGTCGACTCGTTGCCGAGCATGACGTTCTCGGCGACCGTGAAGACGGGGATGAGCATGAAGTGCTGGTGGACCATGCCGATGCCGGCGGCCATCGCGTCGCCCGGGCCGGAGAAGTGCTGGACGACGCCATCGAGCTCGATCTCGCCCTCGTCGGCCTTGTAGAGCCCGTAGAGCACGTTCATCAGCGTCGACTTGCCGGCGCCGTTCTCGCCGAGCAGGCAGTGGATCTCGCCCGGCTCGACGGTGAGGGAGATCGAGTCGTTGGCCACCACGCTGCCGAAGCGCTTGGTGATGCCTCGCAGGACGAGTCTCATGGCATCGCATCCTAGGGGTCGGAACGGGCGTGCTGGCCGCGGGGAAGGCTAGCCGCTGGAGCGCCCCGGGTCTGGGGTCAGATGTGCCAAACCTGGGTCGGGTCGTGTGGCACAAGCAGAGGGAGGCCGACGGACCGTCGGCCTCCCTCGCGGTGGAGCAGTGGTGCTGGCTGGCTACTACTCGGGGTGGATCAGCCCAGGTAGGAGTTCACCTTGATCGAGCCGTCGATGATGCCGGCCTTGATCGTGTCGAGCTCGCCCTGCAGGTCGGGGCTGACCTTGTCCTCGAAGTTGTGGAACGGGGCGATGCCCACGCCGTCGTTCTCGAGCGTGCCGACGTAGGGCGTGTAGTCGATGTCGCCCGCGCCCGCGGACATGATCGCCTCGTAGGTCGAGACCTTCATGTTCTTGAGGACCGAGGTGAAGATGACGTCCTGGGTGCTCGGGTCGGTCTCGAACACGTCGGCGTCGGCGCCGAGCATGACCACGTCCTTGCCGGAGTCCTCGATGGCCGTGACGGCGCCCTGGTAGATCGGGCCACCGACGGGCAGGATCACGTCGGCGTCCTGGTCGATGAGCTGCTTGGCGGTGTTGGTCGCCGCCTCGTTGGCCTCGAAGCCACCGGTGAAGGAGCCGTCCTTGCCGTCCCAGCCGACGACCTTGATGTCCTTCTTCTTCTCCTTGGCGTAGTACTCCGCGCCCTGCTTGAAGCCGTCCATGAAGATGGTGACGGTCGGGAACGGCATGCCGCCGTAGGTGCCCACGACGCCCGTCTTGCTGTAGTCAGCAGCCGCGTAGCCGGCCAGGAACGCGGCCTGGGCGGTGTTGTAGAGGAGGGGCTTGATGTTGTCCTCGTCGGCCTTGCCGTCGAAGGTCGCGCCGTCGTCGCCGCCGTCGGCGGAGTCGTCGATCAGGACGAACTCGATGTCGGGGTTGGCCGCAGCGGCCTCCTTGGTCGCCGCGGCGAGGGCGAAGCCGACGGTCACGATGGTGTTGCAGCCCTGGCTGACCAGGCTCTCGATGTTCGGGGCGTACTCGTTCTCGCTGTTGGACTCGACCGACTTGAAGTCGGTGCCGAGCTCGTCGGCGGCCTGCTGGACGCCCTCGTAGCTGAGCTGGTTGAACGACTTGTCGTCGAAGCCGCCCGCGTCGGAGACGATGCAGGGCAGGTAGTCCTCGACGGCGGGCGAGGACGAGCTCGAGCTGTTGTCGCTCCCGGTGTTGGTGTCTTCCTCGGGCGCGTCACCACACGCGGCCAGGGTCGCGGCAGCCAGGAGCGCCACGAGGCCGCTCGAGACGACCTTCCTCGTCTTCAACACAATGCCTCCAAATTCGTGCACCCCGGGGGTCGGGGTCAGCGTTCGGGCGTCATATTGCCTCCCCGCTGCCCGCAGGTCACGCAGTTACAGACCACCGAAATACGTCTGTGACATAAAACCTGCGGGACATCTTTCGGCGAAACCTGCCAAAGACCCTCGGTTCGCGTCATGCGCCATAGTTGCGCCGTGGATCAGAAGGACTGGGACCAGCTCAAGCAGGCCGCCGTCGAGGTGATGGGCCGCGCCTACGCGCCCTACTCGCGCTACCCCGTGGGGGCCGCGGCCCTGACCGACGACGGCCGCACGATCGTCGGCTGCAACGTCGAGAACGCGGCCTACGGCGTCGTCCTGTGCGCCGAGTGCGGGCTGGTGTCCCAGCTGCACGCGACCGGCGGCGGACGGCTGACCCACTTCGTGTGCGTGAACGGCGACGGCGACGTGATCATGCCCTGCGGCCGCTGCCGCCAGCTCCTGTTCGAGCACGGCGGGCGCGACCTCGAGCTGTGGACCGTCTCCGGCGTCCGCCCGATGTCCGAGGTGCTCCCGGACGCCTTCGGGCCCGACGACCTTGCGGTCATCGCCTCCACCACCCCCGCCCAGACCACCATGGACCGGACCGACCAGGACGGAGCCAGCTGATGGCCGCCCACGACGCCGTCGAGGTGATCCTCGCCAAGCGCGACAAGCACGAGCTCAGCGACAGCCAGATCGACTGGGTGATCGACGCCTACACCCGCGGCGAGGTCGCCGACGAGCAGATGTCGGCCCTGGCGATGGCGATCCTGCTCAACGGGATGAACCGCAGCGAGATCGCGCGCTGGACCGCCGCGATGATCGCCTCCGGTGAGCGGATGGACTTCTCGAC
The DNA here is from genome assembly GCF_021648885.1 of Nocardioides potassii. Lineage (GTDB taxonomy): Bacteria > Actinomycetota > Actinomycetes > Propionibacteriales > Nocardioidaceae > Nocardioides > Nocardioides potassii. Next base: position 101,041 of record NZ_JAKJHZ010000009.1, on the reverse strand, counting down.
GCTCTCGCGCCCGACCGCGGACAAGCACTCGACCGGCGGCGTCGGCGACAAGATCACGCTCCCGCTCGCGCCGCTCGTCGCGGCCTGCGGGGTCGCGGTGCCGCAGCTCTCCGGTCGCGGCCTCGGCCACACGGGTGGCACGCTCGACAAGCTCGAGTCGGTCCCCGGCTGGCGGGCCGCGCTCAGCAACGAGGAGATGTTCGGCATCCTCGAGGACGTCGGCGCGGTCATCTGCGCCGCCGGCGACGGCCTCGCGCCGGCCGACAAGAAGCTCTACGCCCTGCGGGACGTGACCGGGACCGTCGAGGCGATCCCGCTGATCGCCAGCTCGATCATGAGCAAGAAGATCGCCGAGGGCACCGGCGCGCTGGTGCTGGACGTGAAGGTCGGCAGCGGTGCCTTCATGAAGGACCTCGCGACGGCGCGAGAGCTCGCCGAGACGATGGTCGCGCTCGGCACCGACGCCGGCGTGCACACCGTCGCGCTGCTCACCGACATGGCCACCCCGCTCGGCCTCACGGCCGGCAACGCCATCGAGGTGCAGGAGTCGGTCGACGTGCTCGCCGGCGGTGGGCCGGCCGACGTGGTCGAGCTCACGCTGGCCCTGGCGCGCGAGATGCTCGCCGGCGCCGGTCGCGACGACGTCGATCCCGCGGACAAGCTCGCCGACGGCTCGGCGATGGACGCCTGGAAGAGGATGATCCGCGCCCAGGGCGGCGACCCCGACGCGGCGCTGCCCGAGGCGAAGGAGTCGCACGTCGTCGCCGCACCGGCCAGCGGCACGCTGACCCGGCTCGACGCGATGGCCGTCGGCATGGCGGCCTGGCGCCTCGGTGCCGGCCGGGCGCGCAAGGAGGACCCGGTGCAGGCCGGGGCCGGCGTCGTCTGGCACGCGCGACCGGGCGACGAGGTCACCGAGGGCGAGCCGCTCTTCACCCTGCTCACCGACGAGCCGGAGCGCTTCGAGCGCGCCCTCGCCTCGCTCGAGGGTGGGTACGACATCGGGGACGGCTCGTCGTACTCGCCCGGGGAGATCGTGCTCGACCGGGTCGGCTAGGAGACCCCTACGACAGGAGCAGCACCACGTGCTCGGCCACGCAGGCGGGCTTGTCGTGGCCCTCGATCTCGACGGTGTGCTCGACGATGAGCTGCAGGCCGGTCGGCAGCTCGCGCACCTCGCCGAAGCGGACGTGCGAGCGCAGCCGGCTGTCGACGGGTACCGGGTTGGGGAAGCGGACCTTCTCGAGGCCGTAGTTGAGCCGCGCGCCGGGCGTCTCGAGCTGGAAGACCTGCGAGGCGAAGCGGGGGAGCAGGCTCAGGGTCAGGAAGCCGTGCGCGATGGTGGTGCCGAAGGGCCCGGCCGCCGCCTTCTCGACGTCCACGTGGATCCACTGGTGGTCGAGCGTCGCCTCGGCGAACGCATCGATGCGGGCCTGGTCGATCTCGAGCCACTCGCTGGTGCCGATCTCCTGACCGGCGGCCGCGGCGACGTCCTCGAGGGTGGTGAAGGTGCGCATGGGGCCGAACATAGACCAGGGGCGGGGAGTGCTTGGATGTGCCGGTGAGCACTCCCACCCGTGACCAGGTCCACCGCGCCCCCAAGGTGCTGCTCCACGACCACCTGGACGGCGGTCTCCGCCCGCAGACGATCGTCGAGCTGGCCGCGGAGATCGGACACGAGCTCCCGGCCCCGGATGCGGAGTCGCTGGAGCGCTGGTTCACCGAGTCGGCCGACTCCGGGTCGCTCGTGCGCTACCTCGAGACCTTCGACCACACCGTGGCGGTCATGCAGAACGGTCCGGCCATCGCGCGGGTCGCGCGCGAGTGCGTCGAGGACCTCGCCGCGGACGGAGTCGTCTACGCCGAGGTGCGCTACGCGCCCGAGCAGCACGTCACCGGCGGCCTGACGCTCGACGAGGTGGTCGCAGCGGTGCAGGAGGGCTTCGAGGCCGGGGTGGCCGCGAGCGGCGGCAGGATCGTCGTACGGCAGCTGCTGACCGCGATGCGGCACCAGGCCCGGTCGATGGAGATCGCCGAGCTGGCCGTCGCGTGGCGCGACCGGGGCGTGGCCGGCTTCGACATCGCCGGCGCGGAGGCGGGCTTCCCGCCGACCCGCCACCTCGACGCGTTCGAGTACCTCCAGCGGGAGAACTCGCACTTCACGATCCACGCGGGCGAGGCCTTCGGGCTGCCGTCGATCTGGGAGGCGATCCAGTGGTGCGGGGCGGACCGCCTCGGCCACGGCGTGCGGATCATCGACGACGTCACGGTCCACGACGACGGGTCGGTGGAGCTCGGCCGGCTCGCCGCCTACGTCCGCGACATGCGGATCCCGCTCGAGATGTGCCCGCGCTCCAACATCCAGACCGGCGCCGCGGAGTCGATCGCCGCGCACCCGATCGGGCTGCTGACCGAGCTGCGGTTCCGGGTCACCGTCAACACCGACAACCGGCTGATGAGCGGGACGTCGATGACCGAGGAGATGCACGGCCTGGTCGAGGCGTTCGACTACTCGCTGGAGGACCTGCGCTGGTTCACCATCAACGCGATGAAGTCGGCGTTCCTGCCCTTCGACGAGCGGCTGGCGATCATCGACGAGGTCGTGAAGCCGGGCTACGCCGCGCTCATCGACGAAGCGTGATCAGCGAGGGCTGACCACGAGCCACGGCCGGTCCCAGCCGGCCAGGCGCAGGTTGCCGGCCTCCCACCGCGGGCGCACGACCTCCTGGGTGGTGCCCGACGCCGGCTCGTAGGTGCGGGCTCGGCCGTCCTCGACGGCCGTCACCAGCACGACGTGGCGCGGCAGGAGCCGGTCGCCGACGAAGACCGCGGCCGGCCGGCCCGGGGCGACGTGCTCGAGGTGCGGCCAGACCCGCCTGCCCAGCCGCACCGCGCGGACGTCGTACGGCGTCCCGGTGAGGATGCGCAGCTCGCGGGCCACCGCCCACGGCGGCGTGCCGAGCGCGCGTGGCCACGGCACCTGCCACCCGCCCGCGGTGTCGGCGAGCGAGGTCACCCTGCGGTGCAGGGTCGCGACCTCGTGGGCGAAGGTCGCCTGGTCGCCGACCAGCCCGGCGTAGCGCGGGTGCACGAGGCGGCGCGCCATGACGAGCGCGGCGGCACCGCAGGAGCGGCGGTCGGGCTGCCTCAGGCGCACGGACGGGTCACCGGACCGTCGACGCCGTCAGCTCGGCGTAGGCCTGGTCGCCGGTGGCCCGGCGGCAGCCTGCCCGCAGGGCGTGCCCGACGACCCGCTGCTGGTCGCGCATCAGGGCCAGGCCGCGGCGAACCAGCACCAGCGGGGGCTTGCGGTGCTCGCGCAGGTCGCGGGTGAGCCGGCGCCAGAAGGTGACGAGCGGGTGCTGGGTGATGCAGTAGGCCGCCGCGAGCAGGCCCTCCTCGCGGCAGGTGGTCACCACCTCGGGGGCGAAGATGCCCTCCGCGACGAAGAGGGAGCTGCCGTCGAGGTCGACGGGTCGGTGGCCGACGCGACCGTTCCGGGAGATCTCGTAGACCGGCACGTCGCAGCGGCCCGTGAGGCAGAGCGCGCGGATCGCGGCGAGGGCGTCCTCCTCGTGCCACGAGGCCGGGTCGTCCCAGTCGACCAGGCCGGCATTGGCGCCGACGGTGATGCGGGGGAGCGACGGGTCGTCACCGTCCTTGTAGAAGTCGTCGAGCCGGAGGACGGGGAGGCCGAGCCGCTCAGCGAGCCGGGACTTCCCGGCCCCGCTGGGACCGGCCAGGACGACCACCTGGGCAGCGCTCACGTGTTTCCATCTCATTTCGTCGTTCGGCCACGGCGGTAACGCCTGGACACTAGTCTCGCCCGGACCCCTGATCGAATTTCCTTGTGGGAGGAATTCATGAGTCTGGACGACTCCGCCGTGCCCGGAACCGGGCAGCCAGCGCCTCGCAAGCGAAACGTCCCGCTCGTCGCGGGGCTGGTCCTCGTCGTCGCGCTCGGGCTCGTCGCCGCCTTCACCTTCCTCGGTGGTGACGAGACGCCGGCCCAGGCCGACTGCGTCTCCGAGAAGGTCACCCTGACCACTGCGCCGGTGATGGAGGACCTCGTCCAACAGGCCGTCGAGGACGTCAACGCCGACGAGCCGTGCATCGACATCGTGGTCACCTCGGGCACCGTGAAGGACGTCGTCGCCTCGCTCGCCGACCCCAACGCGAAGCTGCCCGAGATCTGGATCCCCGACAGCCCGACGTGGAAGGGCCAGCTGACCGCGGCCGGATGGACCGGCACCCCGATCGCCCAGGTCCTCGCCCAGACCCCGGTCGGCCTCATCGGCGGTCCCGCGGCCAAGGCGCCCCAGTCGTGGGCCTCCGTCCTCGACGGCGGCAACCTGGCGATGGCCGACCCCAGCGCCGAGGGCGCCTCCGCCCTCGCCCTGCTCGCGCCCTACGCCGAGATGAAGCAGACCGGCGAGACCCCGGAGTCGATCGAGGAGAAGACGGTCCCCGTCGCGCAGACGTACGGCGAGCGCGCGGTGGCCGGCAGCGCCAACGAGACCGACCTGTCGACGATCTCCGCGTCCAGCACCCAGCTGGTCCCCGCGACCGAGGCCGCCTACCTCGCGGCCCGTCGCAGCAACGACCAGCTGAACCTGGTCGCGCCCACGACCGGCGTGCCGATGCTGCGCTACCCGCTCATCGACGTGAACCGCGGCAGCGGCGACATCCTCGCCACGGGCGGCGACCTGTCGGCCCGCGTGGGTCGCGCGCTGACCCGCTGGTTCACCTCCAGCGCCGGCGTCGAGGCGATCGCGGCCGCCGAGCTGCGCGGCCCCGACGGGGCGCCGCTGCCCAACGAGATCGGGCTCGGCGATACCAAGGTGCTCCCGACGGTGGCGCAGAAGACCACCGACGAGACGCTCCGCCAGTGGCGCGTGCTGTCGGTGCCGTCGAGCATCCTGGCCGTCGTCGACCTCTCGGGCTCGATGAAGACCGCCATCGGCGACACCACTCGCATCAAGCTCGCCGTGCAGGCCTCCGAGCTCGCGCTCGACGCGTTCCCGGCCCAGGCCCGCATCGGGATCTGGGGCTTCTCGAAGAACCGCGGCCAGGACGGCGCCTCGTGGGAGGAGTACGCCACCCTCGACCGGCTCGACGCGCCCGACGGCAGCGGCGGCACGCACGGAGACGTCGTACGGGCGGAGGCGGCCCAGCTCGTCGACCGCGTCCGCGGCGGCACGGGCGTCATGGACACCACGCTGGCGGCCTACAAGTACGCGCAGCAGAAGTGGGACCCGGCCTGGTTCAACTCGGTCGTGATCTTCACCGACGGCGCCTCCGACGACACCAGCTCGCTGTCGCTGGACTCGCTGGTCAACCAGCTCAAGACGCTGCGCGACCCGGCCAAGCCGGTCAAGGTGATCATCATCGGGCTCTCGCAGGAGTCCGACACCGGTGAGCTCGACGAGATCGCGACCGCCACGGGCGGCCAGAAGTACGTCGTCAACGACCCCAACGAGATCCTCGGGATCCTGGCGCAGGCCCTGCTCAACCGCTGACGCCCGAACGACGAAGGCCCCCGGAGGATCTCCGGGGGCCTTCGCCATGTGCTGGGCCGCGCTCAGACGCCGATCGGGTGCCAGACGGTCTTGGTCTCCAGGAACCGCGTCATCCGGTCGAGGCCGGGCTCGGCGAGCCAGTCGGTGCCGGGGGCCGGCCGGCGGACGCGCTTGAGGTTGTCGGCCGAGGCGGCCTCGAGGTCGGCGGCGAGCTGGGCGTCCTCGACGCCGGTCAGGTCGATGCCGTTGACGTCCATGTGCGAGGCCAGCCACGGGGCGATCTCCGCGACGGAGCCAGTGAGCACGTTGACGACGCCGCCGGGCAGGTCGCTGGTGGCCATCACCTCGCCGAGCGTGATCGCGGTCAGCGGGTGCTGCTCGCTGGCGATGACGACCACCGTGTTGCCGGTGATGATGAGCGGCGCCACGACGCTGACCAGGCCCAGGAGGGGACCGCGCGGTGCGACGACGGCGATGACGCCGCTGGGCTCCGGGGTCGACAGGTTGAAGTAGGGGCCGGCGACCGGGTTGGCGTTGCCGACGACCTGGGTGATCTTGTCCGCCCAGCCGGCGTACCACACGAGGCGGTCGATCGCGGCGTCGACGTAGGAGCGCGCCTTCGCGGGCGTGATGCCCTCGCTCGCGCGGAGCTCGGCCTCGAACTGGTCGCGGCGGCCCTCGAGGACCTCGGCGATGCGGTAGACGACCTGTGCACGGTTGTACGCCGTCCTGCCGGACCAGCCACCGAAGGCGGCGCGCGCGGCGACGACGGCGTCCCGGGCGTCCTTGCGGGAGGCCTGCGCGGCGTTGGCCAGCAGGCGCCCCTTGGCGTCGTTGACGACGTAGGAGCGACCGGACTCCGAGCGGGGGAACTGGCCGCCGATGTAGAGCTTGTAGGTCTTGCGGACGTCGATGCGGGACATCAGGCGGTCCCTCCGTTCTCGTCGGTCTTCAGGTAGGCCTCGAGCCCGTGGCGGCCGCCCTCGCGGCCGTAGCCGGACTCCTTGTAGCCGCCGAAGGGCGAGGTCGGGTCGAACTTGTTGAAGGTGTTGGCCCACACCACGCCCGCGCGGAGGCGGTTGGCCATCGAGAGGATCCGCGACCCCTTGTCGGTCCACACGCCGGCCGACAGGCCGAACGGGGTGTTGTTGGCCTTCTCGACCGCCTCCGAGGGCGTGCGGAAGGTCAGCACGGACAGGACGGGGCCGAAGATCTCCTCGCGGGCGATGCGGTGTGCCTGCGAGACGCCGGTGAAGACGGTCGGGGCGAACCAGTAGCCGTTGGAGGGGAGCTCGCACGGGGCAGACCAGCGCTCGGCGCCCTCGGCCTCACCGATCTCCGACAGCTCACGGATCTTGGCGAGCTGCTCGGCGGAGTTGATCGCGCCGACGTCGGTGTTCTTGTCGAGCGGGTCGCCGACGCGCAGCGTGGCCATCCGCCGCTTGAGGCGCGTCATCACCTCGTCGGCCACGGACTCCTGCACGAGCAGGCGCGAGCCGGCGCAGCAGACGTGGCCCTGGTTGAAGAAGATGCCGTTGACGATGCCCTCGACGGCCTGGTCGAGCGGGGCGTCGTCGAAGACGATGTTGGCAGCCTTGCCGCCGAGCTCGAGGGTGACCTTCTTGTCGGTCCCGGCGACCGCGCGGGCGATCGCCTTGCCGACCTCGGTCGAGCCGGTGAAGGCCACCTTGTCGACGTCGGGGTGCGAGACGATCGCGCGACCGGTGTCCCCGGCGCCCGTGACGATGTTGACCACCCCGGGCGGGAGGTCGGCCTGCTGGCAGATCTCGGCGAAGAGGAGCGCGGTCAGCGGGGTGGTCTCGGCGGGCTTCAGCACGACGGTGTTGCCGCAGGCCAGCGCCGGGGCGATCTTCCACGCCAGCATCAGCAGCGGGAAGTTCCACGGGATGACCTGGCCGGCGACGCCGAGCGGGGTGTCCCCGTAGCCGGAGTACTTCAGCTTGTCGGCCCAGCCGGCGTAGTAGAAGAAGTGCGCCGCGACGATCGGGACGTCGACGTCGCGCGACTCCTTGATCGGCTTGCCGTTGTCGATCGACTCCAGCACGGCGAGCTCGCGGCCGCGCTCCTGGATGATGCGCGCGATGCGGTAGAGGTACTTGGCACGCTCGGCGCCGGACATCCGCGACCAGACGCGGGTGTAGGCGCGGCGGGCGGCCCTGACGGCCGCGTCGACGTCGGCGTCGCTCGCCTCGGCGACCTCGGCGAGCACCTCCTCGGTGGCCGGGTTGACGGTCTTGAAGGCCGTGCCGCCGCCGTCGACGAACTCACCGTCGATGAACAGGCCGTAGGACGGCTTGATGTCGACGATCGCGCGGGACTCCGGCGCGGGGGCGTACTCGAACACGTTGCTCATCAGGTGCCTCAGTCCAGCGTGAAGTAGTCGGGACCGGAGTAGCGACCGGTCGTCATCTTGGTCCGCTGCATCAGCAGGTCGTTGAGCAGCGTGGACGCGCCGAAGCGGAACCAGTCCGGGTCGAGCCAGTCCTCGCCGCAGATCTCGTTGACCATCACCAGGTACTTGATGGCGTCCTTGGTGGTCTTGATGCCGCCCGCGGGCTTCACGCCCACCATCTGGCCGGTCTGCTCGCGGAAGTCGCGCACGGCCTCCAGCATGATCAGGGTGACGGGCAGGGTCGCCGCGGGCTGCACCTTGCCGGTCGAGGTCTTGATGAAGTGGCCGCCCGCCATCATCGCCAGCCAGCTGGCGCGACGGACGTTGTCGTAGGTCTGCAGCTCGCCGGTCTCGAAGATCACCTTGAGGTGCGCGTCCCCACATGCCTCGCGGACCTGGGCGATCTCCTCGAAGACCTCGAGGTAGCGGCCCGACAGGAAGGCGCCACGGTCGATGACCATGTCGATCTCGTCGGCACCGGCCTCGACGGCGTCACGCGTGTCGGCCAGCTTGATGTCCATCGCGGCGCGGCCGCTGGGGAAGGCGGTGGCCACGGCGGCGACGTGGACGCCGCTGTCGCCCAGGGTCTGCCTGGCCGTGGCGACCATGTCGGGGTAGACGCAGACGGCCGCGGTCGCCGGGCACGTCGGGTCGGCCGGGTCGGGACGCATGGCCTTGGACGCGAGCGCGCGGACCTTGCCGTGGGTGTCCTGGCCCTCGAGGGTCGTGAGGTCGACCATCCGGATCGCGAGGTCGATGGCGAAGGCCTTCGCCGTCGTCTTGATCGAGCGGGTGCCGAGACCGGCGGCGCGTGCCTCGCAGCCGACCTGGTCGACCCCGGGGAGGCCGTGGAGGAAGCGGCGGAGCGAGGAGTCGGAGCGCACGACGTCGTCGAACATCTGGTGCGTCACTGCGTGCTCCGAGGGGGCGCTCGCCGTCGAGCTGGGAGTCGGTGTCACCGACCCAGCATAGAGTTGGCGCGGAACGGCCCGGGAATCCGCAGAGGGCCAAACCCTGCCCAAATCGACGAGGACCACATGGCATCCCTGCAGGACGACCACGACGAAGTGGTCGAGCGTTTCGAGCCCACCAGCGGCCGGGTCTCCGGCTGGATGACCGTGGTCCTCACCGCGGTCCTGGCGGTGGCCGGCGTGGCCTACGCCGACGAGGGGTTCCCGCTCTGGGTGGCCGCGGCCGGTGTCCTCGTCGGGGTGCTGGCCTGGGCGGTGATGCTGCGACCCGCGCTGTGGGTGACGACCGAGCACCTCGTGATGCAGAACCTCGGCGAGACCCTCCACATCCGGCTGGCGGCGATCGAGGAGATGGCCGTGCGCCAGGTCCTGGTCGTCCGGGCCGCCGACCGCCGGTTCGTGTCCACGGTCGTGGGCCGCACCTGGCGCAAGGCGTTGACCTCGCGCCACCGACCGGGCGGGCTCGCCGGCGATGCGGCGCTGGCGCCCACCGAGGGCATGCACTACGCCGACTTCGTCGAGAACCGCCTCTACGACCTGGTCGACACGGCGCGCAGGCGCGCCGAGATCCGTCCGGGGTCGCCGGAGCAGCTCGCCCTGCCCGGCGCCGTACGACGCGAGCCGGCGTGGGTTCCGCTCGGCCTGATCTCCGCCGCCCTCCTCCTGCTGGTGCTCAGCCTCGTCCTCTGAGCGCGGCGGCGGTCCCGGGCGTCGGCCACCACCGGGCGATGACGAACGACTGGCCGAGCGTCCAGGTCGAGCTGCACACCCAGTAGACGAGCAGGGCGACCGGCACGACGCCGCCCGCCACGAGCAGCCCGGCCGCCGACAGGGCCGGCATCATCCGCTGCGCGGTCACCATCGCCTCCGGCAGCCCGTCGACCACGGTGTTGGGCGCCACGACGTAGCGCTGGGTGACGTAGGACAGCAGGGCCGCCGTCAGCGCCAGCCCGGCGACGACGGCGAGGTGGGCCGGCCCGACCCCGAGGTAGCCGCGGCCGGCCAGCGAGACGCCGAGCACGGAGGCCGCGCCGAAGGACGAGACGAGCTCGGGGCCCATCGCCCCGACGGCGGTGCCGGACGCCACGTCCGCGACGAGGTGGTAGAGCGCCAGCCACACCGGCAGCTGGACGAGCACGGGCAGGCAGCCCAGGCGACCGACCCCGTGCTCGGCGGAGATCGTGCGGCGCTCCTCCATCTGCCGACGGATGCTGTCCGCGTCCGTGCGGCCGCGGTAGCGGTCGGCGACCTGCCTGAGGTGCGGCCTGGCACGCGCGGCGGCGTGCGCCTGCCGGACGCCGTGCACCACGAACGGCAGCAGGGCCAGGCGGACGAGGACGACGAGTGTGGCGATGCCGACCACCCACGCCAGGGCGGAGTCGGCCGGGGCGCCGACGGCGGTCAGGCCGTCGTGGGTGGTCGCGAGGATGGTGGACAGGACGTGCTTCACGGGGTCGAGCAAGGACATGGGTGTCTCCTGGGACGAAGGTGGGTGGGCCTGACGTCGCGCGGGGCGACGGGTCAGGCGCGTCCAGGAGCGCGCGGGCGCACGGGGTGGCGCACCGTGTCGGTGCACCGTCCGGCGAGCACGAGGGGCACCGCCGCGGAGCGGCGCGGAGGCCACAGGGAGTGGACCCGGGTGCCCGGTACGGCGAGCAGGCTCTGCACGCCTGCAAGGCCCGCGGCCGCGGAGACAGCGGCGAGCACGACGACGGCCTGGGTCGCCATCGTCGGCGCGACCGCGACGGCGGTCAGCGCCGAGGCGACACCGAGCAGCGCCACGACGAGGGCGAACCGCCCCCGCGCCACTGCATCCCGGCTGCCTGCCATGGATCGAGCGTAGCCCTCGGCCGGTGCGACGTCAGGGGAGCTCGAAGGCTCCGAGGTCGACCCGACCGGAGGTGGGGCGGCGCACCTGGCCCGCGGGGGCGACGTACTGCCAGCGGGCGCGCCAGCGCCTCGGGACCCTCACGCCCCGGTCGAGGGCGGGCGAGGACGAGGTCAGGCGGAAGTCGTCGCGACCCGGTGCGACGAAGCCGTCGAGGCCGACGCGGCGGTCGGCCCGCGCGTCGGCCGGGCCGCTGGTGAGGTCTCCGGGGCCGACGAGGAGGTTGTTGCGCAGGTGTGCGGACGACCCGGCTGCGAGGGCGACGAACGTCCCCGAGGTGCGGCGGTTGACGAAGGTGTTGTTGACGACCCAGAGGGTACGGCTCGGGTTGCTGAGGCCCTCGGCGCCGTAGGAGACCAGCGCGGGGTTCTCCGAGCGCGGACCCTGGACGACGACGTTGCCCGCGACCAGCGACAGGCCACCGTCGGGCAGGTCGATCGAGTAGCTCGCGGTCGCCTCGCCGTCGGCGAACCGGTTGCCGACGAGGGTGTTCCGGGCTGCCCGCGACTTCAGCTCGTGGCCGGTGTCTGCCTCGGCGAACCAGCTGCCGGTGACCGTGAGCGAGCGCACGGCGCCGACGTAGAGGTTGTGCGAGTAGCCGTCGCCGAAGCCGTTGCGGAAGAACCTCGAGCGCCTGATCACGACGTCGCTGCCCGCGTCGGCGCCGGTGAGGATGCCGTTCTCGTTGTCGTGGAACCAGCTCCGGGTGACCGTCAGGTCGGTGCCCTCCTGGCGGATGCCCGCGCCGTTGCGGTCCGGCACGGAGGCTCCGCTGAGCTCGATCCGGTCAACCGTCGTGCGGTCCCCGGCGATGACCCAGATGGCCTTGCCCTGCGCGTCGCGGCCGTCGGCGCGCACGTGGGCGCGGCCTCCGTCGCCGCGCAGCGTCAGGTCGTCCTGCGTCCAGGTGGCGACGTCGCCGCGGTAGGTGCCCGGGTCGATCAGCACCGTGTCGCCGTCGCGGGCGACGGCCGCCGCGGCGCTGGGCACCTCCAGCTCGCGCCCGGGACCCACCCGCCAGGTGCGCGGGGCCTGCGCGTGCGCGCCCGCCCTGACGTCGTACGACGACGAGGCGGGCGCGGCGACCAGGAGACCGCTGGTCAGCACCAGCACGGGTGCGAGCAGCAGCGAGCGCACGTCAGCCGCCGAAGACCGCGCCCCGCAGGTCGGCGGTGATCGCGTCGAGCCGGCCGACGGCGGAGATGCGGGCGGCGTCGACGTCACCTCCGTCCGGGCTGGCGTCGACGGGGATGACGACCTCGAGGTAGCACTTCACCTTGGGCTCGGTGCCGCTCGGGCGGACGATCACCCGGGCGCCCTCGGCGAGGGTGTAGCGCAGGCCGTCCGTCGGGGGCAGCTCGGCCGACCCCTCGGAGAGGTCCTCGACCTTCTCGACGGCGAGGCCGCCCAGCGTGGTCGGCGGCGTGGTGCGCACGCGGTCCATGGTGGCGGGGATCTGCGCGAGGTCGTCGAAGCGCACCGACAGCTGGTCGGTGGCGTGCAGGCCGTGCTCGCGGGCGATGTCGTCGAGGATGTCGGTGAGCCCGCGGCCCTCCGCCTTCGCCGCCGCGGCGAGCTCGCAGACCAGCAGGAGCGCCGAGACGCCGTCCTTGTCGCGGACGTTGTCGGGGTCGCAGCAGTAGCCCAGGGCCTCCTCGTAGCCGAAGGCCAGGCCCTTGACGCGGCCGATCCACTTGAAGCCGGTCAGGGTCTCCTCGTGCGGCTGGCCGGCGGCCGTCGCCATCTTGCCGAGCAGGCTCGAGGACACGATCGAGTTGGCGTAGACACCGCTCCGGCCGCGGGCCAGGAGATGGTGGGCGAGCAGTGCGCCGACCTCGTCGCCGCGCAGCATCCGCCAACCGTGCGCCTCAGGGACCGCCACGGCGCAACGGTCGGCGTCCGGGTCGTTGGCGACCACGAGATCGGCCTTCTTCTCCGCGGCGAGCGCCATCGCGAGGTCCATCGCACCCGGCTCCTCCGGGTTGGGGAAGGACACGGTGGGGAAGTCGGGGTCGGGCTGCTCCTGCTGCTCCACGACGTGCGGTGCGTCGAAACCGGCGGTCTCGAGGACCTGCGCGACCGTCGTGCCTCCGACGCCGTGGAGCGGCGTGTAGACGATGCTGAGGTCGCGCGGGCCGTCCTCGGCCAGGCCCGCGACGGTGTCGAGGTAGCGGTCGACGATCTCCTCGCCGACGGGCGTGCCGGCGCCGCCGCGCGGCAGGTCGGAGAGCCGGCCCACGGCTGCGATCCGGTCCGCGATCTCGCTGTCGGCCGGCGGCACGATCTGGCTGCCGTCGCCGAGGTAGACCTTGTAGCCGTTGTCCTCCGGCGGGTTGTGGCTGGCCGTGACCATCACGCCGGCGACACAGCCGAGCTCGCGGATCGCGAAGGCGAGGAGGGGCGTGGGCAGCGTGCGGGGCATGACGAGCGCCTTGAACCCGGCGCCGGTCATGATCTCGGCCGTGTCGCGCGCGAAGGCATCGGAGTTGTGCCGGGCGTCGTAGCCGATCACGACGGACCCGCCGCGGTGGCCGGTGTCGAGGAGGTACGCCGCCAGGCCGGCGGCCGCGCGGGTCACCACGACCCGGTTCATCCGGTTGGGGCCGGCACCCAGCGCGCCTCGCAGTCCCGCCGTACCGAACTCGAGGGTGCCGGCGAAGCGGTCGGCCAGGTCGGTCTCCTCGCCGCGCTCGGCGGCCGCGACGACTGCCTCCAGCTCGGCCCTGGTCCGGTCGTCGGGGTCCTCGGCGACCCACGCGCGGGCCTCGTCGATCAGCTGCTGCGGTGCGGTCATGTGCGGAGGCTATATCCGCGGGCGCCCACCCGGCTCCCGGGCTACCGTGTGCGCGTGCCCACCGTCGTCCGCTCCGTCAACGCCGGCGTCGCCGAGGTGGTGCCGGGGATGAAGCGGCCCAGCGGGATCCGCAAGCGCCCGGTCGAGCGGATCGAGGTGCGCGACCCGGGACCGAAGCGGGGCGGCCTCGGCAGCGGGGTCGTCGGCGACGCGATCATCAGTCGCAAGCACCACGGTGGCGAGACGCAGGCGGTGTACGCCGTCGCCCGCGAGGAGCTCGACTGGTGGGGCGAGCACCTCGGGCGTGAGCTCGGCGACGGGATGTTCGGCGAGAACCTCACCACGGTCGGCGTGGGCGTCGACGAGGCCGAGGTCGGCGAGCAGTGGCGGGTGGGGGAGACCCTGCTCGAGGTCCGCGGGCCGCGCGTGCCGTGCGTGACGTTCGCCAAGCACATGGGCGAGCGGGCGTGGGTACGACGCTTCACCGAACGCGGGCGGACGGGCGCCTACCTCGCCGTCCGCGAGCCAGGCGTGATCCGGCCGGGCGACCCGGTCGAGGTGGTGCACCGGCCCGGGCACGGGCTGACGGTGCCGATGTTCTTCCGCGCCGCGATGGGCGACCGGGATCTCGCCAGGGTCCTCCTCGACGCCCGGGTCCTGCCGTCCGTCGAGCACGACTGGCTCGCCCGGCTGTCCGGACGAGCCAGCCAGGGCTCGGTCAGCTGAGCGCGGCCACTGCGGCGTCGTAGTCGGGCTCGGTGCCGATGGAGTCGGTGAGCTGGGTGTGCAGAACGGTCCGGTCGGTGTCGAGGACGACGACCGCGCGCGCGAGCATGCCCTGCCAGCCGCCGTCGGCCATCTCGACGCCGTAGTCGCGCCCGAACGAGGAGCGGAAGGCCGAGCCGACCTCGACGTCCTCGATGCCCTCGGCGCCGCAGAACCGGGCCTGCGCGAGCGGCAGGTCGACCGAGACGTTGACGACGGCCGTGTTGTCGAGGCCGGCGGCGAGCTCGTTGAACTTCCGCACGCTCGCCTGGCACACGCCGGTGTCGATGCTGGGGAAGATGTTAAGCACGACGCGCTTGCCCTCGGCGTCGGCGTCGGTCAGGGGCTGGAACTTCAGCCCGACGAGGTCCCATCCGGGAGCCTGCGAGCCGACCGTGGGGAGCTCGCCGACGGTGCTGACGGTGGTGTCACCGAACTGTGTGGTTGCCATGGACCCCAACCTAGACCGCACACCTAGAGTGCGGCGCATGGCCTCCAGCAACCGGACCGACGTGATCATCGACGTGCTGCGCGACGCCTTCGCGCCGCTGATGCGGGCCGACCCGGCCGCGTTCCGGGCGAAGTACCGCAAGATGGCGCGCGACCCGCATGCCTTCTACCGCGGCAGCGCGTGCCTGTTCTTCAACGACGTGACGCAGGAGACCGACGACTGGGCCGCCCACGGCTCGGAGCGGATCTGGATCCACGGCGACCTGCACGTCGAGAACTTCGGGACCTACCTCAACTCCGACGGCCGGCTGGTCTTCGACATCAACGACTTCGACGAGGCCTACCTCGGCCGGTTCACCTGGGACCTCCAGCGGTTCGCGGCCAGCCTGGCGCTGGTGGGGTGGCAGAAGGCGCTGCCCGAGGACGCGATCCGCAAGCTGATCGGCCGCTACGTCCGCTCCTACCTGGCCCAGGTCAACCACTACGTCGCCTCGGACTCCGACGACGACTTCGAGATCACCCTCGACACGGCCGAGGGGCCGGTACTGACCGCGTTGGTCGCCGCGCGGCAGATGCGTCGCGCCGACCTCCTCGACGGCATGACGCTCATGCGGGACGGGAAGCGGCGGTTCACCGAGGACGGCACCACACGCCGCCTGGGTCGTGACGAGCGGGCCGAGGTGGTGAACGCGTTCCGCGGCTACCTCGACACGATCCCGCAGTCCAAGCGCTTCGACCGCGACCTGTTCTACGAGCTGCGCGACGTGGTGGGGAAGTCCGGCTTCGGCATCGGCAGCGCCGGCCTCCCGGCGTACAACGTGCTCGTCGAGGGCTACAGCCAGGCCCTCGACAACGACGTCGTGCTGAGCATGAAGCAGGCCAACATCCCGGCCCTGAGCCGGTTCGTGGACACCAGCGAGGTCGACGCCTACTTCGAGCACGAGGGCCACCGCACGGTCGTCAGCCAGCGCGCGCTGCAGGTGCACACCGACCCGCTGCTCGGGCACACGAGCATCGACGGCGTCGGCTACGTGATCGCCGAGGTCTCGCCCTACGAGGTCGACCTCGACTGGACGGAGATCAACGAGCCCGAGGACATGCGCTCGGTCGTCGACCTCCTCGGCCGGGCGACCGCGAAGATCCACTGCGCCTCCGACGAGGACAGCCAGCAGGACCTCGTCGACTTCGACGTCGAGGCGGCGATCTCGCGGTCGCTCGAGGGCCGGCGCAACGACTTCGTCCAGTGGCTGTGCGACTGGGGGATCGCGTACGCCGTCCGCGTCCGCGAGGACCACGCGCTGTTCGTCGACGCCTTCCGCGAGGGCCACGTGGGGATCGCCGCCACGTGACCCTCGCGTGACGCCTCAGGCGTCGATGGTGGACATGTCGCCGTAGCGCTCGCCGACCACGGCGTCACGCGGCACGGCCTGCTCGAGCGCGGCGAGGTCGTCCTCGGTGAGCTCCACGCCGACCGCGCCGACGTTCTCCTCGAGGTACTTCACGCGCTTGGTGCCGGGGATCGGAGCGACGTCCTGGCCCTGGGCGAGCACCCAGGCGAGCGCGAGCTGGCCGGGGGTGCAGTCCTTCTGCGCCGCGAGCTCCTTCACCTTCTCGACCAGGGAGAGGTTGGCGTCGAGGGCCTCGCCCTCGAACCGCGGGAAGCGCCCCGCCGCGCGGGAGTCGCCGGCCTCCAGCGTCTCCCTGGAGACGGCGCCGGTGAGGATGCCGCGCCCCAGCGGGGAGTACGGGACGAGGCCGATGCCCAGCTCGCGCAGCACCGGCAGCACCTGGTCCTCGAGGTCGCGGGTGAAGAGCGAGTACTCCGACTGCAGGGCCGTGATCGGGTGGACCTCGTGGGCCCGGCGGATGGTCTCCGCGCCAGCCTCGGAGAGGCCGAGGTGGCGCACCTTCCCGGCCTCGACGAGCTCCTTCATCGCCCCGACCGTCTCCTCGATCGGCACCGACCTGTCGACGCGGTGCTGGTAGTAGAGGTCGATGTGGTCGACCCCGAGGCGCTGCAGCGAGGCGTCGCACGCGGCGCGGACGTAGTCGGGAGAGCCGTTGATGCCGACCCAGGACCCGTCGGGGTTGCGCTCGTTGCCGAACTTGGTCGCCAGCTGCACCTCGTCGCGACGACCTGCGATCGCGCGGCCGACGAGCTGCTCGTTGGTGAACGGGCCGTACATGTCGGCGGTGTCGAGGAAGGTGACGCCGAGGTCGAGGGCGCGGTGGATGGTGTCGATGCCGGACTGCTCGTCAGGGGTGCCGTAGAACTCCGACATCCCCATGCAGCCGAGGCCGAGGGTGCTCACGGTGAGCGAGGAGGTGGTGCCGAGCGTGCGCTGTCCGATGTCTGCTGTGGTCATGGCTCCAGCGAACTCCTTCGAGTGCGCTCCAAGTCAAGCCTGCCCAGGACGACCTGTCAGGAGGCAGGCCGAACCGTGTGCTCGTAGAGCGCGATCTTGTGGTCGATCGCCCGCAGGTGCGAGGTCACCTCGGCCAGCTGCTGCTCGACGACCTGGCGGTGGGCGAGGAGCAGGTCGAGCCGCTCCGCCTCGTTGCCGTCGCCCTCGCGGACCAGCGCGGCGTAGCGCCGTACGTCACGGATGGGCATTCCGGTGGCCCGTAGCCGCGTGACCATCTGGATCCACCGCAGGTCCTCGTCGGTGTAGCGACGGTGTCCCGACGACGCCCGCTCCACCGATCGCAGCATCAGCCCGTCACGCTCGTAGTAGCGGAGGGTGTGCGCGGTCAGGCCGGTCTGCTCGGCGGCCTCGGCGATGCTCAGGCTGGTCACCGCACCAGTGTCCGACTTGGAGTGCGCTCCAAGTCAAGGTGCGCCTCAGGACCCGAGCGCGGGGCGGTGGAAGCGGGGGAGCGTGAACGGCCCGCCGGCGAACTCGGCCTCGGCCTCGTCGTCGGGGCCGGGCTCGACCTCGTCGGCGAAGTCCTCGGCGTCGTCCTGCGGCTCGTACCCCAGCCGCCGTCCGGGCTCGAGGTCCCACCAGCCGCGGGTGTTGGCGCTGATGCCGTAGAGCACCGCGAAGCCGGGAGCCGGGGCGGTGAGGGCCGCTTCGACCATCCGGACGCCGTCGTCGTACGACAGCCAGGTGGAGAGCCCGCGGACGCTGGCCGGCCGGTCCAGGAACGAGCCGATCCGGCAGGCGACCGCGTCGATGCCGTGGCGGTCGGCGAAGAGCTGCAGCAGCGCCTCCGCGGCGACCTTCGCGACCCCGTAGTAGGTGTCGGGGCGGGGGAGGGCGTGCTCGGTGAGGTCGCCGTCGGCGCGGGGCGTGCGCCCGACGGCGTGGTTGGAGGAGGCGTAGACGATGCGGTGCACGCGGTGGGCGACCATCGCGTCGAGCAGGGCTGCCGTGGTGATCACGTGCGAGGTGAGCTCGTCGGGCAGCGACGCCTCGTCCGGCACGCCCGCGAGGTGGACCACCGCGTCCAGGCTGCCCCCGGTGGAGAGAGAGGCGAAGACCGCCTCCACCGCGTCGCCGTCGGCGCAGTCGGCCTCGTGCCAGGGAAAGGGGGTGCCCTCGGGCGCCGGCACGAGGTCGAGCCCGACGACGTCGTGGCCGAGTCCGGCCAGTCCGACGGTGACGACGCGGCCGAGGCTCCCGGCGGCCCCGGTGACGAGGACGCGCATCAGATGCGGCTGACGACCTGGCTGAGCAGGCCGCCCATCCGGCTCGCGGCGGCCTTGCCGGCCTCGAGGACCTCCTCGTGGTTGAGCGGCTCACCGCTCAGGCCCGCCGCCAGGTTGGTGACCAGGCTGATGCCGAGGATCTCCATGCCGGCCTCGCGGGCGGCGATCGCCTCGAGGGTGGTGCTCATGCCGACGAGGTGGCCGCCCATGATGCCGGCCATCCGGACCTCGGCGGGCGTCTCGTAGTGCGGGCCGGGGAACTGCACGTAGACGCCCTCGTCGAGGCTGCCGTCCACCTCCTTGCACAGCGCGCGCAGGCGCGGGCTGTAGAGGTCGGTGAGGTCGACGAAGTTCGCGCCGACGATGGGGCTGGTGCCGGTCAGGTTGATGTGGTCGGAGATCAGCACCGGCTGACCGGGCTGCCAACCCTCCTTGAGGCCTCCGCACCCGTTGGTGAGCACGATGGCCGAGCACCCGGCAGCGGCCGCCGTACGGATCGGGTGCACGACCGCGGCGACGCCCTTGCCCTCGTAGAAGTGGGTGCGCGAGAGGAAGACCAGGAGGTTCTTCTCACCGCTCCTGATCGAGCGGATCTTGCCGCTGTGCCCGGCGACCGCGGCGGCGCTGAACCCGGGCAGGTCGGTGGTGTCGATCTCGGCGGTCGCCTCGCCCAGCGCGTCCACGGCCGGCAGCCAGCCCGAACCCAGCACCAGGGCGATGTCGTGGCGCTCCACCCCGGTCAGCGCGGCGAGCTTCGCGGCGGCGGCCTGGGCGTTGTCGTACGGGTTCGTCTCGCTCATGGGCCGCACTCTAGGGCCAGCGGGGCGCCGTGCCGCGGGCGGCCGGGAGTGCCCTCAGAGGCCGGTGGAGCGGCAGGCCCGGCTCCGGAGGGCGTGGACGTAGTCCTCCGGGGCACCGGCCGCCTCGGCGGCGTCGGCGAGGACGCCGAGGTAGGACGCCGAGGGCAGCCCGCCCTCGTAGGCGTCGAGGACGTAGGCCCACACGACCATCGGCCCCGTCATCGTCTGCACGCGCACCTTGGTCTTGCGGTAGAGCCCGCTGTCGGCGGCCTCCCAGCCGTCGAGCGCCCGCTCGTCCTCGGGGGTGACGTCGTAGACCGCGACGAAGACCTGCTCGAAGGGGTCCTGGACGATCGTCGACAGCGCGCCGTCCCAGCCGTGCTCCTCGCCTCCGAACGTCAGCCGCCAGCCCGTCAGCCAGCCCGTGGACTGCAGGATCGAGTGAGGGCAGCGCTCGCTCATCCGGGCGGGATCGAGGTTCGTCCCGTAGGCGGCGTACAGCGTCACGGGGAGCAGGGTATCGAGCCGCGACCTCGGGTGTGGCGCCTGCACACGCGACAACTAGGCTGGGGCCGTGACCGACACGCACTTCGACACCCTCGTCCTCGGCGCCGGCCCCGGTGGCTACGTCGCCGCGATCCGCGCAGCCCAGCTCGGCCAGAAGGTGGCCGTGGTGGAGGAGAAGTACTGGGGAGGTGTCTGCCTCAACGTCGGCTGCATCCCGTCGAAGGCGCTGCTGAAGAACGCCGAGCTGGCCCACACGCTCCAGCACGAGAAGGCGAAGTTCGGCATCGAGGGCGACGTCACGATGTCGTTCGGCCCGACCCACAAGCGCAGCCGTGACGTGTCCGCCGGCATCGTCAAGGGCGTCCACTTCCTGATGAAGAAGAACAAGATCACCGAGATCGACGGCTGGGGCACCCTCACCAGCGCCAAGGGGATCGACGTCAGGGGCAAGGACGGCGGCACGACGTCGTACTCCTTCGACAACCTGATCATCGCCTCCGGGGCGACCGTCCGCCTGGTGCCGGGCGTCGAGCTCAGCGAGAACGTCGTCACCTACGAGGAGCAGATCCTCACCGACGAGCTGCCGAGCTCGATCGTCATCGGCGGGTCCGGCGCGATCGGTGTCGAGTTCGCCTACGTGATGGCCAACTTCGGGGTCGACGTCACGATCGTGGAGTTCCTCGACCGGATGGTCCCGACCGAGGACCACGACATCTCCAAGGAGCTGCTCAAGCACTACAAGAAGCTCGGCGTGAAGGTGCTGACCTCGACCGCGGTCAAGAGGGTCGAGGACACCGGCTCCGGCGTGAAGGTCACGATCGCGCCCGCTGCCGGTGGCGACGAGCAGGTGCTCGAGGCCGACAAGTTCCTCGCCGCCTTCGGCTTCGCCCCGCGCGTGAAGGGCTTCGGCCTCGAGAACGTCGGCGTCAACGTGTCCGAGCGCGGCGCGATCGAGATCGACGACTACGGCCGCACCAACGTCGACGGCGTCTACGCCATCGGCGACTGCACCGGCAAGATGATGCTCGCCCACGTCGCCGAGGCGATGGGCATCGTCGCGGCCGAGACGATCAACGGCGCCGAGACGATGCCGGTGGACTACGACTTCGTGCCGCGCGCGACCTACTGCATGCCGCAGATCGGGTCCTTCGGCTACAGCGAGGCGCAGGCCAGGGAGAAGGGCTACGACGTCAAGACGGCGACGTTCCCCTTCACCGCCAACGGCAAGGCGATGGGCCTCGGCGAGGCCGTCGGCTTCGTCAAGGTCGTTGCCGACGCCGAGCACAACGAGATCATCGGCGCCCACATGATCGGCCCCGACGTGACCGAGCTGCTCCCGGTGCTGACCCTGGCGCAGAAGTGGGACCTCACCGCCGACGAGGTGGCCCGCAACGTCTTCGCGCACCCGACGCTGGGTGAGGCCGTCAAGGAGGCCGTCCACGGCATCGCCGGCCACATGATCAACCTCTGAGGGGCGCGGCCACATGGCTGACCACATCGTCATCATCGGCGGCGGGCCGGGTGGCTACGAGGCCGCGCACGTCGCGGCCCAGCTCGGCGCCGAGGTGACCGTCGTCGACACCGACGGTGTCGGCGGCTCGGCCGTCCTCACCGACTGCGTGCCGAGCAAGACGCTGATCGCGACGGCCGAGCTGATGGCCGACATGACCACGGCGCAGGAGCTGGGGGTCAACTTCCACGACCACGAGGGCGACGCGGCGACCGCGATCGCCGTCGACCTGGGCCGGGTCAACGCCCGCGTCAAGCAGCTCGCCGCCGACCAGTCGGCCGACATCGCGGCCCGGCTCGACCGCGACGGCGTACGCGTCGTCACCGGTCGCGGCCGCCTCGGGCCGGACCTGACGGTGGAGGTCGGTGACGAGACGCTCCGGGCCGACGCGATCATCGTCGCCACCGGCGCCGCGCCGCGCACGCTGCCCAGCGCGCAGCCCGACGGCGAGCGGATCCTCACCTGGGAGCAGGTCTACGACCTGACCGAGGTGCCGGAGAAGCTCATCGTCGTGGGATCGGGCGTCACCGGCGCCGAGTTCGCCAGCGCCTACCTCTCGCTCGGCATCGACGTCACCCTCGTCAGCAGCCGCGACCGCGTGCTGCCCGGCGAGGACGCGGACGCCTCCGCGGTGCTCGAGGACGTGCTGACCCGGCGCGGGATGAACGTGCTCGGGCAGTCCCGCATGCAGTCGGTGACACGCGACGGCGACACCGTCACGGTGACGCTCACGGACGGTCGTAGGGTCTCGGGCAGCCACTGCATCCTCGCCCTCGGCTCCGTGCCCAACACCGCCGACCTCGGCCTCGAGGCGGCCGGCGTCGCCACCGACGAGGGCGGCTTCATCACCGTCGACCGCGTCTCGCGCACCTCGGCGCGCGGGATCTATGCAGCCGGCGACTGCACGGGTGTGCTGATGCTCGCCTCGGTGGCCGCCATGCAGGGCCGGATCGCGATGTGGCACTTCCTCGGCGACGCGGTCGCGCCGCTCGACCTCAAGAAGGTCTCCTCCAACGTCTTCACCGCACCCGAGATCGCGACGGTCGGCTGGTCCCAGAAGGCCGTCGACGCCGGCGAGATCGATGCCCAGGCCGTGATGCTCCCGCTCGCCGGCAACGCCCGCGCCAAGATGCAGGGTGTCCGCGACGGCTTCGTGAAGCTCTTCTGCCGACCCGGCACGGGCATCGTCGTCGGCGGCGTGGTCGTCGGGCCGCGCGCGTCCGAGCTCATCCACCCGGTGTCGATCGCGGTGGCCGAGTCGCTGACGGCCGACCAGCTCGCCCAGGCGTTCACCGTCTACCCCTCGATGAGCGGCTCGATCGCCGAGGCCGCCCGCCGGCTGCACCGGGTCTGACCCGCGCTCCCGGCACTCCCACCCGGGCCTCCGGACCGGGTCCCGGCTGGCACGCGGGGCACCACCACGTCCGCCGGTTCTGGGCGTCGCCGGGCACCTCGGCCGTCACGCTGATCGGGCCGCGGCACCGCCGGCAGCCCTGCCGCTGCCGGCCGGTCACCCAGTGGTCGTCGCCGCGCACGGGCGAGCCGGTGGTGACCTGGTAGGCGCCGTCGACGGTGGCGGAGTGGTGCAGCATCGTCGCGCCGCGCTCGACGAGGCGCTCGACGTCCACGTCGCCGATCGGGGTCCACGGGCTGACACCGGTGAGGAAGGCGAGCTCGTTGACCCACAGGTTGCCGAACCCGGCGACCGCGCGCTGGTCGAGCAGCGCCGAGACGAACGGGCGCGCCGGGTCGGCCGCGAGGCGTCGTACGGCCTCCGCGGGGTCCCAGTCGTCGCGCAGCGGGTCGGGGCCGAGGTGGCCGACGAGGTCGACCTCGCGGTCGGTCGGCACGAGGTCGAGGTCGTGGAGCCGGATCCCGTGGACCACCCGGTCGTCGTCGAGGGTGAGG
This sequence comes from Nocardioides potassii, assembly GCF_021648885.1. Classification (GTDB taxonomy): domain Bacteria; phylum Actinomycetota; class Actinomycetes; order Propionibacteriales; family Nocardioidaceae; genus Nocardioides; species Nocardioides potassii. The sequence continues at coordinate 77,864 of NZ_JAKJHZ010000009.1, read as the reverse complement.
AGGAGCCGCACGTGGGGCTGCAGCTTGGCCGGCAGCCGCTTGCCCGGTGCGAGCGTCGACCAGGACCCGTCCATCTTGAGGTGGCTGTGCAGCGTGGCGGCCGGGGAGTCGGCGGTCGCGGAGAACCGGGTCAGCAGGTGCTTGCCGTGGGTGTCGTGACCGAGCACCTCTCGTCCCGAGACGTCGCGGGTGGCGAGGCGGGGCGTGCGGAAGTCGGACCGCGCGACCGTGTGCCCGACGAGCTGGCGGTCGAGACGGCGCGCGAGCTTCCAGACGCTGTCTCCCTCGGGCACGCCTCCAGTGTCACAGGCGGGTGCGACAGCCCTCGTCCTCAGACGCCGAAGCCGCCTCGGTCGGCGCTGCCGCCGAGGGTCTGGTTCAGGTAGGCCTGGGCGAGGTTCTGCTGGCCGTGCACGCCGTGGCCGTTCCCCTTGGCGAGCTGGGCTCCGGCGTCGATCGCGCCCTGCACGCTCCCGGCGAGGTGCCACGGCACCCAGCGGTCGCCGATGCGCACCATCCGCACGAGCGGCTCCTCGCCCGCGGCGAGGCGTCGGGCGTCCGCGGCGCAGATCCCGATCACGCGCGGCGTTCCGCCGGGCGGCGTCCACTCGACGTCCTGCATCGACGGTCCGTGCTGGGGGTCGAAGAAGCACGGCTCGCGGCGCTGGGGCAGCGGCTCGCCGTCTCGGATCGCGAGGACGGCGGCGCGGTGGTAGCGGGCGTCGGCCACGACCTGCTCGACGGCGATGACGTCCTCCGCCGTCTCACTCGCCGCGAGGAGGGCCTTGGCCTGGTCGTAGTGGGTGAGCGCGCGGCGGTAGTGATCGACAGCATCGGGGTCGAGGTCGTCGGCGAGGGTGTCGACGTGGAGCTCGGCGACCTGCTCCCCGAGGGCGGTGACGTCCTCGTCCATCAGCTTGCGCGCCGTGCGCCAACGGTCCTTCGCGGCGAGCTCCTCCTCGCGGCGCCTGCGCCGTCCCCCGAACAGACCCCCGGACATGGAGGAAGTCTGGCACGTCGTTCGGTGAGCGGTTGTACGCTCATGGACTCAGTTCCGCCACGTCTCGGGGGAGATCTCAGACCATGCGCCGTACCCGCCCCACCAGGCTCCTCCTCGCGCTCGTCGCGAGCGTGCTCGCGCTGCCTGTGCTCGCTCCCGGCGGAGCAGTGGCTGCGGAGCCGCGGCGCAAGGCCGAGACCTGGTCGACGCCGGGCAGCGTCGCGATCACGATCACCGGGCACGGCTTCGGGCACGGCAAGGGCCTGTCGCAGTACGGCGCCCTCGGTGCCGCCAAGCAGGGCCTGACCTGGCAGCAGATCGACGAGTTCTACTACCCGGGCACGACCTGGGGCCGGATCGGCGGCAAGATCCGCGTCCTCATCACCGCCGACACCGGCCGGGACGTCCAGGTGACCGCCCAGCCGGGCCTGAAGGTCGGCAGCCTCACGAGGCAGCGGACCTGGCGGCTGCCGGCCAACGCAGCGAGGAAGTGGCGCCTCATCGGTGCCGGGAGCGACACGACCGTCCAGTACACCAAGGGCGGCGGCTGGCGGACGTGGCGCACGGTGCCCGGCGAGGCCGAGTTCGTCTCCGCCACCGGTGTGCTCACCCTCGTCACGCCGGCGGGCCGCCGTGACTACCGCGGCACGCTCCAGTCGGTCGCCCCACGCCAGAGCACCAGGCGCGAGACCGTCAACCGGCTCGGCCTGGAGGCCTACCTCCGCGGCGTCGTCCCGCGTGAGGTTCCTGCGACGTGGGCGCCCGCCGCGGTGAGCGCCCAGTCGGTCGCGGCCCGCACGTACGCCGCCTTCGAGCGCTCGCACCCGCCGGCCCCGCACTACGACCTGTGCGACACCAGCAGCTGCCAGGTCTACGGCGGTGTCGACGACGAGCACCCGGCGGCCACGGCGGCGATCAAGGCCACAGCCAAGCAGGGCCTGTTCTACGGCGGGCGCCCGGCCTTCACGCAGTTCTCCGCCAGCAACGGCGGATACTCTGCGGCCGGCTCCATGCCCTACCTCGTGGCCCAGCCCGACCCGTACGACGGCGTGGCCAACCCGGCGTACTCCACCTGGACCAGGGCGATCGACGACACCCAGATCGAGGCGAAGTGGCCGTCGATCGGCGACCTCACCAGCATCGAGGTGACCACCCGTGACGGCAACGGCGACTGGGGCGGCCGCGTCGTCGACGTCGCCTTCGTCGGGACGACCGGGACGGCGCGCACGGACGGTGACACGGTCCGCGACACGTTCACGCTGCCCTCCGACTGGTTCACCTTCTCGGTCACGCCGCGGCAGAAGGGTCAGCTGAGAGAGTGAGGCCCTCCCTCCTGGTCGCCTCGCTGGCCATCGTCGTGTCCGGCTGCAGCGCCGGTGGGACGAGCGGCGGCGACGCCCTGCCCGACCCGGTCGTCGACACCGAGGTCACCAGCGACATCGACTACGTCGCGATGGGGGACTCGTTCTCCGCCGGTCCGTTCATCGGCACCATGCGCACCGACCCGCAGGGGTGCGCCCGGTCGAAGGACAACTACCCGGCCTTCCTCGCCGACTGGCTCGACGTGGCGAGCTACACCGACGTCACCTGCTCGGCGGCCACGACCGCCGACCTCTACGCGCCGATGACGCTGTTCGACGGCGGCACGGCACCGCCGCAGATCGACGCCGTCTCGTCCGACACGGACCTGGTGACCCTCGGGATCGGCGGCAACGACTTCGCGATCTACGACGGCCTGATCCGCTGCCAGCAGCCCGGCGCAGCCTGCCCGGTCGACCAGCTCGGTGCCGACGCGAGGAAGGTCGCCGGACGCATCGCGCAGGCCGTCCGCCGCATCACGACGATCGCACCCGACGCCGACGTCCTGGTCGTCGGCTACCCGGACATCCTCCCCACCGAGGGCACCTGCAAGGCGATCGGCACGTCGCCCGAGGTGCTCGGTCCGGTCACCGAGGTGGCGGGCCTCCTCAACGCCTCGCTGCGCAGGGGCGCCGAGGCTGCCGGAGCGTCGTACGTCGACATGGAGGCGGTCTCGGGCGGCCACGACGTGTGCGCCAAGGGCCGTGCCTGGGTCAACGGCCCGCGCTTCCGCGCCGGCATCGCGGCACCCTTCCACCCGAAGATCAACGGCATGCGCGCCATCGCGACCGAGGTCTACCGGCAGGTGACGGGTGAGGACCCCGAGGTCACGGAGTACGCCGAGCCGGACCCCGACGTCGTGGTGCTCAACCAGGGCTGACTGTCGGAGCCCCGTGCTGGGATCGGGGCATGGTGAGGGTGGTCGTCGGCGCGCTGGTCGAGGACGGGCGGGTGCTGCTCGTCCATCGCCGGCCCGACAAGCACGCCTTCCCCGACACGTGGGACCTGCCCGGGGGAGTGCGGGAGGATGGCGAGACCGAGCTGGAGGCGCTCGTGCGGGAGCTGCGCGAGGAGCTCGGCGTCGAGGCCGACGTGGACTCGGTGGTGCACCTGTGCCGGGTCGAGGTGACGCCGGTGCGCGCGCCCGTGTCGCTCAGCGCCTGGTTGGTGCACGGCTGGCGGGGCACCCCTGCCAACCTCGCGCCCGAGGAGCACGACGACCTCCGGTGGTCCCGCGCCGACGACCTGCCGCCACTGGCGCACCCCGACGTGCGCGGCGCCCTGGTCCGGGCGGTGCCGGGCTAGCCGATCACCAGCACCAGGTCGCCGCCCTCGACTCCCTGGGTGGAACGGACCGCGACCCGCGAGACGGTGCCGGCGACGGGGGCGGTGATCGAGGCCTCCATCTTCATCGCCTCGATCGTCGCGACGGTCTGACCGGCCTCGACGGTGTCGCCCTCGGCGACCGTCACGGTCACCGCGCCGTCGTACGGCGCCGCGACGTGGCCGCTGTTCTTCGGGTCGGCCTTCTCGGCGGAGGTGACCTCGGCGGACACGCTGCGATCGCGCACCTGCACCGGGCGGAGCTGGCCGTCGATGGTGGCCATCACGTTGCGGAAGCCGCGCTCGTCGGGCTCGCTGATCGCCTCGAGCCCGTAGAGCACGGTCTTGCCCTCGCGCAGCTCCACCGGGTGCTCGCCGCCGCGACGCAGGCCGTAGAGGTAGTCGGTGGTCGGCAGGACGGAGAGGTCGCCGTAGGCCTCGCGCGACTCGACGAACGCCGCGGTCGGGCCGGGGAAGAGCAGCTCGTTGAGCGTCGTACGACGGTCGTCCGCCAAGCCTTGCTGCTGCTCGGGCGTCAGGCTCTCCGTCGGCTGCTTCCAGGTGCGTCCGGCGAGCGCCTTGGTGCGGAACGGCTCGGGCCAGCCGCCCGGCGGGTCGCCGAGCTCGCCGTTGAGGAAGCCGATCACCGAGTCCGGGACGTCGTACGACGCCGGGTCGGCCTCGAACTCCGCCGGGTCGGCGCCCGCGGCGACGAGGGCGAGCGCGAGGTCGCCGACGACCTTCGACGACGGCGTCACCTTGACGACGTTGCCGAGGATGTCGTTGGCGGCGGCGTACATGTCCTCGACCTGCTCGAACTTCTCGCCGAGGCCGAGAGCGATCGCCTGCTGGCGCAGGTTGGACAGCTGGCCGCCGGGGATCTCGTGGCGGTAGACGCGGCCGGTCGGCGAGGGCAGGCCGGACTCGAAGGGCGCGTAGACCCGGCGGGTGGCCTCCCAGTAGGGCTCGAGCGCGTTGACCGCCGCCAGCGACAGACCGGTCTCCCGCTCGGAGTGGTCGGTGGCCGAGACGAGCGCCGACAGGGCGGGCTGGGACGTGGTGCCGGCCATCGACGCGCAGGCCGCGTCGACCGCGTCGACCCCCGCCTCGATCGCCGCGACGAGGGTGGCGAGCTGGCCACCCGGGGTGTCGTGGGTGTGCAGGTGGACGGGGAGGTCGAAGTGCTCGCGCAGCGCGGTGACGAGGGTGCGGGCGGCCGGCGCGCGGAGCAGGCCGGCCATGTCCTTGATCGCCAGCACGTGGGCACCGGCGTCGACGATCTGCTCGGCGAGGCGCAGGTAGTAGTCGAGGGTGTAGAGCCGCTCGTCCGGGGACGACAGGTCGCCGGTGTAGCAGAGCGCGACCTCCGCGACGGACGTGCCGGTGGCACGCACCGCGTCGATCGCCGGGCGCATCTGCGAGACGTCGTTGAGCGCATCGAAGATACGGAAGACGTCGATGCCGGTCTCGGCGGCCTCGTGCACGAAGGCCTCGGTGACCTCCGTCGGGTACGGCGTGTAGCCGACCGTGTTGCGGCCGCGGAGCAGCATCTGGAGGCCGATGTTGGGGATCGCCTCGCGCAGCGCGGCGAGCCGCTCCCAGGGGTCCTCGGCGAGGAACCTCAGCGCGACGTCGTACGTCGCCCCGCCCCAGCACTCGACCGACCACAGCTCGGGCGTGGTGCGCGCGACGTGCTCCGCGACGGCCAGCAGGTCGCGCGAGCGCACTCGGGTGGCGAGCAGCGACTGGTGTGCGTCGCGGAAGGTGGTGTCGGTGACCGCGACCCGGTCCTGGGCGCGCAGGCGCCGGGCGAACTCCTCGGGTCCGACCTCGCGCAGCAGCTGCCGGGTGCCGGCGGGCACGGGCTGCGAGCGGTCCAGCGCGGGCAGCTTGCTCACGGGCGACACGGACACCGGCGCCGCGCCGTGGGGCTGGTTGACGGTGACGTCGGCGAGGTAGGTCAGCAGCCGTGACGCCCGGTCGCCGCCGACCTGGGCCTTGAGGAGCTGCGGGTGGTCCTCGATGAACGACGTGGTGACCCCGCCGGCGGCGAAGTCCGGGTCGGCCAGCACGGACTGGAGGAAGCCCACATTGGTGGAGACGCCGCGGATGCGGAACTCCAGCAGCGCACGGCGGGCCTTCTGCACCGCCGCCTCGAAGGTGCGACCGCGACAGGTGAGCTTGGCGAGCATCGAGTCGAAGTGGGGGCTGATCTCGGCGCCGGCGTAGGTCGTGCCGCCGTCGAGGCGCACCCCCGGTCCACCGGGGGAGCGGTAGGTCGTGATCTTGCCGGTGTCGGGGCGGAAGCCGTTGGCGGGGTCCTCCGTGGTGATCCGGCACTGCAGCGCGAAGCCACGCGGCTGCACGGAGTCCTGGGTGAGCCCGAGGTCGGCGAGGGTCGCGCCCGCGGCGATGAGCATCTGCGACTGCACCAGGTCCACCGCCGTGATCTCCTCGGTCACGGTGTGCTCGACCTGGATCCGCGGGTTCATCTCGATGAAGACGTAGCGGCCGTCGGGGCCGAGCAGGAACTCGACCGTGCCGGCGTTCTTGTAGCCGATCTCGCGCGCGAACCGGACGGCGTCCGCGCACATCCGGTCCCGGATGTCGGTGTCGAGGTTGGGCGCCGGCGCGATCTCGACGACCTTCTGGTGGCGACGCTGCACCGAGCAGTCGCGCTCGTAGAGGTGGATGACCCCACCCTCGGAGCCGGTGCCGTCGGACAGCACCTGCACCTCGATGTGGCGCGGGTCGACCACCGCCTGCTCGATGAAGACGGTGGGGTCACCGAAGGCGCCCTCGGCCTCGCGCATGCAGGTCTCGATCGCCTCGCGCAGCCCCGCACGGTCGTCGACCCGACGCATGCCGCGACCTCCGCCACCGGCGACCGCCTTCACGAAGAGGGGCGCCTCGATCTGCTCGGCCGCGGCCACCAGCTCGTCGACGTCGGTCGACGGCGGCACCGACTGGAGGACCGGTACGCCGGCGGCCTTGGCGGCGGCGATCGCGCGCGCCTTGTTGCCGGTGAGCGTGAGCACCTCGGCGCTCGGGCCGATGAAGGTGATCCCGGCGGCGGCGCAGGCCTCGGCCAGCGCGGGGTTCTCGGACAGGAAGCCGTATCCCGGGTAGACCGCGTCGGCGCCGCAGCGCACGGCGACCTCGACGATCGCCTCGGGGTCGAGGTAGGCGCGCACGGGGTGGCCGACCTCGCCGATCTCGTAGGCCTCCTCGGCCTTCATCCGGTGCTCGGACCAGCGGTCCTCGTGGGGGAAGACGGCCACCGTCCGCGAGCCGATCTCGCGCGCGGCTCGGAGGGCCCGGACTGCGATCTCACCACGGTTGGCGATGAGGACCTTGGAGAACATGGGCCGAACGCTATCGAGGGACGGGTGTGACGTGGGTTACTCGTCCGTACCCCGGGCAGGACGGGGTCAGGCCGCGGCGCTCTCCAGGGCGCGCCACCAGGCGACGGTGGCGGCGAGACCGACCTCGATCGGGGTCGGCGACAGCCCCAGCCGGCGCTCGCTCGCCGACGAGTCGAGGACGAAGGGGTCGGTGAACATGTACGACGTCTCCGCGAGCTCGCGCATCTCCCGCGACACCGCACCGGACGCACGCAGCACCCACGCCGGGATCGACGAGGTGCGCGGCACGGGAACACCGCCTGCCCGGGCGACGAGCTCGACCAGTCGGCGCTGGGTGACCGGCTCCGCGGTCGGGGCGTGGAGGAACGAGTTCCACAGCTCGGGACGGGCCGCCGCCTCGATCATCGCGGCGGCCAGGTCGGGGACGTAGGTGAACGAATGCGGCTGGTCGAGGCTGCCCAGCACTCGCATCGTCCGACCCGCGAGCACCGTGGGGACCATGCGCTCGCCGGCGTGGGCGTTGCGGACCAGCGGGCCGTAGAAGTCCGAGGCGGCAACGCTGACCGTCGGGGTGGACGACTCGTCGCGCAGCGCGAGGAGCTCGGTGCGGACGCCGGGCTTGCCGGTGGTCGCAGCGCGCGGCAGGTCCTCCGTGATGGGTCCGTCGACGGGGCCGTAGGCGTAGAGGCTCTCGGGGAAGACCACCACCGCGCCGACGCGACCGGCGGCCCCGAGCACCGCACGCTCGGCGCGGGGGAGCTCGGCACGCCAGACCCGGGCGTCGTACGCCGACCCGTGGATGCAGTGGTGCACCGCGACCGCCCCGTCGAACGCCTCGGCCAGCGCGTCGGGGCGGGAGACGTCGACGCGACGGCGGTCGACGAGCGGGTGGACGGGGCCGCTGCCCGACCGGGTCAGCAGCCGGACCTGGTGGCCGGCCTCGGCGAGCTGCAGGGCGACGGTCGAGCCGACGGGTCCGGCTCCGGTGACGACGTGGACGGTCTGCATGGTGTTCTCCTCTGTGTGTCGAAGAAGAGAGCGGTGCTCTCGTTTGGCCCATCTTGCATCGATAGCGCGACGAAAGCAAGAGCGGTGCTCTCTTTCGGCATCGTTGCTCACTGATGTGGCACCATGAGGCGATGGAACCGTCCACCCCACGCGCCCGGGCACGCGAGCAGACGATGCGTGACATCGTGCGCATCGGCCGCGAGCACCTCGCCACCGACGGCGCCGCTGCCCTGTCGCTACGGGCGGTCGCCCGTGACCTCGGGCTGGTCTCCTCGGCGGTCTACCGCTATGTCGCGAGCCGCGACGAGCTGCTGACGTTGTTGGTCGTCGACGGCTACGACGAGCTCGGCGACGAGGTCGACCGCGTGCTCGCCCGCGCCGACGCCGACGACTTCCGAGGCCGGATGATGGCGATCGGCCGGGCGACCCGCGCCTGGGCGCTGGCCGAGCCGGCGACGTACGCCCTGCTGTTCGGCAGTCCCGTGCCCGGCTACGAGGCACCGGCCGAGCGCACCACCGGTCCCGGCACGCGGGTCGTCCGACGGCTCGTCGAGGTCTGGGAGGACGCGTGGCGGGCGGGCGCCGTCGACCTCGACGACGCGCCGCTCACGCCGCGTCGGCTCTCCCGCGACCTGGCGCGGCTCCGCCGGGAGATGGGGCTGACCGCGCCCGACAGGCTCATCGCTCGGGGGCTCCTCGCCTGGGCGGCGCTGTTCGGGTGCGTGTCCTTCGAGGTGTTCGGGCAGTACGGCCGCGACACCCTCTCGGACCCCGCCGACCTGTTCGAGCAGCACCTGGCCGCGCTCGTCGAGGCCGTCGGGCTGCGCTGAGCCGCCTCAGCCGCGCGGGTGACGGAGACCCCGCGCCAGCACCGGGACAGCGACCGCGGCCGCGACCAAGTGGAGCGCGACGAGCGTGCCGACCGCGGCGCCGTCGGCTCCCCAGAGGACCGGAGGCACCAGCGAGAGTGCGGTCAGTCCGGCAGCCGTGACGAGGAACCTGTCGGCCGGTCGCGCGCTCCACCGCTGGAAGCCGAGCGCCATCGCGACCCCGACCAGGGTGAACCCCGCAGTCATCACGGCCACGCCGGAGACCGGGATCGTCTCGTCGCTCCCGTCGACCGCGAGGTCGACGCCGGCCGCCCGGGCAACCCCGGCGACGACGGCCGCGGCCCCAGTCGCCCCGGCGACGGCCAGCAGGCCCGTCCGGGGGCTCATCTGCCGGCCTCCGGTCCGTCAGCCTCCAGGCGGCCCGGCAGGCCCAGGGACGGGAACCGGTCGCTGTCGAAGATCGTGACCTCGGTGACCTGCCCGCCGCTGATCCTCAGCACGTCGAGGGTCAGCGGGAGGTACGCGTCCGAGTCGTCCCTCCAGAGGTAGTAGGCGACGGCGGGCTGCCGGTTCGCCGAGGTCGGCACAGGGCGCAGCCCGGTCATCTGCGTGTAGCCGTCGCCGACCCAGTCGGCGATGACCGCGTCGCGCCCGACTGTCAGGCCGTGCGACGGCGGCATGGCGAACCGCACGTCGTCGCGGAGCATGGAGGCGATCGCGTCGATGTCGGTGGCGACGCTCGCCTCGGTGAAGCGTCGTACGAGCTCGCGGTTGTCCGCGTCGTCGTCGCCGCCGGTCCAGTCCTGCCGCTCGGCGGGCAGGTGCTCGCGCATCCCGGCGCGGGCGCGCTGGAGTGCGCTGTTGACCGAGTTCACCGAGTCGCCGAGCAGGTCCGCCACGTCCTTGGCCGGCCAGCCGACGACGTCGCGCAGGATCAGCGCGGCACGAGGGCGGGGGGCGAGGTGCTGCACCGCGACGACGTACGCCAGCTCGATGGTCTCCCGGGCCAGCGCGGCGGTCTCAGGCTCGTCGACGTCGTCGGCCGTGAGCTCGTCGAGCAGCCGGTCGGGGTAGGGCTGCAGCCACAGCACCTCGCCGCCCGTCGCCGGCTCCGGGCGCCGCCTGGCGAGCATGTCCAGACACGCGTTGGTGGCGATCCGGTAGAGCCAGGCGCGGAACGTCGAGCGTCCCTCGAAGGTCTCGCGCCGGCGCCACGCGCGGAGGAAGGTCTCCTGCGCCGCGTCCTCGGCGTCGTCGAACGACCCGAGCATCCGGTAGCAGTGCACGTGCAGCTCGCGCCGGTGCCGCTCGACCAGGGCCGTGAACTCGGCCTCGCCCATCGCTCCCGGGTCGGTCACGTCCGTCTCCCCGCTCATCGTCGCGCTCATCGCCATCCTCCGTCGTGGGGTGTTCGTCTGGAGGTATGACGGCGGGGAGCCGCAGAACTCATCACTCAGCGGGCGAGCGCCCTCCCGACGGCGCGGCCGGAGAAGATGCAGCCGCCGAGGAAGGTGCCCTCGAGCGCGTTGTAGCCGTGGACGCCGCCGCCACCGAAGCCGGCGACCTCGCCCGCGGCGTAGAGACCGGGGACGCGGCTGCCGTCGGCGGCCACGCACTGGCCGTCGAGGTCGGTCTCGAGCCCGCCGAGCGTCTTGCGGGACAGGATGTTGAGGCGTACGGCGATGAGCGGGCCGTGGGCAGGGTCGAGCACCTTGTGCGGCTTGGCGACGCGGATCAGCTTGTCCGTCCGGCTGCGACGCGCGTTGTGGATCACCATCACCTGGACGTCCTTGCTGAACGCGTTGTCGACCTCGCGGTCACGCGCCTCGATCTGGTGGCGCAGCACGGCCGGGTCGAGCTTCGGGCCGCGGGCCAGCTCGTTCATGCCGGCGACCAGCTCGTCGAGGTCGTCGGCCACGACGAAGTCGACGCCGTGCTCCTTGAAGGCCTCGACCGGTCCGGGTGCGCCCTTGGCGAGGCGGCTCTGCGCGAGGAACTTCAGGTCCTTGCCCGTGATGTCGGGGTTCTGCTCGGAGCCGGAGAGCGCGAACTCCTTCTCGATCATCGACTGGGTCAGCACGAACCACGAGTAGTCGTGGCCGGCCGCGAGGATCTGCTTCATCGCGCCGATCGAGTCGGCGCCCGGGACGCCGGACATGCCTTCCAGCCGCTTGCCGGTGGCGTCGAACCACATCGACGACGGGCCGGGCAGGATCCGGATCGCGTGGTCGGGCCAGACCGGGTCCCAGTTGTGGATGCCCTCCACGTAGGCCCACATCCGGTCCTTGTTGACCATCGTGGCACCGGCCGACTCGGCGATGCCCTGCATCCGGCCGTCGACATGGGCGGGCACCCCGGAGATCAGGTGCTCGGGCGCGGGCCCGACGCGGTCGGTCGGCCAGCTGCGGCGCATCAGCTCGTGGTTGTGGCCGATGCCGCCGCTCGTCACGGCGACTGCGGCGGCGCGGTGCTCGAACTCGCCCGCGACGTCACGGCTCGACTTCACGCCCCGTGCGGAGTCGTCGTCGGTCAGCACGGTGCCGCGCACGCCCACGACCGCGCCGCCCTCGACGACCAGCTCGTCGACCTGGTGGCGGAAGGCGAACCGTACGAGCCCAGCGGCCTCGGCGCGCTGCACCGGCTCGGCGAAGATCCGGACGACCTCCGGTCCCGTGCCCCACGTCAGGTGGAAGCGCGGGACCGAGTTGCCGTGACCGGTGGCCCGGCCGTCGCCGCGCTCGGCCCAGCCGACGAACGGCAGCGACCTGAGCCCGAGGTCGTGCAGGTAGGCGCGCTTCTCGCGGTGGGCGAAGTCGACGTACGCCTTTGCCCACTGCTGCGGCCAGAAGTCACCACCGCGACCGGGTCCGTCGGTGCCGTCGCCGAGCCGGTCGAACTGTGCGGAGCCCAGCCAGTCCTGCCAGGCGAGCTCGGGAGAGTCCTTGATGCCCATCCGACGTTGCTCGGGGCTGTCGACGAAGAGCAGGCCGCCCAGCGACCACCACGCCTGGCCGCCGAGGTTGTGGCGGTTCTCCTGGTCCAGGACCAGCACCCGCTTGCCGGCGAGCGCCAGCTCGTGGGTGGCGACGAGGCCGGCCAGACCGGCGCCGACGACGATGACGTCGGGGGTGAAGTCGTTCACGGGTGCTCCTGCGGGTAGTGGCTGACGATCATCTCGGCGAGCAGGCGCAGCGCCCGCTCGACGGTGCGGCCGGGAGCGGCCGCCGGGTCGGGGTCGAGGGCGGAGAAGGCGAGCCCGTCGAGCATGTTGACGACGATGCTGAGCACGGCAGCGAGGTCGTGGTCGCGGAGCCGGTCGCCCCACAGGTCGGCGGCCGCACCGAGCATCTGAGCCTGCAGGGACTCGCGGGCCGGTACGAGGGCCGCGCGGAGGTCGGCGTCGGACCGGGCGGCGACGAGCAGCTCGCGCCAGGTCTGGTTCGCGGGGGAGAGCACGATCGTGCGGAGCCGACCGAGCACGGCAACGACGTCGTCGACGGTGTCGACGTCAGCGCCGGCGGTCGCTCGGAATGCGTCGACGTTGCGCGTCGCGACGTGCTCGGCGGTGGCGACGAGCAGCGCCTGCCGGGTGGGGAAGTGGCGGAACAACGCCCCCTGGCTGACGCCCGCCTCCGCGCAGACGGCGGCCGTCGACGTGGCGGCGTACCCCCGCTCGGCGAGGCAGCGCACGGTGCCGTCGAGCAGCGCGGCGATCGTGCCCTCACGGCGTTCGGCCTGGGTGCGGCGCTCGCGGGTGGTGGTCACACCCGCCACAATCACATAAAAAGTGAGCGCTCGCTATCTATGTGAGCGAGGTCATGAGCGGTGGTGGAGTCACCTTCTGCTGGTCTGGAATGTGGCCTCACCACCGCTGGCCGGCGTGTCGGGCCTCGACACGACGCGAGCGGTGGCCCACCCACATGATCCGTCTGCGGAATGTGGGTGGACCACCGCTCGGCGGAGGTCTCGTGAACGGGTCAGTCGGTGATCTCGCAGATCACCGCGCCGTTGGTGACCGTGGCGCCGACCTCGGCCTGCAGGCCGGTGACCGTGCCGGCCTTGTGGGCCTTGAGGGGCTGCTCCATCTTCATCGCCTCCATGACGACGATGACGTCGCCCTCCGCGACCGTGGCGCCCTCCTCGACCGCGACCTTGACGATCGTGCCCTGCATCGGGGACGTGACGGCGTCGCCGGACGCGGCGGCGCCGGCCTTCTTCGCCGCGCGCTTGGCCTTCTTGGCCCCACCCGCGCCGGCCGCTCCGCCGGCGGAGAGACCACCGAGACCCGCGGGCAGCACGACCTCGAGGCGCCTGCCGCCGACCTCGACGGTGACCTTCTGCCGCTCGCCGTTGCCCCCAAATCCAGCACCGTCCGCCTCCGCGGAGTCGCCGGCGTAGGGCTCGATCCGGTTGTCGAACTCGGTCTCGATCCACTGGGTGTAGACCGTGAACTCGCCCTCGCCCGACGGGGTCGACGGACCGACGTAGGCCGGGTCGGAGACGACCGCGCGGTGGAACGGGATGACCGTCGGCATGCCGTCCACGACGAACTCGTCGAGGGCGCGGCGCGAGCGCTCGAGCGCCTGGGTGCGCGTCGTACCGGTGACGATGAGCTTGGCGATGAGGGAGTCGAACGAGCCCGGGACGGTCTCGCCGTTCTCGTAGCCACCGTCGAGCCGGACGCCGGGGCCCGAGGGCGGCGACCAGGCCGACAGGGTGCCGGGGGCGGGCATGAAGTTGCGGCCGCCGTCCTCGGCGTTGATGCGGTACTCGATGGAGTGGCCGCGGATCTCCGGGTCGCCGTAGCCGAGCTCCTCGCCGGCGGCGATCCGGAACATCTCGCGCACCAGGTCGATGCCGGTGACCTCCTCGGAGACGCAGTGCTCCACCTGGAGGCGGGTGTTGACCTCGAGGAACGAGATGGTGCCGTCCTGCGCGACGAGGAACTCGCACGTGCCGGCGCCGTAGTAGCCGGCCTCCTTGAGGATCCGCTTGGACGACTCGTAGAGCTCGTCGAGCTGCTCCTGGGACAGGAACGGCGCCGGGGCCTCCTCGACGAGCTTCTGGTTGCGTCGCTGCAGCGAGCAGTCGCGGGTGCTCACGACGACGACGTTGCCGTGCTGGTCGGCCAGGCACTGGGTCTCGACGTGGCGCGGCTTGTCGAGGAACTTCTCCACCAGGCACTCGCCGCGACCGAACGCGGTGACCGCCTCGCGGACAGCCGACTCGTAGGCGTCGGGGATCTCCTCCAGCGTGCGGGCGACCTTGAGGCCGCGACCGCCGCCGCCGAAGACGGCCTTGATCGCCACCGGGAGGCCGTTGGCCCTCGCGAACTCGACGACCTCGTCGGCGTCCTTCACCGGGTCCTTGGTGCCCGGCGCGAGCGGGGCCTTGGCCTTGTCGGCGATGTGCTTGGCCTTGGCCTTGTCGCCGAGCGCCTCGATCGCCGCCGGCGGCGGGCCGATCCAGATCAGCCCGGCGTCGAGGACCGCCTGGGCGAAGTCGGCGTTCTCCGCGAGGAACCCGTAGCCCGGGTGCACCGAGTCCGCACCGGACTTCTCGGCGACCGCGATGATCTTCGCGATGTCGAGGTAGGAGTCGGCGGGCGTCGCGCCGCCGAGCGAGTGCGCCTCGTCGGCCAGCCGGACGTGCAGCGCGTCGCGGTCGGGCTCGGCGTAGACCGCGACGGAGCCGATGCCGGCGTCCTTGCAGGCGCGGATGACGCGGACGGCGATCTCGCCGCGGTTGGCGATCAGGACCTTCTTCAAGCTCACGCGGACTCCTGGGTCAGTGGCCGGGTCGCCGGCCGCGGAAAGCACCGCCCGGCAGGCTACCGCGACCCGAGCACGGCGCGTCCGACGGCCTTGTGCAGGGGTCGCACGACGCGCCCGTAGGCGATGCCGACCGCGATCGACGCGGCGAGAGCGAGCCACTGGTGGCCGGCATCCTCGAGCGGTGGGTAGACCTGCCAGTGGGTGAGGTAGATGAACAGGCTGGCACCGGCGAGGACGCCCGCCGCGCGCGCGGCCCACGCGGGGACGCGCACGGTGGGCAGCCACAGCATGAGCAGGAAGCCGCCGAGCACGATCGCCTCACGGTGCGGCTGGCCGAAGAACCCGATCGTCAGGGCCGCCGCCAGCGCGGAGACGAGCCACCGGCGACGGGTGGTGTCGGCGCGGGCGCCGAGCCAGCCGAGCACGAAGAAGAAGGCGACCACCAGCGTCGTGTAGCGCTGCGTCGGCCCGGCGCGGAGGCCGACCTCGGCGAATCGCGCCACGGCCGCGACGGCGAGGAGGGTGAGCGCGAAG
The DNA here is from genome assembly GCF_021648885.1 of Nocardioides potassii. Taxonomy (GTDB): domain Bacteria; phylum Actinomycetota; class Actinomycetes; order Propionibacteriales; family Nocardioidaceae; genus Nocardioides; species Nocardioides potassii. The sequence continues at coordinate 62,671 of NZ_JAKJHZ010000009.1, read as the reverse complement.
CGGAACGGCGTACGGCGTTCGAGACGGTGCAGGGCGGGCACACAGGTGAGCGCGAGCGCAGCCGCCGTGATCCACACCAGCGACTCGAGGAACCACAGCTGCCACTGGTCGTCCCACTCGGTGTCGTTGACGAGCTCGCGCACGAACAGGGCGGTCGTCAGGTCGTAGCTGCCGAGCACGAGGGCGACGGCCCCCACCCACAGGACCGACGGGACGAGGAGCTGCGCGAGGCCCGACAGGCCGTGCCGCAGGCGGTCCCGGGCACCGCCCGGGCTCGAGAGCTGGAAGCGGGCGAAGTTGTAGCCGGCCAGCGCGAGCAGCAGGTGGGCGCCGCCCTCGAGGTGGAGGAGGTCGACGTGGCTGGTGACGACGAAGAGGATCGCGAGCGCCCGCAGGGCGACGGTCGTGTCGAGGCGTGCCCAGCGGCGTGGTTCGTCCCCACCCTCGGTCGCCGTCGTCGACGCGAGCAGCTCGAGCTCGCCGATGTTGAGCGTGTGCCACCCGGCGGGTGCCGCCCCACCCAGGACGTCGGCGAGCCGGGTCGCGAGCTCGACGTAGGACAGCGAGTCACCGCCCAGACCGACGAACGAGTCGGAGTCGCGCGCGTCGGGTCGGCCGAGCACCCGCGTGAAGGCGGCGCGCACCGAGCCGTCGGGGCCCGCGGACGGGGTCTCGGCCTCGTCGGCGAGCAGGGCCAGTGCCGCGTAGTCGGCCTTGCCGCTGCCGGTCAGCGGCACCTGCGGCAGCACCGTGACCTGCACGGCGTGCGCGGGCAGCCCGCACTGGTCGGCGGTCAGGGCCCGCGCGGCCGCGGTCCCGCGACCCGAGCCGAGGAAGACGTGCACCGCCCGGTCGGTGGCGACGACCCGCGCCCGGCGGTCCACCTCGGCCTGGAGGTGGCGCTCGAGCGCGTCGAGGTCGAGCCGGAGGCCGAACACCTTGCCGCGGCGGTTGAGCCGGCCGACGACCTCGAAGAGGCCGTCGACCTCGCGGGCCAGGTCGCCGGTGCGCAGCTCGTCGACCTCGCGGCCGCGACCCAGGTCGGCGGGGGAGTGGGCGTAGCCGAGCATGACGTTCGGGCCGGAGTAGACGAGCTCGCCCACTCCGGCCCTCTCGTCCACACCCTCGTCGAGGCGTAGCCGTCCCCCCGGAATGGCTACACCGATCGATCCGGGGTGGTCTGTGGTGAGGTGCGGCGGCAGGTACGCCATCCGCGCGGTGGCCTCGGTGGCGCCGTACATCACGACGAGGTCCCACCCGCGGCTGCGGCCCAGGCTGCTCCAGCGTCGTACGGCGTCCGGGGCGAGGCGGCCGCCCGCCTGGGTCACCTGCCGCAGGGTCGGCAGGTCGCGCTCCTCGAAGCCGCTCGTCGCGAGCAGGTCGAAGGTGTGTGGGACGCCCGCGAGCGTGGTCGCCCCGGCGCGTGCGGCGAGGTCCCAGAAGCACTCGTCGACGACGCTCAGGTCGGTCAGCACCACGCTCGCGCCGGCGACGAGGTGCGAGTGGAGGACCGAGAGGCCGTAGCAGTAGTGCAGCGGCAGCGCGGTGATCGCCCGGTCGGCCGGTGTCAGCGCCAGGTAGTCGGCGATGGCGGCGGCGTTGCTGGCGACGTTGTCGCGCGAGAGCCGGACCAGCTTGGGCGAGCCCGTCGTGCCCGACGTGCTGAGGAGCAGGGCGAGGTCAGGGTGGAGGTCGTGCGCCGACGTCGTGCGGCGTACGTCGTCGGGGGAGCCTGCCGCGCAGACGACGTCCGGGTCGTAGGCGGCGACGATCGCATCACGCTGCGCGGCGCGGTCGTCCGGGACGACGAGCGCCACGTGACCGTGCTGCAGGGCGGCGAGGTAGGCGACGACCGCGTCGAGGTCGTTGGCGCCCTCGACGAGCACGAGCCTGCGGTCGGACCCCCACGAGCGTGCACGCTCGGCGACGAGGCCGGCGAGGTCCTCGTGGCTGAGGATCCGGTCGCCGGTGACGACGGCGGGCGCGTCGGCGAAGCGCGCGTGGTCGAGGACCGGCGGCGCGAGCACCGGCCGCTGGGGGGTCAGGGTCACGGCGTCCCCGCGGGACGGTAGGCGCGCACCAGGCCGGTGACGCGCAGGTGCACCGTGTCGCCGGCGGCCGGGTGGCGCACGCCGGACATGCGCGACAGCACGGACGTGCCGTCGTCGAGTCGCACCTGCACGGCGCAGTCGTGGCCGTAGTAGCTGACCTCCTCGACGGTGCCCCGCACGCCGACGGCCTTGCCGGGCTCGTCGCGCGCCAGGTCGACGAAGACCTGCTCGGGGCGGATCATCAGCGAGACCTCGCCCTCGGTCGGCTCGGTGAGCACGACCTCGCCGAGCGCGCAGGTGGCCCGCGCCTCGGACGCGGTGCCCGGGAGGACGACGGCGCGACCGACGAACTCGGCGACCTGTGGGTCGCTCGGCGAGAGGTAGACCTCGCTCGGGGCGGCGGACTGCACGAGCCGGCCGCCGCGCATGACCGCGACCTCGTCGGCGAGCGACAGCGCCTCATTCTGGTCGTGCGTCACCAGCACGCCGGTGGTGTTGCTGGCCTCGAGCGCACGTCGTACGGCCCGCGAGGTGCTGTCACGCAGGCTCGCGTCGAGCGAGGAGAACGGCTCGTCGAGCAGCACCACGGCGGGCTTCGGCGCCAGCGAGCGGGCCAGCGCGACCCGCTGCTGCTGCCCGCCGGACAGCTCGTCGGGGCGCCTGCTGCGGAAGTCGGCCGGCAGCTCGACGAGGTCGAGCATCTCGGCCACCCGGTCGGAGCCGCGGGCGCCCTTGTCGAGGCCGAACGCGATGTTGGCCGCGACGTCGAGGTGCGGGAACAGCGCGCCCTCCTGCGGGACGTAGCCGACCCGGCGCGTCTGCGGCGGCATCGGGCGTACGCCGTCCCCGGCGACGACCGTGTCCCCGAACGCGATGGTGCCGGACTCGGGCAGGAGGAAGCCGGCGATCAGGCGCAGCAGCGTCGTCTTGCCGCAGCCCGACGGGCCGAGGACGGTCGTGAACGAGCCGTTCGGGACGTGCAGGCTGACGTCGTCGACCGCGACGGTCGCACCGAAGCGCTTGGTCACCCCGGTGATGGTCAGCGAGCTCATGCCGGAACCTCCTGGGTCTGCGCGGCGGGGCCGTCGGTGCGCATCAGCAGCACGGTGGCGGGGATCGAGACGAGGACGAGCAGCAGGGCGTAGGGCGCGGCCGCGCCGTAGCGCAGCTCCGACGAGGCCGCCCAGAACTCGGTCGCCAGGGTCCGGGTGCCGATCGGGGAGAGCATCAGCGTCGCGGTGAGCTCGGTGGAGATCGCCAGGAAGACCAGCGCGGCGCCGGCGCCCAGGCTCGGCGCGATCAGCGGCAGCGTCACCCGGCGGGCCGTGGCCAGCGGTCCCACACCGAGGCTGTGCGCGACGTCGTCGAGCACCGCCGGCGCCTGCTCCAGCCCGGCGCGCACGGTCACGACGGCACGCGGCAGGAAGAGGATGGCGTAGGCCGCCACGAGGAGGGTCGCGGTCTGGTAGACCGCCGGCACCAGGCGCAGCGAGGCCACGACCAGGGCGAGGCCGACGACGATGCCGGGCAGCGCGTTGGCGACGTAGGTGCTGCGCTCGATGAGAGTCGAGGCCCACCCGCGGTGGCGCACGGCCAGCCACACGACGGGCACGGCTGCGAGCGTGGTGACGACCGCCCCGGCCAGGGCGAGGACGACGGTCGCGACGAGGGCGCGGGTGAGGTCGTCGACGGGGAACTGGGTCGACGTACCGACGACGAGCCACTTCACGAGCGAGTAGGCCGGCACCCCGAGCGCGAGGACGACGACCACGACGAGCGCGCCGAGGGCGGGCGCGCGCCACGATCCAAGCGAGAGCGGTACGACGCTGCGCGCGGCGCCGCGGCCGACGCGGGCGTACCGCCGGTCCCCGCGCAGGCGCAGGTCGGCGAGCAGCAGCACCAGGCACAGCAGCACGAGGACACCGGCCATGGCGGTCGCGGCCGCGCCGTTGAAGGTCGAGCCGTACTGGTCGTAGATCGCGGTGGTGAAGGTCGGGAAGCGCAGCAGCGACAGCGCGCCGAACTCGGCGAGCAGGTGGAGGCCCACGAGCAGCGCACCACCGAGAAGAGCCGGGCGCAGCTGCGGGAGCACGACGCTGCGGAAGGTGCGGACCCGCGAGTGGCCGAGCGACCACGCCGACTCCTCCAGCGCCGGGTCGAGGCGACGGAGCATGGCGACGACCGGCAGGTAGACGAGCGGGTAGTAGCTCAGCGTGACCACGCCGAACGCGCCGGCGAAGCCGTGCACGCTGCGGTCGAGCGAGACCCAGGCGTAGCCGTTGACGAACGCCGGCACGGCCAGCGGCGCGACGAGGAGGCCGTGCCAGTAGCGGCGGCCCGGCAGGTCGGTGCGCTCGACGAGGAACGCCAGCGCTACGCCGAGCACGGCGGTCGCGGCCATGCACGCGGCCGCCAGCGTGATGGTGTTGCGCAGGAGCTCGGCGATGCGGGGGCGTGCGACGAGGTGCCAGAGGTCGACCGGCCCGATGACGACGACGTACGTCCCGACGTAGGCCAGCGGGACCAGCGCGAGCAGCGCGACGGCCGCTCCCGCCGCCAGCAGGAGCGGTGGCGTGCGCCGCCCGGTCACCGACCTCGAGGTCGACCGGGTGTGCGGCTCCGCGGCCGTGCTCGTGGGGGTGGTGGTCAGAGCAGCCCTGCCTCAGTCATCAGGTCGGTGACCTGGGGACCGTTGAGGCTCGACACGTCGACCGTCGGAGGCTGGAGCTCGTCGAACGGCTTGACCTCGGGGTTGAGCTTCGCCTCGGGGTTGAGCGGGTACTCGAGGGCGTACGACTCGGCCATCGCCTGCTGCGCCTCGGTGCCGGTGAGCCAGGTGATGAACTCCTCGGCCGCGTCCTTGTGCTCGCTGCTCGCGAGCATGCCGGCACCGGAGATGCTGAGGAACGCGCCCGGGTCCTGGTTGCCGAAGAAGTGCAGCGCCGAGCTGTCGGAGTCGGAGCCGTTCTCCTGGCGGTCGCGGTACCAGTAGTAGCTGTAGGCGATGCCGGCATCGACCTCACCGGAGTCGACCGACTGCATGACGACGAGGTTGTTCTGCACGATGACGCCGTTGTCCTTGAGGCCCTTCAGCCACGCCGCGGTGGCGTCCTCGCCCTCGATCGCGAGGACGGCCGAGACGATCGCCTGGAAGTCGGCGCCGGTGGGCGAGAACGCCACGCGGCCCTTCCACTCGGGCTTGGCGAAGTCCATCAGCGAGGCGGGCATGTCCGCCTCGGTCATCGAGTCGGTGTTGTACATCGCGACGGTCGAGCGGGCGAGGAAGCCGGTCCACGTCTTGTCGTCCGGGACGTACTGGTCCGGGATGGTCGCGTAGGACGACGCGGGCAGCTCGGCGAAGAGGCCGGCGTTGTCGACGATGCTCATGGCCGGGGAGTTCTCGGTCAGGAACACGTCGGCGGGGGAGTCCTTGCCCTCCTCGACGATCTGGTTGGCCATCTCGAGGTCCTTGCCGTTGCGCAGCTCGACGTCGAGGCCGGACTCCTCCTCGAAGATCGGGACGATCTCGTCGAGCAGCTGCTCGTGCTGCGCGTTGTAGATCACCAGGTCCGGGGAGCCGAAGACGCCGCAGCCCGTCAGGGTCGACGCGGGCAGGAGGGTCGCGGCGAGCGCGACGGGCAGGCCATGACGGAGGGGGCGGCGGGGGCGGGTCGTCACGAGGCAGTCCTTACTTTGCTTAGGCTCGCCTAACTCTAGACCCGTCCGAGGTGGTCGCGACAATCGAGTACCTCACACTGTCCGGCCGCTCCTGGCCTCTCCCGGCCGTCCCCGCGGGCCAGAGGTTAGCGATCGCTAACCTGTGGCGCTAGTCTCAGTGCATGACCTTCGAGCTGTCCCCCGAGCACGAGCAGTTCCGCCGCAGCGTCCGCGACTTCGCCGAGAAGGAGATCGCGCCGCACGCCGCGCAGTGGGACCGCGAGCACCACTTCCCGACCGACGTCGTGCAGAAGATGGGCGAGCTCGGGCTCATGGGCCTCACCGCCCCCGAGGAGTTCGGCGGCTCGGGCATGGCCGGCGAGGACGGCGGCTTCACGTCGCTGTGCCTGGCGATCGAGGAGATCGGTCGCGTCGACCAGTCGATGGGCATCACGCTCGAGGCCGCCGTCGGCCTCGGCATCAACCCGATCCTCACGTTCGGCACCGCGGAGCAGAAGGAGACGTGGCTGCCGGCCCTCGTGGCCGGTGAGTCGATCGCGGGCTTCGGGCTCACCGAGCCGGGCGCCGGGTCGGACGCCGGGGCGACGAGGACGAAGGCGGTCCTCGACGACGGCGAGTGGGTCGTCAACGGTGCCAAGCAGTTCATCACCAACTCGGGCTCGTCGATCACCTCCCTCGTCACCGTCACCGCCCGCACCGGCGAGCGGGAGGACGGGCGTCCGGAGATCTCGACGATCATCGTCCCGTCCGGCACGCCCGGCTTCACCGCCGAGAAGGCCTACGACAAGCTCGGCTGGCACGCCTCCGACACGCACCCGCTCTCGTTCGAGGACGCGCGCGTCCCCGAGGCCAACCTGCTCGGCGAGCGGGGACGCGGCTACGCCCAGTTCCTCGCGACCCTCGACGACGGGCGGGTCGCGATCGCCGCCCTCGCGGTCGGCTGCATCCAGGCGTGCCTCGACATGTCGCTGGAGTACGCCGGTGAGCGCCAGACCTTCGGCGGTCCGATCGGGCGCAAGCAGGGTGTCGCCTTCCAGGTCTCGGACCTGCAGGTGATGCTCGACGCCTCGCGCCTGCTGACCTACAAGGCGGCGGCGATGAAGGACGCCATGGACGCCGGCTCCGCGTCCGTCTCGATGGGCGCCTTCAAGCAGGCCGCCGCCGTGGCCAAGCTCTACGCCACCGAGTCCGCGGTGACCGCGACCCGCATCGCGACCCAGGTCTTCGGCGGCTACGGCTTCATGGAGGAGTACCCGGTCACCCGGTTCTACCGCGACGCCAAGGTCCTCGAGATCGGCGAGGGGACCTCCGAGGTCCAGCGGATGCTCATCGCCCGGGGGCTCGGCCTGCCGGTCGAGTGACAGTAGGTGCGCGTCGTGTGATGCTGTCTCCCGTGAACGCGCGCCTGATCCAGACCTGGTGGCTGTCCTAGCGGACGGCCATCTCGCGCAACCACACAAGCCGTCCCTCGGGGCGGCTTCTGTGTTCTCCAGGCAGGAGTGGGACCTCGACGGACCCACACACCAGGAGGACATCCATGAAGGACCACCGCGGCCGGGACCTGTCGGGGATCACCCCGTCGGGCCGCCTCACGTTGGGCAACCATCTCGGCGCGCTGCGCCGCTTCGTCGAGCGCCAGGACGAGGTGGAGGGTTACTACTTCGTCTCCGACCTCCACGCCCTGACCCTGCCGCAGGACCCGGCGCGCCTTCGGGAGACGACGCTGTCGACGGCCGCGACGCTGATCGCGGCAGGGCTCGATCCCGCCCGGAGCACGGTCTTCGTGCAGTCGCAGGTGCCGACGCACGTGGAGATGAGCTACCTGCTCGAGTGCACGGCGTACGTCGGCGAGCTGTCCCGGATGATCCAGTTCAAGGAGAAGGGCGGGAGGCCGCGCACTCGCGCCTCGTTGTTCACCTACCCCTGCCTCATGGCCGCCGACATCCTCCTCTACGACGCCGACCGAGTGCCGGTCGGCGGCGACCAGAGCCAGCACGTCGAGCTGACGCGCGACCTGGCGATCCGGTTCAACGCGACGTACGGCGACACGCTCGTCGTGCCGCAGATCGCGCCCGCGGCGCTGGCGGCGCGGGTGACCGACCTCCAGGACCCCAGGATCAAGATGAGCAAGTCCGCGCCCGACGACGCGCTCGGCGTCGTCCGGGTCCTCGACACCCCCGACGCCATCGCCCTGAAGATCAGGCGCGCCGTGACGGACTCGGACAACGTCGTGACCTACGACCCTGCGGCCAAGCCGGGCGTCTCGAACCTGCTCGACATCCTGGCGGTCCTGACTCGACAGGACCCGCAGGTGGTGGCCGACTCGCTGCGCGACTACGGTTCCCTGAAGCGAGCCGTCACCGCCGCAGTCGTAGCCGAGCTCGAGCCTCTTCGACGCCGCCACGACGAGCTGATGGGCGACCGGGCCCAACTGGCCGCCCTCCTCGCGGTCGGTGCCGACAAGGCCCTGCGTCAGTCGAGTGCGGTGCTCGAGCGAGCGAAGAAGGCAGTTGGCTTGACTGCCGCCCGGCTCAGCCGCTGAGGACGAAGTCGACCTGAAGTGCCGGCAGCTGCCGTCTGGCGATCGTGACGACCGGCGGAGGCCGGGTGGTGGTGGAGTGGCCGGTCGGAGTCGTGGTGGTCACGGTGCCGTCCGGCCCGGGTCTGGCGCGCCATCGGGCGGCTTCCTTGGCGTAGTTGCACGCCTCGCACAGGCCCTCGCCGTTGATCGCCGAGGTCGGGCCGCCGGTCTCCCAGGACTGGACGTGGTCGATGTGCCGGATCGGGGCGTCGCACCACGAGGTCCGGCAGACCTGGTCGCGCAGCTTGATGAATCGGGCGAGGCCCGCCGGGAAGAGTCGGGACTTGCTGTCCATCGCGACCAGCTCGCCGGTCGTGGGTGAGGCGTAGAGCCGGCGGAGCCAGACCTCGTCGCCGCGTCCGACGGCGTTGGCGACGATCTCGCGGGCCAGCTCGGCGGGGATGGGTCCGAAGCCGGCGATGCGGGCGTCGTCGTCGGCGGTGCCGAGGAGCGCGTCGTGGGACATCACGAGGTTGAGCGCGACCGACCGCGCGGCACCACCCTGCCGGTGCGCTCGCTCCTGTGAGCTCGCTCCTGCTTCGTCTCTCGGTGTCGTGCGGTCGGCGGACTCGGCACCCGGAGCACCGTCGCTGGCTGCTTGGTGGGTCCCGGCGATCCGTAGGACCAGCTCGTCGGCCATCACCTGGCCCCGGGTCCGGGGATCACCGGTGGCTCGGGCGGTTGCGGCGGCGGGCGGTGACGGCTTCGGCGTCGAGGCGGGCGGCTTCGGTCTGCACGCCTCCGACGACCTCGCGCTCGCTCATCGCTTCGAACACGTCGTGGTCGGCGGCGAGGAGCTCGTCGATCGCGAGCCGGTCCTCGAGCGAGAGGCAGGCGGTCTCACGCGCCATCACGGTGGCGCGCCACTCGGTGACGCGTCCGGCCCGCCACGCAGCCCAGGTGTGCGGAAGCTCGGTGCGCACGACACGAGCCAGGCCGAGGTGGCGCTGGCCGCGGTGCGGCGACTCCCGTCGGGCCCGGGCGATCATCGCGCCGACGCCCTGACCGCGTCGCGAAGCCGGCACGCCCAGGGACTCGTGGTCGGCCTCGACCCACTCGGCCAGGTCGGCGGCGACCGCAGCCTGCGCGGCTGTCGCCGTGCAGACCAGCTCCTCGAGCGCCCTGAGCAGATCGAACCGCGCGGCATCGTCGAGCTCGCTGGGTCCGTCGAGCGACACCTGCACCTCACGCCGCATCGCCGCGACAGCGGCTGCGGTGAGGGGCTCGGTGGTGGTCATGGATCCACTCAACGTGAAGGGTCCGACAGTCGAGTGGCCGTCTGTGGACAGGCCGGCAGGAAGGTCTTCTGTGGACGATCAGTGGTCTGCTCCGGCAGCTCGATCACTCCAACCACGCTGAGGACGCCGACAGCCGGTGCCCACCATCTCCGCCTCCCGACGGATCCGGAGAGGGACGCACCGATCTACCCTCGCCCCATGTCGTCCCCGGTCGAGCGCGTCCTGACGTGGCTGGGCGCTTGGCTGGGCGTGGACGACGTGTGGGAGCGGCCGCGCCCCGCGATCGGGCGGCAGGACGTCGTGCTGGCGGCGAGCGTCGAGGCGGTCAGCCTGCTGGCGCTGGAGCTGGTGCGCAGCTCGGGCGGGCTGGACGGCGTCGACGCCCCGGTCTGGGCGGAGTGGCTGGCGGTGTCGACCGGTTCGGTGCTGCTCCTCGGGCGGCGCAGGTGGCCGCTGACGGTGGCGCTGCTGGCGGCGCTGCACATGTTCGTCGCCGGCGTGACCATGCCGCAGGTGATGGCGCAGGTCTCCCTGCAGATCGTCTACTTCGTCGCGCTCCTGTCCGGCGTCGCGTGGGCGCGCGACCGCCGGGCGATGGTCGTCGTGGTGAGCTCGATCGTGCTTTTCATGTTCGCCTGGCTCACCTGGCAGTTCACCCTCGGCTCGGCGGTGCAGGACTGGCTGGACGAGGAGGACCTCTCCACCGACGTCGGGTTCTTCCCACCCGTGACGGCGGCGATCGCGATCACGCTCCTCGTCAACGCGATCTACTTCGGCGGCGCGATCGCGGGCGGTGGCGTCTCGTGGCGCGCCGCGCGGCAGCGCGCCCGCCTGCAGGACCAGGCGGCCACGATCGCCGCCCAAGCAGGCCGGCTGCGGGAGCAGGCGGTGATCGACGAGCGCCTGCGGATCGCCCGCGACCTGCACGACGTCGTCGCTCACGGCGTCTCGGCGATGGGCATCCAGGCGGGGGCCGCGCGCCGGGTCCTGGACCGCGACCCCGACGCCGCGCGTACGGCCCTCGCCAACGTCGAGGAGGCCTCGCGCGATGCCGTCACCCAGATGCGGCGGCTGCTCGGTGCCCTGCGCGAGGGGGTGGGGGAGGACGCCGAGGACGGCAGCCGGGCGCGTACGAGCGAGGCGGGCGTGTCCGACCTCGCGAGCCTGGTCGCCGAGGTCGACGGGCAGGGCCTGGCCGTGACCCTGGACGTGGTCGAGGAGCAGGACGGCGCGGTGGCGAGGCTGCCGCGGGGCATCGGTCTCGCGGTCTACCGCACGGTCCAGGAGGCGCTGACCAACGTCCGGCGGCACTCGACGGCCGACACCGTCTCGGTCGTCGTCCGCGTGGACGAGCGCGCGTACGCCGAGGTGGAGGTGGTCGACAACGGTCGTCCTCGTCGCGGCACGTCGGGCAGCGGACTGGGCCAGCTGGGGATCCGCGAGCGTGCGGCCGGCCACGAGGGCCAGGTCGACATCGGCCCGCGCGTCACCGGTGGCTACCGGGTGCGTGTCCGCTACCCGCTGGGGGCCGGCGGATGACCGACCCGCCGATGGATCGACTCAGGGTGCTGCTCGTCGACGACCACGCCATGGTGCGCTCGGGCTTCGCCATGGTGCTGTCGGTCGAGGACGACATCGAGGTCGTCGGCGAGGCGGCCGACGGCCTGGAGGCGATCGAGCAGGCACGCGCGACGCGTCCCGACGTGGTGCTGATGGACGTCCAGATGCCGCGGATGGACGGCATCGAGGCCACCGGGCACCTCGTCGCCGACGACCTCGGGCACGTCGTCATCGTGACGACCTTCGACCGCGACGACTACCTCTTCGACGCCCTCCGGGCGGGCGCAAGCGGCTTCCTGCTGAAGAACGCCGGACCGGAGCAGCTCCTCGACGCCGTACGTGCTGCCGGGCGCGGTCACGCGCTCCTCGCCCCGGAGGTGACGCGGCGGGTGATCGGCCGGATGGCGGGGAAGGACGACGACCGGGGCGACCGCGTCGAGCGGCCCGAGCCGGAGGCGCTGCGCCACCTCACGGCGCGTGAGCGGGAGGTGCTCGTCCTGCTCGGCCGCGGGCTGTCCAACGCCGAGATCGCCGCCGAGCTCGTCCTCGGTGAGGCAACGGTCAAGACCCACGTGTCCAACGTGCTCGCCAAGCTCCACCTGCGTGACCGCGTGCAGGCGGTGATCTACGCGTACGAGGCCGGTCTCATCCTCCCGGCGGAGGACTGATCCATCCGCGCGACGGATCCGCCCGTCGCGCCAGACCCCTAGCGTCGGGGCATGCTGGAGATTCGGGAGCTGACCAGACGGTTCGGTGACGCCACCGCCGTGGACCACGTGTCGTTCGAGGTACCGGCCGGGCAGATGACCGGCTTCGTGGGCGCGAACGGCGCCGGCAAGACCACGACCATGCGGATGGTCATGGGCGTGCTCGGGATCGACGAGGGCGAGGTCCTGTGGCGAGGCAGCCCGATCACCCGCCTCGACCGCCGCACCTTCGGCTACATGCCCGAGGAGCGCGGCCTCTACCCGAAGCAACCCATCCTCGACCAGCTCGTGTACGTCGCCCAGCTCAAGGGCATGGGGCGGACCGAGGCGCGGGCCGGGGTGCAGGAGCTGCTGGAGCGGTTCGGGCTCGGCGAGCGGACCAAGGACCACCTGGAGAAGCTGTCGCTGGGCAACCAGCAGCGCGTGCAGATCATCGCGTCCGTTCTGCCGCGACCGGCCGCGCTGATCCTCGACGAGCCGTTCTCGGGGCTCGACCCGGTGGCCGTCGACTCGATGGTCGACCTGCTGCGCGAGCACACCCGCGACGGGGTCCCCGTCCTCTTCTCCAGCCACCAGCTCGACCTGGTCGAGCGCCTGTGCGACCGCCTCGTCGTGCTGGCCCAGGGCCGCCGGGTCGCCGCCGGGACCGTGGCGGAGCTGCGCGACGCGGGGGTGCCGCGCTTCCGCCTCGTCCTCGGCGGCGACGCCGGCTGGGTGCGTGACCAGTCCGGGCTCGACGTCCTCGACCTCGACGGCACCACGGCGCTCGTCGAGGTGCGCGAGGACGGGGCCGAGCAGCACCTCGTCGCCGAGGCCACGCGCCGCGGCGCCGTCCACGAGTTCGTCCGGGTCCGCCCGGCGCTCAGCGAGATCTACCGGGAGGCCACGGCATGAGCACCGACACCAGCACCGACCGCACCGACCGCACCGACGAGCCCGCCTGGCTGCTCGTCACCCGCCGCGAGGTGGTCTCGCGGATCACCGACAAGTCGTTCCTGATCGGCACCGCGCTGATGGTGGTGATGATCGTCGGCTTCCTCGGGTTCACCGCCTGGCAGGACGAGAAGACCGACGACGTCACCCTCGGCGCGACGCCCGACGCCGTCGCGATGGCGACCGCGGTCAAGGACGGTGCGTCGGCGGTCGACGACAAGGTGAGGGTCGCCGTGGTCGAGCTCGACGACGACGCCGCCGCGAGGGCCGCGCTGCGCGAGGACGACGTGGACGCCTGGCTGCACCCGGCCGAGGACGGTGACGGCTGGCAGCTGACGTCGGAGTCGAGCGAGCAGGACTCGCTCACCGACGTGACGGAGGCCGTCGTACGCCAGCAGGTGCTCGCCCGGAACGCCGCGGACGCCGGCACGTCGGTCGATGCGCTCGAGGCGGGCAGCTCGGTGACGACGAGCTTCCTGCGCGGGGACGCGGAGCGCGCCGCCGTGGCCGAGGTCGTGGGATTCGCCTTCGTCTTCCTGTTCTACTTCGCCGCCCTGATCTTCGGCATGCAGCTCGCCTCGTCGGTCATCGAGGAGAAGCAGAGCCGCATCGTGGAGATCATCGCGGCCGCCATCCCGCTGCGGCACCTCCTCGCCGGCAAGGTGCTCGGCAACACCGCGCTGGCGGTGATCCAGCTGCTGGTCTACCTGGTCGTGGGCCTCGTCGGGATGTCGTTCACCTCCTACAAGTCCTACCTGCCGGCACTGTCCGGTCCGACTGCCTGGTTCATCGGCTTCTTCCTGGCGGGCTTCGTCGCCCTCGCCTGCCTGTGGGCCGTGGCGGGGTCGCTCGCGTCACGCACGGAGGACCTCCAGGCGACGTCGACGCCGCTGACGATGCTGATGCTGGTGATGTTCTTCGGCGGGCTGTCGCTCGACGGCCGTGCCCAGGTGATCGCGTCCTTCGTCCCGCCGGTCTCGGCGGTGGTGATGCCCAAGCGCATCCTCGCCGGCGGCGTGGAGTGGTGGGAGCCGCTCGTCGCGCTCGGCCTGCTGGCCGCGTTCGCCGCGGTGACCGTGTGGGTGGGGGAGAAGCTCTACCGCCGGGCGCTGCTGCAGACCGGCGGCCGCGTCAGCCTGCGACAGGCGTGGTCCGCGGCGGAGTAGCCCACCCGGGTGCGGGCGGCGGTCAGAAGAGGTGGAGGAGGGACGAGGTCCCGAACACCACGGCCCAGAACCGCAGTCCGCGACCCAGCAGGCCGGTCATGAAGAAGATCCCGAACGGCACGCGCAGGATGCCCGCCAGCACGGCCGTGATGGCGTACGGCGGGAAGCCGACGGCCGCGGAGAAGAAGAGCAGTCCCGCCGTGAACCACGGACGCCCCTCGGCCCGCTCGTGCCACCGGTCGAGGGACGCCTTGGCCTTCGGCTTCTGCAGCTGCCGGTGGACCCACGGGGCGCGGTCGACGTGCATGCCGCCCCAGTACCAGAGGATCTTGCCGACCATCTGCCCGACCGTCGCCGCGATCAGCAGGCCCCACACGTGCTCCGGTGCCTGGCTGACCGAGACCGCGAGGATGGCCTCGATGTTGATCAGCGGCAGCAGCGCCGAGGCGATCGAGGCGCCGAAGACGCTCCAGAAGAGCATCAACCCGCGGTCCCGGGGACGGGCAGCCCGATCCGTACGAGCCGCTGGAGGGACACGCACTTGAGCACGAGCAGGGCCGAGGCGATCACCAGCCCGACCCACATCCAGCCGGTGACCAGCAGGAGCACCGCGAACAGCGCGCTGTTGATCGCCTTGGCCGGCTTCGACCAGTTCCAGAGCCAGATCGGGCGGTCGACGACGAAGAAGTAGTTGGGGCTGCGCACCGGCCAGGCGAGGAACGCGATCGACAGGAAGCAGTCGATCACCATGAACTCGGCGAGGTAGACGAAGATCGCCGGTGACAGCTCGGGCTGCAGCCAGGCGAGGCCGATGTAGAACGCGCCCGCGTTGAGCCGGTCGCTCATGATGTCGAGCACCGCCCCGATGCGGGTCTCGCAGTCGCGCAGGCGGGCGTAGAAGCCGTCGAGCATGTCGCCGACCCAGTAGACGGCGAGGGCGGCGACGAGCAGCTCGAGGCTCTGCTGGTGCGCGGCGACGGCGGAGAGCACCACGGAGGCGATGGTGCGGACCGCGGTGATGACCGTCGCGCCGGTCAGGAGCCGCTCGTCGCGGACGCCGTACCGGTTGTCGGGGTCGGCGACAGGTCGGGCCTGCACCCCGCCAGTCACCCCGCCACCCACGCTCGGGATGCTATCGGGTCACGTCGTGGTCCACAGGCTCGGCCACGCGTGTCCGAGCTCGAGGACCAGCTCGCGCAGGAGCGGCAGGCTCACGCCGACCACGTTGTGGTGGTCGCCGTCGATCCCGGTGATGAAGGCACCGCCGACGCCGTCGATGGTGAAGGCGCCCGCGACCTCCAGCGGCTCGCCGGTGGCGACATAGGCGTCGATCTCCTCGTCGGTGACGTCGGCGAAGTGCACGGTCGTCGACCCCGTCGCGGCGGCGACCCGTCCGCTCGGCACGTCGCGCAGGCAGTGGCCGCTGTGCAGCACGCCCGAGCGGCCCCGCATCGAGCGCCACCGGCGGGCCGCCTCGTCGGGGTCGTGCGGCTTGCCGAGGGCCTCGCCGTCGAGCTCGAGCACGGAGTCGCAGCCCAGGACGAGCGCGTCGGAGGGAACCTCGTCACGGTCGACGACGGCCGCGCACTTGAGCTCGGCCAGCTGGAGCGCGAGCTCCGCCGGGGGCAGGTCGGCCACCTGGGACTCGTCGACCCCGCTCACGACGACGATCGGCTCGATGCCGGCCGCCCGCAACGTCGTACGACGGGCGGGGGAGGCGGAGGCGAGGACGAGCGGGGTGCTCACAGCCGCTCCAGCGCCGTCCGCAGCGGGTCGAGCCCGAGCGAGCCGAGATCGAGCGCGGCGCGGTGGAAGGCCTTGAGGTCGAAGTCGTCCCCCTGCCGCCGCTGGACGGCCTCCCTGGCCTCGAGCCAGATGCGCTCGCCGACCTTGTAGGACGGCGCCTGGCCGGGCAGGCCGAGGTAGCGCTTGACCTCGAACTGGATGAACTCGTCGTCCATCCGGCAGTGCAGCCGCATGAACTCCAGCCCGAGCTCGGGCGTCCAGGTCTCACCGGGGTGGAAGGCGGTGCCGCCGGGACCGAGGCGGTTGTCCTCGGGGATGGTCAGCTCGAGGTGCATGCCGATGTCGACGATCACCCGGGTGGCGCGCAGCGACTGGCCGTCGAGCATGCCGAGCAGGTCGGCGGGGTCGTCGAGGAAGCCGAGCTCCTCCATCAGCCGCTCGGCGTAGAGAGCCCAGCCCTCGCCGTGGCCGCTGCACCAGCACATCAGGCGTTGCCAGCGGTTGAGGGTGTCGCTGCGGTAGGCCGTCTGCGCGACCTGGAGGTGATGGCCCGGGACGCCCTCGTGGTAGACGGTCGTGACCTCGCGCCACGGGTGGAAGTCCTCGATCCCGTCGGGCACCGACCACCACATCCGGCCGGGCCGCTCGAAGTCCTCCGACGGGCCGGTGTAGTAGATGCCGCCGTCGTTGGTGGGCGCGAGCATGCACTCGATCCGGCGGATGGGCTCGGGGATGTCGAAGTGCACGCCCGCCATCGCCTCGATCGTGCGGTCGGCCAGCTGCTGCATCCAGTCGCGGAACGCCTCGCGTCCGTGGACGACCCGCTCGGGGTCGGCGTCGAGGTGCGCGACCGCGGCGTCGACGTCGGCGCCCGGCAGGATCCGGTCGGCCGTGGCGTGCATCAGGTCGGACAGCCGCTGCAGCTCGGTCCAGCCCCAGGCGTAGGTCTCGTCGAGGTCGACCTCGGCGCCGAGGAAGTAGCGGCTCGCGAGGCCGTAGACCTCGCGGCCCACCCCCTCCTTCTCCTTGCCCTGCGGCTCGAGCTCGTCGGTGAGGAAGAGGCCGAACGACGCCGTGGCGGCGCTCGCCGCGCCCGCCAGCGCCCGGAGGTGGGCGGGGTCGCCGCCGTCGAGCCGGTCGACCAGGCCGAGGTAGAAGTCGCCGGCGTCGCCCACCTGCCCGGTCCAGCGGCGCACCTGCTCGGCCACCTCGGCGTACTGTCGCGCGGCGACGACGTTGCCCTTGCGCGCCTCGTCGGACAGCGTCACCCGGAGGCCCTCGAGCGCGGCCGGGACGGCCTCGAGCCGCGACGCGATCGCGGCGACCGCCTCCTCGCCCTCGGTCGGCATCAGGTCGAAGACGCCCCGGATCTCGTGGAGCGGGCTCCACAGCACCGACATCCGCGAGCGGTTGACGCCCGCGTCCTCGAGCGCGATCTCGAGGCGGGTGCGCTCGAGGAACGCGTCCTGGGCGGCCGCCTCGCGGTCGTCGACCGGCGTCGCGGCCTCGACGGCCGCCACCACCTCGCGCGCCAGCGCCTCACGCGCGTCGAACCCGGCGGGGGAGTAGTCGGTCATCTCGTGCTCGTGGCCGGCCACCCCGATCGAGGTCGCGGTCAGCGGGTCGAGGGCGCAGTAGTCCTCGACGTAGGCGTTGCAGAGGGCGTCGATGGTGCGGGTGGAAGTCACCCGGCCGACCCTAGTCCCGGCCTCCGACCGCCTGATGAGCGCGCGGGCGCGTCGTCGCTCGGCGCTGGGACCATGTCTCCAGAGACGACCCGAATGGCCGCGAGGTGGGAGGCCCCATGGACCAGGTCACGACGACACTTCCCGTCGAGACGTACCTCCGGCGCGTGCACCGCACGTTCAGCGGGTTGAAGGACGGTGCCGTCGCCGACTACATCCCGCCGCTCGCCGCGGCCGACCCGGAGCCGTTCGGGATCTGCGTCGTGACCGTCGACGGGCAGGTCTACGCGGTCGGGGACAGCGACGCGCCGTTCACGATCCAGTCCATCTCGAAGCCGTTCACCTACGCCCTCGCCCTGGCCGACCGGGGCCTGCCCGAGGTGCGACGCCGCATCGGCGTCGAGCCCAGCGGCGACGCCTTCAACTCCATCAGCCTCGACTCGGCGGGACGTCCCCGCAACCCGATGATCAACGCGGGCGCCATCGCGGCAGCAGGGCTCGTCGACGGCGGCGAGAGCGGCGACCCGGCCGAGCGCCTGGTCGAGTCCCTGGGGGTCTGGGCGGGACGGCGGCTCGAGGTCGACGAGGAGGTGTTCGCAGCGGAGCAGGAGACGGGGCACCGCAACCGGGCGATCGGGCACATGCTGCGTGCGGTCGGGTCGCTCGACGGCGACCCCGAGCGGGCGCTGGACGTCTACTTCCGAGCGTGCTCGGTCGAGGTGACCTGCCGTGACCTCGCGGTCATGGCAGCGACCCTGGCCGGGCGCGGGCTCAACCCGCTGACCGGTGCGCGGGCCGTTCCGGACGCACTGGTGACCCAGGTGCTGTCCGTGATGACCACGTGCGGCATGTACGACGCCGCAGGCGAGTGGCTGGTCAACGTCGGCATCCCGGCCAAGAGCGGCGTCGGTGGCGGGGTCATCGGTGTCATGCCGGGCCAGCTGGGGGTGGCGGTGTTCTCCCCGCGCCTCGACGCCGTCGGCAACAGCGTGCGGGGCGTCGCCGTCTTCAACCAGCTCGCGCGCGACCTGCGGCTCCACTTCGTCAACACGGGCCGGACCCAGCGTGCTGCGATCCGCGTACGCCTGCTGTCCGAGACCCCGTCCGCCCGTCAGCGCCCGGCCGAGCAGCGCGGCGACCTCGCGGCGGCCTCCGAGCGCTGCATCGTGGTCGAGGCTGGCGGCGACCTCCTCTTCGCGGGCGCGGAGGCCGTGAGCCGCGAGGCGCTGGCGCCGGGACGACGACTCGTGCTGCTCGACCTGCACCGGGCCCAGACCATCGACGCCGCCGCCGCGCAGGTGCTGGCCGAGCTGGCGCGCCAGCTCAGCCGCAGCGGTGGTGAGCTGGTGGTGGCAGGCGCCCACGACGTCACCGCGGCCGCCATCGGCGCGCGCCTCTTCCACGACCCCGACGCCGCGCGCGAGTGGTGCGAGGACAAGCTGCTGGGCAAGGAGCACGCCCCGGTCGTCCTGGGCCCGGGCGACCACCCACTCGTGGGAGGTCTTCCCCAGCCCCTGCGCGAGGAGCTCGAGGGCATCACCCGGGTGCACGACTTCGTGCCGGACGAGCAGCTGGTGGAGGCCGGTACCCCGGCCCAGCGCGTGCACCTGTTGCTGGCGGGGGACGTGGTGGTCAGTGTCCCGACCGCCGGCGGGGCTCGACGTCGCCTGGCTTCCATCGGGCCGGGCGCGACCTTCGGTGAGTCAGCGCTGGCGTTGGGCGGCGTCCACACCGCCGACGTCCACGGTGCCACCGCCGGGCGGTGCCTGGTGCTGGACGTGGCCGCCCTCGAGGGCGCGTCCGCCGAGCTGCAGGTGCACCTGCTTCGCTCCTTCCTGGGCAGTGCCTTCGGGGTGCTGTCGCGGGTCACCCGCGACAGCTCGACAGCCGTTCCGGAGTAGTCGACTCAGCGCGGCAGGCCGCTCGCCCGCCAGCCGCCCTCGCCATGCCTGTGGGTACGGCGCACGAGCCGGGCGGGTGCGTTCCACGCGGGTCGCGGGCGCCTCGGGGCCTCGACGTCCGTCGAGCCGAGGGCGGAGAACACCGCGACGAGCGCCGCGACCTCCTCCGGCGTCGCGTCGGCGTTGAGGACCCGCAGCAGGGGCTTCTCGACGTCGCCCATCAGAGCGGGATGTTCCCGTGCTTCTTGGCCGGGAGGGTCTCGCGCTTGGAGCGGAGCAGGCGCAGCGAGCGGATGATCTCGATGCGGGTCTCGTGCGGCGCGATGACGGCGTCGACGTAGCCGCGCTCGGCGGCGATGTAGGGGTTGGCGAGCGTGGTCTCGTACTCGTCGATCAGCTCCGCGCGCTTCGCCTCGACGTCGCCGCCCTCGTCCTGCACGGCCTGGAGGGTCTTGCGGTGCACGATGTTGGCCGCGCCCTGCGCGCCCATGACGGCGATCTGGGCGGTGGGCCAGGCGACGTTGATGTCGGCGCCGAGGTGCTTGGAGCCCATGACGTCGTACGCCCCTCCGTAGGCCTTGCGGGTGATCACCGTGATGAGCGGGACGGTGGCCTCGGCGTAGGCGTAGATCAGCTTCGCGCCGCGGCGGATGATCCCCTGCCACTCCTGGTCGGTGCCGGGCAGGAAGCCCGGCACGTCGACGAACGTCAGGACCGGGATGTTGAAGGCGTCGCAGAACCGCACGAACCGGGCGGCCTTCTCGGAGGCGTCGATGTCGAGGGTGCCGGCGAACTGCATCGGCTGGTTGGCCACGACGCCGACCGAACGCCCCTCCACGCGGCCGAAGCCGACGATGATGTTGGGGGCGAAGAGCTCCTGGACCTCGAGGAAGTCCTCGTCGTCGAGCACGGCGGTGATCACGTCGTGCATGTCGTAGGGCTGGTTGGCGCCGTCCGGGATGAGGGTGTCGAGCGCCCGGTCGGTGTCGGTGACCTCCATGTCCGGCACCTCGTCGAGCTCGGGGGCCGGGTCCAGGTTGTTCTGCGGGAGGTAGGACAGCATCGCCTTGACGTAGTCGATGGCGTCCTCCTCGTCGGAGGCCATGTAGTGGGCGTTGCCCGACTTGGTGTTGTGCGTCCGCGCGCCGCCGAGGTCCTCCATCGTGACGTCCTCGCCGGTGACCGTCTTGATGACGTCGGGGCCGGTGATGAACATCGCCGAGGTCTGGTCGACCATCACGGTGAAGTCGGTGACGGCGGGGGAGTAGACGTGGCCGCCGGCGCAGTTGCCCATGATCAGGCTGATCTGCGGGATGACGCCGGAGGCGTGGACGTTGCGCCGGAAGATCTCGCCGTAGAGCCCGAGGCTCACGACACCCTCCTGGATGCGGGCGCCCGCGCCCTCGTTGATGCCGAT
The DNA here is from genome assembly GCF_021648885.1 of Nocardioides potassii. Taxonomy (GTDB): domain Bacteria; phylum Actinomycetota; class Actinomycetes; order Propionibacteriales; family Nocardioidaceae; genus Nocardioides; species Nocardioides potassii. The sequence continues at coordinate 42,008 of NZ_JAKJHZ010000009.1, read as the reverse complement.
GATCGGGCAGCCGGTCTTGATCGCGAGGTCCATGACCTTGGTGATCTTCTCGCCGTAGACCTCGCCCAGCGAGCCGCCGAAGACGGTGAAGTCCTGGCTGAAGACGCAGACCATCCGGCCGTCGACCTCGCCGTAGCCGGTGACGACGCCATCCCCGTAGGGCCGCGTCTTCTCCAGGCCGAACGCCGTCGAGCGGTGCCGCGCCAGCTCGTCGAGCTCGACGAAGGTGCCCTCGTCGAAGAGCATCTCGATCCGCTCCCGGGCTGTCTTGCGGCCCTTGGCGTGCTGCTTCTCGATGGCCTTGGCGGACCCGGCGTGCACCGCCTCGTCGAGGCGCCGCTCGAGGTCGGCCAGCTTGCCCTCGGTCGTGTGAAGGTCGATCTGGTCGGGAACCTCGGTTCCCTCGCCCGGCTGTGCACTCACGCGGCGGCCTCCTGGAGTCTGGTCAGTGGTCCATCCGGCAATGTAGTGCCATGACCGACGCACCGGCACCGCGCCCACCCCTCGACCCCGGGCGCCTGGTCCCGCCCGCCGGCTGGCGCGTCGAGGTGGAGGAGGCGACCCCGTCGACCAACGCCGCGGTGGCGGCACGAGCCCGCGCCGGGGAGGAGCCGGGCCTGGTCCTCGTCACCGAGCACCAGACCGCGGGGCGCGGCCGCCTCGACCGCACGTGGGAGACGCCGCCCCGGTCGTCGCTCACCTTCTCCGTCCTGCTGCGCCCCGACGTGCCACCGGAGTCGTGGTCGTGGCTGCCGCTGCTCACGGGGTACGCCGTCCAGGCCGCGCTCGGCGACCGGCTGCCCGACGTCGCGCTGAAGTGGCCCAACGACGTGCTGGTCGACGGGGGCGACCTCGGCGCGGGCCGCAAGGTCGCGGGGATCCTCGTCGAGCGGATCGAGAGCCCGTCGGGGCCGCTCGCCGTCGTCGGTGTGGGGATCAACGTCGACCAGACGCTCGACGAGCTCCCGATCGCGCTCGCCACGTCGGTCGCGCTCGAGACCGGCGAGCCCGTGGAGCGCACCGGCCTGCTCAACCAGGTGCTCGGCTCGCTCCACGGCCTGCAGGGTCTCCTCGACGACACCGCGTCCCTGCGCACCGCCTACGCCGACGCCTGCGTCACGCTCGGGCGCACGGTCGACGTGCACCTGCCCGCGGGCGACGTACGACGTGGCGAGGCGCTCGACATCGACGCGACCGGGGCGCTCGTGGTGGGCACCGACGACGGCACGCTCACGGTGGCGGCCGGTGACGTGGTGCACGTGCGCCCCGCGTAGTGACATGATCGCGACGTGGCCTTTCCGACCAAGCTCCTCAACGAGGGCGAGACCGTCGTCGTCTCCACCCGGACGCACGTCAAGGCGCTGATCCTGCCGGGTCTCGTCGTCCTCGTGGCGCTGGCCGCGGCGATCTTCCTCGACCGGGTGATCGACGGCTCGGTGGGCTCCCTGGTGGTGTGGATCCTGTTCCTCGCGGTCGTGGTGTGGTTCGTGGCGGGCCCGTTCCTGCGGTGGCTCACCACGACGTACACCTTCACCAACCGCCGGTTCATCAAGCGCTCCGGCTTCATCGCCAAGGAGGGCCGCACGATCCCGCTCAACCGGATCAGCGGCGTCGACTTCGAGATCGGCGTGATCGACCGGATCTTCGGGTGCGGCACGCTCGTGGTCTCCGACGCGAGCACCGACGGCCAGGTCGAGCTGCACGACATCCCGAACGTGGAGAAGGTCCAGCTCCAGGTCTCCGACGAGCTCCATCGCCTCGCCGGCGGTGACCGCCGCGACGATGGCACCTGAGCGGCCGAGGAAGGGCAAGGCCCGCAAGGGGTCGTCTGCTCCCACGGCCCGGCCGGGGGAGCAGCTCGACCAGGCGATCCTGCGCAGCAAGCCGCGCTTCAACGCGCTCGAGGTGGCTGCCGAGACAGGCGTGACGATCGACGAGACCCGCCGGTTGTGGCGCGCGCTCGGCTTCCCCGAGTTCGTCGGCGAGAAGGCCTACACGGCCGCCGACGTGGAGGCCGTCTCGACCCTGATGGGGTTCGTCGACGCCGGCGCGGTCGACTTCGACATGGCGGTCAACCTGACCCGCGGCGTCGGGCAGACGATGGCCCGGCTCGCCGACTGGGAGGTCTCCACCCTCGTCAGCCGCGTCGAGGAGATGGAGGCGAGCGACGAGGCGACCGGGTCGCGCATCGGGTCGGCGCTGCGCCTGATCAACGAGGTGAACCCGCCCTTCGAGGCGCTGCTCATCTACGCCTGGCGCCGCCACCTCGCCGCGGCCGTCGGCCGCATCGAGGCGATGGGCGCCAAGGACGAGGACCTCCACACGATCGACGTGACGGTGGGCTTCGCGGACCTGGTGTCGTTCACCGCGCTGTCCAACACCCTCGACCGCGAGGAGATCGGCGACCTGGTCGAGGTGTTCGAGAGCCGCTGCCAGGACGTGGTCGCCCGCTACGCCGGCCGGATCATCAAGAGCCTCGGCGACTCGGTCCTGTTCGTCACCGGCGGCGCCGAGGACGGCATCGCGGTCGCGGAGGGGATCATCAACGTCATCGGCCGCGACTCGAAGATGCCCGACGTCCGCCTCGGGCTGGCGAGCGGACCGGTGATCCAGCGCCTCGGCGACATCTTCGGCCCGCCGGTCAACCTGGCCGCGCGGCTGACGCAGGTGGCGCGCCGCAACCGGCTCATCGTCGACCAGGCCACCGCCGACCTGCTGCCGTCCACGGAGTGGGAGAGCAGGCGGCTCCCGGCCCGTCCGGTCCGGGGCTTCGGCCTCGTCGAGCCGGTCGCCGTACGCCGTCGCTGACGCTCCGCCCACCCGTCGCCCACCCTTCGCCCACCCGTCGCCCACCCGTCGCCCACCCGTCGCCCACCCGTCGCCCACGCTCGTCCGAGGCGTCTCCCACGCTCGGCAGGTGGACCAGACCAGTTGGTCATTTTTCGCTCATTAGGCCACCCCGACGGGTGCCGGATCCTTACCTTCAGCCACGTGTTGGCTGTGCAAGACGTGCGACTGGACCCGGGCACACGACAGGTGTGGCGGGGCGACCGCGAGATCCGACTGAGCCGCAAGGAGTTCCAGCTCCTGCAGGCGCTGATGGCGCGCCCCGGTGACATCGTGACCCGTGGCGAGCTGATGGCGGACGTGTGGCAGACCTCGTTCTACACCAACTCCAAGACCATCGACGTGCACCTCGGCTGGCTGCGTCGCAAGCTCGACGACGACCCGCGCAACCCGACGCTGATCACCACCCACCGCGGCCGCGGGCTCCGCTTCGAGCTCAGCGCGGACCGGGTCGCCAGCTGAGCCGGAGGGGCCGCTCCGCTCCCGCCTTCTATAGGCTCCGGTCGTGTCCTCGACCGGTTCGCACCGCGCACCCACGCTCGCCGTCATCGGGGGCGGGCAGCTCGCCCGGATGATGGCCCAGCCCGCGATCGCGCTCGGCCTCCCGCTCCGCCTGCTCGCCGAGGCCGAGGGCGTCTCCGCCGCCCAGGTCATCCCCGACCAGCTCGTCGGCGACTACACGGACCTCCCCACGCTGCGGAGGGTCACGGACGGCGCCGCGGTCGTCACCTTCGACCACGAGCACGTCCCGACCGACCACCTCCACGCGCTCGAGCGGGACGGTGTCGCCGTACGGCCCGGGCCGGACGCGCTGGTCCACGCGCAGGACAAGGCCGTCATGCGACGCCGGCTCGCCGAGCTCGACGTGCCCTGCCCGCGCAACGCCGTGGTGACCACGACCGAGGAGGTCGCCGACTTCGGGCTGCCGTGCGTCCTCAAGACCACGCGTGGCGGCTACGACGGCAAGGGCGTCTGGGTCGTGCGCGAGCTGGACGAGAGCCGTGCGGCGTTCGACGCCGCCGCGGCGGCCGGTGTCGAGGTGCTCGCCGAGGAGCTCGTCGACTTCCGTCGCGAGCTGTCGGCGCTGGTCGCACGCTCGCCGAGCGGCCAGGCCGCGGCGTACCCGGTCGTCGCCTCCACCCAGCTCGACGGCATCTGCCACGAGGTCGTCGCCCCCGCGCCGGACCTCTCGCCCGCCCTCGCCGGTCAGGCGCAGGAGATCGCCCTGCGCATCGCCGGTGCGCTCGACGTCACGGGCATCCTCGCCGTCGAGCTCTTCGAGACGACCGACGGCCGGATCCTGGTCAACGAGCTGGCGATGCGTCCCCACAACACCGGCCACTGGTCCCAGGACGGCGCCGTGACGTCCCAGTTCGAGAATCACCTGCGCGCCGTCATGGACCTCCCGCTGGGTTCGCCGGCCCCGCGTGAGCGCTGGACCGTGATGGTCAACATCCTCGGCGGCCCCACCGACACCGGCCGGCTCTACGACGGCCTGCCGCACGCGATGGCGCGCGACCCCCAGCTGCGGGTGCACTTCTACGGCAAGGACCTCCGCCCCGGCCGGAAGGTCGGCCACGTCAACGCCTACGGCGACGACCTCGAGGACTGCCTCGAGCGCGCCCGGCACGCCGCCGCGTGGTTCCGCGGCGACCTCGGCAACGAGAGTGAGTGAGAGATGACTGACGGCGACACCATGGACCAGGCAGTGAAGGTCGGCATCGTGATGGGCTCGGACTCCGACTGGCCCGTCATGCAGGCCGCCGGCGAGGTGCTCACCGAGCTCGGCGTCGGCTGGGAGGCCGACGTCGTCTCCGCGCACCGGATGCCCACCGAGATGATCGCGTGGGGTCAGGCGGCGCACACCCGCGGCCTCTCGGTGGTGATCGCCGGTGCCGGGGGAGCCGCCCACCTCCCCGGGATGCTGGCGAGCGTCACGCCACTGCCGGTGATCGGCGTCCCGGTGCCGCTGAAGTACCTCGACGGCATGGACTCGCTGCTCTCCATCGTCCAGATGCCCGGCGGGATCCCGGTGGCCACCGTCGCGATCGGCAACGCGAAGAACGCGGGCATCCTCGCCGCGCGGATCCTGGGCACGAGCGATCCCGAGCTCCAGCAGCGGCTGGTCGACTACCAGGCCGGCCTCGCCGAGACTGCCCACGCCAAGGGCGACGTCGTACGGCAGGCGGCGAGGGGCGGTAGCCGCCGGGTCGGCTTCTAGTCCCGCACCCGCCCGCGCAGCGCCTTGGTCTGCGCACGCTCCTTCTTCGCCCGCAGCCGCCGCTCCTTCGACCCGCGGGTCGGTCGGGTGGCCCGCCGCGGCGGTGGCGGAGGAGCCAGGGCCTCGCGCAGCAGCTCGGCGAGCCGCTCGCGCGCGGCCACCCGGTTGCGGTGCTGCGATCGGTGCTCCGACGCCGCGATCGTGATGCTCCCGGACGGCCAGCGCCCCAGTGCCCGGCGCCGCTGGGTGTCGGTGAGCACGGTCGACGCCGCGACGTCGTACTCGAGCTCGACGCGGGAGTCGGTGGTGTTGACCGACTGACCGCCGGGGCCGGGTGACTTCGAGAACCGCTCGACCAGCTCGGCGGCGGGCACGACCAGGCCGTCGGGGAGGCCGGGGCCGGCCGGGACGTGGAGGTCGCGCACCTGCCCATCCAACCCGATCCGGGGTCCTAGGGTGACGCCATGACCACTCGCTGGGGCATCGCCGCGACCGGCGGCATCGCCGCGACCTTCGCCCAGGACCTCGCCCACGTGCCGGGCGCCGAGCTCGCGTTCGTCGGCAGCAGGTCGGCCGACTCCGCCGCCGACTTCGCCGACCGGTTCGGCGCACCGGGCTCGGGGACGCACGCCGAGCTGCTCGCCGCCGGCCGCGACGGTGAGGTCGACGTCATCTACATCGCCACGCCCCACCCCCAGCACCACGACCTCGCGCTCGCCGCGATCGAGGGCGGCACCCCTGTGCTCGTGGAGAAGGCCTTCACCGCCACCCTCGCCGGTGCGCAGGAGGTGGTCGACGCGGCGCGGTCCGCGCAGGTGTTCTGCATGGAGGCCATGTGGACGCGCTTCCAGCCGTCGACGGCCCTCGTGCGCGAGCTCGTCGCGGCGGGGGACATCGGCGACGTGCTGCTCGTGCAGGCCAACTTCTGCGCCGAGCGCGACTACGACCCGACCCACCGGCTCTTCGACCTCACGCTCGGCGGCGGCTCGGTCCTCGACCTCGGTGTCTACCCGATCTCGTTCGCCCAGCACCTGCTCGGCCGACCCGACGGCGTCACGGTCACCGGGACGACGTACGACAACGGGGCGGACGCGTCGGCCGCCTTCCACCTGTCCTACGACGACGGGCGGGCGGCCTCACTGGTCAGCGCGCTCACCGCCGAGCTCCCGGGGCGGGCGACCGTCGTCGGCACGAAGGGCTCCATCGAGCTCGAGCCGCCGTTCCACCACGCCAGCCGGGTCGTCGTACGGCGTCACGGGCAGGAGGCCGAGGTCGTCGAGCGTCCGGCGACCGGGCGCGGCTACGCCCACCAGGCGATCGAGGTACAGGACTGCCTCGCGGCCGGTCTCACCGAGAGCGCCGTCATGCCGCTGTCGGACACGCTCGACGTGCAGTGGGTGCTGGAGGAGTCGCTGCGCCAGCTCGGCGTCGAGATGGCCGAGGGCCGCGTCGACCTGGGCTGAGCCCGGACGGGTCAGCGCTTGCGCCACTCGATGGCCGGGCACGTGTCCATGACCATCGGCACGCCGGCGGCCAGCGTGCGGGCGAAGGCGTCCTCGTCGATGACGCCGAGCTGGAACCACACGCCGCCCGCGCCGATCTCGACGGCCTGGTCGGCGAACGCGCCGGCCGACTCCGAGCGGCGGAAGACGTCGACGACGTCGATGGGGAAGGGCACGTCGGCCAGGGCGGCGTACCCGTTCTCGCCCAGCACCTCCGGTGCGTCCGGGTCCGCGAACACCGGGTGGATCGGGACGATCCGCTTCCCCCGCTGCTGGAGCAGCGAGGCGATGGAGTACGCCGTCCGCGACGGGTCCCCCGACAGGCCGACCACCGCCCAGGTGGTCGCCTCGTCGAGCATGTGGTCGACGGTGGCGGTGTCCTGCCAGGACTGGTCGGGACGGGTCGCGGGAGTGGCCATGCCCACACCGTAGACCGCTGCTCCACAATGGTTGGACGTCCTAGAATCGGCCCCATGAGTGAGTACCCCCTCTACGCCCTCTCCGAGGAGCACCAGGCCATCCGCGAGGCGGTCCGAGCGGTCGCCGACGCCAAGATCGCGCCGTTCGCCGCCGAGGTCGACGAGGAGGGTCGCTACCCCCGCGAGGCCGCGGAGGCGCTGCTCGCCTCGGACTTCCACGCCCCGCACGTGCCGGAGGAGTACGGCGGTGCCGGCGCCGACGCGCTCGCCACCGTGCTGGTCATCGAGGAGGTCGCCCGCGCGTGCGTCTCGTCCTCGCTCATCCCGGCGGTCAACAAGCTCGGCTCGCTGCCGGTGCAGATCGCGGGCTCCGAGGAGCTCAAGCAGAAGTACCTCGGTGCGCTCGCCCGTGGTGAGGGCGGCTTCTCCTACTGCCTCTCCGAGCCCGACGCCGGCTCCGACGCCGGCGGCATGAAGACCCGCGCCGTCCGCGACGGCGACGAGTGGGTGCTCGACGGCGTCAAGCGCTGGATCACCAACGCGGGGGAGTCGGAGTTCTACACCGTCATGGCGGTCACCGACCCCGAGAAGAAGACCCGCGGCGGCATCTCCGCCTTCGTTGTCGAGAAGTCCGACGAGGGCGTGAGCTTCGGTGCTCCCGAGAAGAAGCTCGGCATCAAGGGCTCGCCGACCCGCGAGGTCTACCTCGACAAGGTCCGCATCCCCGCCGACCGGATGATCGGCGAGGAGGGCAGCGGCTTCACCACCGCGATGAAGACCCTCGACCACACCCGGATCACGATCGCCGCCCAGGCCGTCGGCGTCGCGCAGGGCGCTCTCGACTACGCGCTCGACTACGCCAAGGAGCGGCAGCAGTTCGGGAAGTCGATCGCCGACTTCCAGGGCCTGCAGTTCCTCCTCGCCGACATGGGCATGAAGGTCGAGGCGGCCCGCCAGATGACGTACGCCGCCGCGGGCAGGTCCGAGCGTGGCGACGACGACCTCACCTTCTTCGGCGCGGCCGCGAAGTGCTTCGCCTCCGACGTCGCGATGGAGGTCACCGTCAACGCGGTCCAGGTGCTCGGCGGCTACGGCTACACGCGCGACTACCCGGTCGAGCGGATGATGCGCGACGCCAAGATCACCCAGATCTACGAGGGCACCAACCAGGTCCAGCGGATCGTGATGGCACGTCAGCTCCTTGCCGGGGTGCAGTCGCAGCTGTGACCCCCGGGGCTAGCCTCGGGGCGTGCCGACCCTCACCCTGTCCCTGCCCGACGGCGACGCCGAGGCCTACGTCGCGATCGCACCCGGTGGCGGTCCTGCGCCCGGGGTCCTCTTCATCGTGGACGCGATCGGCCTGCGGCCGCAGATCGAGCAGATGGCCGACCGCATCGCGTCGTGGGGCTACACCGTGCTCGTCCCGCACGTGTTCTACCGGGAGGGGACCGCGGCCGAGCTCGCGCCGAGCGGTGACCTGCGCGAGCCGGAGGCCCGCGAGGCGTTCATGGGTACGGCGATGGGCCGGGTCAAGGCGCTGACGCCCGACCTGCTCGCCCGCGACCTCCCGGCCTACCTGGCCGCGCTCCGCGGGCTGCCGGAGGTGACCGGTCACCGGGTGGGCGTCACCGGCTACTGCATGGGCGCGCGGATCGCCGTACGGGCTGCGGGGCTCGACACCGGCGTCGCGGCCGTCGGCGGCTGGCACGGCGGCGGGCTGGTCACCGACGAGCCGGAAAGCCCGCACCTCGCGCTCGCGACCGCGCGGGCGTCGTTCGCCTTCGGGCACGCCGACAACGACCGCTCGATGCCTCCGGAGGCGGTCGCCGCGCTGGGCGAGGCGCTCGAGGCCGCGGGGCTCGAGGCGGTCAACGAGGTCTTCCCCGGACCGCACGGCTACAGCATGGCCGACACGTCGTCCTACGACGCGGAGTCGGCCGAGCGGCACTTCGAGAGCCTGCAGCGCCTGCTGGTCTCGACGCTCGGCCGCTGAGCACGGCCCGGCATACTGGGGCCGTGACTCCTCCCGCGCGCCTGGCCGCCGGTGCCGTGCTCGTGCTGGCGACCGCCGGGTGCAGCGCGGACTCCGGGCAGGTCGCGGCGGGCCACTCGCACGCGGGCGGCGTGATGGTGTCGATGGCCGTCGGTGACGGTACGACGTCCTCGGAGGTGGGCTACTCCCTCGACGGCCTGCAGGTGCGCCAGGACCCCGCCGGCACCGGCGAGGTCCGGTTCCGGATCGACGACTCCCAGGGCGAGCCGGTCACCGACTACGTCGAGGAGCTGACCAAGGAGCTGCACCTCTACCTCGTCAACGACGAGCTCACCGTCTTCCGCCACCTCCACCCGACGCGGGACGACAGCGGCACGTGGACCGCACCCTTCGACGTGCCCGACGCCGGCGGCTACCGCGTGGTCACCGAGTTCGTCGCCCGCGACGAGGGCGGCAACGGCGACCACGTCGTCCTCGGTCGTCCGCTCGCCCTCCCGCCCGGCGACCCCGGCGACACCGTGGCCGGGGACCAGCTCGTCTCCGTGACGGTGACGCAGGCGCCGACCACCGGTCCCAACGGCCTGCTCAGGCTGCGCGTCCGCGACGCCGCCGGCGACCCGGTCACCCTCGGCACCTACCTCGGCGCCTACAGCCACGTCACCGGCTTCCACACCGGGACCGGCGCGATGGTGCACCTGCACCCGCTCTCCGCACCCGAGATCACCGAGGACGGGTCCGAGCTGACGTTCCACTCCGACATCGCGGAGCCCGGCGACTACCGCCTCTTCGCGCAGGTCCGCGTCGACGGCTTCCTGCACACCATCCCGGTCGAGCTCACCGTCGCACCGTCAACCTCACCGTCGTGACGGGGTTCTCGAACCGGCTCAGCTCGATGCTGACCTGCACCTCCCACGTGCCCGGGCGCGGCAGCACCACCTCGCCGCGGTAGGTGCCGGCTCCCACCGGGCGCATGGCGACGTCGCCGACGTCGAGGCCCTCGGTCCGCAGGGAGACCACCGGGTTGGCGGGCGGGTCGTAGGGCTCGCCGGACGCGTCCTGCACCTGCACCAGGAGGGTGTTGCTGCCCGTGCGTCGCGGGTCGAGGGCGGCGAGCACGCGCAGGTCGCCCGCGGTCGCCGTACCGACCCCGGTCGTGCCGGACGCGGGCGTGACCGGAGCGGGGCGGGGGGACTGGTTGACGAGGAAGCCGGTGACCCCCAGCAGGACGACCAGCAGGACCGCCTCGACGCGCACGGTCCGCGTCACGGTCGCGGCCGCGCGCTCGCGGTCGCCGAACCCGGCCGCCGCCTGCACGGCGGGGAGGGTGCGCCAGCGGTTCCAGCCGCCGATCGCGGCGACGACCAGGGCGATGCCGATCTTGGTCAGCAGCAGCCAGCCGTAGGTCGTCTCGACGAAGCCGGCCCACGACCCGAGGATCCGCCAGGACAGGAAGGCGCCGGCGGCCGCGACCACGACCAGCGCGAACGCGGCGACCGTCGAGAAGCGGGACAGGGTCCGGGCGGCCAGCAGCTCGCGCCCGGCCAGCGCCCGCAGCGAGAGCACCAGCCCGACGAGGCCGCCCAGCCAGATCGCCCCGGCAGTTACGTGGATGACGTCCCACGCGACGAGGACGGGGGCGGGGGCGAAGGCGCGCGTGTGCCCGACGAGCGAGGGCCCGATCAGCGCCAGCAGCGCGCCGGCGAGGAGGAGGGCACGGTCGTTGGCGTCGGGCGGGACCGTCCGGGCCCCCCGCACCACCATGCCGAGCCCGAGCAGCACCAGGCCCGCGTTGACCAGCTCGTTGACGACCGTGCCGGGGTCGAACGCGGACACCACGTCGGTCAGCTCGACGCCCTGGCCGTAGACGGCCGAGACCGGCACCTGCAGCACGAAACCGCCGACGCCCGCCGCGGCGGCGTACGTCACCACGCGCCGCAGCCGCTGCCGGGTCTGCGTACCCTCCCACGAGTCGGGGAGCACCTTCGCGAGGAAGATCGCGAGCCCGGCGGCCAGCAGCAGGCCGACCAGCGAGACCACCGTGACGAGGTCGCGCACGACCTCGACGACCCGCGAGGAGGTCTCGGGCTCGGGTGGTGCCGACACGCTCGCGCTGGGCGCGCCGACCGAGAACGTGAGTGCGCCCGAGATCGGGTGGCCGTCACCGGACAGGACGTTCCACGACACGACGTAGGTCCCGTCGGCGAGCCCGGCCGCGCCGGGCAGGTCCACCGAGACCTCGCTGTCGACCCCCGTGGCCGACGACTCCACCGGGTCGCCCTCGGCGTCGTAGACCGCGACCTCCTGCGAGGTCAGCCGCACCGGCTCGTTGAAGGTCAGCGTGACCGTCGCGGGCGCGCTGTCGAGGACGGCGCCCTCCTCGGGGTCGGTGCTGACGAGCTCGGCGTGGGCCGAGGCCGGCGAGACGCCGGCCAGCACGATCGCGAGCGCGACCAGCAGGGCGGCGACCAGGCCCGTTCCGCGGAGCGGGGCCCGGTCCCACCGTGCCGGTCGCGCCTGCGGCGTCACGTGGTGGAGCGGGTCCGGGCCAGGGCGAGGCCGCCTGCCACCAGGCCGAGGAGTCCCGCGCCCAGGCCGGCCCACCCAAGGGCCGACGAGTCGCTGTCCCCGGCCTCGTCCGCCTCGGCGGCCTCGGACGCGTCCGAGGTGTCGGACGCGGGCTCGGCCGAGTCGTCGGACTCCTCCGACGCCGAGGCCTCGTCGCCGTGGTGGCCCTCGCCGCTGGCCGGGAGGATCGTGAACGACGGCGCCGGGCTCTCCAGCTCGTCCTCGTCCTGTCCGGCGGTGGGGATCTGCGTCCAGGCGGTCTCGCCCTTCTCGCAGGTCTGGATCGTCGGGAAGGCGAGCACCTCGCCCTCGGCGTCGGGCACCTGGAAGGACAGCTCGAAGGTGTCGCGCTGGCCGTCGGGAAGCGGCGTGCTCGCGGTGTAGGAGATGGTCGAGGTGCGCTCGGTGATCTCGTTGCCGTGGGCGTCGGTGACCGGCTCGTCGAGCTTCTCGATGGTCGCCTCGAGGTCGTAGAACGGGTTCCGGGTGGGCGTGACGGAGAAGACCGACTCGGGCACCTGGACCTCGATCCTGGTGGTGGGGGAGCCCTCGCAGCCGTGCGGCACGCTCAGCGTGAGCACGGTGTAGGCCCCGGCCGACGCCTCGGTGACGGAGGCGCTCACGTGGGCGCTGGCGGGGGCGACGATCGAGAGGGCGATGGCCGCGGTGGCGGCAGGGACGACGGCGAGGCGCGTCAGGGTACGGCTGGACATCAGGGTTGCTCCTGGGGAGTCGTGGATGATCGTGCGGGACGTGGGGTCGCGTGTGCCCCTAGTCCCGACCGCGACGCAGCCGGGACTCAGGTGGGCTGGACCCCGCCCGGCGGACCCCTTCCCGGAGGGACCACGAGGTGCACGAGCGACGTGCCGAGCCGTACGTCGGCAGGGCGCGGTCGCAGCCGCGGCGCCACGGGAGGCGCGGCGGCGAGCAGCAGCGCGACGACGTAGAGCGCCGCGCGCCGGCCCACCCACCACAGGAACGCGGTGAGCAGGGTGACGAAGAGGTGGGCGCCGACCATCTGCCACGTCCAGCCGGCGTCGGCGGCGGGCGCCATGCCCGACATGCCGGGCTCGTGGGTGTGCTGGGCGACGAGGCCGAAGCTCTCGTGCAGCCCGAGCTGGGCGGCCGCGACGAGGGGCAGCACGGCCCACAGCGGCACCTCGCGGGTGAACAGCAGGACGCCGCCGGCGAGGACGACGGCGGCGACGAGGGTCAGCCCGGGGCCCGTCGGGACCGTTCCGCCGGCCCACGTGTGGGCGGCGAGGGCGCTGACGACGACCACGACGGTGGCGGCGACGGCGCGCGCGAGGACGTGCGGCGCACGCGTGCGCACCACCCTCGCCCCCGTCTCCACGCGGACATCGTCGCAGAAGGGCCGGCGGGCCCGGGCCGTGGTCCAGCCCGGTCCCGCCCGGGGTCCACCTCTGGCTAGCGCCGGCGGCGGTAGTCGGTCGGCCCGTGGCCGAAGCCGTGTCCTGGTGCGCAGGCGCTCGCGCCGCGGCGCGACCTGAGGAACACCAACGGGAAGACCAGCAGCCAGAACGGTGCGTGGAAGAGCACGCTGAGCAGGACGAGCACGGCGACCACCGGCAGCAGCGGGAAGCGGCGGCGCGGACCGTACGGCCGCGAGGACAGGTGCGCCGAGGGCCGGGACTGCGCCGGCGGGTAGGCCGCCTGCGGGCGGGGCAGGTCGCTGAACAGGACCGCCAGGTCGGCGCGGGTCCGCGCCGTCCAGATCGCGTCGAGGCGCTCGTCGTACTCCTCGTGGTCGAGACGCCCGTCCGCGTAGTGGCCGGCCAGGTCGGCCATCGCACGCTCGCGGTCGGCGTCGGAGATGCGCGTGCGGGGGTCGCTCATCGGTCACCACCCCGGCCGTCGGCGAGGATGCCGTAGAGCCGGCGCCGGGTGTCGACCAGGACGTCGAGCGCCGCGCGCTTCTGCTGCTCCGAGCCCTGGGTGGCGAGCTGCCAGACCGCGCTGACGACCTGGCCGATCTCGCTCTTGATGTCGGCCTGTCCCGACGGCTGGTCGCCGCTGACGGGCTCGGTCCGCGCGAACGGCGCCCACACCGAGGAGAGCTCGTCGGCGTTGGCCTCGGCCCACTCGACGCCGGCGTCGGTGAGCCGGATCGTGCGACGCCCGCGCTCGTCGTCGGACTCGACGAGGCCCTCGTCCTGCAGCTGCTGGATCGTGGGGTAGACCGAGCCGGGGGAGGGGCGCCACTCACCGTTGCTGAGCTCGGAGATCTCCTGGATCACCTGGTAGCCGTTGATCGGCTCGTCGGCACGCCGGGCGCGGTGCAGGACGTCGATGATCGCGGTGCGCACGTCGCCGCGCCGTACCTTCGGGCCGCGCTGCGGCGGCGGTGCCTGCGTGGCGCCGACGAACCCGAGGATGTCGCCGAGCCACGGCGGCGGACCGCCCGGGCGGCGTCCGTGGCGCGGGCCGTTGCGGTCGTCCTGGGGCCAGTCCGCCCCGGGCCAGTGGTGTCCCATGTCTGCTCCCTCGGCTGAGTGTGACGCGTGTGCTCGTGACCTATCGCCGGTACATCGCGATATATCGGGAGCGTACGCGCGCACCCAGGCCTGCACAAGGCCGCCGCTGCTAGCGCGCTCGGCCGGTCGGCGTGCAGGCGCGCTTGGGGACGGTCGAGTCCTCGATGATGGCGTCGAAGAGCGCCGGAGCCCGGTCCGGGTCGGCGATGATCCGGTTGGGGTCGCTCGGGGCGGGCAGGTTGGGCATCGTGCAGGTCTGGTTGTCGCCCGCCATGGCGAGCGCGAACCGGCCGAGGTCGACGGGGTTCATGCCCTCGTCGACGCGGATGGCGCCGGCGGCGGCGGAGTTGATCCGCCAGTAGCGCACCGGGTTGAGGAAGGTCCACGGCGTGAGCGCCTCGTCGCCGAGCGCGCTGATGACCTCGCGCTGGCGGGCCACGCGGTCGAGGTCGCTGAGCGCGGTCACGTGGCGCGACCGGGAGTACGCCAGCGCGGTCAGGCCGTCGACCTCCTGGCAGCCCTTCTTGATGTCGAGGCGGGCCAACGGGTCCTTCATGTCCTGCTTGGGGCAGATCTCGACGCCCCCGAAGGCGTCGACGGTGTTGATCACACTGCCGAAGCCGAGCTCGACGTAGTGGTCGATGTGGATGCCCGTCAGCGCCTCCACGGTGGCGACCAGCTTGGGCGCCCCGCCGCTGGCGAAGGCGGAGTTGATCATCTGGGTGCCGTCGCCCGGCACCTCGGTGAGGGTGTCGCGCGGGATCGACATCATCGTCCGGCCACCCGAGCCGGTGTGCAGGACGATGATCGTGTCGGTGTTGGTGCCGCCGCGCTCGCCGGTCTTCAGCACCTTGCGCTGGTCGGCGGTGAGGTCGTCGGCCTTGTCCGAGCCGACGATGAGGTAGTTGGTCCCGGGCTGGTCGTCGGGGCGCTTGCTGCCGCTGGGCTCGGCGTCCACCTTGTCGATCTGCGTCCAGTGGTAGAGCGGCACACCCAGGAGGTAGACGAGGAAGAGGATCAGCAGCAACGGGATGAACCCGAGCCGCAGGCGTGGGCGCCAGCGGCGCTTCTTCGGCTTCGGGGTGGGAGCCGGGGCGCTCGCCGCGGCCATCCGGCGGTCGGCCGGGGGCTGGCCGCCCCCGGAACGTGCCTCGCGGCGCGCAGCGGGCATCACCCGGGTCTCGTCGGGACGGTCGGACGCCGCTGCGCCCTGGGTCGGCACGCGCTGGGTCGCGTCGGAGGGCGGGGACTGCGACGTGCCTCCGTAGAGCCAGTCGTACTCCGGCGTTCCCTTCTCGGGCATCCCGGAGCCCTGCGGACGATCAGCCATGAGAGATGACGCTACCGTGCAGGAGTGAGCGAAGCCCGCACCACGTCGTACAGCCGGGTGAGCCTCGGCATCATCGCCTCGTCGACCGAGTCGAACCTGTTGGGCAACGTCCACGGCGGCGACATCATGAAGCTCGCCGACTCCACGGCCGGCGCCGTCGCCTACCGCCACAGCGGTGGTCCCGCGGTGACGGCGGCGATGGACGAGATGACCTTCCTCGAGCCGGTGCACGTCGGCGACATCATCAAGACCTACGCCCAGGTCAACTGGGCGGGCACCTCCTCGATGGAGATCGGCGTGCGGGTGGAGGCCCAGCCGTGGGGCGACGCCGCCGACGCGCCCCTGCACGTGGCGAGCGCCTACTTCGTCTTCGTCGCGATCGACGAGGACGGCCGCTCGCGCCCCGTCCCGCCGCTGCAGACCGAGACCGACGACGACGTACGACGTCAGCGCGAGGCCGAGATCCGCCGCACGCACCGGCTGGCGCGCAAGGCCGAGATCGAGCAGGGCCGGCAGGGGTGAGTGAGCGGTGACGCGCTGGCGCCACGTCCGCACCGAGCGACTGTGGCTCGACGAGCCGGCCGACGGCGACGCGGCAGCGCTGTTCACGATCCACCACGACCCCGCGTCGTGGCGGCACTTCCCGGCCGGCCGGGTCACCGACCCCGCAGCCGGTACGACGATGGTGGGCGCGAGCCGCCGCCGGTTCGACCGCGACGGCCTGGCCTACTGGTCCGTGCGTGATGCCGAGGACGGGCCCGTGATCGGTCGTGGCGGGTGCGCGCTCCCGGACGAGGCGATCGAGGCGGACGTGACCGGCCGCGGCTGGTGGAACCTCTACTACCGCCTCGACCAGCGGGTGCTGGGGCGCGGCTACGCCACCGAGATGGGACAGGCGGCCATCCGCGCGGCGCGCGAGGTGTCTCCCGAGCGACCCGTCCTCGCCTACCTCCTCGAGCACAACGTCGCCTCGCGGCGGACGGCGGAGCGCCTGGGGATGCGGCTGGCGTGGCGCGGGGCCGACGCGGGAAACGCCGACGCGGACGCCGTACGCCTGGTCTTCCTGGACCGCGAGCCCGACGACGTGCTGGTGGCGGCACTGGCGGTCGAGGGCATGGCGGCTGCCGGGCTCGTCGGCTGACCTGACGGCCACGGCGCGTCGCGCACCGATGGGACGGGTGTGACTGGTGATACTGGGCGGGCTGACTTCCCCCAGCAGAGAAAGGCCACCATGTCGACGGCCACGTCGCCCCAGGTGCGGTTCACCGCCCTCCACCGCGCCCAGCGCGTCCGGTTCCGCCGGGCGGTGACCCTCATGCTGATGACCCTCGTGCTCCCGGGATCGGCGCAGCTGGTCTCCGGAAGCCGCCGCACCGGACGCATCGCCATCCGGACCTGGGCCGTGCTGGTCGTCCTGGGCCTCGGCACGCTGGTGGCGTCGTTCTTCTGGCACGGCGTCGCGTTCTGGGCCGGCACCAACACGATGGTGCTCCAGGGCGTGCGGGTCGGCCTGATGGTCCTCGCGATCGGGTGGGCCTACCTCTTCGTCGACGCCTGGCGGCTCGGCCAGCCCCTGACCCTGCAGCGCCAGCACCGGCTGGCGATCGTCGGGGTCAACGGCCTGCTCTGCTTCAGCGTCGCGGGTGCGTTGCTCTTCGGCGCCCACGTGGTCGGCGTGCAGCGCGACTTCATGATCTCGATGTTCGGGGACGGCGCGGCCGTCGACGCCCACCACGGCCGCTACAACGTGCTGCTCATGGGTGGCGACTCCGGCGCCGGACGGTGGGGCCTGCGCCCCGACTCGATGACGGTCGCCAGCATCGACGCCGAGACCGGCAAGACCGTGCTCATCTCGCTGCCGCGCAACATGCAGAACTTCCCGTTCGCCGAGGGCTCGGTGATGGCCGAGCAGTTCCCGGACGGGTTCGACCTGGAGGGGATGTACCTCAACGGCCTCTCCACCTGGGCGCTCGACCACACCGAGCTCTTCAAGGGCTCGAAGAACCCCGGCATCGACGCGACCATCATGGGCGTCGAAGGCATCACGGGGCTGAAGATCAACTACTGGGCCATGGTCAACCTCCAGGGCTTCCGCGACCTCGTCGACGCGGTCGGCGGTGTCGAGCTCAACGTCCGCCAGCGGATCCCCGTGGGACTGCCCAGCGACTCCTTCTTCCACTACATCGACCCCGGCAAGCGCACGCTCAGCGGCATGGACACCCTGTGGTTCGCCCGCGCGCGCTACGACTCCGACGACTACTCGCGCATGGCGCGCCAGAAGTGCGTGATGAGCGCGATGCTCCAGCAGGTCAGCCCGCAGACGGCCGTCACGAACTTCCAGAAGATCGCCAAGGCCAGCTCCGCGATGGTCTCGACCGACATCCCGCGCGGCGAGGTCGACCGCTTCGTCGACCTGGCGCTCAAGGCCAAGGGCCAGAAGATCGCGACGCTCTCGCTCGTCCCGCCGATGATCAACACCGCCCACCCCGACATCGCGCTCGTCCAGAGCAAGGTCGCCGCGGCGATCGCGAAGGCGGAGGGCGCCAAGCCGCCCGCCCAGGAGACGGCCGAGGCCGCGCCCGCCACCGAGGCTCCCGCGGCGGAGGCGCCGGCCGGCGACGCGACCACGACGGCGCCCGCGCCGGCCGCGAAGCCGTCCCCGACGCCGACGCCCACCGCCCCGCAGTCGGTCACCGGTGGTTCGCTCGGCTCGCTCGCCGAGGGCTACGCCGCCAACGAGTCGGAGGACCTCGGCGCCGTCTGCTGAGGCGACACCTAGGGTGTACGCCGTGACCACCGGACCGCTGCCCCGCATCGTGGCGGTCGTGGTCACCTTCAACCGCCTCGGCCTGCTCCAGAAGCTGGTCGAGCGGCTCGGCGAGATCGAGGGCATCGCCGAGGTGCTGGTGGTCGACAACGCGTCGTCCGACGGCACGGGGGAGTGGCTCGACGCCCGCGGCCACACCGGGGAGATCCCGCTCCGCTCGCGCACGCTGAGCACCAACCGCGGCGGTGCCGGCGGCTTCCACGACGGGCTGGCCTGGGCGATCGACCGCGAGGCCGACCTGGTCTGGCTGATGGACGACGACGGGCTGCCGGACCTCGACTGCCTCGACAAGCTGCTGGAGGAGACCGACAACCTCGACTTCTGGGGGCCGCTGGTCGTCGACGAGGACGACCCGGGCCGGCTGGTCTTCCCGATCCGGCTCCCCGGCGGCACGCGCGTGGTGCATGCCGTCGACGACGTACGACGAGCGGCGAGGGCCGACCGCATCGACGGGATCGTCATCCCCTTCAACGGCGTGCTCGTCACCAAGGAGCTCGTCGACCGCATCGGCCTGCCCCGCGAGGAGTTCTTCATCTGGGGCGACGACCACGAGTACCGGCTCCGCGCCGAGGAGGCCGGCGCCCGCGTCGCCACCGTGGTGACCGCGACCGTGCGGCATCCCAGCGTCGGCAACCTCGGGACGCCGATGATGTTCGGCCGCACCACCTACAACGACTCGCCGAGCGACCTCAAGCACTACTGCATGGCGCGCAACAACCTGGTCAACCTCCGCGACTACCGCGGCCCGCTCCACGCCGCCGCCTTCGTGGTGAAGACCGCGTGGTTCTACACCTTTACCCGGCCCAGCCCGGCCCGGCTGCGGCTAAGCCTGCGCGCGATGCGGGCCGGCATCGCCGGTGACTTCGACGGGCACCGGCGGTACCTCTCATGACGCACGAGACAGTCGCGGTCGTGGTCGTCACCCACAACCGCGCCGACCTGCTCGGCGGCATGCTGGACGGCCTGGCCGCGCAGACGCGGAGGCCCGACGCCGTGGTCGTCGTCGACAACGGCAGCACCGACCACACCGCCGAGGTGCTGGCCGCGTGCACCGACCTGCCGCTCGAGGTGGTCTCGCAGGACAACGTCGGCGGGGCCGGCGGCTTCCACCGCGGCGTGCGGGCGGCGTACGACGCCGGCCACGACCGGATCTGGCTGATGGACGACGACGTCGTACCGGCTCCGGACTGCCTGGCCGCGCTGATGGCGGTCGACGAGGACTGCCTGATCGCGGTGCGCGAGGACCGCAGCGGCGCGCTGGTCGAGAAGGCCGCCACCGACTTCGACCTCCGCAACCCGCTCGCGATCCGCCCCAAGCGCGCATCCGTCGACTCGACGTACGCCGACCGGGCGTCGATGCCGGCCCTCGTCGAGGTGCAGAACGTCGCCTTCGAGGGCTTCATGGTCCGCCGCACGGTGGTCGAGGAGATCGGCTTCCCGGACCCGGCGTTCTTCATCTTCTACGACGACGTCGACTACGCCGTCCGGGCGCGGGAGGCCGGCCGCCACGTGTGGGCGGTTCGCGACGCCGTCCTGGTCCGGCAGCTCGACTTCAACCAGCAGCACGACCTGAGCGGCTGGAAGGGCTTCTACATGTACCGCAACCTCTTCGTGGTGCACCTGCGCCACGGGGAGAACCTCCTCGTCCGGCTCAAGCCGTGGCTCATCACGGCGGCGGTCGTGCTGCTCAGTCCGCTGCGCGGCGGCCGCGCGGAGGCCCGCAACGTGATCCGCGCCATGGCCTCCGCGCGGGGGATGCGCCGCCTGTCCGGTCCCGCCCGTCCTCCTCGCTAGACTCGCTCGAGCCTCTCAGGCGCTTTTCCGACCACAGGAGTTCCTCCCTTGTCCCAGGGCACCACCCACGACGCCCCGCTCCCCGACCTCGTGATCGTCGGTGCCGGACTCTTCGGCCTCACCATCGCCGAGCGCTGCGCCGAGGAGCTCGGCCTGCGCGTGCTGATCCTCGAGCGGCGCCACCACCTCGGCGGCAACGCGTACAGCGAGCGCGACCCGGAGACCAACGTCGAGGTGCACAAGTACGGCGCCCACCTCTTCCACACCTCCAACGAGCGCGTGTGGGAGTACGCCAACCGGTTCACCTCGTTCACGGACTACCGGCACCGCGTGTTCGGCAAGTACCAGGGGCAGGTCTACTCGCTCCCGATGAACCTCGCGCTCATCAACCAGTTCTTCGGCAGGTCCCACACGCCCGACGAGGCACGGGCCCTGATCGCCGAGCAGTCGAGCGAGATCGCGACCGAGGACGCCTCCAACCTGGAGGAGAAGGCCATCAGCCTGATCGGCCGGCCCCTCTACGAGGCGTTCATCAAGGGCTACACCGCCAAGCAGTGGCAGACCGACCCCCGCGAGCTGAGCGCCGACATCATCACCCGCCTGCCGGTGCGCTACACGTTCCAGAACGGCTGGTTCAGCGACACCTACGAGGGCCTGCCCACCGAGGGCTACACGGCCTGGCTGACCAAGATGGCCGACCACCCCAACATCGAGGTCCGCCTCGAGACCGACTTCTTCGAGGTCGCCGACGACTACAAGGGCAAGGTGCCGATCGTCTACACCGGTCCCGTCGACGAGTACTTCGCGAACTCCGAGGGTCGCCTGTCCTGGCGCACCGTGGACCTCGAGGAGAGCGTCGTCGACACCGACGACTTCCAGGGCACCGGCGTCGTCAACTACAACGACCAGGACGTGCCCTACACCCGCATCATCGAGTTCAAGCACTTCCACCCCGAGCGCGAGAGGACCCACCTGCCGGGCAAGAGCGTGATCGTCCACGAGTACAGCCGCTTCGCCGAGGAGGGCGACGAGCCGTACTACCCGGTGAACACCGCGGACGACCGCGCCAAGCTGCTGAAGTACCGCGAGCTCGCCAAGGCCGAGCCGATGGTCCTCTTCGGCGGCCGCCTCGGCACCTACAAGTACCTCGACATGCACATGGCCATCGGCTCCGCCCTGTCGATGTACGACAACAAGCTCAAGCCGCACTTCACCGAGGGCGCCGAGCTGACCAGCGGAGGCATCGACGCATGACCACGACCGACAACCCAGGCGCTGATCGCGTGGCCCGGCTCCTCCAGCGGCAGATCCTGCCGATCGACCGCGACACCGACGTCTTCCCGCTCTACGTCGACCTCGAGGAGGCCAAGCTCGACACCGACCGCGACGCCGTCGGTGGCGACAAGGCCGCCAAGGACCTCAACAACGCCGCGATCCGCCAGTCCACCTCGACCGGTCGCAAGCTGCACCCCGACCAGATCCGCTCGCGGACCGCGCTGCGCCTCGAGCCGTCGCAGCTGCTGTCCTTCGGCACCTACTTCAACGCGTTCCCGGCGTCCTACTGGCGCCGCCACACGATCGTCGACCAGGTGCAGCTGACCGTGTCGGTCACCGGCGCCGGCGCGACCGTCACCGTCTACAAGTCGATGGCTCGCGGCCACTCGCAGCGCGTCGACGCCGCCACCGTCGAGGGCGACTCCGGCACCTTCACGTTCTCGCTGACCCTCAAGCCGTTCGTCGACGGCGGCTGGTACTGGTACGACGTCGTCGCCGGCGACGACGGTGCCACCGTCGAGAGCGCCGAGTGGACCGCCGAGGTCCCCACCGACCGCGCCGAGCACGGCACCGTCGACCTCTGCATCACCACGATGCTGCCCGACATGAGCGCCCAGCTGCTGACCCAGCTCGGCGACGCCGAAGAGCTGAAGCCCTACCTCGACACCGTCTTCGTGATGGACCAGGGCAAGGAGAAGGTCACCGACAGCGAGTACTTCCCGGCGGCGCGCGAGGGCCTCGGCGACACGCTGCGGGTCATCGTGCAGGGCAACCTCGGCGGCTCGGGCGGCTACGCCCGCGGTCAGCTCGAGAGCGTCCGCAAGGGCACCGCGACCTACGCCATGATGATGGACGACGACGTCGTGTGCGAGCCCGAGGGCATCATCCGTGCCGTCACCTTCGGCGACCTCGCGAAGCGGCCGACGATCGTCGGCGGCCACATGTTCAACCTCTACAGCCGCTCCGAGCTGCACTCCTTCGGCGAGATCGTCCAGCCGTGGCGCTTCTGGTGGCAGACCCGCCTCGACGGCTACAGCCAGTGGGACTTCGCCGCGCGCAACCTGCGGTCGTCGCGCTGGCTGCACAAGCGTGCCGACGTCGACTTCAACGGCTGGTTCATGTGCCTGATCCCGCGCGTCGTGCTCGAGGAGGTCGGGCTCTCGCTGCCGGTCTTCATCAAGTGGGACGACTCGGAGTTCGGGCTGCGCGCCAAGGCCGCCGGCTACCCCACGGTGTCGTTCCCCGGTGCTGCTGTCTGGCACGTGCCGTGGACCGACAAGAACGACGGCCTGGACTGGCAGTCCTACTTCCACCACCGCAACCGCATCATCGCCGCGCTGCTGCACTCGCCCTACGAGCGCGGTGGCCGGATGGTGCGCGAGAGCCTCAACCACCAGGTCAAGCACCTCGCGTCGCTCCAGTACTCGACCGCCGAGCTGCGGCACCTGGCGATGGAGGACGTGCTCCGCGGCCCGCACGCCCTGCACGGCGAGCTGGCGACCAAGCTCGCCGACATCAACACCTTCCGCAAGCAGTGGTCCGACGCGCAGCTGCACACCGACCGTGACGAGCTGCCGCCGGTGCGTCGCAAGAAGCCGCCGAAGAAGGGCAAGTCCGACATCGAGATCCCGGGGCGGAAGGCCACCGCGGTCGCTGCCCTGCTCGCGCCGTTGCGGCAGCTGCGCCCGGTGCGCGACATGTCGGGGGAGTTCCCGGAGACCGAGCTGACCGCGATGGACGCCAAGTGGTGGAACCTGGTCAAGTACGACTCCGCCGTGGTCTCGATGAACGACGGCACCTCGGTCGCCCTCTACCGGCGCGACCCGGCGCACTACCGCGACCTGCTGAAGCGGACGATCGACATCCACCGCCGCTTCCACCGCGAGTGGCCCGAGCTGGCCCGCCAGTACCGCGAGGCGCTGGGAGACATCACGTCGCCCGAGGCGTGGGAGAAGACCTTCACCCCGTGGACGGGCCAGGGGGACTCCACGGGCGAGGCGGCGAGCACCCGGGACGGGAAGGCGTGAGCACGACCAGCCCGGTCAGCCCCGACCCCGGCTCGGTCGAGGTCCGGCACGACCTCGCCCACGTCCCGCTCGCGCCGCCGTCGCGCACCTCGGGGATCCTCGAGGTGTTCCGGCGCCGCTACCTCCTCCGCCTCATGGTGCGTCGCGAGATCCGCGCCCGCTACGCCGGGACCGCGTTCGGCCTGGCGTGGTCCTACATCAACCCGTTCACCCGGTTCCTGACGTTCTACTTCGTCTTCGGCCTGCTGCTCGGGCGTGGCAACGGGATGCAGAACTTCGCCATCCACCTCTTCGCGGGCATGGTGCTCGTCAACTACTTCACCGAGTCCGTCACCTCCGGCACCCGCTCGCTGCTGTCCAACCGGGGCGTCATCGGCAAGATGGCGATGCCGCGTGAGATGTTCCCGGTCGCCTCGATGCTCGTCTCGCTCTGGCACGCGATCCCGCAGCTGATCATCCTCGTCGTCGCCTGCGTGGTGACCGGCTGGGTGGGCGACGGACCGCTCTGGGTGCCGGACGCCGTGGGGATGGCCGCGTCGTTGCTCGGCTTCGTCCTGATCATGGTCTACGGCACGGCGTTCGGGTTGATGTTCTCCTGCGTCAACGTGATCTTCCGCGACTTCCAGCGCATCGTGCAGACCTTCATCAACATCGTCCCGTTCACCGTGCCGATGATGTACCCCTACTACCTGATCGCCGACGGGGAGCGGATCCCGCGGCAGTACCACGACATCTACGTCGCCAACCCGGTCGCCGAGGCCGTCATGCTGATCCAGCGGGGGTTCTGGCAGCCCACCTGCGACGGGCCGTGCGTCGTCAAGCCGGGCACGCCGCCCACCGTGCAGCCGGACTTCGTCGGTGACCTCTACAGCCGCGGCCTGATCATGCTCGTCATCGGGATCGTCCTCCTCGGCGTCGGCCAGTTCGTCTTCTCCCGGCTCGAGAAGTCAGTCCCGGAGCGCCTCTGATGACGACCTCCATCGTGGTCCAGGACGTCTCCAAGACGTTCCGCTACCAGGCCCACCCCACCCTCAAGAAGGTCCTGCAGGACAGGCTCCGCGGCGAGCACGCCAAGGGGTCGTTCAAGGCGCTCGACGGCGTGTCGTTCGAGGTGCAGCAGGGGGAGTCCATCGGCCTGATGGGCCTCAACGGCTCGGGCAAGTCCACGCTCCTCAAGCTCGTGAGCGGCGTGATGCGGCCCGACGAGGGGCAGGTGCTGGTCCGGGGCCGGATCTCCGGACTGATCGCCACGGGCGCCGGCTTCCACAACGAGCTCTCCGGGCGCGACAACATCTACATGAACGCCGCCATGCTCGGGATGACCAAGGAGGAGACCGACGCGAAGTTCGACGACATCGCCGCCTTCGCCGACGTCGGCCGCTTCATGGACACCCCGGTCGGGAACTACTCCTCCGGCATGTTCGCCCGCCTCGGCTTCTCCGTCGCCGTGCACGTCGACTGCGACATCTTCATCGCCGACGAGGTCCTGGCGGTGGGGGACCGGCCCTTCAAGCGCAAGTGCCTCAAGCGCATGAAGGAGATCCGCGAGTCCGGCATCACGATGTTCTACGTCAGCCACTCCGCCGCGTCGGTCAAGAAGATGTGCGACCGTGCGATCGTGCTCGACAAGGGGACGGTGGGCTTCGACGGCGACGTCGAGGAGGCGATCAAGTTCCTCCACTACGACGGCGACGACGACGAGCCGGACGCGGAGGACGAGGACGAGCGCGACGAAGAGCTCGCCAACGACATCTGATTTCTCAGAATGACACCGATGCAACGGCGTGTCGACTGGAAATTACAGCGTTGTAGTTACTCAGAAACCCTTCCGTGACTGATGTGACTGGTGTGAAACTCCTGCCTTGTGTGACCTTCCCCCACACAGGAGTAGATCTGCATGCGACCCCTTCAGGCCCGTCTCGTCACCCTCTGCCAGCAGGTGCTGGCCCTGGGCGTCGTGCTCGTCGTCCTCACGCCCGCCTCCGGCGTGGTCTCGCTCGACATCGTCGGTGAGCGCCCGGGCCGGCAGCCCGCGCGCAGCGGCCAGGCGGCACCCGCCGAGCTGATGTCCGCGACGGTGCCGACCAAGCCCGTCGCCCCGTCCGTCACCGAGGTGCCGCTGACCGGCGCCGGGGGCGGCTTCGCCGGGCTGCGGGGCCGTACGGTCGCCGGCGGCGCGACCAGCGCGCGGGTGACCAGCACGCCCCAGTCCGTCTCCGGCTTCGCCGCGATCGGCGTGACCTGGCAGCACGGCGAGGACCTTGACGAGGACCAGATCGCCCTGCAGGTGCGCACCCGCACCGGCGACGAGTGGAGCGACTGGGAGGCCCTCGAGTACCACGACGAGCACGGCCCCGACGCCGGCAGCGCGGAGGCCGCCAAGGCCCGCCCCGGCACCGAGCCGATGTTCGTCGGTGAGGTCGACGACGTGCAGGTGAAGGCGGCCACCGAGGGCACGTCCCTGCCCGACGACCTCTCGCTGGCCCTGGTGGACCCGGGCTCCGCGACCTCCAGCGAGGTGGAGAAGCCCGCGGACGGCGGCTCGGACGAGGCGACGTACGACGACGACTACGCGCAGCAGGGCGCGCTGGACGACGACTCGAAGGGCGGCTTCACCCTCCAGTCCGCCCGGACCGCCAAGGCCGTCGCGCAGCCGACGATCTTCTCGCGTGCCCAGTGGGGCGCCGACGAGAGCATCCGCGACAAGAGCGCCCTGCGCTACGGCACGATCAGCGGCGGCTTCGTGCACCACACGGTCAACGCCAACGACTACACCGAGGCCCAGGTGCCCGCGATCCTGCGCAGCATCTACGCCTACCACGTGAAGTCCCGCGGCTGGTCCGACATCGGCTACAACTTCCTCGTCGACCGTTTCGGCCGGATCTGGGAGGGCCGCTACGGCGGGATCGACAAGCCGGTGGTGGGCGCCCACACCCTCAACTACAACCAGTATTCCTTCGCGATGTCGGCCATCGGCAACTACGAGACCGCCCAGCCGACCGACGCGATGCTGCGCGCCTACGGACAGCTCTTCGCCTGGAAGCTCTCCATCAGCGGCGTCAACCCCGCCTCGACCTCGCAGAAGATCGGCAGCGGCACGTTCCAGGCCATCAACGGCCACCGCGACGCCGGCTCGACCGCCTGCCCGGGCAAGTACCTCTACGCCCAGCTCCCGCTCATCCGGCAGTACGCCGCCCAGGCCGCGCCGGCGACCCCGGTCGTCGTGCCGATCGCGGTGTCGGCCCCGAACCCGCAGAACAACCTCGACGCGTCGCCGTACCCGGACCTGGTCGTGCGGCGGGCGGCGGACGGGCGCGGCATGGTGATCCCGACCGGTGGCCTGACGTCCTTCCAGCAGCGCACGGTGGTGGGCAAGAAGGGCTGGAACAAGGTCGCCGAGGTCCTCGTGTCGCCCGACCTCACCGGTGACGGCATCGCCGACCTGGTCACGCTCGACAAGGCCGGCAAGGCCCGCATCCGCGCCGGGAAGGGCAACGGGAAGTTCGGCAAGACGGTCAAGACCTTGTCGCTGCGCGGCTACTCGCTGCTCACCGCCGTCGGCGACATCAACGGCGACGGCCGCAACGACCTGGTCGCCCGCTTCAAGGGACGCCTGACGACGCTGGTCGCCACCGGGCGTGGCGGCTTCGACCGCAAGGCCACCCGCAAGGGCTACGGCAACTACCTGCAGCTCATCGGGGCCGGCGACGTCAACAGCGACGGTCGCGCCGACCTGCTGGTGCGCACCAAGAAGCGACTGCTCCTGCAGACCGGCTACGGCACGGGCCGGTTCGCGCCGCCGGTGAAGGTCTCCGGCTCCTGGCGCTACAACCGCTACATCGCCGGCGACTTCAACGGCGACGGCCGCTCCGACCTTGTCGCGCGGACCTACTCGGGCACCATGATGCTGCTCCCCGGTCGCGGCGACGGCACGTACGGCGCCGCGCTCGGCCCGGCCACGAACCTGAAGTCGATGCGCCACATCACCGGCGCGCAGATGGTGGGCGGCTCGGGCGCGGACCTCGTGGGCGTCATCGGCACGCAGCTGGTGGTCGTCGCCAACCGCGACACCTTCGAGCTCGGCACGCCGGTCGACGCGGGCGTCTCCTTCGCCGGCATGGACACTCTGCTCAACGCCGGCGACGTCAACCGCGACGGCCACGGCGACGTCCTGGCCCGCAACACCTCCGGCGAGCTCTACCTCTACGCCGGCAACGGCACCGGCACCCTGGCGGCGCCGACGCTGCTCGGCGGCGGCTGGACCGGCGTCACCGGGCTCACGGCCGTCGGCGACGTCACCGGGGACGGCCTGCCCGACCTGATCGGCACGCCTCCCGGCGGGTCGCTCTCGGTCTGGCGCGGCAACGGCAGCGGCTTCGGCGCCGCCGTCCCGGTCAAGGGATCGGTCCCGTCGCCCGCCGGCCTGCCCTCCGACCTGTCGGGCTACGACTGGGTGCTCGAGGTGCAGCCGATGAAGCTCAAGGGCAAGGCCGACTACATCGTGCGTGACCGCGCGAGCGGAGCGACGTACGTCTACGGCGGTCGCAAGAAGGGCGTGTCCGCGCCGCGGCTGCTGGGCGAGGGACTGGGGGCCTTCGACCTGGCGGGCTGAGGATGAGCCGCGGTCAGGCTCGGGCGGTCGCCCGCTCGGCGTCGTGGACGCCGTCGAGGCGGTCCGGGTCGGGATTGCGGACGAGGACCAGCGAACCTCCTCGTCTGAGGGGTTCGGTGAAGGTGGCCATTCCTGGTGGGGAAGCCGGGTCGGCCACCGAGAGGAGACGGCCGCCGTCGGTGAGAGAGCTCCCGGCGGCGGCCGTCAGCTCGCTCTGCCCATCCTTCGCGGGGGCGAAGAGCTCGTCCTGGGTGAGGTCGTCCGTGGCGAGGTCGTCACCGGTCGGCGGGTCCCACGGTGCCCAGCCGTCGGGCTGGGACCAGATCTCGACGCCGACGTCGAGCACACCGGCGGGGACCGGGTCGGCGAAGCGCACGCCCAGTGGCCGGAGGCTGCACGCCAGCACCGGGATCTCCCCGGCGCGCGGCGCCCACGTGTCGAGGGTGTCGGGACCGCACACGACGGCGTCCGGGTCGTCGTGCGCGGTGATCCGCAGGCCGACGCTCCACGCGGCGCCCAGGAACACCGGCGAGAGCCAGTGCGGCGGCAGGTCGACGCGCAACGACATGCCGCGCTCGAGGTCGGCCACCTCGGTGAGGAGGCCGGCCGCCTTGGCCACCCAGTTGGCGTACGTCGTCACCGACAGCTCGACGCGCTCGTCGCTGGCGTGGTCGTAGAACGTCAGCAGCGGTCGACCGGGCTCTTGTCGCAGCTGGGCGGCGAGCACCTCGGCGAACGTGGCCATGGGATGAGCCGGCTCAGACGGCGTTGGGCTCCGGGGAGTCCATGTAGGGGTAGTCCTTCATGAACGTGTCGAGGGCGGCACCGCTGATGTCGGAGCAGTACTGCCAGACGCCGACCTGCTTGCTCGTGTCGGTCTCGCCGGCGCCACCGACGGACCAGTGGGTGAAGGCGACGTGCTGGCCCTTGGGGAAGGCCTTGCCGTCCTCCGAGGTCCACGGCACGGCCTTGAACTTGTCGCGCAGGTTGGTGGTGCCCTGGAGCTTGGACGCGATGCCGCGCAGCTCGGACATCTTCTCGCCGCTGTCGGCGATGGTCTTGTCGTACCAGAGGATCGTGAAGCCGTGCTCGAGGTTGTGCACCAGCTCGCCGAGCTCGGGGCGGTCGGAGGTCGTGTAGAGCTTGCGGTCCATGCTGTCCCACATGTTCCAGTGCTGGCCGAAGGCCGGCGGGGCGTCCGGGTAGCTCATCGGCGTGCCGACGTCGACGTGGTCCTGGTTGCCCTCCGCGGGCTTGGTGGTGACCTTCTGGCACACCGACGCCTTGGCGCCGATGTCGCTGAGCGAGTCCGAGGCGTAGGAGCGCAGGTCGTACCAGTCCTTGACGGGCTTGAAGGCCGCGGCGCCGATGATGACGACGGCGACGAGGACGCAGAGGCCGACGATGGCCATGCCGCGTCGGTTCTCACCCTTCGCCTGCTGGGAGCGGATGGAGTCGATGACCGCCTGACGGTCGGTCCTTGCCTGCTTGGCCACGGTGCTCTGGGTCTCTCGGTCGACTGCTGGAGGGGCAGCCTCAGAGGGCTGCGCTGGCAGAGTCTACGTAGTCGCAGGTGAGACACGGCACACGACGTCGTCCTCCCACCCGTCGACCCGCCAGCCGTGGGCGAAGCAGACGGCCTCCACCGCGGTGCGGTCGGCGCGGTCGGGGAGCCGGTCGAGCGCTTCGCGGAGCTCCTCCTCGGGCACCGGTGCGCCGAACGGCACGCGGTCCGCGGCGGCCCCGGCCAGCGCGCGTACGACGGCCTCGCGGGCGCCCCAGCCGAACAGGTCGTGGCCCTCGGCGCGCACGAGCGCCGCGGCACCCGGCCCGTCCTCGCCGGGCGGAAGCACCAGGTCGGCGCGTCCGCGGACGACCGCCACCGGGCGACCGGCCAGCTTGCCCTGCGCCAGCTCGGCGGCACCGGCGATCTCGTCGGCGACAGCGGGCAGGGTGACCACGAGCGGGTTGCCGTAGGGGTCGGTGCGACCGGCGAGGTCCTCGGCCACGTGGAGACCGGCGGCGCCGATCGCGATGTCGGTCTGGCCCTCGCGCCACGCGCGTCCGGCGGTGTCGGTGACGACGACGCCGACGTTGACCCCGGCCCGCGCGTGGACCTCCCGGCGCAGTCCCCGGGCGGAGGCGTCCGGGTCGAGCGGGAGCAGGACGATCGAGCCGACGGCGACGTTGGAGGCGTCGACGCCCGCGGCTGCCATCGTCAGCCCGAGCCGGTGCCGCACGATGCGCGTCCGGCCGCGCTGCGCCACGAGCCGTACGGACTCCTCGTCGACCGCTGCGTCGCGATCGCCCTGCCGGGTGCGCCCCTCGGACTTGCTCACCACCTTGCTGGTCACCGACACGACGTCGCCGTCGGCGAGGTCGGCACCGTCGCCGAGCGCGGCCAGCACGATGCCGGCCAGGTCGTCACCGGCGGCCACCTCGGGGACGCCGTCGGGCGCCCAGACCTCGAGCCGGTGGGCGTGCCCGCTCATGCCGGTCCGCGGACCAGCGTCACGGCCTCGGCGGCCATCGCGGCCGTCGCGTCGAGGTCGCTCATCATCAGCGGTACGGCGCGCGCGCGGACGCCCGCCGCCTCGAGCGGCGGCAGGTGGTCGGCGTCGCGCGTGTCCACGAGCCAGCCGTCGAGCACGCCACCGGCCGACCGGGCGCCGTAGTGCGTCCCGACGGCGGAGGCGGAGACCTCGACGCCGATGCTCGTCAGCATCTGGGCGGCCATGCCGTGGACGTGGGACCCCCCGACGATGGGGGAGAGGCCGACCACCGGCGCAGGCGTCCGGCGCACGGCGTCGCGGATGCCGGGCACGCCGAGGATGGTGCCGACCGACACGACCGGGTTGGACGGTGGCACCACCACGAGGTCGCACCCGTCGATCGCCTCGAGGACGCCCGGCGCCGGAGCGGCGGCGTCCTGGCCGACCACGAGGACCGTCTCTGCCGGTACCGAGGCACGCATCCGCACCCAGTACTCCTGGAAGTGGACCACCGATCGTCCGCTGGGGCTGTCGGGGTCGGCGATCGCGATGTGCGTCTCCACCCGGTCGTCGCTCATCGGCAGCAGCCGCACGCGTCCCCCGTGGGCAGGCGAGAGCCAGCGGCGGCACAGCGCCTCGGTCACCTGGGAGAGCGTGTACCCGGCCTCGAGCATCTGGGTGCGCACGAGGTGGGTGGCGATGTCGCGGTCCCCGAGGCCGAACCACGTGGGCTCGACGCCGTACGCCTCGAGCTCGGCCTTGGCGCTCCACGTCTCGTCACGCCGGCCCCACCCGCGCTCGACGTCGATGCCGTCGCCGAGGGTGTACATCAAGGTGTCGAGGTCCGGGCAGACCTTGAGGCCGTGGATCCACCAGTCGTCGGCGGTGTTCGCGACGACGGTCACCTCGGTGTCGGGGGAGCCGCCGGGCACCGTGCCGGACCGCAGTCCGTGCAGCAGTCCCTGGACGAACCTTGCCCCGCCGACACCTCCGGAGAGGACGGTGACGCGACGGAGCGGGAGCGGGGATGATGGCACAGGACAAGCCTGCCGTACCCCGATTGGCCATATCAGATCCGGGCTTGACTTGAGCGGTACGACAGGCATGTAATTCCCACAGTGTCGTTCACGCTTGCGGCGCCATTTCAGTGGCAAGGGTCGAAAGGGCGTACCACCATGAGAGCAGAACTGTTCCTCCTCGAGCCTGAGGGCGAGGAGCTCGGCTGGCAGGACCGCGCACTGTGCGCGCAGACGGACCCCGAGGCGTTCTTCCCCGAGAAGGGCGGCTCGACGCGCGAGGCCAAGAAGGTGTGCCTGACGTGCGAGGTCCGCGACGAGTGCCTGGAGTCGGCGCTGATGAACGACGAGCGCTTCGGCATCTGGGGCGGACTCTCCGAGCGCGAGCGCCGCAAGCTCAAGAAGCGCGCCGTCTGACGCACCTCTTCCACCGCTCACAGCGCTGTTTTTGGCGGCATGGAGCGCCTCGCTAAGGTGCTCCGGTGTCCGTCACAGCGCTCCTCGTCAGCCATGACGGGACGAGGTGGCTGCCGGCGGTCCTCGCTGGTCTGACCGGGCAGACCCACCCGGTCGACCGCGTCGTGGCGGTGGACACGACCAGCCGCGACGAC
This sequence comes from Nocardioides potassii, assembly GCF_021648885.1. Taxonomy (GTDB): domain Bacteria; phylum Actinomycetota; class Actinomycetes; order Propionibacteriales; family Nocardioidaceae; genus Nocardioides; species Nocardioides potassii. The sequence continues at coordinate 9,982 of NZ_JAKJHZ010000009.1, read as the reverse complement.
AGCGTCGAGCTCGTGCGAACGGCGTTCTCGACGACCGGTCCGGACCGCCTGGTCCTCGACGTCGTCCCCGGCTCGACGAGCTATCCCGCCGCCGTGCGCCGCGGGCTCGAGCTGGCACCCGCCGAGCAGGACCCCGCCGGAGCCGATGAGTGGGTGTGGCTGCTGCACGACGACAGCAACCCCGAGCCCACCGCCCTCGCCGAGCTGCTCGCCGCCGCGGCGGAGCACCCCGAGGCCGCGATCCTCGGCCCCAAGCTCCGCGAGTGGCCCTCGCTGCGGCGCCTGCTCGAGGTCGGCCTCACCATCACCGGCACCGGCCGTCGCGAGACCGGGCTGGAGCGGGGGGAGTACGACCAGGGCCAGCACGACGAGGTCCGTGAGGTCCTCGCGGTCAACACCGCCGGCATGCTGGTGCGCCGCGAGGTGCTCGAGGCGCTGGGCGGTCTCGACGAGGACCTGCCGATCTTCGGCAACGACATCGACTTCGGCTGGCGCGCGGCGCTGGCCGGGCACCGCACCCTGGTGGTGCCGCAGGCCGTGGTGTTCCACGCCGAGGCCGCGCACCGCGGCATCCGGCGTACGCCGCTGACCGGGCGCCACACGCACTACCAGGAGCGCCGGGCAGCGCTGCTGACGTCGCTGGCCAACGTGTCGGGTCGCGGCTTCGCGTGGCAGTACGTCCGACTCTTCGTCGGCTCGATCCTCCGGGTGCTCGGGTTCTTCGCGGTCCGCTCCGTGGGGGAGGGGTTCGACGAGCTCGCCGCGGTGCTGTCCGTGCACGGCCGTCCGCGACAGGTGCTGGCCGCGCGGCGCGAGCGCGCGCGTCGTCGCCGGGGCGAGCCCGCCGACGTACGCCACCTGCTGGCGCCCACGTGGCTGCCCTACCGGCACGGGCTCGACTTCGTCACCGACCTCGCCTCGGCCGTCACCGGCCAGGCCGCCGACGTCGCCGAGCGGAGGCGGGCGGCGCGCGCGACGGACGGCGTGCCGGCCGGGGAGCAGCGGACCGCCTCCGCCCGCCCGGGGGCCAGCGAGGACGACGAGGAGGCCTACCTGACCGACAGCGGTCTGGTCGCGCGGTTCTTCACCAACCCGGTCGCCGTCGTGCTCGTGCTCTTCGGTGTGCTGTCGCTGCTGGCGGCGCGGGAGGCGTTCGGCTCGATCGTCGGTGGTGCGCTCTCCCCGGTGCCCGCAGCCGCCTCGGACTGGTGGTCGCTGCACGTCTCCACCTGGCTGCCGCTCGGCACCGGCACCGACGTGCCCGCCCCCGCCTACGTCCTGCCGTTCGCGATCGCCGCGTGGCTCTTGCTCGGGCACACGGGCGCGGTGGTGTCGGCCCTGATGCTGCTGGCCGTGCCCTTCGCGGCGTGGGGTGCGTGGCGCCTGCTCGCCGTGGTGGGGCGGCTGGTCGACCCGCTCGGCCTGCCGCGCTGGCTCGTGGTGTGGGGCGCACTGACGTACGCGCTCGTGCCGGTGTCCTCGGGCGCGTGGGCCGAGGGCCGCTTCGGCGTCGTCGCGGTGGCGGCCCTGCTGCCGTGGGCCGCCCACGCCGCGCTCGGCTTCGTCGACCCCGACCGTGACCGACGCTGGCGAGCCGCCTGGCGCACGGCGCTGCTGCTGGCGCTCGGCGCCGCCTTCGTGCCCGGGCTCTGGCTCTTCGCGCTCCTCGCCACCGCCGTCGTCCTCGGCTCCGCGGCCGTCATCTCGCCGCGGCTGCTCAGGGAGCGCGACAGCTGGGGCCCACCGGTGGTCGCCGTCGCGGCCACGCCGGTGCTGCTCGCGCCCTGGCTCGTCCCCCTCGTCACCACCGGGTCGGCGTCCGGCCTGCTGCTGGAGGCGGGACGGCTCACCGTCGACCAGGTCACCTTCGGCGGACTGCTGACCGGCCGGCTCAACGACCTCGGCGCGCCCGCCTGGCTCGGCGCGGTGCTCGGCGCGCTCGCCGTCGCGGCGCTCGTCCCGCGCCGCACGCGCGTGCCCGTCGTCATCTGCTGGATCGTCGCGCTCGCCGCCGCGGTGGTGTCCGGCGCCCTCTCGCACGTCACCCTCGACCTGCCGTCGGTCACCACCCGTCCGAGCCTGGGGCTGTTCGTCGTCATCCTCCAGGGCACGTCGGTCGTCGCCGCCGTGCTGGGGGCGGACGCCTACCTCCGCCGCCTCGACGAGCACCACCCGTGGTGGCAGCGCGGGCTGGCCACCGCGCTCGCGGTCGTCGCCGCCGCCGTACCGCTCGGCGGCCTCGGCTGGTGGCTCACCACCCCGGGCAACGCCCTCGCCCGCGACGCCGAGGCATCGGTCCCCGTCTACATGCAGCAGAGCTCGCTGCTCGGCCAGGAGCACGGCGTCCTCGTCGTCAACGGCTCGGTCGAGGACGGCATCACCTACCGGATCCGCCGCGACGACGGCACGACCGTCGGCGAGGACGAGGTGCTCACCCTCGCCGCCGAGGACACCTCGCTCACCGAGGACGTCCGCACGCTCGTGTCGTCGCCGACCCCCGCCGTGGTCGCCGACCTGGGGGCCCGGGGGATCGAGTACGTCGTCCTGACCGCGCCGGCCGACGGGCAGGTCTCCTCCCTGCTGGACGCCACCGCCGGGCTCGACCAGGCGAGCGCGGAGGACCGCAGCACGCGCGCGTGGCACGTCGACCGTCCGCTCGACCCCGACGCGCTGGCCGGCTCGCGCTCGTGGTGGCGCACCGGCCTCCTCGTCCTGCAGGGTCTCGCGATCGTGGCGGCCCTGGTCCTCGCGGCTCCGACCGTGCGGCAGCGCAGGGGGGAGCGGTCCGATGCCTGAGCCCGCTCCCGACACCCGGCCCGCCGGGCGCCGACGGGTCGCCGAGGCGGCCGGACGTCGGCCGTCGCCGCTGACGCTGCTCGCTGTGGTCGTCCCACTCCTCACGGTGGCCGCGCTGGCGATCGTCCGCCCGGCCGCGACGCCACCCACCTCCCACCCTCCGTCGAGCGCCACGCTCGACCGGGCCACCGCGGTGTGCCCGGCACGGCTGCCGGGCGCCGACGACGTCCGCCTGGGGAGCACCGGTCTCGGCTCGGGTGACGTCGCGATCCGGGTCGGCCGCCAGGACGACATCGCGCCGATCGACAGCGGGGTCGGCTCCCTCACCGAGCGCGAGGCCGTCGTGGTCGACGCGAGCGGCGACCTGGCCGCCGGGCTCGTGGTGGCCCGGTCGGGGGCGGGGTCCGCTGTCGACTGCGACCGGCCGGTGCCGGAGCGCTGGTTCACCGGCGCCGGCGCCTCGGCCGAGCACTCCTCCACCCTCACGCTGACCAACCCCGACAAGGGTCCGGCCGTCGCCGACGTGACCGTGTGGGACGGCAGCGCCCTGGTCGACGTCCCGGCGCTGCGCGGCGTCCGGGTCCCCGGCAGCGGCACGGCCTCCTTCGACCTGTCCCAGGTCGTCCCGAGCCGCGACGCCCTGGCGCTGCGCGTGCAGGTGTCGCGAGGCCGGCTCTCGTCGAGCGTCGTCGACCAGGTCGACCCCCTCGGTCCGGACCGGCCCGTGCGCGAGTGGCTGCCCTCGCAGACCGCGCCCGCCACGACGTCGTACGTCGCCGGGGTCGGGGCGGGCGCCGCCGACCGGACCCTGACGCTCGCCAACCCCGGCGACAGCGAGGTGCGGGTGACGCTCGAGCTGGTGAGCGCGGACAGCGAGTTCGCCCCGTCGGGGTTGGACGAGATCGCCCTCGCGCCGGCCTCCGTCAGCGAGGTGGATCTCTCGGGCGTGCTGCGCGGCACGAAGGCCGAGGGCGTGCAGGCGCTGCGGGTCGAGGCGACCGGTCCCGTCACCGCCTCGCTGCGCACCCGGATCTCCGACGACCTCGCCCTGTCGACCGCCGGGCCGACCATCAGCGGCGAGGCTGCCGCGGCCCTGCCCGCCGGGTCGAAGCGACTGGTCGTCGTCGGCGCCACCGCACCGGGCGTGCTGACGCTGCAGGCGTGGGACGAGGACGGCGCGGAGGTCGTGCGCGAGCGGCGGGTGGAGATCAACCCCTCGACCGCGGCGCGCGTCCGGCTGCCCGACGACGCCGTGATGGCGCTCGTGCGGCTCGACCGCACCGACGGCGTCGTGTCGCTGGAGGTGAGCGACCGCGGGCTCTCGGTGCTTCCGCTCGCGCCGCTGGTGACGACCAGCGAGGTCGCGGACGTCCGGCCGGCCCAGCGCTAGACCAGATCCGGCCACGCGCTAGTCGTCCTCGCCGTACCTCTCGTCCACCTCGCCGGGGGGCAGGCCGAGCAGCTCGGCGAGCTGCTCGACGACGACCGTGTGCACCATCGCCTCGAGCTCGTCGCGGTTGGTGGCGCGGTGCTCGATCGGCCGCCGGAAGATCACCAGGCGGGTGGGGGACTGGCCCTTGCCGCGCACGAGCGACGACAGCGGGACGGTCTCGTCGCCCCAGTCGTCGGGGAGCATCGGGGCGTCCTCGACGGCGTACTCCACCAGGCCGAGGTGGCGCTGCCAGCGCTCGTCGAGCGGGGTGACCACGTCGAGGACCAGCTGGTCGAACTTCTGCCGCGTCGTGCGCAGCGCCGGCGTGCCGGGGTCGGCCGGCAGGACGCCAGGGCCACGCATCCCGCGGCCCCTGCGGTCGCGGGTGCGGCGTCGGGCACCGTCGGTCGCCTGCTCCGCCGGGTCTGCCATGCCTGCCAGGTCTGCCACGCCGCGAGCCTAAGCGCCGGACGTGCGGGCGGCGGGTAGCGTCACCGGCGTGAGCCTTGCCAGTCGTCGTTGTTCGCGGACGGCGTGTGGTCGTGCGGCCGTCAACACGCTGACCTACGTCTACGCCGACCAGACCGCCGTCCTCGGTCCGCTGGCGACGTACGCGGAGCCGCACGCCTACGACCTCTGCGAGCTCCACAGCGAGCGGCTCTCCGCCCCGCGGGGCTGGGAGGTGCTCCGGCTGGCTCCGGACCCGCGCGCGCAGGGGCCGAGCACGGACGACCTGCTGGCCCTCGCCGACGCCGTGCGCGAGGCCGCCCGCCCGGCGCCCGCCCCGGTGCCGCTGCACTCGACCGATGACCCGAGCCGCGGCGCCAAGCGTGGCCACCTGCGGGTCCTCACGCCCACCGACTGAACTAGTCTGCTCGGCGTGAACATCGACCCCCAGCTGCTGAGCATCATCGTCTGCCCGGCCTGCCACGGAGAGCTCGTGCCCGAGGTCGCCGACGGCGCGGACGAGCTGGTCTGCCAGGGGTGCGGCAACGCCTACCCCGTGCGCGACGACATCCCCGTGCTGCTGGTCGACGAGGCACGCAAGCCCGCCTGATGGCCACCTGGTTCGACGAGGCCCGGCTGGACGACGCCGGCGTGCTCCAGACCGTGGACCTGCGGCTGCGCACGCTGGCCGAGAGCGGTGCGCGGGTGCGGCGCGAGGCCCACGAGGCGGCGTCCGCGACGGCCGAGCTGATCGCGCGGGGGCGTGACGAGGCGCGTCCGCGTGCGGTCATCGCCGCCGGCCCTGATTCGCGCCTGCTGCGCGCGGTGCTGGAGCCGTGGTGCCCGGTGCCGTTCGTCGCGTGGCCCAACCCCGGGCTCCCGGGGTGGACCGGGTCGCTCGACCTCGTCGTCATGCTCGCCCCGGAGGGCAACGACCACGGGTCCGCGTCAGCGGTCGCCGAGGCCGTACGCCGCGGTGCGCAGGTCGTCGTCGCCTGCCCCGAGCGATCCCTGGTCGGCGAGCACGCCGCGGGCCGGCACGTCACCGTGCTGCCCACGGTGACCGGCGACCAGCTCGCGACGGCAGTCGTGATGCTCGACTACCTCGCGCACGTGCACCTCGGTCCGCGCGCCGACGCGGAGTCGGTCGCGGAGTCGCTCGACAAGGTCGCCACCGATTGCTCCCCGCACCGTGACCTGGCCGTGAACCCGGCCAAGATGCTCGCGATCGCGATGGCCGACACCAACCCGCTCGTGTGGGGCGGCTCGGTGCTCGCCGCGCGCGCCGCCCGCCGGCTCGCCGAGTCGCTGCGCCGCACCAGCGGTCGCTCCGCCATCGCCGGCGACGCGGAGCACCTGCTGCCCGTCATCGAGGCGACCCGGCCGCACGACGTCTTCGCCGACCCGTTCGCCGAGGAGGCGCCCGAGCTGCGGCCGCTGCTCCTCATCCTCGACGACCGCTCGGACGACCCCGTCGTGCGGGAGCAGACCGGCGTGCTGCGCGCCGCGGCCGCCAGCCACGGCGTACGGGTCGAGACCGTCGAGACCGACGCGGACGCCGAGGTCGCGCGCTATGCCTCGCTGCTGCTCACCGGCACCTACGCCGCTGAGTACCTGCGGGTGGGCCTGGTCGACGACTAGCCGGACCGCGTCCGACGGCTCCCCGTCCTCCCGCCACGGGATCGGCAGGTCTGCCGATGCCGCCGGGGACGGCGAGGCCCTAGCGTCGATCACACCCCGACGAGAGGACCGCCCCATGGCTGTCGACCGAGGACTGCTCGCAACCTTGAAGGCCCAGACCGGCAAGGGCGACGAGCTCGGTGCGTTCCTGGAGCGCGGCCGGGAGCTCGCGGCCCAGGAGCAGGGCACCGTGACGTGGTACGCCTTCGACGCGGACCCCGAGATCGTGCCGGTCGACGTCCTCGCGGCGAAGTAGCCGCGACCCGTGACCAGGTCGACCGAAGGAACGTCGCAGCAGCTCCATCTCGCGCTCCGTGATGCGTTGTGGCTGGTGCCACTCGTCTGCCTGCTCGGTGGCGCGGCCCTGTGTGTCGCCGCTGCCGGCATCGACCGGGCGGCCGGCGGCCCGCTCGTCCCGCACTGGGCGACGGGCTCGGCCACCTCCGCGCAGACCGTGCTGAGCACGATCGTCACCTCCATGGTCACGCTGATCACGCTGGTCCTCACGGTGGTGACCGTGGCGGTGCAGCTGGCCATGGGGCAGTTCTCCCCGCGGATCGTCGGGGCGTTGCTCCGTGACCGGCCCAGCCAGCTGACCCACGGGCTGTTCGCCGCCACGACGGTGTACGCGCTGCTGGCGATCTCGCAGGTGGACGACGTGTCGAGCAGCGACGGCTACGTGCCGGGGCTGACCGTCCTGCTCGGAGAGCTGCTGATGGTGGCGAGCGTCGTCGCCCTCGTCCTCTACGTCCACCACGCCGGCCAGACCCTGCGGGTCGCCGGTCTCATCGACCTCGTCGGCGACCACCTGCACGAGCAGCTGCGCCGCGTCTACCCGATCGACGGAAGCGGCGGTGCTGACCGGGACCCGCAGGAGGTCACCGCGTCCGAGCCGGGTGTGGTCGTCATGATCGACGTGCCCGGCATCGTCGCAGCGGCTCAGGCCGCCGACTGCTCGCTGCGGCTCCTGCCGGCGATGGGCGACTTCGTGTGTGCCGGTGCCCCGATGCTCGTCGTGACGACCGGGAGCGGCGAGCGGCTGGACCACCGCCGCCTTGCTCGCCTCGTCGCACTGAGCAACGAGCGCTCGTACCCCGACGACCCGGCCTACGGGTTCCGCCAGCTCGTGGACATCGCCGAGCGCGGTGTGTCCAGCCCCTTCAACGACCCCACCACGAGCGTGCAGGCCATCGACCGCCTTCACGACGCCCTGCGACAGCTCGCGACCCGCCCGATCCCCGGCGGTGAGCACACGGACGAGCACGGCGTCGTACGGCTGACCACGCCCGCCCTCGACTGGACCGGCTACGTCCGACTGGCGTTCGACGAGCTCCGCCTCGCGGGAGCCGGCTCGCCCCAGGTCGCCCGACGCCTGCGGGCCGCGCTGGAGGACCTCAGCCTGGTGGCCCCTGCGTCGCGACGGGGGGAGATCGACCGCCAGCTCGAGCTGCTGACGGCTGGCGTGGGGCGCGCCTTCGACGACCAGAGCGACGTCGAGAGCGCGTCGATACCCGATGCGCAAGGCATCGGCTCGGGAGCGGACGTGGTGCGCGAGAGCGAGGTGGGGCAGTCCGCGCACCACGTCCGCGTCCGCACCGGACGCTGACCCGGCTACGGGCTGCTCGACAACCGCATCCCGAGCACCAGCGCGTCGGCGCCGTGGACGTACGCCGTGCGCTCGAGCTCCATGCCCACGCTGCGGGCGACGCGTTGCGACGCAGCGTTCTCGGGCCGGATGAGGGCGACCAGGTGGTCGACGCCGTGCGCGGCGGCACAGTCGCGAACGGCGCGCGCGGCCTCCCGCGCGTAGCCCCTCCCGCGCATGTGCGCCACCAGGTGGTAGCCGATCTCGACGTGCGGCGTGCCCTCCACGTCCTGCACCGTCAGCCCGCAGTCGCCGACGAAGGCGCCGTCGCGCGTCTCGACCACCCACAACCCGAAGTCGTGCTCGGAGTAGTTGCGCTCCTGCCACTCGATCCATCGCACGGCGTCGTCGCGCGTGCTGGGCGGCCGGTCGCCGCGCATCGGGTCGAACGCGACCAGCATCTCCGTGACGGCATCGATGTCCGCCATCGTCATCGCGCGGAAGGTCAGCCGGTCCGTGGGGTCGGGGAGCACCGCGTCAGACCTGCCGGGTCCCGGTGGGCGGCTCCTGGTCGACGTCCGCCCAGACCTCGACGAGATCGCCGACCAGTCCGTCCCGCACCGTCGCGAAGCTCGCCACGGCGAACCTCAGCTCCTGTCCGTCGTCGTCCCGCCCGATGACCGTCGCGCGCAGGACCCCTCGGTCACCGTCGCTGACCAGGTCGTCCACGTGCATCCGCTCGAAGCCCGGGTAGTCGGCGTTGAACCGCACCCACTGCTCCCGGTCGAAGACCTCGCCGGTGTGCACCAACCGGCAGGTGAAGTCGGCGTGCAGGAGCGCGGGGAGCACGTCCCAGTCGTGGGCGTCGATCACCGCCGCGAGGCGGGTGAGGAGGGTGGCGGTGTCCATCAACGCTCCAGGCCTGCACGGCGCGCGCGGGAGTCCGACCTGATCGAGGTGATCATGGATGCAACGTAGTCGCCGCCACCGTCACTCCGCGTCCGAGCTCTCGGCGATCGTGCGCCTGGTGTCGTGCCAGGCGTGGTGAGGCTCCCCGGTCGTCTACCTGTCGCTCGACGAGTGGTGTCAACGCCCTGCCGGCTCGCCTGGCAACCGACGGTCCCTTGGTCGGCAGCAACTGGTCGAGTGGCCGCGCCAGGAGGTACGACCCTGCGCGGCGATAGTCGAGCTGATCCTGGCGGTGCGGGAGACCGCATCGCGCCTCTACCCCCTGACCGTGCTCGGTCAGGGGGTGCGGGGCGGGGTCATCGTCGGCGCGGTCGTGGGATGCCGGGTCGATCGTCGCCATCTGGGTCGTGGTCGACGTCGATGGACGTGGTTCCCGTGTGGTCGCGTCGGTAGCGGTGGCCGTGGGGGCTGGTCCACTTGAAGACCCCGTTGGCGGTCATGTCGTAGCGCCAGGCGGTGTGTGTCTTGAGGCGGTGGTGGTGCCGGCACAGGGGCGCGAGGTTCCAGGTGGCGGTGGGTCCGGGTTGTGGTCGACCTTCTAGGTCGGCGTCGTGGTCGAACGGGACGACGTGGTCGATGTCGCAGCGTCGGGCGGGTCGGGTGCACCAGGGGAACACGCAGGTCTGGTCGCGGAGGATGACCTGGTCGCGGATCCGGTCGGGGATGTCGTATCCCGGTGCGGACAATCCGGCGTTGAGGTCGATGACGGGCTTGACGGTGACCTGGGTGCGGGAGTCGCCGCACCAGGACGTGAGCTGGTCGAGCAGCAGGAGCTTGTGTCGTTCTTCCAGGCGGCCGGTGGGACCAAAGATGGTCTGCTCGCCCACCATTACGGCGTCGAAGTGGACGTGCAGCACCACCTGACGCGCTGCTGGAAGGTCGGGTCTCGATACGCCGGCTCGTTCCTCACCGGCTACTCGTCGAGCAGTAGCTGCGAGCTGAGGCGCGGTGGTTGAGGTGCGAGCGGAGCGAGCCTCGAAACCACCACCCATGCCCATGGCGAGGTCGAGGGCGGTCTGGGTGCGGGCGAGGTCACCGAGGGCCTTCGCCCGGCGGACGTCCAGCGAGTCGGT
>NZ_JAKJHZ010000008.1 GCF_021648885.1 Nocardioides potassii | reverse complement strand
TGAGCTTCTTCGCCGCGGTCGTGGAGATGCCGAGGACGGTGCCGAGCTCGGCGACGCAGAACTCGGCGACCAGGGGACACCCGTCGCCGGCGATGGGTTCCTCGTGCTCGGTGCCGCGGACCTCGAAAGCAGCAGCCGAATGGATTGACTCGGGTGGGTGGAGGTCGGCCCACCGGGCGGCGAGGTCGAGCTGATCGGCAGCGGCGCGGTTCTCGGTGGCGCGACGCTCACGCAAGGCAGCCAGCAGGTCGGAGGCGGTGAGCGTGCCTGCCTCACCAGTTCCGGATCCTGCCAGCGCATCGATCATGTGTTCGATTATAGACGTCGGCACCGACAGCCGGGGCAATCTCCACAGGGTGGTTTCGAGGCTCGCTGCGCTCGCACCTCAACCACCGAGAACAGGGCGATGGGCCTCGTGACGCGACTTCGTCGCTCCTCGACCAGCGGGGTGTGACAGCCGGGTCGCGCGGGCTACTCGACCACCGGTGACGTCGGGCGGGGGTCGGGCGGGTACCGGACCTCGACGCGCACCCAGTCGACGGTCATGGCGGGACGCGTGCCGCCGGGGAGGGCGTACTCGGGGTCGACGTCCTTGTTGGAGAGCCGGAGGTGGAAGGGCAGCAGGTTGCCGGGGACGCGGCGCGGGTCGGGTGTCGTGTCGAGGCTGTAGGCCTGGTTGCCGGCACCGTCTCGGACGGCGAACGACACGTGGTCGCCTCCGACGGTGAACTCGGCGTCGTACTGCCAGTAGGCGTCCCACGGCTTGGCACCGTCGGGGAAGTGGTCGCTGACGCCCTGCAGCTCGGGCACGAGGCCGGCGGCGCCGCACTCGTCGACGCCGTTGTCCAACGTCTCGTCGTAGCAGAGGTGGGAGGCCACCTGCGCGCCCGTGGGCTTGAGCGGTCCGTAGCTCTCGATGACGTCGATCTCGCGCGGGTCGAGCGGGTCGGGGTGCTGCACCCAGAACGCGGCGTAGTTGCTGCCGGTGTCAGGCATCACCAGGCTGGCCGTCACCCGCACCGTCGTACCGGCGGGCAGCAGCCACCCGGGCGTGGACCGGACCTGCGCGAGGCCGCCGACGTCGAGCTGGCCGTAGCCGTTCTGCAACGCGTTGTTCCAGCCGGGCATCGCGTGCCAGTTGTCCGGTGGCGTCCCGGCCGCGCCGTCGAAGCCGTCCTGGAACAGGACCTCCCACCCCCAGGTCGGGGCCGGGTCGGACTCGACCTGGTCGCCCCGCGGGAGGTTCGCGTGCGCGGGAGCAGCGGCGAGTGACAGCAGGACGGCCAGGCAGCCGACGGACGACGAGCGCGGGGGCACGGGCCTCCTCGGGGGACGGTCGTTCCGGACGAGTGGGCGATCGTACGCAGCCTGCGCCGACAGCCGGTGCAGGACCCGTCAGCTCACGGTGGTCAGCAGCTGCGTCGCGCGGGTGAGCACGACGTAGAGGGTCGCGCGACCGGTCACCGACTCGTCCTCGATCTCCTGCGGCCGGACCACGACGATGCCGTCGAACTCGAGGCCCTTGGTGTCGAGCCCGGTGAGTACGACGACGCGGTCCTCGCCGCTGGGGGTCACGCTGGAGTCGACGGCGGCGCGGGCACCCGCGGCGTCGTCGGCCAGCTCGGGCCAGGACGCCAGCCACGCGTTGACCTCCGAGCGCCGGGCCACCGGGACGACGATGCCGACGGTGCCCTTGACCCGGCCGGCCGTCGTGACGACGGCGTCGCGCACGGCGGCCTCCAGGTCGTCGACCGGACCGAGGACGAGCGGGTCCTCGCCGGTGCGGCGTACGGCGTCGGGCAGGTCGGCGTCCAGCCCGACCCGGCGGGCGTAGTCGGCGGCGAAGGCGTAGATCTCGGCGGAGTTGCGGTAGTTGGTCGAGAGGTGGAACTCGTGGATCTCCTTGCCCTCCAGCGCCTCGAGCCGCGCGCGGGCGGCCTCCGGAGCGTCGGGCCACGACGACTGCGCCGGGTCGCCGACGATCGTCCAGCTCGCGGTGCGGCCACGGCGCCCGACCATCCGCCACTGCATGGGCGTGAGGTCCTGCGCCTCGTCGATGAGCACGTGGGCGTAGCCGTCGTCCTCGATGCGGTGCGTCGGCGGCGCCCACTGGCGGCCACCGGGCGCGTAGTCGCGCTCGGACACCGTCGTGAGCTCCTGCAGGTCGACGCCGCCCTCGAGGAGGCCGGTCTCGTCGAGGTCGCGCTCGTCGTCGGTGCGCTGCGGCACGTCACCGAGGGCGTAGCGCAGCTCGTCGAGCAGCGGCACGTCCTCGATCGAGAGGTCACCCGACGACCACGACTTGGCGAGCAGCAGCTGCTCCTCGCGGCTGACGACGCCCTCGCCGACCCGGGCGAGGAACTCCGGCTCGCGGAGCCAGCCGAAGACGGTCGTCGCGTCGAGCGGCGGCCACCACGCGGAGGCGAACTCGACGAAGCCGGCGTGGCCGAGCATGTCGTCGTCGAACGCCTCACGACCGCGCTCGCGACCACGCTCGCCCTGCACCTGGCGCCACATCGCGTCGAGGAGCGTGCGGGCCACGCGGGGCAGCTGGCGGTTGCGGCGGCCCTGCGACATCAGCTGGCGGCGCAGCCGGCCGAGCGTGCCGGGGTCGAGCACGATCGTGTCGTCGCGCCAGTAGATGCGGAAGCTGGTGGGGGCGCCGGGCGCGTGCTGGCGCGCCGTACGCCGCATCAGCTCGGCCATCCGCGTCGCGCCCTTGACGTCGGCGACGGCCGGCTCGTCGTGGCGGGTCGCACGGACGCCGCCGACGACCTCGCCGAGCGAGCGCAGCGCGACCGCGGTCTCGCCGAGACTGGGGAGCACCCGCTCGATGTAGCGCATGAAGACGCCGCTCGGACCGACGACGAGCACCCCGCCGCCCTCGTAGCGCCGGCGGTCGGAGTAGAGGAGGAACGCCGCGCGGTGCAGCGCGACGACCGTCTTGCCGGTGCCCGGGCCGCCGGAGATCGACACCACGCCCTTGCCCGGCGCGCGGATCGCCTTGTCCTGCTCGGCCTGGATCGTGGCGACGATGGAGTGCATCGAGCGGTCGCGGGCGCGGGAGAGCTGCGCCATCAGCGCGCCCTCGCCGACGATCGGCAGGTCCGTCTCGGCCTGGTCGTCGAGCAGCTCGTCCTCGACACCGACGACGGTGCGGTGCTGCGAGCGCAGCACCCGGCGCCGTACGACGCCCTGCGGGGTCGCGGCGGTGGCCTGGTAGAACACCCCGGCCGCAGGCGCGCGCCAGTCGATGAGCAGCACGTCGCGGTCGGCGTTGCGGACGCCGATGCGCCCGATGTAGCGGGGCTCGGGGTCGATCGACGGGTCGAGGTCGAGGCGGCCGAAGACCAGCCCCTCGTGGGCCGCGTCGAGCTGGGCGATCCGCTTCGCGGCCTGGAAGACCATCGCGTCCCGCTCGACGAGGCCGCCCTCGTGCTCCAGCCGGCCGCGGTTGCGGCCCTCCTGCGCGAGCGCCATCGCGCTCTGCGTGGACACCTCGAGCTGGACGTAGACCTCGTCGACGTACTGCTGCTCCGCAGCGATCTCGCTGGCCAGAACCGAATCCGGCGTGAGCTCCTCGCTCAAACTCCCGCTCCTCATCCCCCGATGAACCGTGCCCAACCTGCTCGGACAGACCGACAAGCCTAGCGCCGCGGTGCCCCACCCACTCATTTAGCGTGGAACTCGTGACGCTACGTGCCCGGTGGTCGGTGGTGCCCGCCGTCGTGGGCTGCGTCCTCGCGATCGTCGCGACCGTCACCTCCTGCGGCACGGGCGGCTCGGACGACCCGTCGACCACCCCGCGGTCGACCGCCTGCGTGTCGGAGGCGACCGCGCCGGCCGAGCAGATCGGCGAGCAGGTGGCCGAGTGGGTGCGGTTCTGCCCGCTCGCGGAGGAGGGGGCCGCGGAGCGGGTACGCCACCCGGCGGGCGTCGTCACCGGCGACCTCGCCGCCGCGGTCGCCGCGACGCTGTGGCAGACCCAGGACGGACGACCGCAGTGCGGGGACGAGGGCGGCCGGACCTCCGGCCCGAACCGGAGGTTCCGGATCGAGGTCGGGCTCGGCGACGGCCGGGTCGCGGAGCTGGCCGGGAGCACCGGCTGCAGCACCCGCGACGCCACGCTCTTCAGCCAGCTCGAGACGACCTTGCTGATGGACGCCGCAGGGGCGGCCCCTGCCGCTGCCCCGCGGGACCCGATCAGCTGTCCCGGCCGCTTCACCACGACCCTGACCGACGCCGACGGCGCCTCGGCCGCACAGCTGGTCGACGGGGCCGAGCATCCGTGGCAGTCGACCGTGCCCGTGCTGCCGATGCCGGCGGTCGTCGCGGACGTGTGCGCGTACTCCGGCGACGGCCGCCGCCGCACCCTGGTCGACCAGTGGCGCACCGACCCGGCAACGGCGGACGCGATCCGCGCCCAGGCCACCACCGGCTACACCGACGGCGTCGCGGACTGCGAGCCGGACCCCGGCGCCACGTCGTACGTCGTCGTGCTGGGCGACCGGACCGGGACCACGCGCACGCTGGCGATCGACCCCACCCGATGCGCGACCGTGCAGGCGGCGATCGGGACGCCGCCGGTCGACACCTACCTCGGCCTGGCCTCTCCCCGCCTGGTCCGGGTCGTCAGCCGCAGCAGGCCCTGACGCTGCTCACAGCGCAACGAGCAGCGCGCCCACCGTGCACACCACCGCACCGACGGTCCGGACGCGGTCGGCACGCGTGAGCCGGTCGAGCAGGGCAGCTCGCCGGTCCTCGCCGGCGGAGGACAGCCGACCGTGGACCGGGGCGGCGACCGCTGCGGTCGTCCCGACCGCGAGCAGGCCACCGGCGACCGCGACCCACGTGCCGACGTCGTCAGGCTCCGCCACGGCGGCCCAGCCGAGCACCAGGACGAGCGGGACGTAGACGAGGCCCACGACCGGCGTGATCCGCCGCGAGTGGGCGGCGTGGGCCCGTGTCCAGTCCTCCGGGCCGACGTCGCGCAGCGCCGGATAGACGACCAGGTCGACGGTGAGCTGGAAGCCGAGGTGGGCGCCCGCGACCAGCAGCAGCCACGTGTTCATCCGGTGAAGGACGAGGCGGGGACGTCCTGCTCCCCGGCCGCGATCGCGTCGACGATCCGCCGGGCGACCTGCTCGGGGTCGAGCCCCTGCGGCAGGGACGGCGCCTCGCCGGACAGGGGCCGGGCGGCCAGGCCGGTCTCGGTGTGCGGCGGGCGGACGTCGTACACCTCCACCTTGCTGCGGCGCAGCTCGGTGCGGAGCGCGGTCGCGACGGCGCTCAGGGCGGCCTTGCTGGCGGAGTACGCCGCCATCCGCGGCAGGGGGCGCTCGGCGACGACGGCACTGACCTGCGCGACGAACCCCTGCGACTCCTCGAGCAGCGGCAGGACCCGCCGGAGCAGGAAGAGCGGTCCGACGACGTTGGTGAGGAAGAGCTCCTCGACCACCTCGTCCGGGGTGTCGGCGAGCGCGCCGAAGGCCACGACGCCGGCGGCGTTGACCAACCCGTCGAGGCCATCGAGGTGCTCGCGGGCGGCTGCGGCGACGGCGTCGCCGGCGAGCGCGTCACCGAGGTCGGCGACCACCGGCACACCCGTCCCGAGCGCGGCGAGGCGGTCGGCGTCGCGACCGACGACCAGCAGCCGCGCGCCGCGGCGGTCGAGCTCGGCGGTGACCAGCGAGCCGAGGGCGCCGCTGGCGCCCACCACCGCGATCCGGGCTCCGGACAGGTCGCGCGTCATCTGGTCTCCTTCGACGAGGGGTGTCACCCGCTTCTCGGGCCCGACCCGCCGAGCGGATGCAGCCGGTCGCTACTTCCCGCGGGAGAGGAAGGCGGTCATCGCCTCGCGGGCCTCGTCGCTGGCGAACAGCCGCGCGCTGGTGGTGGCCATCTCGTCGCCCAGCGCGTCGATGCGGGCGACGAGGTCGCGGTTGAGGATCCGCTTGGACTCCCGCAGCCCCTGAGCGGCGCCGGTGGCCAGGCTCGCGCAGGTGGCGGCGACCTCCTCGTCCAGGCGGTCGGCCGGCACGGCCTTCGTGACGAGGCCGTACGACGCCGCCTCGGCGCCGCTGAAGACCTCGCCGCCCAGGGTGGTGAGGGCCGCCGCGCGCGGGGTCATCCGGTGGTGGACGGTGAGGCTGATGATCGCGGCGGCCAGGCCGAGCTTGACCTCGGTCAGCGCGAAGGTGGCCTCCTCGGCGCTGATGGCGATGTCGGCCGCGGCGACGATGCCGATGCCGCCGGCGCGGACGGCGCCGAGGTTCTTGGTGACGACCGGCTTGTCGAGGGTGACGACGAGCCGCTGCAGGTCGACGATGCGTCGCGCGCCGACCTCCATCCCCTCGGTCGTGGCCTCGGACAGGTCGGCACCGGAGCAGAACACCTTGCCGCTGCTCTCGACGAGCACGACCCGGACGTCGTCGTCGGCGCCGGCGCGCTCGAGGTGCCCGAAGAGCTCGGTGACCAGCTGGCGGCTGAGCGCGTTGCGGTTGGCCGGGCTGTCGAGGGTGATCGTCGCGACCGCGTCGGAGACGGCGTAGTGGACCAGCTCGGACGACTCGGGAGTGGCGTCGGTCTCGTCGGGCATGCCGGTCATCCTGCCCCACCGCCCATCCGCGCGCCGTCCCGCTCCGAACACCGCCCATGGAGACCTCCGCGCCTCGACGCCGCCGCCGCACCCTGCTCCACGCGGCGTACGGCGTCCTCGCGACGCTGGTCGGCCTGGCGGCCGGGCACCTGGTCGCAGCCCTGACCGTCCCCGCCGCGTCTCCCGTCCTGGCGGTCGGGTCCACGGTCATCGACCTCACGCCGACCCCGCTCAAGGAGTGGGCGATCCGGCAGTTCGGCACCAACGACAAGCTGGTGCTGGTCGGCTCGGTGACCATCGTCGTGCTCCTGCTGGCAGCGGTCGCCGGCATCATCGCCGACCGCCGCGAGACGCTGGGCCTCCTCATCCTCGTCGGGCTCGCCGCCGTCGCCGGCGTGCTCGCGGTCCTGCGCCCGGGCTCCGGGCCGCTGGACCTCCTTCCCGCCCTGGCCGCCGCGGCCGTGGCCGCCACCTCGCTGTGGTGGCTGCACCGCGTGTCGGACCGGGGTGCCGATCGGTCGTCGCCTGGGGTCGACGGTCCGACCCGGCGCGGGGTCGTGCTGGCCACCGGCGGCCTCGCCGCGGCCGCAGTGACCATGGGGGCGCTCGGTCGCTACGTGACGTCGTACCGCCTCGGCGGGACCGACATCGCGTTGCCGACGGCCACCGACCCCGCGCCGTCCTTCCCGCAGGGCCTCGAGGCGCAGTACGACGGCATCACGCCGCTGCGGACGCCCAACGCGGACTTCTACCGGGTGGACACCCGGCTGACGGTCCCGGCCGTCGACGTGGACTCGTGGACGCTGACGATCGACGGCGACGTGGACCAGGAGGTCACGCTGACCTTCGCCGAGCTCGCCGCTATGACGACGGTCGAGCGCGACATCACGCTCACCTGCGTGTCCAACGAGGTCGGCGGGCCCTACGTCGGCAGCGCCCGCTGGCTCGGCGTGCCCCTCAAGGACGTGCTCGACAAGGCCGGCATCGACTCGACCAAGGCCGACCAGATCTTCTCCACCGACGTCGACGGCATGACGATCTCGACGCCGCTCGGCGTCGCGCTCGACGGCCGCGACGCGTTGATCGCGATCGGCATGAACGGCCAGCCGCTGCCGCGCGAGCACGGCTTCCCGGCGCGGATGGTCGTGCCCGGGCTCTACGGCTTCGTCAGCGCGTGCAAGTGGATCACCCGGATGACCCTGACGACGTACGACGCCGAGCAGGCGTACTGGACCGAGCGGGACTGGGCCACCGACGCCCCGATCAAGATCTCGAGCCGGATCGACACCCCCAAGCCGCTCTCGAGCAGCGAGCCGGGCAAGGTCGTCATCGGCGGCATCGCCTGGGCGCAGCACGTCGGCATCGAGAAGGTCGAGGTGCGCGTCGACGGCGAGGCCTGGAGGCCGGCGAAGCTCGGCGCGCAGGTCAACGACGACTACTGGCGGCAGTGGTACTACGAGTGGGACGCCACCCCCGGCCAGCACTTCATCGCCTGCCGCGCGACCAACAAGGACGGCGACGTCCAGACCGACGTGCGGATGCGGCCGTTCCCCGAGGGGTCGAGCGGCATCCAGGAGATCTCGGTCTCCATCGGTTGAGCGCGCGCTCGCACCGTGACGACGACGGGCGGTGCGTGGCGCAGGTCCTGAGCCTCCGGGACCTGCGCCACGCTCCGCCCGTCGTCGCGCACCCGCGTTGTCCATGGATTGTCCAAAGTTTTTTCGCAGACCACCCATCCGTCTGCCGGGGGGTGCCGAACACCTCCCGACAGCGGGCCCCACGGCCCCTCCGCAACGTAGTGACCTACCGAAAGGCACCGTCATGAACACCAAGCTCCGCACCCGTTCCCTCGGCCTCGCCGCCCTGGCGCTGACCGCGTCGATGAGCCTCGCCGCCTGTGGCAGCGAGGACGACGCCTCGACCTCGGCGTCCGACGACACCACCAGCTCGGCCACCCCCTCGGAGTCGGAGACCCCGATGGAGTCCGAGTCCCCGTCCGAGGAGCCCGCCATGGACGCTCCGTTCGGCCCCGGCTGCGCCGGCGTCCCCACCTCGGGTGAGGGCTCCGTCGAGGGCATGGCCGACGACCCGGTCGCCACCGCCGCGTCGAACAACCCGCTCCTCAAGACGCTCGTCGCCGCTGTCGGCGAGGCCGGTCTCGTGGACACGCTCAACTCGGCCGAGGCGCTCACCGTCTTCGCCCCGACCGACGACGCGTTCGCGGCCATCCCGAAGAAGGACCTCAACGCCCTCCTGAAGGACAAGAAGGCGCTGACCACCGTCCTGACCCACCACGTGATCGGCGAGCGCCTCAGCCCCGAGGACCTCGCTGGTGACCACGAGACCCTGGCCGGTGACACCCTCACTGTCGAGGGCTCCGGCGAGGACTTCACCATCGGTGACGCCACCGTCGTGTGCGGCAACGTCCAGACCGCCAACGCGACCGTGTACGTCGTCGACCAGGTCCTGATGCCGAAGATGTGATCCGTCCACCAACGGATTGCGCAAGGATGCTGACGTGGAACACGTGAGGCCCGTACCGGACGGGGCACCCCAGGAGGGTGCCCCGTCCGGGGGCAACGACGCCGCCCGCCTCGCGGGCCTCCTCGGCCAGGCGGCCCTGGGCGACCAGGCCGCCTTCGCCGAGTTCTACGACGCGACGTCGGCGCGGGCCTACGGCCTGGCGCTGCGCGTCGTACGCAACCCGGCGCACGCCGAGGAGGTCACCCAGGAGGCCTACCTCGACGCCTGGCGCTCCAGCGCCAGGTACGACGCCGAACGAGGGAGTGCGGCCGGCTGGCTGCTCACCATCGTGCACCGCAAGGCCGTCGACCGGGTCCGCTCGGTCGAGGCCGCCACGGCTCGCGACGAGACCTGGAACCGCGAGTCCGCACCGATCGACCACGACCAGACCTCCGAGGCCGCCCACGCCTCGCTGGAGGCCACCCGCGTCCGCAACGCGGTCGCCACCCTGACCGACGTGCAGCGCCAGGCCGTCGAGCTCACGTACTTCGGCGGCTACACGCACACCGAGGTCGCCACCATGCTCGACGTCCCGTTGGGCACCGCCAAGACCCGAATACGCGACGGACTGATCCGCCTGCGAGACCTGATGGGAGTTGCCTCATGAGCGATCTGCACAAGCTCACAGGGGCTTACGCCGTGGACGCGCTCGACGACATCGAGCGTGCCCGGTTCGAGCAGCACCTCCGCGAGTGCGACGACTGCCGCGCCGAGGTGGCCGAGCTGCGGGAGACCGCCGCGCTGCTCGCCGACGCCGTCGCCACTCCCCCGCCCGCCGCGCTGCGCGAGTCCGTGCTCGCCGGCGTCGCCCAGGTCCGTCCACTGCCTCCCGAGGTACCCGTCATCGCACCGGCGCACCGCCACGCTGTCGAGCCGGCGGGCCGGAGGCGGGGCTGGGTGCCCTTTCTGGTCGCGGCGGCACTCGCACTGATCGTCGGCATCGGCGCCGCGGTGACCCAGCCCTGGGCGTCCGACGACGACGTCCCCCGCCTCACCGCGGCCGAGCAGATCCTCCAGGCGCCCGACGCCGAGCACGTCTCGGTCGACCTCGGCGACGCCGGCCGCGCGACGGTGACCCGGTCGAAGTCCGCCGACAAGGCCGTCATCACGACCGAGGACATGACCGCCGCGCCCGCGGGCAAGGCCTACGAGCTCTGGTTCATCGACGGCGACAGCTTCACCTCCGCCGGCCTGATGCCCGACGTCGCCGACCAGACGGTCGTGCTGGAGGGGGCAGCCGGCAAGGCCGCCGCCGTCGGCATCACCGTCGAGCCGGAGTCCGGCTCCACGCAGCCCACCAGCGACCCGATCGCGGTCTTCGACCTCACCCAGGCGACCTGAGCGTGGACGCCTCCCGACGGATCGCCGTCGTCGGGTCCGGTGTTGCCGGGCTGACGGCCGCCTGGATCGCCTCACGCACGGCGCACGTCACCCTCTACGAGGCCGACGCGCGGCTCGGTGGCCACGCCGACACGCACCGGGTGCCGACCCCCGAGGGCGACCTCGCCATCGACACCGGCTTCATCGTGCACAACCGGCGGACCTACCCGACGCTCCTGCGGCTCTTCGCCGAGCTCGGCATCGCCACCCAGCCCAGCGAGATGTCGCTGTCGGTGAGCGACGCCGGCACCGGAGTGGAGTACGCCGGCGCGCTGGGGCCGCGCGGGCTGTTCGCGCAGCGGTCGTCGCTGACCTCGCGCGCGCACTGGCAGATGCTGCTGGAGATCCCGCGCTTCCACCGCCGGGCGCGTGGCGTCCTCGCCGCCGACGACGACGGCTCCGACCAGACCCTGCGCGAGTTCCTCGCCGAGGGACGTTTCACCCCGGGATTCGTCCGCCACTTCATGGAGCCGCTGGTGGCGGCCGTCTGGTCGTGCGACCCCGCCACGTCGCTCGACTACCCGGCGCGCTACCTCTTCACCTTCCTCGAGCACCACGGCATGCTCGGCGTCTTCGGATCGCCCGAGTGGCGCACCGTCACCGGCGGCTCCGGCACCTACGTCGCCGCGGTCGCGGCCGGACTCGACGTCGTACGCCTCGAGACCAAGGTGACCTCGGTCCGCGAGCTCGCGGACGGTGTCGAGGTCACGGACGGCAGCGGCGCCACGACGAGGTTCGACGGGGTCGTCATCGCGACGCACCCGTCCCACGCCCTCGGCATGCTCGAGGCGCCGACCGACCTGCAGCGCGAGGTGCTCTCGGCCCTCCCCTACAGCAGCAACCCGGCGCTCCTCCACACCGACGCCTCGCTGCTCCCGGCGGCTCCCGGCGCGCGCGCGTCCTGGAACTTCTTCCGGCCCGCGGACGAGACCGGCGCCGTCACGGTCACCTACGACCTCACCCGCCTCCAGCGGCTGCCGACCGACACGCACTACCTCGTCACCCTCGGCGGCGAGGACCTCGTCGACCCCGCCCTGGTGATCGACCGGATGGAGTACGAGCACCCGCTCTACACCCCGGAGTCGGTCGCCGCCGCGCGCCGGCTGCCGGAGATCGACACCGACCGCATCGCCTTCGCCGGGGCCTACCACGGCTGGGGCTTCCACGAGGACGGCGCGCGCTCCGGGCTGGCCGCGGCGACGCGCCTCGGCCTGCCCTGGACCCGCACCACGTCCGTCCTGCCGGCTCCCGGTCGCTTCGAGACGACGATCCGCCACACCCGCCGGACGCCGTTCAGGCGCAGCTTCGAGCACTCCTCGACCTTCTGGCTGGTCGACCTCGACGACCTGCCGGACCACGGCGTGCTCGCCCGGTTCGAGGCACGCGACCACCTCGGCGACCCTGGGCGGACGCTGCGCCACAACGTCGAGTCCTTCCTGGCCCGCCACGACGTCCGGCTGGGCGAGGGCGGCGGCACGATCCTGATGGCGGCCAACCCGCGCTCGCTCGGCTACGCCTTTAACCCGATCAGCGTCTTCTGGTGCTTCGACGACGAGGGCCGACAGGCCGGGGTGGTCGTCGAGGTGCACAACACCTACGGCGACCGCCACGCCTACCTCGTCCACCCCGACGAGCAGGGCCGCGCCACGACCGACAAGGCGATGTACGTCTCGCCCTTCCACGACGTCGACGGCACGTACGACGTCGCCGTGCCGATCCCGACCGACCGGCTCCACGTCGCGGTGACCCTGCGCGGCCACACCGACGGGGCCCGCTCGGCCTCGCCGTTCAGCGCCAGCCTCACCGGCACCCGCAGCGACGTCCCCCTCCGCCGGACCCTGGGCTCCGCACTGCGCGGCAGCGCACTGATCCGCGCCCACGGGATCTGGCTGTGGGCGCGCCGGCTGCCGATCCGACCACGTCCGACCCACCGACAGGAGGGCGTCCGATGACCCTCGAGAAGAACCGCCGCGACCAGGGACAGCCCGTCGCCGCCACCCAGGGCGTGCCCGCCCTCGAGCCCTTGCGCGGCGGGCCCCGCACCGCGATCTCCGCCGCCGTCGCCAGGCGCCTCTTCCACGCCGCGGTGAACCGCCTCGACGTCACCGTCGTCGAGGGCCACTCCGGTCGTCTCCTCGGCCAGGGCGGGCCGACGATGCAGATCCACCGCCCCGACGAGTTCTACGCGCGCCTGGGCCGCGACCACCTGATCGGGTTCGGCGAGGCCTACATGACCGGCGCCTGGGACGCCGAGGACCTGGCCGGCTTCCTCACCGTGCCCGCGGCCCGGATCGCCACCCTCATCCCGGAGCCGTTGCAGCGGCTGCGCGCCTTCCTCACCCCGCGCCTGCCCGGCCACCAGCGCAGCACCGAGGCCAACAGCCGCGCCAACATCTCGCACCACTACGACCTGTCCAACGAGATGTTCGAGCTCTTCCTCGACGACACCCTCAGCTACTCCTCCGCCCTCTTCGACACCTCCGTCTCGTCGGCCGCGGCCGGGCCCGGCTCCGTCGGTGACCACCTGGTCGCCACCCCACCAGAGCCCGCCGACAGCGACGACCCGCTCGTCCACGGCCCCGACCTCAGCGAGGCCCAGGGCCGCAAGATCGAGCGCCTGCTCGACGAGGCCGGGGTCACCGGCGGCACCCGCGTCCTCGAGATCGGCACCGGCTGGGGCGAGCTCGCGATCCGCGCCGCCCGGCGCGGTGCCACGGTGCACACGATCACCCTGTCCGTGGAGCAGCTCGAGCTCGCGGAGCGACGCATCGCCGACGCCGGGTTCTCCGACCGCGTCCGGGTCGAGCTGATGGACTACCGCGCCCTCACGGCAAGCGGCGCGACGTACGACGCCGTGCTGTCGGTCGAGATGATCGAGGCCGTGGGCCACGAGTTCTGGGGGACCTACTTCCGCACGATCGACAGCGTCCTCGCCCCCGGCGGCCGCGTCGCGATCCAGGCGATCACCATGCCGCACGACCGGATGCTCGCCACCCGCGACGGCCAGACGTGGATCAACAAGTACATCTTCCCCGGCGGCTTCCTGCCGAGCGTCGAGGTGATCGACCAGATCACCCGCGACGAGACCACGCTGCGCCTCACCGGCCAGCTCGAGATGGGCAGCCACTACGCCGAGACGCTGCGCCGCTGGGACCGCCGCTTCCTCGCCCAGCGCGACGCGGTGCACGCCCTCGGCTTCGACGACCTCTTCATGCGGGTCTGGCACTTCTACCTCACCTACTCGCAGGCCGGCTTCGCCAGCGGCTACATCAACGTCTCGCAGCTGACCTTCACCCGACCCCAAGACGGAGAGCACCAGTGACCCAGACGGCACCGCGTCCGACCTCGACCGGCACGAGCGGCTCGACCTCGGAAGGCGTCGCCGCGCGCCTGGCCGAGGCCGTCCGCCCGTTCATCGGCGGCGACCTCCCCGTGCGCCTGGAGGCCTGGGACGGCTCGGTCGCCGGGCCGGAGGGGGCGCCGCTCGTCGTGCTGCGCTCGCCCGACGCGCTGCGGCGGCTGCTGTGGCACCCGGGCGAGCTGGGTGCGGCCCAGGCCTACGTGACCGGCGAGCTCGACGTGCCGGAGCAGGACGGCTGGACGCTCGAGTCCGCACTGACGCACGCCTTCGCCGTGGGCGCCGAGCGCGGCCTGTCCGGCGTACGGCTCTCGCCGCGCGCGATGGTCGACGCGATCCGCACCGCCGCCGGGCTCGGCGCGCTCGGCCGCCCGCCGGCACCTCCCGCGTCCCAGGCGCGGATCAAGGGCCGGCTGCACAGCCTGGCCCGCGACCGGTCGTCGATCAGCCACCACTACGACCTCTCGAACGAGTTCTACTCACTGATCCTCGAGCCGCAGATGGCCTACAGCTGCGGCTACCACGCCACGCCCGACGTGCCGCTCGAGGAGGCGCAGCGCGCCAAGCTCGACCTCGTCTGCACCAAGCTGGGCCTGCAGCCGGGGATGCGGATGCTCGACGTCGGGTGCGGCTGGGGCTCGCTGTCCCTGCACGCCGCGGAGCACTTCGGCGCGCAGGTCACCGGCGTCACGATCGCGGCCGAGCAGAAGAAGTTCATCGACGCCCGGATCGCGGAGCGCGGCCTGCAGGACAGGGTCGAGATCCGGCTCCAGGACTACCGCGAGGTCCCCGAGCGTGACCACTTCGACGCCGTCGGCTCCCTCGAGATGGGCGAGCACGTCGGTGCCACCAACTACGCGACCTACGTCGAGGTCCTGCGACGCGCGGTGCGTCCCGGCGGTCGCGTGCTCGTGCAGCAGATGTCACGGCAGGGTGCCGGTGGGGGCAAGCACCCCGGTGGCGGGCCGTTCATCGAGTCGTTCATCGCTCCCGACATGACCATGCGCCCGGTCGGCGAGACCGTGGGACTGATCGAGGCCGGTGGCCTCGAGGTCCGCGACGTCCACGCGCTGCGTGAGCACTACGTGCTCACCGTCGCCGGCTGGATGGAGAACTTCGAGACGAACATCGACCGCATCCGCGACCTGGTCGGGGAGGAGGTCGTGCGCGTCTGGCGGCTCTACCTCGTGGGCGGCGCCCTCGCCTTCCGCGACGGACGCATGGGGGTCGACCAGATCCTCGCCGTCCGGCCCGGCGCGGCCCACGACCTGCCGGCGGTCCGTACGTGGTGACCGCGATCGTCGTCGCCGTCCTCGGCGCGGCGCTCGTGATGGGTGGCTTCGCCGCCCTCAGCAAGGCGCGGGACAGGGTCGCGGTCGTCGACGTCGCGTGGGGGCTCGCGTTCGTGACGATCGCGCTCCTCGAGGCGATCGTCTTCCCCGACACCCACTCGTGGGTGCTCGCCGCGCTCGTCACGGTGTGGGGAGGCCGCCTCGCCTGGCACATCGCCCGCCGCTCGCGCGGCCACGGCGAGGACCCGCGCTACGAGAAGATGCTCGGCGGGCCGGGCTGGTCCTCCGGCGCGGGCAAGGTCATCACCCGCGTCTTCCTCACCCAGGCCGTCGTCGCACTCCTCATCTCCGCACCGCTGCAGGTCGCCGCCGCGTACGACGTCCGCTGGTGGCCCGCCGTCTGGGTGGGCGCGGTCGTGTGGGCGATCGGCCTCTTCTTCGAGGTCGTCGGCGACGCCCAGCTCGAGGCCTACAAGGCGACGCCGCGCGAGTCCCGCCCGAAGATCCTCGACACCGGGCTCTGGGGCTGGACCCGCCACCCCAACTACTTCGGCGACGCGACCGTCTGGTGGGGGCTGTGGATCGCCGGCGCGCTCGCGCTCGGCTGGCTGCCGGGCCTCCTGACCGTGTGGGCACCCGCCCTGATGACGTACTTCATCCGCAACGTCACCGGTGCCGCGCTGCTCGAGAAGACGATGTCGCAGCGGCCCGGGTGGGACGAGTACGCCGCCCGCGTCCCGCTGTTCTTCCCCCGCCCGCCGCGCCGCTGACTGCTCCCTGCCGCGGGACACGCGCGGTGCGACCTGTGATCCGACCCGGTCCGTGGGGTAGAACCGGCGGGTGCCCCCTCCCGATCCCCTCGACGCTGCCGTCGCGCAGATGCTCGTGGGCGACGACGGCGCGTTCCGCACCGTCTACCGGGCGGTCCACCCCCCGCTGCTGCGCTACCTGACGGTCCTCGTCGGCGCCGGCGACGCCGAGGACGTGGCGAGCGAGGCGTGGGCCCAGGCGTTCCGCGACCTCGACCGGTTCACCGGTGACGCGGACGGCTTCCGCGGCTGGGTGACGACCATCGGGCGCAACCGGGCGCTCGACCACCTCCGGCACTCCCGCCGCCGGCCGACCGACGACCGCGCGGTCGAGGAGATGGTCGACCTGCTCGACGACGCCGATGTCGAGGGGGACACGCTCGGCCGGGTCCAGTCGCAGGCCGCGCTCGCACTGGTCGCCTCGCTCCCGCGCGACCAGGCCGAGTCGATCATGCTGCGCACGGTGCTGGGCTTCGACGCTGCCACCGCCGGGCAGATCCTCGGCAAGAGCCCGGGTGCCGTGCGGGCGGCATCCTTCCGCGGCCTGCGCCAGCTGGCCAAGAAGATCGACCGGGAGCCGTAACACCGCGTCCGCCCGTGGCGCTGAACGGAGTGAGATGCGCATCCACCGACGACACCTGTCCCGCGGGGAGGCCGAGCGACTGCTCGAGGACCCCGCGGCGCACGGCAGCGCGCTCGGCTCGGTGCTGGCGGCCGCGAGCGGTCCCGCCCAGCCGAGCGAGCTGGGTCGCGAGGACGCAGCAGCTGCCGCGTTCCACCGGACCGCGATGGTCCCCTCGCCCGGCGGCGGCAGCATGGTGCTGCCGGCTCCGCGACGCAGCGGGCGGACCGCCGTGCGTGCCGCGGCGGCGACCGGCGCGATCGTCCTGCTGACCACGGGCGGCTTCGCGGTGGCGGGGTCCATCGGCCTGCCGCACGTCCCTGGCCTCCCCGGCCAGGCCTCCGACCAGGCCACCGAGTCGTCGTCGGCCGCCGAGGACCCGCAACCCGCGGAGGCGTCGAGCACCTCCGCCGCCCCTGGGGACGAGGCGTCCGCGACCGGTGGACCCGGGACGGGCGGGGCGGGGTCGACCTCGGGAACGACCCCGACCCCGACGCCGAACCTCCAGGGTCTCTGCCGCGCGTTCCAGGCCACGGACCGCTCGGCCCACGGATCGTCGCTCGACAGTGCAGCGTTCGGCGCCCTCTCGGCTGCTGCGGGCGGCGCCGACCGGGTCGCCGACTACTGCGTGGACCTCATCGGCGAGCCGGAGCCGACCGGCAAGCCCACCGGGCTCCCGACCCCGACCGCGAAGCCCACGGGCAAGCCGACCTCCACGCCCACGGGCAAGCCGACCTCGAAGCCGACCGGGAAGCCGACCGGCGCACCCACCGGCAAGCCGACCGACGCACCCACCGGCAAGCCGACCGACAAGCCCACGCCGACCTCGCAGCCGACCGGCTCCCCCACGTCGCAGCCGACGGGGAAGCCCACCGACGCACCCACCGGCAAGCCGGGTTCTGCCCCCGGCAAGCC
This sequence comes from Nocardioides potassii, assembly GCF_021648885.1. Lineage (GTDB taxonomy): Bacteria > Actinomycetota > Actinomycetes > Propionibacteriales > Nocardioidaceae > Nocardioides > Nocardioides potassii. The sequence goes on along the minus strand of NZ_JAKJHZ010000008.1, from coordinate 36,188 downwards.
GACCGACCAGCCGTCCCCGACCGGCGAGGGAGGCGGCTAGGACACCTGGATGTCCGGTCTCTGATGAGGACCGGAGCGGCCGCGTTCCGCGGGCTGCACTCGTCGCCACCGTATTCATCCACCCCCACCTCGAGTACGGAGAGATCCCCGCTCCACCGGCGACGGGCACTGGCCCTCAACGCACCGCAGCGGCACGGCTTCCCCCCGGGGCCGTGCCGCTGCTCCTTTCCCGGCTAGGTTTCGGGGCATGGCCGTGCCGCTGTCCGCCCGCGAGGACCTGAACCGTCGGATGCTGCGGGCCCGCGACGAGATGGACCGTCGCTACGCCGAGCCCCTCGACGTACCGACGCTGGCGGCGATCGCGCACCTGTCGGCCTCGCAGTTCGGCCGGGTCTTCAAGGAGGTGTACGGCGAGACGCCGCACCGCTACCTCCAGAGACGACGCGTCGAGCGGGCGATGACGCTGCTGCGGCAGACGGACCGTCCCGTCACCGACGTCGCGTGGGACGTCGGCTTCGCGAGCCTCGGCACCTTCAGCCGGACCTTCAGCACCATCGTCGGGCTCTCACCGACCGAGTTCCGCGCGCAGCACGAGGCCGTCCGGGTGCCGTCGTGCTTCATCGCGGCGTGGACCCGCCCCCGCACGGCGCGGTCCTCAGCGACAGTCGTTTCGGAGAAGCAGGAGGAGGTCGACGCTCACTAGCGTCCTCGTCATGACGACCGACACCAACAACCACATCACGTCCCTCCACATCCGCTCCGTGCCCGTGCTCGACCAGGACGAGGCGCTCGACTTCTACACGACCCACCTCGGCTTCGAGGTGCGCGACGACATCGACCTCGGCTTCATGCGGTGGCTCACCATCGGCGTGCCCGGCCAGGACACCGCGCTGCTCCTCGAGCTCGTCGGCGGTCCCCAGCACGACGAGTCGACCGCCGCCCAGGTGCGCGAGCTCGTCACCAAGGGCGCGCTGGGCGGGCTGTTCCTGACGAGCAGCGACGTCCACGCGACCTTCGCCGCGCTCCGTGACGCCGGCGTGGAGATCACCCAGGAGCCCGTCGAGCAGCCCTACGGCACCGACTTCGGCATCCGCGACCCCTTCGGCAACCAGATCCGGATCAACCAGTTCAACGACGCGAGCAACGACGAGGTCAAGGCGGAGTACGACGCCGCCCGGGCATGATCACCACATGAGCTATCCACCGCCGATCTACCACGGCGACGCCGGCGAGGTCTCCGCGCGCGTGAAGCGGGCGGGGATCGAGCCGGCCGTCGTGTACCCCAACGGCAACAGGGTCTTCTACCTCGCGCAGGGCAGCGAGACCCAGGGCACCTTCGGCCTGTACCGCTGGGAGTTCGCCGGGCCACCGAGCGGCCCCGCAGCCCACTTCCACCGCACGATCACGGAGTCGTTCTTCGTCCTCGAGGGCACGGTCTCGATCTTCGACGGCACTGCTTGGGTGAGGTGCTCGGCGGGGGACTTCGCCCACGTGCCGGCAGGTGGGATCCACGGGTTCCGCAACGAGGACGGCGCCGCGAAGATGCTGCTCCACTTCGCGCCCGGCGCGCCGCGCGAGGCGTACTTCGAAGGTCTCGCCGCCGGCGCCGGCGACCTCGACGGTGACGACTACGACCGCTTCATGCGCGAGCACGACAACACCTGGGTCTAGGGTCGGCGCATGAAGTCGCGCCTCGTCGTCCTCGTCGTCCTCCTCACCACGGTCCTGCTCTCGGCCGGCGCGGTCACCGCTCCGACGTACGCCTCGGCGCGCTCGGACTGGACTCCGCTGATGGACTTCAAGAAGGCGAAGGTCCAGGCGTGCCTGAGCTCCTTCACCTCGACCGACGGCGACGCGGGCTACGAGCTCCTGGTGCGAGTGGACGCACGCAAGGCCACCAAGAAGCTCAAGGTCGCCGTGCAGCTGCAGACGCCCGCCGCCCCGATCTGGACCGGCAAGGTGTACGAGACGGTCCGCCCGGGCAGGGTCTCGCGGCCGACCAGCAGCGGCGGCATCAATGCGTCGGTGGTGGCGTCCACGAAGTTCAAGGTGACGATCAAGACGCTGGCGGGCACCAAGAAGGTGAGCTCGGGAATCTTCAGCGAGGTCCCTGCCTGCTGAGCTCACCGCGAGCCGGGCCGGCTGACCTTCTCCGCGAGGCCGGCCGGCGCCTGGAGGCAGTAGGAGTCGGTCAGCAGCTCGGCCAGCTCCTGCCAGTCCGTGTCGTCGTCGAGCACCATCCCGATGACGTTGCCGCCCCAGCCCGAGCGGAAGTAGGGCTCGCCCATGTGCTCGAAGGCGGCCACCTCGTCGGGCTCGCCGCGGAAGGTGATCCGGAAGACCTGGTCCTCACCGCCGAACACGTGGGCGACGGTCGCACTCCCGACCCGCCACCGGGTCCCCGTCCATGCGGCCTCCTGCTCGCACCGCGGCAGGGCGCCGAGCACGGCGTCGATCCGCCTCACCCACTCCTCCGGGACGAGCGGACGGTCTGCCAGGGCCACGGCGCGATCCTGCCACCGAGGTGCGACACCCATGAAGGCAGTTCGCCGGGCGATGTGGCCTGCCACGCTCAGCAGACGCATCGTGGACCCGAACTGCCTTCAGGGTGGTCAGACGGCCAGCACGTCAGTAGGACTTCGGCAGGCCGAGGGAGTGCATCGCGACGAAGTTCAGGATCATCTCCCGGCTCACCGGGGCGATCCTCCCGGCGCGGGCGGCGACGAGCATGCCGGCCATGCCGTACTCCTGGGTGATCCCGTTGCCGCCGTGGGTCTGCACGGCGGCGTCGACGGCGTGCACCGCGGCCTCGGCGGCGGCGTACTTCGCCATGTTGGCCGCCTCCCCCGCGGCCAGGTCGTCGCCGGCGTCGACGAGTGCTGATGCCTTCTGCGTCATCAGCCGCGCGAGCTCGTTCTCGATGTGCGCCGTCGCGAGCGGGTGGGCGATGGCCTGGTGGGAGCCGATCGGGGCCTGGAAGACCGTGCGCTCCTTCGCGTACGACGACGCCTTCTCCAGCGCGTGCCGCGCGAGGCCGGTCGAGAACGACGCCGCCATGATCCGCTCGGGGTTGAGGCCGGCGAAGAGCTGCACCAGGCCGCCGTCCTCGTCGCCGACGAGCGCAGTGGCCGGGAGCCGGACGTCGTCGATGAAGACCTGGAACTGCTTCTCCGGGCTGACGATCTCCATCGGGATGGCGGTGAACTCGAAGCCGGCCGCGTCGGTCGGCACGACGAAGAGGCAGGGCTTGAGCTTGCCCGTGCGGGCGTCCTCGGTGCGGGCCACGACGAGGACGTTGGCGGCCTCGTCGACACCGGAGATGTAGATCTTCTGGCCCTTCAGCACCCACTCGTCGCCGTCGCGGCGCGCGGTGGTGGTGATGTTGTGGGAGTTCGTGCCGGCGTCGGGCTCGGTGATCGCGAAGGCCATTGTCGCGGTGCCGTCGCAGATCCCGGGCAGCCAGTCCTGCTTCTGCTGCTCAGTGCCGTAGCGGGCGATCACCGTGCCGCAGATCGCGGGGCTGACGACCATCATCAGCAACGGGCAGCCCTGCGCGGCGAGCTCCTCGCACACGGCGGCCACGTCGCCGATGCCGCCGCCCCCGCCGCCGTACTCCTCGGGGATGTTGACCCCGAGGTAGCCCGCCCTGGCGATCTCGAGCCACAGCTCGGTGGTCTTCTCCCCAGCGCGGGCGCGCTCGACGAACCACTCGCGGCCGTAGCCGCTCGCCAGCTTGCGGACCTGGCGGCGCAGCTCGATCCGCTCCTCGGACTCGGTGAACGTGCTCGTGCTCATGGGGTCTCCTCCACCACTGCCAGGACCTCCCCGGCGGCGACCTGCGCGCCGGGCTCGACGTTGATCTCGGTGACGGTGCCGGCGTGCGGCGCGGTCACGGTGTGCTGCATCTTCATGGCCTCGAGGACCAGCACGACGTCGCCGGCGGCGACCTCTTGCCCTGCCTCGACGACGACCCTGACGACCGTGCCGGGCATCGGCGCGAGCAGCGAGCCGCTGGCCACGGCGTCGGCGGGGTCGGTGAACCGCGGCACCTCGCGCAGGTCGACGGACCGAACGCCCCCGTCGACGTACACCGCACGCGTGCCGGCCGCCTGCCCGGCAGTGATCAGTCCGTCGAAGTGCGCGGCGACGCCGTCGACCTCCAGGCGCACGTGGCTCGGTGACACGTCCAGCACCGTCAGGCCGTCGACGACGAAGCCGTCACGGGTGCCCCACCACTCGACCGGGTCGTGGCCCTCGAAGGTGGTGCGCTGCGGCTGGCTGACGACGTTGCGCCACGCGGCGGGCACGCCTTGCTGGACCGTACGCCGTGCGGCGTCGTCGGCGGCGAGCATGAGTGCGCCGGCGACCACGCTCGCACGTGAGTCGCTGGGAGACTCAGCGGGAATCGGACGCGACTCGAGCCACGTCGTCGTCATCTCGCCGGACACGAAGACCGGGTCGGAGAGGATCTCGACAAGCTGGTCACGGTTGGTGACCACGCCGTGGATGCGGGCCTGCCTGAGCGCCGCGACGAGCCGGCGGATCGCCTGCTCGCGGGTCGGCGCCCATGCCACGACCTTGGCCAGCATCGCGTCGTAGAAGGTCGACACCTCGTCGCCCGCGGCGAAGCCGGAGTCGACACGGACGCCGCTGCGCGCCAGCAGGTCGAAGCCGCCGTCGGCCGGCAGGTCGAAGGTGAGCAGCCGGCCACTCTGCGGGACGTACGCCGCGTCCTCGGCGTAGAGGCGCACCTCGATCGCGTGCCCGGACGTCATGCGCTCGGGAGGAGCGGCTGCCCCCACGGCATCACGTCCCTCGGCGACGGCGAGCTGCATCTCGACGAGGTCGACCCCGCACACCAGCTCGGTGACCGGGTGCTCGACCTGGAGGCGGGTGTTCATCTCGAGGAAGAAGAACCGGTCGGTCGCGGGGTCGTGGAGGAACTCCACGGTGCCGGCGCCCCGGTAGCCGATCTCACGGGCCAGCCGCTCGGCCGCCTCGCACATCGCCGCCTCGGTCGCGGCGGGGAGCCCGGGGGCGGGCGCCTCCTCGACGACCTTCTGGTGGCGCCGCTGCACGGAGCAGTCGCGGGTGCCCAGCGCCACCGCGGCCTCGGCATCGGCCATCAGCTGCACCTCGACGTGCCGTCCGGCCTCAACGTAGGGCTCGACGAACACCGTGCCGTCACCGAAGGCCGACGCGGCCTCGGCCCGCGCGGCCTCGATCTCGGCGTCGAGCCGGTCGAGGGTGCGTACGACGCGCATGCCCCGCCCGCCGCCGCCGGCCGACGCCTTCACCAGCAGGGGCAGGTCGGCCTCCATCTCGCTGGTTGAGGAGGTCGTGCTGCGACCGTCTCGAAACCATGCGGGTGCGGACAGCACGGGTACGCCGGCCGCCGCGGCGATCTCCTTGGCGCGGACCTTGTCACCCATCGCCTCGATCGCCTCGGGCGGCGGTCCGACCCAGGTGAGGCCGGCGTCGATGACGGCGCGGGCGAAGTCGGCGTTCTCGGACAGGAAGCCGTAGCCGGGGTGGACCGCGTCGGCTCCCGCGCTGCGGGCGGCCTCCACGACGAGGTCGGCCCGGAGGTAGGTGTCGGCCGGCGCGTTGCCCGGGAGGCGTACGGCGTGGTCGGCCTCGGCCACGAAGGGAAGGCCGGCGTCGGCGTCGGAGTGGACGGCCACGGTCTCGATGCCGAGGCGGCGGCAGGTCGCGAACACCCGGCGCGCGATCTCGCCACGGTTGGCGACGAGGAGCCTGCTGATCATGTCCGGAACACCCCGAATCCCTGGCCACCGGTCCACGACGTCTTGCTGATCACGCTGAGACAGATCGCCAGCACCGTGCGGGTGTCGCGCGGGTCGATGACCCCGTCGTCGTACAACATCCCGGACAGGGCGTAGGGCAGCGACTGCTCCTCCACCATCTGCTCGACCATCGCCCGCATGCCGGCGTCGCCCTCCTCGTCGTACTGCTGTCCCTTGGACTCCGCGGCGGCGCGCGCCACGATCGACAGCACACCGGCGAGCTGCGCCGGGCCCATGACCGCGGACTTGGCGCTCGGCCAGGTGAAGAGGAAGCGCGGGTCGAAGGCGCGACCGTTCATGCCGTAGTTGCCGGCGCCGTAGGACGCGCCCATGATCACGCTGAGGTGCGGGACGCTGCTGTTGGAGACGGCGTTGAGCATCTGCGCGCCGTGCTTGATGATCCCGCCCTGCTCGTAGTCCTTGCCGACCATGTAGCCGGTCGTGTTGTGCAGGAAGAGCAGCGGGGTGTCGGACTGGTTGGCGAGCTGGATGAACTGTGTCGCCTTCTGCGCCTCCTCGGAGAACAGCACGCCCTGCGCGTTGGCGAGGATCCCGATCGGGTGGCCGTGGAGCTGGGCCCAGCCGGTCACGAGCGAGGTGCCGTAGAGCGGCTTGAACTCGTCGAACGGCCGGCCGTTGCGCTCGCTCGTGCCGTCGACGATCCGGACGATCACCTCGCGCGGGTCGAACGGCTCCTTGAGGTCGGTGGGGATGAGGTCGAGCAGCGTGTCGGGGTCGGCGTCGGGCTCGGCGAACGACAAGCCTCGGTCTCGTGACGGTCGCTGCGCGACCTCGTCAACCATCGGCTTTCTGCTGGTCGAGGAAGGACGAAGGCCTGTCACGAGACCCGGATTGGTACGCCGCCGGTTGAGGCGGGCCACGATGCGCCGGCCGATGCGGATCGCGTCGAGCTCGTCCTCGGCGAGGTAGTCGGCCAGGCCGGAGACCCGGGCGTGCATCTCGGCACCGCCGAGCGACTCGTCGTCGGACTCCTCGCCGGTCGCCATCTTCACCAGCGGCGGACCGCCGAGGAAGACCTTCGCGCCGCCGCGGACGAAGACCGTGTAGTCACTCATGCCCGGGACGTAGGCCCCGCCGGCGGTCGAGTTGCCGAAGACCAGGGCGATCGTCGGCTGCTTGCGCGCCGAGGACCGAGTCAGGTCGCGGAACAGCCGCCCGCCGGGGATGAAGATCTCCTTCTGCGTCGGCAGGTCGGCTCCGCCGGACTCGACGAGCGAGACGGTGGGGAGGTCGTTCTCCTCGGCGATCTGCGAGGCGCGGAAGATCTTCTTGACCGTCCAGGGGTTCGACGCGCCGCCCTTCACGGTCGGGTCGTTGGCGCTGATCATGCACTCGACGCCCTCGATCACGCCGATGCCGGTGACGACGGACGCGCCGACGGTGAAGTCCGAGCCCCAGCCCGCCAGCGGCGAGAGCTCGAGGAAGGCCGACCCGGGGTCGACGAGCAGCTCGATCCGCTCGCGCGCCGTGAGCTTGCCGCGCGCGTGGTGGCGGTCGACGTACTTCTCCCCGCCGCCCGCCACCGCGACCGCGTGCTGGGCGTCGAGGTCGGCGATCTTCTCGAGCATCGCCTCGCGATTGCTCACTTCTCGACCACCGCCTTCATCCGCTCGAGAGTGGTGCGCATCCCCCGCTGGTTCGTACGACGACGCAGCGGGCCGAGCAGCAGCCAGTAGAGGCGCGTGGGGAGGTTCGGCTCCATCCGGAAGTACTCCGTGACGAGCGTGCCGCCGTCCTGGGGCTCGAGGCGGTAGCCCCAGTTGTTGACGGTCACCGAGTCGGAGCCGACCGAGAACTCGAAGACCTTCTCCGGCTCGCAGGCCGTGACCTTGCAGCCGGACCAGTAGGTCGGGCCGACGCCGTTGCGCTTCACGTGGCCCTTGAAGTACGCGCCGACCTCCGGTCCGGTCGAGCCGCGGGTCCACCTCGCCTCGAAGGTCTCCGGGCTGAACTCACCGATCCGGGTCACGTCGCTGACGAGGTCCCACACCTCGGCGGGCGGGGCGTCCATCCACACCGACACCTCGTCGCCCAGAGACGGCAGCTTGATCATCGAATCTCCTTGTCGGTGGTCGAAGAAGGACGAAGTCCTGTCACGAGACCCATCAGCAGTAACCCATCAGCTTGGCCGTCAGGTCGCGCAGCACCTCGTCGGCGCCACCCCCGATCGGCAGGATCCGGGCGTCGCGGTAGTGCCGCTCCACCTCGGTGCCGTGCATGTAGCCGGTGCCGCCGAACAGCTGCACCGCGCGGTCGCAGACGAAGGCCGCGCAGTCCACCGCCGTCTGCTTCGCCAGGCACGCCTCAGCGACGACGACGTCACCCGCGACGTGGCGGGCGGCGACGTGACGCGTGTAGGTGCGCGCGACCTCGACCTGGCGGCGCATCTCGACCAGCGTGTGCTGCACCGACTGGTGGGCGGCCAATGGCCGGCCGAACGCCTGCCGCTCGCGGACGTACGACGCCGCGAGGTCGAGCGAGCGCGCCGCGATGCCGTAGCCGTGGACGGCGAGCGCGATCCGCTCGACGACGAACTGCTCGGCGATCTGCGCGAACCCCGAGCCCTCCGGGCCGACGAGGTTGGCCGCCGGGACACGGCAGTCCACGAACGACAGCTCGGCGGTGTCGGAGCAGTGCCAGCCCATCTTGCGCAGCGAGCGGTCGACGGTGAAGCCGGGCGTGCCCTTCTCGACGACCAGCAGCGAGATGCCGGCGTGGCCTGGGCCGCCCGTGCGGACGGCCGCGGTGACGAAGTCGGCGCGGACGCCGGAGGTGATGAAGGTCTTCACGCCGTTGACCAGGTAGGAGCCCCCCTCCCGCACCGCCCGCGTGGTGATCCGGGCGACGTCGGACCCGCCGCCCGGCTCGGTGATCGCGAGCGAGCCGATCATCTCGCCGGCCAGGGTCGGCCGGACGAAACGGTCGACGAGGTCAGCGTCGCCGGACGCGGCGATGTGCGGGAGCGCGATGCCGCTCGTGAAGAGGCCGGCCATCAGGCCGCTCGACGCGCCGGCCTCGAACATCGCCTCCTGCACCGCGACCGAGTCGAGCAGGTCGCCGCCGCTGCCGCCGACCGACTCGGGGAACGCCACGCCCAGCAGCCCCAGGTCCGCCGCGGTCCGGTGAAGGTTGCGCGGGATCTCGCCCGCGTCCTCCCAGTCCTGGAGGTGCGGCACGACCTCGCGCCGGACGAGCTCCGCGGCGGTACGACGCAGCGCCTCCCGCTCCACCTCGCTGGTCGAGGAAGGACGAAGTCCTGTCACGAGACCCGGCTCCGTCATACGAGGCTCTCCTCGATCGACACCAGTCGCGAGCGCAGCCACTCGCCGAGCCCCTTGGCCTGGGGGTCGAAGCGGGTCGACGCCGCGACGCCGTCGCCGAGCAGCCCGTGGAGGACGAGGTTCACCGCGCCGAGGTGCGGCAGCAGCCAGACCTCGACGTCGAGCCCGTCGGCCTCCGGGAGCAGCGCAGGGATGCCGCGCGGCGACATCAGCTTGAACAGCCACTGCACGCGGGCGTCGTACACCTCAGGGGACGCGCCGTCGCGCGCCACCCACAGGCCGACGTTGGCGTCGCCGCCCTTGTCGCCGGAGCGCGCGTGGACGAAGGTGCCGAGCGGCAGGCGGCGGGTGAGCACGTCGGTCCGGCCCGGGTACGGCGACGGGCGCGCACCGGGCGCCTCGCCCTGCGGCACCCCGAGGCCGGGGTCGGCGACGACCTCGCGGGTGCCGTCGGCGTGGACGACCGTGTGGGTGACGTCGGCGCGGTCGACGTAGGCCGCGCGGTAGATGCCGTACGGCGTCGCCGGTCCGGGCGGTGCCGTCATCGTGAAGCCGGGGTAGGAGCCGAGGGCGAGCTCGACCGCCGCGGAGGTGAAGGCGCGGCCGACCGGGTCGGGGGATGCGTCCTTGACCGTGCACCGCAGCAGGGTCGAGGCGGACTCCTCGGTCGGTGCGTCAGGCGGCGGCGCCGTGACCTCGGACCACACGACCTCGGCTGCGGTGATCCGGCCGCCGAGCTGGTCGCGCACCCACTCGGCCTTGGCCTCGACGTCGAGCCCGGTGAGCACGAGCTCGACCTGGTTGCGCCACCCGCCGAGCTCGTTGACGCAGACCTTGAGCTGCTCGGGCGGCGCCTCGCCGACGGCGCCGGTAATCGCGACGCGGTCCTCGCCGACGTCCTCGAGCCGCAGGGCGTCGAGGTGCACGGTCACGTCGGGGCCGAGGTAGCGCGTGGACTGGATCTCGTAGACGAGCTGGGCGGTGACGGTGTCGACCGTGACCGCGCCGCCCGTGCCGGCGTGCTTGGTGATCACGCTCGACCCGTCCGCCGCGACCTCGGCGATCGGGAAGCCGAGCGGTCGGTCGCGAAGCGGCAGGTCGAGGAAGCCGCTGAAGTTTCCGCCGGTCGCCTGCGTGCCGCACTCGATGACGTGGCCGGCGACGACCGCGCCCGCCAGCTCGTCGTACGACGTCGGGGTCCAGCCGTGGTGCGCGACGGCCGGGCCGACGACGAGCGAGGCGTCCGTGACCCGACCGGTGACCACGACGTCCGCGCCGGCGTTCAGCGCGGCGGCGATGCCGAACCCGCCGAGGTAGGCGTTGGCGGTCAGGGCGCCCTCGAGCTGCAGGTGGCGTACGTCGTCGCCCTCGACGTGGGCGATCGCGGGGTCGAGGCCGAGCCCGTGGGCGACCTCGCGCAGCTTGTCGGCGAGCCCGGCGGGGTTGAGCCCGCCGGCGTTGGCGACGATCTTCACTCCGCCCTCGAGTGCGAGGCCGAGGCAGTCCTCGACCTGCCGGACGAAGGTGCGCGCGTAGCCGAGGTTCGGGTCCTTGAGCTGGTCCTTGCCGAGGATGAGCATCGTCAGCTCGGCGAGGTAGTCGCCGGTGAGGACGTCGAGGTCCCCGCCGTCGAGCATCTCGCGCATCGCGCTCAGCCGGTCGCCGTAGAAGCCCGAGCAGTTGCCGATCCTGATGCTTCCGGTGGTCGAGGAGGTCGCCCTGCGACCGTCACGAGACTCGCTCATCTCGGCGCCCTCCCCTCACCCGGCTGGCCGGCGAAGGCCTGGGCGATGTCGAGCCAGCGGTCGACGTCGGCGCCGGTGGCGACGAGGTCCGTGTCGGCGCGGTGGATGCGCTGCGTGACGAGCCGGCAGAAGTCACCCGCGCTGCCGGTCAGCGTCTGCGCGGCGTCCTCCGGTCCCCACGACCACACGTCCTCGGACGGCGACACCAGGTCGATCCGGAACTCCTCCGCGGGCACGTCGAGGCCGTGGACCGCGAAGGCGAAGTTCCGCGTGCGGACGCCAAGGTGCGCGACGTGCCGGATCCGGTCGGTGTCCTCGACCGGTACGCCGAGCCCCTCGTGGACGTCGAGGCTGTGCGCCCACGTCTCCATCAGCCGGGCGGTCGCCATCGACGTGGCCGACATCGGCGGACCGAACCACGGCATCTTCTGCCCGGCCGGGTACGACGTCAGCGCGTCGCGGAGCGCCTCACGCCCGGTGCGCCAGCGGTCGAGGAGGCCGTCCTCGCGGGCGATCCGGCGCGCCTCGGTGTCGACGAAGCCCTCGGGGTCGCCGATCGCGCCGAGCACGACGGCGTCCCACGCCTCCTTGTCGGTGGCGGCCATGAGCGCCACCTCGTCGGTCCAGGCCAGGTGGGCGACCTGGGTCGCGACGTCCCAACCGGTGGCCGGCGTCGGCGTGCGCCACCCGGCGTCGTCGAGGTCGCGGACCAGCGCGTCGAGCCGCTCGCCCTCGGCGTCGAGGTCGGCGAGCACCTGCCGCAGGACGTCGTTCACCTCAGGCCCTCGCCATCTCTCGATCCAGCACGTCGGCCCACTCGCCGAGGATCCGGCGGCGGCGGGTGGAGTCGTCGGAGATCGTCGAGGCGAGCCCGAGGCCGCGGACGAGGTCCAGGGTGGCCTGCACGAGCTCGCGCACCCCCGGCCTCGACTCGTCGGCGCCGAGCGCGGCGGCGGTCATCCGGTGGGCCTCGCGGCCGACCCGCTGCTCGAGCGGGGCGACCGCGGCGAGCAGCGCCTCGTCGGTGCGGGCCGCGACCCACAGCTCGAGCGCAGCGGCGAACACGGGGGAGGCGAAGTGGTCGCCGAGCATCGCGACGACGGCGCGGGTGCGGTTCCCGCCGGCCGGCAGGGCGTCGACGGCCCGGCTGAGCTCCTCGCCGCGGCGCTCGGTGAGGTGCTCGACGGCGGCGACGACGAGGGCGTTCTTGGTCGGGAAGTGGTGCAGCTGCGCGCCCCGGCTCACGCCCGCTCGCTCCGAGACGAGCGTCGTCGTCGTCCCGGCGAAGCCACGCTCGACCAGCAGCTCGACCGTCGCCTCCATCAGCCGGGCCCGCATCGCACGGGTGCGGTCCGCCTGCGGCACGCGGACCGGGCTCTCGACGGAGCTCGACGGGGAGGGCACGACGCCAGCCTGCCGTCGTACAAACAAACAGTCAAGCCTGACTTTTTGTTCGGCCACCGTGCCTGCCCATCCGCCGCGATAGTCCAGTGGGTTTCGGTCGTTTCCGGCACCGAGACGCAACCAAAAGCCACTGGACTACCTCCGGGGGCGGACGGAACACCCCCGCGTCCACAGGCGCGGCGTCCTCGGACACCGGCGGGTGTGTCAGTCGAGGCGGGCCACGAGTGGCAGGCGCGACCGGGCGGTCAGCCCGACCACCGCGGCGGTCAGCAGCGGCAGGGCGACCACGATGACGAGGACGAGCGCCCACGGGATCGCCAGGAACGGCCCGTCCGGTCCGGGGCCGGTGCTGCCGTAACCAGCCGTCAGCGGACGTGAGATCGCGATGCCCGGGATGAAGCCGATGGCGGCCCCGAGGACCGCGCCGACCGCGCCGATCACGAGGGCGTACGACGCCGCGACCCGGCGCCGGGTCCTCGGCGCCGCCCCGACGGCGGAAAGCGTGGCGAGGTCGGGTCGTGCGTCCGAGAGCGCGAGGAACGTCGCGGTCAGGGTCCCGCCGAGCATCAGCACGGCGCCCAGCGCGCCGAGCACCACGAGGATGATGACCGCCTCGGCGGGCCGCTGGTAGCCGCGCTCGACGTAGAGCGAGGAGTCGGTCACGACCGCGTCGACGGTCTCCCGGATCCGCGTCTCGGTCGCCTCGTCGAGGTCGCCGGTGAGCCGCAGGCTGCTCGTCGCGACCGGGATGCCGGCCGCACCGGCGACCTCGGTGGGCAGCACGGCCATCGCCGGGGCCGGCCCGAACCGGTCCGCGTCCCACGCGACGAGCCGGGCGGGCACGCGCTCGGACGACCGGGACTCGGGCTCCGTGGCCGACTCGCCGCGCCAGGTCTCGGTCCGAATGGTCACCTCGTCCACGGAGTCCGTGCGTGACGTGAAGAGCACGACCTGTCCCGCCGATAGCCCAGCGTCGACCAGGCGCGCCTCCTCGCCGTCGAGGCCGAGCTCGACCGCACGGTCGGCGACGACCGTCGACGAGAACCCGTAGAAGTCGAGGCAGCACTCGTCCTCCTCGATGCCGCGCGGGCCCTCGACGTAGGTGCTCGTGTAGCCGTTGGGGTCGTAGAGCTGCTCGGGCCCCCGGATCGCGGTCGTCCGCACCTCGGGGACGGCCCGGTGGATGGCGCTCTCGATCCGGTCCCACGTCGTGGCGACGTCGGGCGCGGCCTCGCCGGGCAGCACCTCGGGCGCCCACGTGAGCTCGCCCGCACCCATCGGGGCCTGCGGTCGGTAGGTCTCCTGGTTCTGCAGCTCGTCGCTCGCGTTGGCGATGCCGAGCGCGACGACGCCCGCGACCGTGGCGGCGACGGCGGCCACCGCCGGCACGGTCCGCGTGCGGTGGCGCGCGGCGTCGCGTGCGGCGTACCGCGCCGTCAGGGGCAGGCGTCCCGACCACCGCGCGAACGCTGCGACGACGACGGGGACGACGAGGATCATGCCGAGCACCGACACGATCGCGGCGCCGGCGATCCAGAAGGCCCCGCTGCTGTTGTCGGACGTCACGGCGCCGTACGCCGACGCGGCGACGCCGACGCCGAGGAGCACCAGGCCGACGACCGGTGTCGACGCGCGCGGGCGGCGGTCGCCGCGTCGTCCTGCCAGCACCGCGACGACGTCCTGCCGGCTGGCCAGCCAGGCCGGCACGACGGAGGCGAGGAGGGCCGAGACGAGGCCGAAGGCGACGATCGCGGCGAGGTAGCGCCACGGCAGCTCGAACGGGCCGAACCACTCGCCGTTGAACCGCTGGACGAGCGGCTCCAGGGCCCATCCGGCGACGACACCGAGGACCAGGCCGACGGCCGACGCGACCAGCCCGAGGACCAGTCCGCTGCCGAGGATCACCCGGCGCGACTGCCGCGGGGTGCCGCCCGACGCGGCGATGAGCGCGAGCGTACGGGCGTGTCGGCGCGCGCCGACCGCGAACGCGGGACCGGCGAGCAGGACGACCTCGATGAGGGCCATCACGACGATCAGCACGGCCACCGCGACCATCTCGCTGCTGCCCCCGCCCATGCCCATCTGCTCGGCGATCGCCGCGAAGTCGGGCGGGTCGGCCAGCACGGCGCGCGAGGTCACCAGCCCGCCGACGGCGTTGAGCTCGCGCACCGTCGACCAGTTCACGGGTCCGCCACTGACCAGCCACTCGCGCACGTTGGTCGAGTCGCTCGGCAGGTCGGCGACCGAGCCGAGCATGACCGGCTGGTCCCGCACGGTCGCGTCGCGTCCGGCGCCGACGATGGTCAGCATGGCGTCGCCCACGCGCACGTCGTCCCCGATGGCGAAGCCCTTGTCGAGCATCGCGTCGTTGACGACGACCTCGCCGGGTGCGCCGGGGAGCCGGCCGGTCTCGAGCCCGAAGAGCCCCCGGGCGAGCGGGTCGGACAGGTCGACGCCGGTGGTGCTGAAGCTGACGACCCGTTCCCCCAGCCGCGCCCGCTGCCAGCCGGCGGCGATGGGGACCAGCCGGGCGTCGTCGCCGAGCACGGCCTGGACGTCGGACGCGTCGAGCGGGTCGTCGTAGTCGAAGTCGCCGACCTGCATCCACGCGTCGCCCCGGATCGGGTCGGCCAGCTGGACCACCTCGCCGCGGCCCTCGGTCCGCACCCGCGCGTCGGCCGCGCCCATGACGCGGTCGGCGGCCTCGACGCCGGTGACCTCGGAGGTCTTGATGAGGACCGCGGCGGCGCTGACGGCCAGCACAGGCAGGCTGATCATCACCAGGACGAGGATGCTGCGGCCCCTGTGGCGCAGCGCGTCGCGCCAGGCGATGCGGAGCGCCGGGCGCCAGCCGCTCACCTCGAAGCCTCGTCGGCGAGCAGGGCCTCGGGCTCGTCGGAGCCGGTCTCGTCCACGACGACGCCGTCGCGCAGGAAGACCACCCGGTCCGCCCACGCGGCGTGGCGTGCCTCGTGGGTCACCATCACTCCCGCGGCGCCGGCGTCGCAGCGCGTGCGGAGCAGCCGGAGGATCTCCTCACCGGTGTCGGTGTCGAGCGCGCCGGTCGGCTCGTCGGCGAGGATCAGCCGGCGCTCGCCGACGATCGCGCGGGCGATCGCGACGCGCTGCTGCTGTCCGCCCGACATCTCGTCGGGGAAGCGGTCCGCCAGGTCGGCGATGCCGACCTCCTCGAGCGCGGTCAGCGCGAGCCGCCGCGCGATCCGCGCCTTCTCGCCGTCGAGCTCGCGGGGCAGGGCGACGTTCTCGGCGGCGGTGAGGGCCGGGATGAGGTTGAAGTCCTGGAAGACGTAGCCCACCGACGTACGCCGGATGCGGGCGCGTCCGGCGTTGTCGAGGGAGGCGAGGTCGGTGCCCTCGATCCACACCGATCCGGACGTCGGGGCGTCGAGGCCGCCGGCGAGGGTGAGCAGTGTCGACTTGCCGGATCCCGACGGACCCATGACGGCGACGAGCTCGCCGGGGTGGGCGCGGAAGGTGACGCTGCGGAGAGCGTGGACCTCGGTGGCACCCTCGCCGTGGATGCGCGAGACGGCGGCGAGGTGGAGGACGGCGTTCACCGGGCGGCCTCCTCTGCGGTCGTCGCGGCCGGCGCCTGACGTCGTACCTCGGTCGCGTCGGCGGCCGCGCGACGCAGCCGCGCCTCGCAGTGGTCGAGCCAGCGCACCTCGGCCTCCGCGTCGAATACGAGAGCGTCGAGGACCAGGCTCCACGCGAGGTCGGCGGGCTCGGTCGGCGTCGCGGCGCGTCCGGTGCGCTTGAGCCGGGTGTAGTCCTGGAGCGAGGCCATGGTGGCGCTGCGCTGGCGCTGGATGATCGTGCCGACGTCGACGCCCGGGAGCGTCACGGCGATGGCGAGCTTGATGGCCAGCTCGTCGCGCGGGGGCTGGGAGCGAGGCACCGGCGTGGCGAACCACTCCGACACCTCGCTCCGCCCCGCCTCGGTGGCGCGGTAGCTGACCTGGCGGTCGCTGCTCGTGTCGGCCTGGTCGGTCTCGTCGGCACCCCCGTGTCCGACGACCTCGACCAGTCCGTCCCGCTCGAGCCGGGTCAGGGTCGTGTAGACCTGCCCGATGTTGAGCGGCCAGGTCTCCCCCGTCCGCTGCTCGAACTCCGCCCTCAGCTGGTAGCCGTACATCGGCCCCTGCTCGAGGATCGCCAGCATCGCCTGCCGGATCGACATCCGTGCCTCCGTGATCGCGTCCCACCGCCCCCGTGAGCGATGAATACCGGGTATGTATACCACGTATGCACGGACGCACGCGTCCCTCACGTCACCTCGGTGGGCCGAGTCCCGCGCTAGTGGGCCGTTGCAACGCCCCATCAGCGCGGGAGTCACCGCCCAAGCGGTGACTCCTGCGCGGAAGTCAGACGGCGGCGACGGTGAGCACGATGCGGGCGCGCTCGACGGGGGCGAGCCAGCGGCGGCGGGCGCGGCGCAGCTTCCAGGTCGACCAGGCCAGGAACGGCACGGCCATGGCGATCGGCAGCCACGCGACCGGCGTCGCGGCGGCGCCGGTGAACAGCAGGGCGGTCATCGTCGTGACCAGCGAGAGCTTGCCGGCGTACGCCGCCATGGCCGCGTGCGGTGCCGGGGTGGCGCGCGGCGACGAGAGGTCGACGGAGTAGGGCGAGCGCACCGACCACGACATCGCCGTGGCGAGGATCTGCACCACCACGACGAGCCAGCAGGCCAGGACCGACAGGCCGGTGACCAGGGGCGGGAGGCCGTTGCGCAGCACCGCCAGCAGGACGGTCACGCCGGACACGGCGACCATGCACTCGGCGATGACGGTCGCCCGGGCGGCGAACACGTCGGCGGCCGGGACCGGCAGCGTCTCGCGCCAGACCATCCCCTTGCCGTCGAGGCACCACGCGTTGACCGCGAAGAGCAGCGCGGCGCCGCTCGCCGTAAGACCGGGCAGGACGATCACGGTGCTCCACTGGAGTCCGGCGACCAGCGCGAGCAGGCCGGGACCGGCGCCGAGGACGATCAGGCCGCGCCGCATGCCGATCGAGCGCCAGACCGAGCCGCGGTCGAGGCGTCGCAGGAGCGCCCGGTCGGCGGAGCCCCAGCGCGGGACGGGGACGGGACGGGCCTCGTGGACGCCCGACTGCACTCGCAGCTCCTCGCGCGGCGGGAGCCCGAGGGCCCAGGCGGCGGGCCGTGCACCCAGTACGACGGCGAGGCCGGCGAGGACGAGCAGCCCGAGCGCGACGGCGTACCACCGCTCACCCAGCATGGCGTCCGCGATCCACGTCGTCGGCAGCGCTCGGACGAGCGAGGACAGGGTGCCGGTGAGGTGCAGCAGCACGACGGCTGCGACGACCAGGCCGCCGCCGACCCGGACGACCAGCACGCCGTGCGGCGTGCGCCGGACCCCCTCGACGGCCCAGCCGATCGCCTGCCCGAGGGCGGTGGCGGCCAGGATCCACGTCACGGCGACGACCTGGGCGCTGACGAGCCGACCGGGCGGCGCGACGAGCGCGACAACAGCGAGCAGCCCCCACATCTGGATGAACCAGGCGAGGTTGAGCGGCGACAGCGCGAGGGCACCGAGGTGCTCGGTGCGGGCGCTGATCGGGTGGATCGCGGCCTCGCTGCGCGAGAGCAGCTCGCGCCCGCCCCCGGAGCTCATCGACGAGGTGATCGAGAGCACCAGGGTCCCGAGGAGCGCGGCGCCGACGTTGCCGGTCAGCGAGTCGACGAGCGTGTCGAGCAGGTCGCCGAGCTCGCCGCCGGCGTGGAGCGAGCCGGGGCCGAGGGCGAAGAGCACCGTGAGGCCGAGCATCACGACGACCCCGGCGACGAGGGCACCGCGGCGTCGTACGGTCCGGGAGCGGAAGGCGACGAGGTGGCCCGTGTCGCGCAGCGCGTCGGACCAGGCGTCAGTCGAGGAGGGCACGGTAGGCCTCGCCGGTCAGCTCGGCGGCCTGCATCGCGGCGACGCGGTTGCCGCCGCGCAGCACGACGGCGGTCCCGCACGCCTTGAGGGCGAGGTCGCGCAGGTGGGTGGAGAGCAGGACGCAGGCGCCGCGGGCGCGCGCGTCGGCGACCACCTCGAGCGTGGCCTCGACGCCGAGTGGGTCGACGCCGTCGAAGGGCTCGTCGAGGAGGAGGACGGCGGGCTCGTGCAGCGCCGCCAGCACGACGCTCAGGCGGCGGCTCATGCCGTGGCTGAACCCGCCGACCACGCGGTGCGCGACGTCGCCGAGCTCGAAGCGCTCCAGCATGTCGCGGCCGCGCTCCTCCCAGTCGTCCACCCGGCGCAGCCGGGCGGTGAGCTGCAGGTGCTCCCAGGGCGTCGCGCGCGGGACCAGGCCCCCGACGTCCGGGCAGTAGCCGACCACCCGCTTCACGCCGAGGGCGTCGGTCGCGGCGTCGTGCCCGGCCACCGAGACGGCGCCGGCGGTCGGCGGGACGACCCCGGCGAGGACCTTCATGGTCGTCGACTTGCCGGCGCCGTTGCGGCCGAGCAGCGCGGTCGCCTGCCCGCTGTCCGCGGTCAGGTCGACGCCCGACACGGCCTCGACGTCGCCGAAGCGGACGCGGAGGTCGCGGACGACGACGGCGGGGGTGTGGGTCACCGGACGATTCTCCCGCGCCTGCGGCTCTCGCGTGGCCGAATCGGCGTACCCGTCCGGCGAGCGCTGTAACGCCGGGTTGGTGCCTCTACCCACTACGAAGCAACATAGGGGGTACAGCACCTAACCCGGCGTTACAGCGGGTCAGGCCAGCCGGGGTCAGGCGGGGAAGGACCCGCCGCTCGCGGCCAGCTCGCGGAGGTACGGCGTCGGGCGGAACCGCTCGCCGTAGGCGTCGGCGAGCTCGTCGGCACGCGCCAGGAAGGCGTCGAGGCCGACCGGACCCACGCCGTGGCCCGTCTCGTCGAGCGCCTGCCAGCCGGTCATGAACTGGGCGGCGCCGCCGGTGAGCGGCGGGAAGCCGATGCCCATGATCGAGCCGATGTTGGCCGCGGCGGCCGAGGTGAGCACGCCCTCCTCGAAGCACTTCGCGGTCTCGAGCGCCTCGATGAAGAGCATCCGGTCCCGCACGTCGCGGATCGGGACCTGCTGCTCGGCGACCGGGAAGTGCTCGGCGAGCCCCGGCCACAGCGTCGTACGGCGCCCGGACTCGTCGTAGTCGTAGAAGCCGGCGCCCTTGAGGCGGGACGGCCGGCCGAGGCCGATCATCGTGGAGATCACGTCACCGGCCGGGTAGTCGCCGAGGTCGACGCCGTCGCGCGCTGCGGCGTCCTCGGTGGCCTTGCGGATCTTGGCCATCAGCTCCATGTTGAGCTCGTCGCTGATCTGCAGCGGCCCGACGGGGAAGCCGGCCGACGTGGCGGCGCGCTCCAGCGAGACCGGGTGCACGCCCTCGGCGAGCATCGTCAGGCCCTCGTTGATCTGCGTGCCGATGACGCGCGAGGTGTAGAAGCCGCGCGAGTCGTTGACGACGATCGGCGTCTTCCGGATCTGCTGCACGACGTCGTACGCCTTCGCGAGCGCGACGTCGGAGGTCTCGGCACCTCGGATGATCTCGACGAGCGGCATCTTGTCGACCGGGCTGAAGAAGTGCAGCCCGATGAAGTCTGCGGGCCGGTCGACACCCGTCGCGAGCTCGGTGATCGGCAGCGTCGAGGTGTTGGAGCACAGCAGCGCGTCCTCGTCGACGTACGGCGCCACCTCGGCGAAGACCTTGGCCTTGAGCGACGGGTCCTCGAAGACGGCCTCGATCACGAGGTCGCAGCCCGTGAGGTCGGCCGCGTCGGCGGTCGGGGTGATCCGGCCGAGCAGCTCGTCCGCCTTCTCCTGGGTGATCTTGCCGCGCTCGACGCCCTTGGCGTTGAGCTTCTCGGTGTAGGCCCTGCCCTTCTCGGCGGCCTCCAGCGTCACGTCCTTCAGCACGACCTGCATGCCGGCGCGGGCGCACGAGTAGGCGATGCCCGCACCCATCATCCCGGCGCCCAGCACGGCCACCCTGGTCGCCTGGAACCGCTCGATGCCCTGCGGGCGGAGCGATCCGGAGCTGATGGCCTGCAGGTCGAAGAAGAACGCCTGGATCATGTTCTTGGACTGCTGGCTCACGACCAGGTTGGTGAAGTAGCGGCTCTCGATGCGCGAGGCGGTGTCGAAGTCGACCTGCGCGCCCTCGACCGCCGCGCTCATGATCGCGCGCGGCGCGGGGTAGACCGCGCCCTTGGTCTGCTTGCGCAGCAGCGCCGGGAAGGCCGGCAGGAACTGCGCCAGCGCGGGGGTCTTCGGGGTGCCGCCGGGCATCTTGTAGCCGTCGCGGTCCCACGGGTTCTTCGCCGCGTCCGCGTCGTCCTCATGGGCGAGGATCCACGCCTTCGCGGCCGGGACCAGCTCCTCGCGGGTGGCGACGAGCTCGTCGACGAGGCCCTTGGCCTGCGCACCCTGGGGGTCGAACTGCGTGCCCGGCATCAGCACGTCCATCAACGCGGACTGCAGCCCCAGCATGCGTACGACGCGCGTCACCCCGCCGCCGCCGGGCAGCAGGCCGAGCGTCGACTCGGGCAGCCCGATCTTGACCGAGCGGTCGTCGACGGCGATCCGGTGGTTGGCCGCCAGCGCGATCTCGAGGCCGCCACCGAGCGCCGCGCCGTTGATCGCCGCGACCACCGGCCGCGGGAACGTCTCGAGGCGGCGGAGGCTGGCCTTGACCGCCTCGCCCATCGCGAAGATCTCGTCGGCGTCCTCGGCGGTGGCCTTCACCATCTCCTTGAGGTTGCCGCCGGCGAAGAAGGTCTTCTTCGCGCTCGCCAGCACGACGCCGGTGACCTCGTCCTGCTCGTCGTACAGCCGCTCGACCGCGGCCTGCATCGAGGCCTGGTAGAGCTCGTTCATCGTGTTCGCACTGGCCGTCGGGTCGTCGAGGGTCAGCGTGACGATGCCGTCGGCGTCGCGGTCGTAGCGGACGGCGGTCTCAGTGGTGGTGCTCATTGCTCTCCTTCGCTGGTCGAGGAGGGACGAAGTCCCGTCACGAGACCAGGCTCTGCAGGTGGGGCTGGTTTCGAGGCTCGGGCGCTGGGCGCCCTCGCAGCTCAACCAGCGACGGGGGAAGGTCAGACCAGCTCGACGATCGTGGCGATGCCCATGCCGCCGCCGACGCAGAGCGTGGCGAGGCCGCGCTTCTGGTCGCGGCGGGCGAGCTCGTCGACGAGGGTGCCGAGGATCATCGCGCCGGTGGCGCCGAGGGGGTGGCCCATGGCGATGGCGCCGCCGTTGACGTTGGTGACGTCGTGGCTGATGCCCATGTCGCGCATGAACCGCATGGCGACGGCGGCGAACGCCTCGTTGATCTCCCACAGGTCGATGTCGTCGACCTCGAGCCCGACCTTCGCGAGCGCCTTGCGCGCGGCCGGCGCCGGGCCGGTGAGCATGATCGTCGGGTCGGCGCCCGACACCGCGGTCGCGATGATGCGCGCCTTCGGCGTCAGCCCCATCGACGTACCGGCCTCCTCCGTGCCGATCGCCATCACGGCCGCGCCGTCGACGATGCCCGAGGAGTTGCCGGCGTGGTGGACGTGGTCGATCGCGGGGATCCAGTGGTACTTCTCGAGCGCCACGTCGTCGAAGCCGGCGTCGCGACCGATCTGCGCGAACGACGGCTTGAGCCCGGCGAGGCCCTCGACCGAGGTGTCGGGGCGCACGGTCTCGTCGCGGTCGAGGACGGTCACGCCCGACAGGTCGCGCACCGGGATGACGGCGTCGTCGAAGTAGCCGTTGGCCCACGCCTTGGCGGCGCGGTGGTGGGACTCGGCGGCGTAGGCGTCGACGTCCTCGCGGCTCCAGCCCTCGATCGTGGCGATCAGGTCGGCGCCGATGCCCTGCGGCACGAAGCCGGTTTGCAGCGCGGTGGCGGGGTCCATCGCCCAGGCACCGCCGTCGCTGCCCATCGGCACACGGCTCATCGACTCGACACCGCCGGCGAGGATGAGGTCCTCGAAGCCGGAGCGCACGCGCTGCGCGGCCTGGTTCACGGCCTCGAGGCCGGAGGCGCAGAAGCGGTTGAGCTGCACGCCGGCGACGGTCTCGGGGTAGCCGGCCTTGAGGGCAGCGGTCTTGGCGATGTCGCCGCCCTGGTCGCCGATCGGGGTCACCACGCCGAGCACGACGTCGTCGACGCGGGCCGGGTCGAGCGTGGGATTGCGGGTCTTGAGCTCGTCGAGGAGTCCGACGACCAGGTCGACCGGCTTGACCTCGTGCAGCGAGCCGACGGCCTTGCCGCGGCCACGAGGCGTCCGGATGTGGTCGTAGACGAATGCTTCTGCCATGCCAGCGATTGTGACACCATTACTGTCACAGTCCAACAGGTGTGACCCGCGTCATGAAGGAGAGATGGAGGAGAAGTGGTGGAGACCGAGCTGCTCACGCTCGACGAGCTGACCGAGCGCACGGGAGTGAGCGCGCGCAACGTGCGCTTCTACGCCTCACGCGGCCTGGTCCCCTCGCCGGTGCGCCGCGGCCGCTCGGGCTACTACGGCCCCGACCACGTCGCCCGGCTCGAGCTCGTCCGCGAGCTCCAGGGCCACGGCTTCACGCTGTCCGCGATCGAGAAGTACGTCGACGCGATCCCCGACAGCGCCACCCCCTCCGACATCGCCCTGCACCTCTCACTCCTCGCTCCCGTCACCGGCGACCGCGACGTGGACGTGCCCGGCGGCCTGTCGGGGATGGGTATCTCGCCGGAGGCGGCCGCGGCCGTCGCCGAGGTGTACGCCGAGCACGGCCGGCAGGTCGCCGAGGAGCTGTCGGAGATCGTCCGGACGATGGTGTGGCCGCAGTTCCGCGCCGCCGGCTACACCGCCGAGCAGCTGCGCGAGTTCATCCACCGGCTCAAGCCGCTCACCATCGCCGGCCTCGTCGCCGCCTACGAGCAGGCGATCGACGCCAGCCAGGCGACGTACGACGGCAGGCAACCTCGGCACTAGCCCCACGGGGTGTCACGGGTCGTGACGGGTGTTGGCAGGCTGGGCACATGACAGCGTCGAGCGAGCGGACCCGATGACCGGCGCAGCCGTCTACCTGCTGCTCGGCCTGTCCCTGCTCGTCGCGACGGTCCTGCCCCTCGCCACCCAGCGCATCGCGCTGTCCCCGCCGATGGTGCTGGTCGGGGTGGGCATGCTCTTCGGGCTGCTGCCGATGGCGGACGAGGTCAGCCTCGACCCGCGGGACCACCGCGACCTCGTCGTCCACGTCACCGAGTTCACGGTGCTCGTCGCGCTGATGGGCGTCGGGCTCGCGATCGACCGGCACCTGCACCTCCGGTCGTGGCGATCGATCCGCACCTGGTCGCCGGTCTGGCGGCTGCTGCTCGTCACGATGCCGCTCACGATCGGCGCGATGACGCTGATCGGCTGGTGGGTGGCTGGGCTCGCGCCCGCGATCGCGCTGCTGCTCGGCGCGGTGCTCGCCCCCACCGACCCGGTGCTGGCCTCCGACGTCCAGGTCGGGGAGCCGATCACCGAGGACGTGGCCGAGGCGGAGGAGGACGACGGTGTCGAGGAGGACGACGACATCCGCTTCGCCCTCACCGCGGAGGCCGGCCTCAACGACGGCCTCGCCTTCCCCTTCGTGCACCTCGCGCTGCTGCTGCTGGCCGGCGGCTTCACCGCCCTCGACGCCGGGGCGTGGATCGGGTGGTACGTCCTGGGCAAGATCGCCGCCGGCGTCGCGGTCGGCCTCGTCGTCGGGTGGCTGCTGGGACGGCAGGCGTTCCACACCCGCGTGGAGACGCTGCGCCTCGCCGACGCCGGCGAGCCACTGCTGGCACTCGCCGCGCTGCTGGCGTCGTACGGCGCCGCGGAGCTCGTCGGCGGCTACGGGTTCCTCGCGGTCTTCGTGTGCGCGATGCGGCTGCGCGCCTCCGACCGCGGTCACTCCTACCAGCGCGCGATGCACGGCGTGGTCGACCGCCTGGAGCGGTTGATGACGCTGCTCGTCCTGCTGGTCCTCGGCATGGCGATGACGCAGGGGCTGCTCTCCGACCTCGACTGGCGCGGGGTCCTGCTCGCGCTGGCGCTCCTGCTGGTCGTGCGCCCGCTGACGGGCTACGCCGCCGTCCGGCTGTTCTGCCGCGACGAGCGGGAGGAGGGTGGGCTCGACCGCGGCGAGATGGCGGCGGTCGCGTTCTTCGGCGTCCGCGGCGTCGGCTCGCTGTTCTACCTCGCGTACGCCGGCGCGCACGAGCACCTGCCCGACGAGCCGTGGTTGTGGTCGACCGTCGCCTTCACGGTGATCGCGTCGGTGCTGCTGCACGGCGTGACCGCGACGCCGGCGATGGCCCGGATCGACGCCCGGCGCGGACGCTCCACTTCGGTGGGCTGACAGAGTGTCCACATGAGCACCGTCCTCGTCACCGGCGCGACCGGGTTCATCGGCCGCCGCCTCGTGCCCGCCCTCCTCGACGCCGGTCACGACGTGCGCGCCATGACGCGGCACCCCGAGACGTACGACGGCCCGGGCGACCCGGTCGGCGCGGACGTGATGGACGCCGACTCCCTGGTCCCGGCGCTCGAGGGCGTCGACGTCGCCATCTACCTGGTGCACTCGCTCGACGACCCCGACTTCGAGCGCAAGGACGCGGAGGCGGCGCGCAACTTCAGCCGCGCGGCCGCTGCTGCCGGGCTGAAGCAGATCGTCTACATGGGCGGCCTCGGCGACGAGGAGCACGACCTGTCCGCGCACCTGCGCTCGCGGCGCGAGGTCGAGGGCCTGCTCGGCGAGGACGGCGTGCCGGTCACGGTCCTGCGCGCCGCGATCGTGGTCGGCCACGGCGGCATCTCGTGGGAGATCACCCGCCAGCTCGTGAAGAACCTCCCCGCGATGGTCGTGCCCAAGTGGGTCGGCACGCGCACGCAGCCGATCGCGATCGACGACGTGGTGCGCTACCTCGCCGGCGTCGTCGACCACCCGGACGCGCTGGGTCGCGTCTTCGAGATCGGCGGCCCGGACCAGCTCACCTACGGCGACATGCTCCAGGGCGTGGCGCTCGCGATGACAGGCCGCAAGCTCCCGATCGTCGTCCTCCCGCTGCTCACCCCCGGCCTGTCGTCGCGCTGGCTCGCGCTCGTCACCGACGTCGACGTCACGACCGGTCGCAACCTGATCGACTCGATGTCGACCGAGGTCCTCGTCCGCGACACGTCGATCCGCGACGTGGTGCCGGGCGAGCCGCTGTCCTACGACGAGTCCGTGCGGCGGGCGTTGGAGGAACGCGCGTCCGAGAGCCAGTGATCGACCGGCACGCCACCAGCGCGTCGGACGAGCGAGCGGTCACGAAGGGCACACGCATCGTCCTCGACGTGGACACCGGCATCGACGACGCGCTAGCGCTGCTGTACGCCGTCAGCAGCGGCGCTCTCGACCTGTGTGCAGTGACCACTGTCTCAGGCAACGTCCCCGCCGAGCGCGCCGCGCACAACTCCACCGGCGTGCTGGCGCAGGCCGGCGCCGCACACGTGCCGGTCGCCATCGGTGCGCGTCGGACGACGCAGGGTCGCGGTCCGCGCACCGGTCCCACGAACCATGGCCCGGACGGCCTGGGCGGGGTGTCGGCCCCTTCCGGCCCCGACCCGGTCGACGCCGATCCGGTGGACCTGCTCGCCGAGGCGGCACGCGGCGGAGCCGTGACCCTCGTCGGGCTGGCTCCCATGACCAACGTCGCTCGGCTGGCGCCGCACTCCGACGCGCTCGTGCTGGTCGGTGGCGAGCTGGTCGTGGAGCAGCCTCCGGAGTTCAACGCGTCCCACGACGCCGCCGCGACTGCTGAGGTCATCGCCGCCGGACGCCCCACGACGCTCTACGTGGCCGACGTCTTCGAACGGGTCGCGGTGGCGGCCGCCGACATCGACCTCCTCCGCGGGAGCCAGCGGCCCAGCGCCGTGCTCGCGGGCGAGCTGATCCAGGTTCGACGCAACCACCTCATCGGTGACGCGGGCGCCCTCGTGCTCCTCACCCACCCCCACCTCTTCGTCACCGAGCGCCGTCGCATCGGCATGCTCGGGGACGTGCTCACCGACGACGCCAGCGGCACCCTGGTGGACGTCGTCGTGGACGTGGACGCAGCAGCCGTCGCGACGGCCTTCGTCGAGACGATGCTCGGCGGTGCCTGACGAGCAGGCCGCGTGCCGCCCGAGCGCGGCCGGTCGGACTAGAAGAGCAGTGGGAGCAGGAAGAGCATCGACAGGGACCACGTGATGTGGGTCAGGATCGGTGCGAGGATCCCGCCGCTCGCGCGTCGTTCGAGGCCGCAGACCGCGCCGAGCAGGACGGCCGCGAAGCCGAGCATGATGTTGCCCGTGGCGAGCGTCGCGACGACGTACGCCAGCGTGGTCCAGGCGACGGGGTGGCGCGGGATCGCGGCGTACATCGCGCCGCGGAAGAACAGCTCCTCGGCGATGCCGTTGACGAACGTGATGACGGCCAGCAGCGCCAGCGATCCCTCGTCGGCGTAGGCCAGGACGGACGAGACGTAGTCGGCCAGCGGAGGTATCTCCCGCACGACGAGCGCCCCGAGGATGAAGATCCCGACCATCAGCAGGCCGAGCAGGATCGGCGCGAGGATCGGTCGTACGAAGATCTCACCCTCTCCAGCGATCCGTCCGAGGTGGAGCCGACCGGAGAGGAAGGCCCCGACCGCCCAGACGAGGGCGAGCACGACGGCGGCGACGTAGAAGAGGTTGCCACCGGGCTCGAGCCGCAGGGACCAGCCGAGCACGCCGGCACCGACGAGCACCACGACCGCGGCGACGACCTGGCGTCGGCGGAACGCGGCGTCGGTGTCGCGCTGGTCGCGCGGGACGACGTCCCACAACGACCGCTGGATCCAGGTGCGCATGTCGACCACGGTACGGACCCTCATCCACCCGCGGTGATCCGGCTGAGGGCGACGACGGCCCGGGACTGCGACTCCTCGTCCCCGCCGGCCGCCTCGAGCAGCTCACGCTGGCGGCGCGCGCCGGTTCCGTCGGCGAGGAGCCGGGCGATCCCCGCGTCCACGTGCTCGCGGTCGCCCGCGTCGTCGAGGGCGTCGCCGACGTGGTCGAGGAGGTCTCCGAGGACGTCAGTCGCAGGGCGCGAGGTGCCGGTGGGCGGGTGGACGAGCTCGCCGGTCAGGCCGTAGCGACCCGCCTTCCAGCCGGCCAGCCTCAGCAGCGGAGCCGGTACGTCGGGAGCGGGCACGCCGTCGGCCCACTCGCGGGCGGCGGTCTCGACCAGCGCACGGGCGAGTCCCGCGACGACGACGGCATCGCGGACGTCGAGGCAGACGTCGGCGGTACGGATCTCGACCGTCGGGTGCAGCGCGGACAGCCGGGCGTCGGTGTAGACCATCGCCTCGTCGATCGGCACGCCGGTCGCCAGCATCGCGTCGACGTGGGCGCGGTAGGCCTCGGGCGTGCCGAGCACGGGCAGGGCGCCCGAGCTGGGCCAGCGTGCCTGCATCTGGGAGCGGTAGCTCTCGTAGGCGGTGTCGACCGACTGCGACCACGGCGAGTTCGCGCTGATCGCCAGCAGCAGCGGCAGCCACGTGCGGATCCGGTCCAGCACGCCGACGCCCTCGGCCGCGCCCGACACCGACACGTGGACGTGGCAGCCGCAGACGAGCTGCTCGGCGATGACGAGCCCGTAGCGCTGCGCCATCGCGTCGTACCTGTCGGTCCGCTCCACCCTCGTCTGGCCGGCGAGCGGTGACGTCCCGGTCGCCACCACCCGCGCACCCACCTCGAGGGCGGCCGCGCGCGTGCGCTCGCGCCAGGCACGCAGCGCGTCCTCGAGCGCGGCCAGGCTGTCGACCGGCGGCGTGTCGGTCTCGACCTGGGTCTGGTGCAGCTCGTGGCCCAGCGACCCGCCGTGCTCGTCGGCGGGCATCGGGTTGCGCACGTCCCTCGCCTCCGCCGCCCGGATCACCTCCGCCGCGACGTTGCTCGGCCGGCCCGTGCCCGCGTCGACGAGGAGCAGCTCCTCCTCCACCCCGATCGTTCGCATGGGATCGATCCAATCAAACCCGTGTCGGGCCCCGCCCCCTCCCCGGGGCCTCAGCGGTCCTGGGCCTGCCGAGCGCCCGCGTCGGCGGCCAGGAGCTCGCGGACGCGCGGTACGACCTCCTCGCCGTAGAGGCGGATGGACTCGAGCCGCTGCTCGTGCGGGAGCGCACCGACGGAGTACTTCAGCTGGAAGCGGGAGAGGCCGAGGGTCCGTGCGGCCCAGGCGATCTTCTGGGCGACGGTCTCGGGCGAGCCGACGAAGAGCGCGCCGGTCGGCGAGGCCGACTGCTCGAAGGCGATCCGGCTGTAGGGACCCCAGCCGCGCTCGCGGCCGATGCGGGTGACCAGCTCGGCTTGGTGGGGGTAGAGCTGCTCGCGCGCCTCGTCGTCGGTCGCCGCGATGTGGCCCGGCGAGTGCATGCCGATCGGGAGCTCGGGCAGGCCGAGCTGGCCGAGCGCGTCGCGGTAGAGGTCGGCGAACGGCACGAACGCCGACGGCGAGCCGCCGATCACGGCGAGCATCAGCGGCATGCCGTAGCGCGCAGCCCGTACGACGGACTGCGGCGTGCCGCCGACACCGATCCAGGCGGGCACCTTCCCGGCCGCAGTGGTCGGGAAGACCGGCTGGTCGACCAGCGGCGTGCGGATCGTGCCCTCCCACGTCACCGGCTGCTCGCGCTGGACGGCGGCGAAGAGGTCGAGCTTCTCCTCGAAGAGCCGGTCGTAGTCACCGAGGTCGAGGCCGAACAGCCCGAAGGACTCGATGAAGGAGCCGCGACCCAGCTGCACCTCGGCGCGGCCGTTGCTCACGGCGTCGAGGGTGGCGAAGCGCTCGTAGACCCGGATCGGGTCGTCCGAGGACAGGACCGTGACACCGGTGCCGAGGCGGATCCGCTCGGTCTGTCCGGCGATGGCGGCCAGGACGACGTCCGGCGCGGAGATCGCGTAGTCCGCGCGGTGGTGCTCACCGAGGCCGATGTAGTCGAGGCCGACCCGGTCCGCCAGCACCGCCTCCGCGACGACCTCCCGGATCGTCTCGGCGTGGTTGCCGGGAGCGCCGTCGAGGGGCGCGTCGCCGAACGTGTCGAGCCCGAGGCTCGGGTGCTCCTTCGTGCCGAGCACTCTGTGGTCGAACTCGCGGACGTCGTCGGTCATGTCAGCCTCCGGGTTGGTTGAAGGGTGAACGATCGGGACGGGAGCATCATTCCGCTGGTCGAGGAGGTCGCGCAGCGACCGTCACCAGACCCGGTGCAGGTCTCGTGACAGGCGCCAGGGCGCCTTCCTCGACCAGCGGTCGAGAGGTGTGATCGTGTCCGTCAGCGGCCGCGGGAGAACGACGCGGCGCTGTGCCCGCCGCCCTGCGAGGACTGGCCGCGACCCTGCGAGGACCGGCCACCGGAGCGACGTCGGTTGCCGCCGTTGCCTCCCTGGCCGCCCTGCGAGGACTGGCCGCCGCCGGAGCGACGGCGCTGGCCACCGCCACCGTTGGACGAGCCGGACGAGCCGGAGCCCGAGGGCTGGCCGGTCTCGGTGGTGTACGACGTCGGGTTGCCGCGCCGCGACCGGCCGTTGGTCTGGCCGGACTTGCGGGCCCGCTTGCGCTGGGCGTTGGCACCGGTGGAGCGACCGCCACCACCGTTGGCGCCGGCTGCCGGCGCCTCGACGGTGAGGCCACCGGGGACCAGCGTCCGTTCGCCGGGAGCGAGCTGGACCAGCACGGGGTGGCTGGGGCCGTCGACCTTGGTGGTGACGGGCTTGATGCCGGCCTGACGGGTCAGGTCGCGCACGTCGCGCTGCTGCTCGTCGGTCATGAGGGTGATCACGGTGCCCTCGTTGCCCGCGCGCGCCGTACGGCCCGAGCGGTGCAGGTAGGCCTTGTGCTCGACCGGCGGGTCGGCGTGGACGACCAGCGACACGTCGTCGACGTGGATGCCGCGGGCGGCGATGTCGGTGGCGACCAGGGTCGTGGCGTGGCCTGCGTGGAACGCTTCCATGTTGCGGGTGCGCGCGTTCTGGGACAGGTTGCCGTGGAGCTCGACGCTCGGCACACCGTTCTTGTTGAGCTGGCGGGCCAGCGCCTTGGCGCCGTACTTGGTGCGCGTGAAGACGACCGTGCGTCCGGGCGCGCTGGTCAGGTCGACCAGCACCGGCACCCGCTGCTCGCGCGAGAGGTGCAGGACGTGGTGCTTCATCGTGGCGACCGGCGACTGCGCCGAGTCGGCCTCGTGGGTCACGGCGTCGGTGAGGAAGCGCTTCACCAGGACGTCGATCGCCTTGTCGAGGGTGGCGGAGAACAGCATGCGCTGGCCCGTCCGCGGCGTCTTGTCCATGATCCGGCGCACGCCGGGCAGGAAGCCGAGGTCGGCCATGTGGTCGGCCTCGTCGAGGACGGTGATCTCGACGGCCGACAGGTCGGCGTAGCCCTGGCCCATGAGGTCCTCGAGGCGGCCGGGGCAGGCGATGACGATGTCGACGCCCTTCTTGAGCGCGGTCACCTGCGGGTTCTGACCGACGCCGCCGAAGACGGTGCGGGTGGTGAGACCGGTCGCGTCCGCGAGCGGCTTGAGCGAGGCCTCGATCTGTCCGACGAGCTCGCGGGTCGGCGCCAGGATCAGCGCGCGCGGCTTGCGCGGCATGGCCGGCAGCTTGCTCGCGTCCAGGCGGGCGACGAGCGGGAGGAGGAAGGCGTACGTCTTGCCCGAGCCGGTGCGGCCACGGCCGAGGACGTCGCGCCCGGCGAGGCTGTCGGGCAGCGTCGCGGTCTGGATGGGGGTGGGAGTGGTGATGCCCTGCTGCTCCAGGATCTGGACGAGCGAGGACGGGACGCCGAGGTCGGCGAAGGTCATGTGAGTTGCTTTCGGTTGGCGTCTCGCCACCGTGAGCCGCATCTGTGTCGAGCGGCGTACGTGCCTCAGTAGTGAGGGAGGGTCACCCGGATCGGGGACCTGCGCCCGGGGCAAGACCGGCCGGGCGTCTGAGGTGACAACGCTAGTGGGACGGGTAGTGTTCCCGCGAATCGTTTGCGGTGTGAGCCGCCACTCAGACGCCCAGCCGGTGGTCACGCACAGCAGGGCTGGGCATCTCCCGTCAGCTGCTCACGGGTCTCCTCGACCACGACGTCGGTCGGCGCGGTCAGGTCGTCGGTGATCGTGTAGATCTCCCACCGCTCGCCGTCGGGCGTGCCCTGGACCCAGAACTTGTCCTGCTTGGCGTAGCAACAGGTGGTGTCGCGCTCCTCCGTCGTCGCGAAGCCCGCGGCACCGAGGCGGGTGAGCTCGGAGTCGACGGTGTCGACGTCCGCGACCTCGACCCCGAGATGGTTGATGCTGCCGCCGCTCCCGGGGTTCTCGATCAGCACGAGCTTGAGCGGCGGCTCGGCGATGGCGAAGTTGGCGTAGCCCGGCCGGCGCTTGTGGGGTTCGGCGCCGAAGAGCGTGGAGTAGAAGGCGATCGACGTCTCGAGGTCGTCGACGTTGAGGGCGAGCTGCAGGCGGGACATGAGAATCTCCAGTCATATAGATGATGGTCGATGTGTTGAGATTGCAGCAGACATCGACATCTGTCAATATTGATCTGTGTCGAAGTCGTTGCTCACGCTCACGCCCGTCGAGACGGCCGCCTGCTGCTCACCCCTCCTGCGCGAGCCCTTGTCGCTCGACCAGGCGGAGCGCGTCGTACCGCTGCTGAAGGCGCTCGCGGACCCCGTGCGGCTCCGACTGGTCTCGATCGTGGCCGCCAGCGAGGGCGGCGAGGCGTGCGTGTGCGACCTCAACGACGCCTTCGACATCTCGCAGCCGACGATCAGCCACCACCTCAAGGTGCTGCACGAGGCGGGGCTGCTCGACCGGTCCAAGCGGGGCGTGTGGGTCTACTACGCCGTACGACGCGAGGTGCTGGCCGACGTCGCCGCCCTCATCGGCGGGAGCGCATGACCCCCACCCTGGTCGCGCGCGCCACCGCCGAGCTGGTCGGGACGATGCTGCTCGTCGCCACGGTGGTCGGGTCGGGTGTGATGGCGACCGAGCTCACTGACGACGTCGCACTGCAGCTGCTCGCCAACTCGCTCGCGACGGGTGCCGCACTGGTCGCCCTGATCGTGTCGCTCCAGCCGGTGTCGGCGGCCTTCAACCCGGTCGTGACGCTGGTCGAGCTCGTGCTCCGCGTCATCCCGGCCCGCACCGCGGCCGTCCTCGTCGTCGCGCAGGTCGTCGGCGGCGCACTGGGCGCGATCATCGCCAACGTGATGTTCGACCTGTCCGCCGTCGACCTGTCGTCGCACGACCGCACCGGAACCGGGTTGTGGCTCGGCGAGGTCGTCGCGACCGCTGGGCTGGTGCTCGTCATCGTCGGCTGCACCCGCACGGGCCGTTCGGACACGATCGCCTGGGCGGTCGCCGGCTGGATCGTCGCGGCGTACTGGTCGACCTCGTCCACGAGCTTCGCCAATCCGGCGGTCACCGTCGCCCGCACCCTGTCCGACACCTTCGCCGGCATCAGCCCGGCATCGGTGCCGATGTTCGTCCTCATGCAGCTCGTCGGGGGCGCGGTCGCCCTCGGCCTGCTGCGGCTGCTCCACCCCACGCCCCAGCGCGCCCCAGGAGGCACCCGTTGAGTGAGAAGCCGACCGTACTGTTCGTCTGCGTCCACAACGCCGGCCGCTCGCAGATGGCCGCAGGATGGCTGCGCCACCTCGCCGCCGACAGCGTCGAGGTGCTCTCGGCGGGATCGGCGCCCGCCGGGTCGATCAACCCCGTCGCCGTCGAGGCGATGGCCGAGGTCGGCATCGACATCGCCGGCCAGCAGCCGAAGCTCCTGAGTGACTCGGCTGTCCAGCAGGCCGACGTCGTCGTCACCATGGGCTGCGGCGACGCCTGCCCGTTCTACCCCGGCACGCGCTACGAGGACTGGGCGCTCGACGACCCTGCGGGGCAGGGCATCGAGGCGGTCAGGCCGATCCGCGACGAGATCAGGCGGCGTGTCGAGGACCTGATCGCCTCGCTCTGACCGCGCCTCAGCGCCAGTCGAGCACGCCGTCGTCGAGCTTCGCGGTGCGGAGCTTGATGGCGTCGTAGAGGTAGTTCTGCTTGAGCGCCCACGGCGCGACGGTGCCTTGCCGCGGCAGGGTGTGCACGAGCCGCTGGACGTAGCCGGCGTCGAAGTCCATGAGCGGGACCTCCTCGACCGAGTCGTCGCGCACGGGTACGACGCTGCGCGTGCCGGTCGAGCGGAGCCGCTTCAGCAGTCGGACGACGTACTCCGCGACGAGGTCGGCCTTCAGCGTCCACGAGGCATTGGTGTAGCCGATCGTGAAGGCGAAGTTGGGCACGCCCGAGAGCATCATCGCGCGGTAGGCCATGGTCTCGTGCGGCTTGACGGGTTGGCCGTCCACGGAGAGCTCGGCGCCGCCGAAGATCTGCAGGTTGAGACCGGTGGCCGTGACGACGATGTCGGCGTCGAGGTGCTCACCGGAGACGAGGTCGATGCCGGTCTCGGTGAACGACGCGATCCGGTCGGTCACGACCGACGCGGTGCCGTCCTTGATCGCTGCGAAGAGGTCGCCGTCCGGCACCAGGCACATCCGCTGGTCCCACGGGTCGTAGGACGGGTTGAAGTGCGTGTCCACGGCGTAGCCCGGGGGGAGCTGGGCGACGTTGGTCTTCCGCACCACCTTGCGCACGAGGTCGGGCCGGGCGCGGCTGATGCGGTAGAGCGCGGACTGCAGCGCGACGTTCTTCCAGCGGGTGAGCGAGTACGACCGCTCCTCCCCCACCAGCCTGGTGAGCCTGGCCTTCACCGAGTCGTTGCCCGGCACCGAGAGGATGTAGGTCGGCGAGCGCTGGAGCATCGTCACGTGGCCCGCACCGCCCGCGGCCATCGCCGGCACGAGCGTCACCGCGGTCGCGCCCGAGCCGATGACGACGACGCGCTTGCCGGCGTAGTCGAGGTCCTCGGGCCAGTGCTGCGGGTGCACGAGCTGACCGGCGAAGCGCTCCTGCCCCTCGAAGTCGGGCGTGTAGCCCTCCTCGTAGTCGTAGTAGCCGCTGCACGCCCAGAGGAAGTCGGCGGTGATCGTGCGGGGCTCGCCGTCGACCTCGGCCGTCACGGTCCAGCGCGCGGTCGTCGAGTCCCAGTCCGCCGAGACGACGCTGTGGCCGTAGCGGACGTGCTGGTCGACGCCGTACTCCCGCGCGGTGTCGCGCACGTAGTCGAGGATCGACTGGCCGTCGGCGAGCGCGACGTTTCCGCGCCACGGCCGGAACCGGTAGCCGAGGGTGTGCATGTCGGAGTCGGACCGCACGCCGGGGTAGCGGAACAGGTCCCAAGTGCCGCCGCTGACCGCGCGCCGCTCGAGGACGACGTACGACGTCCCGGGCAGGTCCTTGGCCAGGTGGGCCGCCGCACCGATGCCCGACAGCCCCGCTCCGATGATCAGCACGTCGACGTGCTCGGCCTTCGTCATGGCACCCAATGTAGGCCGACCCGGCGACGGCGTAACTATGAGTTACACCTCACTGGCCCGGGGGATCAGGCCTGCACCGCCGCCCCCGAGGCGATCAGCGCGTCGACGTCGTCGATCCCCCAGGCCGCCAGCGCCTCACCGGTGTGCTCGCCCGGCAGGGCCGGCGGGGTGCCGAGGGCGGCCTCGGTGCGCGAGAAGCGCGGCGCGGGGGCCGGCTGGGTGATGCCGTCGCGCTCGACGAAGGTGCCGCGCGCAGCGAGGTGCGGGTGGTGCGGCGCCTCGGCGAGCGGTACGACGGGCGCGACGCAGGCGTCCGTGCCGTCGAAGACCTCGGCCCACTCGGCCTGCGTCCGCTCCTTGAACCTCGTCGTGAGTCTCTCCCTGATCACGCGCGCGCTGGCCGGGTCGTCGCGGTCGGGCAGCTCGACGCCGATCCGCTCGACCAGCGCCGCCCAGAACTGCGGCTCGAGCGCGCCGACGCTGACGTGCTCGCCGTCCGCCGTCTCGTAGACGTCGTACCAGGGGGTGCCGCCGTCCAGCAGTCCCGACCGGCGCCGACCGCTGTCGAGGCCCATCGCGGCGAAACCGGAGGCGATCGTGTTGAGGTGGGCAGTGCCGTCGACGATGGCCGCGTCGACGACCTGTCCCTCGCCGCTGACCCGCGCCTCGAGCAAGGCGGCGAGGATGCCGACGACGAGGTAGGTCGACCCGCCGCCGAAGTCGCCGAGCAGGTTGCCCGGGAAGTGCGGCCGGTCGCGGTCCTGGCCGAGGCCGTGGAGGGCGCCGGTGATCGCGATGTAGTTCATGTCGTGCCCGGCGACCTGCGCCCACGGCCCGTCCTGCCCCCAGCCGGTCATCCGGCCGTAGACCAGCCGGGGGTTCCGGGCCAGGCAGTCGTCGGGCCCGAGGCCGAGCCGCTCCGTCGTACCCGGGCGCAGGCCCTCGACGAGGACGTCCGCCTTCTCGACGAGCCGGAGCACGGTCTCGATCGCGGCCGGCTGCTTGAGGTCGAGCGCGACACTCGGCCGGCCGCGGTTGAGCAGGTCCTGGCGCCCGAGCGCGAACATCCCCCCGCCCGGGCGGTCGATGCGGATCACGTCCGCGCCGAGGTCGGCCAGCAGCATGCACGCGTGCGGGCCGGGCCCGATCCCGGCGAGCTCCACCACCTTCACGCCCCGCAGCGGCCCGGTGCCCTGACCCAGCTCGTACGTCATGGGCCGATCATGACACCGACGCTGTCACGGTCGCGAGGGCGCGGCCGCACGGCTGGAGTCACCGGATATCCGGTGAGTCCTACGGTTCGTACCCGAGATCTCGGCCGACAAGCGTTGTGGTCACCGGACATCCGGTGACCACAACCGGAGGTGACCCAGACCACCTTGCAACTCGTTGCCAACGTCCGGCACACACCCGGCATGGCCCACCAGCACCCCCGACACCTC
>NZ_JAKJHZ010000007.1 GCF_021648885.1 Nocardioides potassii | reverse complement strand
CGCGCCCCCCCACCAGCCCCCCGCCCCGCCCGGGGTTGGCCCCCCCCCCCCCCCCCCCCCCCACACCCGGAGGTGACCCAGACCACCTTGCAACTCGTTGCATAGGTCGGGCACACTCCGGGCATGGCCCTCGAGCACGCGCTCCTCGTCGCGCTGAGCGAGCGCCCGGCGAGCGGGCTCGAGCTCACCCGGCGGTTCGAGAAGTCGCTCGGCTTCTTCTGGCACGCCACCCACCAGCAGATCTACCGCGTGCTCGCACGGATGGAGTCCGACGACTGGGTCACGGTCGAGGTGGTCGAGCAGGAGGGTCGGCCGGACAAGCGCGTGCACACGCCGTCGGCGACCGGTCGCGCGGTGCTGGCCGAGTGGCTCGCGGCACCGCTGCAGACGGAGACCTTCCGCAGCGAGCTCGCGGTCAAGCTCCGCGGGGCGTCGTACGGCGACCGGGCCCGGCTGCTCGCCCAGCTGGTCGACCTGCGGGCCGACCACGCGACGCGGCTGGCGCGCTACGAGACGTTCGAGCGCGAGCAGTTCCCCGACCCCGCCGCGCTCGACGGCGTGGCGCTCGACCAGTGGCTGGTGCTGCGCGGCGGCCTGCGGCTCGAGCGGTTCTGGATCGACTGGATCACTGAGTACCTCGACGCCCACGGAGAGAGAAGCGCATGACGCACCCCCGCTACCCCCACCTCCTCGAGCCGATCACCCTCGGCACCGGCCCGGACGCGCTGACGCTGCGCAACCGCGTCGTGATGGGCTCGATGCACACCGGGCTCGAGGACCACCCGTGGGACATCGACAAGCTCGCGGCGTTCTTCGAGGAGCGGGCGCGCGGCGGCGTCGGGCTGATCATCACCGGCGGCTACGCGCCGACGAAGCGCGGCTGGCTCAAGCCGTTCGCCTCCGAGATGACCAACCGGCTGCACGCCGCGCGGCACCAGCGCGTCACCGGTCCGGTGCACGAGGCCGGGGGCGCGATCGCGCTGCAGGTGCTGCACGCCGGTCGCTACGGCTACCACCCGCTGTCGCAGAGCGCGTCGGACAAGAAGTCCCCGATCACGCCCTTCAAGCCGAGCGCAATGTCGGCCAAGGAGGTCGACCACACCGCGACCGCCTTCGCCAAGAGCGTCGCTCTCGCGAGGAAGGCCGGCTACGACGCGGTCGAGATCATGGGCTCCGAGGGCTACCTGATCAACCAGTTCCTCGCCGCGCGCACCAACGACCGCGACGACCAGTGGGGCGGATCGGCCGCGCGCCGGATGCACTTCGCCGTCGAGGTCGTACGACGCTCGCGCGAGCTGGTCGGCCCCGACTTCCCCATCGTCTACCGGATATCGCTGCTCGACCTCGTCGAGGGCGGCCAGACGTGGGAGGAGACGGCCGAGCTCGCGCTGCACCTGCAGGCCGCGGGCGTCACGGTCTTCAACACCGGCATCGGCTGGCACGAGGCGCGGGTGCCGACGATCATCACGCAGGTGCCGCGGGGCGCGTGGCGGTCGTACACGGCCCGGCTCAAGCAGGTCGTCGACGTACCGGTCTGCGCGTCCAACCGGATCAACACCCCCGAGCTCGCCGAGGAGATCCTCGCGGCCGGTGAGGCCGACCTCGTCTCGATGGCCCGGCCGCTCCTGGCCGACCCCGCCTTCGTCGCGAAGGCGATGGACGAGCGCGCGGACGAGATCAACACCTGCATCGCCTGCAACCAGGCCTGCCTCGACCACGTCTTCTCCAACCAGCGCGCCTCCTGTCTGGTCAACCCGCGCGCCTGCCACGAGACCGAGCTGCTCCTCACGCCGACGATGCGCACGCAGACCGTCGCCGTCGTCGGCGCGGGTCCCGCAGGCCTGGCCGCAGCGACCAGCGCGGCCGAGCGCGGCTTCGCCGTGACCCTCTTCGAGAAGTCGCCCGAGCTCGGCGGACAGTTCCGGCTGGCGATGGCGGTCCCCGGCAAGGAGGACTTCGCCGACACGCTGCGCTACTTCACCCGTCGCCTCGAGGTCCTCGGCGTCGACGTGCGCCTCTCGACCGAGGCCACCGCCGCCGACCTCGCCGGCTTCGACCAAGTGATCGTCTCGACCGGCGTCGAGCCCCGGATGCCCGACATCCCCGGCATCGACCACGCCAGCGTGGCGTCGTACGCCGACGTGCTGAGCGGCGCGGTCGTCCCCGGTCGTCGCGTCGCAGTGATCGGCGCAGGCGGCATCGGCGTGGACGTGTCGGTCTTCCTGACCCACGAGCAGGAGGACCTGGACGACTGGATGGCCCACTGGGGTGTCGGCGACCCGGCCCTCACGGCCGGCGGGCTGACCGAGGCCAAGCCGCGCACCCCCGCGCGCGAGGTCACCCTGGTCCAGCGCAAGACCACGCCCATCGGCATCGGGCTGGGCAAGACGTCGGGGTGGGCGCACCGCGCGGTGCTCAAGCAGTCCCAGGTCACCCAGGTCAGCGGCGCGACCTACGACCGCATCGACGACGAGGGCCTGCACGTCACCGTCGACGGCGAGCAGCGCGTGATCGAGGTGGACACGGTCGTGGTCTGCGCCGGCCAGGAGTCGGTCCGGAGCCTGTACGACGCCCTCGACCGCGAGGCGCACCTCGTCGGCGGCGCCACGGTGCACCTGATCGGCGGAGCCGATGTCGCTGCCGAGCTCGACGCGAAGCGCGCGATCAAGCAGGGCACGGAGGTCGTCGCGGCGCTCTGAGACCGAGTGGCCACGGCTACGGCGGACCCGATCGATGGGATCGGGTCCGCCGGTCAGCCCCTGCCGATGTGGTCGGACCACTGTTCACGGATCACGGTCGCCGCGCAGGCGGACCTGCGGAGCCCGTCCGCCCCAGGGGCGGGGCGAGACCGCCAGCCTAGGAGCCGGCGGCCGCGGGTGCACCCGGTTTCAGCCCCGCTTCGGCGGGGCGAACATCAGGACGACCATCGCGATCGTCCAGACCACGCCGCCCGCGACGGCGAGCTTGAGGCCCGCAGGGACGTCGACGAAGAAGGCCGGGAGCGACGTCAGCGTGACCACGATCAGGCTGGCCGCGGCGAGCCGGTTCGCGGGCCGGCTGCCGTTGCGCCAGGCCACGATCGTGGCCGGGA
The DNA here is from genome assembly GCF_021648885.1 of Nocardioides potassii. GTDB lineage: Bacteria > Actinomycetota > Actinomycetes > Propionibacteriales > Nocardioidaceae > Nocardioides > Nocardioides potassii. The sequence goes on along the minus strand of NZ_JAKJHZ010000007.1, from coordinate 571,406 downwards.
GGGCGACCGCCGAGAGGATCGTGCAGACGAGCATGATGGCGAAGGGCGGACCGTCGTTGCCGCCGGTGTCGGTCGGGAAGAAGACGCTCGGGAGGTTGACGATCGCGTTGACGATCGCGAGGACGAACCCGACCTTGTTCTTCGTGCTCCACACGGTGCGGGTCACGGCCTCCGGGGTGGTGGCGGTGTTCGTGGCGGCGGTCATGCTGGCTCCTCTGATGGCAGCGGTGGTTGGTGCGACCACCGTGGCCGCCCCGAGGCGTGCCGGCATCGGCGTACGGTCCCCATCCTGCGGGAGATCTCCCGGGTCGGATAGGTGCAGGATCCCGGGTCTGGACCGCCCGGACGCGGGAGCATGGATCCATGGCCCCGACCGACCCGATCCGCGTCGTGCTCGTCGACGACCACCCGGTCGTGCTGGGAGGCCTGCGGGCGCTGCTCGCGTCGCTGCCGGGGTTCGAGGTGGTCGGCGAGGCCACCGACGGTGAGGCGGGCGTGCGCGAGGTGGTCCTCACCAAGCCCGACGTGGTCCTGATGGACATCCGGATGCCCGGCATCGACGGCCTCGAGGCCACCCGCCGCATCCGGGACGCGACGACCGGCGTGGCCGTGCTGGTGCTGACGATGTTCGACGACGACGACACCGTGTTCGGCGCGATGCGCGCCGGGGCGCAGGGCTACCTGCTCAAGGGGGCGGACCAGGGCGAGATCGACCGGGCCATCCGCGCGGTCGTCGCCGGCGAGGCGATCTTCAGCCCGGGTGTCGCGCAACGGGTGCTGGGCTACTTCGCCGCTCCGCCGCCCGCCGCCGACCCGTTCCCCGGCCTGACCGCACGCGAGCGCGAGGTGCTCGACCTCGTCGCGGCCGGGATCCGCAACCCGGAGATCGCCGGGCGGCTGCACCTGTCGCCGAAGACGGTGGCCAACCACATCTCGTCGATCTTCGTGAAGCTCGAGGTGGCCGACCGCTCGGCCGCCATCGTGCGGGCCCGGCAGGGCGGGCTGGGCGGGTCGTGACCGCCGACCTGGTCGTCGCCGCTGCCGTCGGCGTCGTGACCGCGGCCTCCGGCTGGGTCGTGTGGCAGAGCGGTCGTGCGCGCGCCAGCGCAGCCGCTCTCCAGCTCGCGGGGGCGCTGCTCGTGGGGGGCTGGGGACTGGTCGTCGTCGACGCCGACCCGCTGGCGGCGACGGCGTTCCGCGCTGGCGGCGCCCTGCTGCTGCCGCTGGCCGTGCTCGCCTACCCACGCCTGGCCTGGCGCGATCCGCTCTCCTTCGTCCTGCTGGTCGTCATCGTCGGCGGCGGCCTGCTGGCGGTGGCGTGGCCGGCCACCCTCGTCCCGATGGGCTACGTGATCGGCACGGCCCTGCTCCTGCACGCCTGGTGGGCGTTCGAGACGGGCTCGTCCGAGGACCGACGGGCCCTGACGTGGAGCACCCTGGCGTGGATCACGGCCGGGCTGGTGGTCGCCTTCCTCGCGTTCCTCAGCGAGTCGGCCGGCCGGGGGGTCTTCAGCGACCTGGACACGCTCTTCGTCGCGAGCATCGCCGTCGGTCCGGTGGCGATGGTCGTCGGGATCGTGCGGCCCGAGGTGGTCGACGTACGCGGACTGGTCACGCGCGCGGTCGTCTCCACCACGGTCTTCGTCGCCTTCCTCTCTGCAGCCATCGGCCTCGCCTCGGTCGTCGAGGTCGTCAGCGGCGAGCCCATGCGGACCACGCCGCTCGCGGCGCTGTGCGCACTCCTCGCGTTCGGCGTACGACCCCTCCAGGTGCTGCTGCGCGGTGTCGTCGACCAACTGCTCTTCGGCGACCGCCCCGACCCGCTGGCCGCCGCGACCTCCGTCGCCGACCGGATCGGCGACGACCCCGCGCTCGCGCTCGACGCCGTCCGGGAGGCGCTCGTCCTGCCCTACGCGAGCATCCGGACCGGGGGTGAGGTGCTCGCGTCGTCCGGGACACAGGTGACCCACACGCGGACCCTCCCGCTGCGGCTCGGCACCGACGAGGTCGGCGAGGTGGTGGTCGGCCTCCGTGCCGGAGACCTGTCCCTGTCGTCGGGTGACGAGGACGTGCTGCGCATCGTCGCGCCACTGCTCGCCCAGACGCTGCGCGCGCAGGCGATGAGCCGCGACCTGCGGGAGTCGCGGGAGGCCACGGTGACGGCGGTCGAGGAGGAACGACGGCGGCTCCGACGCGACCTCCACGACGGGCTCGGCCCCACCCTGAGCGGCGTCGCCTTCGCCACGGACGCGGCGCGCAACCAGCTGCGCACCGACCCCGACCGGGCCGACGAGCTGTTGGTCGGGCTGCGCACCGAGACCGCGGCCGCCATCGCGGAGATCCGCCGGCTCGTCGAGGGCCTGCGACCGCCCGCGCTCGACCAGCTCGGTCTCGTGGGCGCCGTACGGCAGCACGCGGCGACGCTGCACTCCTCGTCCGGAACGCCGCTCGCGGTCACCGTCGACATCGACGACCACCTGCCCGCGCTGTCGGCGGCGACGGAGGTCGCGGCGTACCGCATCGTCGTCGAGGCGCTCACCAATGCCGCCCGGCACGCCGCCGCGTCGACTGCCACCGTGACGATGCAGGTGCGCGAGCGTCAGCTCGTCATCGCCGTCCGCGACGACGGTCGGTCCGACGCCGCGTGGGTGCCCGGCGTCGGCATGTCCTCCATGCGCGAGCGCGCGCTCCAGGTGGGCGGCACGCTGAGGGCGACCGCGACTGCGGGTGGCGGGCTGGTGGAGGCTTCCCTCCCGCTCTGACTCAGCGCGTCGTGACCGGCAGGTTCACCTGCACGTCGCGGAGCTTCATCGCACCGACCACGCGGCTGTTGAAGCCGAGCGACATGTCGGAGACGGGCGAGACGGTGAGGAAGAGCGTCTTCCCGGCCGGTACGTCGACGGCGACCGACGGCAGCTCGACCCCCGTGCGCGGCTTGCCGATCACGATGCCGTTCTCGCGGATCGGCAGCATGTTGTTCTGCACGATCTTGGCGTCGAGCGGGCTGGTGCCGACCGACAGCGCCAGGAAGGCGCGGTTGTCGAGGCCGACGGTCGTGACCTTCGCGTCGAGCGTCGGCGAGCCCGCGATCGTCAGCGGACCCTGCGCGACCGGGTAGGAGATCGGCACGCCGACGCCGACGGTGCTGACCACGTCGCCGAGCGGGACGGTGGTCGACGGCGCGACCGACGGCACGGTCACGCACCGCTCGCCGGCCGTGGTCAGGTGGTAGCTGCCGAAGCCGGTGAGTCCGGTCCGCTTGCCCTGCAGGTTCTGCTGGAGGAAGCGCAGCCCCAGGTCGGCGAAGGACGCGCTGCCCAGCTCGGGTGAGCACGCGTCGGTGTTGACCAGCGGGATGTCGAGGTTGGTGCCACCCGGGAGCAGCGACGGCAGGATGTGGCCGCCGTTGTAGCCGACGAAGATGCTGCGGCTGCGGGCCTTGTCGGTCAGGGCCCTCTCGAAGTTGGTGAGGCCCTGGTCGAGCGGGAAGAGGTTGTCGGTGGCGCCCTGCCCGAAGAGCACCGGCACGTCGAGCCTGCGGCCCTGCCGCACGTGCCACTCCGGACCGTTCTTGTCGAGGAAGTCGTAGAGGTACGACGGCACGTTGCCGGTCGCGCTGGTCTCGGCGAAGCCCTGCAGCACGAGCGGCGGGAGCGCGTTGGTCGGGAGGGCAGCCGCGGTGAGGGCGGCGGCCCACTCGGTGCGCGGGACGCCCTGCGGGAACAGGCTCTCGGTGAGGCTCCACCAGGTGATCTCCGGGACCAGCGCGTCGAACCGGGTCGCGCCGCGGTCGCGCAGCTCGCTGAAGGCGCCGACGAACTGGTAGCCGCCGCCGTACGACCCACCGATTGCGCCGAGCACCGGGTCGCCGGGCTTCTGCTTCTTCACCCAGTCCTGTGCGGCGACGAGGTCGACGATCCGCTGGACGTCCTTGCCCTCGACGTCGGGGTTCTCGATGTAGGCCTGGCCACCGCTCTCGCCAAAGCCGCGCTGGTCGAAGCTCAGCACGCCGAAGCCGGCATCGGTCAGGTAGGAGAACGACGCCGGGTCCTTCGTCCGGCTGCCGCCCCAGCCGTGGCTGTGCAGCACCATCGGCACGGGGCTCGAGGCCGACGCACCCGCCGGCCGGAACAGCGTGAAGCAGATGTCGACCGGAGTCGTCGTACCCGGGTCAGGGACGCTCTGGACGCAGCCGTCGGTGGTGGTGACCGCCGCCGCCGTGGCCGGCGAGGCGACGGGGGCGACGAGCAGCGGGCTGGCAGCAGCGGTGACGACGCCGAGGACGGCGGCGAGGAGTCGGTGCATCGCGGGGGCCTCTCCGGGGTGAGCGGGTCTACCCGTCCAACGAGAGCGAGTGGCGGTGGTCACGGCGGGGCCGGCCGTTCGCCGGGCCGCGTCCGGGGTACGGAGCCGCATGCCCTCCCTCCTCCACGACCCGTCCGCCTACGACACGGGCGACGACGTCAACCTCGGTGGGTACGCCGGCAGCCTGGTGACGTACGCCGCGGGTGTCGGCTTCCTCCTGATCGCCGCCCGCGTCACCGGCCGCCAGCTGCCTCGGACCTACTCGACCCGGGACCTCGTGGTGGGCGGGGTGGCGACCCACAAGCTGACGCGGCTGCTGAGCAGGGCGTCGGTCACCAGCCCGCTCCGCGCGCCCTTCACGACCTTCGACGCGCCCGCCGGCTCCGGCGAGCACGTCGAGAGCGCGCGCGGGGACCACGGACTGCGCCACACCGTCGGCGAGCTGCTGACCTGCCCGTTCTGCCTCGGGGTGTGGGTCGGGACGGCGTACGTCGCCGGGCTCGTCGCGGCGCCGGGGCCGACGCGGGCGCTGGCAGCCGTCATGACGGTGGTCGCCGGCTCCGACACCCTGCAGCACGCGTACTCGCGCCTCCGCGGCGACTGATCCAGTCAGCCCCGCCCGTACGGTCGACCCATGCGCACCCCGCTGCTCGCACTCACCGGCCTCCGGTCGCGCGCCCGCGCCGCCGACGACGTGGACGCGCTGGCCGCCCCGGCCGGACCCCCGCCGACCTGGGCGACGCTCGGCGAGCTGGCCTCGCCGCTGGCCGCCGCCCGTCTGGTCGGCGCACTTCCCCGCCTCGCCGCGGCACCTCGCGGCGACGGCCACCTCGTCGTCGACATCCCCGGGTGGCGCGCACCCGAGCTCTCCGGCGCTCCCCTGCGGCGCTACCTCCGCCTCCTCGGGTACGACGCCAGCGGCTGGGGCTTCGGCACCAACACCGGCGACCCGAGGCGCGACGTCGAGCGGCTGTCGGCCCGCCTGCTCGACCTCGTGGACGAGGCCGGACGCCCCGCGTCGCTGGTCGGCTGGAGCCTCGGCGGGGTGATCGCACGGGAGGTCGCGCGCCGTCATCCGGAGGCCGTGCGCCGGGTCGTCACCTACGGCACGCCGGTCGCCGGCGGGGCGGCGTACACCTCGATCGGCCGTGCGTACGGACGCAGCGGGGGCGTCGACGCCGCCTCGGAGACAGTGGCGCGGCGGCTCGACGCGAGGTCCCCGATCTCCGTGCCCCTGACGGTCATGTTCTCGCGGCGCGACGGCATCGTGGCGTGGCAGGCGTGCATCGACCACCGCACGTCCGGTGCCGAGCACGTCGAGGTGTCGTCGACCCACATCGGGATGGGCGTCGACCCGGACGTGTGGTCCGTCGTCGCCGACCGTCTCGCCCGCCCCGGCACGTGACGGGGGCCTCACCCCGAGGGGTATGCAGCCGTGTCCTGCCGGGTACTTCCGGCGTTGAATGCCGAGAACCCGTCATTCTCCGGGGACGCTCGAAAGGCCATCCATGACCCTCATCGCACCGACCGGTGACACGCCGCCCTCCACCGGGCTGCCGCCCGTCACCTGCGCGAGCTGGTGCATCGACGGCACCGGCCACACCGACGCCCCGTTCCCCGAGGACCAGGTCTGTCGCGGCACCACCGTCGACGTCGAGCTGACCCGCCGCCCGCTCGTGGAGGTCGCCGAGGACCAGTGGGCCCGCGAGACCGTCCACCTCTACCTCCGGCGCAACCCGGGCTCGCACACGCCGACCGTCGAGGTCTACCGCGGTGAGCTCGGCGAGTCCGTGACGTTCACCCTCGACGAGGCGGAGGCACTGGGCATGGCCTTGGTGCGGTCCGTGCTGGAGGCGCGGAGCGCGCGCTGACGACTCACCCGAGCCGGGGCAGCGTCACGACCTGGCCGGCGTAGCTGAGGCCGGCACCGAACGCGATCAGCAGGGCGGTGTCGCCCGGGGCGGCCTCGTCGTGCCGGATCATCGCCTCGATCGCCAGTGGCACGGAGGCCGCCGAGGTGTTGCCGGAGTCGACGACGTCGGTCGCGATCGCGACCGAGTCGGGAAGGCCGATGTTCTTCGCGAGCGTCTGGGTGATCCGCAGGTTGGCCTGGTGCGGGATGAACGCGTCGAGGTCCTCGACGCCGATGCCGGCCAGCCCGAGCGCCTCGTGCGCGACCTTCGCCATGGCGAACGGCGCCCAGCGGAAGACCGCGGTGCCCTCCATCTGCACGACCGGGTGGTCGAGGCCCTCGCGCCCAGCGTGACCGCCCAGGCAGCTCGGGGTCTGGGTGATCACGTGCGCCTGCGAGCCGTCGGAGCCCCATGCGGTCGGACCGATGCCGGCGGCGTCGGACGGTCCGACGACGACCGCGCCAGCTCCGTCGGCGAAGATGAACGCGGTGCCACGGTCGGTCGGGTCCATGAAGCGGCTCAGCTGCTCGACGCCGACGACGAGCACGTGCGACTCGGCGCCCGAGCGCACCATCGACGCCGCGAGGTTGAGTGCGTGGCAGAAGCCGGCGCAGCCTGCCGAGATGTCGAAGGCGGCCGCGGTGATGCCGAGCGCGGTCGCGACCTGCGGTGCCGAGGCGGGCGTGTGCTCGGGGTGGGTGGACGTCGCGACGATCACGCATCCGATCTGGTTCGCGTCGACGCCGGCCGCCACCAGCGCCTTCTGCGACGCGCTGACCGACATGCCGATCAGCGTCTCGCCCTCGGCGGCGAACCGGCGCGTCCGGATGCCCGAGCGCGTCTGGATCCACTCGTCGGAGGAGTCCAGCACCTCACAGATCTCGTCGTTGGTGACGACCCGCTCGGGCCGGTGGACGCCGAGGCCGAGCATCGCTGCGTGGGTGAGCTCGGCGGTCTGCTGGATCGTCATGGAGCGAGCATAGGCACGACGACCAGCGACCTACAGACCGCTGTCGGGCCGGGTCTGCGGGTCCGCCTGCGGCTCCGGTGGGTCCGGTGCCTCACCGGGCTTGACGGGGTTCACCGCCGGGTCGCCGGACGGCACGATCTCGGGGTCGGACTCGGGCTCCATCGGTGTCGTGGTCATGTCCCAGTCGTACGCCGCACGCGCCCGCACCACAACGGTCCGACCACCCCTTGCGGTGGGACCGCACCACCCGACCCTCACTCCAGGAGCGCGACGGTCCGCCCGTCCTCCTCACCGCCGTAGAACCTCTCGAGCACCTCGCGGAAGACCGGTTCCGACGGGTCGGCGTGGGCGAAGAGCGTCATCGACGAGCGCAGCTTGACCGCGTCGATCGACCCCAGGACCTGCTCCGCGGTGACGTCCTCGAGGTCGAGGAGCGCCCGACAGCACTCGAGCAGCCGCGGACCCAGGACGTCGTGCCGGAGGTACGCCGTGGCCTCGGCGAGGTCGCGGACGGCGTACTGCTGCGAGGTGCTGCTCATGCCCAGCCCCGCCACCTGCGGGAAGACCCACCACATCCAGTGGCTCGACTTGCGGCCTCGTCGGAGCTCGCCGAGCGCCTGGTCGTAGGTCCCGGCCTGCGCGTCGACGAAGCGTTCGAGGTCCATGCCGCCCAATGTGCCACGGTGGGCCCGTGACCGACCTCCCCACCCGTGCCGCGCGGCTCGGCGCGATCGCCTTCCTGCTGCGACCGACGTACATCGCGACCGAGGTCGTCACCGCCGCCGCGACGACGGGCGGCTACAGCTTCATGTCCGACTCGGTCAGCAAGCTGGGCGAGGTGGGGTGCACGGCGGCGTACTGCTCGCCTTGGCACGAGGTGATGAACGGGTCCTTCATGGCCTACGGGATGCTCCTCGCCGGCGGCGCGCTGCTGATGGCGAAGCCGCTCGGCCCGTGGGTGACGGGACTGCTCGTGGTGTCGGGCGTGAGCTCGTACGCCACTGGGCTGGCGCCGCTCGACCAGGACGCCACGCTGCACGCGATCGCCGCGACGCCGCTGTTCGTCGGCCAGCCGCTTGCGCTGCTGCTGCTCGGGTGGCGGGTCCGCCAGCAACGACCGCGGTCGTCGAAGGCGCTCCTCGCGACGGGTGCAGTCACGGCAGCCGCGGCCGTCGGGTTCATCGTCTCCGGCGACGATGGCGCGGCCGGGGCGCTCGAGCGGCTCGCGCTCTGGCCGGTGCTCGTCGGACTGGCCGGCTTCGCCTGGACGCAGCTGCCCCGGCGCCGTCGCCGGTGATCAGCGCGGGTGATCAGCGCGGACGCTGGCGACGCTCCTGGACCTTGCGCACCGCGCTCTTGATCCGCGCCTGGTTCTGCGGCTTGCGCGCCTCGTCGTAGACCTTCTTGGCGACGGCGAACGCTCCGGCCTTCTTCATGATCCCCATCTCCCCACCCTGCCAGCGCGCTCCAACCGCGTTTCATCCTTAAGTCGGACATCCGTGACCCGGGTCACGCCGAATCCAAGGGCAAGTCGCCGGTCCCGGCGACGTTGCCGACGAAGGGTTCGATCCCATGCGCCTCCCCAGCATCCGCCGCCCGTCCCCGTCCATGGCCGTCTCGGTCATGGCCCTGCTCGTGGCCTCGACCGGTACGTCGTACGCCGCCGGGCTGATCGGGTCGGACGACATCAAGAACAACTCGATCCAGAGCAAGGACGTCAAGGACGGCTCGCTCAAGGGTCGCGACATCAAGGGCGACTCGATCGGGTCCAACAAGATCCGCAACGGCTCGCTCAAGGAGCGCGACTTCAGGCCCGGCGTCCTCAAGGCCGGGCCCGCGGGCCCCGCCGGTGTCGGTCGCTGGGCACTCGTCGACGCGACGGGCGCGATCATCGCGCAGTCCGGTGGCTTCACGGTGACCGCCGCCTACCCGACGCTGCCCAACACCGCGGTGCTGCCGGCCGACAACTCGCTCCGCGCCAACGGCAACGTCTACATCAACGCCGGCGAGAACCTCACCAACAACGGCATCATCGCCACGATCGCCCTGCAGAACACGGTCGACCAGAACGGCGACGGCATCACCACCGGCCGTTCCACCGCGAACGGCGGCGCCGACGTGAACCCGGAGTTCTCCGGCGAGGTCACGGCCGCGATGTGCCAGCCCGGCGTCGTGAACTGTGCGCCTCCCGGCACCGGCAACACCAACCACCTGGTCGTGAGCCCGCGCAACAGCGACGGCAGCTTCACCACCGACGGCACGCGGAAGCGCTTCTACGTCGTCGTGACCGGCGACTCCAGCGACCGGAGCTGACCGGACCGGGGGGCAGACGGCGTCATGCGGGGAGGGTCCTCCCATCCGCCCCGCATGACGTCCCCGGCCGTCCCGTGACGCCGAGGTGCGGCAGACTGGCAGCGTGACTGCGAAGATCTCCGTCGCCGGGCTCGGCTACGTCGGGCTGTCCATGGCGGTGCTGCTGGCCCGCCACAACACGGTCGTCGGCCTCGACCTCGACGCGCCTCGCATCGAGCGCCTGCGTCGCGGCGAGAGCCCGATCCACGACGACGACATCTCACGCTTCCTGGCCGAGGAGGACCTCGACCTCGCGTTCACGCTCGACGCCGAGGAGGCCCACACCGGCGCCGACTTCGTCATCATCGCGACGCCGACCAACTACGACCCGGTGACGAACTACTTCGACACCAGCTCGATCGAGCAGGTGATGCGCGACGTCATCCGGATCGCGCCGGAGGCGACGATGGTCGTGAAGTCGACCGTCCCCGTCGGGTACATCGAGGACGTACGCCGGAGGCTCGGCACCAACAACGTCCTCTTCTCCCCCGAGTTCCTCCGCGAGGGCCGGGCGCTGCACGACAACCTCCACCCCGCCCGCATCGTCGTGGGCGAGGACACCGAGCAGGCGCGGGCCTTCGCCGACCTGCTGCTCAAGGGCGCGGACGCCGACGACGTACCGGTCCTCTTCACCCAGCCCACCGAGGCCGAGGCGATCAAGCTGTTCGCCAACACCTACCTCGCGATGCGCGTGGCCTACTTCAACGAGCTGGACTCCTTCGCGATGGCGCGCGGGCTCGACAGCCGCCACATCATCGACGGCGTCGGGCTCGATCCGCGGATCGGCACCCACTACAACAACCCGTCCTTCGGCTACGGCGGCTACTGCCTGCCCAAGGACACCAAGCAGCTGCTCGCCAACTACTCCGACGTACCGCAGACGCTGATCTCCGCGATCGTCGAGGCCAACACGACCCGCAAGGACTTCATCGCCTTCGACATCCTCGACCGCGCACCGCGCGTCGTCGGCATCCACCGGCTGATCATGAAGGCCGGCTCGGACAACTTCCGCGAGTCCTCGGTGCAGGGGATCATGAAGCGGATCAAGGCCAAGGGCGTCGAGGTCGTCGTCTACGAGCCCGAGCTCGGCGCCGACACCTGGTTCGGCTCGGAGGTCACCAGCGACCTGGCGTCCTTCAAGCAGCGCGCCGACCTCATCGTCGCCAACCGCATGGTCGAGGAGCTCCGCGACGTGGCCGACAAGGTCTACACCCGCGACCTCTTCGGCAACGACTGAGCGGCTGCATCGCTGGTTGAGGTGCGAACAGCGCCAGCGACCCCATCGCTGGTTGAGGTGCGAGGAGCGCCAGCGACCCCATCGCTGGTTGAGGTGCGAGGAGCGCCAGCGACCTCATCGCTGGTTGAGGTGCGAGGAGCGCCAGCGACCCCATCGCTGGTTGAGGTGCGAGGAGCGCCAGCGACGAGCCTCGAAACCTGCGATGGATCGCGCCGTCAGCCCTCCCGCGGTCGGCCACCACGACGCGACGCGAGATCCGGCAGCAGCTAGAAGTCCCCACGGATCAGGGCGTCCCGCTTCCTCCGTCCCCAGCCCTGGATCTGCTTCTCGAGCCGAAGGCGAGCGCGACGTTCTCGACCTCGCCGTGCCAGACGAGCTCCACCGGGCGGCGCGACCGCGTGTAGACACACGCGTCCTCGACCGCGTGGTTGTGCTGGAAGAGCCGCCTCTCCAGGTTGCGGGTGCTGCCGACGTAGTAGGAGCCGTCCGAGCAGCGGAGCATGTAGACGAAGGGCATGCCTCGATCGTCGTCGCGCGGTCGCGACCTTGCGAGATGGTTGACCGCACCTGTGGACAGTGGTTTCGAGGCTCGCTGCGCTCGCACCTCAACCACCAAGAGAGACGCGCTCGCACCTCAACCACCGAGGGAGACGCGCTCGCACCTCAACCACCGAGGGAGACGCGCTCGCACCTCAACCACCGAGGGAGTGCGCTCGCACCTCAACCACCGAGGGTGGCGTCAGCGGCGGCGGCCGAACAGGCCGCGCTTGCCCTCGTCGGGCTGGTCGTCGGGTGGCTGCTCGTCCGGGGTGGGGAGGACGGCGGCCTTGCGGAACGCCTTGACCATCCGGTGCTCGGACTTCTCCGGGTCCATCGGGGGACGGGCGGGCAGGGTGAAGCGCTCGACCTCGCGCTCGTGCGTCGGCACCCAGCCGACGGCTGCGGCGGGGTACGTCTTGGTGCCGAACGACTCCTCGAGGAGGGCCTCGTGGTCGTCGCCGCCGGCGGCGACCCGGGCGACCCGGGCCAGGGCGGAGGTCCGCTCGAGGCGCGCCACCGCCCCCGAGTCGTACGACAGCAGGCGGGCGCCGTGGTGGGTGCGCTCGAGGTCGTCGAGGAGCGGGGGCAGCGCGTGGCGGAGCGGGGCCATCGAGACGTCGGGCAGGGTCAGCAGGTGCTCGGCGTCCGAGACGGGCGGCGCCGACGTGGCGAGGCGCACGCGCGGGTCGTGGAGGTAGGACCGGTGCACGAGCCGGGTCTCGAGCACAGGGTCCTCGACGGGTTGCACGCGGTCCTCGTGCACCGACTCCCACGGCCCGACGACCGTCACGCGCAGGTCGGGGACGTCGCCGTCGAGCAGCGAGTCGACGACGCGGATCGTGTCGTCGGCCGGACCGGCCGGCACGACGACCTCGAGGTAGGGGACCTGGTAGGTCCGGCCGCGCTTGTTGCGCTTGGGCCGCATCGTCGGCACGAGGTCGGCGAGGTAAGGGTCGTTGTAGCGGTTGACCTGCTCGGCACGACGCAGCACCTGCGAGCGACCGAGGTGCCAGCTGCGCGCCTCGCGGTCGACGACGAATACGCCGCCGGCCTGGGCGAGGGAGTGGCCGAGGTGCATGTCCTCGCCGAGCCGCAGCGTGCGGTCGAAGCCGTCGGAGTCGAAGTACAGCGCCTTCGTCACCGAGCCGGTCATCCCGATGTGGAAGCGCTGCGCGCGCGGGCCGGCGGTGCGCAGGTCGTCGGTCTTCGCCCAGTAGTCCTCGACCCACTGGTGCGGCTCGTGCGCCTGGCCGGGGAAGAGGTCGGCGGCCTCGCCCGTGGCGATCCGGTCGCGCACGACGGCGGGGTCCGTGTCGAGCAGCGGGGTCGGGTCGACGAATCGCTTGTCGCCACCGGGTACGGCGTAGTCGACGAGGTGGTGCCAGCGGGCGTGCGCCTCGACCTCCTCGCGGTAGGCCAGCATGTCGGCGTCGTACCAGTGCAGGACGTCGCCCTCCGCGGCCAGCGCGCCGAGGTGGCAGGCGTTGGCGCGACCCCAGCCGTCCTCGACGCGGATCAGCCGCGTGTTGTCCGGCCGGACCTCCGGCAGCTCCTGCGCCGGCGAGCTCTGGTCGTCGACGACGAGCACCTCGAGCAGGTGCGAGGGGTAGGACTGGGCGGCGAGCCCGGCCAGGACGTAGGGCAGCGTGTGCTGGTAGTTGAACGTCGGCACCACGACGGTCACCGACAGCGTCGGCTCCCACGCGCCGAGCGTCGGCGGGGTCAGCGAACCCCAGTCGTTCTGCCGCACCACGGGCTGTCGAGGCACTACCCGCCCCCTCCAGGTTGATCCGGCCCGTCGGGCCGGTCGACCGGGTCGACCTCCAGCGCCAGGCTGGGCTGGAAGCCCGGCCACTCGCAGGCCACGATGTCAGGCCGGCGGAACTCCTCGTCGTCGCGCTGCCAGGTGTGTCCCGCGCCGGTGCGGCGCAGGATGTAGCCGAGGCCGTGCGTGCGGTAGATCCGGCCGCCCGCGGCCTCGACGCCCGCCAGCAGCTGCGCGTCGACGAACTTGCGCACCCGGCGGAAGTCTCCGAGCGAGCGGAGGAGTCCGCGGTCGAGGAGCAGCGTGCCGCCGGCGACGAAGCGGGCGAAGACCTCCGAGGGGTGGTTGCGCCGCACCGTCAGGTCCTCGCGGTGCTCGTTGGCGTGGAGGTAGACGAACTCCGACGGCATCCCGACGACGTCGGCGCCGGAGAAGCGACGCGCCATCAGCAGGTCGTGGACGGCGTCGGGCGCGTACCAGTCGTCGTCGTCGATCTTGAGCAGCACCTCGCTCGACGCGGCGCGCGCCGCGGCGGTGAGGACGTCGCCGAAGAAGTCGCCGCCGTCGAAGGTGAGCACCTGGTGCGGCCGGTCGCCGAGCGCATGTCGTACGGCGTCGCGGTCGGGCTCGAAGCCGTGCGCGGCCAGCACCAGCTCGACCTCCGCGCCCCGCTGCCTCGCGACCTGCCGCAGCGCGAAGTCGAGCATCTCGGGCCGCCTGGTGGCGAGCAGCGCGCTGACCGCGGGGAGCGCCACGTGGCGCACGCCGGCACGGTCGGCGAGCGCCGAACGCCAGGCCAGCGTGGAGTGGTGGTCGAAGGCGGCGCGCCGCACCGCGAGGCTGTGCTCCTCGCGACGCAGCGCGTCGTCGAGGTCGACCGTCGCGGTGAGGGCGGCGGCGAGGGCGGGCGCGAGGCCCTGCTCGGCCAGCCGGTCGGCGTCGACGCCGACCAGCGGCACGCCCGCGGCCGCCAGCGCGAGCACGTCCGGGGTCGCGGTGTCGGCCGTCACCTGGACGCCCTGGTGGGCACGGGCGGCAGCCACGACGGCCTCGGTCACCCGGCCGCGGCCACCCCTCGACAGCTCCGCGAGGGCGACCACCCCTGCGTCCCAGTCCTTGCGGAACCCGACCGGGTTGAAGACCCGCTCGTCCACCGGCTCGGGACCGGGGTCGGTGACGACGGTCGGGGCACGGTCGATCACGTGGTGCGCGTCGACGGCACCCGCGCGGCGGGCGACGACGACGTCCGGCGGCACGTCGCGCGACGCCTCGCCCGCACCGGCGACGTCGGGCAGCAGCACGCTGCGGGCATCGAGGCCGGGAGCGGCGGGGCGACCGGCGTACGCCACCACGACACCGCCGTGGGTGGTGTCGCCCGGGCCGGCGGCCTGACGTGCCATCTCCATCACGACGAGCTGGGCGCGGGCTCCCGAGCCGAAACGGACCACCGTGAGCACGCCGCGCTCGCCGGCCGGGCGGGCGGCGAGGTGCGCGAGCGGCGGCCACTCCGGTCGCGGCACGAGCACCCACGGCGTGGGGGTGTCGGTCAGCCAGCAGGCGATGGCCTTGCACTGCCCGAGGAGGGGTACGGCGCTCGCCATCCGGCGCAGTCGCGCGCGGTCGGCGGCCACGACGAGCACCGAGCCCCAGCCCTTGCGTGGGCCGTCGAGCGCCGACAGCGGTACGACGGTGGGCTCGAGGCCGGGCACGTCCTCGATCCCGCGCAGCGCGTCGAGCGCGAGACCGTCGGAGTCGTCGACCAGGACCAGCGTCGGGCCGGGCATCCGAAGGTCGTGGAGGGGGTGCTGGGTCATGTCCGCACCCGCTCCTTCAGGGAGGTGGGCAGCGAGTGCTTCACGAGCGGGCGCGGCTGGCGCCAGAGCCAGTCGCGGCTGACGTGGTCGATGACGTGGACGCCGGGAGGAGCCGTGACCTTGACCAGGCCGCCGAGCGCCTCGGGATCGCCGTTGCGGATCGCCTCGTCCACCTCGAACTCGCGCAGCTTGCGGTAGAGCCGGGTGTTGGTGAAGTCGACGCCGTCGCGCCGCCAGTGGGCGTACTCGTCGGCGTCGAGCCACTTCACCTCGACGCACAACCCCTGCTGCAGCACGATCCGCTCGACACCGGGCGGGAACTCGCGCAGCTCCCAGTCGAAGGCCTTCACGAAGGTGAAGTCCGGTCCCATCGGGTAGACCCACGGCTCGAGGAACCGCAGCGACAGGTCGAGCCAGCCGGTCGACTCGTTGACGACGGTGAGCGGGTGGCGCGGCATCGCGACGATCGCGCGGGTCGACTGGAGCTGCCACGACAGGTCGCGCAGGATGCCGGCGCCCTCAGGCGTGAGCACCATGTCGCCGTCCCACTTCATCGAGTACGTCGTCCGGACGTGGGAGAAGCACCAGTTGTAGAAGTGGGTGAGCGAGTGGACGCTCGTCGCCGGGGTCGCGAGGTGCTCGCCCCCGGCGCGAGCGACGGCGTGCGGGTAGTCGAGGACGGTGAGCCGGTCGGCTGCACCGCACTTCTCGGCGACCCGCTTCGCGACCCCGGACGTGTCGTCGTCGGAGCCGTTGTCGACCAGCAGCACGTGGTCGACCGCCGAGAAGATCGGCGGCAGCACCCACGGCAGGTTTCGGGCCTCGTTGCGGACCCGGAAGACGCACGTCAGCCCCGGCTCGAGGCGCTCACCGGAGGTCCACGGCCAGGTGACGTCGTAGCCGGAATCCCCTTCCAGCGCGGCGATGTCGGGCATCAAGCAGGTCCCTGGTCCGGACGTCGCTCACGGCCGATCGCCTTGCGCAGCCGCTGCCGCGCGGCCGGCGGCACCATCGCCCGTACGGCGTGCGGGATCCGCTCGGCGCCCGATCCGCCCCGCCGCTCCGCAGCCTCGCGGCGCGCGGCGGCGGCGGCCGTACGACGCTGGGCGACGACCGTCGAGTGGGCGAACGCCTCGGCCTCGGCGTACTGCGCGGAGTAGGCGACGCGCAGCTGGTCGCACCACTCCTGCGTCTTCGCCGTGTCGTCGGTGGCCAGCTGGTCGAGGGCCTGCCAGGTCTCGTCGGCGAGCTCGCGGAGCCGGTCGGGCACGCCGATGTCGGCCCACGTCATCGTCACGCGGCGCAGCGAGGGGTCGATGAAGCGGTGCACCTCGGCGATGTCGACGGCCATCGCGGTCTTCACGCCGTTCAGGTCGAACTTCTCACCGAGCGCGAAGACCGGCTGGGTCCAGTCGTCGAGGAGGTCGCCGTAGCGGACGAACGCCCGCTGCTGGCCCCGGGTCGCGCGCTCGGTGTGCAGCATCATGTTGATCCAGGCGGCGGTGCGGGTGATCGCACCCTGGTCGGAGCCGGCACCCATCTGTCCGTAGTAGGTCTGCTTCGAGCCGACGACCTCGGTGACCGGCCGCAGCATCGTGACGTAGGACGACGTCGCGTCGCAGCGGTCGGCCGCCGCACGCCAGAGGCCGAGGAACCACGACGCGCGCGGGTCCTTGATCACGAGCTCGGCGCCGACCTCGAGCTGCTCCTCGAGCCAGGTGGTGACGCGCTCGCGGGTGGCGTGGTCGCCGCTCGTCGTGCCGGTGTCGAGCCAGGCGCGCGGGCGGCCGTCGGAGACCTGCACGTTGCTGCGCGCGAGCAGCTCGGTGTGGAGGTCCACGACCCAGCGCGGCTCGCCGAACCCCTTCGGGTTGGTGGCGTCGGCGACGACCTCCGGCTGCGGCACGTGCAGCCCGAGGGTGCGCAGCGTCCCGGCCATCGTGCTCGTGCCGCTGCGGCCCGAGCCGACGACGAACACCACGCGTCGACTAGTCACGTCGTGAGCCTATCGGTGGCGCTCAGTGCTCCGGGGTCGACCGCTCCTGCTGAGCCCGGGCGGCCTCGTCGGCCTCCTGGAAGGCGGGGTCGTGCTCGAGCTCCTCGCGCAGGGCGGTGAAGCTCGCGGACATGTGGCCGCGGGCGACCACGGCGCTCGGGTCGCCGTCGGCGCCCGACGCGATGTCGCGCCAGGTCGTCTCACCGGCGTCGACCCGCCGCTGCAGCCGCTCCTGCTCGGGACCGAGCTCGCCGCGCCGGGCGTCGGCCTGGAGCTCCTGGATGCGGCGGGCGGACTGCGCCTTGAACTTGTCGCGCTCGGCGCTGAGGTGGGCGGCCAGCTGGCGCAGGGAGGCGGTGGCCTCGCGGGCCTGCTGCCGCGACTCGGCGAGCGCCGCCTGCAGGGCCGGGTCGTCGGAGAGGGCCATGTCAGAACCCCTGCTCGGCGGAGTCGTCGGTGCGGTTGCCGGCGTCGGCGTGCTGGGCCGTGCTGATCGAGGAGAGGACGGCGTTGGCGCCGCCGAGGCCGGCGTTGACGTAGCGCAGCACCTTGAGCAGCGCCTCCGCCGCGCGGGTGAGCTTCTCGATGGCCCGCAGCCCGTCGTGGATGAGCTCGATGACGCGGCGCGCCTTGCCGGGCGCGGTGACGCCGGCCTTCAACCAGCCGATGGGCCCGGCGAGGGCCGAGATGATGAGCTCCTGGATGATCCCGTCGATGAAGTCGATGGCGATGACCAGGACGTCGAGGGTCGCCTTGCCGACCTCGATGACGTGCCCGAGCTGCTCGGCGATGTAGCCCGAAGCCTCCTGCTGGTCGGCGTGCATCTCCGCGACGTCGGTCATCCGGCCCTGCGCCGCCGTGCCGGCCGGGCCCTTCCACACCGACGGCAGCTGGCCGGCGAGACCGGCGTAGTTCGAGCCGACCGCACCGCAGGCGCCGCCGACGTTGCCCCAGGCCAGCTGCATCGACGAGACGGCGTTGAAGTCACCGGCGACCGGCTTGAAGAGCGCCTCGAGGAGCGACCACCCGGTGATCGAGCTGACGACGCTGTCGATCGCCGGGATGATCAGGCCGCACTCGCCCTTCTTGTCCTCGATGTACTGGCCCTCGGTGCCGGCGGGTGGGCCGCCCATCACCTGAGAGCTGGCGTTCACACGTTCCTGGATCGTCATCGTGCCCACTCCTGTGCGCTCTCGTCCTCGGCGCCGGACTCGTAGTCGTCGTAGCGGTCGAGGTCCTCGGCGTTGTCGCCGATCTCCTGGGCGTTGTCGACGAGGTCCTGGACGTTGCTGACCACGTCACGGCCCTCGTTGTAGACGTCGTAGTAGGTGCCCGCCGTGTCGGAGACCTCGTTGCGGCGGGTGCGGTCGGCGGAGTCGTCGGCGAACTGCTGGTTGCCCGCGTCGCGTCCGGCCTCGCGCGCCTCGGCGTCCGTCGCACCGTTGTTGATCGCGTCGGTGTAGGCCCGGTCGTAGGCGTCGGAGGCCCGCTGCTGCATGTCGTCGTAGTTGCGCGTGTCGGCCTGCGTCTGGGCGTCGGGCCGGTCGGCGCGGGCCAGCGCGAGGGCCTGGTCGTCGTCGTAGCCGAGCGAGCGGTAGTAGTCGAACTCGTCGCCGTAGAGCCGGCGCCACCAGTCCTTGCCGTAGTCCTTGACCGCGTCCTCGGGCCGCATCCACGGCGGCAGCTTGGCGTCGTCGTCGCGCGGGAGCTGGTCGATCGGCTTGTCGACCCACCACGGTGCGCCGGGCAGCTTGAACGGGTCACCGTCCTTGCCGGGCTGCTGGGCACCCGGCGCGTTCTGGTGGGGACCGCCGGGGACGTCCTGGCCGCTGCCGGGCGGGTCGTAGGGCGGGAAGCTCACCAGGTCGCCGAACTTCGACTTGAACCACTCGTAGACCTCGCGGTCGGTGTCGAGGTAGTCCTGCGCCGAGTCGGAGAAGGCGTCGCGCACCTTCGCGGCGACCTTGCGCGAGTCCGACATCCCGTCACGCGCGGTCGCGACGGCCGACTCGTAGCTGCCTTGGAACAGGTTGAGCACCCCGCTGAAGGCGCCGAAGCTGGAGCACGCGGACGCGATGTAGGCGTCGATGTTGCCGAGGTGGTCGTCCTGCCGGGTCGCCACCGTCGCGGAGGCCTTGAGGGCGTCGGGGTCGACCTCGAATCCGTTCATGCGCCCCTACATGCCCGGTCGGGCACGATCGAAACACGCATCGGAGGGCCCGTCCGGGCGGACCGTCGTCAGATGCCGTCCGGCCCGTCGCGCCGGAGGGTCTCCCTCGGCGGGGGCGGCGGCCGGTCCGCCGTACGACGTCGGACGCGGAACCAGCCGACGACCATCAGCAGCACGAGGACGGCCACTGCGCCCGAGCCGATCGCGCCCCACGGCGACTGCTCGGACGTCGTACGCCACTCGTCGCCGTCGCGGTAGACGTCGATGGTGTCGCCCTTCCCGGCACCCCCGGCGAACCGCTGCTCGTAGAGCGCCTCGCCCTGCTCGCCGTCGTCGAGGGTGAACTGCACGACGAGGAAGTTGCGGTTGCGGGTCCCCGGCCGCGGACGGCTCGGGTCGGTGACGTCGTCGACCGTGGCCGAGCGGACCGACGCGCCGTCGGGCGGGGTGCGGGCGTCGTTCCAGGTCCAGATGTTCCAGCCGAGGAAGGCGAGGACCGCGAGGAGCACGACGAGTGCCGTCCACGTCATGCCGTCCGAGCGCCTGCGCGTCGCCATCACACCACCACCGAGATCCTGGGCACGGCCTCAATCTGCCACACCCCGGCGGTGGGCGATCAGAGGTGCTGCGGCTGGGCGGCGATGAGGTCGGCGTACCAGTGGAAGGAGTTCTTCCGGGTGCGCTCCAGCGTGTCGTAGTCGACGTGCACCAGGCCGAAGCGCTGGGTGTAGCCCTCGGCCCACTCGAAGTTGTCCATCAGCGACCAGCAGTAGTAGCCGCGTACGTCGACGCCGCGGGTGATCGCCTCGGAGACCGCGTTGACGTGGCTGCGCAGGTAGTCGATGCGGGCCTGGTCGTCGACGACCCCGAACTCGTCGGGCCCGGTGTTGTAGCTGCACCCCGACTCGGTGATGTAGATCGGTGGGAGCGCCGCGCGGAAGCGGGCGCGGAACATGACGAGCCACTCGCGCAGCGCGTCGGGCACGATCGGCCAGCCGAAGTCGGTGGTCGGGTAGCCGACGACGTCGAGGAACTCGAAGGGGACCTCCGAGTCCTCGCCGGCGGCCGCGACCTTCATCGGGTTGTAGTAGTTGACGCCGTAGAAGTCGAGCGGCTGGCGGATCGTCGCGAGGTCGCCGTCGTGGGTGATCTCGTCGAAGAGCGGCACCAGGTCCGCGGGGTAGCGGCCGAGCAGCATCGGCTCGAGGAACATCCCGTTCCACAGCGCGTCGAAGATCTTGCTCATCCCGACGTCGGCGTCGTCGTCGCTGGCGGGCCAGATCGGGGCGTGGTTGTTGGCGCAGCCGATCGACTGCGCACCCGCGTTGCGCAGCTCGATGGCCGCGCGGCCGTGGGCGAGGAGGAGGTGGTGGGCCGCTGGCAGGCAGTCGAAGAGCAGCGCCTTGCCGGGCGCGTGGGTGCCCATCCCGTAGCCGAGGACCGAGGCCACGTTGGGCTCGTTGACCGGGATCCAGTGCTCGACGCGGTCGGCGAACCTCTCCCCGACGATCGCGGCGTAGTCGGCGAACCGGTCGACGGTGTCGCGGTTGAGCCAGCCGCCGTCGTCCTCCAGCGCCTGGGGCAGGTCCCAGTGGTAGAGCGTCACCATCGGCTGCTGCCCGTTGTCGAGCAGCGTGTCGATGAGCCGGTCGTAGAACGCCAGGCCCTTCTCGTTGGCCGGACCCCGGCCGGTCGGCTGGATGCGGGGCCAGGCGATCGAGAAGCGGTAGCCGCCCGTGCCGAGCTCCTTCATCAGCGCGACGTCCTCGTCGACGCGGTGGTAGTGGTCGCACGCGACCTCGCCGCTGCTGCCGTCGGCGATGCGTCCCGGCTCGGCGGCGAAGGTGTCCCAGATGCTCGGGCCGCGCCCGTCCTCCGCCACGGCTCCCTCGACCTGGTAGCTCGCCGTGCTGGTGCCGAAGCGGAAACCCGGTGGGAGCAGGGGGAAGTCGTGTGTGGGGGACACGTCCGCGAAGATATCGGCATGGCGGTGGCCTTGTACGCGGGTTCGGACAGGTCGTCGACGACCGCCGAGGGCCGTGTGACGAGGCACTCCTTCTCCTTCGGTCAGCACTACGACCCGGACAACCTCGGCTTCGGTCCGCTGGTCTGCCACAACGACGACGAGCTCTCCCCTGCCGCCGGTTATCCCGACCATCCGCACAGCGAGCTGGAGATCGTCACGTGGGTGCTCGAGGGCGCCCTCGTGCACACCGACTCGACGGGCGCGCGGCACGTGGTCGAGGCCGGTCGGGCCCAGGTGCTGTCCGCCGGCACGGGCATCCGGCACAGCGAGGTCGCGGACCCGGGGTCCGGGCGCTGCCGGTTCGTCCAGGCCTGGCTCGCGCCGACCGCTGCCGGTGCGTCGCCGTCGTACGTCCTGGGCGAGGCGCCGCCCCGGGGATCCGCGCTGGTCGAGGTCGCCGGCGGCTCCGGCCTCCCCATCGGTACGACGGGCGCGCGGCTGCTCGTCGCGAGGCTGTCGCCCGGTGCGTCCGTCACCCTCCCCGACGAGCCGCGCCAGCACGTCTTTGCGGCGACCGGCGCGGTCTCGCTCGACGGGCTGTCGCTGCGGTCCGGTGACGCCGTACGCATCGAGGACGAGCCGGGCCACGTGGTCACGGCGGACGTCGAGACCGAGCTCCTGGTCTGGTCCTTCGGCACCCTCGGTGGATGAGGTGCGAGCGCAGCGAGCCTCGAAACCACGCTGAGCACTGGTTTCGAGGCTCGTCGCCGGCGCTCCTCGCACCTCGACCAGCGGTCCGGGTTCAGGGGATGAGGATGCCCGGGTTGAGGATGCCCACCGGGTCGAGCTCGGCCTTGACCGCGCGGAGCACGCGGACGCCGACCTCGCCGATCTCCCGGTCGAGCCACGGCTGGTGGTCGGTGCCGACGGCGTGGTGGTGGGTGATGGTCGCGCCGGCCGCGACGATCGCGTCGCTGGCCGCGGCCTTGGCGGCCTGCCACTGCGCGATCGGGTCGTCGCCCTGGCGCGCGGCGACGGTGAAGTAGAGCGAGCAGCCGGTCTCGTAGACGTGCGAGACGTGGCACAGCACCAGTGATCCCTCGCCGAGCGACGAGGTCAGCGCGGCCCTCACGTCGTCGTACAGGCGCTGCCGGCCGGACCAGAACGTCGCGGTCTCGAGCGTCTCGACGAGCACGCCGTGGTCGAGGAGCGCGTCGCGGAGGTAGGGCGCTCCGAACCGGCCGTGCGCCCATGCCTGCCCCGGCTCGTTGCCGAGTGGCGTGCCGCCGAGATCGGTGAGGACCGCGGTGACGGCCGCCCGCCGCGCCTCGACCTGCTCAATCGTGCCCTCGTAGCCGGTGATCATCAGGCAGCCTCCGCCCGCACCGCCGATCGACGACGGGTCGGCGAGGTTGATCGCGGTCTCCGACTCGTCGGACAGGCGGATCACCGTCGGCAGCAGCCCCGCCTGGGCGAGGGTGCGCATGGCGTCGGAGCCGGCGGCGAACGACGGCCAGCGCCATCCCTCGTACGACGTCTCGGCGGGCGCCTTGCAGACCCGGACAGTGACGGAGGTGATGACGCCGAAGGCGCCCTCCGACCCGAGCAGCAGCTGGCGCAGGTCCGGGCCGGCGGCGTTGGCCGGGGACGAGCCGAGCGAGAGCGGGCCGGTCGGGGTCGCGGCCTCCAGCCCCACGACCATCGCGTCGAAGCGGCCGTAGCCCGCGCTCGACTGGCCGCTCGACCGGGTCGCCGCGAACCCGCCGATCGAGGCGTGCTCGAAGGACTGCGGGTAGTGGCCGAGGGTCACCCCGTGCCCGGCCAGCAGCGCCTCGGCCTCCGGGCCGCGCAGGCCGGGCTCGAGGGTCGCGGTCATCGAGACCTCGTCGACGGCCAGCAGTCGCTTCATCCGGACCAGGTCGAGGCTGACCAGCCCGGCGAAGCCGTCGCGGCGGGCGGCGAGGCCCCCCGTCACGCAGGTGCCACCGCCGAAGGGGACGACCGCGACGCGGTGCTCGCCGGCCCACGCGAGGACCGCCGCGACCTCGTCGTGCCCGTCGGGCCGGACCACGGCGTCCGGTGCGTCGGTGAGGTCCCCGGCACGGGCCCGCAGGAGGTCGGGCGTCGACTTTCCGCGCGTGCGCAGGGCGCGCGTCGCGTCGTCGACGAGGACGTTCTCGTCGCCGACGAGCGCGCGGAGTGCACCGAGGAGGTCGTCGTCGAGCGCCGCTGGCGGCGGCGTCGCACCCACCACGGCCGGGTGGTCCTGCAGGCCGAAGGCGAGGTCGACGAGAGCGCGCGCCGAGTCGGGCAGGACCGTCGCGCTCTCGGGCGCACCCCAGCGCTGCGGGTGCATCTCGGCGACGGGCGTCTGGGAGGTCATGCGTTACAGTGTGACACATGACGTCACTTCGTCACACGATGTCCGACGCGACCGATCCGCGACACGCGGCGTACCTCGACGCGGCGCGCGAGTGCATCCTCGACGTCGGCTGGCGGCGCACGACCCTCACCGAGGTCGCCAGGCGGGCCGGGGTCTCGCGGATGACGATCTATCGCACCTGGTCCGACATGGGCTCGCTGCTGGGTGACCTCATGACGCGCGAGTGGGTCGGCATCGCCGCCGCGACCCGGGTCGCCGCGGCAGACACGACCACCCCGTCCGGCATCGCCGCTGCGGCGGTGTCGACGATCCGGGCGCTGCGCGACAACGAGCTGTTCGTCCGGATCGTCGAGCTCGACCCCGACCTGCTGCTTCCCTACCTGATCTCCCGCCGGGGCCGGTCGCAGGAGGCGCTCGTCGAGATCATGGCGTCGGAGATCGAGACCGGGCAGGAGTCCGGCGCGATCCGCGAGGGCGACTCCGTCCTCATGGCGCGGGCGCTGACCCTGGCGGGCCACGGCTTCGTGCTGTCGGCGCAGACGATGACCGACGGGACGATCGGCTTCGTGGAGCTCGACGCGGAGTACTCCCGCCTCATCACGCGGACCCTGGAGCCCTGATGGGGACCATCACACCCGGGCTCGCCGGGATCCCGGAGCAGGTCGACGTCGTGGTCGTCGGACTCGGGATCACCGGCGCCGGGGTCGCCCTCGACGCGGTCACCCGCGGGCTGTCGGTCCTCGCCGTCGACGCGCACGACCTCGCCTTCGGCACGTCGCGCTGGTCCTCCAAGCTCGTCCACGGCGGCCTGCGCTACCTCGCCCAGGGCCAGCTCGCGATCGCCCGGGAGAGCGCCGTGGAGCGCGGCATCCTCATGCAGGTCACCGCGCCCCACCTCGTCCACGCGCTGCCGATGCTCACCCCGCTCAACGACGCGATGCCGCGCAGCCGCACCGCGATGACGTGGGGTGGCCTGCAGGCCGGCGACGTGCTCCGCCGTGCCGCCCGCACCAGCACGCGCACGCTCCCGCGGCCCCGCCGCCTCAACGCCACCGAGGCCCTCGGCCTCGCGCCGGCGATGCGCGCCGACACCCTGCGGGGCGGGCTGCTCGCCTGGGACGGGCAGCTCGAGGACGACGCCCGGCTCGTGGTCACGGTGGCCCGCACGGCGGCGTCGTACGGCGCCCGGGTGCGCACGCGCGCCCGCGTCACCTCGGCGACCGGGGCCGGGGTGACGCTGCGCGACGAGCTCACCGGGGAGCAGTACGACGTCCGCGCGCGGGCGGTCGTCAACGCGACCGGCGTGTGGGCCGGCGACCTCGACGACCGGGTCCGGCTGCGCCCGAGCCGCGGCACCCACCTGGTGCTGCGCGGCTCGACGCTGCCGCACACCCGCGTCGCGGTGATGGTGCCGATCCCGGGGTCGACGTCGCGCTTCGCGATGGTGCTGCCCCAGCCCGACGGCAGGCTCTACGTCGGGCTCACCGACGAGCCGGTCGAAGGTCCGGTCCCCGACGTGCCGACGCCGAGCGAGGAGGAGGTCGACTTCCTGCTGGGAGTGGTCGCACCTGCGTTCACCGTCCCGCCGACGCGGGACGACGTCGTCGGGGCCTTCGCCGGGCTGCGACCGCTGCTCGAGGTCGAGGGGACCGACGAGTCCGCCGACCTGTCACGCCGCCACGCCATCCTCACCTCGTCGACCGGCGTGACGACGGTCGTCGGCGGCAAGCTCACGACCTACCGACGGATGGCGCAGGACACCGTCGACGCGCTCGGGCTGACGCACGCGCCGTGCCGGACCGCGAGCCTGCCGCTGCTCGGCGCGGTCGGCACGTCCACTGCGCCCGAACACCTGGTCCGGCGCTTCGGCGCCGACGCAGGCCTGGTGCTCGCCACCTCCCGCGAGGTCACCGGACTGGCGGACGGCGACCTCCTCACCCCGGCGTCACCGGCCGTCCCGGTGACGCTCGCCGAGCTGGTCTTCGCGATCACCCACGAGGGCGCTCACGACGTCGACGACCTGCTGGACCGTCGTACCCGCGCCGGGCTCGTCGCCGAGGACCGCGCCATCGCCACTCCCCTCGCCGAGCGCGCGATCGAGCTCGTGCTCAGCCACCGGAGGTCTGCTGCCCACGCGTGATGCGGGCAACAGGCAAAATCGCCCGGTAGTTCCGTCGATCCACGGACAGGACGTCGGGCTGGTGGGATCGTTCTCCACGGCGCGCCCCTTGCCGACCCCATGCGGCAAGGGGCGCCCAGTCCATGTCGGGATGACTCACTCGACGGTGACGGACTTCGCCAGGTTGCGCGGCTTGTCGATGTCGTGACCGAGGTGCTGGGCCGCGTGGTAGGCCAGCAGCTGGAGCGGGATCGTCAGCAGGATGGGATCGAGCTCCGGCTCGTTGCGCGGTACGACGATGCGGCGGGCGCGGACCTCGCCGAGGTCGACCTCCTCGTGGGTGATGACCACCAGCGGTCCTTGGCGAGCGTCGATCTCGTGCAACGCACCGATGTTGCGCTCGGTGAGCTCGTCGCGCGGCACCAGCGCCACTGTCGGCACCTCGGGGTCGATCAGCGCGAGCGGGCCGTGCTTGAGCTCGGAGGTCTGGTAGGCCTCGGCGTGCCGGTAGCTGATCTCCTTGAACTTCTGCGCGCCCTCGCGTGCGACGGGGAACCCCCGGACGCGACCGATGAAGAACAGGCTCCGCGCCTCGGCCAGCTCGCGCGCGACCTCGACGAGGTCGGCCTCCCCGGCGAGGACCTCCTCGATCTGGCCGGGCAGCCGCTCGAGGCCGGCGACCAGCCGCTTGCCGTCGGCGATCGACAGGTCGCGGGTGCGGCCGAGCTGGAGCGCGAGCAGCGCGAACCCGAGGAACATGTTGGTCAGCGCCTTGGTGCTGGCGACCGCCACCTCGGGACCGGCGTGCAGGTAGATGCCGCCGTCGCACTCGCGTGCGATCGCCGAGCCCACCACGTTGACCAGTCCCACGCAGCGCCCGCCCTTGCGGCGTACCTCCTGGACGGCGAGCAGGGTGTCGATGGTCTCGCCGGACTGGCTGACCGCGACGTAGAGCGTGTCCGGCTCGATCACGGGGTCGCGGTAGCGGAACTCGCTCGCGGCCTCGGCGTCGGCCGGGATGCGGGCGAGCTCCTCGATCAGCGCGGCACCCATCTGGCCGACGTAGTAGGCCGAGCCGCAGCCCAGGATCTTCACCCGCCGCACCGCGCGCAGGTCACGGGCGTCCATGTCGAGGCCGCCGAGGTGCGCCGTGCCGAACCGCTCGTCGAGCCGCCCGCGCAGCACGGCCTGCGCCGTCGTCGGCTGCTCGAGGATCTCCTTGCGCATGAAGGACTCGTGCTCGCCGGCCTCGTACGACGCCGCGTCGACGTCGACCACGCTGGCGGTCTTGCCGGTCGAGGCGAGGTCGCGGTGGCGCATCGTGCTGAAGCCGGCCGCCGTCACGGTGGCCATCTCGCCGTCGTCGAGCATCGCCACGGTGGTCGTGTGGCGCACGATCGCGGCGAGGTCGGAGGCGACGTACATCTCCTTGTCACCGACGCCGATGACCAGCGGGCTGCCGTTGCGCGCCACCACGATGCGGTCGGGGAAGTCGGCGTGCAGCACGGCGAGCCCGTAGGTCCCGACGACGGCGCCGAGCGCGTCGCGCACCTTGCCCTCGAGGGTGTCGGCGTCGCTGCGCGCGACGAGGTGGGCGATCACCTCGGTGTCGGTGTCGCTGGCGAGGCTCACGCCGGCCTCGGTCAGCTCGGCGCGGAGAGCGGCCGAGTTGTCGATGATCCCGTTGTGCACCACCGCGACCCGACCGGACTCGTCCCGGTGCGGGTGCGCGTTGGCGTCGGTGGCCGGGCCGTGGGTGGCCCAGCGGGTGTGGCCGATGCCCGTCGTCCCAGTGAAGCGCTTCGGCAGCGCGGCCTCGAGGTCGCGCACCCGACCGGCCTGCTTGGCCACCTTGACCCCGCGCGCGCCGAGCACGGCCACGCCGGCCGAGTCGTAGCCGCGGTGCTCGAGGCGCGTCAGGCCTTCGAGGACGACCGGGGCGGCGTCCTGCCTCCCGATGTATCCGACGATTCCACACATGTGTTCTTGTCTCCTGTCGAGGTCTCAGCCGTAGACGATCCGGCGCAGCTGGCGCTCGCTCAGCGCGGGTGCGGCGACCACGCGCTGGGCGAGCTCCTCGGCGATCCGCGCGAAGATCTCGGGGTTCTTCGCGCCGTACGTCTTGAGGTGGGCGTGCCGCGACCGGACGTAGTCCTCCACCGGCTGGGCGTGGAAGGCGATCACGTCGTCGATCACCCGGGCCGCCTCGCCCGGCGTCAGCGACGTGGTGGCGACGACGTGGGAGACGAGAGCGGGGTCCGGCACGGATGAATCGTGCGCTGCGGCATCCCCATCAGCAACTTCCTGCCCGAAATCGGGCAGATCGCCAGTCTCGGACAGCGCTTCCGCTCCGGGCGTAGCCGCCCCACCGGCCGCAAGTGGGGCAGGGACCCCGCCGCCCCCCGTTGCGTGGTGCGAGGGTGGGGAAGTCTCACGAGTTCTGAGCGAAATGGATGTGCAGCAGTGGGGGCGTGGTACCTTGGGTGAACAACAGGTGAACGGGAGGTGTCACATGAGCAAGCAGTCGACGACCGGAGCTCCGGTCTGCACCTGGGTCTCGGTCACGGATGCGTCGGGTCGCACCCGCATGGAGGCACGCTGGACGAGCGTCGCCGCCGCCCCGAGCCAGGCCGCCTGAGCGCCGGCCACCCGGATCACGAGCCACGCCCCACCGGGGCGTGGCTCGTTGCACGTCCGGCGTGGAAGAAAATTCCTTGCATCGCCGGGGAATGGATCCGGACTGCGGTCCGTTGGTCTGGTTGAAAGTTCTACCAACCGACCACAGCAGGAGCCCCCATGTCCACCTCGTTCGACGCCCCCACCACCGCCATCGACGACATCTCCGGTGACTACACCCTGGACGTCACCCACAGCCGCCTCGGCTTCGTCGCCCGCCACGCCATGGTGACCAAGGTCCGCGGCCAGTTCCACGCCTTCAGCGGCACCGCCCACATCGACGAGGCCAACCCCGCCGGCTCCAAGGTCGACATCTCCATCGACGTCGCCTCCATCGAGACCGGCACCGCCGACCGCGACGGTCACCTCAAGTCGGCCGACTTCTTCGACGCCGAGACCTACCCGACGATCACCTTCACCTCGACCGACGTGAAGCGCGACGGTGCCGAGTGGGCCATCACCGGCGACCTCACCATCAAGGACGTGACCAAGTCCGTCACCATCCCGTTCGAGCAGACCGGCTCGGCCCAGGACCCGTTCGGCAACGTCCGCGTGGGCTTCGAGGGCGAGACCACCGTCAACCGCAAGGACTGGGGCCTGACCTGGAACGCCGCCCTCGAGACCGGTGGCGTCCTCGTCTCCGAGAAGATCAAGCTCGAGTTCGACATCTCGGCCATCAAGAGCGCCTGACCTGCCGGCGACCTGACCGGGCACTTCCTGCCCGTCACGGCCGCCCACCGGGCACTTCCTGCCCGTCACGCGACATCGCCCCCTTCCGCGCTTGCGGGAGGGGGCGATCGACATGTGCGGGACGGGAAGGAAGTGCCCGCTCACCGCGTCGGACGGGCAGGAGGTGCCCGGTCAGGTGTAGTTGCTAGCGGGGGTTCTTGCCCTGGTAGCCGCCGCCCTTGCGGTGGCCGCCGCCGGGGCGGCCGCGGTACGGACCCTTGTCCGGCGAGATCTCGATGAGCTTGCCGGAGATCCGGGTGCCAGCGAGGCGCTCGAGCGTGCCGGGCGGCAGCTGGGCGGGGAGCTCGACGATCGAGAAGTCGGGCTTGATCGAGATGTGGCCGAAGTCGCCACGCGACAGGCCGCCCTCGTTGGCCAGCGCGCCGACGATCTGCCGCGGCTCGACCTTGTGACGCTTGCCGACCTCGAGGCGGTACGCCGCCATCGGCTGGCCGCTGCGCGACTCCCGCGGGCCACCCGACCTGGGCCGGTCGGCCTTGCCGCCGTGGCTCGAGCGCTCCTCGAACGACCGCGCCCGTGGCTCGGGCTCGGGCTCGAGCAGCAGCGGCTGCTCGCCGTGCATCACCGCGGCCAGGGCGGCGGCGACGTCGACCTCCGCCACGTCGTGGTGGCTCACGTAGTGGGAGACGACGTCACGGAAGAAGTCGATGCGCTCGGGCTGCGCGAGCGCCTGGGTGATCTGGTCGTCGAAGCGCGAGAGCCGCGTGGCGTTGACGTCGTCCACGCTCGGCAGCTGCATCTGCGTCAGTGGCTGCCGCGTCGCCTTCTCGATGGCGCGCAGCAGGTGCCGCTCGCGCGGCGTGACGAACGCGATCGAGTCGCCGCTGCGCCCCGCACGACCCGTGCGGCCGATGCGGTGGACGTACGACTCGGTGTCGGTCGGGATGTCGTAGTTGACGACGTGGCTGATCCGCTCGACGTCGAGGCCGCGTGCGGCGACGTCGGTGGCGACGAGGATGTCGAGCTTGCCGGCCTTGAGCTGGTTGACCGTGCGCTCGCGCTGCACCTGCGCGACGTCGCCGTTGATCGCCATCGCGCTGTAGCCGCGGGCCCGCAGCTTCTCGGCGAGCGTCTCGGTCTCGTTCTTCGTGCGGACGAAGACGATCATCCCCTCGAAGTTCTCCACCTCGAGGATCCGGGTGAGGGCGTCCACCTTCTGCGGGTAGGACACGATGAGGTAGCGCTGGGTGATGTTGGCCGAGGTCGTCGTCTTGTTCTTGACCGTGATCTCGACCGGGTCCTCGAGGTACTTCTTCGACATCCGGCGGATCTGCTGCGGCATGGTCGCGGAGAAGAGCGCGACGTGCTTGTCGTCCGGGGTGTCGGCGAGGATCGTCTCGACGTCCTCGGCGAAGCCCATGTTGAGCATCTCGTCGGCCTCGTCCAGGACGAGGAACCGCAGCTCGGTGAGGTCGAGCGTGCCCTTCTCGAGGTGGTCCATGATCCGGCCGGGCGTCCCGACGACGACGTGCACGCCGCGACGCAGCGCGGACAGCTGGACGCCGTAGCCCTGGCCGCCGTAGATCGGCAGGACGTGCACGCCCTTCATGTGGGCGGCGTACTTCTCGAAGGCCTCCGAGACCTGGATCGCCAGCTCGCGGGTGGGGGCGAGGACGAGCGCCTGCGGGGTCTTCTGGGACAGGTCCAGCTGCGAGAGGATCGGCAGCGCGAAGGCGGCGGTCTTGCCGGTGCCGGTCTGGGCGAGCCCGACCACGTGCCGGCCCGCGAGGAGCGGCGGGATGGTCAGGGCCTGGATCTGCGACGGCGTCTCGTAGCCCACGGCCGCGAGTCCCTTCAGCACCTCGGGCGCGAGGCCGAGGTCGGCGAAGGTCTGCTGGGGCCCGGACTGATCGGGGTGGTCCTGGTGCTCGTCACTCACCCGACAACGGTAGGGCTTGGCGGCGCAGGGCGACATTCCGCGAGCGCCGAAAACTGCAGGACAGGCCACCGCGTGAGCAAGCACACTCCTCCGCATGCCCAGCCCGACGCCACCCCGGACCCCGCAGCTCCCCGACGGCCTCAGCACCCGGCCGCTCCAGAAGTCCGACGCCCACGACGTCTTCGTCCTGATGGCCGCCCAGGAGCAGCAGGACATCGGCGAGGTCGCGATCGAGGAGGCCGACATCGTCAGCGACTGGGCCAGGCCCAGTCACGACCTCGGCGCCCGGTCGATCGGCGTCTGGGACGGTGACACCCTGGTGGCGTACGCCGAGCTGATGGGCGTCGACCGCGCGGACACCTCCGTGCTGCCCTCCCACCGCGGGCGCGGCATCGGCACCTGGCTCGCCCACTGGCTGGCCGACCTCGGCCGTCGCCTGGGCTCGCCGGTGATCGGGATGCCCGTGCCGCAGGGATCGCCCGCGGACCGGCTGCTCGAGGCCCTCGGGTTCCGGGTGCGGTGGACCAGCTGGGTGCTCAAGCTGCCCGAGGGCGCCTCGATCCCCGAGCGCGACCTGCCGGAGGGCTACACGATCCGCACCGCCGAGCCCGGCGAGCTGCGCTCGGTGCACGACGTGCTGGAGGACGCGTTCCTCGAGTGGTCAGTCCGCGACCGCGAGCCGTTCGAGGACTTCGAGGCCGCCACGACCGGCCGTCCCGGCTTCGAGCCGTGGAACCTGCGCGTCGCGGTCGACCCGGACGGTTCGGTCGTCGGCGTCTCGCTGGTCCTCGTCTCGGACAACGGCTCGACCGGCTACGTCGACCGGCTCGCCGTACGCCGGGACCAGCGCAACCGCGGGATCGCCCAGGCGCTGCTGGTGGACTCGTTCGCCCGGGCCCGCGAGCACGGCACCACCACCGCCGAGCTGAGCACCGACTCGCGGACGGGAGCACTCCCCTTGTACGAACGGGTGGGAATGGTCGCAGAGAGTGTCTGGGTCAATCGTGCCCTGGATCTCGAACCCACCACGGAAAACGCAGTCTGAGCCCCTTACCGCCAAAGTTTCCTTCAATCGAGGTGGTCTAGACCTGAGACTCGCCTTGAGAAACAACGCCCTTTTTCGGTCGTTCTTGGCCTTACCATCGACCGACGCCGGATCGGGCGGCGCCACGGCAGGGACGTGGGGTCCCTGTTTTCGGCTCATTTGTGGGGGTTCCACGTGCAAGATCTTCATGCATTGGTCGTCGAAGACGACCCGGACATTTCCTCGGCGCTGGTGGAGACACTGGAGGGCGCGGGTTTCCGCGTGACCTCGGCGCGCGACGGACGGGCAGCAGTGGACGTGGCGGCAGCCGATCCACCGGACCTGGTCACGCTCGACCTGACCCTGCCGCACATGGACGGCATCGAGGTGTGCCGCCGCATCCGGGAGACCAGCGACTGCTACATCGTGATCGTGTCGGCGCGGTCCGACGAGGTGGACAAGCTGATCGGCCTCGAGGTCGGCGCGGACGACTTCGTCCTCAAGCCGTTCTCGCCGCGTGAGCTGCGCGCCCGGGTGGCCGCGCTCTTCCGCCGGCCGCGCTCGGCGATGGGTGGCGAGGAAGCAGCGGCGCCGCACGTGCCGAGCCCGTCGCAGCCCGCCGACGAGCCGACCACGATCAACTGTGGTGCCGGCCTGGTCATCAACTCGGCGCGGCGCGAGGTCCAGATCGACGGCACAATCGTCGAGCTGACCCGCATCGAGTACGACGTCCTGGAGTACCTCGCCACGCACCTGTCGCGGGTCTGCACCCGCGAGGAGATGGTGCTGTCCATCTGGAGCAGCGCGCTCACCCACGACCACCACCTGGTGGACGTCCACGTGGCCAACCTGCGCGGCAAGCTCCGTCGGCACTCCGACGCCACCTGGATCCACACCATCCGCGGCATCGGCTACCGGATGGACCGCGAGGACCAGCCGCAGGAGCGCCGCGCCGGCGGCGGCCCCTACCTCGTCGCGCGGATCGACTCGGAGGACTGGGCCCGCGGGCTCGACTTCTGACTCCGGACGGCGTTCCTCCCGAGGGACGGAAAACGAACACGAGCCGGGCCACTCCCCCTAGCATCGGGAGTGGCTCGGCTGTGTGCGCTGCGTGCACCCGCGCTTCCGGGGCGCGACCACGTGCCCCCTACGCTCTTCATCCGGGGGGATGACACATGGACAACCGACGCACGGCAGTCGTGGTCGAGGACGACCGCGACGTCGGCGACGCCATCTCCGGGCTGCTGCTCAAGGCTGGCTTCGACGTCTCGGTCGCGGGCAACGGTGCTGACGCGCTCGCGATGATCCGCGACGAGCGCCCCGACCTGGTGACGCTCGACCTGACCCTGCCCGACATCGACGGCGTCGAGGTCTGCCGGCAGGTGCGTCTGGTCAGCGACTGCTACGTCATCGTCGTCAGTGGCCGCTCGGCGGAGCTCGACCGGCTGATCGGGCTCGAGGTCGGCGCCGACGACTACCTGGTCAAGCCGTTCTCGATGCGCGAGCTCCAGGCCCGCGTGGCCGCGCTGTTCCGCCGACCGCGCATCAGCGACCTGGTGACGCCCGACGCGACGCCGGCCCCGAACGGGGTGCCGGAGGCGGTCCAGGACTCGCGCCCCTTCGACGGCCCCGAGGGACTGATCGGGTGCGACGACCTGCTCGTCGACGAGCGCGCGCGCGAGGTCCGTGTCGACGGCGCGGAGATCGAGCTGACGCGCACCGAGTTCGACCTGCTCGCCCACCTCATGAACAACCCCGGCGTCGTCGTCGGCCGGCAGGACCTGCTCCGGGCCGTGTGGGCCACCGACTTCGTGCCCGACAGCACCCACGTGGTCGACGTACACCTGGCCAACCTGCGCCGCAAGCTGCGCGAGGCGTCACCCGAGAACCAGTGGATCCGCACGATCCGTGGTGTCGGCTTCCGCTTCGACGCCTGTTGCCCCTGACTTGTCAGGCTCTCCCTACGGTTGTCAGGCGTTGCAACGGCCGACAACGTCAGTGATCCCGGTCAGCCGGGGATCACTTCAGGGGGTCAGCGGGCGTTCTCGCGCAGGGTGGCGCCCCGCGCCCCCCGGACCGTCATCGACGCACTGACGAGCGCGACGGTGCCGAACACGGCGGCCGCGAGGAGCGCGAGCACCACGAGGCGGAGCGGTGAGATGGCGGCCACGAGCGCCGGTGTGGTCGGGTCGTCGGCATAGCCCAGGGTGATGGTGCGCAGCACCACCCACTGGGCGAGCGAGCCGGCGAGGATCCCCGCGAGCGCGGCACTGCCGAGGACGACCGCGAGCTCACGCACGACGGCGATCATCACCGCGGAGCGGGGTACGCCGACCACGCGGAGCGCCGCGGCGTCGCGGCGCCGGGCCGGCAGCTGCACGGCCGCGCTGACGAACAGCCCGGCCAGGGCCATCAGCAGGACGAGCGCCGCGACGACGCCGTACAGCCGCAGGGCGAGGGCGTACGCGCTCTGGTCGAGGACCTGCCGCTCCCGGGAGAGCGTCGTGCCGACGGTGAGCCCGGCCTCGGAGAGCGCGTCGGTGATCGCCTTCGGCGTGCCGTCGCGCTCGAGGACGTGGACGGTGACGAGGTTGTCGTAGACCGGGTGGTCGGTGATGAAGGAGGAGTAGTCGACGAGCACGCCGGACGGGCCGGTGAAGGGCATGCCCTCGATCTCGCCGACCGGCTTCACCGGCACCAGGCCGTAGCCCTCGTCGAGCTTGGCGAGCGCTCGCTGCTGGACGCCCGGGCCGGCCAGTGCCGGCCGGTCGCGGGTGATGCCGCCCGCGGTGATGCGTGCCATGCCGACCGAGTCGCCGGTGTCGACGTCCAGGTCGAGCGCTCCCTCGGACTCGCCCATGTCGGTGATCGACGAGCGCACCGCCGGGTCGGGGGTGGGCGTCCAGGCGGCTCCGTCGATGGCCCCCGGGACGGGCTGGCCGTCGACCTCGATGTCGGAGACCCGCAGGGTGCCGGACATCGCGGCATTGGTCCCGGCACCGCCGCCGAGCGTCATGCCCTCCAGCGGACAGCCCTGCCTGCAGAACGGTACCCGGGTGGACCTGGTGGACTCGCCCTCGGGGAACGGGCCGAGGTAGGCCTTCAGCGGTCGGCCGCCGCGGCTGCCGAACCGCACCTCGACCGCCAGCCCGTCCTCCATGGCCCGGTTGTCGACCGTGAGGGAGAGCCTGGTGCCCGTCACCTCGGGGACCTCGCCGCCCGGGCTGATCTCCCGGACCACCTGCTCGACGTCGAGGCCGGGGCTCCAGGTCTCGGGCCACGTGGAGACGCGGGCGAGACGGCTCGAGTCGACGATGGAGAAGTTGGCGCCGGGGTTGGCGGCGCTGGCGGCCGCCATCACCCACTGGCCGTCGGGGTCGACGCGCCGGGTGAGGGCGATGGTCTCCGAGAGGGTCAGCGTGGTGTCCCACGTGGTCGGCGCGGGAGAGACGGTGGCGGCGACGCTCGTGCGCCAGGTCGCAGCCGAGTCGTAGACGCCGACGCCGAAGACCGCGACCGCGATGGCGGCGGTGATCGGCAGGATGACCAAGGTGCCCTCCTGCCGCCTCGAGATCGCTCGCGACGACACGAACCCGCTCAGCGAGCGACCGCGGGACCGCGACGTCCACCACGTGGCGAGGACGGAGGTCAGCTTCGTCGCGGCGAGGCCGGCCACGACGGCAAGGAGCACCGGGAGGACCAGGTCGGTCGCGTCGGGCTTGCCCGGGCCGCTCGCCGACAGCTTGCTGCCGAGCACCGCGACGGCGAGGGCGACGAGCGTCAGCTGCGCGATGACCGACCACCGTCGCGCCGCCACCGGACGTCGTACGCCGCTGAGCTGGGAGGCGAGCGACTCCCGGACCACCAGCCCGACGGCGACGCAGGCGACGGCGAACGCCGCCAGCAGCACGAGCGCGGACGCGGCCCAGCTCGCCCACGGGAGCGGGACCGGCAGACCCGGCACCAGCCAGCTGCGGACCAGCACCACGGACAGGCCGAGGCCGGCGGCGACGCCCAGGGGCGTCGCGACCAGCAGGATGACCAACGGCTCGGCGAGGCCGAGGCCCCACAGCCGCCGGGCGGTCACTCCCCGGAGCGAGGCGAGTGCGAGCTCCGGGACGCGCAGCTCGCTGGCGGCGTTGAGGAGCCGCATCAGCAGGGCGAGGGCCACCAGGACCAGCGACAGCACGGCCGGCGCGATCGAGCTGCGCGCCGTGGACTGCTGGAAGCGCACCTCGGCGACGACGTCACCGAGGGAGTTGGTGCCGTTGTCGCGCAGGGTGCCCCCCTCGACCTCGAGGTCGGTGTCCGACGCCAGCGCCGCGGCCGCGGTCGCGGCGGCGTCGAGCTCGGCCGGGGTGAGGTCGGGACGGATGTCGAGCTGGGTGTCGACGATGACGTTCCACGAGCCGAGCGCCGCGATGGTCCCGGGGGTCGTGATGAGCGGCCCTGGCTGGTACGGCGTGTAGCCGCCGTTGATGGTCGTCTGCTCGTTGGTCCGGGTGAGCCGGCCCGGGATGAGCCAGCTCGTCGCGGTCTCCGGGGTCGTGTAGGTCCCCACCACGACGACGTCGTCGATCGGCGGCCGCGGCAGGCCCAGGGCCTTCACGCCACCGGGCTCGAAGATGTCGAGCGGGAGCGGCTTGCCGAGCTCGGCACCGTTGGCCTCCGCGTCGGCGGCGAGCATGAGGACCTCGCCCTCCTTGCGCGGGCAGCGCCCCTGGACCTCGAGGACGTCGCACGCACCGTCGCGGGCCCAGAAGGTGACGACGCCGCGCAGCGCGCTGAACCGCTCCGACTGCACGGTCGTGACGGACGGTCCCCAAGGCCCCCGGTTGAGGTCGTCGGCCGCCGCGACGGCGTCCTGCTCCGCCTCGTCGATCGAGGACCCGTCGTCCGGGGTGAAGAGGCGGCTGAGGCCGGTGAGGCCGGGCGACGTCTCCTGCAGGCGCGTGACGACGTAGGAGTTCGTGACCGCCTCGGAGAAGACCGGGCCGAGGACCGCGGAGCCGATCGCGAGCACTGTCAGCAGCACGGAGCCGGCGGAGAGGAGGGCACGGGCGCGCAGGCCACGGACGATGGCCCCCAGCAGCTGGATCACCTGGTCTCCTCCTCGCGCAGCAGGCTCGGCCGGGTGGTCGAGGCGCGTACGGCGCGCGCGCGACCGCCGACGAGCACGACCGCGGCGGCCGCGAGGACCGCGGGGACGACCAGCGGGACCAGCCCGGGCGAGGTGTCGAGCGGGATGGCGGCGACGGGCAGCGCGATCAGCGGGAGGCCGGCGAGCAGCAGCGTCACGGCGAGCCAGCCGCCGGCGACGACGGCGCCCAGCACCAGCAACGTCAGCGCGACGAGCTCGGCGCGGCCGGCCCGGCGGGCGGTGCCGACCGAGATCCCGAGCACCCGCAGCGAGGCCACGTCACGGCGGTAGTCGCGCAGGTGGCGCGCGACTCCGGCGCCGAGGGCGAGGAGGGCGACCAGGGCGCAGGCGAGCGCCGTGAGGGCGTACGCCACGGCCTGGGAGCCGCCGTGCGTGTCGCCGAGCCGGTCGCGGACCGTGCCGGACGTCCGCCACGACGTACCGGTCGCCTCCGCGACCTGGTCGAGCATGGCCTCCGGCGTGCCGGCGGCGGCGACGATCTGCACCTCCGCGGCCGGGACGGTCGGGTCGGACCCGACCCCCGAGGTCGGGAGGTCCGACAGGACGCCGATGCTGCCGAGGAGGGGCATCGTCCGTGCGACGCCCAGGACGTCGGTCGCGCGCTCGTCACCACCGAGGTCGAGTGCCTGCGCCACCTCCTCGTCCGCGACGATCACGGGCACCGGGGCGTTGCGCGACTCGTTGATCAGGCGGAGCGCGGAGTTGGGCAGGAGCGAGAGCTCGAGCGCGTCGGGCAGGTTGACCAGCAGCATCCGGTCGATCGTGTCCGGCGGGAGGAACCGGTCCCCGAGCGCCGCCGCCACCGAGGAGGGGTCGGGCAACCACGTGGATCGCGCCAGGTTGGTGTCGCCGACGGAGATGGACCCGACCCGCACGTGGAACGGGTCGAGCGAGTAGACGCCGCTCAGGTCGCGCGACACCTCGAGCCCGGTGACCAGGCACCCGTCCGCGCAGTCCCGCAGCCGGACCGACTTCTCGACCCGGACGCCCCGGCGGGCGAACCCGACCGTGGCCGTCGCTGTGCCCGACACGTTGCCGGTGCTGACGTAGGACAGCCGCACCACGAGCCGGCTCGCCTGGGGTGGGCCCAGCGGGGTGCCGTCGGGATCGGTGAACGCCTGGGGCGGGGGCAGCGTCGTCGCGGTCGCCGCGACGCTGAGCCGGTCGCCCGTCACCTGGAGCGGTACGGCGCCGGTGGCGAGGCGGTCGATCGCGTCGGACGCGGCCCGCGCCGGCGTGCCGTCGTAGAAGCCGCCGACGACGTCGTCCCAGCGGCCGGCGTCGACGTAGGCGCGACGCTCGGCGAGGCGCGCCTCGTTGCGGACGATCGCGGTGGCGATCAGGTGGTCGCCCTCCGGGTCGACCCGCTCGGTGAGGTCGACCGCGCCCATGGCGCCGACGTCCGTGGCCTCGATCGTGCGGGCTCCCGGCACCTCGACGCCGGCCTGCTCGTCGGTCCACCGGCTCACGCTGACGGCGCCGCTCAGGGCGAGCGCGCCGACCACGGCGGCGGCCACCACGAGCCGTACGGGGGTGACCAGGTCGTCGGCCCGGGCGAGGCGGCGCGCGGCGAGGAACGCCCCCATGCCGCGGCGCTCCGTCACCGGGGTCAGACCGCGGGCCGCGATCCGGACGAGCCAGATCGCGACCTGGCCGAGCGCGAGCCCGACCAGCGCCGGCCCGAGCAGGACGACCACGTCGGGGTCGCCGTCGGACGACCTGCTGCGGTAGGCGGCGACGCCGGCGCCGACGAGCACCAGGACGCTGAGGAAGATCGCGAGGGTGGTGGCTCGGCGGGGTCGGCGACGGGTGGAGACCTGGACCGCGAGCGGCTCGCGGAGCGCGGCGGCGGCGGAGAGGCCGACGATGACGAGCGCCGCGCCGGCGATGGCGGCCGCGGCGAGGAGCGCGGGCTGCTGGAGCGGGGGGGCGGCCTCGCCTAGCCAGGTCCCGGTCGCCAGGACCGTGCCGACCGCGCCCACTGCCAGGCCGAGCAGCGTGCCGACGACGATCGCGAGCAGGGGCTCGACGAGGAGGAAGCGCCACAGGCGGACCCCGTGGATGCCGCGGAGCCGGGCGAGGCCGATCTCCTCGCGGCGGGCCACCGCGAGCTCGGCCCCGATGCTGGGTACGGCGACCGCGCCCAGCAGCAGCAGCGGCGCTGTCAGCCAGCGCGACGTACGGGCCGCCTCCGCGAACTGCAGCACCGTGACCGCCCCCGCGACGACCACCAGCGCCATCAGCACGAGCGTCGTCAGCGCACCGCGACGACTCCACGCGCCCCGGAGGACACGGCTCATCTGACGACCCGGCCCTCGTCGAGCGCGACGTGGAGGTCGCAGGCCTCGACGACGGCAGGGTCGTGGGTCGCGACGACCACGATGGCGCCGCGGGCGGCCTCCTCGCGCAGCTCGCCCAGCACGACACCGCGGTTGCCCTCGTCGAGCTCGGACGTGGGCTCGTCGGCGAGCAGGACGTCGGCGCCCACCACGAAGCCACGGGCGCAGGCCACGCGCTGCATCTGGCCTCCGGACAGCTCCTCGACCTGGCGCTCGCCGAGGTCGGCGATGCCGAAGCGGGCGAGCGCGGCCTCCGCCGCCTCGTCGGCGTCGGCGGGAGCGGTGCCCCGGGCGCGCAGCGCGATCGAGACGTTCTCGCGCGCGGACAGGATCGGGACCAGGCCGTAGACCTGGAGGATGAAGGCCACCTCGGGCCGCGGGTCGCCGCTGCCGGTCCACATGTCCTGACCAGCCAGCTCGGCGGTGCCGGACGTCGCCTGGAGCAGACCGCCGGCGATCGACAGCAGGGTGGTCTTGCCGGACCCGCTCGGTCCGGACAGCGCGGTCACCTTGCCGGCCGGGAAGGTCACGCTCACGTCGTCGAGCAGCGTGCGCCCGGCGACGTACGTGATCGACTCGAGCGCGAGGCCGCCGACCGCGTCGCGCCCGCTGAAGCCGCCGAGGGTCACGACGCGGCCCCCTCGCTGCTCGCGCGGGTCACGATGATCCGACCCTGCTCGTCGTCCTCGAAGCGCACGAGCGTCCCGGGGGGCCACTCGGCGGCGATGTGGCCGGGCAGGTGGAGGACGCCGTCCTCGCCCACGACGGCGTACTCCGAGCCGCCGTGCCCCTCGGCCCCGACGCGGCCGCCCTTCATCGTGACCGTGCGCGGGAACGTGGCGGCGACCTCGGGCTGGTGCGTGACCACCACGATCGTGGTGCCGAAGTCGTCGCCGAGCGAGTGGATCAGGTGGAGCACGTGGTCGCGGTCGGCGTGGCTGAGCTGGCTGGTCGGCTCGTCCGCGAGCAGCAGCCGCGGTGCGGTCGAGACGGCGCAGGCGAGGGCGAGCCGCTGGCGCTGGCCGCCCGACATCGTCGAGACGACCTGGTCGGCCTGGTCGACGAGACCGACGCGGTCGAGCAGCTCGACGTCGACCAGCGCGTCGTCGCGGTCGCTGCCGGACAGCGAGAGGCGGGCGAAGGCGATGTTCTGGCGCGCGGTGGCGTAGGGCAGCAGGTTGCGCGTCGCGCCCTGGAGCATCGTCGAGACCTGGCGCGAGCGGATCCGGGCGAGGTAGCGCTCCCCCATCCGCGAGACCTCCTCGTCGCCGAGGAAGATCCTGCCGGCGCTGGGGCGCTGGATGCCGCCGAGGAGCGCGAGGAGGGTCGACTTGCCCGAGCCGCTCGGGCCGAGGAAGGCGACGCGCTCGCCGGGGCGGATCGTCAGGTCGACGCCGCGCAGGGCGACGACGTCGTGACCGCCGAACGTCTTGTAGAGGTGGACGACCCCCTCGCACCGGATGCCGAGGCCGCCGGTGCGGGTCTCCTCGACCGCAGCCGTACTTCCCCGCACGTTCTCCCCATTCTCCGGCGAAACAAGGGCTTCAACATACATAACTGCCGTACGGTCAGCGCATGGTGATTCGGGTGGCCCTGGTCAACGACGACGAGGTCGTCGTGCGCGGGCTGGATGCCATGATGCGCAACTACACGCACCGCGTCGAGGTGGTCGAGCTGGTGGCCGGCAAGCCGGTCGCGCAGCCGGTCGACGTCGCCCTCTACGACACCTTCGGGATGGGCCAGGGCAACGGCACCGCGGTGCAGCGGCTCGTCGAGAGCCCGCAGGTGCGCAGCGTGGCCGTCTACACCTGGAACTTCCAGCCGTGGCTCACCCGCGACACCCTCAACACCGGCGTGCGCGGCTACCTCTCCAAGAGCCTGCCGGCCTCCCGGCTCGTCGACGCGCTGCACCAGATCTCGGCCGGTCAGGTCGTCGTCTCGCCGTCGCGCGGGCGGTCCTCGCTCGTCGGCGGCGACTGGCCCGGACGCGAGGAGGGCCTGACCGCGCGTGAGGCCGAGGTGCTCTCGCTGATCACGATGGGGCTCAGCAACCAGGAGATCGCCGAGCGCACCCTGCTCTCCCTCAACTCGATCAAGTCCTACATCCGCTCGGCCTACCGCAAGATCGGCGTCGACTCCCGCTCGAAGGCCGTGCTCTGGGGCGTCGAGCACGGCATGCGCGCCGACCGGGTCCGGATCAGCGGCTCCCCCGCTCGCGACTGAAGGATCCGCGCTCCTCCGCCGTACCCTCCTCCGGTGAAGAACGAGCACCACCCGGGCATCGACCCCGCCGACCTCGAGGCGACCCTGCGGGTGCTGTCGACGCTCCACGAGCTGCCCGGCGACCACCCGGACCACGTCACGGT
This sequence comes from Nocardioides potassii, assembly GCF_021648885.1. GTDB lineage: Bacteria > Actinomycetota > Actinomycetes > Propionibacteriales > Nocardioidaceae > Nocardioides > Nocardioides potassii. The sequence goes on along the minus strand of NZ_JAKJHZ010000007.1, from coordinate 529,681 downwards.
CAAGCGGGCGGCGTCGCACATGTACAAGGCGATCAAGTCCGAGCGGAAGCTGGCCAGGCGGGCCGCCGACCTCGCGCACGACCGCGCCATCATCGAGCGTACGGCGACCGGGTCGCCCATGCGCATCGACGACGAGACCGCCGGCATCCCGCTCGTCTCCACGACGACCGGCGCCTTCGCCGGCGAGCTGATCACCCCGCGCGGCTGCTACATCTGCAAGCACGACTTCACCCTCGTCGACGCGTTCTACCACTGGCTCTGCCCGACCTGCGCCGCGATGAGCCACGCCAAGCGTGACCAGCGCACGGACCTCACCGGCAAGCGCGCGCTGCTCACCGGCGGTCGCGCGAAGATCGGGATGTACATCGCGCTACGCCTCCTGCGCGACGGCGCGCACACCACGATCACGACGCGCTTCCCCAAGGACGCCGTACGCCGCTTCGCCGCCCTGGAGGACGCGGCCGACTGGCTGCACCGGCTCAAGGTCGTCGGGATCGACCTGCGCGACCCGACCCAGGTCGTCTCGCTGACCGACGACGTGGCGGCCGACGGCCCGCTCGACATCATCATCAACAACGCCTGCCAGACCGTACGACGCCTCCCGGGCGCGTACTCCCACCTCATCGACGGCGAGAACGCTCCCCTGCCGACGGCCGAGTCCCTCGGCGTGGCCGAGCTCCCCGAGATGGTCACCTTTGACCGGATCTCCGAGGCCCACCCGGCGGTGATCGCCGGTCCCCTGTCGGCGACGGCGGTCGCGCACCACGACGGCGAGTCGCCGGAGCACGCGCTGGCCGCCCACAACGCGGCGTCCCTGACCGCCCTGGCACTGAAGGCGGGCGGGGCGTCCCTCGACGCCCACCTCGCCGGGACCGCCATCGACGCCGGCGGCCTGATCCCCGACATCCAGGACAACAACTCCTGGACCCAGGTGCTCGACGAGGTCGACCCGCTGGAGCTGCTCGAGGTGCAGTTCTGCAACTCGATCGCGCCGTTCCTCATCAACTCACGGCTGCGGCCGGCGCTGCGCGCGGCCGTGCAGGGCGGCGCGCGCCGGGCGTACATCGTCAACGTCTCGGCGATGGAGGGTCAGTTCGGGGGGCGCCGCTACAAGGGCGCGGGCCACCCGCACACCAACATGGCGAAGGCCGCGCTCAACATGATGACCCGCACCTCGGCGGGCGAGCTGTTCGAGACCGACGGCATCCTGATGACGGCTGTCGACACCGGCTGGATCACCGACGAGCGCCCGCACCACGACAAGCTCCGCATCGCTGCGGAGGGCTGGCACGCCCCGCTCGACCTCGTCGACGGCGCCGCCCGTGTCTACGACCCGATCGTGCGCGGCGAGGCGGGCACCGACCTCCACGGCGTCTTCCTCAAGGACTACCAGCCCGCGCCCTGGTGACAGACTTCGCCGCATGACCCATCTCGAGACGCCCGAGGAGTTCCACGCCCGCGTCGCAGCCGCGACCGACGACGAGGGCCGGCTGGCGGTGGCGATCGAGGAGATGCCGGGCTGGTTCATCTACCCCTACGAGCTCGACGGGCTGCGGATCAAGCCCCTCGAGCCGCTCGAGGACGCCGAGCCGCCCCGTCAGGGCGAGGACCCGGCCGACTGCTCGTGCCGGCAGGAGGAGACGCCCGAGCACGCGGCCCGGATCGCCTGGGCCAACGAGCGCTGGCAGCTCGTCGAGGTCGAGATGAAGCTGCCGGTCACCTTCGTGCTCAGGCCGCGCGCCCACCACGACCTGGCGGACCTGCCCGACGACCTCGCCTCCGAGATGGGCGTGCTCATGGTGGCGATCACGGCGGCCGTCGAGAGCCTGCCGAGCGTCGGGCGCTGCCACGTCGGTCGGTACGGCGACGGCGGCGCGCACCTGCACCCGTTCTTCTTCGGTCGTCCCGCGCGCATGTCCCAGCTGCGCGGCTCACCGCTGCTCGACTGGGAGGAGAACCTCCCGCCGGTGCCGGAGGAGGTCCGCCGGGCCAACGCCGCACACGTCGGGCGCCGCCTGGTCGAGCGCTTCGGGGGCACCGGACCCGCGTGGGAGGCCTGAGCCGGGTGGACGTCACCATCCGCGCGGCGACCGCGGACGACGTGGCCTTCCTGACCGACGTCGTGGTCGAGGCGACGTACGACCAGGGGCGCTTCCCCGACGACTTCGACGAGGTCGACTTCCGGGCGGGTTTCGGCGCGTGGACCGCCGAGCAGGTCCGCGGCGAGCTCGACGGCTCGTCGACCTCGGTGGTGGAGGTCGACGGCGTCCGCGCCGGGCGGCTGCGCGTCGTACGCCGTCGCGACCTGGTCGAGATCGCGGGACTCCAGCTGCTGCCGGAGCGCCAGTCGCAGGGCGTCGGTCGCACGGTGGTCGAGACGATCGTCCAGCAGGCGCGCGCGGACCGGCTGCCGGTCGAGCTCGGTGTCGAGAAGGACAACCCCCGGGCTCGGGCGTTCTGGGAGCGCTGCGGCTTCGACTACGTCGGCGAGGACCAGGACGAGCACCGGCTGCGCCTCGCGCCTCGCTGACACCCCGCACGTCGCCGCAGCTGGTGGCTCATCGGCCCTGGAGACGGGGGGACGGACCAGGGCCGATGAGCGACGCCGACCGCGGTGGGGATCGCGCTGATCTTTGGGGGGTGCGCCCACGGAGGCGTGCGGGGAATCTAACGGCGCGGGTCCACGGACGTCAGCACCGTTGACGAGTTCTTTCGAGCAACTGGCAGGAGCGGCCGGACCGCTCACCTCTGGGGATGGGTTCCCGACGCTCGGGTCAACCTCTCGTGTACGGCGTGTAGTAGTCGCCGTGGCGCTCACGTTGCCGGGTCCGCGTGTCCTCATCAGCCCAGTCGGACTCGTCGTAGTCCGGTGCGGCCTTCACCTGGTCCTTGCTCATGCTCACCACGATCCGCTTCGCCTCGTGGTCCATGCCGACGACGACGCCGGCGGGAATCACCCGCTTCTTGCCGAAGATCCAGAAGCCGGTGTCGACGACCAGCCACTGCGCGGACGCATCGGTGCTCGCCGCGTCAACCTTGCCGATGGTGCCGCCGTCGGCCTCCACCTCATAGCCGACGAGGTCGCGGTCCTCGCTCCACTCGGCGTCGCGGTAGCTCCAGATGGTGTCGTTCATGTGCGCCTCCCAGGGGTCGGGTCGTACCGGACCTTCGACGCAACCACGCCCGGTAGTGCCGGGACATCACCCGACGGGAGGGTGCCTATCTGCGTCGGTGGAAGCGCAGGTCACCGTTGGCGAGACGGTCCAGTCGGAACCGCGCATCGTGGGCGCGATGGTGGTGGTGGGTGCAGAGCAGCTCGCCGTCCGCGAGGTCGGTGCGCCCGCCCTCGGCCCACGGATCTCGTCCGTGGTGGGCCTCGCGCCAGGCGCCAGGGACGTCACACCCCTCGGCGCGGCAGGTCCGGTCGCGGATGACGAGGGCCTTGCGCTGCGCGGGGCCGAAGAGTCGGCGGCTGCGGCCGAGGTCGAGCGGGAGGCCGTCGCCACCGAGGACGGCCGGCAGGATCGCAGCGGTGCAGGCGAGTCGTCGTACCTCCGAGGCGGTCAGGCGGTCGCCGGTGAGGTCGTCACCGGGCACGAGGCCTGCGCCGACGAGGTCGGCGGCCGCCAGATCGGCCTTGAGGGAGGCGAGCGGGATCGTGACGATCACCGTCGTCGCGTCGCCACCGTGGACCGGGAGGCGACGGGGGTCGATGGCCTCGAGCAGCTGGGCGAACGCCTGGCCGAGCCGCTTGGCGTACGGCGCGCGTGCGACCGGGTCGCTCGCAGGCGCCTCGCCGGTGGTCCTCTCGACTCGCGGGTTGCTGTAGGCCTCGAGGTAGGTCGCGAACCGGGTGCCCAGCGCGTCGGGGACCCGGCCGGAGATACGCGTCGTGCCATCGCCCAGGCGGCGCAGGGTGAGGCGGATGCGGTCGGCGGCGTCGGCCTCGAGGTCGGCCAGCCGAGCGGCCTCGACCGCCTCGGCGATCTCGGGGGCGACGACGTCGAGGATGCGGCGCCCGATCCGGCCGAGCTCCTTCGGCCCGAACTCGGCGGCCTGCGCCACGAGGTGTGCCTCGGCCCGCTCCACCGTCTCGGCGTCGACGGAGGAGGGGAGGGCATCGACGGCTCGGTGGATCACGTGCGCCTGCGCCAACGTGACCGACCCGTCTCGCATCGCCTGCGCCACGAGAGCGCGGTCGCGGTCGAGCGCGCCGGCGAGGGCGAGGTCGGCCCGGGCGTCCGCGAAGCGGGTGCGCGTCTCCTTCGCCAGCCAGCCCGCGGCGTCCTTGGCCGCGGTCTCGTGCACCAGCTCCCCCGCGTCGGCCAGGATGCGCAATCGCAGCTCGGCCAGCTGCGCCTCCGCCCGCACGAGCTCGGTGAGCACCGCGGCCTTGTCGGCGGTCGTCATGAACGTCGGGTTGGCGTCCGCCACAGACTTCAGCGTGGACCGTACGTCGGTGGCCGCTGCCACGATCGGGTGCACCACCTGCTCGGTCACGGTCGGCCTCCTCTCGACGACGGGTCGCCACGCGCACGCGTGACGGACAACGGTCGTCGCTCCTGGAGGCCCGGACACCGGGCTATTACTCACCCTCGCAACTCGCCCACCTCACAACCGGGAATGCGCATCGCCTGGACGATGGCCCGGAGGCTAGGGACGTGACACCCACGATACCGTCGGGCGCATTATTCGTCAATATGTTCGACTAGATCGTCAGCTGCCGGTTGCAGCCATCTCGGTCACTGCAAGCCGCAAGTCGGCCGAGTGGCGAATGCCCAGGCGCACCATTCACGGAACGAGCGGATCGCGGCCGATTCGGATGCTCGTCACACTGGTCCTCAGTTGCGGTTCATCGCCGTGTTGAAGGGCAATCTGCTGATCGGCAGATCCGCGCGCTCAACGCAGCAGATCTGGATGTCTGAGCTCCTCTCGGCAGGTGTCGGCCGAGTGCGACAGACTGCCCCCTGTGAGGGCCAATGCGCTTCTGAGAACCACGGTCCTCGCATGCGTCGTGGCCTCGCTCAGCGCGTGCAGCGGCGCCCGAGCCGTCGACGGCGGTGACGCAACCGTGCTGGTTGCCGAACGACGACGCCTTGCACCTCCGCGCCCTGCTGCACGTCGCCGTTCACCTGCGGCGGGTGCGAGTGCACGCACCAGGTCTCACTGGCCACGACACTGAGGGCATGAGAGGCCGCTGCCGCATCCGCACACCGGCAGATCCGGACGTCGCCGGCATCCCCGGCAGGCAGCGAGACGACTCACGTCAGCCCGACGCCTGTGGACGATCGGGGCGCTTCGTCCGAGGTGAGGCCCGGTCAGTGCGCCTGACCCGTGCTCGCGGACGTGCCGCCGTCGACGGGCAGCCAGGCGCCGGTGATGTAGGCGGCATCCGGGCTGGCCAGGAACAACACCGCCGGCGCGATGTCCTCGGGTCGCCCGGGACGGCCCAGCGCGATCCTGTTGGTGGCCGCGGCGAGAGCCTCGTCGTCGTCCTCGACGGCCCGGGTCAGGTCGGTGATCGTCAGAGCGGGGGCGACGGCGTTGAGCCTCACTCCGCGCGGGCCGTAGTCGAGGGCGAGCGACTGCACGAAGTTCATGATCGCGGCCTTGGTGGCGTTGTAGGCGGCCTGCGACCAGTCGCCGCGCATCCCCGAGACCGAGCCCACCACGACGAGGTTGCCGCCCGAGCGCTCCAGCTCGGGCAGCGCGTGGCGGGCGACGTGGACGAAACCGTCGATGTTGGTCCCGCGGATCGCCTGCCACTCCTCGAGGGCGAGGTCGTCGAAAGCACCGTTCGTGTAGGCCGCGGCGTTGTTGACGACGACGTCGAGGGACCCGAACCGGCCCACCGCGGCGCGCACCATGGCAGCCGCCGAGTCGTCGTCAGCGACATCGGCCACGACGGCGAGCGTGCGATCGGCGGGATGTCCGGCCAGGACCTCGTCGAGCTTCTCCTGACGGCGGCCGCTGACGACGACGTTCGCCCCGTTGTCGAGGAAGGCTTCAGCGATGGCGCGGCCGATCCCGGTACCGCCGCCGGTGACGAGCACGGTGCGACCGGTGAAGTCGTAGGTGTTGGAGGTCATGTCGTGCTCAACCGCACGCGTGCCCGAGGCCTTCCCGCTGGCCCGTGTCAGGTGCTCGCGAAGGTGGCCGCGATGCACACGCCGAGACAGCTGAAGTAGACGACGCCTGCGAAGAGCGCATGGAAGGCCACCCGCCACGGCATCCGGCCTCGGAGGATCGCCGCGACGGCGACCGGGTAGTTGCGCCGCTTCGAGGTCGTGCCGGTCCGGCGCTGCACGCGGGCCAACAGCATCGTGTCGCCGTAGGTGTTGCCGACCGTGATGGCCGCGAACGCCGCCCACGCAGGAACGAGACTCCCGGAGACCACGAACGCGATCCACGTCGCGAGCCCGAGGATCGATGACGCGATGTGGGTCGAGACGGTCGGCACGCCGCGACGGCCGCCGCGCCACCAGGTGACCGCGAGCGACGCTCCCACTGCTGCCTGAACCACGAAGGCGAGGAGGACGACGTACGTCATCGAACCAAGCTACTACGAGCGTAGTGGTCTGTCACTACACCCGTAGTGTTACGGTGCGACTGTGGCGACCACCAAGGACCGCGCGCTACGCGCGGCAGTCGAGGAGGTCGGCGCCCACGGGATCCGTGCACTCACGCACGCGCGCGTCGACGCGCGGGCCGGCCTGCCGAAGGGTTCCACCTCCAACTGGTTCCGCACGAGGGCTGCCCTCGTCGCCGGAGTCGTCGCGCATCTCGCCGACGAGGAGCGGGCCATGTCGCCCGACGCCGAGGTGGCGACCGTCGACGACCTGGTCGACGTCGTCTGCGTGATGGTCGAGCGAGCCTCTGGACCCGAGGCCGCCCGGACGCGGGTGCGACTGGCTCTCTCCCTCGAGGCGGCGCACAGCCCCGATCTTCGTCGCCCGCTGCGCGAGCAGCGCGATCTCTTCGTGGCGTGGGCGGCGGAGCTGCTGGCGCAGGTGGGCGCTCAGCACCCGCTGGAGGCTGCCCGCATGCTGCTCGCGTGCGCCAACGGGCTGCTCTTCCACCGGCTCACCGTCGAGCCCGACGTCGAGATCCGTCCGGTGATCGAGCGCTGCGTACGAGCATGCACCGGTGAGCACTGAGGCGCGCCGGACGCTCTCTCGGCATCAGTCGACCGCTGGGTGCGGCGAGAGCGCTTCAGCCGCAGTGACCCCCGGCGTCCCCGCCGGACCCGCCTGACCCTGCGTCGGTCCAGCTCGCGGCAGCCATGCCGGTCCAGCCGGCGTCGCGCCCACGGCGACGGATCATGTCCGGGTTGCCGGGCACGAGGATCGCGTCGAGGACGGCTGCCAGCACGCCGAACGCCACGACCCCGGTGAACACCGAGGCGACGACGCCGGGACGACCACCGCCGGCAACCAGCACCGCAGTGACGGCGACCGCGACGCCGATCAGCACGACGGCGACGAGCACGAGCCACGCCGTACGGCCGTGGGGGGCGAGGCGACGCGTCAGGGTGTGCATGCGCTCAGTGTGCGCCCGGAAGGACGAGTCCGCCAGAGGTCATCGCGCGCGAGCCGCGTCCCAGAGCCGCCGGCACTCACGGACGTCCTGGCCGTAGACGGCGACCAGCTCGGGCGGGAGGCCGGCGGGGTGCGCGGCGACGAGGTCCTCGAGGGCGGCGTAGGACTCGAGGAAGGCGGCGGTCCGCGGGTCGGCGACGTCGGTGGAGTCCTCCGACGTCAGCGGCGAGAGCGGGTCGGTCAGGGCGCGGGTCCACTCCTCGCGGATCGCCTCGTGGCGTTCGCGGGAGACCGCGAGGAGCCCGACGAGCGACGGCTCCCGGGTCACCCCGTCCCGGTCGCGGTCGCCGTACGACGCCTCGAGCCGGCCCACGTCGCGGCGGGCGCGCTCGCGCAGCAGCCACAGCCCGCCGAAGCCGAGTGCGTCGAGCGCGAGCAGCGCCGGCACGGCCATCGTCGTCACCCCGAGCTGGGCGAACAACGGGAGCAGGAAGGCCGCCTGCAGGAACAGCAGGACGATGGCGACACCGGTGATCGGGTAGTCGGCGCGGATGCGCACGCGGTCCGCGCGCACCGTGCCGGCGTACACCTGGGGCGCGACCGGGTCGGTGCGCCACGGCACGAGCTCGGTCACGTCAGGACGGGGCGCCCGCGATGTTGACCAGCCAGCCGATGCCGAAGCGGTCGGTGAGCATCCCGAACTCGTCACCCCAGGGCGCCGCCTCCAGCGGCTGGCGCACGGTGCCGCCCTCCGACAGCCCGGCGAACCACCCGCGCAGTCGCTCCGCGTCGTCCGGACCGCCCGACAGGCTGACCGAGACGTTGTCGCCGAAGGTCACCTGCACCATCTCCGGCGGCGCGTCGGCGCCCATCAGCACCAGGCCGCCCGGCGCCGCGAGCTGCCCGTGCATCACCTGCGTCGCGAGCGGGCCCTCGGTGCCCATGTCGCCGAACGTCATGACGGTGAGCTCGCCGCCGAGGACGGAGGCGTAGAACTCCATCGCCTCGCGCGCCCGGCCGTCCGGGAAGTTTAGGTAGGGGTTGAGGTTGATCGCCATCGTGGACTCCGATCCCTCGCTGTGGTCCCCCGAACCTACCGACTCGCTGCGTTGCCGTGGTACCAGCGGCTTCGTGGACGGCGGGATGTCCGCCCGTCCCAGCCGGATCACGTGCGCTCTCCCCGCGTCATGGACGTCCCTCCCCAGGTCGGTCGACCACCAACCCAACCATGGACGCGCGGAGCGATCCACCACCCGTCAGGGGGAAGTTGACGGGGCAACCAGGGCGCGTGGGTCAGTCGTTGCCGGTGTGGCCCCTGAGCAGGTCGCCGAACGGCGTCACGTCGGACTCGACCTGGGTGCCGGACGTACGACGAGGCCGGGCGGCCAGGTCGGGGCCGAAGCCGCCGACGGAGTAGTCGCCCTGGCTCAGGACGGCCGCCGCCAGCTCGGACGCCGCGCGGGTGATCCGGTCCGCGAGCCCGTGGCTGCCGAAGTCCTCGGTGGCCGCGAACACCCCCGTCGGCACGACGACCGCGCGGAGGTAGGCGAAGAGCGGCCGCATCGCGTGGTCGAGGACCAGCGAGTGCCGGGCGGTGCCGGCGGTCGCAGCGATCAGCACCGGCGTACCGGTCAGCCCGTCGGGGTCGAGGGCGTCGAAGAACATCTTGAACAGACCGCTGAAGCTGGCGTTGAAGACCGGCGTGACCGCGATCATCCCGTCGGCCGCGGCCACCTGCTCGCGCAGCGTCGTCAGCCGGGGGGTCGGGATGCCGCCCGTCGTCATGAACGTGGCCAGCTCGCCGGCGATCTCGCGCAGCTCGACGTGCTGGAGCTCGACCGCCTCGCCCCGCGCCGAGACCTGCGCGGTGAGCGCCTCGGCGAGCTGGTCGGCGAGCAGCCGGGTGGACGACGGGACCGTGAGCCCCGCCGTCACCACGACGACATGACGCGTCATGCGTCGACCTTCGCGGCCGCGGCCTGCATCTCCTTGACCCGCTCGAGCGCGGGCTCGACCAGGTGGAAGGGCGCGTCGGGGCCGGCGGCGACCATCGAGGCGTGGGTGGGCGGGTCGCTGGGCACGTGGGCCGGGCGGCGGCGCTCGAACTCCTTGCGCAGGACGGGCACGACCTCGGTGCCGAGCATCTCGACCTGCTCGAGGACGAGCGAGGTGGGCAGGCCGGCGTGGTCGACCAGGAAGAGCTGGCGCTGGTAGTCACCGACGTAGTCGGCGAAGCCGAGCGTCCGCTCGATGACCTGCTCGGGCGTGCCGACGGTCAGCGGCGTCATCTCCGTGAAGTCCTCCAGCGACGGGCCGTGGCCGTAGACCGGGGCGTTGTCGAAGTAGGGCCGGAAGACCCGCTTGGCCTCCGCCTCGGAGCCGGCCATGAAGACCTGCCCGCCCAGGCCGACGTAGGCCTGGTCGGCGGCGCCGTGGCCGTAGTGCTCGAACCGGCGGCGGTACAGGCGCACCATCGCCTCGGTGTGCTCCTTGTTCCAGAAGATGTGGTTGTGGAAGAAGCCGTCGCCGTAGTAGGCGGCCTGCTCGGCGATCTCCGTGCTGCGGATCGAGCCGTGCCACACGAAGGGCGGCGTGCCGTCGAGCGGGGCCGGCGTCGAGGTGTAGCCCTGGAGCGGGGTGCGGAACTGGCCCTGCCAGTTGACGACCGGCTCGCGCCACAGCTTGCGCAGCAGGTGGTAGTTCTCGACCGCGAGCTTGATGCCGTCGCGGATGTCCTTGCCGAACCACGGGTAGACCGGGCCGGTGTTGCCGCGGCCCATCATCAGGTCCACGCGACCGCCGGAGAGGTGCTGGAGGAACGCGTAGTCCTCGGCGATCTTCACCGGGTCGTTGGTGGTGATGAGGGTCGTGCTCGTCGAGAGCAGGAGCTTCTCGGTCTTCGCCGCGATGTAGCCGAGGTGGGTGGTCGGCGAGGAGACGACGAACGGCGGGTTGTGGTGCTCGCCGGTCGCGAAGACGTCGAGGCCGACCTCCTCGGCCTTGAGCGCCAGCCGGGTCATCGAGTCGATGCGCTCGGCCTCCGACGGAGCCTTGCCCGTGGTCGGGTCCTCGGTGACGTCACCGACGCTGAAGATGCCGAACTGCATGATGTCCTCTTTCCGGAAGTGGCGCAGTGGTTGAAGTTTGTATCATCTCCAACCGGCCTGGCCCGCCCAGTATTCCGCGGAATCGCCGGGCGACGTACGACGTTCACCGGGGGTCCGGGCGCACGCTCGGACGAGAGCCGCTGCTCGAGAGGAGCGACGATGACCGACTTCACCCCCTTCGAGGACCTCCTGCGGGGACACGCCGGACTGCTCGAGGACACCGCGCACGACCGCTGGGTCCGCGCCCAGTCGCTGTTCGCCGAGAAGGCCTACCGCGAGGCGGCCGTCCTGCTGGCCGAGCTGCTCGAGGACTCCACCGACGTCGGCCATGAGCTCACCGACGCACGCCTGCTGCTGGCGCGCTCGCTCTACCACTCCGCCCAGCTCAACGGGGCGATCCGCGTCGCGACCGAGCTGCTCGAGCACGACCCCAACGAGCCCTACGCGCACCTGCTCGTGGGGCGCTCGCTCCAGCGCCAGGGCAAGCCCGACGAGGCGCAGCCGCACATGCGGCTGGCCGAGCTCCTGGGCGGCTACACCGCCTGACGCGTGACCGCGGTCGGACGCCGCGACGACGGTTCGGTGAACACTCGCCCGAACGCGTCGTCGCGGCGCGACAGCGGTCGTCGTACGCCCGCATGCTGAGGTCGTGACCAGCTACGGAGATCACACCGGGCCGCTCGCCATCGCCCACCGCGGCGGGATGGGGCTCGCCCCCGAGAACACCCTGGCCGCGTTCAGACGGGCCACCGCGCTCGGCCTGACCCACGTCGAGACCGACGTGCACACCACCCGCGACGGCCACGTCGTGTGCTTCCACGACTCCGACCTGCGCCGGGTGACCGGTCACCCGGGACGGGTCGCCGACCTCGACCTGGCAGAGCTGCGGCGGCTGCGGGTGCACGGCGCCGAGCCGATCCCGACGCTGGCCGAGGCGATGGGGACGTTCACGGGGACCCGCTTCGCGATCGACCTCAAGGACGAGGCCTCGATCGGTCCGATGGCCCGCCTGCTCCGCGCGAACCCGCGCTGGGCGGAGCGGGTGTGCGTCGCCGGCGCCTGGAGCAGGTGGCTGAGCCGGCTGCAGGACGAGGCACCCGGCGTGACGACGGCGCTGGGCTGGCGGTCCCTGACGACCCTGATCGCCTGCTCCAAGGGACGCGTGCGCCCCGTCGGCGTCCGGGCCACCGGGCGTGCGGGCGGCGCCTTCGCGCACGTGCCGATTCGGCTGGGGCGGCTGCCGATCCACTCCGAGCGGGTGATCGCGCGCGCCCACGACCTGGGCATCCGGGTCGTCGTGTGGACGGTCGACGACCCCGCGACGATGCGGATGCTGCTCGACGCCGGGGTGGACGGCATCATCACCGACCGCCCGGACGTGCTGCGGCACGTGCTGGTCAGCCGCCGGCAGTGGTCGCGACCAGGGGCGCCGGCTCCTGCGGCACCTCGACCCGCACTCCGTGGGTGACCGCCCAGAGGACGGCCTGGCTGCGGCTCTGCACGCCGGTCTTGCGATAGGCGCTGCGGATGTAGGACTTCACCGAGTTCAGCGAGATGCGCATCTCGCGGGCGATCTCGTCGTTGCTGCGACCGGTGGCGATGAGCGCCAGGGTCTCCCGCTCCCGGGTGGTCAGCATGTCGACCTCGCTCGGCGGCCGCACGCCCTGCGTCGAGGCACCGATCAGCGGCGGCGCCACGACGGGCTGGCCCTCGTGGATCGCCCGGAGCGACCGGCCGAGCTGGGCCGCCGTGAGGCTCTTGCCGAGGTATCCCGAGACGCCGTTCACGAGCACCTCGTCGACCAGACCCGGGTGGTGGTTCCACGTGAAGACCGCGACTCGCCGGATGTAGGGGTCGGAGACGGCCCGGGCGAGGGTGGTGTCCTCGAGCGAGGTGCCGTAGGTCTCGACCAGGGCGATGTCGATCGGGGCGCGGGCGCGCTCCTTGATGCTGCCCATCTCGAAGCCGCCCAGGGTGCGGAGCATGCTCTCGAGGCCACGTCGGACGAGCTCGTCACCACCGAGGAGCCCAATGCGGATGTTCATGTCTGTCCTGACGGTCCCAGTAAAAGATCGCACGGTGGTGCGGCCTCGACGTCCCCCCGGACCGTCGTCGCCACGATAGGTCTGGACCACCCGGAAACCTTCGCCACAGAGCCCTGTGAGCGTGAAACAGGGGGCGAAGTCCACCCTCAAGGGTGACCGGATTCCGTCGGACATACCCCCTAGGGGTATGCTCATCGGCATGAGTGAGCAGCACGGACACCTCGAGGGCAACGACGCGGCCGTCGAGGCCCACCTCAAGCGACTGCGCCGGATCGAGGGCCAGGTGCGCGGGATCCAGCGGATGGTCGAGGAGGAGAACTACTGCATCGACATCCTCACGCAGGTCTCCGCCGCCACGAAGGCCCTTCAGGCGCTGGCGCTGTCGCTGCTCGACGACCACATGGCGCACTGCCTCGTCGACGCCGCCCGACAGGGCGGGGCCGAACAGGAGCAGAAGCTCAAGGAAGCCTCCGAGGCCATCGCGCGCCTCGTGAAGTCATAGAAGGGACACCACCCATGACCACCGAGACCTACACCGTCACCGGCATGACCTGCGGCCACTGCGCCGCCTCGGTCTCCGAGGAGATCGCCGAGATCGCGGGCGTCGAGGACGTCGACGTCGTCGTCGAGACCGGAGCCGTCACCGTCACCAGCGCCGCACCCCTCGATCCCGCGGCCGTCAAGGCCGCCGTCGAGGAAGCCGGCTACGCGATGGCATGAGCGGGATGAGCACGCCGCTGCGCGTGGCCGCGTTCGTCGCCGCCCTGGCCGCCGTGTTCGCGGTGGCCTGGGGTGCGGGCGCGGTCGTCGGCCCGATCGACACCCCACCGGTCGCCCACGAGGGCGCGGCCGGCCACGACGGGGGCCACGCCTCCACGGCGGCCGACCACCTCCCGGGCGGGCTGATGGTCGCCGAGGACGGCTACCGGCTCGACCTCGCCCAGGACGAGCTCCCCGCGGGGGACCGCGCGCCGCTCCGCTTCCGGATCACCGGGCCCGACGGCGAGGCGTTGACGTCGTACGACGTCGAGCACGAGAAGGAGCTCCACCTCATCGTGGTGCGCCGTGACTTCGACGGCTTCCAGCACGTCCACCCGACCCGCGGAACCGACGGCACGTGGGTGAGCGACGTGGCCCTCACGCCCGGCTCGTGGCGGGTCTTCGCCGACTTCGTCCCTGCGGGCGGCGAGGGGATCACCCTCGGCGCCGACCTCGCGGTCGCGGGGGAGGTGGGTGCGGGTGCCCCGGCGCCCGACGAGGCGGTCGCGGAGGTCGACGGCTACACGGTCAGCGTGTCGGGCGAGCTCGAGCCCGGCCGGGCGTCCGACCTCACGGTCGAGGTGACCCGCGACGGCGAGCCCGTCACCGACCTCGAGCCGTACCTCGGCGCGTACGGCCACCTGGTCGCGCTGCGCGAGGGCGACCTGGCCTACCTGCACGTCCACCCGGAGGAGGCCGGTCCCGGCCCGGAGGTGCCGTTCGTCGCGGAGGTGCCCAGCGCCGGCGGCTACCGGCTGTTCTTCGACTTCCAGCACGACGGCGAGGTGCACACCGCGGCCTTCGCGGTCCACACGCACGGGGAGGACTCCCATGACGAGTGACGTGACCAGTGACGTCGAGCTCGCCATCACCGGCATGACGTGCGCGTCGTGCGCCCACCGCATCGAGCGCAAGCTCAACAAGCTCGAGGGCGTGACCGCGACGGTCAACTACGCCACCGAGAAGGCGAAGGTGTCCTACCCCGGCACGGTCTCGACCGACGACCTGCTGCGGACCGTCGAGGCCGCGGGGTACGCCGCCGCGCTGCCCGCCGCGCCGGACGACCCGACGCCGGAGGTCGCCGAGCGCGACCCCCTGCTCCAGCGGCTGCTGGTCAGTGCCGCGCTGAGCATCCCCGTCGTCGGGCTCGGGATGGTCACCGCCTGGCAGTTCACGTACTGGCAGTGGGCCTCGCTCGTGCTCGCCGCGCCCGTCGTGGTGTGGGGCGCCCTGCCCTTCCACCGGGCGGCGTGGACCAACCTGCGCCACGGCGCGACCACCATGGACACCCTCGTCTCGGTCGGCGTGCTCGCGGCGTTCGGCTGGTCGCTGTGGGCCCTCTTCCTGGGCACCGCGGGCGAGCCGGGCATGACGCACCCCTTCCGGATCTCGATCGACCGGACCGACGGCGCCGGCAACATCTACCTCGAGGCCGCCGCCGGGGTGACGACGTTCCTGCTCGCCGGACGCTGGCTGGAGCACCGCTCCAAGCGCCAGTCCGGCGCGGCGCTCCGGGCCCTGATGGAGCTGGGCGCGCGTGACGTCGGCGTGCTGCGCGACGACGCTTCTGGTGGGCAGAGCGAGACCCGCGTCGCGATCGACCGGCTCGCGGTCGGCGACCTCTTCGTCGTACGTCCCGGGGAGAAGGTCGCGACCGACGGCGAGGTGGTCGAGGGCTCGTCCGCCGTCGACGCCTCGATGCTCACCGGCGAGTCGGTGCCGGTGGAGGTCCGACCCGGCGACACCGTCGTCGGGGCGACCGTCAACGCCGGTGGCCGCCTGGTCGTGCGGGCCACTCGCGTCGGCGCGGACACCCAGCTGGCGCAGATGGCGCGGCTCGTCGAGGACGCCCAGAACGGCAAGGCCGAGGTGCAACGGCTGGCCGACCGGGTCTCCGGCGTCTTCGTGCCCGTCGTCATCGGGCTCGCCGTCGCGACGCTCGGATTCTGGCTCGGCGCGGGCGGCGGCGCGACCGCTGCCTTCACCGCGGCGGTGTCGGTGCTGATCATCGCCTGCCCGTGTGCGCTGGGGCTGGCCACGCCGACCGCGCTCATGGTCGGCACCGGCCGCGGCGCCCAGCTCGGCATCCTGATCAAGGGCCCGGAGGTCCTCGAGCAGACCCGCCGCGTCGACACGATCGTGCTCGACAAGACCGGCACGGTCACCACCGGCGAGATGACCGTGCACGACGTGGTGGCCGCCGACGGCGAGAGCGTGGACGACGTACGACGCCTCGCGGCTGCGCTCGAGCAGGCGTCCGAGCACCCGATCGGCCGGGCCGTCGCCGCCTCCGCCGATCACCTCCCCCCGGTTGAGGACTTCGCCAGCGTCGAGGGCCTCGGCGTGCAGGGCGTCGTCGACGGCCACGCCGTCGTCGTCGGCCGTCCCCGGCTGCTGGAGGACTGGTCGCAGCACCTCGACGCCGGCCTCTCGACGGTCGTCGAGCGCGCGCAGGGCGAGGGACGTACGCCGGTCGCCGTCGGGTGGGACGGCCGCGCCCGCGGCGTCATCGTCGTCGGCGACACCGTCAAGCCGTCGTCCGCAGAGGCCGTCGCGCGACTGCGCGGCCTGGGGCTGACGCCGATCCTGCTCACGGGCGACAACGCCGCCGCTGCCGAGCAGGTGGCCGCGCGGGTCGGCATCGAGACGGTGGTCGCCGACGTGCTGCCCGCCGACAAGGTCGCGGAGGTGCAGCGGCTCCAGGCGGCGGGCAAGGTCGTCGCCATGGTCGGCGACGGCGTCAACGACGCGGCCGCCCTCGCCCAGGCCGACCTCGGCTTGGCGATGGGCACCGGCACCGACGTGGCGATCGAGGCCAGCGACCTCACGCTCGTGGGTGGCGACCTCCTCGTGGCGGTCGACGCGATCCGGCTCTCGCGGCGGACGCTGGCGACGATCAAGGGCAACCTGTTCTGGGCGTTCGGCTACAACGTCGCCGCCCTGCCCCTGGCCGCCGCCGGCCTGCTCAACCCGATGCTCGCCGGCGCCGCAATGGCCTTCTCGAGCGTCTTCGTGGTCACCAACTCGCTCCGGTTGCGCGGCTTCCGCTCCTCTGTCGGCTGAGCGCCCGCTACGGGTGAGGCGGGGGTGAGGACCGTGTTCCTAGGCTGGGCGGCATGGGACTCCTCGACCTGATCAAGCCCGGCCGCGACAAGACGAAGACGACGCGTGCCGCGCTCGACGCCGCGAACGACGAACGACCGGACCCGGGCGCGATCGACCGGCTCGTGACGATGCTGGTCGACGTCGGCCTCGAGGGCCGCGGGCCGGTCGACCCGGTCCGCGAGGTCGCCGACCGCGCGCTGGCCAAGGCCGGCGGTGACCGCGAGAAGGCGATCGCGGCGGTCGCGCGCTCGACGACGTTCATGGGGTCGATCGGCGGCTTCGTGACCGGCCTCGGCGGCTTCGTGACCATGCCGGTCTCGCTACCGGTCAACCTGGCCGAGTTCTACCTCCAGGCCGTGCGGATGGTGGGCGTCGTCGCCACCCTGCGCGGGTACGACGTCTCCGAGCCGCGGGTGCGCACCGCGATCCTGCTCACCCTGGTCGGCTCCGACTCCGACGAGGTGCTCAAGAAGGCCGGGATGGCCTCCGCCGGCAGTCGCGCGACGACGTACGCGCTCCGCGGGCTGCCTCCGGCCGCCCTGATGGTCGTCAACAAGGCGGTCGGCTTCCGGCTCATGCGCGGGGTCAGCGAGAAGGCGCTCAGCCGGTTCGGCCGGGGCGTGCCGGTCGCCGGCGGCCTGGTCGGTGGCGGCATCGACGGCTACATGATGAAGAAGATCGCCGACCAGGCGATGAAGGAGTTCCCGGCCGTTCAGCAGGTGTAGGCACCCGAACGGATGTCCTCGAGCAAGGTCGGGTGGGCCGGGGTCCAGTCGAACCGTTCGCGCGTGAGCGCGTTCGACGCCGGGATGTCGAGGCCCCAGAAGCCCGCGATCCAGCCGAAGTGGTCCCCCGCGTCGGCCGGAGCCACCGACACGGCGGGCACCCCCAGCGCGGCGCCGATGGCCTCCGCGACCTCGCGCGTGGTGACGCCCTCCTCGGCGACCACGTGCACCCGGCTGCCCGCGGAAGCCGTCTCCAGGGCGCGTAGGACGAGCACGGCCGCGTCGCGGCGGTGGACGGCCGACCAACGGTTGGACCCGTCGCCGACGTAGCCGGCCGCGCCGTTGCGGCGGGCTGCCTCGACGACCTGTGGGATGAAGCCGTGCTCGCCTCCCGCGCCGTGGACCGTCGGGGCGAACCGCAGCGAGATGCTGTGCACGCCGCGCGCGACCGCGTCGAGGGCGAGCGCCTCGGTCCCACCGCGGGGTGCGTCGGGGCCGGAGGCGGGGTTGGCGTCGTCCTCCGTGACGAGGCGCCCCGGCGCGAACGCCGTACCTGCTGCGAGGGCGAACGGCTTCCCGGACCCCTCGAGGGCGTCGAGCAGCGCCTCGACGGCGGCTCGCTCCGCGCGGTTGGACTCCGCCGGGTTCGACCAGTCGTGCTTGTTGGCGAGGTGGATCACGGCATCAGCACGCTCCGCACCCGATCGGAGGGAGCCTAGGTCGTCGAGCGATCCGCGCAGCGGCTCGGCGCCGGCGCCGCGGACCCGCTCGGCAGCGGCGTCGGAGCGGACCAGGCCCAGGACGGAGTGCCCGGCCGAGACCAGCTCGGGCACGACGGCGGACCCGATCCAGCCGGATGCTCCGGTGACGAAGACGCGCATGGTTCCTCCTCGTAGTGATGTCAGTTCGTGACATCATCGTAGCACCACGATGTCAGGGACTGCCATCACCTAGGATGGGCACATGGCACGCTGGCAACCGGGGGCACGCGAGCGGTTGCAGCAGTCGGCGCTCGACCTCTTCCTCGAGCACGGGTTCGAGCGGACGACGGTCGCCGAGATCGCCGCCCGCGCCGACCTGACCGAGCGCACCTTCTACCGCCACTTCGCCGACAAGCGCGAGGTGCTCTTCGACGGGCAGGACAGGCTGCTCCACGCCTTCGTCGACGCCGTCGCAGCCGCGCCGGTCGAGGCGTCGCCGCGCGAGCTGGCCGAGGCCGCCGTCGTCGGGTCGCGCGACTTCTTCACCGAGGAGCGTCGGCCCTGGTCGCGGCGGCGGCACCAGGCGATCAGCTCCGAGGACGGTCTCCGCGAGCGGGAGTCGCTCAAGATGGGGTCGCTCGCCGCGGCGGTCGCCCAGGCACTGCGCGAGCGTGGGGTCGAGGACCCTCTCGCCGAGCTCGCCGCTGACGCGGCCATCTCGGTGTTCCGCGTCTCCTTCGTGCAGTGGATCGCCCCCGAGGAGACCCGCACGATGGGTGAGATCCAGTCGGAGCTGTTCGCCGCCCAGCGTGCGCTGGGCTGACCCGGCATCCTGCGGGTCGACCTGAGAGGATCGACGCCGTGGACGGACCACTGCCCCTCGCCCTGCTCGTGGCGTCGCTGGCGTTCGCGGTCGTCGTGCTGGTCTACGTCGTCCTCGACCGCACCCCCGACTGGGGACTGCTCGGGTTCGCCGGCGTCATCGAGCTCGGCACCCTCGTGCTGCTCGGCGTCGCGGCGGTCCAGGTCGGTGACGTCTCCCTGTCGGGCGGCGGCAAGGTCACGCTGTTCGGCTACCTCGTCGCCGGGCTGCTGCTCCTGCCGATCGGGTTCGTCTGGTCCCTCGCGGAGCGCAGCCGCGGGGCCACTGCGGTGCTGATGGTCGCCGGGCTCGCGCAGGCCTTCGTCGTCGTACGCATCCTGCAGGTGTGGCCATGACCTCGATCCGCACCTCCACGCGGTCCGGGGCCGGCCGCGCCCTCGTCGCGGTGTACGGCGTCTTCGCCCTCGCCGCCACCGCGCGCTCGCTCGTGCAGCTGGGCACCAAGGCGTCCGAGGCGCCGCTCGCCTACACGCTGTCCGCCGTCGCCGGACTCGTCTACGTCGCCGCCACCCTGGGCCTCGCCGAGGTCGGTCCCGCGCCCCGCCGGCTGGCCTGGGCGGCCGTCGGCTTCGAGCTCGTCGGCGTGCTCACCGTCGGCACGCTGACCGTCCTCGACCCGGAGCTCTTCCCCGACCAGACCGTGTGGTCGGCGTACGGCGAGGGCTACGGCTGGCTGCCGCTGGTCCTGCCGTTCGTCGGACTCGCCTGGCTCTGGCACACACGCCCGCGCCATTGACCGCAGGACGTCATAGGGTCGGGGCAGGCGGATGCCCCATCCGTATGACGTCCCGAGGAGAGGGTCAGGTCGTCGGCGGCAGGTGCTTCTTCATCAGGCGCTTGACCCGGCGCTGCTTGCGGTCGGGGATCATCGAGCGCATCTCCTCGAGCTTGCCGAAGCACAGCAGCCGGTCCTCGCCCTCAAGGACGGTCTTGTTGCGCGGGTTCGGGATCACGTGCGGCCCGCGGTGGAGGGTGAGCACGGTGATGTCGCGGTCGTCGAGGCCCGAGTCGCCGAGCTTCTTGCCGACCATGTCGGAGCCCGCGTGGACGACGATCTCGGCCACGCCGTAGCCGGTCGACACCGTGAGCCGCTGCCGCACGTCGATGTCGGGGAAGGCGACCTGGTTGTCGATGTAGTCGATGATCGCGCCGGCGACGTCGAGCTTGGTCGCGGCCTCGATGCCCTCGAGGCCGGGTGAGGAGTTCACCTCCATCACCTGCGGGCCGTTGCGGCCCTCGAGCATGTCGACACCCGCGACCCGCAGGCCCATGATCTGCGCCGACCGGACCGCCACGCGCTCGAACTCCTCGTCGAGCTCGACCGGCTCGACGCTGCCGCCGCGGTGGACGTTGGAGCGGAACTCGTCGCCCTGCGCCACGCGCCGCATCGCCGCCACGACGCGGTCGCCGACGACGAGCGCGCGGATGTCGCGGCCCTTGCTCTCCTTGACGAAGCGCTGGATCAGCACGTTCTGCCGGGTGCTCTGCAGCGTCTCGATGATCGCCTCGGCGACCTTCAGGGTCGGCGCGAGGATGACGCCGATGCCCTGCGTGCCCTCGAGCAGCTTGATCACGACGGGCGCCCCGCCGACGCGCTCGATCGCGGGGATCACGTCCGCCCGGTCCTGCACGAAGGTCGTCGCCGGCATCGGGATCTTGTGGCGCGAGAGGATCTGGGTCGCGCGCAGCTTGTCGCGGCTGTTGGCGATGCCGTAGCTGGTGTTGGGCGTGTAGACGTCCATCTGCTCGAACTGCCGCACGACGGC
This sequence comes from Nocardioides potassii, assembly GCF_021648885.1. Classification (GTDB taxonomy): domain Bacteria; phylum Actinomycetota; class Actinomycetes; order Propionibacteriales; family Nocardioidaceae; genus Nocardioides; species Nocardioides potassii. The sequence goes on along the minus strand of NZ_JAKJHZ010000007.1, from coordinate 509,052 downwards.
GGTGCCGAAGTAGGTGATCGAGTTGCCGATGCGCGGCAGGCAGGCGTCGTACGTCGACAGCTGCTTGCCGCGGAAGAGCAGGTCGGGCTCGTCACCGGTCAGGTCGATGCCGAAGCGCAGCGTGTTCAGCACCTTCACGTCGTGCCCGCGGTCGAGGGCCGCCGTGCGGAGTCGCTGGGTGCTGTAGGAGCGCGGGGCCCGAGAGAGGATGGCGAGCTTCATGGGACGTCATACAACCACTCGCATGCCCACCCCATCCGACGGGCCTGACAGGATGGATCGCGTGCCAGCCAGCCCCTCCCCCGCGGACGAGACCGCGCAGCCGACCGTCGTCGGCTGGCGCGAGTGGGTCGCCCTGCCGGAGGCCGGGCTCGACTGGGTCAAGGCCAAGATCGACACCGGCGCGCGCTCGTCCGCGATCCACGCCTTCGACCTCGAGGCGTTCGAGCAGGACGGCGCCGAATGGGTCCGCTTCTCCGTCCACCCCTGGCAGCGGTCCGACGACGACGTCGTCGAGCTCACCCTGCCGGTGCTCGACTCGCGCGAGGTGCGGTCGAGCAACGGGCAGGTCGAGCAGCGATACGCCGTGAACCTCGACGTCACCCTCGCCGGGCGCACCATCACGACCGTGATGACGCTGAGCAACCGCGACGAGATGGGCTTCCGGCTGCTGATCGGTCGCGAGGCCCTCGAGCGCGGCTTCCTCGTCGACTCCGCCCGGTCCTACGCGGGCGGCAGGCCGCGGCGGTCCGTACGACGCCGCAACTGGGGCAAGTAGCCCGTCGAGCTCAGCGCAGCCGCACCTCGCACGACCGCGCCTTCTCCGCACTGCAGCGGTCGCGCCCCGCGTTGCCGTACGCCGTGTCCCGGCCGCTGCCACCCACGACCAGGTCCGGCCCGCGACCGCCGCGGAGCACGTCGTTGCCACCGCCTCCATAGAGCCGGAACGACCGCGAGTCGCACAGCCCCGCCTCGAAGTAGTCGTTGCCGCGGCTCTGCCGGATGTCGTCGGCGCCGCCGCGACCCTTGACGGTCGCCCGGCACGCGTAGAAGCGCAGGTCCTCGGACCGGTTCGTGCCCTTCAGCACGAGCCGCTTCGCCGAGACGAGCTGCGACTCGAACCCGGCGAAGGTGCTGCGGAAGACGCTCCCGGCGGGCCAGGTCTTGATCCGCTCACGCTCCAGGTCGAGGTCGAGTCGCGTGCCCGCGGAGAGGGCGACGTGGTCGTCACCGGCACCACCGAGGTAGCGGCTGCCGCGGGCGCCGAGGTTCTCGTCGCCGAGCAGCAGGGTGTCGTCGCCGCCACCGAGGTCGAGACGCTGGCGACCCTGGTAGGCCTGGGCGAAGACGAGCTCGAGCGACTCGTCGCGGTCGCTGCCGCGGAACTCGAAGCGGCCCGGCGCCGTCGTCCGGTCGCTCCCCGCCCTGAAGCGGTCGACGCCGGTCCACGACAGCACGACGACGCCGTCGTGGGACAGGATGCCGGCCACGGCGTCCACCACGACCGACCCCGGCACGGTGTCGAACCCCAGCAGCGCGTCTCCGCCACCGTCGAGGCGGCCGCCGGGCGCCAACGGCCCGGACCAGTACACCTCGTTGCCGAAGCCCTGGCCGTCGTCGGCGCCGATCATGACGACGTCGGCGTTCGACAGGTCGCGCCGCGTCCCCGAGACCACGACGTCGTCCCCGCCGGCTCCGGTGGTGATCACGTCGCGCTCCGTGTCGGCGCCCTGGGCGCCGCCGGCGACCCGCTCGTCGTACGCCGAGCCGGTGTAGGTGTCGGCGCCCGCGCCGAGCTGGACGGAGACCCCGCCGACCACCGCGGTTGCGTCGACGACGTCGTCACCGGACCCGGCGTCGAGCCGGACGTCGCCGAACTGGCTCCCGCCGGTCACGCACACCAGGTCGTTCCCACCCAGGGTGGACGTGCTCGTCGCGCCGTTCGTCACGATGACGTCGTCGCCCTCGGTGCCGGTGAGCCCCAGCTGGTTCGGCGTACCCACGACGGTGGCCGGTCGGCCCTGGCACGTCTCGCCGGCGGCGTACGCCGTCGGGGTGGCCAGCAACGTCGCGGCGAGCAGGCCGGTGGTCGCGAGGTGGAGCGAGCGCATGGGAGGTCCTTCGGTCCGAGGTCGACGGTCGTTCGTCGTCGGGGAGACGAGCCGGACCGACGGAAAGTTGCTGGCCACTACCCTTGCGCCATGACCGCTCCCGCGCGCACCACCGAGGCCTAGTGGTGCGGGAGTCCTTCGCGATCGGCGGCGTCCGGATCCGTGCCGGCACGGCCCGCGCGATCGAGCTGCCGATCACCCGGCTGGTCACCGGCGCCGACGTGACACTGCCGGTCCGTGTCGTCCACGGCCGCGAGGACGGGCCGTGCATCTGGGTCAACGCCGCCATCCACGGTGACGAGGTCGTCGGTGTCGAGGTGGTGCGCCAGGTGATGGCCGGGCTCGACCCCAAGACCTTCCGCGGCACCCTCGTCGCGGTGCCCATCGTCAACGTGCTCGGCTTCATGACCGGCGACCGCTACCTGCCGGATCGGCGCGACCTCAACCGGTCCTTCCCGGGCTCGGCCCGGGGGTCGCTGGCCAGCCGGATCGCCTACCTCTTCATGCGCGAGATCGTCGCCGGCTGCGAGGTCGGCATCGACCTGCACACCGGCTCCGACCGCCGCAGCAACCTCCCCCAGGTGCGCGCCGACCTCGACGACGAGCGCACCCGCGAGCTGGCCGCCGCCTTCGGCGCCCCGGTGATGCTGCACGCCAGGATCCGTGACGGGTCGTTGCGCCATGCCGCGCGCGAGCAGGGCGCGAAGGTGCTGCTCTACGAGGCAGGCGAGCCGCTGCGCTTCGACGACTACGCGGTCGAGGCGGGCGTGGTCGGCGTACGCCGCGTGCTCGCCACGCTCGGCATGACGGAGCCGGTCGAGGAGCTGCCGCCCGAGCCGAGCCTGGAGTGCCGCTCGAGCGGATGGGTGCGCGCGCGACGGACCGGGATCCTGCACCTCGATGCCCACCTGGGTCAGCAGGTGGCCGACGGCGAGCGGCTCGGCACGCTCTTCGACTCCTTCGGCAAGACCCTGCGTGCGGTCTACGCCAACCGCGACGGCGTCGTCATCGGCCGCACCGAGGCGCCCCTCGTCAACTCCGGTGACGCGGTCGTCCACATCGCCAACTAGCGTCTGAGGCATGGCCTTCGACGTCGCAGCCTTCCGCGCCGGGTTCCCCTCGCTGGAGTCCGGGATCGCCCACTTCGACAACCCCGGCGGCACCCAGACGCCGCGGGTCGTCGGCGAGGCGATCGCCCGCACGCTGACCGGCCCGCTGTCGCAGCGCGGTGCCGCGACGATCAGCCAGCGCAACGCCGAGGACACCGTGGTCGGCTTCCGCTCCGCCATCGCCGACCTCGTCGGTGGGGTGCCCGAGGGCGTGGTCCACGGCCGCAGCGCGACCGCGTTGACGTACGACGTCTCGCGCACGCTGTCGCGCACCTGGTCGCCCGGCGACGAGGTCGTCGTCTGCGAGCTCGACCACGACTCCAACGTGCGCCCGTGGATCCAGGCCGCCGAACGCGTCGGCGCGACGGTGCGGTGGCTCCGGCTCGACCCCGCGACCGGTGAGCTCGACCTGTCGTCGCTCGAGGCCATCACCGACCGGACCCGGCTCGTCGCGATGACCGCCGCGTCCAACCTCCTCGGCACCCGCCCGCCGGTCGCGACCGTCGCGGCGCGGGCGCACGAGGTGGGCGCACTGGTGCACGTCGACGCGGTGCACCACGCCGCGCACGCCGCTCCTGACATCGACGCGATGGGCGCGGACCTCCTGGTCTGCTCGCCCTACAAGTTCTTCGGCCCCCACTGCGGCGCGCTGGTCGCCGACCCCGCCCTGCTCGAGACCCTGCGCCCCGACAAGCTGCTGCCGTCGAGCGACGCGGTGCCGGAGCGCTTCGAGCTCGGCACGCTGCCCTACGAGCTGCTCGCCGGGGTCGCGGCGGCCGTCGACCTGATCGCGTCCGTCGGCGCCGGTTCGACGCGACGTGAGCGCCTGGTCTCGGCGGCGTCGGCGATCGCCGACCACGAGCTGCGGCTGCGGTTGCGCATCGAGGAAGGCCTCGCCGCGCTCGGCGAGCGACTCACCCTTCACTCGCGAGCGGCCGACCGGACCTCGACGCTGTTCCTCACCCTGCGCGACCACCTGCCCGTCGACGCCTACGAGGCACTCGCGAAGCGCGACGTCCTCGTCCCGGCAGGCACGTTCTACGCGGTGGAGACCTTCCGCGCCCTCGGCCTCCCGGTCGACTCCGGCCTCCGGATCGGGCTCGCGGCCTACACCGACGACTCCGACGTCGACCGGCTGCTCGAGGGGCTCAGCGACTTCCTCGGCTGACGTCCAGGGATCCGTCACCCGGCGGGCGCGACCTCGGCGTCCGTCTCGGCGTCCCGCTGGGCCTCTCGCTCCGGTCGCACCCGCCGCGCGATCGCGACGACCGCCGTCGAGGCGAGCAGGAGGAAGAAGGGCAGGTAGAGGTAGAGGTACCTCGACCGGCCCTCGAAGAACAGGACGAACAGGACCAGGCCCAGGAGCCCGGCCCGCATCGCGGCGGCGGGGAGCGAGTCGAGGTCGCGGTCGCGCAGGACCAGCGGGGCCGCCATCAGCAGCAGCACGACGAGCCAGAACGCCTGCCACGTGTCGGCGACCATCCAGAACCGGTCGCCGTGGAGCCCGAGGAAGGACTGGACCTGCCGGTCGGTCGCGGAGCCGTGGGCGAACGGCGTCGGCACGGCGGCCATGCTCCCCTCGCCGTACATGAAGAAGGTGCCGTCGCCCATGGTCCACGTCGCCTTGTCGTTGAGGAAACGGGCGTAGCCGACGGGGCCCATCGCGGACACGCGGGCCTTGTACTCCTCGAAGCCGTGGCGCTCGCGCTCCTCACCGATCGGGACAGCGAGCGTTGCCAGCGCGTCCTCGTCGCGGTACGCGCCGTAGTACGGGTTGTAGGGCCCGGGCTTCTCCGCGGCGCCCATCATCAGGAAGTGCGACACCGGGAAGGCCGCGCCGGTCTGGCCGGGCGGCGGGCTGAGCTCGGCCGCGTCGATGGTCAGCGTCGTGGCCTGGAGCCCGATGACCGCTCCGACGCCCAGGCCCAGCACGGCACCCACGCGCAGCAGCGCGTCCCGGCTCGACCAGGTGCGCCACGCAGTCGTCAGCACGGTGACGGCGACCAGCGCCAGCACGGCGAACACCACGGTCGGCTTGATCGCGTAGCCCAGCGCCCCGACGACGCCGACGGCCAGCCAGAGCAGGGGCCGGGCCCAGCCGGTGACGTCGCGCAGCAGCACGGCGAGGTAGGCGAGGACGGCGATCGGGAGCATGCCGACCGTGTCGGAGTAGACGACGCCGATCCACGGCGAGACCCCCACGAAGACGACGCAGAACAGCGAGGCGACGTACGCCGTCGCGGGGCCGCCGAGCCGCCGCGCGGCCAGGTAGACGAAGACCACCGACGCGCAGAGCACCGCCGCGTTGACGAGCACCAGCCCGAGGTCGCCGTCGGTGTGACCGGCGCCGAGCCACTGCTCCCAGAACCGCGTCATCAGCGACGCCAGGAACAGGTTGTTGGGGTACGCCGCGAGCGTGGCGGCCACTGACTCGACGGGGATCGTGCCGTCGACGATGCCGCGGGTCTGGGTCTCGAGGAAGCCGGCGTCCCAGCCCGGGTTGAACCGGATCGAGTAGCCGAGCCGGACCTGCACCGCGAACATCGCGAGGAGCGCGACCAGCAGCAGCACGCGGCGCAGCCACGGCCGCTCCTCGAGCCGACGGACGAGCCCGCGCGACGCGACGACGGCGAGCACGAGCACGACCAGCACCACGGCTGCGGCGACCGGCACCCCGACCCGCGGCCAGCGCACGACGCCGTACTTCGGCGCGACGAGCACGTTGAGCGTCACCCACAGGAAGCCGGCGGCGACCACCAGCGACCCCGTGCGGACGACGAGGCCCTCGGCAGGTCGGTTCACGGGATCCTCTCCTCACGGGACACGTCGCTCACGTCCTCGTCCGCGGCCCGGAAGACCGACCGGTGGTACCAGGAGAAGTTCCACACCAGGCCGACCCCGATGGCGACGGCCTTCGGGACCCACACCTGGCGCAGCTGCTCGGGCAGCGACGGCGCCGCGGCGTCGAGCAGGCCGCCCACCGCGACGATGACCAGCGGCTGGATCACCCACAGGCCGACGGCTGTGACCAGCAGGAACGGCAGGACGGTGCTGCGGATGCTGCGCGTCGAGCCGAAGGTCCACGACCGGTTCACGAAGAAGCTGAACGTCATCCCCGCGCTGGTCGAGACGAAGTTGGCCAGCAGCAGCGGCCAGCCCGCCAGGGCGAGCAGGCCGAAGAGCACGAAGTCGATCGCCGTGTTGACCACTCCCACGACGGCGAACCGGCCCAGGGCCGCCCGCCCGTCAGCCACGGGAGGCTCGCCCGAGGTCGGCGGGGTCGACGTTGTCGGACGCGTGCCGGTCGGGCCGGTACGACGTCTCGTCGCGCCACGGCGACCCGGCGCGGAGCGAGACGGCGTACAGCGGGCGCTGCTGCACCTCGGTGTAGACGCGACCCAGGTAGCTGCCGAGGATGCCCAGCATGGTGATCTGCACGCCGCCCACCAGGAGCAGGATGATCGCCAGGAACGCCCAGCCCGGCACCGCGCGCTCGGGGGTCAGCAGCCGAACGCCGAGGGCGTACAGGATGCCCACGGCGCTGAGCGCGGAGAAGAAGAAGCCGATCCGGCTGATCAGCACCAGCGGTGCGGTCGAGAAGCCGAAGATGCCGTCACCGGCGAACTGCACCATCTTCTTCAGTGGGTAGCCGGTCGTCCCGGCGAAGCGGGCGTCACGGTCGTAGAGGACGGCCTCCTGCTGGAACCCGACGTAGCTGGTCAGGCCGCGCAGGAAGCGGTTGTGCTCGCGGTAGCGCCGCAGCTCCTCGACGACGCGGCGGTCGAGGAGGCGGAAGTCGCCGGTGTTGCGGGGGATCTCGATCGAGGAGGTGCGCTCGAGGACGCGGTAGAACACGTCGGCGGTGGTCCGCTTGAACCACGTGTCGGTGCGCGAGCGGCGCTGCGCGTAGACGACGTCGGCGCCGGCGCGCCAGCGCTCGACGAGCTCGACGGTGACCGCGGGCGGGTCCTGGAGGTCGGTGTCCATGATGACCACGGCGTCCGCGTCGACGGCGTCGAGGGCCGCCGTCACCGCCTTCTGGTGGCCGAAGTTGCGCGAGAGCCCGATGACGACGACCCGCGGGTCCTGCTCGCGGAGCGCGATCAGCCGCTCGCGGGAGTCGTCGCGCGAGCCGTCGTCGACGTAGACGAACTGCACGTCGAGGTCGGCCTCCAGCACGGCTGCCGTCTCCTGCAGGACCCGGTGGAACTCGGCGATGCCGTCCGACTCGTTGTAGACGGGCAGCAGGAACGCGAGTCGCTGGCGCCGCGGTGCGTCGGTACCGGCCATGTGGGTCCCCCAGGAGCTGGACGTGATCGGTGGGAGATCCACCCTTCAGCGGTCGGGGAGTCTACCCGCGACGGCGCGGGGTCCTCATTCGTCCTCGTGCACCTGCTCGTCGACCTCCTGCGAGCCCGGCCCGTCCTCGTGGGCGCTCGAGTCGACGTCGTCGGTGTCCACCGTGTCGCCCACCGACGCGTTGCCCTCGGGCTCGGCGTCGAGCGCCCGCTGCCGGTCCTCGTCGGACACGCGCTCGCCCGCGGTGGGGAAGGCGGACTTCTCCGGGTGCTCGGCGTAGGGGTCCTGGTCGCTGCTCATCTCGCGACCGTACGCCGCCGGGCGGGCGCCCGGTCCGCCCGCAGGGGTGCCCCCGGAGACGACCGCCCACCATGGGATGTCGGCCAGTGGGCGCTTCCCTCGGTCAGCTGACATGGGGAAGTGCACGTTCGTCGACATCCCATGGCGGAGGAACGGACGGGTGGGACATCGGACGGTTCGGGCACGATGGTCGGGTGACCCACTGGGTGCTCCACGTCGACATGGACCAGTTCCTCGTCGCCGTCGAGCTGTTGCGCCGACCCGAGCTGGTCGGTCTACCGGTGGTGGTCGGCGGGCGAGGCGATCCGACCGAGCGGGCCGTGGTGTCGACCGCGTCCTACGAGGCGCGCGCCCACGGCGTGCGCAGCGGGCTGGCGCTCAAGCTGGCCAAGCGGCGCTGTCCCGACGCGGTGTTCCTGCCGGTCGACTTCCCGGTCTACGAGGAGGCGTCGGCGCGGGTGATGGCGACGTTGCGCGCGACGCCGGGCGCGGTGGTCGAGGTGCTGGGCTGGGACGAGGCCTTCGTCGGCATCGAGGCTGACGACCCGGTGGCGACCGCCCGATCGGTCCAGGCGGCGGTGCTGGAGGCGACCGGCCTGCACTGCTCGGTCGGCATCGGCGACACCCTCGTGCGGGCGAAGATCGCGACCGAGTTCGGGAAGCCGCAGGGCACGTTCGTGCTGACCCGCGACAACTGGATGGAGGTCATGGGCGAACGCCCGACCACGGCGCTCTGGGGCGTCGGCAGCAGGATCGGCGGCCGGCTCGAGGCGATCGGGATCCGGACGGTCGCCGACCTCGCCGCGGCCGAGGAGGACGCGCTGGTCGCGGCGTTCGGCCCGGCGAGCGGCGCGCACCTCGGTCGGCTCGGGCGCGGTGGTGGCCGCACGCGCCCCGACGACACCCCGTGGGTGGCGCGTGCCCACGGTCGCGAGACGACGTACCAGTCCGACCTCGTCACCCCCGACGAGGTGCGAGCCGCGCTGGCCGAGCTCGCCTCCCGGGTGGTCGACGACGTACGGAAGGAGGAGCGGGCGGTCCAGCGCGTCCACCTCAAGGTCCGGTTCGCGCCGTTCTTCACGTTCACGAAGGTCCGCAAGCTCAAGCAGCCGACGTACGACGTCGAGGTGATCGCGCAGACCGCCTTCGACCTCTTCCTCGCCCTCGACGACCAGCGCCCCGTCCGCCTGCTCGGCGTCCGCGGTGAGATGGTCGAACCCGAGGGCGGCTACTGACGCGGCGCCGCGCCCGGAGCGTCAGCCGCCGAGCAGCGAGAGCCCGGCCGCGAGCGCGAAGCCGACGACGGTCGCGAGCCCGGCGAGGTCCTTGGCCTTCTCCTTGGCCTCGGGGACCATCGAGTCGATCAGCATCGTGAGGAGCGCGCCGGCGGCGAAGCCGTCGATGAGCGCCTGGCCCTCGCTCGAGACGAGGTCGGAGAGCGCGTAGCCGCCGCCGGTCGCGAGGGCGCAGAGCGCGGCGACCACGGCCCAGAGGCCGACGACCGAGCGGCCCGATCGACCGCCACCCTTCATGTCGGCGGCCGACCCGATCGCCTCCGGCAGGTTGGAGGCGAAGATCGCGACGAGCAGGGCGGCGCTGACGCCCTGCCCGGAGGCGATGCCGATCCCGAGGACCATCTGCTCGGGGATGCCGTCGAGGAAGGCACCGACCGCCAGGGGCGCGCCAGCCGACGAGCCGCCGGACCGGCCGCCCCAGCGCTGCACGAGCTTGTCCGCACTGAAGAAGACGAGGCTGCCCAGGGCCAGCCCGATCGCGACGGCGTACGAGCTCCCGATCTTGAGCCCCTCCTCGGCGAGCTCGAAGGACACGCTCGCGATCAGCGCTCCCGCACCGAAGCCGAGCACCAGCCCGACGAGCCGGTCGGACCACGTGCGGACCAGCGCCAGCACGGCGCCGATCAGCAGCGAGCTCGCCGCCACCGCTCCCCAGCCGAGCGACTCCAGCATCTCAGTCGACCCCGGCCATGAGCTTGTGGATCGGCTTGGAGGCCAGCATCACGACGACGCCCGTGACGACGGAGGCGAGCCCGATCCAGATGAAGAACGGCGACTCGTCGTCCGGGTTGTAGTAGCCCGCCAGCGTGCCGGCGAGCGCCGTGCCGAGGGCGATCGAGAGGAAGTAGAGCGCGACCATCTGCGTCGCGAACTTCCGCGGCGCCAGCTTGGTCGTCGCGCTCAGGCCCACCGGAGAGATCAGCAGCTCGGCCACGGTGAAGACGAGCAGGATGCCGGCGAGGCCGAGGAGCGGGGCGGTGTTCTCGCCACCGGGCATCGGCAGGAAGCAGAAGAACGCCACGCCCATCAACGCGGTGCCGGCGCCGAACTTGAACGGCGTCACCGGCTGCCGGTCACCGAGCCTGGTCCACAGCGCCGCGAAGACGCCGGCGAGCACGATGATGAAGACCGGGTTGATCGACTGCACCCACGACACCGGCATCTCCCAGCCGAACAGGTTGCGGTCCAGGCGCTTGTCGGCGTAGATCGTCACGACGGTGAACTGCTGCTGGTAGAGCGACCAGAAGACGACGTTGCACACGAAGAGCGGGATGAAGGCGAAGACCCTGCTGCGCTCGCGGCCCTCGACCTGCTTGTCGCCGAGGATGACTGCGAAGTACGCGATCGCCGCCACCAGGCTGATGCCGATCACGATGTTGGACAGCCGGCTGGCGGTGATCACGTCGACCCACGTGAGCACCGCGATCAGTACGACGACCACGACGGCCGCGCCGCCGTACAGCATCCCGCGACCGGCCGGCAGCGGGTTGGCGACGTGGTTGGTCTCCTCGGGCAGCCGCCCGCGGAAGGCGGCGTACTGCGCGAGCCCGATCGCCATGCCGACCGCGGCGGCGGCGAAGCCCCAGTGGAAGCCGGCCGCCTCCTGCAGCAGGCCCGTCAGCAGCGGACCGATCAGGGCACCGATGTTGATGCCCATGTAGAACAGCGAGAAGCCCGCGTCGCGACGCGGGTCGTGCTCGTCGTAGAGCGAGCCGACCAGCGAGGTCGCGTTGGCCTTCACGCCGCCCGAGCCGAGCGCGATCAGCACCAGACCGACGCCGACACCGGTCAGGCCCGGCAGCAGCGACAGCGCGATGTGCCCGAGCATCACGCAGATCGCCGAGTAGAACAGCGTCCGCTCGGGGCCGATCAGCCGGTCGGCCAGCCATGCGCCGAGGATGGTAGAGAGGTAGACCCCGCCGCCGTACGCACCGACGATGCCGGTGGCGACCGCCTCGTCGATGCCGAGCCCGCCCTTGGCGGCCGAGTAGTAGAGGTAGATCAGCAGGATGCCCTGCATGCCGTAGAAGCTGAACCGCTCCCACAGCTCGACCCCGAACAGGTTCGCCAGCACCCCGGGCTGTCCGAAGAAGCTGCGGTCGGACCTGTCCCCTGACGTCTTCAGTTGTGTGTCGCTCACTCGTCCACGGTGCCACCGCACCCCGTGGATGTCCTCACCGCCCCGGGTAGTCAGTCCGTGGCGATGGCCTGCAGCACCTTCATCCGCGAGGCGCGGATGGCGGGTACGACGGCCGCGAGCACGCCGAACAGCACCGCGACCACCAGGAAGGCGACCAGGCTGCCGAGGGGGAGGGACAGCTCGGTGAGGTCGTCCTTGAGCGACTCGCGCAGGACCACGCCGATGACCAGCCCGAGCGCCATCCCGAGGACGGCGCCGAGCACCGCGATCGCCACCGACTCCAGGGTGATCATCCAGCGCAGCTTGCGCCGCGACAGGCCGACCGCGCGCAGCAGGCCGATCTCGCGGGTGCGCTCCAGCACGCTGAGGCCGAGGGTGTTGACGATGCCGATCACCGCGATGACCACGGCGAGGGCGAGCAGGCCGTAGATGACGTAGAGCAGCTGGTTGACCTGGCCGCTGATGAGGTCCTTGAACTCCTCCTTGTCCTGCACGGACAGGATCGGCAGGTCCTTGACGGTGTACTCGAGGTCGGACTTGACCGCGTTGCGGTCGGCGCCGTCTGCGAGGGTGATGCTGATCGAGGAGTCGCTGCGCTTGATGCCCGCCTCCGCGAACACCGAGAACGGAACGGTGATCCCGCTGGTCGTCGGGGTCGGCTCGAAGATGCCGCTCACCTCGAGCGGGATCGTCCTCCCGCCGGGGAACGCGACCTCGATCGTATCGCCGACACCCGCCTCGTAGTCGCTCGCGCGGCTCTTGCTGAGCAGCACCTGGTCGCCCGTCACCGACGCGCGGCCGTCGAGCATCTTCAGGTCGTAGACCTTGAAGAACGCCGGGTCCACCGCGGCGGCGAAGGACTGGTCGGGCTTGGCCCGGCCCGGCACCTCGACGCTGACGGGCGATCCCTGCTGCCGCGAGACCTCGGCGATGCCGTTGATCTTCTCCATCTCGTTGCCGTAGCGCGCCGGGAAGCCCTGGAAGGTGGGCATCTGGACCAGGAAGTCGGCCGTGAACTCCTTGTCGACGATCTTGTCCTGCGTGGCGCCGAGCGACGAGGCGAGCACGCCGACAGCGGAGACGACGGCGAGGCCGATCATCAGCGCGGAGGCGGTCGCACCGGTGCGGCGGGGGTTGCGCAGCGCGTTCTCCCCGGCCAGCCGACCCGGGGTGCGGAACAGCCGACCGAAGACGGAACGGCACGCGACGAGCACCGGGTGGCCGAGCACCGGCGCGAGGACGGCGGTGGTGACGACCCAGATGACCGCGCCAGCGCCGATCCAGATCGCGTCGGTGCCGGGGGCGCCGGCCAGTCCCGCCGCGGCCAGCGCCGTACCGATCACCATGGCGATCGAGCCCAGCACCAGCCGGCGCGTCATGCCCTTCTCCTGCACGACGAGGTCGTCGCGCATTGCCGCGACCGGCGGCACCTTCGCGGCACGACGGGCCGGGACGTAGGCCGCGAGCATCGTGACGACGATGCCGACGACGTAGCCCGCCACGATCGTGAACGGCGTCAGGGTCAGCACCTCGCCGGCGATGTCGAGGCCGAAGGTGCGGAAGAGGCCGGCGAGCGCACGGGACAGGCCGAGCCCGAGCAGGAGTCCGAGCGTGGAGCCGACGATCGCCATGAGGAAGGCCTCGACCAGCACCGAGCGGGTGACCTGCCGCTTGCTCGCGCCCAGCGCGCGCAGCAGCGCGGACTCGCGCACGCGCTGGGAGACCAGGATCGAGAAGGTGTTGAAGATGATGAACGCCCCGACCACGATCGCGATCACGGCGAAGGCCACGAGGAAGTAGGAGATCACGTCGAGGAACTGGCCGATCTGCTGCTGCGACTCCTTGACGACCTCGTCACCGGTGACCGCGGTGAAGCCCTTCGGCGCAACAGTCTTGGCGGCGTCGGCGAGCTGCTGCTGCGACACCCCGTCCGCAGCGGTCAGCGAGACGGTGGTGAAGGCGTCCTGGCCGTCGAGGAAGATGTCCTGCGCCTCGGCGGTGTCGAGCAGCACCAGCGTCGCTCCTGCCGTTCCGCCGCCGTTGAAGTCGGCCGTGCCGACCAGGGTGAACTTCCGCTCGGGGTCCTTGCCGCTCGGCACGATCAGGCTCACGGTGTCGCCGAGCCCGTAGGAGCCGCGCTCGGCCGAGGAGGTGTCGAGGACGACCTCGCCCGGCTTCTCGGGCCAGCGACCCGCACTGAGCTCGAGGATCTGCTCGCCGGCGATGTTCTCGCTCGGGGCGTAGTTGAACGCCAGCGTCGGCGCGCCCTGGCCGCCGACGAGCTTGTCGTCCTTGCCGAGCAGGAACGAGCCGACGCCGTCGATGGACCCGACCGCCTCCTTCACCTGGGGCAGGGCCGCGAGCTCGTCGACGTCGGCAGGCGTCACGACCTGGCTCGTGCTGACACCGGCGTTCGCGCCCTGGAGGTCGCCGGCCGGCCGCACAACGGCGTCCGAGGTCGAGCCCTCGAGGATGTTGTCGAAGGTCTTGTTGAGCCCGCTGCTGAAGGTCATCACGCCGGCGAGGAAGCCGATGCCGAGGACGATCGCGAGCGTGCTCATCAGCAGGCGCACCTTGCGAGCGAGCAGGTTGCGCCAGGTCAGCCGGAGCATGTCAGCCCGCCGCCTTCGCGGCCGCCGCGTCCTGGAGCCGCGCCATCTTGTCGAGGATCTGGTCCCGGTCGGGCGAGCGGAGCTCGTCGACGATGCGACCGTCGGCGAGGAACAGCACCCGGTCGGTGTACGACGCCGCGACCGGGTCGTGCGTCACCATCACGACGGTCTGGCCGAACTCGTCGACGCTGCGGCGCAGGAAGCCGAGGACCTCCGCCGAGCTGGTCGAGTCGAGGTTGCCGGTCGGCTCGTCGGCGAAGACGATCGACGGCTTGCTCACCAGGGCGCGCGCGCAGGCCACGCGCTGCTGCTGGCCCCCCGACATCTCGCTGGGGCGGTGCCCGAGCCGGTCACGCAGGCCGACCGCGGTCACGACCTGGTCGAACCACTCACGGTCTGGCTTGCGGTTCGCGAGGCTCAGCGGCAGCAGGATGTTCTCCTCCGCGCTGAGCGTCGGGACGAGGTTGAACGACTGGAAGACGAAGCCCACCCGCTCGCGGCGCAGCGTGGTCAGGTCCTTGTCCTTGAGCCGGCCCAGCGAGGTGCCGTCGACGACCGCCTCGCCAGAGGTCGGGGTGTCGAGCGCGGCCAGGCAGTGCATCAGCGTGGACTTCCCGGAGCCCGAGGGGCCCATCACCGCGGTGAACTCCCCCGTCATCAGGTCGACGGTGACGCCGTCGAGGGCGCGCACCTCCGCCTCGCCCTTGCCGTAGGTCTTCGTCAGGTCGATCGCGCTCGCTGCGACACCGCCCGGCGCCGTCTCCCCCGTGGGTCGCTCCGTCATGCCGGCAAGTCTGGCAGCCACGCGGAAGCCGCTGCCATGGGATAGATCCCCCAGCGGACCCTGACATCTGTCAGGGCCGTCCCGGGGTCGCCCGGGTCCAGCCGACCTCTACATTGACCGCGTGGGAGACGTCGTCGCCGGGCTGCTGACCGGCCTGTCCCTCATCGTCGCGATCGGCGCGCAGAACGCCTTCGTCCTCCGCCAGGGCCTGCGCCGCAGCCACGTCGGCCTCGTCGTCGCGGTCTGCGCGCTGTCCGACGTCGTGCTCATCGTCGCGGGCGTTGCCGGCATCGGCGTGGTGGTCGACCGCGCGCCGTGGGCGGTCGAGGTGATCCGCTGGCTCGGCGTCGCGTTCCTGACGGCGTACGGCGTCATGTCGCTGCTGCGGGCCCGGCGCCCGCAGGCCCTCGCTGCGGGCGAGGCGGCGGTCGAGCAGCGCGCCGGCGTGGTCGCCAAGGCGGTCGCGCTGACCTGGCTGAACCCGCACGTCTACCTCGACACCGTCCTGCTCCTCGGCTCGATCGCGGGCACCCACGGCACGCCGGGTCGCTGGTGGTTCGCGCTGGGTGCGTGCGTGGCGAGCATCGCGTGGTTCTCCGGGCTGGCGTACGGCGCCCGCCTGGCCGCGCCGCGCCTCGCCGACCCCCGCGCGTGGCAGGTGCTCGACGTCCTCATCGGGATCGTGATGCTCGCGATCGCCGTCCGCCTCGCACTTCCCACCGCTGGCTGAGGAGGTCGCGCAGCGACCGTCTCGAAACCGAGGTGCCGAGGTCTCGTGACAGGCGCCAGGGCGCCTTCCTCGACCAGCGGGCGTCAGTCCTCGGCGCGGGCCACGGCCTCGTCGTGCTTCTGGTGCAGCCGGTCGCGGATCTCGCCCGCGTCGTAGTGGCGCCGTACGCGCTCGTCGCGGGCGACCGCAGCACCGGTGGCGACACCGGCCAGGATCCCGGCGAGACCGAGGATCTTCCACACGCGCATCGCCCAAGAGTAGCCAGTGCCTAGGGCAGACTTCCGCGCATGGTGCTGACCCTCGACCAGGCGGTCGACCTCACGCGCAGCGGCGACATCTGGCTCTTCCGTGGCCGTCGCGCCCCCGACCGCGCGATCCGCGCGGTGACCAACTCGCCGGTCAACCATGTCGGGATCGCGGTCGTCGTCGACGACCTCCCACCGCTGATCTTCCACGCCGAGCTCGGCAAGAAGCAGATGGACGTCTGGACCGGCGGGCACCACCGCGGCGTCCAGCTCCACGACCTGCGGGAGGCGGTGTCGAGGTGGCAGACGGAGTACGACCAGGACGCGTGGGTGCGCCAGCTCGAGCCCGAGATCGGCCAGGCCGAGGAGGACGGCCTGCTGCGCACGATCGCCCGGCTCGACGGCGTCTCGTTCCCGAGCATCGCCCGGCTGGGCGCGCGCTGGCTCCGCGGTCGCGACGCCTACGTCCCGCGGCGCAAGCGCAGCCAGCGCGTGACACCGGAGGCGGCGTTCTGCGCGGAGATCGTGGCGTCCTGCTACATCGAGATGGGCGTCCTGCGCGACGACCGGCGCGCGACCTGGTACGACCCGGGGACCTTCTGGAGCGGCGACTACCTCCCGATCTCCGACGGCTGGAACCTCGCCCAGGAGGTTGCGGTCAGCCGCTGACCGCGGCCGTCAACCGCGCACCGACCGCCGCCACGGCGGCCTTCAGCTCGGGGCCACCCGCCACCGTGAACGGCAGCGGTACGCCGGCCAGCCACTCGCCGGCGTACGCCTGGGCGTTGCTCGTGGTGCCGACCAGCTCGCACCCCCCGTCGGGCCGGGCGCGCAGCTCGCCGAGGGTCGGCCGGATCCACGGTCGCACCTCCTCCAGCGGCTGCTCGAACACGACGTGGGTCTCGTGCTCCCACCCCTTGCCGAGGTTGGACTCGAGCTCCGCCGCTGGATCGAGGTCGCCCGGCACGTCGAAGGTGCCCTCGAGCGTCTCGACCGCGGTGATCCGGTCGATGCGGAAGGTGCGCAGCTCGTCGGCGTGGTGGGAGTGGCACAGCAGGTACCACCGGCCGTAGCGCACGACGACTGACCACGGGTCGACCTCGAACGTGCGGGCGTTGCCCGCGGCCGTCCGGTAGCCGAGGCGCACCTGGCGCTGGGCGGCCACGGCGGCGACCAGCTCGGTCGTCACCTCGGGGTCCGGCCTCGCCGGGAAGCGCTCCGGCACGGCGCGGGCCGTCTCCCGGAGGGTGACCGCCTGCCGGGCGACGTTGCTGGGCAGCACCCGCAGGATCTTGCCGAGCGCGGAGCCCACCGGGTCGTCGGGATCGGCGACCGCGTGCTGGGAGTCGAGCGCGGCCATCACCAGGCCGAGGGCCTCGGTCGCGGAGAAGACCAGCGGCGGCAGCCGCAGCCCGCGGCCGAGGGTGTAGCCGCCGTAGGGCCCCCGGGTGGACTCCACCGGGATGTCGGCCTCGCGCAGGATCGCGACGTAGCGACGCGCCGCCCGCTCGGTCACCCCGAGCCGCGTCGCCAGCTCCGCCGCGGTGATGCCCGGACGGCCCTGCAGGATGTCGAGCGCCCGCAGCGCCCGAGCGGTCGGGCTGATCTCACTCATGGACAGATGGTCGCACCGGTTCCGGACGTGGAGCGTCCGGAACCATCTCTACGGTGGAGGCGAGGGTCGAACACCACCGATGAAGGAGAACCCATGGACATCGTGCTCATCGCCGGACTCTGGCTCGACGGCTCGGCGTGGGACCAGGTCGTCCCCGAGCTCGAGGCGCTCGGGCACCACGCCGTGCCGCTCACCCTGCCCGGCCAGGGCGACGGCGCCACCGGGGCGTCGTACGACGACCAGGTGCAGGCGGTCCTCGCAGCGGTCGACGCCGCCGACGGGTCCCCGCTCGTGGTCGGTCACTCGGCCGCGTGCACCCTCGCCTGGGCCGCGGCGGACCAGCGCCCGGACGCCATCACGGGCGTCGCCCTGATCGGCGGCTTCCCGTCGACGGACGGCGAGAAGTACGCCGACTACTTCGAGCCGGTCGACGGCGCGATGCCCTTCCCGGGGTGGGAGAAGTTCGAGGGGCCCGACTCCGACGACATGTCCGAGCAGCTCAAGTCCGACCTGCTCGCCCGGATGATCCCCGTGCCCGTGGGCGTGACCCGCGGCGAGGTGCACTGGACCAGCGAGGCGCGCCACGACGTACCGCTCACGCTCATCTGCCCGGAGTTCAGCCCGGCGGAGGCGCAGGAGTGGATCGACGACGGTGACGTCCCGGAGCTCTCGTCCGCCAACCGCCTCGAGCTCGTCGACATCGACTCGGGTCACTGGCCGATGTTCACCCAGCCGAAGGCGCTCGCGACGCTGATCGACGAGGCGACCAAGCGCTGACGCACGCCCGGTCGAGCGCCTGGTGGGGGGTCTAGTCGAGCAGGTCCTCGGGCCGGGTGGCCACGGTCGGGGTGTCGACGACGGCCGGCTCGGACGCCTGCTCGGGGGCCTGCTCGAAGGCCTGCTCGGCGCGCGGATGCTCGGACGCCTCGACGGACGGCGTCGGCGTGACCGGTGTGACGGGGAGGACCAGGTAGCCACCGCTGACGCCGTCCGCGGCGTCGACGTCGAGGCCGGCCAGCTCGCTGGGAGCCACGCCGAGCATCACCGCGACCGCCAGCGCGTTGGCCGGGCGGGCGGCAGGGTCCTTCTCGAGCAGGGCGGCCACCACCGCACGCAGCTCGGCCGGGACGGAGTCGTCGAGCGGCGGCGGCGGCTCGTTGACGTGCGAGAGCGCGGTCGCGATCGGCGTACCGCGGTCGAAGGGCCGGACCCCGGTGAGCATCTCGTGGGCCACGACGCCGAGGGCGTAGAGGTCGCTGGCACCCGTCGCCTGCTCGCCGGTCGCCTGCTCGGGGCTGATGTAGTTGGGCGTGCCGAGCATCTCCCCGACCCGGGTGTGCCCGATGGCGTCCATCGCGCGGGCGATGCCGAAGTCGGTGAGCTTCACGACGCCGTCCTCGCGGATGAGGATGTTGGCCGGCTTCACGTCGCGGTGCACGACGCCGGCCTCGTGGGCGGTGCCGAGCGCGAGGGCGGCCTGCGCGAGCACCGAGCGGACGGTGTCGGGCGGCAGTGCTCCTTGCTCACGGATGATCGTAGAGAGCGGGTGGCCGGCGACCAGCTCCATCACCAGGTAGGACAGGTGGTCGTCCTCGCCGTAGTCGAAGACCGTGGTGATGTTGGTGTGCAGCAGGGCCGCCGAGTGCAGTGCCTCGTCGCGGAAGCGCTCGGCGAAGATCTCCTCGTTGTCCGGGTCGGCCCGCATGATCTTCACCGCGACCTGGCGCTGGAGCACCTCGTCGAGACCCCGCCAGACGTCGGCCATCCCGCCGGAGGCGATGCGCTCCTCCAGCAGGTAGCGGTCTCCCAGACGGAGACCCTCCTTGAGTCTGTGCACGGTCGGTGCCCCTACTTCTCTTCGAGATCGCGGCACGCTCCCGCACCGCGTCGATGGTACGCCGCACGCGAGGAGTTCCACCCCTGAGCGGCGAGGGTTCCACCCCTAGGAGGCACCAGTGCCCAGCGGCTCGGCCCTCATGCGCGGGCGCGATCCGAGGGCCCTGACCACCCGCTAGGAGCCGACCCTTGACAACGTACAACTGATTGGTTGTATTTTTGTGGCATGGCCGAGACCACCAAGACCGAGCGGGAGGACCGGGCGGACGCCTGGTTCCACGCTCTCGCCGACCGGACGCGGCGCGACATCCTGCGTCGCGTCCTGGCCGGCGAGCACTCCGTCTCGACCCTGGCGCGGAGCTACGACATGAGCTTCGCGGCCGTCCAGAAGCACGTCGCCGTGCTCGAGAAGGCGGGCCTCCTCACCAAGCGCCGGCAGGGCCGCGAGGCCCTCGCCAGCGGCGACGTCGAGGCGGTCCGCTCGGTGGGCGCGATGCTCACCGAGCTCGAGGCGCTGTGGCGAGGCCGGGTCTCCCGGATGGACGAGCTCTTCGCCGCCGAGGCCAGCACCTCCCCGACCACCACCGATCCCGACACGAAGAAGGACTGAACCCATGCCCGTCACCGACGTCCAGCACGACCTCGAGGCCCTCACCCTCACCATCACCGCCGACTTCGCCGCGCCGGTGGAGCGCGTGTGGGAGGTGTACGCCGACCCGCGCCAGCTCGAGCGCGTCTGGGGCCCGCCGACCCACCCGGCCACCTTCGTCGACCACGAGCTGGCCCCCGGCGGCCGGATGAACTACTACCTGACGACCCCCGAGGGCGAGAAGTACTACGCCTACTGGGACATCGACACGGTCGACCGCCCCGACGGCTTCACGTTCCGCGACGGCTTCGCCCTCGACGAGACCTTCGCGGCCAACACCGCGATGCCGGAGTCGCGGCAGCACTACACGTTCACCGCTACCGACGCAGGCACCCGGGCCACCTACGTGTCGTCGTACGCCACCGCGGACGCGCTCCAGACGGTGCTCGCGATGGGTGTCGTCGAGGGCGCCTCGTCCGCCATCAACCAGATCGACGACCTCGTCTCGGCGCACGTCGGCTGAGACCACCCACCCCCCATCCCGCCCGAAGACAGGACACCGACATGCGCCCCATCGTCATCACCGAGTTCATCAGCCTCGACGGCATCGTCGACTCCCCCGGGGGCGGCAACCACCCCCACGGCGGGTGGACGTTCAAGGACGTCGAGTTCGACCCCGCGGCCTACGACATCAAGGGCCGGGAGACCGAGTCGGCGACGGCACTGCTCTTCGGGCGCCAGAGCTATGACGAGTTCGCGCCCGTGTGGCCGTCGATGGAGGAGTTCGCCACCTACAACGCGATGCCGAAGTACGTCGTGTCCACCACGCTCGACGGCGACACCGCACCGTGGGGCGACGGCGAGGTGACCGTGCTCCGCTCGATCGACGACGTCGCGGCGCTGAAGGAGACCGAGGGCGGCGAGATCCAGGTGCACGGCAGCCCGACCCTCGCCCAGGGCCTCGCGGCCGCCGGCCTGGTCGACCGCTACCACCTGCTCGTCTTCCCGCTCCTGCTCGGCAGCGGCAAGCGGCTGTTCGTCGACGGCACCGCCCTCGACAAGACGAAGCTCGAGCTCGTCGAGCACGCCGCCTACTCCAACGGCATCACGCTCCAGCGCTACGACGTCGTGCGCTGAGCGCGAACGCGATGGATTCCGGCGGGCTCCACCCGCGATGATCTCCAGGTGGAACTCGCCCTCCTCCTGGTCTCGATGGCCGCGGTGGTCCTCGCGGTCTCGGCCGTCAGCGACCGCCTGCGCGTCCCGGCGCCGCTCCTGCTGGTCGTGGTCGGCGCCGTGGCGTCGTACCTCCCGGGAGTGCCCACCATCCGCCTCGAGTCCGAGGTCGTGCTGCTCGGCCTGCTGCCGCCGCTCCTCTACGCGGCGGCCATCCAGACCTCGCTGGTCGACTTCAACGCCAACCGCGGGACGATCCTGCGGCTCTCGGTGCTCCTCGTCGTCGTCACCACGTTCGCCGTCGCGGCGGTCGTGCACTGGCTGCTCCCGGACGTCGGGTGGGCGGCCGCGATCGCGATCGGGGCCGTGGTCGCGCCGCCCGACGCGGTGGCGGCGACCGCCGTCGCGAGACGGATCGGGCTGCCACGCCGGGTCGTCACGATCCTCGAAGGCGAGTCGCTGCTCAACGACGCGACCGCCCTGGTGGCGCTGCGCACCGCGATCGCCTTCCTCGCCGGCAGCCTGACGGTCGTCGAGGTCGGCCTCGACTTCGTCCGCGCGGCCGGCGGCGGCGCACTGGTGGGCGTCGCGCTGTTCCTGCTGGTCGCCTGGCTCCGCAAGCGGATCACCGACCCGGTGCTGGACACCGGCATCTCGTTCCTCACGCCGTTCGCCGCGTTCGTCGCGGCGGAGGAGATCCACGCGTCCGGCGTCATCTCCGTCGTCGTCGCGGGCCTGCTGCTCGGCCACAAGGCGCCCATCATCCAGACGGCCCAGTCGCGGATCACCGAGCGGATCACCTGGCGCACGGTCGCCTTCATGCTGGAGAACACGGTCTTCCTGCTCATCGGCCTCGAGCTCGACTGGATCCTCGAGGACGTCCGCCAGTCGACCCTCCCGGTGGGCCGGATCGCGCTCATCTGCCTGGCCACGCTCGCGACGGTCATCGTCGTCCGGCTCGTCTACATGTACGCCACCTGGATGTTCCGCCGTACCAACCCGATCCCGCCCTCGTGGACCTTCCTCCTCGGGTGGGCCGGGATGCGTGGCGTCGTCACGCTGGCGGCCGCGTTCGTCATCCCGGAGGACACCGCCCACCGCGAGGTTCTGCTGCTGGTCGCCTTCACGGTCGTGGCCGGCACGCTGCTCCTGCAGGGACTCACGCTCCCGCTGGTCACCCGCGTGCTCGGCGTACCGGCACCTGATCCCGCCGAGGACGCCCTGGCCCGGGCCGCGCTGCTCCAGCAGGCCGCCGACGCCGGTCTGGCCAAGCTCGAGGAACTCGAGTACGACGACCACCACGGGGTCTCCGAGCAGATCCGGGCCCGCATCGACCAGCGCTCGTTCGCGGCCTGGGAGCAGCTGGCCACGGCGGAGGACGCCGAGACGCCGTCCCAGCTCTACGCCCGCGTCCGCGGCGAGATGATCGAGGCCGAGCGCGCCAAGGTCCTGCTCGTGCGCAGCAAGGGCAAGATCCCCTCCGACGTGGTCAGCGGCGTCCTGGCGATGCTCGACGTCGAGGAGTCGATGCTCGACGCCGCGGCCGAGGCGCCCGCACGCACCCGCATCGGGTCGCTCGCCTTCTCTGCCGGCCGGCACTGCGACGACCTCGACTCCTACTCGGCGATCGAGACCGTCGAGGACCCGGCCTGCGCCACGTGCCTGGCCGACGGCACCCCGTGGGTCTCGCTGCGCCAGTGCCTCGAGTGCGGCCACGTCGGCTGCTGTGACTCCTCGATCGGCAAGCACGCGACCGCCCACTTCCACGAGACCCTCCACCCCGTCATGGAGTCGGCCCAGCCCGACGAGTCCTGGCGGTGGTGCTACGTCCACAACCTCACCGGCTGACCCACACCCAGGAGATCCACATGGGAGCACCTGCGATCGTCATCGCCTCGGCCCACCACGGCGACGTGCTGGCCGAGGCCTTCGCGCGCTACGAGCGGGAGTACGACGTCCGCCTCGTGCACGACGAGGTGACCGCCAAGCACACCGCCCGCGACCTGATGGGCAGCGGCCACCAGGTCGCCCTGTTCGTGATCGACAGCGACCACGACCAGCAGAAGCTCTACGGCCTGATCTCCGGCACCCGCAAGACCGTGCCGACCGCACGGCGGCTGATCGTGTCCCACATCAGCCGGTTCCGCGCCGACAACGCCGACTTCCGCCACGCGGTCGCGGCCGGCAAGGTCGACGCGCTGCTGCTGATGCCACAGGGACCACGGGACGAGGAGTTCCACGGCGCCGTCGGCGAGATGCTCAACGAGTGGAACGCGACCGTCGCGGCGCCGGTCGTCGAGAACGTCCGCATCATCACCCCGGAGAAGGACGCGCTCACCCGTGAGCTGCTCGACTACCTCTCCCGGGTCGGCCTGCCCGCCGGAGTTCACCACCCCGACAGCGAGGTCGGCCGCGAGGTGATGGCGAACTGCCCCGAGGACGAGGGCCGCTGGCCGGTCGTCTCCTCGCTCGCCGGCTGGTGCGGCCACTGCCCCGACGTGCGATCGCTGGCCAACCAGCTCTACGGCCGCCCCGACGAGATCGACGTCGACGAGGTCGTCGACCTGGTGGTGGTCGGCGCCGGCCCCGCGGGCCTGGCGGCCAGCGTGTACGCCTCGAGCGAGGGCCTCTCGACGGTCTGCCTCGAGGCCGAGGCGATCGGCGGGCAGGCGGGCACGAGCTCGATGATCCGCAACTACCTCGGCTTCCCGCGCGGCATCTCCGGCATGCGGCTCGCCCAGCGGGCGCGTGGGCAGGCGCTGCGCTTCGGGACCCGCTTCTTCACCGGCTGGCCCGCCACCGGCATCTCACCGTGCCACGACGGCGGCCACCACATCGTGCACACCGACGGCGGCGACGTGCACACCCGCTCCGTTCTGGTGGCGACCGGGGTGAACTACCGCCGGCTCGGAGTCGACTCGATCGAGGAGCTCGTCGGCCGCGGTGTCTACTACGGCGCGGCGATGGCCGCCGCGCGCGAGCTCGCCGGCGACCACGTCGTCATCGTCGGCGGCGGCAACTCGGCCGGCCAGGCGGCGATCCACGCCGCCCGCTTCGCCAAGGAGGTGACCATCATCGTCCGGCGACCGGACCTGACGGCCACCATGTCGTCGTACCTCATCAACGAGATCGAGTGGAACCCGCGCATCACCGTGCGCGGCTCGGCCTGTGTCGTCGACGGCGGCGCCGACGACGTGAACCACCTCGAGTGGCTCACCGTCGAGGACGTCACCACGGGCGAGCGTGAGCGGGTCGACGCCCGCGGGCTCTTCCTCCTGCTGGGCGCGGCGCCGGAGTGCGGCTGGCTGCCCGACACGGTCCTGCGCGACGAGCGTGGCTTCGTGCTGACGGGTCGTGACATCCCGCGCGAGCAGTGGGTCGAGGACGTCCCGCCCGAGGACCTCGCCACGACGATGCCCGGCATCTTCTGCGGTGGCGACATCCGCTCCGGCTCGATGAAGCGGGTCGCCTCGGCGACCGGCGAGGGCGCCTCGGTCGTCTCGTCGGTGCACGCGTTCCTGGGCCAGTGACCGCCTCAGAGCTGCAGCAGCAGGAAGACCACGGCGAGCAGGGGGAAGGTGCCCTGCGTCACCGCGGCACGCGCCATCGAGCGGTCGCGGGTGATCAGGACGACGGCGGCCGCCAGCATCGAGCCGGTGCCGGCGAGCGCCAGCGCCGTACCCACACTCGCCTGGTCCCCGACGATCATCGCCACTCCGACGATCGTGATCACGGCGAGGAAGAGGTTGTAGAACCCCTGGTTGTAGGCCATCTCGCGGGTGGTCGCGGCGTCAGCCTCAGAGGTGCGGAAGGTCTTGCGGGTCGCGGGCTCGGTCCAGCGGAACGACTCGAGCACCCAGATGTAGACGTGCAGCAGGGCGGCCAGGACGGCGAGGACCACGGCGACGATCGTCATGACCGCAGCGTAGGGCCCCCTACCCCTGCGAGGGTGGTACGTCGTCGGGGCCGGGGTGATGATCGGCCGGACGGCTACCCCGCCGTCCTGGTCGAGGAGGGACCCCCATGGGACGACTGATCGGCATCCTGCTCGTGATCTGGCTGGTCATCGGAGCGTTCGCCGCCTTCCAGCGCGGCTACTTCGAGGACACCAAGACGAACTGCTCGGAGACGAGCGACATCATCGCCAACATCGCCGCCGGCCCGCTCAACTACACCGGGCTGAACCCCAAGGTGGGCTGCCCCGACGTCGACGTCGACACCCCGGAGCCGTCCAAGTAGGCCGCTAGCCTGACGCCGTGCGACTCAAGCTCGGCCGCCCCGACCTCTCGCGTCACGCCGACCGCTTCGACGTGCCCGCCGCCTCCGACGGTGGGATGGGGGTGACCTTCCTCGGCGTGGCCAGCCTGCTGCTCGACGACGGCGGGAGCGCGGTGATGACGGACGGCTACTTCTCCCGGCCGTCGCTGCCGACCGTCCTGCTGCGCTCGATCGCTCCGGACGAGGCACGGATCGACGCCGCGCTGGATCGGCTGGGCTTCGGCGCGGGTGGTCGACGTCTGGCGGCGGTCGCTCCGGTCCACACGCACTTCGACCACGCCCTCGATTCCGCGGTGGTGGCGCAACGGACCGGCGCGGTGCTGGTCGGGGGCGAGTCGGCCGCCAACGTCGGCCGCGGCGGTGGCCTCGACCCCACGCGGATCGACGTCGTGACCCCGGGTCGGCCGCGGACCTACGGCGCGTTCACCCTCACCCATGTCGAGTCCGACCACTGCCCGCCCGACCGGTTCCCCGGCACGATCGACGCCCCGGTCGTCCCGCCGGTGCGCACCGGCGCCTACCGGTGCGGCGAAGCGTGGTCGATCGTGGTCGAGCACACCAGCGGCCGGACGGCACTGCTGCAGGGCAGCGCCGGCTACGTCGAGGGCGCCCTCGACGGTCGGAGCGCCGAGGTCGCCTACCTCGGCGTCGGCCAGCTCGGCGTGATGCCGGAGGACTACATCCGTGCCTACTGGGCGCAGACCGTCGAGGCGGTCGGCGCACGTCGCGTCGTGCTGACGCACTGGGACGACTTCTTCCGGGGCCTCGACGCGCCGCTGCGGGCGCTGCCCTACGCCGGCGACGACCTCGACGTCACCATGCGCGTCCTCACCGGGCTCGCGCAGCAGCAGGGCGTCGCGCTGCACCTGCCGACGCTGTGGCGGCGCGAGGACCCGTGGGCGGGACTCGCCTAACGCGGACCTCCCTGCAGCCAGGCCGGCACCCAGTCCCCGTCCGGGTCCTCGCCGGTGCGGCCGTCGACCGCCTCACGCAGGAGGTCGGCGTGGCCGGTGTGGCGGCTGTACTCCTCGAGCAGGTCGATGAGCAGGCGGCGCAGGCGCGGGTGGTTGCCGTTGCCGTCGTCGACGTGCGCGACCAGGTCGAGGGTGCCACCGGCGTCCGCGATCGCGGCCTCGATCCGAGCCGTGTTGCGCACGACGGCCTCGTCGAAGATCGCGTAGGTCTCGGCGGCGGTGAAGTGGTCGGCCTCGAACTCCCACTCGTCGGAGTCATCGCGGCCCAGCGACGTCCACGGCTCGACGAGCTCCTCACCCCGCAGCTTGGTGGTCAGGTAGTAGTCCTCCGCCAGCGCGAGGTGGCGCAGGAGCCCGCCCAGCGAGAGCGTCGACGACGGGATGCGGTGGGCGAGCCCGGCCTCGTCGAGCCCGTCGGCCTTCCACCGCAGGGTGGCCCGCATCCGGTTGAGTGCGCCGACGAGGTGCTCGGCCTCGGTCGCGTCGATCGGCGGCTCCCACGGCGGCGGGACCCAGGCATCGGTGTTCTCCTCGGTGCTGTCGTTGCTCATGCCACCGACGCTAACGGCGGTTGCGGACGGTCGGCTGCCGCATCATGACGGCAGTTCGTGGCGCCGCGACGCCTCCTGAGCGGGGCCGGAGACCGCGGAGCCGCGAACTGCCTTCCCTGTGGTCGTCGCGGACCGCTGGCTAGGCTCGATCCGTGCCTGACCTGACCCGCATCCCCACCGCACCGCTCCTCGCCGGGGGCCTCGTCGGCGGGTTCACGCTCGCCCAGCAGACCGGCGTACGTCCCCTCGGTGGGGCCGCGATGCTCGGTGCCAACGTGCTCGCGGCGCGGCAGTGGTACGCCGTCGGCGGTGCGCCGCTGGTCGCGGGCCTGTCGGCGGCCTACTGGACCGCGATGGGCGTCTCCCACCCGCTGGCGAAGAAGGTCGGCACGTGGCCGTCCGTCCTCGGGGTCACCGCCGCGGCGGCCGGTGCGGCGTACGTCCTGGCCGACCGCCGCCGCTGACCATCCGTTCCTCGGGCCCGCCCCGAAGAACAGGAGTGAGCCAGCCCGACACCATGTTCGCCAGCAGCAGCGTGGCGCGCCACCTGGTGCGCGGCGCCATCGGGTTGCCGCTGATGGTGGCGGCGTTCGTGCTTCTCCCGTGGGCGGGGCCGTGGGCACTGCTGCTCATCGCACCGGCCGGCGTGCTGCTCCGCGGCTGCCCGACCTGCTGGGCGCTGGGCCTCGCGCAGACCTGCGCGTTGCCGCGCGAGCGTCGCTGACCCAGGTGCTCAGTCCTCCGGCAGGTCGGCGAAGGCCTGCTTCATCTCGCGGTACCAGCCGAGCGACCTCCTCGGGTGGCGCCACCGGCCCTTCATCTCGTCGCGCGCCGGCTGGTGGGCGGCGTCGCCGTCCTTCTCCATCTGCTTGAGGTGCCGGTCCTGGGCGTTGATCACGTCGTCGTGGGTATCGCCGTGGTGCGGCAGGTCGCAGGGTCCGCCGAGCTGGCGGCAGGTCATCGTCTTCATCGTCTCTCCCTCTAGTGGGCTCTCACTGGTCTGACGATCGGCGCGCGCGAGGTGTGACCACCTCGACGCCGGAACGGCGTACGACCTGGGCGAGGGTCGTCGGCTCGCCGCGGCAGATGATGCTCTGCACCCGGCCGTCGGCGATCGTGAAGTCGAAGACCACCCGGGCCTCGCCGCGGTGGTACCAGGCGTAGGCCGGGCGATCGCCGACGTAGATCGGCAGCGCCGCCTGCGCGCTGCCGTTGAAGAAGGTGGCCACCTCGTCCCGGCCCTCGATGGATGTCGGCGTCCCGGACAGCGCCGCGACGTCGTCCGCTCCGATGTGCGCGTCGGGCGCCAGGAGCTGGAGCAGCCGCTCGAAGTCCGCGCCGCGGGCCGCGGCCATGAAGGCGTCCACCACCTCCCAGTCCGCGAGGGCGTCCTCGGGGGCCGGTTGGGCGACCTTCGAGCGGGCCCGCGACGCGAGCTTGCGCGCCGCGACCGGCGTCGTGTCGAGGACGGCCGCGATCGTGCCGAACTCGAAGCCGAAGCTGTCGTGCAGCACGAACGCCACCCGCTCGCGCGGCGACAGCCGGTCGATCACCGCCTGCAGCGCGATGCCGACGGTGTCGGCCAGGGCGACGTCGTCGGCCGGGTCGGGAGCGCTGTCCTCCAGGTCCGACAGGTCGTCGTCCATCGGGACCGGGGTGCGCGAGCGCAGCCGGTCCAGGCACAGCCGGGTGGTGACGGTGGTCAGCCAGGCCGGGAGGTTCTCGATCTCGCCGGACGAATCGGGCTGGGCGTCGCGTGCGAGCGCACGGTCGAGGCGCAGCCAGGCCTGCTGCACCACGTCCTCCGCCTCGGCGTGGTCACCCAGCACCCGGCTGGCGATGCCCAGCAAGCGCGGCCGCTCGGCCTCGAAGACCTCGGTCTCGTCCATCCGTCCCACCCTCTCGTTCGGCATCATCCAACCTCTCGACGAACGGGCGGCCGGATGTGTGACACGCCCCGGGGCTGGGACTGCTCCCGCACACTGGTCGCATGGACGGCACCTGGCGCCGCGGCGCAACGGCACTCGCGACCCTGCCCCTCCTCGCGGCGTGCACGTCGTCGCAGGAGGAGACCCGGACCTCGTCCCCGTCGTCGAGCGCGAGCACGCCGAGCGAGGAGCCGACGCCCGAGCCGACGGAGGAGCCCACCGAGGAACCCACCGAGGAGCCGCGCCCGGTCTCGATGGCCGCCCTCGCGGCCGCCGACCTCACCGGCGGCGACCTGCGCCTCGGGGCGGTCCGCGAGCGCACCCCCGCCTACACGTCGTACGACGTCTCCTTCCGCTCGACCACGGCGGGCCGCGGGAGCGCGCCGCTGCGGATCAGCGGGGTCCTCAACGTGCCGTCGGGACGTGGCCCCTTCCCCGCGGTGGTGCTGGCGCACGGCTACATCGACCCGGCCCACTACGTCCGCGGCCAGGGCATGACCCGGGAGCGCGGGTTCCTGGCCCAGCAGGGTTACGTCGCGCTGCACGTCGACTACCGCAACCACGCCGAGTCGACCGACGACCCGCGGATCGAGCAGGCCGTCCGGCTCGGCTACGCCGCCGACGTGATCGCAGCCGCCCGTGCGCTGAGCAGCTCCGACGACGTCCGCGTCGACGCGGACCGGATCGCCCTCTTTGGTCGGTCGATGGGAGGCGGGGTGATGCTCAAGGCCCTCGTCGCGGAGCCGGGCCTGTTCGCCGCCGGGGTCGGATGGGCCTCGGTGTCGAGCCTCGAGGCGGAGAACTTCGCCCAGTTCCAGCGGCCAGACGCTCCGCTGGCCGAGCTCGAGGCCGGCTTCCGCGGCCGCCACGGCCTGCCGAAGGACGACCCGGGGTTCTGGAGGGGCGTCTCGCCGCGGCCGGACTTCGACGAGATCACCGAGCCGGTGCTGATGGTGCACGGCCGGTTCGACGACACGTGCCCACCGCCATGGGCGACGGCGACGCAGAAGGCGCTCACCGCCGCCGGCGTCGACTCCACCCTCGAGTGGTACGACGACGGGCACGCGTTCGGGCCCGCCTTCGTCGCGGCGATGGACCGGACGGTCCGCTTTCTGCGGGCGCGGATGCCCGCCTGACGGATTCCCGGTCCTGCCTCAAGCGGGGGCGCTGCCCTCGAGCTGCTGCGGCGGCGCGACGGCGTATGCCGTCGACAGCCGGCGGTAGGGCGCGGAGGCGAGCGCGAGCAGGACGGTGACGAGCATGATCGCGCCGGCCGCGATGAATACGAGCGCGATGCCACGAGCCTCGCCGCTGCCGACCAGCCAGCCCCACGTGGAGCGACCGTCGGACGACTCCATGTAGGGGATCAGCCAGAACTCGGCGATCGGGCCGATCAGGAACGCGGAGATGGGGCTGGCGGCGAGCTCGACGCTCTGGGCGAAGCCGAACACGCGACCCTGGGTCCGGAACGGGACCACCCGCTGCAGGATCGTCTGCTCGGCGGACTCGGCGGCCGGGATGACCGCCATGAAGGCGAAGATGCCCACGACGTAGAGCCACGCCCACTCACGCGCCGTGAAGGTCATGCCGAGCACGGCGATGCCGAGGTTGACCAGCAGCAGCGTGCGGACCGGGTTGGCGCCGAGGCCGAACCTGGCGACGAGTCCGCCGCCGACCACGAAACCCAGACCGGTGACGCCGAGGACCAGCCCCCACGTCTCGACGCTGAAGAGGGTCAGGCCGTAGGGATCCATCAGCGCGATGTAGACCCCGCTCACCAGGTTGTTGAACGTCGAGAACAGGATCAGCGCGACCAGTCCCGGCACCACGCGGATCGCGGCGATCGCCCCGCGCACGTCGAGCTTCGAGCCGCCCTCGTCCGGTTCGGGAGCCAGCTCGGGGATCGTGATCGGCAGGAGGTGCAGCAGCGAGGCGCCCGTCAGCGCGATCGCGATGGCCAGGGTCCAGCCCATGCCGAGCAGGCCGACGCTCAACCCGCTGAAGACGCTGGTGATCATGAAGGCGACACCCTGGACGGTGCCGACCAGTCCGTTGGCCTTGTCGCGCCCGTCCTCCGGGACGAGGAGCGTCACCGTCGTCGACAGCGCGATGTTGCGCATGCTCTCGACCACGCTGCCGGCCAGGATCACGACGGTGAACAACCAGAACGCCGGGCTCTCCCAGTCGGCGAGGCGGCGCTCGCCGAGGAGGAGCCACAACAGTCCCGACACCGTATAGGCCACCAGGGTGACCGTGGACGACGCGACGATCACCTGCTTCTTGCGGTGGCGGTCGACGAGCGTGCCGAACCACGTGCCGCACACCGCCGTGAACAGCATGAAGCCGCCGCCGATAATCGCCGTCGCCATCACCGACCGTGTCTCGAGGTAGGCCCAGAACGTCAGCGCGAACCACAGGAAGCTCGACGTCACGTTGGCCACGAGCGTGTTGCCCAGCACCGCGTGGAACGCGCGCATCGTCTCCGGCCCGCGGGTCACCCCGGGCGGGAGGTGCGCCTCGACCTGGGGCGCGGCGGGGTCCGCCGGGACCGGGTCGACCTCGTCGATGGGCATCACCCGACAGTAGGGCTCACCGCCGACAGCGCCTCCGACTTTCTGCTCTCCTCTGACTAGTCCGGCGGGA
Source organism: Nocardioides potassii (assembly GCF_021648885.1). Classification (GTDB taxonomy): domain Bacteria; phylum Actinomycetota; class Actinomycetes; order Propionibacteriales; family Nocardioidaceae; genus Nocardioides; species Nocardioides potassii. Next base: position 477,837 of record NZ_JAKJHZ010000007.1, on the reverse strand, counting down.
ACTGCTCGGCGACTGCGGTCAGCCGCGCGGTGTACGACGCCCAGTCGAGGTCGGGCAGGTTGGTGGACTCCGGCCGGAGCCCGGCGGCGCCGTCGATGGCCTCACGCAGGATGTCGGCGTGGCCGCCGTGCCGGGTGGTGTCGGAGATGACGTGCACGATGATGCGGGCGAGGGAGACGTCGCGGTGGTCCGGCGGCCACCACGGTACCGCTCCGCGGGCGTCGAGGTCGAGGTCCGCGATGGTCGCGTCGCTGAAGGCCCAGACCGCGCGGTAGAAGTCGATCACCTCGGCGGCGCTCACCTCCGCCGGCACCCACCAGTCCGCCTGCGGGTCGGCGTCGGCCTGCTCGTCCGTGACGAAGAGGGGGTGGTCTGGGTCGGGCCACTCACGGCCGAAGGTCGGGCCGAAGTAGCCGATCTCGACGTTGGCGACGTGGCGGACGATGCCGAGCAGGTTGGTGCCGGTCGGCGTCCGGGGCAACCGCAGGTCGCGCTCGCCGAGCCCGTCGAGCTTCCAGAGGATCGGGTCGCGCGCACCCTGCAGGTAGTGCTGCAGCGCGCCCTTGGCGTCGAGGAGGTGAGTGTCCATCGTCCGAGCATGCCCGGGGTTGCGGACGCTCCGCGACCGCATTGGGCGGACGTCGTACAGACAGACAGGGGCCGGGCTGGAGTCACCGGATGTCCGGTGACCACAACGGTTGTCAGCCGAGATCTGGGCCGACAACCGTAGGACTCGGCCACGAAGTACCGTCCGTGGCGTGAACTCCCGCGTCGCCGCCATCCACCTCGCACCCGGCCGGAAGATCCCGACGAGGTCGGTCGACGCCGTGGAGGCCGAGGCGGGGGTCGGCCTGGTCGGAGACCGCTACCACGGTGCGAAGCACCGCCACGTGACGGTGCAGGCGCTCGACGACCTCGCCGCCGCCGAGGAGGTGCTCGGGCGCCCGGTCGACCCGGGCCTCACGCGGCGCAACGTCACGCTCGACCACGGACCGATCCCGACCCGGCCGGGGGAGCGCATGCGGATCGGCGACGTCGAGCTCGAGGTCGTCCGGATCGCCGCGCCGTGCCGGCTGCTCGACGACTGGCTCGGGCCCGGCGCGATGCAGGCCTTGAAGTCACCCCGCGGCGGGACGGTGTTCCGGCTGCTCTCCTCCGGCACGATCCGCGTCGGCGACGGGGTCACGGTGATTCTGGACCAGCCTGAGCAGGCTGCCGTCGGGGTCGACCAGGGCGCCGATCCGCAGGCCTGAGTCCTCGACCTGCGGCGGGTGCAGCCGGGGCCAGCCGAGGTGCGTCTCCTGGATGCCCGCGGCCGCGCACGCGGCATACAGCGCATCGACGTCGTCGACACGCAGGCACGAGCCTGCCGACGTGGTGGCCGGGTCCACGCCCGGGTCGTGGAAGAACTCCAGCACGAGCGAGCCGCGCTCGAGGATGAGCCAGCCCGGGTCGCGGTACGTCGTCGCGAACCCGATCGCGGCGTAGAACGCGGCCGTCGCCTCGAGGTCGCGGGACGGCAGGTTGGGTGTTGCGCGGTCGACCACTCAGCCGACCTCGTGGACGATCGAGTCGACCTCGAAGGTCGGCTCGTGGTCGCGGGTCGTGCCGTCCTCGCGGTCGGGGAAGTCGAAGACGCCGACGAAGATCTGGAGCGGGTACGACGGGCACTGGTCGCCGGTCCGCAGCGGCTGTCCGTTGACCGACCAGGTGCAGCCGTCGGCCGACATCGTCACGGTGAAGTCGTGCCACTCGCGCAGGTCGAGCTCGACCGGGGTGACCGAGAAGTCCTCGCGCAGCGACGGGTCGCGGAACGCGTGCACACCGGCCCCGACCCCTGCGGACGACGGCGTCACGGTGTCGCCGAAGACCTCGAACACGCACACCTCGCCGCACCGGTCGGGCTCGTCCTCGAAACCGGTCAGCCAGACCGACACCATCGAGCGGGCGGTCAGGTCGGCCCGGGCGCGCACGGTCAGCCGTCCGCCCTCGACGAGCCAGCCCCGGAAGGGCTCCTGCTCCTCGGAGACCGTCAGGCCGTCGGCGAAGGGCTGCTGCCCGACGGTGGACCCAAGCGGTCCGGCGTACAGCCCGGACGCGACGCTCGAGGTGCGCAGCACCGGGTGGTGCCGCTCGGCGCACCACAGTCCCTGGGTGGTGGGGATGCGCAGACGGAGCACCGAGGACGCGACGTCGTACGTCGCCCGCGACTCCTCGCGGGACGACCAGTGGGGCAGGTACCACGGCACCCACCGGTCGCCCGCGAGGTCGGTTCCCTTGAAGTGCTCCGTCTGCACGGCCACCGGGTCAGCCCCGCAGGTCGAACCTGTCGTTGTCCATGACCTGCGTCCACGCGGCGACGAAGTCGGTGACGAACTTCTCCTTCGCGTCGTCGCTGGCGTAGACCTCGGCGAGCGCCCGCAGCTGGGAGTTCGAGCCCAGCACCAGGTCGACCGCGGTGGCGGTCCACTTGAGGTCCCCGGTGGCGACGTCGCGGATCTCGTAGACGCCCTCGTCGGACTGCGACGCCTTCCACTGCGTGCCCGGGGACAGCAGGTTGGCGAAGAAGTCGTTGGTCAGCGTGCCCGGACGGTCGGTGAGCACGCCGTGGGCGGTGCCGCCGGCGTTGGCGCCGATCGCCCGGAGGCCACCGAGCAGGACGGTCATCTGCGGCGCGGACAGGCCCAGCAGGTAGGCCTTGTCGAGCAGCAGCTTCTCGGGCTGCAGCTTCTCGCCCGGGCGCAGCCAGTTGCGGAAGCCGTCGGCGCGCGGCTCCAGCCAGCCCATGGAGTGGACGTCGGTCTGGTCCTGGGTGGCGTCGGTACGACCCGGGGTGAAGGGGACGCTGACGTCGTGACCGGCGTCCTTCGCCGCCTTCTCGATCGCCGCGGCACCGCCGAGGACGATCAGGTCGGCCACCGACACCTTCGTGCCGGCCGCCTCGGCGTCCTGCTGCACGCGCTCGATCGCCGCGAGCGAGGTGTCGAGGTCGAGGTCGGCGTGCACGGCCCAGCCGCGCTGCGGCTCCAGGCGGATGCGGGCGCCGTTGGCACCACCACGACGGTCGGTACGACGGAACGTGGCGGCCGAGGCCCACGCCAGCGAGACGAGCTGCTGGACCGAGAGGCCCGAGTCGAGCAGCTTGGCCTTGAGATCGGCGATCTCGGCGTCTCCGACGAGCTCGTGGTCGACCGGCGGGACCGGGTCCTGCCAGAGCTGGGCCTCGGGGACCCACGGGCCGAGCAGGTGCGGGCCGACCGGGCCCATGTCGCGGTGGAGCAGCTTGTACCAGGCCTTCGCGAAGGCCAGGCGGAACTCGTCGGGGTTCTCCAGGAAGCGGCGCGAGATCTTCTCGTAGGCCGGGTCCTCGCGCAGCGCGAGGTCGGAGGTCAGCATCGTCGGGCGGTGCTTCTTCGACGGGTCGTGCGCGTCGGGGATGATCGCGTCGTCGGTCTTGGCGACCCACTGCTTGGCGCCGGCCGGGCTCTCGGTGAGCTCCCACTCGTAGCCGAAGAGGATCTCGAAGTAGCGGTTGCTCCACTGCGTCGGTACGTCGGTCCAGGTGACCTCGAGCCCGGAGGTGATCGTGTCGCCCCCCTTGCCCGAGCCGTACGAGCTGATCCAGCCCAGGCCCTGGTTCTCGAGCTCAGCGCCCTCGGGCTCGGGGCCGACCAGGTCGGGGTCGCCCGCGCCGTGGGTCTTGCCGAACGTGTGGCCACCGGCGATGAGGGCGACGGTCTCCTCGTCGTTCATCGCCATCCGGCCGAAGGTCTCGCGGATGTCACGGGCCGAGGCGACCGGGTCGGGGTTGCCGTTGGGGCCCTCGGGGTTGACGTAGATCAGGCCCATCTGGACCGCGCCCAGGTTCTCTCCGAGCTCGCGGTCGCCGGAGTAGCGCTCGTCGCCGAGCCAGGTGTCCTCCGGACCCCAGATGATCTCCTCGGGCTCCCACACGTCCTCGCGTCCGAACGCGAACCCGAAGGTCTCGAAGCCCATGTCCTCGAGCGCGACGTTGCCGGCGAGGACGAGCAGGTCGGCCCACGAGATCTTCTGGCCGTACTTCTGCTTCACCGGCCAGAGCAGGCGCCGCGCCTTGTCGAGGTTGGCGTTGTCGGGCCAGGAGTTGAGGGGCGCGAAGCGCTGGCTGCCGTCTCCCGCACCGCCGCGGCCGTCCTGGACGCGGTAGGTGCCGGCTGCGTGCCAGCTCATCCGGATCATCAGGCCGCCGTAGTGGCCGAAGTCCGCGGGCCACCAGTCCTGCGAGGTGCGCAGCACGTCGACGATGTCGCTCTTGAGCGCCTCGACGTCGAGCTCGGCGAACGCGTCGGCGTACGAGAAGTCGGTGCCGAGGGGGTTGCCCTTCGGCGAGTGCGCGTGCAGCACGGACAGGTCGAGCTGGTTGGGCCACCAGTCCTGGTTGGTCCGCGGACGACCGTCCTTCGGCGTCGGCGAGTCGATCGCCGGGTTCTCGCTCTCACTGCCCTGCGCGGTCGCGGAGTCGTGCATCACCGGGCAGCCGGCCTCGGCCTTGCGGTCGGTGCCCTGCGGGCTCGTGGGCGTCGTGTCTTCCTGGTCGGACATGGGTCCCTCTCAGTTGCTGGTGGCGGACTTCTGGGTGGCGCAGGCGGGGCACAGGCCCCAGTAGGTGACCTCGGCCTCGTCGATGACGAAGCCGTGGGAGTCGGAGGCATGGAGGCACGGGCGTACGCCGACCGCGCAGTCGACGTCGGCGACCGTGCCGCACGAGCGGCAGACCACGTGGTGGTGGTTGTCGCCGACCCGCAGCTCGTAGCGCGCGACCGAGCCGGCCGGCTGGATCCGGCGGACGAGGCCGGACTCGCTCAGCACGCCGAGGACGTCGTAGACGGCCTGGTGCGAGACGGTCGGCTCCTCGGTCCGGACGGCCGCGAGGACGCTGCCGGTGTCGGCGTGCGGCTGGCGGCCCACGGCTCGCAGCACGGCGAGGCGCGGCCGGGTGACCCGCAGGTCGGCGGCCCGCAGCAGCCCCTCGAAGTCAGCCTCGGCGTCGTGGTGGTCCATCGATTTCCACCCTGCCCCCTTTACTTGAACGAGTCAAGTCTTCCGCCGCGCTCTACCCGAGCGCGGCCGCGTCCTGCAGCCACGCCCACGCCCGCGCGCGTACGTCGTCCGACGGGCGGGTCGACGGCAGCAGGGACGTCGGCCGCTCCACCCGGTCGTGCCAGAACAGCCCGGTCGGCGGAGCCGGGTCGACGGCGGCCAGCCAGATGCTGGTGTCGGCACCCTGGGCGTCGTCGCGCAGGACCGGCCGGGTGATCGAGCGGAAGCGCGGGAGCGACTCCTGCACCCCGGGGGTGTCGGCCCATCCGGGGTGCATCGTCGCGACGGTGGTGCCGTCCGACGCCCACCGCTTGCCGAGCAGCGGGGCCATCTCGACCTGCCAGCGCTTGGAGCGCGCGTACGCCGTCGTCGGCGAGTAGTCGCCCGTGAGGTAGCCCGGGTCGTCCGCCCGCAGCGCCTGGCCGTACATCCCGCCGCTGCTCACGAGCACCACCCGGCCACCTGCGAGCGGGCCCCGCAGGGCCTCGGTCATCACCACGGGCCCCACGACGTGCACGGCCATGCTGAGCTCGTGGCCCTGCGGCGACTCGGTGCGCCTTGGCGGCATCACGCCCGCGTTGTGCACGATCGCGTGGAGGCTCGGAACCTCGGCGGCCAGCCCGGCAGCGAAGCGTCGTACGTCGTCGAGGTCGCCCACGTCGCAGCGCCAGAGCCTGAGCTCCGTGCCGGGCCGCGCGGCCCGGATCCGGTCGGCGACCCCCGAGCCCTTGGCCTCGTCGCGCACCAGCATGTGCACGACCGCGCCGAGGTCGGCGAGCCCCTCGACGGTCGCGATGCCGAGGCCCGAGCTCGCTCCCGTGACCAGGACGTGCCGGCCCTCGAGCGCGCGGGGAGCCGGGTCGGGTGGCCATCCGGGCAGGGCGCGCCTCACCGCGAGGCCGATCGTCGTGTAGCCGAGGACCAGTGAGCGGTCCATCGCAGTGTCGACGGCCCGGGTGAGGAGCGGCCTGCCCATCGCCGAGCGGTTCAGCTGGCGTCGAGGCGCGCGAGCTCGTCGTCGGTCAGCTCGAGGTCCGCGGCGGCCGCGGAGTCGGTGATCGAGGAGGCTCGCTTGGCCCCGGGGATCGGGATGACGACCGGCGACTGCGCGAGCTCCCACGCCAGGGCGACCTGCTGGGCGCTGACCCCGCGGTCCTCGGCGATCTCGGCGAAGGCGGGGTGCTTGTCGGCGAGCTCCTTGGCGTTGGACAGCCCGCCGAGCGGGCTCCAGGGCAGGAAGGCGAGGCCGAGCTCGTCGCACACGTCGATCTCCGGCTTGGAGCTGCGGAAGGCCGGCGAGAACTGGTTCTGCACGCTGACGAGGGCGTCGCCGAGGACCGCGTGCGCGGCCCTGATCTGGTCCGGGTTCGCGTTGGAGAGGCCGATGTGCGCGACCTTGCCGCTGTCGGCGATCTCCTTGAGCGTGGCGATCACCTCGTCGTAGGGCACCTTCGGGTCGGGTCGGTGGTGCTGCCACAGGAACAGCTGGTCCACGCCGAGGCGCTGCAGGCTGTCGTCGACGGCCTGCTTCAGGTGGGCCGCGGAGCTGTCGGTGTCCCAGCCGCCGCCCTCGTCGTCGGTGCGGACGTGACCGCCCTTGGTGGCGAGCAACACCCGGTCGCGCACGCCGAGCTCGTCGAGGATCGAGGCGATCAGGCGCTCGTTCTCGCCCTGCGCGCCGGCGCCCTTCTCGCCACCCGGGCCGTAGGCGTCGGCGGTGTCGAAGAGCGTCACGCCCGCGTCGAGGGCGGCGGTCACGGTGTCGAGCAGCTGCTGGCGCGGCTGCGTCCCGGTCTGGTCGAAGGTCATGAGGCCGAGGCCGATGGCGCCGACCTGCTGATTTCCGAGGGTGCGAGTCTGCATGGCTCCCAACGTACGACCCGCGCGGTCGACGTCCAGCCCGGAGGGGTGGGGCCTGCCGCCACACGTGTCCGGGACGTGGCCCCTCATCGGCGGCCCGGAGGGCCATCTCCCGGACACGTGTGGGCCGGGGGGTCAGGCGGTCGCGCCCTGCACGACCAGCAGGACACCGAAGACCACGAACGCCGCGGTCGCGCCGTACCGCACGGCCTTCTCGGGCAGCTGGCGCCCGAGCAGGGCGCCGACGGCGATCGCGAGCGCGTCCGCCGCGACCATGCCGAGGGTCGAGCCGATCCAGGTGCCGAACCAGCCCTCGTGCGTGGCCAGCGTGATGGTGGCGAGCATCGTCTTGTCGCCCAGCTCGGCGAGGAAGAACGCGACGCCGACGGCGAGGATCGCCGCGCCCTGGCTGTTGCGGACCTTGTCGGCCTCCTCGTCGGTGAGCTCGTCGCCGCGCAACGTCCAGGCGGCGAAGCCGAGGAACGCGATGCCGGCCACGATGTTGATCGCGCCCTGGTAGTCCGCGAAGGCCCCGCCGATGGCGGCACCGATGCCCACCGAGACGAGGTGGACGATCGCCGTGGCGATCGTCAGGCCGATGATGACGTCACGCGCCTTGTAGCGCGTTGCGAAGGTCATCGCCATGAGCTGCGACTTGTCGCCGAGCTCGGCGACGAAGATGACGGCGGTGCTGAGCAGCAGGGCTTCCATGGTGGCCTCTCCGGCCCAGCCGGAGGACGACCCGGGAGTGGGACGCGCCTTCGACCAGGCACGTCCATGCAGGAGTCGTGTGAACTGGTCGAAAGTCTCGTCCGCCACCGCGAGGGTGGCCCGGTGCGCCGGACCCGGAGGTCAGCGTGTCGACGCACCTGTTGGGGACTACTCCCTTTCGTCCCCGAGCCTAGGCGGGTGACCCGGGCGGCGCCCAATCGCTCGTCGGGTGATCCCGGCCACCCCCTCGCGTCGCCCGGGCGTCGTGCTGGCGACGTGCGGGGCATCGCGGGTGACGCGATCAGAGCGCGTTGACGCGGAACTTCTCCAGCAGCTCGAAGGCCGAGCTGGCGTGCGGGGTGAGGTCGTGCCCCACCGAGTCGCGGGCGAAGGCGCCGAAGTCCTGCATATCGGCGACCTCGCGGGCCGAGACGTTGCGGAACCCCATCGACCAGGTCGCGAAGGAGCGCTCGCCGACCGAGCGGCGTTCGACCACGTGCACGTCGCCGTGGCGCGGGTCGGCCTGGATCGCGTCGAACAGCGCCTCGACGGCGTACGACGTCCCCTCGAGGGTCTGGATCACGTTGCCGCCGCTGTAGAGCAGCAGGCCCGTCACGCCCAGCCGCTCGTTCTTGGGGCGGATCTGCTCGATCAGCTCGACGAGCTCGGCCACCGACATCAGGCGGGTCGCGGCGCTCGTGTAGGTCAGGCTGAGCAGCGCCGCGTCATCGGCGAGCACGTCGTCAGTCGAGGTCGATGCCACGGACCCAGCGCTCACCTGCGTCACCACCCCAGGCGTCCCATGCCACCCGCCCGGGCGACGGGAACCCGTCGCCACCCTGGGTGAAGCCCTCGGCGTCCTTGTCGACGGTGTGGCGGGCGAAGTAGGCCTGCATCTTCTTGACCACGTCGTCGCTGACCTCCTCGCCCTTGGCGAGCTGCGCGGCACGCCGACGACCGACGTCGGTGAAGCCCTTGCCGGCCTTGCCGTCCTCGATCCAGCGCTCCGCGCGCTGGGCGGCCTCCTGCACGGCCTTGGGTGGCTGGTGCGCCACGGTTCTCCTCCTGGGTCTCGTCCCTCCGTCCACGACGCTAGGCGGACCGACCAACTCATCGCCTCACCCCAGCGGCGGGCAACCTCCGTCGAGGCTTGGCCCTGCCTCGGGGTGTGACCGGTCCGATCTGGCTCGCCCGTCCCGGGTGTCCCGTCGCATACTCGGAGTGCTGGGAAGGAGGGGACCCGATGGCAGTCGTCGACGACGTCCTGCCTCTCGGTGAGGCGCTGGAGCGGTCCTACGTCGCCCACGTCGCGGGCCGCCTCAAGTTCCGGGTCGGGTCCATCGTCTACGTCGCCTTCTCCCGCGACGAAGCCGTGATGGGGTTCGCGTTCCCGAAGGAGGAGCGGGCCGCGCTCGTCGGGAACGACCCCCGGTTCCACCTGCCGGGCGAGTCCGACATGCGCTTCCACTGGGTGGAGGCCAGGCTGGCCGAGCTCGACCCGGCCGAGGCGCGCGAGCTCGTCGTCGACGCCTGGCGGATGGTCGTCCCGTTGAAGGTCTCCCGCGCCTACGACCTGGCCCACCCGGTCGGACCGGACTGAGACCACGTCCGGCTCGTCCGGCTCGTCCGGCTCGTCCGGCCCGAACGCCTCAGGTCGGCCCCTGTCGGGCCGATCACCAGGAGGTGACCACTGCGCCCCTCGTCCCCACCGCGGACCTGCTGGCCGCTGCCGAGTCAGTGGAGCCGCTGCCCCACACCGTCGCCAGGCTGGCCGGCCTGGTCTCCGACCCGGACTCCGACATCAAGGAGATCAGCGACACGGTGTCCCTGGACGTCTCGCTCACCGCGGACGTGCTCCGGCGGGCCAACTCGGCGGCGCTCGGGCACCGTGCCAACATCACCAACGTCCGTGATGCCGTCGTCCGTCTCGGCACCAGCACCCTGCTGTCGCTGACCATGGCCTCCCGCGTGGGCAGCCGGATGCTGCAGGCGCTGCCGGCGTACGGCCTGCAGGCCGGCGCGCTGTGGCAGCGGTCGGTGACGGCGTCCATCTCGGCCGAGGTGATCCGCTCCCGCGCCCGGGTCCCGGTCCCCGCCGAGGCGGGGACGGCCGCCCTGCTGCACGACTTCGGCAAGGTGGTGCTCGCCCGCCACTTCGGCAAGCAGATCCTCGACACCGTGGCACTGGCAGCCCTCACCGACGGGCAGGACGTCCTCGAGACCGAGCGGATGGTCTTCGGCCTGACGCACGCCGACATCGGGGGCGTGGTCGCCGAGGCATGGGGCCTTCCGCTGACGATCGTCGACGGCATCCGGGAGCACCACGAGGTGCGCGACGACCTGTCCGCGATCAGCGCAGCGGTGGCGCTGGCATGCGTCATGTCGTCCGAGATCGGCGACCCCGACACGGACCCGCACTCGCCCGAGTGCGCCGAGCGACGTCACGAGGTCGCACCGCTGCTGCGGATCCTGCAGCTCGGCGCCGACGACTACGACGAGATCGTCGCCACCTCGAAGGTCCGGTTCGAGCAGGTGGCCGAGCGGTACGTCGGCTGACCGGGTCCCGGGTCAGGCTCAGCCCTGGGCCATGTCGACGAAACGGGAGTAGTGGCCCTGGAAGGCGACGGTGAGGTCGCGGGTGGGTCCGTTGCGGTGCTTGGCCACGATCAGGTCCGCCTCGCCCGGGCGGGTCGACTCCTTCTCGTAGACGTCGTCGCGGTGGAGCAGGATCACCATGTCGGCGTCCTGCTCGAGCGAGCCGGACTCACGCAGGTCGCTCATCATCGGCCGCTTGTCGCCGCGCTGCTCGGGACCACGGTTGAGCTGGGAGAGCGCGATGATCGGCAGCTCGAGCTCCTTGGCGAGGAGCTTGATGTTGCGGGAGAACTCCGAGACCTCGAGCTGGCGCGACTCGACCTTCTTGCCCGAGCTCATCAGCTGCATGTAGTCGATGACGATGAGCTTGAGGTCGTGGCGCTGCTTGAGCCGCCGCGCCTTGGCCCGGATCTCCATCATCGTCATGTTGGGGCTGTCGTCGATGAACATCGGTGCCCCGGATACCTGGCCCATCTTGCGGGCGAGCTTCTCCCAGTCGTCGTCACGCATCGTGCCGTTGCGGATGTGGTTGAGGGGCACCTTCGCCTCGGCGGAGAGCAGGCGCATCATGATCTCCGAGCGCGTCATCTCGAGGCTGAAGAAGCAGCTGGTCAGGTTGTTGTGGATCGACGCGGCCCGGCAGAAGTCCAGGGCGAGCGTCGACTTCCCCATCGCGGGTCGGGCGGCGACGATGATCATCTGGCCGGAGTGGAGACCGTTGGTGAGGTCGTCGAGGTCGGCGAACCCGGTGGGCACGCCGTAGAGGCCCGCCTCGCGGTTGCCGATCATCTCGATCTCGTCGAGGACGCCGCTCATGATGTCGCTGAGCGGTGCGTAGTCCTCGCTCGCCCGCCGCTCGGTGACCTTGTAGACCTCGGCCTGGGCGCTGTCGACGACGTCGTCGATCTGGCCCTCCCCGGCGTAGCCGAGCGCGGCGATGCGGGTGCCGGCCTCGACCAGGCGCCGGAGGACGGCCTTGTCGCGCACGATCTCGGCGTAGTAGCCGGCGTTGGCCGCGATCGGCACGTTGGCCGACAGCGTGTGGAGGTAGGGAGCGCCGCCGACGCGCTGCAGCTCGCCACGCTTGACCAGCTCGGCGGCCACGGTGATCGGGTCGGCGGGCTCGCCGCGGCCGTAGAGGTCGATGATCGCGTCGTGGATGACCTCGTGCGCGGGTCGGTAGTAGTCGACGCCCTTGATGACCTCGACGACGTCGGCGATCGCGTCCTTGGACAGCAGCATGGAGCCCAGCACGCTCTGCTCCGCGGCGTTGTCCTGCGGGGGCGTCCGGTCGCCCGCCGAGCGGGGCGACTCACCGGGCTCGTAGGCCGCGGGACCGTCGCCCCACGCCTCGTCGGTGTCCCCCTGGAACCCACCCTGGAAGGTGACGCTCACCCGTGCTCCCTTCGCCGTGCTGCCGTGCTGCCTGGTGCTGCTGCCCTGACCGTGCCACGACGCTAGGGACGACCACCGACAGCGGCGTCCTACGACGTCGTGCGTGTCGGCAGCACCCGAGCGGGGACCCTCGCCGCGGGCGAACCTACGTGCTCCGAGGACCGTTGGACAGCCAGTTGTCCACAGGCTCTGTGGACAACCTGGTGAGTGCCGTGGACGACACCGCGACGGCCGTGGAGGGGCCGTGGACCGTCCTGTGGACATCAGGAATTGTTCGGGATCCATACTGCTCTGACCTGCGCGAACGTCATGCACACCCTGTGGACGGAGAATAGGTGGCCCGCGGGGTTGTTCACCTGTCCGCCATCTGGATGACGCCTGTTGCTTTGTCGACATCGGGTCGCGACGCCCGTTCGACGCCGGTTCATCCACACGACGATGCACAGCTGGTCCGAACGGACTATGTACGACGCGCGCCGCGTCCACTAGGGCAGGCGCCGCGTGAGGACAGGACGAGGTGTTCCTAGGGTGAACCTCGTGAGAGCCGTCGACCGCGAGATCTTGCGGCTGGCCGTGCCCGCCTTCCTCGCCCTCGTCGCCGAGCCGCTGTTCCTGCTCTCCGACGCGGCGATCGTCGGGCACCTCGGAACGCCCGAGCTCGCCGGCCTCGGCATCGCCGCGGTCGTCCTGCAGACGGTCGTCGGGCTCTGCGTCTTCCTCGCCTACGGCACCACCGCGAGCGTGGCGCGCCACCTCGGGGCGGGAGACCTGCGCGCCGCCCTGGCCCAGGGCATCGACGGGGTGTGGCTCGCGATCACCATCGGGGCAGTCGTGACGGTGCTCGGGATCCTCGGCACGCCGGTGCTCGTCGGGGCGTTCGACACCGGGACGGAGGTCGCCGGTCACGCCGCGACCTACCTCGGGGTCGCGTTCCTCGGCACCACGCCGCTGCTGGTCATGCTCGCCGCGACCGGCGTGCTCCGGGGCCTGCAGGACACACGTACGCCACTGGTCGTCGCCGTCGTCGGGAACGGGCTCAACATCGCGCTCAACCTCCTGCTCGTCCACGGCCTCCACCTCGGCATCGCCGGCTCCGCCATCGGCTCCGTGGTCGCCCAGGTCGTCTCCGCCGCCTGGCTGGTCACGGTCGTGGTCCGCGCCGCCCGGGATCAGGGCGCCCCGCTGACCCCCGACCTCGCCGGCATCCGCGCGGCCGCCCACGCCGCCGTCGCCCTCGTCATCCGTACGCTCGCGCTGCGGGCGTGCCTGCTCGTCGGGACCTACGCCGTGGCCCGCGTCGGCGGCGGCGACGACGTACCGGTCGCGACCCACCAGGTCGCCATCACCCTCTGGTCGTTCCTCGCGTTCGCCCTTGATGCCATCGCGATCGCCGCCCAGGCCCTCACCGGCCGCGCGCTCGGCAGCGGGGACGTCGAGTCCACCCGACGCCTGACCCGGAGGATGATCCAGTGGGGCTGGGGCAGCGGGCTGGTCGCCGGCGTCGTCCTGGCGGCGGTGTCCCCGGTCGTCGGCGCGCTCTTCACGAGCGACGAGGCGGTCCAGGACCTGCTCGTGCCGGTGCTGCTCGTCGCAGCGGTCGGGCAGCCGCTCGCCGGGGTGGTCTTCGTGCTCGACGGCGTCCTCATCGGTGCCGGCGACGGCGCCTTCCTCGCCTGGGCGGGTCTTGTCGTGCTGGCGGCCTACGCCCCCGCCGCACTGTGGGCGGCCACCCTCCCGCACGGCCTGGTGATGGTCTGGGTGGCGATGACCTTCGTGTTCATGGGCGCGCGAGGTGCGCTGCTCGTGTGGCGCGCCCGCGGCGACGCCTGGCTGGTCACGGGAGCACCGGTCACGCGGTGAGGCCTACGCTGTCGAGGTGGTCCGCGCACGCACCCTGCTCGGCGCAGTCGCGCTGGGCCTCCTCCTCACCGGGTGCGGCGACGACCCAGGACCCACCGCACCCCAGGAGACCGCAGTGGACGACCCGACCGAGACGCCCAGTGGAGGGCCCAGCGACGACTCGTCCCCCGTTCCCGGTGCGGACGCGCCCGACGTCCGCGCGTCGGTCGACGACCTCGCTGCCGTGCTGGGCATCGACGCCGCCGACGTGACGGTGGTCGCGGTCCAGGAGGTGGCCTGGAGCGACGGGAGCCGCGGGTGTGCGAAGAAGGGGATGACCTACACGATGTCGATCATCGAGGGCGCCCGGATCACCCTGGAGGTCGACGGCACGACCTACGAGTACCACTCCGGCGGCTCACGCCCTCCCTTCCTCTGCGAGCGCCCCACCCAGTAGCGCACGAGCCCCCCGGCAAGCCCCGGATGGAACGACGAACGGCCCGCCGCCTCCGGAGAGGCAGCGGGCCGTACGTGGTGGTGCTGGGTGTCGCGGCTCGATCAGGAGGGGACGACGTTGAGGGCCACCGTGGCGGACACCTCGTCGTGCAGCTTGACCGACACCGAGTGCGAGCCGAGCGTCTTGATCGGGTTCGCCACGACGATCGTGCGGCGGTCGACCTTCTCGCCCGAGACGTCGGCGATCGCGTCGGCGATCTCCGAGGTGGTGACGGCGCCGAACAGGCGGCCGCCCTCACCGGCACGGACCTTGACGTTGACCGGGCTCGCCTCGAGCTTGGTCTTGATCTCGGTGGCGTGGTCCTCGTCGCGCGCCGCGCGAGCGGTGCGGGCGGTCTTGATCGACTCGATGGTCTTCTCGCCGCCACGGGTCCACCTGATGCCGAGGCCACGCGGGACGAGGTAGTTGCGGCCGTAGCCGTCCTTCACCTCGACCACGTCACCGGGGGCGCCGAGGCCGTCGACCTCCTGGGTCAGGATGAGCTTCATGTCTCGTGCTCCTCTCAGCGACCGGTGGACGTGTAGGGCAGCAGGGCCAGCTCGCGCGCGTTCTTGACGGCGATGGCCACGTCGCGCTGGTGCTGGACGCAGTTGCCGGTCACGCGACGGGCACGGATCTTGCCGCGGTCGGAGATGAACTTGCGGAGGAGGGTGGTGTCCTTGTAGTCGACACCGGTCGCCTTCTCCTTGCAGAACTGGCAAACCTTCTTCTTCGGCTTGCGCAGAATTGCCTTGGCCATTGTGGTGCTCCCTTTCAGTGAGCCCGGCCCTGAAGGCAATCAGGGACGGAATGGTGGTTGATGAAAGATTTCCCCAGATCAGAAGGGCGGCTCGTCGTTGCCGCCACTGACCCCGGGCGTGGCCCACGGGTCGTTGGGCGGAGCGGACTGGCCGCCACCCTGGCCGCCGGACTGACCTGCGCCGGACTGGCCGCCCCAGCCGCCCTGGTTGCCGCCGCCCTGCGACGGAGTCGGGCTGGCCCACGGGTCGTCGGCCGGAGCGGACTGGCCGCCACCGCCCGAGTAGCCCCCGCCGCCGGAGTAGCCGCCACCGCCGCCGGACCGCTGCGTCTTGGTGACCTTGGCCGATGCGTTGCGCAGCGACGGGCCGACCTCCTCGACGTCGATCTCGAAGACGGTGCGCTTCTCACCCTCGCGGGTCTCGTACTGGCGGGACTTGAGGCGACCCTGGACGATCACACGCATGCCCCGCTGGAGGGACTCGGCGACGTTCTCCGCGGCCTGACGCCACACCGCGCAGGAGAGGAACAGCGTGTCGCCGTCCTTCCACTCGTTGCTCTGGCGGTCGAAGGTGCGCGGCGTCGACGCGATCCGGAAGTTGGCGACCGGTGCCCCCGAGGGGGTGAACCGCAGCTCCGGGTCGTCGACGAGGTTGCCGATGACGGTGATCGTGGTCTCGCCTGCCATGCCAGGTCTCCTCAGAAAGTGCTGCTGCTGCGCTGATTGATCCGGGGGGTGCTCCCGGTGATGCCCATCAAACAGGCGATCACCGACAGCCGGAAGGGCTCATCCACAGGCGCTCAGTGAGCGTCGGGACGCATGACCTTCGTGCGCAGGATCGACTCGTTCAGCGTGAGCTGGCGGTCGAACTCCTTGACCGTCGCGGGCTCGGCCGTCAGGTTGACGACGGCGTAGATGCCCTCGGCGTTCTTCTTGATCTCGTACGCCATCCGGCGACGACCCCACACGTCGACGGACTCGACCGAGCCGCCGTCCTTGCGGATCACGTTGAGGTACTTGTCGAGCGACGGCTCGATGGTGCGCTCGTCGAGACTCGGGTCGAGGATGACCATCACTTCATAGGCACGCATAGCGGTCTCCACCTCCTCTGGGCTAGAGCGGCCACGGGCTCTCCGTGGCAGGAGGACTGTGCGTTCGTGACGCGTACGGCACGGGCCGGGCGTCGCGGTCGCCCGAAGGCAACCGGGGAAGGCTACCAGCGCGACGCCGGCCGGCCGGAATCGTCAGGCGGCCCGCCGGCGCAGCCGATGCACGATGCTCCAGTAGGCGAACACGAAGGCGCCGCCCCCCGTGCCCATGAGGGTCCGCCAGAAGCCGTCGCCGCGGTGGACCTCCGCGCCGGCGCAGCCCGTGTCCAGCCACACCAGGTCGTCGCACAGCCCGCTCGGCGTGACGACGTACGACGCGAGGGTCGCGGCCGCGGCGGTGAGGTAGAGGACGAGCACCACCGACCGGAGGGGCGTTCGGGCCACGCCTGCCAGTGACATCACCAGCACGAGCGAGCCTGCGACCGCCAGCACGACGCCGAGGGAGCTGAGCAAGCCGTGCCATGCGTCGAAGGCGTCCGTTCCCGTGCCTGCGAGGCTCACGGTGTAGTAGTCCTGCACCGAGCCGATGATCGCCCAGGCACCAGCACCGACGACGAGGAAGTCCCCCACGTGGACGCCCAGCACGTACTCGTTGCGCCGCCGTGGGGGTGGATTCAGCGCGGGTGCCGTGTCAGGTGCAGGCATGGCGTCGGTCATCGTTCCCCCTGTGCCGCGATCCGGCCGTGGCGCACAGCGTGCATCGACGGGCCCGTCCCCGGCAAGCGCTCCGTCGGCACCGGCTGTGGATGGAGCGAGCGCTCCAGCCCCGCGAACCCCTAACGTCGACGGGTGCCTGCAGGACGTTGGCGATCACCGACCGTCGTCGCGGGGCGCTACGCCCTGCTCGACCAGGTCGGTGCGGGGGGCATGGGGTCGGTCTGGCGCGCGTGGGACCAGCGGACCCGCCGCCACGTCGCGGTCAAGGTGCTCGGTCAGCACGGCTCGGCCGTGCTCGCCCGGTTCGTGCGCGAGCAGGCGGTGCGCGTCCGGCACCCGCACGTCGTCGCCCCCCACGGGTGGGCGGCCGAGGACGACCTCGTCGTGCTGGCGATGGAGCTCGTGCGGGGTGGCTCGGTCGCCGACCTCCTGCGCGAGCACGGCCCGCTCGATGCCGGTACGGCCGGGCTGCTGTGCGAGCAGCTGCTCCAGGCGCTGGCCGCGGTGCACGCCGCCGGGCTCGTGCACCGTGACGTGAAGCCCGCCAACCTGTTGCTCGAGGCGACCGGTGACAGGCCCCCGCACCTGCGCCTCGGAGACTTCGGCGTCGCCGCGCCGGTGGCCGACCACCGGTTCACGACCGTCCCGGGCGCCATCGGCACCGACGGCTACATGGCGCCCGAGCAGGCACGCGGTGCGCCACCCGACCCGAGGCAGGACCTCTACGCCGCGGGCCGCGTGGTGCTGGAGATGATCACCGGCCTGCCCCCCGCCCGGCAGACCGCGGTCCCCTCCCACCCGCTGCGACCCCTCGTCGAGCGGTTGCTGGTCGAGGACCCCGAGCAGCGCCTGGCCACTTCCGGCGCGGCGCTGCGGCTGCTCCGCCGGCTACCGCTGCCGGACCCGGTCGGACCACCGGTGCCCGACCGGCTCGGACCACCGCCGCGCGGTCGTCGTACGGCCGGGGTGGGCGCGGTCGACTGGCCGGCGTGGGCGGCCGTGGCAGCGCTGGTCGCCGTCGTGGTCGGCTGTCTGTGGGTGCTCCTAGGCTGGACGCCATGAGCACCCTCGCCATCGGAGCCCACGTCGAGCAGACCGACCCGGTCGCGGAGGCGGTCGCGCGTGACACGACGCTGGTGCAGTTCTTCCTCGGTGACCCGCAGGGCTACAAGGGTCCTGAGGTCCGGTACGACGGTGGCGCATCGGCGCTGCGGGCGGCGGCGGAGGAGGCCGGGATCGACCTCTACGTCCACGCGCCCTACATCGTCAACGTCGCCACGACCAACAACCGGATCCGGATCCCGAGCCGCAAGCTGCTCCAGCAGCACATGGACGCGGCCGCGGAGATCGGCGCGAAGGGCCTGATCGTCCACGGCGGACACGTCAACAAGGACGACGACCCGGGTGTCGGCTTCGACAACTGGCGCAAGGCGATCGAGGCGACGGACATCAAGATCCCGCTGCTGATCGAGAACACCGCCGGCGGTGACAACGCGATGGCCCGCCATCTCGACCGGATTGCCGGCGTGTGGGACGCGATCTCCTCGGCCGAGGGTGCCGACCGGGTCGGCTTCTGCCTCGACACCTGCCACGCGTGGGCGGGCGGCATCGAGCTCGGCGACGCGGTGGAGAAGGTCCGCGGGATCACCGGCCGCATCGACCTCGTCCACGCCAACGACTCGCGTGACGACTTCGACTCCGGCGCGGACCGGCACGCCAACTTCGGCAACGGTCACCTGCCGCCCGACGAGTTCGCCGCCGTCGTCCGCGAGGCCGGCGCCCCGGTCATCTGCGAGACGCCCGGCGGTGCCGCCGAGCACGTCGCGGACTTCGCCTGGCTGCGCGAGCGTCTCTGACGTCAGCGTGCTCAGGCCGTGGCCGGCCGGGCCGTGACGACGACGTTGCTGAGGTACGCCGCGCCGTCCCAGTCCTCGCAGGTGATGAGCACGAGGCGGCCGGGACCGGAGCGCGCGAAGATCGTCCGGTGGCGACGTGCGAGCTGAGCACGGCTGAGCACGCGTACGGACGCCACCTCGTAGGCGACCGTGCGCCGAGCGCTCCGCACGATCACCCGGTCGCCCTCGTCGAGGTCGTCGAGGTCGTCGAAGGCACCGCCACCCGTGTGGACCGTGTGGCCCGCGAGCACGGCGGCCCCCCGCCGCGCGCCGGGTCGCGCGCCACCGGACCACCAGCCGACGTCCCGCGGGTCTGGTGGTGGGGTCAGCGCCCCGCCCCTGGTCGCGATCGGCCTCACGTGCGCCTGCACGTCGAGGGAGGGAAGGACGACGATCGAGGGACGGACACCGCGGGTGTCGGTGTTCCCACCGTGCGCGTCGGCCGGGGCCGGGGGGCGCACGACCGACGAGCCCGCGGGTGCCGGCTGGTCGGCGGACGGGCCGGGACGGGGGCCGTCCGGACCTGAGGTGGTCAGCGACAGGCCGCCGAGGACCAGCAACGGCGCTGCCACCACGAGCAGCGCCGTCGCCAGTCGGTTCCGGCCCGTCTCAGCCACGTGCGCGGCTCCACGCGAGCCGCGCGCTCGCCGCACCCAGCAGGACGAGCACCAGGCCGAGCAGGGAGGTCGCACCGGACACGGGGGTGCGGGGAGCCCCCGACGCACCGGCGTTCACCGCGGTGGGCAGGGCCTGCTGCGCCTCGGGCTGCGCTCCTGCCTGCACCGGGAGCAACTGCGGCTGCGCCGCCACCGGGACCTCCGCCTGCGCCGGCAGCACCTCCGGCTGCGCCTGCGCCTGCGACTGCGGCTGGGTCTGGGCATGCGACTGCGGCTGGGCAGGAGCGGACGCCTGCTCGCCGAGCACCTCGGGCGTCGACGCCACCGGTCCGACCTCGGGCACGGCGGCCGACGGAGTGGGCTGGGACGTCGACGGCGCGCAGCCCTCCACCCAGAACACCTTGGTCTTGGTGTCGTTCCCGATGGATCCGGGCGTGTGCACGGTGAGCTTCACGTGGTAGCCCTGCTGGGGGTGCGGGGCGCCGGTGAAGGACAGCGTGTACGCCTGGGTGCCGTCGAGCCCGGTCGCGGTCCCGGCGCCGGACGCGGGGTCACCGCCCACGAACACCTGCGACGGCTCGGTGCCGCCGATGACCACGTCCGCGGTCGGCGCCTGCGGCTCGAAGGTGACCGTCGAGACGATGTCCGCCCCCTCGTCGAAGCCGTACCACTCCACCTGGAAGGTGCAGCCCGGGTGCGGGGTGTTGTCCGGGATCCCGTCGGCCTCGCCGTAGGGAGCGATCTTCACGGTGCCGTTGTTGCCGGCCGGGTCCCCGGAACCTCCGGGGGTGCCACCGCCGCCGTTGCCGTCGCCGTTGTCGTTGCCGTTGTCGTCACCCGGCTCACCCGGGACCTCCGGCTGGTCGCCCTGCCCGGGGTTGCCCTGCCCGGGGTTGCCGTGCCCGGGGTTGCCGTGCCCGGGGTTGCCCTGCCCGGGGTTGCCCTGCCCGGGGTTGCCCTGCCCGGGGTTGCCCTTGCCAGGCTTGGCGCTCCCGACATCGCCCCGCCCGGCGTTGCCGTGGCGGCCCGTCTCCTTCGTGGCCCCCTGGCCGGTGCCGGGCTGACCGTCCGGCGCGGCAGGGGTCGGGTGCTGCTGCTGGGCGGGCACCTCGGCCGGAGCGTTGGCCTGGCCCTGGCCCTGGCCGTTGCCGGGCTCGGCGTGAGCTGCGGCAGGCGCGAGGGTGACGGTGCCGAGGCACAGGAGTGCGGCGACGGCGAGCCGTGGTGAGCGGATGCGAGCGGTGCTGTTCATGGTTCCTCCCCAAAGGAATCTGCGGCGGCGCGGTGGCGCCGCCAGTGGTGGACGGCAGCTCGGGTGGAGCCACCGGTACTCACGGAACGACGGTGGTCACACCGGGCTACGAGGCCCTAGCCCGATCGGGTGATGACGCCGATGAGGTCTGTCCAAGGTGGCCGGCTCGAGGCTCCGAAGAACGTCGCCTTCGGATGCAACCGATCGGGGTGCTGCTGCGTCTCTACTCACAAGGGACCAGACACGTACGGGGGTCGTGTCTGGTCCCTTGTAGCGTGTCGGGGTGACGACCCCCCTCAGCCTGCGACCGATCTCAGCGCCGCAGCACCGCGAGTTCATCGCCGGTCGGTCGTCCGCGAGCTTCCTCCAGACGCCCGCCTGGGCCGAGGTGAAGGCCGAGTGGAGGGCCGAGTCGATCGGCTGGTTCCGCGGC
This sequence comes from Nocardioides potassii, assembly GCF_021648885.1. GTDB lineage: Bacteria > Actinomycetota > Actinomycetes > Propionibacteriales > Nocardioidaceae > Nocardioides > Nocardioides potassii. Next base: position 457,139 of record NZ_JAKJHZ010000007.1, on the reverse strand, counting down.
TCCGACCTGGTCGGCGTGGGTCTCGTCCTCTACCGGCAGCTGCCCAAGGTGAAGCGCTACCTCGCCTACCTGCCCGAGGGCCCGGTCATCGACTGGGGCGGGGACGACCTGGAGACGTGGCTCGCGCCGATGGTGTCGCACCTCAAGGCGCAGGGTGCGTTCGCGGTCCGCATGGGACCGCCGGTCGTCACCCGCCGGTGGTCGGCGGAGCAGGTCAAGGCGGGCGTGGCCGACGAGTCCGTGCGCCGGCTCGGCGACGTACCGCCCCTCGAGCGGTCGCAGGACGGCGCGCGCGTCATCGCCCAGCTGCACGAGCTCGGGTGGCAGCAGCAGGCGGCGGAGGGTGGCTTCTCCGCCGGGCAGCCGCAATTCAACTTCCAGGTCCCGCTGGTCGACGCCGACGGTGCACCGCGCTCGGAGGACGACGTCCTCAAGGGCATGAACCAGCTGTGGCGCCGCAACATCAAGAAGGCCGACAAGTCCGGCGTCGAGGTCACCCGCGGGGGACGTGATGACCTCGAGGCCTTCCACGCCCTCTACGTCCACACCGCCGAGCGCGACCACTTCACCCCGCGGCCGCTGTCCTACTTCCAGACGATGTACGACGCGCTGCTGGCCGAGGACCCCGACCGGATCCAGCTCTGGCTGGCCCGCCACGAGGGTGACCTGGTCGCCGCCACGATCGCGATCCGCGTCGGCACGCACGCCTGGTACTCCTACGGCGCCTCCTCGACCGAGAAGCGCGAGGTCCGCGGGTCCAACGCCGTCCAGTGGGCGATGATGCGCCACGCCCTCGACGCCGGCGCCCACGTCTACGACCTCCGCGGCATCACCGAGACCCTCGACGCAGACGACCCGCACGTCGGGCTGATCCAGTTCAAGGTCGGCACCGGCGGCCAGGCGGTCGAGTACGCCGGCGAGTGGGACCTGCCGATCAACCGGGCGATCTACAAGGCGTTCCAGCTCTACCTCGCGAGGCGCGGATGAGCCTGACCCTCCGCGTCGACGGCGAGCGGTGGCGCGCACACCTGCTGTCCACGGCGACCCGGCACCCGGGCATCGTCCCGGTGACGAAGGGCAACGGCTACGGCTTCGGCCTCGGACGGCTCGCCCGCCGTGCCCAGTGGCTGGCCGACCACGCCGAGCAGACCGGGGCGGCGCTGGACACGGTCGCCGTCGGGACGTACGACGAGATCGAGCAGGTCGCGACGCGCTACGGCGGCGACCTGCTGGTCCTCACGCCGTGGCGGCCCTTCGGCGCCGCGGTCGACCTCGACCCGCGCCTCGCCCGGCGCGTCGTGCACACCGTGAGCCGGCCGCAGGACCTCGCGGCCCTGCGTGGGCGTGACCCGGACGCGCGCTTCGTGCTCGAGCAGCTCACCTCCATGCGTCGCCACGGGATGACCAGGCGCGAGCTCGCGACCGCGGCCGCCGATCTCGGCGCCGGGCGCAGCGGCCTGCGCGGCGTCGCGATGCACCTCCCCCTCAACACCACCTCCCACCTCGGCGAGGTCACCCGGCTGATCAACGAGATCGTCGCCTCGGGGCTGCCGACCCGGACGGTCTTCGTCTCCCACCTGACGCACGCCGAGATGACCACGCTGGCAAGCACCTACCCCGACTTCACGGTCCGCCCGCGCATCGGCACCGACCTCTGGCTCGGTGACCGCGGCGCCCTCCGCGTCGCGGCGACGGTGCTCGACGTGCACGAGGTCGACCGCGGCGACACGTTCGGCTACCGGGGGCGCAGCGCGCCCAAGCACGGCCACATCGTGGTCGTGAGCGGCGGGACCGCGCACGGGATCGGTCTCGAGGCGCCGACCGGCGACCAGTCGCTCAAGGCACGGGCGGCGACCCTCGCCCGGGGCGGCCTCGACGCGGTCGGCTTCGTCCGCTCGCCCTTCTCCATCGACGGCAAGCAGCGGCTCTTCGCCGAGCCGCCGCACATGCAGGCCTCGATGCTGTTCGTGCCCTCAGGGGCGCGGGTGCCCCGCGTCGGGGAGGAGATCGAGGTCCGGGTCCGCTTCACCGCGACCGGCTTCGACCGCGTCGTTGTCTCCTGAGGCGACCTCCGTCCCGGTGCCCGGCACGTCGCGCAGCACTGCGACCGCCAGCCACACCAGGCCGGCCACCCGGAGCACGATCGCGAGCCAGTAGGCACGCTGGTCGTCGGCGATGGTCGGCACCAGGCCGCCGCCGACGTACCACCCGGTGATGACCCATCCCACCAGGTGCAGGCCCTGCCACACGAGCAGGTCGCGCCACCGCCGTACGGCGACCGCGGCCAGGGGCAGCGCCACGAGGGCCAGCTCCGGCGGCGCCGACGGCGCCACGACCAGCGCCGCGCAGACCATGACGAGGCCGGACCGGGCGCTCGTCGTGGGGGTGACCTGCCCGGACCGGCGCACCATCCAGGCAACGCCGACGGCCGCCGCTGCGAGCACCACCAGCTGGACGACCGACCGCGTCGTCGTCGATGCGTCGACCCCGGCCTGCGTGAGCAGCTGCCACACCGAACCGGTGTCGACGTCCCCGAACCCCTCGCCCGTCGCGCGGCCGGGCAGGGTGATCACGACGTAGGCGGCCGCCGCCGACAGGAGGGCGTCGACGCGATCGCGGGTGCGCCCGCCCACCGCGACGACGCCGAGGAACGCGACCGCGACCGGGAGCGCGAACGCGGCACCGACACCTGCCCCGATGCCGGCGAGCCACGACCGTCCGGTCGTCCAGCCGAAGAGCAGCACGGCGACCCCGACCGCGGCCAGCAGCTCCCACGACAGCCAGTGGGCGACGAGGACCGGGCCCATCGCCCAGCCGGCGGCGGCCCAGGGTCGGCGGGGGTCCACCCGCACGAGCAGGGCAGTCGCCACGAGGGCGAGCGGGGCCAGCAGCACGGCGAGCCCGGCCACGGTCGCCACGCTCCCGCTGCCGGGGAGCAGGCCGGCGAGACGTTCGAGCCAGGTGGTGACGTGCGGCGGGGTGCCGGCGGTCACCGAGGTGCCGGCGAGCTCGGTCCAGCAGAGCTGGCGGAACGGCTGCTCGTCCTTGCCCCACCCGGACGGGACGCAGGCGCTCTTGCCGACCATGCCCGCGGCGAGCGCGACCGCGGTCGCACCGAGCAGCACCCTCGCAGGCGTCCACCAGCGATGACGCGAGGAGTGGTCCCCCAGCGGCCCGCCGAGGACCTCCGACATCGCGGCGACGACCGGGTCGGTCCGGCTCGGCGCCTCCCCCGGCTGCCCGCGCACGATCAGGGCCGGTGGTCGAGGACGGCCCGCGGCTGGTACCGGCCGGTCGGCGTCGCCGGCGGGTCGGAAGGCGGAGGCGTGGTCGGGTCGGTCGGGGTGGGCGTCGGCGTCGGCGTCGGCGTCGGGGTGGGCGTCGGTGTCGGCGTGGGGGTCGGCGTCAACGTCGGGGTCTCCGTCGGGATCGGCGTCTCCGTCGGCGTCTCCGTGGGGGTCTCCGTGGGCGTCTCGGTCGGCACGCCGCCGGTCTCGGTCGGGCTCTTCGTCGGCCTGGAGGTCGGGGTGGAGGTCGGGCTCGGCGGTGGGGTGTACTCGTGGCCGTCCTCGGGTGCGTCGCCATCGACGTAGGCCGGCGGCGGGAAGTCCTCGACCTCCATGCCGTCCATGACGCGCTGCATGATCCCCGTCCACGTCTGCGCCGGGTAGACGGCGCCGAAGTAGCTCGGCAGCCAGCCGTCGATCTGGTCGTCGCCGTCACCGCGGACGTACATCACCGCGGTCGCCATCTGCGGGGTGTAGCCGGCGAACCACGACGACGACACGTGCTCGTCCTCGCCGCCGGTCGCGGTACCGGTCTTGCCGGCGGCGGGGCGGCCCAGGTCGAGCGCGGCCTGGCCGGTGCCGTTCTGCACGATCTGCTGCATGACGTAGGAGGTGTCAGCGGCGATGTCCTCGTCGACGGCCTTGCGCGTGGCGTTCTTCCACTCGTAGATGACCTTGCCGTCCTTGTCGACGACCTTCTCCACCACGTGCGCGTCCGCGCGCTCGCCGCCGTTGGCGATCGTCGCGTAGGCGTTGGCCATGTTGATCGGGCTGACGCGGCCCTTCCCGAGGGTGATGAGCGTGTCCTGCGGGCTGAAGTCGACCGACCTGGACGGGATGCCGGGGTACTTCGACGACGCCTCCTCGCCGGGGATGCCGAGGGCGCGGGCCATGTCGTAGATCGCCTGCGGGCCGTCGTCCATCGAGTCGGACATGTCGACGAAGGCGGTGTTGATGGACTCCTCGCCGGCCTCGACAAGGGTCACCTGGTCGCCGTAGTCGTTGCCGAGCCCGTCGCTGCCGGTGCCCTCGTTGCGCACCTCGGTGCCGTCGGGGAACTCGTAGGGGGAGTTGCCCTCGAAGGTGTCCTCGATCGAGAAGCCCTGCTTGATCGCCGCGGCGACGGTCAGCGGCTTGATGGTCGAGCCCGCCATGCCGCCGGTGGCGGCCCAGTTGATCTGGGACTGGAGGTAGTCCTGGCCGCCGTAGAAGCCGCGGACCGCGCCGGTGCCGACCTCGATCGTGGCGGCACCGATGTGGAGCTGCTTGTCGCCGAAACCCTCCGGCTTCTCGTCGAGCACCCCCTCCTGGACGTCGGCCATGACCTGCGGGTCGAACGTCGTGGTGATCCGCAGGCCGCCGCCGTCGATCTGGCTCTCGGTCGCGATCCCCTTGGCGAGCAGCTCGTTCTTCACCAGGGCGAGCATGTGGCCCTTCTGGCCGCCGAACTGGCTCTGGGCAGCGACCTTCGGGAACTTGGGCAGCCGCTTCTCGGCCTTGTCGCGCTCCTCGGTGGTGATCGTGCCCATGTCGGCCATGCCGTCGAGGACGTAGGCGTAGCGGCCCTTGAGGTCCTCGCGGGCCTCCTTGCCGTTGGCAGGGTCGTACTTGCTCGGGTTGTTGAGCACCGTCGCCAGCACAGCGGCCTCGCGCAGCGAGAGGTCCTGGGCGTCGTGGTCGAAGAACGCCTTCGACGCGGCCTGGATGCCGTAGGCGCCGCGGCCGAAGTAGATGGTGTTGAGGTAGCCCTCGAGGACTTCCTTCTTGCTGAGCTGCTGCTGGATCTTGAGCGAGACGACCGCTTCCTTGATCTTGCGCTTGTAGCTCTGCTCGCTGGTCAGGTAGAGGATCTTCACGTACTGCTGGGTGATCGTCGACGCGCCCTGGCGCGCGTTGCCGCTCGCGTTGGAGAAGAGGGCGCGGAGGATGCCCTTGGGGTCGATGCCCTTGTCGGTCCAGAAGGTGCGGTTCTCCGCCGCGACCACCGCGTCCTTGATGGTGTCCGGCATCTCCGCGTAGGGGATCGACTCGCGGTTCTGGTCCTCGTAGTACGTACCGAGCTGCTGCTTGCCGTCCTTGTAGTAGACGAAGGTCGTCTGGGCCTGGAAGGCGGAGTTCGGCGTGGGGATGCCGATCGCCTGGTAGAGCACCACGACGATCCCGGCGGCCACGAGCGCGCCCACGACGGCGAGGACCCCGAGGACCTTCGCGACCTTGGCCAGACGCTGCTTCGTCGTACGCCTCTGCCTGGGCCGTCGGGTCTGGGCCTTGCCGTCGGCCCTGCGCTTCTTGGCGGTCACCGCAACAGGGTACGGGGATCGACCTGCCAGCCCGATTCGTCACGCGCGGATATATCGGTACGATAGGTCTCATGGCACGTCGTGCGGACACCATCGAGCTCGCAGTCCTCGGACTGCTGCACGAGGGACCCATGCACGGCTACGAGCTGCGCAAGCGCCTCAACCTCATGCTCGGATGGGGCCGTGTGCTGTCCTACGGCTCGCTCTACCCGGCGCTCAAGAAGATGCTGCGGGCCGACCTGATCCGCGAGGTCGCCGGACCGGCGAGCCCCTCGAGCCGTCGCCCCCGCATCACCTACGAGGTGACGCCCGCCGGCAACGAGCACTTCCAGCGGCTGATGGCCGAGGTCGGCCCCACCGCGTGGGAGGACGACAACTTCGACATCCGCTTCGCGTTCTTCTCCTCCACCGACATGGAGATCCGCCTCCGCGTCCTCGAGGGTCGCCGCTCGCGGCTGCAGGAGCGCCTCGCCCGGGTGCAGGGCGAGCTCGAGCGGACCCAGGCCGAGGTCGACCGCTACGCCGCCGAGCTCCAGCGCCACGGCGTGGAATCGGTCGAGCGCGAGGTGCGTTGGCTCTCCGACCTGATCCAGGCCGAGCGCGAGCCCCGTCCCGCGCCGTCGGCCCCCACCGACTGACAGATCGACCAGCAAGCCACTGCAAGGCCACCACCCGTCAAGAAGCACGACCGTAGATGAGAAGGAGAGCCCCATGGGTTCGGTACGAGTAGGGATCGTCGGAGTCGGCAACTGCGCCACCTCCCTCGTCCAGGGCGTTGAGTACTACAAGGACGCGGACCCGTCGCAGACCGTCCCGGGTCTCATGCACGTCGTCTTCGGCGACTACCACGTCAAGGACGTCGAGTTCGTCGTCGCGTTCGACGTCGACGACAAGAAGGTCGGCAAGGACCTCTCCGAGGCCATCAACGCCTCCGAGAACAACACCATCAAGATCGCCGACGTCCCGACCCTCGGCGTCGAGGTCAAGCGCGGCCCGACGCTCGACGGCCTCGGCAAGTACTACCGCCAGACCATCGAGGAGTCCGCAGCCGAGCCGGTCGACGTCGTCCAGGCGCTCAAGGACGCCGAGGTCGACGTCCTCGTGTCCTACCTCCCGGTGGGCTCGGAGGAGGCCGACAAGTTCTACGCCCAGTGCGCGATCGACGCCGGCGTGGGCTTCGTCAACGCCCTCCCCGTCTTCATCGCCTCCGACCCGGTGTGGGCCAAGAAGTTCGAGGACGCCGGCGTCCCGATCGTCGGCGACGACATCAAGAGCCAGGTCGGCGCCACCATCACCCACCGCGTGATGGCCAAGCTCTTCGAGGACCGCGGTGTCGCGCTGGACCGCACCTACCAGCTCAACGTCGGCGGCAACATGGACTTCAAGAACATGCTCGAGCGCGAGCGCCTGGAGTCCAAGAAGGTCTCCAAGACCCAGGCCGTGACCTCCAACCTGAAGGGCGAGCTGGCCGACAAGATCGACAGCAAGAACGTCCACATCGGCCCGTCCGACTACGTCGCGTGGCTCGACGACCGCAAGTGGGCCTACGTCCGCCTCGAGGGTCGCGCGTTCGGCGACGTCCCGCTCAACCTCGAGTACAAGCTCGAGGTCTGGGACTCCCCGAACTCGGCCGGCATCATCATCGACGCCGTCCGCGCCGCGAAGATCGCCAAGGACCGCGGCATCGGCGGCCCGATCATCCCCGCGTCGACCTACCTGATGAAGTCGCCGCCGGTGCAGATGCCCGACGAGATCGGTCGCGCCGAGCTCGAGAAGTTCATCGCGGGCGAGTGACGCCCTCGTCGCTCCACGCCTGAGCGACACCCGACACACCGACGGCCCCGCAGGTCCACGTCCCGGACCCGCGGGGCCGTCGTCGTACCCGGCTCGTGGCCCGCCTCCCGGCCGCCCGCGGATAGAAGCGCTTCTCCCGGGTACCGAATCCCCGGTCCCGGACCCGCCGGGCCGTGGAGGGAGAACATCATGCGACTCGGTGGAGTGGTGGGGGTCCTCGCAGCGTCGTGCCTGGTCGCCGGGTGCGCCCAGGGGACGGGCGACTCGGAGGAGGAGACCTCGGACGCCTCGTTCGACAGCAACGCGACGCTGAGCGGCACGGTCGAGGTCATGGGCTTCGGTGCCGGTGACGAGATCGCGACCACGCGGCTCGACCGCGCCAAGAAGGAGCTCGGCGACGCGAAGGTCGAGCTCGTCGAGGGCGACCTCGACATCCAGCAGTTCCTCTCCTCCGTCGCCTCGGGCAAGCCGCCGTCGCTGGTGTACGCCGAGCGCAGCCAGATCGGCACGTTCGCCTCCCGCGGCGCCGTCGTACCGCTCACCGACTGCATCGAGGGCGAGGGCATCGACACCTCGGTCTTCCGGAAGTCCGCACTCGACGAGGTGACGTTCGACGACGAGGTCTACGGCATCCCGGAGTTCAACGTCGTCCAGCTCACGCAGGCCAACGCCGACCTGCTCCAGCAGTCGGGCCACACGATCGACGACGTCAACGGCTCGGACTGGGACGCGGTCCTGCAGGCCGACAAGGACATGACGAAGACGCAGGGCGGCGACCTGCAGACCATCGGCTACGACAGCAAGCTGCCCGAGTTCCTGCCGCTGTGGGCCAAGGCCAACGGCGCGGACCTGATCTCCGCGGACGGTCGCACCGCCCAGCTCGACGACCCCGAGGTGGTCGAGGCGCTCGAGTGGGCGGTCTCGGTGTACGACGCCCAGGGCGGGTTCGGCGAGGTCAAGGCGCTACGCGACTCCGCCGACTTCTTCGGTGACGGCAACCAGTTCGCGAGCGGCACGCTCGGCGCGATGCCCATGGAGCAGTGGTACGTCAACGTGCTCAACGACGTCTCGCCCAACGCGCCGATGGCCTTCGACACCGTCCGGGACGAGCAGGGCGAGCCGATCGCGTGGGCCTCCGGCTCGGCGTGGGCGATCCCGAAGGGCAGCCCCGACCCCGAGGCGGCCTGCCGGATGGCGCGGGTGATGACCGAGACCGACTCGTGGATCGCGGCCGCCGAGGCGCGGGTCGCGATGCGCAAGAAGGACGGAGGCCTCTTCACCGGCATCCTGACGGCCAACGAGGACGCGGACGAGCAGATCAGGGCGATGGCGCCCACCGACGGCGACGACGCCTGGTCGCAGGCGGTCGCCGCGATGTACGAGGCGAACGACCACACCTTCTCGATGCCGGCCAACCCGGCGGGCGACGAGTTCGAGCAGGCCTGGCAGGACGAGGTCAACAAGGTGCTGACCGGTGACAAGGACCCTGCCGACGCGCTGGCCGACGCCCGGGAGGCAGCGCAGCAGGCGCTCGACGAGGCGTGGGCGACCTGGGACGAGAAGTGAGCCTCGCGGCCCCCGCCTCGACCGGCACTGCCGCCCCGGCGCGTCCCCCGCGGCGCCGGGGCGGCAGCGGCCGTCACCGGGCGTGGATCCCGCTCCTCTTCATCAGCCCGTGGCTGGTCGGGTTCCTGGTGTTCATGGCGTACCCGGTCGTCTACACCGGCTACCTCTCGCTCACCGACTACGACGTCATCAACGACCCGACCTTCCTCGGCCTGGACAACTACCGCGAGCTGGTGTCCGACGAGAAGGTGATGCTGGCGCTGCGCAACACCTTCGTCTACACGCTCATGTCGGTGCCGGCGCAGCTGGTCTTCTCGCTCGTGCTCGCGCTCCTGCTGCAGCGGGCCGGCCGCGCGGCCGGCTTCTTCCGCACCGCGTTCTTCCTGCCGAAGATGACGCCTCCCGTGGCGGTCGGCGTGCTGCTGCTCATGCTGCTCAACGGGCAGAGCGGCCTGCTCAACGAGCTCCTCGGCTGGTTCGGCATCAACGGGCCGAACTGGACGACCGACCCCGACTGGGTCAAGCCCGGCCTCGTGGTGACCTCGCTGTGGACCGTGGGCTCGTCCGTCATCATCCTCCTCGCCGCGCTGCAGCAGGTGCCGGACGAGCTGCTCGACGCGGCCCGCGTCGACGGCGCGAGCTGGTGGCGACGGCTGTGGCACGTCGTCCTGCCGATCATCAGCCCCACCATCTACTTCATCGTCGTCGTCGACACGATCGCGTCGCTGCAGTCGTTCACCGAGGCCTACACGGCCTTCTTCGGCGCCGGCAACACGACGTACAGCAACGACGCGGCCCTCTTCTACGCCATCTACCTCTTCCAGCAGGCCTTCGAGTTCCTGCACATGGGGTACGCCTCGGCGATGGCGGTGCTGCTCTTCGCGATCGTCATGGTGGTCACCGCCGTGCAGGTGATGCTGAGCCGGCGCTACGTCCACTACACGGGTGGTGCGCGATGAACTCACCCCACGACGTTCCCCGCCTCCTCCGCTTCACTTTCCCGTCGGACAACGCCGCAGGGACCCCGAGATGAGCACCCTGGACCGGGCGAGCGAGGCCGGGCCGACCACGAGCGTGACGCCGGAGCGGCTGGCGACCGAGGACGCCGTACCGGCCGAGCCCCAGCGCAGTCCGCGGCAGCGCGGGACCGTCGCGCGAGTCCTCGTCGGCGCTGCGCTGGTGCTGATGACGGTCGCGTTCGTCTACCCGTTCGTCTGGCTGGTCAGCGCGTCGCTCAAGCCACGCAGCGACGTCTTCGACAACCGGCTGATCCCCGAGACCCTCACTTTCGACAACTACGTCGAGGTCTGGAACGCCGCACCGATGGCGGCCTGGCTGGTGAACACCGCCTTCGTGACCGTGATGGCGACGCTGACCGTCACGATCTCGAGCGCGCTGGTCGCCTGGGGCTTCGCCCGCTACCAGTTCCGCGGCCGCAACCTGCTGTTCGGGCTCGTGCTCGCCTCGATGATGATCCCCGGCGCGGCCACGATGATCCCGACCTACCTGATCTGGAACTCCCTCGGCCTCGTCGGGACGCTCACGCCGCTGTGGGCCGGCAACGTCTTCGGGACGGCGTTCTACATCTTCCTGCTCCGCCAGTTCTTCCTCGGCCTGCCGCCCGAGCTCTTCGACGCCGCCGAGATCGACGGGGCCGGTCACTGGCGCGTCTTCTGGCACATCGCCCTGCCGCTGACCCGGCCCGCTCTGGTGGTGGTCGCCCTCTTCGAGTTCCAGGCGGCGTGGACCGACCTGATGCGCGGACTGATCTACCTCCGCGACCGCGAGGACTTCACCGTCCCGCGCGGACTGAAGTCGATGCTCGACCAGTTCGGCTTCGGCGGCGAGTGGCACTGGGAGCTGATCGTCACGGCCAGCGTGATCACCACCCTGCCGATGGTCATCGTGTTCTTCATCGGCCAGCGGCAGATCATCCAGGGCGTCGCGAGCACCGGTACCAAAGGATGAGCCCGGCGTAACCCTCGGTCGCGATACGTCGTTCTCGGGACATCGACGCGTCCCGAGAACGCGCCCGTCACCCGAGGAAACCGATGACCGCATCCCATCGGATCGCCGCCCGCCGCACCACGGCCGCCGCGACCGCGCTCCTCGCCGGACTGCTGACCGTCACCACGGTCACGTCCGGCTCCGCCACCGCCTCGCCCGCCCCCGCCGCCGCCGCCGCACCCGCGACCCGGGCCGTCGTCTCCGAGGGGGTGGTCGGCGGGCTCGAGGTCGAGAACTCCTTCGTCTCCGCCGTCGGCTGGGTCAAGCCCGGCGAGACCTACCCCTCGCGGATCATCGTCCGCAACACCTCGCAGCTGCCCGTCACCGGCGCGTCCGTCGTCGTCGCCGCGCCGGTGGGGAGCACGATCCTCAAGGCCGGTACGACGACCGTGAACGGTCCGTCGTACACGTGGAGCGTCGGCAGCCTCGCCGCCGGCGCCAGCCGGACCCTCGTGCTGGAGAGCGAGGCGGCGACCACCCAGCAGCTGTCCACGATCGTGTGGCGCGACCTGTCGACGACCGCCACCGTCACCGTCGGCGGCGCCTCCGAGGCGCTCACCAGCCACGGCCCCAAGGTCATCCCACCGGGCTCGGAGTACGACACCGCGCGCTACGGCGACCGGCCGTTCCCGGTCGTGCCCGTCGCCTACACCGACCGCGGCTACGGCACGCACGACCGCTCGCTCGACACCGTCATCAACGACCCGACCTACGAGGGCTCCACCTTCAACCTCTTCCAAGAGATGAGCCTGGGCCAGCTCTACCCCCACGGCACGGTCCCCTCGACGGGCATCACGACCGCCGGCTTCGACTACCCCGGGGCCAACACCTTGACCGGCGGCGGCAAGCCGTTCCCCTTCACCAAGGTGGTGCCCGGCCAGACGTGTGCCGGCTTCACGAACGAGGACCTGCCGGCCGCCCCGCTCTACACCCAGCGGATCAAGAACGGCGTCTACCAGCTGCCCGGCACCACCGGCTACTACGGCTCGGACGCCAACGGCTCGGCGGTCATCGGCTCCCTCGCCGGCGTCGGCGCGCTCCAGCAGATCGACTCGGGGTGCGGACCGACCGGCAAGATCGTCGTCGACGCGGCCGCCATCGCCGACCCGGAGATCGACTACTCCGACTACGACACCGACAAGGACGGCGTGGTCGACTTCTTCATGGCCGTCTTCGCCGGCTGCGGCGGCAACGGCGCGTCCCAGCTGAGCGTCGCGGGCTGCGACCTGCCGAACCCGACGACCGGCCTGCCGGACGCGCCGTACGACAACATCTGGCCGCACTCGTCGAGCCTGGAGTTCTACTACACCGACCCCCGGACCGGGCTGCCCGGGTTCACCACCGACGATCAGCTGAAGGACCTCGAGGGCCGGCCGCTCTGGTACACCGACGACAGCTACTCGACGATGACGACCACCGACAAGGGCGACCAACTCAAGGTGTTCGTCCGCGTCGGTCCCTACAACCTCAACCCCGAGACGGCGATCGACCATGCCTCGGTGATCTCGCACGAGTACGGCCACTCGCTCGGCCTGCCCGACTTCTACTCGACCGGTAGCCGCGAGACCTACGGCGACTGGAACCTGATGGCGACCGACAAGTCGCACAACATCGACGCGTTCGGCCGCCAGGAGCTCGGCTGGGTGGTGCCCGAGGTGCTCGACTCCGACCGCACCGAGACCGGCATCACGGACTCCAAGCAGGACACGGACACCATCACGTGGCAGACGCCCACCGGGACGCCGTACACCCTCACCGAGGGCCAGGGCGGCGTGGGCCGTGTGCAGAACTCGCAGATGTACGTCGCCAAGCTCCCGGGGCGCGTCCTCCTGGACCCGGCGAAGTTCGACACCGGTGACAGGGCAACGGCGTCGCACACCTGGTGGTCGCGCTCGGGCAACGACTTCGGCTGCTCGACCGACGACGGCGGGCACAACTTCGACCTGGCGATCCCCGAGGCGGCGTCGCTGCCCGCCGGCACGACGCTCTCGCTCGACATGAAGTCGATGTGGGACATCGAGTGGGACTTCGACTACGGCTTCGTCCTGACGTCGGAGGACGGCGGCAAGGACTTCACCTCGCACCCGTCGGCCAACGGCTACACCACCTCCAACACCGACCCGCTCGCCGGGAACCCCAACCAGAACGGCTGCCAGGCGGCCTACGACAACGGCATCACCGGCACGTCCGGCTCCTACGACGCCGGCACGGAGGCGACCGACCGCAAGCTCGGCAACACCCCCGACATGGTGTTCCTCGCCGACCGCTACGACATCTCCGACCTGGTCGGCGCCGAGGCCCCGGTCCTGCGGTTCAGCTACGCCACCGATCCCGGCCTGGCACGCCCCGGCTGGTTCATCGACGACGTCGCGATCACCGCCACGCTGCCCGACGGCAGCACGCGCGAGATCTACGCGACGGACTTCGAGACCAGCGGCACGACCGAGGACCCCCGGGTCTTCAACGGCGGCTGCCGGGCCGACGGTCCGGGCACGTGCGGCCAGGGGTGGCAGTACGTCGCCGGCGGCGCAGAGGGTCCCTCGGACCACGCCTACTACATGGAGATGCGCGACCGTTCGGGCTTCGACCTCGACGGCAACGGCCAGGCCGACCGCGGCGCCCCGGAGTTCGCGTCCGGGTTCTACACGTCGTACACCGACGAGGCGCACGGCTACGGCAACGCCGGCACCGACGACCCGCCCGCGCAGTCGCCGCTGGACAGCCAGCCCGAGCCGGGCAGCGACACGCCCGACCTCAACGACGCCGCGTGGACCGACGCGGCCGACGACTCGCACTTCTCCGACGGCGGGGACGGGTGGACCGACAACTACGCCGACCCCAGCAGCACCTCGGGCAACTGGGAGTTCGACTACGACTGCCTGACCTTCGACGTGCTCGACATGACCGGCAACGGTGACGGCACCGTCGCCGGCGAGGGCCCGCAGGCCTCCGACGGCGACCTGACCGGCGACGTCCGGTTCGACATGGGTGCCGGCTGCGCGGACTTCGACTACGGCTACGGCGACGAGCCGGTCCCCCCGGCCAACACCGCGCCCGACGCCATGGCGACCGCCACGCCCACCACCGGCACGCCCGGCACGAAGGTGACGCTCGACGCCAGCGGCAGCACCGATGCCGAGACGCCCGACGGACTGACGTTCTCGTGGGACTTCGGCAACGGCGGCTCCACCAAGGACGCCACCGGGGCGGTCGTCACGCACACCTACGGCAACCCCGGGACGTACGACGCCACGGTGACCGTGTCCGACGCGGCCGGTCTGACCGACACCGCGACGGTCCGGATCACGATCACCCAGCCGGGGCAGCCGACACCCACCCCGACGACCACCCCGACCCCGGGCACGGGCTCGGGATCGGGTGCCGGCGCGGACCAGGCGAGCGTCACGGTCGCCTCGGCGGCGCCGGCCACGCTCACCCGGGCGCTGCCGTGCCAGGGACGCTCGGTCGGCCACCTCGGCAGCTGGCGGGTGATGCAGGGCGACGCGCCCGGCGGCTCCTACTGCGACAACCGCGGCAAGCGCCCCGGGCGCGACGTGCTGCGCGTCGGCTTCCAGGGTGACGCGGTCGACGTGGTCTTCGGGACGGCCAAGCGTGGCGGCAGGGCGGTGCTGTTCGTCGACGGCACCCGCGTCGGCACCGTCTCGTTCGCCGGACGTCGTACGAGCCCGCGCCTCGACCGGCACGCGGTCGTCAGCGGGCTCGGCACCGACCGCCCCCACCGCCTCCGGCTCGTGGTCAAGCGGGGGACGGCGTACGTCGAGGGGTTCCGCGTCGCCCGCTGAGTCAGGCGACCTCCGCGCTGTAACGCCGGGTTAGGAGCTCTACCCCCTATGTTCCTCCGTAGGGGATAGAGCCAGTAACCCGGCGTTACAGCGCATCAGGGGGATCACTCCGGGCGGGACGCCCACCACTCGCGCAGCGCGGCCTCGGCGGCCTCGGGCGTCTGGGGCCCCTCGTCCATCCGCAGCTCGAGGAGGAACTTGTAGGCCTCGCCGACCTCGCGGCCGGGGCCGAGACCGAGGATCTCCATGATCTGGTTGCCGTCGAGGTCGGGTCGGATCGCGGCGAGCTCCTCCTCCTCCGACAACCGTTCGATCCGCTCCTCCAGGGAGTCGTAGGTCCGGCGCAGCCGGTCGGCCTTGCGCTGGTTGCGGGTCGTGCAGTCGGCGCGGGTGAGGATGTGCAGCCGCTCGAGCTGGTCGCCCGCGTCGCGCACGTAGCGTCGTACGGCGCTGTCGGTCCACTCCCCCGACCCGTAGCCGTGGAAGCGGAGGTGGAGCTCGACGAGGGTCGAGACCGCGTCGATGTCGTGGTTGGAGAAGCGCAGCGCCTTCATGCGCTTGCGGGTGAGCTTGGCGCCGACGACGTCGTGGTGGTGGAACGTCACCGTCCCGCCCGCCTCGAAGCGGCGCGTCCTCGGCTTGCCGACGTCGTGCATCAGGGCGGCGAAGCGGCTGACGAAGTCGGGGCCGTTGCCGAGGCGGTGCTCGAGGTCGATCGACTGCTCGAGCACGGTGAGGGTGTGCTCGTAGACGTCCTTGTGGCGGTGGTGCTCGTCGCGCTCGAGCGCGAGGGCGGGCAGCTCCGGCAGGACGTACGCCGCCAGACCGGTGTCGACGAGCAGCGTGAGCCCCAGGCGCGGATGCGGCGCGCACACCAGCTTGACCAGCTCGTCACGCACGCGCTCGGCCGAGATGATCTCGATCCGCCCGGCCATCTCGGTCATCGCGGCCACGACCTCGGGCGCGACGGCGAAGCCGAGCTGCGCGGCGAAGCGCGCCGCCCGCATCATCCGCAGCGGGTCGTCGGAGAAGGAGTCCTCGGGAGTGCCGGGTGTGCGGAGCACGCGCTCGGCCAGGTCCACGATGCCGCCGAACGGGTCGACGAACTCCCTGCTCGGCACGCGGACGGCCATCGAGTTCACGCTGAAGTCACGGCGCCCGAGGTCGCCCTCGATGCTGTCGCCGAAGTCGACGTCCGGCTTGCGCGACGTCGGGTCGTAGGACTCCGAGCGGTAGGTGGTGATCTCCACCTGCCACGGACCCTTGCGGCACCCGATGGTGCCGAAGTCGCGGCCCATGTCCCATACCGCGTCGGCCCAGCCCGACACGAGCCACTCGGTGGTGTCGGGGCGCGCGGAGGTGGTGAAGTCGAGGTCGTTCTGCAGCCGTCCCAGCATCGCGTCGCGCACCGGACCGCCGACGAGCGCGAGCTCCTCGCCGGCCTCGGCGAAGAGGGCTCCCAGCTCGTCGATCACGGACCCGATGCGGTCGAGCTCGGCGCCGACGCGGCGCTGGATCTCGACGATCGTGAGCGGAGGCGTGGCGGCGTCGGACACGACGGGGCAGTCTACGTGCGCGCCCGCGGGAGTCCGGCTTTGGTGGCGCGAACAACTACAGTCGGGGCGTGCCCCGCTCGTCCGCGTTCCGTGCTGCCCTCGCGGGGCTCCTCACGGCCGGGCTCGCCAGCGTGGGCGCCCAGGCACCGTCGGCAGCGGCTGCCGCGGACGAGGCCGACCCGCTCCTGGTGCACATCGACACCATCGATCCGGTGCTGCCCCGCAGCGGTGACGTCGTCATCACCGGGACCGTCACCAACGTCAGCCAGGACACCTACACCCGGATCAACCTGCACGCCTTCTCCTCCGCGCAGCCCATCCTGGAGTCGGCCAACCTGGTCACCTCCGCGGCGAGCGACCCGGTCCAGGCGGTCGGCGAGCGGGTCACCGACCCCGGCACCTTCTACACCGTGGACGAGCTCGCTCCCGGCGAGACGGCGTACTTCTCCGACAGCGTGCCCGTCGACCTGCTCGAGATGGACCCGCGGGTCGAGGGGGTCTACTGGATCGGCATCCACGCCCTCGGCGACAGCAGCACGGTGCCGCGCGACATCATCGCCGACGGGCGGGCCCGCACGTTCATCCCCGCGCGACCGCGCTCGGGGGCCTCGGCGGAGGCCTCGGTCGTGCTGTCGGTGCGCAGCCCCGTCTGGTTCACCGACGACGGCAAGGTCGCCGGCCTCGACCGGTGGGCCCGGCGGCTCGCCGAGGGCGGCAGCCTCGACGGCGTGCTCGACATGGCCGAGTCCGCCGACGGAACGCCGTACAGCTGGCTCGTCGACCCCGCGGTGCTCGTGGCGCTGACCCGGCTCGAGCGCGGCAACCCGGCACGCACCATCGTCCCGGACCCCAACGTGCCCGGCCAGGAGCCGACCGAGGCCCCCTCGACCGGGACGGACGGCGGCCCCACGGCCGGCGGCTGGGACACCCTCGCTCCGCCGACCTCACCCGACGCGGAGCCCACCGGCCAGGAGCAGGCGCTCGCCAGTGCCGCCTCCGCGTGGCTCAACCGGTTCCGCGACCTGGTCGACACCCAGCCCGTGCTCACCTTGCCCTTCGGCGACCTGGACGTCTCCGCCGCGGTCCGCAACGACCGGACCCGCCTGGACCAGGCCGTCGCGCGCAGCACCGAGGTGATGCAGGTCCTGCGGCTCCCGTCGCGTCCCGCCGTGGCGCCGGCCGACGACCTGCTGAGCCCCGAGGCGCTCCAGGTCCTCGCGCCGGAGACCGTGGTCCTGCTCGGCGACAGCGCGTTCGACCTCCCGCCGGAGACGCCCAACTCGGTGGTCCGCATGCTCGGGCACAAGGTGCTCGTCACCAGCACCGCAGCGGAGTCGGGCGGTCCCGGTCCCACTGCGGCGACCGATCCACTGGCGATGCGACAGCGCCTGCTCAGCGAGGCGGCGCTCCGTGCGCTCGACGACGACTCGGCACCGCTGATCATCACGATGCCGACCGTGTGGCGCGGCGAGGACGCCGCGGCCTTCTTCGAGGACCTCGAGCAGCCGTGGCTCGACATCGTCCCGGTGGAGCAGATCGCCGACCAGCCCGGGAACGCCGTCGGCCAGCCCGCGTCCGCCCTCAACTACACGACCAAGGACCAGGCGGCCGAGCTGGGCGCGGGCAGCTTCACCGCCGCCACCCGCGCCACCAACGCGGCCACCGTGCTCGAGCAGGTGCTCACGCTCCAGACGACCATCGAGGCGCAGGTGCGCGACGAGGCGCTCGTGACGCTGTCCGAGCAGCACCGGTCCCGGCCTGGCGTCGCACTGCGGTCGGCGGCTCGCCTGGAGCAGGCGACGCAGGACTACCTCGACCAGGTCCAGATCGAGGCGCCGCGAGCGGTGACGCTGTTCAGCGCGTCCGGCAAGCTCGGGGCGACGCTGGTCAACTACCTCGACCAGCCCGTCACCGTCCAGGTGCGCCCGACGACCGACGGCGAGCTGACCATCAGCGGTCTCGACGGCGAGCGGACGCTCGGCCCGTCGGCCCGCACGGTGCTGCGCTACGAGGCGAACTCCGACCAGCTCGGAGTGCACAACGTCCGCTTCTCGGTCACCTCGCTCGAGGGTGCCCCCCTCGGCGCCTCCGACTCCGTCCCGATCCGTGTGGCCCGGGTCAGTGCGCTCGTCTGGGCCACGATGGCCGGTGGCGCGCTCCTGCTGTTCGGGATGATCGGCTACCGCCTGCCGGGCCAGATCCGCGCCCGGCGCGCGGAGCGGGCGGCTGCGGCCGCCGGCGAGGACCCCGCCGCGCTGCCTCAGGAGCAGCCGGCAGAGCAGCCGGACGAGCAGCCGGCTGAGCACGTCCGCGACGATGCCCCGGCCGACGTACGTCACGAGCCGGCGCCGGCCGCACCCCTCGTCCCCGGTCGGCCGTGACCGATCGATGAGCGACCAGCGCATCCTGGCCTCCTCCGCGGTGATGGCGGCCGGCACCGTCTTCTCGCGTGCCTCGGGCTTCATCCGTGCCGCGCTGCTGGTCGCCGCGCTCGGCGCCTACCTGCGCGCGGACCTGTTCACGATCGCCAACACGCTGCCCAACATGGTCTACATCCTGCTGGCGGGCGGCATCTTCAACGCCGTCCTCGTGCCGCAGCTGGTCCGGCGGATCAAGGAGGACCCCGACGGCGGTGACGCGTACGCCAGCCGGGTGATCACGCTGTCGGCGCTGTTCCTCGGCACCGTGACAGTGCTCCTCGTGGTGGCGTCACCATGGTTGCTGCGCCTCTACCTGAGCGACGAGCTGCTCCAGCCGGCCCGCGCGGCGCACCTCGAGTCGATCGTCGACCTGACGCGCTGGTGCCTGCCGCAGGTGTTCTTCTACGGGATGTACGTCCTGGTCGGGCAGGTGCTCAACGCCCGCGGCCGCTTCGGTCCGATGATGTGGGCGCCGATCGCCAACAACGCGATCGCCGTGCTGATGCTCATCGCGTACCTCCTCGTCTGGGGCAAGGCGGTGGGGCCGCAGCAGCAGGCGCCGTTCGACACCAGCCAGGAGGTGCTGCTCGGCCTCGGCTCGACGCTCGGCATCGTCGCCCAGTGCCTGGTGCTCGTGCCCTACCTGCGCGCGTCGGGGTTCACCTATCGACCACGCTTCGACTTCCGCGACCCCGAGCTGCGGCGGACGCTCTCCCTCGGCATCTGGACGGTGCTGTTCGTCGTCGCCACCCAGGTGGCCTACTTCGTCGTGGTCAAGCTCGCGTCGGCGGGCAACGCCGACGGCAGGGGCAGCGGCTACACCGTCTACAGCAGCAGCCTGCTCGTGATGATGGTCCCGCACTCGATCGTCACCGTCTCGCTCGCGACCGCGATCCTGCCGCGCCTGTCGTCGTACGCCCACGAGGACCGGCTCGCCGACCTCGGCCGCACGGTCGGGTCCACGCTGCGTACGGCGCTCGCGCTGGTGCTGCCGTTCGCGGTGCTGCTGCCGATCGTCGCCGGCGACGTCGCCTCGGCGGCCTTCTCGTGGGCCGACCGGGGCGTCGGGGCGACCTTCGCACCCACCCTCGCCCTGTTCGGCCCGGCGCTGGTGTTCTTCACCGTCCACTACTTCATGCTGCGCGGCTTCTACGCGATGGAGATGACCAAGCGGGTCTTCTTCATCCAGCTCGCCGTCTCGTTGACCAACATCGTCGTGGCCCTCGCCCTCGTGCCGTCCCGCCCGCCGGAGGAGACGGCCCCGATGCTCGTCGTCGCCTACCTGTCGTCGTACGTCGTGGGGGCCGCGGTCAGCTTCGTGCTGCTGCGGCACACGGTCGGTGGGCTCGAGACCCCGCAGCTGCTCCGCTTCCTGGTGCGGATGGCGATCGTCCTGGTCGTCGCCGGCGCGGTGACCTGGCTGGTCGAGTGGTCGATGGCCGGCCTCGGGGACGAGCCCGCTCCTCCGGTCGCCCTCCTGCGCGGCGGGCTCAGCGGGCTCGCCGGGGTGCTGGTCGTCCTCGCGGGCGCGCGGCTGCTGCGGATCCGCGAGGTGACGAGCGTCGTCGACACCGTCGCGGCGCGGGTGCGCCGTGGCTGAGAGTCCCTAGAGTGGCCACTGGGACGGTGCCTGCGGTGTCTGGGGGCACTGCGGACGTGAGCCGGAACGGGAGGTGAGTGGTGCCGACGTCGATGCAGGCCGGTGACGTGCTCGCCGAGCGCTACCGACTCGACGACCTCCTGGCCGAGAACGGGACCGGCCGGTTCTGGCGCGCCCACGACCTGGTGCTGCACCGTCCGGTCTCGGTGCACCTGCTTCCGGCCGACGACGACCGGGCGGGTGCCGTGCTCGAGGCGGCGCGCAGCGTCGGTCCGGTCATGGACCGCCGGCTGCTGCGCGTGCTCGACGCCGAGACGCTCGACGGCCGGTGCTTCGTCGTCAACGAGTGGGGGCAGGGCGACTCCCTCGACATCCTCGTCGCCCGTGAGGGTCCGCTGCCGCCGCGGCGCGCGGCCTGGCTGGTCGGCGAGGTCGCCGACACGATGGCCGAGGCGCACGCGGCCGGCCTGGCCCACGGGCACCTCGTCCCCGAGAACGTGCTGGTCGACCAGCACGGGCAGGTCCGGATCATCGGGTTCGGTGTGGATGCCGCCCTCCGCGGGCTGGCGCCGCGCCGGACCGGGGTCGACGAGGTCGACCTGGCCGGCCTCCTCTACTGCGCGCTGACCGGCAAGTGGGCCGGGGCGTCGGAGTCCGCCGTACCTCCCGCACCGGAGGTCCACGGCGAGGTGCTCCGGCCGCGCCGGGTCCGCGCCGGCATCCCCCGCATGCTCGACGCGCTCTGCGACCAGGTCCTCAACCCGCAGCACGCCCCCGGCGGCGACGGGTCGGACTTCAGCGCCCGCGCGATCCGCGACCTGCTCCTCGACTACGTCGGCGAGCTCACCGGCACCCACGTGCCCGTCCAGGCGCCCCGACCTCCCACCCCGCTGGCCGCGCAGGAGACGACCACCGTCCCGGTGGTCCCGGTGGCGCCCGAGCTCGCGTCCGAGCCCCCTCCCGAGGCGGCTCCCGACGCGACCGAGGTGCAGCCGGCCGTCCCCGACCGGCAGCCGCCGGCCGCGCCGCCCCCGCTCCCGCACACCGGACAGGTCGACCTGCCCACCGAGGCCGGGATGCCGGTGTTCCACGACGACGACGAGGTCGACTGGCTGCGCGCGCGTGCCGACAAGCCGGAGCCCCCGCCGCCTCTGGAGGAGCTGCCGCCGAAGCCGCTCTTCGCGCCCGACCCGCCCGCGGGTGAGCCCGTACGACGCCCGCGCCCCGGCAGCCGCGCCGCGTCGGCCAATCCGGACTACTGGCCGTGGGACGCCTCCCAGGACTCCTCGATCGACCCGGCCCGCGACTCTGGTGTGCGGCCGGTCGGCCGCGACACCGGCTCGTGGAGCTCGGGCTCCTGGTCCGACGACCGCTGGGGCACCGGCGAGGGCGTCGACGACACCGGCGACCAGGTCCCCGGGCGCAGCTGGTTCCGGCTGGCGATCATCGTCGGGATCTGCGTCCTGGTGATGGTGGCGGCGGTCTTCGCCTACCAGCTCGGCCTGCCGCAGGTCACCGACTCCGGCGACGACGAACCGACCCCGTCGACCACGTCGAGCCCCTCGGTCGCCGCGCCCACGCCGTTCACCGGCCTGACGGCCTCGGCGTTCGACCCGCAGGGCACCGACGGCGGCGAGGAGAACTCCTCCTCCGCGCCCAACGTCGTCGACGGCGACCCCGCCACGACGTGGAGCACGTCGACCTACGAGCAGAACTTCGGCCCGGGAGGCCTCAAGACCGGCGTCGGCATCATGGTCGACCTCGGCGCCACCAAGGGCGTGCGCGAGGTGACGGTGAGCGTCGACGGCGAGACGTCCCTGGCGGCGTACGTCACCTCGACCGCACCGACGGGCGTCGCCGGCCTCACCCCCATCGGCACCGCCTCCGGCTCGGGCGAGCTCACCATCTCGGTCGACGAGGCGGTGTCGGGGCGCTTCGTCACGGTCTGGCTCACGATCCTGCCCCAGGTCTCCGACGGCTTCCGCGGCACGATCTCCGAGGTGCAGGTGCTGGGATGAATGCCCCCGACCAGCGGTCGGACCGTGAGCTCCTCCAGGCCCACGTCGACGGCGACGCCGATGCCTTCGGCGAGCTGTTCGCCCGACACCGCGACCGGCTCTGGGCGGTCGCGCTGCGCACGATGGGCAACCCCGAGGACGCCGCCGACGGGCTCCAGGACGGCATGATCGCCGCCTTCCGGCGAGCCGGCTCCTTCCGCGGCGAGGCCCAGGTGACGACCTGGCTGCACCGCGTGGTCGTCAACGCCTGCCTCGACCGGATCCGGGCGGCGAAGATCCGCCGCCTCGACGCGCTCCCCGACGACGTCGAGGACCGCGGCACCCTGGTCGCCACCGCCCAGCACGACGACCTCCCGGACGCGGCGGCCGAGACCACCGAGCGCCGGCGGCGGGTGCTCGACGCCCTCGGCACCCTGCCGCCCGACCAGCGCGCGGCGCTCGTGCTCGTCGACATGGAGGGCTACCCCGTCGCCGAGGTGGCCGAGATGCTGGGGTGCGCGGAGGGCACGGTGAAGTCGCGCTGCTCGCGCGGACGCACCAGGCTCGCCGGCCTCCTCGCCGACCTCCTCACGGACGCGGACCGCCCCGTCGGTGACCCGGCTCACGGGAACCCGCCTCCGGACGGTCCCGTCCAACCCACCGGGCGGCCGCGCGGCCCGCCCGCGCCCTGAGCCGTCCGCCCACGCCCGTTCCCCGAACCGTCCCGTCCCGCGCGAGGAGGTGACCCGATGACCGACAGCACCGACCAGACCGGCCTGCCGCCCGAGCAGGACGCCGTACGCCGCCTCCTCGCCGACGCGCGTCACGACGGCGCCACCCCTCCCGAGGTCGTCGCCCGCCTCGACGCCACCCTGGCCGCGCTCGCCAGCGAGCGTCACGCATCGCCCGCGCCCACTGGTGCGACGAAGGCCCCCGTCGTCGACCTCGGAGCGAGGCGCCGCCGGATGGCCGGCATCGGACTGCTCGCGGCGGCTGCGGTCGTCGTCGCCGGCGTGGCCGTCGGCAACGGACTGCCATCCATCAGCAGGGGGTCGGACGACTCGAGCGCGTCCTCCGCCGGCGGGTCCTCCCAGGAGCTCAGCGACTCGGGCGCGGACGGTGGTGCCGACAGCAGCATGTCGCAGCAGCCGAAGGCCCAGCTCAGCCCCGACCTCATGGACCAGCCCCAGCTGTCCACCACCGACGACGACCTCGACGACGACCTGCTGCTGCTCCGGGACACCATGCCGGCGGCGTCCGCCTCGAGCGAGTCCGCGCGCGCAGCGGTCTGCGCCGTCCCCGGCGTCGGCCGCGGCCGGCAGGTCGGCGTCGACGTCGACGGCGTGCCGGGCCTGGTCGTGTTCCGCCGGCCGGACGACTCGACGCAGCGGGTGGACCTCTACGTCTGCGGCGACGCCGCCGTCGTACGCACGCTCACGCTGCCGGCGCCGTGACGCGAGCCTGACGCCGGAACAACGCTGGCCTACGATCGGTTGAGCATGTCGTACGCACGACCCACCGATACCGCCCCGCAGGAGTGACCCGCCCCATGAGCCAGACCACCGAACCGCGCAACGTCATCGTGATCGGATCGGGGCCCTCGGGCTACACCGCTGCCGTGTACGCCGCCCGCGCCGCGCTCGAGCCGCTGGTCTTCGAGGGCTCGGTGACCGCCGGTGGCGCGCTGATGAACACCACCGAGGTCGAGAACTTCCCCGGCTTCCGCGACGGCATCATGGGTCCCGCCCTCATGGACGAGATGCGCGCCCAGGCCGAGCGCTTCGGCGCCGAGCTCATCGCCGACGACGTCGTCGAGGTGGACCTCACCGGCAACGTCAAGGTCGTCAGGACCGCGACCGACACCTACACCGCGCGGTCGGTGATCCTCGCGACCGGCTCCGGCTACCGCAAGCTCGGCCTCCCGCGCGAGGAGGAGCTCTCCGGCCGCGGTGTCTCGTGGTGCGCCACGTGTGACGGCTTCTTCTTCCGCGAGCAGGCCATCGCCGTGATCGGCGGCGGCGACTCCGCCGTCGAGGAGGCCACCTTCCTGACCCGCTTCGCCTCGAAGGTCTACCTGATCCACCGCCGCGACGAGCTGCGCGCCTCCAAGATCATGCAGGAGCGCGCCTTCGCCGACCCCAAGCTCGAGATGGTGTGGAACTCCGAGGTCGCCTCGATCAACGGCACGGACAAGCTCGAGTCGATCACCCTGCGCGACACCGTCACCGGCGAGGAGCGCGTGCTCGACGTGACCGGCCTGTTCATCGCGATCGGCCACGACCCGCGCTCGGAGCTGCTGACCGGCCAGGTCGACCTCGACGACGACGGCTACGTCCTCGTCGACCACCCGTCCACCGCGACCAACCTGCCCGGCGTCTTCGCCGCCGGCGACCTGGTCGACCACCACTACCGCCAGGCCATCACCGCCGCCGGCACGGGCTGCGCCGCCGCCCTCGACGCCGAGCGCTTCATCGCTGCGCTGGACCACGAGGCGTCCACCGCCGGCGAGGCCGCCGCGACCGTCGAGGCCATTGCTGAGGAAGTGCAGACCGCCGGCGCCTGAGCCACGCGAAGCCCCCCTTTGTGGGGATTCTCCGCCGCCATCGGACCTCGATACGTTCGCCTCACCCGTCCAGGACCACCGATGGAGGAGAGGCCGATGCGTCTGCGACTGATGGCTCGAACGGCCGTGATCGGCGGACTGGCCGTCGCATCGATCCTGACGCCACTCGCTGCCGGCGCGGCCAGTGACATGAAGGCGGACAGGCGCGGCGACGGCATGTCCGGGGTCGACTTCCGCACGTTGCGAATCGACAACGGCACCGAGCGAGCCACCATGGCGCTGACCGTGGCCGACCTGCCGAAGTCGGGTGTGGTGTTCCTGAGCTTCGTCGACCCCTACGACGGCGAGTACGGCGGCGGAGTGCAGGTCCGGCGCGCGAAGGGCGTCGTCACTGTTCGCTTCTACGACGAGACGTACGAGGGGATGAAGACGGTCCCGTGCCCAGGAACGCGAGGCACCTGGAGCACCGAGCGGAATCGGGTGACCGCAACTTTCGCGTGGTCGTGCTCGAAGTACGGCCCCTACGACTCCAACCACTTCTACGCGCAGTGGGGTCGGGTGTACGACCGCAGCGACCACTTCGGTTCGCTCGAGGTCGCGCGGGGCTGATCGACCCCGCTTGCGCGGCGATCGACCATCATTCGGGGTCGGAGTCCTCGAGGACCTGAGCGTCGAGGAACGGCTTGATGCGGTCCTGCAGAAGTCTGGCCTCCGGGCTCGTCGACCGGTCGAAGTCGTCGGCGAGCTGCTGGTAGAACGCCACGCTCGCACCCATGTGGATCGATGCCTCACGCCCCAGGAAGCCCACGTGGTCGACCCATGACCGAGGCTCTGCCCCGGCACCGCCTCGCACCACGAGGTCGGTACCCGAACCACCGCCACCGACCGCGCGCACCAGACCGTTGGCGGCGTCGAACGCTGCCAGTCGCTCGACGACGATGTCGCCCTCGACCTCGAAGCGAAGGACGTCGTACGGACCCATGCCACCCGCCACCTCGGGTGACCCTCGGGTGATGACCACCGCATCGCCGTAGTTCCCCGATCGCGCCAGGTTCTGCGCGTGCAGGCCTCCTTGCGAGTAACCGACGAAGAGGACGTGGTCGTCGCGCCCCACTCCCGCTCGTTCCAGCTTCTCCTCGATCATCGTCTGGGTCGCGTTGTCCTGACCCATCGCGGCCAGGACGTTCTCGCCCACGCTGTGCTTGCCCTGGGCGTCGCCGAAGAACTCGGTCCCGCGGATGTGGACTATCACGCGGACGACCCCGTCCGCACCGCGGACCTTCTGGATGCGCACACCATCGCCGTCGCCACCGTCGGGATTGGGGCTGGTGCCGAGCAGGCTCCGCGTGTCAGTGCCGGTGCGTGGCGCGGTGGTTCCGCCGGTACGCACGCCGGTCGCCCCGGTGACCGCTCGGCTGGCGCGCTCCTGCTGGTCCGCCTCCGCTCGCAGCTGCTTCGCCTGCGCCGTCAGCGCATTCGCCGCTTGGCGGAGCTTGACCGAGTGTTCCGAGTCCCACGTGTGCCGGAACCTCACCGCGAACGGGCCCACCCAGGCCGAGATCTGGATGCCATTGCGCACCTTGGCGCTGGTCTGGTTGAGCTGGGCGGCCGACCGGTCGAACGCGGCAGCGAGCGCGCGGACCTCTTCGAGGTTCGCGCCGACCATCGCGACCATCAGGTCGCATCCTCGGCAGGGACCGCGCTGGCGAGCAAGTCGCGGACGAGGTCGTGCGCCGTCGCGAAGTCGCGCGACTCCGTCGACACCTCGCCATTCGGGGTGATCGTCGTGGCGCTCAACTGCCCGGTGCGAGCGGACATGCCAGCCACACCCGCCCGGGTGACCGCTGCGAGGCAGATCCAGAGCTCCGGACCGGCGCTGTCACCGTCCGCGGTGGCTTCGCGCGCCGCGTCGAAGAACGCGGTGATCTCGTCCATCGCGTCGTCGACGGTGTCGTCCAGCACGGTGAAGGTTCCCACCGCCTCCTCCTCGAGCCGCACCAAGCCATCTCGCAGCGGCAGCCACGTCGTGGCAGGAAGGCCGATGACACGATCCAGCTCGCGATTGCCCGCAAACACGGTGAACCGCGCCGGCGCCCCCATCGCACGCTGGACTTCCGCGACGCCCTGATCGACCCGGTCAGCCGACACCAGCCCGCGAACCGCGAGACTGCGCTGGCCGCGCACGGCCGACGCAAGCACCGCGTCGGCGTCGGCGAGGTCAACCGTCGACAGAACGACGGGCACAGGCGCCTCGGCGTCCATGGCCATGGACAACAGCTCGTCGTCGGTGAATCGCATGTGCACTTCCTTCACTTCAAGGCCGCCGGGATGGGAGCGAACCAGCTGACGACGGTCTGACCTACTTGCAGGGTCGCCTTGCCCAGCTCCTCACCGACGACTCCGGGGTTGCGGGCGATCTCGCCCATGACGAGGGATTGGCCTGCGGAGGAGAAGTCGGCCTTTGCCCCTTCCCGCACCGCCATCGCGACCGCCTTGCCGGCCGTGCCGTACAAGAATCCGGCCTTCGACTCGATGGCGGCGTCCGACGCTGCGTCGAGGGCGTATGTGCCCGCGGTGATCTTGGCCGACAAGGAATCACCTTGGGCCGCGTCGGCGGCCTTGACGACGTTGTCGACCACACTGGCGGCGGTGCCGAGAACGCCCGCTCCCTTGGCCACGTTGCCGAGAACACCGGCAGCAGGCTTGAGGGTGCTGGTGATGCCGTCGCGCGCCAGCATCTGCAGCACGGGCGACTTGTTGTAACGGAAGAAGTCAGGGATGCGTCCGTCGCGGAACAGCTGTCCGACTCTCGGCAGGCGTTCGAGGTGGGACAGGAGATCCCTGTAGTGAGCCGGATAGTTCTGGTACATGTTCCAACGTCCGAGAGCCGCGGTGATCGCAGCGCTGGTCTTGACCATCCAGAGGGCGTCGGCGAGGTCATCCAGGCTCGGACGCGACGCTGATCCGTCGCGACCCGCAGCCCACAGCCCCCCGAACACGCCCCCGCCCGCGCTGCTCGCCTGACGCTGCTCCTGGGCCTGGATGCGCAGCTGCTTGGCCGCAGTCCGGAGGGCGAGGGCCGTCCGCTTGAGCTGGGGACCGTGGCGCTGGTCCCAGTCGGCGCGGAAGCGCGTCGCCCGGGCGCCCGCCCACGGGTTCGCGTGGACCGAGGTGCGGACCTTGAGCGCGATCGACTCGAGCGAGCCTGCGCCGCGATCGAAGTCGCCGGCCAGGCGCTCCAGTGCATCTGGATCGGCACCGATCATGCCGCTCATGGGTCCTCCTCAGTCCTGGTGAGAGCGGTGTGCGGGTGGGTGCGTGGCCCGAGCCACCACACGTCCACACGTCGGGTCAGCGGGAGACCTGGTCCTGCTCGTTGGCGTTCTGCGACGCTGCCTGCGAGGCCTGGGCGAGCGCCTCGGCGACGTTGCGGAGGTTGGTCGAGTGGGTGCCGTCCCACTCGCTCTTGAAACGGGCCTGGTCCTGCCCGACCCAGGTGGTGGAGCCGAGCTTGGAGGTCAGCTGCGACTGGATCTGCTTGACCTGCTCCGACGCCTGCTGCAGCTGGCGGGACAGCAGGCGGACCTCTTCGACGTTCATTCCGATCATGCCGGCCATGGTGGTTCTCCTTCTGGTGTGTGGTTGGTGTTGCGTTGATCCTGCGGGCCCTCGGCGAGGGCGTCGATGGGTTGACCGACCCATCAGGCGGCTCGGACGAGGGGCTACGACGGGAACGGCACCTGGACCTGGGTCGCGACGCCACCGCGCACCCAGTAGCCACGCCCGACGGCGAAGTCGGCCTGCTTGACGTTGGGCAGGGTGGTCTTCGCCAGCGTGTCGCCGTCGTTGGCGTCCGGCTGGAGCAGCAATGCCGTGCGTGCGGCCTTGACCGCGTCCCCCAGGCCGCCGTACGCCGAGCTCCACGAGGCGGTCTCGCCCTCGGCGACGACGAGGTGTCCGTTGCGGCGGGCGGAGACGACGAGCGCCTCGAGGTCCATCTCGGCCAGCGTGCCGACGAGCTCGGGCATGGCCTCGAGCACGACCATCACGGGGCTGATCGCGCCGTCCTGCTCGACCAGCGGCCGGAGGGCCTCGACGACGTCCGCGATCTCGTCCGCGCCGCAGGCCGTCCAGTCCCACCCACCCGTGACGACGAGCGGCGAGCGCCTCATCGTGACGAACGCACGACGGACGTCCGGGCGGGCGCGCCGTACGGACTCGGCCAGCCAGCGCACCGCCGTCGTCCGGCCCGAGCCCGGCGGCCCCGCCAGGATCATGACGGAGGCGAGGTCCAGGCCCACCGGCAGCAGGGTGTCGTAGGCGACACCCAGCACAGGCCGGCCCGCCACGGAGGCCGGGACCGTCGTGCCGGGGATGTGGCTGCCCAGCACCTCGACGGGAGCCGGTCGGGAGCGCACCAGCGGCGACACCTCGACGGCCAGCTCCTCGATCAGCCGCGCCTGCGCGGCCACCGCGTCGTCGTCGCCGAGGATCGCCAGCTGCAGCTCCTGCGGGTTCTCGGGCTGCACACTGCGACCCGGCGGGCTGTCCGGGCCCAGGACGTCGCGCGGGACGTTGAGCGACAGGTAGCTGTCCTCGTCGGGCTGCCGCATCACGATCCGGCGCTGGAACGACGCCTGGATCGCCATCGGCACGGCACCGTCCCGGTCGGCCGTCATGGCCACGTGCACACCGACCGAGCGGCCCTCGGCGAGGAGGCGCTGGAAGTTCATCCACGTGCGCTGGTGCCGGCTCGCGGTCTCGTACGCCTCACGCATCGCGGCGAAGCCGTCGATCATCAGCAGGATCCGGGGTTCGTCCGGCTGGTCGGCCAGGCTCCGGTAGCGCGAGAGGGTGTCGGCGTTCGCAGCCCCGTAGCGCGCAGAGCGCTCCTCCACGGTCAGGACCAGCCGGTCCAGGAGTCGCACGAGTCGTTCCTCGTCGTCGCCGGCGATGATGGGCGCGACGTGCGGCATCGGCTCGAGGAGACGGAGGCCGCCACCAGCGAAGTCGAGGCCGTACACGTGCGCACCGCCGCCACGCGGGCTGATCGCGGACGCCACGGCAAGGGTGCGGAGGGCGGTGGTCTTGCCGCAGCCGCTCGTGCCGATGAAGAGGATGTTGCCGTCCGTGTCCGGGCGGTAGTACTCGACCACCTGCTGCTGGTGGTCCGGGTCGTCGAGGACGCCGAGCACGACCTCCGCATCACTGCGCTGGCGCAGGCGCTCGAGGTTGTACGACGGCGCCAGCGGCTCCATCCACGGCTTGCGCGGGTCCGGGACCGCCGCCTGCCGGCACGCCTGGCGGACCGTGCGGACGACGCGCGTGATGTCGGTGTCCACCCCCTCCAGCGACACGCTCGGCTTCGGCGTCGTCCAGGTCCGGCCGCGACCGAAGTCGAGCTCCTCGACGAGCACCTGGGCCGGCGGGATCTCCGCCGGCGTCCGGGCGCCGGGGAAGCCCGACTGGAAGCGAGCCAGGCGGCCGGGGCCGGTCTTCGCGGCTCCCCGCCCGGGGGTGGCCGGGTCGAAGTGGGCCGCCATCGGTGTGTCGAGGACGTCGGTGGAGTCGACCTCGTCCGCCATGCGCAACGCGACGCGCAGGTTCGTGTTGGCGCGGAGGCTGTCGCTGATCACACCGGTCGGCCGCTGGGTGGCCATGATCAGGTGCAGGCCCAGGCTGCGGCCGCGCTGGGCGACGTCGATGACGCCGTCGACGAACTCCGGCACCTCCGTCTTGAGAGCGGCGAACTCGTCGATGACGATGATCAGGCTCGGTGGGCAGTCCGGGTCGCCGGTCTTCTCGAGCTCGATGAGGTCCTTGGCCCGCTTGCTGCGCAGCAGCCGCTCGCGGTGGTGGAGCTCGGCCCGCAGGCTGCGGAGCGCGCGGCGTACGAGGTGCGGCGAGAGGTCCGTGACGAGGCCGACGCAGTGGGGCAGCTCCACGCACTGCGCGAAGGCGGCGCCGCCCTTGTAGTCCACGAACAGGAAGGTGACGCGGTCCGGGCTGAGGGCGTGTGCCAGCCCGAGCACCCAGGCCTGGAGGAACTCGCTCTTGCCGGCGCCCGTGGTGCCGCCGACCAAGGCGTGCGGACCCTGCAGCCGCAGGTCGAGCGCGAAGGGCTCGCTGCCAGCATGCCCGACCAGCGCCCGCAGGCTCACCGGCTGCTCGCGCGGAACGGGCGGCGCCGAACGGTCCGTGAGCGAGCCGTTCTCACGCCAGCGGTTGACGACGACCGACGGGTCGTCGCTGGCCTCCTGGCCCAGCAGGCCGACCACGGGTACCGACCGCGGGAGGTCGGACTCGTCGCTGATCGGGCTCCCTGCGTCGACGACCGGGGTCAGGATCCTGGCCAGGTGCCCGGCGTCGGCGCGGGCCATGCTCTCGACCCGCAGCGGGGTGACCACCAGTCCTTGCCGCACCATTCCCGCGTTCGGCGACGCGCTGTCCGCCAGGTCGACGAAGCTCCGGCAGCTCGCCGGCAGGTCCTGCCGGCGCTCGGAGCACCACACGACGTGCACGCCCGCGTCGGGGCCCTGCTCGGTGAGCCGGGTGAGCCGCGCCAGGTCTGTCGACGGTTCGTCGACGACCACGACGACGGCCGGCACCTGCGCGCGGTGCTCGGACTCGGAGTCCGACGGACCGCGGTCCGGTGCGTCCTCGGACCGTTCGGCGAGACGCGACGCGACGACCTCCTCGAGCCGGTCGAGCACCGCGGCGGCCGAGGCGGGATCGGCCGCGAGGTGGCTGCCGGTGAGCGGGCTGTGCGGCGAGCTGGTGTGCGGCAGCCACTCCAACCACTCCCAGGCACCCCGGCTGCCGGGCGACGCGAGAGCGACGAGGACGACCTCCGACGGCGCGTGCAGGATCGCGAGCTGGGCGACCAGGCCTGCCGCAACCCCGCGCATCGCGTCTGATCCACCGGAGACACCCACGTTGCCGGCGCTGGGGAGGTGGCAGGTCACCGCCGAGGCCGGCATGACGGTGTACTTCGCGCGCAGCTGCTCCCCGCGCGCCACGAGGTCCGGGATGCCGTCGGCAGACGCCTGCCGCTCGTCGAACGTGACGAACGGCGCCACGTCACCCGTGCCGAGCCGGACGGAGAGGAACTCCGGGTGCTCGGGGCGGCGCGACCACAGCACGTCGGTGCGCCGGTCGGCGGCATCGACGCACCGGGCGAGGGTCGGGTGCAGCTCCTCGAGCGAGAGCCGGTCCTGCTCGTGCCGGCCGGCCAGCTCTTCGTCGAGCCGGTCCAGCGACGCCTCGTACGACGCCCGGACGGCCTCGAGCTTCTTGCGACTCTGCCGGCGCTGGTCGAGGTAGGACCCGATCATGAGCAGCGGGCTGAGGGCCACGAAGAGCACGGCGATGGCCGAGCGGGTGAAGGCGAACAGCGCCGCGCCCATGACGAGCGGAGCGACGAGGGCGAGCACGGGGAGGTGCGCGGGGTCGGGCTCGGTGGGAGCGGTCGGCAGCTCACGCTGGACGTGGCGCGGTCGGCGCAGCACGCGCGGCGACCGCGTGAACGCGATGTCCGTGCTGGCGCTGGCCGTCGACGACGGTCCAGTGAGCGACACCGTGATCTCGGAGGCTCCCAGCTGGGCGGCGTCGCCATGGCCGAGGACGATGCGGGCGACGCGCATCCCGCCCACCAGGACGCCGTTGGCGGAGTTCTCGTCGAGGATCTCGACGTGTCCGCCGATGTTGAGCCGGGCGTGCCGCTTGGAGACCATCGTGTCGGTCAGGCGGACGTCGCAGTCGGCGGCCCGGCCGATGGTGACGCTGCCGGACGGGAGGCTGACCTGCAGGCCAGCGTCGGGTCCGGAGATCACGGTCAACAACGCGGCGGCCGGCTTGGTGGCGCCGTCCTGGGCGGCGGACGCCAGCTCGACGCGTGCCCCGGACCTCAGGCCCGAGTCGATGAGCGGCAGCCCGGGCTCGAGCACCACCTCCCGCGCCCCGACGGTGCCGCGCAGCGTGAGCTCACCACCCGGTACGTGGCCGGTGAACTCCTTCGCGCCGGCGAGCGTCTGCGCCAGCGAACCGGCGGTCGTGGTCGCGTCGGCCGTCACCAGGAGGTGACGCTCGGGCGACTGCGAGCCGGGCTGGTGCAGGGTGAGCTTGAGCTTCACGCGTCGCCTCCCGGCGGGTCGGTGGGTGTCGCGTCGAGCAGCCGCAGGTCGGCGGCCGTGACGAGGAGCGAGGAGACGGCGTACTCGACGAGCCGCAGCCGTCGATTCGCCGCACTGGTGCTGCCGGTCCCGCGCAGCCCCGAGACTCCGGCCCGGTCGAGCTTGTCGCAGACGTTGTCGAGCTTGCGGTTGAACCGGGTCTGCGCCCAGCCGAGACGGCGCGCGGCCTCGACCGCCGTCGGGACGCTCGAGGAGCCGGTGCCCACCCGTCGCAGCACGGGCTCGGCGAGCGCCAGGACCACCAGCAGCTGCGACTCGGTGAAGCTGGTCGGCGCGATCGTGGTGTCTCCCTCGGGCGTGCCGCCCGTCGCACGGGACGGCAGGTAGGCGGCGCTGGCGCACTCGAGCAGGAGCTCGTAGGAGGTCGTCCCGGCGGAGAAGGTGAGGCTGGTGCGACCGAAGACGACCGGGAGTCGTGCGCCGGGGGCGAGCGTCGTACGCATCAGGCCGTCGACGTCGGTGAGCCCGGCGGCGAGCCGCGACCCGGCGTTGTGCACCCACCACAGCCCGTCGTGGAACGAGATGACGAGGAACGTGCGATGCAGGTAGGGGTTGTCGTCGAGGCCGAGATCACCCTCCCTGCCGATCGTGAAGGTCGAGCCGGGCTTCAGCTCGGTGACCTCGCCGGCGAAATCGATCGCGAGCGCGGCGCTCGTGGTGACCGGCGCCGTCACCGGGTGCACTCCGTCGTGCCCTCGGACGCCTGGCCGTTGCTGCGCCGCAGCACGACCTCGACGCAGGTGCGCCCCGCCTGGGCCGGGACCGTGACCGGCGCTGCGTCGACCGGGCCGGCGAACGGACGCTCGCGTGACGGGTCGGCCACCCGGTAGAGGAACGTGTCGCCGTCCTCAGGGTCCGGGTTCTGCCAGGTCACCTCGACCCGCTTGCCCTGTCGCGTGAGCCGGACCTTCTGCGGAGTGGGCACCGCTGAGCCGATCGCGTCGGCGGGAGGCGCTTCGGAATCGACCTCGGTGTCCTGCGTCGTCCCCGCGGTGTCGCCACCGAGGACCTGCCAGCCCACGAGGGCCGCGACGACGGCCGCGGCAGCGATCCCCGCCACGACCTTGGGGCGCGACGAGGACCGGACCTCGGCCTCCTCGCCGGATCCCGCACCTGCCAAGACGGCCGGCGGGGTGACGGTTGCGTCCGGCTGCTGGGGCACCACCGTCGCGTCCGTGACCGACGCCGGGATCGCAGGCCCGGTGAAGTCCGGTCCCGTGCTCCGGCTGGTCGGGACCACCGGAGCCGGGGCGGGAGGTGACACCGGTGGGCCGTCCGGGTCGATCACCTTGAAGGTCGAGATGCGGGTCGAGCCGGCGTCCTCGACCCCGGTCTCGTCGACGTACGACGACACGTCGGGCGTGTCCTCGCCCACCTCGATCGGCGTGACCGGGAGGTGGAGCGAGGTCTGGATCGCCTGGAGGGCGCGAGCGAGCTCGAGCGCCGAGGGGTAGCGCTGGTCCATCGACTTCGCCATCGCCGTGCGCAGCACCCGCTCGAGTGCCTCGGGGACGTCCTCGCGGCGCAGCGGAGGCACCGGCTCGTTGCGGGCGCGCGCCATCAGGGCGAGATTGGAGTTGTCGCCACCCGGCACGACCATCGGGCTGCGACCGCCGAGCATCGCCCAGCAGGTGGCGGCCAGGGAGTACACGTCGCTGGCCGGGCCCATCGGCTGGCCCCTCGTGACCTGCTCGGGGGGCGCCCAGGCGGGAGACACGCCGATGCCCACGCCCTGCTGGCCGTCCTGGGTGGAGACGGAGATGCCGAAGTCCGTCAGCGCGGCGCGACCGAACTCGGTGAAGAGGATGTTGGCGGGCTTGATGTCGCGGTGGAGGACCCCCAGCCGGTGGGCCGACTCGACCGCTCCGGCGATCTGGATCGTGATCTCGAGCGCCTTCGGCACGGGGTAGGTCCGCACCTTGATCCGGTCGTCGAGCGTGCGCGGCTGGCACACCTCCATCACGAGGAAGGAGCGGCCGTCGGGTGCCGCCCCGGCGTGGTAGATGCTCACGATCGAAGGGTGGTTGGAGAGCCGGGCCATCTGGTTGGCCTCGGCCTCGAAGGCCTGCTGCGAGTTGTGGGAGAGGTCGGCCGTCAGGACCTTGACGGCGACCGTGCGGCCGAGCTGCTCGTAGCGGTAGACGTCGGCGAACCCGCCCACGCCGAGGGGCTCGATGAAGCGCAGGCCCGGGATCTCGGGCGGCGCCGCCGCCGCGCGCCGGCTCACGGCAGCGCCTCGAACCGGAGGTCGACCCCGTGGCCGAGCTGCACGACGTCGTCGGAGTGGAGCAGCTGCGGGGTCTCGGAGACGCGGACGGTCGGCTGCCCGGGGCGCTGGAGGAACGTGCCGTTGGTCGAGCCGAGGTCGGCCACCATCACGCTCCAGCCCTCCAGCCGGATCTCGAGGTGCGTGCCCGAGACGTGGCTGTGCGGGAGCGGGAGCAGCCGCGGCATGACCGTGCCCTGGATCCGCGACGCGCGCGGGTTGCGTCCCGCGAGCACGTTCTGGACGAGCTCGATGGACTCGCCCGCAGACGTGTGCATCCAGCCCAGACCAGGCCGGGCGAACCGGACGCTGTCACCCGTGAGCCGCTGCCCGCAGACCCGGCACTCGGTGCGGTGCGTCGGGTTGCCGTGACCGGCCGGGCACATCACCCCGAGCACCGAGTCGGCGCCGCTCGTCGGCGGTCCGTCCGCGAGGTACGCGTCGAGCTCGGTGCTGTCGGGGGCCTCGAACATCGTGTGGCCGTCGTGGTGCTCGGGTCCGTCGTCGGAGACCGCCGGTGCGTGCACGGGAGGTGCGGACGCAGCGGCGGCCGGTACGGCCGGGGCGGGTGCCGACCGGCTGGGGACACCGGAGATGAAGCTGGGAGAGGGCGACGCGGCAGGCACGGCAGGCGCGGCGGGAGATGTCGGCGCGGGCGGCGCGACCGGGTGAGGAGCAGCGGTGGCGATGGGGCTCGGCGTCTCGACGACCGGCGCCGGTGCCGGCTGCCCCGACTCGGCCTGTCCTCCCGGCTCCACGTCCGCGTCGTCGTCCGCGTCGTCGTCGGGGCGGACCGCCGCCTCCTCCACGTCGTGCATCACGGTGTGCGGGGACAGCAGGGAGGAGAAGCGGCCTCGCGCGGGCTGGACGACCTCTGCGACCGCGCTCTCGCCGTCCTCGATCGCGTCGTCCTCGGGCACGTCGGCGGGCTGATCGGGCTCGTCCTGCATCTCTGCTGCAACGGGTCCAGCACCGTCCTGGTCGTCGGCCTGTTCGGGCTGCTCGTCGGCGTCTGCCTCGACCCACGTCTCGGTCGCCGGTGTCCGGACCGGCTCTGCGACCGGATCGACGTGGGTCTCCTGCGCTGGCCGTGCCATTTCCTCGGGTACGCCGTCATCGGAGGCCGGGACGTCGGCCGGGACGCGGTCGACGTACGACTGACGGACGGCGCCGGCCGGCAGTACCCCGCCGACGACCGGCAGCCAGGTGCCATCGGGATCATCCGTCGCGAGGAGGACGTCGACCACCGTAGCCGGGTCGAAGTTCCGCTCCACCCAGAGCGAGGCCTCGTCACCCCGGATGACCTGCCGGCCGTCGGCCGTGGTCACGTCCACGTTGAAGGTGCCTCTCGCGGCCACGTGCAGCCCACTGTCGTCGGTGACCGACATCGCGAAGTCCGGGAGCGACCCGAGCCCTCGACCGGTGACCGTCCGCAGGACGTCGAGCACCTCCCCGAGCCCGTCGACTGTCCCGGCGTCGCCGAGCACGTCCCACATCTGGACGACCTGCTCCTTCGGTACCTCGGCGGGGAGCAGGACGGCCAGGCCGTCCAGGACCAGCAGGTGGTGGGACCCGGTGGTCCACTCGGTGCGGCTCATGACGGGGCCTCCGTCCCAGCCAACACGGCGTCCGGGAGCGTGCCGTGTCCCTCCTCCGGAACGGCCTGCAGGTCGGGACGGGTGTCGTCCGAGTCCGCGTCGTGCGCCGAGCTCGTCAGATCGACCACGTCGACCACGACCGCCGTGACGTTGTCGCGCCCACCTGCGGTGACCGCCTCGCGGACGAGTGCCTCCGCGGCGGCGGACGGGTCGGCGATGTCGAGGAGGAGAGCTGCGATCAGCTGCTCCGTCAGCTCCCCCGTCAGGCCGTCCGAGCAGATCAGCAGGCGGTCGTCGGGACCGGCCACCAGCAGCGACAGGTCCACGTGGGGGGTGCCGCCCGACCCGGCCCCGATCGCCCGGGTGATCACGTTGCGTTGCGCGTGGGTCCGCGCCTCGTCCGCGGTGATCCGACCGGCGTCGACGAGCTCCTGCACGCGGGTGTGGTCCACCGTGATGAGCTCGATGGCGCCGTTCTGGAGGCGGTAGGTGCGTGAGTCGCCGACGTTGAACACCAGCCAGCACGGCATCCCGTCCTGCTGCGCGAGCCCGACGCCGCTCAGCGTCGAGCCCGGCGCGCGGCCCTCGCCGTCGGCGAGGTCGGCGACGCGGCGGGCGGCACGCGCGATCGACGCGTGCACCCCGGCCGCGGTCACCCACGGGGTGCTCGTGATGCTCGACAGCTCGTCCGCCACGATGGCGGACGCCTCCGCACCTCCGGTGTGACCCCCCATGCCGTCGGCGACGGCGTACACCGGTCCGGAGACGACGAACGCGTCCTCGTTGCGCTCGCGTACGGCGCCGGCGTCGGTCGCCGCGCCGGCCCGCACCCTCAGCACCGGCTGCTCCCGTCCGCTCATCGGGCCTGCACCGTGACGGTCCGGCGGCCGAGCTTGATGACCGCTCCGGGTGACGCCGGCGTCCTGCGCATGCCCTCGAGGCGCACGGGTGCGCGGCCGTCCTGCTCCAGCCACGATCCGTTGGTCGAGCTGAGGTCCATCACCCACGGCGCGCCGCCATCGACGCCGAGCGCGAGGTGGTTGGCCGAGACCGACTGGTCCAGGACGATCACCAGCTCCGCCTCGCCGAGGCTGGCGCTCTGTCGGGGCGCGCGTCCCAGCACGAGCAGGCGTGAGATCTCGAAGGTGTCGCCGGAGTCGAGCACGGCGACCGGTCGCGGCGCGCGACCGGGCGGCGGTGCGACCGGAGTCGCGACCGGCGCCGGGGCCGGCGTGCCGACCGCCGGTGCGGCCGGACGCGGGTCGACGACGGCGGGCTCTCGCCGTACGGCGGGCGGGGTGTTGCGCATGACCTGCGACCCGGCGCCCTCGAACGGCACTGCGCTGATCATCCCGCCCGTCGACGCGTCGGTGGCCACGTGGCCGCCCTGGGTGAGCTCCGACTCGTCGGTGCGCCATCCCGCGGGCGGGGCCGCCACCTGCGGACCGGCCGCGGCGTCGTGCTGCGAGGCGGTGGAGTCCACGAGCGTCACCCCCGCCACGCGGTCGAACCACGACCGGTTGGGCGCCTGGATGCTCAGGGGTGTGATGAGGAGCGCGAGGCCGAAGGTGGGGGCCTGCAGGAGGTACTTCACGAATGTCCTGCCACCGGCACGCCGACCGGAGTCGTCCACGTGGTGCAGTCCCAGCATGAGCTGGCCCGGGAGGGCGGCGCGGGCGAACATCGCCCAGAAGGAGAAGACGCTCCAGGCACCGAGCAGGCCGAACAGGACCAGCACCAGGCCGCCGCCGCCACCTGACTGCAGTGCCGAGAGGGCGATGAGGTTGACGAGGAGGAACAGCACCATCGAGACGCCCACGTCGATGGAGCGTGCCGCGACCCGGCGACCCATGGTCGCCGGCGCGGCGGGCGCGGACTGGTTCATGGCGTGCTCCTCTTGCGTCGACCGGACAGCAGGGACTTCGGCGACACCGCGGCACGCAGTCGTCGTACGGGGTGCATGGAGCGCGCCATGCCGCTGCGCAGCTCGTCGACCTGGCGCCACATCGCCTCGACGTCCTTGCTGCTCGGCTCGCCCTGCCCGAAGACGTGGGCGTCCATCCGCTCGGCGACGGCCACCGGCCCTGCGGAGGGGAAGGTCTCGGCGAGGTCGCGCGCGGACTCCTGGCGCGTCACCCGTGCGGGCGCCACGACGCCGAGGTCACGGGCGGTGTCGACGACCTCGTCCCACCCACCGGAGATCCGGTCGGCGGTCCGGCCGGTGAGCCGACGACGGAGTCGGCGCCGCTTCTTGAGCAGCGCGATCGCGAGGAAGGGCGACACCAGGAGCCCGGCCCCACCGATCACGTAACCGGCGATCTTGACCCCCTCCGGGATCGAGGTCTCCTCGTCGTCCTTCTTCGTCGTCGAGCTGTCGTCGGTCCGGTCCTCGGGCGGGTCCACCGGCTCCTCGGGGGGGACCGGCGGGGGCAGCACCTGCGGCTGGGGCACCTCGTCGGGCTTGGGCACCTTGGTGTCCGGGGTCTTGTCCCGGTCGGGGGTCGGGTCGAAGACGACCCACCCGGCCTTCTCGAAGGGCACCTCGACCCAGACATGCGCGTCGTTGCCGGTCAGCTCGAGGCGCGAGGCGGTGGTCGCCTTCTCGGGGTAGAACCCGAGCACGACCCGGGCCGGGTAGCCCAGCTGGCGCACCATCAGCGCCATCGACGTCGCGTACTGCTCGTCGTCCCCGATCATCCGGGCACCGCTGAACAGCTGGGTCAGCCGACCGTCGTAGTGACCAGAGGCGGAGACCTTGCCCTCGTTGGAGTAGAACCCGGTCTCCTGGAACTTCGACTCGAGCTTCCTGAGCTGGTCGATCTGGCTCTCACCTGCCTCGGCGAACTCGGAGGTGATGCCGGCGATCGCGTCGGGGACCTCGACCGAGGCCTCACCGGTCTGGGTGGCGATCGAGTCCTCGGCGAGCTCGTCGTCGCTGGGTGCCGCGTCGGGCACGATGGTGACGTCGTACGTCTCCCCGCCCCAGACCCCCGCCGGGCTGAGGAGCGTGCCGGAGTCGGCGTTGTAGTAGAGGCTCGCCGCCAGGCTGTCGGCGCGCGGTCCCGAGAAGTCGACACCACCGAGGTCGCCTCCCCCGGGGATCCAGTAGCCGGAGTAGTCGTCGATCTCGATGCCCACCGTGCGGGCCCCCGCAGGAGGGTCGACCCCGATCCGGTCGCCCACGCGACGGAACTGCGCGGACGCCGCGTCGACGCTGTAGACGTGGCCGTCGTAGCCGTCGAGGGTCGCCAGTCGCAGGCGGGACCCCTCGGGGAGGCCGGTCACCGTGAGGAGGGTGTCCTCCTTCTGGTCGCGCTCGTAGTACCGGTACTTCGTCAGCGGGCTGGCATAGGTCCGCAGGTCGAGGGGCGGCACGACGTCGTCGCGCAGCACGTAGCGGTCGGCGGCGGACACCATTCCTCCACCGAGCCCGACCGAGGCGCCGGCGGCGACGACCAGGATCGCGGCGGCGGCCAGGAGCCGCTGGCGCTGGGCGCCGGTGTTCGTACGCCGGTTCATCAGCAGGTGAGCGTTGTCGCGGTGCTGCTGCAGCGCCGTACGCCATCCGGCCCAGGCAAGTGCAGCGACGCAGAACACGGCACCCTGGAGCGCTGCCGCGGGGGCGGACTTGGTGCCCCACAGGATGCCGACGAGCAGGAGCACGGCGGTGGGCGCGAGCGCCCAGAGGTGGCGACGTGCGCGCAGCGCCAGGCTCAGCGCGAGGACCGCGCACACGAGGCCGGAGAGGTACGGGACCACGGCAGGGCCGGTGAACGAGGAAGCCGGCACGCTGACGGTGAGCAGGTCGCGCCACGCCTGGTAGGTGAGGACGAGCAGGCGGTTCACCGTCTCCGGGGTCGGCACGACGCCGCCGATCGTGGTCGACGGCAGCGCGAGCGGGCCACCGAGGACGACGAAGGCGGCGAGCGTCGCGGCGGCCACGCCGAAGACCGACCACCGACGCCACGCGCCGAGGACGGCGACCGCCGCGCCCGCGAGCACCCCACCGCCGGCGGCGACGTAGCCCGACACGTCGGCGAAGACGGGACCGAAGGCCACGACGCCCGTGCCCAGCAGGACGAGCATGGCGACGACGTCGACGAGCTCGGCGCGCGCACCACCGCGGGCACGTTGCCCCAGCGTGACCTGGGTGGTGCCGGGCTCGGTGAGCGAGGGTCGGGTGAACGGGTTCATCGCATCGTCCTCACCGCGCGGGGCAGGTCGTCGAGTGTCGACAGGTCGAGCACCGTGAGGCGGCCGATCCTGCGCCGAGCGACGGACTGACCGTCGGCGCACCGCACGGCGAACGTGAACGCGTCGAGCGGAGCTGCTCGGTCGGCCGCGCGCAGCTCGGCCGCCTCCGCGCCACCTCCGGTGACGAGCGCGACGATCGAGGCGCCCGGGACCGCGGCGACGCCCTCCTCGGCGAGGGTCGGGACGGGCGCCGAACCGGGGACCAGCTCGATCCGGGACAGCTCGTCGAGGAGGCCGCGAGCGCTCGGGAAGCGCAGGCGCCCGGCCTGCGTCACCACCGACAGGTCCCGGTCCTCGCGCAGGCACTGCAGCCCGAGCGAGCCGACGCTCGAGACGGCCATCTCAAAG
This sequence comes from Nocardioides potassii, assembly GCF_021648885.1. Taxonomy (GTDB): domain Bacteria; phylum Actinomycetota; class Actinomycetes; order Propionibacteriales; family Nocardioidaceae; genus Nocardioides; species Nocardioides potassii. The sequence goes on along the minus strand of NZ_JAKJHZ010000007.1, from coordinate 415,588 downwards.
TCGTCGGGCGTGGCGTAGTTCTCCGGACGCAAGGACAGCAGGAGGAGCAGGTGCGACCTGCGGGTCTCCTCGAACACGCGGACCATGAACCGTCCCGTGCGAGCCGTGGTCTTCCAGTGGATCGCGCGCCGGTCGTCACCGGGAACGTAGTCGCGGAGCGCGTGGAAGGACACGTCGGAGCTCGACAGGTCCTGCGTGGTGACGCCCTCGACGTCCTTCAGGAAGCCGGCGTGACCGGAGTCGATGACGAGGGTGCGCGGGTGCACGAAGAGCTCGACCTGCTCGGTCCAGCGCTGCGCACGGCGCAGCAGGTGCAGCGGGTCCGCGCGCACGGAGACGACCGGACCGACCGGGATGACGCCCCGTCGCCTGGTGGGGACGGCGAACATCTCCTCGTGCTCGTCCCGGCGTCCGAGGGCGGGGAGGTCGAACGACGCGACGGCGCGCGCCACCGGGAGCTCGATGCTCGTCGGCAGCAGGGACCGGGTGCCGCGGTTGCGGATGAGCAGGCGCCCGAGGGCGTCGTCGCCGACCTGGACGCGTTCGTTGTCCAGCGCGATGTCGACGTCGTACGCCGTCTTGCCGGCCACCCACGCGACCGCGGCGAGCAGGACGACGGCGAGCGCGACGGCCACCGCGGTGAGCTCGGACCACGACCGGTCGAGGCCGACGACCACCGCGACGACGAGGCTGGCCAGCGCGACCCAGCCGAGCGGGAGCACGAACGCGCCGATCGGGGCGATGCGCGCACGAACGGGCGCGGTGCGTGCCCACGCGGTGTCCGCGGCCCGGCGCGCGCCGGTCACCGCGCGTGACCGACCGAGGTCCGACACGATCCCGGTGATGCGACCCGACACGTCCGGTCGCGGCAGCCGCCGGCGACCGGCCACCGCCGGCGTCGCCGCGCTCATGCGCCTGCTCCTGCGTGCTGCATCAGACGCCGGCTCCGCGCAGCATGGGGGCCTCGACCCGGTCGAGGACCCGTCCGATCACGCCTTCGGCGGAGGCCCCGGCGAACTCGGCCTCCGGCGACATCACCAGGCGGTGGCCCCAGACGGGAAGGGCGAGCTCCTTGATGTCGTCGGGCAGCACGTAGTTGCGCCCGCGCGCCGCGGCCCAGACGCGAGCGACGCGCACCATCGCGATCGCACCGCGCGTCGAGACGCCGAGGGTCGTGTCGGAGTCGTCCCGCGTCCCCTCGGTCAGCCGCTGGACGTAGTCGAGCACCGCGTCGTCGACGTGGTTGGCCTTGACCAGGTCGGCCATCTCGGCCACGGCCTGGGTCGAGATCATCGGCGGCAGTGTCCGGGTGCGGTCGGGGTCAGCGGAGCCCGCGAGCACCTGGACCGCGGCCGCCCGGTCGGGGTAGCCGACCGACGTCTTCATCAGGAAGCGGTCCAGCTGCGCCTCGGGCAGCCGGTACGTGCCGGCCTGCTCGATCGGGTTCTGCGTGGCGATGACCATGAAGGGCCGGCCGGCCTCGTAGGACGTGCCGTCGACGGTGACGTGGCCCTCCTCCATCACCTCGAGCAGCGCCGACTGCGTCTTGGGCGAGGCCCGGTTGATCTCGTCGGCGAGCACGATGGAGGCGAAGATCGGGCCCTTGTGGAACTCCCACCGCGACGACGACTGGTCGTAGATCGTCGTGCCGGTGATGTCGGAGGGCAGCAGGTCCGGCGTGAACTGGATCCGGCTGTGGCTCCCCTGCACCGTCGCCGCCATCGCGCGCGCCAGCGCCGTCTTGCCGGTGCCGGGTGCGTCCTCGAGGAGCAGGTGCCCCTCGGCGAGCATGCAGGTCAGCGCCAGCCGGATGACCGGGGCCTTGCCCAGGAGGGCCTGGCCCACGTTGTCGGTGAGCTTGCCGAACGAGTCCGCGAACCACGCGGCGTCGTCAGTGGTGATGGTCATTGGTCTCTCATCTCGAAGGCGCTCTAGCGCTGTTGACACGTTCCGAAGTCGTTGCCGACGTTGAAGCTCCCAGCGGCGCTCGGACGACCTTCCGAGCTGGAGGGAATGGCCCAACCCCAGTTGCCCGCACCGTCCACCGTGAGCGTCTCGTCCCAGTTCGGGGCGTTCTGGCCGCCGACGAAGCAGTACACCTGTGATCCCGGCCTGAACCTCTCCAGCCGGAGCTCGACGTAGTACCAGCCGTTCGGAGCCTGCTGACCGGTCTTCCGCCACTGGGCGGTTGCATCCGCCCAAGCGGTACCGGCATCTGCGGCCTCAGCGCCCCAGCCAGCCTGGTTCTCCGATCGCACCCGGAACTCGACCCGCTGACCTGGCCCGGTGTTCACGAGCCGGTTGCCGGTGACGCCCACGTTCTCCCACCCGCCGCCGTTGATGCTGATCTGCGTACCGGTTACCGAGCGGCCGTTGCCAGTCGACGAGGCGTTCCACGAGAACGTCACCGCGCGATACCCGTCGGAGTGCGAGACCTGGGGTGCGGTCGGCGGGCCGTAGGCGTTCGCCCCATCGGACCGGGTGTCACCGGCCACACTCTCGCCCCGCACCGTGCTGGTCGCCCAGACCTCGACCGTGACGTTCGTGCCGTTGGGGAACGCTCCGTTGGTGACCGTGCCGCCTCCCGCGGGCAGGGTTCCCGAGGTACCACCGACCCGCCATCGGTAGGTGATCTCGCTGGGGGAGGCCCCGTTGCCCGCTGCTGCCCCGAACGTGATCCGGACGGTGTTGTTCTCGCCCGTCTCCTCCGCCTGGAGGTTGCTGACCGGACCTGGCTTCTGGAAGAAGCGCTGCGGCGCCGAGGCGGGCGACGCGTCGCCCTGACCCGCCTTGTTCGTCGCCCGGACCGTGAAGGTCACGTCGGTGGTCGAGGCGTCCATCAGGACTTCCTGGCTGGTGCCGGTGATGCCGTTCCACGTCCGCCCGTTGCTCGACGCGAGCGTGTAGACGAGGTTGTCGTCCCCGTTTCCGTTGGGCGCGACCCACGTCACGGTGGCGGATGGCTGGGTGGCGTCTGCTGCGCGCTTCTGCACGGTCGGTGCCGCCGGGGCGAACGGCAGGCCGGCCGGGACGATCGCCGCCGAGGCGGGCGACGGGTCGCTCGGCTCCGGGTGGTCGTTGTGGGCGATCACCTGGAACGTGTAGGCCGTGCCGTTGACCAGGTTGTCCACGGTGGCGCTGGTCCCGGTGAGGTTGTCGAGCTGCATGACGCCGGCGGCATTCCCGGGACTCATCAGGATGCTGTAGGACGTCACCGCGCTGAAGTCGCCTACCGGCTGGTTCCACTGCAGCTTGACCGACTTGTCGCCGAACTCGCCGGAGACGCTGCTCGGCGGGTCGGGGCGTTGGTCGGGCTTGACCGGGTTGGATGCTGCCGACTTGTCGGAGGTGCCGATCTCGTTGGTGGCGGTGACGGTGAAGGTGTACTCCACGGCGTTCTTCAGCCCGGTCACGGTGCAGGTGGTCGCCTGGCCGCAGTCGAAGGTGTCGCCGGCCCACTGGGCGGTGTAGCCCGTGATCGGGGAGCCGTTGTTGGGCGGTGCCGTCCAGCTCAGGGTGACGGTGTTGGACTCGATCGCCTGCGCCTTCAGGCCTGTGGGCGCGTCGGGACGGTCGCGGACGGTCACCCGGATCAGGCTGTCCACCTGGCGCGCCGGGTCCTTGGTGGCGTCGCCGACGGAGATCCTGACGTTGAGCTGTCCGTGGGTCGCCTTGTCCGGGGTGATCGTCACGACCGTGCCGGACAGCGAGACCTTGCCGGTCGCGTCGCCGCCGGCCAGGTCGGCGCTCAGCACCGTGATCGGCTCACCGTCGGACGCGAACGGGTTGACGACGAAGTCCGCGACGTCGACGGTCTCCGCGACGCCGGCCGAGGCGTCGGCGATCTCGATCGGACGGACCTGGAGCAGCGGTCGCGTGGACGAGACCACGGTGATCGGCACCTTGGCGGTGACCGGGTCCGTAGACCCGTCCGTCACGGTGACCGCCGCCAGCAACGACGTACCTGCCGGCGTGTCCGACGCGGCCTCGGCTCGCAGGGTCGAGCCCGAGAGCGACACCTTCACCTTCGCGGTGTCCCCCTCCACGGCGCCCAGCTCGAAGGCGAGACGGTCTCGGTCACCCTCGTCGGGATCGGTGACCATCGCCCGGAGGTCGGCCTCGACCGCGTCCTCGCCCGGAGCTACCTGGAGGCCTGTAGGCGTAAACGTCGGCTGGGTGCGGACCTTCTTGGGGTCGTCCTCGTCCTTGGTCGTCGCGGGCAGCACCTCGACCGGGATGGAGAGGGTGGCCACGAGTCCCGTGGCGTCGTCGGCGTCCGTGCCGTCCGTGACCTCGAAGGTGATCGCCGAGGGGCCCGAGAAGGTCCGGTCGGCCGTGAACGACATCGCGCGCTGGCTGGTTGCCTTGGCCACGCCACCCGGCCCGGCCTGCACGGTGTTGCCGAAGGTGAGGATCGGGCTCCGCCCGTCACGTACGACGACGTGGTCGGCGAGCGCGACCTCGACGGTCTTCCCGGCGACGACCTTCACGGCGGGAGCTCCCGGGTCGACGACCGGTCGCAGGTCGCTGGTGCCCGGCACGGTGACGACGGCGCGGGAGGTGAGGCCGTCCACGTCGGTGACGGTGTAGAGGACGACGCGGCGCGCCTTGTCCAGGGTGATCGCGAGCTTGCCGCCCGAGACGGTGACGCCTCGCTCGGTCGAGCTCACCTCGAGGTCCTCCGCGACCCCGTCGGGATCGGAGTCGTTGGCGAGCACGTCCACGCTGGCGGTGTTCCGGCCGAGGGTCTCGGCCGCGGTCACCACGTCGTCACGCGCGATCGGCGCCCGCAGCGGCGCCTTGTCGCGCACCTGCACGGTCAGGACGCCGTCGACGGGCTGACCGCCGGGTGCGTCGGTGATCCGGTAGTAGTAGTTGAGGTCCCCGCTCGAGCCGGGCGTGGTGAGGAGCACCTGGGCACCGTCGGTCCGGGCCTTCGTCCTCGTCGTGCGGTCGGCAGGGGTGACCGAGTCCGGGATGAGCAGCGGGGTGTCCCCGTCGGGGTCGGTGTCGTTGGCGGTCACCGGTACCGAGAGCTTGCGACCGGGCCGCACCTTGACCAGGTCCGCGACCGCGGTCGGGAGCTGGTTGGTGGCCGACGGCGGGGCGATGCCGACCCGGATGCTGCCGCTGGCCTGCGCTCCGCTCGCGTCCTCGACGAGGTAGCGGAACTTGTCCGTACCCGACGACGAGGCGGGGGCGACGTACTTCAGCGATCCGCCCACGACCGACACGACGCCCTTGGTCGGCGCCGGCCGGGCGACACCCAGGAGGGTCACCGAGTCCCCCTCTGGGTCGACACCGTCGGTCGGCACCGGGATGGTGACGGACCCGCCGGCCAGCACGCGGGCGACCAGCGGTCGTGGCGTGGGCGGGGTGTTGGGCGCGTCCTTCGGGACGACGGTCACGGTGATCGTGCCGGAGGTGTAGTTCTCCGCGGAGTCGAAGACGGTGTAGGTCACCCGCACGCGCCCGGGCTCGTTGCCGGCCTTGAACCGCACGTCGCGACCGGCCACGAACGCATCCCCGGCGAAGTCCTGGGGCAGCAGCTGCAGCCTGGGCCCGATCCGGAGCTCGAGGTTGGCCGGTGACCGGTCGTTGGCGAGGGCCGGGATCGTGACGATGTCACCCGCACGCACCGTGGCCGAGTCGTCCTCCACGATCGGCGCCTTGTCCGAGCCCGGGTCCGGGATGGGCACGACCGTCACCTGCGCCGACGACGAGGCGGCGCCGTTGGAGATGGTGTAGGTGAATGCCACAGGCGCCCGCAGCGAGCCGACGGCCCGCACCCGGACGAACTCGTGGTTGACGATGTCGAGCTGCAGCCGCGCCTCCGGCGGGGCCGAGACCGACTGCACCACCAGCACACCACCCGCGGGGTCGTAGTCGTTGGACAACACCGGCACGAGCACCGACTGTCCCGCCGGCAGGAGCGCCAGGTCGTTGTCGGCGACCGGCGGCTCGCCGTTCTCGGTGCCGTCGACGACGTCGACGCGCACGATGTTCTTGGCGGTCGACGGACCGTCGGAGACGGTGTACTCGACGTAGACCGTCCCGGCTCTGGACCCGGTGAAGGTGAAGGTCCCGGCGGCCGGATCCATCAGGACCTTGGCACCGCCACCCGGGCTGGGCACCTGCGCGAGCCGCAGCTCGTCGCCGTTGGCGTCCGTGTCGTTGTCGAGCGGACGCACCGTCGTCTCCTCGCCGACCACCGCGATGACGTGGTCGGCGTTCGCGGTCGGGGCGACGTTGTCGGAGCTGCGCAGGTCGATGTCGAGGGTGCCGGTCGCCGTCTCGCGCCCGTCCGAGACGCGTACGTCGACCTGGTGCAGGCCGGGCTTCGCACGGCCGAGGTCGGTGATGGTGACGGTGCCGTCCTCGCGGCTCTGCGCGAGGATGTCGTCGGTGCCCTCGACCGACTCGAGGTAGATCGGGTCGCCGTCGGGGTCGATCCAGTCCTGCAGCAGGTTGTACTTCACCTCGGCGCCACCGGCGACGACCACCACCGAGGCGCGGTCCTTCCGCACAGGCGCGGCGTTGACCGACCAGGGGTGGACCTCCACCTGCACCCGAGCGGTCGCGGGCTTGCCGCGGCCGTCGGCGGCGGCGTACTCGAACGTGTCGGCACCGGCTGCACCGGGACCGGTGACGATCTGGAGCGCCTCGCCGCCGCGCACCGGCAGCACCGTGCCGATCCGAGGATCCTCCTCGGCGGACGCGGTGAGCACGTCACCGTCCTGGTCGGTGTCGTTGTCGAGCACCGGAAGCGTGGTCGAGCGCCCCGGGCGTACGCCGTAGGAGTCCGGGTTGGCCTTGGGCGGGTGGTTCTGCTCGGAGCGGTTCGCGTTGAGCTGGAGGTCCTGCTCCTCGGTCTCCTCCTTCTTCTTCTCCTCGTCCTCGACCTGGCCGAGCAGGTCGTCCCAGTTGGCGACGAGCTGCATGTTGTCCTGGGCGAGGAAGGAGTCGCCGTTGTCGGTGCTGTTGAGCACCACGACGTCGCGGTTGACCCGGAACACGGGCGCGGTCGAGCGGCGCAGGCGCTCGACCTCCTGCACCTTGTCGTCCGCGCTGTCGTCGCACACGCGCTGGGTGTGACCGCTGCCGCCCCACGCGGCGTAGGTGCAGCCGGCGAGCCGCACCGGCGGCGCCGGGGTGCCGGCCTCGGCCGCGCCGTCGGGCACCCGCATGACGTCGCCACCCGACAGCGGAGCGAGGAGGAGCGTGTCCGGCGAGGACAGCGCCACCGTCTGGCTCGCGTCGCCCGGAGGCTGCAGCACCAGCTCGTCGGCTCTGTCAACCTTCGTCGTCTCGTCGAGCGTGCGGACCTCACCGGCCGCGCGGTCGAGCAGCACCGGAGTCGCCCCCACCGCCGTCAGGTCGAACTCGCCGGACGTGAGCGCGCCGAACGAGCCGACCTTCGTCGTCGTCCACCCGGTCGTCCCCGGCTCGATCGAGCTCAACGCGCCGGAGTCGCCGACGACGAAGATCGTGCCGTCCTTGCCCACGGCGGCCCGAGCCCCGACCGCCTTGGTCAGCGTCGGCTCCTGCTCTTCACTGAAGCCCTCCACCTCGTCCGCCGTCAGCGCCCACACCGCACCGCTGACGGGATCGGAGATCGCGACGCTGTCGCCACCCTGGCGCACGTCGAAGCCGGCCGGCACCACTGCCGCTGAGCCCAGGGCGGGGGTCGCGGAGTCGACGGGGGTGACCGTCCCACTGCCGGTGTCCTGCAGGGTCACCGTGTTGGCTTCCTGCATCACGTCGAACTCCGGCGAGGTGGCCGTCACCATCGCGTCGAGGGTCATCGACGGGTAGTTGAGGTGCCCGACGACACGCTTGTCGAGGTTGGTGACCCACACCCCACCGTCGTGCAGCTCGAGGTCGGACGTCGGCACCCCGTCGTAGAGCGTGGCCATCATGCCCACACCGAGCGTCAGGGCTGCGAGCACAGCCTGACCGCGGTGGTGTCCGCGAAGTCGCATTCCTACCCCGTCGTGCCTGCCGGTCGCTCCTCCCCCACGGACGAGCCGCACTGAGGATCACCGACACGCGTGGGCCCTGTCGCTCCCCACAAGTGGGGACCGGCCACGTGGCCCGAAATCAGGACGTCGGCGCCGCGCCGGGCGACAATGCCGAGCTCAGCACGAATCAGATCCAGCCGTCGCGACCGGCCTCGCGCACCAGGCTGCCGGTGTTCGTCACGTCGCGGTCGGCCTCCATGTACTTGGCCCGCACGGACTTCAGATGCGCCCGCACCGTCTCCTCGGCGACCTTGAGCCGGGAGCCGACCTGGCGCTGCGTCAGTCCGTCGCGGAGGTTGCTGAGCACCTCCACCTCACGCGTCGTCAGCCTCGGCACGATGTCGGCGTCGCTGATCAGCGCCTCGGCCAGCACGCTGCTGCACACGAACTCGCCCGCGAGCGCACGTCGTACGACGCTGATGAGCGCCTCGGTGCCGTCGTTCTTGAGCACGACGCCGTGCACGCCGAGCGCCAGCGCCCGCCGCAGCGGCACGGGCTTCTCCTCCGCGGTGTGCAGCACCACGACACCCGCCCACTGGACGAGCATCGGGATGTGCTCGAGCACGACCTCGTCGTCGCGGCCGAGATAGAGGTCGAGGACCAGCGCATCGGGTCCGGGTGACGACGGGTCGACCTCCGTGACCGCGGCATACACGCCTGTCATCACGAGCTCGTCGGAGTGGCGCGCGACGGCGGCCGCCATCCCGTCCCGGACGACCTCCTGGTTGTCGAGGACGGCGACGGTGGCGCGGCCAGTCCGCTCAGAGGTCATGAGGAGTGGATACCGGTCGCGCGCGGCACTGTCTCTACCCTGAAAGGGGGAGGTCGTCGACGAGCAGCACGGCGCGGAAGGCGTCGACGTCTGCCTCGAACGGGGACGGTCCCGTCGTCCTGAGGCGCTCGATGTCACCGACGTGCGGGGCCGGGACGACCGAGATGCGGACGTGCCGCTCCGACGGCGCCGGCGGCGACACGATGATCCGGCGCCCATGGGAGACAGGCAGCAGGCCGCGCAGCACGTCTCCGACGGGACGCTCGAAGCCGCCTGGCACCAGACCCGCCCGCAGCTCGACGGCTCCGCCTCGTGACCGGAAGTGGGCGACGTCGGCACGCAGGGAGTCATCGAAGAAGCCGGGCGCGTAGAGGTCGTCGCGGGCGGCGACCGCCAGGAGGGTCGCCTGCTTCCTCACCTCGTCCGTGTCCGGGTCGAGCAAGCCGTCGGCAACGGCTTCGAGCCAGGGCAGCACCTCGAGGCGGACGTGCGCGAAGTAGAGGTCGGTCATCGCTGCCTGCCACGCCTCCACCGCCCGCCGGTGCTCGAGCGTGCGCTCCCTCGCCTGCTGCTCCTCCAGTGATCGGCCCTGCCGGCGGATGAGCGAGCCCAGCACCATCGACGGGACCGGACAGGTGATGACGGCGTTGAGCGACCCCCACGGGACCAGCCCTGCCGTCAGCTCGGGCCTCAGCACCGGCGCGACCAGCACGACGCCGATGTGTGCCAGCAGGACCACGCAGGCCACTGACGTGGGGAGGCTCAGGACGAACACCACCAACGGCAGGGCGCTCATGCCGATCGACCACGACCTGAAGTCGAGCATCGCTCCATCGGGGAGGAGGGCGATCCCGATGACCTGCAGCGCGATGGTCATCGACGCGATGAAGACCACCCAGCGGGTCCCGGGGGCGCCCCGTTCGGCGCTCCGGATCACGAAGGCCGTGGCGAGCAACCAGCCCAGTCCGACCGGGAGAGAGGTCCAGAGCCGGGGATCGATGACCACCGCGTGGACGGCGATGACGCACCACGCAGTCCCCAGGGGGATCGCCACGGCACGCGAGAGCGTACGGACCGAGCCGAGGCCGTCGGTGGTGCGACCGTGGGCGTCGAGCAGGCGGCTCCCGACGCGCTGCTCGCGCGGCAGCACCAGGACGAGCGCTGCCCCTCCGTCCGGCCGGGGCAGCAGGGCCGACCTGCCGCCGACCTCGGCGAGGGGCCGCTCGACCGACTCCTGGAGCCCAAAACCCCTGCTGTGCGACGGGGCGAGACCGACGCCGCGGTCAAGGACCTCGAACCGTGTGACGTCGCGGTCGGAGGAGATGCGCAGGGTGACCCGGTCGGCCTTCCCGTGTCGCGCCGAGTTGCGGACACCCTCGGAGCTCGCCCTGAGCAGCGCGGCGCGCTGCGCGTCGGACAGCCCGGGCAGCCTCTGCGGACGGCCGACGACCGACACCTCGACCGGGATCGGGGAGGCGTGCTGGAGAGCGTCCACCAGCACTGCGTAGGACTCCGGCAGACCGTCCGGTCCGCGGACCTCCCGGCGGTCGTCGCCCTCATCCTCGTCGCCGGTGCTCGCGATGACCGCCAGGATCGCGTCGACGGTCGCACGGCACTGGCGTCGGATCCGGTCCGCCGGGGCGACACCGTCCGAGACCAGGTGGAGGGTCCCGAGCACGTCGTCGTGCAGCACGCGGCGGCTCGTCGTGCTGGCCCTCAGCTCGGCCTCGGCGTGGACCAGCTCCAGCTCGCGGGCGCGGTTGTCGACCGACATCGCCTCGGTGGCGATGGCGCTCGCCTGCATGGCGTTCACCATGCCCACCGCGGCCGCCGCGGTTCCGAGGGACAGGACGGTCGCGTCGAGGGACAGGCCGCTCGTGGGCAGGCCGAGGAGCCACTGCGTGAGCACGTGGACCCCGCTCAGCAGCGCCACCAGTGCCATGGCCCGGATGAGGGGGAGCAGCCGGGCCGCCATGACGCCGACCGCTGAGAGCACCATCCCCACCGTGCTGTCGTTCGGAACGGGATCGATGCCCAGCGACGGGGTCGCTAGGAGGAACGTGACGCACAGCATGCCCAGGAGCCACCGACGCTCACCGACCCGGAAGACCGTGGTCGCCGCGGTGAGCAGCACCAGGGCGATGACGGTCCGCACTGCGAAGGTGGGGGTACCCGGGCCGATCCGCCCGATCCAGGGCAGCACCGAGAACGCGCACAGGCTGACCAGGATGGCGGTGTGCGCCCCCAGGATGCTCCGGTACATCCGGTACGCGCTGCCCGAGGTCGTCGACGGGACCGGCGGGGGCGTGGTGACGGCAGCCCAGACAGGCCAGGACACGGCGGGCCCCCCGAGGTCGTCAGGCGATACGAGGGCTCGATGCTAGGTCGGTGCACGCCCGTGCACCCCCCGAGTCTCAGCGCTTGATGGATTCTTTACCGTCCCTGTGACATCCCCACTTTCGGGACCAGACGTCGCGCAACGGTCCCCCTGGGGTGACCGTCACGGGGCACGCGGAGGAGACCGCGACCACGGGGGTCTCGCGGTCTTCTCCGCTCCTCCTCGGCCCTCCCGGAACCTCGTCAGACACCCTGCCTGATCGTCCGCCTGAGCAGCTCAGCCACCTCGCGCGGCTCGTCGACCCAGAGGCCGACGCGCCCGACGGTCGTGGGGCCGTGCAGCGTCTCGAAGGTTGTCGGAGCGGTGAGCACCAGCTCGAGGTTGGTCCGGCTGCTGACGCCGACCAGCAGCACCGCCTCGTCGCCCTCGCCCTCGACGTGCACCGACCGCAGCAGCCCCGGGAGGTCGTGGCCGGCCGAGCGGACGCTCGCGATCCGATCCAGTGGTACGTCGACGCGGGCGTGGATGCCGTCACGCACCTGGAGCGACTCCTCGCCGAGCAGGTGCGGCCGGGTGCGATAGGCCGCCATCAGGCCGAGCATCCAGACCAGGCCCCACACGCCCACCACCAGCAGCGGGATCCGCAACGGCGTCCACCACCGGCTCAGCAGCACGTCGAGGACGACGACCTCGGTGGCCGAGCCGAAGATCCAGAGCCACAGCATGGGCGCCACGAGCCGGGAGTAGCCGATCGGCGTCGTGCCGGCCGGCACGTCCGGGCGCCGGGTCACCCAGCGTCCGAGCGCCAGGTAGAGAGTCACCTCGAGCCTGAGGGCCGACCACGCCAGCCGTCGCACACGTCGCACGAGCTCCATCACGCCTTCTCCATCAGCCGGGCGAACCGCTGGGTCGTCTCGTCGAGGACGTCACCGAAGACCGCGAGCCGGCCCGGGTCCACGTCGCCGAACAGCTTCGCGGCGAGGTCCGCGTGCGAGGCGGCAAGGCCGTCGACGGTGCGCGTGCCGAGCGCCGTGAGGGTCACGAGCGTGGCCCGCCGGTCGCTCGGGTGCGGTTCCCGCGTCACGTGTCCGGACGCGACCAGACCGTCGACGAGGCCGGTCACGTTGCGGGGCGTCACGTCGAGGGCCTGCGCGAGCGCCTGCTGGGTCGTCGGGCCGCTGGCGCCCAGCACCCACAGCAGGTGGACCCGCGCCGTGCTGAGCCCCTCCTCGCGCTCGAAACGCGCGAGGTCTGCCTGCACGAGCGTGGCCAGGAGCAGCACCCGGTCGAGGACGACGGTCGTGTCGGTCATGTAGTGAACATACTTCACGATGTCTCCACTGCACCATTCGCTGGCCGGGAACAACTGTCGGAGGGCTGGTGTTGGGTCGTCTGTACTAAGCCTCCGAGCTGACACCCCGCACCCGCGCGGGCACTACGAAAGGGAATCCCCGTGGCCAACATCGCCGCTGTCACCGACGCCGAGTTCGAGACCCAGGTCCTGAAGTCGGACAAGCCCGTCCTCGTCGACTTCTGGGCGGAGTGGTGCGGCCCGTGCCGCCAGGTCGCCCCGATCCTCGACGAGCTCAACGCCGAGCACGGTGAGAAGCTCACCTTCCTCAAGATGAACGTCGACGAGAACCCGGTCACCCCCTCGTCCTACCGCGTCACCGGCATCCCGACGATCAACGTCTACCAGGGTGGCGAGGTCGTGAAGTCCATCGTCGGCGCCAAGCCGAAGGCCGCGCTCCTCAAGGAGCTCGAGGGCCTCATCTGAGGTTTCGAGGCTCGCTTCGCTCGCACCTCAACCAGCGAAGCACGATCAGTCGCTCGAGGCGGCCCGCACCGATCCGATCGGGCGGGCCGCCTTCTGCGTGGGGCGTACGGCGCCCCACACCCGCTCGAGCGCGAGCTCGACCTCGTCCTTCCAGCTCAGCGCCGTGCGCAGCTCCATCCGCATCCGCGACGTGGTCGGGTGCGCCCGCTGGGTCTTGAAGCCCACGCCACCCCAGAACTCCGTCGGCAGGACGCACCCGTCGGCCCGCCCCCGCGTGTCGCCGTACGCCTCGATCGCGGTGTGGCCGCGCTGGACCAGGTCGGCGGCCATCGCCTGCACCAGCAGCCGCCCGAGCCCGCCGCCGCGCAGTCCCGGCTCGATCCACGCGGTCGCCGCGATGATCGCGTCGGGTGAGGCCGGAGCGGTCGGCAGGACCGCCGCCCCGGGGAGGTACGCCGCCGGCGCGTAGACGATGTGCCCGACGGTCCGGCCGTCGATGCGTACGACGCGACCGCACGAGCCCCACTCGCGGAGCACGCCGGAGAGCCAGCTCTCCTTCTCGGCGACGCGCTCCTGCTCGTCGAGGCGGGCGCGGTCCACCGGCCCGAGCTCCCAGAACAGGCACGACCGCACCGGGTCGGCCAGCTCCGCGAGGTGGTCGACCGTCAGGCGTGCGGTCTTGCGTGACACGCATCCCATGCTACGGCGGTTCGCGGCCTGCGAGGATGAGGCGTGCGCCCGATCCGACAGAGCAAGAAGCTGCAAGGTGTCCGCTACGACGTGCGCGGGCCGATCCTCGTCGAGGCGCAGCGGCTCGAGGCGGAAGGCCACCGGATCCTCAAGCTCAACATCGGCAACACCGCGCCGTTCGGCTTCGAGGCACCGGAGCAGATCCTCGCCGACATGATGCACCACCTGCCGCAGTCGCAGGGGTACGCCGACAGCCAGGGCATCTGGTCGGCTCGCACCGCGGTCATGCACTACTACCAGTCCCATGGGCTGCGTGACGTCGGCGTCGAGGACATCTACATCGGCAACGGCGTCTCCGAGCTCATCTCGATGGTGCTCCAGGCGTTCGTCGACGACGGCAACGAGATCCTCGTGCCCGCTCCCGACTACCCGCTCTGGACCGGCGCCGTCACGCTCGCCGGCGGCATCCCGGTGCACTACCGCTGCGACGAGGACGACGACTGGAACCCCGACCTCGCCGACATCGAGTCGAAGATCACCGAGAACACGCACGCTCTCGTGATCATCAACCCCAACAACCCGACGGGCGCGGTCTACAGCGAGGAGACGGTCAAGGGGCTCGTCGACATCGCACGCCGCCACCAGCTCGTGGTGATGGCGGACGAGATCTACGAGAAGATCCTGTTCGAGGACGCGCAGCACCACCACGCGGCGACGTACGGCGGCAACGACGTGCTGACGCTGACGTTCTCCGGGCTCTCGAAGGCCTACCGCGTCTGCGGCTACCGGGCGGGCTGGGTGATGATCTCCGGTCCCAAGGAGCTCGCCACCGACTTCCTCGAGGGCCTCACCCTGATCGCCAACATGCGGATGTGCGCCAACGTGCCGGCGCAGCACGCGATCCAGACCGCCCTCGGGGGCTACCAGTCCATCGAGGAGCTCATCGGTCCGGGAGGGCGGTTCTACGAGCAGTCGATGCTCGCCCACCGCCTCCTCAACGAGATCCCCGGTGTCAGCAACGTGAAGCCACGCGGTGCCCTCTACTGCTTCCCGCGGCTCGACCCGGCCGTCTACCCCATCGAGGACGACCAGGACTTCGTCATCGAGCTCCTGCGCGCCAAGAAGATCCTCGTCACGCACGGGACCGGCTTCAACTGGCCCACGCCCGACCACTTCCGCCTCGTCACGCTCCCCGAGGCGAGCGTGCTGGAGGAGGCCATCGGGCGGATCGCCGACTTCCTCGCCACGCGGCGCTGACGGTCCGTGAGTCCCTCGTCACCACCCCTCGCGTGCGGGGTGGTGCGACCCTAGGCTTCGCCCATGCGCGACGTCACCTACCCCCCGATCATCGTGACGGCCAAGGTGGGGTTCCGTGCCCTCGGCCAGACGTTCCAGATGACCGGGACCGAGCACGTGCCGCGCGAGGGCGGCGTGCTGCTGGCGTTCAACCACATCAGCTACGTCGACTTCATCTACGGCGGCTTCGCCGCACACCCCTCGCGCCGGCTGGTCCGGTTCATGTCCAAGCGCGAGCTGTTCGACCACCGCTGGGTCGGCCCGCTCATGCGCTCGCTGCACCACATCGAGGTCGACCGTGGCGAGGGGATCGCCAGCTTCCACACCGCCGTGGACTACCTGCGCCGGGGCGAGGCCGTCGGCATCTTCCCCGAGGCGACGATCTCGCGGTCGATGGAGCTCAAGGAGTTCAAGTCCGGAGCCGTACGGATCGCGGCGGAGGCCGGCGTCCCCATCGTGCCGGTCATCCTCTGGGGGACCCAGCGGATGATGACCAAGGGCCACCCGCGCGACTTCTCGCGCGGCAAGACGATCGCCATCAAGGTCGGCGAGCCGATGCACCCCACGGCCGCCAACCCCGTGGCCGAGACGGCCGAGCTCCGCGCCCGGATGAGCGAGATGCTCGCGGAGGTCGTCGCCGGCTACCCCGTCGACGAGCAGCCGCCCGGCTCCTGGTGGGTGCCGGCCTCGATGGGGGGTACGGCGCCGACGCCCCAGGAGGCGGTCGCCCTCGACGCCGCCGAGAAGCGCGAGCGCGCCCGCAAGCGGGCCGAGAAGCGCGCGAAGCGGCGGAAGTGACTCATCGACAGATCGCTTTGTCGGTAAGTCTATTTGATGTTTTGTCGACATTGATGTGCAGCGGTGCCTGACAAGCCGCCGCGATCCCGCGCCAGCGCGGAGGCCTCAGATCGGGCGGTCGCTGCGGTTCCGGGGATCCATGATGTCGACGATCCGGCGGAGGTCGTCGAGGCTGGCGAACTCGACGGTGATCTTCCCCTTGGCCTTGCCGAGGTCGACCTTCACGCGCGTCTCGAGGCGGTCGGAGAGGCGGTCGGCGAGCTCGGCCAGGCCCGGCGCGACCGGCTTGTTGCGGACGACCCGGGCGGGGGCGTCGGGCTCGACACCCATCGAGACGATCTCCTCGAGGCCTCGGACCGAGATGCCCTCAGCGGTGACGCGGGCGGCGAGCTTGTCCTGGAGGGCGGGGTCCTCGACGGCGAGCAGCGCCCGGGCGTGGCCGGCGGACAGGACGCCCGCCGCGACGCGACGCTGGACGGCCGGGGAGAGCCTGAGCAGGCGGAGCGTGTTGGAGATCTGCGGGCGCGACCGACCGATCCGCTGGGCGAGCTCCTCGTGCGTGCAGCCGAAGTCCTCGAGCAGCTGTCCGTACGCAGCCGCCTCCTCGAGCGGGTTGAGCTGCGAGCGGTGGAGGTTCTCCAGCAGCGCGTCGCGCAGCATGTCGTCGTCGTCGGTCTCCCGGACGATCGCGGGGATCGTGTCGCGTCCGGCCTCCTGCGAGGCGCGCCACCGACGTTCTCCCATGATGAGCTCGTAGGACTCGTCCCCGGTCTTCCGTACGACGACCGGCTGGAGCAGCCCGATCTCGCGGATCGAGTGGACCAGCTCCGCCAGCGCCTCCTCCTCGAAGACGTGCCGCGGCTGCCGTGCGTTGGGACGCACCTGGGTGATCGGGAGCTCGGCGAAGTAGGCGCCCGCCACCATCTGCGGAGTCACGTCGGCGGCTGCGCCGCCGGCGCCGTTCGTGTCGCCGACCGGGGCGGTGTGCGGGGAGTCGGGGCCCGGCACCTCCACCGACGACGCCGAACCCGCAGGAGGCTGGTGGGTCGGGGCGGTCGGGATCAGGGAGCCGAGACCGCGGCCGAGGCCGCGACGGGGCGGGTTGGCGTTCATGCGGGGTCCTCGCGGCGTTGTTCGGGGGAGCGGAGTGGCGGAGAAGAACGTCGTGGGGTGCTCATGACTGGGGTGCTCCCTTGCTGGCGATCTCACGGGCGGCCTCGAGGTAGGACAGCGCCCCGGCCGACGCCGGATCGTAGGTCATCACGGTCTGGCCGTAGGACGGTGCCTCCGAGACCCGTACCGAGCGGGGCACAGCGGTCTTGAGCACCTGGTCGCCGAAGTGGCCGCGCACCTCCTCGGCCACGCCAGCCGCGAGCCTCGTGCGGGCGTCGTACATCGTCAGCAGGATCGTGGACACGACCAGCTGCGGGTTCAGGTGCTGGCGGACCATCTCGACCGTCTCGAGCAGCTGACCGAGACCCTCGAGGGCGTAGTACTCCGCCTGGATCGGGATGAACATCTCGCGACCGGCCACGAGGGCGTTGAGGGTGAGGAGCCCGAGCGAGGGTGGGCAGTCGACGAGCACGTAGTCGAACCGATCGTCGCCGATCTCGTCCGCCGTGCCGACGAGCGGGTGAGCGTTGATCGCCCGGGCGAGCCGCTGCTCCCGGGCCACCACGCTCACCAGCTCGATCTCCGCGCCCGCCAGGTCGATGGTCGCCGGCACGACCCACAGGCCGGGGAGGTCGGCGCACTCGGTCACCGCCTCGGCCAGGGGACGGCCGTCTACGAGCATGTCGTACGTCGACGGGACGCCGCGGTGGTGCTCGACGCCGAGGGCGGTGGAGGCGTTGCCCTGCGGGTCCAGGTCGATGACGAGCACTCGTTGGCCGAGCTGCGCCAGGCCGGCGGCGACGTTCACTGTCGAGGTCGTCTTGCCGACCCCGCCCTTCTGGTTCGCGACGACGAGCACGCGTGTCGCATGCGGGCGAGGGACGCCCTGTCGACGAAGCCCGCCGGAGCGAGCGAGCACGGAGTGCTGAGCGGCCTGCGCCAGGGGAGTGCCCGCGTCGGCGTACGGGTCCGGCTGCTCGGCGAGGTCGGCCGCGGTACGTACCTGCCACGACGGTCGTGTTTCACGTGAAACAACCTCGGGTGTTTCACGTGAAACGCCCTCGGCGCCCCCATCCCCTTCATCCACCATCTGTGGAGAAACGGACTGGTCCTGTGGAGAACCCCGCTCAGCAGGCGTGCTGGCCGCGGTGGAAAACTCTCGTTCCGGTTGCTCGGAGGCGTGCCGCCCACCCCATGCGTCAGGGTTGTTGTCACTCACGTCATTGCGCCTCTCGTCGAGTTCTGCGTCGCTTCTTCTGCTGACGACCGCGATCCGGGATCCGGGCAAGCGGCCAACCTATCCGGCTCGGATCCGCCCAGGACACCCGCAGCACGGTCGTCGGTGGGTCGACGACGTCGCGCCCCAGCTCGACCACCTCCGGATCGCTGCACCTCCAGGTCTCGAGGAGACCCCGGGCTGCTTCCACCTCTTCGTGCACCGACCTCCCCTTCATCGCCACCAGCGCGCCGGTCGGCGCCACCAGAGGCATCGACCAGCCGAGCAACCGGTCGAGGGGGGCGACCGCTCGCGACGTGACGATGTCGAACGTCCGCTCACCATGCAGGTCCTCCGCTCGGCCTCGGACGACGTCCACGTGGTCGAGACCCAGCTCGTCCACCACCTCGGACAAGAACGTGGTGCGCCGAAGCAGCGGCTCCACCAGCGTCATGGTGACGTCAGGACGGGCGATCGCCACGACGATGCCGGGGAGGCCGGCGCCGGTGCCGATGTCGCAGACCGTGGCGCCGGACGGGATCGCCTCGCCGAGCACCGCGGAGTTCAGCACGTGCCGGTCCCAGAGCTTGTCGGCCTCGCGAGGACCGATCAAGCCACGGAGGACTCCCTCGGTTGCGAGGAGCTCGGTGTACTGCTCGGCCACGGACAGGCGGTCAGACGTGAACGCCCTCCGCGCCGCCTCGGGCACGGAGGGCGTTTCACGTGAAACGTCGTCGCTCACGCCGGAAGGATCACCACGTGACGCTTCGGCTCCGCGCCCTCGGACTCGGACGACAGACCGGCAGCCGCCACGGCGTCGTGGACGACCTTGCGCTCGAAGGCGCTCATCGGCTCGAGGGCGAGGGGCTCGCCCTTCTCCTTGACCTCGGCGATCGACGTCTCCGCGAGTGCGACCAGACGGGTCCGCTGCTCGGCACGGTGGCCGCCGATGTCCAGCATGAGGCGCGACCGCTCGCCGGTCTCGCGGTAGACGGCCAGCCGGGTCAGCTCCTGGAGCGCCTCGAGCACCTCGCCGTTGCGTCCGACGAGCTGCTGCAGGTCCGCTCCGTCGATCTGGACGCTCGCACGGTCGCCCTCGACGTCCATGTCGAGGTCACCGTCGAGGTCGGCGATGTCGAGCAGCTCCTCGAGGTAGTCCGCGGCGATGTCGCCCTCGGCCTCGAGGCGCTCGATCTTCGACGGCCGGCTCGAGGCAGCCTCGGCCGTGTCGGTGGGGGCGTCGTCGATCTCGACGGTCGCGCCGTCGGTCGTCTGCTCAGTCACGTGCAACTCCTGCTTCACTCGGGACGCGGCGCCGCAGCACCGCCGAAATCGTGGGGTCAGCGCTTCTTCTTCTTGGTGGCGTTGCCCTTGGTCGGGGGCTTGCCCGACGCCTTCGCCTGGCGCTGCGCCTTCGTCTGCCGCTGCGGCTGCTGGCGCTGGGGCTGCGGGGTGTCCTCGACCATGACCGCCTGCGAGGCCGGCGTCGCCTCCGCCGCGGGCAGCTTGCCCTTGGCGCGGTCCCGCTCCTCCTTCGCCTTCGCGGCGGGGGTGCCGGGCGCGGGGTTGTTGCGGATCACGTAGAACTGCTGGCACATCGTCCACAGGTTCGAGACCGTCCAGTAGACGAGCACGCCGATCGGGAACGCGATGCCGCCCACCGCGAAGACGACGGGGAGCACGTAGAGCAGCATCTTCTGCTGCTGGGCGTAGGGACCGGACAGCGCGTCGGCCGGCATGTTCTTGCTCATCAGCTGGCGCTGGGTGAGGAACGTCGTCGCCGTCATCGCCACGACGAGGACGGCCGCGAGGATCATGACCTCGGTGACGCCCTTGGTGTCGAGGAAGGTGCCCGACACCGGGATCTTGCCGAAGAGCTTGGCGTCACCGAACTGCTGCGCAAGCGTCTCGTTGAGGAACCCGTGCGCCTTGCCCTTCTTCGAGGCCTGGTCGAGCATCCGGAACAGCGCCAGGAAGATCGGCATCTGCAGCAAGATGGGCAGGCAGGAGGCGAACGGGTTGGTGCCCGACTCCTTGTAGAGCGCCATCGTCTCCTGGGCGAGCCGCTCGCGGTCGTGGCCGTACTTCTTCTGCAGCTCACGCACCTTGGGCTGGATCAGCTGCATGTTGCGGCTCGACTTGATCTGCTTGACGAACAGCGGGATCAGCGCGGCACGGATCGTCAGCGTGAGACCGATGATCGACAGCACCCACGCGGCGCCGCCGGCCTCGTCGAGGAACATCGAGAAGAACTTGTGGAAGCCCACCAGCACGAAGGACACCGCGTAGTAGAGCGGCACCATGATCGCGTGGCCGATGGATCCTAGGAAGTCGAGCACTCAAGCTCCTCGAGTTGCAGGTGACTGGTCCGCGGCCGGCGTGGCGCGGGAGGGAACGGGGTCGTAGCCGCCGGCCGCCCACGGGTGGCAGCGAGCGATGCGGCGTACGGAGAGCCAGGTGCCACGAACGGCCCCGTGCTGCGTGACGGCCTCGAGGGCGTACGCCGAGCAGGTGGGGTGGTAGCGGCACACCTGGCCGTAGAGCGGGCTGATGGCGAAGCGCCACGCACGGATGAACCCGATCAGGAGGTGCTTCATGACGGGCTCACGCGGGCGAGCGTACGACCCAGGTCGTCACCCAGCGCGGCGTACGACGCCTCGGCTGCGGCAGGCAGCGCGCGTACCACGAGAGCAGCACGACCCGGAAGCTCCTCCAGCGAGGGGAGGTGCTCCCGGGTCAGGTGTCGAAGTCGTCTCTTCACACGGTTGCGTGTGGCGGCGTTGCCCACGGCCTTGCTGACGGTGAACCCCACCCGCGCCGGTCCGTCCCGCTCGGGGTCCACCCACAGGTGCACCACCATCGTGGAGCTGCCGGCACGCCGTCCGCTGCGGACAGCGCGACGGAAGTCGTCGCTGTCGGTCAGGCGATGGACAGCGGGGAGCACACGCGTCGCCGCGAGCCCGGGGCCGTCAGACGGCCAGGCTCTTGCGGCCCTTGCGGCGGCGGCTGGACAGGATCGCGCGGCCGGCGCGGGTCCGCATGCGCAGACGGAAGCCGTGCACCTTGTGACGGCGACGGTTGTTCGGCTGGTACGTACGCTTGCTCACGGGTATTTCTCCGAAGGTTTCGAGGGATGTCCACTCCACAGCGAGATCAGTGCTGGCGTGCTGCGTTGCTTCGGCCGGCACCGCCCACCCACGCGGCCGCCTGGTGGCGGATCGTGGACATGCGGCACCCGTCGACATGGAGCGACCGGCCAACGGTACGCGGTGGCGGAAGAGGGGGTCAAACCCGCGGGCACCGCCCCCGGCCGTGCCTGTGGATGACGTCTTGCCGGGGACCGCGCGGGGTTGTTACGTTCCGGGTGCCGCGACTTCCTCGAAACCGCGGTCCCACCAGGGATCACAGCGTACGGTGTCCCGGGTCATACGCCCTGCCACAGTGCCTCTGACCTGCACAGATGAACGGCGGGACCACCGGTGGCAGCAGGTCGGGGCGGCCGGCCCGAGGGGTCGGGACGGGCAGTTCACAGCTTGTGGACAACTCTGTGGACGGGTCCACGAGGTGCCCCGGGGAGAGCCCCACGACCACGCACGACAAGCGCACGACGACAGTGACAACGAAGGCGGCCCGGGTGGACGACCAGCAGGTAGATCTCGGGACGGCGTGGCAGCAGATCGTCGAGGACCTCCAGCCCAACCAGCGCGCCTGGCTGCGGCCCAGCGTGCCGATGACGCTCCACGAGAACACCGCGATCATCGCCGTCCCCAACGACTTCACGCGCAACCAGCTCGAGGGCCGCCTGCGCAACCACATCGAGGACGCGCTCACCGAGGGCTTCGGCCGCGAGATCCGGATGCTCGTCACCGTCAACCCCGCCCTCGAGTCGGACCCGCCGGCCGAGCAGCCGCTCATCGATGAATCGACAGATGGATCTGTCGCTTTGTCGACATTCGAGGCGCCGGTCGAGCCCGCGGCCCCGACCGCCCTCGCCGAGAGCCACGAGCCCGCCAGCAATGGCGAGCGGCGCGCGTCGGTGCTCGAGACCCGCCTCAACCCCAAGTACACCTTCGAGACGTTCGTCATCGGCTCGTCCAACCGGTTCCCGCACGCGGCCGCCGTCGCGGTCGCCGAGGCGCCCGGCAAGGCGTACAACCCACTCCTCGTCTACGGCGACTCCGGCCTCGGCAAGACCCACCTGCTCCACGCGATCGGCCACTACGTCCGCAGCCTCTACAGCAACGCGAAGGTGCGCTACGTCTCCAGCGAGGAGTTCACCAACGAGTTCATCAACGCGATCCGCGACGACCGGCAGGACCGGTTCAAGCGGCGCTACCGCGACGTCGACGTGCTGCTCATCGACGACATCCAGTTCCTCGAGGGCAAGACCCAGACGCAGGAGGAGTTCTTCCACACCTTCAACACGCTCCACAACGCCAACAAGCAGATCGTGCTCACGTCCGACCGCGCCCCCAAGCGGCTCGAGGCGCTCGAGGACCGGCTGCGCAACCGGTTCGAGTGGGGCCTGATCACCGACGTGCAGCCCCCGGACCTCGAGACCCGCATCGCGATCCTGCGCAAGAAGGCGGCCATGGATCGCCTCACCGCGCCGCCGGACGTGCTCGAGTTCATCGCCTCGAAGATCCAGACCAACATCCGCGAGCTCGAGGGTGCCCTGATCCGGGTCACCGCCTTCGCCAACCTCAACCGCCAGGAGGTCGACATGACCCTGGCGGAGATCGTGCTGAAGGACCTGATCCCCGAGGGCGGCGAGCCCGAGATCACGCACGCCCTGATCATCGCCCAGACGGCCGCCTACTTCGGCGTCTCGCTCGAGGACCTCACCGGCCCCTCGCGCGGGCGGCACCTGGTGATGGCGCGCCAGATCGGGATGTACCTCTGCCGCGAGCTGACCTCCATGTCGCTGCCGCAGATCGGCCGCGAGTTCGGGGGCCGCGACCACACCACGGTGATGTACGCCGACCGCAAGATCCGCCAGCTCCTCGCCGAGCGTCGTGCCGTCTTCAACCAGGTCAGCGAGCTCACCAACCGGGTCAAGATGCAGGCACGCCAGGGCTGAACCGGCCCGGCCGGCCCACGTGTGGAGAACATGTGGTTCGGGTCCGTTGTTCGTCCCCAGCCCCTGTGGACGGCCCGGGACGAACCACACGGACCCGTGTCGTCTCCACACACCGCACCAGCCGGTCCCGCACGCTCCACACCTTCCGTGCACAGGGGCTGAGCGCTCTGACCTGCACGAACAGCGGTTGTCCACAGTTTCCACGGACGCTATGACCACTATGGACCTAGAGACTGGTCCGATCACCCACGAACGACGAACGACCGCTCCTCTGGGGAGAACCCTGCCGCAGCGTCGCGGGCGCGTGGCAGGATGCACTTCCCACGCGGCCTCGCGTGACCCCGTGCTGCGCCCGCAGCGCCCCACAACTTGTCGTGAGCAGCTCTCTCGCTGAGGAGACCCTTGTGAAGTTCCGCGTCGAACGCGACGTCTTCGCCGATGCCGTTGCCTGGGCTGCCCGCAGCCTCCCGGTCCGTCCCAGCTCTCCGGTCCTGGCAGGACTGCTGATCGAGGCGAGCGACGCCGGCCTGGTGCTGTCCACCTTCGACTACGAGACCTCGGCCCGGGCGACCCTCACCGCCGAGGTCATCGACGAGGGCAAGGCGCTCGTCAGCGGCCGCCTCCTCGCCGACATCTGCCGCAGCCTGCCGGCCAAGCCCGTCGAGCTCACCCTCGAGGGTCCGCGCGTCTCGCTCACCTGCGGCTCCGCGCGCTTCAGCCTGCAGACCATGCCGGTCGACGACTACCCGACGCTGCCGGAGATGCCGTCCGCCACCGGCACGGTCTCGAGCGCCGACTTCGCGCACGCCGTCGCCCAGGCCGTCACCGCGGCCGGCCGCGACGACATGCTCCCGGTCCTCACGGGTGTCCGGATCGAGATCGACGGCTCGACGATGGCGCTGCTCGCCACCGATCGGTTCCGCCTCTCCCACCGTGAGCTGACCTGGAACCCCCAGTCGCCCGACGAGTCGGTCGCTGCGCTGGTCCCCGCCAAGGTGCTGGGCGACACCGCGAAGTCGCTCACCTCAGGCGCCGAGGTCACGATCGCCCTGTCGTCCGGTGGTGCCGGCGAGGGCCTGATCGGGTTCGAGGGCACCGGCCTGGGCGGCGTACGGCGGACGACCACGCGCCTGCTCGACGGAGAGTTCCCCAAGGTGCGCTCGCTCTTCCCGGCCGAGCACCTCACGGTGGCCAAGGTCAACAAGGCCGAGCTGATCGAGACCGTCAAGCGCGTCGCGCTCGTCGCCGAGCGCAACACCGCCGTGCAGATGAAGTTCGGCGAGCACCAGATCGTGCTCGACGCCGGCTCGGGTGACGAGGCGATGGCGACCGAGGCGGTCGACGCCGACATCACCGGCGACGACCTGACCACCGGCTTCAACCCGCAGTTCCTCCTCGACGGCCTCACCGCCATCGACGGCGAGTTCGTCGACCTGGCCTTCACCCAGTCCACGAAGCCGGTCGTCATCTCCGGCACCGACGCCGACGACAGCCAGTCGTTCCGCTACCTGCTGATGCCGCGCCGCCTGCTCTCGTAGTCGCCGGCATCGCTGCGCGGCACTCGACCACCGGGGCGGGGGGACTAGGCTCCGAGCATGGACATCGGACTGATCGGGCTCGGCAAGATGGGCGGCAACATGCGCGAGCGCATGCGTCGCGCGGGACTCACCGTGGTCGGCTTCGACCGCAACCCCGACGTCAGTGACGTCGACTCGCTCGAGGCGCTCGTCGAGGCGCTGCCGAGCCCCAAGGTGGTGTGGGTGATGGTCCCCTCTGGAGACCCGACCCGCGCGACGGTCAAGGAGCTCGCCGGCCTGCTCGGCGAGGGCGACGTGGTCGTCGACGGCGGCAACTCCCGCTGGACCGACGACATCGCCAACGCCGAGCTGCTCGCCGAGAAGGGCATCGGCTACGTCGACTGCGGCGTCTCCGGTGGAGTGTGGGGCCTCGAGAACGGCTACGCCCTGATGTACGGCGGCGACGCCGACGACATCGCCAAGGTGCAGGAGGCCTTCGACGCGCTGAAGCCCGAGGGTGACTTCGGGTCGGTCCACGCAGGCTCGGTCGGCGCCGGCCACTTCAGCAAGATGGTCCACAACGGCATCGAGTACGCGATCATGCAGGCCTACGCCGAGGGCTGGGAGCTGCTCGACAAGGCCGACCTCACCGACAACGTCACCGAGGTCTTCCGCTCCTGGCGCGAGGGCACCGTCATCCGGTCCTGGCTGCTCGACCTCATGGTCAACGCGCTCGACGAGGACCCGGGGCTCAGCAAGATCGCCGGCTACGCGGCCGACTCGGGCGAGGGCCGGTGGACCGTCGAGGCCGGTATCGAGCACGGCGTCGCGACGCCCGCGATCACCGCGGCGCTCTACGCACGGTTCGTCTCCCAGCAGGACGACTCCCCGACCATGAAGGCCGTCGCGGCGATGCGCAACCAGTTCGGGGGCCACGCCGTCCGGTCGTCCGCACCCAAGGGCGGCGACGCCGAGGGCCAGGCCGGCGCCGAGCAGTCGGAGACGTCGAAGAAGGCCGGCGCGGGCGACGACGCGGAGCCCGGCGAGAGCTAAGTGCACGTCGCGCACCTGACCCTCCACGACTTCCGCTCGTACGCCGACGTCGACGTCGCGCTGGAGCCGGGCGCGACGGCGTTCATCGGCCGCAACGGCCAGGGCAAGACCAACCTCGTCGAGGCGATCGACTACCTGTCCCGGCTGTCGTCGCACCGCGTCGCCACCGACGCACCGCTCGTGCGGGCCGGCGCCGACCAGGCGATCGTCCGCGCGTCGGTGGTCAAGGAGGGGCGGACGGCCCTGCTCGAGGTCGAGCTCAACCCCGGTCGTGCCAACCGCGCCCGGATCAACCGCTCTCCCCTCCCCCGCCCGCGCGAGATCGTCGGCCTGGTGCGCACGGTCGTCTTCGCCCCGGACGACCTCACGCTGGTCAAGGGCGACCCGTCCGACCGGCGCAAGATGCTCGACGACCTGCTCGTGCTGCGCACGCCGCGGCTGGCCGGGGTGCGCTCGGACTACGACCGCATCCTCAGGCAGCGCAACAGCCTGCTCAAGACCGCCGGTGTCGCGCGGGGCTCCTCGCGCGACGCCGCGATGGCGACCCTCGAGATCTGGGACGACAACCTCGCGCGCGTCGGTGCCGAGATCCTCGGCGCGCGGCTCCAGCTCGTCGACGACCTGCGCCCCTACCTCGGCAAGGCCTACGAGGCGGTCGCCCGCGGCGCGAGCCGCGACGACGCCGACCTCGAGTACAAGGCGAGCATCGACCTGACCTCGCCGACCGACCTGCAGCAGGCGCTCCTCGACGCGATCGCGAGCAGGCGCCGGGAGGAGCTCGACCGCGGCATCTCCCTCGTCGGGCCGCACCGCGACGAGCTGCTCCTCACGCTCGGCACCGGGTCCGGTCCGGACGACCTGCGGCTGCCGGTCAAGGGGTACGCCTCGCACGGGGAGTCGTGGTCGTTCGCGCTCGCGCTCCGGCTGGCGTCGTACGACCTGCTGCGCGCCGACGGCGACGACCCGATCCTCGTGCTCGACGACGTCTTCGCCGAGCTCGACGCCGAACGACGCACGCAGCTCGCCGGCCTCGTCGCCGGTGCCGAGCAGGTGCTGGTCACCGCTGCGGTGGCCGCCGACGTGCCGGCCTCCCTCCAGGGGGTCCGGTTCCTCGTCGCCGACGGCCGGGTGACCCGTGACGAGTGACGACCGGCCCGAGGCCGAGGACGCCGAGAACACCCGGGAGACCGAGACCCCGCCGGCACCCGAGCACCGGGCCGACGGCCTCGACCTGGCGCGGGCTGCCGCGCGGGCCGCGGCGGCCAGCCCGGGATCCGTACCTCGCAGGAGGACGGGCCCGCCCCGGCGTCGTACGACGACCACGTCGTCCGGCGCGCGGCCGGACGACCGCGACCCGCAGCTCCTCGACGACGCGATGGGCCGGCTGATCGCCCACCAGGGGTGGGAGGTCGACCTCAAGGTGCAGGGCGTCTTCGGCCGGTGGGCCGAGCTCGTCGGCCAGGAGGTCGCCGACCACTGCACCCCGGAGTCGTTCGACGACGGCCGGCTCGTCGTCCGCACGGACTCCACCGCCTGGGCCACGCAGCTGAAGCTGCTGGCCCCGAGCGTCGTACGACGCCTCAACGAGGACCTCGGCCACGGGACCGTGACGGTGATCGAGGTGCTCGGCCCCCACCTGCCGACGTGGACCAAGGGGCGGTTGTCGAGCCGCGACGGGCGAGGTCCCCGCGACACCTACGGATAGGCGGACGGTCCGACGCCGGGAGGCCGGATCTGCCGTTCTGCGGGCCTCTCGCCGGTAGGGGGACCCACCGACCCCCCTGTTCGGCGCTCTGAACCGGCCTCTTGATGCCCCTGAGGGCCGAATTTTCCGCAGATCGACCCCATCCGCGGGGCGGGTGCTTCGTTGTGGGGCCCCTGACCGGTAGTATGGGAGCACGAGTCGCACGCGTGGTTGCCGTGGCAACAGCAAGCGACTCGACTCATGTCGAGCGCCCGATGGGGCGATGGGAAGAAGGCTGCGCCTTGAGCGAAGACAACGTCGAGAACACCACCCCGACCAGCGACTCCGCTCCACCAGCACAGCCCGCCGACGCCCCCTCTGAAGCAGAGCGCGCCGAGGCCCTGGCCCAGTCGGTGGAGGACGCCGTCGAGGAGGCCACGACGAAGCGCTCGTCGACCGCCGTCGACGAGGGCACCGAGTACGACGCCTCGGCGATCACGGTCCTCGAGGGCCTCGAGGCGGTGCGCAAGCGCCCCGGCATGTACATCGGCTCGACCGGCGAGCGCGGCCTGCACCACCTGGTGTGGGAGATCGTGGACAACGGTGTCGACGAGGCCCTCGCGGGCTACGCGACGCGGATCGTGCTCACGCTCCAGGAGGACGGCGGCGTCCGGGTCGAGGACAACGGTCGCGGCATCCCGACCGACACCGCTCCCGGGCAGGAGATGCCGGCGCTCACGATGGCGCTGACGATGCTCCACGCCGGCGGCAAGTTCGGCGGCGGCGGCTACAAGGTGTCCGGCGGTCTGCACGGTGTCGGCGTCTCGGTCGTCAACGCGCTCTCGACGCGCCTGGTCGCCGAGGTGAAGAACCGCGGTCACCTGTGGCGCCAGTCCTTCCAGCTCGGCGTCCCCGACGCCGACCTCGAGCAGGTCCGCCCGCTCGAGCCGGGAGAGGGCACCGGCACGACCGTGACGTGGTACGCCTCCCCCGACATCTTCGAGCACACCGACTACAGCCTCGAGACCATCACCTCGCGCCTGCGCGAGATGGCGTTCCTCAACAAGGGCGTCGAGTTCGTCATCCGCGACGAGCGCGCCGACGCGGACTCACGTGTGGACGCCGTCGAGGACGACACCATCGACAACGCGGTCGACAACGCCGGCCACGACGCGATCAAGCGCGCCGAGGGCGGCGGGCTCGAGCAGGTCTTCAAGTACGACCGCGGCCTCGTCGACTACGTCGAGCACCTCAACCGCCGCAAGACGCCGGCCAACGCCAGCGTCATCTCGTTCGAGGCGGAGACCGCCGAAGGTGCGAGCGGCCAGCACATGAGCCTCGAGGTCGCGATGCAGTGGAACACCTCCTACACCGAGTCGGTCCACACCTTCGCCAACAACATCAACACCCACGAGGGCGGCACGCACGAGGAGGGCTTCCGCGCCTCCCTCACCTCGCTGGTCAACAACTGGGGTGAGGAGTGGGGCCTGATCAAGAAGAAGGAGGACCGGGTCTCGGGTGACGACATCCGCGAGGGCCTGACCGCCATCATCTCGATCAAGCTGGGCGAGCCGCAGTTCGAGGGCCAGACCAAGACCAAGCTCGGCAACACCGAGGCCAAGGGCTTCACCCAGCGGATCATGAACGACCAGCTCGGTGCCTGGCTCGAGCAGAACCCGGCCGAGGGCAAGGAGATCGTCCGCAAGTCGCAGGCCGCGGCCAACGCCCGGATCGCTGCCCGCAAGGCGCGCGAGCTGGCGCGCGGGCGCAAGGGCCTGCTCGGCGGCGGTGGCCTTCCGGGCAAGCTCAGCGACTGCCAGTCGACCAACCCCGAGGAGTGCGAGGTCTTCATCGTCGAGGGCGACTCGGCCGGTGGCTCCGCGCGCCAGGGTCGCGACCCCCGCATCCAGGCGATCCTCCCGATCCGCGGCAAGATCCTCAACGTCGAGAAGGCGCGCATCGACAAGGTGCTCGCCAACACCGAGGTCCAGGCGATCATCTCCGCCCTCGGCACCGGCATCCACGAGGAGTTCAACCTCGAGAAGCTGCGCTACCACAAGGTCGTGATGATGGCCGACGCCGACGTCGACGGCCACCACATCAACACGCTGCTGCTGACGCTGCTCTTCCGCTTCATGAAGCCGCTCATCGAGCACGGCTACGTCTACATGGCCCAACCCCCGCTCTACCGCCTGCGCTGGAACAAGCCGGCCGACCACGAGTTCGTCTACTCCGACGCCGAGCGCGACGCGCTGCTCGCCGACGGCCAGGCGCAGGGCAAGAAGCTGCCCAAGGAGAACCCGGTCCAGCGCTACAAGGGTCTCGGCGAGATGAACGCCGACGAGCTGTGGGAGACCACGATGGACCCCGACGCCCGCCTGATGAAGCAGGTCACCCTCGAGGACGCCGCCCAGGCCGACGAGATCTTCTCGATCCTCATGGGTGAGGACGTCGAGCAGCGTCGCTCCTTCATCCAGCGCAACGCCAAGGACGTCCGCTTCCTCGATATCTAGGTCGCTAGCCGCATCTACGACCAGCCCTAGACATCGATAGAACGTAGGAGACAGACATGACCGAGACCCCTACCGGCACCGGCGACGGAGCCGGCGGCTTCGGCTTCGGAGACGACCGCATCCAGCCGATCGAGCTGCAGACGCTCATGCAGCAGAGCTACATCGACTACGCGATGACGGTCATCGTCGGGCGCGCGCTGCCCGACGTACGCGACGGGCTCAAGCCCGTGCACCGCCGCATCCTCTACGCGATGTACGACGGCGGCTACCGCCCCGACCGCGGCTTCTCCAAGTGCTCGCGCGTCGTCGGTGACGTGATGGGTCAGTACCACCCGCACGGCGACACGGCGATCTACGACACCATGGTCCGCCTCGCGCAGCCGTGGGTGCTGCGCGCGCCGCTGATCAACGGGCAGGGCAACTTCGGCTCGCCCGGCAACGACTCCGCCGCCGCCATGCGGTACACCGAGTGCCGGATGGCGCCGCTGGCGATGGAGATGGTGCGCGACATCGACGAGGACACCGTCGACTTCCGCCCCAACTACGACGGTCGCTCGCAGGAGCCGACCATCCTGCCCTCGCGCTTCCCGAACCTGCTCGTCAACGGCTCGGCCGGCATCGCGGTCGGCATGGCCACCAACATCCCGCCGCACAACCTGCGCGAGGTCGCCGAGGGTGCGACGTGGGCGCTCGAGCACCCCGACGCCACCAAGGAAGAGCTCCAGGACGCGCTCATCGAGCGGATCAAGGGCCCCGACTTCCCCAACGGCGCGCTGATCGTCGGCCGCCAGGGCATCGAGCAGGCCTACCGCACCGGTCGCGGCTCGATCACCCAGCGCGCGGTCGTCGAGATCGACGAGGACGCCAAGGGTCGCGTGATGCTGGTCATCAGCGAGCTCCCCTACATGGTCAACCCCGACAACCTCGCGCTCAAGATCGCCGAGCTCGCCGACACCGGCCGGATCCAGGGCATCTCCGACGTCCGCGACGACACCAGCTCGCGCACCGGCCAGCGCCTGGTGATCATCCTCAAGCGCGACGCCGTCGCGCGGGTCGTGCTCAACAACCTGTTCAAGCACACCGAGCTGCAGAGCAACTTCTCCGCCAACATGCTGGCGCTCGTCGACGGCGTGCCGCGCACGCTGCCGATCGACCAGTTCATCTCCACCTGGGTCACCCACCAGATCGAGGTCATCCAGCGTCGTACCCGCTTCCGCCTCGCCGAGGCCGAGCGCCAGGCCCACATCTACCGCGGCCTCGCCAAGGCGCTCGACGCCCTCGACGAGGTCATCGCGCTCATCCGCCGCAGCCCCGACGTCGAGGAGGCCCGCAGCGGGCTCATCGCGCTGCTCGACATCGACGAGGTCCAGGCCAACGCCATCCTCGAGATGCAGCTGCGCCGCCTGGCCGCCCTCGAGCGCCAGAAGATCATGGACCGACTCGCCGAGCTCGAGCGCGTGATCGCCGACCTCGAGGACATCCTGGTCAACGAGCCCCGCCAGCGGCAGATCGTCGCCGACGAGCTCAAGGAGATCACCGACAAGTACGGCGACGACCGGCGCACGCAGATCATCGCCGCCGACGGCGACCTCTCCATGGAGGACCTCATCCCCGACGAGGACCTCGTCGTCTCCATCACCCGCGGCGGCTACGCCAAGCGCACCCGGGCCGACCAGTACCGGCTGCAGAAGCGCGGCGGCAAGGGCGTGCGCGGCGCGACGCTGCGCGGCGACGACGTCGTCCAGCACTTCATCGCCACGACCAACCACCACTGGCTGCTGTTCTTCACCACCGCAGGTCGCGTCTACCGGACCAAGGCCTACAACCTCCCGGAGGCCGCGCGCGACGCCAAGGGCGGCCACGTCGCCGGCCTGCTGTCGTTCCAGCCCGACGAGGAGATCGCGCAGGTGCTGGCGATCCGCGACTACGAGCAGGCCCCCTACCTCGTGCTGGCCACCCGCACCGGCCTGGTGAAGAAGACCAAGCTGGGCGACTACAACAGCCCGCGCCAGGCCGGCGTCATCGCGATCAACTTCCGCGAGGACGACGACGAGCTGATCGGCGCCGAGCTGGTCAACGAGGACGACGACATCCTGCTGGTGTCCCGCAAGGGCCAGTCGATCCGGTTCAAGGCCGACGACGAGCAGCTGCGCCCGATGGGTCGCGCCACCGGCGGCGTGCGCGGGATGAAGTTCCGGGACGGCGACTCGCTTCTCTCGATGTCGGTCATCCGCGCCGAGCAGGTCGCGGCCGAGGAGGCCGTCGAGGGCGACGCGTCGGAGTCCGACGAGGTCAAGGAGCAGTACGTCTTCACGATCACCGACGGCGGCTTCGCCAAGCGCAGCCGGATCAGCGAGTACCGCCTGCAGTCCCGCGGCGGCATCGGCATCAAGGCGATGTCGCTGTCCAACGAGGACCGCGGCGGCCTGGTCGGCGCGTTCATCGTGGAGGAGGACGACGAGGTCCTCTCGATCACCAGCGGTGGACAGGTCGTCCGCAGCCCGATCGACGCCAACTTCCGCCCCACCGGCCGCTCGACGATGGGCGTGAAGTTCGTGACGCCGAAGTCGGGCGACACGGTCGCCGTCGTCGCCCGGTCGGTCGAGGCCAAGGTCGAGGAGGCGGTCGACGACGCCGTCTCCGCGAGCGCCGCCGAGGTCGAGGAAGGTGCCCGAGCGGCCGCCGCCGAATCGCCCGACGTGGTCGACGATGCAACAATCGAGGGCCAGGACGCTGTGGAAGCCCCTTCCGAGAGCACTGACGACAACGCCGACGACACCACCGAGGAGTGATCCATGTCGGACCGCACCGCACCCGGTGGTGACACCGCCCGGCGCACGCCGACCGCGCAGCAGCCGGCGCGGCGCTCCCTGACCGAGCGGCTCCAGGACACCATGTCCAACGCCGCGCAGGAGCACCGCGCCAACGCCGCGACCGGGTCGCCGCGCGGGCGCCGCGCCTCACGGGCGTCGGGTCGCCAGCCCCGCCGGGCGCGCCTGCGGCTGACCCGCATCGACCCCTGGTCGGTGATGAAGACGTCGTTCCTGCTGTCGGTCGCGTTCGGCGTCGTCACCTTCGTGGCGATCTTCATGGTGTGGTCGGTGCTCGGCGCCGCCGGTGTGTGGGACTCGATCAACTCCGCCGTCGCCAGCATCGTCGAGGGCGACAGCGGCAACTCCAGCTTCGACGTCACCGACTACGTCGGCATGTCGCGGGTGCTGGGCTTCACGCTGATCGTGTCGGTGATCGACGTGATCCTGCTGACGGCGATCGCCACGCTGACGGCGTTCCTCTACAACCTGGCCGCCGCGCTCCTCGGCGGCATCGAGGTCACGCTCGCCGAGGACGAGAAGTGACCCCCTCGATTCGCACCGCCTGACCGCGGTCAGGTAATCTTCGGCGTCGCCGCAGCGCGGCACATGCGGGCCTATAGCTCAGACGGTTAGAGCGCTTCCCTGATAAGGAAGAGGTCGGAGGTTCAAGTCCTCCTAGGCCCACTCCATCACCCTTCCACCTGCGAGGAGACCTCGTGAAGAAGCTCCTGCTGATCGCCCTGGCCGCGGCCGGGGCGCTGGTTGCGAAGAAGAAGATGGACGAGGGCAAGAACGAGCAGGCCCTCTGGGCCGAGGCCACGGACACCGTCCACAAGGCCTGAGGCTCTCCGCTCGACCGCTGGTTGAGGAGGTCGCGCAGCGACCGTCACGAAACCACACGGGGCCTTGGCGCAATTGGTAGCGCACCTGCTTTGCAAGCAGGGGGTTAGGGGTTCGAGTCCCCTAGGCTCCACCACTCCAGACGACGTTGGGCGCTACGGGTAGCGGCTCCGCCGTTCCGCAAGCGGGGGGTTAGGGGTTCGAGTCCCCTAGGCTCCACCACTCCAGACGACGTTGGGCGCTACGGGTAGCGGCTCCGCCGTTCCGCAAGCAGGGGATTAGGGGTTCGAGTCCCCTAGGCTCCACCACTCCAGACGACGTTGGGCGCTACGGGTAGCGGCTCCGCCGTTCCGCAAGCGGGGGGTTAGGGGTTCGAGTCCCCTAGGCTCCACCACGTGAACGGCTCCCGTTCGATGACACCGTGCCGCGTCCTGGTCATCGGCGCGACTGCCTCGGGCACCACCACCCTCGGCCGTGCGTTGGCCGACCGCTGGTCGGTGCCGCACGCCGACACCGACGACTACTTCTGGGTGCCGTCGGACCCGCCATTCGTCGAGAAGCGCGACGAGGCCCGACGACTCGAGCTGATGCAGGAGATGTTCCTGCCGCGGCGCGCGTGGGTGCTCACCGGCTCGGTGATGGGCTGGGGCGAGCCGCTGCTCGACCACGTCGACGTGCTCGTCTTCTGCAGCCTCGACCCGGACGTACGTCTGCAGCGCCTGCGCGCCCGGGAGGCGGTGCGGTACGGCGACCGCATCCGCGCCGGCGGCGACCTCGAGACCGCGCACCAGGAGTTCGTGTCATGGGCGGCCGGCTACGAGGTGCCGGACTTCCCCGGTCGCAGCCGGACGCTGCACGAGGAGTGGATGACGAGGTTCAGCGGCCCGATCGTCCGCCTCGACACGGCGCGGACGGTTGCCGAGCTGGTCGACGAGCTGGTCTCCTCCTGACCGACCCCTGCGCGGTGTCCCTGACGTACGGGACGCGTCACCGACACCGCGCAGTCGTGCTGTCGTATCGGCGCACCCTCGTTCGTGGTACTCGTGAGAGGCCGCCCAGCAGGGGCGCCGACGACGGTGGGAGACCGACATGCACTACCTGCTTTCCGTGATCGACGACAGCGTCAACCCCGGCCCCGCCGACGAGCCCGGTGCGGTCGAGGCGTTCAACGACCAGCTGAAGAAGGACGGCTACTGGGTCTTCGCCGGCGGTCTCGAGCGGCTCGAGGCCTCGACCGTGGTCGACGCCCGATCGGGCGAGACCACGATCACCGACGGCCCGTTCGCCGAGACCAAGGAGTTCCTCGCCGGGTTCTGGGTGATCGAGGCGCCCGACCTCGACGTCGCGCTCCGGCTCGCCGAGGGGGGCTCGAAGGCCTGCCACCGCAAGATCGAGGTGCGTCCGTTCGACGGGCTCGCGTGAGCGACGTCCACGAGGCGATCGCCCGGGTCCACCGCGAGGAGTGGGCCCGGGTGGTCGCCACGATCGCCCGTCGGTTCGGTGACCTCGACGTCGCCGAGGACGCGGCAGCTGAGGCGTTCGCCACCGCCGTCGAGCACTGGCCCGTCCACGGTGTGCCGCCCAACCCGGGCGGCTGGCTCACCACCACCGCCCGCAACAAGGCCCTGGACCGCGTACGACGCGAGGTCCGCCGCGACGCGAAGGAGGAGGCGGCGCAGGTGCTCAGCGACCAGCTCTCCGGTCCGGCCGAACCGGTCGGCGCGATCGACGACGACCGGCTGCGGATGCTCTTCACCTGCGCGCACCCGGCCCTCGCGATGGAGGCCCGCGTCGCGCTGACCCTGCGGATGGTGGGCGGGCTGACGGTCGCCGAGATCGCCCACGCCTTCCTCGTCCAGGAGACGACGATGGCCCAGCGGATCACCCGTGCGAAAGCGAAGATCAAGGCGGCCGGCATCCCCTACCGGGTGCCCGACGCCGCCGACCTGCCGGCGCGGGTCGCCGGCGTGCTCGCCGTGCTCTACCTGGTGTTCAACGAGGGCTACCTCCCCACCGGCGGCCACAGCGACCCCGTCCGGGCCGACCTCACCGGCGAGGCCGTGCGCCTGACCCGGCTGGCGCGCCAGCTGCTGCCCGACGACGGCGAGGTGACTGGGCTGCTCGCGCTGATGCTGCTCATCGAGGCGCGTCGCCCGGCCCGGGTCTCTGCCAGCGGCGAGCTCGTCACGTTGGACCAGCAGGACCGCGGGGCGTGGGACCCGGCACTGGTCGCCGAGGGACACCGGCTCGTGCGCGAGCGCCTCGCCAGCGGCGAGGCCCCGGGTCGCTACCAGGTCCTCGCCGCGATCAACGCCGTCCACACCGACGCGCGCGACGTCCGCGACACCGACTGGTCGCAGGTGGTGGCCCTCTACGACCAGCTCGTCCGGCTCGACCCCTCACCGGTCGTCGTGCTCAACCGCTCGGTCGCGCTCGCCGAGCTCGACGGGCCGCAGGTGGCGCTGGCCCAGGTGGACGCCGTCGGTGAGCAGCTCGACGGCTACCACGCGTTCCACGTCGCCCGGGCCGACCTGCTCCGCCGGCTCGGCCGCAGTGCCGATGCGCGGGCGTCGTACGACCGCGCGATCGCGCTGGCCGGCAACTCCGCCGAGGCGGCGTACCTCACCCGGCGGCGCGACGAGCTCGGCCGCTGAGGATCCGCTCAGGAACGGCTGGGAGAATCGGGACCGTGACCGCCCCGCGCCGACCCGGCCTGCTGACCGACCTCGGTGCGGCAGCCCTTGCGCTGGTGCTGGTCGGCATTGCGGGGGCGCTCGGCCTGTGGCAGTACGGCGCCTGGCAGGCGCACCGCACCGCCGAGGCGCGCGACCTCACCGACGTCGAACCCGTCCCGCTGAGCGACGTGATGGGCAGCGACGATCCGTTCCCGGGCCAGGACGTGGGCCGCCCGGTCGAGATGGCGGGGGAGTGGATCGACGGCGGCTTCTGGGTCCGCGACCGGTCCTACGGCGACCGCGACGGCTACTGGGCCGTCGCACCCCTCGAGGTCGGCGACGCGGCAGTGCTCGTCGTACGCGGGTGGGCCGCGGAGCCGGACCCGGCCCTGCTCGCAGCATCAGGCAGCGCCGACGTGACCGGGTGGCTCCAGGCGCCCGAGGGCAGCCTGGTCACCGACGACGACCCGAACGACGACGTCTTCCCCGAGATCCGCGTGGCCGACGCGGTCCAGCGCGTCGACGTCGACCTCTACTCGGCCTACGCCGTGAGCGAGCAGCCCGGGCCCGGGCTGGAGCCCGCCCAGCTCGAGGCGCTGCCCAGCCCGAGCCGCTTCACCGCCATCCGGAACCTGCTCTACGCGATCGAGTGGTGGATCTTCGGAGCCTTCGCGGCCTTCATCTGGTGGCGCTGGCGCCAGGACGCCACGGCCCCCGAGATCGCGCCCGAGGTCGCCGCCGTCGAGCAACCGGTCGACGGATAAGTTGGCCGTCGTGTCCCGCAACCTCACCGCCTACCGCGTGATGGCGACGATCGTCGGCGTCCTGCTCGTGGTGCTCTGCCTCGTCGGCGTCCCGCTCGCGAACTTCGACGGCTCGCCCATGTGGGGCGTCTTCGACAGCACGCCGGCCTGGGTGACGCCCGGCTCCGACGTCAACCACCTCGGCGAGCTCATCACGACCTACCTCGGCGTGGCGCACGGCTGGCTCTACATGATCTTCCTGCTCAGCGCGTTCCTGCTCTCGCGTCGCGCCCGCTGGGACCTCCCCTTCACCCTGGTGACGCTGGTGTGCGGCACGATCCCGCTGCTGTCCTTCTGGGCCGAGCACCGCGCGACCAAGCGGGTGCGCGCGGAGCATCCCGAGCTCGCCTGACTCCCGGAGGTTTCGAGGCTCGCTGCGCTCGCACCTCAACCGCCGAGGCGGGCGTGACTAGGGTCGGGGCATGGTGACCGCCTTCGTCCTCGGCGGCGGCGGGATCCTCGGCGCCGTCGAGGTCGGCATGCTCCGGGCACTGCTCGAGCGTGAGGTCGTGCCCGACCTCGTGCTCGGCACGAGCGTGGGCGCTCTCAACGGCGCGATGGTGGCGGCGCAGCCCGACCTCGCCGTGGTCGAGCGGCTCACCGAGCTGTGGGCGGCGACGGCGCGCAGCCGGAACGTGTACGGCGACCGCCCGCTGCGCACCGTACGGAGGGCCGTCACCTCCGGGACCCACATCTACTCCTCTCGACCGCTGCGCCAGCGGCTCCAGGACGAGCTCGGGGACCGGACGTTCGAGGACCTGCCGGTCAGGCTCGGGGTCTGCGCGGCAAGCATCGAACGAGCCGCCGAGCACTGGTTCACCAGTGGACCGCTGGTGCCGGCGATCCTCGCGAGCGCGGCGGTGCCCGGACTGCTGCCGCCGGCGGAGGTCGACGGCGAGCACTTCCTCGACGGGGGCCTGGTGAACTCCGTCCCCGTCGGCCGCGCCGTCGAGCTGGGCGCGACCCGCGTCTTCGTCCTCCAGGTCGGTCGCATCGACCGACCGCTCACGGTGCCGACCCGACCGTGGGAGGTCGCGCGGGTCAGCTTCGAGGTCGCCCGCCGGCACCGCTTCATGCGCGACATGGCGACGATCCCCGACGGCGTCGAGGCCCACGTGCTGCCGGCGGCCGGCACGTCGGCCAGGGACGACTCGATCCTCGCCCATCGCGACTTCTCCAGCGTGCAGACGCGCATCGACGAGACGTACGCCGCGTCCCGCCGCTACCTCGACGACGTCCTCGGCGGCGAGTGATCCCGTGAGCCCCACCGCTGGCCCGGTCGTGAGCCCCTGGACCTGGGCGCTGCGGCGCCTGGTCGTCGCGCCCGCGGTGATCGGGCTGACCGTGGCGATCTGGGTGACCCTGCCCCTCTGGCTGCTCGGGGCGGCCGCGCTGTCGCCGCTCCTGCCCGGGCGGTGGCGGGCCCTGCGCCTGTTCTGGGTCGCGGTGGTCTACCTGACCTTCGAGAGCCTGCTGCTCGCGGTCATGCTGGGCCTGTGGCTGGCCAGCGGCTTCGGCTGGCGCATCCGGTCGCCGTACTTCGCGGGCATCCACTACGACCTCGTGCAGGGCACGCTGATCGTCTTCTTCCGGGAGGCGCGACGGGTGCTCGCGCTGCGGATCCGGACCGACGGGCCGCACCCGCCGCGCATCCCCGAGCGCCCGGTGCTGGTGCTGTGTCGCCACGCGGGCCCGGGCGACTCGTTCATCCTCATGTACGCCCTGCTGCACTGGTACGCCCGCGAGCCGCGCGTGGTCCTGAAGAACACCCTGGCCTGGGACCCGGCCATCGACGTGGTGCTCCGGCGCATCCCGGCCCGCTTCATCTCGCCCGACCCCGTGGCCGGCGAGGACCTCGAGTCGCAGATCGCCGCGCTGGCGACCGGCCTCGACCGCGACGACGCCTTCGTGATCTTCCCCGAGGGCGGCAACTTCACCGCCGAGCGCCGCGAGAGGGCGATCTCGCGGCTGCGCAGGCTCGGGCTCGAGCGGATGGCGCAGCGCGCGGAGGAGATGACCCACGTCCTGGCGCCCCGGCCCGGCGGCGTACTGGCGGCGCTCGACGCGGCACCCGACGCCGACGTGCTCATGGTCGGCCACACCGGCCTCGACCACCTGGTGACGGTGAGCGACGTGTGGCGCGAGCTGCCGATGGACAAGCAGATCACCATGCGGTGGTGGCAGGTGCCCCGCGACGAGATCCCGGAGGGCCGCGACGAGCGGATCGACTGGCTCTACGGCTGGTGGGAGCGCGTCGACGACTGGATCGAGGAGCACCGGGTCGACGGCTGAGCGGTGGTCAAGCCACGTTCCGGCCGCGGCAATGGTGGGTCCACCACCGCTTCACCTCCGGACATGACTCGAGCGGTGGCCCAGCCACATTACGTACGACGACAATGTGGGTGGACCACCTCTCGAGGATGGAGCAGCGACTACTTCTTGTCCGGCTGGTCGATGTCGATGACCTCGGCGGGCGCGTCCGGCGTGGTCGGCTCGTGCGCCTCCTCGACCTGGTCGCTGAGCGCCTCGCCGGGGGCGCCGCCACCGATGTCGTCCGTGGCGGGCGGGTCGACCGTCACGACGTCGTCGGCGGTGACCTGGTCGATCGGGTCGTTGAGCGGGTCCGAGTCGGGGTCGACGGTCGTCGTCGCCGGGGTGACCGGAGCTGCGGCGGGCGTGGGCTTCGGCGCCGGCGGCGGGGTGTACGTCGACTGCCAGCCGGCGTCGGCGTCCTGCCTGGAGCGCAGCTTGCTGAAGACGAAGCCGCCGAGGGCGAGCAGCCCGCTGATCAGCAGGAGCTTCTTGAGCTTGCCGCCCTGGGGCTCGGGCTCGATGCCGCGCAGCTCGTTGGCCTTCGCGACGGCCGCCTCACGGGCGGCGGCGGCCTGCTCGGCAGCGGCCGAGGCGGCGGACGACGCGCGGTCGGCTGCCGTGGCGCGGTACTCGGCCAGCAGCGGGGCGGCCTTCTCGCGGGCCTCCGCGGTCTTCGCGGCGGCGACGGCCGCACCGGCGGAGGCGGCCTCGGCGGCGCGCGCCCGGCCCTCCTCGATCAGCGGCGTGGCCTTGTCCCGCGCGTCGGAGATGGCGGGGCCGGCCTTGTCCACGGCCTGCTCCCACGCCTGCTCCAGCTGGGGGATCACCGTCTCCGTGACCGTCTCCGAGAGCTGCTCGACGTAGTCGTGGGCCCGGTCCATCAGGGACTTCTTGCGGCCGAAAGGCATGCGTGACCTCCTGGTGTCTGTGAGTCTCCATCTCACCATGCACACCAAGGGGCGGCCAGCCCCGTCCGGGTGGGCGGACGGAGCGCGACGGGTGCCCGCGCCGGAGTGGGACGCGCGTGGCAGGATCGAGTCGCACAGAACGACCCCCAGGACCGACCTGGCCCAGATCCGAGAGGCACACATCCCATGGCCGACCAGAAGGCGACCCTCAAGACCAACCGGGGCGACATCGTCATCAACCTCTTCCCGAACCACGCCCCCGAGACCGTCGAGAACTTCGTCGGCCTGGCCGAGGGCACCAAGGACTACCGCGACGACGCGGGCCGCAGCGGGGAGAAGTACTACGACGGCCTCGGCTTCCACCGGGTCATCGACGGCTTCATGATCCAGGGCGGCTGCCCGCTCGGCACCGGCACCGGCGGTCCCGGCTACACGTTCAAGGACGAGATCCACCCCGAGCTCGTCTTCGACAAGCCCTACCTGCTCGCCATGGCCAACGCCGGCCCGGGCACCAACGGCTCGCAGTTCTTCATCACCGTGGCCGCGACGCCGTGGCTCAACCGCAAGCACACGATCTTCGGCGAGGTGGCCGACCAGGCCAGCCGCGACGTGGTCGACGCCATCGCCACCACCTCCACCGGCGCGATGGACCGCCCGACCGAGCCCGTGGTGATCGAGTCCGTCACCATCGAGCACTGATCCGCACCTGACCTCCCGCCGATGACCGAGCCGTCCGAGGGCGCGGCCGCGACCGGGGTGCCGCCGACCTGCTACCGGCACCCCGATCGCGAGACCTGGATCCGCTGCCAGCGCTGCGACAAGCCGATCTGCCCGGACTGCATGCGCGACGCCGCGGTCGGCTTCCAGTGCCCCGACTGCGTCAAGCAGGCCAACAAGGGCTCGCGCCAGAACCGGGCGATGTACGGCGGTGAGCGCAGCGCCGACCCGCGGCTGACGTCGTACGTCCTGGTCGGCATCAACGCCGTCGTGTGGCTGGCGGTCGTCGCCACGGGGTGGAACAGGAGCGACCTGATCCCGCGGCTGGGCCTGGTGCCGCGGGGGACGTGCGAGTCGCTGTCGAGCAGCGGCTACTACCCCACCGCCGTCGGCGAGCGGCTGTGCACGCTCGGCACGGGCGGGGACGGGCACTGGGTGCCCGGGGTGGCGGACGGTGCCTTGTGGCAGCTCGTCACCAGCCAGTTCCTCCACGTGGAGATCTGGCACATCGCGAGCAACATGCTGGCGCTGTGGCTCCTCGGCCCGCAGCTCGAGGCCGTGCTGGGGCGCACCCGGTACCTCGCGCTCTACCTGCTCTCGGGCCTGGCGGGCTCGGTCGCCGTGCTGTGGCTCTCGGCCCCGGGTGGGGTGACCTACGGCGCGTCCGGTGCCATCTACGGCCTCTTCGGCGCCTACGCCGTGATCGCCCACAAGGTCCGCGCCGACCTGCGCAGCATCGGCGCGCTGCTCGCGGTGAACCTGTTCATCACCTTCGCCGTCCCCAACATCTCCTGGCAGGGACACCTCGGGGGGATCGTCGGCGGCGCCCTGGTCGCGGCGATCGTCGCCTACGCGCCCGTCGCGCGCCGGACCGTCGTCCAGGCGGCCGGTCTCACTGCCTTCCTGGCGGTCCTCCTCGTCCTCGTCGCGGTCCGCGTCGCGGCGCTGTCCTGACCCGTCCCGGCCCCCGCACCCCCGTCGTACGACGAGGTGGCGGGGGCTTCGCCGTGCTCCCGCAATTCCCACAGGTCTGCACACAGGTGTGGACAACTACACCGGTGTAATTCTCCACAGCGGTTATCCACAGTGTGGAGAACTGACCGCTCGGTCGGGTGCCCCGAAATCGACTCGAGCGGTGAGAGAGACGCCTTCCCTTCCCCAGGAAGGCGCCTCACTCACCGCTCGAGGCGCGGGACCCGATCGCTGCCCAATATCAGGCGGAGCGCTCAGGTCGAGGGAGAACCTACTCCCACTTGGTCGCGAAGCTGAACCCGACCGCCATGAAGGCGATGCCGACGACGAGGTTCCACTGGCCGAGGTCGTTGAAGACCCAGATCTTGGACAGGTCGTCGGAGAACACGTAGAAGGTGCAGATCCACAGCAGGCCGACGAGGAAGCAGCCGAGCATGGCCGCCACGACGCCGCGGCCGCGACCCAGCGGGGTGGACGGGTGCGCGGACACCATCAGGCCGAGCATCAGCAGGCCGAAGCCGATCGCGTAGTTCCACCTGCCGAGGTCGGCGACCGCCTTGGGCGAGCCCTCGACGGGCGGGAAGGCGAGCGGGTTGCCGCGCGCCTGGGTGTAGTAGAAGACCAGCCACCCGATGCCGGCGATGATCAGGAGCAGGCTGATCAGGAACCTGACGGAGAAGAGTGAGGTCTTCTCCTCGGTGGCGATCGCGCTGGACTTCGACACTGCTGCTCCTGGGTTCGACGACGGTACGACGTGGGCGTGGGCGCGGGGATGCGCCCGACGGGGGGTTAGCGTAGTCGGCATGTCGCCCGAGCCCCATTCATCCCCCGGGCGCAGCCGCGCCTGGCGGGTGGCCACGCCGCTGGTGGTGCTGGTGAGCGGGACGATCTTCGGCGTCAGCGCGCAGCAGAGCGACGGGCTCGACCTGCGGGGCGGCCGGCTGACCGACCTCGCCTCGGTGGTCCGCGCCCAGCGCGACGAGGCCGGGACCCTGACCGCCCAGGTCGCCGAGCTCAACTCCGAGGTCGAGGCGCTCAGCGCCGGCCTCGGGGACCGCTCGGTCGCGCGCGTGCAGGGCGAGGTCGCGACGCTCACCGATCCGGCCGGGCTGACCGAGAAGGCCGGCCGGGCCGTCCAGGTCACGCTCGACGACGCGAGCTTCGAGGCCCGCGAGGCCTACCCGGGCGAACCCAACGACCTCGTCGTCCACCAGCAGGACATCCAGGCCGTCGCCAACGCGATGTGGAACGCCGGCGCGGTCGCGGTGACCATCCAGGGACAGCGGCTGATCTCGACGACGGGCATCAAGTGCTCCGGCAGCCAGGTGACGATCAACGGCCTGTCCTACTCGCCGCCCTACGTCATCATGGGGATCGGCGACCCTGCGCGTATGCAGGCCGAGCTGACCGTCGACCCGATGCTCGCGGCCTACCGCGACGACACGTTCATCGAGGGCGGCGGCGTGTCCTGGGACATGACCGAGCTCGAGTCGGCCGTCGCGCCGGCCTACGAGGGCCTGCTCGACCTCACCTACGCGACCCCGATCCCCGGCTGACGTACCCGGGTCTCGACACACCCGCTCGTTCCTCGCGGGCTGCTCGACCAGCGGGTGGGCTGGGCCGGCTACTGGGGCGGAGGTGTCGTGGGGCTCTCGGTGGGGAGGGTCGGCGTCTCGGTCGGGGTCGGAGGCGTCTCGGTCGGGGTCTCGGTCGGCGTGGGGGGCTCCTCGTACTCCGAGACGAAGATCGTCACGGTGCTGCCCTGGTCGAGGGTCCCGCCGACCGGGATCTGGTCGACGACCGTGCCCTTGGGCTCGGTGGACGTCGCGTCGACGCGGACGTCCGGGACGAACCCGGCCTCGCGGATGGCACGCTCGGCCTCGCCCTGCTTGAGCCCGCGCACGTCGGGGACCTTCGAGGGGCCGGCGGAGAAGACGACAGTGACCGTGGTGCCCTCGGCGACGGCGGTGCCGGGTGTCGGGTTGGTGCTGAGCACCTGGAACCGCGGCTCGTCGGACTCCGCCTCCTCGAAGCGCACCTTGAGGTTCGCCGCGACCAGCTGTGCTCGCGCCTCCTTGCGCGGGCTCCCCACGACGAACGGCACCTCGACCTCCGGTTTCCCGGTCGACAAGGTGAAGCTGACCGACGTGCCCGGGTCCTGGAAGGTGTCGCGGTTGGGGCTCTGCTCGATGACCGTGTCGGCGGCCACCGTCTCGGACGGCTCGCGATCGATCCGACCGACCTGGAAGCCCTTGTCGACGATGGCGAGCCGCGCCTCGTCCTCGGTCAGCCCGACGAGGTTGGGCACGGCCTCCCGGGTGGGTGCGTCGTCGAAGAGCAGGTCGTTCATGAAGTACGCGCCCGCCAGCAGCAGGCCGACGACGAGGATGCCCGCCAGCACCCACCAGCCCGCGCGGCTGCGGTGCGGCTCGTCCTTGCGCGGCGGCGGGGCGCCCACGGCGGCCGCGGCCATCGTGGTGGTGGCGTCGGGCGGCGGAGCGACGTACTGCGTCTCGGCGACGGGTACGACGGCCGGTGCCTGGATCGGGTGACCGGCGAGGTAGCGCTCGATGTCCGCCTTCATGGCTGCCGCGCTCTGGTAGCGGTCCTCGACGCGCTTGGCGAGGGACTTCATCACGATCGCGTCGATCTCGGGGTCGAGCTGGTCGTCGAGGTCGGACGGCGGCGGGGCCTGCTCGCGGACGTGCTGGTAGGCCACTGCCACCGGGCTGTCGCCGACGAACGGCGGCCGGCCGGTGAGCAGCTCGTAGAGCAGGCAGCCGGTCGAGTAGACGTCGGAGCGCGAGTCGACGGTCTCGCCGCGCGCCTGCTCGGGGGAGAGGTAC
Source organism: Nocardioides potassii (assembly GCF_021648885.1). Lineage (GTDB taxonomy): Bacteria > Actinomycetota > Actinomycetes > Propionibacteriales > Nocardioidaceae > Nocardioides > Nocardioides potassii. Next base: position 370,833 of record NZ_JAKJHZ010000007.1, on the reverse strand, counting down.
TGCGCGGTGCCGACGACGGCCGCGGTCTGGGTCATCGTCGAGGACGCGTCGGAGATGGCGCGGGCGATGCCGAAGTCCATCACCTTCACGTCGCCCGACGGCGTGAGCATCACGTTGCCGGGCTTGATGTCGCGGTGGATGATCCCGGCGCGGTGGCTGTAGTCGAGCGCGGAAAGGACGCCGCTGGTGATCTCGAGCGCGCGCTCAGGCAGGATCTTGCGGCCCTCACGCAGGATGTCGCGCAGCGTGCGCCCCTCGACGCACTCCATGACGATGTAGGGCTGGGCGACGCCGGACCCGTCGGTCGCCATCTCCTCGCCGGTGTCGTAGGTCGCGACGATCGCCGGGTGGTTGAGGGACGCCGACGACTGCGCCTCGCGGCGGAACCTGGCCTGGAAGGTGGCGTCGCTGGCGAGGTCGGTGCGCAGGCGCTTCACGGCGACCGTGCGGCCGAGCCGCAGGTCCTTGCCCTTGCGCACCTCGGCCATGCCGCCGCGCCCGAGGGGCTCCCCGAGCTCGTAGCGGCCGCCGATCACGACCGGCTCCGGCTGCGTCATCCGTCCTGGTTCCCTTCCTCGTCCTTCTGCTGTCCCGGGGGCGTCGGCTTCGCCTTGCCGTAGAAGCTCACCGACACCGCGTCGCCCTCCGCCAGCGTGCCGCTCGGCTCCACGGAGACCACGATGCCGTCCTGCTGGTCACCGGGGTTCTCCAGCTCGACCGGGGTGGGCTCCAGACCGAGGTCGCGCAGCTCCTTCTCGACGTCCTTGTGGTCGCGCCCGACGTAGGACGCCGGGTCGACCTCGACGGTCGCCGGCGCGGGCTCGGTCTCCGTGGGTGTCTCGGTGGGTGTCTCGGTGGGCGTGCTCTCGCTGGGGGTCTCCGGCGGGGGAGCGGACGACGACCGGCTCGGCGACGGGCTCGGCTCGTCGGTGCCGGCGGTCGGGTCGGTGTCACGGCTCCCGAGCCACACCGCGACCAGCACCGCGAGGACGATCGCCGCGATGCCGATGACGAGTCCCCACGGCACCCCTGAGCCCGTACGACGTCCGCGCGAGGCGGCCGCGACCGGCGGAGCGGGTGCGGGGGCAGGCGTGGGGACGGGCGTCGGGACGGGGGTGGTGGCGGCCGGCATGACCCGCGTCCCGTCGGCGGGGGGCGGGGCGACGACGGGGGCCACGACGGTGGCGGCGGACGCGGGGTCGCGCAGCGCCCGCGCGAGGTCCGCGCCGTCGGCGTACCGGTCCGCGGGCGCCTTGGACAGCGCGCGGCGCACGACCGCGGCGAGGTCGGCAGGCACCGATCCGGGCAGCTCGGGCACCGGGTTGCGCAGGTGGGCGAGCGCGGTGGCCACCGGGCTGTCGGCCACGAACGGCTTGCGACCGGACAGGCACTCGAAGGCGACGACGCCGAGCGAGTAGACGTCGGAGGCGGCCGTGGCCGTGCCGCCCTCGGCCTGCTCGGGCGAGATGTAGGCCGGCGTGCCCATCACCTCACCGGTCTGGGTGAGCGCCATCCCCTCGGCGGCCCGCGCGATGCCGAAGTCGGTGACCTTGACCCGGCGGTCGGGGGTGACGAGCAGGTTGGCCGGCTTCACGTCGCGGTGGACGATGCCGCCAGCGTGCGCGACGCCGAGCGCGTCGGCAGCCTGGGCGAGCAGGCCTCGGGCGACCTCCGGGTCGAGAGGCGCGCCCGGGCGCAGGAGGGCGGAGAGCGGCTGGCCCTCGACGAGCTCCATCACCAGGTAGGGGCGGGTCGTCGACGAGCCGTCGTCGAGCGAGCTGGCACCGTAGTCGTAGACCGCCGCGATGCCGGGGTGCTGGAGCGCGGCGGCATGGCGCGCCTCGGTCTCGAACCGCTGCCGGAACAGTGCGTCGTCGGCGTACTCGGTCTTGAGCACCTTCACCGCGACCGGCCGGTCGAGCACGGTGTCGCGCGCCGACCACACCTCGCCCATCCCGCCGGTGGCGATGCGGGACTCGAGGACGTAGCGGCGGGCCTCGTCGACGTGGCCGCCGGGCGCGAGCGCCGTCACGGCGAGATCACCGCCTCCATCACGGACTTGGCGATCGGGCCGCCGAGCACGCCACCGCCGATCTCGTCGGGGGAGGTGTCGCTGGACTGCACGAGCACGGCGACCGCGACCTTGGGGTCGTTGGCGGGTGCGAAGGAGACGAACCAGGCGTAGGGCGGGCGGCCCGGGACGGACTGGGCGGTGCCGGTCTTGCCGGCGACCTCCACGCCCGGGATCGCGGCAGGTGCCGCGGTCCCGTTGTCGACCACGGACACGAGCATCTTGGTGAGCTCGTCGGCGGTGGTGCTGGAGATCGCCTTGCTGATGCTCTGCGGGTCGGTGCGGTCGAGCACCGAGAGGTTGGGCGCGCGCACCTCGTCAACGACGTAGGGCCGCATCACGTCGCCGTCGTTGGCGATGGCCGCCGCGACCATCGCCATCTGCAGCGGCGTCGCGGTGACGCTGGCCTGGCCAATGCCCGACAACGCGGTCTGCGGGGCGTCCATGTCACGCGGGTAGAGGGACTTCGCCTGGCCGCCGAGGTCCTCGAGCGAGGTGGAGTTGAAGCCGAACTTCTCGGCCTGCTCGGCCATCGCGTCGTTGCCGAGCTCGTTGGCCAGGGTCAGGAAGGTGACGTTGCAGGAGACCTCGAGGGCCTGCGTCAGGGTGATCCGGCGCCCACCGCAGTCGCCGCCGTCCCAGTTGGGGACGGTGTCGCTCGACTGGGGCAGCTGGAACCGGAAGCCGCCCGGCACCATCGAGTCGGCGTCGTAGTTGCCGGACTCGATCGCCGCGGCGGCGGTGACGAGCTTGAACGTCGACCCCGGCGGGAGCGTCGTACCGATGCCCCGGTTGATGAGCGGCTCGCGCTCGTCGGCGTTGAGCTTGTCGCTGAAGTCCTTCACTGCCGTGAAGTCGTGGGAGGCGAAGCCGTTGGGGTCGAAGGTCGGCGTCGAGGCCATCGCCAGCACGCGGCCGGTGGTGGGTTCGAGCGCGACGACCGCACCCTCCGCGTCGCCGGGCAACGCCTGCAGGCCGTTCCACGCGGCGTCCTGGGCGGCCCGGTTGATGGTCAGCTGGACGTTGCCGCCCTTGGGGTCGCTGTTGCTGAGCAGGTCGACCAGCCGGGTGACGAACAGGCGCGAGTCGTCGCCGGACAGCACTGCGTTCTGCGAGCGCTCCACACCCGTCTGGCTGAACCACGAGAAGTAGCCGGTGAGGGGGGCGTACTTGAACGGCTCGGGGTAGGTGCGCTGGAACTTGTACTTGTCGTCGGACGGCACGCTGCGCGCGACCGCCTCCTTGCCGACGAGGATCGCCCCCCGCTCGCGGGAGAACGTCGCGGTGACGACCCGGCGGTTGCGGGGGTCCGCCGACAGGCTGTCCGAGCGGACGTACATCAGGTAGGTCGCGTTGACGAGCAGCGCGAGGAAGAGCAGCAGGCAGAAGACGGAGACGACGCGGATCGGCTTGTTCATCGGACCCTCCTCGTCATCGGCTGGCACACCTCGGTGAGGAGGGTGCGATGGACCTCGGGCGCGGTCACCGGAGCTTCACCACCTGGGTCGACTCGCTGTCACCGGACGTGTCGTCGACCGGGTCGAGGCGCGGCGCGGGCCGGCGTGCCTGGTCGGAGATCCGCAGCAGCAGCGCGGCGATCACCCAGTTGGCCACGAGCGAGGACCCGCCGTAGGACAGGAACGGGGTGGTGAGGCCGGTGAGCGGGATCAGGCCTGTGACGCCCCCGATGACGACGAAGACCTGCAGCGCGACGATCGAGCCGAGGCCGACGGCCATCAGCTTGCCGAAGCCGTCGCGCGAGATCAGCGCGATGCGCAGGGCACGCTCCACGATGAGCCCGTAGCAGAGGATGATCGCCATGACCGCGGTCAGCCCGAGCTCCTCGCCGATCGTGGAGATGATGAAGTCGGAGTAGGCGAACGGCACGCGCTCGGGGAAGCCGTTGCCGAACCCGCGGCCGATCAGGCCGCCCCAGCCCTGGCCGAAGAGCGCCTCGACCAGCTGGTAGCTGCCCGGCGAGGCGTCGTAGTAGTCGAGCGGGTGCAGCCAGAAGTTGAAGCGGTTCTGCACGTTGCCGACAAAGGTGTACGCCGCCAGCGCGCCGGCGGCGAAGAGCAGCCCGCCGACGACGAGCCAGCCGGGCCGCTCGGTCGCGACGTAGAGCATCGCGAGGAACAGCCCGAAGAAGAGCAGCGACGACCCGAGGTCGTTCTGCAGCACCAGGATCATCATCGAGACGCCGAACATCGCCAGGATCGGCCCGAGGTCGCGCCCGCGCGGCAGGTCGATGAACAGCACCCGCCGGCCGGCCAGCGCGAGGGCGTCGCGGTGAAGCACGAGGTAGCCGGAGAAGGCGATCACCAGCATGACCTTGGCGACCTCACCGGGCTGGAAGCTGAAGCCGGCGACGTTGATCCAGATCCGCGCGCCGTTGATGTTGCGCCCGATGACGGGCAGGAACGGCAGGACCAGCAGCAGGATGCCGACCAGGCCGGCGGTGTAGGTCAGCCGCTGCAGCACCCGGTGGTCGCGCAGCAGGACGAGCGTGGCGACGAAGAGCACGACGCCGAGGGTCATCCAGATCAGCTGCTGGCGCGCGAACGTGTGCTGGTCGTTGCCCATCGCCTCGTAGGTGAGGTCGAGGCGGTGGATCACCGCGAGGCCGAGTCCGTTGAGGGCGGCCACGAGCGGCAGCAGCACCGGGTCGGCGTACGGCGCCACGAGGCGGACCGTGATGTGCGCGGCGATGATCAGGCCGGTGAGCCAGCCGCCGTAGCCGACCATGTCGGCCGGGACCGCGCCCTCGACGCCGAGCCCGACAGCGGCGTACGCACCGACGCCGACGGCGAGCGCGAGGACGAGCAGGAACAGCTCCGCGCCCCGGCGACGCCGGTGCACGAAGCCCATGAGGGATCCGGTCTGACTCATCGCAGCCCGCCCGTCACCCGGCCTCGACGTCCTGGCGCGCCGCGTAGTTGTCGACGATCTGGCGGGCGTCGTCGAGGTCGTCGGCCTCGATGTTCTCGCGGACGGCCTCGGCGTCGATCTCGCTCAGCCGGTCGAGGTCGACGTCGGTGGTCTCGTAGGCGTGCGACAGCGAGAAGCCGGGAAGGTCCGCGTCGATGCCGCGGAAGATCGTGACCTTGCCGTCCTGGTCGCCGACGTAGAACTGCTGCTGGCTCCACGACCACCCGGCCGCGAGCACGATCCAGGCCAGTCCGAGCAGCACGGCGGCCACCATCAGCCGGCGCAGCCAGCCGAAGCGGCCGGGCGCCCGTGGTGCGTAGCGGGCTGTCTCGGGGTCGATCGGGTCGGCGACGTAGGCACCGGCGGGCACGTCCTCGCCGGCCACCGGCGGGATCTCACCCGTGTCGCCGGAGCGGTGTCCGCGGAAGAGCCCGCCGACGGCACCGGCGACCCCGCCGCCGATCGGCATCCGGCGCGGCAGGTCGGCGGCGGCGCCGACGAGCAGCGGCTGGAGCTCCTCGGGCGGGGCCTCCTCCGAGACGTCGGCCACGATGCACGTGACGTTGTCCGTGCTGCCGGCCTCGAGGCTCGCGCGCACCAGCTCGACGGCGGCGAAGTCGGGCGTCCCGGAGGCGAGGATGTCCTTCATCTTCTCGTGCGTGAGGGTGCCGCACGCGCCGTCGCTGCAGACGAACACCCGGTCGCCGGCCTCGGCGGGGAACTCGAAGAGGTCGGGCTCCTCGTGGCGGATGCCGTCGAGGGCCTTGAGGATCAGGTTGCGGTGCGGGTGGGTCCGCGACTGCTCCTCGGTGATCCGGCCCTCGTCGATGAGGGACTGCACGAAGGTGTGGTCGTGGGTGAGCTGGCGCAGCTCGCCGCGGCGGTAGAGGTAGGCGCGGCTGTCGCCGATGTGGCCCACGCCGAACCGGTCGCCGTCGAAGAGCACGACTGTGGCGGTCGTGGACGTGCCGTTGAGGGCCGGGTCCTCCTCGACGATCTCGGCGATCCGGTCGTCGGCGCGGTGCACGGCGCCCGCGACCTGGCCCAGGATGTCCTCGTCGGGCTGCTGGTCGAGCTTGCGCAGCGCCTGCACGGCCGTGCTCGAGGCGAGGTCGCCGCGGACAGCGCCGCCGACGCCGTCGCAGACCGTGAGCAGCCAGGGGCCGGCGTACCCGCTGTCCTGGTTCTCCCGGCGCACGCGTCCCACGTCGGAGATCGCGGAGTAGTGGAGGAACATCACTTCCGAAGCTCCAGGATGGTCTTGCCGACGCGGACCTGGACCCCGAGGCCGATGGTGGTGGGCTGCGTGATGCGGACCGGCCCGACGTAGGTGCCGTTGGTGGAGCCGAGGTCCTCGACGAACCACTCGTCGCCGCTGGCGGCGACCCGCGCGTGACGTGTCGAGACGTAGTCGTCGTCGAGCTTGATCGCCGCGTCGCTGCCGCGGCCGATGAGCAGCGGCGCGTCGGCGAGCTCGGCGCGGGTGCCGGGGTTCTCGCCCTCGACGACCACCAGGTGGGTGGGCGCTCCGCGGCGCGGCTTCTTCGACGCCTTGCCCTTGCGACGCTCGGGCACCGGCGCTCCCCCGCGGGCGGTCTCGGGCACGCGCGCGCCGAACATGTCGGAGCGGATCACCGAGATCGCCGACAGCACGAAGATCCACAGGATGGCGAGGAACGCGGCGCGGATCAGGAAGAGGGTGAGCTCAGACATTCCAGCCCCCGGCCTCGTCGCGGCCGCCGTCGATGCGGACCGTCATCTCGGTGTGGCCGATCTTGATGGTGGAGCCGTCACGCAGCCGCGCCCGGCCCACCTTCGCGCCGTCGACGAGGATGCCGTTGGTCGAGCCGAGGTCGACGGCCTCGACCCCGTCGAGGCTGACCTCGAGCTCCAGGTGGCGACGGCTCACGCCCGGGTCGTTGATCCGCAGGTCGGCCTCGGTGCCTCGCCCGATCACCAGGCCCGGCGGGCGCAGCGGGTGGCGGGTGCCGTTGACCTCGAGGGTCGCGTGCGAGGTGCGGGTACGGGTGCGGTGGTCGTTGTCGGTGACGCTGGCCTGGGCCTTGCTGCGGATCCGGAAGCGACCGGTCGTGAGGTCGTCGGCCTCCTCGAAGGCGATGGTGATGGGCCCGGTGAAGACGTAGCCCTGCGCGTCGGCGTGGTCCTGGAGCTGGTCGACCAGGTCCTGCTCGAGCGCGCGCCCGAGGCCGAGCATCCGCTCGAGGTCGGTCGAGGACAGCTCGACGTGGAAGTCGTTGGGCACCAGCCGGCGCTGGCGGCTCATCACCTGCGCGTTGTTGTCGCACTCGCGCTGGAGCGCCGCGGCGATCTCGACGGGCTGCACGGCGCTGCGGAAGGCGCGGGCGAAGACGCCGGAGATCACGGACTCGAGCCGCTGCTCGAAGCGCTGCAGGGCGTTCATTTCCGGTCCTCCTGTCCGCGGTCGTCCGGCTGTCGTCGATCGGGGGTGGTCGGTCGGGGTCGTGGTGGGCAGGCCGCACACACCGCCCGGCCGGTGGCAGCGAGCGTACCGGCCGCTCCTCCCGGTGCGCGGGTGCCGCCCCGTCCGCGGGGTGAGGTGCCGGGGCGCGCACCCCCGGGGTCGAGCGGACCACCGGCCGCTCGACGTACGCCATGCCGCGCGTCGAGCGTCCATCCGGGGGTCATGGTCGGCGCCCCGGCCGATTGGGAGGGCCTCCTCGCCGTGGGGTAGCCTGAGCCCGCTTCTCGCGCGAGTGGCGGAATAGGCAGACGCGCACGGTTCAGGTCCGTGTGTCCGAAAGGACGTGGGGGTTCAACTCCCCCCTCGCGCACCACCACGAAGGCCCCGGACGACGTCCGGGGCCTTCGTCGTCCTCGGCCGGACCAGCCCGGCGAGACTGCTGACGGAGCGGCTGGTGCGTCCTAGGGTGACGGCCGTGCCCACCACGATCCACGTGCTCGGTCCCACCCGGGTCGAGACGTCCGCGGGCATCCTCGAGATGGCTGCTCGCAAGCAACGTGGGCTCGGGGCCGCGCTGGTCATCGACCGCGTCGGGGTGAGCACCGCGGACCGCCTCGTCGAGCTGCTGTGGGGTGACGACGCGCCGGCGGGGGCCTTCGGCACGCTGCACTCCTACATCTCCGGCTGCGCCGTGTCCTCGAGCCGGGCCTCGCGCCGCGCGCGACCCCGAGCGTGCTGGTGTCGGTGGAGAACGGCTACCGCCTGAACGTCGGCGAGGCGTACGTCGACGCGCACCGCTTCGTCGACACCGTTCGCGCGCACCACCGCGAGCTCGCACCGCTGGCGTCGATGCTCAGCACCGGGCCGGACCCGGACTGGCCCTCGCGCCAGCGGTTGACGGAACTGGTGGAGAGCCTCGAGTCGGCGCTGGCGACCTGGCGCGGGACACCGTACGCCGACCTCCCCGACCACCCCGACGTGATGGTCGCGCGCGCAGGACTGGAGGAGGCGCGCGCCCGGGCCGAGGACGACCTCGTGCTGGCGATGCTCGCCCTCGGTGAGCACGCGAGCACGGTGACCATGACCGAGCAGGCGGTCCAGCGGTCGTCGCTGCGCGAGCGGTCGTGGAGCCTGCACGCCCTGGCGCTGGCCCGCTCGGGACGGCAGGCCGAGGCGCTCGAGACGCTCCGCGAGCTGCGGCGGCTCCTCGACGACGAGCTCGGGATCGACCCGACGCCCGAGGTGCGCTCGCTCGAGGAGGCCCTCCTGCGGCAGGACGCGGCCGTGCTCGAGGGATGACTGCGTCCGGACGCACGGCGCCCGCCACCCGCCGCGGTGCTCGCACCGGTCCCCGCACCGGCCGACCGCGCGGGTCTCGTCGGACGCGACGGCGAGTCGCGCCTGCTGCGCGACCTGCTGGACCGGGCCCGGGCCGGCGCCGCGGTGTCCGGCCTCCTGGTCGGCGAGGCGGGCATCGGCAAGTCCGCGCTCCTGCGCTCCCTGATGGCTGAGGGACGCGAGCGGGGTTTCGTGGTGGGCGTGGCGTCGAGCAGCGAGGACAACGACGCGCCGCCGCTGTGGCCGTGGGCGCGGCTCGTCGCCCAGCTCACGGACGCGACCGGCGGGGCGAGGCCCGACGTGCCGGACCTCGTCGCTCGGCTGGCGCGGGGAGGTGCCACCTCGCTCGAGGCCGCCTTCGAGGTGCGCGAGGGCCTGGCGCAGCTCGTCCTGTCGCTCGCCCGGAACCGGGAGGTCCTCTTGGTCCTCCACTGGGCAGACGTGCCCACGCTGCGCACGATCACCCACCTGATCGCCCGTGCGTCGGAGCAGTCGGCCGAGCAGCTCGACAGGCCGGTGCGGCTGGTGGTGGTCGCATCACGGCGCCCGATGGCCGACCCGCCACCGGCGCTCCGCGAGCTGGAGGGAATGGTGGCTCGGACGAGCGGCCTCCAGCTGCGCGTCGACGGTCTCGAGCCCGACGACGCGGCCGAGCTGGTCGGTCTCGTCGCGGGCACCGAGGTGCGCGGCCTGGCTCCGGCCTGGCTCTTTCGCACCGGCGGCAACCCGTTCTTCCTCCTCGAGCTCGCCCGCCTCGCCGCGACCGACCCCGACTGGCACGGCGAGGTCCCGCCGTCCGTCCAGCAGGTGGTGGGACACCGGCTCGCGGACGTCCCCGAGGAGTCGCGCGACCTCCTAGTGCTGGCCGCTGCCCTGGGCGAGTCCTTCTCACCGCTCGTGCTCGCGGCGGTCGCCGAGCGTCCGCCGACCCACGTGCAGGACCTCCTCGAGCCGGCGGCGGACGTCGGCCTCGTGCGGGAGGTCGGTGACGGGGCGGTTCGCTTCGAGCACGCCCTGACCCGAGATGCGGTGTTGGCGGGGCAGACGCCCACGCAGCTCTCGCGCGTGCATGCACGGATCGCCCACGCGCTGGAGGCGATGCCTCCGGGCACCCGGGTGCGGGGCAAGCACGCCTTCGAGCTCGCCCGCCACTGGCTGGCCGCCGGGCCCGTGCATGCTCCCAGCGCGTGGCGCGCTGCGACGGCCGCGGCCGAGGAGGCAGCCGCACTGTCGGCGCACCGCGAGTCGGCCGATCTCCTGCAGTCGGCGGTGGAGAGCCACGCCCTCGACCCGTTCGGGACGCGGCGCGAGCACCTCGACCTGCTGGTGGCGCTCGCCGACGCCGGCGCTGCGGCGGCACGCATGCCGGTGGTGCTCTCGGCCAGCAAGGAGGCGGTGGCGCTCGCCCGCGTGGACGGTGACGCGAAGGACGTCGCGCGCATCGCAGAAGCGCTGACGCGTTACTCCCTGTGGACTCCGACCGAGTGGGGCGTCGTCGACGTCGACCTCGTCGACGACCTGCGGTGGGCCCTGCGGTCGGCAGATCCCGGCGACCACGGGACGAGGGCGCGGCTCATGCTCGCGCTCGCCGCGCAGCTCTACTACGACGACAGCGCCACCGCCGAGGCGGTCGCGCTGGTGGACGAGGGCGTGGCGATGGTGCGTCGGGTCGGTGATGACGACCTCGGGTGCTGGGCCGCCCGGGCGGCGCACCTCGCCCTGTGGCGGCCCCGCCACTTCGAACGGATGGAGGAGCTCGCCCGTACCGAGCTCGACGCGGCGCTGGCCACCTCGAACGACGGGTCGCGCTGCTTCGCCCTGACGACTCTCGCCGCCCTGGCGATGATCCGCGGCGACCGGTCGCAGCACGACGACCTCATGGCGCAGGCGTTCTCCCTCGCGCGCCGCCGACGCCTGCCGTTCGCCCTCATCGGGCTCTGCTTCGTCGAGCTGGGTTTCGCCGCGGCACGGCGTCGGGACGAGGAGGCCGACGCGCTGGAGGACGAGCTCCTCGCGACGGCGCGCTCGACGACCATCGCCGCCCAGTCGTTCCTCAGCGTCGGTGTGGCCTTCGCGCGAGGCTTCGCGGACGACGCGGTGCTGGCAGCGCACGCCGACACCTGGCTGGCGATCGCACGCAGCGACGCCGGCCGGCTGCAGACCGCAGCGATCACCGGCGCTGCCCTCGCTCGGCTCGGTCGCCTCGACGACCTGGCCGACCTCGCCCCGTCGATCCCGCCACCGCCCGACGACTGGGGTGCGCTCGGGGCGGCCGCTCACCACGCGGAGGTGGCGGCAGCGCTGGGAGATGCCGCGATGGCCTCGCGGGTCGTCGACCTGCTGCGCGAGCACCGCGCGGGCATCGCACTGGCGGGCATCGCGGTCGCCGCAGGCCCGGTGGCCAGCTTCCTCGCCCTGGCCGAGCACGCCCTCGGAGATGATCGGGCAGCTGCGCGGGCCGCCGACGAGGCGGTGGCCGTCGCGCAAGCATGGGGCTACGTGGCCCACGTCGACTGGGTGGAACGACAGCGGCAGCGTTACGGCTTCTGAACCCTGCCCGCGCGGGCCGGGTGGCCCTAGGATCCGGGTCCGTGAGGGTGGGCGTGCTCGGTGCGACTGAGGTCGTCGGTGCGGACGACCGCGTCGTCCCGATGAACCTGAAGCCGCGCCAGGTCGTCGCCACGCTGACCCTCGCCGGTGGGCGGCCGGTCTCGCTCGACGCGATCGTCGACATGCTCTGGGGCGACGAGCCGCCGGAGGGCCTTCCCGGGACCCTCCACGCCTACATCGCACGGCTCCGCACGCAGCTCGAGCCCGACCGTGCACCTCGGGTGCGCGCACAGGTCCTCGTGACGGCCGGGTCGGGGTACGCCCTGCACGTCCCGGAGGACGCGGTCGACGCCGTCCGTTTCCAGCGTGTGGTGACCGACGTCAACCGGCGCCTCGACCAGCCCGACGCGCTCAGCGCCCCGCGGCTGGCGCAGGACGCGCTGCTGCTCGCGGACTCGGACCTGCAGGCCGCGCTGGCGCTCTGGCGCGGCCCGGCCTACGCCGACCTTGGCGACCGCGACGCCGTACGGCAGGAGCGCGCGCGCCTCGACGAGCTGCGCCTGGTGGCGCTCGAGGACCACCTGACCATCGCGCTGGCCCTCGGCCGGCAGGCCACGGCGGCGGCCGAGCTCGAAGCCCTCGCGGCTGCCCACCCGACCCGTGAGCGGCTGTGGCTGCTCCGGGCGCTGGCGCTCTACGCGTCCGGCCGACAGGGCGACGCGCTCGCCGCCCTGCGCGAGCACGCTCGCCTGCTCGACGACGAGCTCGGCGTCGAGCCGTCTCCCGAGGCGCGCGAGCTGGAGGTGCGCATGCTGCGGCAGGACCCGCAGCTCGCCTGGCAGGCGAAGCACCTCGCCGGCACACCGACGGCGACGGCGACGCCGCACGTCGCCGCGCGGGTGGACGGACCGCTCGCCCTCCCCGCCTGGCCCCTCGCGGGGCGGGACGCCGAGCTCGCGGAGCTGGAGGAGGCACTGCGCGCGGCCACCGCGGGCACACCGTCGTTCGTGGCCGTGACGGGCGAGCCGGGCATCGGCAAGACCCGCCTCTGCACCGAGCTGGCCGCCCGCGCCGTGCGGAGGGGCGCCCGCCTGCTGGTGGGCCGGTGCTCGCAGGACGAGGGCGCACCCCCGCTGTGGCCGTGGCGCCAGGTGCTGCAGGGACTCGGCCACGACCTCGACGTCGATCCCGAGGAGGACCAGGGCGCGGCCTTCCGCACGTGGGACACCGTCGTGCGCCAGGTGCGCGACGCCGCCCGGAGCGAGCTGATCGTCGTGGTCCTCGACGACCTGCAGTGGGCGGACGTGCCAACGTTGCGGGTGCTGCGCCATCTCGTCGAGACGGTGGCGCGAGGACGGGTGCTCGTCCTGGCCACCTGGCGCGCCGCCGCCGTGGGTGACGCGCTGGCCGACGTCGCGGAGGCGATCGCGCGGGCCCACGGGGTCCGGCTGGACCTCGCCGGACTGGACGAGACCGCCGTGGCCGAGGTCGTGAGCGCCGTCTGCGAGCGCCCGGCCGCCCCGGACGAGGTGGAGGCGCTGGCGCGGCGCACCGACGGCAACCCGTTCTACCTCGTGGAGTTCGCCCGGCTGGCCAGGGACGACGGCCTGACCTCGCTGCTGGGCTCGAGCACCACGCCGTCGACGGTGAGCGACGTGGTCACCCGCCGCATCCAGCGGCTGCCGGCGCCGGTGGTCACCACGCTGCGTGCGGCGAGCGTGGTGGGCCGGACCTTCGACCTGGCGGCCACGCTCGCCGCGGCGCGAACCGGCGGCGGTGACACGACCGAGGACGCCGTGCTCGACCACCTCGACGCCGCCCGCGCCGCCGGCCTGGTGCGCGAGGACGACGTCGACGTCTGGTCCTTCTCACACGCCCTCGTCCGGGAGGCGGTGTACGACGGCCTCGGCGCGAGCCGGGCCGCCCGGGCGCACGCGCGGGTCGCCGAGGCACTCGAGGCGGTGACCGGACGGGAGACCGAGGCCGCCCGGCACTGGCTCGCCGCCGGACCCGGACACGCCCACCGCGCCTGGCGAGCGCTCGAGCGGGCGGCCGAGGTCGCGCGCCACCTGCACGCCCACGACGAGGCCGCTGCCCTGCTCGACCAGGCGGTCGGGGCCGCGCGGTCGGACGCGGGCCTCGAGGAGCGTCAGCTCTTCGAGCTGCTGATGCTCCGGGGCGAGGCCGAGTGGTCGAGCGGGCGGTGGACGGCCCTCGAGCAGAGCGCGGAGGAGGCGCTCGACCTCGCCGAGCGGCTCGGTGACGTCGAGCTCAGGATCCGCGCGGCGTCCGCCCTCACCGCCGGCGCCTTCTGGCAGACCACGCGCTACGGGGAGGTGCACCACCGTCAGGTCGCCGCGCTGCGGGAGTGTCTGGAGGAGCTGTCGGGGACGGACTCGCCGCTGCGCTGCCGCGCGATGATCGCGCTCTCGGCCGAGCTCTACTACGAGTCCAGCGCGCAGGAGCGGGCCGCCCTCGCCGACGAGGCGATCGCGATGGCCCGACGGCTGGGGGACGGGTCCCTGCTCGTCGACGCCCTGCTGGCCGCCTTCATCTCGGCCCAGCGTCCGAGCACGGCCCCGCAGCGTGAGGCTTGGGCGCGCGAGGCGACCGAAGTGAGCCTCGTGCTGGGGGACGGCGCACGGTTCGTCTCCAGCTCGACCCTCCACACCGTGGTCCTCGGCGAGCTCGGTCGCGTCGCGGAGATGTGGGAGACCGAGGCGGGGGCGCGCGCCGAGGCGGAGCGGCTCCGGCTGACGTACGGCGTAGTGGTGCTCGACAGCCTCGTGGTCGGCTGGCTGGCGATGGCCGGCCGGGCCGAGGAGGCGGTCGAGGCGCGCCGCAGGCTCGAGGACGCCAGTACCCGCGTCACGCTCCGCCAGATGGACGAGGCGCTGCTCGGGGCCACCCTCGCCGTCGCGGTGTGGCAGGGCGACCCGTCCGCCCTGGTGCCGTACCTGGTGTCCGCGGAGCCGTCCTCCCCGCTGCCCCTTGACGCGCTGGTCTGCCAGGCCCTGGTGCGCTCCGGTCAGGTCGAGGAGGCGCGCCGCCGGCTCGCCGATCGCCCTCTCGAGCTGCTCGAGGAGAGCTGGTTCTCCAAGCTCCACGCAGCCGCTGCGGCCGAGACCGCCGCCCACGTCGGCGACCGCGACCTTGGCAGCCGCTGCTACGAGTGGCTGGTGCCCCTCACCGGCCAGAGCACCCAGGCCGGCTCGGGTGCGGTCGAGGGACCGGTCGATGCCTACGTCGCCCTCGCGGCGCACGCGGCGGGCGAGTTCGCCCTGGCCACCCGGCACGCCGACGAGGCGGCGACGCTGATGGAGAGGTGGGACCTGCCAGTGGCCGCCGCCTGGTTCGACCGCGTCCGGCGGCGGCTCGGCTTCTGACCGTGGTCCCTCACGCGTCGGGCACGTGGCGGAAGGCCAGCCGCTCGCGACGCGCGAAGCCACGCCGGGTCAGCGCTCCCACGAGCCGGTAGACCGCGCCCCCCGGCTGCGAGTAGAGCCACTGCGTCGCCTCGTCCGGCAGCCCGGACAGGCCCCACGGCACGATCTGCAGGAGCAGCCGCGGGGTGAGGTGCTCCTTGAACGCCTGGTCGACCTCCTCCCACTCCTCCTGCGTCATCACCCGCTGGATGAGGGCGATCGCGTCGGACTCCTCGTGGGCCAGGTGCGCCCCGAGCCGCTCGCGCGCGGCCGTCAGCCGTACGACGAGCGCGCGCTGTGCGTCCGCGTCGGCATGGCCGGCGAGGTGCTCGAGCCCTGCGGCGCACGCCGTCAGGATGGGGTCGATCTCGGCGTGCTCCGCCTCCATCGCCTCCAGGGTCGCCCGGTCGTCCTCGTCGGCACGCTCCATCAGGAACGGCCACAGCGCGGTGTCCTCCCCCTCGTGGTGGTTGTGCAGGATCGCGGCGAAGACGCCCCACCTCTCGGCGAGCCGGCGCCACGTCCCGCGGTCCTCCACCGGCGTGGCGCGAGCGGCAGCGGTGAACAGGTCCAGGTCGCGACGGAAGCCGCGGTGCATGACGTACATGATGTTCATGTCGACGGGCCCCGGGTGGGCGGCGGCCTGGCCGGGCAGCAGGAGCTGGGTCGTGGTGGTGGTCATCTCGTTCTCCTCGACGTCGGTGGCAGCCGGGGCCGGGTGCCCCGCTGCCCGACCTCAGGCTCGGCTGCGCTGCTTGCACGCGACTGACGCGCGGCTTGGGGCCGAGGCCCGAGGTGCGTCCACGTGGCCCAAGACCGGCACAAGCGCGGCCCAAGGAGCGACGTCGACGGTGGTCGCATCCCGACCGACCACGTCCTCGAAGGTGACCCATGCGCACGACCCGCCGCTCCACCCCCCCGCCGCCGACCCGTCGGCGCCCCCTGCTCGCGCTGCTGTGCGCGACGGCCGTCCTCGTGGCGCTCGTCGCGCCCGGCGCGGATGCGGCGCCGACGACGGCGGGCGCTGACTGCGACGTCACCTGGACCGGAGCCGGCCAGTACGACGAGTGGAGCGCGGCCGCGAACTGGTCGACCGGCGTCGTGCCAGAGTCCCTCGACCGGGTGTGCATCGACGCGGGCCCCGGGGTCACCGTCACGGTCCACTCCGGCGCGGACGAGATCATCCGCGCCGGGGCGATCGTGTCGACCTCCCCGCTCTTCCTCTACCTGGAGCACCGCGCGTCGTTCGTGGTCGAGGGCGGCGTGCAGGCACCCGACCTCACGCTGGTCGACGGCCGGCTCTCGCTCGGGGGGCAGTCCCGCTTCGGGCGCGTCGAGCAGGTCGCCGGCACCCTCACCGGTCCCGGCGACATCTGGGTCGACGGCGTCTACCGCTGGGCGGCCGGCGACCTGACCGGCACCGGCCGCACCTACGTGGGGCAGCCGGACGACGCGGACCCGCAGCGCACCGCGCTGGTCTCCGAAGCCCGCCGCGGCGGGGCGCCGTACCAGCGCCTGGACCGCCAGCTGCTGACGCAGCACCTGCGAGCCACGCAGGACGCCGAGATGGTCATCGACGAGTCCGGCTCGCTCGAGGTCGCGCGTACCACCGAGCTCGCGGGCGGCGGCTCGATCGACGGCCGCGGCCGGCTCCACCTCGCCGGAGAGGTCGCCGTCCGGGCGGACGCCGACTGGCGCGTCGGGCCCGAGACGGTCGAGGTCCCCGCCACCGTGGCCATCACGCCGGACTCGACCGAGTCCACCCCGAACACCACCGACACGCTGCTCGTCCTCGGCGCGGAGACCGGCACGGTCCGCCTCACCGGGCCCGTTCGCGTCGGCGGCGGTGCCCGTCTCGTCCTGAGCGGCGAGGTCGTGCAGACCGGGACCGCCACCGGCGCCGGTGCGACCGAGTACGCCGGCGCGGCCACCCGCGCCAGCGTGGGACAGGCACCGTCGACGGCCGAGGTCGACGTCGACCGGGCCCGGGTCGCGTTCGGCACCGACCTCGACACGCAGAGCCTCGAGGTCACCAGCGACGGTGTGCTCAGCCTCGGCTCGCACGGAGTCTCCGCCACGACGGTGTCCCTCGACGGCGGTCGGCTCGACGCCGCGCGGCTCGCCGCGACGACGCGCGTGGACCTCGGCACCGGTGGCGAGCTGCGCGCTCCTGCCGACACCACGGACATGCTCGCCACGCCCGTGCTGGCCGTGGGAGGTCACGGCCGACTCACCCGGGTCGACGGGGAGGTCGACACGCTCACGGTCACTGCGTCGTACGGCGGTCAGGCGGGACGGCTCGACGTGGTGCAGGGCGGCTGGCTCGCCACCGACCTCGTGGACCTCGGCGGCGCGTCCCTGCTCAGCGAGCCCGGCTCGGACTCGCTGCTGACCACGCGCCGTCTGGTCGCGCGAGGGACGTCGCGCCTGACCACCACCACCTTGGTCACCGAGCACCTCGCGGTCGAGGGCGGAGGCAACCTCCTCGCCGCCCGTACGACGGTGGACGGCGACGGGCGGATCGACGGCCGGCTCACCCTCGTCGGCGCCTTCCACGTCGCCGGGGACGTCGCCGTCACCGCCGGTCAGGTCGTCGACGTCACGCGCACGGGTCGTCTCGTGCTCACGGGCGGCACGGTCGGAGGGGACGGCGCCGGCGTCTACGTCTCCGGCGCGGTGTCCGGACACGGCCTCCTCGTCGGGGACGTGCGCAACACGGGCACCGTCGTCCTCGAGGACGAGACGCTCACCGTCGACGGGTACTACACCCAGCACCCGGAGGGCACCCTCGCGATCGAGGACCCCGCCTCGTCCTCGCTGACCGTCACGGGTCCCGTCGAGCTCGACGGCACCCTCTCGGTCGAGGACGTCGACGCCGTGGAGGACGAGGCCACGATCCTCACCGGTTCCCCGGTCACCGGTCGCTTCGGCGCACTCGACGGCTCGGCCGCGTGCGGGTCGGACCTCACCTACACCGCCGGCGACGTCACGCTCGTCCGCTCGTCGTGCCTCACGGCGGGCGACACCGCGGCTTACGAGGGCGACACCGCACGGGTGGAGCTGCGCCTCGACCGGCCGCGGGCCACGCCGGTGCGGATCGACTGGAGGGCGGTCGGCGGCTCGGCGTCGGCGGACGACTGGTCGGGACCGGGCGCCGGCGTCGTCACCATCGCGGCGGGCGAGCTCACGACGAGCATCGCGCTGCCCCTGCGCGACGACGAGCTGGTGGAGGGAGAGGAGCGCCTCGACCTCGTCCTCTCGTCGCCGGCCGTCCGCACCGAGGAGGGCGACGTCGAGGTGCGCGTCCTGGAGAACCACCTCGACACCGACTACCGGTGGGTGCACATGCCCCGCCTGGGCGCCGGTTGGCGTCCGACGTCGCTGGGCACCTCCCTGGTGGCCGGCACCTACACGCCGACCGTGGGCGAGGACCTCGCCTGGGTGTTCCGTCCCTCCGACGGTGAGCTCGCCGACACCCGTGACGGCTTCATGCCGGTCGCCATGAGCTCCATCGACGTGGCCGTCGGTTCGTGCGGCGGCGGTGGCTGCGTGCGCGACCACGGTCGCGAGATCCTGCTGTCCCACCCGCCGCTCATGGTCGCCTCGCCGACCGCGGTCAGCGCCGACGGCCGGGTCGTCGGGCTCGTCGAGCACGCCGACGGCAGCCGCGACCTCGCGCGCTGGGCGTCGTACGACGCGGTCCCCCGGCTGACCCCCTCCACGCCGGACCTGACCTGGACCAGCGACCTGCACACCAACGACGAGGGGCTGCTCGCCGGCGTCGCACGGCGACAGGGGCAGCCGGTGCTCTTCTCCTGGGGACGGTCCGGCTGGCGCGAGCTCTCGCCTCCCGCCGGCTGGAGCGGCGCGGACGTCGTCGGCGTCTCCGACGCCGGCGTGCTCGCCGGCACCGCGATGGTCGACGGGCTGCCGCACGCGTGGCGCTGGCCGGGGGTGGGGCCCTTGGTCGACCTGGGTGCGAACACGGTCGCCCTCGACACCGACGCCACCGGCCAGGTGGCCGGAGCCCTCGTCGAGGCAGACGGGTCCATGATCGCGCGCCTGTGGCGTGGACGCTGGATCACCCTCGACAGCGCCCTCCACGACCTCCTCGTCCAACAGTACGGCGGCACCCTGCACCTCAACCGCACCCAGCTCGTCAACGACCAGGGCACCCTGGTCGTCGAGGGCTGGACACCCGACGGCCCGCGCACCGGTGTGCTGATGAAGGACGGCGCCGGCTGCCGGCTGTGCCTGGGGGCCCAGCTGCAGGAAGCCGCGTGGCCCGACCCGACCGCCTTCGTCCGTGCCGGTGACACGGCCGTCGAGGGCAACCCGGCACGGGTCCTCACGACGCTGCAGAACGACGACGTCGAGCAGCACGAGGGGACCGTCTCGGTGCTCGACCCGTCCGGTGACGTCGTCGCCACCCACGACGTGTCCCTCGCTCCCGGACGGTCCGTCGACCTCGCCGACGCCGTGTCCCTCGACGGGCTCGCGTGGGACCGGGGCGCCGAGGCGGGTCCCGTCGACTTCACCGTCACCGTCGAGGAGGACGGCGGGCTGTGGGACCAGCGCACCCTGACCACGACGGTGCTGCCGCGCCCCGTCGTCATGGTGCACGGCATGAACAGCGACGCGTCGACCTGGGCGCCGTACCCCGCGATGCTCGAGGCCGCCCACGACGGCTGGACGAGCAGGGCCGTCGACACCATGCGCACCGATCCCGTGGGCTACCGCCCGATCCGCGCCAACGCGGACGAGCTGGCAGCAGCCGTCACGCAGACGCAGCGGAAGGCCGGGGCGTTCCAGGTCGACCTCGTCGCCCACTCCATGGGCGGACTGATCTCGCGCTCCTACATCAACGGCGTCATGACGCCGCCCTCGGACGCGACCGGCTCCGCCCCGCGCGCCGTACGGCGGCTGGTCATGCTCGGCACGCCCAACGGCGGCTCGCCCTGCGCGGACCTCTTCCGGGTGCCGATGACGGCCGAGCTCCGCACCGATGCGATGTGGCTCTTCAACCAGGTCGTCACCGCCCGGCACGGCGTGCCGTTCTCGGTGGGCATCGGCGACGTCATCCCGGTCACCTGCGGGTGGCCCGGCGGCTCCGACTCCGTCGTCAGCACGTGGTCGGCGCGCCAGGGTGGGATGGAGGACACGCAGACCTTCGCGACCTGGCACACCGACATGACCGCCTCGAAGGCGATGTTCACGCAGTACGTCCTGCCGCGGCTCCAGGGCCGCAGGCCGGTCGACGCTCAGCATTCGGCGCTGGCTGCCGAGCCCGGCACGGACGAGCAGCCGCAGCTCGTCGCCCGCGACGACCTGGTGCTCGAGCCCGGCGCCTCCGCATCGACCCAGGTGCCGGTCCCCGCGGCCGGGCGACTGCTCGCCACCGCGCTGGACACGGACCCCTCTCCGGAGGCGGGTGACCTCGAGGTACGCCTCCAGCGCGACGGCGGCCCCGCCTCCGTCTCACCCGACGTGCACGGGCCGACGCCGTTCGTCACCGCGGTGGCCGACAACCCGGCCGCCGGTCGATGGACCGTCACCGTGGTCAACCACGGCGCGCGCCGCCGTACGGTGCCGCTGTCGACCTGGGTGCAGCAGGTGCCGAGCCGGCTCGAGGCCACGGCCGTGCAGTCCGGGCCCGAGGAGGTGCTCGTCACCGCCCGCGTGACGGGTATCCCCGTGACGCCGGGCGAGGTGCAGACCTGGTTCACCGGCCGGGACGGCCAGGTCGTCCCCGGCACGTCGTTGCATGACGACGGCACGGACGGGGACGCGGTCGCGGGCGACGGCACCTGGAGCGGTCTGACCGCCGGTGTCGCGTCCGGCCCGACAGTCGTCGACGTGCGGGCCTCGGGGGGCGGGTTCTCCCGACTGGTCAGCGCCTTCGTCGACGTGACCGGTGTGAACGACGGTCCTGGTGACGACGCGCCCATCGCGTTCGCCGGCACGCAGGACGTCCCCGGCAGCACCACCACGCCGCTTCACATGCGGGCCGTCGACCCCGAGGGCGCCGCGCTGGCGTACGACGTCGTCGAGCAGCCCCAGCACGGCCGGTTGTCCGGCACGGCGCCGTTCGGCTACCGCCCCGACGAGGGCTTCGCCGGGACGGACACCGTGCGGTGGCGCGTCTCGGACGGGCACCGCTGGAGCGAGACCGTCACGACGACCATCCGCGTCGTCCGCGCGTCCGCGCTGCTCGACCTGACCTCGCCGACCACCCTGAAGGGAGGCGCACCCCAGCGGATCACCGTCCGGGTCCTGCGACAGGACGCGTCGATCGTCGACAGCGGCACTCTGGAGTACCGCCTCGGTGACCAGGTGCGGACGACCGACCTCGCCGAGGGCAACTCGGTGACCTTCGACGTCCCGGTGATGGACGGACGGCTGCCGCTGACCGTCACCTTCTCCGGCACGGCCGACCTCGCGCCGGCGACCCTGACCGCCGAGATGCTCGTGCAGACCGGCACCGCGCCGGCACCCACGGTCCTCGACGTCCGGGGCGAGGCCGACTACCCGCTGCGGGTGACGGTCGACCACAACGACGCCGACCTCGACGTCGTACGGGTGGACGTGGACTTCCAGGCCGACGGCACGTGGGACGCCTCGCGCCAGCGGGTCGTCGACGACCACCACTGGCAGCCGACGAGGTCCTCCTTCGTGACGACGTACCCGGCAGCGGTCACCGACGGGCGCCTGCGCGCGAGGGTGACCGACGCGGCCGGGCACTCGACCGTGGTCAGTGCCCGGGTGGACGTCGCGCCGCACCGGGAGCTCGGGGCGATGCGACGGATCACCCTCGGCGGCCAGCCGGTCGTCGTCGCCGCCCTCGGCGCCGACGGCCGTACGGCACTGGTGCAGACCGCCGACGACTCGGACCCGGACACCGACCCGGCCCTGCCCGGGGAGCAGTCCGCGGTGCTCGACCTGGTCACCGGCGAGCACGAGGTGGTGACGGTCCGCCCCGACGGGACGCCGGTCGGCCCGACGGCCTACGCCTCGACCATGTCGCCCAACGGCCGGTGGGTGCTGTTCACCGAGCTCGTCTGGATCGGTGACAAGCAGTGGCGCCAGGTCTTCGCCCGCGACGTGCAGCTCGACCGCACGGTCCTGGTGTCGCGTGGACCGTCGGGTCCGGCCGTGCACGGCGCCTCGCCGTACGACGTCACGGACGACGGGCGCGTCCTCTTCTCGGCCGACGACGCCTCCCTCAGCGACGAGCCGGTGACCTGCCCGGACGACCGTGGGTGCACCTACCTCCTCGAGGCCGACCTCGTGTCCGGGGAGAACATCCTGCTCGACGTGCTGCCGGTCACGTACCAGAACGTCCACGCGCCCTGGTCGTCCGGCGGCCACACGGCCGCGTGGGCGAGCTGGGACGGCAGGACCGTGCAGGTGCGTCGCAACGGAGTCCTCACGACGACCACCATGCCGGTCGGGACGAGGGCCGAGGCGGTCGGCTGGGTGGACGACGACGGCTCACGCTTCGCGGTCTTCCAAGGACGTGACGCCCGGTCCGACGTGCTCATGGTCGACGCCGCGACCGGCGCCACCACCGTGCTCTCGACGACGGCGGACGGAGGGCTGACGAGCACCGGAGCGGTGGGAGCCTTCGACCTGGACGCCTGCGGACGTCGCACGGTCTGGTCGTCCCCCCGGGCGGACCTCGTGCCGGGGGACACCAACCAGTCCGAGGACGTCTTCCTCCACGAGGACGGCCGCACCCGGCGGGTGAGCATCGAGCCGCGCGACGGCCTGCAGACCGGCGGGGCGCAGCTGACGCCGTCGTGGCACGCGTTGTCCGAGGACGGGCGCTGGCTGATGCTCGTGTCGGCAGCCAACGACCTCGTGCCCGGAGACGTCACCGAGCTGGACTCGTTCCTCCTCGACCTGGGCAGCTCGACCAGCTGCGCGGCCGAGCCCAACCAGCCGCCGACGGTGTCGGTGGAGGCCCCGGCCGGTGCGGACGAGGGCGCGACGGTCGACCTGCGGGCCGTGGTCGCCGACCCGGAGGACGACGACGTGACGACCACCTGGCACGTCGACGGCGGGATCCTGGCGGTCTCCCCTGACGGCCTCTCGGCGCGGCTCACCGTCGGCGACGGACCGGCCACGCGCCGGGTGACCGTGTCGGTCGACGACGGGACCACCGTGGTCGAGCGGATCGTGGAGGTGGCGGTGCGCAACGTGGCACCGACGCTCGTGGTCGCCCCGGTCGCGGACCGCACGGTCGGGCAGGAGCTCGCCCTGACCGGTCAGGTCTCCGACGTCCCCGAGGACACGGTGCGCTGCACCGTGGACTGGAAGGACGGGACGCAGTCGACCGGCACCGCGTCGGCCGGCACCTGCACCCTGCGCCACGCCTGGACCCAGCCCGGGTCGTACGTCGTCGAGGTGGCCGCCGTCGACGACGACGGGGCCGTGACGACCCGAGCGGTGACGGTGCGGGTGACCGCGCCGGCGCCGGTCAGCTGGCCCTGGGACGGCTTCTTCCAGCCGGTCGACAACCTTCCCGTGGTCAACACGGTCAAGGCGGGTCAGGCCGTGCCGGTGAAGTTCTCCCTCGGTGGGGATCGCGGTCTCGACATCTTCGCGGCCGGGTTCCCGCAGTCCGGGCAGACCACCTGCTCGGGAGCGGGCACCTACGACGCGATCGAGTCGACCGACACCCCGGGGGCGGCGGTGCTGACCTACGAGCCGACCACCCAGCGCTACCACTACGTCTGGAAGACCTCGAAGGCGTGGGCCGGCCAGTGCCGGACGCTGGTGCTGCGGCTCAAGGACGGTTCGGAGCACCGAGCGGAGTTCCGCTTCCGCTGATCCACCACGGCAGGACCCCGGCTCGGGAGAGCCGGGGTCCTGCGCGTCCGCAGCTCGCCCCGACCACCCACTCGGGCCATCCACCCACCCGACCGGGCCATGCCTGCTGGGTCGTGCGGGCCGCCCCGGACGGGACCTTCGGCCCGGAACGCCGCTGCGTCGCTCAGGTGGGGCCCGCAGGGGCCGATCCATGGTCCTGCACGAACCATTTCCCTGCGGACGGAGACGACGGTGGACGCCATGGACGGTCTCGAGGAGATCATCGGTGAGTTCCTGGTCGAGAGCCACGAGAACCTCGACCAGCTCGACCGCGACCTCATCGCGCTCGAGCGCGACCCGTCGTCGACGGCTCTGCTCGCCAGCGTGTTCCGCACGATCCACACGATCAAGGGCACGAGCGGCTTCCTGGCCTTCTCGGTGCTCGAGTCCGTGACCCACGTGGGGGAGAGCCTCCTGGCCCGCCTGCGGGACGGCGAGATCGCCCTCACCCCGGGGCTGACCAGCCTGCTGCTGGAGGTCGTCGATGCCGTCCGCTCACTGCTCACCAGCATCGAGCACTCCGGCAACGAGGGCAGCGAGACCTACGACGACCTGGTCGCCCGCCTCTCGGCCGTCCTCGACGGCCAGCAGCCCGCCGAGCCCGCCGCCGCCGCACCGGTCGCGGACGCCGTCGAGGGAATCGTCCAGGCAACCGTCGAGGCAGTCGAGGTGACGGACGCGCCGGTCACCCCGGTCACTCCGGTCAACCCGGAGCCCGTCGTGCCCGTCGCTCCCGTCCTCGAGGTCGTTCCCCAGCTCGAGCCGGCCGCGGCCGAGGCCGTCGTCCAGGCGCCGGTCGAGGAGGACCACGGCGAGGGCCGCCGCTCGGTGGCCGACAGCACCATCCGGGTCGACGTCGCGCTGCTGGACTCGCTGATGAACATGGTCGGCGAGCTCGTGCTCACCCGCAACCAGATGCAGCAGCGGGTCGCGACCCGCGAGGACGTCGAGCTGGCCCGCACCACCCACCGCCTCAACCTGGTGGCCGGGGAGCTGCAGGAGGGCGTGATGAAGATGCGCCTGCAGCAGATCGACACGTTGTGGAGCAAGCTGCCGCGCGTCGTGCGCGACCTGTCGATGCAGCTCGGGAAGACGGTGGACCTCGTCCTCCACGGCCGCGAGACCGAGCTCGACAAGACCATCCTCGAGGCCGTGCGCGACCCGCTCACGCACCTGGTCCGCAACAGCATCGACCACGGCATCGAGAGCCCGGCGGACCGCGAGGCCGCCGGCAAGCCGGCCACCGGCACGCTCTCGATGCGCGCCTTCCACGAGGGCGGCCAGGTCAACATCGAGATCGTCGACGACGGTGCGGGCATCGACCCCGTCAAGCTGCGCGACAAGGCGGTCGCCAAGGGCCTGATGGACCGCGAGACCGCCTCGCGGCTCAACGACAAGGAGTCGGTCAACCTCATCTTCACGCCCGGCTTCTCCACCGCCGAGGGCGTCACCAACGTGTCCGGCCGCGGCGTCGGGATGGACGTCGTGCGCACCAACATCGAGCGCATCGGCGGCGCGATCGACCTGACGAGCGAGCCCGGCCGGGGCACGACCGTCCGGATCCGGATCCCGCTGACCCTCGCCATCATCCCGGCGCTCGTCGTGGCGGCTGCGAGCAACCGCTTCGCCATCCCGCAGGCCAACCTGCTCGAGCTCGTCCGCCTCGACGCCACCCAGGCCGCGACGGCGATCGAGACCGTCCACGGCTCCCCGGTCTACCGGCTGCGCGGGCGGCTGCTGCCGCTCGTCGACCTGCGCGAGCAGCTCGACCTGCCGGACGTGGAGCGCGAGACGACGTACATCGTGGTCCTCAAGGCCGACAACCAGCAGTACGGCCTGGTCGTCGACGACATCCTCGACACCGAGGAGATCGTCGTGAAGCCGCTCGGCCACCACCTGCGCAACCTGCCCGGTGCCTCCGCCGCGCCGGAGCGGTCGGGCCAGCGGGCCAGGCAGGCCGTCGACACCGAGACCGTCTACGCCGGCGCGACGATCATGGGCGACGGAGCGGTCGCCCTGATCCTCGACGCCACGGCACTGGCCCGGCGGGCGGGGATGAGCCCCGAGTCGGAGCTCGGTGCCGGCACCGTGACGGGTGCCGAGACCGGCGAGGCGGCGGCATCGATCCTGCTCGTGGAGCTCGGTGACGGCCGGCGCGCGGCGATCGAGGTCTCCGCCGTCGACCGCCTCGAGGAGATCGAGCGCGGCCGCGTCGAGCGCGCCGGGCACCACGAGGTCGTCCAGTACCGCGACCAGATCCTCCCGCTCGTGCGCCTCGACCACGTCCTGCACGGCGACGGCGGCCACCCCGGCCTGTCGACGTTGCAGGTGGTCGTGTGCCGCCAGGGCGAGCAGCGCGCGGGCGTCGTGGTCGCGGCCATCCTGGACATCGTCGAGACCACCCTCGACACCCGTACGCCGCTCGACTCCACCGGGGGTGCCGGCTCGGCCGTCGTCTCCGGCCACGTCACCGAGCTCGTCGACATCTCCCAGGTCTTCGCCGGACTGCCGTCCGCCGACCGCCTGGCGCGGACGGCCTAGGAGGTCCGATGTCCCAGTACTGCACGTTCACCCTCGACCGCCACCTGTTCGGCGTACCGGTCTCCTCGGTCCAGGAGGTGCTCCGCGCCCAAGGGCTGACCCGGGTGCCCCTCGCCCACGAGGACATCGCCGGCCTGCTGAACCTGCGAGGCCAGATCGTCACCTCGCTCGAGCTGCGCTCGCGCCTGGGGCTCGAGCCGCGCGACGAGGGCGCTCCCTCGGTCAACGTCGTGGTGAAGACGCCCGACGGCGGGGTCGTGAGCCTCGTCGTCGACGAGATCGGTGACGTCCTCGAACCCTCGCGGGACTCCTTCGAGACACCGCCGGACACCGTGCCGACCACCATCCGCGACCTGGTGACCCAGGTCTGCAAGCTCGACGACCACCTCATGCTCCTGCTCGACACCGAGCGGGCAGTCACCCCCGGAGGAACCTCATGACCGTCCTGACCGCTCCTCCGCGCCAGCAGGCCGACGCGCCCGTGCGTCCGCAGCGGACCACCGGTCCCGTGTCGCCCGTCGCTCGTCCAGTCGCCCGGCGGGGAGCGCTGGCCCGGTTCCGCGACCTCGCCGTCGCCCGCAAGATCCTCGCCGGGTACCTGCTGCTGGTCGTGCTGATGGCCGTCGTGGGTGCCCTGGGCGTGAAGCAGCTGGCCTCGACCGAGCACCGCCTCGAGAGCCTGTACTCCCACAGCTTCCAGTCCAGCGTGTACGTCGCCCAGGTGCGCACCGACCAGGCCCTGGTGTCGGCGACCATCGAGGAGGCCATCGGGGCGGGTGAGGTCACCCCCGAGCTCCAGGCCGAGCTGGACGCGCTCGTCGCCGACGTCAACAAGAACTGGGACCTCTACACGTCCATGGACACCACCGGGCGCGAGGACGTGATCGCGCAGTACGAGAAGGACCTCCCGGTGTTCCGGTCCGTCCGCGACGACGAGGTGTTCGCGCTCCTCTCCGCCGGCAAGGAGGCCCAGGCGGCCGCCGTCAAGCACGACAAGCTCGACCCCCTGCGCGACCAGCTGGCCGACGACCTCCAAGCGGTCATCGACCTCGAGAACGGGATCGCCAGGAACTCGCTCGCCGACTCCCGTTCGGCCTACGCGTCCTCCCGGCTCCTGGTCATCGGCCTGGTGGTCGTCGCCGGCCTGCTCGGCATCGCCCTGGCGCTGTGGATCGGACGCCTCGTGGCGCGCCCGCTGCAGCGGACCGTGGCCGTGCTGGAGGAGGTGGCCGGCGGTCGCCTGGACCAGCGACTCACCGTCGACTCGGCCGACGAGGTCGGCCGGATGGGTGAGTCGCTCAACGCCGCCCTCGAGCGGTTGAGCACCACGATGGGCCAGATGGACCACAACGCCCAGTCGTTGGCGTCGGCGTCGGAGGAGCTGTCGGCGGTGTCGGGTCAGATGAGCGGGTCGGCGTCGGAGTCGTCGTCGCAGGCCGGGCTGGTCTCCGCTGCGGCCGAGCAGGTGTCACGCAACGTCCAGACGGTGGCCACGGGCACCGAGGAGATGTCGGCGTCGATCCTCGAGATCGCGCAGAACGCGTCGAACGCCGCCGGCGTCGCGGCCCAGGCGGTCGTGGTGGCCGAGTCCACCAACGCGACGGTCGCCAAGCTCGGCGACTCCTCCGCCGAGGTCGGCAACGTCATCAAGGTCATCAACTCGATCGCCGAGCAGACCAACCTCCTCGCCCTCAACGCCACCATCGAGGCGGCGCGGGCAGGTGAGGCCGGCAAGGGCTTCGCCGTGGTCGCCAACGAGGTCAAGGAGCTGGCGCAGGAGACCGGGAAGGCGACCGAGGACATCGGGCGCCGGATCGAGGCGATCCAGGCGGACACCGAGGCCGCCGTGGCCGCGATCGCGGAGATCGCCGACATCATCGGCCAGATCAACGACGCGCAGACCACGATCGCGTCCGCGGTCGAGGAGCAGACCGCCACCACCAACGAGATGAGCCGCAACGTGGCGGAGGCAGCGACCGGCTCGACCGACATCGCGCAGAACGTCACCGGTGTGGCGCGCAGTGCCTCCGACACCCAGGCGGCCGCCACCAGCACCAGCCAGGCCGCCGACGAGCTCGCCCGCATGGCGGCCGAGATGCGCTCGCTCGTCGGGCAGTTCCGGTTCTGACGCGCCAGCGGGTCGGGAGGACGATGATGGCGAGGAAGATCAGGGTGCTGGTCGTCGACGACTCGGTCGTCGTACGCCGCCTGGTGAGCGACGTGCTCGGCTCCGACCCCGACATCGACGTGGTCGGCACCGCTGCCAACGGCCGGGTGGCGCTCGCGAAGATCGCGCAGGTCAACCCCGACCTCGTCACCCTCGACGTCGAGATGCCGGTGATGGACGGGCTGCAGACCCTGCGCGAGCTGCGTCCGGCCCACCCGAGGCTGCCGGTGATCATGTTCTCCACGTTGACCGAGCGGGGTGCCCACGCCACGCTCGACGCGCTCGAGCTCGGCGCCAGCGACTACGTGACGAAGCCGGCCAACGTCGGGAGCGTCACCGCGTCGATGGAGGCGGTCAGGCAGCAGCTCGTGCCCAAGATCCACCACCTCTGCAGCAAGGTGCTCTCGGGTCGTCCGGTCCTCGACCGGGTCGCTCCGCTGAGGCGGACGGCGGCTGCCCCCCTCTCCCCGACGTCCCGGTCGTCCTCCACGACACGGCCACCGACCGGGCGCGTGGACGTCGTCGCCATCGGCGCCTCGACCGGCGGACCCGACGCCCTGTCGACCGTGCTGGCGGCCCTCCCCGACGACTTCCCGGTCCCGGTGGTGGTCGTGCAGCACATGCCCCCCGTCTTCACCCGACAGTTCGCCCTGCGCCTCGACGGCAAGGTCCCGCTGCACGTCGTGGAGGCCCAGGCGGGCACCCCCGCCGTCGCCGGCTCCGTCCTCATCGCCCCCGGCGACCACCACCTGCGGTTCCGGGGGTCGGCGGCCACCCAGTCCGTGGTGGCCACCCTGGACCAGGAGACGCCGGAGAACTACTGCCGGCCCGCGGTGGACGTCATGTTCCGCTCGGTGGTCGACACCTGGGGCGGCAACGTCCTGGCCGTCGTGCTCACCGGCATGGGTTCGGACGGAGCGAGCGGCTGCGCCGAGGTGGTCGCCGCCGGCGGCGCGGCCATCGTGCAGGACGAGGCGACCTCGGTGGTCTGGGGCATGCCACGTGCGGTCGTGGTGGCCGGGCTGCCCGCCGAGGTCGTGCCGCTGGCGCACATCGGTCCCATGATCGTCGACCGCGTCCGCCTCGGCCGTCGCGGTCCCCACGTCCCCCGAGAGGCGGCCCCCGCATGAGCCTGTCCAGCCAGTCCTTCGCCTACGTCGCCGACCTCGTGCGCCGCGAGGCGGCGATCGTGCTCGAGCCGGGCAAGGAGTACCTCGTCGAGGCCAGGCTCCAGCCGCTGGCCCGCGCCCACGGCCCCGCCGGGATCGACGCGTACGTCGCGTTCCTGCAGTCCCCTGGCGGATACGGCGCGAGGGCCGAGGTGGTCGAGGCGCTGACCACCAACGAGACCTCCTGGTTCCGCGACCGCGAACCCTTCGACGTGCTCGTCTCGCACGTCATCCCCGACCTGCTCGCCCGTACGGCGACGCGCCGCAAGATCACCGTGTGGTCCGCCGCGTGCTCCAGCGGGCAGGAGGCGTACACGATCGCGATGCTCATGGCCGAGCACGTCGTGCCGCGCGGGTGGCAGGTCGAGATCCTGGCCACCGACATCGCGCCCGGCATGGTGGCGAGGACGCGGGAGGGCCGTTACAGCCAGCTCGAGATCGGGCGCGGGCTGCCGGCACCCCTGATGGTCAAGCACTTCCAGCGGGTCGGCACCCAGTGGCAGGTCTCGGACCAGCTGCGCTCGATGGTGCGCGCGCAGGTGCTGAACCTGGCCGCCCCGCTGCCGCTGATGCCGGTCTTCGACCTGGTGTTCCTCCGCAACGTCCTCATCTACTTCGACCAGCCGACGAAGCGCTCCGTGCTCGGCCGGGTGCGCAAGGCCATGTCGCCCGAGGGCTACCTGTTCCTCGGCGGTGCGGAGACCACGCTCGGCATCGACGAGTCGTGGCACCGCACGCCCGTGGGTCGACTGACCCTCAACCGCCCCGGACCTCCGGCCACCGCTGCCACCGGTGCCGCCCCGGCCGCCCCGGCCGCCCCGCCGCCCCGCACGTTCTCGGGCGTGAGCCCCGCGACCCGACAGAAAGCGATCTGACCATGCATGCTCTCGTGATCGACGACTCCCGCACCATGCGGATGATGCTCGCTCGCCAGCTCGAGCACCTCGGGTTCGAGGTCCTCCAGGCCGGCGACGGCCAGCAGGCGCTGGAGGTGCTCGCGAGCAACCGCGACGACCTGCCGGTCCTCGCGACCGTCGACTGGAACATGCCCGTGATGAACGGGCTGGACTTCGTGAAGGCGGTCCGCGCGGACAACGGCCTGCGCGACGTCACCTTGATGATGGTGACCACCGAGGCCGAGCAGGGGCAGATCGTCCGGGCCCTCGCAGCCGGTGCCCACGAGTACCTGATCAAGCCCTTCTCGGCGGAGGCCTTCGTCGACAAGCTCGACTACCTCGGCGTCAAGCCGGGAAGGGGTGCGGCATGAGCGCGTTCGCCCAGGAGTCCCCGGTGACGCCCGAGGACCTGCAGCTGCTCGGCGGTGACGTGCTCGCCGCCTTCCTGCTCGACCACGACCGCCCGGGCGACCCGGACCACGGCCGCTCCGGGGTGCTCCACGCCTCCGTCTCGGTGCGAGGGGCGTGGAACGGCTGGATCACCCTCGAGGTCTCGCGCGCCGCCGCGCACGACCTCACCCGCCGCATGCTCCACGACGACGACGTGGACGACGACGACGTGCGTGATGCCGTCGGCGAGCTCGTCAACGTCCTCGGCGGCAACGTCAAGAGCCTGCTGGTCGACGGCTGCGTCCTGGGCCTGCCCGAGGTCACCGACCACCAGCACCCCGACCAGCCGAGCGTCGAGATCTGCCGGACCGAGCTCTGGTGGGCCGACCACCCCGTCACCGTCCGCGTCTGGTCCGCCGAGGGGCGCGACCTCCACTCCCTCAGGAGCCCCGCATGAAGATCCTCATCGCCGACGACAGCCGCGTCATGCGCCAGATCGTCATCCGCACCCTGCGTCAGGCCGGCTACGGCGGCCACGACCTCATCGAGGCCGAGAACGGAGCCGTGGCGCTCGAGCTCGTCCGGACCCACGCCCCCGACCTCGTGCTGTCGGACTGGAACATGCCCGAGATGAACGGCATCGACCTGCTCCGGGAGCTGCGGGCGAACGGTGACCAGGTGCCGTTCGGCTTCGTCACCTCCGAGGGCACCCCCGAGATGGTGCAGCGCGCGATGTCCTCCGGTGCACTGTTCCTCATCGCCAAGCCCTTCACTGCGGACTCCTTCCGCGACGAGCTGGACGCCGTGGTCGCATGAGCGAGTGGACATTGGCCCGCACGCCCAACGCCATGGAGGTGCGCGAGCTCCTCTCCGGCCTGCTGGGTCGCGACGTCGAGGTGGTCCTCTCCGACGCGTTCACCGGCGACTCGTCCGTCGGGTCGACCTTCGCGGTCTACGTCGACGACCAGCAGGCCACGCGCGTGGTCGCGGTCATGGACCTCGCCCTGTCGGCCTGGGCCGGTGCCGCCGTCGGGCTGATGCCTGCCGGCGGCGCGTCCGACGCGATCGCCGAGCGTGACCTCTCGCCGATGCTGAAGGAGAACCTCGCCGAGGTGCTCAACGTGATGTCCGCCCTCGTCAACGCCGAGGGTGCACCCCACGTCAGGCTCGACGCGGTCCACCACGTCGACAGCTGGCCGCACCCGCAGGTGCTGGCCGACGTGGCGACCCCCGGCCGCCGCCTCGACCTCCAGGTCACCGTCCCGCAGTACGGCGCCGGGCGGCTCTCGGTGGTCGGCGTCCGCTGACCCTCGGCGCCCACGCGGGTGAGTGGCATCCTCGAGGGGTGACCTCCACCGACGAGCCGACCGACGACGAGAAGTGGCTCGTCGTCGACGGCCGGCGCTGGCGTCGTACGGACCCCGCGATCCCCGACGACGCGCTCGCGCGCCTCAAGTCGCACCTGGGCCGCGGCCGCTCGGGCGTGCGGACGGCGGCAGACGACGACGAGCTCGCCGCCGCCCGGCACCGCACGCAGCTGGCGAAGGTCGGGCTGGGCGAGCGCGGCACGCCCTGGTGGGAGCAGGACGACACCGAGCGGCGTGCGCGCTGGGAGTCGGCGCTGGCCGAGCTGGACGCCCTGGACTGATCGGACCGTTCGATGGACCTCGAGGACTACCGCGCCGCGCGCCACCACCACCTCGTCGAGGTGGCGGCCGGGCTGGGTGTGCCGGCCGATCGCGCCGCCGAGGTGGTGGACCGCGTCATCGAGGCCCAGCGTCGCCGGATCCTCCGGTCCGCCGACCCCGACGAGGTCGTCGTACCGGCGTTGCGGGACGAGGTGCTCGGCCGACCGTCCCGCGGGCCCACTCTCGCGATCGCCGCGCTGGTCGTGGTCGTCGCCGCCGCGTTCGCGGTCCCGCTGCTGACGGCGGGGCCCGACCCGGAGGAGGTCGAGCGGAAGGCGGGGACGATGCCCTCGCTGGTCGGCCTCACCTCGGAGGAGGCGGTCGTCGCCCTGAGGAGCATCGGCATCGCGTCGCGGATCGATCCCGTGCCCCAGTGCGACCCGGCCGGCCAGGTGCTGGGGTCCGTGCCGCCCGCCGGTGGGGCCGTCCGGCCCGAGCAGGTGGTGACCGTCGTGGCCACGGCCACCCCGGCGTGGACGTGCCCGCGCGACACCGTCCAGCGCGACGAGGCCTGGGCCTTCCTTCGGTTCCTCGTCTCCGGGTCGGGCCGTCCCCGCCTGGCGCGCGAGGTGCGGCTGTACGTCGACGGGCAACCGGCCGGCACGGCCGACGGGCGGCAGCCGGCGACGGCTCCCGACTGGAGGTGGCGGGTGCGCGACCCGGTCGTTGCCAGCGTCGTACGTCCCGTGGCCAACGACCTCGGACAGCCGGTCGTCTCGATCACGCGCGGGCCCCTGCCTCCGGTGACCTGCGCGGTGCCGACGCCGCGACCGTCCGGGGTCGGACCGGACCCGACGCGAGTGGTGCTCACGGCCGACGCCGATCCGCGGGAGGACGGGCAGGGGGAGGTGTGCCAGCTGACGATCGACCTCTTCGAGGACGTTGCCGGCGCGATCGCCGTCGTCTCGGTGGTCATCCCGGGTGGCACGGGTCTCGGACCGCCGCCATGGGTGCGCACGCGTGACGACCTCGACGACCTCGACGGCCGCGGCGCTGCCGACGGGGGTTGAGCACCGGCTGGCAGACTCGGGAGCATGACGACTCTCTCCGACTTCTCGGCGACCGCGATCGACGGCACGGACATGGACCTCTCCCAGTACGCGGGCAAGGTCGTCCTCGTCGTGAACACCGCCTCCCAGTGCGGTTTCACCGGTCAGTACAAAGGCCTCCAGCAGCTCCAGGACACCTACGGCGACCAGGGCTTCGTCGTCCTCGGCTTCCCGTGCGACCAGTTCGGCAACCAGGAGCCGGGCGACGAGGCGGAGATCTCCGACTTCTGCGAGCGCAACTTCGGCGTGACGTTCCCGCTGTCCAGCAAGGTCGAGGTCAACGGCGACGGCGCGCACCCGCTCTTCGACTGGCTCAAGGACTCCAAGGGCGGACTGCTCGGCAGCAAGATCAAGTGGAACTTCACCAAGTTCCTCGTCGGCCGTGACGGCCAGGTGATCGACCGCTACGCCCCGACCACCGAGCCGGAGAAGCTCAGCAAGGACATCGAGAAGGCGCTGTGAGGTCGGCCGGCGTCCTCGCCGCGGCGGTGGTCGCGGTGGTGGCGTCGGCCGTGCCAGCCGGTGCCGGTGGTCTCGAGGCTCGCTCCGCTCGCACCTCGACCACCGAGGGACTGGCCCGGACGGCGACCACCGATGCCCGTGCCGGCTCGGTCGTCGGGACCGGCACCCCGGCGGCGTGCACGTCGCGCGCGGTCGTGCGGGCCGTGGCGCGAGGTGGCTCGATCTCGTTCGACTGCGGCGCGGACCCGGTGACGATCGAGATGAAGCGCACCGCGAAGGTGGTCAACACCTCGGCGAAGGTGGTGCTCGACGGCGGCGGCCTCGTCACGCTCAGCGGCGGGGGCGATCGCCGCATCCTCTACCTCAACACCTGCGACCGCGCGCAGGTCTGGACGACGTCGCACTGCGACGACCAGGCGGAGCCACGGCTCGTGGTCAGGCGGATGCGGTTCGCCGACGGCAACGCCACCGGCGAGACGACCGACGGCGGTGGGGGCGGCGCGATCTTCGCGCGCGGCGGCCGGCTGAAGATCCTGGACTCGGAGTTCGTCGACAACCGCTGCGACCGCGCCGGTCCCGACGTCGGCGGCGGTGCGGTCCGCGTCCTCGACCAGTACGCCGACCGTGCCGTGGTCGTCCGCCGCTCGACCTTCACCGGTGGCCGGTGCAGCAACGGCGCGGCGCTGAGCAGCATCGGCGTCTCGTGGACGATCACCGCGTCGACGTTCACCCACAACCGGGCCGTCGGACGTGGCGCGAACCCTCAGCGCAGCGGCACACCCGGCGGTGGTTCGGGCGGGGCGATCTACCTCGACGGCAACGCGATGCAGCTGCGCATCGAGGGCTCGTCGTTCGGTGACAACCACGCCCGCGAGGGCGGGGGAGCGATCTTCTTCGTGTCCAACGACCGCACCGGCACGCTCACGATCGACGATTCGCGGCTGACCGACAACCCGAGCGAGGGCTTCGAGACCCTCCCCGGGATCTTCTTCCTCGGCGCGAGCCGGACGATCACCGACAGCGTCGTGCGCTGAGGCGGCTCACGCCACCAGGTCGGCGTACTCCGGGTGCTTCTCGATGTACGACGCCACGTAGGGGCACGACGGCACGACCGTCAGCCCGCGTGAACGGGCGTCGTCGAGGGCGCCGCGGGCGAGCCGCGCGGCGTGGCCCTGCCCCTCGTACTCGTCGCGCACCTCGGTGTGCACGAGGGTGATGGTGTCGCCGTGGAGCCGGTAGGCGATCAGCCCGATGAGGGCGTCACCGTCGCGCAGCTCGTAGCGGTCATGGTCGGGGGAGTCGACGAACACTATGTCCACAACCCGAGCCTAGGCGCAGGTGACTTGTGCGTAACCCCGGCGGAGGGGAAGGGTGCACGGCATGGCAGCAACCGCGTCGTCGTACTCGATCACCATGAGGTTGTACACCGCACCCGACCACGGCGTCGTCGGAGCCGTCGCCACCCAGATCGCCGCGAGCGGCGGCGTGGTCACCGCGATCGACGTGACCGAGTCGCGCCACGACCGGCTGGTCGTCGACGTGACGTGCTCGGCCTCGGACGCGAGCCACTCCGAGGAGCTCGTCGCCGCGGTCGCCGGTGTCGAGGGCGTGACGGTGCACAAGGTCAGTGACCGCACCTTCCTGCTGCACCTCGGCGGCAAGATCTCGGTCAACAGCAAGGTGCCGCTGCGCACCCGCGACGACCTGTCGATGGCCTACACCCCCGGTGTCGGCCGCGTGTCGATGGCGATCCACGACAACCCCGAGGACGTCCGCAAGCTCACGATCAAGGGCAACTCGGTCGCCGTCGTCACCGACGGCTCGGCGGTGCTCGGCCTCGGCAACATCGGCCCGGGCGCAGCGATGCCCGTCATGGAGGGCAAGGCCGCGCTGTTCAAGCGGTTCGCCGACATCGACGCCTGGCCGATCTGCCTGGCCACCCAGGACACCGACGAGATCGTCCGCGCGGTCGAGATGATCGCGCCGGGCTTCGGCGGCATCAACCTCGAGGACATCGCCGCCCCGCGGTGCTTCGAGATCGAGCGCCGGCTGCGGGAGTCGCTCGACATCCCGGTCTTCCACGACGACCAGCACGGCACCGCGATCGTCGTGCTCGCCGCGCTGACCAACGCGCTGCGCTGTGTCGACAAGGACCTCGAAGCCGTCCGGATCGTGGTGTCCGGTGCCGGCGCGGCCGGCACCGCCATCGTCACCCTGCTGCTGGCCGCCGGTGCGCAGGACGTCGTGGTCGTCGACCGCGACGGCGCGCTCTGCGCCGACGACTCCTCGCTGTCCTCCGCGCACACCGACCTCGCGAACGCCACCAACCCGCGCCGCGCGACCGGGTCGCTGCAGGAGGTGCTGGTCGACGCCGACGTCTTCATCGGCGTCTCCGCGCCCAACATCCTCGACGCCGAGTGGATCCCGACGATGGCGCCCAAGCCCGTCGTCTTCGCCCTGGCCAACCCCGACCCGGAGGTCGACCCCGCCGAGGCCGGGAAGTACGCCGCCGTCGTGGCCTCGGGCCGCTCGGACTACCCCAACCAGATCAACAACGTGCTCGCCTTCCCCGGGGTCTTCCGCGGGCTGCTCGACGCCGGCGCCGAGGACGTCACGATCGACATGCTGCTCCGCGCCGCGAAGGCCATCGCCGACACCGTCAGCGCCGAGGAGCTCCACCCGGCCTTCATCATCCCGAGTGTCTTCCACCCCGACGTGACCAAGCGCGTCGCCTCGGCGATCAGCGGCCGGGAGAGCTGACCTCTCCGCTGAGGCTGCGCGCCGGCGCCCGCCGCTCGTGCCATTCGGCCCCTCCTGTCTCCCCTGTCACGCAGGTGGGGGGAGTTTGTCGCGGACCGGCCGTTGCAACGCCCCGGATGTGCAGGAGTCACCGGCTCAGCGGTGACTCCCGCCGGGCACGCTCAGCCCGTCACCTTCCGCGGCCACCAGAAGCGGTCGCCGAGGGTCAGCGCGAGCGCGGGCACCAGCACCGTGCGGACGACGAGGGTGTCCAGCAGCACGCCGACGAAGATGATCGCGCCGAGCTGGGCGAGCACGACCAGGGGCAGCACCCCGAGCACGGCGAACACCGCCGCCAGCAGGATGCCCGCGCTGGTGATCACCCCGCCGGTCGCCGTCAGCGCGCGCAGCATCCCGGTGCGGGTGCCGTGCTCGCGCGCCTCCTCGCGGGCCCGGGTGACGAGGAAGATGTTGTAGTCGACGCCGAGCGCGACGAGGAAGAGGAAGGCCAGCAGCGGCACCCCGGTGTCCATCGCGTCGAAGCCGAACACCGTCCGGAACAGCCACCACGACGCGCCCATGCTGGCGGCGTACGTCGCCACCACGGTCGCCACCAGCAGCAGCGGCGCGACGATCGAGCGGAGCAGCAGGAGCAGCGCACCGAGCACGAGCGCGAGGATCAACGGCAGGATGACGAGCCGGTCGCTGGCGGCGTAGTCACCGGCGTCGAGCGACTCCGCGTCGCCACCACCGACGTACGTGTCGGTGAAGTCCGCGACCGCAGCGCGTACGTCGACCACGACCGCCTGCGCCGCGTCGCTGCCGGGCGCCGCGTCCGGTACGGCGTCGATGCGGGCGATGCCGTCGCCGCTGGTCGTGATCCGCGCCGAGTCGACGCCGTCGACCCCCTCGACCGCCTCCAGCACCTGCTCCGGCTGGTCGCGGGTGACGACCTGGACCGGGTCGCTCGTGCCGGCCGGGAAGGACTGGCCGAGGCGCTCGGCCGCGGAGATCGCCTCCGGTCGCTGGAGGAACTGGTCCGCCGGGTCGAGGCCGGTCGTGATCGAGAGCGTGCCGGACGCCAGCACGGCGAGGCCGAGGACGGTGCCCACCACGAAGGTGCGCGGTCGGCGAGAGACGGCGTCGCCGACGCGGTGCCACAGCGAGTTCGACTCGACGAGCACCGTGTCGCCGACGTGCGGCACGCGCGGCCAGAAGATCCAGCGGCCGAACAGCACCAGCGCGGCCGGGAGGACGACGAGCGCGAACGTCGCCGCGATCAGTACGCCGACCGCACACGCGACGCCGAGGCCGCGGGTCGTCGGGATGGCCGAGAGCAGCAGGGTGAGCAGGCCGAGCACGACCGTCGTCGCGCTCGAGACGACGGCCTCCGTCGTGCGGGCGAGCGCGTGGGCCATCGCCTCATGGCGCGAGTCGCTGGTCTTGAGCTCGTCGCGGTAGCGGGAGATGAGCAGCAGGGCGTAGTCGGTGCCGGCGCCGAAGACCAGCACGCTGAGGATGCCCACCGTCGACTCGTCCCAGGCGAGGCCGGCGACCTCGAGCACGTTGGTGGACACCACGGCGGCCAGCCGGTCGGCGACGCCGACGACGATGAGTGGCACCAGCCAGAGGGTCGGGCTGCGGTAGGTGATGATGAGGAGGAAGGCGACGACTGCGGCGGTGGAGAGCAGCAGCCGGAAGTCGGCGCCGTCGAAGACCTGCCCGATGTCTGCCTGGATCCCGGCCGGGCCGGTCACCTGGACCGTGACGCCGTCCGGGGCGTCCGCGCGGAGCTCCGAGCGCAGGTCCTCGACCTTGTCGATGTTGTCGGTCGCCGACGACGAGGTCACCGGCAGCGCGAGGAACGCGGCCGTGCCGTCCTCCGCCACGACGACGGGCGACTGGCCCGACTGGCCCGACTGGCCGGACTCACCGGCTCCCGGGGGCGGCCCGCCGGTATCGCCGCCCGCCGTGCCGGACTCGTCGGCGCTCTTCTCCAGCAGCTCGACCGCCTGCTGGGTGATGGCCTCCTGGGCGGCCCGATCGAGCTCTCCGGAGTCGGCGGTCCACAGGACGATGGCGACCTGTCCCTCGTCCTCGGGCAGCCGGTCGGCCAGCTCGACGGCGAGGGTGCTGTCGGCGCCGGCGGGCAGGGTGTCGGTCGGGCTCGCGTCCCGCTCCCCCTCCGGCACGAGGGCCAGCACCGCGATCGCGATGAGCAGCGGGACGAGGGCGACGAGCCACGCCGTGCGCCGTCCCGCGATGAACCGAGCCGCTCGAGAAGTGGTCCTGCCCATGATTGCGTCCCTTACGATGAGGTCACTCACGAAGTATGTTGCTAAGCAAGTTAGCGATCATCGATCCGCCGTGCAACCTGGCGAGGGGGGACACTCTGCGCATGCCGTCCGACCAGCAGCCGAACCCCGGAGCCGTCCCCGGTGGTCCGCCCGCGGGCTGGGAGGAGACGCCGACCCTCGAGGCGTTGCGTCACCTCGTCCTCGCCGGCGGCCGGGTCAACCACGTCGTCGCCCGTCGGGCCGGCATGAGCCTGACCGAGCTGGCGACCCTGGAGCACCTGACGCGCGAGCAGATCGGACCGGCCGAGGTGGCCCGTCGGCTCGAGGTGTCGACCGCTGCCGCCACGGGGATCGTCGACCGCCTCGTCTCGCACGGCCACGTCGAGCGGCAGCCGCACCCCGACGACCGACGTCGTACGCAGCTCGTGCTCACCGCGTCGGGACGCCGCGAGGTGGTCGGCCAGCTGCTGCCGATGTTCGTCGCCCTCGACCGGCTCGACGGACAGTTCACCGACGAGGAGAAGGCGGTCGTCGAGCGCTACCTCCGGGGGGCGACCGAGGCCTTCGAGCAGGTGACCGGACCGGAACCGGTCTGAGGTCAGTCCTCCTGGCCGGCCTTGCGGTGAGCGACGAGCGCGGCGCCGACGATGCCGGCGCGGTTCTCGAGCCTGGCGGGGATGATCTCGGTCTCGATCTCGATCAGGTGCCCGAACTTCTCCCACGACTTGCTCACGCCGCCACCGACGACGAAGAGGTCGGGGGTGAAGAGCCGCTCGAGGTGCCGGAAGTACGTCGTCAGCCGGTCGGACCAGTCCTCCCAGGACAGGCCCTCACGCTCGCGCGCGCTCGTGGCGGCGCGTGACTCCGCCACGGCGCCTTCGATCTCGAGGTGGCCCATCTCGGTGTTGGGCACCAGCTCGCCGTCCCAGATGAGGGCGGAACCGATGCCGGTTCCGAGCGTGATGACCATGACCAGGCCGTCGCGGCCCTTCGCGGCGCCGTACTCCGCCTCGGCCAGGCCGGCGGCGTCGGCGTCGTTGACGACGTGGACCTCACGACCGAGGGCCTCGGTGAAGATCGCGTCGGCGTCCTCCTTGATCCACGACTTGTCGATGTTGGCGGCCGACAGCACCACGCCGCGCCGCACGATGCCGGGCACGGTCACGCCGACGGGCGTGGTCGACGAGGGGAAGCTGTCCACGATCTTCTGGAAGACCGCGGCGACCGACTGCGGGTCGGCGGGCCTGGGGGTGTCGATGCGGACCCGGTCCTGTGCGAAGTCACCGCGCCCGAGGTCCACGGGTGCGCCCTTGATGCCGGTGCCGCCGAAGTCGATGCCGATGGGGTGCTCCATGGGGACGAGCCTAGTGGTGCTCGTCACCACCGCGAGCACCGTCCCGCCCAGCGCTCCTCCCACCGTCGGCCCGCGACGCGGCCCGCGCCCTACTTGTTCTTGCGAGGCAGCGGGTAGGCCGTCCCGTCGGGGGTGAAACTGGGCGTGATCCCCATCGCCGCCAGCACCGTCGGCATGATGTCGATGGACCTCACCTCGGCATCGAGGTCGCGGTGCGAGAGGGAGGACCCGGCGAAGACGATCGGGACCTGCTGCGCCGAGCGCTGGATCCCGCCGTGGTCACCCAGGACGGAGTACGTCGTGTCGTCGCGCAGCGTGGCGACCAGGTCCGGTCCGTAGGGCGCCGCCTGGGTGTCGACGAGCTCCTGCGCCTTGGCGTCGAACCACGCCCTCTCCGCCCGGCCCATCAGCTCGTAGCGGACCGGCGTCACGCGGGTGAAGTGGTCGCCGTCGCGCCGCCACACCGCGGTGACGTCCGGCATCACCTCCATGAGGTCGGCGGCCTGCTCGACCTTCGGTGACGTCTGGTCCTCCAGCCACACGTTCAGCGAGGAGTCGCTGTAGGCGAAGCCGACGTTGCCGGTCTCGACGAGCGGGCGCAGCGCGGGCTGCGGCTTGTCGTAGAAGACGTCGTTCTCGGGGTCGCCGTAGTACCAGTTGTAGTAGCCGTAGTCGTTGCCCTCGCCGAGCGTCCCGTGGAAGTGGCCCGCGTCCGCCGCGACCGAGCCGTGGTCGGCGGTGAGCACCACCAGGGTGCTGTCGAGCTCGCCGCTGTCCTTCAGGGCGCGCATGATCCGGCCGACCTGCTCGTCGGCGGTGCGGGTGGCGTACTCCATGTGCGTCATCGGGTCGTAGCCGGGCGTCGCGCCCTCGGGGTCGTTGACTCCTCCCCACATGTGGGCCGCCTTGTCGACCCCTGGCAGGCTCACGAAGATCCCGCTCCACCCGTCCTTCTCGTGGCCCATGATGTCGAGCACCGCGTCGGTCGCCCACACGTCGCCACCGCGGTGCGCCGGGTCGTGGCCCACCACGTAGCGGTCGTCGGTGGCGGGGTAGAGCGAGGCCGGCAGCTGGCCGGTGTCGTAGATCGTGTCGCGCGCGACGACGTAGCGCGAGCCGCA
The DNA here is from genome assembly GCF_021648885.1 of Nocardioides potassii. GTDB lineage: Bacteria > Actinomycetota > Actinomycetes > Propionibacteriales > Nocardioidaceae > Nocardioides > Nocardioides potassii. The sequence continues at coordinate 329,334 of NZ_JAKJHZ010000007.1, read as the reverse complement.
GTCGGCCGAGATGTACGACGGCACGTTGACGCCGGTCGGCGCGCGGCGCCGCTGCGTCGCGCCGGTGGTGTCGCCGGGCACGGGACAGGTCTTGCTGCCGAAGGTGATCACGGAGGTGTTCGCCGATCCCGGACCGCTCAGGCCGTAGGCGGCGTACCCCTTGGGGCTCACCGTGAAGACCTTGCCGGTGTCGTCGAGGTAGTCGGACAGGTGCGGGGCGCCGGCCGCCTTCTGCAGCGGCGTCATCTGCGCGGCGCCGAAGTTGCTGGTGAGGTAGAGCCCACCCGGCGCGCCGAGCAGCCCGGCGACGTCGCGGTAGCCCTCGTTGGTCCACCCCATGTGCCGGGGCTGCATCCCGGTGGTGATCACGTTGTGGGTGACGACGGTGACCGAGCCCGTGTGGCCGAGGTAGCTGTTCGGGGTGTCGACGCCCTGCTGCATCAGCTTCTCGACGTTCTTCATGTCGTACTTCTCGACGATCTGCTTGCTGAGTGCGTCGACGACGATGATGACGACCTTGTCCGGCGCGCTCGCCTTCGGCTTCGCCGCGGCGCCCGGGGAGCCGACGGCGGCGATCGCGGCCAGCGAGGCGGCGGCGGTCAGGGACACGAGCAGGCGGCGACGGGCCATGAGCACTCCTGGAGTCGTGCGGACCCACACCCGCGGTCGATCCCGGCAATCTAGCCCTCCCGCCGTCCCCCGGGAAGGGAGACCAGACCGCCTCCTCTGCGGTCACCGGATGTCCGGTGACCGCAACGGTTCGTGGCCGAGATCTCGGCTGACAAGCGTAGGAGTCACCGGACATCCGGCGACTCCATTGCTTTACAGATGCCCACCTCTTGTCAAAATGGTTTACACATCCTATGGTCGTGTAAACCCCGACGCAGGAGATCGTGAGATGCCCGGCTACCCCACCCGTCTCGCCCCCAGTGGCACCGTGCCCGAGGGCACCACCGAGCTCTGGAGGGACCGCAAGCGCTACCTGTGGCTGATCGGCCTCGTCGTGCCGAGCCTCGCCTTCGTCGCGTTCGGCGGGTACGTCGCCACGGGCTGGGGCGTCTTCTTCTGGGTCGGGCCGATCGTGATCCTCGGCATCGTCCCGGCGATCGACCTCATCGCGGGTCTCGACCGGTCCAACCCGCCCGACGACGTGATCGAGGCGCTCGAGGAGGACCGCTACTACCGCTGGATCACCTACCTCTTTCTCCCGATCCAGTACGTCGGCTTCCTCGGCGCGATGGCGGTCGTCGGCGGGTGGGACGCCTTCGGCGTGCTCGCCGACACGCCCCTGAGCACCGTCGACAAGGTCGGGCTCGCGATCTCGATCGGCTGCATCGGGGGCATCGGCATCAACACCGCCCACGAGCTCGGCCACAAGAAGGAGGCCAACGAGCGCTGGCTGTCGAAGATCGCGCTGGCGCAGGTCTTCTACGGCCACTTCTACATCGAGCACAACCGCGGCCACCACGTCCGCGTCGCCACTCCTGAGGACCCCGCCAGCTCCCGCCTGGGCGAGAACTTCTACCAGTTCTGGCCGCGCACGGTCGGCGGCTCCCTCAAGTCGGCCTGGCGGCTGGAGAAGCGCCGGCTCGCCCGGCGCAAGCAGAGCCCGTGGCGCCTCGACAACGACGTGCTCAACGCGTGGCTGATGTCGGTGGTCCTCTGGGCCGCGGTCCTCGCCGCGTTCGGCCTCGAGGTGGCGCCGTACCTCGTGATCCAGGCGATCGTCGGCTTCTCGCTCCTCGAGGTCGTCAACTACATGGAGCACTACGGGATGCTGCGCCAGAAGGTCGGCGAGGGCGACCGCCAGCGCTACGAGCGCGTGCTTCCCGGCCACAGCTGGAACTCCAACAACATCGCGACCAACGTGCTGCTCTACCACCTGCAGCGCCACAGCGACCACCACGCGAACCCCACCCGGCGCTACCAGTCGCTGCGCGACTTCGAGGAGAGCCCCGTGCTGCCGACCGGCTACGCCGGAATGATCGTGCTGGCCATCGTCCCGGCCGTCTGGCGCCGCGTGATGGACCAGCGCGTCGTCGACCACTTCGGCGGCGACGTCACGCTCGCCAACATCAGCCCGCGCAAGCGTGAGAAGTACCTCGAGCGGTACGACGCCGCCGGGCACGCCGCCCGCGTCGAGGCCGCCCGGGTCGCGGCCGAGGTGCTCCCGGGCGCCGTCGACGAGGTGCTGGCCGCGCGCTGTCCGGGCTGCGAGTACGTCTACGAGGTCGCTGCCGGCGACGAGCACGAGGGCTTCGCTGCCGGCACCGCCTGGGCCGACATCCCGGTCGACTGGTGCTGCCCGGACTGCGGCGTGCGCGAGAAGGTCGACTTCGTGCCGGTCGAGCCCGAGCGGTCCGTCGCCTAGGGGGCTCCTACACTGCGCGCATGGCCTCCACCCGCGACCGCATCGTCGCGGCGGCCGTCGAGATGATCACCACGTCGGGCTGGGCCTCGGTGACCATGGCACGCCTGGCCGAGGCCGTGGGCGTGAGCCGGCAGACCGTCTACAACGAGGTCGGGTCCAAGCCGGCGCTCGCCGAGGCGATGGTGCTCGAGGAGCTCGCCCGCTTCCTCGGCATAGTCGAGCGGGCCTTCGACGCCGAGCCCGACGACCTCACCCGTGCGATCGAGACGTCGGTGTGCGACGTGCTGACCTACGCCCGCGCCAACACGCTCCTGCACGCCGTCGTCAGCGCCACCCACGGCGCCGACACCGAGCTGCTCCCGCTGCTGACCACCAACGCCGGCTCACTGCTCGGCGTGGCCAAGGAGGTCGTGCGCGCCCGCGTGGAGCCGTACGGTCCCGGGATCGACCCCGCCCACCTCGACCCCGCGATCGACATGGTCGTCCGGGTGGTGCTGAGCCACGTCATGCAGCCGTCGTCCTCCCCCGAGGAGACCGGTGCCGACATCGCGTGGCTCGCCGACCGGGTGCTGAGCGGTTGAGTCCTAGGCTCTCCGCGTGAGCGGAGTCGCTGCTGGGGTGGAGTGGGGTACGCCGACCGCGCGGGGGATCGTCGCCGCGGCGACCCTCGGCTCGGGTCTGACGCTGCTCGACGGCACGGTCGTCAACGTCGCGCTGCGCACGATGGGCGACGACCTGGGTGCGTCGCTGGAGCAGCTGCAGTGGATCACCAACGGCTACTTCCTCTCGCTCGCCTCGCTCATCCTGCTCGGCGGCTCGCTCGGCGACCGGCTCGGCCGGCGACGGGTCTTCGTCATCGGCACCGTCTGGTTCGCGCTGGCCTCGCTCCTGTGCGGGATCGCGCCCAACCCCGAGGTGCTCATCGCCGCGCGGGTGCTCCAGGGGATCGGCGGGGCGTTGCTGACGCCGGGGAGCCTGGCGATGATCCAGGGCGCCTTCCGCTCCGAGGACCGCAGCCGCGCGATCGGGGCGTGGTCCGGGCTCGGCGGGATCGCGGCCGCGCTCGGCCCGCTGGTCGGTGGCCTGCTGGTCGACCACGCGTCGTGGCGCTGGATCTTCCTGATCAACCTGCCGCTCGCGGCGCTCACCGTCTGGCTCGCGCAGACCTGGGTGCCGGAGACCCGCGACCCGCGGGCGCACGCGCGCTTCGACGTCACCGGAGCCGCGCTGGCGTCGCTCGCGCTCGCCGGGACCACCTGGGCGCTGACCGACGCGGGCGGTCGCGCGACGTGGTGGGCGGCCGGCGTGGGAGTGGTGGCCGCGATCGCGTTCGTCGTGGTGGAGCGTCGTACCCGCGAGCCGATGGTGCCGCTCGCCCTGTTCGCCGACCGCACCTTCAGCGCGGCCAATGCGATGACGCTCCTGGTCTACGCGGCGCTCGGCGCGATCTTGTTCTTCCTCGTCCTGCAGCTGCAGACCGTCGGCGGCTACAACGCCCTCGAGGCCGGGCTGTCGACCCTGCCGATCACCGTCTGCATGCTGTTCCTCGCCGCGCGCGGCGGCGCGCTCGGCGAGCGGATCGGCCCGCGGATCCCGATGACGTTCGGCCCCATGGTGATGGCGGCCGGCACCCTCTGGCTCCTCGCCGCCGGTCCCGACGTCGTCTGGTGGCGCGACGTCCTGCCCGGGCTCACCGTCTTCGGCCTCGGTCTGGCGCTGATGGTCGCGCCGCTCACGGCGACGGTGCTGGCCGCCGCACCCGACGAGGTCACCGGCATCGCCAGCGGGATTAACAACGCCGTCGCCCGGGCGGGCTCGCTGCTCGCCGTCGCCGCGCTCCCGATGGCGGTCGGCCTGGCCGGCGACGACTACCGCGACCCGATCGTCTTCGACGCGTCGTACGACCGGGCGATCGTCGCCTGCGCGGTGCTGCTCGTCGTGGGTGGCGTGGTCTCCTGGTTCGCCATTCCCCACCGGGTCCGGACACCGGCTCCGTAAGGTCTGTCCATGCGCGTACGACGGGGGGTGGGGGCGGCGGCGACCGCCGTTCTCGTCCTCGCGCTGTCGGCGTGCAGCGGGGGCGACGACGCGAAGGACCCGGACCCGAGCCCGGCGGCCTCGTCGAGCACCGGCAAGCCGAAGTCGGCGAAGCAGACCAAGCCCGCCGTGCCGGTGGCCGACCCGGCGCACGCCGTCGACCCGCCCGGCCGCCGGGACGGTCGGCTGTGGAGCGCCGACATCCTCGTGCAGTGGGACAAGGAGATCGACGCCGACCTGGTGAAGAAGATCGAGAAGCTGAAGGGCGTCGCCCACACCGAGCGGATCGGCCTCGGTCAGGTCAGCCTCGAGAACCGCGTGCTCACGGTCGCCTCCGTCGATCCCGGCCGCTACCGCAACTTCACGGAGGCCAAGGTCGCCGACTTCCAGGAGGGCTGGGACCGCGTCGCCGGTGGTGAGCTGGCGATCGACCAGAAGGTCGCCAAGCGGCTGGTCGACAAGGCGGGGATGATCCGCCTCGGCTCGAAGGACTCGGCCCCGACCCTGCACGTGGGGGCCTACACCCCCCAGATCCCCACGATCGACATGGTCGTCAACACCGCCTGGGCCGGCGACATCGGGATGGCGACCGACAACGGCCTGCTGATCTCGACCGACAAGATCACGCCGGCCACGATCCGCAAGCCGCTGGAGAAGCTGGTCGGCAAGGACGCGTCGGTGCAGATGCTCGACATCGCCTCGCAGATCGGCCTCGACCCCGGCGCCACCCTCACTGCGATCCCCACCGGCAGCGGCATCGGCAACGTCGTCGGCACCTATCGCTACCGCGTGATCGGCGGCGGCCGGATCGCGCCCGACTCGTCGTGGGTCGCGGCCAACATCCGCACCGAGCCGGTGCCGATCCTCGGCGACGTGACGTGCCACAAGGACCTGTTCCCCCAGCTGCGGGCGGCGCTGCTCGAGGTCCAGCAGACCGGGCTGGCCTCGGAGATCCACCCCGGCGAGTACGCCGGCTGCTACTACCCGCGCTTCATCGCCAACACCACCACGCTGTCCAACCACTCGTTCGGCCTCGCGCTCGACCTCAACGTCCCCAGCAACGGCCGCGGCACGGTCGGCGAGATGAACCGCGCCGTCGTGGCGATCTTCAAGAAGTGGGGCTTCGCCTGGGGCGGCGACTGGCGCTACACCGACCCGATGCACTTCGAGCTCAGCGAGATCAAGCGCGCCGGCTGACGCCGTACTTCGTGGCCGAGTCCTACGGTTCGTGGCCGAGATCTCGGCTGACAAGCGTTGCGGTCACCGGACATCCGGTGACTCCAGCATCCGTAGGCTGCCCCCATGAAGGCAGTCCAGGTCGTCACGCTCACCGGTCCGTCCGACGTCGAGGTGCGTGAGGTGCCCGAGCCGACCCCGGGGGCGCACGACGTGCTGGTGGAGGTGCACAGCGTCGGCGTCTCGTTCCCCGACCTGCTGCTCAGCCGCGGTGAGTACCAGTTCAAGCCCGAGCCGCCGTTCACCCTCGGCGTCGACTTCGCCGGCGTCGTGCTCGACCCGGGAGCGCCGGAGTCGAGCGGCTTCACGGTCGGCCAGCGGGTCGCGGGGGTGAACCTCCACGGCGGGGCGGCCGAGCAGGTCGCCAACCCGGTGGTCTTCACCTTCGCGCTGCCCGACGCGATGTCGTACGACGAGGGCGCTGCGCTGCCCATGAACTACCTGACCGCCCTCTTCGCGCTCGAGGAGCGCGGCGGCCTGCGCGAGGGGGAGACGGTGCTCGTCCACGGCGCCGCCGGCGGCGTCGGCACCGCCACCCTCCAGGTCGCGAAGGGCCTCGGCGCCCGCACCATCGCGGTCGTCAGCACGCAGGAGAAGGCCGACTTCGCGCGGTCCGCTGGTGCCGACGAGGTCGTCATCGGCCCGGACTTCAAGGACGCGGTCAAGGAGCTCACCGGCGGCCGCGGCGTCGACGTGGTGCTCGACGTCGTCGGCGGTGACGCCTTCGCCGACTCGCTGCGCTGCCTGGCCGAGCAGGGCCGGATCCTGGTCGTCGGGTTCGCCGCCGGCCAGGGCATCCCCGAGGTCAAGGTCAACCGGCTGCTGCTCGGCAACACCGACGTCCGCGGCGTCGGCTGGGGCGCCTACGCCATGACCCGTCCCGGCTACATGCAGAAGCAGTGGCACCGCCTCGCCCCGATGATCGGGTCCGGGGTCGTCCGGCCGCCGATCGGCGCGACCTACGACCTCGCCGACTTCGGGCAGGCACTCGTCGACATGGACGAGCGGCGCACGCTGGGCAAGTCGGTCGTGCGGGTGCGCTGACCGGTCTGGACCACGGTGCCGGTGAACCTTGCCAGTGCGTACGACGACGCGGTAGGTGCCCGGGGTTAGGGTCGCCCACGTGACGATCCTCGACTCAGCCCGCGCGGGCATGGACCCCGACATCCGTCCCCAGGACGACCTCTTCGGCCACGTCAACGGACGGTGGCTGCAGGACACCGAGATCCCCTCGGACAAGTCGAGCTGGGGCGCGTTCATCGCGCTTGCCGACGCCGCCGAGCAGCAGGTGCGCGACATCATCACCGAGCTCGCCGACCGCCCGGCCGACGAGCTCGACGACGAGGAGCGCAAGATCGGCGACCTCTACGCCTCCTTCATGGACACCGAGACGATCCAGGCCAAGGGCCTGCAGCCGATCGAGGGCCTGCTCGAGCGGGCCCGCTCGGTGTCCGACCTCACCGAGCTCGCGGCGTTCCTCGGCATGTTCGAGCGCATCGGGGGCCCCGGCCTGTTCGGCTCCTACATCACCCCCGACCGCGCGGACGCCTCGAAGAACATCGTCTACCTCGCCCAGGGCGGCCTCGGCCTGCCCGACGAGTCCTACTACCGCGACGACAAGTTCGCCGAGATCCGCGAGAAGTACCTCGACTACCTGACGACGCTGCTCACCCTCAGCCAGCACGCCGACCCGGCCGGCGCGGCCGCTCGCATCCTGGCCTACGAGACCCGCGTCGCCGAGGGCCACTGGGAGGCCGCCGAGACGCGCGACGTCCAGAAGACCACCAACCACAAGTCCCTCGACGAGCTGCGCGAGCTGTGCCCGGCGTTCGACTGGGTCACCTACGTCACCGGCCTCGGCGGCACCGAGGAGACGCTGCGCACGACGATCGTGATGCAGCCCGACTTCTTCTCCCACCTCTCGACGGTGCTCGAGGAGACGCCGATCGAGACCTGGCGCGACGTGCTCCACCTGCGCATCGTGCGCAGCTCGGCGCCGTACCTCCCGGACGAGTTCGTCCAGGCCAACTTCGACTTCTACGGCCGCACCCTCAACGGCACCCCCGAGCTCCGCGCCCGGTGGAAGCGCGGCGTCGACTTCGTCGAGGGCGCGATCGGCGAGGCGGTCGGCAAGGTCTACGTCTCGCGCCACTTCCCGCCGACGTCGAAGCAGATGATGGACGAGCTGGTCGCCAACCTCGTCACGGCCTACCGCCGCTCGATCGAGACGCTCGACTGGATGGGCGAGGACACCAAGCAGAAGGCCTTCGACAAGCTCGACCGCTTCTACCCCAAGATCGGCTACCCCCGCGAGTTCCGCGACTACTCCGCGCTCACCGTCTCCGCCGACGACCTGCTCGGCAACGTCGCGGCGGCCTCGGCCTTCGAGACCGACCGCCAGCTCGAGAAGGTCGGCCAGCCGGTCGACCGCGACGAGTGGCTGATGCTGCCGCAGACCGTCAACGCCTATTACCACCCGGGCACCAACGAGATCTGCTTCCCGGCCGCGATCCTGCAGCCGCCGTTCTTCAGCCCCGACGCCGAGGAGGCCGAGAACTACGGCGGCATCGGCGCCGTCATCGGCCACGAGCTCGGCCACGGCTTCGACGACCAGGGCGCGCAGTACGACGGCGACGGCAACCTCCACGACTGGTGGACCGCCCAGGACAAGACCGCCTTCGAGGCCAAGTCCCAGGCGCTCGTCGCGCAGTACGACCAGTTCGAGCCGCGCACCCTGCCCGGCGAGCACGTCAACGGCAGCCTCACGGTCGGCGAGAACATCGGCGACCTCGGCGGCCTGACCATCGCCCACAAGGCCTACGTCATCAGCAAGGACGGCAACGCCTCGGTCGACGACCGCCGCACGCTCTTCCTCAACTGGGCCCACGTGTGGCGCACCAAGCGCCGCAAGGAGCAGGAGCTGCAGTACCTCACCATCGACCCGCACAGCCCCGCCGAGTTCCGCGCCAACATCGTGCGCAACCTCGACGAGTTCCACGAGGTCTTCGAGACCCAGCCCGACGACGGCCTCTGGCTCGACCCCGAGGACCGCGTCCGCATCTGGTGACCCAGCGCTACCGAACGGTCGTGTCGTGATCTCGCGGTCTGACGACACGACTGTCCGGTAGCGGCGGCCTGTGGAGGACGCCAGCAGAGGTACGTCGTCCTGGTGCAGCCTGCGGGGTGGCCAGGCACCGGTGGGATCCCGTTGCGGCGCGCGTGGCGGTGGTCCATCCCCGGCGGCTCGGCGACGACCTGACGCCGGGGTGTGCACGTGGGCGGGGCTGGACCCAGACGGGTGCGGGGCTGTACGTCCCGAGCACCGTCGACCGCACGCTGCCCCAGCAGCGCGTCGTGGAGTGGGCCGCCCGCATGCCGGCGTACGCCGCCGTCACGGGGTGGGCCGCCTGTCTCCTGCACGGTGCAGCCTTCCTCGACGGGAGGGGCGTCGACGGCGTCACCGAGCAACCGGTCGGGATCGTGGTCGGTCCACGCGGATCCATGCGGCGTAGTCCGGGGGTCGCGGTGTCGTTCGAGGCGCTTGCCGAGTGGGAGGTCGTGCGGCGTCATGGCGTACGAGTCGTGGTGCCTGAGCGCGCCGTGTTCGACGAGATGCGCAGGCACGACCCGCGGGGAGGCGTTGGTCGTCCTCGAGTCGGCCCTCGCCGGTCGGATCACCTCCCTCCAGAGGGTGATCGCCTATGCCCAAGCCCATCGAAGCGCCCGGCGCCGGGCCGTGGTGCAGTGGGCCATCCCGCGGGCGCGAGGGGGCATCCGATCCCCGATGGAGGTTCGCGTGCGGACGGTGGCTGAGGAGGACGCCGGCTGGCCACGCCTGCTGGTGAATCGCGTGGTCATCACGGCGGAAGGGTTGCGCATCGGCGAGGTCGACCTCGGCGACGAGGACGCAGAGGCAGTGATCGAGGTCGACGGCGCCGACCACCGCGACGCCGGGCGCCAGGCGTGGGACATCACGATGGAGGAGGCTCTGCGCCAGGTCGGCTTCGAGGTGGCGCGCGTGACCGGCCGCCAGGCGCTGGACGCGGCGACGCTCGCGCCCCGGCTGGTCGCCGTACGGCAGCGGGCCCTGGCGCGGCCCTCGTTGCCGCGACGATGGCGACTCCTCTCCTCGAGCGGCGACCTCGACACCTGGCTGAGCGAGCGAGAGGCTGCAGCGATGTACTACGAGAATCTGCCCGATCCCAGAGCAGGCTGACGTGTTACCGGACAGTCGTGTCGTGATCTCGCGGTCTGACGACACGACCGTCCGGTAGGTGAGGTCCGGTCAGCCGGCGACGTTCGCGCAGACCACGTCGAGGGTGAGCGTGCGCTGGGTCAGGCTGAGGTTGAGACCGCTGGCGGTGAAGGCGTCGTCGGCGGTGCGCGTGACCTGGCTGAGCAGGTTGCCCAGCTGGTCGAGCGGCGCGGAGGCGTACGACGACGTCGCCGAGATCGCCTTCTGACCCGCGGCGCAGGCCGCGGAGACCTGGCCCGTGCCACCGACCAGCCCGGACAGGGCCGGGATGTTCTGGGTGACCGTGACGACGTCGAAGCCGCTGAGGCCGGGGATCCCCTGGAGACCGGGCAGGCCCACGCTGCCTGCGGGACCGGCGGGGCCGGCCGGGCCGCGGGCGCCGGTGGCGCCGGTGCGGCCCCTGAGCTTGGCCTGCGCCTTGGCCGACAGGTCCTTGACCTTGAGGCTGTTGTTCTTGATGTCCTGGCTGGTGACCGAGTTGTCCTTGATCTGCTTGCCGCTGATCATGAGCGACGCGGTCGCGCCCGTACCGGCCGCCAGCACGAGGGCCAGGGCAGCGACCGCGACGGTCAGTGCCGTACGGGGTGTTCCGATCACAGTGACTCCTGTAGGTGTGTTGTGGACCCCGAGTGCATATTGAGAGTAAGGACGGTCACGTGCGTGCCCGCGCGGTTGATTCGGGCAATCCGGGGCCGACCAACGGCAAAGTTCCCGAACCCCCACGACGGGCGGTTCAATGAGTCCGTGACACTGCCCGGCCACGACCAGTCCCGCTCGCGGGTCCGCATGGAGTGGGGGCCGACCGGTGCGACCGCCGTCCCGGCCGACTACGCCGTCGTGGTCGACGTCCTCTCCTTCACCACCACGCTGAGCGTGGCCCTCGAGCGCGGCATCGAGGTCTTCCCGTTCCGCTGGCGCGACGCGCGGGCCGCCGAGCACGCGATGCGCCACGGGGCGACCCTCGCGGTCGGACGCTTCGAGGCGCTGTCGCGCGGCAACGCTCGCCACGTGTCCCTCTCGCCCGCCAGCCTGGCCGAGGTCGAGGGGATCGAGCGGCTCGTCCTGCCCTCGCCCAACGGCTCGACCATCGCCTTCGCCCTGGCCGACACGGGGGCGCAGGTCGTGGGTGCGTGCCTGCGCAACGCCGGCGCGGTCGCGCGCTGGCTCGCACCCCGGGTCGCCGACGGCGCCAGCGTGGTCGTCGTACCGGCGGGTGAGCGGTGGTACGACGACACGCTCCGGCCCGCGGTCGAGGACCTGTGGGGCGCGGGTGCGGTCCTCGACGCGCTCGGCCACGACGACGAGGTCGCCAGCCCGGAGGCCCGGATGGCCGCCGCTGCCTGGCGTGCGGTGCAGCTGCCCGACGACCTGCTCACCTGCGCCAGCGGCGTCGAGCTCGCGGAGGCCGGCTTCGTCGCCGACGTGGAGATCGCCGGGCAGCGCGACGTCAGCGAGGTGGTGCCGGTGCTGGTCGGCGAGTCGTTCCGTGACGCCACGGAGCTCCGGCCGACGGGGCCGACGCTGCGCCGGGTCCGCGACTGAGCCGACCGATCGGGTCTGGTGGCGGAGCGCGCCAGTCCCTAGTGTGACGGTGGCCACACTCGGGTGGCCCCTGTCTCGGAGGACCACCAGATGAACCGCACGTCTCGGATCGCGGTGCTCGGCGCCGCACTCGCCGGCCTCGTCACGCCGCTGCTGGCCCAGGCCACCCACGCCGCCGCGCCGTCCTACGTCGCCCTCGGCGACTCCTACTCCTCGGGCACCGGCACCCGCTCCTACATCGCCGACGGCACCAGCTGCCAGCGCTCCACGGCGGCCTATCCCAGCCTGATCGCCGCGGCCCGCGGCTACGCACTCAACTTCCGCGCCTGCTCCGGCGCGACGGTCGCCGACGTCACCAACACGCAGCTGTCCGCGCTCACCTCGGCGACGAGCTACGTGTCCATCTCGGTCGGCGGCAACGACGCCGGCTTCGCCGACGTGCTGACCGAGTGCGCCCAGCCGGGCTGGATGAGCAACTGCGACGGCGCGATCAACACCGCCCAGTCGTTCATCAACACCACGCTGCCGTCGCGGCTGAGCACCCTCTACTCCGGCATCCGCAGCCGCGCGCCCTACGCCAAGGTGGTGGTCGTGGGCTACCCGCGGATCTTCAACGGCGAGGACTGCAACGCCTTCACCTGGTTCTCCCCGGCCGAGGAGTCGCGGCTCAACCAGACCGCCGACCTGCTCAACAGCCGCCTCGCCACGGCCGCCTCCGCGGCCGGCTTCTCCTTCGCCAACCCCACCAGCCGCTTCGTCGGCCACGCCGTCTGCGACTCGGACGAGTGGATCAACGGCCTCTCCAACCCGATCAGCGAGAGCTACCACCCCAAGACGACCGGCCATGCCAACGGCTACACCCCCACTGTCAGCCCGTTGCTCACCGGCGCCGCCGTCGCGGCCACCTCCCAGGTGGTGGCGGCCTCGGCCGCGAGCGGTGACGACCAGGCGGCGCTCCAGCAGCAGTACGCCGACGCGGACCGCGCGATCGCGCCGGAGGTCTTCGTCGCCCCCGACCTGACCACGCCCGCCGCTCGCAGGGCAGCACGCAAGGCCGGTGTCGACATCGAGCGGTTCATGGAGAAGTCGCGCTCGTGACAACCTCCGGGCATGCCGGGCCGTCGAGGGGACATGAGTCCTGAGACCGACCTGCTGACCCGTCTCGACCACGAGCTCGGCGACCTGCCCGCCGCCCCGGCGGAGGCGTACCTCCAGCGGGGCCGGCGGGCACGTCGTCGTCGTACGGTCGCGGTGGCCGCGGCGGCACCCGTCGCGGCAGCGGCCGTGGTCGCGGCCGTCGCCGTGCTCGGCATGGGCGGGCAGGGTCGCGAGTCGTCGATCGCAGAGCAGCCGTCGGTATCCCGGCCCGCCACCTCCCCGGCGATCGACTACTCCGACGACCCGGACTTCGTCGCGCCCGAGCCCAACAACCCGCTCGAGGCGCAGCCCGGCCTCGAGGGGGTCGAGTGGTTCACCACCGACGACATCCCGTCGTGGGCGCAGGAGTACGGCCGCCACGGCCCCGTGTCCTACGCGCCGGACGGGCGGCTCTGGATCGCCCCGGATGCCTCCGTCCAGCGGGCGGTGGTGAACCCGCTCACCTACGGCCAGGCCGGTGGTGAGCCCTCGATCGCCGTGGAGGCGACGTGCACCTGTGCGCCCGAGGACATGGAGGACGACGTCGTCTGGGTGTGGACGTCGCCCGATGACGGCGGCTTCATGGACGCGCCGGGCTGGACGACGGACGACTTCGAGCTGTGGGTGGACACTGCGACGGCGGCCGCCCAGGACCGACCGTCCCTCGCGGAGCGGTTCGCCCACTTCGCCGACACGGTGACCGGCCGGATGGTCGCCGGGGCACCGGGCGTGACCGTCGTGCACCGTGAGGCGGAGGTGGACCTCGGCTCCGGTCGGGTGACCCACACCCGGGCCGGAGCTGCCGAGGTGGAGTACGCCGGTCGGACGTTCTACGTCGTCGGCGTGGACCCGGAGGAGGGTGCGCCCTGGTACCAGTACTGGCCCGCTGACGTGGAGCCCGACTTCGCCTCCTTCCTCACCATGCTGCGGGGGAACTGGAAGTGAGGGCCTACGACGCCGACTACGTCGAGTTCGTCGACGCACGGCAGGGCGTGCTGCGCCGGATCGCGTACGCCGTCTGCCGTGACGACGCCCGCGCCGAGGACGTGCTGCAGGAGGCGCTGGTCAAGCTCTACCTGGCGTGGCCGCGGGTGGGTGGAACCGGTCGCGAGGAGGCATACGCGCGCCGCATCATCGTCAACGCGGACCTGGACCAGCGTCGTCGCCAGTGGCACCGGCGCCGCTCGTCGGTGCCGGTCGAGCTGCTGGACGGTCCGGCTCGCAGCGGTCCGGCGACCGAGGACCGGCTCGAGCTCCTCACCGAGCTCCGGTTGCTGCCGCCCATGCAACGACGGACGGTGGTGCTGCGCTACTGGCTCGGCTTCTCGGTCGAGGAGACCGCACGCGAGCTGTCGATCAGCGAGGGCACGGTCAAGAGCCACTCCTCGCGCGGGCTCGCGACCCTGCGCGACCGGATGGGTGAGCGAGTCAGCGCGGGCTAGGTCGTCACTCGCGCTGGGGTCCGCCCAGGTCCGCGACGAGCTCGTCGAACAGCGTGCGGTGGACCGCGTGGGGCAGCAGGCCCGGACGACGTGCCACCACGGGCACGAGCGCCACGAGCAGCGGGTCGATGCTCTCGACCGTCTGCGCGGTCACCGTGAGCCCGCGTCGCTTTCCGGAGGTGGTGCGGCCGATGACGGTGACGGACTTGTTCCAGAACTCGGGGGTCGCGGCGCCCGCCGACCCGTCGACGCCGGGCCGGACCTCGACGAGGTCGTCGAACGCGAAGGTGCGCACCTCGCGGCCTCCACGGCACACCACGACACGGTCGGGGTGCACGACGATCGTGCGACCGGTCAGCCACCACAGCGCCCACAGGGGGAGCAGCACCATGAGCAACGTGACCGCCGCGGTGAGGATCCCGCGGTGCTCACCACCGGCCAGCCAGGTCGAAGGAGCCAGGACGGCCCCTGGCACCAGCACGCAGAGGGCGAGGGTGCGCACGAGCGGCCGCGGCGTGAGGACGGTGGCCGAGGACGACGCGTCGCGCGGGCTCTCCATGGCGCGCCACCCTAGACGGGACGGGCCTGCGCCCCTGTGGATGCGCCGGTGCAGGCGTCGGTGGTGGTTGGTAGACAGGACACATGACTTCCGCCGCCGTCACCGACGACGTACGACGCTCCGCGCGCGCCGCGGCCGAGCGCCACCTGCGCGCCCTCGTCGGACGCGACGACGCGGTGCTGCGCGAGGACCAGTGGGACGCCATCGAGGCGCTCGCCGTCGACGCGCGGCGGGCCCTGGTCGTGCAGCGCACCGGGTGGGGCAAGTCGGCGGTCTACTTCGTCGCGACCAAGCTGCTGCGCGAGGCGGGAGCCGGGCCGACCGTGATCGTGAGCCCGCTGCTCGCCCTGATGCGCAACCAGATCGCCGCGGCCGAGCGCGCCGGCATCCGGGCGGTCACCATCAACTCCACCAACATCGACCAGTGGCAGCCGATCCACGAGCAGATCCAGGCCGGCGAGGTGGACGTCCTGCTGGTCAGCCCGGAGCGGCTCAACAACCCCGGCTTCCGCGACGAGGTACTGCCCCGCCTCGCGGCGACCTGCGGCCTGCTGGTGGTCGACGAGGCCCACTGCATCTCGGACTGGGGACACGACTTCCGCCCGGACTACCGCCGCCTCCGCACGCTCCTCGCCGAGCTGCCGTCGGGGATCCCGGTGCTCGCCACCACGGCCACCGCCAACGCCCGCGTGACCGCCGACGTGGCCGAGCAGCTGGGCGTGCACGGCTCCGCGGAGACCCCGCCTGTCGAGGAGGGCGCGCAGCGCCCGTCACGAGACCAGGAGGTCCTCGTCCAGCGCGGCACCCTCGACCGTGAGTCGCTGCGGCTCGGCGTGGTCCGGCTGAAGACGCCGCAGCAGCGGCTCGCGTGGCTCGCCGACCACCTCGCCGAGCAGCCCGGGTCCGGCATCGTCTACTGCCTCACCGTCGCGGCCACCCAGGAGGTCGCGGGCTATCTCCGCGACCGCGGTCTCGAGGTCGCGGCCTACTCCGGCCAGACCGATCCCGACGAGCGGCACGCCCTCGAGCAGGCGTTGGTCGAGGGCCGGGTCAAGGCGCTCATCGCCACCAGCGCGCTCGGGATGGGCTTCGACGCCAGCCTCGGCTTCGTGATCAACCTGGGCGCGCCACAGTCGCCGGTGGCCTACTACCAGCAGGTCGGCCGCGCCGGCCGCGGCACCGACGACGCGACCGTGGTGCTGCTGCCACAGGTCGAGGACCGCGACATCTGGGCCTACTTCGCCTCGCTCGGCTTCCCGCGCGAGGAGCAGGTGCGCGAGACCCTCGCCGCGCTCGCCGAGTCCGACCGGCCGATGTCCACGGCCACCCTCGAGACCCGCGTCGAGCTCGGCCGCAACCGGCTCGAGTCGATGCTCAAGGTGCTCGACGTCGACGGCGCCGTCCAGCGCGTCCAGGGCGGCTGGGTCGCCACCGGCAGGACATGGGACTACGACGCCGAGCGCTACGCGAGGGTCTCGGAGGCCCGCGAGCGTGAGCAGCAGGCCATGCTCGACTACCTCGCGACCGACCAGTGCCGGATGCGGTTCCTGCGCGAGCAGCTCGACGACCCCGAGGCCGTCGACTGCGGGCGCTGTGACAACTGCGGGGGGCTGACCCTCTCGACCGAGGTCAGCGAGGCGTCCGTCGCGGAGGCGGGCGAGCGGCTCGCGCGTCCCGGCGTCGCGGTGGAGCCGCGCAAGATGTGGCCGACCGCGCTCGCCAACCTCGGCCTCGACCTCAAGGGCAAGATCGCGGAGGGCGCCGAGACCGGGCGTGCCGTCGCCCGGCTCACCGACCTCGGTCACGGGCAGTCGCTCCGGGCGCTGTTCCGCGAGGACACCCCCGACGGCCCCGTCCCGCCGCCGCTCGCGCAGGCGGTGATGGAGGTGATGAAGGACTGGGCGCCCGAGTGGGAGTCGCGCCCCGACGCCATCGTGGTCGTCGAGTCCGCGACTCGGCCGACGCTCAGCCGCGACCTGGCCGACGGCCTGTCCCGCGTCATGCAGGTCCCCGTCGTCGGCACGTGGGCGATCCGCGACCACGCCGTCCCTCCCCGGGCCGGCCAGACCAACTCCGCGCAGCGCGTCGCCGCTGTACGGCGCCGGGGCGGGCTGGATGCCGACGTCCCGCCGGGTGCCACGGTGCTCCTCGTCGACGACCAGGTCACCACCGGCTGGACGCTGACCGTCGCGGCCACCGCGATCCGCGAGGCCGGCGCGAGCGCCGTACTGCCCCTCGCCCTGGCCATCCAGGGCTGACCACCCTCGACGCCCTCGGCTGACGCCGCGAGGGTCGTACGAACCCGCACCGATACCTCACGCTTCGCATGACGCCCGAGCCCGGGACCCCGCAGCGTCATGCGAACGGGCACCCATGGGTGGTGATCGGTGTGACGCAGACCCGGTCACGACCCGTCATCAAGACGTCGCCGATGGAGGCGGGTGGTCAGCAGCCGGCGCTCGGCATCGTTCGTGGTGAGCTCGAGGGCCCGTCGGTTCGCAGTCGCTGCCTCGTCGTCGCGGCCGAGGTCGCTGAGGAGCTGTGCGCGAGTCGCGTGGAACAGGTGGTAGTCCTCCAGCCGTTCGGCGAGGTGGTCGAGCTGGTCCAGCGCCTCGGCCGGCCCGACGACCTGGGCGCGGGCGACCGCCCGGTTGAGCTGGACCACGGGGGAGGAGTCAAAGCGCGCGAGCTCGTCGTACAGCAGCGCGATCTGGAGCCAGTCCGTCTCCGCCCAGCTGGGTCCGGTGGCGTGCACGGCGGCGATCGCCGCCTGCAGCTGGTACGGGCCGGCCCGACGCAGCGAGGCTGCGCGCTCGATCAACCGCTCACCCTCGGCGATTGCCGCCGCGTCCCACAGCGTGCGGTCCTGGTCGCGCAGCAGGACGAGGTCACCGTCGGCGAAACGCGCCCGGCTGCGGGCGTGCTGGATCGTGAGGAGCGCGGCCAGGCCCCACGCCTCGGCCTCGTCGGGAAGCGCGGTCGCGATCACGCCGGCGAGCCAGACGGCGTCCGCGGCGAGGTCGCGGTCCTGCGTGGCGCCGGCCGAGGAGACGAAGCCCTCGTTGAACATCACGTAGACCACGGCGAGCACGTCGGCGAGCCGCTCGGTCAACTCGGACTCGGAGGGCACGGAGAGCGCGATGTGTGCCGAGACGATCTTGCGCTTGGCCCGCACGATCCGTTGCGCGAGCGTGCTCTCGTGCACGAGGAACGCGCGCGCGATCTGGGGAGTGGTGAGGCCGACGACTGCTCGAAGGGTGAGTGCCAGCCGCGCCTCCGGGGCGAGGGCGGGGTGGCAGCACGCGAAGAGGAGCGCGAGGCGGTCGTCGGTGGCGTGGGCGCCGTCGTCGTGCGCGGGTACGTCGACCCGTGTGCCCAGTGCCCGCTGACGGTCGCGCCGCCGCATCCCGTCCATCGCGTTGCGAGTCGCGCCGACCTGGAGCCAGGCGCCGGGGCGCTGCGGAGGGCCGTCGCGGCGCCACGTCGACAGCGCCTCGACGACCGCACTCTGCACGGCCTCCTCCGCCAGGTCGAAGTCGCCGAAGCGTCGGGACAGCCACGCCACCAGCGGTCCGGCCTCCTCGCGCAGGGTCCGCGCGAGGAGGTCGTCCGTGGTGCTCATGGGCCGTCCCGGTCCGCGCCGCTGGTCACTCGAACTGCGAGTAGTCCTCGACCATCGGACGGATCTCGACGGCCACGCCCGGCAGGTCCAGCATCGGCCACGTCTTCACGACCGCGATGGCGGCGTCCATGTCGGCCACGTCGATGACGCTGAAACCGCCGATCACCTCCTTGGCCTCGCTGAAGGGGCCGTCGACGACGACCGCGCCGTCGGGGGAGTGCCGGACGGTGGTCGCGGTCTCGACGCCGAGCAGCTCGGCTCCGGAGTCGGCCATCACGCCCGCGTTCTCACCGAACCAGTCGTAGACGCGCTTGTAGATCGCCTGCGCGGCCTCGGGGTCGGTGCCCGCGGCCAGGTCGGGGCGGGAGGTGTACATCAGGACGTACTTCATGGTGGTGCCTCTCGTGCTGTGGCCCCGCCGGTCGGGGCCTGTCACGAGCCCGTCGCCGCCCGGAGCCGGAAATCGACAGCTCTCGCGGAAGAACTTCTGGGAGCCATCATGCTCCGTCGAACGGCAGCGGCCCGCCCTCCACGCAGGAGGACGGGCCGCGGTCGTCGTACGACGTGGCGGTGCGGGGTCAGTGACCCATCATCGCCGTGGGGTCGACCGGCGCGACCTTCTTGCGGGGCAGGAAGGCGGCCGGGATCAGGCAGCACGCCACCAGGACCGTCGCGACGATGAACACCGTCGCGAACGAGTCGGCCAGGTCGGAGGTGGCACGGGCGAAGAGCTGCTCGAGCGAGGTGGGGTCGATCCCGAGCTGCTCGGCCGCCCGCGCGAGGGCTGACGGGTCGTCGCTCCCGGCGGCGCCGCGCACCGCACCAGCCTGGGCGATCGTGTCGCTGCCCTTGATCTGGTTGGTGAGGATCACCGAGAAGAGCGCCGTGCCGATGGAGGCGGCGACCTGCTGGGTGATGTTGAGCAGCGTCGAGCCGCGGGCCACGTTGTGCGCGGTCAGCGTCGCGAGCGCGGCGGTCATGATCGGCATCATCGTGCCGCCCATGCCGAGGCCCATGATGAAGAGCGCGCCGAGGATGTAGACGTAGGAGGTGTCCGCACCGATCTGGGTGAACATCGCCATGCCGACGGTGATCACCGTGACGCCGGTGAGGACGATCTTCCCGGGGCCGATCTTGTCGGCCAGGATGCCGGCGATCGGCATCGTAATCATGGCGCCGAATCCCTGCGGGGCCAGCAGCCAGCCGGTGAAGAGCGTGCCCTCGCCGCGGACCTGGATGAAGTAGAGGGGGAAGAGGAGCGAGGCACCGAAGAACGCGATCGCGAACAGGCTCATCGCGATGATCGCGACGGTCATGTTCTTGTTGGAGAACAGGCGGAGCTCGACCAGCGGGTGGATGTTGCGCTTCGCCAGTGCCCACGGCACGAACGCGACGATCAGGGCGAGGCCGACGACGGCCGGGACGAGGACCCGGGCGGCCATCGCGGTGCCTTCCTCGGGGATCGAGCTGACGCCGTAGAGGAACGCCGCGAGGCCGGGGGACAGCAGCACCATGCCCAGCCAGTCGAAGCTCTCCGACGGCTCGACCTCGTCCTTCGGCAGCACCACCCAGGCGTAGACGATGGCCGCGATGCCGATGGGCAGGTTGATCAGGAAGATCCAGTGCCACGAGGCGGACTGGATGAGCGCGCCGCCGAGGATGGGACCGAAGATCGGGCCGAGCAGCATCGGGATGCCGAGGACGGCCATGACGCGACCGACGCGCTCGGGGCCGGCGGCGCGGGTCAGGATCGTCATGCCGAGCGGCATCAGCATGCCGCCGCCGAGGCCCTGCAGCACCCGGTAGAGGACGAGCAGCTCGAGCGACGTCGCGGTCGCGCACAGCACGGAGCCGGCGGTGAACAGGACCACCGCGAGCAGGTAGAGCCGCTTCGTGCCGAACCGGTCGGCGGCCCACCCGGTCAGCGGGATGACGCTCGCGAGGGCGAGCGTGTAGCCGGTCATCGTCCAGGCGACCTCGGCCGCGGTCGCGTCGAACTCCTCCTGGAAGGTGTTGAGCGCGACGGAGACGACGGTGATGTCGAGGATCGACATGATGGCGCCGAGGACGACCACACCGGCCACCATCAGGACGCCCTTGTCGAGCTTGTCGGAGCTGTCGGGCACGGTCTCGCCGGACTGGATCTGCGTGTCGGTCACCGGGCAACGGTAATTGTTGCCTCGGACAACGAACCAATCCTTTTGCCGTCCCGGCACGGTGGGAGGGTCACTCCTCGGGGAACGAGCGGACCTTCGTGCCCGAGTCCTACGGTTGTCGGCCCGGATCTCGGCTGACAACCGTTGCGGTCACCGGATGTCCGGTGACTCCAGAGCCGGTACGCCGTCGAGGTCCTCGATCCGGGCCAGGCTCGGGCCGCGCTCCTGCTGGATCCGGCGCGCCGTCTCCTCCACCTCCCGCATCACCCGCAGGGTGTTGCGGCACGTCAGCCGGGCGAGGTCGTCGGCCGACCAGCCGCGGTCGGCGAGCGCCGAGAGCAGCGCCGGGTAGGTGGAGACGTCCTCGAGCCCGGCGGGCAGCACCGCGACGCCGTCGTAGTCGCCGCCGAGCCCGACGTGGTCGATCCCGGCGACCTCCCGCACGTGCTCGCAGTGCGCGACCACGTCCGCGAGGGTCGCGGTCGGGGCAGGGTGGTCGACCACCCAGGTCGCCTCGAAGGCCGCGAAGCGTACGCCGTCCGACTCGAGGATCCCCTCCGCCAGCGCGGCCGCCACCATCTCGCGGTGCGCGTCCGCACAGGCCGCGTTCACGAACTTCGGCACGAACGTCACCATGCACACGCCACCGCCGGCGGCCATCCGCTCGAGCACGTCGTCGGGCGCGTTGCGCGGGCTGTCCGTGACGGCCCGCGCCGAGCTGTGGCTGAAGATCACCGGAGCCTCGGACACCTCGAGCGCCGCCCGCATGGTGTCGGCCGAGACGTGGGAGAGGTCGACCATCATCCCGGTGCGGTTCATCTCGCGCACGACCTCGCGGCCGAACGCGGTCAGCCCGCCGACGGCCGGGCGGTCGGTCGCCGAGTCGGCCCACGGGGTGTTCGCGTTGTGGGTGAGCGTCAGGTAGCGCACGCCCAGCTCGTGCAGGCGGCGCAGCGTGCCGAGCGAGCAGTTGATCGAGTGGCCGCCCTCCGCGCCCATGAGCGAGGCGATCCGGCCCGACGCCCACGCCGCCTCGACCTCGTCGGCGGTGGTCGCCCACGCCAGCTGGTCGTCGTACGAGCCGGTGAGGTGGCGCGCCGCGTCGACCTGCTCGAGGGTCGCGCTGACGGCGTCGTCACCGGCGAGCCGGGTCGGCACGTAGACCGACCAGAACTGCGCGCCCACCCCGCCGGCCCGCATCCGCGGCAGGTCGGTGTGGGTGGGCGTGCCTCCGGTCCCGACGTCGAGGCGGGTGAAGTCGTAGTGCACCTGCTCGCGCGCCTCCCACAGCAGGTCGTTGTGCCCGTCGATCACCGGGTGGTCCGCGAGCAGCGCCGAGATGTCCAGGTCGGAGGTCATGCCACCGACCGTAGTGGCCGGGAACTCCCTGTCGGTGCCGCGCGTTAGCGTCCTGTTGCCCGTACCACCCCGGAGGTCGCATGAGCTTTGTCCCGGTCACCGGTCCTGCCAGGTTGCTGGTGGGGGAGCCGCCCCGGGAGGGCTCGATCGAGTTCACCGACGACCGGCGCACGATCGTCATGCCGATCCGCGGCGCCCTGCCCGTGCTCGGCAAGGTGCGCGACCAGGACGACCTGCACCCCTCGGTCGCCCTGCTCGCGGGCGCCGCGCTGATGGGCCTGCAGCTGGTGGCCTCGGGCCGCTTCGCGCCCGACCCGGCCGGCCGGCACTGGCAGGTCGCCGGGCTCGACGCGGCCGACGAGCGACGGATCGCCGACCTGGCCCGCTCGCGCGCGAGCGACGGGTTCGACGCGGCGACCGCCGAGGGGATGGTCCGCGGGCTGCTCGACGCGGTCGTCGACACGATGCCGCGTACGACGCCGGGGCGCTCGCGCCACGGCGCACGTCTGCCGGCGCGGCCCGCACCGCGAACGTCCACCCCGGACGACTTCAGCGACCAGCTCCAGCGGCGGATCGCGCGGATCCGCTCGCGCGGCCGCGACGACCGCCCGCACCTGGTCTCCATCTCCTTCCGGATCGAGGCCGACGAGGAGGAGCTCGTCGCGGGCGCCGTACGGCTGGTGCTGCAGGTGCACGCGGTCGACAACGCGGCCCACATGGCCGACGCCTCCGAGCTCTGGGCCGACACCGGTCCCGACGCGGCGCACGGGTTCGGCGAGCGGGCGCGCACCCATGCCGCGATCGCGCTGCGCTCGGCCGCCGACGCCTGGCCGGTGCTCGACCGGCTGCTCGACCTGCGGGTACCCGACGAGATCGTGCTCGACTCCGACGAGATCCTGTCGCTGCTCGACAGCGGCGCGGCCGCCCTGACCGAGGCCGGTCACCCGGTGATGTGGCCGAAGTACCTCGACCGCGACGTCACCCAGCGCGTCGAGCTCGGGGGCGGGAGGTCGGCGACCGGGTCCCGCGAGGAGCCGCTGCAGGACGGCCTGTTCGGGCCGCAGGCGCTCTTCGGCTTCGAGTGGCAGCTCTCGCTGCACGGCGAGGAGCTGACCGAGGACGAGATGGACGAGCTCTCGCGCGCGACGAGCCCGATCATCAAGCTGCGCGACAACTGGGTCGCCGTCGACTCCTCGGTGATCAAGCGCGCCCGCAAGCGGCTGATCCGCACGATCACCCCGGTGCAGGCGCTGGCCGTGACGCTGACCGGCGTGGTCGACGTCGAGGACGTCCCCTACGAGGCGGTCGTCGGAGCCAGCCTGCTGAAGGTCCGCGACCGTCTCCACGCTGCGGCGACCGGCGACCTCGTCGACGTACCGCCGACGCTGCAGGCCGACCTCCGCGACTACCAGCGGCGGGGCTTGAGCTGGCTGGCCGAGCTCACCGGCCTCGGCCTCGGTGCCTGCCTCGCCGACGACATGGGTCTCGGCAAGACCATCACCGTCATCGCGCTGCACCTCCACCGGCAGGGGCGTGGTCTCGAGGCTCGCTCCGCTCGCACCTCGACCACCGATCAGGTGGGTCCGACGCTCGTCGTGTGCCCGGCGTCGCTGCTCGGCAACTGGGAGGCGGAGATCCGTCGCTTCGCGCCGGGCGTGCCCGTACGACGCCACCACGGGAGCGCCCGCGACCTCGACGGCGTCAGCGGGTTCGTGCTGACCACCTACGGGACGATGCGCAACGACGCCGAGCTGCTCGCCGAGGTGCCGTGGGACCTGGTGGTCGCCGACGAGGCCCAGCACATCAAGAACTCGCGGTCGGCCGCGGCCCGCGCGCTGCGGACCATCCCCAGCACGGCCCGCGTGGCGCTGACCGGCACGCCCGTCGAGAACGACCTCACCGAGCTCTGGTCGATCCTCGACTGGGCGATCCCCGGCCTGCTCGGCAGCCGCAACGCCTTCCGCAAGGTGTGGGCGGGACCGATCGAGTCCGGCCTCGAGCCCACCAAGGCGCGGCAGTTCGCCGACCTGATCGGCCCGTTCCTGCTGCGCCGCCGCAAGTCCGACCCCGGCATCGCGCCCGAGCTGCCGGCGAAGACCGAGACCGACCACCTGCTCGGCCTGACCCGCGAGCAGGTGGTCCTCTACGAGACGCTCGTGCGCGAGTCGATGCGCCGCATCGAGGAGGCCGACGAGGAGACCCGGCGCGGGCTCGTGCTCAAGCTGCTCACCGGGCTCAAGCAGATCTGCAACCACCCGGCCCACTACCTGCGCCAGCCCAACCCCAAGCTGCGCGGTCGTTCGGAGAAGCTGGAGCTCCTCGACGAGCTCGTCGGCACGGTCGTCGCCGAGGAGGGCGCGGTCCTCGTCTTCACCCAGTACGTCGCCATGGCGCGCCTGCTCGAGCGGCACCTCGGCACCACGGGGGTGCCGCACCAGCTCCTCCACGGAGGCACCCCCGTGCGCGAGCGCGAGGCGATGGTCGCGCGCTTCCAGGCCGGCGAGGTCCCGGTCTTCCTGCTCTCGCTCAAGGCCGGCGGCACCGGGCTCAACCTCACCGCCGCCGACCACGTCCTCCACTTCGACCGCTGGTGGAACCCGGCCGTCGAGGACCAGGCCACCGACCGCGCCTACCGGATCGGCCAGACCAAGCCGGTGCAGGTGCACCGGTTCGTCACCCAGGGCACCATCGAGGAGAAGATCGCCGAGCTGCTCACCCGCAAGCGCTCGATCGCCGACTCGGTCCTCGCCCACGGCGAGACCGCCCTCACCGAGCTGTCCGACGCCGAGCTCCACGACCTGGTGAGGCTCCGCCGATGAGCGACGGGACGACCACGACCCATCCCCGGCTGCCTCCCCGTCGAGGCGGCGGTGCCGGCACGTGGTGGAGCAAGGCGGTGCTGCGCGCGGTCGAGGAGGCGGCGTTCGGCGAGAAGGACCTGCGTGCCGGGAGGGCGCTGGCGCGGGCCGGCTCGGTCGGCTCGATCGCCGTCACCGAGGGCGGTGCGGTGGCCGCCGTGACCGACGGGCACGACGCGTACACCGTCGAGGTGACCGTTCCGGTCCTCGACGAGTCCGACGCCGCCGCGTTCACCGAGCTGGTCGCCGCGGAGTCCGGCCGGATCGCGGCCCTGATGGCCGGGCAGCTGCCGCACGCCTTCGTGGAGGCGGTCGAGGAGGCCGGCGTCGAGCTGTTGCCGTACGGCGGCGAGCTGGGGTCGGCGTGCAGCTGCGAGGGCTGGCTCGACCCGTGCCCGCACGCCCTCGCCGTGCTCACCCAGCTGGCATGGCTCATCCAGGGCGACCCGTTCGTGCTGACCCACCTGCGCGGGCTGTCGCGCGACCGGGTCCTGCGCGACCTGCACCGCCTCACCCGCCCCGCGCTCGACCCTGAGTCTCCAGGAGACTCAACGGCCAGTGCAGGGCCGGACGCGCTCGAGCCGGACGCGGTCGACGACCTGGTCGTCGCCGAGGACGCAGCGGTGCGAGCGGCCCGGCTGCTGGAGCTGGACCGACCGTTCGACGCCTGGTGAGCCGACGCCGGCCCCCGCTCGGTCAGGCGAGACCGAGCGCCCCGTGGGCCATCTCGCGGAGCACGTCGTGCATCTGCGGGTCGGGCAGCCGGCCACTGTGCGGGGTGGAGTTGAGCAGCCCGAACAGGACGTGCGCGCGGGTGCGCGAGGCCTCGGGGCTCAGCGAGGTGTCGTGGCGCCGGACCTGCGTGGCCCAGACGTCGACGTAGGCGCGCTGGAGCGCGCGGACGCGCTCGCGTGCCTCGTCGGGCAGGCTGCTCCAGTCGCGGTCCTGGACCACGATGAGCGCGCGGTGGTCGAGGGCGAACTCGATGTGCCACTCGATGAGCGCCTCGAGCGCCTGACGCGGCCCCTCGGCGCCGTCGACGCGCGAGCGGCCCTCGGCCAGCAACGTCTCGCTGATGCTGACCAGCATCTCGGCCAGCACCGCGTCCTTGGACTCGAAGTGCTTGTAGAGAGCAGGACCGGAGATCCCGCAGGCGGCGCCGAGCTCGGACACGGACACGCCGTGGAACCCGCGCGCGGCGAAGAGCTCGGCCGCGATGTCGAGGATCTGCTGGCGGCGGCTGGTCACGTCGTCGAGGTTAGAGCCTGCTAACCCCTCGAGGTCCATCCCGTCGCCCGATGGTCGCGGCACCGGCAGCACCACGTCGCGGCGCAGCGGTCGTTTCGGTTGCTCCCAGACGGCGAGCGGAATCACACGTGCCTCCCCTAGGTGCTTCCGACGCGACCGCACCCCCGCAGCGGCCCTCCGGCTGATCCCCACGATCAACGCACCTCGTAGCTCTCCCGAGTCTTGCTCGCGCTCCCGGGGAAATCCAGTGGTGGCACCACCACCTTTGCCCGCAGTTTCGGGGCAGGAGGGTGCAAGGCCGGGGGACGACGGGTTCCTCGCGCGCGTGGTCGGGAGGTGGTCCAGAGGTGGTGCCTGCTCTACCGACGGGGTCCGCGTCCCGTGACTACAGTGCGGCCATGTCGCCGATCCGCGTCGTCCTCGCCGAGGACGGCGACCTCCTCCGCGCCGGGGTCCTCGCGCTGCTGGAGGGGTTCGACGACATCGACGTCGTGGCGACCGCGACCAACCTCCCGGAGCTCCTCGCCGCCGTCGACGCGCACCGGCCCGACGTCCTGCTGACCGACATCCGGATGCCTCCCGACTTCACCGACGAGGGGATCCGCGCGGCTGCGGAGCTGCGCCGTACGCACCCCGGGACCGGCGTGGTCGCCCTCACCCAGTACTCCGACGTGGAGTACGCCCTGGACCTGGTGCGCGAGGGCAGCGACGGTCGCGGCTACCTCCTCAAGGAGCGCGTGGCCGACGTCGACGAGCTCGTGGCCGCGCTCCGCACCGTGGCGGCCGGAGGGTCGGTGATCGACCAGATCGTGGTCGACGCGCTGGTGGCGACCGGGACCAGGAGGCACGACTCGCTGCTCGACCGGTTGACCCCGCGCGAGCTCGAGGTGCTCTCGATGGTGGCGCGCGGGATGACGAACGGCGCGATCGCGCACGACCTCGTGGTCACCGACCGCGCGGTGGAGAAGCACATCAACTCGATCCTCACCAAGCTCGACCTCCCGGCCGACTCACCGGTGCACCGCCGGGTCGCGGCCACCCTGGTCTTCCTGAGCGAGGCCGGCGTCGGCGGCGGGGTCACGGGCGGCGCGTCACGGCCGCGATGACACGCCTGCTCTCCGGGTGGGAGGCGCTCGACCCGGCGCTCGGCCGCCTGCTCCGGATCAACGTCGTCGCGCTCACCGTCGCGACGGTGAGCGTCGCGGTGGTGTACGTCGCCGGGTTCCGACACACGACCGTGCTGGTCGACCTCGCGGTGATGGCCGTCTCGATCGTCCTCGCCGTCGCGAGCGCGCCGCTCGCGCGGCGGTGGGGGAGCGAGGGTGCGATCGGCGCGCTGGCCGTCTCCGCCGGGGTGTTCGCCGTCGGCGGCACGTGGGCGACCCCGATCCTCGTCCCGCTGACGACGATGCTGGTCCTGGTCCCGATGCTGGTCGCGATCCCGTACGTCCCCCGGCGCTGGCTCGACGGCCTCGGGACCTTCGCCGTGCTGGGGAGCTCGGCGCTCGTCGCGCTCGCGGAGTACCGGAGACCCGCCACCCTCGACGACGTGTGGTGGGTCAATGCGATCGTCGCAGCCAGCGCCCTGCCGAGCGTCGTCGTCGTCGTGATCTACCTGGTGCGCGACGCCTACCGCCGCCTCCACGAGCGGACCGAGCAGCTCGAGGAGTCGCGCACCCGCATCGTGGAGGTCGCCGACGCCGCCCGGCGCAGCATCGAGCGCGATCTCCACGACGGCGCCCAGCAGCGCCTGCTCGCGATGAGCGTGACCATCGAACGGGCCCGCAAGGAGCTGCAGGCCGGACGGCCGGAGGGAGCCTCCGGCCTGCTGGACCGGCTGGCGACCGACAACCGCGAGGTCCTCGTCGAGCTGCGCGAGCTGGCGCGCGGCATCTACCCGCCGCTGCTCACCGAGCGCGGCCTGGCGATCGCCGTCCAGGCGACGGCCCGGCGCTCGGTCGTGCCGGTGACCCTCGAGGTGTCCGGCTACGAGCGCCAGACGCCCCAGGTCGAGGCGGCGTCGTACTTCTGCATCCTCGAGGCGCTCACCAACGTCGCCAAGCACGCCCACGCCGAGTCGGTCCTCGTCACCCTGCGCGGGCAGCCCCACCTGGCGTTCAGCGTGACGGACGACGGCCGGGGCTTCGACCGCCACCACACCGATCCCGGGGGCCTGCTGGGGATGGAGGCGCGGATGGCCGCCGCCGGCGGCACCCTCACCGTGACCTCGCAGCCGGGTCGCGGCACCACCGTCCACGGGGAGTTCCCGTCACTGGACGCATCAGGTTAACGATCGCTAACCTAGCCGCGTGTCCGAGACCACGACAGCGCCCACCACGGTGAGCACCCCGACCATGCGCGAGCTCGTCGACGACCTGCGTGCGCGCCTGGCCCGCGTCCGGCAGGGCGGCTCGGAGAGTGCCCGCAAGAAGCACACGGACCGCGGCAAGCTGCTCGCGCGCGACCGCGTCGACCGGTTGCTCGACGCCGGCAGCCCGTTCCTCGAGATCGCGCCGCTGGCGGCCTACGGCATGTACGGCCCCGCCGGCTCCGAGGACGAGTTTGCCGTCCCGTCGGCCGGTGTCGTCGCCGGCATCGGCCGCGTCTCGGGCCGCGAGTGCGTGATCGTGGCCAACGACGCCACGGTCAAGGGCGGCACCTACTACCCGATGACGGTCAAGAAGCACCTCCGGGCGCAGGCCATCGCCGCGGAGAACCACCTCCCGTGCATCTACCTCGTCGACTCCGGCGGCGCCTTCCTGCCGATGCAGGACGAGGTCTTCCCCGACCGCGAGCACTTCGGCCGGATCTTCTTCAACCAGGCCAACCTCTCGGCGAGGGGGATCCCGCAGATCGCCAGCGTCATGGGCTCCTGCACGGCCGGTGGCGCCTACGTCCCGGCGATGTCCGACGAGACGGTGATCGTGCGCAACCAGGGCACGATCTTCCTCGGCGGCCCGCCGCTGGTGAAGGCCGCGACGGGAGAGGTCGTCACGGCCGAGGACCTCGGCGGCGGCGACGTGCACGCCCGCACCTCCGGCGTCGTGGACCACCTCGCCGAGGACGACGCGCACGCGCTAGCGATCGTCCGCTCGATCGTCGACACGCTGCCCGCGGTCCGCCCGGACCGCGAGCCCGCTGCGGAGGTGGAGGAGCCGCACGAGCCGGCCGAGTCGCTCTACGACGTCGTGCCGACCGACACCCGCACGCCCTACGACGTGCGTGAGGTGATCCGCCGCGTCGTCGACGGCAGCCGCTTCCACGAGTTCAAGAAGCTCTACGGCGACACGCTCGTGTGCGGCTTCGCCCGGATCTACGGCCACGAGGTCGGCATCGTCGCCAACAACGGGATCCTCTTCAGCGAGTCGGCGCTCAAGGGCGCGCACTTCATCGAGCTGTGCAACCAGCGGAAGATCCCGCTGGTCTTCCTGCAGAACATCACCGGCTTCATGGTCGGGCGCGAGTACGAGAACCGCGGCATCGCGCGCGACGGCGCCAAGCTCGTCACCGCCGTCGCGTGCAGCGTGGTGCCCAAGCTCACCGTCGTCATCGGCGGCTCGTTCGGCGCCGGCAACTACGGCATGTGCGGGCGCGCCTACGACCCCCGCTTCCTCTGGATGTGGCCCAACGCGCGGATCTCGGTGATGGGCGGCGAGCAGGCCGCGTCGGTCCTCGCGACGGTGCGCAACGACACGAGGGGGGACCTCGAGACCGACGAGCAGGTCGAGGCCTTCAAGGCCCCGATCCGCGAGCAGTACGAGACCCAGGGCTCGCCCTACTACGCCAGCGCGCGTCTCTGGGACGACGGGATCATCGACCCCGCCGACACCCGCCGCGTGCTCGGCATGGCCCTCGCCGCGACGTCGTACGCCCCGATCCCCGAGCCGTCCTACGGCATCTTCAGGATGTAGCACCCATCGGCGGTTGAGGTGCGAGCGAAGCGAGCCTCGAAACCACGCAGGTTCCGAGGCTCGTCGCTGGCGCTCCTCGCACCTCAACCAGCGCAGGTCGAAGGAGACCAATGAACACCCTCTTGATCGCCAACCGCGGCGAGATCGCGCGACGCGTGATCCGCACGGCGAAGCGGCTCGGCTGGGCCACGGTCGCCATCCACACCGACCTCGACGCCGACGCTCCGCACGTGCGCGAGGCCGACCGGGTGGTGAGGGTCGGGTCCTACCTCGACATCGACGCGGTGGTCGCGGCCGCGCGGGAGTCGGGCGCGGGCTTCGTGCACCCGGGCTACGGCTTCCTGTCCGAGCGGGCGCCGTTCGCCCGCGCGCTGGCCGAGGCCGGCATCACCCTGGTCGGGCCGTCGGCCGACGTGATGGACGCGATGGGCCGCAAGGACGCCGCCCGGGAGGTCGCGGTGGCGGCCGGGGTGCCCGTCGTGCCGTCGTACTCGCTCGAGGACGACCACACGTCCTTCGCCTACCCGGTGCTGGTCAAGGCCGCGGCCGGCGGTGGCGGCAAGGGCATGCGCGTGGTGCGCTCGGCGGCGGAGTACGACGAGTCGTTCGCCGCCGCGCAGCGCGAGGCGCGGTCGTCGTTCGGTGACGACACCATCCTGGTGGAGAAGTACGTCGAGTCCGGCCGCCACATCGAGGTGCAGGTGATGGGCGACAGCCACGGCACCGTCCTGCACTTCTTCGAGCGCGACTGCTCGACGCAGCGCCGGCACCAGAAGGTGCTCGAGGAGGCGCCCGCCCCGACGATCAGCGACGAGCAGCGAGCGGCGATCACCTCGTCCGCGGTCGCCCTGGCGCAGCAGTGCAGCTACGTCGGCGCCGGGACCGTCGAGTTCCTGCTCGACAACGCGACCGGCGAGTTCTTCTTCCTCGAGATGAACACCCGTCTCCAGGTCGAGCACCCGGTCACCGAGGAGGTCGTCCGGGTGGACGGCGAGCGGGTCGACCTCGTCGAGCTCCAGCTCCTCGTCGCGGGCGGCGAGCCGCTGCCCTTCGCCCAGGACGCCGTCACGCTCGACGGTCACGCGATCGAGGCCCGCGTTTACGCCGAGGACTCCTTCCACGGCTTCCTCCCTCAGGCCGGACGCACCTCCATCGTGAGGTGGCCGAGCGGCGACCACGTCCGCGTCGACCACGCCCTCGAACCCGAGCAGGAGGTCAGCACCTCCTACGACCCGATGCTCGGCAAGGTCATCGCGTGGGGACCCGACCGGGAGGCCGCCCGGGAGGCGCTCGTCGAGGCGCTGGGCGCGACGGCCATCCTCGGGATCACCACCAACACGGGCTTCCTCCGCGCGCTCGCCGCGTCGGAGGAGTTCCGCGACACCACCATCGACACGGCTTGGCTCGACCACCACGAGGTGCCCGCGCCCGACGACTCCCTCGCGCTGGTGTTCGGTGCGTGGACCGAGGTCCTGCTCGACACGATGCACGTCGGACCGGGCACCGCCGGTCCGTGGCGGGCCGACGGCTGGCGCATGGGAGGGGAGCCGGCGGCCGACACCGTCGTGCTCGGCGACAGGACCGTGCTCGTCGACCGCTCCCGCGGGACCGTTTCGCTCGATGGCGTCGACCACGCCGTACGCATGGTGTCGGCCGCCGACCACACCGTGCACCTCGTCGTCGACGATCGCGCCGAGCAGGCGGTGCTCAACGTCCAGCGCGACGTCGTGGACGTCGTGCACCGCGGCCAGCGGTGGGTGTGGCACCGACCGGACCCGTTCGGCGACCAGGCCTCGGCCGTCGGCGACGGCACGCTCCTCGCGCCGATGCCCGGCACCGTGCTCGCGGTCAACGTCGCCGAGGGCCAGGCCGTGGCCGAGGGTGAGACGCTCGGGGTGATGGAGGCGATGAAGATGGAGCTCGCGCTCAAGGCACCGTTCGCCGGCACGGTGACGGCGGTCGGCGCGAGCGTCGGCGACCTCGTCAAGCTCGGCGCCGCACTGTTCACGGTGGAGGCGTCCGATGACTGAGCTCCCCATGCGGGTGCCCGCCGAGGGGATGCCCGAGCGGGTCACGATCTACGAGGTCGGTCCGCGCGACGGCCTGCAGAACGAGAAGGCGATCGTCCCGGTCGAGGTCAAGGCGGAGTTCGTACGACGCCTCCTGGCGGCCGGCCTGCCGGTCGTCGAGGCCACCAGCTTCGTGCACCCGAGGTGGGTGCCGCAGCTCGCCGACGCCGCCGAGCTGATGGCCGGCCTCGGCGAGGAGGGCCGCCACCTCCCGGTGCTGGTGCCCAACGAGCGCGGGCTCGACCGGGCGCTCGAGCTCGGCCTGGAGCACATCGCGATCTTCGGCAGCGCCACCGAGACCTTCGCGAGCAAGAACCTCAACCGCACCTTCGACGAGCAGTTCGCGATGTTCGAGCCCACCGTCGCGCGCGCCCGCGATGCCGGGATGGACGTCCGGGCCTACGTCTCGATGTGCTTCGGCGACCCGTGGGAGGGCGCCGTACCGATCGAGCAGGTCGTCAGCGCCGGGACGCGGCTGCTCGACCTCGGCGCGAGCCAGCTCAGCCTCGGCGACACCATCGGCGTGGCGACCGCCGGCCACGTCAGCGCGCTCGTCGCGGCCTTCGCCGACGCGGGCGTCGGCACCGACCGGCTGGCCATGCACTTCCACGACACCTACGGCCAGGCGCTCGCCAACACGTGTGCGGCGCTGCAGTCCGGCATCACGACGTTCGACGCGAGCGCCGGCGGCCTGGGCGGCTGCCCCTACGCGAAGTCGGCCACCGGCAACCTCGCCACCGAGGACCTCGTCTGGATGCTGACCGGGCTCGGCATCGACCACGGCGTCGACCTCGACGCCGTCGTCGGCACCAGCGTCTGGATGGCCGGACAGCTCGGCCGCCCGAGCCCGAGCGCCGTCGTACGCGCCCTCGGCTCGGTGGGGTAGTCCAGTGACGGATGGCTGTCGTCAGCGCGTCCGGGCAGCCAACCGTCACTGGACTGTCCCGGCTCGGGCACAATCAGCGGCATGAGTCGCGTCGTCCACCTGCACATCGGTGCGCCCAAGACCGGGACGACGTACCTCCAGGACCGGCTGCTGCTCAACGCGTCGTCGCTGAGCCGCCACGGCGTGACCGTGCCGGTCGGGCGTGGTGGTCGCTCCGACCTGTTCCACTTCCGTGCGGCGCTCGACCTGCTCGACCAGGACTGGGGCGGCGCTCCCGGCCACGCCCACGGTGCGTGGGACGCGATGGTGAAGCGGGTCAACCGCGCCGACGGCAACGTCGTCATCAGCCACGAGATCCTCGCGGGTGCCAAGCCCGACAAGATCGCCAAGGCCATGAACGACCTCGCCGGCAACGAGGTGCACGTCGTCTACTCCGCGCGCGACCTCGGCCGACAGCTGCCCGCCGCGTGGCAGGAGTCGATCAAGCAGGGCCGCAAGTGGCCGTTCAAGCGCTTCCTCACCAAGGTCGAGCGTGGCCAGACCTGGTTCTTCAACGCGATGGACCTCCCGCGCGTGCTGTCGCAGTGGGGCGCCAAGCTGCCGCCCGAGCGGGTGCACGTGGTCACCGTCCCGCACGACCGTGGCCCCAACGGCGACGAGCTGTGGCTGCGCTTCTGCCGTGCCTTCAGCATCGACCCCGCCTGGGCGCCGCTGGACTCCGAGCGCGACAACCGGTCGCTCGGCATCGCCGAGACCTCGCTGCTGCGCAAGCTCAACCGCCGCCTCGAGCTGGGCGTGTGGCGCGAGCCGGCCTACGACAACCTGATCCGCGAGGTGCTCGCCCAGGAGGTGCTGGTCTCCCGCGCGGCGATCCCGGTGCGCCTCCCTCCCGACCGCTTCGACTTCGCCGAGGAGCGCGCCCAGCTCTGGATCGACCACATCAAGGGCAGCGGCGTCGACGTGATCGGCGACGCGGAGGACCTGCGCCCGCGTCGCCCGGCCGACGGGGAGGCGTGGCACAACCCCGATCGTGTGCGTGCCAAGCTGGAGCTCGGGGCTGCCCTTGACGCGCTCACGGTGATGACCCAGGAGGCCGCCAGCCGCGCGGCGGGCGACACCGTGGGTGACAAGGTCCGCCAGACCGTACGCCGGCTGCGCGACCGTTGACCGCGCTGCCCGAGGCCGACGGAGCAGGACGCGCCCATGGCTGGGTCGCGCACCTGCGTGACGGCGGTACGACGCCCTGGCTGGCGTGGTCCGGCGCCGGTGCGCCCCTGCCCGGGCCGCTCCCCGGCGCCCAGCAGCTCGAGCTGCTTCGGCGGATCAACCTCGCCGCGGGGTCGAGCGCGGGGTCCCGTGGTGACCGCCACCGCGAGCGCACTCGGCTCGCCGACCGCGTCCTGGCCGCACCCGCGGCGGGGCGCGGAAAGGCCGACCTGGCGCTGGTCGGCGCCGCGCACCGCGGCTTCGGGCCGGCCCCCGTCGACCCCGCGACGGTCAGCGCACACGAGCTGCTCCGGGTCGCCAGCGTCGTGCTCGCCGACGACCTCGTCGCCCTCGGCCCGGACCCGGTGGCGACGAGCTGGCCGCGTCCGTGGCGGCGCCGCGTCCGGCTGGTCGGCGACCCGCTCGTCGCGGCCGCCACGCGGGAGCACCTGCTGGGGAAGGGTCGTCCGGAGGGCGGTCCACGGCCGTTCGTCGTCGCGATCGGCCGGCCGCTCGACGAGCTGCTCGCCCACACCTGGACGCAGCGCTGCTTCGAGACCGGCGCGACGCCGTGGGCCGAGTGGCTGCGCTTCTGGCGCGAGCGCGACCAGCTGCCGGCGCGCGCCGACCTGGTGGCCTCCGTGCAGCGCTGGGGCGGACGTCGCCCCTTCGTCCGGGTCGTCACCGACCTCGACCTCCTCCCCCGTCAGGCAGGGGTCCGGTCCCTGCCCGCCGTACGGGTGCCCGGCGCCGACCAGGCCGAGCTGGCCCGCCGCGTCGCAGCCGTGGTGGGCCTCCGCGTCGACCGCAAGGACCGTCCGGGGCTGATGCGGACGTTGCAGCGGCGGATCCCGGACAGCGGCGTCGCACCCGTCGGCGTACCGGCTCGCGAGCACCAGTGGGTCGAGCGGTCCGCCGCCCGCACCGTCCGCGCCGTCCAGCGTGCTGGCTACGCTGTCGTCGGCGACCTCGCGGGCCTCGAGCCGCGCGCCGGGGCACCCTCCGGCGCAACCGGACCGGACGACCGGCAGGTGCTGGACCTGGCGATCCGGATGATCGTCGACCCGGGCTGGCGCGAGCGCCGGGGCGGTCACCAGGGCGACGAGGAGGTGGAGCGGTGAGCAAGCGGGTGCTGCTCCACGTGGGCTGTCCCAAGACCGGCACGTCGTACCTCCAGGACGTCCTCTTCCGGAACCAGAAGGTCCTGCGCGAGCACGACATCCTCTACCCGGCCGACCGCTTCGACGCGCACTTCCTCGCCGCCCTCGACCTGATGACGCTGCCGTGGGGCGGCCTGGAGACCGAGGCCGTCGGGGCCTGGGACCGGCTCGCCGAGCAGGTGCGCGACTGGCACGGCACGGCGATCGTCAGCCACGAGATCTTCGCGCGGGCGACGCCGACGCAGGTGGCCCGCGCGCTCGAGTCGCTGGGCGACGCCGAGGTCCACCTGGTGCTGTCGGTGCGCGACCTCGTGCGCCAGATCCCAGCGGAGTGGCAGGAGAACGTCAAGCACCGCAGCCACATCACCTACGCGGCGTTCCTCGAGACGATCCGCGACCCGGCGCGCGACTCGAGGATCGGCTCGTGGTTCTGGGCGGTGCAGGAGATCCCCGACATCCTCGACCGCTGGGGCGCGTCGCTGCCTCCCTCGCAGGTGCACCTCGTGACCGTGCCGCCGTCGGGATCGGACCGTGGCGAGCTGTGGCGCCGGTTCTCCCGCACGTTCGGCCTCGACGGGCTCGACCTCGACCTCGCCGCCGAGCGGGAGAACCCTTCGCTGGGCGTGCCCGAGACCTCGCTGCTCCGCACGATCAACCAGCGGGTCACCTCGATCATCGCGCCGCCCGACTACCGCCCGCTCGTCCGCGAGCTGCTCGCGCACCAGACGCTCTCGCGCGGTGTCGCCTCGGCCCGCCTCGGCCTGCCGCCCGACGACCACGCCTGGGCGCAGGCCCTGTGCCGCGACTGGGTCGGCGCGATGTCGGAGCGGGGGTACGACGTCAGCGGCTCGCTCGACGACCTCCTCGGCCCCGACCTCGGCACGTTCGCCGACCCCGACACCGTCCCGGCCGACGAGCTGCTGCCGCCGGCCCTCGACACCATCTCGGCGCTGCTGGTCGAGGGGGCCAGGCTGCGTGCGGTCGAGGAGCGGCTCCACGAGGAGCTGCGCGAGGCCCGCGAGGAGCGCGACCGGGCCCGGCTCACGCCGTCGTACCGCGTCAAGCGCAGGATCGTGACCTCGCTCGAGGACAGCGCAGCCGGCCGCGGCGCCCTCGACGTCTACCGGCGGGCACGAGGACGGGCGTAGCGCGATGGCCCACCCGTGGGAGGACTCCTGCCGCGCCTTCGCCGAGGCCGCGGACTGGTTCGTCGCGACGGCCGCGCGCGTCGACCGCTCGTGGTCATCCCCCGGCCTGGGCGAGTGGGACCTGCGCAGCCTGGTCGGGCACACGAGTAGGTCGTTGCTCACCGTCGAGGCCTACCTCGCGCGTCCCGCGGCGTCCGTCGACGTCCCCTCCTCCGTCGCCTACTTCGAGGTGACGCGCGAGCTGGCCAACGGCCCGGGTGTCGCCGACCGCGGCCGCGACGCCGGTACGGCGCTCGGTGACGACCCCGCGGCGTCGGTCGCCGGCATCGCGTCGCGCGTCCTCCCGCTCGTGGCTGCCTGCTCCGGCGACGAGGTCATCGAGACCATCGCCGGCGGGATGCGGCTGTCGGACTACCTGCCGACCCGCACCTTCGAGCTCGTCGCCCACACCGTCGACCTCTGCTGGGCGCTCGACCTGCCCGCGGACCCTCCTGCCGAGCCGGCGTCCGTCGCCCTCGAACTGGTCGCCGCCCTCGCCGCGTCCGGCGGGCTCGCGGGCCCGTTGCTCCGCGGCTCTCTCGGCCGCGGCCCGCTGCCGGAGGGCTTCAGCGTCCTCTAGCCGTGCATGGGCTCAGGTGGGCGCCTTCCCGTCTCGCCGGTCCAGCTCAGCCAGGTGGTGCCGCGCCTGCGCCGCATTCATCTCGTCGGCGTCCTGGGCGAGGAGCTCGGCGAGGTCCCTCCGATCGCGGTGGTGGGTGAGGACGTGCCAACGCACGTTGGCCGAGCGGTCGCGCGCGAGGCGTTGCACCATGTCCTCGCTGAGCCGCCGGCGCTCGCCGGCCACGGTCGCTCGCACCCGGTTCGACGGATCGCGCGACAGCCGCTCGAAGTCTGCATCGCTGCACAGCGGGTGGATGGCCGCAAGGGCCCGTAGCGACACCTCCTCGTCCTGGGCGAAGCGCGCGACGAGGTCCGCCCTGTCCGTCGAGGTGGCAAGACTCTCACGGACCTGCCGGTCAGGGTCGGAGAAGAGTGCCTCGTAGACCTCGGCCGGCAGGTCGTGCCGTTGAGCGAGGATGACGCGCACGTCCGATCGCCGTGCCGCCATCGACACGGCAACGGCCTCGGGCCGGGGGTTGCTGGTCACCTCGTAGCGGGGCAGGTGGTGCTTGTCCTCGGCGAGCACCTCGAGCACGTCCACGGGGGTCGCTGGATTTCCTGCAACGGCCGTCCTCACCGCGGTGACCCGGTGGGTGCTCAGCGCGCGCAGCCGTTTCTCGTCATTCGTCGTGCGGGCCTCGCCGACGAGGTCCTGGTAGCCCGGCATGGGTTCCATCCTCCGTCACTGAGTGGCTCACACCCCACGGTCGGGCCGTTCAACGTCCACAGCGGCGCACATTCCGGGCTTCTCCACAGGGTTGTTCGTCGGTCTCCGGAAGTGTCGGTGGTGGTCTCGAGGGTGGAGGCATGTCAGCGATCCCACTGTCCGAGGAGCACCGGGTCACCGCTCTTGCGCGTGATCTGTGCGTGTCGTTGGGTGTGGTGGCGGGGCTGCCGGTGTGGTCGATGTCGGCGGCGGAGGCTGGTGATGCGTTGGTGCTGCTGACGCGGGCGCGGTCGCAGCTGGATGCGTTGCTGGTGCGGGTGCTGGGGCAGGCGACGGCGGTCGGTACGGGCTCGGAGGTGGGTCTGTCGACGCACGCCTGGTGGGCTCGGGAGACGCGGGTGACGCAGGCCGAGGTGCAGCGGTTGTCATCCCTTGCGTCTGCGCTGGAGCGGTACGACGGCGTGGCTGCCGCGCTCGCGTCCGGTGACCTGCGGCTCGATCAGGCGCGGGTGGTCGTGGATGCGGTGGACGCGTTGCCGGTCGACGT
This sequence comes from Nocardioides potassii, assembly GCF_021648885.1. GTDB lineage: Bacteria > Actinomycetota > Actinomycetes > Propionibacteriales > Nocardioidaceae > Nocardioides > Nocardioides potassii. Next base: position 291,258 of record NZ_JAKJHZ010000007.1, on the reverse strand, counting down.
GTCGGAGGTGGTGGCTGCGGATGCGACACGGTTCCTGCTCGACAAGGCGGTCGAGCACGACGCGAAGGCGTTGCGGGTGCTGGGTCGTCGGGTCCTGGAGGTGGTCGACCCGGTCGCGGCCGATGCGGAGGAGGCCCGCCGCCTCGAGGCGGAGGAAGCGGACGCGAGGGCGAGGGCGTCGTTCACGATGGTCGACGACGGGCACGGGCAGTCCCATGGCCGGTTCTCGATCCCGACCCTGCACGGGGAGGTGCTGCGCAAGCACCTGTTGGCGATCGCGTTCCCGAGCCGGTTCCGCCGCGATCCGGGTGGCGATGCCGTGGGCGCGGCTCCTGTCGAACGGGGTGTGACGAGGCACCGGATGGGTCTGGCGTTCGTGGACTACATCGAGTCCCGCCCCGAGGCGTCGGTGCCGTCGGCGGGTGGGGTGCCGGCGACGGTGGTGGTGACGATGGACGTCGACACCCTGACCGGTGGGCTGAAGGCCGCCTCCCTGGACACGGGTGGTCGGATCAGTGCGGGTGAGGCGCGTCGGATCGCGTGCCGGGCGGGGATCGTCCCGGTGGTGCTGGGTGGGCCGTCGGTGGTGCTGGACGTCGGCCGGAGGCGGCGGTTCCACTCCGAGGCGCAGCGGGTCGCGATGGGTGTGCGCGATGGCGGCTGCACCGCGGCCGGTTGTGATGCGCCGCCGGCGTTCTGCCACGCCCACCACGACGACGCGTGGGCGCGCGGTGGACGCACGAGTGTGGCGGCGGGCCGGTTGCTGTGCCCGAAGCACCACCGGCTCGTCCACGACCCGGCGTTCCAGCACGGTCTCGACAAGCACGGACAGGTGCTCTTCACCAGGCGGACGTGAGAGCAGGCGCTCAAACGTGTCAATGCTCGCCGGAGTCTTCGTCGGAGCTCTTGGGACCTGTGTAGCCAATGGCAGCGAGGTGTTGTTCGAGAACCTCGGGCAGAGGGTCACCGTCTCGGGTGTTCAGGTGCCTGGTGCCTCCGTCGGGACGTCGCAAGCGGTAGTGGATCTTGCCGGTCTCCCCTCGGTGTCTCCACGCAACTTCGAGAACTGGTTGGGGAAGCTTCGGCATGCCGTGAGTGCTGCCACGGGAGGGACCGCCCAGCCACGTGCACAATGACGGAGTGGACGACCCGGACGCCCGCTTCCCCGCGCTCGCCGGCGAGACCTACGTCGACTACGCCCGGGCGAGGACCAGGTACGTCACCGGCGTCGCGAAGCACGAGCTGGTCACCCGGCTGCATCTCGTCGCCCTCACACACGACCGTGAGGTCGTGGTCTGTCGAAGTGCGGAGGGCTGGCGGTTCCTGCCTGGCGGCACGCGCGAGGAGGGCGAGGCGCTGACCGACCTTGCCCGCCGCGAGCTGCTGGAGGAGGCGGGCGCGACCCTGCTCGGCGACCTCCACCACTTCTCGGCCCACGAGGTGGACAGCGAACGGGAGCAGCCGTACCGGCCGCACTTCCCGCACCCACGCTCGTACTGGGCCTATGCCGTCGCTCGCGTCGAGATCACGGGTGAGCCGCTCAATCCGCCGGACGGCGAGGACGTCGTCGAGGTACTCACGCTGCCGGTGCTCGAGGCGGCCGACTACCTGTGGGTCGACGACCCGATCCATGCCGAGGTCGTCCTCCACGCTGAGACGCTGGGGCTGCTGGCCTGAGGGCTCAGCGCTTGCGCGGCAGCAGCTCGCGGTCGGCGTACCGCCCGATCTTCCAGGTCGCGTAGCCGTCGGCCCCGGCGCCGACCACGCCGCCGACGACCGGCACCCGGCGCCCGACGGTGGTCGCGAGCCGCTTGCCTGCGACCCGGGCGATGATGTCGCTGGCCACGACGGCCGAGATGACGCCGTCGATCGTCGGGTCGTGGGCAGGCGCGGTGGCGAGGGCCATCGGCGTGCTCGGGATCTTCTTGCGCTTCACCAGGTCGTGGACCTGGTCCTCGCCGAGGAGCAGCGCGAGGATCGCGTTGCGCACGCGCGGGTCGTCGAGGTCGTGACCGCGCAGGTGCGCGATGCCGGCGACCATCCGGCACTGGAGCAGCGCCAGGCCGGTCACGTTGGCGGGGATCGTCACCGCCATCGTCACCAGGCCGCCGACGTTGGTCAGGAAGCCCTGCGCGCCGGCCATCCGGACGTTGTTCTCGATGACCTCGTGGATCGCGCGCTCGACGCTGCCACGCTGCTCCGTCAGCTGCTTGTCAGCAGCGGCGGCCGCGGGAGCGAGCGGACCGACGCCGTCGATCGCACGGTTGAGCGCCTCGCGGACGAAGCCCGAGGTGAGTCCGGGAGCGAGGTCCTGGATGCGCGGCGCGAGCTGGCGTCCGACGGTCGACTTGAGGCCCATGCCCCGATCGTACGGTCGGCCGCCAGTCGCGCGACCCGGCCGCCGCGGTGCTCGCGCGACGCGCGGGGCGGCCTCGGGTCGTGGACTACGTTCGGAGTCGTGCCGATCGCCCCCGCTCCGACGCCGTGGGGGTTCCCGCCCCGCTCGTCGTGGGACCCCGACGACGACCTCGTCGCGGTGGGCGCGGACCTCGAGCCCGGCACGCTCGTGACGGCGTACGGCCTGGGCCTCTTCCCGATGCCGGTCACGCTCGACGCCGAGGAGCACCTCGGGTGGTTCTCCCCGGTCGAGCGCGGCGTGCTGCCTCTCGACGGGATGAGGGTGTCGCGATCGCTGCGGCGCTCCGCGCGGGACTTCGAGATCCGCATCGACACCGCGTTCGACGAGGTGGTCGCGGCCTGCGGCAGCCCGGACCGGCCCGACGGCTGGATCAACGACGACTTCCGGCATGCCTACGGCCGGCTCCACCGCCTCGGCTGGGCGCACTCGGTCGAGGCGTGGCGCGACGACCGCCTCGCCGGAGGGCTGTACGGCGTCAGCGTCGGCGGCCTCTTCGCGGGCGAGTCGATGTTCCACGTCGAGCGCGACGCGTCCAAGGTCGCGCTGCTCGCGCTGGTCGACCTGCTCCGTGACGAGCATGCCGACCGCCGGGTCCTCGACGTGCAGTGGCAGACGCCGCACCTCGCCACCCTGGGCGTCGTACGACGTCCGCGAGCGGAGTACCTCGAGGCGCTCGAGGGGTGCCTGCGCCTCCCGGTGCCGTCACCCTTCCGGGTGGACGACCGGGGGTGAGACGCGCAAGGGTGGGCGCCGTCCGAACGCCACCGAGGGAAGAACAAGGGGACACATGGCCACCCGCACCCGTCTCGCCGTCAGCACTGCTGCCCTCCTCGTCGGGGCCGCCGCGTCCGCCTGCGGCGGAGGGGCCGGGGGCGGGGCTCCCACCGACGCGAGCGAGAAGGACTTCTGCCGGACGCAGTCCAGCCTCCTCGAGGACCTGATGCCGGACGACGTGTCCGAACCGGTGCTGCCCAGCGACGAGCAGATGGCGAAGGCGGTGAAGGACTGGGGCGCGAAGCTCGAGGAGGTCGGCACGCCCGAGGGGATCTCCGACGACGCGCGCAAGGGCTTCGAGGCGGTCGTCGAGCAGGCCGGCGAGATCGACGCCTCCGACTTCTCGATCGAGAAGCTCGAGGAGCTCGAGGCGGGAGGCAAGGACGCCTCGGCCGAGGCGAAGAAGCAGGCGGACGCCTTCGAGAAGTACCTCACCGAGACCTGCGGCAACCCCCTCGACGACATCGACATGCCGGAGCTGCCGGGCTCCGGCTAGCCCGGACGGGGGGTGCCGGACCACCCGAACGACCTCTTCTCGGTCAGGTACGGGCGAGTAGCATCGGTCGAGGGGAGACGGAGAGGGTCAGATGATCACGCGCGAGGGCAAGATCTGCTCGTTCTGCGGTGAACCGGGAAGCAAGGACCTCCAGCTCGTGGGCGGTCTGGGTGCGCAGATCTGCGTGTCCTGCGTCGACGACTTCCACGCGATCCTGCACGACCCCGAGGAGATGGCCGCCAGGAAGGGGACGTTCCCCTGGGACACGATGTCCGACGCGGAGCTGCTCGCCACGCTCCCGCAGATCATGGCGTCGGCAGAGCAGAACACCGCGTTCGCCCACGAGTGGGTCGACCTGTTGCGCGAGCGCAGCATCTCCTGGGCCGAGATCGGCCGCACCCTGGGCGTCTCGCGGCAGGCCGCGTGGGAGCGATTCGCCAGAAAAGGTGGAGACAAGACGCACACGGCGTGAGACGATTCGCGCAGAGTCAAGGTACGCTTGACGTAGCCGGGCGCCGGTCGGACTTCACGGGGGTGGGTCGGACCGGCGCCCGTCGCTCTGCCCGGACCCTCGGGCCCGTCGGCTACTTCAGGAACTTCGACGTGCGCCTGTCCGCCAGCGGCTTCCCGCCGGTCTGGCAGGTTGCGCAGTACTGCAGGCTGGAGTCCGCGAACGACACCTCGCGCACGACGTCCCCGCACACCGGGCACGCCTCGCCGGTCCGGCCGTGCACCGCCAGGTTGGTCTTCTTCTCGCCCTTGAGCTCGCTCGCGGCGAGCCCGCTCGAGCGGCGTACGGCGTCGCCCAGCGTCCCGCGCACGGCGTCGTACAGCCCCTGGAGCTCGTCGCCCTCGATGCTGCTGGCCGGCTTGTAGGGGGACATCTTCGCGGCGTGGAGGATCTCGTCGGAGTAGGCGTTGCCGATGCCGGCAATGATCGACTGCATCCGCATCACGCCCTTGACCTGCTTGCGCCCCTCGCGCTGCAGGATCTCGCCGAGCACCTCGACCGTGAAGTCGTCGCTGAGCGGGTCGGGCCCGAGCCGGGCGACCCCCTCGACCTGCTGCGGGTCGCGGACGACGTAGATCGCCAGGCCCTTGCGCGTGCCCGCCTCGGTGATGTCGAGGCCCGGCTGGACGTCGAGGTCGGGATCGTCGATGACCACCCGCGCGGCGAGCGGGTTCTTGCTGTTGGGCCGCGCGGGCAGGGCCGGCACCTCGTCGCGCCAGCGGATCCAGCCCGCCCGCGCGAGGTGGATGACCACGTGGACGCCGCTCGCGTCGATGTCGAGGAACTTGCCGTGGCGCGTCACGTCGTCGACGAGGGTGCCGTGCAGCGCGTGCAGCGGCGGGTCGAACGTCTTCAGCGCGCTGAACGCCGTCAGGTCGACGCGGCTGATCGCGCGGCCGACCAGGCGACCGCGCAGGTCCTGGACGAGGGCTTCGACCTCGGGCAGCTCTGGCACGCTGCGAGTCTAGGCAGATCACCTCGGTCGGGGTCAGAATGACCCATGGCACAGCCGCGCACTCCTCGCACCGGGTCGGTCTTCCTCGACCCGCGCGGCGAGGACCGTTCGCTGCGCGTCACCTGGCACCACGAGTCGCAGCTGGTCGTGCTGTCGCTGTGGCGCGACAACGTGTGCGCCGGCACCTTCCGGCTCGCCGCCGACGAGGTGCCCGACCTCATCGCGCTGCTGCGCCAGGGCCTCGACCAGGCGTACGACACCGCGCGCGAGCGGGTCGCGCGGGTCGAGCGGCCGCCGCAGGCCGGCTGAACCAGGCCTACTTCTTCGCTCGCCACTCCCGCTCGAACGGCAGCCGCCACGCGTGCGGCGCCACGAGCTGGTGGATGGCGTTGGGTCCCCAGGTCCCCGGCGCGTACGGCTTCACGGGCGGCGGGTCCTCGAGCAGCTGGCGCGAGCGGTCCCAGAGCGACTCGATGCCCTCCGCCGTCGTGAAGAGCGTGTGGTCGCCGCGCATCGCGTCGAGGATCAGCCGCTCGTAGGCCTCGAGCACGTCACCGGCGGCCTCGGTCTCGCCGGTGGAGAACTGCATCGACAGCTTCTGCAGCCGCATCCCCGGACCGGGGCGCTTGCCGTAGAACGACAGCGACACCTTGGACTCGTCGGCGAGGTCGAAGGTGAGGTGGTCCGGCCCCGCGGACCCGACGCCGGAGTTGGCGGGGAACATCGAGCGGGGTGCCTCGCGGAAGGCGATCGAGATGATTCGCTTGCCCTCGGCCATCTGCTTGCCGGTCCGCAGGTAGAACGGCACCCCCGCCCACCGCCAGTTGTCGAGGCGGCACTCCATGGCGATGAAGGTCTCGGTGTCGGAGTCGGGCGAGACGCCTGGGAGGTCGGTGTAGCCGGTGAACTGCCCGCGCACGACGTCCCTCGGCTCGATCGGCATCAGCGAGCGGAAGACCTTGTTCTTCTCCTCCGAGATGGCCCGCGGCTCGAGCGCGGTGGGCGGCTCCATCGCGACGAAGGCCAGCACCTGGAACAGGTGCGTGACGACCATGTCCTTGTAGGCGCCGGTCGACTCGTAGAAGTTGGCGCGCTGGTCCAGGCCGAGCGTCTCGGGGATGTCGATCTGCACGTGGTCGATGAAGTTGCGGTTCCAGATCGGCTCGAACAGCCCGTTGGCGAATCGGAACGCGAGGATGTTCTGCGCCGCCTCCTTGCCGAGGAAGTGGTCGATCCGGAACACCTGCGACTCGTCGAAGGTCTCGTGGACGCGGGCGTTGAGCTGGATCGCCGAGGCGAGGTCGGTGCCGAACGGCTTCTCCATCACTACGCGCGAGCGGGCTACGAGGTCGGCGTCGCGGAGCATCTCGATGACCGGCAGGGCCGCCTTGGGCGGCACCGACAGGTAGTGCAGACGACGTACGCCCTCGCCGAGGGCCTGCTCGGCGGTGGCCACCGCGGCGGCGAGCGCCTCGGGGCCGGCGGACTGGGGGACGTACTCCAGGCGGTCGTCGAAGAGGTCCCACTGCTCCTCGGTCATCGGGTGCAGGCCGAACTGCTCGACGGCCTCGCGCGTGTACGTCCGGAAGGTCGCCGAGTCGTGCTCCTCCAGCGAGGTCCCGATGATCCGGATGTCGGGGGCGAGGTCGGACAGGACGAGGTGGGCCATGCCGGGCAGCAGCTTGCGGCGGGCCAGGTCTCCGCACGCCCCGAAGAGGACGACCACGTGCGGGTCGAGGTGGTCCTGGGACCAGCGCGAGGAGGGCCGCGACTCCGCGGGGTAGGAGATGGTCTGGGGGACGTGCGCGGACGTGTCGGTCACGTCTCGATGGTGGCACCTCGGTCGTGACTCGCCGAATATCCGGATGTCTACGGTGGCCCTTAGATTCACCGATACCGTCGGATCGTGGACCCGATCCGGAACCCGTACGCCCCCGGCGCGGGCCAGCGCCCCCCCGAGCTCGCCGGCCGTGACGAGCAGCTCGCCGCGTTCGACGTCGTCCTCGAGCGCGTCGCCAAGGGCCGGCCCGAGCGCAGCCTCGTGCTCACCGGCCTGCGCGGCGTCGGCAAGACCGTGCTGCTCAACGCGCTGCGCGGCGCCGCCGTACGCCGGGGGTGGGGGACCGGCAAGCTCGAGGCGCGTCCCGGCCAGGGCCTGCGGCGGCCGCTCAGCAGCGCGCTGCACCAGGCGGTGCGCGAGCTCGGCCACGGTGACGAGGAGTCGGTCGACCACGTGCTCGGGGTGATCAAGTCCTTCGCGCACCGCGACGCCGGCACGGCCGCGAAGCTCAAGGACCAGTGGAGCCCGGGCATCGACGTACCGGCCGTGCGGGGTCGCGCCGACTCCGGCGACATCGAGATCGACCTCGTCGAGCTCTTCGCCGACCTCGGCGGGCTCGCCGCCGACGTCGGCAAGGGAGTCGGCATCTTCATCGACGAGATGCAGGACCTCGGCGCGGACGACGTGTCGGCCCTGTGCGCCGCCTGCCACGAGCTCAGCCAGTCCGGGCTGCCCGTGATCGTGGTGGGCGCCGGCCTGCCGCACCTGCCGGCAGTGCTCAGCGCGAGCAAGTCCTACAGCGAGCGGCTCTTCCGCTACCAGCGCATCGACCGGCTCGCCCGCGAGGCCGCCGACCGTGCACTCGAGGCGCCTGCCGCCGACGAGGACGCCGCCTTCGAGTCCGACGCCCTCGCCGCGATGTACGACGCCACCGGCGGCTACCCCTACTTCATCCAGGCCTACGGCAAGGCCGTGTGGGACCTCGCCCCGCGCTCGCCGATCACCGCCGCCGACGTCGCCGTCGCGGCACCCGAGGCCGAGTCCGAGCTCGCCGTCGGGTTCTTCGGCTCGCGCTACGAGCGCGCGACACCGGGGGAGCGCGACTACCTGATGGCGATGGCCGACGTCGCCCTGGCGCAGTCCGGTCTGGGGGGCGACGAGGACTCCGTGCCGAGCGCCGACGTCGCCGCCCGGCTCGGCAAGAAGCCCCAGTCCCTCTCGCCGGCGCGCGACTCGCTCCTCAAGAAGGGGCTCGTCTACTCCGGCGAGCGCGGCCGCATCGCCTTCACCGTCCCCCACTTCGGCCGCTACCTGCGCGAGCGCGGCTGATCCTCCGGTGGTCGGTGGTTGAGGTGCGACCGGAGCGAGCCTCGAAACCACTCGCAGGTTTCGAGGCTCGTCGCTGGCGCTCCTCGCACCTCAACCAGCGGCTACTGGGGCGGGCGGCGGAACTCCGCGGGCAGCTCTTCGAGGAGGCGGAGCCAGAGCTCGGCCGCGGTGGGGTACGACGCCACGGCGTGGCGGAGCACGTGGACGGGGACGTCGCCGACGATGGCGACCGTTGCGGCGTGGACCAGCTCACCGGCCTCGACACCGACGAACGTGGCTCCCAGGAGCAGGTGGGTCTTCGCGTCGACCACGAGCTGCGACTCCCCGACCACCGTGTCGCGCAGGAGCGAGGTGCCGGCGGCGGACGAGGTCGGGACCCGGGTGGTCACCACCTCGTGCCCGGCCTCGCGGGCCTCGGCCTCGGTCATCCCGACGCTCGCGACCTCCGGGTCGCTGAAGACGACCTGCGGGACGGGTGCCTCGCGGTCCGGCTCCCAGGCCACCTCGCCCTCGGACGCGGCTGCGATCCGGGCGCCCAGGACCCGGGCGCGATACTTGCCCCAGTGGGTCAGCGGCGCCATGCCGCTCGCGTCGCCGACGGCGTAGAGCCACTCCGGGAGGCGTCCGGCCTTCACGTCGTCGGCGCTGAGGCCGACCGTGTCGAGCCCGACGTCGTCGAGCCGGGGCGTGCGACCGATCGAGAGGAGCAGCTCGTCGGCGACCAGCTCGCCCGCCGACGTGGCGAGGGTGACCGTGCCTCCGTGGATCCGGCCGTCACCGGTCGCCTCCGGCGCCTCGCGGCGTACATCCCTCACCTCGGTGCCGAGGTGCACCGTGATCCCGCGCTCGCGCAGGCCCGCGAGCACGGCCTCGCCGGCGAAGGGCTCGGTGCGCGCGAGCAGGCGCGGGTCGCGCACCACGAGCGTCACGTCGGAGCCGAGCGCCTGCATCCAGATCGCGGCCTCGCAGGCGACGACGCCGCCGCCGACCACGACGAGCCGGTCGGGGACCTCGGTCACGGCGGTGGCGTCGCGCGAGCCCCACGGGAGGGCGTCGGCGTACATCGCGGGCACGACCGGGTCGCTGCCCGTTGCGAGGACGACCGCGCGGCGGGCCACCAGCTCGACGTCACCGGCCGACGAGGTCACCCGCACCCGGCGCTCGCCGACGAGCCGCCCGGAGCCGCGGACCACGCCGATGCCGGCGCCGTCCGCCCAGGTCTCCTGGCCTGAGTCGTCGTAGCTCGAGACCCAGTAGTCGCGCCGCTCGAGCAGCGACTTCGGCGTCACGTGGGCGGTCGAGACGCCCCCGAGGTCGCCGGTCAGGTCCGCCACCGTGATCGGTCGCAGGAGCGCCTTGCTCGGCATGCACGCCCAGTAGCTGCACTCGCCGCCGAGCAGCTCGCGCTCGACGACGACGGACGTCATGCCCGTGCCCTCCACCGCGTACTGCGCCGCGTTCTCGCCCGCAGGCCCACCGCCGATGACGACGACGTCGTACTCCTGTGTCTCCACGTCCGTTCCCATGCTGTGGACGATACGTGCACGCCGCGGACTTGGGATCCCCTTGCCGGTTCAACTAAAATCATCCACGAGGGGAGTACCCCACCAACGTCCGATCGGTCACTACGGCGCCTCCACAGGCGCCCCGGTCGGCGGCCACACCCGACAGCACGAGGGCGTGGCGGGGGAGACCTCAGGAGCTCGATCCTGAGGAGACCCATGTCGTCCATCGCGTCCCCCACCCTGTGGTTCCTGACCATCGGCGTGGTGCTCGCCCTGCTCGTCGTCGACTTCATCGCCACCCGGCGCCCGCACGAGGTGTCGATGAAGGAAGCGGTGGCGTGGTCGGCGTTCTACGTCGCGCTGCCGCTGCTGTTCGGCCTCTACGTCTGGAACGCGCACGGCGGCGACCGCGGGCTGGAGTACTACACCGGCTACCTGGTCGAGAAGACGCTGAGCATCGACAACCTGTTCGTCTTCATGCTGCTGCTCGCCGCCTTCGCGGTGCCCGAGGTGCTCAAGCAGCGGGTGCTGCTCTACGGCATCGTCGGCGCGCTCGTGCTGCGCGGCATCTTCATCGCCCTCGGCGCCGCCGCGCTGTCGCGCTTCGACTGGGTCTTCCTGATCTTCGGGGCGGTGCTGCTGCTCACCGGCGTCAAGCTCCTGCGCGACGCGATCAAGGGCAACGAGCACGAGGTCGACGTGTCCGAGATGCGCGTGGTCAAGGTGATGAAGCGCTTCATGCCCGTCAGCGACGACTACGACGGCGCGAAGTTCACGGTCCTGAAGGACGGCGCCCGCGCCCTGACGCCGTTCGCGCTCGTCACCGTCGCCGTCTTCGCGACCGACGTGGTGTTCGCCGTCGACTCGGTGCCCGCCGTCTACGGCATCACGGGCGACCCCTACCTCGTGTTCGTCACCAACGCCTTCGCGCTCCTCGGCCTCCGCGCGCTCTACTTCGTGCTCGAGGGTGCGCTGGGCGCGCTGGAGCACCTCAGCTACGGGCTCGCAGCGATCCTCGGCTTCATCGGGTTCAAGCTGGTGCTGCACTGGGCGCACCTGGTCTGGCCGTCGGTGCCGGACGTGCCGACCCTGATGTCGCTGTTCGTGATCGTCGGCATCCTCGCGGTCACCGTCGTCACCAGCCTGGTCGCCAACAAGCGGAAGAAGGCGGCCAGGGCCGACGAACCGGAGCCGGTCGGCTGACCCTCAGCGCGAGCGACGTACGCCGTCCGGGGTGAGCTCGCTAGTCGACGGTGAGCATCGTGGCGCCGAGCCCGATCATCATCGTGCCACCGGTGGCGCTGAGCGTGTCGAGCCGCTGGGGGCGCCGGGCGAACCACGTCCGCGCAGCGCTGGCGGCCAGCGCCCACGCTCCGTCCGAGATCATCGCGAGCACGCCGAAGACCAGGCCGAGGACCATCGTCTGCGGGCCGACGGACCCGGTCGGGTCAGTGAACTGCGGAAGGAAGGCGACGAAGAAGACGATCGTCTTCGGGTTCGTGGCGCCGACAGTGAAGCCGATCCGGACCGGGTGCCCGCGCCGGACCGGCGCGGCGTTCTCCATCGCGAGGCGCGCGTCGGAGCGGTGGCGGATGGCCTGGATGCCGAGCCACACGACGTACGCCGCGCCGAGCAGCTTGACCACCGTGTACGCCGTCGCGCTCGCTGCGACGACCGCGCCGAGCCCGAATGCCACCAGGGCGACCTGGGCGATCAGGCCGATAGCGTTGCCGACCACCGAGAGCAGCGCCTCGCGCCTGCCGACCGTGAGGGCGCGACCGATGGTGAAGAGCAGGCTCGGGCCCGGCACCTGGATGAAGAGGATCGAGGCGACGAGGAAGGCGAGCCACTGGTTGGACGACGGCATGGCCCCAGTGTGGGGCCACAGCCCTCCTCGCTCACCTGCGTTTCGCCGGTTGAGGTGCGAGCGGAGCGAGCCTCGAAACCCTCCCTCGCGGCGGGTCTCGAGGCTCGTCGCTGGGGCTCCTCGCACCTCGACCGGCGATCTTCCTCAGCAGCCGCAGGTGTAGTAGGTGATGTCCCAGTGGTTGCTCTCGCGGGCGTAGATGTTGCCCGACGCGGCGCGGTACATCGTGGCGCCGTCGCTGCGCACGCCGTAGTAGGCGTAGTGGCTGGTGATGTAGCTCGACACGCAGGTGGTGGGGCTGATGTCGACCTTGTAGCCGTTGTAGTGGCTGTAGGTGCCGGACGCGTGCCCGACCTCGGTGCCGCCGGTGATCGTCACGGCACAGCCGCTGACGGACTTGAAGGTCCTGATCCCGCTGACCGTCTCCTGGTTGATCTGCTCGTAGGAGGTGCAGGTCGAGATGCTGCGCGTCGTGCAGCCGCCCGACGAGACGCGGGTGATGCCCGAGGCCGAGAGCTGGCTCGCCGCCTGGGAGTCGGTCAGCTTGGTGACCGCGTGCGAGGGGCCGGCGAGACCGGCCACCGCCATCAGCGAGGCGAGGAGGGTGAGGAGGATCTTGCTGGACGTGGTGCGCATGCGCATGACTCCGTACGTCAGTGGCGAACCCCCCGATGGGCTCGCCGCTCGGCGTCCACCCGATCAGGAGGCCGTGCGCCGGGTCAACCCCCGCGAAAGGTCTTTGCCGTGGCACGTGAGTCTCTGGGAGACTCAGGGCCGAGGGCGTCGTCCAACGCCCAGCCAGGCGCATCGGCCCCAGCCCGAGCGAGGTGGCGAAGGGGAGCGGATCCTCGGGCGCACCACCTCCATGAGTCGCATCGATGACGCCCGCTGCAGCGGCGTGCTGGGGACGCAGCGCAGTCGAGGACGATCGAGATGACCAGGGACAGTGACTTCAAGCAGGTCGTGCGCGCCCGCATGACCGAGACCGGCGAGACCTACACGGCGGCCCGCGCCGCGCTCGAGCGGAGCGCGCGCGAGGAGGCGTATGACGTCGCGCGCGCCGAGCAGCGGCGGCTGGTCGGCCGGCTCTTCACCGACGGGCGCATCGAGCGGGTGCCGGCGAAGCGCAAGGTGCGCGCAGCCGTGCTGCTCGAGGTGCTGAGGCGGTTCGAGCCGGGCCGCGAGTACTCCGAGAAGGAGGTCAACGAGGTGCTGCTCGGCGTGCACGAGGACTTCGCCTACCTGCGCCGCGAGCTCGTGAACTACCACTACCTCGAGCGTGAGGACGGCCGCTACCGGACCGCCGCCCGGGCGCCGGAGCGGTCCGTGATCGAGCGGCAGGAGATCCCGGCCTGGGAGGAGCACTGGCTGGAGGGCTTCCTCGCCGGTCGCTGAGGGGGCAGGCTGTGGCCATGACTCAGGGGACGAGCGAGGGACCTCAGGCAGGGATCGATCCCGGGGTGGCCCCGTCCGGCCCCGGGTGCGTGGAGTGCGAGGCGGCCGGCGGGTGGTGGGTGCACCTGCGCCGCTGCGCGCAGTGCGGGCACGTCGCCTGCTGCGACAGCAGTCCGGCCCAGCACGCGACGGCCCACTTCGAGGCGACGGGCCACCCGGTCATGCAGAGCTACGAGCCCGGCGAGGACTGGTTCTGGGACTTCGAGCGGTCGGTCGGCCTCACCGGCCCCCGCCTGGCCGACCCGCAGCACCACCCGGAGGACCAGACCGTCCCGGGGCCGGCGGAGCGCGTGCCCGACGACTGGCGCGACCACATCCACTGAGCTGCTGTCCGATCCCGCTGCCTGAGCCTGCTGTGACGGGCCCGGCGGGCGTGCCATGCTCACCCCATGCGTCGTACGCCGCGCATCCGGCGCGCCCGTCGGAGCCCCCAGGAAGAGACGCGCACGCGACCGCAGGTCGTGGCGCACCGCGGCAGCAGCCACGACACCGCGGAGCACACCCTCGCCGCCTACGTGAAGGCGCTGGACGAAGGCGCCGAGGGGCTGGAGTGCGACGTCCGGCTGACCGCCGACGGCCACCTCGTCTGCGTCCACGACCGCAACCTGAAGCGCACGGCGTCCAACGCCGGGATCGTCTCGACGATGAACCTGGCCGAGCTCGACGAGCTCGACTTCGCGTCGTGGAAGAGCCCGTGGGCCGAGCTCGACGACGAGGCCCCCGAGCGGGCCGCGCAGGACGGGAAGGTGCTGACGCTCCGCAAGCTGCTCGAGACCGTCGCCGACTACGACCGCCACGTCGAGCTGGCGATCGAGACCAAGCACCCGACGCGGTACGGCGGCCTGGTGGAGCGCCGCCTCGTCGAGACCCTCGGCGACTTCGGCTGGACCGGCGCCGACTCGCCGGCCCGGGTGATGAGCTTCTCGCTCAACGCGATGAACCGCATCCGGCGGCTGGCTCCTGAGCTGCAGGTCGTGATGCTCGTCGACAAGGCGCACCACTGGCCGGTGCTGCGCCCGATGGTGGCCGACGACTGGATCATCGGCCCCGGTGTCGAGGAGCTGCGCGACCACCCGGGGCTCGGGCGCCACCTGGTCAAGGCCGGCCGGGAGATCCACGTCTGGACGGTCAACACCGCCGACGACCTCGACGTGTGCCTCGACCTCGGGGTCAGCGCGGTCATCAGCGACCGGCCGAAGTACATGCTGGAGCTGCTCGGCCAGTAGGTTCTCGGCCATGGCCAAGAAGTCCCGCAAGCCCAGCACGTCCACCCCCGTCGCCGAGGGTGAGGTCGGCCCGCGCCAGCCCTGCCCGTGCGGCTCGGGCAAGCGCTACAAGGCGTGCCACGGCGCGGCCGGCGGCGCGGCCCCGACGTTCGTGGCCCGTCCCTTCGAGGGGATGCCCGGCGAGTGCGACGTGATCGCGCTCCGCGAGCTGGTCCCGGCGGCGACCACGCCGCTGACGCTGAAGGACGGCGGGCGCACGATCCGCCTCGCCACCCTGCTGCCCGGAGCGGCGCCGGCGATGGTGCGCGAGTCCGGCGACGTGTGGCTCGGCCTGCAGGTCCAGCACTCCTACGGCAACCCCGCCCGTGACCTCGGCGCCGTCCTCGAGCGCGCCCTCGCCACCGACGAGCCGGGCATCGTCGGGCTGCCGAACGACCCCGGCGAGGGACCGCGCATCCAGGACCTGATCAGCGACACCAGCCTCGACATCACCGTCCACGACGGCTTCGAGTACTGGATCGACGACATCCCCGAGCGCGACGCCGCCATGGAGGCCGCGCTGGAGCAGGCCAACGGCGGCGTGCTGCCGACCTCGCGACTCACCTCGGTCGAGGCGGCGTACTGGACGAGCGTGGGCAGCAAGGAGCACCTGCGCTGGGTGATGCCGCACCCCGAGGACCAGCTGCTCGACGCTCTCGCCCGGCTGCACGCCGCGGGCCAGGACTCGATCGCCGAGGGGTCGCGGTTCGTCGGCATGTTCCGGGCGCACGGGCTCCTCGCCCCGGTGTGGGACCTCCCCGTCGGCACGGGTGCCGCGGTGCTGGAGGAGCCGGCCGCCCGGTTCGCCGCCGACCTCGAGACGGCGCTCGCCAAGGGCGACCTGACAGCCGAGGAGCGCTCCGCACGGGCCGGACTCGCCAACCGTCAGGTGACGATCCGGTAATACCCGGGCCACGCACCCGCCACAGCCGAGGAAGTTGGCGAACACAACCGGGCCAACGGTTGTGTCGCCGCTCGCGGGCGGAGTAGTTTGGGTGCTGCCCGGTCGTTGTCGTTTCCCCCGTCGACAACGGCCGGGCCTTTCACTGCCCGAGCTCTGTCCGGGCCCGCTCGGCGAGGTGACCGCCCGTCATGTGGCGGCCCGGGAGCCCGCGTCTTGAGCCCCCGGGCCTCGTCCGTCCGACACTCATGAATGCCGGGCGGACTTGCTGGGTGAGGTACCCAGACGGCGCGATCGGATGCCGGTCCGCGCTCAGGACTTCGGCGCTCGCACCCGCCACGCCTCGAGGTGGTGGAACCCCTTCGCCGTCACCCGGCGCACGCGGCGGAACCGCCAGGTGGGCCCGTCGTCGATGCCGTCGGCGTCGTGGTCTCCCGCGCCGCGGGTCCCGTCGGTGGCGTCGTCGGAGTCCGGCGTGAGTGCCTCGTGCACGCCCGCGTCGACCAGGACGCTCCCGGGACGCGCGGCCGAGGTCAGTCGGGAGGCCGCGTTGACGGTCGAGCCGAACACGTCGCCCAGGCGTCGTACGACGGTGCCGTGGGCGATCCCGG
Organism: Nocardioides potassii; assembly: GCF_021648885.1. Classification (GTDB taxonomy): domain Bacteria; phylum Actinomycetota; class Actinomycetes; order Propionibacteriales; family Nocardioidaceae; genus Nocardioides; species Nocardioides potassii. The sequence goes on along the minus strand of NZ_JAKJHZ010000007.1, from coordinate 275,390 downwards.
CCCGCACCGCCGGGAAGGGGTCGTCCGCGTCGTCGCCGCGGGCGGTCAGGGTGAGGGCGACCTCCACGGCGGCGGCCGGGTCGGCCACGGTGAACAGCACCTCGTCGCCGATGGTCTTGATGACCTGGCCGCCGTGGTCGACGACCAGGTTCGTGGTGTCCTGCTCGAAGCGGTCCACCCACTCGACGAGCTCGGCTCCGTCGAGGCTGCGGCTCTGCGTGGTGTAGCCGACGATGTCGACGAAGCAGACGGCGAGCCGGGCCTCGGTGCTCGACAGGCCGTCGGCGTCCTGGAGCAGGTGCTGGGCGGCGCTGGCGAGGTGCCGTCGCCAGACGTAGGTCTGGAGGGCCTCGACACGGGGGAGGACGTCGGAGGCGAGCCCGGTCAGGGCGGTGGCGGGGTCGCCGCCCGCGGCGGCCACCTCGGCGAGCAGTGTGGTCTGCCACTCCGCGAGCCGGGCGAAGCTGCGGCCCCACGTGCGGACCAGGGCGGCCTGCGACTCGGTCGGCAGGATGCCGAGGCGGACCAGGTCGGAGGTCAGCCGCAGGGCCTCGACGTCGCTCTCGGCGAAGGCGGCGTCGTCGTCGCCGCGGTGGGGGAAGCCGAGCTGGTGCCAGAGCTGCTCGGCCAGGTCGAGCGGCACGCCGGCGCGCTCGGCGACCTCGACGCGCGTCAGGCTCGGCTCCTCGCCGAGCAGGTGGGCCTCGACGACGCGGGCGACGTCACCCACCTCGAGACCTCCGGCGGTGGGCCCGTCCCGGGGAATGTCCTGGTCAGCCTCCTGGCCGGCGGGCGGCTCGTGCTCGTCGGCCACCGCAGGATCAGCTCCCCGACGTCCGCCCTGCGGCGGCTGCGCGGAGGGCGGCACCGAAGGCCGGCACCTGGTCGGCGAGCTGCTCGATCCGTTCGCTGGTGAAGTGCACGACCTTGAGCGGGGTGAGGGCCACGACGGTCGCGGAGCGGAGGGTGCGGTTGACGATGGCCGCCTCTCCGACGACCGAGCCCGGGCCGAGGGTGGCGATCTCGACGCCGCCCTTGCGGACCGAGACCTCGCCCTCGGTGATGAGGTACGCCTTGTCAGCCGTCGTGCCCGCGGCGATCGGCGACCAGCCCTGCGGCAGCGTCAGCTCGGTGCCCGCGGCGAGGACGCGCCTGGCGTCGGCGGGGTCGAGGGCGTCCAGGATGGAGTCAGTCATGCCGGTTCAACGATCCACCGTGGGGAACGTGATGCGCATGTGTCTCACTCCACGCCGGCGGCCGCACCGGTGTCCGCGGCCAGCGGCTCGCGGGAGATCGGGCAGCTCATGCAGCGCGGGCCGCCGCGCCCCGAGCCCAGCTCGGACCCGGCGATCCTGACCACCTCGATGCCGGCCGCCTCGAGCCGGTCGTTGGTCTCGTCGTTGCGCTCGTAGGCCACCGCCACCCGGGGAGCGAGGGCGAGGGTGTTGTTGCCGTCGTCCCACTGCTCGCGCTCGGCCGTCACCGGGTCGAGCCCGGTGTCGATCTGGTGGAGCGTGTCGATCTGCATCGCCTTGGCGGCCGCGACGAGGAAGGGCTCGGACCCGCTCACGTCGAGCGTGAGGTCGGACTCGTCCGAGCCGCTGTCGCCCATCGTCACGGTGACCGCGCGCAGCGTGTCGGCGACGTTGGGGTACATCACGACCTTGTCGACGTCGACCATCGTGCACACCGTGTCGAGGTGCATCGTCGCGCGCTCCTGCGCGATCGGCACGGCCAGCACCGTGTGGGCGAGCCCGGCGTGGAAGACCTGGCGGGCGAGGCGCTCCACGCCCGCGGGCGTCGTACGCTCCCCGACGCCGACCGCGATCACGCCCGGCGCCAGCAGCAGGACGTCGCCCCCCTCGACGTGCTCGTTGTGCCAGCCGTGGATCTTGCGCGTGCCGGCGAAGCGGGGGTGCTCGGTGTAGATCAGCTCGGTCAGCTGCGTCTCGCGCTTGCGCGCGGGCATCGCCAGGCTGGTCACGGCCACCCGGTCCTGGACCCAGACGCTGGAATCGCGCGTGAAGAGCAGGTTGGGCAGCGGGTCGATGAGGAAGTCATGGGGGTCGAGCAGGCTGGTGACCAGGCCGTGGCCGCCGCGGACCTCGTCGTTGCGGATGCCTGCGGTGAGGGTGTCGGTGAGCTCGGCGGGCGACTGGTCGCGCAGGGCCTGGGCGAGGTAGCGGCGCATGGTGTCGCCGAGATGAAGGCCCGACAGCGCGCTGGTGATCGCGTGGTTGCGGGCCAGCTCGCTCTCGAGCGTCTCGGTCAGCAGCTCGGTCAGGTAGAGCACCTCGACGCCCCGCTCGCGCAGGGTCGCGGCGAACGCGTCGTGCTCGTCCTGGGCCCGGCTGACCCACGGGATGCCGTCGAACAGGAGCCGGTCGTTGTTGCGGGGCGTGAGCCGCTTGAGCTCGTTGCCGGGCCGGTGCAGCATCACGGTGGCCAGCCGGCCGACCTCGCTGTCGGCGCCGTGGGGAGCAGGGGTCGAGACCATGCCCCGGACTCTAGCGGTGCCCCGCCGCGACACGTGTCCGGGAAGTGGCCCTTGCGGGGCCGGTCTGGGGGCCACGTCGCGGACACATGTGGTCGTACGGCGTCACGCGGCGCCCCGGGTGCCCCGCCGCGACACGTGTGCGGGAAGTGGCCCTTGCGCGGCCGGTTTGGGGGCCATGTCGCGGACACGTGTGGTCGTACGGCGTCACGCGGCGTCGGCGAATCCCGGGAAGTGCGGTCGCCAGTCGTCGAGGAGGCGCAGCGGGACATCCGGCATCCCCCGCGCGAGCAGCACCCGGTGCACCCGCCGGAGCGTCCGGACCGGGTCCTGGTATATGCCCGAGCTGGTCACCACGACGAGGCGCCACTCCTCGTCGTCCATGTCCGCGCGCCGCTCGAGGTCTGCCTCCCAGGTCGCGATCACCTCGACGTGGAGCTTGCCGTTGTACTCGACCGCCACGCGCACGGCCGGGTAGCAGAGGTCGTACATCCGGATCACCTCTCCGTCCTGCGCCCGGATCTTGAGGTTGACCTCCGGCTCCGGCAGGCCCGCGAGGACCAGCAGCATGCGCAGCCGGGTCTCCATCGGCGAGTCGACCCCGGACCGGACGTAGCGAGCCGCGGCCAGGGCCTTGCGCCGGTCCTTGTGCCGGCTGCGTCGACAGGCGCGCACCAGCTGCTCGGGCGTCACCCCGCGCCGGCGCGCCAGCCAGTCCCCGACGACGACCAGATCGACGAGGGTCAGCTGACCGCTCAGCTCGACGAACATCTGCACGTCCCCCGACACGCGCACGCCGTTCTCGAAGACGACCCCCGCGGGATCACCGACGTGGCAGCGCAGCCCGCGGTGGTGCCGGCGCAGCTTCTGGTGGGGGACGCTCACGTGCTCGTCCGCGATCGTCGGGATCGGGGCTCCCTTCACCCGCGCAGCCGAGGCATGGCTGGCCCATGCCTCCGGCACCTGCAGGGCGAGCGCTCCACGGACGCGCTGGAGAGGCGTCGGCACCGACGCGCTGGCGACGAAGACGTTGCGGAACAGCCGCCGGTACCCGGGACCGCGCAGCGCCTTGGGCGTCACGCCGTTCTCGAGGCCGACGGCGCGGAGGAACGGCTGCTGGGGGTCGAAGGCCATGACCACAGGTTCCGTGATCTCCGAGCCCGGGCGTCGGCCGTCCTCCACAGGCCCGGCGCCGCCGGCGTACACGTGTCCGAGACGTGGCCCCCAGACCGGCCCCACACGGGCCACTTCGCGGACACGTGTACGGCGATGGGCTCGCGCAACCCGCCCACCTAGCGCCCGCGCGTGGCCAGCCACTCGTCGCGGAGGAGGGCGTACTCGTAGGAGTCGGTCCAGCGGCCCTTCGACCAGAAGTCGCCGAGCCGGTGGACCTCGCGGCGCATGCCGAGCCGTTCGCAGAGGGCGGCGGAGCGGTCGTTGCGGGCGTCGAGGTTGGCGACGATCCGGCGCAGGCCGTAGTGCTCGAAGCCCATCTGCAGCACGGCGTTCGCGGCCTCGGTGGCGAAGCCGCGACCGGCGTGGCGGGGGATCATCGTCCAGCCGATCTCGCCCTCGCTGAGGCCGGTGCCCTGGAGGATCAGGATCGTGTCGCCGACCGGCTCGCCGTCGTGCTCGACCACCAGCCCGACGAACCGGCCGTCGCCGGGGTCCATCCGGCGGCGGACCATGTCGGCGACCTCCGCGGCGTTCATCGTGCGGGTCAGCAGCAGGCTGGCGTAGTCCTCGTCGGCCCACGCCTCGGCGAACGCCGCCTCGTCGCCTGGCTGCCATGGCCGCAGCACCAGTCGCTCGGTGCGCAGCGGCAGGTCCGGCGGCACCGGCGTGAGGTACTCCGCGCGCATCCGGTCCACCCACCGCTCCCGGCTCGTCGGGCCGCCGAACCGCAGGCGGTCGTACGCCGTCATGGGCAGCAGCAGCTCGTCGAGCCCGGCCACCGCGAGGACGCCATCGACCGCCTGGCCGAGCAGGCCGCGGCCGACCTCGTCGTGCGGGTCGCGGCGCAGCAGCCCTCGGCGCGGGTCGCGTCGGCGATCCGCTCGGTCTTGGCGATGATCCGCGCGGGCGTGACCTCGCGGAGGCAGACGTACTGGCCCGAGAGGTAGGCCGCCCACTCCTCCTCGCCGGTCGCCCGGTCGTCCCAGAAGGCGACGAACCAGTCGTGCAGCCGGTCGAGGCCGCCGGCCACCTCCGCGAGGGTGCCGTGGGTGGCGGGGACCATCGGCGTGCCGTCCGAGAGGACGTACGACGGCAGCGGCAGGCGGCCCTCGAGCATGAGGTCGATCGCCCCCGGCGCGGCGGGCACGAAGTGCTTCCGGACGTAGGCGTCGTCCTCGGGGGTCATCGGGTGGTCGCCGTTGACGGCGACGAAGCGGTCCCGGACCTGCGTCAGCGAGTCATCTCCCACACCGTCAAGGCTGCCATGAGGACGCAGACCGTCGCACCCACGTAGTGGAGGACCGCGAGCCTGACGTGCTGGAGCAGGATCCGCCCGACGATCACGGCCAGGCCGGAGACAGCCAGCAGGGCGCCCCACGCGCCGAGGAACACCGACACCGGGTCGTCGTACTTCGCGACGAGGGAGATGGTCAGCAGCTGCGACAGGTCGCCCCACTCGGCGGCGAACAGGACGAGGAAGGACGTCACGATGACCCGGAGGCCCTGCGCGGTGGACCGGGCGGCGTACTCCTCCTCGGACTCCTTCTCCTCCTCGTCGGCCGAGCGCGCCTCGCGGAACAGGATGATCGCCCCGATCACGAACATCAGCGCCGCGACGACGTGGATGAGGTCCTCCGGCAGGAACGACGCGGCCTTGCCGACGCCGACCGCCACGGCCGTCTGGACGAAGAACGCCAGCGCGACGCCGATCCAGACGAAGAGCGGTCGCATCTTCGTCGACATCACCAGCGTGGCGATGAACGTCTTGTCCGGCAGCTCGACGACGAAGATGGCGCCGAAGGCGAGGGCCACGACGAGGAGATCGATCACCGGGGGAGTCTGTCACCGGGGCTGGAGTCTCCGGACATCCGGTGACCGCAACGGTTGTCAGCCGAGATCTCGGCCGACAACCGTAGGACTCGGCTACGAAGCCCGGAAGGCGTCGGCGGGGTAGACGCCGAGCACCTTGACCTCGGTGGTGAAGAACTCCAGCTCCTCGAGGGCGTTGCGCACCGGCGGGTCGTCGGGGTGGCCGTCGACCTCGGCGAGGAACTGCGTGGCGGTGAACTGCCCGCCGACCATGTAGCTCTCGAGCTTGGTCATGTTGACGCCGTTGGTCGCGAAGCCGCCGAGCGCCTTGTAGAGCGCGGCCGGCAGGTTGCGGACGTTGAAGATGAACGTCGTCACGACCGGCCCGTTGCCACGCGGCGCCTGCTCGAAGTCGCGCGAGAGCACGACGAAGCGGGTCGTGTTGTGGTCCTCGTCCTCGATCTCCTCGCGCAGCACCTGCAGGCCGTAGATCTCGGCCGCGAGCGGCGGGGCGATGGCCGCCTGCGTCGGGTCGCCCGACTCGGACACCTCGCGAGCCGCGCCGGCGGTGTCACCCGCGACGACCGGCGTCAGCCCGAGCTCGCGGATCACGCCGCGGCACTGGCCGAGGGCGTGGACGTGGCTGTGGACCGTGCGGATCGAGTCGACGCTCGCCTCCGGCAACGCCATCAGCGAGAACTGGATGCGCAGGAACCGCTCGCCCACGATGTGCAGGTCGGACGTCGGCAGGAAGTGGTGGATGTCGGCCACCCGCCCGGCGATCGAGTTGTCGATCGGGATCATCGCGAGGTCGGCGTCGCCGGACTCGACGGCCGCGAAGGCGTCCTCGAACGACGCGCACGGCACCGGCTCCCAGTCGGGGTAGGCCTGCTGGCAGACCAGGTGGGAGTTGGCTCCGGGCTCTCCCTGGTAGGCGATGCGGCGGGTCACGGCCGCGAGTCTTCCACGCGCCGCCGTGTCCGACCGGCTCTGACCAGCCGCCGAACATAGGGTCGCCGCATGCTCGATCTGGTCGCCGTCGTCCTCGCCGCGCTGGCCTGCGTGCTGGCCGTCCTCGCCCTCCGTCGTACGACGTCACGCCCCGCCGGCGACGGCGTGGACGCGCTGCCCCAGGACGTCCACGGCCTCCGGCAGGAGGTCGCGGCCCTCCAGGCCGAGAACCGCGACGCGCTGCGGCACCTCTCGGTGGTGCGGTACGACGCCTTCGGCGACGTCGGCGGCCACCTCAGCTGGAGCCTCGCCCTGCTCGACGACGCCGGCCACGGCGTGGTGCTGACCTCCATCCACGGGCGGAGCGAGGCCCGCACGTACGCCAAGTCGGTCGCCTCCTGGTCGTGCGAGCAGCAGCTCTCGCCGGAGGAGGAAGAGGCGATCGAGCACGCGCGTCCCTGACCCGGGTCGGCGAGACCCGGGCCACACGCCCGACAAGTGCGCGTCAACCGGCGCCAAGATCGCGTCAAGACGCCGGGTGCCGGCTGTCGGCCGGTGGACGCTCGGCGCATGAGCCTCTTGTCCAGCCTCCTCGTGGTCGCGGTCGTGTGCGTCGCGCTCTACGTCCTCGCAGCGCTCGTCCTCCCGGAGCGTTTCTAGTGTCCGACACCCTTGGCGGTCTCCTCACGATCGCCCTCCTGGTGGCGCTCCTCGCCGCCGTGTACGTCCCCTACGGCGACTACATGGCGCGGGTCTACACCAGCACCACCCACCTGCGCGTCGAGCGCCTCGTCTATCGCCTCAGCGGCGTCAGCCCCGACGCCGAGCAGGGCGCACGGTCCTACGCGACCAGCGTCGTCGGCTTCAGCCTCGTGAGCATCGTCGTCCTGATGGGGATCCAGCTCGGCCAGGCCGTGCTGCCGATGGACCGCGGCCTGCCCCACGTGCCGTTCTGGATGTCGTTCAACACCGCGGTCTCCTTCGTGACCAACACGAACTGGCAGTCGTACTCCGGTGAGTCGACCTTGGGCTTCGCCGCCCAGATGGCGGGCCTGGCGGTGCAGAACTTCCTCTCCGCCGCCGTCGGGATCGCGATCGCGGTGGCCCTGATCCGCGGCTTCGTCCGCTCACGCAGCGGCTCCCTCGGCAACTTCTGGGTGGACCTCACCCGTGGCACCATCCGCATCCTGCTGCCGATCTCGTTCGTCGCGGCCGTGCTCCTCGTCGCGGGTGGTGTGGTGCAGAGCTTCAGCGACTTGACGATGCAGACGCTGGCCGGCCACTCCCAGGTCCTCACCGGCGGTCCGGTGGCGAGCCAGGAGGCGATCAAGGAGCTGGGCAACAACGGTGGCGGCTTCTTCAACGCCAACTCGGCCCACCCGTTCGAGAACCCCAGCAGCTACACCAACTTCCTGCAGGTCTCCCTGATCCTGGTGACGCCGGTGGCGCTGACCCGCACCCTCGGCACGATGCTCGGCAACCGCCGACAGGGTCTGGCGATCCTGGGCGTCATGGGCGTCCTCTACACGCTCACGCTGGTCGCCGCGACCTGGGCCGAGGTCACCGGCCAGGGCGCCGCCGCCCAGGCCGCGGGTGCTGCGATGGAGGGCAAGGAGACCCGGTTCGGCGAGTGGGCCTCGGCCCTCTTCGTGGCGTCGACCACGGCCACCTCGACCGGTGCGGTCAACGCGTCGCACGACTCGCTGACGCCAGTGGGCGGCGGAGCGGCGCTGGTCAACATGATGCTCGGCGAGATCGTCCCGGGCGGCGTCGGCGCCGGGATCTACGGCATCCTGATGATGGCGATCCTCGCGGTCTTCGTCGCCGGCCTGATGGTCGGCCGGACCCCCGAGCTGCTCGGCAAGAAGATCAGCGCGCAGCAGATGACCTACGTCGCGCTCTACACGCTCACCACGCCCGCGCTCGTGCTCGTAGGCGCGGGGGTGGCCATCGCGCTGGACCCGACGTCGGAGGCGATGGGCAACTCCGGTGGCCACGGCTTCTCGGAGGTGCTGTACGCGTTCACGTCGGCTGCCAACAACAACGGCAGCGCGTTCGGTGGCCTCACGGTCACCTCGGACTTCTTCCAGATCACCCTGGGCCTCGCGATGCTCATCGGCCGCCTGGTGCCGATCGTGCTCGTGCTGCTGCTCGCCGGCTCGCTGGCCGAGCAGGGCACCGTGCCCGCCACGGCGGGGACCCTCCCCACCCACAAGCCCCTGTTCGTCGGGATGCTGGTCGGAGTCATCGTCATCATGACCGGCCTCACCTACTTCCCGTCGCTCGCACTCGGACCGATTGCTGAGGCCCTGGTATGACCACCACCCCGAGCGCCACCATCACGCCCCCCACGCCGGATCCGCGTGAGCACCACACCCACCACACCCACCGTCCCGCCGCGGGCACCACGGTCGGCGCGCTCCTCGCCCAGGGCGGCCAGCAGCTGCCCGAGGCCCTGCGCAAGCTGGACCCGCGCCACCTGTGGCGATCGCCCGTGATGTTCCTGGTGCTCCTCGGCTCCGCGGCGACCACCGTCGCCGCGGTCGCCGACCCCGGCGTCTTCACGATCTCGATCACGGCCTGGTTGTGGCTCACGGCCGTCTTCGGCAACCTCGCCGAAGCGGTCGCGGAGGGCCGCGGCAAGGCGCAGGCCGCGTCGCTGCGCGCCACGCGCACCGACACCGTCGCCCGCCTCCTCGCCGACGACGGTTCCGAGAGCGAGGTCCCCGCGACCCAGCTGGAGGTGGGCGACCGGGTCGTCGTCGAGGCCGGGGAGGTGATCCCGGGCGACGGCGACATCGTCGAGGGCATCGCCTCGGTCGACGAGTCCGCGATCACCGGCGAGTCGGCCCCGGTGATCCGGGAGGCCGGTGGTGACCGCAGCGCCGTCACCGGAGGGACGCGCGTCCTGTCCGACCGCATCGTCGTACGGGTCACGGCTGCCGCGGGCGAGACGTTCCTCGACCGGATGATCGCGCTCGTCGAGGGCACCTCGCGCCGCAAGACGCCCAACGAGATCGCGCTCTCGATCCTGCTGGCGAGCCTCACCCTGGTGTTCCTGGCCGCGGTCGCGACGCTCGCCCCGATGGCTCAGTACGCCGGCGCGCCGCAGGACGTCGTCGTGCTCGTCGCCCTCCTGGTCTGCCTCATCCCGACGACGATCGGGGCCCTGCTCTCGGCCATCGGCATCGCGGGAATGGACCGCCTCGTGCGCGTCAACGTCCTCGCGATGTCCGGCCGCGCGGTCGAGGCCGCTGGTGACGTCAGCACGCTGCTGCTCGACAAGACCGGCACGATCACCTACGGGAACCGGCAGGCCAGCCGGTTCGTCGCGGCGCCGGGGATTGGCGCCGACGAGCTGCGCGACGCGGCACGGCTCTCCAGCATCGCCGACCAGACCCCCGAGGGCCGGTCCGTGGTCGACCTCGCGCTCACGCAGGGTGCCGACGACAGGGACCTGCCGACCGGCGCGACCTTCGTCGAGTTCACCGCACAGACGCGGATGTCCGGCGTCGACCTCTCCGACGGGACGGAGGTCCGCAAGGGTGCGGGCTCGGCGATCGCGGCCTGGCTCGGGGCCGAGCAGCCCGCGGAGGTGCACGACATCGTCGAGGAGATCTCCCGAGCCGGAGGCACCCCGCTGGTGATCGGCCGCAAGGACCGCCACGGCGCCGGGCAGGTGCTCGGCGTGATCCACCTGAAGGACGTCGTCAAGGCAGGCATGGCCGAACGGTTCGCCGAGCTCCGCTCGATGGGCATCCGGACGGTCATGATCACCGGCGACAACGCCCTCACCGCTCAGGCGATCGCCAAGGAGGCCGGTGTCGACGACTTCCTCGCCGAGGCCACGCCCGAGGACAAGATGGCCTACATCCACCGTGAGCAGGAGGGCGGTCGGCTCGTCGCGATGACCGGCGACGGCACCAACGACGCACCGGCGCTCGCCGCCGCCGACGTCGGCGTGGCCATGAACAGCGGTACGGCCGCCGCCAAGGAGGCCGGCAACATGGTCGACCTCGACTCCGACCCGACCAAGCTCATCGACATCGTCGAGATCGGCAAGCAGCTGCTCATCACCCGAGGTGCCCTCACGACCTTCTCCATCGCCAACGACGTCGCGAAGTACTTCGCGATCATCCCTGCGATGTTCGTCGTGGCCTACCCCTCGCTGGACAAGCTCAACGTGATGGACCTGGCGACCCCCCAGTCGGCGATCCTGTCGGCGGTGATCTTCAACGCCCTCGTCATCGTGGGGCTCATCCCGCTGGCGCTGCGCGGGGTGCGCTTCCGTGCTGCATCCGCGACCTCGGTGCTGCGCCGCAACATCCTGGTGTTCGGGCTCGGCGGGATCGTCGTGCCCTTCGTCGGGATCAAGCTCATCGACCTGGTCGTGTCCACCCTCCCCGGACTCGGCTCCTAGAAGGACCTGGTGACCCACATGCTCACTGACCTCTCCCGGCAGTCCCTCGCCGGTCTCCGCCTCCTCCTCGTCATGACCGTCCTCACCGGTGTCCTCTACCCGGCCGCCGTGTGGGCCGCCGGACAGGGCTTCGGCGACCGGGCGGACGGATCTCCGGTCCGCGTGGACGGCCAGGTGGTCGGGTCCCGCCTCCTCGGCCAGCAGTTCGAGGGCCAGGAGTGGTTCATGTCGCGCCCCTCCGTCAACGACTACGACACGCTCGCCTCGGCACCGAGCAACCTCGGCCCGCTGAGTCCCGACCTCGTCGCGAGCATCGAGCAGCGCAGGTCCGAGGTCGCCGCCCGCGAGGGCGTCGACGAGTCCGAGGTGCCCGCCGACGCGGTCACCGCGTCCGGCTCCGGTCTCGACCCGCAGGTCTCGGTGGCGTACGCCAACCTGCAGGCGCCCCGCGTGGCGAGGGCCAACGGCCTGCCGCTCGGTGACGTCGAGGACCTGATCGCCGACGCCACGACGGGTCGCGGGTTCGGGTTCCTCGGCGAGCCGGCGGTCAACGTGCTCGAGCTCAACGTGGCCCTCGCGGCAGCCGCCCGTGGTGGAGACTGATCGCATGGACAGAGGGCGCCTCCGCGTCTACTTGGGCGCGGCCCCGGGCGTCGGCAAGACGTACGCGATGCTCGACGAGGGGCACCGTCGCCTCGACCGCGGGACCGATGTCGTCGTCGGCTACGTCGAGACCCACGGCCGCCCCAGGACGGAGAAGGCGCTCGAGGGCCTCGAGGTGGTGCCACGGCGCTCGGTCGAGCACCGCGGCACGACCATCGAGGAGATGGACCTGGACGCCATCCTCGATCGGGCGCCCGCGGTGGTGCTGGTCGACGAGCTCGCGCACACCAACGCGCCCGGCAGCGCCCACGAGAAGCGCTGGCAGGACGTCGAGGCCCTGCTCGACGCGGGCATCAAGGTCATCACGACGGTCAACGTCCAGCACCTCGAGTCGCTCAACGACGTGACCGAGTCGATCACCGGGGTGCGCCAGCGGGAGACGGTGCCGGACCACGTGGTCCGGTCGGCGGACCAGATCGAGCTCGTCGACATGAGCCCGCAGGCGCTGCGGCGCCGGATGGCGCACGGCAACATCTACACCGCCGACAAGATCGACGCCGCGCTGTCCCGCTACTTCCGGGAGGGCAACCTCACCGCCCTTCGGGAGCTGGCCCTGCTCTGGCTGGCCGACCGCGTCGACGAGGGTCTCGAGCGCTACCGCGACCAGCACGAGATCGACTCCACGTGGGCGACCCGCGAGCGCATCGTCGTACCCGTCAGCGGTGGGCCGGAGTCATCGACCCTCATGCGGCGGGCCGCCCGGATCGCCACGCGCCGATCGGGCGGTGAGTGGCAGGCGCTCTACGTCACCCGTCAGGACGGGCTCACCGGGACCTCGCCGGACCGGCTGGCCGAGCTCGCCGCGAAGGCCGAGGATCTGGGTGGCACCTTCCACACCGTCGTCGGGGACGACCCCGCCGACGCCATCCTGTCCTTCGCCCGCGCCGAGAACGCCACCCAGGTCCTCATCGGGGCGAGCCGTCGCGGCCGGGTGTCGACCCTGCTGAGGCCGGGAGTGGGCGAGCGGGTGGTCAGCGGGTCGGGCGACATCGACGTGCACATCGTCACGCACGACTACGCCCGCCGGTCGGCCGCGAGGCCGACGGTCGACAACCTCGGCACTCGCCGTCGTGTGGCCGGGATCGTCTTCGGCGTGGTCGCGCCGGTGGTCCTCAGCGGCCTGCTCTACCTCACCGCCGACCTCCACGGACTCCCCATCGAGGCGATGTCGCTGATGGTCGTGGTCGTGGCGACGGCCCTCATCGGGGGGCTGTCCGCGGCTGTCGTCGCGGCGCTCGTGAGCGCGATCCTGCTCAACTACCTGTTCACCCCGCCGCTCTACACCCTCACCATCGCCGAGCCGGAGAACGTCGTCACGATCGCGATCTTCGTCGCGGTCGGCATCGCCGTCGCCAGCGTCGTCGACACCGCTGCCCGCCGCACCGCCCAGGCGCGTGCCGCCCGGGCCGAGGCCGATGCGCTGACCGTGCTCGCCCACAGCCTGCTGACCTCGGGCGACGACGTGGAGGGCCTCCTCTCCTCGGCGTGCCGGCTCTTCGGCGCGGCCGGCGCGGCCGTCGTACGTCGGAGCGGCACGGGTGAGGAGGAGGTCGTGGCGAGCTGTGGACTGCCGCCGTCCTCCGTGGACCGGGCGGACATGGTGGCTGCGATCGATGGGAGCAGCACGCTGGTGCTCTCCGGTGCGCGGCTCCCGGCGTCGGACCGCGGCCTGCTCAACGCCTATGCCGCCTACGCCAAGGTGATGGCCGATCGGCGGCGAGCGACCGAGGCCGAGGTGGAGCGCTCGCGGCTGAAGGAGGCCGACCGGACGCGTACGGCGCTGCTCGCCGCTGTCTCGCACGACCTCCGCAACCCCCTCGCGGCGGCCAAGGTCGCCGTCGCAAGCCTCCGCTCGACCGACGTCACCTTCTCCCCCGAGGACCGCGCGGAGCTGCTCGAGACGATCGAGGAGTCCACCGACCGGCTCATCGCCCTGGTGGCCAACCTGCTCGACATGAGCCGGATCCACACCGGCTCCGTGAGCCCCGTCCTGGTCGAGGTCGACCTCGCCACCGCCGTGCGGAGCAGCATCGCGCCGCTCGCGGGCGGTGAGCGCATCGAGGTGGCGGTGGATCCCGAGGTCGTGGTGCTCGCCGACGCAGGCCTCCTCGACCGGGTGCTGGCCAACATCTGCGAGAACGCGCTCAAGTACACCCCGGCGTCGGCGCAGGTGCGGGTGGACGCCACGACGGCGCGCGACCGGGTCGTGCTGCGGATCGCCGACACCGGGCCGGGCGTCCAGGACCACGACCAGCAACGCCTGTTCGCGCCGTTCCAGCGGCTCGGCGACGTGCCCCAGCAGGACGGTGTCGGCCTCGGTCTCGCGGTGGCCCACGGTCTCGTGGAGGCGATGGGGGGCACGATCGCCACCGAGGAGACGCCGGGCGGGGGACTGACGTTCGTCGTGGACCTGCCGGCACCCGCACACCAGGCCGGCCGGCTCCCGCAGACCCGCCAGGAGGCGTCGTGACCTTCGTGCTCGTGGTCGACGACGACCCCGCGATGCGGCGCACCCTGTCGATCAACCTCCGGGCACGCGACTACGAGGTGGAGACCGCGGGCGACGGACGCTCGGCGCTCCAGGTGGTCGAGGAGCGGATGCCCGACGTCGTGCTCCTCGACCTCGGCCTGCCCGACCTCGACGGCATCGCGGTGCTCACGCAGCTGCGCTCGTTCACGCAGGTGCCGGTCATCGTCGTGTCGGCCCGCTCGGAGTCCGACGACAAGGTCGAGGCGCTCGACCTCGGTGCGGACGACTTCATCACCAAGCCGTTCAGCATCGAGGAGCTGCTCGCCCGGGTCCGGGCGACGTCACGCCGCGTGGGCCGCGAGGAGCCGGACCTCGTGGTCGAGGTCGACGGACTCCGCCTCGACGTCACGGACTCCCGCGCAACCCGGGACGGGGCGGAGATCCACCTGACGCCGATCGAGTGGAAGCTCGTCGAGGTGCTTGCCCGGCACCGCGGTCGGCTGGTGCGGCAGGCGGAGCTGCTGACCGCGGTCTGGGGACCGGCGTACGACACGCAGACCAACTACCTCCGGGTGCACCTGGCGAGCATCCGGCGCAAGCTCGAGGCCGACCCGTCCCGCCCGGTGCTCTTCGTCACCGAGCCCGGGATGGGCTACCGCTTCACTGCCGGCTGACCTGTCGTCACAGCGCGGGCGGGGGACACCTCAGCGAGGGACGCGGACCAGCAGGCGGCCGTGGATGCACTCCATCGACAGCTCGCGTCCCTCGCCGACGGAGTCGCCGTCGAGCTGGCGGGGCGTGTCGGTCGACGCCTTGATGCGCACGCGCGAGCCGGTACGGCGGTCGAGGGTCTCGTCGACGACCGGGCTCTTGCGCAGCACCCGCATGGCGACGGTGATCCAGGCGAGGAACTGGCGCGGGTGGATGATCACCACGTCCAGGATCCCGTCGTCGATCGTGGCGTCGGGCAGCAGGGGCATGCCGGCCTGCAGGAAGCCGACGTTGCCGACGACGACCGTGCGTGCCCGGTGCGTCGTGGGCTCCTCGTCGTCGATCTGGATCTCCACCTTGATCGCGGGGAACATCAGCGACCGCAGGCCGGAGACGACGTAGGCCACCCAGCCGATCTTCTTCTTGATGTCCTCGTTGACGCCCTCCATGATCGCGGCGTCGAAGCCCATGCCGGCCATCACCATGAAGTGGGTGTCCTCGAGCCCGTCGCCGCCGACCTTCACCAGGTCGATCGCCCGGTCCTGGCCGTTGAGGGCGACGTCGACGGCCGAGCGGATGTAGAGCGGGATGTCGAGGTTGCGGGCCAGCAGGTTGCCGGTGCCCGCGGGGATGATGCCGACCGGGATGCCGGTGCCGGCGAGCTCGGCGCAGACCTCGCGCACGGTGCCGTCGCCGCCGCACACGATGACGAGGTCGGCGCCGGACACGGCCGCCTTCTCGGCCATCCCGGTGCCCGGGTCCTCGACGGTCGTGTACTGCCAGGTCGGCTCGGACCAGCCCGACTCCTTGGCCATCGCGCTCACGAGCGAGCGGAACTGGCCGACGTCCTCCACCTTGATCGGGTTGAGGATCACCGCGAGGCGGCGCTCGCTGGTGAAGACCTCCGGCAGCGGGTCGGCCTTGGCGGCGGTCGACCGGGGGCGCGGGTCGATCACCGCGAGGGCGAGCAGGAACACACCGATCCCGAGCAGCGACCCTCCGATCACGTCGCTGGGGAAGTGGCGCCCGAGCAGCATCCGGTCGAAGCACACGAGCAGCCACCATCCGACGGCCAGCGTGATGCCGAGCCGGCGCAGGCTCGCGCGGCGCACGAAGATGACGAGCAGCATCACCAGCAGGGAGGCGTACGCCGCTGTCGACGACGCGTGCCCGGACGGGAAGCTGAACGAGCTGAGCAGGCCCAGCTTGTCCTGCCAGTCGGGCCGGTCCCGGCCCAGCCAGACCTTGAGCAGCGACGTGGCCACGGAGGTCACCGTCATCACCACGACGACGAGCAGGGCGGCCCAGCGGTGCCGCCGGACGAGCAGCCCGAGCGCCAGGACGACGGTCAGGACGGTCATGCCGATCGTGCCGAAGGCCTCCTCGACTACCCGCAGGAAGTCGATGAAGAGGGACGAGTCGTCCGCCCAGTCCTCGAGCCGCTTCCCGGAGACGTCGAAGCCGTCCAGCGGCGCCCGGTCCTGGGTCACGAGGTACCCGAGGACCGAGAAGAGCGCCACGGCCAGGAAGCCCAGGCCGAAGGAGCGGGTGCGGGAGGCGGGGGTCACCCGCGCAGTATGCCGAAACCGATTCCGCTGCCCCACGCCCGGACGGATAGCCTTCGTTCGTGATCGACCCTCGCCTCCTCCGTGACGACCCCGACCGCGTCCGCGCCGCCCAGGCCAAGCGTCGGCTGTCCGACGACGTGGTGGACACGGCCCTCGCGGCGGACTCCGCCCGGCGCCAGGCGATTGCCGACTTCGAGTCCAAGCGGGCCGAGCAGAAGGCCCGCGGCGCCCTCGTCGCGAAGGCGCAGGGCGAGGAGAAGCAGGCCCTGCTCGCGGAGGTGAAGGAGCTCGCCGCCGCGGTCAAGGAGGCCGAGGCCGCCCGCGCCGCCGCCGAGGCGGCCTGGGACGACGCGATCCGCGCGATCCCCAACATCGCCGACGAGGACGCCCCCGCCGGCCTGGAGGACGACTACACCGTCATCGAGCAGGTCGGCACGCCGCGCGAGTTCGACTTCGAGCCGCGCGACCACGTCGAGCTCGGCCAGCTGCTCGGCGCCTTCGACCTCGAGCGCGGCGCCAAGGTCTCGGGCTCGCGCTTCTACTTCCTCACCGGCGTCGGCGCGCAGCTCCAGCTGGCGCTGGTCAACATGGCGATGGACCAGGCCCGCGCGGCCGGCTTCGTGCAGGCGGCGGCCCCCTCGCTCGTACGGCCCCGCGCGATGGAGGGCACCGGGTTCCTCGGCCAGGCGGCCGACGACGTCTACCGGATCGAGGGCGAGGACCTCTACCTCGTCGGCACCTCGGAGGTGCCGATGGCGGCCTTCCACTCCGACGAGATCCTCGACCCCGCCTCGCTGCCGCTGCGCTACGCCGCCTTCAGCCCGTGCTTCCGCAAGGAGGCCGGCTCGCACGGCAAGGACACCCGCGGGATCTGGCGCGTGCACTGGTTCGACAAGGTCGAGATGTTCGTCTACACCACGCTCGAGGAGTCCTACGCCGAGCACCAGCGGCTCCTGGCGTGGGAGAAGGAGTTCCTCGACAAGCTCGAGCTCTGCTACCGCGTGATCGACACCGCTGCCGGCGACCTCGGCCTGAGCGCCGCGCGGAAGTTCGACTGCGAGGCCTGGATCCCGACCCGCAACGGCTGGGGCGAGCTGACCTCGACCTCCAACTGCACCGAGTTCCAGGCCCGGCGCCTCGACGTACGCACCCGCGTCGACGGCTCGACCACCCCGGTCGCGACCCTCAACGGCACCCTCACGGCGGTCACCCGCGCGATCGTCGCGATCCTCGAGACCCACCAGAACGAGGACGGCTCGGTCACCCTGCCGCAGGCGCTGCGCCCCTACATGGGCGGCGTGGAAGTGCTGAAGCCCCTTGGAGACTGAGCCGCGAGCGCAGCGAGCCGCTCAGTCTCCTGAGGACCGCTCGAACCCCAACCACTCCGCCGACTGGACCCCCAAGGTCGTCGCGCTCGACATCGACGGCACCCTGCTCAAGTGGGTCGACGGGCAGACCGAGGACTACGAGACCATCACGGCACCGGTCCACGACGCGGTGCACCGTGCGCTCGACGCCGGCGCGCACATCGTGCTGTCGAGCGGCCGGTCCCCGCACGGGATGACGCGGATCGCCGACCTGCTGCACCTCCCGCGCGAGGGCGCCGACCGCCTCTGGGTCGTCGCGTCCAACGGCGCGGTGGTGTTCCGCTACCCGCCGATGGAGGTCGTGCACGAGGAGACCTTCGACGCCGCCCCGGCCGTCGCGGCGGTGCTGGAGCACCACCCCGACGCGCTCGTCGCCGTCGAGGAGCGCGAGGTCGGCGGCTACCGCGTCAACCGGGTGTTCCCGGAGGGCGAGCTGTCCGGCGAGCAGGTGATCACGCGGGTCGAGGACATCGTGGGCGAGCCGGTCAGCCGCGTCATCATCCGCGACCCCGAGGCCACCGCCGACGACTTCATCGAGCTGTCGGCCAGGCTCGGCCTGCACGGCACCGACTACGTCATCGGGTGGACCGCCTGGATGGACCTCTCGCCCGTCGGCGTCTCGAAGGCGTCGGGCCTCCAGCACGTGTGCGACGCCATCGGCGGCCTCACCGCGGCCGACGTGCTCGCGATCGGCGACGGCCGCAACGACATCGAGATGCTCCGCTGGGCCGGCCGCGGCGTCGCGATGGGCCAGGCCGTCGACGAGGTGAAGGCGGCCGCCGACTTCGTCACCGACTCCGTCCACGACGAGGGCGCGGCGGTCGAGATGTCGCGATGGTTCCCGCCTCGCTGAGCGGGGCCCGGCCCCGCCTGGTCGCGACCGACCTCGACGGGACCCTCCTGCACGCCGACGGGACGGTCACCG
Source organism: Nocardioides potassii (assembly GCF_021648885.1). Lineage (GTDB taxonomy): Bacteria > Actinomycetota > Actinomycetes > Propionibacteriales > Nocardioidaceae > Nocardioides > Nocardioides potassii. Next base: position 256,836 of record NZ_JAKJHZ010000007.1, on the reverse strand, counting down.
ACCGCACGCGCGCGGTGCTCGACGAGCTCGACGAGCGTGGCGTGCCCGTCGTCTTCACCACCGGGCGCCCGGTCCGCTGGATGGAGCAGCTCTGGGACGCCGTCGGCGGCCACGGACTGGCGATCTGCAGCAACGGCGGGATCGTGTACGACGTCGCCGAGCGGCGGGTGCGCGACTTCAGCGCGGTGCCCCGCGCGGTCGGCCTGGAGGTCGCCGACCTGGTGCGCGCCGCCGTACCGGGGACGACGTTCGCCATCGAGCACACCTCGGGCTGGGCGCGCGAGGACGGGTTCCCCCGCCACCCCGACGACACCGAGACGGTCCATGAGGGCCCGTGGGAGTCGATCTACGTCGACGACGTGGTGAAGGTGCTGGTCGTGCACCGCGACCTGGACCCTGAGGAGTTCTGGCGCCGGGTCGACGCGGCCGTCGGCGAGCTGGTGACCACGACGTGGTCCTCGACCTTCGCCCTCGTCGAGATCAGCGCCGCGGGCGTCACCAAGGCGACCACGCTGGAGCGCATCGCCACCGAGCTGGGGGTCGGCCGGGAGGACGTCGTGGCCTTCGGTGACATGCCCAACGACCTGCCGATGCTGGAGTGGGCCGGCCTGTCCTACGCGATGGAGAACGCCCACGACTCCGTGCGCGACCTCGCCGACCACCTCGCGCCCCCCAACGACGAGGACGGCGTCGCCACGGTGCTCGCCGACCTGTTCGGGCTGGATCGCTAGGGTGTCGATCGTGTTCCGAGCCGTCCGCCTTGCCGCAGCCCTGCTGCTGACGTGCCTCGGGCTCGTGCTCACGGTGAGCGCCCCGGCGTCCGCGGACTGCACCTGCAAGCAGGCAGGCCTGGACAAGCAGGTGGCCAAGGCGGACCTGGTCTTCGTCGGCACGGTCGACAAGGTCGAGGGGCAGGGCAACGGCTTCCTCTACGAGATCACCGCCAGCCGCACCTACCAGGGCTCACCCGACCGGAAGACCGAGATCCTCTCGGCCGGCGGCCGGGACGCCTGCGGCCTGGGTGAGCTCGGGGTCGGGACCAGCTACATCTTCTTCGCGACCGGCACCGAGACGCCGTACGCCGCCGACGCCTGCGGTGGCAGCGGCCCCGCCAACCCGACGAAGATCGACAAGGTCGAGGCCGTCCTCGGCGCCGGCACCGCGGTCGAGCCGCCACCTCCGCCGACGGCGCAGCGCACCAAGGTGGAGCAGTCGCCGCCAGCGGGCTTCGCCCGGGCCGCCGCGCCGGGGGCCGCGGCCGTCCTCGTCGGCCTCCTCGGCCTGGTCGTCGTACGCCGCCTGTCCCGCGCCTGACCGCCGGTGGTCCCCATCAGACGGGCTGCCGCGATCGGTCATCGGCGCCCCGTCCGGCTCCCGCGCCCCCGCGGCGTAGTCCGTATCAATCGTCACCCTGCACGACCTGGCGAGATGAATTCTGATGCGGACTACACCGGGCCGGGACCGCGTCCGGAGCACGCCGTCGGCCGGGGTGGGTGTCAGAGGTACATGCCGTTGGCCGGCCCGTTGGACTCGTCGGGCTCCGGCTGCTGGCCGCCGGGCATGTTCGGCATCCCGACGGGCTGTCCCTGGCCGTGCGGGCCGCCCTGGCCGGCGGGGAGTGCGCGCCGGATCTGCTCGAGCTGGGCGCGCGAGGCCATCTGCTGGGCGTAGATCGCGGTCTGGATGCCGTGGAAGAGGCCCTCGAGCCACCCGACGAGCTGGGCCTGCGCGATCCGGAGCTCACCCTCGGACGGGGTGCTGTCGTCGGTGAACGGCAGCGACAGGCGGTCGAGCTCCTCGACCAGCTCGGGCGCGAGGCCCGACTCGAGCTCCTTGATGGAGGCCGCGTGGATCTCCTTGAGGCGCTGGCGGCTGGCCTCGTCGAGCGGCGCCGCCTTCACCTCCTCGAGGAGCTGGCGGATCATGCTGCCGATGCGCATCACCTTCGCCGGCTGCTCGACCAGCTCGGTGATGTGGCGCTCGCCGCCCCCACCGTCGCCGTCGCCGTCCCTGTCGGAGTCCTGCGCCATCTCGGGCAACGCGCTCGCCGGGATCGTGCCGATCGGCTGGCCGTCGGGGCCGACCACGACGACGACGTCCTCCCCCCGGGAGTCGGTGGACTCGGGCTGCTGCTGCTCGGTCATGGATCCACCCTAGTTCGGGCGGCCTGAGCCCCTTCGAGCGGTGCGTGAGGGGGATTCCAGGGCGGCAGAAGCCGCGTCACGCACCGCCCCACGACGGACCTCAGAGGGTGAGGACGATCTTCCCGGAGTGGCTGCCGTCCTCCATCAGCTGGTGGGCGCGGGCGACGTCCTCGAGCGGCATCGTCGTCTCGACGATCGGCCGCACGGCGCCTGCTGAAACGAGGGGCCAGACGTTCTCGACCACGCCGCAGCAGATGACGGCCTTCTCCCCGACGGGCCGGGCGCGCAGGGAGGTCGCGGTGACCGAGGCGCGCTTGCGCAGGAGGGCGTTGATGTCGAGCTCGCCCTTGGCGCCGCCCTGCATGCCGATGATCACGAGGCGCCCGCCGGTGGCGAGGGCCGTGACGTTGCGACCGAGGTACTTCGCGCCCATGTTGTCCAGGATCACGTCGGCGCCGCCGGCCTCGGAGAGCACCTCGACGAAGTCGTCCTCGCGGTAGCTGATCGCGTGCGCCGCTCCGAGCGAGCGGCACAGCTCGAGCTTCTCGGGCGACCCGGCGGTCGCGAAGACCTCCGCGCCGCGGGCCGCCGCGAGCTGGATCGCCATCGTGCCGATGCCGCCCGCGCCGCCGTGGACCAGGAACCGCTCGCCCTTCGTGAGGTGCGCGGTCATGAACACGTTGGACCAGACGGTCGCCGCGACCTCGGGCAGGCAGGCCGCCTCGACGAGCGAGACGCCGCCGGGGACCGGCATGACCTGCCCGGCCGGTACGGCGACCCGCTCGGCGTAGCCGCCGCCCGCGAGCAGTGCGCACACCTCGTCGCCCACGGACCAGCCGGTGACGCCGTCGCCGACCTCGGCGACCCGGCCGCTGCACTCGAGGCCGATGGTGTCGGACGCGCCCGGCGGCGGCGGGTAGAACCCCTGTCGCTGCAGGGTGTCGGCGCGGTTGACCGCGGTGGCGACGACCTCGATGACCACCTCGCCGGAGGCGGGGCGGGGCGCATCGACCTCACCGACGGACAGGACCTCGGGACCGCCGGTGCCGGCGGCGACGACTGCTCGCACGCGCTCAGTCCTCGTAGCGGTCGGTGGAGTGGTCGACCGTGGAGTCGTCGGGCACGTCGTCGTCCACGTCGTCAGGGTCGCGGGCATCGGACGGCCGGTCCCAGTTCTCCGCGAGCTGCTGTGCCTTGGCCGCCAGTCGCTCGACCTGCTCCGGGTCGAGCCCACCGGCCCCCGCGGCGAAGCCGAGCACGTAGGCGGTGATGGGAGCGGCGGTCCGCTGCACGTTGTGCGCGGCGACGCGGGCGAGGTCAAGGATCAGTCCTTCGTCGACCTCGGTCTCGACGTCGAGCACGTCGGCCAGCTCATCGATCCAGTCGTGAAGGTTCACGAAGCCCATCTTGCTCACGCACACCGCCGTGCGGCAAGGCTCACCCGCCCAGGTCGCGCAGGTCCGCCCACGAGTCGATGTCGACCGCCTCGTCGCCGGTGGCCGGCACGAGCGCGAGGTCGAGCGGCGCGAGCAGGCGGTGCAGCGCCATGCCGTGCTGCTCCTCGTGCCCGGGACGTACGGCGGCCAGGCGGGCCGCGTCGAGCACGCCGGCCAGCTGCCGGCGCCCGTCGGCGCCCACCAGGAACGCGCCGTCCCGCCCGGCCGCTGCCTCGCGCAGGCGTCGTACGGTCGCCGGGGTCACGCGCGGCATGTCGACGGCGAGCACACCGACGTGCGCCGGCCGGCGCAGCAGCGCATCGAGACCGGTGAGGAACCCGGCGACCGGGCCGCCGCGGGGCGGGTCCTCGCACACGAAGGTCACCGGCCGCTCGGTCGGCACGCTCGCCGGCGCGACGACGACGACCTCGTCGGCGTCGAGGAAGGCGTCGACCGCGAGCTCGAGCAGCGTGCGGCCGTGCAGCTCGACCGAGGCCTTGTCGATGCCGTCCATCCGCGCCGCCGTCCCGCCCGCGAGCACCACCCCGCAGAAGCCGCCGGTGAGGTCGAGGTCCATGGCGGCAGTCTCGCAGCCCTACGCTGGGCCTCATGGGTGACCAGCTGCGCGTCCGCGTGCACCAGTGGGCGAGCGGGCTCGACCCCGCCGCCAACCGGGCCCGTCTGGCCCAGGGCGTCACGCCCGGCGCCGACCTCGTGGTCCTTCCCGAGGCGTTCGCGCGCGACTTCGGGGAGGCGGGCTCCGACGTCAGCGAGTTCGCCGAGCCGGTCGACGGCCCGTTCGCGAGCGAGCTCGCCCGGGTGTCGTACGACGCCTCGTGCACGACCGTGGCCGGGATGTTCGAGGTCTCCGAGGACCCGGCGCGCCCCCACAACACCCTCGTCGCCGCCGGAACGGGGAGCGCGACCTACCGCAAGATCCACCTGTACGACTCCTTCGGCTACCGCGAGTCCGACCGGATCAGCGGCGGCGCGACCGAGCCCGTGGTGGTGGAGGTCGCGGGGTGGCGGGTGGGGCTGATGACCTGCTACGACCTGCGCTTCCCCGAGCTCGCGCGCAGCCTCGTGGATGCGGGCGCCGAGGTCATCGTCGTACCCGCGGCCTGGCTGCCCGGCCCCCGCAAGGTCGAGCACTGGCGCACGCTCCTCGCGGCCCGGGCGATCGAGAACACCTGCTTCGTGGTCGGCGCCGCCCAGCCGGAGCCGCGCTACTGCGGGCACTCGGCGGTCATCGGTCCGATGGGCGAGGTGCTGGGCGAGGCCGCCGGCGGCGAGGCGACGTTCGAGGCCGTCCTCGACCGCGACGACCTGCTCGCGACCCGTCGTACCAACCCGTCCCTCGCCAACCGCCGGCTGTAACCTCCTCGGTCGTGCCTTCCCCCTCCTCCGACAGCCCCCGCGGGTCCCGCGGCAAGCGGGCTGCGGAGCGACCGCCGTCGCGCTTCCGGCGCCGGCGTGAGGCGGCGACGGAGGTGACGTCGGCGCCCCCGGCGCCTCCCGCCAGCGAGGCGTCCCCGCGTCCCACGCCTGCCCCCGCGCCTGCCACTGCGCCGACCCCGGTGGCGACCACGGGGCCGACGCCCCCGCCCGACGGGCCGCGGCCCGTCCTGCTGCTCTCCTGGTTCGTGGTGCTGCTGGTCGGCGTTGCCGCCCTGGCCGCGTCGGCGGCCGTCGGCGTGCTGGGCCGCGAGGCGACCATCGGCGGGCTGAGCAACCTCCCCGCCTGGCTCGACGGAGCCGGTGCGGTCGCCGTGGTGACCTCGCTGTCCTGGCTCCTCGCGACCCGTACGGCCGGCCGCGCGCTGGTCTCGGCCGGCCTCGCGCTCGTGCTGGGCGTGGCGAGCCTGCTGGTCGGCGGCCGGGTGCTGCCGACGGGTGCGGCGGTGCTGACGTGCGTCGTGGGCAGCGTGTACGCCGTCATGGTGACCGTGCCCGCGGTGACGTTCCTCAAGGCCGTGCGCGAGGCCCTCATCGCCGCGGTGGTCGCGGTCGTCACCGCCTTCGCGGCCGTCGGCTTCGAGCCCACCGTGGCCTCGGAGCGCTTCGACATCGCAGCCCTGCTGCTCGCCCTGGCCCTGGTGTTCACGATCGTCTACCGGCTCGGCGCCGGCCTCCACGGCCTCGGTCGCCGGGGGCTCGTCATCGTCGCGATCGGCCTCGCGGTGCTCGTCGTGACGCTGGCCTACGCCGAGCTGCTCCGGCGCTACGGCGCGCAGACCTTCGTCTCGTCCGTGCTCGACTTCGCCGACGACACCGCCGAGCGGATCGGCGCGTTCCCGCGCCCGCTCGTCGTGCTGCTCGGCATCCCCGCCATCGTGTGGGGCACCCACGTCCGCGCGCGCCGACGCCAGGGCTGGTGGGTGTGCGCCTTCGGCGTCGCCGCGACCGTGCCGATCGCGTCGGGGCTGATGGCGGCTGACAGCTCGTACGCCGAGGCGGGGCTGCGGGCGCTCTACTCGGTCGTGCTCGGCCTGGTCCTCGGCTACCTGGTGATCCGCGTCGACCTCGCGCTCACCGGTCCCAAGGGCCGGCGCGGCCGCCGTGCGGAGGAGGCCGGACCCCACCGGCCCGAGCCGCGCCGGTTCGCCGAGCTCTGAGCCCGCGGCGGTGAGGCTCCGGGTCGGCCGATCAGCGGCTACGTACCGGTAACCGCTAGCGTCGGCCCCATGGCCCGCAGCACCTCACTCGAGATCGTGTCCGAGCTCGTCGCCAACGTGCTGACGATCGAGGTCGCCGAGGGCGACCGCGTCGAGGCCGGCGACACCGTGGTGCTGCTGGAGTCGATGAAGATGGAGATCCCGATGCTCGCCGAGCGCGCCGGCACGGTCACCGCGGTCAAGGTCACCGTCGGCGACGTGGTCCAGGACGGCGACGTCCTGGTGGTCCTCGACTGACCCCTCCCTCCGGGTGGGCCCGAGCCCTACGCTCCTGCCATGACTCCCGAGCGCGCCCGCCACGTCCACCTCGTCGTGGCAGCCGTCGCGTGGTTCGCGCTGGTGTTCCAGCTGGTGCTCGTCTTCACCGGCGAGGCGATCCTCGTCGAGACGGACCCGCCCGGCCTGGCGCAGCGGATCTACCAGTACTTCGCCTACTTCACGATCCAGAGCAACATCCTCGTCGCGGTCACCTCGACGGCGCTGGCGCGTGACCCGCTCCTCGACCGGACCGGGTGGCGCGTCGCCCGGCTGGCCGGCATCGTCGGCATCACGGTCACCGGCCTGGTGCACTTCTTCCTGCTGCGGCCGCTGCTCGACCTCGACGGCGCCAACTGGGTGGTCGACAAGCTGCTGCACATGGTCGTGCCGGTCCTCGCCGTCGCGGCCTGGGCGTGGGTCGGACCCCGCCCGCGGACCACGTGGCGCGAGGCGGCGTACGGGCTCCTCTGGCCGATCGCGTGGCTCGCGTGGACGTTGGTCGTGGCCGAGGTGAACGGCTGGGTGCCCTACCCGTTCCTCAACGCCGACAAGGAGGGCTGGGGCTCCGTCGTCGTCGTGAGCCTCGGCATCACGGTGCTGTTCCTGGGGCTGTTCGCGCTCTACCGGTGGCTCGACCGGAGGCTGCGACCCACCCCTCGCTAGTGTCGGAGGAATGGAATTCCGATACCTCGGCAACAGCGGTCTCAAGATCTCCGAGATCACCTACGGCAACTGGCTCACCCACGGCTCCCAGGTGGAGAACGACGTCGCCACGCAGTGCGTGCGCGCCGCGCTCGACGAGGGGATCTCCACCTTCGACACCGCGGACGTGTACGCCAACACGGCGGCGGAGACCGTCCTCGGCGAGGCGCTGAAGGGCGAGCGCCGCGAGTCGCTGGAGATCTTCACGAAGGTCTACTGGCCGACCGGTCCGAAGGGCAAGAACGACACCGGCCTGTCCCGCAAGCACATCATGGAGTCGATCAACGGCTCGCTCGAGCGGCTGCAGACCGACTACGTCGACCTCTACCAGGCCCACCGCTTCGACACCGAGACGCCGCTCGAGGAGACGATGCAGGCCTTCGCCGACGTGGTGCGGCAGGGCAAGGCGCTCTACATCGGCGTCAGCGAGTGGACCGCCGACCAGATCCGCGCCGGCGTCGAGCTGTCGAAGGAGCTCGGCTTCCAGCTGATCTCGAGCCAGCCGCAGTACTCGATGCTGTGGCGCGTGATCGAGGACGAGGTCGTCCCGGCGTCGCGTGAGCTCGGCGTCTCGCAGATCGTGTGGAGCCCGATCGCCCAGGGCGTGCTGACCGGCAAGTACAAGCCCGGCCAGGCCCCGCCGGAGGGCTCGCGCGCCACGGACACCAAGGGCGGCGCCGACATGATCTCGCGCTTCATGAAGGACGACGTCCTGACCGCCGTCCAGGGCCTCGAGCCGATCGCCCAGGACTGCGGCATCACGATGGCGCAGCTCGCGATCGCGTGGGTCCTGCAGAACGACAACGTCGCCGCCGCCCTCGTCGGAGCCTCCCGCCCCGAGCAGGTCGCCGACAACGTCAAGGCCGCCGGCGTGAAGCTGGACGACGACGTGATGAAGCGGATCGACGACGCCCTCGGCGCGGTCGTCGTACGGGACCCGGGGATGACGGCGGCCAACGCGCCCCAGGGCCGCGTGGTCTGACGCTCCGCTGCTGCTTCACCATGGGATGTCGACCAACGGACACTTCCCCACGTCAATTGACGCGGGGGAGTGCACATTCACCGACATCCCATGGTGAACGAGCGACGGGTCAGGAGTACGACGGCCGCGTGATGCGGTAGCGCACGAAGGCCGGTACGGCGAGGGCGGCGGCGACCGTCAGCACGACGACCAGCACCCCGCCACCGGCGGCGGCGACGGCCGCACCGGTGGCGGCGGCAGTGGCACCGTGGGCGACGTCGGCGATGCGGGGGCCGCCGGCGACCACGACGATGAAGATGCCCTGCAGGCGGCCGCGGACCTCGTCGGCCGCGGCGGACTGGAGCATCGACGTACGGAACGCGGCGGAAGCCATGTCGGCGGCACCGCCGATCGCGAGCATGAGCACCGCGACCCCGAGCATCAGCGCGGGGGCGTACGACGCCAGCATCGCCGCGACGCCGAAGCCGACCATCGCCAGGCCCCAGACGACGATCGCGACGATCACCGCCAGCCCTTGCCGCTCGACGCGCGACACCCAGCCGGACAGGACGCCCCCGACGACCGCGCCGAGCGGGATCGCGGCGAAGAGCAGCGCGAAGGCGAGACCGCCCTCGCTGGGACCGCCGAAGTCGACGTCGGCCATCTCGGGGAAGAGCGCGCGCGGCATCCCGAAGACCATGGCGATGATGTCGACGACGAACGACATCATCAGCACCGGCTGGGTCCGCAGGTAGCGGAAGCCGTCGACGACGGCCGCGAGCCCAGGGGCGACGGCCGTGCCGATGACCGGCAGGGCGGGCAGGCCGACCACCGCGCCCAGGGTGGCGAACAGCGTGATCGTGTCCAGCAGGTAGAGCCACGAGAAGCCGATGATCGGGATCAGCGCCCCGCCGACGAGCGGGCCCGCGATGCCGCCGGCCTGCATCACGGTCATGTTGAGCGAGTTGGCCGCGGGCAGGAGGTCGTGGTCGAGCAGCCGCGGCAGGAGGGCCGAGCGCGTCGGCTGGTTCACCGCGAAGAAGGCCTGCTGGACCGCGAAGAGCGACAGCAGCAGCCAGACGTCCTCCGCCCCCAGCGCGGCCTGCAGCCAGAAGCCCGCTGACGTGAGGATCAGCCCCGTCGTCGTGATGAGCAGGAGCGTCCGGCGGTCGAAGGCGTCGGCCAGCGCACCGCCCCACAGGCCGAAGACGACGAGCGGGACCAGGCCGAAGATGCCCGTCAGGCCGACGTAGGCCGACGAGCCGGTCATCGCATAGATCTGGGCGGGCACGGCCACGACGGTCAGCTGGGCGCCGATGACCGTGACGATGTTGGCCAGCCAGAGCCGGCGGAAGTGGGGGTTGGCGAGCGGACGGGTGTCCGCCAGCAGTCGCCTCTCCACCTCGGCAGGCTAGGTGACCGGCCTACCGGGTCGAGCGGCAGGTCACCCCGGGGTCACTTCGACGCGACCTGGTCCCCCCATGCCGCCCGGGCGCCGGAGTCGCCGACGCGGTAGACCTGCACGCTGGTCGCCAGCGCCGCCACGAGGGCGAGGACGGCGACGGCCTTGAGCGCACCGGTCTGCGGCACGCGGGATGCGGTGTCGGTGCCGGGTGGCGTACGACGGTCGAGCCACACGAGCGCCGCGAGCAGGACGAGCATCGGCAGGGCGAACCAGATCAGCTGGTCACCGAGCTCGGCGTGCTCGCCAGGGTCGCCGACGTGCTTCTCCAGCGCCTCTCCGCTCGACGTGGCGACGGGGATGAGCACCGTCGCCACGGCCGTGATCGCCAGCAGCAACGGGCCGTAGGGTCGCCGCCAGGCGGGGCGTACGACGAGTGCGATGGTCCCGAGGGTGGCCAGGGGCAGGAGCACGACGACGGCGTGGACCACGAGCGGGTGCACCGGCAGGCCGTTGATGAGGTCGAACATGTCGCCGACGCTAGGAGCACGAACCTGCACCGAACCTGACCACGTCGCGGCGCGCAGTCAGGTTCTGTGCAGGCACGATGGGGCACGCTTGGCCTGTGAGGTGCCCCGAAGCCCCGAGCGAGCCCCGATGGCGCGCATAGGACTCTGCGAGGACGACGCGACGATCCGGCGCGTCGTCGGCGACGCCATGCGTCTCGCCGGTCACGAGGTCGTCGTCGCGCACGACGGCGGCGAGGCGCTCCGGACCTTCGTCGAGGACGACGCACTGGACGTGGTGATCCTCGACATCGGCCTGCCTGATGCGGACGGCCGCGACGTGTGCCAGGCGTTGCGCAGCGCCGGCCAGTCGGCGCCCGTCCTGTTCCTGACCGCGCTCGGCTCGGTCCACGACAAGCTGGCGGGCTTCAGTGCCGGCGCCGACGACTACCTCCCCAAGCCGTTCGACGTGCTCGAGCTGATTGCCCGCGTCGAGGCCCTCGCCAAGCGCGGCCGCCTCGTCGTCGCCGAGGCGCCGACCGACCTCGTCCTCGACCCGGCGCGGCACTCCGTGTCGTGCAACGGCAAGGAGTCGATGCTGACGCCGACCGAGTTCCGGATGCTCGCGGCCATCACCTCGCGCCCCGGCGAGGTCGTACGACGTCGCGCGGTGGTCGCCGCGGCGTGGCCGCACGGCGGGATCGTCAGCGACAACACCGTCGACTCCTACGTCCGGCGGATCCGGGTCAAGCTGCGCGAGGTCGACTCACCGCTCGAGCTCGCCACGGTGCGCGGCGTCGGCTACACACTGAGGTGATGGACGAGACCGCGCGTGCCGAGGACGAGCCGCTCGGGCTCCGCAGCCGGTTCACGCCGCGGTCGTTCCGGACCTCGATCGTCGCCTCCACCGTCGGGTTCATGTCGCTGGCGATGATCGTCGTCATCCTCGGCACCCACCTCGTCCTGGAGTACGCCGCCCAGCGCGACATCCGGCAGGTCCTCGAGGACCGGTCGCGGACGGTGGTGGACACGCTGGAGGAGAACGACCCGCGGGCCTTGTCGTCGGACGACCTGCAGCCCGGCATGGTGGTCTACCTCGCCGGCGAGCGGGTCGCGGGGTCGCTCGGGAGCACACTGCAGGAGGCTGCCGACGGGCTGGCGACGTCCGACCGGGCCCGCCTCGTCCCCACGGCCGACGACGAGAACCAGCTGCTGGCCACCCCCTTCACGACGAGCGACGGCACGACGGGGGTGCTGGTCGCCAGCGAGGAGACCGGGCCCTACGAGCTCTCCGAGCTCTACGCGCTGCTCGCCTCGGTCGTCCTCGGCGTGCTGGTCGTCGCCGCCACCGGCTTCATGGCGTGGCGGGTGACGGCCCAGGCGCTCAAGCCGGTCACGGTGATGGCCGACCGCGCCTCGGAGTGGAGCGAGCACGACCTCGCCCACCGTTTCGGTCTCGGCCCGCCGACCAACGAGCTCGCCGCCCTCGGCGAGACCCTCGACCACCTCCTCGACCGGGTCGCGTCCGCGATCCGCTCGGAGCAGCGCCTGACCGCCGAGCTCGCCCACGAGCTGCGCACGCCGCTGACCGGCATCCAGGGCTCGGCCGACCTCGCGCTGCTGCGCGGTGTCGAGGACCCCACGGTGCGCGCGGACCTCGAGCAGATCGCCGCCTCCGCCCGCGAGATGGGGGCCGTGATCACGACGCTGCTCGACCTCGCCCGCGACCGTACGACGTCCGGGCGCGACGGGTGCCGTGTCGCGGACCTCGTGCCCGCGATCGTCGCCGCCGCAGCCGGACGGGCGGAGGTCGTCGACCGGACGTCGGGCTCGACGGCGCGGGTCGCGGCCCCCGCTGCGCTCGTCGTACGCGCCCTGTCGCCGGTCGTCGACAACGCCGCCCGGCACGCGAGCGGCATGATCGTTGTCGAGGCGACCGACCACCCGGACCGGGTCGAGCTGGTCGTCGCCGACGACGGACCGGGCGTGGCGGCGGCAGTCCGGGACACCCTCTTCAGGCCCGGCGTCTCCGGCGGTGGAGGGGCAGGCCTCGGCCTGGGCATCGCCCGACGGGTGGCGCAGTCCTTCGGCGGGGACGTCGAGGTGGACGGCTCCGGCGGGGCGGGCGCGCGGTTCCGCTTCCGCCTGCCGCGTCGGTGACGTCGAGCAGTCAGGTTGCGTGCAGGTTCGCTGTCGCACGATGAGGCTGAGCGGGCCTGCCTTCCCCCGGGGCTGGCCTGCAAACGAGCGGGCCCGCCACCCCAACCCCCCGAGGGTGGTGGGTCCGTTCCCTTGTCAGGACGGCGCGGCCGGCAGGTAGGGCGAGCGGCCCAGCTGGCGGGTCACGACGACCCCGGTCACCGTCATCGCCAGCGCGATGCCGGCCAGCACGACGAGCTGGAACTGTGCGGCGACAGCGGGGCTGGCGCCGCCGAAGAGCGCGCCGACGAAGGCGCCGGGCAGGGTCACCAGGCCCGTCGACCGGGTCTGGTCGAGGTTCGGGAGCAGCGACTCGCGGACCGCCTCCCGGCCGATCTCGAGGTGCGCCCGGGCCGGGGTCGCACCCAGGGACAACCAGGCCTCGACCTCGTCGCGCCGGTGGCGCACGCCTCGCAGGAAGTTGCGACCAGACAGCGTCGCGGCGCTCATGGCGTTGCCGATGATGATGCCGGCGACCGCGACCAGGTAGCGCACCTCGAGGTCGACCAGGCGGAGGGCGAACACCAGGGTGAGGGCCACGCCGGCACCGACGACCACGCCCGAGACGGCGATCCGTCGCCCGTGCCAGAGCTCGCGCAGCCGACCGGCCGCCGTCCACGACGCCGTGGTGAGCATCAGCAGGAGGAACGCGACCACCGTCCACGGCACCGTGAGGATGCCGCGGAGGAGCAGCGCGACCACGCCGAGCTGGACGACGGCACGAGCCAGGGACATGAGCGGCGTCCACCCGAGACCGATGCCCGCACGCCAGGCCACGAGCACCGTCGCGAGCACGACGACCAGCAGCCCGGCCCCGAACCAGGCGTAGTCCACGGCGGAGGTCACCACCCGACCGTAGTCGCCTGCGTCGGGCCGGCCCGGGTCAGCCGAGAGTCGTGAGCAAGGTGGTCATCGCCCGGTCCTCGGTCGCACGGTCGGGGTGCGAGGTGCGCACCGCGCTCAGCACGTCGTCGACCTGTCCGTCGACGAAGGTCCACGCCTGGCAGCTCGCCGGCTGGATCGTCGACTGGTCGGCGTCCCACGCCGTCTCGAGGTCGGTGATCCGCGTCGCCGCCGCCTGGTCGTCCCCGCCGTCGGCCAGGCTCTTGGCGTCGTCGACGATGGTCCGGTAGCGGGCCACCGATGCCGCCGGGAAGTCCGTCGCGACCTGCCGCGTCGCTGCGGCCTCGTCGAGCGGTGCGCCGCTGCTGCAGGACGGTGCCGGGCCCTCGTCGGCGAGCGCGCTCTGGTGCGGCTGCGCGTCGGCCCAGGCGAGAAGAGCGACGGTCGCCACCGCCGCCGCGATCATCACGCCGAGGGTGGCGCGACGTCGCTGTGGCGTGGACGTGGGGACGTATGCCGGCTCGTCCTGCACCTCGATGACGTCCGCCTTGCTCCACGAGAGGTAGACGACGGTCGCCAGGATCGCGCCGAGGAAGATCAGGCTGGTGCCGAACGTGCCGATGCCCAGCCCTTGCTCGCTCTTCGAGCCGCCGAGGAAGTCGCCGATGTTGGCGCCCAGCGGTCGGGTGAGGATGTAGGCCACCCAGAAGGTGAGCACCGCGTCGGCGCCCGAGGCCCAGAGCACGGTGACGAGAGCGATCAGGCCGAGCGGGAGCAGGATCGAGAGTCCGGGACCCCAGCCGGTGAGCTCGAGCGTCCAGTCGCCGGTCGCGGTGCCGAGCGCGAAGGTGACGAGGACGGCGAACCAGTAGAACGCCTCGCGCGGCGTGGTGTTGATGCTGTGGATCGACAGCGTCCGCTCGCGCGCCCACCAGACCGCGAACGTCGCCGCGAGGAGGATCGAGAACACGGTGGTGCTGATCCAGAGGGGCACCCCGAGCTGGTCGGTGAGGATGTCGGTGTAGAGCGTCCCGGTGACGCTCACGACCACCACCGTCAGCCAGTAGGCTGCCGGCACGTAGCGACGCAGCCGCATCTGGATGGCGAGGACGACGGCGAACACCCCGGTGAAGAGGATCGCGGTGTTCACCAGCCCGACGCCGAGCGTCATGTTGATCCAGTCGGCGAAGCTCTCGCCGACGGTGGTGCAGAGGATCTTGATCACCCAGAACCAGATGGTGACCTCGGGGACCTTGTTGAGCAGCTTCCGGGCGCTCGACGGGGGAGCAGTGCGTGTGGTCATGCGACCACGGTGCGGGCGACAACCTGCCCGCTACCTGACTGGTGCGGCCGGGAGGGCGCTGCTTCACGGCTGGCGGTGCACAGTGGCCGTATGCGCGTGCTGGTGGCCGAGGACGACGTCCGGCTCGCCGCCGTCCTGGCCCAAGGACTGCTGGAGGCCGGGTGGGAGGTCGAGACCGTGAGCGACGGAAACGCCGCCTACTCACGCGCGCTCGCCGACGACCCGCCCGACGTGCTGCTGCTCGACTGGATGCTGCCGGGCAGCGACGGCCTCACCGTGTGCCGCCGGTTGCGCGCCGTCGGCGTCACGACACCGGTGCTCGTGCTGACGGCCCGCGGCGAGGTCCGCGACCGGATCCACGGCCTCGATGCGGGAGCGGACGACTACCTCGCCAAGCCGTTCGACCTCGACGAGCTGCTCGCGCGGTTGCGAGCCCTGGTCCGGCGGGCGTCGTACGACGACCAGCCGGCGGTGACAGTCGGGGACCTGGTCGTCGACGCCGGCGCCAGGCGGGCGAGCCGGAACGGTGTGCCGATCGAGCTGTCGTCGCGGGAGTTCGACATCCTCTGGCTGCTCGCGAGCCGGGCGGGCAGGGTCGTCTCGCGCCTCACGATCCTCGATGAGGTCTGGGACGGGGACACCGACCTGCGCAGCAACGTCATCGACGTGCACCTCGCCGCCATCCGCGCCAAGGTGGACCGTGCCTTCGGCACCACGTCGATCACCACGGTCCGTGGCGCGGGCTACCGGCTGGACCCGCCGGGGACGTCGTGACGACACTCTCGCGCCTGCGGGCGCTGCCGCTGCGGGTGCGGCTCGTCGCAGGCTTCTCGGCAGCGATGCTCGTGCTGCTCGTCGTCGCGGGGGCCGTCGTCTACTGGCGGGTGGAGTACGCCCTGGACCGCAGCCTGGACTCCGAGCTCGCGTCGGCGACCGCGGTCATCACCCCGCTGGTGGGCAGCGACGGCACGGTGGCCCGGACCGACGCCGCGGACGCGACCGGCACCGGCTGGCAGGTGCTCGACGCGGACGGCACGGTCCTCGACTCAGGCGGTCCCGCTCCCGATCGTTCGCTCGTGCCGGCAGCCGACCTGCCCGGGAGCGGCTCGACGACCGTCGACGTGGGCACGATGCTGCCGGTGGACGGGACCCCCTACCGGGTCGAGGTCACCTCGCTGGGAGGCACCGTCGACCGGAACGACACGGCCGCCTACCTGCTGGTCGGCGTCCGGCGCGACCACCGGGACGAGGCGCTGCGCGAGCTGCTGCTGCAGATGGGGCTCGCCGGGCTGGGCGCCCTGGTGGTCGCCTCGCTGGTGGGCGACCAGCTCGCGCGGTCGGCGCTGCGTCCGGTCGAACGCTACCGGCGGCGAGCCGCCGAGATCGCGACCGGCGCCAGCCACCTGCGCCTCGACGTGCCCGCCGAGCGCGACGACGAGGTGACACGCCTCGGCGACACCCTCAACGAGATGCTGGCCGCCCTCGACGACGCGCTCGCCCGCGAGCGGCAGTTCGTCGGCGATGCGAGCCACGAGCTGCGGACCCCGCTCACCCTGCTGAGCTCGCGCATCCAGGTCGCGCGCCGTCGTCAGCGGACCGTGGCCGAGCACGAGACGGTGCTCGACGAGCTGGCCGTCGACGTGGACCGCCTCGCCGCCCTGGCCGAGCAGCTGCTCGAGCTCGACACCGTCCACCCGGACACCGGGCGCGACGGCGGCGGCACGGACCTCGGCGGCGTGGCGCTGCACGAGGTCGAGCGGTGGCACGCTGCCCACCCCGACCGGGCGGAGGACGTGCTGCTCAACGTCCCGGCCGTCGCGGTCCGCGTCTCCTCCGACGGCCACTCCCACACCCGCATCGTGTCGAACCTCCTCGCCAACGGTCTGTCCCACGGGGCGCCGCCGGTCCGGGTCGGCGTACGACGTGACGGTGCGTACGCCGTCCTGACCGTGGCCGACGCCGGGCCGGGGATGGAGGCGGACATGCTGGCCCGGGCCACCCACAGGTTCAGCCGGGCGCCGGAGGCGCGTTCGCGTCCAGGGGCGGGGCTGGGGCTGTCCCTCGTCGAGCACCTCGTCGCTCGAGCGGGAGGCGAGCTGCGGCTGTGCCACGACGGGCACCACGCGTCGACCGGGGTGGCGACCGACATCATGTGCGGCCACGACCGGCGGATGACGGTGACGGTGCTTCTCCCGCTGGTCGGCTGAGGCGCCCGCGCGGCTCTTCATCGTTCCTTCATCCTCGGATTCCTACGGTGTCCGACATGACCAAGACAGCAGCAGTCGGCGCCGCCGTGGACGTCGTCGGCGTGACCAAGATGTACGGCCCGCTCGTGGCCGTCGACGACGTGTCCGTGCGCGTCGCGCCGGGGGAGGTGTACGGCATCCTCGGCCCCAACGGTGCGGGCAAGACGACACTCCTGCGGATGCTCTTCGGGCTCATCCGGCCCGACGGCGGCGAGATCCGCGTCTTCGGTCGGACGTGGGACGAGGCCGGCGTCCACACCCTCGACGACGTGGCCGGATTCATCGAGAGCCCGAAGTTCTACCCGTACCTCACCGGGCGGCAGAACCTCGAGGGCCTCGCGCTGCTCGACGGCTCCGGCCTGCCCGAGCGGATCGACGAGGTGCTGGAGGTCGTCGACCTCACCGGGCGCGACGGCGACAAAGTCGGCGGCTACTCCTACGGCATGCGGCAGCGGCTCGGCGTCGCCGCCAGCCTGCTGCGAAGCCCGGGCCTGCTGGTGCTGGACGAGCCGGCCAACGGCCTCGACCCGGCCGGCATCCGCGACATGCGGGCGCTCGTCAAGCGGCTCGCGGCCAGCGGCCTGACGGTGCTGCTCTCGTCGCACCACATGGACGAGGTCGAGGAGATCTGCGACAACGTCACGATCATGAACCGCGGGACGGTCGCGTTCCACGGCACGATCGACGACCTGCGCGCAATGGCCCCCGATCCGGGCCACGTGCTCCGCACAGGAGATGACACGCAGGCCATGTCGATCGGCCGCACCCGCCACCCGGCGGTCGGGGTCGAGCACGCACCCGAGGGTGGTCTCGTCGCGACGGGGTCGGAGCGCGACCTCGCCGCCTACGTCGCCGACCTCGTCCGCGCCGAGGTGCCGCTCCTCGCCTTCACCCCCACCCGCACGCCCCTGGACGCCTTGTTCTTCATGCTCACCGACGCCCGCCCAGACGACGTACACCTCCCCCGTGAGAAGCAGGTGGTCCGATGACCACCGCGACCCTGGCTCCGGCGGCGCGGACCGACGTACGACGCCGCGAGGCGAGCCTCGGTGACGCGATCCGCTGGGAGACCCGCAAGCTGCGGGCCCAGCTCCGCTCGAAGGCGCTCCTCATCGGCTCGCTGGTCGCGCCGATCGCGGTCGTCGTGGTCGTCGGCGCCCAGTCTCGCCCGCCCAAGGACAGCCTCTTCGGGCGCTTCTCGACGGTGAACGGCTTCGCGATGGCCCTGCTCGTCCTGGGCTTCGCCAGCCAGTGGATCCTGCCGCTCGTCACCGCGGTCGTCGCCGGCGACATCTTCGCCAGCGAGGACCAGCACGGCACCTGGAAGACCGTTCTCACCCGCTCGGTCAGCAGGTCCCGGCTGTTCTGGGCCAAGGTCGTCGTCGCGATCGTCTTCGGGCTGCTCGCGCTCGTCCTGCTGGCGGCGGCCACCATCGGCGCCAGCCTGCTCATCGTCGGGCACGGGCCGCTGATCGGCCTGTCCGGGCAGGTGATCCAGCCGTCGACGGCCCTCCCACTGGTCGCCGCGAGCTGGGCCACGATGGCGCCGCCACTGGTGGCCTTCACCTGCCTGGCGCTGCTCTTCTCGGTCTGGTCGCGCAACGCGGCGGTCGGCATCGCCGCACCGGTCGTGATCGCCATGGTGATGCAGCTCGTCGGCTCGCTGGGCGGCGTCGAGGCGATCCGCCCCTACCTGCTCACCACCCCGTTCGAGGCCTGGCACGGCCTCCTCGCGGAGCCCAGGTTCACCGGGCCGATCCTCGACGGCGCCGCCACCAGCGCCGTGTGGGCCGCGGTCAGCCTGCTCGCCGCCTTCCTCGTCGTCCGCCACCGCGACATCACCGGAGGTTGACCATGCGTCGCTTCGTCATCAGTCTCGTCGCCGCGATCGCCGTCGTGCTCGCGGTCGGCGGCGCCGTCGTCGCCGGCTCGGGCGGCGGGAGCTCGATCACCCGTGCCCGCCTCGAACGCTCGCTCCCGGCCACCTTCTCGAACCTGTACGCCCAGCGGGCCACGCTCCTCGGCCACGGGGGCATCACCCCCGAGTCCCTCCACGCTTCCGCCATGTGCGACAAGGGCGGTGCCGTCGAGCCCGACGTCGGGGCGGGCAGCAACTGGAACTGCCTGGTCAGCTGGACCGATCCCACCAACCCGATGCCGCCCGAGGGCTACGGCAAGCTCGAGCTGCAGGTCCACAGCAACGGCTGCTACACGGCCAGCGCCCCGAGCAAGCTCGTCGGGTTCGCCACGCTCACCGACACGAAGGGCCGTGAGGTGACCAACCCGGTCGCGGAGTTCGACGGCTGCTTCGACCCGAACGGCGACAACACCCCGACCGGCGTTGAGCTCCCCTCGCTGCTCAGCGTCACGACGACGGCGTTGCGCCCGGACAGCACGGGACACGTGGCCATCCAGGTCACCTGCGGCACGGGCGCCGGTGGGTGCCAAGGCACCGTCACCGCGACCGCCGGCGACGCCGACCTCGGCACCGTGCCCGTCACGGTCCACGAGGAGCAGACCGAGACGTTCTCCTTCCCGACCGCCGTGCCGCACCGTGCGCCCGAGGTGACCTTCACCTTCCACCTGACGACAGGCGTCGGACCGACCAAGCCGGTCACCCTGGAGATGCCGCCCGGTTAGCATCGAGCGACCAGCTCGAGGGCAGCTCGACGGAGGATCGATGGGGCACGGACACGCGCACGGCCACTCCCACGGCGGTGCGCACGCAGGTGGCCGGCACCGCTGGCGCCTCGCCGTCGCCTTCGGCCTCGTCGCGGCCTTCTTCGGCGTCGAGCTGGCGGTCGGCCTGGTCAGCGGCTCGCTGGCCCTGATCTCCGACGCCGGTCACATGGCGGCCGACGTGGTGGCTCTCGGCGCCGCGCTCGTCGCGACGAAGATCGCCACCCGGCCCGACGACAGCGGTCGTCGTACGTATGGCTCCTACCGGGCCGAGGTGTTCGCCTCCGGGTTCACCGTCCTCATCATGCTGGGCGTCAGCGTCTACGTCGTGGTGGAGGCCGTACGACGCATCGGCGACGACGCCGCGGTGTCCTCCGGGCCGATGCTGGTGGTCGGCGTCGTCGGACTGGGGGTCAACCTGGTCTGCCTGGCGCTGCTGCGCGGCGGCGCGCAGGAGTCGATCAACGTCAAGGGTGCGTACCTCGAGGTGATGGCCGACGCCGCTGGCAGTGTCGGCGTGATCGCCGCCGGCGTCCTGGTCGCCCTCACCGGCGCCGCGCGGTGGGACACCATCGTCGCGGTGGCGATCGGTGTCTTCGTGGCGGCTCGGGCCATGATGCTCGGTCGCGAGGTGCTCGCCGTCCTCGGCCAGCACGCGCCCGACGGCCTCGACCTCGACGCGGTCGTGCGCGACCTCGAGGGGGTCGCCGGCGTCGCGGAGGTGCACGACCTCCATGCCTGGACGCTGACCTCGGGGATGAACGTCGCGACGGCCCACCTCGTCACCGGGGTCGGCGCGGATCCCCAGGCCGTGCTGACCGGGGCGCAGGCCACGCTGCGCGAGGTGCACGGCATCGAGCACGCGACGCTCCAGGTCGAGGTGAGTCCGGCCCGGGAGTGCCGCGAAGCCACCTGGTGACACGAGCGGCGTGACGGACGCCATTGGGCAATCTCACACGGTCGAGGTCTTGGATCGTTCCAATCGGTTCTCCACACTGGAGGTGAGGACCCGAACCGAGGAGAGTTCCATGCGTCTCATCGACGAGCTCAACGACCTGCACGACTCCTACGCCCGCGCCATCGAGGGTGCCGTCGCCCGCGACGACCTGGACCTGGCCGAGCAGCTGGCGCAGTCCTACGAGGACGACGCGATCCAGCTCATGGCCGAGCGCGAGGGACTGACCCACCTGCTGCCGCTGCAGCGGTCCACGGCCCCGGAGAGCTCACTGCGCCGCCTGGTGCGCCGGCTGCTCCCGAGCCACGCCGCATAGGCGACCCCCGAGGATGACGATAGGGCGCCTGGGTACGGGGGCGCCGTGTTCCTCTTCTTCAGCAACCGCCTCGGCTGTGCCGGATCCCTGCTGGTCTCGCTGCTGATCACCGCGGTGGTCATCGCGATCTTCGTCCTGTGAGGCCCGGAGGGACTCAGACGTCCTCGGGCAGGTACATCTCGCTGACGAGCGGCACGACGTCGGCGATCGAGTCGACGACCCGGGTGGGGCGGTAGGGGAAGTCCTCGACCTGGTGGCGCTCGGTCGCGCCCGTGGCGACGAGGATCGTGCGCATCCCGGCCTCGAGCCCGCTGATGATGTCGGTGTCCATCCGGTCGCCGATCATCACGGTCGTCTCGGAGTGCGCCTCGATCTGGTTGAGCGCGCTGCGCATCATGAGCGGGTTGGGCTTGCCGATGAAGTACGGCTGGCGTCCCGTCGCCGTGCTGATCAACGCCGCCACCGAGCCGGTCGCCGGCAGCATCCCTTGCGCGCTCGGCCCGCTCGGGTCGGGGTTCGTGGCGATGAACCGCGCGCCCCCGTTGATGAGGCGGATCGCCCGCGTGATCGCCTCGAACGAGTAGGTCCGGGTCTCGCCGAGCACGACGTAGTCGGGGTCCTGGTCGGTCATGACGTAGCCGATGTCGTGCACCGCCGCCGTCAGGCCTGCCTCGCCGACGACGTACGCCGAGCCTCCCGGACGCTGGTCGTCCAGAAACTGCGCCGTCGCCAGCGCTGACGTCCAGATCGACTCCTCCGGCACGTCGATGCCGCTGCTGCGCAGCAGCCGCACGCGCAGGTCGCGTGGGGTGAAGATCGAGTTGTTCGTCAGCACCAGGAACGGGATGCCGTGCTCGCGGAGGCTCGCGATGAACTCCTTCGCGCCCGGGATCGGGTCCTCCTCGCGGACCAGCACCCCGTCCATGTCGGTCAGCCAGGTGCGGACGGGTCGCGGTTCGGTCACGGGACCATTGTCGGGCACGTCGGCGCGGTCGCCTACGACGACACCGGCGCTGCGGCGTCCGCGTCGGGTTGCGGCGCGTGGCTCCGCTCGAGCCTGGCGCCCTCGACGTCGACGTCCGGCAGCAGCCGGTCCAGCCACGTCGGCAGCCACCAGGCGGCCTCGCCGAGCAGGTGCATCGCGGCGGGGATGAGCAGCATCCGCACCACGAACGCGTCGAGCAGCACGCCGAAGGCGAGGCCGAAGCCGATCGGCTTGATGGTCGCGTCGTGGGAGAAGATGAAACCCGCGAAGACGGAGATCATGATGATCGCCGCGGCCGTGACGACCGACCGGCCGGCGCGCAGGCCGTGCTGGACCGCGACGCGGGCCGGTGCACCGTGGGCGTAGGCCTCCCGCATCCCCGAGACGAGGAAGAGCTGGTAGTCCATCGCCAGCCCGAAGAGGATGCCCGTCGCGATGATGGGCAGGAAGCTCAGTACGGGGCCAGGCGCGTGCACGCCGAAGACACTGCCGAGGAAGCCGAGCTGGAAGATCGCGGTGATCCCGCCGAAGGCGGCGAGCAGCGACAGGACGAACCCGACCGTCGCGGTCAACGGGACCAGGATCGAGCGGAACACCACGACCAGGATCAGCAGCGAGAGGCCGACGACGAGCAGCAGGTAGACCGGGAGCACGCTGGACAGCTGGTCGGAGATGTCGATGCCCGCGCTCGCGTTGCCCGCGACGCCGAGGGTGACGTCGCCCCCCGACGTGGTGCTGAGGGTGGTCGAGCGGAGGTTCTGCACGAGCTCGGCGGTCGACTGGTCGGTGGGCGACCCGTTGGGCACCACCTGGAAGGCGAGCGCCGTACGGTCCTTGGACGCGGCGATCGGCACGACGGCGTGGACGTTCCAGACGTCGCCGATCTGTGAGCCGATCGTCGCCTGCTCGGCAGTGACGTCGTCCTCGCTGATGGCGCCGGGGAGGTCGGCGACGACCAGCAGCGGGCCGTTGGAGCCCTCGCCGAACTTGTCCGCCTGGACCTCGTAGGCCTGGTAGGCGGGCGAGTCCGGCGGCTGCGTCGAGCCGTCGGGAAGGCCGAGCCGCATCTGGGTGGCCGGTGCGGCGATGACCAGCAGCACGGCGACGCCGAGTCCGAGGACCGACCACGCGCGACGGTTGCTCATCGGGCGGTCCTGGTCGGTGATGGCCGCGTCGCGGGACGTCTCGCCGGCGCCGAGGCTGGTGCGCTCGCGCTTGCGGAGGATGCGCCGGCCCACCAGCGACAGGATCGCCGGGGTGAGGGTGACGGCCATGAGGATCGCGACCATCACGGCGACCGCGCCGACGGTGCCCATCAGCCCGAGGAAGGGGACGCCGGTGACGTTGAGCGCCAGCAGCGCGACCATCACCGTGACGCCGGCGAAGACGACGGCGTTGCCGGACGTGCCGTTGGCCAGGCCGATCGAGTCGTGGAGCTCGGTGCCCTCCATGAGCTGGCGGCGGTGGCGGTTGATGATGAAGAGCGAGTAGTCGATGCCCACCGCGAGGCCCAGCATCACGCCGAGCACCGGGGTGACGGAGACGAACTCGACGAGGCCCGAGAACGACAGCGAGGCGAGCGACGCGACGCCGACGCCGAGCAGCGCGGTCACGAGCGGCAGGGCGGCGCCGAGGACCGTGCCGAGCATGAGGAACAGGACGATCGCGGCGATCACGACACCGGCGACCTCGCCGGGGCCGAGGATGGAGGGGACCGTCTGCGCGATGTCCTGCGAGGGGTGGACCGCGACGCCGGCGATGTCGGCGTCCGCGACGAGGTCCTCGATGGCGGTCTTGGTCTCGACCGGGACCTCGTTGATCGCGACGTCGAAGACGACGTTGGCGACGGCGGCCGACCCGTCCTCGGAGACGGTGCGGTAGCCCGACGACAGCCGCGACAGGGTCTCTCCCTGCTCGAGCTGCGGGAGCTGCTCGTCGACCTTGGCGCGCTGGCGGTCGAGCTCGGCCTGGCCGTCGTCGAGCTGCTGCTCCGCGGCCTCGAGCTGCGGGCGTACGGCGGCCAGCGTGCCGTTGGCGCGGGCCTGCCGCCGCTGCTGCTCCAGGGCCGCGCGGCCGCCGTCGATCTGGCCCTGCGCCTGGCTCAGCTTCGCCAGCCCCTCGTTGAGCTGCGTACGACCCTCGGCCACCTTTCGTGCGCCGTCGTCGACGCGCTGCTGCGTGGCGAAGGGGTCGGTGACCTCGGAGACGCCGTCGACCGCCGTGATGCGGTCGAAGAGGTCCGTGACAGCCCGCTGCTGCTCGGTCGAGAGGGCCGAACCGTCGGTGGACTCCACGACGATCGTGCCGTTGCCCCCGCCGGTGCCGTCGAAGTCGCGCTCCAGCTGCCCGGACACCTGGGTGGTCGGTGTGTCGGGCAGGGTGATCGACGACGACAGCGTGCCGGCGAACGACGCGTACGTCACGCCGGTCACGACCAGCACCGCGAGCCAGGCGCCGATCACGGACCAGTGGCGGCGCGCTGCGAGGCGACCGATGCGGTAGAGGAGCTCAGCCATGACGGACGGGTGGCCTTTCGGTTGCTGGTGCTGTTGCCGGTGTTGTTGCCGGAGTGGTCTCAGCCGGCGTTGCCGGTGCGGAGTCGGTGGACGAGCCGGTCGAGCAGCCGATCCCAGTCCACGCGAGCGGACGGCGTCAGCTCGTGCTCGAGCTCGGGATGCGCCGCGAGCCAGAGCTCGGCGATGGTCGTGATCCCGGCGAACATCAGCGACAGCCCGAGCTCGAGGTCGACGGCGTCGAGGCCCGGGGCCCGCTCGCGCAGGCGCTCGCGCAGCAGCCCGCCGACGTGGTCGAAGGCCGTGCGGGAGATGGCCTGCGCCCGGTCGTCCCCGGGCTCGGGGCACCCGAGCATCCGGTGGATGGTGACGATCGCGGAGGCCAGGTCGACCTGGCGCGCGGCCTCGCCCATCGCGTCGAGCGCGGCGCAGCCACCCGCGGCGCCCTCGGGCAGCGCCGAGGTGTCGCGGTCCACGTGCGCGAGGATGTCGGCCGTCGCCTCGGCGAGGATCTGCTCGCACACCGCCACCAGCAGATGGTCGACGGTCGCGAAGTGGTTGAAGACCGTGCGCCGGGAGACGCCTGCGAGCTGTGCGACCTGGTCGACCGTGAAGCCGGCCGCCCCGCCCGTCCCGGCCAGCGTGCGGGCGGCCGCGACGATGGCGTCCCGGCGCTGGAGGCGCAGGGCGCCCCGACCGTCGGCGGCGGGCGAGGTGGACATGCCGTCGATTGTTGCACTCAGTGCAAATAGTTCCGAATCGACGGGGTCCACCTGCGCCCGCGGTCGTACGCTCGACCCGTGGACGACGAGACACCCGCGACCGTCGCGCTGGCCGAGTCCGGCCTGGAGCACACCGTCACCCGGCACGGCCGGGTCGGCTCGCTCGCCGAGGCCGCCGCCGCGCGCGGGGTGGACCCGTCCGCGATCGTGAAGACGATGGTCGTGCGGCGCGGCGAGGGCGACCACCTCTTCGTGCTCGTCCCCGGCGACCGCCAGATCTCCTGGCCCAAGCTGCGCGCCCTCCTCGGCGTCAACCGGATCTCGATGCCCGACGCCGACGCCGCCCGCGAGGTGACCGGTTACGAGCGCGGCACGATCACGCCGTTCGGCTCACGCGCCGCCCTGCCGGTGGTCGCCGACGAACGCATCGTCGGCCGCACGATCTCGCTGGGTGCCGGCGGGCACGGCGTCGCCGCGACGCTCGCCGCCGACGACGTCGTACGCCACTTCGACGCGCAGGTCGCGGACGTCACCGACCCGGTCTGACCGCTCCTGTGCCGCGCGTGATGGATCCCCACCTCAGCGGGCGGGGTCGACGATCGTCATCCCGGCGACCATCGCTGAGTCGAAGACCGGCAGCAGGGCGGCCGCCTCCTCGAGGCCGATGACCCGCTCGACGAGCAGCTGTGGCCGAAGGTCGCCGGACTCGATGAGCGCGAGCATCGCGGGGTAGTCGGCGGCGGCCATGCCGTGGCTGCCGAGGAGGTCGAGCTCCCAGCCGATGACGCGCGCCATCGGTACCCGAGGGTGGCCCTCGATCGGCGGCAGCAGGCCGACCTGCGCGAGCCGGCCGCGGCGGCGGAGGGCGAGGATCGCGTCCGCACCGGTCTGCTCGCTGCCGACCGCGTCGACCGAGACGTGGCTGCCGCCTCCGGTGAGGTCGGCGACGGCGGCCGGTACGTCGGTGCCGTCCGCGACTACCGTGTGGTCCGCGCCGAGGCTCGCGGCCGCGGCGAGGGCCTGGGGGTTGCGGTCGACCGCGACCACGCGGGCACCGACGGCCTTGGCGATGATCACCGCACTGAGCCCGACGCCGCCGGAGCCGACGACCGTGACCCACTCGCCCGGTCGGACGCGGGCACGGGCGAGGAGCGCGCGGTGGGCCGTGGCGAACCGGCAGCCCAGGCTGGCGGCGGCGGTCATCTCGACGCCGTCGGGGATCGCGACGAGGTTCGTGTCGGCGGCGTGCAGCGCGACGCGCTCGGCGAAGGACCCCCAGTGGGTGAAGCCCGGCTGGTGCTGGTCGGGGCACACCTGCGCGTCGCCCTGCCGGCACCACTCGCACTTTCCGCAGCCGCAGACGAACGGCACGGTCACCCGGTCGCCCGCCCGCCAGCGCTCGACGCCCGTCCCGACCTCGACCACCTCCCCGGCGAGCTCGTGGCCCGGCACGTGCGGGAAGACGATGTCGTCGTGCCCGGCCCACGCGTGCCAGTCGCTGCGGCACACCCCCGTCGCCGCGACCCGTACGACGACCCCGCCGGCCGGCGCCGACGGATCGGGCACCTCCCGCACCTCGGGCTGCGAACGGACCTCGTCGACGACCACGGCGCGCATGCCGCGATCCTGCCGCACGCGAATCACGGAGACGCGCGGGCACTGGTCGGACGGCCGAACGGGCGCGAGCGTGGGGCGGGCGTCGTACGAGCACCAATGCCTGCGCGTCTGCGACCGACGTCCTCGAGACGCACAGATCGGGCCGGCCCATGGAGGACCGGCCCGATCAATGGCGGTGGCGGTGGGATTTGAACCCACGGTGGGTGTGACCCCACACAACATTTCGAGTGTTGCACCTTCGGCCGCTCGGACACGCCACCGCGGGAGACCATACCGGAGGGCGTGGGGCACCAGGAAAACGGCAGCGGGTCCGCGAATCCCCGCGGGGCCGTGGTCAGGGAGCGCGCGCGGCGGTACGTTTCGGCGCACACCTGTGCTCGCCGTTGCGCGCGAGCGGGAAGGAGCGGTGGGAAGACGTGACTGCCGTCCGACGAGCCCGTGACCTGGCCCGCTCCGCGCTGCCGAGGAGCGTCGGCGAGCGGCTCCCGGCCGCCCCGCCGCAGGAGGTCACCGAGCTCGTCCACGACAAGCGGTTCCAGGCCGCGGTGGCCGAGCAGGCCACCGAGCAGGGCCGTCCCGAGGCGGAGGTCTGGGAGGAGGCGAAGGGCTACCTGCACGAGATGGCCGCCGACCACGACGACCGCACCGCGCAGGGGTGGGTGCGGCTGGGCGAGTGGTTCCTCCGGGCGTACGACGTGCTGGTGGACGAGGACGACATGCACGCCCTCAAGCGCCTCGACCGCTCCCACAGCCTCGCGCTCGCGTTCAGCCACCGGTCCTACCTCGACGGCATGGTGATCCCCAACGCGTTGGCGGCCCGGCGGTTCTCGCCGACGTACACGTTCGGCGGGGCCAACCTGAACCTGCCCGTCATCGGCACCATCGCCAGTCGTACGGGCCTCATCTTCATCCGCCGCTCGACGCAGGAGATCCCGGTCTACCGGCTCGCCCTGCGCTCCTACATCCGCCAGATGGTGACCAACAAGCGCAACCTCGCATGGTCGATCGAGGGCGGTCGCACCCGCACCGGCAAGCTCCGCCCGCCGGTGCACGGCATCCTGAAGTACCTCACCGACACCGTCGAGGGAGACGAGGCGCCCGACGTCCAGGTCGTGCCGATGTCCGTGGTCTACGACCAGCTCCACGAGGTCTCGCTGATGACCGACGAGGCGCGCGGCGCCACGAAGACCCCGGAGGACTGGCGCTGGCTGGTCCGTTTCGCCCGTCTCCAGCGCAACCGCCTCGGCCGCGCCTACCTCACCGTCGGCGAGCCTTTCTCGCTGCGCGAGCGGATGGCCGAGCTCGAGGCGGACGGCGTCACCGGGCACGCGGCCGTCGAGCGGGTCGCGCTCGACATCTCCCACCGGCTCAACCGCGCCACGCCGGTGACGGTGACGGCCATCGTGAGCCTCGCGCTGCTCGGCGCCGACCGCGCACTGACCGTCGACGAGGTCCTCGACACCGTCGAGCCGCTCGCGGCCTACATCGAGGCGCGACACTGGCCGGTCGCGGGCGCCGCCGACCTGCGGGACCGCTCGACCATCCGCCGCGCGCTCGCCGAGCTGGCCCGCAGCGGTGTGCTGACGGCGTACGACGCCGGGACCGAGCCGGTCTGGAAGATCGGGGACGACCAGCACCTGGTCGCCGCGTTCTACCGCAACACGGTCATCCACATCCTCGTCGAGCGCGCGATCGGTGAGCTCGCGCTGCTCACCGTCAGCGAGCTGGAGCCCGACGCAGAGCTGCCTGCCGGCGGCGAGCTGCAGGTCGGCTGGGAGGAGGCCAAGCGGATGCGGGACCTCCTCAAGTTCGAGTTCTTCTTCCCGGGCCGCGCCGGCTTCGAGGACGACCTGCGCACCGAGCTCCAGCTGCTGGTCGGCGAGGACGTCAGCGACCTGTCACCGACGAGGGCGCGCGAGCTGCTCGTCTCCGCGCGCCCCCACCTCTCGCACCTCGTGCTGCGCCCGTTCCTGGACGCCTACCTCGTCGTGGCCGACCGGCTCGCCGACCGCGGCGACAGCCCGATCGACGAGGACGACCTGCTCCAGGACTCGCTCGCCGTCGGCCAGCAGTGGGCGCTCCAGCGTCGGGTCGCGAGCGCCGAGTCGATCTCGCTCGAGCTGTTCCGCACGGCGATGGCGCTGGCGCGGCACAAGGGTCTGCTCGACGGCGGGGACGGCGTCGGCTCCGCGCGCGAGGCCTTCGCGGCCGAGCTGCGCGAGGCGGTGCGCCGGGTCAACATCATCGGCGAGATCGCCGGAGAGAAGTCCCAGGCGCAGGTCGTGCTCCCCGAGCCCGACCGCCAGGATGCCGGGTGATCAGGCCGTGAGCGGGCTCTCGGACGAGGTCCTCGCCGCGATCGACGCGATCGAGGCCGGACCGCAGGGACCGGCGGTGGGTGCGTTCTTCGACCTCGACGGCACCCTGGTCGCGGGCTACACCGCAGCCACGTTCTACGGCGACCGGCTCAAGGGCCGCGACGTCTCGCCCGCCGAGTTCCTCCGCACCGTGGTCACCGCGGTCGACGGCGAGCTCGGGGGCGACCCGACCCGGATCGCCCACGTCGCGTTCTCGGCGATGCGCGGCGAGTCCGAGGAGGCGTTCGCCGACCTCGGCGAGCGGCTGTTCCGCTCCAAGATCGCCGGCACCATCCGCCGCGAGTCCCGGGCGCTGGTGATGGCGCACCAGCGGGTCGGCCACACGGTCGCGGTCGCGTCGGCGGCGACGAAGTACCAGATCGCTCCGGTCGCCCGCGACCTCGGCGTCGAGCACCTCGTCTGCACCCAGCTGGTCGTCGAGGACGGACAGTTCACCGGCGCGACCGACGGCCCGATGCTGTGGGGCCGGCACAAGGCCAGCGGCGTACGCGCCTTCGCCCGCGAGCACGGCATCGACCTGTCGACGTCCTACGCCTACGGCAACGGCTACGAGGACGTCGCCTTCCTGTCCTCGGTCGGCCACCCCACCGCGCTCAACCCGCACCGCGACCTGCGCTCCGCCGCTGCCCGGCTCGGCTGGCCGGTGCTCGACCTGAGCGACCCGGTCGGCGGCTCGCTGCTCGCTGCGGGTCGTACGGCGGCCGCGCTGGCCGGCATGAACACCGGTGTCGTCGCCGGACTCTCCTACGGCCTGCTGTCGGGCAACCTCAAGGAGGGCCGCAACGCCGCGATCAAGCTCGCGACCTCCCTGCCGATGGCGCTGGCCGGAGTGAAGGTCGACGTCCTCCACCGCGAGCGGCTCTGGACCCACCGGCCGGCGATCTTCGTGGCCAACCACCAGAGCGCGCTCGACATCCCCGTCCTCGGCAACCTCCTCGAGCGCGACTTCACGATCGTCGCCAAGAAGGAGGCGAAGTGGGACCCGCGGGCCATGGTCGGCTCGGTCGTCATCGACCCGGCCTACATCGACCGCTCCGACTCGGCGTCCGCCCGCGCCACCCTCGACGGCGTCGTCGACCGGATCCGCGGCGGCACCTCGCTGATGATCTTCCCGGAGGGCACCCGGTCGGCCACTCCCGTGCTCGGACCGTTCCGCAAGGGCGCCTTCCACCTCGCCGCGCAGGCCGGCGTGCCCGTCGTACCCGTCGTGCTGCGCAACTCCGGCGAGCTGATGCGCCGCAGCTCGCTCGTGCTCAACCCAGGCACCGTCGACGTGTGCGTGCTCGAGCCCGAGACCGACTGGAACGAGGACGACCTCAGCGACCGGATCGCGGCGCTGCACACGAAGTTCGAGGAGACGCTCGCGAGGTGGCCGTCCACATGACGACGAGCGAGGACTTCGAGCGCTGGGGCGGAGCGGCGGCGTGGGCGTCGGGCGAGGAGCTGACCCCGATGCAGACGCTGATGTGGCGCGCCGAGCGGCACCCCGTCCAGTCGTCCACGTCGACGGTCGTCATCGACCTCGACCGCGCGCCCGACTGGAAGCGCTTCGTCGCCGCCACGGAGTGGGGTACCGGGCTCGTACGACGCCTGCGCCAGCGCGTCGTCGAGCCGGTCGTCCCCACCGCCGCGCCGAGGTGGGCCGACGACCCGACCTTCGACCTCGGCTACCACCTGCGCCGCGAGCACGTCGCGAGTCGCGAGGAGATGCTCGCGCAGGCCGCCCAGATCGCGCTGCGGCCCTTCGACCGCACGCGCCCGCTGTGGGAGGGCGTGCTGTTCGAGGGCTTGGCAGGAGAGGGCGGAGCGGGCGCGGCGTACGTCCTCAAGATCCACCACGCGCTGGCCGACCCGCTCGGCACGGTGCAGCTGTTGTCGATGCTCCAGTCGGGCAGGCGGGCGCACACGGCGCGCAAGCCCGTGGGTGCGGAGGTCGGGGCGCCGGCCGTGGTCGATCCCGTCGACCTGGCCGTCTCCGGGCTGCGTGCGGGCTCTGCCAACCTCGCGGCCTCCGCGCTCTCGACCGCGCGCACCCTGGTCTCGACGCGACCGTCGACCGCGGTCGCGGCGACCCTCCGCTACGGCGCGTCCGTCCGCCGCCTGGTCTCGCAGGCGGCGCCTCCGTCACCGGAGCTGTCGCCGCGCACCGGCCGGATGTGGTCCTTCCTCACCCTCGAGGCTCCGCTCGACCGGCTGCGCGCGGTAGCGAAGCAGGGTGGCGGCACCCTCGACGACGCCGCCGTCGCCCTGGTCCTCGGCGGGCTGCGCCGCTACCACGAGCGCCGGGGCGGCCCCGTGCCCGAGATCCCGGTCGGCGTACGGGTGTCCCTCGACCGGGCCGACGACCTGGGCAACCGCTTCGCCGGCGCGATCATCTCCGGTCCCCTCGCGATCGAGGACCCGGTCGACCGGGTCGCGGCCGTGCGCGGTGAGGTGCTGTCGCTCCACACCGAGCGCGCGCTCGAGGTGCTCGAGGCGGCCGCGCCTCTGCTGAACCGGATGCCCGCCTTCGTCGGCGCGGGCGCGCTGCAGACCGCTGCGGTCCCCGACGCGTTCGTGCTGACGCTGCCCGGCCCTCCCCGCCGGCGCTACATGGCCGGCGCCGAGGTGCAGGGGATGTACGTCCTCGGCCCCCTCCCCGGTGCTGCCCTCACCGTCTGCCTGGTCACCGTCGGCGACACCGCCTGCATCGGCGTCAACGTCGACGCCAGCGCCGTCGCCGACCTCCGCGAGCTCGAGGAGTGCCTGGCCGAGGGTGTCGAGGAGATGGCGTCAGCACCGTGACGAGGTCCGGTCTCAAAGGATCTCCATGAGCCGCACCGACACCTCGGTCGTCGTCGTCGGTGGTGGCATCGTCGGGATGGCCGTCGCGCGGGAGCTCGCCGGGAGCGGGAACCGGGTGCGGGTGGTCGAGAAGGAGACGGCGGTCGCCGCCCACCAGACCGGACGCAACTCCGGCGTGATCCACTCCGGGCTCTACTACAAGCCGGGCAGCCTCAAGGCGAGGCTGTGCGTGGCCGGTGCTGACTCGATGAAGCGGTTCGCGGCCGACCACGGGATCGCGTACGACGTACCGGGCAAGCTCGTCGTCGCCACTGACGACCGGCAGGTGGGTGCGCTGCGTGAGCTGCAGCGCAGGGGCGACGCGAACGGTGTCCCGTCCACGTGGCTCGGACCGGCAGAGGCCCGGGCTGTCGAGCCCCACGTGCGCTGCGTCGCCGCCCTGCACGTGCACTCGACGGGGCGCGTCGACTACGCCGCGGTGACCCGCACGCTGGCCGACCTGGTCGCTTCGCAGGGCGGGGAGGTGCTGCTGGGACGGCAGGTCACCTGGATCGACGAGACCTCGTCGGGCGTCGTCGTGGGCACGGACCACGGAGATCTCCACGCGGACCTGCTCGTCAACTGCGCCGGGCTCCACAGCGACCGCGTCGCCCGGCTCGGTGGTCTCGACCCCGGCGTGCGGATCGTGCCGTTCCGCGGCGAGTACCACGAGCTCGACGAGGCACACGCCGACCTGGTGCAGGGCCTGGTCTACCCAGTCCCCGACCCCGACCTCCCGTTCCTGGGTGTCCACCTGACCCGCGGTCTCGACGGGACCGTCCACGCCGGCCCGAATGCCGTACTGGCCGCGGCGCGCGAGGGCTACGGCTGGACGACGGTGAGCGGGCGCGACCTCCTCGAGACCGTCACCTGGTCGGGGTTCCGGCCGCTCGCGCGCACCTACTGGAGGACCGGCGCCGCCGAGGTGGCACGGTCGGTGTCGCGGCGCCGCTTCGCGGCCGCGCTCCGCCGGCTCGTGCCCGAGCTCCCGACCGAGGCGCTGCGACCGGCGCCCGCGGGCGTGCGGGCCCAGGCGATCGACCGGTCGGGCCGTCTCGTGGACGACTTCCACTTCGCCCGGTCCGCCCGCCAGTTCCACGTCCTCAACGCGCCGTCGCCGGCCGCGACGGCGTCGCTGGAGATCGCGAGGCACGTCGCGGCGGAGCTCGGCGCCTGAGCCCACCACCGTCGCCGGCGCCCGCCGGCGTACACGTGTCCGCGATGTCGCCCCCGGATCATCCGATCGGGGGCCATCTCCCGGACACGTGTCGGCGTTGCGGCCGGCTCACGACGCGGACGTCGGACCGACGTAGCAGAGCATCCGGTAGTCCGTGCCGTCCTCGACGTTCACGAACCCGTGCCGCTCGTAGAACCGCCTGGTGTCGGCGTCGACCTCGTCGACGTTGATGTGCATCTCGGGCGCGCCCTGCTCGGCGGCCAGGCCGCGGCAGAGGTCGAGGACCTGCGTGCCGATGCCCCGGTCGCGGAGGTGCGGTACGACGTAGAGCTCGTCGAGCTGGGCGACCGGGCCGTCGAACCAGATGGCCGGTCGCAGCACCACCAGGGCGAAGCCGACCGCGGCGCGGTCGTCCTCGGCCAGCACCGCGACGACCTCGTCGAGCCCGAGCAGCCGGGTGAACCGGCCCGTCAGCACGTCGACGTCGTCGACCTCGGTCTCGAACTCGGTGTTGAAGTCCCACAGCAGCCGGGCCAGCACCTCGGCGTCGGCGGTCGCCGCGCGGCGGACGATGGTCATGGGAGGCGGTGACGAGCGAAGAAGGAGTCCAGCAGCGCCGTCGACTCGGCGGCCAGCACGCCGGCCACGACCTCGGGCCGGTGGTTGAGCCGGCGGTCACGGACCACGTCCCACAGCGAGCCGACGGCCCCGAGCTTGTCGTCGTACGCCCCGAAGACGAGGCGGTCGACGCGGGCGAGCACGAGGGCGCCGGCGCACATCGTGCAGGGCTCGAGGGTGACGACGAGGGTGCAGCCGGTGAGCCGCCACTCGCCACGCGCGGAGGCCGCGGCTCGGAGCGCGACCACCTCGGCGTGCCCGGTCGGGTCGCCCTCGGACTCGCGCGTGTTGCGACCGGTCCCGATCACGGTGCCGGTCTCGTCGAGCACGACGGCACCGACCGGTACGTCGTCGCCGGCGAGGGCCGCCTGCGCCTCGGCGAGGGCCAGGCGCATCGGATCCTCGTAGCTCATGCTGGAGCGAGCCCGACCGTGTCGTCGAAGAGGTCGCCGAAGCCGAGCCGACGCGCGATGTCGGAAAGCATCTCGTCGGGGTAGAGCTCGACGTCGTCGAGCAGCGCGCCCATGTCGATCGCATGCATCCCGAGGTCGGCGAGCAGGTCGAGGTCGCCGGCCGGCACCTCGACGTCGTCGTCCTCCGGGGCGGGCAGGCCGAGGAAGTCGATGACGGACTGGGCGATCTCCCACTCGTCGGCGGCCGTGACGTCGGAGAGCAGCACGCGCGTCGACGAGCCGAGCACCCGGACCAGCACGAAGAAGTCCTCGTCGACCGCGACCATGCCGACCGCGCCGGACTCGCCCGACACCTGGCGGAGGCCGTGGGCGAGGGACTTGACCGAGTCGAAGGCGGGCGAGGCGATGTCCTGCACCTCCCACTCGCCGTCCTCGACGAAGGCAGCCAGCGCGAAGTCGATCCCGCCGCTCTGCTCGGACATGCCGGCCTCCCCAACCGATCGGACCGTTCCAATGTCCCAGAAAGCCGCAGGTCCGCCAACCCTGTTTGCCGCGAAGCCCACTAGGGTCGCCCCATGCGCCTGCACGTCGTCGACCACCCGCTCGTCTCCCACAAGCTGACCGTCCTGCGCGACGAGAGCACGGACTCGCCGACCTTCCGGCGGCTCACCGACGAGCTGGTCACCCTGCTCGCCTACGAGGCCACCCGGGAGGTGCGCGTCGACCCACTCGACATCACCACCCCGGTCGGCCCGACGACGGGCGTCTACCTCGCCCAGCCGAAGCCGATGGTCGTCCCGATCCTCCGCGCCGGCCTCGGCATGCTCGACGGCATGATGCGCCTCCTGCCGACGGCCGAGGTCGGCTTCCTGGGCATGGTCCGCAACGAGGAGACGCTCGAGGCGTCGACCTACGCCGAGCGGCTGCCCGAGGACCTGTCCGGCCGCCAGTGCTACGTCCTCGACCCGATGCTTGCGACCGGCGGCACCCTCGCCGCGGCGATCACGTTCCTCACCGACCGCGGCGCCGACGACATCACGGCCATCTGCCTGCTCGCCGCCCCCGAGGGCGTCGCCAACCTCGAGGCCGGCCTCGAGGGCCTCGACGTACCGGTCACCGTCGTGACCGCTGCGCTCGACGAGAAGCTCAACGACAAGGGCTACATCGTGCCCGGCCTCGGCGACGCCGGAGACCGGTTGTACGGCGTCGCCCACTGACCAGCCGCGAACGGCTCAGCCGAGGGTCGAGGTGCGGGCGATCAGCTCGGGGGTGAACTCGACCTGCTGGTGCTCGTGCTCGGGGTTGTTGACCTCGTCGATGAGCAGGTCGGCGGCGGCGCGGCCGAGGTTCTGCCGCGGCTGGCGGACCGAGGAGAGGGGTACGGCGGCGCCCGCTGCGAAGGCGATGTCGTCGTAGCCGACGATGGCGATGTCCTCCGGGACGCGCTGGCCGCTCGAGATCGCCTGCTGCAGAAGGCCGAGGGCGACGAGGTCGTTGGCGCAGAAGGCAGCGGTGGGCCGCTTGCGGCGCGGCAGGCCGGCCAGCCGTTCGCCGGCGACCAGTCCCTCCTGCACCGAGAGGGTCTCGGTCTCGACCCGCAGCAGGTCGGTCTCGGGCAGTCCTGCTTCGCGCCAGGCGTCGCACGCACCGTCGAAGCGGTCGCGGATCTGGCCGATGGACGACGGCCCGCCGATGAAGGCCACCTTGGTGTGGCCCTGGTCGAGGAGGTGCTCGATCGCGATGCGGCCGCCGAGCCGGTCGTCGACGGTCACGGAGCAGAAGGACCTGCTCGTGGTCGCGCGGTCGACCACCACGAGCGGCGTGCCGTGCTGCACGACCCGCGCCAGCTCGGGCGAGTCCGGGTCGACCGGCGTGATCAGCAGGCCGTCGACGCGGTGCTGCTGCAGGTGGGCGAGGTGCGCCGCCTCGCGCGGACCGCGGCCGTCGCTGTTGCAGAGGAAGAGCGAGAGGTCGGCCTTCTCGGCCGCGAGCTCGATGCCGCGGGCCACGTCGGTGAAGAAGGGGTTGGTGGCGTCGAGCATCACGTAGGCGAAGGTGTTGCTGCGCCCCATCCTCAGCTGCCGGGCCGACTCGTTGAGCACGAAGCCGAGGTCGGCCATCGCGCGCTCGACGCGCTCCCGGGTGCCGGCGCTGACGCGGTCGGGCCGGTTGAGCACGTTGCTCACGGTCCCGAGGGACACCTGCGCGCGCTCGGCGACGTCCTTGACCGACGGCCGACGTCCGTTGCGCGCCGCGGGGGTGCTGATGGACATCGGACTCCTCGGGCTGGCTGACCCTCGGAGACTAGTCCACGCGCGGCCTCGATGAAACGACACAAGAAAATCCGCGGTGGTCCTTGACGGATGTGACGCCTGCCACTTAGTTTTCTGGCGACCTGAAACCTTTCAACTCCGACAGCAGGGATTGAATCATGACCGCCACCGACACCGCCGTACCGGTGCTCGAGCTGCGCGACGTGTCCAAGTCGTTCGGTCCCGTGGTCGCGCTGCGGTCCGGCAGCCTCCGAGTCGACGGCGGCTCGATCCACGCTCTGATCGGCGAGAACGGCGCCGGCAAGTCGACCCTCGTCAAGGTCGTCGCCGGCGTCCACCGCCGCGACTCCGGCGTGTTCGAGCTGGGGGGCGAGTCCGTCGACTTCTCGTCCACGGCCGACTCCAAGGCAGCGGGCGTCGCGGTGATCTACCAAGAGCCGACGCTCTTCCCCGACCTGTCGGTGACCGAGAACATCTTCATGGGCCGTCAGCCCCTCACCCGCGGTCGTCGCATCGACCGCCAGGGAATGTACGACGAGGCGGAGCGGCTGTTCGACCGGCTCGGCGTCCGCATCGACCCCCGCCGCCCGGCGGCCGGCCTCTCGATCGCCGACCAGCAGATCATCGAGATCGCCAAGGCCATCTCGCTCGACGCGCGCCTGCTCGTGATGGACGAGCCCACCGCGGCGCTCAGCGGCGTCGAGGTCGACCGCCTCTTCGCCGTCGCCCGCAGCCTGCGCGACGAGGGCCGCGCGCTGGTCTTCATCTCCCACCGCTTCGACGAGGTCTTCGCCCTCGCCGACACCGTCACCGTGATGCGCGACGGCTCCTACATCGACACCTTGCGGATCGACGAGACCTCGCCGTCGGAGCTGGTCTCGCTGATGGTCGGTCGCGACGTCGACGAGCTCTTCCCCAAGGTCGCCGCCACGATCGGCGAGCCGGTCCTCCAGGTCAGCGGCCTCAGCCGAGCGGGTGTGTTCCACGACGTCCACCTCGAGGTCCGCGCCGGCGAGATCGTCGGCCTGGCCGGCCTGGTCGGTGCCGGTCGCAGCGAGGTGGCGCGCGCCGTCTTCGGCGTCGATCCCTACGACTCCGGGTCCGTCCGCATCGGCGGCAAGGACGTCAAGGCCCACGACCCGCGCGCCGCCATCCGCGCCGGCATGGCCTTCATCCCCGAGGACCGCCGCAAGCAGGGCCTGGTCATCGACTCGTCGGTCACCCGCAACGTCGCCGGAGTCATCCGCCGCAGCATCGCGAAGGCCGGGCTGCTGACCTCTTCGATGGAGAACAAGGCGGCTGGCCCGTGGGCCGGACGCCTGGAGGTCAAGACGAGCGCGCTCGACATGAACGCGGCCACCATGAGCGGCGGCAACCAGCAGAAGGTCGTCATCGCCAAGTGGCTCGCGACCAACCCCGCGCTGCTGATCATCGACGAGCCCACCCGCGGCATCGACGTCGGCACCAAGGCCGAGGTCCACCGGCTCCTCTCCGAGCTCGCCGGCCAGGGCCTCGCGATCCTGATGATCTCTTCCGAGCTGCCCGAGGTCCTCGGCATGGCCGACCGCGTGCTCGTCCTCTGCGAGGGCCGGATCACCGCCGAGCTCGACCGCGCCGACGCCACCCCCGAGGCCGTCATGCACGCGGCCACCCACCACCTCGAGGACGCGAGTTGAGCACCCCCACCCAGACCCCCCACGACGCGCACGGCGCCGAGGTCAGCACCGGCGAGGCGCTCCTCGTCGAGCCGAGCCGGCTCTCGCCGACCCGGCGCGCAATCACGACCGTGCTCCGCTCGCGCGAGCTGTCGATCTTCCTCGTGCTCGTCGCCGTCGTCGTGCTCGCCACCACGAAGAACAACAGCTTCCTCTTCAGCTCCGACGGCTGGCGCAACTTCCTGCTGAACCCGTCGATCCTCGTGCTGCTGGCCGTCGGCCAGGGCGTCGTGATCATCACCCGCAACGTCGACCTGTCGGTCGGCTCGGTGATGGCGCTGACCGCCTACCTCACCGGCCGGCTCTTCATCGACCACCCCGGGCTGCCGATCATCGCGGTGGTCGCCGCCTGCCTCCTGCTCGGCGCAGTCCTCGGTCTCGTCAACGGCCTGCTGGTCGCGTACGGCAAGGTGCCGGCGCTTGTGATCACGCTCGGCACCCTCTACATCTACCGCGGCATCATGCTGACCTGGGCGGGCAGCGACCGGATCAACGCCGGCGACCTGCCCCGCGAGTTCCTCCGCCTCGGCACCCGCTCGGTGCTCGGCGTGCCGATGCTGACGATCATCGCGGTGCTGGTCCTCGCGGCGGTCGGCTACTACCTGCACACCGCACGCGGCGGCCGCGAGCTCTACGCGATCGGATCCGACCCCGACGCCGCGGTCCTCTACGGCCTGCCCGTACGGCGTCGCCTCCTGGCCGCGTTCGTCCTCAGCGGCGCGCTGGCGGGCCTCGCCGGCGCCCTCTACACCGCCCGCTACGGAACAGTGAGCTCCAGCGTCGGCAGCGGCATCGAGCTGCAGGCCGTCGCGGCCGCGGTGATCGGCGGCATCGCGATCTTCGGCGGCAGCGGCACCGTGTGGGGCGCGGCGATCGGCGCGTTCCTGCTCGTCACCATCAACCGCGCGCTCCCGAGCCTGGGCATCGAGGACTTCTGGCAGCGCGCCGTCGTCGGTGCGCTCATCCTCGGCGCGATCGTCCTGGACCGGGTGCTCGCCGCCAGGCAGGCCCGCAAGCTCGCCGAATCGAGGGACCGCTGATGAGCACGACGACGCAGGCACCCGCCCGCACCTACTCGGCGTACTCCGCACCGCTGTGGCAGCGGCTGCTGCTGACCCGCGAGACGGCCGTCATCGCCCTCACCGCGGCGGTGATCCTCTACTCGATCGCCAACGTGCCGAACTTCGACGGTCCGCTCACCATCAAGTTCCTCCTCCAGGACATCGCCCCGATCCTGCTGATCGCGCTCCCGATGACGCTGGTGATCATCACCGGCGAGATCGACCTGTCGGTCGCGAGCATCATGGGGCTCAGCAGCGTCCTCCTCGGCGTGCTGCACGAGGGCGGGATGTCCGTGCCGGCGGCCGCGCTGCTGGCCCTCCTCGCGGGCCTGGCCTGCGGGGCGCTCAACGGCTTCCTCATCGCGTACGTCGGCCTGCCGTCGCTCGCGGTCACCATCGGCACCCTCGCGCTCTTCCGCGGCATCGCGGTCGGGCTGCTCGGCACGAAGGCGATCACCGACTTCACCGAGAAGTGGGCCGACCTCGCGACCGGCACGATCGGCGAGACCAAGATCCCGCTGGTGATGATCCCCTTCGCGGTCCTCGCGATCGGCTTCGTGGTCCTGCTGCACTTCTCGACCTTCGGCCGCGGCGTCTACGACATCGGGCTCAACGACGAGGCGGCGCACTTCACCGGCGTCGACGTGGCCCGCACCAAGATGGTGCTCTTCCTGCTCTCCGGCGTCGTCTCGGCGCTCGCCGGCATCTACTTCACCCTGCGGTTCGGCTCGGCCCGCGGCGACAACGCCACCGGCTACGAGCTCCAGGTCATCGCGGCGGTGCTCCTTGGCGGCGTCTCGATCTTCGGCGGCCGCGGCCGGCTCCACGGCGTGCTCGCCGGGGTCGTGCTGATCGGCGTCATCTCCAGCGCCCTGCGCCTGGAGAGCGTGACGGTCAACGTCACCAACATCATCGTCGGCCTGCTCCTGGTGGCCTCGGTGATCCTCCCCAACGTCCTTGCTGCGGCCTCGTCGAGGCTCCCCCGCAAGGCGGCACCGGCGGCTCCTCGGGAGTCCCACACCCACGAGAACGCGGCATCCGCCGGCGTCACAACGAGAGGCAGTGACTCATGAAGTTCCCCACCAGGAAGCCCACGGCCCTGGCCGCGCTCCTGCTCACCGCGACCTTCGCGTTCGCCGGCTGCGGCAGCGACGACGGCGGCGACGGCGGCTCCGGCAGCGACGGCGGCTCGAGCAGCGGCGGTGGCGACCTGTCCATCACGATGCTCCCGAAGAACCTCGGCAACGCCTACTTCGACACCAGCACCGACGGTGCGGAGAAGGCCGCCGACGAGCTCGGCGCGGACTTCGAGGAGGTCGGCCCGGAGACCGGCAGCCCCGACGCGCAGGTGTCCTACATCAACACCGTGGCCCAGCAGGGCAAGGACGCGCTGATCATCTCGGCCAACGACCCCGACGCGCTGTGCGACGCGATCGACGAGGCCCGCAGCGCGGACGTCAAGGTCGTCACCTTCGACGCCGACACCAACCCCGACTGCCGCGACCTGTTCATCAACCAGGCCACCGCCGAGGGCATCGCGTCCAAGCAGCTCGAGCTGATCGCCGACGAGATCGGCGGCTCGGGTGAGATCGCGATCCTGTCCGCCTCGGCCAACGCGACCAACCAGAACGCGTGGATCGACATGATGGAGAAGGAGCTCGCCGACAACCCGGACTACGCCGACATCAAGCTCGTCGACACGGTCTACGGCGACGACGAGGACCAGAAGTCCTTCGACCAGACCGAGGCGCTGCTGCAGAACCACCCCGACCTCAAGGGCATCATCAGCCCGACCACGGTCGGCATTGCCGCCGCGGCGCGCTACCTGTCGGACTCGGAGTACAAGGGCAAGGTCGCGCTGACCGGCCTCGGCACCCCGAACCAGATGCGTGAGTTCGTCAAGGACGGCACCGTCGGCTCGTTCGCGCTGTGGAACCCGGGCGACCTGGGCTACCTGGCCACGTACGCCGCTGCTGCGCTGGTCGACGGCACCATCTCCGGCGAGGAGGGCGACTCCTTCGAGGCCGGCGAGCTCGGCGAGTTCGAGGTCGGCGCCGACGGCACCGTCCTGCTGGGCGAGCCGTTCACCTTCAACGCGGACAACATCGACGACTTCGACTTCTGAGTCGTCACCGTCCCGCACCGCACCCCCGCTTCGCGGGGGGGGGGGGGGCCCGGGCCCCCCCCCCCCCCCGGACCCCCCCCCACTCGTAGTTCTTCGTCGACCCCCCCCCCCCCCCCCCCCCGGGGGGGGGGGGGGGGGGGGGCCGCGGCCCCCCCCCACCAGCGGAACCCACCACCCACCCACCGGGCCAGCAAGGAGAGTGCGATGCCCCGCGTCTGCTTCACCCTGCAGGTCCGTCGTGACCGGATGGCGGAGTACGTCGAGCGCCACGCGGCCGTGTGGCCCGAGATGCTCCGCGCACTCCACGACACCGGGTGGCACGACTACTCCCTCTTCCTGCGCGAGGACGGCCTGCTCGTCGGCTACCTCGTGACCGACGACCTGGCCGCCGCACAGGCCGGGATGGCTCGCACCGACGTCAACGCCCGCTGGCAGGCCGAGATGGCCGAGTTCTTCGAGGAGCTCGACCTGCCGCCCGACCAGGGCTTCTGGCAGCTGGACGAGGTCTTCCACCTCGAGGACCAGCTCGCCGCGCTCGACACCGCACCGCCCTCAGACCCTCCCGCACCCAGAGCTCAGGACCTCCCATGACCACCAGCTTCCCCGCCATCAGCGACCGGCTCGGCGACCTCGCCATCGAGGTGCCGTCCTGGGCCTACGGCAACTCCGGCACCCGCTTCAAGGTCTTCGGATCGGCCGGTACGCCGCGCACGGTCGAGGAGAAGATCGCCGACGCCGCCGCTGTGCACCGGTTCACCGGGCTCGCACCCACCGTCGCGCTCCACATCCCGTGGGACCAGGTGGACGACTACGCCGCCCTGGCGACGTACGCCAAGGAGCAGGGCGTCGCGCTCGGCACCATCAACTCCAACACCTTCCAGGACGACGACTACAAGCTCGGCGCCCTCACCCACACCGATCCCCGCGTCCGGCAGAAGGCGATCGACCACCACCTCGCGTGCATCGACGTGATGCACCAGACCGGTTCGCGCGACCTCAAGATCTGGCTGGCCGAGGGCACCAACTACCCGGGCCAGGGCGACATGCGCGCCCGCCAGGACCGCCTCGCCGAGAGCCTCCGCACGATCTACGACGCGCTGTCGGAGGAGCAGCGGCTCGTGCTGGAGTACAAGTTCTTCGAGCCGGCGTTCTACCACACCGACGTCCCGGACTGGGGCACGTCGTACGTCCACGTGGCCGCCCTCGGCGACCGCGCCATGGTCTGCCTCGACACCGGCCACCACGCCCCCGGCACCAACATCGAGTTCATCGTCGCCCAGCTGCTGCGGCTCGGGAAGCTCGGCTCGTTCGACTTCA
This sequence comes from Nocardioides potassii, assembly GCF_021648885.1. GTDB lineage: Bacteria > Actinomycetota > Actinomycetes > Propionibacteriales > Nocardioidaceae > Nocardioides > Nocardioides potassii. The sequence goes on along the minus strand of NZ_JAKJHZ010000007.1, from coordinate 214,474 downwards.
ACAGCCGCTTCTACGCCGACGACGACCTGATGGTCGGCGCGGCCGACCCGTTCCAGCTGTTCCGGATCATGGTCGAGGTCATCCGCGGGGGCGGCTACGGCGCGAAGGCCGACGGCACGCCCAACGACGTCGCGCTGATGCTCGACCAGTGCCACAACATCGAGGCCAAGGTGCCGGGCCAGATCCGGTCCGTCCTCAACGTCCAGGAGATGACGGCCCGCGCGCTGCTCCTCGACACCGACGCCCTCGACCAGGCCAGGTCCGATGGAGACGTGCTGCGCGCCAACGAGATCTTCATGGACGCCTTCTACACCGACGTACGACGCGACCTGGCGGCCTGGCGCGAGGAGCGCGACCTCCCCGCCGACCCGATGCGCGCCTACCTCGAGTCCGGCTACCAGGAGCAGATCGAGGCGGACCGCGTCGGCGGCTCGCAGGCCGGCTGGAACTGACCTCTCGACCTCCTCGACCACCGAACAAGAACAGGAACCCGCACCGTGAGTGACCTCAACCCCACCGTTGCCGAGCTCGTCGAGCGCTCCAACCGGCTGGGCGCCGACCCCAAGAACACCAACTACGCCGGCGGCAACACCTCTGCCAAGGGCACCGAGACCGACCCCGTCACGGGCGAGGACGTCGAGCTGCTGTGGGTGAAGGGCTCCGGCGGTGACCTCGGCACCCTCACGCCGGGTGGCCTGGCGGTGCTGCGGCTGGACCGGATGCGGGCGCTCGTCGACGTCTACCCCGGCGTCGACCGCGAGGACGAGATGGTCGCGGCGTTCGACTACTGCCTGCACGGCAAGGGTGGCGCTGCCCCGTCGATCGACACCGCGATGCACGGCCTCGTCGACGCGGCCCACGTCGACCACCTGCACCCCGACTCAGGCATCGCGATCGCGACCGCCGCCGACGGCGAGCAGCTGACCAAGGAGATCTACGGCGACAAGGTGGTCTGGGTGCCCTGGCGGCGCCCGGGCTTCCAGCTCGGTCTCGACATCGCCGCCATCAAGGAGGCCAACCCGCAGGCCGTCGGCTGCATCCTCGGTGGCCACGGCATCACCGCGTGGGGCGACACCAGCGCCCGGGCCGAGAAGAACTCGCTGTGGATCATCCGCACGGCCGAGCGCTACATCAAGCAGCACTCGAAGAAGCTGCCGTTCGGCGCGCGCGTGAAGAAGTTCGAGCCGCTGTCGCCCTCGAAGCGCCGCGCCCGCGCGGCCGAGCTCGCCCCGCTGCTGCGCGGCGTCGCCTCGCAGGACCGGCCGATGGTCGGCCACTTCACCGACGACAAGGTCGTCCTCGACTTCCTCGCCTCCAAGAACATGCCGCGCCTGGCCGAGCTCGGCACGTCGTGCCCCGACCACTTCCTGCGCACCAAGGTCAAGCCGATGGTGCTCGACGTGGCTCCCGGCACGCCGATGGACAAGGTGCGCGCCCGCGTCGCCGAGCTGCACGGGGCCTACCGCGCGGACTACGCGTCCTACTACGAGCGCAACAAGGTGAAGGGCTCGCCCGCGATGCGCGGCGCCGACCCGCTGATCATCCTGGTGCCCGGCGTCGGGATGTTCAGCTACGGCAAGGACAAGCAGACCGCCCGCGTCGCCGGTGAGTTCTACGTCAACGCGATCAACGTGATGCGTGGCGCCGAGGGCCTGTCGTCGTACGCCCCCATCGACGAGTCGGAGAAGTTCCGCATCGAGTACTGGGCGCTGGAGGAGGCCAAGCTCCAGCGGATGCCGAAGCCCAAGCCGCTCGCCACCCGCGTCGCGCTCGTGACCGGCGCCGCGTCCGGCATCGGCCTCGCCACGGCGAAGAAGCTGGCCGCCGAGGGCGCCTGCGTCGTCATCGCCGACCTGTCCCTGGAGAAGGCGCAGGCTGCGGCGGCCGACATCGGGAGCACCGACGTCGCCGTGGGCGTGCAGGTCGACGTCTCCGACGCCGCCGCCGTCCAGGCCGCGGTCGACGCGACCGTCCTCGCGTTCGGCGGCGTCGACCTCGTCGTCAACAACGCCGGCCTGTCGCTGTCGCGCTCGCTGCTCGAGACCACCGAGAAGGACTGGGACCTCCAGCACGACGTGATGGCCAAGGGCTCGTTCCTCGTCGCCCAGGCTGCCGCGAAGGCGATGATCGACCAGGGCATCGGCGGCGACATCGTCTACATCTCGTCGAAGAACTCGATCTTCGCCGGCCCCAACAACGTGGCGTACGGCGCGGCCAAGGCCGACCAGGCCCACCAGGTGCGGCTGCTGGCCGCCGAGCTCGGCGAGCACGGCATCAAGGTCAACGGCGTGAACCCCGACGGCGTCGTCCAGGGCTCCGGCATCTTCGCCTCGGGCTGGGGCGCGAACCGCGCCGCGGTCTACGGCGTGGAGGAGCAGGACCTCGGCAAGTTCTACGCCCAGCGCACGATCCTCAAGCGCGAGGTGCTGCCGGACAACATCGCCAACGCCGTCTTCGTCCTCTGCAGCGACGAGCTCAGCCACACGACCGGCCTGCACATCCCGGTCGACGCCGGCGTGGCCGCCGCCTTCCTGCGATGAGCCTCTCCTTCGGTGGTTGAGGTGCGAGCGAAGCGAGCCTCGAAACCCCACCGCGTCGCTGCCGTCGACCTCGGGGCGACGAGCGGCCGCGTGATGGCCGCCGGCGTGGGACCGGGGCACCTCTCCCTCAAGGAGGTGCACCGGTTCCCCAACGGCGGCGTGCCGGTCGGCGGCTCGCTGTTCTGGGACGTCCTCGGCATCCACCGCGAGGTGCTCTCCGGCATCGCGGAGGTCGCCCGCACAGGCGAGCTCCACGGCATCGGCATCGACTCGTGGGCTGTCGACTACGGGCTGCTCGACCGTGACGGCGAGCTGCTCGGCAACCCCCACAGCCACCGCGACCCCCGCACCCGCGACGTGCCCGAGCTCGTCGCGAAGACCATCGAGGTGCAGGAGCAGTACGCCGTCAACGGGCTGCAGCAGCTGTCGTTCAACACCGTGTTCCAGCTCGTGGCCGCGCGCGGCACCGCGGCGCTCGAGTCGGCCCACACCCTCCTGCTGCTCCCCGACCTGCTCGCCTACTGGCTGACCGGCGAGGTCGGGGCCGAGCGCACCAACGCGTCCACGACCGGCCTGCTGGACGTGACGACGGGCGAGTGGTCGAGCGACCTCGCCCGCCGCCTCGAGCTGCCCTGGTCGATCCTGCCGCCGCTGCGCGACGCCGGGAGCGTGGTGGGTCCACTGCGGCCGGAGGTCGCCGCCGACCTCGGGCTCGCACCCGACGTCCCCGTCGTCGCGGTCGGGTCGCACGACACCGCCTCCGCCGTGGTCGCTGTACCCGCGGAGGCCGGCTCGTCGTTCGGCTACATCTCGTCCGGCACCTGGTCGCTCGTCGGCCTCGAGCTCGACGCGCCGGTGCTCACCGAGGACGCCCGCCGCGCCGACTTCACCAACGAGGGCGGCGTCGACGGCACGGTGCGCTTCCTCAAGAACGTGATGGGTCTCTGGGTGCTCTCGGAGTGCCTGCGGGCCTGGCGTGACCGGGGCACCCCGGCCACCGACCTCGCCTCCCTGCTCGCGGGGGCGAGCACAGCCGCACCGCTGCGCACGGTGGTCGACATCAATCACCCCTCGCTGCTCGGTCCCGGCAGCGCGACCGACCCGATGCCGGAGCGCGTCGTCGGGCTGGCCCGCGCTGCCGGCGAGCCGCTGCCGCAGACCCCGGGCGAGATCACCCGCTGCGTCCTCGACAGCCTCGCCCTGGCCTACCGGCGTCACCTCCGCACCGCTGCGCGCCTGGCTGGTCGCGACCTCGAGGTCGTGCACGTCGTCGGGGGTGGCTCCCACAACCACCTGCTCTGCCAGCTCACCGCGGACGCCCTCGGCGTCCCCGTGCTCGCCGGTCCGGGCGAGGCCGCCGCTCTCGGCAACGCGCTGGTGCAGGCGCGCGCCCTCGGCGCCGACCTGCCCGACCTCGCCGCGATGCGCGCCCTCGTCCGTGAGACCCACGACGTACGACGACACGACCCGCGCCCCGGCCTCGACTGGGACGCCGCCGACCGGCGCGTCGGACCGGAACCCGCGGGGTAGGGCATGGGGGCCACCGAGGAGCGAGAGGCCGCGCACGACCGGCTCACGGCGGTGGAGGTCTACGTCCTGCGCCTGATGGCGGAGGGTGACACGATCGACGTCGTGGCCCGCAAGCTCGAGGTGTCCGAGCGGACCGTGCGCCGCAAGGCGCGGAGTGCGTGCGACAAGGTGGGGTGCGAGACCACGATCGAGGCGATCGTGTGGGCCGTGCGGCACGGACTGTTCTGAGCAGGCCACGAACGAACGAGACGAGAGGAGCAGGGACGTGAGGGTCGCCCTCCAGGTCACCTGCGTCAACGACGCGATGTTCCCCGACACGGGGAAGGCCGTCGTGCGGTTGCTGCGCCGCCTCGGGGTCGACGTCGACTTCCCGCGGGCGCAGACCTGCTGCGGGCAGCCGATGGTCAACACCGGCTACCTCGACGAGGCAGTGCCGGTGGTGCGGACCTTCGTCGACGCGTTCGCGGGGTACGACGCCATCGTCACGCCGTCGGGCTCGTGCGCCGGCTCCGCCCGCCACCAGCACTCCATCGTCGCCGAGCGGTCCGGCGACGCCGTGCTGCAGGCCGCCGTCGCCGAGACCGGGCCACGGACCTACGAGCTGTCGGAGTTCCTCGTCGACGTGCTCGGCGTCACGGACGTCGGCGCCTACTTCCCGCACCGGGTGACCTACCACCCCACCTGCCACAGCCTGCGGATGCTCGGGGTCGGCGACCGGCCGCAGCGCCTGCTCGAGGCGGTGCGGGGCCTCACGCTCGTCGACCTGCCGCACGCGACCGAGTGCTGCGGCTTCGGCGGCACCTTCGCCCTGAAGAACGCCGACACGTCGGTGGCGATGGGTGCCGACAAGGCGCGCCACGTCCGCGACACCGGAGCCGAGGTGCTCGTCGCGGGGGACAACTCCTGCCTGATGCACATCGGCGGGATGCTGTCGCGCCAGCGCGCCGGCGTACGCGTCATGCACCTCGCCGAGATCCTCGCCAGCACCGAGGAGACCGAGGGCGAGTCCGACGGGCCCGTCGTCGGCGAGCGGGCTGGTGACCTTGCATGAGCGGCACCTTCGTCGGCATGCCGGCCTTCCCGACCGCCGCGCGCGCCGCGCTCGGCAACACCCAGCTGCGGCGCAACCTCGCCCATGCCACCCACACGATCCGTGACAAGCGGGCGCAGGTCGTGGGGGAGGTGGAGGAGTGGGAGGCGCTCCGGCTCGCCGGCGCCGGCGTCAAGGAGGCCGCGCTGCGCGACCTCGCGACCCACCTCGAGACGCTCGAGGAGTCGCTGATCCGGGCGGGTGCCGTCGTGCACTGGGCCCGCGACGCCGAGGAGGCGTGCGAGATCGTCGCGCAGGTCGCGAAGTCCCACCAGGTCGACGAGGTCGTCAAGGTGAAGTCGATGGCCACCCTCGAGATCGGCCTCAACGACCACCTCGAGCGCGAGGGCATCGCCGCCTGGGAGACCGACCTCGCCGAGCTCATCGTGCAGCTCGGTGACGACCTCCCGTCGCACATCCTCGTGCCGGCCATTCACCGCAACCGGGCGGAGATCCGCGAGATCTTCCGCACCCGCATGGCCGCCTCGGGCCGACCGGCCCCCGACGACCTCAGCGACGACCCCGCGGCCCTCGCCGGAGCCGCGCGCGAGCACATGCGCGAGAAGTTCCTGCGGGCCAAGGTCGCGGTGAGCGGCGCGAACTTCGCCGTTGCCGACACCGGGACCCTCGTCGTGGTGGAGTCCGAGGGCAACGGCCGCATGTGCCTGACGCTCCCCGAAGTGCTCATCAGCGTGGTCGGCATCGAGAAGGTCGTGGCCACCTGGTCCGACCTCGACCCGATGCTCCGGCTGCTGCCGCGCTCGTCCACCGGCGAGCGGATGAACCCCTACACCTCGACGTGGTCCGGGGTGCACCCCGGCGACGGGCCGCAGGAGGTCCACGTCGTGCTGCTCGACAACGGCCGCACCCGCGCCCTCGCCGACGACGTCGGCCGCCAGGCGCTGCGGTGCATCCGCTGCTCGGCCTGTCTCAACGTCTGCCCGGTCTACGAGCGCACCGGCGGTCACGCCTACGGCTCGGTCTACCCGGGCCCGATCGGCGCCATCCTCAACCCGCTCCTCAAGGGCGTCTCGGACGAGCAGACCGCCTCCCTGCCCTACGCCTCCTCGCTGTGCGGCGCGTGCTTCGAGGTCTGCCCGGTGCGGATCGACATCCCGTCGGTGCTCGTCGACCAGCGCGCGGCGGTGGTCGACTCGCATCGCGACGACCGCCGGCCCAAGGCCGAGGCGGTGGCGATGAAGGCCGCCGCGTGGGCGTTCTCCGACTCGCGCCGGCTGGCCTGGGCCGAGCGCGCGTCCGGGCTCGCGGGCCGGGTCATGTCCCGCTTCTCCCGTACGACGTTGCCCGGCGGCCGTGCCGCCGCGGGCCGCCTGCCCGGGCCGGCCGCCGGCTGGACCGGCGCGCGCGACCTGCCCGCACCGCCCGAGGAGTCCTTCCGCGCGTGGTGGGACCGCACCGACGGTGGCCAGTTCGGGGAGGGCCGATGACGAGCGCACGGGACGAGATCCTCCGGCGTGTCCGGTCCGCGCTGGACGGCGTGTCGCCCGCGGTCGCCGTACCTCCGGCCCCACGGGCTCCCGATCGCGGCGACCTCGTGGCGCTGTTCGTGGAGCGGGTCGAGGACTACCGCGCCGAGGTGACACGCTGCACGCCCGCCGAGCTGGACGGCCTCGTGGCCGAGGTGCTGAACGGCGCGCAGGCCGTCGTCCCTCCCGGCCTCGGCCTCGACGTCGCCGGCTCCGTCGTCGACCACGGCCTCACTTCGATCGAGCTCGACGGCATCGACGCCGTCGTCACCCGGGCCGCCGTCGGCATCGCCGAGACCGGCACCATCGTGCTGGACCACCAGCCCGACCAGGGCCGCCGCGTGATCAGCCTCGTGCCCGACCTCCACGTCTGCATCGTCGACTCCTCGCAGGTCGTCGCAGACGTCCCCGACGCCATCGCACTTCTCGACCCTGCGCGACCGCTCACCTGGATCAGCGGCCCGTCCGCCACCAGCGACATCGAGCTCGACCGGGTCGAGGGCGTCCACGGCCCGCGGACCCTGCACGTGGTGGTCGTTGCCTGAGTTCGTGCAGGACACGGTCCGGATGGCGCGCAACAAACCGCGGCTGGGACCGATCGACGACGTCTATGACGAGTAGCCGGACCCGCTCACCAACGTCGCGGTGAAGTCCGCGATCAACGGTGCGAGGCCGTCGCTGACCAGCCGGTCTGGCACGTCGGGAAGTGCGGAGGCGAGGTCGGCGAGGAACTGAGAGGCCACCTCCCGTCCTTCGTCGCTGGGGCTGAAGACCGTCTGCCTGCCGCCGGCTGCTACGCGCTTCTCGGCGGTCACGAGCCTGAGCCCGATCAGCGCATCCAGCCTGCGGCGGACGAGGCTGGCATCGATGTCGTTGGCGACCGACAGCTCGGCCGCGGTGGCCGGCTCCGCTCGGACGGCCAGCAGCAGGTGCAGCAGCGCAGTCTGGATGGGAGTCGGTAGTCGAGGCTTGGCGGAGCTCTGCAGGTCCAGTCGTCCTGCAACGGGAACGAGCAGCTCGATCGTCGACCTGAAGTGTCTGAGGTGAGAGGGGAGGCCGCGGTCGGTTGCGGGTTCGACCACGTGTCTCCTCATCGGGGACATGGACGAGGGGTGCTGGTCGGCCAAGGATGCCGCCACCAGCCTGAGCCACTCGTCGAGGGAGCGGACGTGCTCGGCGGGCCAGTCCGCGACCGCCTGGACGTACCTGCTCGGCCACGCCTCGGCCCAGCTCGCCAGGGCATCGACGGTCTCGTCGGTCAGGCCGATGAGCATGCGACGGCGGTCCCGCGGGTCGGGAAGCCGCACGAGCAGGCCGCGGTCGGCCAGGTTCGCGCACGCCCGGCTCACGACAGGCAGTGGGGATCCGACGGAGCGTGCCACGTGCGCCAGCGGCACGAAGAAGTCGCCCGGAACCGCGTGCAGCACCCAGCGCTCCGTACCGGGTAGATCGAAGCCCGTGACGTCCCACAGGCTGCGCCGGTGGCCGCGTCCGATGGCCGCTTCCCGAATGGCCACCAGGAGGTCCACGGTGGAGGCACGAGTCGAGCCAGCCAGCGCGTCTGTCGAGTGCACGCCCCATTCTCGCTCAACCTCACCAAGCCGGTCAGCCACGCCCGGCCTCGACTGGCCGCGGGCCTTGGATCGTCGGACGCTCACCACCGCGCACCCCGCGCAGAACGGTGTCCACGTGCAGGCACAGGCGGGGTCAGGGACTCTGACAGCGCGGACGTCGTGGGCCGGAGCCCGGGTTATCGCTTGACCGTTGTCTCTGAGATCTGCGCTGCTCCATAGCGTCGTGACCGCTTCCGGACATCTGAGAATTTGATTGAAGTCTCTCTTGCGGAAGGGGCCCGACGATGTGACACTCCTCACGATTGAAACCTTTCACGGATAGCGCAGTCACGGTGCCGCTCGTCCGTCCGTCCAGGGAGAAATAGACGTGCCCACCACACCGAGATCGCCACGACGAGGTCGACCAGCCGTCCTGCTCGTCGCCACCGCACTGGCCGCGTCTGCGCTGGTCCCATTCACGGCGTCGGCCGAGCCGACACCGCCTGCCGCTGTGGTCCTGATGGCGCCGCCGGTGGAGAAGAGCTCCGCCTTCGCGAGGGAGCTCGAGGCCAAGTACGTCGATCCCGACCGGGTCTACAGCACCGACGTGCGGTGGTGGCTCGGCGAGGCTGCGCACACCGACGAGGTGCTTCTCGAGCAGGTGCAGTCGTTGTACGACGCGGGTTTTCGCGGCGTGGAGCTGTGCATGCAGAGCGACAGCGGCGCCCCTGACGCCAGCTACGCGTACGGCTCCGAGATGTGGACCCACAAGTGGAACCTGCTCATGAACAAGTTGCTCGACCTAGGGATGAGCGTCTACCTCACCTCGGGCACCAACTGGGCCACGTCCAACGTGCCCGGTCTCGACCCGAGCAGCCAGGCCGCCATGCAGAACCTGACCATGGCGACCTCCACGGTGGGGGCGGGCCAGAGCGTGACGACCCTCCAGGCCCCCGCGGCCAACGCTCGCCGTGCAGGCGCGAAGTTCGTGACGGCCTATGCCTACCGGGTCACCACGGGCAACAACGTGGATCCCTCCAGCTACGTGAACCTGAAGTCACGGGTCACGCAGGGGGCGGACGTGTGGACGCAGAACCTCAACTGGACCGCTCCGGCGGATGGGACCTATCGGATCTTCTCGCTCTGGACGCAAGGCACCTACCAGACGTCCGCCCCGGCCGCGCAGCCCAGCTACGCGACGAACTACTTCGATATGAGGGGTGTGCAGGCGCTCAGGACTTTCTGGGAGCAGCACTACCTCAGCGATCCCGCGCTGGCCGCGAAGATCAAGGCTGGTGACGTCCAGCTGTTCATGGACTCGCTCGAGATCACCTACGGCACGGGTGGGATGACCTGGTGGTCCGAGGACATGGCGACGGAGTTCCAGAAGCGCAAGGGATACGACATCACGCCCTACCTGTTCCTCGCGAGCGGTGTCTCTGCGAGCGTCGCCAACCCCTACCACCGCCTCAACGACACCGGCACCTACCGACTTGAGGGTGACGAGAAGCGCCGTCAGGGCATCATCAACGACCTCCTGGACGTGCAGACCCAGCTCTACCGGGAGCGCATGCTGCGGCCGATGAAGGAGTGGCTGAACTCGGTCGGCATCGAGACCCGCGCGCAGATCTCGTACGGAAAGCCCCTGGAGATCTCCGAGCCGGCCATGGACGTCGACTACCCCGAGGCCGAGAACCTCAACCAGTACAACCAGGTCGACATCTTCCGGCTGTGGACCGGTGCGGCGAAGCTGGAGAACAAGGTGCTGTCGTCCGAGACGAGCGCCACCTTCAACTTCCCCTACAACTACACGCCCCAGAAGCACCTCGAGGACGCCTACTCGACGTTCGCCGCCGGCTTCCAGCGGATCATCTGGCACGTGTGGGCCGCGGACTACGGCGTGGGCAACTACGCCTGGCCCGGGTTCAACCCGTTCGGCAACACCTTCATCCAGTTCCACTACTTCGGTGACCGCAACCCGGGCAAGCGCGACTACGACGAGTTCAACGCCCACCTCGGGCGCGTCCAACAGCTGATGCAGACCGGGGTGTCGCGCACCGATGTGGGGTTCATCCACCAGAACTGGACCCAGGGCGTCCGCTTCGGTGGCGGTGTCGGCAGCGACAACACCCAGATGCAGTGGCAGAAGGCGCACCAAGGCGTCTACTACCGCTCCACCGAGCTGCAGGACAACGGCTACACGTACGACTACTTCAGTCCTCGGTTCCTCTTCGACGACGACGTGCGCTTCGACGACGAGACCAAGACCATCGAGCAGGCCGGCTACAAGGCGGTCGTGCTCTACCAGAAGTGGCTCGACCTCGAGGGCGCCAAGCGCATCCTCGCCTGGGCGAAGAGGGGCCTGAAGGTCGTCGTGCTGGAGGACGCTGCGTCCACTACCCCCTACAACGACGGCAAGGACGGTGCCCTCAAGAAGGTCACCGACGAGCTCAAGACCCTCAGCACGGTCCGTACCGCCACCGTCTACGACAACATCGACTACTTCTCGTCCACCCCGGGCGGGTACGACGACAACGTCATGGAGAAGTTGCAGGAACTCGGGGTCGAGCCCTACACGGCCTACCCGAAGCCCAACCTGCAGCTGCTGAACCAAACGCGTGAGGACGCCGACGGGAACCGCTACGTCTACCTCTACAACTACGGCGACGACAGCTACCACCAGTACTCCAACAAGCCGTCTGTCCGGAACGTCAAGTTCGGCAAGAACATCACGACCGACGTCGAGGTCGAGGGTCGCTTCGTGCCCTACCGGATCGACGCGTGGACCGGTGAGGTCACCGAGCTGGCGGACTACCGCTGGGAGGGCGGCCGGACGATCGTGCCGGTGGACGTCGACTACAACAACATCGACCTCCTCGCCTTCGAGAAGGTCGACGACGAGCAGCTGCACGTCCTGGACACCAATGCTGACTCGTCGTACGCCACCGATCGCGGTGTCGCGCTGCGAACGGACGAGAGCGGCACCGTCACCGCTGCGCTCAGCAACGGAGCGGACGTGGCCCAGGACGTCGAGGTGCCCAGCACGTACGACATCACCGACTGGGACCTGACGGTGGAGTCCTGGACCCCGAACACGACGGCAGGCGACCTGACCCGGACGGAGACCATCGGCGGCCTCACGACCACCAACCGCAAAACCTCCACGGTCAAGAGGCCGATCGACGTCCAGCTGGACACGCTGACCACCTGGAACAACATCCCGGAGATCGGCAAGAACGTGTCCGGCACCGGGCACTACGAAGCGGACTTCGACTGGGATGCCGGATCGGCGACCGGTGCCTACCTCGACTTCGGCGACACCCTCGAGGAGTCGATGGAGGTCTGGATCAACGGGACCAAGGTCGGCGGGCACGTCAGCACCAACCCCTCGAAGGTACGGCGCGACGTCGGGGGGGTGGACGGACCCACGATCGACGACGGAACGGGACAGCAGGTCCCGCTGGTCGGACATGACCAGTACACCGGCGGCGTCAGCTGGACCAAGCCCGTGGCCGACGTGAGCGACTACTTGGTGGACGGGAAGAACTCGATCGTCATCGAGTACAGCTCGGCACTAGCGAACGTCCAGCTCAGCCGCGGTGTCATCGCCCAGGGGCCGATCTCGGGCTACGGGGGGACGTGGTGGGGCTACAACAACGACTACCTCGCCTTCGGTCCGAAGCAGGCGAAGATCGTCCCGTTCGTCGACGTCGAGTACTCGCCGGACGTCACCACGCCGCCCACCACGGTCCCGCCGTCCACTCTTCCGCCGACCACGGTCCCCCCGACCACGGTCCCGCCGGTGCCGCTGCCCCCACAGGCCGCCGCCAAGGTCCGGGTCAGGGACAAGGTCCGCGCCGGGAAGATGCTCAAGATCCGCGGGCGTGACCTGTCGGTGACGAAGGTGAGCATCACCCTCGGTGGCAAGAAGCTCGGCACCGCCAAGGTGGAGGACGGCAGGTTCGTCGTGACTCGCAAGGTGCCGAAGAACCTCTCCGGCAAGGCGGTGCTGCGGGTGCTGGACCGCTCCGGCGACGTGCTCGTCCGGACCACCGTGAAGGTGCTGAGGAGCAAGGGCTGAGACGGGACCGCGTGGCCGCTCGCCTGAGCGATCACGCGTTCCCGGGCGGTCGACGGCGTCGGCAGACGCGCAAGCACATGTCATCAGATGTTCTGAGAGAACGAGGAGAAAGATGTCTCACCAATCAGCGGTCGTGCGCGACCGCCAGACCCGGGGAAGGCGACGCACGCGTCGTCTCACGCGGTTGACGGCCAGTGTGGCCGTCCTCGCAATGCCCGGCACACTGATCGGCTCGCCACTGGTCGCGGCCGCCCAGGCGGCGCCCGACGACGCAGCCTGGCACGCAGAGGTGCTCGGCAACGGTGCCACCACCCTCTACCCCGCTGTCGTCACGACCACCTTCGGGGGAGTGACCAACGCCGACAGGCTGGTCGGCGAGACCCCGGGGTCCGCCACCCTCACCTGGGATGGGCAGGGCCTCGCGCCGACGGTGATCCTGGACTACGGGCGCGTGGTCAACGGTCTCCCGTTCCTCGAGGCCACCTCCGTCACCCCGGCCACCGGATCGACGTCCGTCGGTGTCCGGGCGGCCTACAGCGAGTCCCTCGACTTCCTGCTCCGGAAGGGTTCCACGCGCCTGGTCCTCACGGCTCCGGCCGGTGCCGCCAACCTCAAGGTCGACAGCGTCGCGAACTTCGTGCGCGGGCAGGACCTCACGGTCGGGACCGGCGCGGCTGCCCAGACGGTGCAGATCTCCGCCGTCGGCACCGCCGCCACGGTCAACCCTGCCTTCGCGCCGGTGCCTGCGGGCGCGACCCGGGTCGAGGTCTCGAGCGTCGCCGGCTACACGGTGGGCAACGACCTCTACCTCGGAGAGGGCGCTGACCGCGAGAAGGTGACGATCGCCTCGGTCGGCCGCGCCTCGTTCGCCACGGTCCTGGCCACCCCGGCAACCGCCGGTGCGACGAACATCAAGGTCGAGGGCAACGGCCAGCAGTGCTACGAGGGCTTCGGATGCTTCGGTCAGGCGGCGTTCCAGGTCGGGGACCAGCTCGTCCTCGACGGAGAGACCGTCACCGTCACCTCGGTCGGCACGCCTGGCGCCAACGGGACCGGCATCGGGGTCACCGCCCTCGCCTCCGCCCACGCCAACGCTGCTCCGGTCGAGTTCCACGGGCCGGGCATCGGCTTCACCCCGGCAGCTTCGCGGAGCTTCCCCAAGGGAGCCCCGGTCATGACCCCGGGCACCGGCCTCACGCTGAGCTCGCCGCTCACTGCCGCGCAGGACCTCGGGTCTTCGGTGACCGGATCGCCCGGCAACGTCGTCGGTGACAGCGTGCAGTTCGCCGGCACGGGCACCGCGAGTGCGCGCAACCGGACGACCAACGTCTCTGCCCCGGGCCGGTTCACCACGCCCGCCAACCAGCTGCAGGGCGGCGTGCGCTTCCACGCACTGACCCTGACCACTCCAGGGACCATCGAGATCTCCGCCGCTGGCATCGACTCGAAGTTCCCCAACTACGACGCGGACGACTACGCCGGCTGGTTCCTGTCGAACGACGAGCAGCTCAACGACATGTGGTACAGCGGGGCCTACACGCTGGACACCAACATGGCCCCCGCCGGAGTCCAGCCGGGTAGCACGATCGGCGTGGTGCTCGACGGCGCCAAGCGGGACCGTCGGATCTGGATCGGCGACCTCCTGCCCCAAGGGCGCACGACCTACGCGGCGTTCGGCTACGGAGCCCTCGGGTCGGACTACATGAGGAACTCGATCAAGGTCTTCGGTGACTCGGAGAACGCCAACGGCTCGGTCAACGGCGACTCCGGCAACTGGACGTCCACGCCGCCCGTATCCGGCTTCTACTCCACGTCGTACTCGATGTACCACGTGCTCAACCTGGTCGACTACTTCCGTCACAGCGGCGACCGTCCGTTCGCGATCGACCAGTACGACGAGGTCAAGAACCAGCTCGGCTGGAATGCCACCCTCGAGAACGACGACGGGCTCGTGGTCACCACCGCGGGTAACGACGGCCGCGACTGGGACTACTACGACGGCGGCAAGCCTGGCGCCGTGGCCTCCACCAACATCGTCTACTACCGGGCGCTCAGCGAGGCGGCGTGGCTGGCACAGTCCCTTGCTAACGGCGCCACTGGAGCTCAGCGCGTCAGCTGGCAGGCAGACGCCGACGCGTGGTCGGCAAAGGCCGCCCGCACCCGCACCGCCATCAACAACCGCCTGTTCGACCAGGCGCGCGGCGTCTACCGCCTGAGCACCGTCGACAACGGGACGCACTCGGGCAGCGCGACCGCGCAGGACGCCAACGCGTTGGCGGTCCTGTACGGAGTCGTCGACCCGACCAAGGCTGCCGGGGTGCTCGGCTTCTTGCGAGACAACCTGAGGGGGGAGGAGGGCCCTCAGCCCTTCACCGCTGACGCCAACTACAGCTCGCTCGTGAGTCCGTTCGTAACCGGGTTCGAGACTGCTGCGCGGTTCGAGTCCGGGGACGCGGACGAGGCGATCGACCTGATGCACAACGTGTGGGACAAGATGGTCGACCGCGACAACCCGTTCTACTCCGGCGCCCTGTGGGAGAACTTCTCCCCGGACGGCACGATCAAGGACTCGAACACCAGTCTGGCCCACGGGTGGGCCACCGGGCCTACCTGGCAGCTCTCCACCTACGTGCTCGGCGTGCAGCCGGTGGACCCCGGCTACAAGACCTGGCGGGTCAAGCCGACGTCCGGTGGCCTGGAGTGGAGCAAGGGACAAGTCCCCACGCCTCAGGGACCGATCGAGGTGTCCTGGTCGCGAGACGGCAAGGCGTACGAGCTCGAGGTGACCGCGCCCGACGGCGCATCGGGCGAGGTGTGGGTCCCGCTCGGGACCGAGAACGCCACGAGCGCCGCCACCACCCCCGGAGCCACGTTGCGGCGCAGGGAGCCCGGGTACGACGTGTACGCCGTCGACGCCGGCACCTTCACCTTCACCTCCAAGCCCGGCGCAACCCCGGTCCCGCCGACGACCGGTCCGCCGACCACGGTTCCGCCGACCACGGTCCCGCCGGTGACGCTGCCCCCGCAGGCAGCCGGCAAGGTCCGGGTCAAGGACAAGGTCCGCGCCGGGAAGATGCTCAAGATCCGCGGGCGTGACCTGTCGGCGACGAAGGTGAGCATCACCCTGGGTGGCAAGAAGCTCGGCACCGCCAAGGTGGAGGACGGCAGGTTCGCCGTGACTCGCAAGGTGCCGAAGAACCTCTCCGGCAAGGCGGTGCTGCGGGTGCTGGACCGCTCCGGCGACGTGCTCGTCCGGACCACCGTCAAGGTGCTGAGGAGGAAGGCGGCCTGAGAGAGGGTCCCAGCCGCCAGCAGCGGGGGGTCACGCCGTGCGGGCGTGACCCCCTGTCTCATGTCCGGATGGACTAGGGCCGTTGCCCGGTGTCGTCTGCTGCAGAGCGGACGTCGGACTCGAGCAGCCCGCCCACCATCTGGCGCAGCCAGAGGTGGGCGGGGTCGTCGCGGCGGCTCGCGTGCCACCAGAAGGCCGTGCGCAGGGTGTCGAGCTCCCACGGCCCTGGGATCTCGCGGATGCCGTATAGGTGCCCCATCTCGGTAATTAGCCTTCGACCCATGACCGCCACCCGCGAGCTGTCCCGCAGGAAGAAGGGCATGCTCATCGAGCCGCTCACGATGACCTCGGTCCGCGGCCGGACGCCGGCGGCGAGGATCTGCTGCATCCCCCGCGCGACGTCCCGCTCGCCGACCTGGGCGACAACCCATGGACGGGTGTTGAGGTCGTCGACGTCGAGCCGCTCCGCAGGATCATCCGCGGCGACGACGAAGACCCACTGGTCCTCGAGGACGTCGATGCTCTCGAGCCCGGACAACCAGCCATGGGGGAGGAACACGCCGTCCACGCTCGCCGCGAGGTGGTCGGCGATGTCGACGTTGCGCAGCTGGCCGGGCTCGACGACGCGCATCCTGCTGGCGGGCGCTGCTTCCTGGATCGCGAGGCAGAGACGGGGGAGGAGCATGGCTGCCAGGACCTCGCCGCACACGACCGTGAACTCGTGCTCCACGTCGGGGTCGAACGTCGTCTTCGCCGCGACGACGCGGTCGACGGCCCGGAGCGCATCCGTGACGGCCGGCTGCAGCTGCTTCGCGAAGGACGTGAGCTCGTAGGCGTTGCCACGACGAACCAGCAGCTCGTCGTCGAAGTGCCTCCGCAGCCGCGCGAGCGCCGCGCTCATCACGGGCTGGCTGACACCGACGGACGCGGCCGCCCTCGACACGTTCCGCTCGCGCAGCAGGCTGTCCAGCGAGTGCACGAGGTTCAGGTCGAGCCGCCGCAGGCGGGCATGGTCGATCACGGGTCCTCCTTGGTCGACTCTGCCGCGTCCGCGGCACCACGTCGAGAGCCGACGCGGAACCGGCGGTGGTTGCGGAACGTATCAATGCCCATCGGCGGAGGGCACCTGTCCCGTCCATGTGATCCGCGGATACCCCGTATCGGCTCTCGCAGGTGTCCGGAACCGGACGCACCCATTGCCGTCGAGGTGTGACGCCGACCACAGTGTGGGGGCCGCCCGCTGAATCGTTTCAGGAACGAGCGGCCCCGATCGAGTCCGGGGACCCTCATCGCGCCGCGATGCCTCGCTCGGAACCATGCACAGCCGAAGGAGCACCCACGTGAGATCCACCCTGACGAACAGGTCCGCGACCTGCTTGTTCACAGCAGCCCTGGCGCTCGGACTGGCCTCACCGGCCGCGGTCCTGGCCACCAGCGCGAGCTCGTACGCCAACGACACGACGTCGACCACCACGACCGCCCTGCAGTCGCCCGCGGTGAAGAAGTCGTCCGAGTTCGCGCAGGAGCTCGAGGCGAAGTACATCGACCCCGACCGGGTCTACAGCACCGACGTGCGGTGGTGGCTCGGCGAGGCCGCCAACACCGACGAGTCGCTGCTGGAGGAGATCCAGGCCCTCTACGACGCCGGCTACCGCGGTGTCGAGCTGTGCATGCAGAGCGACAACGCAGCTCCTGACGCCACCTACGCCTACGGGTCGGAGATGTGGACGCACAAGTGGAACCTGATGATGAACAAGCTGCTCGACCTGGGCATGGCGGTCTACCTCACGTCGGGCACCAACTGGGCGACGTCCAACGTGCCGGGCCTCGACCCGGCCAGCCAGCAGGCGATGCAGAACATCACGCTCGGCACGGGCACCGTGGCGGCCGGGCAGGCCGCCACCGTCGTCCCGGCCCCGCCGGCCAACGCCCGCCGGGCGGGCGCGAAGTTCATCACCGCCTACGCCTACAAGGTCACCCAGGGCGACGAGGTCGACCCGAACAGCTACATCGACCTCAAGGCGCAGGTCACCCCCGGGGCCGACGTGTGGACCCAGAACCTCAGCTGGACCGCGCCCAGCGACGGCACCTACCGGATCTTCGGCGTGTGGACCGAGGGCACCTACCACTCGTCCAGCCCGTCGGCCCAGCCCGCCTACGCGACGAACTACTTCGACACGCGCGGCGTGCAGGCGCTCCGCGCCTACTGGGAGCAGCACTACCTCGCCGACCCGGCGCTGCGCGCGAAGATCGCCGAGGGTGACGTCCAGCTCTTCATGGACTCCCTCGAGATCAACTTCGGCACCGGCGGCGCGACGTGGTGGTCGGAGGACATGGCGGCGGAGTTCAAGCGCCGCAAGGGCTACGACATCACGCCCTACCTGTTCCTCTTCCAGGGCACGAACGCCAGCCCGTTCACGCCGTACCACGAGGTGCGCAACACCGGCACCTACAAGATGGCCGGCGCCGAGATCAAGCGGCAGGGCATCATCAACGACTACCAGGACGTGCTGACCAGCCTCTACCGCGAGCGCATGCTGCGCCCGCTCAAGACCTGGCTGAACTCGGTGGGCATCGAGACCCGCGCCCAGATCTCCTACGGACGTCCGATCGAGATGTCGGAGCCCATCATGGACGTCGACTACCCCGAGGCCGAGAACTACAACCAGTACAACAACGTCGACATCCTTCGTCTCTGGACCGGCGGCGCCAAGCTGGAGAACAAGGTCCTCTCGACCGAGACGGGCGCGCAGCTCCCGGCCTACAACGGCACCCGGCAGATGGACCTCCACGACGCCTACGCCCAGTACGCCGCCGGCTTCCAGCGCATCGTCTGGCACGTGTGGGGTGCGGGCTACAGCTACGGAAGCTTCAACTGGCCCGGTCACAACTCGACCGGCTTCCGCCAGCTCGGCACCCGCAACCCGGGTTACTCGGACTACGACGAGTTCAACGCCCACATGGGTCGCGTCCAGCAGCTGATGCAGACCGGCAAGAGCCGCACCGACGTCGGCTTCATCAACCAGAAGTGGATCCACGGCGTCGCCTACAACGCCGGCATCGGCAGCGACAACGCGAACATGAACTGGCAGTACGCGCACCAGGGCGTCTACTACCGGTCCACCGAGCTGCAGGACAACGGCTACACCTACGACTACTTCAGCCCGAAGTTCCTCTTCGACGACGACGTCCGGTTCGACCCCCAGACGAAGACGATCGAGAAGGCCGGCTACAAGGCCGTCGTGCTCTACCAGGACTGGCTCGACCTCGAGGCGGCCAACCGCCTCCTCAAGTGGGCCAAGCAGGGCCTCAAGGTCGTCGTGCTCGAGAACGCCGGCAACCGGACGCCGTTCAACGACGGCAAGGACAAGGCGCTCAAGAAGGTGATGGACGAGCTCAAGACGCTCCCGACCGTCCGTCAGGCCACGGTCTACGACGACATCGACTACTTCAGCGCCCAGGCCGGCGGCTACGACGACAACGTGCTGGAGAAGCTCCAGGAGCTCGGCGTCGAGCCCTACAGCGGCTACTCCGAGCCCAACCTGCAGCTGCTCACGCAGACCCGCGAGGACGACGAGGGCAACCAGTACCTCTACGTCTACAACTACGACCCGGCCAACTACCTCGACAAGAGCAACCGGGCCGTGATCCGCGCGGCGACGCACGGGCAGAACATCAAGACCGACATCGTCCAGAACGGTCTGTTCATCCCGTACACGATCGACTCCTGGACCGGTGAGACCACCCAGCTCGCCGACTTCCGCTGGGAGGACGGCAAGACGATCGTCCCGATCGACCTGGACTACGACAACATCGCCCTGCTGGCCTTCGAGAAGGTCAACCCGGGCGAGGCGCAGCAGCAGCTGCACATCGTCGACACGAACGCGGACTCGGCGTACACCACCGAGGACGGCCTGGCGATGCGCACCTCGTCCAGCGGCACGGTCACCGCTGAGCTCAGCAACGGCGCCACGGTCAGCCAGCCCGTCCAGGTCCCCGAGGCCTACGACATCACCGGCTGGGACCTGAACGTGAAGTCCTGGCGCCCGAACCCGACGGCCGGCGACCTCGTCCGCACCGAGACGATCGACGGCCTCACCACCACCAACCGCAAGACGTCGACCGTCGTCACCGACATCGACGTCCAGCTCGACAAGCTGACCACCTGGGACAACATCCCCGAGGTCGGCAAGGCGGTCTCCGGCAAGGGCTACTACGAGGCGACGTTCGACTGGGATGCCGACTCGGCGACCGGTGCGTACATCGACTTCGGCAAGGACCTCGAGGACTCCATGGTCGTGTGGATCAACGGTGAGAAGGTCGGTGGCGAGGTGTCCACCAACCCGACCAAGGTCCGCAAGGACGTCGGAGGGGTCGGCAAGCCGACCATCGACGACGGCCGGGGCAACCAGGTCCCCCTCGTGGGCACCGACCTCTACACGGGCGGCATCGACTGGAGCACCCCGGTCGCCGACGTGAGCGACTACCTCGTCGACGGCGAGAACGAGATCAGGATCGAGTACTCGTCGGCGCTGTCCAACGTGCAGCTCGACCGCGGGATCGTCCAGGTCCAGATCCCGCGGATCGCCCGCAACAACCCGTGGTGGATGAACGACCAGAAGTACCTGTCGTTCGGTCCTCAGCAGGCGAAGATCGTGCCGTTCGTCGACGTCGAGTACGCGACCCGGACGGTCCCGCCGGTCCCGCCGACGACCGGTCCGCCGACCACGGCGCCGCCGACCACGGTTCCTCCGGTCACGCTGCCCCCGCAGGCAGCCGCCAAGGTCCGGGTCAAGGACAAGGTCCGCGCCGGGAAGATGCTCAAGATCCGCGGGCGCGACCTCGCGGTGAACAAGGTGAGCATCACTCTCGGTGGCAAGAAGCTCGGCACCGCGAAGGTGGAGGACGGCAGGTTCGTCGTCGTCCGCAAGGTGCCGAAGAACCTCTCCGGCAAGGCGGTGCTGCGGGTGCTGGACCGCACCGGCGACGTGCTCGTCCGGGCCACCGTGAAGGTGCTGAAGAGGAAGGCGGCCTAGGAGCGGGTCCGAGCCGCTGAGCAGCAGGGGGCCACGCCGTGCGGGCGTGGCCCCCTGTGGCATGTCCGGGGACCGCCCGGGATGGATGTGTCCCACGCCACACGAGACGGCGGCCAGCGGGCTCCGCGTTCGGTAGGTTGTGCGCGGCCCGCACGCCGCTCCGGCTCGAACCGGTCGGAGCCCCCACCCAGGAGGCAGCAGTGCGCATCGGCATCCCGCGCGAGTCACGACCCGGCGAGACCCTCGTCGCGGCCACGGCGAAGACGGCGGCGCAGCTCGCCGCGCTCGGCTACGACGTCGTGGTGGAGCACGGCGCCGGAGCGGCCGCCGACCAGCCCGACACCGCCTACGAGGAGGCGGGCGTCCGGGTCGGCCCGAGCGCCGACGTGTGGGCCAGCGACATCGTGGTGAAGGTCAACGCGCCGACCGAGGAGGAGATCGGCCTGCTGCTGCGCGGCGCGACCGTGGTCGCGCTGCTCGCGCCGGCCCGCAGCCCCGAGCTGGTCGAGCGGCTCGGTGCTGCCGGGGTCACTGCCCTGGCGATGGATGCCGTGCCCCGCATCTCGCGGGCGCAGTCGATGGACGTGCTCTCCTCGATGGCCAACGTCGCGGGTTACCGCGCAGTGATCGAGGCCGCCCACGAGTTCGGCCGGCTCTTCACCGGCCAGGTCACCGCGGCCGGCAAGGTGCCGCCGGCCCGGGTCTTCGTCGTCGGGGCGGGCGTCGCCGGGCTCGCCGCCATCGGTGCCGCCGGGTCGCTGGGCGCGATCGTCCGCGCGTTCGACGTACGCCCCGAGGTGGCCGAGCAGGTCGAGTCGATGGGCGCCCAGTTCGTCACGGTCGACATGGAGCAGGAGGTCTCGGCTGACGGCTACGCCAAGGAGATGACCGCCGAGCAGGAGGCCGCCACCGCCGCGATGTACGACGAGGAGGCGCGTGCCGCCGACATCGTCATCACCACGGCGCTGATCCCCGGCCGCCCCGCGCCGCTGCTGGTGACCGCCGAGACGGTGGCCGGGATGAAGCCCGGCTCGGTCGTGGTCGACATGGCGGCCGCCAACGGCGGCAACGTCGCGGCCACGGTCAAGGACGAGCGCGTCGTCACCGACAACGGCGTGACGGTCCTCGGCTACACCGACCTCGCGGGCCGGCTGGCCGCCCAGACGAGCCAGCTCTACGGCACCAACATCGTCAACCTCCTCAAGCTCCTCACTCCGGAGAAGGACGGCCGGCTCACGCTCGACATGGACGACGTGATCCAGCGCGGCATCTCCGTCACCCGTGACGGCGAGGTGATGTGGCCGCCGCCGCCGGTGCAGGTCTCCGCTGCACCCGCGGCCGAGAAGACCGCCGTGCTGCCGGTCGAGCAGGCCCCGCCGACACCGCCCGACCCGCGCCGCCGGCTCTACGCGGCCGGGCTGGCCGCGGTGCTCTTCCTGGTCCTCGCGACCATCGCCCCGGCGTCGTTCCTGCCGAGCCTCACCGTCTTCGTGCTCGCGGTCGTCATCGGCTTCTACGTCATCGGCAACGTGCACCACGCGCTGCACACCCCGCTGATGAGCGTCACCAACGCCATCAGCGGGATCATCGTGGTCGGCGCGATCCTGCAGGCGCCGACCGACAACCTCGCGGTCCAGCTGCTCGCCGGGGTGGCCATCCTGCTCGCCAGCATCAACGTCGTCGGTGGCTTCACGGTCACCCGGCGGATGCTCAACATGTTCCAGAAGGGCTGAGCCCGTGGTCCAGTTCGTGCAGGGCGCCTACATCCTCTCCGCGCTCCTCTTCATCCTCGCGCTCGCCGGGTTGAGCAAGCACGAGACCGCTCGCCGCGGCAACCAGTTCGGGATGGCCGGCATGGGCCTCGCGCTCGTCGCGACGCTGCTGCTGGTGCTCGACTACCTCGGCACCGACTACTTCGATCAGGGACCGGTCGTCGTGGGTCTGGTCATCATCGTCGTGGCGGGCGCGATCGGTGCGGTCATCGGCCTCCGGCTTGCCCAGCGGGTCGAGATGACCGGCATGCCCGAGCTGATCGCGATGATGCACAGCTTCGTCGGCCTCGCCGCCGTGCTCGTCGGCTACAACACCTACATCGAGACCGCCGACTTCGGTCATTCCGACTCGGTGCACAACGCCGAGGTCTTCATCGGCGTCTTCATCGGTGCCGTCACCTTCACCGGCTCGATCGTCGCCAACCTCAAGCTCAGCGCGCGGATGAAGTCCGCCCCGCTGACGCTGCCCGGCCGCCACCAGCTCAACCTGGCGATCCTCGTGGTCTCCGCGCTGCTGATGGTCTGGTTCATGCTCAGCGACGGCTGGGTCGGCATGGCGCCGCTGGTGGTCATGACCGTCCTGGCGCTCGTGCTCGGCTTCCACCTCGTCGCCGCGATCGGCGGCGGCGACATGCCCGTGGTCGTCTCGATGCTCAACAGCTACTCCGGCTGGGCGGCGGCCGCGGCGGGCTTCATGCTCGGCAACGACCTGCTGATCATCACCGGCGCGCTCGTCGGCTCCTCGGGTGCGATCCTCAGCTACATCATGTGCACGGCGATGAACCGCTCGTTCGTCAGCGTCATCGCCGGCGGCTTCGGCTCGGACGGTGCCGTCTCGGGGGAGGCCCGCGACTACGGCGAGCACCGCGAGATCCAGGCCGACGAGGTCGCGGCGATGCTCAAGGACGCGTCGTCCGTCGTGATCACCCCCGGCTACGGCATGGCCGTCGCCCAGGCGCAGTACCCGGTCGCCGAGATGACCCGCAAGCTGCGCGAAAAGGGCGTCGACGTCCGCTTCGGCATCCACCCCGTCGCGGGCCGGCTGCCCGGCCACATGAACGTGCTGCTGGCCGAGGCCAAGGTGCCCTACGACATCGTGCTCGAGATGGACGAGATCAACGACGACTTCCCCGACACGGACGTCGTACTGGTGATCGGGGCCAACGACACCGTCAACCCGGCCGCGATGGAGGAGCCCAACTCGCCCATAGCCGGCATGCCGGTCCTCGAGGTCTGGAAGGCCAGGGACGTCATCGTCTTCAAGCGGTCCATGGCGACCGGCTACGCCGGGGTGCAGAACCCGCTGTTCTTCCGGGAGAACAGCCAGATGCTCTTCGGTGACGCCAAGGACAAGGTCAACGAGATCGTCGCCGCCCTCGGTTGAGCCTCGTCCCGGTGGTCGAGGAGGGACGAAGTCCCGTCACGAGACCGGGGTCTCGTGACAGGCGCCAGGTCGCCTTCCTCGACCAGCGGGGCCCGGGTCAGCCGAGGTGGACGCCCGCGAACGCGCCGATCGCGTAGGTGACGCCCATCGCGAGCAGGCCGCCCCCCACGTTGCGCAGTACGGCTGGCAGGCGCGGGCTGAGACCGATCCGGGCGCTGACGAAGCCGGTGAGCGCGAGGGCCGCCGCGACGCTCAGCACGGTGACCAGCACGCGGAGGCTGTCGGCGACGAAGGCCACGACGAGCAAGGGCAGCAGCGCGCCGACGGTGAAGGCGACCATCGAGGCCCACGCGGCGTGCCACGGGTTGGTGAGGTTGTCGGGGTCGATGCCGAACTCGATGTCCGCGTGCGCACGCAGCGCGTCGTGCTCGGTGAGCTCGCGGGCGACCTGCGTCGCGGTCTCCGGCGAGAGGCCCTTCTCGACGTACATCTTGGCCAGCTCGCGCTCCTCGGTCTCCGGCATCTGCCGCAGCTCGGTCGCCTCGAGCTCGAGGATGGACTTCTCGGAGTCGCGCTGGGTGCTGACCGAGACGTACTCGCCGGCGCCCATGCTGAGCGCACCCGCGGTCAGCGCGGCGATGCCGGCGATCACGATGGCGCCGCGGTCGTCGGTGGCGCCGGCGACACCCATCACCACACCCGCGGTGGACACGATGCCGTCGTTGGCGCCGAGGACGGCCGCGCGCAGCCAGTTGAGCCGGGTGCCGACCTCGCCGAGGTCGGAGTGGAAGTGGTGCGGCTTCTCGTCGGTGCCGATCTCAAAGCTCATGCACGTACTCGCTTCGCTCGCTCATGCACCGATCTTCGTGAACCGCGGGGGACGTTTCAACGAAGGTGAGCCTGTGCTCATGCGGCGAGTGGCCCGCCCCGATGAACTTCCACCCGTACGAGTGGAAGTTCATGCGCGCACGACGGCGATCACCAGGCCCCTCGTCACAGGCCGAGGTCGCGTCCGATCAGCATCTTCATGATCTCGTTGGAGCCGGCCCAGATCTTCGTCACGCGGGCGTCGCGCCACGCGCGGGCGACGCGGTACTCGTTCATGTAGCCGTAGCCGCCGTGCACCTGCACGCAGTGGTCGAGCACGTCGTTCTGCACCTGCGACGTCCACCACTTCGCCTTGGCGGCGTCGACGGGGGTGAGGTCCTTCCGGTTGTGCGCGAGCACGCACTGGTCGACGAACGCCTGGGTGACGTCGACGCGGGTGACGAGGTCGGCGAGCAGGAACTGGGTGTTCTGGAACGAGCCGATCGGCTGCCCGAAGGCCTGGCGGTCCTTGGCGTACTGAACCGTCTCGTCGAGGATCTGCCGGGCGTGGGCGAGGTTGGTGATCGCCGAGCCGAGCCGCTCCTGCGGCAGGAACTGCATCATCGAGATGAAGCCGGTGTCGAGCGGGCCGACGAGGTCGGCGTTGCTGACGCGGACGTCCTCGAAGGACAGCTCGGCGGTGTCGGACTCGTCCTGGCCGACCTTGTCGAGCACCCGGCCGACGCTGAAGCCGTCCAGGGTCGTGTCGACGGCGAAGAGCGAGATGCCCTTGGCCTTCTTCTCCGGGCTGGTGCGCGCCGCGACCAGCACGAGGTCGGCCGAACCTCCGTTGGTGATGAAGGTCTTGGAGCCGTTGATGATCCAGTCGTCGCCGTCGCGCACCGCCGTCGTACGCAGGTTGGCGAGGTCGGAGCCGCCGCCCGGCTCGGTCATCCCGATGGCGGTGACGAGCTCGCCGGACGCGGCCCGCGGGAGCCAGCGGGCCTTCTGGTCGTCGTCGGTGAGGTGCACCAGGTAGGGCACGGTGATGTCGGCGTGGATCCCGACGCAGCTCGGCAGGGTCATGTTGACCTTGGCCAGCTCCTCGGTGAGCACCGCGTTGAAGCGGTAGTCGCCGGCCTCCGAGCCGCCGAACGCCTCGGGGATCTCGAGGCCGAGGAGGCCCTGCTTGCCGGCCGCGATCCAGAAGTCGCGGTCGAGCGCGTGCTGGGCGGCGTACGTGTCGAGGTGCGGCACCACCTCGCGGTCCAGGAACTGCTTCACCGAGGCCCGGAAGGCCTCGTGGTCCTCGTCGTAGATCTCGCGCTTCATGCGGCTATGTTACCGACGAGTCACCAAAGTCGCTGAAATCTTGACCAAAGGTCGCTCCCCGACAGGCCCGGTGCCGCGTAACGTGCCCTCGGCCATCTCGTTATCGGGAGCGGGAGTGGGAGCAGTGACGAGGGACGACGACCGGACGTACGCACGTCCACGCGGGCAGGCGTGGGGCAACGAGGCCCAGCGCGCGGTCCTGCACGCCATCGCCGACGACGTCGCGCGACGCTCTGGCCACCGCGTCGCGGTGATCGAGGCGCTGCGCTCCGACGGCAACCTCGAGTACGTCGCCATCGCCGGCAGCCTCGACGGCCACGAACGCCTCATGGGCGAGGCCACGCCGCACGTGATGATCGACCGCATCGTCGAGCGCGGCACGGACCTCGCGGGCTGGGTGCACCTCCCGTTCGAGGCCATCGACGACGAGACCCGCGAGTGGGTCGACCGCTACGGCCACACGCCGGACGTGCCGGGCGGCGACGGCCAGGACGGCTGGCACCCCGAGGACCTGCTGATGAAGCTGCTCACCAGCGAGGACGGCGAGCGCCGGGCGGTGCTCTGGCTCGACGAGCCGCACTCGGGCCTGCGACCCACGGCGGAGCAGATGGCGTCGATCAACGACGAGATCGGCGTGCTCTACGAGGCGATCGTCAGCATCGTGGAGCGCGAGCTCTACGGCGAGCAGGTCCGCATGGTCACCCGGGCCCGTACGGCGGTGCGCAGCGTCCGCCCCGGCCTCGCGGTCGACGACTTCATGCGCGAGCTGTCGGAGGCGATGGTCGCGGGGATGCCGATCGACTTCTTCGACGTGCTGCTCGCAGGCGACGTCGAGCCGCTGCTCGAGCCGCACACCGCCGAGCTCGAGGCGCAGATGCGCGAGGTGTGGCTGCGGCGCGGCCACCTCGTGGTCGAGCCCGACCGGACGTGGGGCCTCGAGGAGTGGGCGACCCCGACCCCGGACGTGATGGCCGCGGCGATGGAGACGCACGGCCTCGGCTCGCTGCTGCTCGTCCCGATCGGCATGGGGGAGGAGTACCTCGGCACGATGGGGCTCGGCCGGGCCGTCGGCGGCGCCCGGTGGATCGACTCCGAGATCAACGCCGCGGCCGCCGTAGCCAACGACCTCGCCGGCGTCGTGCTCGACGCCCGCATCATGGAGCGCGAGCGCCGCCTCAACGCCGAGCTCCGCGAGGTCAACGACCACCGCCGCGACATGGTGACCACGCTGGCCCACGAGCTGCGCAACCCGGTGAGCGTGCTGTGGACCCACCTCGAGCTGCTCGCACTGGACGAGCCGACCCCGGACGCGCGTGAGTCGCTCGAGGCGATGGACCGGGCGGCCCGCCGGATCGAGGACATGGTCGAGGCGCTCATGGCGCTCGCCGCGGTCAGCGACCCCGACCGCGCCGTCCCGAGCGTCCCGGTCGACCTCTCGGCGGCCGTGCGCGAGTGCCACGAGTTCCTCGAGACGGTGGCCGCGCGCGGCGGTGTCGACCTGACCAGCCACGTCACCGAGGGCGTCGTGGTGGCCGGCGAGGAGGCGGCGCTCCAGCGGATGGTCGCCAACCTGCTCTCCAACGCGGTGAAGTACACCCCGTCCGGAGGCTGGGTCTCGATCACGCTGGAGGTGGCCGACGGCGAGGCCGTGCTGACCTGTGCCGACGCAGGCATCGGCATCGCCCCCGCCGACCTCCCCCACGTGTTCACGCCCTTCTTCCGCGCGGGCGACCCGGCCGCCCGGACCAGGCCCGGCACCGGGCTCGGGCTCTCGATCGTGGAGAGCGTGGTCGCCGCCCACGGCGGGCGAGTGGACGTCACCTCGGAGGTCGGGGTCGGCACGACGTTCGTCGCACGGCTGCCGGTGGCGTCCGCCGACGAGTCGTCGTGACCGCCGTGACCGTCGTGACCGTTGTGACCAGGCCGGCACCACCCGTCCGGGCCACCTGAATCGGTCTAGACATACCCCTTCTCAACAGTTCCTCCCCAGCATCCGGCAAGACGGGGGGAAAAGCGCCCGGAGCCTGGGCCCCCCGCCTACGATCCGCGACAGGAGGACGAGACCGCCATGGACCAGGGGCGACCAGGGGAGCGCCGGACGCGCGACCTGAGTTGGGGTGATGCACGTGCTCGGGCGCTGATGCACGCCCTGGCGCGCGACGCCGCCACCCGCGCCGGGTTCCGGGTCTGCGCCATCGAGGTCGTCCGCCCCAAGGGCCTGCTGGAGTTCGTCGCGATCTACGGCGACCTGACCAGCGCCGAGGAGCGCCTCGGCACCGCCTCGCGGCTCGCCGACATGCAGGCCGCGTTCGCCGACGGCGAGCAGTTCGGCCACTTCGTCTGGATGCCCGACGAAGGCTTCGCCGACAGCACCCGCGACCTCATCGACGGCGTGGTCCTCGTGCCCGACATCCCGACCACCGGCAACCCCGACGACTGGCACCCGATGGACATGCTGGTCGCCCAGATCGCGGACGAGCGGGGCGACCTGCGAGCGCTGCTGTACCTCGACGTGCCGACCGACCTCAAGCGGCCCGACAAGGACCGGTTGCTCGAGATCTCCGACGAGCTGGCGATGACGCTGCGCTCGGTGGTCACCGCGGTCGAGCGCGAGGAGTTCGCCGACCACATGCGGGTCATCCGCGCCACCCGCCGGCTGGCCCGGTCCAACCCGGCCCGCCACGACGTGCACCACCTCCTGCGCGAGGCCCGCGTGACGCTGCTCGGTGCGCTGTCGGTCGACGAGCTGGAGATCCACACCTTCCTCGACGAGGACGTCGAGACCCCGGACAGCCTGGGCCTGCAGATGGCACCCGACGTGCGCCAGGCGCTGGACGCCGCTGCCGCGCGGGCGTGGGCGGACCAGCGGGTCCTCATCATCGAGCCCGAGCAGATCTGGGGAGACCCGGTGCTGGAGGCCGCGCACGCCGACTGGTTCGCGCGTGCCCTCGACGAGGCCGGCTTCGAGGCCGTCGTCGTCGCGCCCGTCGGGGTCGAGGACGAGGTGCTCGGGATGCTGATGGCCGCCCGCCGCACCGGCTCGCGGCGCTGGACCGACGGCGAGGGCGTCGCCGTCCTCGAGCTCGGCCACGACCTGGGCCGCGCGATCGCCAACGCGCGCGCGACGCAGCGCGAGCGCCGGCTGCTGGAGGAGCTGCGCGAGCTCGAGGAGGCACGCCACCGCTTCCTGCGCGAGCTCACCCACGAGATCAACAACCCGATGACCGTGATCGCCGCCAACGCGGAGTTCCTCGCCACCAGTGAGGACATGGACGAGCGCGACCGGCGCCGGGCACAGGCGATCCTCCGCGGCACCGAGCGGCTCAGCGACCTGCTCGAGGGCCTCGCGATGCTCTCGCGCGTCAGCGACCCGCAGCACCCGCCGACCATGAGGCGCATCGACCTGATGGCGATCGTCGACCAGACCCTCGTCGCGATGACGGCCGTCGCCGAGAAGGCCGGTGTCACGCTGCAGCTCGTCGGCGAGACCGGCCCGGCGGTCGTCCACGCCGACGCCCGCGAGGTCGCGGGCGCGATCAGCAACCTCGTCGACAACGCCGTGAAGTACTCCAACGCCGGCGACGAGATCTGGCTGGGGGTCGACCGCGGCGCCGACGGCTCGGTCACCTTCATCTGCCGAGACGAGGGCATCGGCATCTCCGAGGCCGACCAGGCCAACCTGTTCGCGCCGCTGTTCCGCTCGACCAACGAGGACGCGCTCCAGCGCCCCGGCACCGGGCTGGGCCTCGGCATCGTGCGCGAGATCATGCAGCGCCACGGAGGGTCGGTCGAGGTCGAGTCGCGGCTGGGCCGCGGCACGACGATGCGGCTGCGCTTCCCGGCGCCGCCGCCTCAGGACGACTTCGGTCCGCCGTCGCCGAGGACCTCCTCGACCCAGGCCGGCACGAGGTGGGTCGCGGGTCCCTGACGGGACTCCTCGAAGTCGCTCACGCCCACGCTGGGCTCGAGGTTGAGCTCGAGGGTCCGTCCGCGCGCCCACTGCACGAACGCCGCCGCCGGGTAGACCACGCCCGACGTCCCGATCGACACGAAACGGTCGCACGACCACAGGGCACGCTCGACGACGTCCATGCCGTAGGGGATCTCGCCGAACCACACGATGTCGGGACGCAGGGTGCGCTCGCCGCAGGCCGGGCACGGTGGCCGGTCGGCGAGCGGACCGTCCCACTCGTGCCGCTGGTCGCACGACGTGCACCAGGCGGACCTGAGGCGTCCGTGGAGGTGGTGCACCCGGGTGGAGCCGGCCCGCTCGTGGAGGTCGTCGACGTTCTGGGTGACGACGAGGAGGTCGTCGCCGAGCGCCGTCTCGAGCCGCGCGAGCGCGCGGTGCGCGGCGTTGGGCTCGACCGTCGACAGTGCCGCGCGCCGCTCGTCGTAGAACCTCTGCACCAGCGCCGGGTCGTCGTCGTACGCCTCCGGGGTGGCGACCTGCATCGGGTCGTGGCCCTCCCACAGCCCGTCCGCGTCGCGGAAGGTGGAGAGCCCGCTCTCCGCCGAGATCCCGGCGCCGGTCAGGACGACGATCCGCATGGTCCAGTAGTAGCACCGGCGCCACCCGTCCACCCGCAGGGGTGCCCGACGGGGTGGGCGGGCACCCGTCGGTGCGGTAGACAGTCGGGCATGACGGACTTGGGAGGGACGTCGGGCATCGTCGCGTTCGCAGGCGACTGGGAGGGACCGGTCGTCGCGACGTCGGTGCACGCCGGCCACGGGCTGCGCCCGGAGATCGCCGACGCGATGGTGCTCGACGAGCAGGTGCGGCTGCGCGAGGAGGACCCGTTCACCGACCGGATCGCCGAGGTCGTGCCCGACCGCGCCATCACGCACCGCTCGCGCTTCGAGGCCGACCTCAACCGGCCGCGACGCGAGGCGGTCTACCGGCGTCCCGAGGACTGCTGGGGCCTCGACGTCTGGCACGGCGGGACGCTGTCGCGCGAGCTGTTCGCGGGGAGCCTCGCGACCTACGACGCCTTCTACGAGGCGCTCGCACCCCGGCTCGACGCGCTGGCCGAGCGAGGTCCGTTCGTCCTGCTGGACGTGCACTCCTACAACCACCGCCGTGACGGCGCCGACGCACCGCCGGCGCCCGCCGAGGACAACCCCGAGGTCAACGTCGGCACCGGCAGCATCGACCGCGAGACGTTCGGGCCGCTCGTGGAGCGCTTCCTGGCCGACATCCGTCAGGGAGGTGGCTGCGGACCGATCGACGCGCGGGAGAACGTCGCCTTCGAGGGCCGCGCGCTGGCGTGGTTCGTCCACGACCGCTACCCCGGCGTGGGGTGCGTGCTCGCGCTCGAGTTCAAGAAGGTCTGGATGGACGAGTGGACGGCCGAGGTCGACGAGGAACGGCTGGCCTGCCTGCGCAGCGCGCTCGCGTCGACCCTGCCCGGGATGCGCGAGGAGCTGGAGAAGCTCCGGTGAGCGCTGACCCCGAGTCGGAGGGGTTGAGCGCGAGCGACCTCGCGGTCGACCACCAGCTCGCGCTGCTCGCGGGGAGCTTCCGGTTCCTGCTCGACATCACGCCCGTCGACGCCGACGACCTGCGCGACGACTTCCTGGCGGGCCGTGCGCCCGAGCCCGGCTTCACCTATCGCGAGCTCGAGACCGACCCCGACGTCGTACGGACCCAGCTGGCCGCCGTCGACCTCGGCTCGGTCGAGGACCCCGTGCTCGGCCAGCTGCTGCGTGCCAAGCACCGCGAGATGGAGCTGCAGCTCGACATGCTCGAGGCGCGCGACACCGAGGACTTCCTGCCGCTCAGCGTAGAGCTGTACGGCGGCGTGTCGCCCTCCCTGCGCCGACAGGCCGAGCAACTCCTGGCCGGCATCACCCGCACCGAGCCGAGCGATGAGGCGCTCGACGCCGAGGAGTTCCTCGCGATGGCCGAGGCGGAGATCGCGCTCTACCGCGACGCCGACCCCGACCTCGCGATGCACGCCGAGCTCCGGGCCGACGTCAACGGGGTGATGGTCTCGGGGGACGTGCTGCTCATCGGCCCGGAGACCAAGGTGCAGCGTGCCCGCGCGCAGGCGCTGCTCCACCACGAGGTCGGCACGCACCTGGTGACCCAGGCCAACGGCAGCCACCAGCCGATCAAGGTGATGGGGGTCGGGCTGGCCGGCTACGACGAGACCCAGGAGGGCCTCGCCGTGCTCGGCGAGATCGCCTGCGGCGGGCTGACCGCCTTCCGGCTGCGCCAGCTCGCCGGTCGCGTCGTCACCGTCCACCGGATGATCGGCGGTGCGAGCTTCGAGGAGGCCCACGAGGCACTGGTCGCCGACGACTTCCCCGAGGGCAGCGCGTGGACGACCGTCATGCGCGTCTACCGCTCGGGCGGGATGACCAAGGACGCGATCTACCTGCGTGGCCTGGTCGAGCTGCTGGAGCACCTGAGCGGTGGCGGCTCGCTCGACCGCCTCTGGCTGGGCAAGTTCGCGCTGCGCGACCTGCCGCTGATCGGCGACCTCGAGGACCGCGGGCTGCTCCGGCCGGCACGCGTCCTGCCCCGCTACCTGCACGACCCGCAGGCCCACGCGAACCTCGCGCGGGCGGCGGCCACCGATGATCTCGGCTCACTCCTGGAGGGACACGCATGAAGATCGGATTCGTCGTCAACGACATCGAGACGGAGAAGGCGGAGTACACGACCAACCGCCTGGCCATGGCGGCCAAGGAGATGGGCCACGAGGCCTGGTACATGGGCATCGGCGACTTCGCCTACGAGCCCGACGGGTCATTGAGCACCAAGGCCCGCTCCGGCCACGCCAAGACGTACCGCTCCCTCGAGCGCCACCTCGCCGACATCAAGAAGCCCGACGTCGAGCAGCTCATCCCGATCGACGAGTTCGACGTGGTGATGCTGCGCAACGACCCCGCCGACGACGCCGACAGCGACCCCTGGCGCAACAACGCCGGCGTCGCCTTCGGCCAGCTCTTCGCCTCGTCGGGGGTGCTCGTGGTCAACGACCCGACCAGCCTCGCCAACGCCCTGTCGAAGGCCTACTTCCAGCACTTCCCCGAGATCGTGCGGCCGCGCACCCTCATCTCGCGAGACGAGGGCATGATCGAGTCGTTCATCGAGGATCTCGGCGGCAAGGCCGTGCTCAAGCCGCTCCAGGGCTCCGGCGGCACGGGCGTCTTCCTCGTCGACCGCAAGGAGTCGCCCAACCTCAAGCAGATCATCGAGGCGATCTCCCGCGACGGCTACGTCGTCGCGCAGGAGTACCTCCCCGAGGCGGTCAAGGGCGACGTACGGATGTTCGTGATGAACGGCCAGCCGCTGGTGGTGGACGGCAAGTACGCCGCCTTCCGCCGCACCAACACCACCAAGGACATTCGCTCCAACATGTCCGCCGGCGGCAAGGCGACCAAGGTCAACGTCACCGACGCGATGCTCGAGATGGTCGAGATCGTGCGGCCCAAGCTGGTCGCGGACGGGATGTTCCTCGTCGGGCTCGACATCGTCGGCGACAAGCTGATGGAGATCAACGTCTTCAGCCCCGGCGGCCTGGGCAGCGCCCAGTCGCTCTACGAGGTCAACTTCGCCCCGGCGATCATCGCCGAGCTCGAGCGCAAGGTCGCGATCCGCCAGCACTACCCCGAGATCGACAACCACACCCTCGCGACGAGCTGACCTTCGCGCTACAGTCCGGCTGTGACGGCCGGATGAAGCTCCACCTGCTGGGAGTCCGCGGCTCGACGCCCGCCCCCGGGGCCGACTTCTCACGCTACGGCGGGCACACCTCGTGCGTGGCCGTCACGGCCGACGGCGACGACCGTCCGACGCTGGTCCTCGACGCCGGCACCGGCCTGAGGAGCCTCACCACCCTGCTCGCCGGGGCGTCGTTCGACGGCTCGATCGTGCTGAGCCACCTGCACTGGGACCACATGCAGGGCATCCCCTTCTTCGCAGCGGGCGACCGCGACGACGCCCGGGCAGACCTCTACGTCCCGGCCCAGGAGGGCCGCTCGGGACGCGACCTGCTGGCGCAGTCCTTCGCGCCGCCGGCCTTCCCCATCACGCCGGAGGGGCTGCGCGGGACGTGGGGCTTCCACGCCCTCGAGCCCGGCACCCACGAGATCGAGCGGTTCACCGTGCGTGCTGCCGAGATCGCCCACAAGGGCGGGCGGACGTACGGCATCCGGGTGGACGACGAGCGCGGTTCGGTGGCCTACCTCCCCGACCACGCGCCTGCCGCCGGTGTCGCCGACGAGCTGCTGGAGATGCTCGAGGGCGTCGACGTCCTCCTGCACGACGCCCAGTTCCTCGAGGGCGAGCGACCCGTCGCCGTCGACTACGGGCACGCGACCGTGCAGGACGCGGTCCGGCTCGGCGAGCAGTGCGGTGCGGCCACGGTCGTGCTGTTCCACCACTCGCCCGCTCGGACCGACGCGGCGCTGGACGACATCGCCGGCTGGTCGGCAGGGCTCTCCTCCGCGGTGGAGGTCGTCGTCGCCCGGGAGGGCGCGACCCTCGACGTCGGTCGCAGCCCGGCCTGACGGCCGGTCGCCGGTCAGCCGGTCAGCCGGTCTCGGAGGTGTCGTAGGGAGCGGGCGCCTCGTCCTCCGCCTCGCGAGCGACGTACCCACCCAGGTCGCCACCGGCCTGCTCGAGCAGGGTGCGCGCCGCGCTCCGTCCGGCCTCGATCATCCGGTCGAGCTGGTGGAACTCGAGCAGCCCGACACCCCGCGTGGGCGGGGTGACCACCCACGCCCCGCGGGCCCGCGCGGTGGCGACGGCGCCGCCGCTCCCGATCATCATCGTGCGAAGCAGGGTCTCGCCGAGCGCGGGAACGCGCGGCCGGCCGGTCCGGGGCGTCCCACTGCCGGCTCCCCCGCCCATGGAGATGCTGATCGCCGCGACCGGGCCCTCGTCGCGCTCGGTGAGCAGGTCGACCGGGAGGTTGTCGAGGATGCCGCCGTCGACGAGCAGCCGCCCGTCGTCGTCCGGCACCGGGGGGAGGAGGACGGGCAGGCAGGCGGACGCCTGGACCGCCTGCACGAGCGAGCCTCGCCGGTGCACCTGGCGCTGCCTGGTCACCAGGTCGGTGCTCACCACGTGCAGCTGCCGCGGCAGGCCCTCGATGACGGAGTCGCCGAAGGCGCGCACCAGTCCGTCGTGCATGCGGCGGCCCCTGGCGAGCGAGTGGGTCGGGACGGTCCAGTCGCTGAACGGCCGCCTCCGGACGAACTCGGCGTAGCACAGCTCCTCGATCTCGGCGCCGTCGCGACCGGTGGCGTGCAGCGCGGCGATGATCGCGCCCACGCTGCTGCCCGCCACCCGGTCCACGTGCAGCCCGGACTCCTCCAGCTCACGCAGCACCCCGACGTGCGCGAACGCCCGGGCACCGCCTCCCGCGAGGGTCAGGCCCAACGAGCGGCCGGACAGCCGGTCGGCCAGGGGGCGCAGGCCAGCGGCCAGGTCTCCGTCGACGACCGACACCTGCCAGGCGTCGGTCGCGGCGGCCCAGGCCGCGCAGCGGGACTGATCGACCCCACCGCCGGCGAGCACGACCTCGGGGCCGGCGCCCGGGGCCGGGTCGAGCGGAGCCGACGGCACGGGACCGTCGCTGCGTCCGACCAGCACGACCAGGTCGGCCTGACGGATGCAGAAGTCCCGCCACGCCTTCGTCGCGCTCGCAGCGTCGTCGGACACGAGGACGACCCGATCGTGGCCGCGCTCGGCCCGGTCCAGCCCCTCGGGGTCGACGACGCCGGGGGCGGACACCCGGAGGGTCTCGGACATGCGGCGGACCAGCGTGTGCGCGACGTCGCCGGCACCCGTTCCGTCGTGGAGCGCGACGACGGACACCACTGTCGGCCGGGTCGCCCGCCGCTCACCCGTCGGCCCTCCGGCCGTGCGGAGCCGTTCGGCCATCTGGCTGAGCATCGTGCGCGAGGCATCCGGATCCGCGGCCAGCACCTCCTCGAACTCGGGGCGCGGCACCTCCAGCACCGTGGAGTCCCTCTTCGCGCGGACGCTGGCCGAACGCCGTTCGCCGGTCAGGAGGGCCAGCTCGCCGATCACCTCGCCCGGCCCCAGCTCGCGCACCACTGCGGCGCCGACGGTCACCTCCAGCCGACCGCGTCGGACGACGTACGCCGATCCGGGTGGGTCGCCGGCCCGGATGAGCCAGTGCCCCGCAGGCACCACCACGTGACGCGACGCCAGCTCCAGCCGGCGTCGCGCAGCAGTCGGCAGGGCCGCGAGCATCGGTACGCCGGACAGGTCGCCGGCCGCGTCCTCCGTCCTGGCCATCGACGGCCCGGCCTCGACCGCGAGGGGCGGGTGGACGGTGGCCGGACGACTGTCGTCCTCGGTGGCCTCCTCGACGGGGGTGCGGATCCGGCCCAGCGGCAGCGCCAGCACGGCGACGACGAGGAACGCGCCGATCGACAACATCCACCCGTCGCGGAAGGCGTCGACGGCGGTCGCCGGGGTGGGGTCGTCGAGGATGACCACGAGGACCGCGATGCCCAGCACCCCGCCGAGCTGACGGGCGCTGGACATCAGTGCGGACGCCGTGGCGTACCGCGCCCCCGGCACCGCGGCGAGCGCTGCGCTGCCGAGCAGGGGCAGGGTCGCGCCGACGCCGATCCCGCTGATGACCTGGCCCGGGAGCCACTCCTCCCAGAACGCCGGCGTCACCCCGACCTGCTGGTGGTACCAGAGGTAGGCACCGGCCCAGATGGCGGCGCCGGGCACCACGAAGGTCCGGTAGCCGTGCCGATCGGCGAGGGGGCCGAGCCGGGCGGCGACGACTGCGGCGACCACCGCTCCGGGGACGAGCGCCAGTCCCGCCTCCAGCACGGTGTAGCCCCAGACGTACTGCAGCCACAGGATGTTGGTCAGCAGGTAGGCGTAGAAGCCCACGCCCGCCACGACCGTGCCGAGGCTGGCGATGCCGAAGGACGGGATCCGGAGGAGCGCGGGATCGAGCAGAGGTGAGCGGTGTGCGCGCGAGCTCAGCACGAACAGCACCAGCAGCACCGCGCTCACGGCGAGGGTGAGCACGGTGTCCGAGCTGGTCCACCCCCAGTCGTTGCCCCTCACGATGCCGAGGTTGAGCGCCGCGAGGGCGAAGATGAGCAGGATCGCTCCGCGGAGGTCGGGGATCCTGCGCACCCCCGGAGCGCGGCTCTCCACCAGTTGGCTCCGCGCGACCCAGAACGCCACCAGGCCGAACGGGAGGTTGACGAAGAACGCCCACCGCCACCCGCCGAGCTCGACCAGGGCGCCGCCCAGCGGCGGGCCGAGCCCGGCTGCCACGGCGGCGGTCGCGCCCCACAGCCCGATGGCGTGCGCGCGCTGCTGCTCGGGGAAGGCCTCGACGACCAGCGCGAGCGACGCCGGCACCAGCAGCGCCGCCCCGAGGGCCTGCAGCACCCGGGACGCCACCAGGAGCTCGAGGGTCGGTGCCGCGCCGCACAGGGCCGACGCCACGGTGAACACGAGGACGCCGGTGATGAACGCGCGGCGGCGGCCGAGCAGGTCGGTGAGCCGGCCGAAGACGATCAGGAACGCCGCGAAGACGATGTTGTAGGCGTTGAGCACCCACGACAGCCCGCCGATCGAGGTGCCCGGGAACGACTCGCGGATCGAGGGGAAGGCGACGTTCACGATGGTGGCGTCGAGGAACGCCAGGAAGGCACCGAAGGCCGACACCAGCAGGACCCTCGACGGCGCGACACGAGCGGACGCAGAGCGCGCCACGGACCCCACCCCTCCCCAACGAGCGCATCCCTCCCATAGGACGCAGGCTTGGGACATTTCGCCGCTCGGCGCGGTCAGGCAAGCGGATGAGGGGGTCCCGCGCCGAATCCATACGATTCGTTCGGGGGTGGGTCTAGACAGGCTTCGTCGAACGTTTGACCGTCGCTGGTCCGACGCGCATGGTCGCGTGGGGACGATCGTCCCCAGTCGTCGGAGGGGGTTCCACCGTGTCTCGCATCGCTTCGCCACGGGCCGCACGTCGAGTGCGAGTCGTCCTGGCCATCGTCGTCGGTCTGCTGACCGCACTGGTCGGTGCCCTGACCAGTGCGGCGCCGGCAGCCCCCAGCGCTCCGGTGGTGATCGTGATCGATCGCGTGGCCGGCGTCGCCGTCCCCACCGGCGTGCCGTCGTCCGCGGCGCCGTCGGCTCTCGTGCAGGCCGGCGGAAGGATCACCATCACGGTGAGCTTCCTCGACGCCAGCGGCGCCCCGGCGTCGTTCACCAAGGACACGACGCTGCGCATCTCGAGCTCGGTCGGCTCACTGTCGCAGGCGACCGGGATCGCGCCCAAGGGCAAGACCACCGTGGACATCACCACGTCCGTGACCAAGGCGGTCAACAAGGTCGTCCTCGGCGTCGACGCCGGCACGGGTCCGAAGGCTCCGACGGGTGGCACGTCCGCACCCTTCGACGTCCTCACGGACATCAGCGCCCCCTTGACGGCCACGAACGGCGCGGCCTTCTCGGCCGGCTTCGGGGGTGAGGGCGGCTGCACACAGGCGACCGCGTCGCAACCGGTGTGCCAGGTCGTGGTGCTGCCGCGCGGTGCGGGCTCCCAGGTGGTGCTCTCCTCGGGCGTCTGCGACACCGACGCGAGCTCGACCTACGCCCCCTGCTTCGTTGGTGTCGGTGGACGGGTCGACGGTGCGGTCCTCCAGGCACTGTTCGCCGAGCCGACCCAGGAGTACACGACTGCGTCACCCGCCACCGTGATCGTCAAGTGCGACAAGACCCTGTGCGGCGGCGGCGCGGTCAGCGACCTCACCGTTGCTTGGTCGCTGGCGGGCAACGGCAACCTGACGGACGCCCTGCCGTGCCCGGCCAAGAACACCATGGCCGCAGCAGCCACCCCGTGCGTGGACTACGTGCAGAGCAAGCGCGACGGCTCGGGGGACACGCACCTCTACCTGTTGACCGACCGCGACATCCGGACGGGCATCGGCTGACACCCGTCAGCGGGCGGGCAGGACGCCCAGCGAGTCCAGGGCCTCCTGCGCGCGACGGACGGGCGAGTCCTCGACCAGGTCCGCCGGGCCGGCGAGCGACGCGATCGCCTCGAGCGAGAGCGCGTGCTCGAGGCGGTCGCCGTCCCGGTCGGCCAGCTCCACCGCGGTCGCCCACGCCGAGCGCGCGGCACCCACGCGTCCGGCGTCGGCGTGGTCGCGGCCGACGAGGCGGTGGTAGGTCGCCGCGTCGCGTCGGGCATCGTCCACCTGGTCGAGCACGTCTCGCGCGTCGTCGTGGCGACCGGCGTCCTGGAGCACCTCGGCGAGCACGAGGTCCGTGCCCGCCACCTCCTCGAGCTCGTGCAGGTCGGCGAATCGGGCGCGCGCCAGGGCCAGCACGGCGAGGCCGCGGTCCAGAGCACCGGTCCCCGCCAGTGCGCGGGCCTGCTCCCGCTCGGCGAGGGCGACGAGCTCCTCGTCCTCGACCGCGCGGGCGGTGCGCAGCACGACGGGCAGCAGGTCCAGTGCCTCGTCGTACCGTCGCTGCCTCACGAGGATCTCGGCCTGGTTGTACACGGTGTTCACCTCGGCGGCGGTGTCACCCGTGCGCCGGAACAGGTCGGCGGCCCTGCGGAAGTCGGCGAGCGACTGGGCCCACCGGCCCGCGGTGACGTCCTGCGCCGCGAGGTTGTTGAGGCACCAGCCCTGGTGCCGCAGGTCACCGAGCTCGGTGTAGGCCTGCAGCGCCAGGCGGCCGTAGGGCAGCGGCTCGTCGCGACCGGACCCGGCATAGATGTGGTTGAGCACCTCGTAGGCGGCGGCCAGCGTCTCCTTGTCGAGCGAGTCCTCGGCGTACCTGGCTGCGCGCTCCGCCCACTCGAGGGCCTGGTCGACGCGTCCCTGCCGGAACCGGCTGTCCGCGTAGCGTCGGGCGAGCTTGGACCGGGCCGCGTCGGCTGGTGGTCCGGTCACTCCCTCGAGCTCGCGCAGGCCGCCCGAGATGCGGCGCATGGCCAGCGGGTGCTTGCGCCGACGCTGGTCGATGCGCGTCTGCTTCTCGATGATGCCCGCGGTGGCGACCGGGTCGCCGCGCAGGTGCCGGCGTGCGACGGCGTACGCGTCCGATGCCTCTTGCGTGAGGCCGATCAACCACCGGCAGTCAGCCAGCTTCTCGTAGACCTGTGCCACCACGGCGGGCTCCGTGCTGGTGCTGGTGCACGACCGGGCGGCGCGATCGAAGAACTCGGCTGCCTCGCCGGGTGCGTACTTGGCCATCGCCCGCTCACCTGCCAGCTGGGAGTAGCGACGCGCCGCCTCGTGGCGACCTGCGTGGAAGCAGTGCAGCGACAGGGACTCGCAGTGGCTCTCGGGCGACGTGGCTACCCGCTCGATCGCGCGGCTGACGTGGTCGTGGAGGATCCGGCGTTGCCGGAAGGGGAGCCCCTCGTAGGCGACGTCCCGCATCAGGCCGCTGCGGAAGCGGAGCGCACCGCGCTCGTCGCGCACGAGGAAGTCCCGGAGCCGGTCCATGGCTCCGGGTGGCACCCGGACGTCGTGCTCCTCGAGCAGTGAGTCGAGAGCCGACTCGTCGACCATCGTGCCGAGCACGGACGCATACCTCAGGGCGGACCGGTCGGCGGGGTCGAGACGATCGATCTGGCTGGTGACCAAGGCCTCCACGGAGCCGGGCAGCTCCTCCATCGAGGTCGTCCGCCCGGCCGCCCGAGCGAGCGCGTGGAGGAACATCGGGTTGCCGCCGCCGCGCCGCGCCAGCTCGTCGACCGCCAGGTCCGGGAGGGGCAGGTCGAGGGCGTCGCGCACCAGCTGGACCGACGCCTCGTGCCCGAGCGGCCCGGGACGCATCGTCGTGACATGCATCCCGGCCCGCGGGACGTAGCCGGAGTCCTCGTCGCGCCGCGTGACGGCGAGCAGCCAGGGCCGGTGGGCGACCTCGACCGCGAGCCGGTGCAGCAGGTCGGCGGACGAGTCGTCCATCGCGTGGGCGTCCTCCACCAGGAGGATCGTCGGCCGGTGCAGCATCGCCCCCAGCAGCTCCGTGACCACCTCCTCGAGCCTCGTCTTGCGGTAGAGCTCGTCGAGCTCCTCCACCTCGCGGGTCATCGGCACGTCAACGTCCATCGCGACTCCCACGAGCGGGACCCACGGGACCAGGGACGGTGCGTCGCCGGCCACCCGGTCGAGCAGCATGCGGGCGACCTCGACCGGTGACGCGTCCGGGGCGAGCCCCATCACCTCCCGTAGCAGGTGTCGTACGGCCGAGTACGCCGACGCGGAGGTGTTCTGCTCGCACAGCACGTGCGCGACCTCGACCTCCGTGCCGGCCAGCGCCTCGGCAAGCAGTCGGGACTTGCCGATCCCGGCCTCGCCCACGATCTCGAGCACGGCTCCGCGCTCGTCGCGCAGGTCGGCCAGGCAGCGGTCGACGGCGCGCTTCTCCTCCTCGCGCCCGACCAGCGGCGCGAGACCGTCCTCCCGGCGGGCGCCCAGCAGCTCTCCGACCTCCTCCGCGACCACGGGCTGCGACTTCCCCTTGACCATGAAGGGGGCCACATCGGTGGTGCGGAAGACGGCGTGCGACTGGGCGACGACCTGCGTGGTCGCCAGGACCGTGCCTGGCCGCGCCTTGCCCATCACCCGAGCGGCGAGGTTGATGGCGTCACCCTTGACCGAGAACGTGCGCCGGAATGCCGGGCCGAAGTCGCCGGCGAACACGTGGCCACGGTTGACGCCTATCCGCAGCGGCAGGCGCCCCGAGCGATCCAGCACCTGCCGCGCCACCCGGAGCATCCGCTCCTCGTCGTGGTCGGCGCTGCGGGGCGCGCCTGCGGTGAGCATGATCTTGCCGCCGTCGCGGTTGATGTCGGTCTCGAAGAAGGTCACTCCGTGGTCGGCGCACGCGTGCTGGACGTTGCGGACCACATCGTCGAGCGCCTCGGCGAGAGCGGCCGGCCCGGCGGCGGCCATCAGGTCGTCGGTGCCGGAGAACTGGACGAACGACACGGTGATGAGCCGGTGCTCGGGCTCGACGGAGCGGCTCAGCAGGTGCTCGCGGATCGGCGGTGGCAGCACCTGACGAGGATCGACGGGACGGGCCGGGACGTGGTGGTCGGCGGTGGCGATCCGCGGTGGCGCCGACCGCAGCAGGCGGCCGTCGAGCAGGGACGCTCCCAGGTGGCGAGGGTCGAGGAGCGAGGCCGTGGCGGCACTCAGCCCGATCTGCCCGGCGTCGGCGGCCGCCTCGGTCACCGCCGTCGTGCTGGCACCCGGCCCGCTGATGAGCAGCTCGCGGTGGATCGCGGCATCACCGACGAGGAAGAAGTCGAAGTCCCCGCTGTGGATGCCCACGGACATGCGCAGCACCACGGTCCCCGAGGTCGTGGGGAGGTGACCGATCACCCGCAGCCGCGCCCGCATCCGGTGTGCCGCGCGTGCCGCCCGCGGGGCGTGGTCGCGACCCTCGAAGAGGAGCAGG
Organism: Nocardioides potassii; assembly: GCF_021648885.1. Classification (GTDB taxonomy): domain Bacteria; phylum Actinomycetota; class Actinomycetes; order Propionibacteriales; family Nocardioidaceae; genus Nocardioides; species Nocardioides potassii. The sequence goes on along the minus strand of NZ_JAKJHZ010000007.1, from coordinate 172,117 downwards.
ACGGCGTCACCGCCCCACTTGATGAGGTCGGCGCCGTCCTCTCGCGCCTCGTCGAGCAGCCCGGCGAACGTGGCGTCGAGGATGTCGCTCATCTCCTCGGCGCCGACGTTGCCCTTGCGTGCCAGGCGTTCGGTGAGCCGGGTGAAGCCCGAGATGTCGACGAAGGCGACGGTGCCGTCGATGCGCATGTGGCGCTCGTCGTGCCGGGACGGTTCCCAGCGACCGAGGAGACGGGGGACGTAGGGCGCGAGCACGTCGGCGTCGTCCTGTGGCGCGCCGCTCGTCATGGCCCTCCCCAGGTGCCGTGCCCGGCGACGAGTTTAGGGGAACGCGACCCCGTGCTCGACCGCAAGTTCGTCGGAGGTCTGGACCATTGCGGCCTCGTCCCGACGTGCTGCCGTCCGGTTCAGGCAATCCCCCAGCCCTCGCGGAACTCCTCTGGCGTCATCGTCTCGAGCTGGCGCCGCATCACCTCGAGCAGGACGGCGGCAGCCTCAGGTCCGCCGGCCGGCACGCGGAGCTCGAGCCCGCCGTCCCGCCGTCGCCGTACGACGACCACGCCCTCGTTGGTCAGGTCGAAGCGCCCGCCCGACATCGCGCACCACAGGTCCAGTGCACCGGCGGCCACCCGGCCGAGACGGTCGCGGCGGCGGGGTTCGACGTCAGCCGTGTAGACCTCGTCGGCCGTCGCGGGCTCGAGGGTGGCTGTCATGCCTCCAGCCTAGGTCGTGGCCGATCACGCGACCCCGGCCGCGGGACGCCTGGCGGCGAACACCGGGCCCGCCCCCGCGGCGTACACGTGTCCGAGAAGTGGCCCTCGAGAGCGTCGTCCAGGGGCCATACGTCGGACACGTGTGCGCCCGGGGTCGCTCCCTCAGCAGTGGGCTCAGTAGTACCAGGGGTACGGCGACCAGTCGGGGTCGCGCTTCTGGAGGAACTGGTCGCGACCCTCCTGCGCCTCATCGGTCATGTAGGCCAGGCGGGTGGCCTCGCCGGCGAAGAGCTGCTGGCCCACGAGGCCGTCGTCGAGGAGGTTGAAGGAGTACTTGAGCATCCGCTGGGCGGTCGGCGACTTGCCGTTGATCTTCCTGCCCCAGTCGAGGGCGACCCTCTCGAGCTCGGCGTGCTCGACGACGCGGTTGACCGCACCCATCCGGTGCATCTCCTCGGCGTCGTACTCGTCGGCGAGGAAGAAGATCTCGCGGGCGAACTTCTGCCCGACCTGGCGCGCGAGGTAGGCCGAGCCGTAGCCGCCGTCGAAGGACCCGACGTCCGCGTCGGTCTGCTTGAAGCGGGCGTGCTCGCGGCTGGCGAGGGTGAGGTCGGCGACGACGTGGAGGCTGTGCCCGCCGCCCGCGGCCCACCCGGGCACGACGCAGATGACGACCTTGGGCATGAAGCGGATCAGGCGCTGGCACTCCAGGATGTGCAGGCGGGCGAGCTTGGCCTTGTCGATGGGGTTCGGTCGCGCCCCGGCGTCGTCGTGGCCGTCGGTCTCGTACTGGTACCCGGCCCGGCCACGGATGCGCTGGTCGCCGCCGGTGCAGAAGGCCCACTTGCCGTTCTTGGCGCTCGGGCCGTTGCCCGTCAGGAGGACGCAGCCGACGTCGGCCGTCGTGCGCGCGTGGTCGAGGGTGCGCAGCAGCTCGTCGACGGTGTGCGGCCGGAACGCGTTGAGCACGTCGGGGCGGTCGAAGGCGATGCGGACCGTGCCGTGCTCGCGGGCACGGTGGTAGGTGAGGTCGGTGAGGTCCTCGAAGCCGGGCACGACGTCCCACGCCGCGGGGTCGAAGATCTCGCTGACGCCCTCGATCGCACTCATGCACGTACTCGCTTCGCTCCGTGCGCGCATGAGGCACCTTGCACACGGAATTGGATGACTCGCTCGCTGCGCTCGCTCATGGCCGGGAGCGTATCCGTGGGGCGCTGGAAGATCGGGCGCGGCCGTGGTGTTGTGGCCGACATGGCACTGACTGGAACGTACGTCCCGAGCACCGCCGAGTGGGTCCGCAACCAGGTGGCCGAGTTCGAGGCATCGGACGGCACGAAGGCGAACACCCTGCGCGACACCGGCTACCCGATCGTGGTCATCACCTCGGTCGGGTCGAGGTCCGGCAACCTCCGCAAGAACCCGGTGATGCGGGTCGAGCGCGACGGCAGCTACCTCGCGGTCGCGTCGAAGGGTGGCGCGCCGGAGGACCCGGAGTGGGCGCACAACTTCCGCGCGCACCCCGAGGTCGACCTGCAGGACGGGGCCGAGAAGCACACCTACCGGGTGCGCGAGCTCGACGGTGCGGAGTACGACGACTGGTGGGACCACGCGGTGGCCACCTGGTCGACGTACGCCGACTACAAGAAGAAGACCGACCGCAAGATCCCGCTCTTCCTGCTCGAGCGGTGACGACCGCCGACGCTCGCGCATTGCTCCGTTCCGGCCCGGGGACGCCTGGTGACGCCTAGGGTGTGCACGTCGCGACGCGGAGGAGACGTACCACGATGACGGTGACTGCATGAGCCAGCCCACCCCCGTCATCCGGGTGTACCTCCTCGACGACCACACGATCGTGCGGCGCGGGCTGCGTGCGGTCCTCGAGCTCGAGGACGACATCGAGGTCGTCGGCGAGTCGGGCACGGTCGCCGAGGCCATCCCCCAGATCCTCGAGCTCGCACCCGACATCGCCGTCCTCGACGGGCGCCTGCCCGACGGCAGCGGGATCGACGTGTGCCGTCAGGTCCGCTCGGAGAACCCGGACATCCGGGCGCTCATCCTGACCAGCTACGACGACGACGAGGCGCTGGTCAACGCGATCCTCGCCGGCGCCAGCGGCTACGTGCTGAAGCAGGTCGACGAGGGCGCGCTGGTCAACGGCATCCGTGCGGTCCGGCGCGGCCAGTCCCTCATCGACCCGGTCGTGGCCATGCGCGTGGTCGACCGGATGCGTAACGGCATCCCCGCCGACGGACTCGGTCAGCTGACGCACGTGGAGTCCCAGATCGTCGACCTCATCGCCGAGGGGCTGACCAACAAGCAGATCGGCGAGCGGCTCTACATCGCGGAGAAGACCGTCAAGAACCACGTGACGAGCCTGCTCGCCAAGCTCGGGGTGCAGCGCCGTACGCAGGCGGCGGTGCTGGCCTCCCAGCAGCGGCGCGAGCGCACGAGCTGACGGGCCGGAGGCCCTCCCCGAGGACGCTCAGGCGTCGCGATCGCGGAACGCGGTGAGGAGTGAGTCGACCGCATCGGCGCTCGGCGAGGCGGCCTCCTTGTTGGACTGCGCAAGCTGCTCGAGCAGCTCGCTGCGGTGCACCGCGACCGAGCGCGGCGCGTCGATGCCGATGCGGATCACGTCTCCCCGCACCTCGAGGACCGAGATGGTGATGTCGTCACCGATCACGACGCTCTCACCCACACGACGACTCACGACCAGCATGGGTCCACGCTACCCGAGCGCGCGCGTCGGATCAGGCGACGAGCGGCGCGGTGATCGACAGGCCCGGGTCGTCGAGCACCACCTGCACCGCGCGGTGGGTGGCGGTGTCGAGGACGACGGGGGCCGCGAGGTTGGCGGTGGTGCTGGCCAGCGACTCTCCCGCGGTCAGCACGCAGAGCAGGACGAGGTCGTCCACCGAGGCCGAGCGGAGGTCGTCCAGGACGCTCTCGTCGACCTCCGGGGAGTAGTCGGGGAAGAACGGCGCGGGCGGGACGACCAGGAAGCGCAGGCCGGGCTGCTCCAGCGAGGTGAGGCTGCACAGCACGCCTTCGTCGTCGACCTGGACCAGGGCGAAGCGCTCCAGGCCGGGGAAGCCCGGCAGGGGGCGGACGAGCTCGATCACCGGGATCTCGGGTGCGCTCGCCGGCGACGTGGTCTCCATGACGGTCATCATCGCAGGAACTCCACGAGGCTCGGCTGGAGAACCCGGGACGTCGCCGCCAGGGAGGCCTGGTAGGCGACCTCCTGCATCTTGAGGTCGACCAACGCCTTCGGCAGGTCGGTGTTCTCGATCTCCGAGAGCGAGCTCGTGAGGGACAGCTCGATGTCGGCCGCGCGCGCGCCGGCCTGCTCGATGCGCGAGGCACGTCCACCGGCGTCGGCACGGGCGACCACGAGGCGGTTGCTGTCGTCGGCGAGCTCGCCGATCCCGGCCTGGATGGTGGCGGTACTGCCGGAGCGGAGCGCGGCGGCCAGGGCGGTGAGGTGGTCGAAGACGTTGTCGCCGTCGGGGCCGAAGACGGCACTGCCGTCGAGCGAGACGTCGACGACGACCCCGTCCCCGACGGTGCGGTTGACCGGGTTCCCGTCGCCGGTGAAGGTCACCACTCCGGCCGTCTCGGTGAACGCCTTGCCGCTCGCGGTGGTGCCGCCGAGGACCGGACGCTCGAGGTAGGTGGTGTTGGCCGTCCCGACGAGCGCGGAGCGCAGCTGCTCGACCTCGGTCGCCAGCGCCTCCCTGGCCTGCGGGCCCATCGCGGCGTTGATGCCCTGCAGGCCGAGCTCGCGGGCCCGTCGGACGATGTCGGTCGCCGAGCCGAGGGCGCTGTCGATCGTGGCCAGCCGGGCCGCCCCGTCGTCGGCGTTGCGGCCGTACTGCTGCTGCCCGCCGAGGGACGAGCGCAGGCGCATCGCGGTCGCGGCGTCGGCCGGGTTGTCCGACGCGCGGTTGAGCACGCGACCGGTGGAGAGCTGCTCCTGGATCTCGCCGAGCCGCGCGAGGCTGCTCTGCATCCGGGTCACCGACCGCTCCGTCAGCATGGACTGGGTGACGCGTCCGATGCGGCTCATCAGCGCACCAGGCCCGTCCGGTTGATGAGCGTGTCGAGCACCGAGTCCAGGGTGGACATCACCCGGGCGGCGGCCTCGTAGGCGCGCTGGGACTGCATCATCGTCACCGTCTCCTCGTCGAGGTTGACCCCGGACAGCTCCTCGCGGGCGCCGTCCACCTGCTGGGTGAGGTTCTGCTGGGTGGCGGCGAGCCGTCGGCTGAGCGCCACGTCACGGCCCAGCACGGTCACGAACTTCTGGTAGTCCTGCTCGGGAGCGCCGAGCGCGTTGGCCATGGCGGTGGCACCGCCGCCGTCGAGGTTGGGTCCGCCGCCGATGCCGGACGCGGCCAGGTCCTGCGGGTCAGTGACCAGCAGGACCAGAGGGCCACCGGGGGCGGCGGGGTCGACGGCGAAGAGCGGCTGTCCCGGTGCTCCGCTCGCGTCGAACCCGGCCTGGTGGGCGGCATTCGCGGCGTCGGCGAGCGACTGCGCGACGGCCTGGATCCCGGCTCGGACGGCCGGGAGGCTGGTCGTGAGGAGCTCGGCGGCGCCGCCGACCTCCCCCCGCAGGCCGGTCACGGTGGTGGGTGCGCCACCGGGCGGGGTCACCGCGAGCACGAGCGGGAGGCCGTCGGCGGTGCCGTCGGGGTTCACCCCGGACGTCGCGTCCAGCCGGCCGGCCTGGTTGCCGACGACGAGGCTGACGCCGCCGACGGTGACGTCGAGACCGCCCTTGCCGTTCTCCGTGGCCGTGCCACCCGTGAGGTCGGCGAGGCGGAGCGCGACCTGGTCGCGCACGTCCTGCAGGCTCGACGGGTCGTTGCCCGAGAGCCGGGCCGCGGTGATCGCCTCGTTGGTCGAGGCCAGCTGCACGGCCAACGCGTTGGTCTCGTCGAGGTCCACGACCAGCCCCATGCGCTGGTCGGACTCCTCGGCCTCCACGTTGCGCCGCTGCGCGGCCACGGCGTCGACGAGCGTCTGCGACGTGGCGATCACCTGGGCCCGTACGGCGGGCGAGTCGGGGTTGTTCGACAGGTCGTGCCATGCCTTGCGCATCTCGGTCAGTGCCTTCGAGACGCCGTCCCCGGCGGGCTCCCCGAGGGACGCCTCCACCCGACCCAGCGCGGCGGCGCGGGTGTCGAGGTAGGACTGCGTGCCGTGCTCGTGGCGGGCGCGGGCGTCGAGCAGGGGGTCCACGAGCCGGTCGACCGACCCGATGCCGACCCCGTCCCCGTGGCCGTCGTACCGGCTCCACATCGCTGGCTGCGCGGGGGCGCCCACGGACACCCCGACGACGCGCCGCCGGGTGAACCCGGGAGTGGCGACGTTGGCGATGTTGCCGCTCGCCACGTCCATCACCGACTGGTGGTAGCGCAGCGCGCTGAGCGCCGTGTTGAGCGACCCGAAGCTCCCGGTCATGTCACAACGCCCCGTCGAAGAGCCGGCTGCGCAAGGTGTCGGCAGTCGCGGTGCCGGCCGCGTCGTAGCCGTCGACCGTGTCCCCGAGGGAGAGCAGGGTCTCGCGCGCCGAGCGGTAACCGGCCGAGATGAGGTGCTTGTTGGAGTCGGCCAGGGTCGTGATCTCGCTGGTCAGCACCACGAACGCCTCGCGGTGCTCGGTGAGGATGGAGCTCCAGGGCTCGCCCGACGCCTCCGCCAGCGCGGCCAGGCTGGGGTTGGCGCTCATGTGGGCTGCCGCGGCGGCCTCGTCGGCGGCGACCGCGCGCAGCACCTCCGTCTCGCGGATGGTCGCCAGCAGGACGTCGATGTCGCGCGTGGCGTGTGCCAGCCATCGGCTGCGACCGCTCGCGAGGACGAGCTGCTCGACCTCGAGCCGGTAGTGCAGCTCGGCGAGGAGCTCACGCTCGCGCCACAGCACCAGGGAGAGGCGCTCCATGGTCGCAGTGCGGGTGTCGGTGACGGTCATGCAGGTCAGATCGACCGTCGTCGGTGGCACCTGAGGGGTTTTCAGCGTCGTCGATCGCTCGTCGGTGCGGGCTGGGCCATCCCGGCGTCCCCACGGGGATGGGCGGACCATGGCCCGTTGGGACCATGCCGCTCGGGACCGAGGTCCCCGATGTCGCGACCACACGGGCCAACGCCTCGCATTCGGTAACGAGAGATCCACAAATCGGAAACGCTCCGACCGTGAACCCCCACACAGGATCCATCGGAACGGCCGTCTCCCCCTCAGTCGTGCCGCTGGACATCATCCCGCCGTCCACCCCCGCCCCCGAGCAGACCAGCGAGTCGGTCCCCACGCCCGACGAGCTCGTCACCTCCCACATCCCGCTTGTGGGTCACCTGGTCCGCGAGGTCCTCTCGCGGGTCCCCGGGCACGTGGATCGCGACGACCTCACCTCAGCGGGCCTGACCGCGCTGGTGCAGGCGGCGCAGGGATTCGATGCGGCTCGAGGCGTGCCGTTCGCGCGGTACGCCTCGACCCGCATCAGGGGAGCGCTGCTGGACGAGCTGCGCGGCATCGACTGGGCCACGCGCTCCGTACGGCGCACGGCGCGCAGCCTCGACGAGACCCGCGGTCGGCTGACCCAGGACCTCGGTCGGGTGCCCACCGATGCCGAGGTCGCCTCGGCGCAGGGTGTCCCGCTGGAGGACGTGCTGTCGAACCGCGAGGACCTGGCCCGTGCGCAGGTCGCGTCGCTGCAGGCGGTCGACGCGGCCGGCGGGCTCGCGGGGTCGCTGGTCTGCTCCACCCCCACCCCGGAGCAGGCCATCGAGCACGCGGAGCTGCTCACCTATCTCTCCGAGGCCATCGCCGAGCTGCCCGAGCGGCTGCGTCGCGTGGTCGAGGGCTACTTCCTGGCGGAGCAGCCGATGGCCGAGCTGGCCACCGAGCTCGGGGTCACCGAGTCGCGCATCTCCCAGCTGCGCGCGGAGGCGATGGTGCTGCTGCGCGACGCCCTCAACTCCCAGCTCGACCCCTCGCTGGTCCCGGCGCACGACCGTCCCGAGGGCGTGGCGGCGCGCCGCCGCGAGGCCTACTTCTCCGCCGTGGCCGAGCGCCACGCCGCCGCGGCGGTCTTCTCGCCCCGCATCGCGACCAGCGCCTGATCCCGCCGCGCCGCGATCCCCGGGATGCCGGGGACGCACCCGGAAAAACTTCTCCCTGATTGCCTCAGGTGGGTGACGTGCCCGCCGATCAGGACCTCGACGGAGTCCACGGACGGACTCCAGCACCACTCAACCACGGAAGGAATCCATCATGGGTCTTCGCATCAACCAGAACATCGACGCCGCCAACTCGTACCGCAACCTGTCGGTGACGCAGGGCCAGATGTCCAAGTCGCTCGAGAAGCTGTCCTCCGGCTTCCGCATCAACCGCGCTGCCGACGACGCAGCCGGCCTGGCCATCTCCGAGGGCCTGCGCTCGCAGGTCGGTGGCCTCAAGGTCGCGGTCCGCAACGCCCAGGACGGCGTCTCGGTCGTCCAGACCGCGGAAGGCGCGCTCACCGAGGTGCACTCGATCCTCCAGCGCGTGCGTGACCTGACCGTCCAGGGCGCCAACGACTCGAACAGTGCCGACGCCCGGCTCAACATCGAGGCCGAGATCACCAGCCTCGGCGAGGAGCTCGACCGGATCACCGCCTCGACCGACTTCAACGGCACCAAGCTGCTGGACGGCTCGACGACCACCCTCAACTTCCAGGTGGGCGCCCAGGGTGACGCGGACAGCCTCATCTCGGTCACGCTCGACAACGTGGCGACGACCGTGGCCGGCATCAAGGCCCTCAAGGTCACCGACAACGCCACGGCGCAGGCCTCGATCGAGGACGTGGACACCGCCATCGCGTCGATCTCCACCACCCGAGCCAACCTGGGTGCCTCGCAGAACCGCTTCGAGCACACCATCAACTCGGTGAACGTGGCGGTCGAGAACCTGTCGGCGTCGGAGTCGCGCATCCGCGACACCGACATGGCGCAGGAGATGATGAGCTTCACCCGCTCGCAGATCCTCTCCCAGGCCGGCACGGCCATGCTCGCGCAGGCCAACCAGGCCTCGCAGGGCGTCCTCTCGCTGCTGCGCTGAGGTCGCTGACCGACACCCTGCATGACCACCCCGGGTGGGTCGCGGACTCCGCGGCCCACCCGGAGCTGCCCTCGGGGCACGCTGCAACCACGACGAGCGAGGACGGAGGGGCACCATGGCATCGAGCGCGAGCATCAGCGGACTGGGCAGCGGCCTGGACACCGCCTCGATCATCGACCAGTTCATGCAGCTGGAGGCGGCACCGCAGACGCGGCTCAAGTCCCGCCAGACCTCCGAGAAGGCCGTCCTCACCGCGCTCCAGTCGCTCAACACCAAGCTGGCCGCCCTCGCCACGCGGTCGGGGGAGCTGTCGAAGGTGGCGGCATGGAACGTCGTCACGGCCACGAGCTCCGAGGCGAAGGTCGCGGTCACCGCGACCACGTCGGCCGGGCCGGGATCGTTCACGGTCCGGGTCGACCAGACCGCGGCCACCCACCGCCTGGAGCACGCCGCCGCCGTGGGCATGCGCGTCGCCGGCAGCGTGCCGACGACCGTGCGCCTCGACCGGCTCGACGGCACCGCTCCTGTCGACCTGGCCACCGACGGCACCCTCGGCGGCCTGGTCGACGCGATCAACAGCTCCGCCAACGCCACCGGCCTCCGCGCCACCGCGGTCAAGGTCGGCACCGACCAGTACCGGCTCGTGGTGGAGTCCGCCGCGTCCGGGGCGGCCGGAGACTTCACCCTGACTGCCACCGACGGCTCGGCGCTGCTGGGCGGCGCGACGGTGCGTGCGGGTCGCGACGCCCAGATCACCGTCGGCGACACCGTCGTGGCCACCTCGTCCTCCAACACCTTCGCCGACCTCGTGCCGGGTGTGACCCTCACCGTCGCGGCCGACACCGCCGCCGGAACAACCGCCCAGGTCGGCCTGACCCGCGACGCCGGTGCCGCCTCGACGACCCTCAAGGGCCTGGTCGACGCGGTCAACGCCGCCATCGCCGACATCGACACCGCGACCAGGTCGAGCGCCAGCGGCACCCGCGGCGTGCTCAGCGGCGACGGCACGATCCTCACGGTCCGTGACCAGCTGATCTCCAGCGTGTTCCCCGGCGACGGCACCAGCCTGGCGTCCCTCGGCATCCAGACCGACCGCTACGGCAAGCTCGTCCTCGACGAGGCGGCCTTCAAGACCGCGTACGCCGCCGACCCGGGCGGGGTGCAGACGCGCCTGACCGCGGCCGGCACCGGCTTCGTCACGAAGGTCAAGGCCGCCGCCACGGCAGCCAGCGACCGGCTCGACGGCACCCTGACCGCCGCCGTCAAGGGCCGCAACGACTCCCTCAGCCGCCTCGACGACGACATCAGCGCCTGGGACCTGCGTCTGGAGCTGCGTCGCGCCACCCTCACCCGGCAGTTCACCGCCCTCGAGACGGCCCTCAACCAGATGAACAGCCAGTCCTCGTGGCTGGCGGGCCAGATCTCCTCGCTCCCGAGCTCCCAAGGCTGAAGGACACTCCCATGAGCTACCCGAACCCCGGCGCCTACCTGCAGGCGTCCGTCGAGACCGCGAGCCCTGCGCGCCTGCTCGTCATGCTCTACGACCGGCTCGCGCTCGACTGCCGTCGCGCGCTCGCCGCGCAGGAGGGCGCCGACCACGCCAGCGCGCACTCGAACCTCCTGCACGCCCAGGAGATCGTCGCGCACCTGCAGTCCTCGCTGCGTCCCGAGCTCTGGGCCGGCGGCCCGGCGCTCAGCAGCCTCTACTCGCACCTGCTGGTCCACCTGGTGCGGGCCAACGTGGACCGCGACGTGGAGAAGACCGCCCACTGCCTCGAGCTCGTCGAAGGCCTCGGCGCGGCGTGGCGCGAGGCGGCCGCCGAGACCGCAGTCGCGGCGTCGTGACCGGGCGCCCTCCCGCGCGCGAGCAGAGCGCCGGCTCCGGCACCGTCCCGGTGACGTGGGAGGAGGCGATCACCCACCTCGAGCAGATGGTCGACGTCGTCGAGCGGCTCGCGACCTCCCCGGACCCGGCTGCCACCGCGGACGCGGAGCCGGAGGTCCTCGAGCCGTGGGCGCCGCCCCCCCTCGAGGGTCCCGTGCCTGCCGAGCTCGTCGCCCGCGCCCGGCACCTCCTGCAGCGCCAGGCCGTGGTGCGCGTGCGGCTCGAGTCGGCCCTCGAGCAGTCGCGCGACGACCTCGCCCGGACCAGGCGGCTCGGCCCGCAGCACCGTGCGCAGGCGTCGTCGTACGTCGACGTGTCGGCCTGAGCCACGGGCCGCGACCGACCGGGTGGTGCCGGCATGGCCCGTCCGGGTGGTGACGTGAGGACCAGTGGTCCCGACCCCGCGTGACGGCTCGAAGAGATCATCCAGATCTCCTCAAGGTCCGGGCAAGGACGCCGATGCAGAGGGGGAGCACGGACTGCTCACCCCTTCGCCGACGGACCGGCACCGCTTTCTCCTGCAGGAGGCCCCGTGTCCCTCGGCATGCCCGACGCCGTCACCTCCGTGCTCACCACGGCGCTCGACGGCCTCGCGACCCGGCAGAACGTGATCGCCGACAACATCGCGAACGTCGACACCCCCGGCTTCCGTGCGCGCAGCGTGGACTTCGAGACGTCCCTGTCCGCGGCTCTCCAGCGGGGCGTGATGCCCGCCTCGGGCATCGCCCCGGTGACGCAGGCCACCAACGCGCCGGCCGGTGCCGACGGCAACAACGTCGACCTGCGCCAGGAGTCGCTGTCGGCGGTGCAGTCCCAGTTCCAGTACCAGATGATGAGCCGCGCGGTGTCCGACCACTTCGCCCTCGTCACGACCGCGGCGGGCTCCTTCTGATGGGCGCCTTCGACATGCTGCGCATCGCCAACAGCAGCCTGGGCATGCACCAGACCTGGCTCGACGCGCTCGCCCACAACATCGCCAACGCCAACACGGTGCGCGCCACCAGCGAGAACGCGTTCCAGGCCCAGATGGTGGTGGCGAGCTCCCTGCCGTCCGGTGGCGTCGACGTCACCCGGATCGAGGAGGGCGACGCGGCCGGGATCCTCACCTACTCGCCCGACCACCCGCTCGCCGACGCCGACGGCATGGTCCGCATGCCCGCCATGGACATGTCGGTGCAGATGACCTCGCTCGTCCAGGCGCAGCGCGGCTTCCAGGCCTCGGTGCAGGTCACCAAGACCGCGCAGGACACGTACGGCGCGGCCCTCTCGATCGGCCAGCGCTGATGAGCATCGGAGGGATCGAGTCCGTCAGCGGCTTCGTGCCGCTCGCTGCCCCGGCCGTCACGCGACCGCCGACGGCGGCGGCACCCGCGGCCGGCGGGGACTTCGGCAGCATGGTCCTCAACGGCATCGAGCGCCTCGAGAACGTCCAGGACACCGCGGACACCCTCGCGGTGCGTGCGGCCTCCGGCACGCTGCCCAACATCCACGACTACACGCTCGCCGCCACTGAGGCCGACGTCGCCACCAAGCTCACCGTCGCGGTGCGCAACAAGGCCATCGAGGCCTTCTCGGAGATCATGAGGATGCAGGTCGGATGAGGTCCGGGATCACACGCTCGCTCGAGCGTCACCGTCAGACGTTCTCGCAGTTCTCGGCGGGCCAGAAGGTGGTGGCCGTCGTCGGCACCGGTGCGCTGCTGCTCGCGGCGTTCATGGTCTTCCGCTGGGCCTCCGCCCCGTCCTACGCGCCGCTCTACTCCAACCTGTCCGCCGAGGACGCCTCGGCCGTCGTGGAGCAGCTCGACGCCGACGGCATCCCCTACGAGATCGGCGCCGGCGGCGGCACCATCTCCGTCCCGCGCGACCAGGTCTACGCGACCCGCATCTCGCTCAGCGGGGAGGGCATCCCCTCCAGCAGCAGCGGGAGCACCGGCTACTCGCTGCTCGACGGCCAGGACATCTCGACCTCGCAGTTCAAGGAGCAGACCGACTTCAAGCGCGCGATGGAGGGCGAGCTCGCCACCACCATCGAGGCGATCGACGGGGTCGACACCGCCGTGGTCCACCTCGCGCTGCCGCCGAAGCAGGTCTTCGCCGACGAGCAGGACCCCGCGACCGCCTCGGTGCTGGTCGCCACCCACGCCGGCGTCGAGCTGACCCAGGACCAGGTGCAGGCGATCGTCCACCTCGTCGCCTCCAGCATCGACGGCCTCGACCCCAGCAAGGTCACGGTCGCGGACTCCTCGGGTCGCGTGCTGTCCGACGGCAGCGCCGACGGCAGTGGCACCGCGAGCAGCCAGAACGAGCAGCAGCGTGAGTACCAGGACCAGCTCGCGGCCAAGGCCCAGGCGATGCTCGACCGCGTGGTCGGCCCCGGCCACTCCTCGGTCCAGGTGACCGCGGTCCTCGACTTCGACAAGACCAGCACCGAGACCACGACGTACGGCCGCAAGAAGGCCCCGGTGCTCTCCGAGTCGCTGCAGGAGGAGGTCTACTCCGGCACCGGTGCGCCCGGCACCGCGAGCGGCGTCGTCGGCCCGGACACCCAGCTCGAGACCGGCACCGGAGCCACGGGCACCACGAGCACCGACGGCAGCTACAGCAACTCCTCGACCGTGCGCGAGAACGGGGTCGACAAGGTCGTGCAGCAGTCCGAGACCGCTCCCGGGTCGGTGAAGTCACTGCACGCGGCGGTCGTCCTCGACACCAACTCGAAGGTCGCCGTCGACCCGACCGTGATCGACTCGATCATCTCCTCGGCCATCGGCATCGACCCCAAGCGCGGGGACACGATCGAGACCACGACCCTGCCCTTCGACACCACGCTCGCCGACGCGGACGCTGCAGCGCTCAAGGCCGCCGCCGCCGACGAGGCGAGTGCCCAGCGCAACGGGTGGATCCGCAACGGCGTGCTCGGTGGGCTGGTGCTCCTCCTCGTGCTGCTCGCGTGGCTCCGCTCGCGTCGCAACGCCAAGGCCCGCGTGGACGCCACGTCGTACGTCGTCGAGCAGCTGCGCCAGGAGCAGGCCGCCCGTGCCGCCCTGCAGGCCGCGCCCCTCCTGGACGACGCGCCCACCGCGCTGGCCGTCGCGCCAGTTCCGGACGCGCTGGACGAGATGCACGACGAGCTCGTCGCGCTCGTCGAGCGGCAGCCCGACGAGGTCGCCGGCCTGCTCCGCGGCTGGCTGGTGGAGCGTCCCTGATGGCAGTGATGACCGGGCACGGCGTCCGCAAGGCCGCCATCGTGCTGGTGCGCCTCGGCAAGGAGCTCGCGGCCGACGTGATGGCCCACATGAGCGACGAGGAGATCGAGGCCGTGTCGGCCGAGATCGCCCAGCTCGCCTCCGTCGAGGCGCGCGAGACCGAGACGGTGATGGGGGAGTTCGGCGCGCTCCTCGGTGCCCGCCAGCACATGCTGCAGGGCGGCATGGACCTGGCTCGCGACCTGTTGCAGCGCTCGCTCGGCGACGAGCGGGCCGAGGAGGCGCTCCAGCGCCTGCACGCGCGGGCGGTCCAGCTGCCGTTCCAGTTCCTCGCCCGGGCCGACCCCTCCCAGCTGCGCTCCTTCATCCGCGAGGAGCACCCGCAGGTGATCGCGATCGTGCTCGCCCACATGACCGCGGAGAAGGCCTCGCTCGTGCTCTCCGGCCTCGCGCAGGACCTGCAGGCCGAGGTCGCCCACCGGATCGCCGTGATGGACCGCGCGAACCCCGAGGCCGTCCGCGTCGTCGAGAACCTGCTCGAGCTCCGGCTCGCCTCCGTGCTGCAGCCGAGCAACTCCTCCCGCGTCGGCGGCCTCGGCCCGCTGGTCGACATCATCAACCGCGCCGACCGCTCGACCGAGCGCCAGATCGTCGAGGGCCTGCAGTCGCTGGACTCCGCGCTCGCCGAGGAGGTCCGCAGCCGGATGTTCGTGTTCGAGGACGTCGTCGGGCTCTCCGACCGGGACGTGCAGCAGGTGCTGCGCCAGGTGGACGGGGCGGTCCTCGCCCTCGCGCTCAAGGGCGTCCCGGTGCCGGTGCGGGACAAGATCACCAACAACCTGTCCGAGCGTGCCGCGGAGAACGTGCTCGAGGAGATCGAGATCCTCGGACCGGTCCGCCTCACCCAGGTCGAGGAGGCCCAGCAGGCCGTCATCGCCACGATCCGGACGATGGAGGAGCGCGGCGAGGTCGTGATCCGCCGGGGAGGCGACGATGAGTTTGTCGACTGAGGCCATGCGAACGGCTCCGATGCCCGAGCTCGCCACGGTGCGGCTCCCCGAGCTGCGCACGATCGAGGCCACGCACGAGTCGGCCCAGGCCCAGGGCTACGCCGTGGGCTGGGCCCAGGGCCGCCGCGAGGCCGAGGCGGCAGCCCGCGCCGAGGCGGACGAGCGTGCCCGCGCCGCTGCGCTGCGCGAGGCCCGCCGCGACGCCGAGGTCGCCGACGCCGTCGCCGCGCTGCGTGCCGCGGCCCGGGAAGCGCACGAGCGCTTCGCCGCGTCGTGCCGCCGCGTCGACGAGCAGGCCACCGCGCTGGTGGTCGAGCTCACCCGCAGCCTGGTCGGTGCCACCGAGCCGGCCCACGACGTCGTCCTCGACCGCGTCCTGGGCCTCCTGCCCGAGCACGCCGTGGTCTCGGTGCGGTTGCACCCGGACGTGGCCGCCGTGGCGGGTGACCTGCGCGAGCAGGGGGTCGTCGTCGTGGCCGACCCCACCCTGGGGCGCGGCGACGCGATCGCGCACGCCGAGGACCACGTCGTCGACCTGCGCGTCGACGAGGCGTTGTCCCGGCTGGCGGAGGTGCTGCGATGACCACCCTGACCGCCGACCTCGCCGCGAGTGCGTTCGCTGCCGTGGCACCGCAGCGTCTCGGCCTGGTGGCCGAGGTGCTCGGCCTCAGGATCCGCGTCACCGGGCTGTCCGCCGCCGTCGGCGACCTGCTCGCGGTCGACGGTGCCAGCACCGTGCTCGCCGAGGTCGCGGCCAGCGACCCGACCGGCCTGACCTGCCTCCCGCTGGGCAGCACCACCGGCCTGCGGGTCGGCGACGTCGTACGGCCCACGGGCGGGCCGCTCCTCGTGCCGGTGGGCGACGAGCTGCGCGGGCGCGTGCTCGACGGCCTCGGTCGCCCGGTGGACGGCGGACCGGGGCTCGACCACCTCCCGAAGGTGGAGGTCTCCCGCACCCCGCCCGCCGCGCTGAGCCGGCCGCCGATCGACCACCAGGTCGGTCTCGGGGTGCGTGCCCTCGACGCCCTGACCCCGTGCGGGAGCGGCCAGCGCATCGGCATCATGGCCGGCTCCGGCGTCGGCAAGTCGAGCCTCCTGTCGATGGTCGCACGCGGCACCGACGCCGAGATCTCCGTGATCGCGCTCGTGGGCGAGCGCGGCCGCGAGGTGCGCGAGTTCATCGAGAACGACCTCGGTCCCGAGGGTCTCGCCCGTTCGGTCGTCGTGGTCGCCACCTCGGACGCGCCGCCCGTCGAACGGCTGCGTGCCGCGGGCGTGGCCACGCGCATCGCCGAGCACTTCCGCGACGCGAGCAAGCACGTCGTGCTGATGATGGACAGCCTCACCCGTGTCGCGATGGCCCAGCGCGAGATCGGCCTCTCGGCCGGCGAGCCGCCCGCCACCCGTGGCTACCCGCCGAGTGTCTTCACCCTGCTCCCGCAGCTGCTCGAGCGCGCCGGCACCTCGGCGAACGGCAGCATCACCGGCCTCTACACCGTGCTGGTGGAGGGCGACGACATGCAGGACCCGATCGGCGACACCGCGCGATCCATCCTCGACGGCCACGTCGTGCTCTCGCGCCGGCTCGCGACCGCCGGCCACTTCCCCAGCATCGACGTGCTCGAGTCGATCTCCCGCGTGACCCGTGCCGTGACGGACCCGCAGCAGCGCGCCGACGCGACCAGGCTCCGCCGGCTGCTGGCCGCGCACCGCTCGGTGCGTGAGCTCGTCGAGATCGGGGCGTACGTCCGCGGCGCCGACCCCGACGCCGACGTCGCGCTCGCCCGGATGCCCGCCATCGATGCCTTCCTGCGCCAGGACATGGACGAGTCCACCGACCTCGCCGACACCTGGCGCCTGCTGCACGAGCTGGTGGCCTGATGGCGCGCACCTCCGACCACGATCCCGACGCCGGGATGAACGCCGTCGCCCGCGTGCGCGGCGTGCGCGAGCAGGACAGCCGGCTCGGTCTGTCCCGTGCCGCCGCGGACGAGCGCGAGGCGGACCGTCGCCTCCACGCCACGAGCGCACAGCTGGCCGCCAGCCGCGACCCCGAGCAGTGCGACGCCGCCACCTTCGCCTCGGCGCGCACCTTCGCCGCCGGTCTCGCGCTGGAGGTCAGCGCCTCCCGGGCCGCGCTCGCCACGGCGGAGACGGTGACCGTCGCGGCTCGCGAGCACTGGCAGCACGACCGCACCCGCCTGGCCGCCGTCGAGCTCCTGCTCGAGCGACGAGCCGAGCAGCGACGCGCCGAGCGCGCGCGCCGGGAGCGGGTCGAGGTCGACGACCTCACCGCCGCGCGGTGGCTCCGCGGCCGACCGGCGGCTCCCACGACGGGTGGGACGCCATGAGCATCACCGACGTCACCGCCCGGATCTCCCAGATCCAGGCCCAGCTGGCCATGCTCCCCGCCTCGACCTCGTCCTCGGTGACAGGTGCCGGCGGCTTCTCGGACGTCCTCAGCCGTACGACGTCGCCCACCGGCGCCACCACCCGCGTGACTGGCGAGCAGGTCTCGCTCAAGGCCCTCGAGCTGGTCGGCCTGCCCTACGTGTGGGGCGGCACCGACCCGCAGCGCGGTGTCGACTGCTCCGGGCTCGTGCAGACGGTCTACGGGTCCTTCGGCATCGACCTGCCGCGCCTGTCCGCCGACCAGGCCCGTGCCGGCACGGCCGTGCCCAGCATGGACCAGGCGCGCCCCGGCGACCTGATCGCGTGGGACAACTCCAGCCGCAACGACGGCGCCGACCACATCGCCATCTACCTCGGCGACGGCCGGATGATCGAGGCGCCGCGGCCCGGTGGCTACGTCCAGATCGTCAAGGTCACCACGCCCCCCGACTACATCCGGCGCGTGCTCCCCGACCCCGCGTCCGCCACGACGTACGCCCCCACCTCCCTCCCGTCCGCGCGCACCACCGGGGGCACCGTGCCCGCCGGCACGCCGTACGCCGACGTGTTCCGCGCCGCCGGGGCCGCGCACGGCGTCGACCCGGCTCTGCTCGCCGCGGTGGCGCGCCAGGAGTCCGGCTTCGACCCGGGCGCCGTGAGCCCGGCCGGTGCGCGCGGCCTCATGCAGCTGATGCCGGGCACCGCCCGTGGCCTGGGTGTGCAGGACCCGTTCGACCCCGTCCAGTCCGTCGACGGGGCCGCCCGGCTGCTCGATGACCTGATCGGGCGGTTCGGCTCGGTCGAGCTCGCCCTCGCCGCCTACAACGCCGGTCCCGGTGCCGTCCTGCGCTACGACGGCGTCCCGCCCTACCCCGAGACCCAGGACTACGTCGCCTCGATCATGTCCGACCTCCACCCCACGTCGCAGGAGCCCCGATGACCATCGCCCCGGTGCCGACCGGCGTCCCCGGACCCGTCCCGACCACTGTCCCCACCCCCGTCCCGCTCACCGGCGCGGACGTCGCCGGGACGACGGCGGCGTCCGGACAGGCGGCCCCGGGCGACGCGTTCGCCGCCCTGGTGGCCGGCCTGCTGGCCGCGTCCGCCGCGCCGGAATCCGCGGGGCCAGCGACAGGCACCAGCCCGGAGGGCTCCGACGAGACCGAGTCCACCGGTCCATCCACCGATCCGTCCACCGATCCGTCCACCGATCCGTCCACCGATCCGTCCACCGATCCGTCCACCGACGCATCTCGCGAGTCCGGCGCGACCGCCATCGACCCGCTCGCCGCCGGGCTCGCCGCCCTCGCAGTCGTGCCCGACGTCGTCGCCACGTCCACGCCCCCCGCCACGGCCGCAGCCGACGCCGGACCCGCCGCCCCCGTGGTCGACCGGGCAGCAGCGACGCCCGCCACTCCGGCCACGCCGGGTACACCGGCCGGCCCGGCCGCACCTGCCACGCCGGCCACCCCGGCGATGCGAGCCACCCCCGCTGACAAGGCCGCGACTCCGGCCATGCCCGCCACCCCCGCCACCCCGGCACACGTCGAGGCGACGCCGGGAGGCCCCAGTCGTCCGTCGCCCGGACACGACCGCGGCACGGACGAGCAGCCCACCGACCTGTCGGGCGGGCCGGCCCCGAGCGCTCCTGCGCCCGACGCCGCAGCGCCCGACGCGCCTGTGCCCACCGCGAGCGCCGCCCCGGGGCCCGCTCCCGAACCCGGTCAGCCGGGCAGTCCCCACCTCCTCGCCACGCAGGCGCCATCGCCCTCCGCCGCCGCGCACCGTCCGGCCGCGACCACCGGCGCCGCACCCACCCCGGTCGCGCAGCTGACGCCCGAGGTGACGCGCCTGGTCTCGCGTGGAAACGGGGTGCACCGGCTGACCATGCGGCTGCAGCCCGAGGCCCTCGGCGAGGTGCGGGTGACCCTCACCGTGCGCGACGGCGCGGTCCGGGTGCATCTCACCAGCGGAGACGACGCGGCCCGCGCCCTCGCCGACGGGGCGCCCGAGCTGCGCCGCGTCCTCGAGCTCGCCGGCGCGTCCGACGCCCGCGTCGTGGTGCGCGACCTCGCCGGCCAGCAGGCCGGCACCGGCGACTCCGCAGGGGGCTCGCCCGACATGACGTACGACCCTCGTGGCGGAGGCGGCGCCGAGTCGTCGCGCGGCGACGGCGGACAGCAGGACCAGCACGCACGGACGCGTGGTGGAGCAGGAGCCAGGGACGGCCTCACCGACGCAGCGGACCCGCTGCGTCCCCAACCGGTCAGCGTCGCCCGCCCGGGTGTCGACCTGACCATGTGAGGAGGACACGTGACGATCTCGGCCAACGAAGCCATGACCGGCACGACCGGCACGACCACCGCGTTCCCGACGCCCTCGACCACGTCGGGGACCTCGAAGGACAAGCAGATGTTCCTCGAGCTGATGGTGGCGCAGCTGCGCTACCAGGACCCGTTGAACCCGGCGGACTCCGGCGAGTTCCTCGCCCAGTCCGCGCAGTTCACCTCGCTGGAGAAGATGCAGGACGTCTCCGACCGCGTCGGTGCCCTGCTCGGCACCCAGATGGCCTTCGGCGCCGGCGCCATGGTCGGTCAGCAGGTCTCGTGGATCGACGCCGACGGCGCCACCACGCACACCGGCTCGATCGGCGGCGTCACCTTCGGCGCCGAGGGACCCGTCTTCGACATCGACGGAGCCCAGGTCCCGCTCGCCCAGCTCCTCTCGGTGGGCACGACCACCCCGGTCACCCCGCCCCCGACCACCGGCTCGACCACTCCCGCGGCCTGAGGGCCGTCATCGAAAGGATCCACCATGCTCCGCTCACTCTTCTCCGGCATCAGCGGCCTGCGCGCCAACCAGACGATGCTCGACGTCACCGGCAACAACATCGCCAACGCCAACACCGTCGGCTTCAAGTCGACCACGACCGTCTTCCAGGACACCCTCAGCCAGGTCATGCGCGGCGCCGGTGCCGCGACCCCCACCACGGGCGGCACGAACCCCCTCCAGGTGGGCCTCGGCGTCCAGGTGGCCGCCACCCGCGGCAACTTCAACCAGGGCTCGGCGCAGGCCACCGGCGCACCCACGGACCTGATGATCCAGGGCGACGGGATGTTCATCCTCGGCTCGGGTGCCGAGCGCGTCTACACCCGCGCCGGTGCCTTCACGTGGGACGAGGCGGGCAACCTCGTCTCGTCCACCGGCAAGAAGGTGCAGGGGTACGCCCCGGGCGACGCCGGTGGCACGTTGATCGACATCAACCTCGACTCCCTCGCCGCGACCCTCCCGGCGGGCGTCGAGATGACGTCGTACTCCATCGGCGCGGACGGGGTCCTGCGCGGCACCTTCTCCGACGACGTGCAGCGCGACATCGCCATTGTGGCCGTCGCCGACTTCACCAACCCGGCCGGTCTCGAGCGGGTCGGCGAGACGGCGTTCCGCGCCACCTCCAACTCCGGCGCCCCCGACCTCGGCGTCGCCGGTCAGGGGACCCGCGGGTCCCTCATGGTCGGCACCCTCGAGATGTCGAACGTCGACCTCGCCGCCGAGTTCACCAACCTCATCCTCGCCCAGCGGGGGTTCCAGGCCAGCTCGCGCGTGATCACCACGTCCGACCAGGTCCTCGAGGAGCTCGTCAACATCAAGCGCTGACCGACCGGTCGGCGTCCAGGCCGCCGGTTCCCCTCAGGTCGGGGGACCGGCGGCCGAACTACCGGAAGAGGCCCACGGACGGGCCTCGCGTCCAAGCACAGGGATGGTGCACTGACATGATCTTGCTGACCCGACTCTCGGGGACCGCGTTCGTCCTGAACGCCGACCTGATCGAGCGACTCGACAGCACGCCCGACACGGTGGTCACCCTCGTCGACGGCAAGAAGTACGTGGTGGCCGAGGACCTCCTCGAGGTCGTCGACGAGGTACGCGCCTGGCGCAGCGGCATCATCGCCGCGAGCGGCATCGGCGGCGTGGAGGCCCCCTCGTCGTCCCACCGCGCGCACCTCACCGCGGTGTCGACCCGCCGCGACGTCGAGGGAGAGGCCTGATGGACCCGGCAACCGCGATCGGCATCGTCGTCGGCCTCGTCATCATCTTCGTCTCCCAGATCATGGAGGGCGGCAACCCGATGAGCCTGATGCTCATCGCCCCGATGCTGCTCGTCTTCGGCACCACGATGATGGTGACCCTGGCCGGCGGGACGATCGCCGACGCCAAGCACGCCCTCGGTTCGCTCAAGACCGCCTTCGCCGGCGGCGTGCGCCCGGCGGGCGAGGTCGTCCCGATGATCGTCGCGCTCGCCGAGCGCGCGCGCCGCGAGGGGCTCCTGGCCCTGGAGGACGAGCTGAAGACGGTCGACGACCCGTTCCTGGTCAAGGGCGTCACCCTCGCCATCGACGGCACCGACCCCGAGGAGGTGCGCGAGATCCTCGAGGCCGAGGTCTACGCGACCAAGGCGCAGGGCAAGCACTCGGCGAAGTTCTTCGCCGACGCCGGAGCCTACGCGCCGACCATCGGCATCATCGGCACGGTCATGGGACTGGTGCACGTCCTGGAGAACCTGGCCCAGCCCGAGGAGCTCGGCCACCTCATCGCCGCGGCCTTCATCGCGACCCTGTGGGGCGTGATGTCCGCCAACGTCATCTGGCTGCCCATCGGCAACCGGCTGAAGCGCCTCACCGAGCTCGAGGCGGCCCGCATGGAGCTGGTCATCGAGGGCGTGGCTGCCATCCAGGCCGGCGCGAACCCGCGCGTCATCGCCCAGAAGCTGTCCTCGCTCCTGCCCGCCGGCGAGCAGCCCGCCGCGAAGGCGGCCTGAGGTGTCCGGCGGGGGGCGGCGGCGCCGCGAGGAGCACGAGGAGCACGAGAACCACGAGCGGTGGCTGGTCACCTACGCCGACATGGTCACGCTGCTGATGGTGCTGTTCATCGTCATGTTCGCGATGAGCTCGGTCGACCAGAAGAAGTTCAACGCCCTCAAGGACGGCCTCGCCGCCGGCTTCGGCGACTCGACGTCGGTGATGACCGGCTCGGAGTCCACGCTCGACCAGCCCGGCGTCGCCGCCATCGCGCCGGTGCGCGCGGAGAACTTCATGGGCTCCGGACCCACCCCCTCCCAGCAGCGTGCCGAGCAGGCAGTGGCCCAGCAGGACCGTGAGTACGCCGACGCGCAGCTCGAGGTCGCCCGGCTCGACGAGCTCGGCAAGAAGCTCGCCCGCGCCCTGCGCAGGTCGGGCCTGGCCGGGGACGTGACCCGGAGCGTCGACGACCGCGGCCTGGTGCTCAGCCTGACCTCGCGGCACGTCGTCTTCGAGCCCGACCGCGCCGAGCTGAGCCCGCGTGGCCAGCGCGTGCTGCAGGTCGTGGCTCCGGTGCTGCGGGGGACGACCGAGGACCT
The DNA here is from genome assembly GCF_021648885.1 of Nocardioides potassii. Lineage (GTDB taxonomy): Bacteria > Actinomycetota > Actinomycetes > Propionibacteriales > Nocardioidaceae > Nocardioides > Nocardioides potassii. The sequence continues at coordinate 149,421 of NZ_JAKJHZ010000007.1, read as the reverse complement.
GCGCATCGACGGCCACACCAACCAGGTGCCAGTGAAGCCGCGCTTCTTCGCCACCGACTGGGACCTGTCCTCGGCCCGCGCGATCACCGTCCTGCGCTACCTCAGCGAGGTCGGCCACATCCCCGGCACCCGCCTCAGCGCCGCGGCGTACGGCCACGAGAGGCCGCTGGTCGACCCGTCGAAGCCGGGCTCCCAACGCATCAACAAGCGGGTCGACATCGTCGTCCTCTCCGCGCTGCCCGCCGCGTCCCGTGAGCTGCTCGACGACGTCGCCGCGGCCCGGCCCACCCCCGAGAAGAACCCGTCCACTGGAGGAGAGTCATGAGTACCGCCACGCTCGAGAAGCCCGCCGCGGGCGCCGACGAGGTGCCGGCCAAGGGCGGCAAGAAGAAGCTGGTCCTGATCGTCGTGGTGCTCCTCGTCGCGGGCGCCGCGGGCTGGTTCTTCTTCCTCAAGCCCTCCGGCCCGAAGGAGCCGGAGCCGGGTGAGGTGCTGACGCTGGAGCCGATCCAGGTCAACCTCGCCGACGGTCACTACCTGCGGATCGGCCTGGCGCTGCAGCTGACCGCCGACGCGAAGGAGGCCGACGGCAGCGAGGCGCTCGACGCCACCATCGACCTCTTCAGCGGGGTGGACCAGGCCGAGCTGATGAAGCCTGGACAGCGCCAGAAGCTCAAGGACGAGCTCACCGAGACGCTCGACCACGACTACGAGGGCGCCGTGATGGAGGTGTACTTCACCGAGTTCGTCACCCAGTAGCCGGGTTCGCGTCGCACCGAACCCTCAGGTCCCCGGCCGGCAGGCCGATACCGGTTGTCGTGACGACGCTGCAGCCGCCTCGCGGACCCGCGCACCCCGGTGCCCGGGGTCGTCGGCGCGCCCGCAGCGGCTCCGCGCCCGCGGCCTACGACTTCCGACGCCCGATCCAGCTCTCGCGCGAGCACACCCGGCTGCTGCAGGTGAGCCTGGAGGGCTTCGCGCGGCAGATGGGCACGGTCTTCACCGCGGCGCTGCGCTCGGTGTGCACGGTCGAGCTGGACGGGGTGGCGCAGCAGACCTACGCCGAGCACGTCGACTCCCTCGACGCGATGAGCTACGCGGTCACGGTCGGCATCGACCCGGTGCCGGGCCTCGCGCTGCTCGACGTGCCGCTCCCGGCCGTGATGAGCGCGCTCGACCTCATGCTCGGCGGCCCGGGCTCGGAGACGCAGCCCGAACGCCCCCTGAGCGACATCGAGGGCGCCGTCGTCGACAAGGTCATCGGTCGGTTGCTCGCCGAGCTGGGCACCGGCCTGGCCGGCATCGTCGACATCACCCCGACCCACGTCGGCACGGAGTACCACCCCCAGCTCGCCCAGGCCGCCGCGCCGGGCGACGTCGTCGTGGTGGCGACCTTCGACCTCCTGATCAAGGAGCGCTCGCACCGCATCACCCTGTGCCTGCCCTTCACCGGCCTCCACCCCTTCCTGGCCCGCGCAGCCGCGCCCGCGGCCGTCTCCGAGCGCGAGCGGGCCCTGCGCTCGCGGGCCGCAGAGCTCGTCGACCGCCGGTTCCAGGACGTGCCGGTCGACGCCGTCGTCCGGTTCCGCCCCACCCGCCTCGACCCCGGCACGCTCACCCACCTCGCGGTGGGGGACGTCGTACGCCTCGCGCACGGGGCCGGCGCGCCGCTGGACGTCGTCGTCGGCGACGCCACGTTCGCCCACGCGACGGCAGGCGTCCACGGCGCACGCCTCGCCGCCCTGGTCGTCGGCAGCGCCAGCACCAGTGCCCACACCAAGGAGAGCTCATGACCGCCGTGACCGACCTGCCCGCCGCCCTGGGGGCTCGCCTGCTCCCCGCCGCGACCGCCGCCGCGGAGGTGCTCCCCGCCCCGACGCCCCTCGTCGCGGGCGAGCCGGCTGCCGGTGACGTGGCCGGGTGTGCCGGTTTCGCCGGTGCGAGCGTGGCCGACCTGCACCTGCCGGGATCGCCCCGCATCGCGGTCCTCGTCGGCGCCGACCTCGTCGCCGCCCTGGCCGAGAGCCCGATGGGCGGCCTCGACCTGGCCGCCGCGACCCAGCCCGCGCTCGACGCGGCCGCCGCCGCCCTCGGGGTCGGCTGCGGAGCCGCCCGCGAGGTGGCGCTCGACGCCGTCCCCGCGGACCTGGGCAACGCCTTCACCCTCGTCCCGCTCGTGGGCGACGCCGCACCGGCGGGCGCCTTCCTGGTCTCCGACGGCGCCGCGGCCGCCATCGACGCGGTCCGCGGGTCGGACACCTCCGCCCCGGGCTCGCCCGCTGTGTCCACACCGGTCGCCGCACGCGGGATCGAGATGCTCCACGGTGTCGACATGGAGGTGACGGTCGAGCTCGGCCGGGCCCGCCTCACCGTGCGCGAGCTGCTGGCACTCTCCCCGGGCGAGGTGCTCGAGCTGGACCGCGCCGCCGGGAGCCCGGCCGACCTGTTGGTCAACGGCCGCCTGATCGCCCGGGGCGAGGTCGTCGTCGTGGACGAGGACTTCGGGCTGCGCGTCACCGAGATCGTCGACGAGACGACAGCGGGCTGACGTGCTCGAGCTGACCGTGCGACTGGTCGCCTCCCTGGCGGTCGTCGTGGGACTGATGCTGCTGCTCGCCCGCGTGGTGGGCAGGCGCTACGGCGCCCGCGCCGGCGCGCCGGTGCAGGTGCTGCACCGCCAGGCGCTCTCCCGCGGCGCGTCGGTCACGGTCATCAGCGTCGGCTCGCGGGTGCTGCTCGTCGGCGCCACCGACCAGCAGGTCAGCCTGCTCACCGAGCTCGATCCCGACGAGCTCGCCGACCTCGAGACGCCCGGGGACCCCGACGGCGTCGCGGCCGACGAGGCCGACGAGGCCGGGCTCACCGCCGTCATCACCGAGGACCTCGCGTCCGCGTTCGCCGCGGACGTCGCTCCGGCGCCGCCCGTCGTGGCGGCAGCGCCGTCGCCGTCCCCTCGCGGTGCCCACCGCGCGGTGACGCCGCGGGCGGCCGCCAGCCGGTCGGCGTCCCGCTCCGCCGCCCGCTCGTCGATGCGCGCGAGCGTCGCCGACGGCGCTCTCGCCGGCTCCGTGCTCTCCCCCCAGACCTGGCGGCAGGCACTGGCCGCCGCCACGGGCAAGGCGTCGTGAAGGCCCCGGCTCGCCGGCCCCGGTCCGTCCGGCTGGTCCGGCTGATCGGCGGTGCGCTCGCCGCGGCCGCGCTCGGCCTCGCCGTCGTCCTCGGCCTCTTCCTCGCCCCGGCGTCCGCGGCCCCGGTCACGCCGGGCCTCGTGAGCGCGAGTCCGGCGGTCCTGTCCCCGGCCGCGCTGCCGATGGCACCCGACGGGCCGCGCGGCCCGAAGGCGCCGCAGGGTCCGGCCGGTCCCGGCTCCGACAGCTCGGTCACCATCGACCTCGACGGGATCACCGACAAGCCGAGCACGCCGGTCACGGTCATCCTGGCGCTGTCGCTGCTCTCGCTGCTCCCGGCGATCCTGCTGACCTGCACCAGCTTCACCAAGGTCCTCGTCGTGCTGGGCCTGACCCGCAACGCCCTCGGGCTGCAGCAGATCCCGCCCAACCAGGTGCTCGCCGGGCTCGCGCTCTTCCTGTCCCTGTTCATCATGGCCCCGGTGCTCGGCCAGATGAACGACACCGGGCTCCAGCCCTATCTCGCGGGCGACAAGACCGCCTCGGCGGCGTACGGCGACGGGGTGCAGCCCCTGCGCGACTTCATGCTGGAGCAGACCGGCGACGACGAGCTGAGGCTGCTGACCAACGTCGCCCAGCGCGACCTGCCGAAGGACCGGGCGGACGTCTCGATGGCCACGCTGGTGCCGGCATTCGTGCTGAGCGAGCTCAAGCAGGCCTTCATCATCGGCTTCATCATCTTCATCCCCTTCCTGGTCATCGACATCGTGATCAGCGGCGCCCTCATGGCGCTCGGCATGATGATGATGCCGCCGGTCATGGTGTCGCTGCCCTTCAAGCTCCTCCTGTTCGTCCTGGTGGACGGCTGGGGGCTCGTCATCACGTCCGTCGTCTCGAGCTACCGGTAGGCCACCGTGACCGACACCACCGTCATCAACATCGCCCTCCAGACCATGGTGGTCGCGCTCAAGCTGTCGGCGCCCATCCTGCTGACCTCGCTCGTCATCGGCTTCACGATCTCGTTGTTCCAGTCGATGACGCAGATCCAGGAGTTCACGCTGGCCTTCGTCCCCAAGCTCGTCGGGGTCGGCGTGGCCCTGGTCGTCTCGGGCGGCTGGATGCTGCAGACCCTCATCGACTTCACCCAGGACCTGTTCGCGATGGTCCCGACCCTCCTGGGCTGAGCGGTGACCCTGACCGTCGCGGGCGAGCCGCTCCTGGCCTACCTGCTGGCCTCGATCCGCATCATCGCGTGGCTGGCGCTGGTCCCGCCGTTCGCCGGCCGCGCGGTCCCCGTGGCGGCGAAGGTCGTGCTCTCCCTGGGCCTCGCCTTCGCCGTGGTCCCCACGGTGGAGCGCGGCTCCGTCCCCGTCACGACCGGTGAGCTGCTCGTCACGACACTCACGCAGGTCGTCATCGGCTCCGCGCTCGGCCTGGTGACGTACGTGCTGCTCGCGGCCGTCGCGACGGCCGGCTCCCTCATCGACACCTTCGGCGGCTTCCAGCTCGCGCAGGGCTTCGACCCGCTGTCGATGAACATGAACACCGTCTTCGGCAAGCTGCACCAGATGCTCGCTGTGATGATCCTCTTCGCGACCGGCGGCCACCTGCTCGTCCTCGGCGGGCTGCTGCGCACCTTCGAGGTGCTGCCCCTGGGTGAGACGCCGCGCATCGACGGCGCCTCGCACGTGCTGGTCACGGCCGTCGGGATGTTCTTCGTCACCGCGGTCCAGATCGCGCTGCCCCTGATCGCGGTGCTCTTCGTCGCCGACCTCGGGCTCGCGCTGCTCACCAAGGTGGCGCCGCACCTGAACGCCCTCAACGTCATGTTCCCGGCCAAGATCGGCCTCACCCTGCTGCTGCTCGGCCTGTCCTTCCCGGTCCTCCCGGAGGTGGTCTCACGTCTGGTCGACCTGGCCAACGAGGCCCAGTTCGCGCTCGTGAGCGGGTGAGCGATGTCGGAGGAGAAGACCGAGAAACCGACAGCGCGCCGGCGACGCGAGTCGCGCAAGGAGGGTCGGGTCCCCCGCACGCAGGAGATCGGCGGGTGGGCGACGCTCCTGCTCGTGGGCATGCTGCTGCCGTCGCTGCTGGGCCGCGAGCTCGCCGCGATCGCGGAGCTCATGCACCAGTGCTTCACGCTGCGCGGGCACGTCGAGGTCTCGGACGCGACCACCCTGCTCGGCCGGGGCGCCCGCCACGTGATGGTCACCCTTGTCGCCCTCGGCACCGGGGTGATGCTCGTGGGCGTCGGGTCCGCCGTCGCCCAGGGCGGGTTCTTCCTCGCCACCAAGAGCGTCAAGCCGTCGCTGAAGAAGCTCAACCCGCTCCAGGGCCTCAAGCGCATCTTCGGGCCGCAGGCGCTCTGGGAGGGCGCGAAGATGCTGCTCAAGAGTGCGGTCGTCGGGTTCATGGTCTACGGCGCGGTGACGTCGCTGATGCCGCTGATCGGTGGGCTGGTCCCCGTGGCGGCGGTGCTCCAGGCGGTCCGCGACCAGGTGCTCTCGCTCGTGCGCAGCGTGGCGGTGGCCGGGCTCGTCATGGCCTTCGTCGACTACGCGATGGTGCGCCGCCGGATGGGCAAGCAGACCCGCATGTCCAAGCACGAGGTCAAGCAGGAGGCGAAGCAGACCGAGGGTGACCCGATGCTCAAGGGCGCCATCCGCTCGCGCCAGCTCGCCGCCTCCCGCAACCGCATGATGGCCGACGTGCCGAGCGCCGACGTCGTGCTGGTCAACCCGACGCACGTCGCCGTCGCCCTGCGGTACGACGCCGAGCGCGGCGCGCCGCGGGTGGTGGCGCGCGGGGCCGGCCTGGTCGCCCAGCGGATCCGCGAGCAGGCGGCCGAGCACGACGTCCCCCTGGTGCGCGACATCCCCCTCGCGCGGGCCCTGCACCGCTCGACCGTCGTCGGGCAGGAGATTCCCCCGGAGCTGTACGCCGCCGTGGCCCAGGTCCTCGCCTTCGTCATCTCGCGCCGTTCGGGCGGGGCTCGCGGGGGCGAGCACCGCAGCCCACGTCACGAGGCCGACCTGCCGCAAGTGCCGGTCGCGGGCCGCCGCCGTCGTACCCCTGCGCTCGACGCGCCGAACTCCTCAGGAGCGCTCGCGCCCGGCCGATGAGGACGGATGAGACCAGGACGGTGTCACCGGTGCCACGGACGGCGCGCCCCGCGCTACGCGCTCGACCCCCGAGAGGCACTCCGTGGTTCCCAAGCGTCTGCTCCAGCTGGGCGTGCCCGGCGGCATCGTGATGATCATCGTGATGCTGGTCGTCCCGCTGCCTGCGGTGGTGCTCGACATGCTCATCGCGCTCAACATCACCAGCGCCCTGCTCGTCCTGCTCGTCGCGATGTTCGTCCACCGTCCGCTGGAGTTCGCGGCCTTCCCCGCCGTGATCCTGGTGCTCACCCTGTTCCGCCTGGCGCTCAACGTCAGCGCCACCCGCCTGGTCCTGCTCGACGGCTACGCCGGCAAGGTGATCGACACCTTCGGCCACTTCGTCGTCGGCGGCTCGCTCATCGTCGGGCTCATCGTCTTCGCGATCCTCCTGGTGATCCAGTTCGTCGTGATCACCAAGGGTGCCGAGCGCGTCGCCGAGGTCGGTGCCCGGTTCACCCTCGACGCGATGCCCGGCAAGCAGATGGCCATCGACGCCGACCTCAACTCCGGTCTCATCGACGAGGACGAGGCGCGTCGGCGCCGCCACGAGGTGCACGCGGAGGCGGACTTCTACGGTGCGATGGACGGTGCGTCGAAGTTCGTCAAGGGCGACGCGATCGCGGCGATCATCATCACCCTGGTGAACCTGCTGGGTGGCTTCGCGGTCGGCATGGCGCAGCGGGGGCTCTCGCTCGGCGACGCCGTCTCGACCTACAGCCTGCTGTCGGTCGGCGACGGCCTCGTCTCCCAGATCCCGGCCCTGCTGCTCTCGACCGCGACCGGCCTCATCGTCACCCGCAACACCGGCGACTCCGACATGGGCTCCGACATCGTCCGGCAGCTCACCTCGAACAAGCTCCCCCTCCAGATCGCCGGCTTCGGCGCCCTCGGGATCTGCCTCATCCCGGGCCTGCCCAAGCTGCCCTTCATCTGTGCCGGCGGGATCATGCTGCTGGCCTCGACGCGGGTGCCCGCGCCGGTGGAGGCGGAGGACAGCCTGCTCGTCGAGCAGGTGGCCGGCCCCGCGCCCGACTCGCCCGAGCTGCTCGCCGCCGAGATCCAGGTCGACCCGCTCGGACTGGAGCTCTCGCCCGACATCATCGACCTGGTGGACGCGGCCAGCGGCGGCGACCTGCTCGACCGCGTACGGGCGCTGCGGCGCAAGATCGCCGGTGAGCTCGGCATCATCGTCCCGCCGGTGCGCACCCGTGACAGCGCGGACCTGCCGATGAGCACCTACGCCATCCGTCTGTTCGGGATCGAGGTGGCGCGCGGCGAGGCGCCGCGTGGCACCGTCCTGGCCATCGGGGACAACGTGGCCGCCCTGCCCGGCCAGCCGACGCGTGAGCCGGTGTTCGGCCTCGAGGCGTCCTGGATCCCCGCCGAGCTGCGGGTGCAGGCCGAGCTCAACGGCGCGACCGTGGTCGACCGCGCCTCCGTGATCACGACCCACCTCGCCGAGGTGGTGGGGCAGCACGCCGCCCGGCTGCTGGGACGCGAGGACGTCAAGACGCTCACCGATCTCGTCCGACGCAGCCACCCCGTCGTGGTCGAGGAGCTCACGCCGCAGCAGCTCAGCCTCGGCGAGGTCCAGCGCGTGCTGCAGGGGATGCTGGTCGAGGGCGTCGCCGTGCGTGACCTCGTCCGGATCTTCGAGGCGGTGTCGCTGCGCGCGCAGGTCACGAAAGACCCCGACCTCCTCGTCGAGTCCGCCCGCGCCGCGCTCGGACCGGCCATCGCCGCCCCGCACCTCATCGACGGGGCGGTGCACGTCATCAGCTTCGAACCGGGCCTCGAGCAGCGGATGCTCGAGTCGGTCCGCCCGGGGGACCAGGGCTCGGTCGTCGCGCTCGACCCACTGGTCGGCCAGAGCGTGCTCGGCGAGCTCTCCGACCTCCGCACCGCCGCCGAGGAGCGTGGCCTGCGCCCCGTCGTCGTCTGTGCGCCGCAGCTGCGGGCGGCCGTGCGACGCATGGTCGCTCCGGTGCTGCAGACCACGGCGGTGCTCTCCTACACCGAGCTCGTGGGTGCCGCGCAGGTCCGCTCGGTCGGCACCGTGACCGGCGACCGGCTGGCGGTGACGGCGTGACCCCGAGCCGCGCTCCCGTGCGCCTGCGCCAGTCCCGTTCCCGTCCTCGCCCCCGTCCACGTCCACGTCCGCGAAGGGATCCCGCATGAAGCCGATATCGGGCGCGATGCTCGTCGTCGCCGCACTCCTCACCTCGCCGGCGCTCGCCGAGGCTGCCGCCGGTGACCTTCCCGTCGACGTGGCGCTGGTGCGCTACCTCGTCGTGGCCGGCCTGTGCTGGGTGGTGCTGTCGCTCGCCTCGGAGTGGCTGTGGTCGGACTCCTCGACCCCGGTCACCGGAACGGCGGCGTCGGTCACCGAGTCGGCCCCCGTGCCCGAGGACGACGTCACCGCCTCCTGAGCCCCGAGCGGCACCCTCCAGCTCAGCCGCGTGCCGCGAGGCTCGGCGGCCTCGACGACCAGGTCTCCGCCGAGCTCCCGGGCCCGGGAGCGCAGGTTGCGCAGGCCGTTGCCCGGCAGGTCGGACGCGGACATCCCCCGGCCGTCGTCGGTCACCACGAGGTTGAACCAGCCCGAGTCGACGAAGACGTCCACCTCGCACCGCCCCGCGGCGGCGTGCCGCGCGCAGTTGGACAGCGCCTCACGGAGCACGACCGTCGCCTGGTCGGCGAGCTCGGGCCCGACCAGGGAGTCCACCGCTCCCCGGGACCGCACCACGGGGAAGAACCCGAGCACCGCGTCGTACTCCCGGGCGAGGGCCAGCACGTCGCTCCGCACGGACCGCGAGCGGCCGCGCTCGAGCTCGAAGATGGTGCCGCGGATGTCCCTGATCGACTCGCCCATCTCCCGGATCGCCTCGTCGACGTGCTCGCCGACGTCCTCACCGCTCGCCGCTCCGGCCCGGAGCCTCAGCGACGTGGCGTAGAGGCGCTGGATCACGACGTCGTGGAGGTCGCGGGCGATCCTGTCTCGATCGGCGGCCAGGACCGCGTGATGGCGCTCCTGCTGCAGGACGGCGTGGTCGAGGACCAGGGACGCGTGCCGTACGAAGTCCCCGAGAAGCTCGCGGTCATCGGTGGACCGGCGCGGTCGCGCGTGGTCGAGGACCATCACCACGATGCCGGCGTCGGCGACCTTGGACTGCAGGGGCATGCCCCAGACGGTGTGGGCCTCGCGCCGGACCGCGAACTCGCGCTGGTCGTCCTGCGCCCGTCGGACCTCGTCGGTGACCGAGGCGAGGGTCCGTGCCAGGAAGTCGTCGACCACACCCGCCGAGGCGATGACGTCGATGCCGTCCGGGCCGGACGACACGACCGCCGCGGCACGCGCGCCGGCGATGCGATGTGCCCCGTCGGCGATGCGCTCCGTCGGAGCGGTGAGGAGGAACGGCGGTTGCACCGACTGGTCGACCGCTGCCGCGAGCCGCAGCGACTCGCGGCGACGCTCGCTGAGGGTGTAGCTCAGCGCGTTGCGCACGGCGACGCCGGTGACCCGGCCGAGGACCTCGATGGCCTCGACCCCTTCCGTCGCGAACGTCCCGCCCTCCGGTTCGAGGAGGAGGAGGTCGGCGTAGAGCCGGCCGTGGACGACCACCGGCACGCGCAGGACCTCGGCACCCGTCTCCGGGTCACGCACCCTCGACAGGTGCTCCTGCGGCGGGTGTCCGGGCTCTCCCATCAGGCCGGCGGCGCCGAGGCGCTCGCGCAGCGCGGCCGCGGCGTCGCCGTCGATCCCGTAGGTGCGCAGGAGGGCACGGGCCGGTTCGTCCTCGGCGGGGTCACCCTCGAGGAGGTCCTCCTCGGGTCCCTCGTCCACGACGGCGAGGGCGGCGGCCAACGCGCCCGTCCGGTCGGCCCCGATGTCGACAGCCCGTTCGAGGACCGCGTCGACGTCCAGCACCGAGACGATGGCCAGCAGGTCGGACCGGCGGAGCGCCGGATCGCCGGAGAAGACCATGCCGGCCATTCAAGCAGCCGGCTCGGGCTCTGTGGCGCTTCTCGAGCTGCGCTTCGACGAGGGGAAGGAGGGCCGCGCCGCCCGGCTGCGAGGTCGCTGCCGGGCGGGGCTGTCAGCTCGGCTGCGGCGGGGACGGGTCCGCGCCGTCGACGGTCGCCTCGTCGTCCTCGTCGCGGTGCGCGGACGTCTCGGGATCAGGGTCGACGTGCGCCGGTGCCTCGGGCTCGAACGGGTCCGAGGGCTGGGGCGTGCCGGCCTCGCCGGGCATGTCGGGCTGGGCGTCGTGCGCGCTCATGGTGCACTCCTCTCGCGGACGTGACCCGGTCGTACCCCGGCTCGGCGCGAGGGATGCGTCCGCGGCTCGGTCGACTCGTGCACGTCACGGGCACAATGACGCCGTGACCACCGCGACCACGTCCCGCTCGGCGTTCGACGAACCCGTCGACGCGCCGCCGGTGCGCTGGACCGCGTCCCTGGTGATGCTCAACCTCGGTCTGATGGCCGGGTGGTTCGGTCCGATCCAGGTGCTGCTCGCGCAGCAGGCCGCCCGGGTGGCGGACGCCGAGCCCGGCGGCCTGAGCAAGGAGCTGCTGCTCTCGGTCGTGCTGTTCGTCGGCGCGATGATCTCGCTGCTGGCGAACCCGGTCTGGGGCGCGTTCTCGGACCGTACGCGCTCGCGCCTCGGCCGCCGCGTGCCGTGGGTCATCGGCGGGGTCCTCATCGGCGCGGTCGGGCTGCTGCTGCTGTCGGGCGCCGACAGTGCAGCGGCGATGATCCTGGGCTGGAGCCTCGTGCAGCTCGCCCTCAACGCGGCCTGGGCCGGCGGCACCGCGGCCGTGCCGGACCAGGTGCCGGTGCCCCAGCGGGGCCTGATCGGCGGGATGATCGCGATCGCCGGAACGGTCGGCGTCCTGCTCGGGATCAAGATCGCCGAGTGGACCGGCTCGATCGCGCAGGGCTACGTCGTGATCGCGGTCGTGATGCTGGTCCTGTCGGTGCCCTACGTCCTCGGCTCCCGCGACATCCCGCTGCCAAGCGACCACGAGCTCGCACCGATGGACTGGAAGCAGCTGCTGCGGTCCTTCTGGGTCTCGCCGAAGGAGCACCCGGACTTCGCGTGGGCCTGGGTGACCCGGTTCCTGGTCAACCTCGGCAACTGGATCGCGCTGAACTACCTCTTCTACTACCTCACCGACGGCCTCGGCTTCACCGACGACGACGCCACCGCCAAGCTCGGCCTGCTCGTGCTGATCTACGGCGGCACGACCGTCGCGACCACGGTCGTCGTGGGTGCGTGGAGCGACCGCGTCGGTCGCCGCAAGATCTTCGTGACGTGCTCCGGCCTGCTCATCGGGCTCAGCATGCTCGTCCTCGGGACGTGGCAGGCCTGGCCCGGCGCGCTGCTCGCCGCGGTCGTCCTCGGCGCGGGGTTCGGCGTCTACCAGGCCGTCGACTTCGCGCTCATCACCCAGGTGCTGCCCGGCGCGAGCGACCGCGCCAAGGACCTGGGCGTGATCAACATCGCCTCCGCGCTGCCGCAGGTGATCGCCCCGGCGGTCGCGGGCCTGATCCTGGTCGTCGTACGGGCCGCGGGTGGGAGCGTGGCCACCCAGGGCGAGTCGTTCTCGGTCGGCTACGGCGTGGTCTACGCGGTCGGCTTCGTGCTCTGCGTCCTCGGCTCGGTCTTCGTCACCCGGATCCGCTCGGTCGCCTGAGCGCTCCGGTCGGCCGGGCAGCGGTGAGCAGCACACGTTCTGACCGTCGGGAACCTGTCGTTGCTCACCGCTGCGCCGGGTGGCGGTGAGCAGCGCGCCTTCTGACCGTCCGGAACCTGCTGTGCTCACCGCCCGGCGGTCACCGCCCATCTGCGCGTCGTACGGCGCCCGAGGTAGGAGTCAGCGGGAGATCGTGATCGCGAGGCCGAGGAGGTGCTCGAGCCGGGCGAGCTCGGAGTCGAGGAACTCCGGACCGCCGCGGCGGCCCATCAGGACGACGTCGTCGCCGAAGGGGGCAGCGCACTCGACGTAGACGTCGTCGCCGGGGAGCCGTACGGGCTCGGTGACGGGCTCGAACGAGAACGTCGTGGGTGCGGCGTCGGTCGCGTGGACGACACGGCCGCCGTCGGCCGTGACGCGCGCCGCCCAGTCGACGCGGAACGCGATCGGCAGCAGGTCGACCAGCCGGTCGCGGGCGGTCGAGGGGTCCTCGGTGAGCGACTCGACGACCTCGAGGTCGAGGAAGAGGTTGCCCCCGGCGGCGTAGCGGTTGATCCACAGCACGCTCACGCCGTCGAGCACGCCGCACGCGGAGACGATCGAGTCGGGCATCGTGCCGTGCGGGATCTCGAGCAGGACGTCGTCGACCGCGTAGCCGTCGCGCTTCTCGACGATCTCGATCGCGTCGATGTCCCCGCCGGCCTCACCGATCGCGCTCGCGACGCGGCCCAGCGATCCCGGGACGTCCGGGAGCTCGACACGCATCAGGTAGGGCATGCGACGAGGCTAGCGGGACTCTGTGTCGCGGAGATTTCCACTGGCCGCCTCGTGGGACGCGGTCACGGGGCCGCCGCCAGGCGTACGGCGAGCCCGCTCGCACGCTGTGCCCGCCGGCCGATCGCCGCGCGGATCGACGCCTCCGACCCGACCACCCGCACGCGCGAGCGCGCTCGGGTGACGGCGGTGTAGAAGAGCTCGCGCGAGAGCAGCCGCGACTCCTCGTCGGGGAGGAGCACGGTCACCACGTCGGCCTGCGAGCCCTGGGACTTGTGGATCGTCAGCGCGTGCATGGTCTCGACGTCGCCGAGCCGCGAGGGCGCCAGGTCGCGCGGGCCGTCGCTCGCGGCGATGATCGCGCGTGGCCCACCCGGGGTCCGTACGACGACCCCGCTGTCGCCGTTGTAGACGCCGAGCTGGTGGTCGTTGGCCGTCACCAGGAGGGGGCGGCCGATGTAGGCGCGCTCGAACAGCGGGTCGCCGGTCTCCGCGGTGAGCCACTGCTCGATGCGACGGTTCCAGTGGCGCACGCCGTAGGGGCCGTCGCGGTGCGCGCACAGCAGCCGGTGCTGGTCGAGCGCCCGCAAGGCGCCCTCGACCTCGCCGTGCTCGGCCGCGTCGCGGACCGCCAGCGCGGCGGCCAGCGCCGTGCTCCGGATCCGCGAGGACGGGTCGTCCTCGTCGACCCACTCGACCGCGTCGTGCCCGGCGGACAGCACGTGGAGGGCCGCGTCGGCGTCACCCGTGCGCAGCGCCTCGGCCAGCTCGTGGATCTCGGCGCCGAAGCGGTGCGTCGACTCGAGCGCCGCGACCGGCGAGTCACCGCGGCCCTGGAAGCCGCGCACCACGTCGCTCAGCACCGCCCCGGCCTCGACGGACGAGAGCTGGTGCGGGTCGCCGACGAGGACCAGCCGGGCGTCGGGTCGCACCGCCTCCAGCAGCCGGGCCATCTGGGTCAGCGACACCATCGACGCCTCGTCGACGACCACCACGTCGTGGGGCAGGCGGTTGCCGCGGTTGTGGCGGAAGCGGGTCGAGTTGCCCGGGTCGGGCCGCAGCAGCCGGTGGAGGGTCGAGGCGGTGACGCCGGCCAACCGGGCCCGGTCGGACTCGTCGAACGCCTCCGCCTCCTGGTGCACCGCCTGCTGCAGCCGGGCGGCCGCCTTGCCGGTGGGCGCGGCGAGGGCGATGCGCAGCCCGCCGGGGTGCTGGTCGAGGAGACCGACGAGGAGGCTCGCGACCGCCGTCGTCTTGCCCGTGCCCGGCCCACCGGTGAGCACGGTCGTCCACTGCCCGGCCGCGGCGAGGCACGCGGCCACCTGCTCGTCGTACGACGACCCCGGACGGGCCCGCTGCATCGCAGCCACGACGCGCGACATCGACGACTCCATCAGCCCGCCGTCCACGGCGGGCGCGGTCGCGGCGCGGGCGCGCAGGTCGTCGACGACCTGGGTCTCCTGCTCGTGGTAGCGGTCGAGGTAGAGCAGGTCGTTGTCCCAGCGGACCAGACCCAGCCCGACGAGGGGGCTCGCCGCGACCGCCGCGACCCAGGCGTCGTGGTCCGGCCAGGGCAGGTCCGCAGGATCCGCGACGGTCGCCAGGTCGACGCACACCGACCCGCTGCGCACTGCCCGCACGGCCAGTGCCACGGCGAGCAGCACCCGCTCGTCGTCCTCGCCCCCGAGGCGCCCGAGCGCGAGGGCCACGTGCACGTCGGCACTGGTGAGCACGCCGGCGGCGTTGAGGTCGGCGAGCAGCCCGGTGGCGCCCAGCGCGAGGCGGGCGTCGGTGGCGTCGACGGGCTCGAAGAGATCAGTCATGCGGGGTGCTTGGTCATGGTCGGGCCCCGTCGAGGAGGTCGGACAGTGCGGTCACCAGGGCGACCGGTGGCTGCCACGAGAAGACGCCGCACGGCCGGCCGGCGACGAGCGGGGTCTGCGGGCCGCACATCCCGCGGAGGTAGAGGTAGAGCACGCCGCCCAGGTGCTGGTGGGGGTCGTAGTCGGGCAGCCGCCAGCGGAGGTAGCGGTGGAGCACGACGGTGTAGAGGAGGGCCTGGAGCGGGTAGTCGGAGTGGCCCATCGCCTCGTCGAGGACGGCAGGGCGGTACTCCCAGGCCGTCGCCGGCGCGGCACGGTCGCCCAGCCAGTTGGTCTTGTAGTCGATCGTCAGGTAGCGCAGCCGTCCGTCCACCGGGACCCGCACCACGACGTCGATCGAGCCGGTGAGGTAGCCGAGCAGCCGCTGGGCGGCCAGGTCGGCATCGCCCTCGAGGGTGTCGGCGAAGGCGAGCAGCGGGTCGCCCTCCGGGAGGTGCGCCCGCAGCAGCGGGCCGAGGTCGCCGAGCACCACGTGGGCCGCGGCGGACGCAGCGGGCGGCGCCAGGTCGCCGCCGGAGAGCGGCAGCTCGAAGTCGAGCTCGCGCAACCGGTCGGGCACGTGGATGTCCCGCAGGGTCAGGCCGCCGGCGAGCGGCCCGAGCGGCGAGTCGCAGACCTGCACCAGTGCGTCCGCGAGGCCCTCGGCGTCCACCTCGACGGCCCACCACGCGCGGTGCTCCTCGACCAGGGCGAGCAGCTCGGCGCGCAGGTCGTCGGCCGCCGGGTCGGCGTGCTCGAGGACCTCGTGGACGAGGGAGCCGAACGCCGCCCCCACCGGCTGGTCGGCCATCGGCGAGGCGACCGCCGTCAGGGCAGCGTCGACCGCGTGGGCGGACGCATCGGCCGGGTCGTCGAGCTCGTCGAGCTCGAGGTCGTCGACCTCCGGGGCGTCGTCCGGCTCCGACAGCACCCGGTCGGCCGTGCTCGCGTGCGGCGCGCCGGCCGCGGCGAGCGCGGAGTAGGACGTGCGGCGCCAGGCGGTGTCGACCTCGCGGTCGAACGACCTCACGGACAACGGCGGCAGCGCCCGGTCGATCGGGGTGGTGTCGACGGTGCCGGGGATGGCGAGCTCGGGCTGCGGCCCGCCGGCGGCCTTCCAGCGGGCGAGGATCTCCACCACCTCGTCGTCGCCGAGCACCGGCTGGACGTCGTTGACCGACGCGTGGCCGGGCGCCCGGCCGAAGAGCATCCGGTGGAGCGGGGCCGACGCGGTGTTGTTGGCGGTCGGGCAGTACCACGCCACGACCTGCGACTGGGCCCGGGTGAGCGCGACGTAGAGCAGGCGGAGCGACTCGCCCGCGTCCTCGTGGCGGCTGCGGGTGACGGCCGCGTCGCGCCACCGGCTCGGTCCACCGACGTCGCGGCACCGCTCGCCGTCGGCGTCGTGGAAGAGCGGCACGTCCTCGTCGCGCACCCACCGGTCCCACAGCGTCGGGAGGTAGACGATCGGGTACTCCAGGCCCTTGCTGCCGTGGATCGTCACCAGCTGCACGGCCGCCGCGTCGGAGTCGAGGCGGCGGGTCCGCTCGGAGGCGACCTCGACCTTCTCGTCGGCCACCTGGGTGCGCAGCCAGCCGAGCAGGCCGACCACCCCGAGCCGCTCGGCCACCGTCACCGTGTGCAGTGCCTCACCGATGTGGCGCAGGTCGGTCAGCGTGCGTTCGCCGCCGACGCGGCCCAGCACCCGCGCGACGAGGCCACCCAGCACCGCGCTCTCCAGCACCGCCGCCACGCCACGCGCGGCGAACACGTCCGCAAGACGTCGTACGTGCTCGCTCAGCTCGTCGGTCGGGTCGTCCTCGGACTGGAGCTCCTCGGCGGTCCGGCCGAAGAAGTCGGTGAGCGCCGCGGCGCGCACGCGGTCGGCGCGGTGCGGCTGCTCGAGCGCCTCGAGCAGGGTGAGCCACTGGGTCGCGGCCGCGGTCTTGAAGACCGAGCCGCCGGCGTTGAGCACAGCAGGCACGCCGACCGCGGCCAGCGCCTCCTGCGCGGCGAGCAGGTCGGCCCGCCGGGCGGCCAGCACGGCGACGTCCCTCGGCTCGACCGGGCGCACCTGGCCGTCGACCTCGACCGTGGCGCCCCCGGTGAGCAGCCGCTTCACGTCGGCGGCCAGGTCGGTCAGCACGTGCTCGCGCCAGTCGCCGATGCGCGGCTTCGTGCGGCGGAGCTCCGCGTGGCGCGCGACCCGCAGCCGGAACGGAGGTCCGGCGCCGTCGAGCCGCGAGGACGGGTGGTGGGCGGACACCGGGTGGACCGCGATGCGGTCGTCGCCGAGGGCGGCGCCCTCGACGAGCACGTGGAGGGAGTCGAGCAGCGGCTGGTCGGCACGCCAGTTGACGCCGAGGGTCTGCCGGGTCGTGGCCTGCTCGGCGGCCCTGAGGTAGGTGACGATGTCGCCGCCGCGGAAGGCGTAGATCGCCTGCTTCGGGTCACCGATGAGGACGAGGGTCGAGACGCCGTGGAAGGCGCGCTCGAAGACCTGCCACTGCACGGGGTCGGTGTCCTGGAACTCGTCGATCAGGGCGACCTTCCAGCGCGTGCGCATCCGCGCGCGGGCGGGGGAGTCCTCCGGGCCGAGGGCGTCGGCGAGCTGGCCCAGCAGGTCGTCGTAGGACAGCACGCCCAGGCGGCGCTTGCGCCGGTCGATCTCGTCGAGGACCTCGCAGGCGAAGCGGACGCGCGCGGCCGCACCCCCTTCGGGGTCCTCGGTGAGCGCCTCCTGCGGGGCGACGCGGGCCCGCGGGTCGTTGACGACCTCGCGCGCGATCGCGTAGGCCTCCTCCCGGGTCCACGGCGCCTTCTCCTGCCGGGCGAACAGCTGGAGGTAGCGGTCGTCGACGACCTCGCTGGTCAGCTGCTCGAGGTCCTCGACCAGCACCGCCCCGGTGTCGGTGTCGCCGGCCACCCCGAGGCTGCGGAGCACCAGCTGGCAGAACTGGTGGATCGTCGCGATCGTCGCGGCGTCGTACGACGTCAGCGCATCGGTGAGCCGGCCGAGGCGGGCACGGCGCTCGGCGTCGTCGGCGTCGATGAGCCAGGTGTGCAGCGTGTCGGCCGGGTCGGCAGTGCCCGGGTCGGAGAGGACCGCCGCCGCCCCGTCGAGCTGGCGGCGCACGCGGTCGCGCAGCTCCTGGCTCGCCGCGCGGGTGAACGTGACGACGAGCATCTCCTCGAGCGTCGCGACGCCCTCGGCGAGGTAGCGGGTGACGAGCGCGGCGATGGTCCAGGTCTTGCCGGTGCCGGCGCTCGCCTCGAGCAACGTGGTGCCGGTCGGCAGCGGCCCGGCGATGTCGAAGGTCTGCATCTGCTCCCGCTCGGACGCCACGTCAGATCCCCCGCACCAGCTCGTGGTCGAGCAGCGGCGCCCAGACCCGGAGGGCGTAGTGGCCCAGGCGGTGGGGCGCGTCACCCTCCTCGTCGGAGAGGAGCGGGGACGCCAGCAGCTCGTAGGGGGCGGCCTCGCCCCAGGCCCGGACGTGCCACTGGTCGCCGTCCTCCTTGGGGAAGCCGGTCTCGTTGAAGCGCGGCGTGACCCACTCCGCGCGCGCCTTGAGGTCGGGGTCGGCCTGGCCACCCCCACCCGACTGGGCGCCGATCCGGAACTCCTCCGCGAACGCGAGGCTCGTCCTCACCGGCATCGGCAGCGGCTCGCGCTGCCCGCGCTCCATCACGTCGAC
This sequence comes from Nocardioides potassii, assembly GCF_021648885.1. Classification (GTDB taxonomy): domain Bacteria; phylum Actinomycetota; class Actinomycetes; order Propionibacteriales; family Nocardioidaceae; genus Nocardioides; species Nocardioides potassii. The sequence goes on along the minus strand of NZ_JAKJHZ010000007.1, from coordinate 131,098 downwards.
GAGCTCGCGCAGGTGGGTGCGGGCCTCGTCGTCAGGCATCGGCGAGACCAGCGCGCGGCGACCCGACCGCCCCCACCGACCGATGGTGTGCGCCGTCCAGTTCTCGTCGGGGTGGCCGGCGGCCAGCGCGAGCGCGTCGAGCCAGGCGGCGAGACGGTGCTTGGCGCCGAGGCTGGAGTAGCTGACGGCGACCAGGTTGTTGCCGAAGACGTGGGAGACGGTGCCGGTGAGCCGGCGGTCGCCGAGGTCGATGTCGACGTCGAGGGTGCGCGCAGGCCCCGACCGCAGCGGCAGCGCGGCCTCGACCAGGGGCCTCACCTTCTGGACGATGTCGGTGAGCATCGCCGAGCCGAGGTCCTCCGGCGGCAGCAGCCCACGGAGCTGCTCGGCGACCATCGCGGCCTGCGGGTCGCCGCCGGTGAGGACGTCGTGCACCAGCCGGTCGCCGACCTGCCACTTCTCGAGCCCGTCGAGGGTGATCGGGACGGCGTCCTTGGTCTCCTCGACGTCGTAGGGGGTGGTGACCCTGAGCCGGTGCCGCAGGAAGCTGCGCACGGGGTGGGCGAAGAAGTCCTGGAGGTCGCTGAGCGACACCTCGGTCGGCTGGTCGGCGACGACGAGCGGGTCGGGGACGAGCGAGCGTGGCGCGGCCCGTGGCGCGCGGGCGGCCTCGGCGCCGGCGAGCGCCGTACGGTCGAAGGAGAACGGCCGGTCGACCGCCCGCACCAGCGCACCGGGTGCGAGATTGGCCTCGTCGAACGGCTGGAGGGGGTGCTGGAGGACGACGTCGTCGCGCACCGGCCCGCTGCAGGTGCGGTCGAGGGTGTCGAGCAGCTCGCCGAGCGGGACGGCCGGAGGCTTGTCGTCGTTGGTGTGCTCACCGCGACCGGCGTAGGTGATGACGAGTGTCTCGGTGGCGGCGCCGATGGCGTCGAGCAGCAGCTGCCGGTCCTCCGAGCGGATGTCGCGCTCGCCGGTCAGCGGTCGACGGGCGAGCACGTCGTCGCCGTCGACGGACTCCAGTCGCGGGAAGACCCCGTCGTCGAGGCCGACCAGGCAGACCACCCGGTGCGGCACGGACCGCATCGGGACCATCGTGCAGACGGTGAGCGTCCCGGTGCGGAAGTTGCTCCGCGTCGGCCGGCCGCGCAGCCGGTGCCGCAGCAGCGCGCGTACGTCGGCGTGACGCAGGCGGGTCTGGTGGTCGCCGACCCCGGCGGAGATCCGGGCGAGCTCGCGGTCGAACTGCGCGACCCGCCACGCGTCGTCGGGGCTGCTGGCGGTGAGCCCGTGCACGGCGCGCCCGAGCGCCGTGGTCCAGTCGGCGACCGAGGTGGCGTCACGCGCGGCGCGGACGAAGGTGTGGAGCCGGTCGACCATCTCGACGAACGTGCCCACCAGCTCGAGGTCGCTGTCACCGACGTCGTCGATCGGCAGGGTGGAGCGGACGTAGCGGTGTCCCTCGCCGGACATCGCGGCGCCGAGCAGCACCCGCTGCAGGCCGGTGAGCCAGGTGTTGGCGTCGAGGTCGAGGCCGAAGGCGGCGCGGTGGTCGCGGTCGTAGCCCCAGCGGATCGCGGCCTGGTCGACCCAGCGGGTCATCCGCTCGAGGTCGTCGTCGGTGAACCCGAACCGCGCCCGCACCGGCTCGGTCGCGGCGAGGTCGAGCACGGCCGTGGCGCTCATCCGGCCGGCGGCGAGCTCGACGAGGTCGGCTGCCACGCCCAGCAGCGGGTTGGTCGCGCCCGGGGACCGGTCGGCGAGGCGCACGCGGAGCCGGTGGGCCGGGTGGCCGGCGTCCTCGTCGGCGACGTCGGCGAGGCCGAACCCCGCGGAGATCAGCGGCGCGTAGGTCTCGATGTCGGGGCACATCACGAGGATGTCGCGCGGCTCGAGCGTCGGGTCGTCCTGGAGGAGGCCGACGAGGACCTCGCGGAGCACGTCGACCTGCCGGGCGGTGCCGTGGCAGGCGTGCACCTGCACGGAGAGGTCGCGCGCCGCGCGCACGCGTGGGGCGAGGGTGGCGGCGTCGGGCGAGCGGTTGGCGCGGAGGTCGGCCTGGAGCCACCCGAGCAGCGTCGACGGGTCGGCGTGGCCGGCGCTGTGCTGCTGGGTCTCGAGCTCACCCAGGGTGCGTCGCAGCTCACGCGAGTCGCGGCCCAGCGACGCGAGGAGGGGATGGTGGACCAGTGCCGCCGAGTCGTCGTCGGCGCGCGCGACCGGACCCACGGCGGCCGTCGGCGCGAGTGCCTGCCACAGGGCGGGGGAGGGCTGCGGGAACCAGAGGTGCACGTCGCGGTGCCGGCCGAGCGCGCGCAGCAGCTCGACCTCGGTCACCGGCAGCCGGGTGTGCCCGAAGAGCGACAGCCGGCCGGGCAGGTCGAGCCCCTCCGCACCAGCCTCGAGGCGCTCGACCGTGTCCGCGTGGCGCAGGTCGGGCGCGGGTGCCTCGACCCGCTCGACGAGGCGTCGCCACAGCTCGGCCTGCCACCGCAGGTCGGGGGCCAGCTCGTGCCCGTCGCCGTCGGTGTCGTCGCCGGCCCGCCAGTCGCGCACGAGCTGTGGCCGCTGGACGGCGTAGGACCCGAAGAGCCCCGCCAGCCGCCGGGCGACGGCGTAGCGCCGCGCCGACCGCTCGTCGGCGGGGTCACCGTGGCCGAGGTGGCGGGCGAGGTCGTCGAACCCGGGCTGGTCCAGGCAGCCGTCGATCACCTCGAGCAGCGGCCAGGCCAGCCGGTCGGGGCTCCACGGGTCCTCGGCCTCGCGGTCGAGCAGCATCGACACCAGCGAGTGGGGCGTCACGAAGTCGACGCCCGCACACACGCCGTCACCGCCGCGGTTGCCGACACCGAGCCGGTGGGACAGCCGCTGGGTGAGCCAGCGCTCGACCCCGCGCGCAGGTACGACGACGACCTCGCGCGCGAACGGGTCGGGCAGGGGTGTGACCAGCAGGTCCGCGAGGCCGTCGGCCAGCGCGTCCGTCCGCTCGGCGGTGTGGAGGTGCACGGTCACGGGCGCCACCCTATGAGCGGCGACCGACACCCCGGGTCAGCGCGCGAGGAAGAAGACCCCCACCAGGACGGCGAGGGCGAGGACGAGGCCGATCGGCACCAGGGTGATCATCAGCGGCCGCCCGCTCTGCTTCGTCGGGTCGACCCGGTCAGGCTCGTGTCGGGGATCCATGGACATCCGTACCCGACGCCGTTCCAAGCATGCGAGGTCGGGTGCCAGGTCCGGACGTCAGGCGTCGAGCGCTCGTGCCAGCTCGGCGAGCACGCCGCTCGTCGTCGACGACACGACCTGTTCCGGATCGCCGTCGATCACGAGCTCGCGCGACCGGGTTCCGCGCTCGTCGGCGACGGCGAGGAAGACCGTGCCGGCCCGCTTCCCCTCCTGGGGGTCCGGCCCGCCCACGCCGGTGACACCGACGGCGACGTCCGCGCCGAGCAGGCGTCGTACGCCCTCCGCCATCTGCCGCGCGCACGCGTCGGTCACCACGGGGCCGGGGGTGACACCGAGCACGTCGAACTTCACCTCGGGCGCATAGGCCACGACCCCGCCGCGGTACCACGTCGAGGCGTCCTGCCCCTGGCCGAGCAGCGAGGAGACCTGGCCGGCCGTGAGCGACTCCGCCACGGCCACTGTCCGGCTCCTCTCCCCGGCCGAGGCCGCGATCGCCGACACCAGCTCGTCATCCCTGGGGCACTGTTCCTGAGTCACCCGGCGGCGGTACCCGCGGTGACCCGGAGCCATGCCGGACGCGCACGACGGCCGGCCCCCGCAGGGGACCGGCCGTCGCGCCAGGGGGAGATCAGCCCTTGAAGACGTCCTTGACCTTCTCGCCGGCCTGCTTGAGGTTGGCGCCGGCCTGGTCGCCCTTGCCCTCGGCCTCGAGCTGCTCGTTGTCGGTGGCCTTCCCGGTGCTCTCCTTGGCCTGGCCCTTGAGCTCCTCGGCCTTGTTGCTGATCTTGTCGTCGAGACCCATCGTCGTTCCTCCTGTGCGTCGGTGGCGACCGGAGTGGTCACCGTCGAAACTGCCACGCGAGTGGTTGCCACAGACCACCCGTGCGGGTGGAGTCGCTCCCTACTCGATCGGGCGGGGCGCGGCCGCCGGGCGCTCCTCGAGCTGGGGGCCGGCGACCGGCGGGGGCGCCACGTGGTCGACCTCCTCCGCCCGGGAGGCATCGAGACGCCAGATGACGAAGCACCCGACGACGGCGACGATGATCGCCACGGTGCTGATGAGGATCACGGTGCCCATGACTGCTCCAATGCTCGGCGGGTGAGGCGAATACCTCTACAGTCATGTATAAGTTATCCACGCACATTGCACAAGGTGTGGACAGCGGCGGGAAGGTGGTCGAGCGGATGACGAGCACGGTGTCGGACGGCTTCAGCATCGGGGTCCTCGCGGACCGGACCGGGCTCACGCCCACCCTGCTGCGGACGTGGGAGAACCGGTTCGGCTTCCCCGCGGGCACCCGGTCGTCCTCGGGGCATCGCCGCTTCACCGACGCCGACGTCGACCTCGTGCGCCAGGTGCAGGAGCTCCGCGCGGGCGGCGTCGCCCTGGGAGCGGCCGTCGACGCCGTACGACGACGCCGGCAGCGCCCGAGGGAGTCCGTCCACGCCGTCCTGGCCCGCGACTTCCCCCAGCTGGTCGTGCAGCGTCTCGGGCGGCGCCCGCTGGTGGCGGCGTCGTACGCCGTCGAGGACGAGGCGCTCGCCCGCGCCGAGCGCCCGGTAGTGCTCGGCACGTTCCAGGCCGGCGACCGCTTCGCGGACCAGCGCCGCCGGTGGGACGAGCTCGCCCGGACGGCGGCGTGGTCGGCCGTCATCGCCGACTTCGACGACTCGCTGCCCGCCGACCCGTCCGCGACGCCGGCGCGGTGCCAGCTCGCCGAGGGCTCACCGCTGCGTCGGGAGTGGACGGTCGTGACGGTCAGCGACTCGCGAGCCGCCCTGGTGTCGGCGTGGGAGGTGCCGGGCGCTGCGCACGCCGCGCCCGTCTACGAGTCGGTCGTCAGCACCCACCGTCCCGCTGCCGTCGCCGCGGCCCGGGTGCTGGTCGAGGCGGCCCGGGTCGCCGGCGCCGAGCCACCCGCCCACGTCGGACAGCTGCTCGACGAGCCCGGCCCGGAGTCGACGGCCGTCGACGCCGACCGCCTCTGGCTGCGGGCCCTGACGCACGTGGACCGCGGGTAGCGATCGCGGACGGCGTACGGGCTCAGTGGTTGCGGAGCGCGTCGATCAGGTCGGACTTGTTCATCCTCGAGCGGCCTTCGATGCCGAGCTCGGCGGCCCGCTTGCGCAGCTCGTCGACCGTGCGGTCGTCGTAGTCCTCGGCGTTGCCGCCGCGCTTGCCGACCTTCGAGCGACCCTGGGCGGCGGCAGCGTTCGCGATGCGGGCCGCCTTCTCCTTGCTCGCCCCGTCGTCGCGGAGCGCCTCGTAGACCTCGGGATCCTTGACCGACGGCCCGGGCGAGCCCTTCTTCTTGGGAGGCATGTCCCCCACGGTGCCACCGTGGGGCCGACGGGTGCTCACCCGTCCGGGCGTGGTCAGGCGTCCTCCGCCGAGTAGCGTCCGGAGGATGTCACCGGGACGGCCAGACGAGACCGAGCAGGAGCGGGCGGACCGCAACTGGAACGACCTGCTGCAGGAGCTCCGGGTCAGCCAGACGGGCGTCCAGCTGCTGGCCGGCTTCCTCGCCACGATCCCGTTCCAGTCGCGGTTCTCCGAGCTCGACGGCTTCCAGCGGGCCTGGTACGTCGGGCTGCTGTGCCTGGCCTTCGCGACCGTCACGGTGCTGCTCGCGCCGGTAGCGATCCATCGCCACGTCTTCCAGGAGGGCGCGAAGCGGGAGCTGGTGCAGGCCGGCCACCGGCTCACGGCCGCTGCGCTGGTCATGATCGGCCTGCTGCTCGGCGGGATCCTCTTCCTGGTCGTCGACATGGTGTTCGACCGCAAGGCCGCCGCGGCCGGTGGGGTCGCCTCCGTGGTGGTGCTGGCCCTCCTGCTGCTCGTCCTGCCCCGACGCGTGTCGAAGAAGAGCCGGGACGACGAAGAGGGCTGAGTCAGCCCTGCTCGTCGAGGCAGGCCCGGAGCTGGTCGACGGTCTTCCTCGCCAGGAAGGGGAGGTACGCCGCCACGACCGGCGAGGCCAGCCGTGACGCCCCTCGGAACGACATCTGCGCCGTGTAGCGCACCTGCGAGCCGCGGCCGGCGGCGGTGATCTCGAAGAGGTCGTGGCCCTCGAACTGCTCGTTGGTCCCGCGCAGGTGGACGCGGGTCGGGGGCGCGAGCTCGGCCGTCGTGTAGGTGACCTCGACCTCGCGGCCCAGGAACCTCGAGACGTTGCGGTACGTCGTGCCGACGCCGCCGTCGCCCGAGATGCGCTCGCACGACTGCGTGCCGGGGTCCCACTCCTCGGCGTGGGTGAAGTCGCTGAGGTAGCGGTAGGCAGCGTCCGGGGTGGCGACCGTCGAGAAAGTGCGGGAGACCGATGGCATCCCGCCACGTTAGCCACGGGAGGGGCCATCCGGGCACTGCGACGGGCACACTCTCTGCGTGAGGTCCCGCGCATCGCTCGCCCCGGTGGTGGCCGCCCTGCTGCTGGCGGGTCTCGTCGGCTGCGACGACAAGCCGGACGACCGGACCCCGCAGCCGGAGTCGATCGACGTCACCTGGACCGAGCGCCTGCTGCCGGAGCCCGCCGGGCCGCCCGGGCGCACCGTGGTCCGCGACGCCGTGGAGTGCGGCGACGGCTGGTGGGTCGTCGGAGCGGTCTTCCTGGACAACCCGACCGAGACCCGCGACACGCGCCCGGCCGCGTGGTTCTCCTCCGACCGCGAGACGTGGACGTCGGTCCCCGTGGACGCGCGCACCTACTGGGGCAGGCGGGCGATCATCAACTCGGTCGCCTGCTCGCGCGGGCGCGTCGCGATGCTCGGCGCCCGCTCGGGCGGCGCCCACGGCAACCCCCGGGTCACGTCGTTCTACGCCGACGGCGACCGGATCGCCGACGTGCGCGCGGTCTTCATCCAGTTCGGGGGCGTCACCGCGACCAACGTCAACGCCGTCTCCGGAGGCCCCGCCGGCTGGCTGATCACCGGCAACCGGATCTCCGGGCCGGGGGTCTGGGTCACCGACGACCCCCGCGAGTTCACCCGGGTCGAGGGCGAGCCCGGCCTCACCGACGACGGCGACCTCCAGTCGATCACCCAGGGCGGCGGCTGGGCCGGCGACGGGTGGATCGTCGTCGGTGGTGGTGCCCGGACGGGGGAGGGCCTCGACCCCGACCCGCTGGCCTGGACGTCGTCCGACGGCCTGACCTGGATGCCGGAGGAGATGCCGGCGACCGACGACATCGAGGACGCGCAACGCGTCCTGCAGCTCGACGACGGGCGGCTGCTCGTCGTCGGGCGCATCGCGCGGCAGTACGCCGCCTGGGTGCGCGACGGCGACCAGTGGAGCGACGCCGTCAGGTTCGGCGACATCGCGGACAGCTGGCGCGGTGCGCCGTACGTCGCCTCGCTCGCGCGGACCCAGGTCGGTGTCCTGGCCACGATCAGCACCGGCGACCACTACGAGCTCTGGCACACCGACGACGGCCGCGGCTGGGACCGGGTCGTCGTACCGCTGGAGCCGGAGACCGCGGGCGACCACACCCTCGTCGCGGGCGACGGGACCGACGGCCTGCTGCTCGTGGGCGACTCCGGCGACGGTGGCCGGGTGTGGACGGGGACCGAGACCGGGGCCGAGACCGGGGCCGAGGCCGGCTGACCGTCCGGGACGTCGAAAGGTCCACTGGTCCAGACCCGTGGAGGTGACGTTCCCGCGTGGAGGGCGGGGTTTTCTGTAACGAACAGGTCACAGCGGGCCGCGACTCTGGACGTGACTGTCGTCACTTCATATGTTGTCCGACACAACATATGCACCCGCCTTGACGGTCCCGGCGAGCCGAGGTGCGACAGAAATCGCTAGGAGGCGGTTCGCGTGAAGCGGAAGCACAGTTTGGTCCTCGTCCCCCTGCTCGGCCTCTCGATGGCCCTCACCGCCTGCGGCGGCGACGACAGCGGCGACTCGGGCAACGACTCGGGCAGCAGCAGCGGGGGCGACAAGGCCGGCAAGGTCGGCGTCATCCTCCCCGACACCGAGTCCTCGGTGCGCTGGGAGAGCGCGGACCGCCCGGCGCTCGAGGCGGCCTTCAAGGAGGCCGGCGTGGACTACGACATCCAGAACGCCGAGGGCGACGCGGAGAAGATGACGCAGATCGCCGACACCATGATCGGCAACGGCGTCACCGTGCTCGCGATCGTCAACCTCGACTCCGAGTCGGGTGCCGCGATCGAGGAGAAGGCGAAGTCGCAGGGCGTCGCCACCATCGACTACGACCGCCTCACCCTCGGTGGCTCGGCGGAGTACTACGTGTCCTTCGACAACACCAAGGTCGGCGAGCTGCAGGGCCAGGGCCTCGCGGACTGCCTCGGCGACGAGGACGCCAACATCGTCTACCTCAACGGCTCGCCCACCGACAACAACGCGACGCTCTTCGCCGAGGGTGCTCACAGCGTCCTCGACCCGATGACCAACTACACGGTCGTCGGCGAGCAGGCCGTCCCGGACTGGGACAACGAGCAGGCCGCCACGATCTTCCAGCAGCTCTACACCGCTGCTGACGGCAAGGTCGACGGCGTGCTCGCCGCCAACGACGGCCTCGGTGGCGCCGCGATCAGCATCCTCGAGGGCAACGGCCAGGCCGGCAAGGTCCCGGTCACCGGCCAGGACGCCACGGTCGAGGGCCTGCAGAACGTCCTCGCCGGCACTCAGTGCATGACGGTCTACAAGTCCGCCACGCAGGAGGCCGGCGCCCTCGCCGAGGTCGCCATCGCGCTCGCCAACGGCGACGAGGCCGAGACCACCGGCACCACGACGGACTCCTCCGACAACAGCGAGGTCCCCTCGATCCTGCTGACGCCCCAGGCGATCACCAAGGACAACGTCGGTGACGTGATCGACGACGGCGGCCAGAAGGCCGAGGACGTCTGCGTCGACAAGTTCGCCAAGCTGTGCGAAGAGGCCGGCATCGGCTGATCTCCCCACCAGGAGATCTCGAAACCGTAGGGACGGAACGGCGCCCGGGTCGCGACCCGGGCGCCGGACCTCCGTCCAGACTGTCGTCCGGCACAACAAATTCATCCTGATCGGAGCACGACCATGGAACCTCTGCTCGAGCTGCGCGGAGTCAACAAGAGCTTCGGCGTGGTGCACGTCCTGCACGACGTGGACTTCGCCGTCTACCCCGGTCAGGTCACCGCGCTCGTCGGCGACAACGGCGCGGGCAAGTCGACGCTGGTGAAGATCATCGCCGGCATCTACGGCCGCGACAGCGGCGAGTACCGCTTCGACGGCAAGCAGGTCGAGGTCCACGGCCCCCGCGACGTCGCCGCGCTCGGCGTCGAGGTCGTCTACCAGGACCTCGCGCTGTGCGACAACCTCGACATCGTCCAGAACATGTTCCTCGGGCGTGAGGAGACCTCCACCTTCGGCCTCGACGAGGTCGCCATGGAGACCCGGGCCCGCGAGACCCTCTCCTCACTCTCCGTGCGGACCGTGAAGTCCGTGCGCCAGAGCGTGGCCAGCCTGTCCGGTGGCCAGCGCCAGACGGTGGCCATCGCCAAGGCGGTCCTCTGGAACTCCAAGGTGGTGCTCCTGGACGAGCCCACCGCGGCCCTCGGCGTCGCGCAGACCCGCCAGGTCCTCGACCTCGTACGGCGCCTGGCCGACCGTGGCCTCGGCGTCGTGCTCATCTCGCACAACATGACCGACGTCTTCGAGGTCGCCGACCGCATCACCGCGCTCTACCTTGGGCGCGTCGCTGCCGACGTACCGGTCAAGGACGTCAACCACAGCCAGGTGGTCGAGCTCATCACCGCCGGACGATCCGGCGACCTCGGGATCTCCGAGAACCCCGCGACCGCGACCGTCTGACCAGGACTGGAGACCCCACCATGACCGACACCCAGTCCGCCTCCGCCGCCTCGCCGGCGAGCAGCGGCTTCGACAACGACAACGTGCAGGCCGCCACGATCGGCGACTCCGCCCGCGAGTACGTCGCCCGCCTCCGCGGCGGCGACATGGGATCACTTCCCGCGATCCTCGGCCTCGTCTTCCTCTTCATCGTCTTCGCCTCGCTCAACGACAAGTTCCTGACGACCTACAACATGGCCAACCTGGTCGTGCAGGCCGGATCGATCTGCGTCATGGCGATGGGCATCGTGTTCGTGCTGCTGCTCGGCGAGATCGACCTGTCCGCCGGTGTCGCCGGCGGCGCCTCGGCGACCATCACGGCACTGGTGCTCATCGACTACGACCTGAACTGGGCGCTCGCCACCCTGGCCGGGGTCGCGGTCGGCGCCCTGATCGGCTTGGTGATCGGCTCGCTGGTCTCCTACCTCGGCATCCCGTCGTTCGTCGTGACCCTGGCCTTCTTCCTCGCGCTGCAGGCGGTGCCGCTCAAGCTCATCGGCTCCGGCGGCTCCCTCCGCTTCAACGACCCCGTGCTGCGTGGCCTGTCCATCAAGAACGTGCCGGTGACGGCCGGCTGGATCGCCGCGATCGTGATCGTGGCCGCGTTCGCCGCGCTGTCCCTGTGGCAGTACCGCTCGCTGTCCTCCAAGGGCCTGGTGCACCAGCCGCTCGGGCTCGTCGTGCTCCGCATCGTCGTGCTCGGCGTCATCGTGCTGGGGCTCGTCGCCCTGCTCAACGCCAACCGGTCGCCCAACCCGAACTTCCTCGAGATCCGCGGCGTGCCGTGGGTGCTCCCGGTGGTGATCGGGCTGCTGCTGTTCTGGACCTTCGTGCTCACCAAGACCCGGTTCGGCCGTCACCTCTACGCCGTCGGCGGCAACGCCGAGGCCGCCCGACGTGCGGGCATCAACGTCCAGCGGATCCGCATCGCGGCCTTCGTCATCTGCTCCTCGATGGCGGCGCTGAGCGGCCTGTTGCTGGCGTCCTACGTCGGCAAGGTCTCGCCGGGCTCCGGTGGCGGCAACGTGCTGCTGTACGCCGTCGGCGCCGCGGTCATCGGCGGCACCAGCCTCTTCGGTGGCCGCGGGCGCGCGATCGACGCCGTCATCGGTGGCGCGGTCATCGCGACCATCCCCAACGGCCTCGGCCTGCTCAACCAGGCCAGCTACATCAACTTCCTCGTCACCGGCGGCGTGCTGCTGCTCGCCGCGAGCGTCGACGCCATCTCGCGGCGTCGTCGTTCCTCGGCCGGCGTCTAGGGCCCGGGACCGTGAGCCCGCAGCGGCGCACGGGCCTCGGTACCAACCAGGAGGCCATCCGGCGTCACAACCTCGGCACGGTGCTCCGGCACGTGCACAGCGCCGGCGAGATGTCACGCGCCGAGCTGACGAGCCTGATGGGGCTCAACCGCAGCACCATCGCGGGCCTGGTCGGCGAGCTCGAGTCGCTGGGCATCCTGGAGCGAGCCGACCCGGCCGAGGGCGTACGACAGGGCGCCGGCCGGCCCTCGGCCGGCGTCCGGATCGCGGCCGACGGTCCCTACGTCATCGCGGTCGACCTCGGCGTGGACCGTGCGGTCGTGGCCCGGGTCGGGCTCGGCGGCCAGGTGCTCCAGCGCGCGCAGGCGCCGGTGCAGGCCGAGGGCGAGGCATGGCAGGTCGGCGCCGCGGTGGCCGCGCTGGTCCGGGCCGTGGTCGAGGACGCGCCGGCCGTGGCGCCACTCGTCGGGATGGGCATCTCGGTGCCGGGCCTGGTGCGACGCAGCGACGGCCTGATCCGGCTCGCCCCCAACCTCGAGTGGCACGACGTGTCGTTCGGGGGCATCGTGCTGGCGGCGCTCGGGCTCGACGTGCCGGTGTGCCTGGCCAACGACGCGGACCTCGGCGCGCTCGCCGAGCACACCCGCGGCTCGGGCGTCGGCACGGACGAGCTGATCTACCTCTCCGGCAACGTCGGCGTCGGCGCCGGCATCATCACCGGCGGCCACCGTCTCGAGGGCGCGGGCGGCTACGCCGGCGAGGTCGGCCATCTCCGCTTCGACCCGGACGGCCACACCTGCCACTGCGGCAACCGCGGCTGCTGGGAGACCGAGGTCGGCGCCCACGCCATCGCGGCCGCGATCGCGTGCCCCCCCGACAAGGTCGTCCAGCTCGGTGAGGTGCTCGACTCCTTCGACAAGCCGTCGCCCGCACTGCGCGCCACCGGCACGGCGCTGGGCCAGGGCCTGGCGAGCCTGGTCAACATGTTCAACCCGCAGACCGTGATCCTCGGCGGCTACTTCCGCGCCCTCTACACGCTCGTCGGCCCGGAGGTGAACGCCGGGCTCGCCGAGCGCGCGCTGCCGGCGCCCCTGGAGTCGGTCACGCTGGCGCTGCCCGGCCTCGGCGCCGACTCGTCGCTGCTCGGCGCGGCCGAGATCGCGCTGGAGCCTCTCTTCGTCGACCCCGTTGCCGCCCTCGGGACGGCGATCGACGACGTGCACTCCCGCCTCGCCGGCTGACGGCCGCCGCGGAGCGGAGGTCAGGCGGGGAGGTCGACCTCGCCCTGCAGCACCGGGCCGAAGGACTGCTCGGCCGCGCCGAGCGCGGCGGCCTCGATGCCGAGCGTGCTGGTGCGCAGCTCGGGCCTGACCTGGGCCTCGGACACGAGGAGCTCGTCGAGGGTCCGGCGCGCCGGCTCGAGCACGAGGTCGCCCAGCGCGGCGAAGTAGCCGCCCATCACCACGACCTGCGGGTCCAGGACGGTGCTGAGGACGGCGATGCCCAGCCCCACGTCGCGACCCACCCGCTCCAGACCGGCGCGGACCGATGGATCGGTGGCGGCTCGCTCGGCGACGGCCTCGGCCGAACGCAGAGGCGTGTCCAGCTCCGGCATGCCGACCGCGGCGAGCATCGCGTGGAGGCCGATCGAGGCCTCCCAGCAGCCGCGGCGACCGCAGCCGCACAGGGCGCGCGAGTCCCCGACGGCCATGTGCCCGACCTCGCCCGCGAACCCGGCGCCGCCGCGGACCAGCTCGCCGTCCTGGACGATCCCGGCACCGATGCCGACGGTCCCGGTGACGTAGAGGGCGTGGCTCGTGCCGCGCGCGGCCCCGTGGTGCGCCTCGGCGTACGCCGCGCAGTTGGCGTCGTTGCTGATCGCGACCTCGCCCTGCCGGTCGGGGACCACCGAGTCGAGCGCGCCGGCGAGATCGTCCCACTCGACGCGCAGGTTGGGCGCCCACGCCACGGTCCGGTTGTCCGCGCGGACCAGCGCCGGCACCGCGAGGGTGGTGCCGACCAGCACGCTGCCGCTGCCGACGTGGTCGGCGAGCGCGGACCGCGCCAGGTCTCCGAGGTCCGTGCTCGTGCCGCCGGAGCGACTGGTGCTCGAGACGACCTCGCCCGCCAGGTCGAGCACCACCGCCGACACGTAGTCGACGTTGAGCTCGAGGCCGAGCGAGACGAACCGCCGCCCGCGCAGCGCGACCGGTCGTCCGGGCCGGCCGCGCACGCCCGGTCGTGAGCCCCTCTCGGCGACGGCACCAGCCGCCTCGAGGTCGGCGACGATCGCGCCGATCGTGGCCTTGGCGAGACCGGTGTACGCGGCCAGCTCCGAGCGGGTCGACGGTCCGAGCTCGCGCAGCGCCCGGAGCACGGCGCCGGTGTTGGCGCGCCGCAGTCCTTCGGTGCCGCCGGCGCTCGGCCGCGGGCTCGGGACGACGTGCACGGTCAGCGCACGCCGTACAGGTGCTCGAGCGCCAGCTGGTCGAGGTGCTCGGTCGCCGCGCCGATGGTGGCGAGCTGCTCGGGGTCGGGCAGCGGCCAGTCGAGCAGCTGCTCCCAGCCCTCGCCCTCGCCGAGGGTCGGCTGCGCGAGCTCGGGGAGGCGCGCCGCCTCGAGCGCGGCCTGGACCTCGGGGTCGGCGCGGAACGCCTTCACCTTCTCGCGGAGGATCAGGTAGTTGCGCATGTTGGCCGCGGCCGAGACCCACACGCCGTCCTCGTCCTCGATGCGCGAGGGCTTGTAGTCGAAGTGGACCGGGCCGTCGTAGCCACCGGCGAGCAGCACGTCGACGATCCAGAAGGCGCCACGGACGTTGCCGGCGCCGAAGCGGAGGTCCTGGTCGTACTTCGGGCCGTTCTGGCCGTTGAGGTCGATGTGGTAGAGCTTGCCCTGCCACAGCGCCTGCGCGTAGCCGGCGGCCGCGTTCATGCCGGCCATCTCCTCGTGGCCGATCTCCGGGTTCACGCCGACGAGCTCGGGGCGCTCGAGCTGGTTGATGAACGCCAGCGCGTGGCCGATCGTCGGGAGCAGGATGTCGCCGCGGGGCTCGTTGGGCTTGGGCTCGATGGCGAAGCGGAGGTCGTAGCCCTTCTCGGTCACGTAGTCGCCGAGGACGTCGAAGGCCTCCTTCATCCGGTCGAGCGCGACCGCGGTGTCCTGCGAGGCGCCGTACTCCGCGCCCTCGCGGCCGCCCCACGCGACGTAGACCTTGGCGCCGAGCTCGGCGGCGAGGTCGATGTTGCGCATCACCTTGCGGATCGCGAAGCGGCGGATGTCGCGGTTGTTGTTGGTGAAGCCTCCGGCCTTGAAGACCGGGTGGCTGAAGAGGTTCGTCGTCGCCGTGGTCACGACGAGGCCGGTGTCGGCCAGGCCCTTCTTGAAGCGGTCGATGATCTGCTCGCGGGTGGCGTCGTCGCTGCCGAAGGGGATCACGTCGTCGTCGTGGAAGTTCACGCCGTAGGCGCCGAGCTCGGCGAGCTTCTCCAACGCGTGCACGGTGTCCATCGGCGGTCGGGTCGCGCCACCGAACGGGTCGACGCCCTGCCAGCCGACGGTCCAGAGGCCGAAGGAGAACTTGTCCTCGGGAGAGGGGGTGGGGACGTCGATGCTCATGGTGGTGCCTTCCGTGTGGGTGGTGCTGGATCTGTCGTTCTGGATCTGTCGTTCTGGATCTGTCGTTCTGGATCTGTCGTTCGGTGTCAGTCGTGCCAGGGGGCGGTGCGGTCGCGGAGGCCGGCGTAGGCCTCGCGGACGTGAGGGGTGGGGTCGGCCTCGAGGACCGTCGTCTCGGCCGCCGCCCAGGCCGGTGGCTCGGTGGTCCCGGCGAGCGCCCACGCGGCCTGCCGTGCCGCACCGAGTGCGACGTACTCACCCGGCGGGGGCAGCAGGACGGGGCAGCCGAGCACCGCCGGGGCGAGCTCGCGCAGCGCAGCGCTCTTCGTCGCGCCGCCGACCATCAGGACGCGCTTCGGCGTCTCGCCGGTCGCCGCGACGAGGCGGTCGACGGCGTCGGCGAGCGAGCAGAGCAGGGACTCGTACGCCGCCCGCGCCAGGTCGGCGCGAGTGGTGGCGGGCGTCAGGCCCGTCCAGGTGCCGACGGCATCGGGACGGTTGGGCGTGCGCTCGCCGCCGTAGTAGGGCAGCAGCGTGACGCCGCCGGCGCCGGGGGCGGACTGGAGGGCGAGCTCGGCGAGTCCGTCGTGGTCGACGCCGAGCCAGCGCGCCTGGAGGTCGAGGATGCCCGCGGCGTTCATGGTCGTGACCATCGGCAGGAAGCCGCCGCTTGCGTCGGCGAACCCGGTGACCGTCCCGGTCCCGTCGGCGACCGGCACGCTGCTGATCGCCGAGGCGACGCCTGAGGTGCCGACGGAGACGAGGACGTCGCCGGGCTCGAGCGCCATGCCGAGCGCGGCGCCCATGTTGTCACCGGTGCCGCCCGCGATCGTCCTGCCGTCGCCGGTCTCCCCGGCGACCGCGCCGGGCGCGACGATGCGGGGGAGGGCGGCCCGGTGGCCGAGCGCCTGCTCGAGCAGGTCCGGGCGCCACTCACCCGCGGCGGTCGCGAAGTAGCCGGTGCCGGACGCGTCGCCGCGGTCGGTGAAGGGCTCGGTGCCGTCGGCGGCGAGGTGGTGCGAGACGTAGTCGTGGGGGAGCAGCACGCGTGCGACGCGTGCGGCGTGGTCGGGCTCGTGGTCGCGGAGCCAGCGCAGCTTGGCGGAGGTGAAGGACGCCACCAGGACGCTGCCGATGGCGTCGGCGCACGCCTGCGGGCCGCCCATCTCCTCGATCAGCTCCAGCGCCGCACGGGCCGAGCGGGTGTCGTTCCACAGCAGGGCGTCGCGCACGGGCGTGCCGCCCTCGTCGAGCGCCACCATGCCGTGCTGCTGGCCGCCCACGGCGACCGCGTCGGCCCGCTCGAGGAGGCCCGCGGTCGCGTCGTCGACGGCGGCCAGCCAGGCACGCGGGTCGACCTCGGTGCCGGGCGGGTGCGGCGCCGTGCGCGTCTCGACGACCTCGCCCGAGTCGGCGTCCACCAGCAGGGCCTTGGTCGACTGGGTGGAGGAGTCGATGCCGAGGGTGAGAGCCACGTCACTATTAAGTATGCGACTCGAACTAATGTCAAGCCCGGTGCGGTCAGGCTGGGAAATGGACACCAGAACCTATGTGTCGTAGGGTTTGACCTACTAACAAAAGGAGTGGGAATGCCGAGATCCGGACTCACCACCGCGCGGGTCGCCGAAGCGGCCGCCGGGCTCGCCGACGAGGTCGGTCTCGACGCCGTCACCCTGAGCGCGCTCGCGCGACGCTTCGACGTCGCCGCCCCCAGCCTCTACTCGCACGTCCGCAGCACCGCCGACGTCCGGGTCCGGGTCGCGCTGCTCGCCCTCGACGAGACGGCCGACCTGGTCGCCACTGCACTCGCCGGCGTGAGCAGGCGGGAGGCGCTCGCCGCCGTCGGCGGCGTCTGGCGGTCCTACGCCGTCGCGCACCCCGGCCGTTACGCCGCGACCCGGCTGCCGCTCGACGCCGACACCGCGCGGACGAGCGCGGGCCCGCGCCACGCGGAGCTGAGCCGCGCGTCGCTGCGGGGCTATGCGCTCTCGGAGGACGACGCCACCCACGCGGTGCGGCTGGTCGGAGCGACCTTCCACGGCTACGCGGCCCTCGACGCGGCCGGCGCCTTCGGCCACGGCGGTCACGGCGTGCCGACCTCCGACGAGACCTGGGAGCGCGTCGTCGACGGGCTCGACACCCTGCTGACGTCCTGGGAGGACCGATGATCGACCCGACCCTCGTGACAGGTGCGCTCGAGCTCGAGCGCACCGACCGCGGCCTGCTGCCGCACCGGCTCCCCGCCTGGGCGCGCGCGCAGACCGACGACGCGCAGCTCCACCTCGTCGAGGTGCAGCCAGCCGGCGTACGCCTCGCCCTGCGCACCACCGCCACCCGCCTCGAGCTGGACGTGCTGCCCACGAAGCGCCGCTACGCCGGCACGCCGCCGCGCCCCGACGGGTGGTACGACGTCCTGGTCGACGGCGAGCTCGCGCAGCGGCTCCAGGCGCCGGGCGGCAACGTCCTGGACGTCGAGATGATGACCGGGGCGAGCACGTTCACCCCCGGCGACCCGACGACGCTCACCATCGACCTGCCCGCCGGCGACAAGCGGGTCGAGGTCTGGCTGCCCCACGACGAGCAGACCGAGCTGGTCGACCTGCGCGCCGACGCCGCGGTCGGGCCGGTGCCCGACGACCGGCCCCGGTGGGTCCACCACGGCAGCTCGATCAGCCACGGGTCGATGGCGACCCACCCGAGCGAGACGTGGCCGGTCGTGGCCGCGCGACTGGCCGGCCTCGACCTGGTCAACCTCGGGCTCGGCGGCAGCGCGCTGCTCGACCCGTTCGTCGCCCGGACGATCCGGGACACCCCCGCCGACCTGATCTCGGTCAAGCTCGGCATCAACCTCGTCAACCAGGACCTGCTCCGGCGTCGGGCGCTGGGCCCGGCCGTCCACGGGTGGCTCGACACCATCCGCGACGGCCACCCGGAGACGCCGCTCCGGCTGGTCTCGCCGATCCACTGCGCGATCCACGAGTCGACGCCCGGGCCGAGCGGCCCGGACATGACGGCGCTCGCCGAGGGCCGGCTGGCGTTCCTCGCGACCGGTGACCCGGCCTCGGTCGCGGGTGGCGCCCTCACCCTCGAGGTGGTCCGCGAGGTCCTGGCGGAGGTGGTCGAGCGGCGCGGCGACCCGCACCTGTCCTACGTCGACGGGCTCGCGCTCTACGGCGCGGAGGACGCCGAGCGGCTCCCGCTGCCCGACAACCTGCACCCCGACACCAACACCCACCGACTCATCGGCGAGCGGTTCGCCGGGCTGGGCGGCTGGGGCGAGGAGCCGTAGACCTCAGCGGTCGGGGTCGACGACCAGCTCGACCTCGACCTCGTCGCCTGCTCCGCGGCCGGTCCGCTTGCGCGTCTCGGCGTTGAAGGAGACGAGGTAGCGCCCGCCCATCACGCCGATGGTCGTGGCGTAGGTGTAGTCGCCGTCGATCGTGACCAGCACCGGCACCCGCTTTCCGCGGTCGAAGGACAGGACCACCTCCTCCGGCACGACGATGCCGACGTTGTTGCCGCCGGTGGCCTCGAGGACGGTGCGGAAGACGGCCACGTCAGTTTCCCTTCAGTGCGGTGGCGATGGACTGCTCGAGCAGGTCGATGCCCTGGTGGAGCTCGGACTCCTCGATGGTCAGCGGCGGGGCCATCCGGATCACGCCGCCGAGCCCGGGCAGCTGCACGATGTTGATGTGCAGGCCCAGCTCCAGCGCGGCGGCCGTGACCGAGCGGCCGAGCGCGTCGGCGGGCGTCTTCGAGTCCTTGTCGGTGACGAGCTCGACGCCCTGCAGGAGCCCGCGTCCGCGGACGTCGCCGACGACGTCGTACCGGTCGCGGAGGTCGAGCAGCCGGTCGCCGAGGACCTTGCCGAGTACCGTCGCGCGATGGGCGAGCCCGTCGCGCTCGACGACGTCGAGGACGGTGTTGGCGACCGCGGCGGCGAGCGGGTCGGAGGAGTGCGTGGTGAAGAAGAGGTGACCGCGCTCATGGCAGCGCTCCTCGATCTCAGCGGAGGTGACCACGACCGCGACGGGCAGCCCCGCGCCGAGCGTCTTCGACAGCGTGATGATGTCGGGCACCACGCCGTCGCGCTCGACGGCGTACATGGTGCCGGTGCGGCCGAGCCCGGTCTGGGCCTCGTCGACGACGAGCAGCATGCCGCGCTCGCGGCACTTCTCGTGGAGCCGGGCGAGGTAGCCGTCGGGCAGCTCGAGGATGCCGCCCGAGGACAGGATGGGCTCGACGAGGCAGGCCGCCAGGCTGCCCGACGACTGGCGGTCGAGGGTGGCGAAGCCGTAGTCGAGCTCGGTCTCCCAGTCGTGGCTGCCGTCGGCGCGCCGGAAGGGTGAGCGGTACGCATCGGGCGCGGGCAGCGTGAGGTTGCCGACGGGAGGCGGTCCATAGCCGTGGCGTCCCGCGCTGAAGGTCGCGCCCGCGGCCCCGGTCGTCATGCCGTGCCACGACCGGTCGAGGGCGACGACCTCGTAGCGGCCCGTCGACAGCTTGGCCATCTTGATCGCGGCCTCGTTGGCCTCGCCGCCGGTGCTCAGCAGCTGCATGCGGCTCAGCGGTCCGGGCAGGCTGGCCGCCAGGCGACGGGCGAGCTCGACGACCGGTCGGCTGAGCATCCCGGAGTAGAGGTGGTCGAGCGTCGCGATCGACTCGGACACGGTCCGCACCACCTCGGGGTGCGAGTGGCCGAGGACGGCGCTCATCTGGCCGGAGGTGAAGTCGAGGATCGCCCGACCCTGCTCGTCGTAGACGAACGCACCCGCGGCCCGCTCGATCACGCGCGGCGTGAACCCGCCGCCGTACCGGATCAGGTGCTGTTCGGCGTCCTGCCAGAACGTGTCCTCGCCCATGCCACCCCTCCCGGGTCGTCGCTGCTGCGCACAGCCTGCCAGATCAATGTTGCGACATACATGTCTCAAATGAGACGGTTGTGTCGCATGAAGGGAGCGACTCATGGGAGCGGACCGCACTGACGTCCTCGGCGCCGCGCAGCGCCTGCTCAACCGGGACCCCGGGGCGTCGATGTCGGCCATCGCCGACGCCGCCGGTGTCAGCCGCGCGACGCTGCACCGCCACGTCGACTCGCGTGATGCCCTGCTCGTCGAGCTGGGCACCCGCTCGCTCGACCAGTGGGAGCGGAGGCTCGACGGGGTCGCCGTCGAGGAGGTCGCCGCGACCGGCGACGCGGCCGCGATCCGCGCCGTGCTCGAGGCGTTGGTCCTCGGCTACGTCGACGACGCCGACGACCACGGCTTCGCCCTCACCGACCACGTCATCCTCGCCAACGCGGAGCTCATCGAGCGCACGCAGCGGCTGGCCGACCGCGAGGCCGTCCTCTTCGCCGCCGCCCAGGAGGCCGGCGTCCTGCGGACCGACCTGCCGCTGCGCTGGTTCGGCCACACGATCTACGGCCAGCTCGTCGCCGGCCGCGAGGCCGTCCGCCTCGGCGACGTCGCCCGCCGCGACGTGGCCCACCTCGTCCTGTCCACCCTGCTCGCCGGAGTCACCTCACCATGACCGCCACCGACGTCCCCACCACCTCGTCCGCCCGCACTGCCGCCGACCCGCGGCGCTGGTGGGCGCTCGCCGTCCTCGCGGCCAGCCTCCTCGTCGTCGTCATGGACATGACGATCCTCAACGTCGCGCTCCCCGCGATGACCGCAGAGCTCCGCCTCGGCGCGGTCTCGCAGCTGTGGGTGGTGGACGCCTACGCCCTCGCCCTGGCGGGGCTCCTCATCCCGGTCACGGCCCTCGGCGACCGCTGGGGACGCAAGCGGATGCTCGTCACCGGCTACGCCGCGTTCGCCGTCGGGTCGGTCGCCGTGCTGTGGGCGGACAGCGCCGCCGCGGTGATCTCGATCCGCGCCCTGCTCGGCGTGGGTGGCGCGATGGTGATGCCGTCGACGCTCTCGCTGATCCGCTCGATCTTCGACGACGCGCGCGAGCGGACCCTGGCCCTCAGCGTGTGGGGTGCGACCGCGGCGCTGGGCGCGGGCGTCGGCCCCGTGGTCGGCGGTGCCCTGCTCGAGTCCTTCAGCTGGCACTCCGCGTTCCTGGTCAACGTGCCGCTGATGGTGGTCGCGATCGCGCTCGCGCTCTGGCTGCTCCGCGAGAACCGCTCGACGCGGCCGGGGCGCATCGACGTCGTCGGCGTGCTCACGTCGGCCGGCGGCCTGACCGCCTTCGTCTACGCCGCCAAGCAGCTCGGCAAGCACGGGCCGAGCGTCGCGACGGTGCTGCTGCTCGTCCTCGGCGTCGCGCTCCTGGCGGCGTTCGCCCGGCTCTCGCTGCGCTCGGACCGGCCGATGCTGGACGTCCGGCTGTTCGGGCACCCGGTGCTCCGCGCGGGAGTCGTCGCGGCGCTCGCGAGCAGCGCGGCGATGGCGGCCGTGCTCTTCGTGGGCAGCCAGTGGCTCCAGCTGGCGGAGGGGATGAGCCCGCTCCGCGCCGGGTTCGCCCTGCTGCCGATGGCGGTCGGCGCGATGGTCGCCTCGCCGTTCGCCCCGGGCCTGGCCGAGCGGACGAGCCCGCGGATCGTGCTCGCCGGCGGACTCGTCGTCCTGGCGACCGGCCTCGCGCTGCTCGCCGTCCTGCCGGCGACCTACCCGTTCGTGGTGCTGGCCTTCACGATCGTGGGGCTCGGCACCTCGGCCCTCGGCCTGGGGTCCGCCCTCATCATGGGCGCCGCCACCGACGACCAGGCCGGCTCGGCGGCAGCGCTGGAGGAGATCACCTACGAGCTCGGTGCGGTCCTCGGCATCACGTTCTTCGGCAGCCTGGTCGGCGCGGTCTACCGCGCCGGCCTGCCGGACGGGGTCGGCCCGGACGTCACCGAGTCGCTCGCCGGCGCGACGGGCGGTCCGTGGTTTGCCGACGCCAGCGACGCCTTCGTCACCGCCTTCGCCTCGCTGGGCGCCGTGAGTGCCGTCCTCGCCCTGCTGGCGGCGTACGCCGTCTGGCGCCTGGTCCCCGACGACCTCAGCCTCGGCGACTCGCAGCACTGACCGGGACGACTGGCCCTAGAGTCACGCCATGGCTCGCTACGGCGCTCAGTTCGGTCCCGACATCACCTTCCTGGGCGTGCCCGCCTGCGACCTCGACGACGAGTCGACCTATGCTGGTGCGGACGTCGTCGTGGTCGGCGCTCCGTTCGACGGAGGTACGTCGCACCGGCCGGGGACGCGGTTCGGGCCGCAGGCCATCCGGATGACCGACTACCTGCCCCACGACGGCTCGCGGCCCTCGCTGGCGCTGCGCACGGACGGCCTCCAGGACCTCCGCGTGGTCGACGCGGGCGACGTCGAGATGCCACCCGGCGACATCGAGCGCGCGCTCGGCGTGCTCGAGGCCGCGGTCGAGAAGGTCGCCCGGGCGGGTGCCATCCCGGTCGTGCTCGGTGGCGACCACTCGATCGCCTTCCCGGACGCCAAGGGAGTGGCCAACGTGGTCGGCCACGGCCGCGTCTCGATGATCCACTTCGACGCGCACGCCGACACCGGCGACATCGAGTTCGGCTCGCTGTGGGGGCACGGTCAGCCGATGCGACGGCTCATCGAGTCCGGCGCGCTGCGCGGCGACCGGTTCCTCCAGGTCGGGCTGCGCGGCTACTGGCCCGGCCCCGAGACCCTCGACTGGATGGCCGCCGAGAGGATGCGGTCCTACGAGATGACCGAGATCGTCCACCGCGGCCTCGAGGATTGCCTGACCGAGGCCTTCACGATCGCCACCGACGAGTGCGACGGCGTCTTCCTGTCCGTCGACATCGACGTCTGCGACCCCGGCCACGCGCCCGGCACCGGCACTCCCGAGCCGGGTGGTCTGTCGGCGCGCCAGCTCCTCGACGCCGTACGACGCATCTGCCTGGAGCTGCCCGTCGTCGGGGTCGACGTGGTGGAGGTGAGCCCGCCCTACGACCACGCCGACATCACGGCCGCCCTCGCCAACCGCGTGGTCCTCGAGGCGCTGTCCGCGATCGCCCGCAAGCGGCGCGACGAGGCCGACGGCACCACGTGGGACCCGGCCCGACCCCTGCTGGACCGCTGACGCCTGACGCTGGTCGAAGAGGTCGCGCAGCGATTGTCACGAGACCGATCTCCGTGGTCTCGCGACAGGACTGCGTCCTTCCTCGACCAGCGGAGCCCAGGGTCAGCCTGTGACGGGAGCGGAGGTCTTGACCGGGGTGGGCCGCGGCGCCTGCTTGGTCGGCTTCTTGGTCGGCTTGGCCGGTGCCTGCTGCACGGCGGGCTGGGCCATCGGACCACCGCAGGTGGCCGAGGCGAGGACGGCGACGGTCTGGCCGCCGACCTCGAGGCGCAGGCCCTCGACGGTGAAGTTCTCACCGTCGCGCACCTGGTGGTTGAGGGTGATCCTGGCGACCGCAGCCAGCTCCGGCGGGAGCAGCTGCGTCTCGGGCGCCACCTCGCCGGCGAGCACCGGCTGCGGGGCGCCCAGCACCTTGACGTCGCTCAGGGTGACGGTGCCGGTCTGGTCGGTGCACTGCGTCTTCAGCGTGCCGAGGGTGGCGAGGTCGAGGATGTCGGTGTCGACCAGCTGGTTGCAGAAGGTCTGCGCGGCCTCGACCGTCGGGATCTCGACGACGGTGCCGAGCCCGGGCACCTGGTTGATCGCGTCGTTGAGCGGTGTCAGCACCTGGTTGGCCGGCGTCGCCTGGCCGAGGCCGGTGCACACCTGGTTGAGCTGGGCGATGCCGTCCTTGACCTCCGGCGGGAGCTGGGCGAGCGCGCTGCCCAGGGTCAGGTCGGTGACGGCGGCCGACGCGGTGTCGTTGCCGGCGCTGACCTCGAGCACACCGCCCGCGGCGAGCGGGCCGAGCTGGGCGGGGAGCGACCCGCCGCCCGTCTGGGTGCTGGTGCCGTCGGACGCCACCGCCGGCTGGCCGGGGGTACCGCCGACCGAGGCGCCGTACGCCGACGAGCTGGAGACCGTCTCCGAGCTCGCGGTGGTCGACGTGACGACCAGCAGGGCCGCCGCAGCGATCGCGAGGCCGGTGCTGCCTGCCTGGAGTGAGGTGCGCATGGTGTTCTCCCGTTGGTTCACTGCTGATCGATGAGGACGAGGGTGCCGAGCGGCACGTTGCTGAGCTGGTCGAGGGCGTCGGCAGGCACACGGACGCAGCCGTGGCTGACGGCCTTGCCGAACACCGAGGTGTCCGGCCAGCCGTGGAGGGCGACAGTGCCGGGGCCGCCGCCGTAGGTGTCGAGGGTGTCGCTGTGCGTGCCGAGCGGCAGGATCAGGGGCGAGAAGCCCTGCCCCTCGTCGACGATCGAGCCGAGCAGGAACGTGCGGCCCGTCGGGGTGGGCGTGGCCGGCGCCCCCACGGCGACCGGCCACTCCCCGACCGTCGCGCCGTCACGGACGAGCTCCATGCGGCGCGAGCCGACGTGCACGCGGACGACGTACGGCGTGTGCTTCTCGACGAGCTGCGCGGTGCGCACCCACCCGACCGATCCGTTGGGGCGCGAGGGCAGCAGCACGCGGGTCCAGCCCTTGCGCTGCTCGACCACCGGGAGCCAGGTGTCGTTCATCTGCGTCGGCGTGACCTTGGCGAAGGGCTTGCGGCCGGGCTCGGCGTAGACCGCGAGGACGCGGCGCGGGTGGACGACCGTGCCGTCCGTCGTGCCCGTCGGGTCGGGGTCGATCGGTGCGCGCGGCAGCTTGGCCTTCGTGGTCGAGGCGACCAGCTTGGTCAGGTCGACGTCCGCGACGGGACGGCGGTCCCGGGGCTGGTTGCCCCACGACGTGAGGGCCGCGATGACCGCGACGACGACCACGAGCAGCAGCGCGCTGGTGGTGCGCGAGCCGGCGGTCTGGCTGGGCTGTCGATCGGTCATGGGTCCCTCCTCCCGACGTGATCAACGACGAAGTCACCCGTTGGTAACGGTTGTCACACACGAAAATCTCGATCGGTCCCGACGGTGGTCGGACCGGCGCCCGGGACCGGTCCTAGGGTGCGTCCATGGATGCCGACGACACCGTGGTGGTGCGTCCCCGGCGCGACGGTGACGAGCAGCAGGTGCACGCGCTGCGGGAGCGGTCGGCCGACGGCGGTCGTGTCGCCTTCCGGCCGGTCCACCGCGTCAGCGACGAGGAGGCGGCGCGCGTCCGCCGGCCCGGGTCGATGTCGTGGGTCGCGGAGGCGGACGGCGCCGTCGTCGGCGAGGCCTCCCTGCACCTCTCCCGGGTGGCGGCGGGGGAGGAGGTCGTCCGACTCGCGTGGCTGCACGGCCTGAGCGTCGATCCCGACTGGCGCCGGCGCGGGATCGCCCGCCGGCTCACCGAGGCACGGCTGGGCGAGGTGGACCGTCTCGACGCGCCCGCCGTCGTCGCGGCCGCGATCCAGGCAGGCAACGCGCCCTCGATGGCGAGCGCTCGACGGTGGTGCGACCGAGTGCTGGGCCGGGTGCACGTCACCCCCGTACCTCCGCCGCGTCGCGCACCCTCGCCGCACCCGACGGTCACGGTGCGCGCGGCGACCGCGGACGACCTCGACGAGGTGGCGGCGGCCGTCCGCGAGGCCGCGCGGCAGCACGCGCTCGCGCCGGTCACGGACGCGCCGGAGCTGTCCCGGTGGCTCGCGGCCACGGTCGAGGGTGACCGCGTCCACGACTACCTGGTCGCGGTCGACCCGGCCGGCCGGCTGCTCGCCGGGATCGGCCTCCAGGACGAGGGCCGGGTGCAGAGCCTCGAGATCGTCTCGATGCCCGCGAGCATCCGGTTCGCCAACCGCTTCCTGCACGTCGTCCCCGCCGACGGCCGCATGCGCAACGGCAACGTCCGGATGCCGTTCGTGCGCGACGAGGCCGCGGCCCGTCATCTCTGGCAGGTGGCGCGCTGGCAGTGGCGCGACCGCACCAGCAGCCTCGTCACGATGACGGCGCCGGACGGTCCGCTCACCGCGATGCTGGCCTCGCCCCGCTGGCTGCCGCGCACCACCCTCGAGGTGGTCGTGCGCGACCACCCGGACGTCCGGCTGCCGGACCTGCCGCTCGCTCCCTGGGCCTGACTCGCCCTAGACGCCGAGCCCGAGCAGGCCGAGGGGCTCGGCCATCTCGGTCTCCTCGTAGGTGAAGTGCGACTCCAGGTCGGACCGGAGCTCGGCGACCGCCTCGACCAGGTCGGCGATGCGCGAGGAGTCGGAGTACGACGCGACGGCGAGGCCGTCGACCTTCTCGAGGTGGTCGTGGATGACCAGGTGCTCCTCGGCCAGCCGCGCCGCGACCGGGGCGTAGTCCTCGAGCGTCGCGACCGCCGGGAACATCGCCTGGTCCTCGATCGAGTGGTGCATCGTCAGCATCGTGCACACCTGCCGGCAGAGCCCGGCCGCCTGCTGCGCGGTCAGTGCCGGAGCGAGGCCGTGCACCCCGGCTCGTACGGCGTCGAGCTCGCCGGTCCCGTCGCGGACCGCCTCGACCGCCCGGGTCATCGTCTCGAGCTGCTGGCGGAAGTGGTCGTGGATCTGTCTCAGGTGGAGACCGCCGACCTTCTGGCCGGGCGTCAGCTCGATGGAACCCGCCACGCGCGGACGGGTGGCGTCGTCGATCGGCACGGGCAGAGCCTAGGCGGAGTCCTCAGCCGGCCGTGGGGTGTGCTCGCACCATGCCGCGGTGCATCACGCGATCGCCGACCACGCCGTCGTGGTCCCCGCGGTGCATCACGGCGGCGTTGTCCCAGATCACGAGGTCGTCGGGGGCCCACCGGTGCGACACCACGTTGTCCGGAGCGGTCGAGTGCTCGAACAGGAGGCGGACCAGCTCCTCGGACTCCTCCGGGTCGAGCCCGCTGACCGCGGCGCACCTCGCCGGGGTGGTGAGGAAGAGCGCCGTGCGGCCGGTCAGCGGGTGCGGCCGCAGCACGGGGTGGTCGGCGGACGACTCGCCCTCGACCGGGTCGACACCCGTCACGACGTGCGTGATGGTGCGGCCCTCCACGCGGCTGCGCAGGTCGTCGGGGAGCGTGTCGGCGGCGTGGTACTGGTCGGTGAACTGGGTGGCGCCGCCCTGCGCGGGCACGGTCACCGCCCTCAGTGCGGTGTACGCCGGTGGCTGCGCGACGTAGCTGGTGTCCACGTGGAACGAGCTCCTCGGCGGAGCGTCGGTGCCCCACCGGCCGACGTTGCTGATGACGTTGAGGTCGGGGTGCCCCTCGAGGTGCTCCTCGCCGGCCGTGAAGGTCAGGTCGCCGAACCCCTTCAGGAACGCCAGGAACTCGTCGTCGTCGAGCGGCTGGTCGGGCAGCACCGCGAACCCGTGGTCCGCGAGCAGGCCGGGCAGCACGCCTGCCAGGGCGGTCGGGTCGTCGGCGATGCGGATGCCGGTGATCCGTACGCCGGCCGGGTGGAGCAGGTCGGTCCTCATCGGGTCGGGTCCTTCCGTGGAGGGGTCGCGGGGGCGAGGTGCTGGTCGGGTCCGGGAGTCCCCGGAGGAGTCGCCACGAGCGCCAGCGAGCTGGTGAGCAGGTCGGGGAGCGCCAGCCCCGCGGCCCGCGCCATCGTGACCACGACCGACGACGGGGCGAAGGAGCAGTAGAGCGAGGCCTCGAGGAAGTACGGCGTCCCGCCGGGGTCGACCCGGAAGTCGAACAACCCGTGGTGGCGGCAGCCGAGGGCGTCGTAGGCGAGCAGGGCCGCGTCCTGGACCGCCCGGGTCATCCCCGCGGTGGCCGGGTCGTCGGGGTCGAGCACCCACGCGTGGTCGGCGTCCTTGGCCACCAGGCCGAGGTCGCCCGCGTCGTCGCGGCGCAGCTTGTCGTCGTGGTCCCGCACGGGCTTGTGCTCGGCGTCGACGGCGTACTCCTCCAGGGGCAGGCACCGCAGCGTGTCGCCGTGCTGCACCACACCGCACCGGACCTCGTGTCCGAGCTCGACGTAGGACTCCACCAGCACCCGGCCGCCTGTCGCGTGCTGCGCCGCTTCGCGCACCGCGTCGTCCCACTCGGCGGCGGCCCGCACGAGCCGGACGCCGAGGGAGTTGTCGGAGTCGGCCGGCTTGACGACCACCGGGAGGTCGATCGCGAGCGTCTCGACGGAGGCGCCGGCGAGCACCACCTGCGAGTCCGGGACGGCGACGCCCGCGGCCTTCACCACGGCGGAGGCGCGCGGCTTGTCGGCCCCCAGCGCCATCGTGTCCGGCCGGTTGCCGACGTAGGGGATGTCGAGCAGCTCGAGCAGCCCGCGGTAGGTGGTCATCCCGGGGCGGCAGAACATCTGGGGGAGTGCGGCGTCGATGCCGAGCGTCGCGAGCCGGTCCACCGCCTGTCCCAGGTCCAGTGCAGGTGCCTGCGCCAGGGAGGCGTCGTCGAGGGCGGCGGGGAACCGCCAGGCGCCGCCCGGCGACACGTGCGCGACGACGTGCTCGAGGCCCTCGAGGGTGCCGACGGCGTCGAGGCAGCCGCGGGCGTAGAGGCGCGAGACGTCGTCCAGGAGAGGGTCGACGGCGGAGCCGGTCAGGTGCAGCAGCCGCACGTCAGTCCCCCGCCGGCTCGACGAGCTTGCCGATGTTGACGTCGATCTTGAGCCAGGGTCGGCCGCGACGCAGGTTCTGCCACAGCAGCGACGGCAGGTGGAGGTGGTGCAGCAGGAGGAACGGCAACGGGTCGTGGCCGTCGAGGACGGACTCGTCGCCGCGGAGCACGGTGCGCAGGCGGCCGGGCGCACTGGCCGGGTGCCGGACGGACTGCCACAGCTCGTGGTGGAGCCAGTACGTCGGTGCGCCGCCGACCGCAGGCTCGACCGGCGGGGCGTCGTCCTCGAGGTACGCGGCCGCCACCTCGGGCCGTCCGGCCAGCAGGGTGATCGCCGAGTGCGCGCGCGGGTTGCACTCGATGGCGCGAACCACGCCGTCGGCTCCCTCGATGAAGTCGAACGAGACCTGGCCGGTCAGTCCGTAGTCCGACACGAACCGCTCGACCCACGCGCGCACGCCCGCGTGCTCGACGTGCTCGTAGGTGAGCTGCCACGCGGACGAGCGGCAGCAGACGTACACCTGCAGCCTGCCTCCCCGCGCCGTCCCATGGGTGCACCACTCGGTGCCCTCCAGCAGCTCCTGCAGGATGAAGGGGTGCTCCGCGGAGATCGGCAGGCCGCGGACGAAGTCCGCCGTCTCCTCGGCCGTCGGACGTGGCAGCGGCGTGAGGTCGAGCCGCAGCACCGGGTCGTAGGGGATGCTCTTGAGCACCCACGGGCCGGGGTGCGCCGAGAAGTCGAAGTCGAGGACCTGCTGGGGATCGGTGATCCGGTGCGTCCGCGGGACGGGCAGGTCGATGGCGGCCGCCATCTCGGCGAAGGCGTGCTTGTCGTCGACGCGGCGGAGGGTCTCGGTGTCGAGGTGGACGACCTCGCAGAGGTCGCCGAGCCGTGCTGCGGCCTCGGCCTCGGGCACGCTCGACGCGGGGCTGGACACCGGGATCCACACGTCCACTCCCTCGGCCCGGACGACGCGCTCGACAGCGTCGACGTACGCCGGCGTGCCCGGGTCGGGGACCACGTGGAAGGCCGCGACCGCGCGGGAGAAGCGGTGTGCGGTCCACCGGTAGCGGGCGGTCTCCACCAGCACGACGCGGTGGCCGGCGGCGTGCAGGAGCCGGGCCAGGACGAGTGACTTGGTCATCTTGCCGCCGCTGAGCAGCACGGTCCGAGGTCGCGGCGACGCCTGGCGGGCGTGCGGACCGCGGCGGGCGACCGCGGCGCCGACGAGGAGCAGGTTGAGGGGCAGCGTCGCCTCCAGCAGACCGATGGCCGCGACCGACCGCGCACGCTCGCGCAGCGCCGGCCTCACGGGCGCCGGACCCGGCGGGCGAGGGTCACCCCGTCGCGCAGCGGCACCAGGACCTGCTCCACCCGCTCGTCGGCCGCCAGGGCGAGGTTGAAGGTGGTGATGGCGACACCGTTGGCCGACGCCCCGCCCGGACCGGCCGCCCAGGGCTCGCCCTGCATGAGGGTGTTGTCGATGCAGAGCAGCCCGTCCTCGGCCAGCAGGTCGAGGTCGAGCAGGTCGCGCACGTAGCCGTCGTACCCGGGCTTGTCGGCGTCGAGGAAGACCAGGTCGAAGCGGTCGCCGTTCGAGGCGAGGTCGCGGAGGGTCGTTGCTGCCGGGCCCACCCGGACGTCGACCCGGTCGCCGCCGCGCGCCTGCGCGAACGCGGAGCGGGCGATCTCGGCCGCGCGGTCGTCGATCTCGCACGCCACCACCCGGCCACCGTCGGGCAGGGCCTGGGCCATGGCGAGCGCCGAGTACCCGGTGAACATGCCGATCTCGAGGACGTCGACGGCGCCGGTGGCGGCGACCAGCATCCGCAGGAACGCGCCCTCCACCGCGCCGCTCAGCATCTCCTGCTCGAGCGGACCGGGGGAGTCGGTCCACGGCTCATGCCGCGTACGACGCTCGAGCTCGACGAGGTCGGCGGTGGGTGCGGTCGTGCTGCGGGCCACGTAGTCGTCGAGACCGCGGACGAGGTCCCGTGCGCGGGACAGGTCACCCATCAGGTCCTCGCCCACCTCCTCGCCCGCGTCCAGCCGGCGCACGACCGAGTCGAGCAGCGCGCCCGCGATCCCCACGGGCGTCACCGGCCGTGGGGATCGCGTGGCCTGGTCGTGGGCGCTGCTCACCGGACCTCGGGGGCCGTGTACTGCTCCACGCCCTCGCCGCCGCGCGGGTAGCCGGAGGCCAGCTCCTTGTGGACCGTGAGCAGCTCGGCCAGCTCGTCCGCGGTCAGGTCGTTGAGGAAGTGGCAGGTGCCGATCGGGCCCGGCACGGCCGCGCGCAGCAGCCCGTCCCGGGTCTGGAGGATCGAGTCCGTCGCCCGCCGGACCAGGTCGGCGGTGAAGAGCGGGTTGTCGATCGCGAGACCGACCGAGCTGAAGAGACCGTGGATCCGGTCGCGGTCACCCTCGGAGATGAGACCGCGGTGGGCGGCGACGGTCGCCGAGTAGGCCATGTCCACGCTGATGGCGTGGCCGTGGAACAGCGGGGGGTCGGGGGCGAGCTCGAGGGTCGGGCTCCAGGTGTGGCCGTACGCGATCACCCGGTCGAGGTCGAGCTCGTGGAGGTTGGGCACCTCGAGCTCGAGCATGGTCCGGATGGCGTCGTAGGTGATCGAGTCCGCCACCTCGCGCAGGTGCTCGGCGCCCTCGGCCTGGCCGAAGGAAGTGGTCAGCAGCTCCTCGGCGTACTTCTCGAGCTGGTCGAAGATGCCGCCGTGGGCGACCACCGCGATCTTGATGATCTCGGCGATGCCGTTGCGGACCTGGTCCACCGGGAGCGTGCGCAGCATCGAGAAGTCGAGCAGCACCTGCTTGCTGGCGTGGTAGGCGCCGAGCCGGTTCTTGTGCTTGCCGTGGTTGGCCCCCACCTTGATCGAGACGCTGGCGTCGATCAGGCCGATGAGGGTGGTGGGGATGCGGACGTAGTCCGTGCTGCGCTTGTAGGACGCGCACGCGAAGCCGGCGACGTCGGTGGTGAGCCCGCCGCCGACGACGAGGACGCGGTCCTTGCGGTTGAGCCCGGACGCGGCGAACGCGTCCACGATCTCCTCGAGCGTGCGCAGCGACTTCGCGGTCTCCGCGATGCGCACCGGCACGACGTCGAGCTCGATGCCGTGGTGGGCGAAGTACTCCTCGGCAGCGGACCTGTGGAGTCGCAGCACGTTCTCGTCGATGACCATGAGGCACCGCTCCTGGCCGGCGAACGCGGACGCGAGCTGCGGGTTGCCCAGGTCGAAGACCCCGTCGACGTAGTCGAGGGTGTAGTCGATCTTCTCGTAGGCCTCGACGTGGAAGCTCGTCGGCGTCGCCGTCAGGCGGGCGAGGGGCCGGTCGAGGATCTCGCTCATGCGCGCAGGTCCTCCAGGCTCACCGACTCAACCCGGCGGGTGGGCCCGAAGTCGTGGTCCACCGTGTTGCCGTTGGGGAAGGCGACCACCTCGACGCCGGCGGCACGTGCGGACTCGACACCGCCGAGGTTGTCCTCGATGGCGACGGCGTCGTCGGCGGGCACCCCGAGGGTCCGCAGGGCGACCGTGTACGCCTCGGGGTCCGGCTTGCGCTCGGACACCTGGGACTGGTCGACGACCACGCCGAAGTCGTCGAAGTCGACCTTGCCGCTCAGGGCGTCGCGCAGCGCGGCGAGGTTGTCGGCCGACGTCGTGGTCACCAGGCCGAGCTGGTGGCCCTCGTCCTTGGCGGCCCGCATCGTCTCGGCGACGCCCTCGCGCGGCGAGACGTCGGTCGAGCGGAGGGTCTCCTGGTAGATGCGCGACTTGGTGGCGTGGACGGCGTCGGCGTCGACGTCCTCCCCGCGCTCCGCGGCGTAGGACGCGACACGGTCGCGGCCTCCGTTGGAGTCGAGGAGACCGGCGTAGGTCTCCCGGTCCCACGTCCAGTCGAGGCCGTGCTCGGCGAACGCCTGGTTGAAGGCGTCGCGCTGGATCTCGGAGGTGTCGGCGAGCGTGCTGATCGAGCCGAACAGGATGGCGGTCAAGGCGGTGCCTCTCTGTAGTCGACGTCCCGTTCGTCCGAGCCGCCGACGGCGGCGGAGAATCCGAACAAGAACCTGTACGACGTGTATAACGGCGTCACCGGGGCCGGACAAGGGCCGATCCCCTGCACCTGACCCCTTGGGGTGACCTGCTCGTCGAGGCGGTCACCCGGCGCGATGCTGCGTACCCTGTCCTCGTCGTCCAGAGCCGGACGAAGGCCGTGCCTGGGAGGCGGTGGACCACCATGACGTCCGGGTCGGCAGCGCGCTTCGGCATCGGGGTCCTGGCCGAGCGCACCGGGCTCACCCCCGAGGTGGTGCGGGCCTGGGAGCGGCGCTTCGGGCTGGAGATCGGCGTCCGGACGTCGGCGGGGCACCGCCGCTACACCGACGACGACGTCTCCCTCGTGCGCGAGATCCTCGACGGCCGCGATCGCGGGCTCACGCTGGCGGTCGCGATCAAGGCCGCCACCGACCGGGCGCGTGGTGCGGACCGGGCGTCGGTGCACGCCACGCTGGCCGACGAGCACCCTGAGCTGCGACGCATGCGGCTCGACCACCGGACCCTGGTCGCGCTGTCCACCGCGATGGAGGACGAGCTGATGGCCCGGGGAGAGCCGACCGTCGTGTGGGGCGGCTTCCAGGACGGCCAGGCGTTCGACAGGTCCCGCGGGCGCTGGGAGGAGCTCGCGCGGACCTCGACGTGGTGCGTGGTGCTGGCGGACTTCACCGGCTGGCCCCACGACGAGGAGGCCCCGGAGGGAGCCGGCCGCGCCGGACGTCCGGTCCTGGTCGACCTGCCTCCGGACTCGCCCATGCTGCGCGAGTGGTGCGTCGTCGCGCTCGCCCCCGGCTTCGCGGTCCTCCTGTCCGCCTGGGAGGTGCCCTCGTCGTCGGGCCCGCGGACCTACGAGACGTTCCTCAGCACGCGTCGCTCGGTGGTCGTCTCGGCCGCACGTGCCCTGACCGCGATCACGAGCCGCGCCGGCGTCGCGGCACCGCCCGAGGTGGACCGGGTGCTGGTCGACGCCGGGGAGGTCGAGACGTCGGTGCGTGACTCCGACCGCCTCTGGGCGCGTGCCATCGAGGCACTCGCGGGCCAGGCCGGGCGGCAGCGCTAGCCGCCCGTCGCCAACCCTGAACGACGAGAACCCCACCGGGACAAGCGTTCCGGTGGGGTTCTTCTCGTTGAGCCGTTCTGCGCGCCTGTAGGGATTCGAACCCCAAACCTTCTGATCCGTAGTCAGATGCTTCCCGAGGCCGAGACGAACAGAAGCGAACGGTGTACCCGTGTTTTCGCAGGTCAGAGGCCATGCACGTGCACTGTTCGTCTCAGTTCGTGTCGTTACCAAACTGTGCCATTTCGACCCCAGTGAGACTGCGCGTGAGACCGGCGGTGCTGCGGCCACACCAAGGCGGGTTCATGGTGGGGCGTCGCCTCGTCGGGTGGAGCGCCGAAGCCGTGTCGGTCGCTCACCGACTGAGGCGACATCCCGGCGACCGGATCCGCCGATGCGCGTGGTGTCCCCGGCCGCGACGCCCCGCCCTGCCACGGTACGGCCGGCGCGCAGGTGCAGGCCCGAACAGAGGCCCGCACACCCGCCATCGTGGACTGACGACCGGCAGGTCGGCGAAGTCACGACTCGCGGTCGATGGGACGCACGGGTCAGGCGTTCGGTGCGCAGGCGTTGCACACCCACGGGAACTCGTCTCGGACCAAGCTGTCTGCCGACAGGCCGCACGAGTAGCACAGCCCGCGTGCGTGCAGGTGATCGACGCACAGGTTTAGTCGCGTCCTGCCCTGGTCTCCCAACGACTCGTAGTGATCCCTCCACTCGCACACTCTCGGACCATCCGGGCCGTCAAGGCTGAGCGCTACTTGAAGGTCCTCGAGGGATGAAGGTGCCGTTGTCATGAGATACCCATCGTTAAGAGGTAAACGTCCTAACGATTATTGGGCCTCGGTCGATCTCGCGTGCAGCGACGCGCCCGCCGCCCCCTCAGGTGCTGCGGCGCCGAGGGCCCTTGACGCGTGAGCGCCGCGCGGGTGCGTCCGGCTGCGAAGGGGGCGGCGTCAGGCCCTTCATCAGGCGACCAGGGTCCATGTCGAGCGCAGCGGCGACTTTGAGGATGTTGTGCAAGGTCAGGTTGTTCTGGCCGCGCTCGACCTGCCCCAGGTAGCTCCAGTGGAGTTCGGAGCTCTCCGCCAGGTCCTCTTGGCTCATCTCCAACTCGAGACGCCGGGCGCGAACCCGGCGGCCGAACTCCCCGGCGGCGTCTGAGATCGGTGGCTTGAGTGGGGGCGCGGGCATGCGCACACTTCATCCATCTCGAGCTTTCCCATCCAGAGGCTATTCGTCTAGGACGAATGCGTCCTAACGAGGTTGCGGGACGCCTCGCGCGAGCGAGTGCTCCTACCAAGCGCCGAGGATGACTTGTTTGGCGTGCGTACGCGAAGTGCCGGGTGCGGCCGGGTCAGAACCGGCACGGCTCCCGTGCTCGTCCAGGTAGTTCGGACTACCCGAAAAAGTCAGTTTGGACTACGGGAAACAGGGTAGACAGCCGTTGCGGACGACGTTCACCCGGCGTTAGCGTCGACCGTTGCTTCGGGGCGTTGCTTCCCCGGGCGCAGGAGGGTCGAGTCCGATCGACCACCTTTCAAGACGAGCTCCAGCCCTAACCACGTCGCCTCCGTGAGGTCGGTGTGGCTCTTATGGGGCTGGAGTTCGCCACGTAAGTGTGACCTAGGTCACACTCCGTGTCAGGTTGCGCTTGGCGAGCCACTGAGCCCGATCTCGACGGTCGGGATGCAGTTGCGGAGCGCTCGGCGTCGCCCTCAAACTTGGGTACGACGTCCCCGTTGTTGGGGCCGCGCTGCACACCATGGTTCGCCTGTTGCGGGTACGAATCTCCCGGTGGTCGGAACCCACTGGAAGCTGACATCGGACTCAACCCCCGTCTGAAGACGGCCCGGTCATCACCTGACCACCCTCCTGCGCGAACCAAGCGGTCCACTCAAACCAGTGGATCGCCCTGCCGCGCTACCCCTGCGGCACCGGTAAGCAACGACTACGTTTGGAGAATCTCCAAATGACGCAGCAACTTGAAGCTGGGCGAGCCAGTCCGCTTGCGACTCGATCGGGAAATGAACCTGGTTGGCATCGGAAGGCCAAGCAGGCAACTGATTACCTCACCCCGGCCGCGAAACTCATCAAAACCCTCAAGGACATTCTGCCTTCCCTCACTGTCCTGACCGTTCTCGCCGGGTTCGGAGCATTCGTCATCCCTGGGGGTCTCCTCTGCGCTGGGTTGGTAGCAAGGGCAACGTCCAATCTCGGCTGGGACGTCTGCCCCAACGACGCGGAGGACGATCCGGGCGAACCCGCCCCCGAGCAGCCCGGTGAGGTCACAGTCGCGGTCGACAGGAGAGAGCGGCTCCTTCTGACCGGCGCGCGGCGCTGGATGCCGCGAACGGAGGTGCGCATCAGGCTGGTCGACCCGAACGGAAGGCGCGTGCGCCTGAATGAGACGGCCCGGCTGTTCAAGACGAACGGACACGGTGCCATCGGAAAGCATCGCGGCCGGGTGCTATGGACCCCGCCGGCAAGACACGTGCGCGGGATGTACCTAGTGGTGGCGAAGGGCAAGAGCCCGGACGGGTCGACGCATCGCGAAAAGGTGCCGGTGCGCATCGGCTGAGCGCGGGCGCCCGCGCGCCCCAGTCGCCAACTGGCGACCACGAGCACGCGTCGTCCGGTGTCCCGACCCTCTGGCCCGCGGCGCAAGACGACACGCGTTATCGGAGTGATCGACGCATCACCTCGACGGCGAGATTCAGCGCCGCCTCAACCTGGGCAAGGAAAGCGGGCGCAAGGTTCTGTGCGCGATCCATGTCCGTGAACGCGTCTCGCGCGGCCT
The DNA here is from genome assembly GCF_021648885.1 of Nocardioides potassii. Classification (GTDB taxonomy): domain Bacteria; phylum Actinomycetota; class Actinomycetes; order Propionibacteriales; family Nocardioidaceae; genus Nocardioides; species Nocardioides potassii. Next base: position 94,772 of record NZ_JAKJHZ010000007.1, on the reverse strand, counting down.
CCACGACCTGCATCTCCGCCATCGTGGGAGCTGCGGTTGTGGACTCACTCACGACGCGCACCGGCCCGTACTGCTCCGCGAGCGCCAGCAGGTCGCGCAGGCGGGCGTCCACCTCGCGCTTCTCCGCCACGAACGCTCGCGCGCACGCGGACGAGCAGTACTTCGAAGGCCGGCCCGGGCCGCCCTTGCCGACTGGCACCTCGGCGGCGCAGGAGGGACGCGAGCACCGCGGGCGGCCGCCCGAAACGGGGCTCGCCGGAGGTGTCGCTCGCAGGCGCCTCACCTCTCCCATCGGCGTCCCTCTCTCAGGTAATACGACAGAAACACCCGCGAAACCGCGTCGAGGTCCAGATCCGCAGGCTCACCTCGGCGTTCGCCACGCGCAACAGATGACACATCTTGTCGGCGCGGCGGCATGTAAAATCAAACGGAAAATACTCTAGCCGCCCTCCCGGCCTCTGGGTATCCTTTCCTGATGGGAGCAGTTGTGCAGGTACGCCACGAAACTCACCTCGGCCTCCGAATGGCGAGCTCCCAGGGGGTCGCGGCGCGTCGACGCGGCGAGATCGCGGCCAGCGCCCTCCTTGCCCTTGTCTCCTCGGCCGCGAAGCGGCGCGCGCACGACCTGGCCCTGGACGACAGGGAACGTGAGGCTGTGACGAAGACCCAGACCCTGCTTCGCTCGTTCGCCGAAGAGTTGAGGGACCACTGGCGGCCGTCCTCCGACTCCACTTATGCGACGTGGACGCACGCCTTCGTGGCGCTCGCCGCCCCCGGCGCACGCGCAGCGCGCAGCGACTCGAGTCCGGAGGATCAAGCCGACGCCGTCGAAGGAGTCGCCGACCGGCTCGACCGGGTGCTGGATGAAAGCCTCCCGCTGTCCATGAAGGACAGTGAGGACCTCGTCGCCCTGTTCGGCGCGCTGTCTGGAACCTTGTTGAGCCGCATCGCGAGGGCGGGCGAGACGGTGGGCGGGCGGACCGCCTGACCCGCACGCCGACCTCTAGCTGACGCTCGGGCTCGTGATGACCACGACCATGCTCTCTGCCTTGCTGCTGCGCACCGAAGCGCTCGGACGCGAGCTCGACCGGCTCGCGGTCAGCCGCGGGCTGCGCGACCAGTCCCGCACTGTGGCGGCCAGGCAGGTCGGCGGGCTCGTTGACGCTGTGGCGCGCCAGGCCGCGGCCGAGTGTGAGCGGGCAGTTGACGACGAGGACGTCCTGGTTCGACTGCGCCCCCTGCTCGGCTACCTCACGACGCTGACCGACTACGCAGATCTGTTGTTCGCCCGGGACCGTCCGCCGCCGGTCTCCCTCGTGCGAGCCGTGCAGCGGGAGCTGGACAAGTTGGGCACGTCCGGCAAGTCGACCGTGCGCCCGCTGATCACCGTTGGTGGTCCCGGGAACTTCGAGACCGACCCGGTCGCGTTGTGGCAGACGCTGTACCGGCCGGAGGTCCTGCCGGGGCTCGACCCGCCGCCCGAGCAGGTGCACGTGTTCAGCGTTCCGGCGATCGAGGGAAGCCGGGCCCTGTGGACGCCCATCGCGGTGGGTCATGAGGTCGCCCATATCGCCGAGAGGACGCGCGACCTCGTCGACGACATGGACGTCGACTCGTGGCTGGATGCTGCCGAGGTGGAGGCGTGGCAGCAGGAAGACGACGACCACACCGGGTCGGCGTCAGCTCGAGTGACGACCGCCGAGCTGACGGAGGTGCTCCGTAGTTGGGCGCGCGAGGTCTTGTGCGACTTATACGCGGTGAGCAGCTTCGGGCCGGCCGCGATCGCTGCGCAGTGCGACTTTCTCGCGTCGGTCTCGGCCGACCAGGCGATCACGTTGGGCTCTCACCCGCCCCCCCGGGGTGCGCGTGGAGCTCATGCTCGGGGCGCTCTCGGCGACCGGGGAGACGTATCGCGAGCTCATCGAAGCCTGGCGCCGATGGAACCGCTCCGACCTGCCGGGACGCGGCAATCCCGTCGTCCCGCGTCTGGCCGACACGTTGCTGGACCACGCGTCTGACTTCACCGCCGCTCTCTCCAGCATCACCACGAAGACCTACGACGCCGCCGATCGCGAGGACGTCGTCTCAGAACTCGTCGCTTGGTTGATGTCCGGACTACCGGTCGGTCAGCACGCGCAGGGCAGGCGAGTCAAGCGTGCGGACATTCTCAACGCGGGCTGGGTGGCCACCCAGCTTCTGCTGCGCTCGAGCGACTCCGACCAAGCCGCGCGGCTCGGGGCTATCAACGACCTGGTGGCGAAGAGCCTGGACGACCTCGACTTCTGCCGCCTGTGGCGCAAGGGCGTCAAAACCCTCCACGGCGCCGGCGACGGCCTCGGCCCGGCTTCCGAGCGGGGCACGGACGGTCAGGCGGAGGCCATTGAGGACTCCAGTCACGACGCCGGCGCGGGCGGCGGGGTGTTGACCGAGCCGGAGATCATCCGCCGCCTGCGCCTCGGTGACGAGGTCGCGGAGATCGAGCGGCCCGACAGTCAGGCGATCGTGGTCTCGCCGAGAACGACGCTCGTCGTCTCCGGTGCCGCCATGGACGTCAGGCTCGGTCGTGAGTTCATCACCTTCCAGCGCACCTCCACCGAGTCGTTCAGCGCGATGCGACTCGACCAGGAGCCGCGCGAGATGCAGGTCGCCGTCGAGAAGGACTGGGGCGGCGCCTTCGTCCTGCACCCCGGTCAACTCGTGCTGGCGAGCACTCTGGAGTACCTGCGCCTGCCCGGGGACCTCACCGCCCAGGTCATCACCCGTTCCTCGTACGGCCGTCTGGGCCTCCTGTCGGCCACTGCGGTCCAGGTGCAACCGAGGTTCGTCGGCTGCCTCACGCTCGAGCTGGCCAACCTAGGACAGATGCCGCTGACCCTGGTGCCCGGCGAGCGCATCGCACAACTTGTCTTCACCCGAGCGCACCCGGCTAGCGGCCCGGTGCCGAGCAAGTACGAGCTGCCGACGGGGCCGCAGTTCTCTCGGGTGCGCCAGGATCCGGACCTTGCCGTCCTTCGGTCAATGGAGCGGTTCAGGGTAAATCCTGAATCGCTCCATGTAACTGGAAAAGGGCTCCTGACCTCGGCAAACGAGGTGGGGAGCCCTTCCCAGTTGCCAGGTGGGATGGAGGGCGGGTTGATCACACTCTCGCTAGTCGCGCGCCCGGCCTTGGCCGTCGCACCGTCCGAGACGGTCGTTGCGCCATGGAACTAGGTACCGGAGAAGTCAAGGCCCAGCGCGCCGAGGAGCTTGCGCGGGTCGGTGCGCGAGTTCGACAACTTCGGCTGGACCGCGGCCTCACGCAAGAAGAGTTGTCCAAGGCCGCAGGGCTCCACCGGGTCAACCTCAACAAGTTCGAGAACGGGCGCGCCGACCTTGGCGTCAGCCGCGTCCGTGCTCTGGCAAAGGCGCTGCACGTGGAGCCGGGGCAGCTCTTCGCGGAGTAGCGCGGCAACCGCGCCCAAGGCGGACCGCAGGTGTTCCTGCCCACCAACGCCCAGACCTTCGAGTCCTTCGGCGTGGTCAAGGCGGCCGACGCGCGACCCACGCAGATCGGCCTGGAGGGCACCTTCTACCCGACCTTCGCCATGGGCAAGGACGCCGACGGCAAGCTGACCATGCCGGCCTCCGCGTTCGGCAACGCCATCGACCCCCTCGTGTCGCTGTTCGTCTACACCGGCGACGTCGGCCTCGACGACGGCAGCAACTCTTCGGTCTACGTCCTCGACAAGGCCAGGACCACCCAAGTGATGAAGCCCAACGGCCAGCCGTTGCGCCTCGACCTGCGCCCCGGCGACACCCTCACCCTCCCCGACGGCCTCGGCAGCGTCATCTTCGACCGCCTCGAGCGGTGGAACAAGATCCAGATCAGCCGGACCCCCGGCAAGCTCGTCGCGCTGACCGGCGTGGTGCTGGCGCTGCTCGGCCTGCTCGGCTCGCTCTTCGTGCGCCCGCGCCGGCTGTGGGTGCGTGCCCGCCGTCGCGAGGACGGGAGCACACTGGTGGAGGTGGCCCGGCTCGACCGGTCCTCAGGGGGTGACCCGGAGAACGGGCGCGACGAGCTGGCCGCGATCGTGACAGCACTGAAGAAGGACGAAGAGGTGTGATCGTGACCGACCCGCAGTGGGAGACCCTCAGCAACCAAGGTGTGGCCGCTGCGGGCGTGGTCTACGGGCTTCATGACCAATGTCGAGGTGCTAGTCCCATACATGGACAGCAGACAGGTCCGAATCTGAGTCAGCGCTGGCTGACGACGCGGTTAGCCCTTCGAGAAGTAGCAAGAAGTATAAAGAGGTAACAACGGGGTCGCGGCACGGTTAGGTTGGCGCGCGCAAGCGAGTCGAACGGGGATGGCTCGCGTCTCGGAAAGGTATTTCGTGCAACCTCGTTACCTGCGCTGCGTCTTTCGAAGCTCCGGCTTGCTGGTGGAACACGACCGGGGAGCTCGCCCAGATGCCCGCCTCCCGGAGTGTCTCCGGCGCAGGGGAGCGAGCGCGGCCCCGGCGAGGTCTGAGTAGCAGTCATGCGAGAAGACACATTTCGCACTCTGGTCGATGAGACGCATGCTCGTCTGTTCCGGCACGCAAGGCGCCGCCTCAGTGCCGAGACCGCGAGCGAGGTGGTCTCGGATACGTTCGTGACGCTGTGGCGCAAGCATCTGCAGGACCCCGGAAGCGACGCCGAGATGCGACAGATGCACGGTCTGCTGTTCCGAGTACTCGAAGGGCACATGCGCAACGCCATACGCTCGGAGCAGGCGCGATCAAGGCTGCTAAGCAATCTCCAGAATGAGGCGAAGAGCGGTCGCGTCGACACGGAGGCCTCGTCACTGGTCGAGGAGTTGGCTGAGCAGCTCCATCCAGAGGAGCGCCGGATCATCGCCCTTTACACTGATGGCTTCCGGACTTCGGAGATTGCTGAGATCCTCGGCTGCAGTGACAAGGCGGCTGGGATGAGGCTTGTGCGCGCCCGGAGAGCGCTCCAAGCAGCCGCGGAAGAGGTGCTCGCAGATGAGCGACGATGAGTTCGCACAGGAGGAGTCGCGTTTCGACGACCTGCTCCGGAGTCTGGGGCACCGCGACAGCGCCGAGGTACGGCGCGAGATTGAGGCATCCCGGGAGTACGTTGACCGTCGCTTGGAGTTCCTCTTGGCGAACGAGCAGAGCAGCGAGGCCGGGGCTGCGCACGAGACGACATCGGCGGCCGACTTCCTGGCAATACCGACCGATGAGTCCCCTGCCTCGATCTCACCGCTCCGGCGGACCGATCTCGAAAAAACGTCGGACCTCTTGGACAACGCCGACCCGACCGGACATGTACAGGATGACAGGCACATGACCCCGGAGGTCCGGATGAACGACTCGCTCGACGCTCTCCTCGCCAGGAGTGCTCCGCCCACCACCCCTTCGACGGCCCAGCTGTCCACCACGCTCAACTTCCTCGTCGCTGACACCGAGGAGCGCGGAGGTCGCCGCCGCCGTCGGCCGGCACGCCTACTCGCCGGCGCCGCCCTTGCGGCCGTCACCTTCGGAGCAGGCGCGGCCGCGAACGCCGCCGGACTTCTCCCGCACTGGGGGCCCTCGGACCCGAGCGCTCGTCACGTGCAGGTGATGACAAGCGCTGCCGGCGGCTGCACTGCCACCTATGCGGTGACACCCCTCGACGACAACTCCGACGCAGCTGCGGACGCCATGATCGCGGCACAGCGCTTCCTTGCGACCTTTGACACCGACGGGATCGACGTTGCTGCCGCCGTCGACGACTACTCACGGGCGACGGCCGACACCTCAGGACCCGACAGCGCGGGACCCGACACGCAGACGCAAATCCAGGTGCTGGCCATCGGCGCGGAGCTCTACGCACGCCTCAAGGGCGAACTCGAGGCCCGAGGCATTGACCCCGCTCTCGTCACCATCACCTCGTTCGACAACTGCGATTACGGGTCGCAACCGTGACGAGGCTCTCGCCTGACGAGCGGGCCGAGACTCGCGAGTTCCTACGCGAGACCTCGCCAGCCCTTCTGCGCTACTTCGAGCGACGTGTAGACCCCCGCGACGACGCTGCAGATCTCCTCAGCGAGACCTTGTTGATCGCGTGGAAGAAGATCGACAAGACCTCGCAGTGGGAATCGGACCGGCGGCGCGCCTGGATGTACACCATTGCCGCCCACGTCCTGTCCAATCATCGCCGCACAGCGCGCCGGCGGCACACGCTCGCCGACGCACTGCGCTCCACGATCAGGAACACCCCGCAAGCCCCCGACGACTCGGAGATGGGCGCCGTGCGTGACGCAGTCTCACGTCTCCCGGAGTCGCAGCGCGAGCTTGTCCGACTCGTCCATTGGGATGGGCTGTCCCTCAACGAAGCCGCACAGGTCCTCGGTCTGAACGCCTCGACTGTGAGAAGCCGCTATGGGGTCGCGAAGAAGAGCCTGCGCGACGCGCTTAGCGCAGAGTCCGAGCGGATGGAAGCTGTTCTAGACCACTAAACAGACTTGTTGCTCTCCTGTTGCTTTCGAGCGGCCCGCCAACAGGTGAGGGGTAGAGGCACCCAGCCTCATCACTCACCGCCAAGGAGACAACATGCTCAAGAAGGCCGCTGTAGCCAGTTTGGGTGCCTGCACCCTCTTCACCGTCATGCAGGCCGTTCCCGCGCACGCCGAGGCCACGGCCAACGTGAGCGTCGGGACGCAGTACGGAAACGTCCTGCGTGGGCAGTTCCGCCAGAACGTGGACGGGAGTGGCTACTTCTTCCGCAGCTACGGAAGCGGCGACTGCACCGGCGGGACCGGCGACGTCGACTTCTCCATCAGCAACATGGCCAGCTACGCGTGGGACAACGCCGCGTCGTACGCCCAGGACTACAACTCGTGTGACACCAAGCTCTTCCGCTACGCCGGCTTCGACACCGCGCTGACCGGCTGGATCAACTACGGCTCGGGTGGTCAGACACTCTCGGGCGCCCTCAACAACCTCACCACCTCGTTCCAGCTCAGCTGACTGCCGACAACAGGGCCCGCCTCCTGATGAGGCGGGTCCTGTTGCGTGTGCAGATCGGACTCGACGCGGCGCGCCCGCTTCGACGAGTACGACTCCCCGGTGCACGCGGTCGACCGAAGGACCCAGGCTCGCCCATCGGATGCGAAAAACCCGAGGTGACGGTTGGACAGCCAGCCCGCCGCCGGACATGAAGGGAGCAGAACCCCCAAGAGATCGGAACATCATGAACCGCTCCCACCGCCGTTCCTCAGCCCTCCTCATCGCCTCCATGGCCGTTTTCACTGTGAGCGCGTGCAGCTCTGCCAAGGGGCAAGAGGCCGGAGAACCCGCGATCGAGGTCGTGCACGTCGCCAACTCCACGCAGATTGACCTGCCGGTGGCGCGGTACGCCAGCTCGGCCGACGACGACAAGGCCATCTTCGCGGCCGTCAACGTCGCCCAGAAGGACTGCGCCTCGCAGTTCGGTGTACAGGCCACCGTTTCCGTCACCAGCCAGCCGAGTCTCATCGAGCTGGACAGCGTCCGGCGCTACGGCGTCATCAACAAGTCGGAGGTGTCGCGCTACGGGTACCGGCCCGCGCCGTCGGCCGCCGACGCTGGCAACGACAAGGCCGGGGGCTGGAACCCGTCCGCCCTGGAGGCCGAGATCATGACGGGCAACACCGCGTCAGGCCAGCCGAGCCAGATCAAGAGCGCTGACGGCGAGACACTGCCCGAGGGCGGATGCGGCGCGCAGGGGTTCAGGACCGTGTGGGGTGGCGACGCCGCACCAGGAGGCGCGACCCTCGTCGAGGACATCCTCGCGCAGTCATGGGCGCAGACGATGGCTGACTCGCGGGCTCTCGCGGCCGCTGAGAAGTGGTCAGCGTGCATGCAGGAGAGGGGCTACGACTTCACCCACCGCTGGGACGCAGGCAACTCCGTCCAAGACGCGTCGCCCGCCGTGCAGCTCAAGATGGCGAAGCTCGACCTGAGGTGCGCCCTCGAGACCGACTACGTCGACATCTGGCACGCGGTCGATGTGGCGTATCAGCAGCGCCTGATCGACGAGCACGAGGGCGAGCTCCAGGCGTCGCTGAAGCAGCACAACGATCAGCTGGACCGCGCGCGTTCCATCCTGGAGGGTGCGCAGTGACCCGCCGTCCCGCGAACCGTCTCCTTGGAGTCGGTCTTGCGCTTGTCCTGACCTCAGTCACGCTCGGGTTCGCCGCCGGGAACCTCATCAAGTCTCCGGCCCAGGCACTAGCCGATGCCGCCCCTCCGCGACCGTCCACACTGACCGCGCCCGTCACGCGCGAAGCCGTGCGGCGCACGGTCGCCTTCGACGCCGTCGTCACCCCGCAGTTCGAGACTGTCGTGCGCGCCCAGCAGGCAGCCGGGGTCGACGCGAACGTCCTCACGCGCCTGGGCCGGCGTGAAGGATCCACCGTCGCGGCGGGCGACCTCCTCGCCGAAATCAGCGGTCGGCCGCTCATCGTCGTGCGCGGCAGCATCCCCATGTACCGGACGATGTCGCCCGGAATGACCGGGCCGGACGTGAGGCAGTTGCAGTTCGCGCTCGGCGGCGCCGGACACTGGACCAACGACGCCAGAGGCGTGTTCGGACCATCTACCTCCCAAGCGGTGGCGGCCCTGTACGAGGAGCACGGATACCAGCCCCAGCGCGTCGGTGACGAGGAGGTGGAGATCGCCGAGGAAGCCGTGCGATCAGCGGCGCGCAACCTCACCCAGCTGCGCCAGACCGAGTCAGACCCGCTGAGCTTGCAGTTCGCCCAGGAAGATCTCGCGCGCGCCCAGGCAGCCGCCGGCGAGGCATACACCAAAGCGGGCGCCCAGGTTGTGCTCGGCGAGCTGGTCTTCGTCCCGGACCTGCCGGCCAGGGTCAGTGACGTCTCGGTGCAAGTCGGTGACGTGGTGGAAGACAAGGTGCTCACCCTGGCCAGCGGCCCGCTGGTCGTTCGCGGCACGGCCACGAGCGCCGATGCGGAAAGGATCCGTCTCGGCGACCGCGCGCAGATGTTGTTCAGTCCCTCGGGATCCGGTCGCGGGCGGGTGCTGCGCGCGTCAAGGTCCGCCGCCGCGGCTGGTGAGGAGGCTGCGGAGTCCGACCAGACGGGAACCACGTTCGTAATCCGTCCCAGCAAGCCGCTGGGCGCCCGTTGGCTTGGCGCCGACGCCCGCGTCATCGTGGAAACCGCACGATCCGAGGGAGCCGGTTACACGGTGCCTGTTTCTGCGGTCAGCACGGCTGCCGACGGCACCACCCTCGTGCACGTGGTCTCAGAAGGCGAAGCTCGACCTGTTGAGGTGATGGTCGGCTTCGCCGGAGACGGCTACGTCCGCGTCACGACGAGCGAACGCCGTTCATTGCAAGTGGGGGACGCGGTCGTTGTGGGCACGGACTCGGGGAGCGCGTGATGACCACGTCCGAGAGCTTGGTCCGACCACACGGGCCGGCCTATCGCATCCAGGGGGCCGGTCGCCGCTTCGGAGACGCGTCGTCCCCGACCTCCTTCGAGGCTCTGCGCGACGCCGCGTTCGACATCCCCAGCGGTTCGCTCACCACCATCGCGGGTCCTAGCGGCTCCGGGAAGTCGACCCTGCTCAGCCTTCTCGGGTTGATCGACCGCCCGACCAGCGGCGAGATCGTCGTCGACGGCGTTCCCACGGCAACTGCCTCCGACAAGTTCAGGACCCAGCTCCGAGCCACGAAGATGTCCTTCGTGTTTCAGTCGTTCCACCTGATGTCCAGTCGGAGCGTGCTCGAGAACGTCATGCTCGGAGGTCTCTACTCGGGCCTGTCGCGTGCCGCGCGGATGGAGCGCGCGGCGGATCGGCTCGCCCGCGTCGGCCTAGAATCAAAAGCCCGCAAGACGGTCGCGACGCTCAGCGGGGGCGAGAAGCAGCGCGCGGCCATCGCACGCGCGCTCGTCGCGGATCCGCAGATCCTGCTTTGCGACGAGCCGACAGGCAACCTGGACAGCAAGAACAGCGGCGCGATCGTCGAGCTGCTTGTCGAGCTGCAGTCCGGCGGGCTGACGTTGGTGATGGTCACGCACGACCCGTCGATCGCCCGGGTCGGTTCGGTCCAACTACGAGTGAAGGACGGGGAGGTGCGGCGCGATGCGTGAGCGCGCCAAGGGCATCTCCATCGACAAGCTCGGCCTGGTCGACGAGGCCGTCGCCAGCCTGGCTGCCAAGCGGCTGCGCTCCGTGCTGACCGCCGCCGGGACCGTGCTTGGAGTGGGCGTCCTGATCACTGTCGTCGGCTTGACGAGCACCGCGCGCGCTCAGATCGACCAGCGGTTCAACGCGCTCTCGGCCACGGAGGTGACCGTCTCCCAGGTGGCGGACCCGGTCACCGTACGGAGCCTGGCGTTTCCACCGGCTTTCGAGCAGCGAGTCCAGCAAATCGACGGAGTCGAACAGGCCGGTCTCGTCTGGCAGCTCCCGCAGGAGACCAGCGCGGTCTCCCCGACGCAGGTGCTGGGAGTGAGCGGTCAGCGCGACAGCGGGGTCGGAGTCATGGCGGTCTCGGCTGGCGCGCTGAACGTCGCGCGCGCCCGCGTCCGTGAAGGCAAGCTCTTCGACCCGATCGTGGATCGCGCGGAGGCAAGAGTGGCCCTCATCGGCTCCCTGGTCGCCGATCGGTACGGGATCCATCACCTGGAGTCCAGTCCCGCCATCACGGTCAACGGCACTTCTTTCACAGTGATCGGTGTCATGGACAGCGTCGAGCGCCACTCGGAACTACTCAACAACGTGCTGGTGCCCGCGTTCACCGCCCGTAGGTTGTGGGGCGACCCGCGCGGTTCCACCTCGCCCCAGGGATGGGTGAGCGTCGAACGCGGCGCAGGCCAGGTCGTAGCCGACCAGCTCGCCCACGCCATCGACCCGGCAGCCCCACAGCGATTCGACGTAACCCCGCCGCCGGACCCGAGGGTGCTCGGCAACGCCGTCAACGCCGACATCACCCGACTGTTCATGCTGCTGGCGGCCGTGTGCCTTGTCGTTGGCATGGTCGGCATCGCCAACACCACGCTGGTCACCGTCCTTGAACGCACCGGCGAGATCGGACTGCGCCGAGCCTTGGGCGCCAGGCCAGCGCACATCGCGTTTCAGGTGCTGACCGAGGCGACCATCACGGGCTTGGTGGGCGGCGCCATCGGTTCGCTGCTCGGCATATCGGTCATCCTGGCCGCGTCACTGAGCGCCGACTGGACAGCTGTGGTCCCGCCGGAGGCAATACTGGGCGGGCCCGTTCTAGGCGCCTGTGCGGCCGTTCTCGCAGGGGTGTACCCGTCCATCCGAGCCGCACGAGTCCAACCGCTCGAAGCCTTACGGGTCGGGACCTGAGGTGGCAGCTCGGCGCGGTTGACCGAAGCATCCTGCACCCCATGACAAGTTCGACGCCCCAGCGGCGCGCGCGGTTCGAAGACGAACTTTGCGGCGCAATCTTTGCGATGGCCCCGGCAAGGCAGCGGGGCCGGCCGCGCCCGCGCGCGCCTGCGACCAGCAGCCACCGGGGCAAATGCTCTGCAGGGGCTTCAGTGCGGGCGGCGTAAGACCTTCTGGCGTGCGGCGGGACACGCTCAGCATTCAGACCGTGGCCGGGGGCCGCATCTCGCGAACGCGCGTCGTCGAACTCGCACCCGCGCCGGACAGCTCACCACTCGCCTTGTCCGGGCTCGCTGCGGGGGCGGACGGTCAGGCCCTTAGCCAGGACATGAGCTGTCCCCACAGAGTCTCGCTGCCGACGTCCGCGATGAGGAGCGTCACGGTGGCCACGAACAGCGAGACGCCGGACACGATCAGGGCCCACCGCCCCGTCGCGTTCGCGTCGAGGCTCGCGCCCAGGGACGCCGCCGTGACGAGCGCGTCCCTGTACGCGGCGTCGGCGACGCGCAGCTCGTCGACTGCTGTGCTCCGAAGGCCAGCCAGTTCTCGCAGATAGTCGACACCGGCGGCCGCTGACTCGCCCGCGTCGACGGCGTCCGCCTCCTTCCAGAGGATCTCGAGAGGCACGAACGACCGCCAGGGTTCGTCCCACATCCGCGCGGTGTCGGGACCGACCGTCGCCAGGTCCAGACCGGTCGTGAGGACCCGGCGCCGGAGCAGCCTGAGCTCACGACTCCGGAAACGGCGATGCTGGCGGGAGGCGGCGTCTCGGGCGATGGCGTAGTCGGTCCCGAGGTTGTCGAGGTACCGGTGCACGGCCAGGTACTGCGCGAACGACCTCAGCTCGTCGTTGAAGCGGTGGGCGACATCGGCGGCGTTGTCGGGCTGTGGGTAGCCGTGCCACTCGTTCACCTCGACGACGCGGTCGGCCTGGCCGACCGCGCCCCAGCAGTTGTGGAGGACGTCGTACCCGCTCGGGACGGTCGGCGACTGCACCAGGGCGAGTCCCGGCATCTGGGGGGACTCGTAGCGACCGAAGTCGAGATCCGCCAATCCGAGCGCTCGGAGCGCCTCCCTCAGGTCGCGCGACGGGGACTCGGAACACGGGTCGAAGCGGTCGAAGAGGGTCATGTCGATCACGGGGTGCCGTCCGGGGGATGTGGCGAACGAACCCGCGCACCGTTCCGCCAGCCAGTCCCGGGCCGAGTCATGCAACCGCTGACGTTCCGACTGGCCCGCTCGGATGGCCGCGAAGTGACGTCCCTCCACGGTGGGCCGGCGCAACCCCCTCCACGTCACGCGCGGCTCGTGGGTCGCGTGCCACGTCTCGTCGAGGGCGCCCATGCCGATCTCGCTCGTGAGGAACAGGGCCGACACGATGGTCAGGCTGGTGCCGACCTGGGTCGCGCGCAGGTCGACGGAATCGAAAGCCGGCGGCAGGACGTCGCGGTAGGTGCCCGGGCCGGACGACGCGGCTCGCGGGCCCACCACCTCGCCGAGTCGCCACCACGTCCAACCCCGACCTGCCCGCGCCTGCTCGACGCGCTCGGTGTTGGAGCTGTCGTGGTGGCGCACGAAGTCGTCCCGGTCCCAGCCGTTGCGCCGCAGGGACTTCACGAGCTGGCCGTACATGCTCGGCGGGAACACCTCGACCACCCAGACGCCGCCCTGCGCCACCCGCTCGTCGCTGGGGACGATCAGGTTGTCGAACCAGCCGTCCAGCGGCGCGGCCCGCTCGCGCTCCAGGTCGTTGAACCCGGTGAGCCGGTCGCGCCACCGGCCGAGGTGTCGGGCAACGCGCCACCCCATGGCTCTGCGCCGCCACCCGGTGGCCAGCCAACCGCAAACGCGGTAGGGCACGTCGTACCAGCGCCAGGCCTCGCCGATCCAGGCGACGTCGCGGGTGGCGTTCTCTCGCGCGAGGGCGGCGGAATCGGCCCCGCAGTCGGCCCCGGGCTCGACGCCCGGCTCGACTCCGGGGTCTGCGGGGTCGGTGTCGGGAGGCGGTGGTTCGGCTGGTCCGGCCGCGCCTGCGGGGCCGGTGCTCAATCCGCGTCCGGGAGTTCGCCGTCGAGCAGTCGCAGGACGGCGCTCCCCAACTCTCGGGCCATGCCTACCGGGACCGCGTTGCCGATCTGTCGTTCCACCGAGTCGTACCCTCCCGACCACAGGTAGTCGTGGGGGAAGGTCTGGAACGCGGCCGCCTCGCGGATCGAGAGGCCTCGGTCCTCGCTCGGGTGGATGAAGCTGCCGCACGACGGCGTGGTGCACCGGGTCGTCATGGTGGGCGCGACGGCACCCGCCTTCACGCGACCGTAGCTCGCGGTGGCGACCTGCTTGCCAAGGCGGGTGTGGCACTCGAGCTGGTGCTCGGCCGGGAGGTCGAAGCGGTTCCCGTCGACCGGTACGGCCTCGATACGCCGGCGCACCGCCGGGCGGCTCTGCCGCCACCGGTGCCACGGGTCGCCCTCCGGCAGGGCGTCGCTCAGGCGGGCGAGGGCCTCACCGGCGGTGACGCCGTCGGGTCTGCGCGACGGGGGGATGAGCTCGTCGAGGGTGTCGGGCGGTGGCGTCGACCCGGCGAGGTCCACGGCGATGAGGACGAGCCGGCGGCGGCGCTGCGGGACGCCCAGCGCGCTCGCCTCCACGAGGTAGTCGCGCAGCCCGTACCCGCGCTCGCGCAACGCGGCGACGAGGTTCGGGAACCGGGCGTCGCGGCGCAGGCCGGGGACGTTCTCGAGGAGCACGGCGCGGGGCGTCAGACCGTCCACGAGACGGATCGTGTCGAGCACGAGGTCGTTGCGCGCGGCGTCGGGGTCGTTGGCCCCCCGTAGTGACGAGAACCCCTGGCAGGGCGGGCACGCCTTGAGCAGGTCGAGCCGCGCCCCGTTCAGCAGCGCCGCGAGGTCCGCGGTGGCGACCTCGCGCACGTCGCTCTCGAACATCTTCCCGGGGTGGTTCAGACGCCAGCTCGCCGCCGCGTGGGCGTCGTTCTCGACGGCGGCGACGACGCGGAAACCGGCGTCCCGCAGACCTTGGGTGGCACCGCCGGCGCCGGCGAAGAGGTCGATCGCGGTCGGTGCGGGCACCGCGAAATCCTAACGGTCACGAGGCGCGGGAGTGGCGAGATCCGGCCGCGTCTTCGAGAGTGTCACGATTCTGCCGGCGGCGCCTCGGCAGGACCCTCGCCCTCTCCACCGGCAGGCTCGGCGTCCCACCGCTCAGCGTCCCCCTGCTTCGACCCGGCGTCCGGCTCGTCCTCCAATCCCAGCAGGGCCTCGACGCGGGGGTCGTCGCTCGGTGCCCGCGAGACCATGAGGTCGAAGAACTCCCCGTGCAGGCGCCTGGCGGTCTCGAGGAGGGAGTCCCAGGTGACGATGATGGCGTCTCCCCCCTTCGCGAGGCGTTCGGCGAGTTCGCGGCCGTCCTCGTCCATGCGGCTGTGGATGAGGACCCCGGAGATCCTGTGACGCTTCGACCGTCCGCCGGTCACCTCGTCGTTGCGGCGACGCAGGTACATGAGGTAGTCCTCGAGCTGGCGCAGCTCGGTGACCCCTGCCCTGTCGCCGGGGCGCTTCACCTCGACCACGACGGCGTGCGAGGAGTCGGCGAGGCAGAGGAAGTCGAGGCGGCGACCGCCGCGCTTCTTGCGCTGCTTCTTCTTGTTGAAGTGGTCCTCGAGCACGTTCTCGAGCGATCGCTCGTGCGCCATCATCTGCCAGGCCGGGTCGATGAGCCAGGGGTGGGACTTGAGGAAGTCCTGCATGTCGGGCTTCTCGGGTACCCGCTCCGCGATCATGGCCTCGAAGGTCTTGATGATCTCGACGCGTCCCCTGACGAGCTGGGCCGTCTGGACTGCCTCGATGACGTCCCACTCCTCGATGATCTTGACGATCTCGTCCTGCGCGGACGCCTCGATGTCGCGGAGGGCGCGGATGACGTTCAGGAAGTGGTCGTTCTCGTAGGCCTGGATGAGGATTTTGACGATCTCGTCGAGCCGCTCGTTCTCGATGGTCTCGATGCGCGAGAGCGTGTCGATCGCGGAGAGCAGCTCGCGCTTCTCGCGGGCAGGGAACTTCTCGACCATGCTCATGTAAGGCGTGGAGCCGCGCAGCCGCTCCACCTGCCTCTCCTGCCGCAGGCGGCTCCAGTCGCGCAGGAGCTGGCGCACCTTGGCCTGTCCCCACTCGAGCAGGGGCTCGGCCACGGGGTGTTCCCACAGCACGCTGGCGCGGTCGGTGGCGATGAGGTCCGCCTCGTCCGAGTCCAGCCCGTCGGCGAACACCTCCCCGGTCAGGTACTGCAGCCCGAGCTGGCTCTGCGCGCCCCCCGCGAGCTCGAAGAAGAAGGGCGACTGGGCGATCTTTCCCCGTGCCAGGACGGAGATGCCGCGCGCCTCCTCAACCTGGATCGGTCGCTCGGTGAACCCCGCCCACCACTGGACGGTGCCGAGACCGGGCACGTCGGCGACCTCGTAGCCGCTCTCGGGGAACCGGAACTGCAGCGGCATGTCCTCCCGGGTCAGCTCCTCGCCGTTGACCTCGACAACGAAGTTCGCAGAGAGCAGGGAGAACCGGCGGCTGAGGCCGCGCAGGAAGCGCTCTCGCCCCACCCTGTTCTTCAGCTGGATGCGACTGAGCCTGATCATCGTTCCGCCGCTGAGGGGGTCCTCGTCGGTGACCGCGCGGTCGTGCAGCACCTCGGGCCTGTAGGCCGCGACGGCCGACCGCGCTGCGGTGATGTCGTCGTAGTTCATCCGGAACGCGGTGAGGTGGCCGTCCTTGACTGTCCAGACCTCGACGACGCGCGCGATGCCGAACCCCGCGAGCTTGCCGATGCCCTTGCGCCCGAGCACCGGCCGGTTCGACTGTCGCGTGCGGTCGCCGTCGGCCTCGCGGCGGTCGCGGCCCAGCAGCAGGTACTTGTCGCGCACCTCCGAGAACGACATGCCCTCGCCGTCGTCGCGCACGACTATCTCCGCGTCGGGCCCGATCGGCGTGTCGAGCGGGATCGTCAGCGACACCCTCGTCGCGTCTGCGTCCCACGCGTTCGAGACGAGCTCCGCCAGGGCGGGGACGGCACCGGAGTACATCTGCAGCCCCAGGTGCTTGACGAGAGAGCCCGCGAAGGACATCTCCAGCTCGCGGCTCAACGTCCTGACCTCATGACGAGAGACTAGTGGCGCGCCGTGGCGTCTGGCCGCGCGACGTGCGTCGCCGTGCCGACAGACGCGCCGGCGCCGGGAACGACCGCAGGCGCGGCCGTCGGCGGGAGACGCGCGACCACCGGACCGATACGACCGGACGAGCACGCGCCGGGCCGTCGTCCGGCGTCGCGGTTTGGTCCCGACGACGAGAATGGGACGGTGTCGCGACCGAAGGCAAGCACCCCACGCGAGCTGCGGGGGCAACTGATGCTGCAGGTCTCCGCCGGACGATTCTTCCGCGACGACGCGCCGCTCAACGAGACGACTCACCGCTACACGGCGTACGGCAACGCGTTCTTCCCGGGCTCCGACCCGGTCTCCCTGCCGGTGGGCACCGTCATCCCGTCCTCCGACACGGGCGCGGTCTCCTCGGTGATGCTCGAGGTCGTCGACCGCCTGGAGAAGAAGCGAGCGGACGGCACTGACGACTACCTGATCGCGACCGGGGGCACCGACCTGGTCGACGACCTCGCCCACGTGATGACCTTCGCGATGAACCGCACCTTCAGCCGCGACCACGACCAGGTTCGTCGGCTGGTGATGGGGAACGGCGCCGCCCGAGGGCGGTCCGCGCGGGACTTGTTCCCCGGCCTGTTCGAGCCGCGACAGGTGATCACGGCCGAGGAGCTGGCCGACCTGCGCGCCTTCATGGAGGACCTGCTCGCGCTGGGACGCGAGGACTTCGCGCGGGTGATGCGCGCGATCCGCGGATCGGTGGGCGCGACACGCCGGGCCCTCGACGACCCGATGGGGGCGTACACCGACCTGGTCGCGGCGCTCGAGTCGCTCTCGGACGCGGAGCTCTCGACGCCCGTCACCTGGGACCGCTACGACGGCTCGAAGAGGAAGATCCTCGATGCCGCGCTGGCCGGTCTGGACCCCGGCGACGCGGACAGGGTCCGCTCCGCGGTCCTCGAGGCCGACCGGGCGGGGCTGAGGAGACGCTTCGTCGCCTCGACGCTCGCGCGGACGTCGGCGGACTACTACAGGCACGGGGCGTCGGGCGCGTCGGCGCCGCCGCGCGAGCCGGACATGGAGCGGCTGCTCGCCGTTGCCTACGACATCAGGTCACGACGCAGTCACGTGCTCGAGGACCTCGGCGAGGGCGTCTGGTTGTTCACCGACGGCGCGGAGACGGCTTACGAGCCGCGCGTCGAGCGGGTCCTCACCCTCGCCGGGCTGTGGCGCCTGACGCGGCACGTCGTCCGCCGTTACGTCGCCGACGCGGACCAGCCCGCCCCGGAACCGTGGAACTACCGCGACGCGTTGCCGGGACTCGTGGAGATGCGGGTGGCGCCGCAGTACTGGATCGGGCACACGGGCTCGCTGGTCGAGACCGCCGGCGAGCGTCTCGAGGGGCTGGCGGAGGCGCTCATGGGCTGGATCGGCGGGCACCACTCCGACGGGATCCCCCTGGACGCCGTGTGCAGGGAGATCGAGGCGACCGTGCCGGGGCTGCCGGACGGGGAGGCAAGGACCGCCCTGGTCGCCGTTCACGCTCTCTGGCACGCCTGGGTCGATCCCGCCGAGCACCGGCCGGAGGCGGTCGACTTCGTCCGCGACCACGCCGACGCGCTCAAGACGTTGTCCCCGGCCGCGTTCACGGCGGCGATCCTGTCCGGCGACGGTGTGCCCGAGTGGTCGGTCGACGAGTGGGCCCTGATGGCCCGGGCGCGGGCCGAGGCCAGGCGAGCCAAGGGCGCCGCGCCCCTGCCGGCCGCGATCGACGCGCTGATCCAGCTCGAGGCCGCGGACCAGCTCGAGCGCGCTGGCAGGCACGACGAGGCGGTCGTCCTGGCCGCGAACGCCGTCGGTGAGATGCCGGGGGACCGAGGGTTGGTCGAGTGGGAGGCCCGCCTCGTCGCCGGCGACCACGACCCCGACTTCGACTGGCGGAGGCTGCTCTTCGGCGAGCCGCCCGACCCGCCCGACCCGGACGACGCGACCGACCCGACGGACCCAGCCGACGCCCCCGACGGGACTGGCGCGAACCCTCAGCCGGTGTCCGACGGTTCAGGTGTCCCCGGGGTCGACGGCGACGCCGGTGGACAGGCTACGGTCGGCGTCCCGGGCAACCCCACCGACGGAGGCTGAGCCGCATCTGACTCACATGTCGTAGTGGCTGGACTCCGCCAGGCACACCACGGGCTCGGTCGGGCTGCCGCGCGCCAGCCACTCCACGGCCGTCAGGTTGTCCAGCTCCTCGTGGGGCACCTCGGCCAGCAGTCCCTCAACGCTGTGGGGGTGCATGCGGGGCCCGAGCTCGCGCAGGACGGGCCTGAGGCCGGGGAGTCGCTGGCCGTGGGGGAACTGCCACTCGGGGAAGCTGAGACCGTTCTCGGTGTGGCGGGAGTAGAGGTCGAGTTCCGCGGCCCACTGCGTCACCTGCGCCTCGGTCGCGCCGAGTAGACCGGCCGCCTGGGCGAGGGTCAGCTCGGGTGACGCCTTGCGGCGCGTCTCGTCGGCCCGCCGTCGCAGGGACGCCCGGGCGCGGGCCTGGGCCGCCGGGTCGAAGGAGTCGGGCGGAGCCCCGGAGTCGAGCAGGAACTGCCGCTCGGCGGGCGTGAGGGGTTGGTGCTCGTCGCCGCGTTCGGTGTCCACGTCGTCACGCTACGCCCGCCCCCGGGCGTCGGGCACGCGGCGGTGACGCCTCGACCTAGCGCAGGTGTCGTCCGGGGTCGGCGCAGTGGTTCAGGTCCGTCAGCTCGATGATCTTGCCGTCGTCGCCCTTGTACTTGTCGATCACGGTGCCGGCCGCGTCGCGGTCGGCCTCGTGGACGAGGCGCGGACCGTTCTTCAGGTAGGTCTTGAACACGCAACCGGTGTGCCCGGCGGTGTCCCTGGTCCACCACAGGTCCGTGGTCGCGTCGCGAAGGTAGAAGCGGTGGCGACTGTCGTGCCGGCACTCGGCGGGGTCCGAGACGGGCGGTGTCGGGGTGCCGCCGCGAGCGGGTTCGACCTCGCCGACCGGCCAGGGGGCTGCTGGGTCGCCGATGAGGTGCAAGGCCGCGCTGACGCCGGCGGCGTG
This sequence comes from Nocardioides potassii, assembly GCF_021648885.1. Classification (GTDB taxonomy): domain Bacteria; phylum Actinomycetota; class Actinomycetes; order Propionibacteriales; family Nocardioidaceae; genus Nocardioides; species Nocardioides potassii. Next base: position 75,145 of record NZ_JAKJHZ010000007.1, on the reverse strand, counting down.
CGCGATCGCGTCCCGTACCTGGCCCGATGCCTCCTCCGGGTCCTCGGCGTCGACGCGCAGCACGGGCCGGCCGGGCGCGGCTGCGGTGTAGGCGTCGACGAGCGCGGCGGTCCGCGGGTCGGTCCGCCCGTCCGTCGGCCCGAGCACGATGAGGCCGGTGGGGGAGTCGCGTTGCAGCGACGCGCGGACGCTGCCGTGGTCGCTGACCAGGGGCGAGAGCACGGCGAGGGAGTAGCCGAAGGCGGCTGCCGCTGCGCGCGCGGACTCCACGCGCGCCGGGTCCGCCAGCAGGTGGGCGCGGTCGGGGTGGAGCAGCAGCCCCAGGCGCGTCCTCCCGAGTCGCGCGAGCGTCCGGGGACCGGCCACCTCGATCCGGCGGGCGACCCACGTGGTGAGCGCGGCGGTGCTGTGCTTCCAGTCCGGGGTGATCCAGGCGTCGTCGGCGTTGCGACGGCGCGCTGGGTTGGTCAGCACCGTGAGGGTGGCGACCGCGCCGACGCGCGCGACGGCGGGCGACCCGTCGCGCCGCAGCGCGTCGTCGCCCGGCGCGAGCACGCCGACCAGGGCGAGGCGCCGCAGGTCACCGCGACGCCCGCCGGGCACGACGATCCCCTCGCCGAGCAGCAGCTCCTCGTCTGGCACGGGCAGCTGCAGGACCCCGCCGGAGCCGAGCAGACCGCGCCAGGCCGACCCGTTGAGCGCCTCGTCGAGGTCCAGCACGGGCCGGCTCATGGCGGCGCGGAGGTTGTCCAGCGAGGCGCCCGAGCGCGGGAGGTACACGTCACCGGCGGAGTGGGCGTAGTGAATGTCCTGCTTGATGCGGTGCCCCAGCTCGTGGTCGCGGCGGCCCGATCCGCCACCGCCCGGGTACAGGGTTGCCGCGGTCTCGACCAGCCGACGAATGTTCACGTCGGCCACTCAGGTCACCGCCTGAGTACGTGCTCGAGTGGGATCGGCAGGCGGAGGAGCTCCCCCAGGGGTAGGTCGGCGAGGACAGCAAGCACGGCCCTGCGCAGCTCCTCCTCGGCGCCGCGAGCACCGTGGGCACCGGGGACGCCCGGCGGAGCAGTTCGCGAGTCACGTGCCGATTCGCCTGCCGGCGACCCTGCGGGTTGCTGACGGACCGGCGGGTGCACGGTTTCGGTGTGCTCGCTCAGCAAGGTGTTGTAGTCGATTCCCTCGGCGCGCGCCCAGTCACGGGCGCGGTCCATCAGCCGGTGGCGCAGCATGCCCTCCCACCGGCGCCGTGTCTGGTGGTGGGACCAGACCGCGCTCCGGAACGCGTCGAGGGGGTGATCCGAGGCCAGCGCGGCCTCGAGGTCGGCGCGCACCGGCGGGACCGGAACGTCGTCGGTGAACTCGCGCATCCAGCGGTGCTGCTCGTCGCGGCCCAGCACCGGGACGAGAACCTCCCCCGGGGCGAGCTGGGGCTCGGTGTCGTGCTCCGCGCCGGCCAGCCGTCTCGTTCGGCGGGTGCCGGGGTCCCAGGCGTAGCGGCAGCCCGTCCAGTCGTTCAGCGCCAACCACAGGTCCCGCCGCAGCCAGCCGCCCAGAAAGCCGGAGGCCGCGTTCCTGTCCGGGACGCTCGACGGCGAGCCGCCGCGCAGCGTGATGACGACATCGGTGGCGCCCAAGGGCTTGCGGGCGTCGACCAGGCCGCGCTCGTGCGCCTCACCGATCAGCGCGCGGAAGTTCCTGAAGCCGGCGAGCTGGGTGCGGAAGTCCGCGTCGATGAGCATCATGCGGGCCGAAACGCCCGCAGCGGTGGTGGTGCGACCGTCCCTAGTCATCTCGGACAGAGCGCGGACCAGGAGTCGCATAGCCCTGTCGGGGGGATAGGGGTGCTCCGACGGGGCGGCGGGCGAAGGCTGGGGGGACCAGCGGTCCACCCCAGCCCCGCCGCTGAAGTTCTCGGCGGGAGTTTCGGAGTTCCCGCCCCTTGACTGTTCGACCGCTCCCGCGTTCGCGGGTACACCCTTGTCTCCGTGATCGGGTCGGGTCAATGGGTTGGACATCGAAGCTCCTCGCGCCTTTTAAGGGTGATCGCGCGTCGTGCGCGATCTCGCGAGCAACCAGCATCGCCTCTGCCGCCCGCCATGGGCCTTTCGGCCCGCCCTGTGGCTCGTCGCCTGCCCCGCGCCCCCGATACCGAGACGCGAAGTCGTACGCGATGCGTGCGGCTTGTTGCCTTGGCCGGGCCCACCTCGGGCCGGACAAGACGTCAGTTCCTCTGGGTCAAGCATAAGCCTACGTCCCGCGAGGTCAAGCCGGGACGCGTTGGACACGCCCGCGGGGCGGCCCCGGCGTCGTCGCCGGTCGTCGGGATCAGGCGCGCCGCGACCGCAGCCGGGGGACGGTCAGCCGCATCTCTTCGCTGCCGCGAGGGTTGCGCGACGCGTCGGCGCGGCTCCCGGCGCCGCTGGGCCCGGACGCCTCGGAGGAGGTGACGCTCATGACCGACCAGGTGACCTCGTCCCTGCCGCTCTTGACCGCGCGACGCCACGGCTTGCTGGCGTTCTCGCGCTTGCTGGCAGCCACCGGGATCCCCTCCGTGTCTTGTTTGCCGTTCATCATGGCACGAGCCACCGACACAGCACCCACGACCACGCCACGAGTTGCTCGGACCACGCTCGCGGCCACGTGTCGCCTACCCGCAGCTCCACGGTGAACAGGACGAAGGCCGCCGTGAGACCGACGAGCGGCTCCCACCACCGGCCGAGGATGAGGCGGGCCTCCCGCGCGCACAGCACGAGGGCGACCGTCATGGACGCGAGCGCCCCGATGGCCCACAGCCAGGTGCGGAACGGGTCGTGCAGTACCCCGACGATGCTGCAGGCGCACGCAAACAGCGACAGCGCGCACGTGGTGACCCACACCCGGAGCGGTCCGAGCAGGACGGACTCGACCTCGCTCTCGCGTCGTCCCGCCGCGAAGGCGACGGCGACTGCGGGCACCGCGAGGAGGACGGCGCCGGCGCCGTCCGCCGCGTCGAGCAGTGCCTGCTGGGCCCCGGGCAGGAGCAGGCCGAGGAAGGTGACGGCGAACGTGACCGAGGAGACCAGCCACGTCGTCGCGCGCATGCCGGCCCACGGGACGGTGAACTCGACGAAGGCCGGCTTGTCCGGTTCCACCTCGTAGCTCGCGGCGCCGTGGACGACGCCCGCGTCGGAGGAGTCGGTCGTGTTGCGGTCCTCGACCGGGCCCGGCATGCGCAGGCTTGAGCACGAGAGGTCCCCGGGGACGGTGACCTCGAGGTGGTGCGACGCCGCCCCCGTGGGGTGGGAGAGCGTGAACTTGACCGGGAGCGTCGACAGACCGGCGGCGCCGAGCCAGCGTCGCCGCGCCGAGGCATCGTCGGCGCTCTGTTTCGCGTGGTGGGAGTACTTCAGGACGACGCGGCGGCCCGCGTACTCGCCGGGTACCAAGGCGAAGAGGACCCAGACCTTCGCGAGGTCCGTCAGGAGCTCGCGCGCCCACTTGTTCACGCGCGACGGGTCCAGCACGGGCCGGCCGCCGACGGTGCCGTTGGTGAGGAGCTCTCGACTGGCGGCGACCGCTGCCTCGGGGTCGCCGTCGAGGATCGTCTCCAGCGCGGCCTCCAGGAGCGCCGCCTCGGTACCGGGGGTCGGGGAGTCCTCGAGCTGGTACGTCAGCAGGCCGCTCATGAGGGCGGTGTACTCGGAGCGCCCGATGACGGGCAGCGCCTCCCCGCCCGGGCCGCGCATGTCGAACTGGCGCAGCGCGCCCTTCCTCATGTAGGTCACGGGCACGAGGAACGCCTGCTCCGTCTGGCCGCCGGGCCCGTCCAGCGCGTACCAGAGGCCCGGCAGGCCCTGGGGCGCGCAGTCGATCGAGACGCTTACGACCTCGTAGTCGCCCTCGCGCAGCTCGTGGCTCTGCACCTTCCGGTACTGCCAGCCCTGCTGGTTGTAGAGAACCGTGCTCAGAGACAGCGCCCGAACGTCGGCGTCGGAGGCGCGCCCGGTCAACCGGTTGGCGAGCTGGCGCACCCAGCTCACCTGTGCCCTCCCGACGGCGCTCGCAGCCTGTCGGCGGCGCTGGCGCTGCGCTCACGCCGCCTCGACTCGATGCTCATCGCCCCTCCGTGCCTCCGTCGCGTCGCAATCCGAGTCATCCGCGCGGTCGGGTGACCGGGTGATCGTAGTGCCCGGCGAGGCCGGGTCGGGCGGTGGTCCGGCCGGGGTCCGGTCGGGTCCTGCTGGAGTTCGCGGGGTGGCCGGGGCATGGTGTGCGGGTGAACGGACGGTCCGACGGGCGGCCCAAGTCGAGCGTCAGGAGACGACGCGGCAGCGTCGACCAAAGCTTCGCGTCATCACCGGGAGTCCGCAGCCGGATGCAGGCGCAGCGGGTCCGCGACACCAAGCCCGAGATGGCGGTGCGCACCTTGCTGCACGCCGCCGGTCTGCGCTACCGCGTCGACCGTGCTCCCCTACCGGGCACGCGGCGCCGCGCCGACGTCGTGTTCTCTCGAGCGCGCGTGGCCGTGTTCGTGGACGGGTGTTTCTGGCACGCGTGCCCGGAACGGCCAACTGGTGATCCTCTGGAGCTGGATCGAGACTCTCGACGAGACCTCCAGCGCCTGGTTCCGAGTGCTGCGACGGCTGCTCGGCGCTCAGACAGGACCCGACCCCAATGACGCGATGGCCATGGGGCGCACGTTCTACACCTGTCGCCCCCGGTGGACGGTGCAGCGGAACACAGTCCAGTTCGACGACGCCGCCCTGACTGGTTTCGTGCGATCGTCCTCGTACTGGCGAGCCACCCCGCGCGCCGACGACGGCCTGGAGGCGGAGGTGGGTGCGTTCATGCAGGAGTTCGGGGGCGCCGACGGCACAGCACCGATCCAGTTCCGCGAAGTGGCGTTGATGGGGAGACCGTGATGCAGAACCGGGTGGCTCACCTCATCTGGGCGAATATCGTCGTCGACGCCTTCGGCACGGCGATGTTCTTGGCCGGCATCGGCTTCTTCGCCATTTCTGGCGAGGGCGTAGACGCGACACGACTACTCAGCGCACTGGCCACAGGCGGCCTCGTAGGGGTCGCCTTGTCCTTTCCGGCTGCGTCGTGGGTCGACCTGTGGGGCGCGCGACGCATCCTCGCGGCCGTGCAAGTCCTGCAGGTCGCGACGTACCTCACGATGGCGATGGTCGGCGTCCACGCCGTGGTGCTCGCATGTTGCGGAATCGGGGCGGCCCTCAGCCGTGTCACGTCACCGGTGCGCGGCGCCTTACCGCCCCTCTATCTTGAGAAGCACGCCCTGGTCCCGTTCAAGGCGCGCGTACGGGTGTGGACCATCGCCATGTCGCTGGCTGGCAGCGCCGCAGCGGCAATCGTGGTCCTGGTCTTTGGCGACGGGCATACCGAGCTGATACCGCTCGTCAACGCCGCCTCGTTCTTGTTCACCCTGCTGCTGACGCTCGCCCTCCCGCGGGCGCTGATCGCGCCTTCGACGAAGCGTCGGTGGTGGCAGCTGTACCGGCCGCCCCGATCCATCGTCCTCACGGCGGGGCTCTTCGGTCTTCTTCTCTGCCTGGCTTACGTCCCCGACGCGGCAGTCGCCGTCGTCGTCGCGGACCTCGGTCTGCCCCCGTGGATTGTCGCCGCCTCACCGGCGCTGGCCCTGGCCGTCGCCCTCGGGGGTGAGCGAGCCGTTCGATCGAGGGCCCACGTGGTCGCGCGACACGCGCGACCGATCCTCCTCGCGGCGCTGGCGGTCCAGGTCAGCGGCCTCCTCGCGCTCGCTCTTGCCGTCCACGGGCCCGGCAGCGGCGACGTCGTAGTCTCGGGTCTCCTCGTCCTCAGCGCGTCGGCGGCTGAGGTGGCGCTCATCGGCATCATGTTCGTGTTGTGGGACGTGCAGTACGGCGTCGGGGACGACGAGAACCGCGGCGGCATCGTCGGGGTATTCGGAATCGGCACGTCCGCAGGCATGGCAGCCAGCCCCGCGACAGCATCGGCCCTGTTCTTCCAGGACCTTGGCACCGCACTGGTTGTGGGAGCGCTGATGATCGTCGTCGCGGTAGCCGGCGTCCTTGCGTTCGCCAGATCGGCGGCAGACAACTCAGACGCCGAAGCGACCGCCGCCGTTACCGGCCGATGAGGCGGCGCTGCTCGGTACCATGACGGTCCGTTCGCAGAGGCGCAGCGTCTAGCGTGATTACCGTGAACATTCGTCCAGCCGTCACGGGTGATGCTGTCGCCCTGACCGACTTGCACCTCGACGTGTGGGACGAGGCGTACGCGGACCTGATCTCGGCGGACGTGCTTCGCGATCGGCGGAAAACCCGCAGCGAGAGGATCCGTCGTTGGCGATCCGCTCTCCTGAACGATCCGGCCACCACACTCGTCGCTCCAGAGGAAGCAAGCGACCGTCTCCTCGGTTTCGTCACGGCAGGACCCGGCCGCGAACCCCCTGCGCGACGACCCGCCGCGCTGGAAGTAATGGGCCTCTACATCCGCAAGGAGATGTACGGACAAGGGCTTGGCCATGCACTGCTCCAGGCGGTGATCGACGATCGAGCGGCATACCTGTGGATCCTGGAAGGCAACGAGCGCGCCAGCCGCTTCTACCGTCGGCAGGGCTTCAGGTACGACGGAGTGAGCAAGGCGGCGCGGGTGGGCGTCGAGCACCGAATGGTGCGCCAGCGAATCCCGGCCGTGTCGCCGGCGGACGAGTTGCATATGGCGAGTGGCGCTTCCGACCGTCGGCCTCCGGGCTGCAGGTGAGTTGGGACTTCAAACGCCTGGGGTCGCCGGCTCGATAGGGTGTCGGCGCGGGTCGGGGAGTCGCGACAACCTCACTAGACCGACTCTGCGGCTCGTTCGGTCAGGCCGAGGCACTATTCCCATTCGTGACCGACGTGCGCCACGCGTCTTCTCGCTTGGCCACCGGTGGCGCCGGCAGCGAAGACCGCCGACAACGACGCAGGCACGTGAGCCCCCAAAGCACTTCCAGGAGCTGACTATCGCTAGGCACGGGCGAGGTCTCGGAGGCGGTGGGCCGGTTGCGACCGTTAGCCGTCCGGATTGTTGACGCGCGTTCCACGACGAGGACTGGTTCAGTGGCGTGGCGACTCGACGTTGGGCCCTCGTGCGACCGGCGCGGTCGCGAGCCTCTGGCGCTGCGTCGTGAGGTCGACGCCGAACACGTCTGCCAGCTGGCCGGCGCCCGCGGTCGTAACCTCGACAGCGCGACTGCTCGGAAGGCGGTCGACCCAACCCCGGTTCAACGCCACGGTGGCGATGTGGGCACCGTAGGCGCCGGCCAGGTGCACCCTGCGCTCAGTCCAGTCCAGGCACGGACGGGTGACCGCCCGCCGTTGTGGCGGAAGGGGTGCGCCTAGGCGGTCCTCCAGCCACGCGGACCCGCGCCTGCTCAACTCGAGACTGTGAGGTTCAACGACGCCCTTGGCTATCAAGCCGTCGGTTATCGCGATACCCAGGCCGCCCGCGAAGTGGTCGTAGCACAGACGAGCGCGGGCGAGTGCCGCGTTCGTCCGTGCCTGCCGCATGCTGCGCGGCGGTCGAACTTCCTCCTGGCCCAAGGCCGCCAGCGCTTCGATGGCTGACGCCACATCGGGACCGGCGAGCGCGACGTAACGGTGTCTACCTTGCCTGTGCTCAATCAGGAGTCCACCGCCCGCTAGCCGGTTGATGTGGTCGGTTGCCGTCGAGGCTGCGACGCCACCCGCCTCCGCCAGTTCGCGAGCTGTCCAGGCGCGGCCGTCCATGAGTGCGACCAACATCCGTGACCGCGTCGGGTCGGACATGCAACGCGCGATCACGGAAAGCGACTCGGCCGACATGGATTCAGTGTGAACTAAGGAGGGTTCGGTGCGCGTCGAAACGTTCCGCCCCCATGATCGGGATTGTGGATGAACTACTCGACGATTCCTACACCGTCCCGGTCGTACCGCATGCGACAAGGGGAGTGGCTTGGCTGCGCTCGCATGTCGCCCGCTTCTCGGAGGGGGAAGCCCACCTCCGTAGGCGGCGCCTGGCCACGGACGTGCTTGACGCGATCGACGCCGAAGCCCTGCGTCGTCCCGGGCATCCCGTGGCGACACTCGCGGAAGCGATGGGGCTCCCCCGGACGGTCGCGCTTGACGTCGAGACCATCGCCGGGTCGTATCAGCCGCACACCCCCATCGTCGACGAAGCAGACGCCGCTCTTGAGCGGGTGGTCGCCGTTCTGGGCGGCAGGTGGGACGAATCCACTGCCGCTCGAGTCGGGCTTCTGGTTCAAGCTTGTACGGCGACCCGAGCCGCGATTCGAGACGAAAGTCCACCGGTCCCCACGACCCGGCGGGTCAACGTCTCGGGCGATGAGATCGAGGTGTCATTGGAAGGGCAACCATTCGGGGCCGGACGACATGCCTGTCCGGGCCGAAAGCACGCAGCGGCGCTGGTGGAAGGGAATCAGTACTTCAAGCGCCTCCACAAGGCAGGGAACCCTTTACTGCTGCCAAACGCATGGGACCGGGCGTCCGCCGCGCTACTGTGGAGAGCGGGGTTCGAGGCCATCGGCACCACCAGCCTCGGCATCGCGGCATCCGCAGGCAAACCGGACGCCACCGGAAGTACGTATCGCGAGACCATCGAGTTGGCTCAAGCCATCATTCGTCTGCCAGTCGCAGTGACCGTGGACGTTGAAGGCGGCTTGGGTGTCGACCCCGGCGAGCTAGCCACCCAGCTCTCTGTCGCAGGGGTGGCGGGCGTGAACATCGAGGACGGCCGACGAACCTTTCTTCAGCCCCTTCACGTCCAATGCTCCGCCATTGCCGCGATGAAGAACGCCGCCCCCGAACTCTTCATCAACGCCCGGGTTGACACCTGGTGGCTGGGCTTGGAGCGCGAAGCGACTCTCCGCCGGGCACTGTCGTACGTGGAGTCCGGGGCAGATGGCGTCTTCGTGCCTGGACTGGACGACCCTGGGCTGATCTCCGAACTCGTCGAGACGCTGGGCGACACGCCCCTGAACGCGCTCGCGCAGTTGCCCTACGCCGTGCTGCGGGACCTGGGGGTACGGCGGATCAGCACCGGGTCGCTTCTGTTCCGAACGGCGATGACTCAGGCGGTTGGCACGGTCGAGTCGTACCGCAGCGGCGGACCCCTGCCTGCCGCTGCTCACTACGCCGAGTTCGAGGATCTGCATTCTCGATTGCACTGATGGCGTGGAAGGAGCCACATCCTCCGAGGGCCACAGGACCGTCATCTACGGCGAGCGACTCAAGGCGTCGACGGCCCATCAGAAGCGATACGTCGACGACCTGTCGTGGGAGCACAACGGGTGAGCGGCGACTCAGTGCAGCTCGGGCTGGGTCTTCTCCCGGACCTCGTCCTCGGTGACGCCGGGTGCGAGCTCGACGAGCTTGAGCACCCGCTCGCCGGTCGTGCCGGACGGGGCGACCTCGCCGGTGGCGGGGTCGATCACGTCGATGACCGCGAGGTCGGTGATGATCCGTTGCACCACCCGCTTGCCGGTGTAGGGCAGGTCGCACTCGTCGAGGATCTTCAGCGACCCGTCCTTGGCGACGTGCTCCATCAGCACGATCACCCGCTTGGCGCCGTGGACCAGGTCCATCGCGCCACCCATGCCCTTGACCATCTTCCCGGGGATCATCCAGTTCGCGATGTCGCCCGCGGCCGAGACCTGCATCGCACCCAGGATCGCGGCGTCGATCTTGCCTCCGCGGATCATCCCGAACGACTGGGCCGAGTCGAAGAACGACGCCCCCTTGCGCAGGGTCACGGTCTCCTTGCCGGCGTTGATCAGGTCCGGGTCCTCCTCGCCCTCAAATGGGTACGCCCCCACACCGAGGATCCCGTTCTCCGACTGCAGCACCAGCTCCACGTCGTCGGCGACGTAGTTCGGGACCAGGGTCGGCAGCCCGATGCCGAGGTTCACGTAGGACCCGTCGGTCAGCTCGGACGCGGCCCGCGCCGCCATCTCCTCACGACTCCAGCTCATCTCGCTCAGCCTCCCAGTCCGTGCGTCGCGGCGTCGTCGACCAGGGCGCCCTCGGTAGAGCTCGGGCCGCCGGGTCGCGGTCGCGTGGTGGTCTTCTCGATCCGCTTGTCGGCGGCCTGCTCCGGGGTCAGCGCGACGACGCGCTGCACGTAGACGCCCGGGGTGTGGACGTCGTTCGGGTCCAGCTCGCCCGGCTCGACGAGCTCCTCGACCTCCGCGATGGTCACCCGCCCGCACATCGCCGCCAGCGGGTTGAAGTTGCGCGAGGACTGCCGGTAGACCAGGTTCCCGTGGCGGTCGCCCTTCCAGGCCCGCACCAGCCCGAAGTCGGCGACGATCGCCTCCTCCAGCACGTACTCCTTCTCACCCTCGGCGGTCGCGAAGACCTTGGTCTCCTTGGGCGGCGAGGCCACGATCACGTTGCCCGAGTCGTCGTACTTCCACGGCAGGCCGCCCTCGGCGACCTGCGTGCCGACACCGGTCGCGGTGTAGAAGCCCGGGATCCCCGAGCCGCCCGCGCGCATCCGCTCGGCGAGCGTGCCCTGCGGGGTCAGCTCGACCTCCAGCTCACCGGAGAGGTACTGCCGCGCGAACTCCTTGTTCTCGCCTACGTAACTGGCGACCATTCGACGCAGCCGTCCAGCCCGGAGAAGCATGCCCAGGCCGGCATTGTCGAGGCCCGCGTTGTTCGACACGGCCTCGAGTTCGGTCGTGCCGACGTCAAGCAACGCTTTCAGCAAAACCGAGGGGATCCCGCATATGCCGAAGCCACCGACAGCGATAGTCGCCCGGTTGGGGATGTCCTCAACTGCGTCCCCAGCGGTTCTGTACGTCTTGTCCATCGAACAATCCTTGCTTTCGCTGGTTGCCGGTCAACGAGTGGACGCCATATAGCGCTTAGTTGGTCGATGCGTGCAGTGAGAAGCGAGTTAGCGTTCACTCAGTGGACGTAGAATCCGGGCATGGTTCGAGCGGCTCGCGCGTCAACTGGGCCGAGCGATGTGGTCGGCCGAGTAGCGGTACTGCTGAGGGAACTCGCCGCAGGGGAGCCCTCGGGGCGAACTACGACCGAGATGGCGGCGGCGACTGGCGTACCGAGGGCGACAGCCCACCGTCTGCTCTCGGTGCTCGCCGCCCGAGGCCTGGCAGACCGTGTGGAGGAGGACGGACGGTGGGTCCTTGGACCAGAACTCTACCTCTGGGGCGCCACAGCCAGTCGTCGCTACGACCACACTTCGCAGGCGCGTCCGCTCGTGCGCTGGCTAGCGGCGGAGACCGGCGAGAGTGCCTTCTACTCCGTGCGCCGAGGTGACGAGACGGTCTGCATGGTGCGCGAGGACGGAAGCTTTCCGCTCCGATCACACGTCCTGCATGAGGGGCGCCGGTTCCCGCTGGGCGTCGCCTCTGCCGGTACGGCAATCCTCGCCTACATGTCGCCCCAGGAGATCGACGCCTGTCTTGCTCGGTCGGACCGTGTCCAGTACGGCGCGGCGCATGAGGCGACGCAGGTCCGTGCCCGTTTGGCGACGACGCGAGATGTCGGGTGGGCGCTAAACCCTGGCTTGATCGTCGAGGGGAGCTGGGGGATGGGTGCAGCAGTCTTCGACGAGCAAGGTTCCCCTATCGGAGCACTCAGCCTGACTGGAGTGGAACACCGCTTCACGGCCGCACGGCAGCCCGACCTCGGGCGCCGCCTGCTGAGCGCGGCGCACGAGCTGTCGGGCCGGCTACGCGCCACGCGCTGACCCCGGGGCCCGAGCCGGTCAGGCGCTCACCGCGTCGACCAGAAGGTCGATCTTCTCGGGCTCCAGCGCTCGCTCGATCACCGTGAGGGCCGCACCACGTAACCCCACGTCGTCGCCCAGACGAGCCCGCGTAATGATCGCTGCCTGCGCGGACGATGGCAGTGCTGTCTTGTACACAGACTCTTGCAGTCCGGCCAGGAACTGGTCGCCGCTGTCGACTAGGTACCCCCACACGGTGATGACGTCGGGGTTCAGCAAGTTGATCGCAGACGCCACAACCTCTCCGATCCGCTGACCTGCGACGCGTACCGCCTGCCCGGCCGGGATGTTCCCGTTGTTGGCGAGGTTCGACACGTCGCGCGCGCTGTGTGCATCCAGTCCCATCTCACTCAGATGGGCGGCCAACGCAGGTCCACCGGCGACGGTGTTAAGGCAGCCCCTACTTCCGCAGGCACAAGGCAGATCGGCCCCCGCCAACTTGGTATGCCCAACCTCGCCGAGCATCCCTGACGCCCCCCGGATGACCTGGTCGTCGATTACCAATCCGCAAGCGATCACCGTTCCCACCTTGAGGCACATGAACACCTTTGCGTCCGGCCAGGAGGAGCGGTGCTCGCCGATGGCCATCAGATTGACGTCCCGGTCAACAATCGCAAGAGCTCCGAAGGTTTCGCTGAGGCGGTCCCTGAGAGCCTGCTCGTCCCAGCTCCCGGCAGATCCGGCCGCGCGAGCCGGCGCGGATGCGATTTCGATGTCACCGGGCAGGCCTACACCGATCCCCAACACTGCGGACGTCTCGCGACCGAGGTCCCGCAGCCCGTTGTTGAACTGCTTCAGCAACAAGTCGTACAACGCTTCAGGACCAGCCCCGATGTCGTGCTGCACCTGGTCGTGCCACTCCACCTCCCCGGCCAAGTCCGTGATGGCGACCATCGTGCCGCTCATGCCGACCTGCGCTGCAAGCGTCACACCTGCCTTCGCGTTGAAAGAGAAGCGCCCCGCAGGACGCCCCCGCGAGGGGGTGGTCTCACCCGCAGGCACGAGCAGGTCGAGACGCTGCAGGGCCTCGATCCGCTCGCTCACCGTCGACCGGGCGAGCCCCATGGCATGAGCTAGTTCTGTCGTCGTCTCGGCCTTCCCCCGGCGGATGAGGTCCAAGACCTCCCCAGCTCGGGCCACGCGCGGGTTGACTCGACGCACAGAGACGGGAAGAGGCGTTGGCGGCCCCCCGCGGGAAGAGCGAAGAGGACTCGTCAGTGCGTCTCGACGTGTGGCCACTGCACCACTCTATATGTTGCCGACCAACGTTTGCCTCGATTGTTGACAGCGATAAGCGCCGTGTTTACGCTGACGGTCAACGTAATTTCGCCGGAAGGGCTCCGGGTTGATTAGGACGAGGTACGAGATGGACATCGCACACACGGACGAACTCTTCATCGGCAGCCGCTGGGTTCGGCCAGCCTCCACTGACGAGGCAGACGTCGTGTCGCCCTTCGACGGCCGGGTGGTGCGTCGACTTCCACGGCCAAGCATCGAGGACGCGAAGTCGGCAGTCGCGCAGGCCGCCGAGGCGTTCGGGGCGTGGAACGCGCTGTCTGTTACTCAGCGGCTGGAGCGCATCGGGCGTTTCTGCGAGGGTCTCGACAAGCGCAAGCAGCAGATCGCAGAAGTGTGGGCCTTGGAGTCCGGCATGCCGATCACCCAGTGCCTCGACCTCACCAACGCCGCCTCAGACCTCTGGAACCTAGCGCTGAGGGAAGCCGAGACGGCACCCTGGGTAGAGGTGCGGGACACGTCCATGGGGCGCCTGGAGGTCCGTCGGGAGGGCGTCGGTCCGACGGTCGGCGTCGTCGCGTTCAACGGTCCGCACATGCAGTTTGCCTTGGCGATCATTCCTGCGCTGATCGCGGGAAACACCCTCATTGTCAAGCTTCCGGCCGAGTGCAGGATGCTCGGCTACGTCTTCGGGGCCGCCGCGGACGAGGCTCAGTTCCCCGAAGGTGTCTTCAGCCTCATCGCCGGGGACGCCGACGTCAGCGCGTACCTGGTCGAGCACCCCGAGGTTGCTGCCGTGCACTTCACTGGGGGCACGGAGGTCGGAACGTCAGTCATGAAGGCCTGCGCCGACAGGGTGGCTAACGTCGTGCTTGAACTGGGCGGCAAGTCCGCCTCCATCATCGCCGCCGATGCCGACCTCGACTCGACCATCCCGGTCCTTGTGGACTCGATGGCGCTCTACAGCGGGCAGATCTGCGTGGCAATGACGAGACTCCTCGTCGACCGCTCTATCCACGACGAGGTCGTTTCGCGCCTCGTCGCGGGTCTTGCGACATTGAAGATGGGCGACCCTACCGACCCCGAGACCCAGTGGGGGCCCCTTGCCGCGGAACGATTCCGCGAGCGCGCGGAGGGCTACATCGAGCGGGCTGTCGCTGACGGAGCCACGATCGCTTACGGCGGATCGCGACCCGACGGTTTCGACGGCTACTTCCTGGAGCCGACCCTGCTGACCGGAGTCACCAACGACATGGAGGTGGCGCAGAACGAGATCTTCGGTCCCGTTTTCGTGGTCATCCCCTTCGACACCATCGAGGAAGCGATCGAGATCGCTAATGACTCTCGCTACGGCCTGTCGGGGTCGGTTTTCACCAGCGACGAAGCGACGGGTCTGAGGGTGGCCCGCGAAGTGCGATCAGGTGTGTTCATCATCAACGGAACCTTCCCGTGCCTCGCCGCCCCATTCGGGGGCATGAAGCAGTCTGGCTTCGGACGGGAAGGCGGGCCTGAGGGCCTCTTCGCCCTCACGCAGATGAAGGCCATCACTCTGTCGACCGACGAGCCAGCCGCCGTCTGACCCCTCGCGCCGCCCGCGTCCCCGCGCCCCTGTCGGGGGCGCGGGCGGTTCCACAAGACGCTTGTAAGCCGGGCACTTCCAAGCGAGACCGGCCAGCCGACAGCCGGCCAGCGTCATCGCGCCGATTGTCACCGGTGCTCTGGCAGGAGCGGCCGCCGCGGGCGGCGAAGGTGGACGAGCTTCACGGCCGCTGACTACCTAGATCACCAGTCCTCCTGCGGGTTCAGCTTCTGCCGGACATGCTTCAAACCGAACGGACACACGATGATCGAGCGCAGCAACCATGGCGGGCACCGCGTCTATGACATCGACCCCGTTGAAGACCGCGACACTGACCTAGCTGCGGCTACTCCACGGCATGCCACCGCCGACGCTGGCGCACACTCGGAAGGGGCCGCCCTCCAGCGAGGGGAGCGGATACTCGACTTCTTGCAGGGCACGGGCGCCGCAGAAGACATGCAGCGTCTCGACGACGTGGTTCCCGGGTTTGGCACCTACGTCATCACGGCGCTGTTCGGCACCGTGTATCCGAGGCAGGCGCTGTCGTTGCGCGACCGCCAGCTCGTCAACGTGGTCGCACTGCTCGCTTCGGGCGCCTCGGACGAGTACGTCCTCGCTCATGCCCGCGCGGCTCTTCGGGCCGGCTTGAAGCCTGCTGAGCTCGGTGAGGCAGTGTTTCAAGTGGGTGGCTACTGCGGCCTCCCTCGCGCAGTCGGCGCGATCCGACTGTTGAGCGACCTCATCATCGGCGATCAACAATCCGACGACGCCTGAGTCTTGCCGACGCAGGGCCACCTCCCGTCCCGACGCCGCACCACCTCGGCGGTTATCGAGCGGCGTCTGCGGCTTCTGTCCGTCCGCAAGCACTGGAATGAGTTCTTGCGCCTGTCGCGGGCCCCCTCCCGCCCATGACATCTCGGCCCATTTGATAACCGACGGCCGCCCCGCACCCATGCCGGCGCGGACTTACAAGGGCTGCTTGGACGAGTTCGCACTACGCGGCGTCTGTTGCCAGGGCCTTGGGCGGTCGCGAGGTCCGCCACTTCCCAGCGCGGCTGGGTTCTTGCAGGCGTGGCGATGTCATTGCTCGAGCGCCTGACGTCGCGCGTTCAGAACCAGCGACCTTCTTACGCGGGCCAAGTACGGGCGGACGCCGAGCGCCGGTACCTGTGCTGCGTCAGTACGGCTGCTTGCTCACCCCCTAAGTCGTGGATCTCTAGCCACGACGGGCCTGGCCGACCGGGACGTTCAAAGTGGTGGTCCTCACACTATTGACGGCGACGGTCGTCACATTTAAGTTGATGATCGACATTAACACCGGCTGAACGCTCGGGAGCAAGGTGCGAACAACGTGCCCGCCGGCCCGCCCCGCCAGATTCGAGGAACCCATGTCCCGCTCACTGCGTACGACCCGGCACGTCCGCCTGATCACCGCGCTGGCCACCACCGCCCTCAGCGCCACTGCGCTGGTCGCCTGTTCAAGTGCCGACTCCAGCACCGGTGCTAGCAAGAACTGCGACACCAAGCCGTACGACGACGCCATCGCCGCCTACTCCTCAGGTGCCGTGCTGGGAAAGGGCCCCTACGGGGAGACGTCCGCCGACGCCGGGACGATCGAGCTCACCGCTGAGGAGGTCGAGCAGATCCGACAGATGAAGGCCACTGCTGCCGTCGTGATGCACTTCTCGGGCGACAGTTGGAGCAACGCGCAGGTCGCCGCCATCAACAAGGAGTTCGACAAGCTCGGCGTGCGCATCGTCGCCAAGACCGACGCACAGGCGGACCCGGCCAAGCAGTTCTCGGACATCGAGACCGCTCTGGCCGCAAAGCCCGACGTCATGGTGTCGATCCCCTCCCTGGACACCACGGCGCTGGCACCCGCGTACCGCAAGGCCGTCGAGCAGGGCGTGAAGCTCGTGTTCATGGAAAACCCGGCCAAGGACTTCAAGGCGGGCTCCGACTACGTCTCGGTCGTCGCGACCGACAACTACGGCGCCGGCGTGCTCGGCGCACACCAGATGGCGCGAGCCTTGTGCGGCGAAGGCGAAGTCGGCGTCGTCTACCACGCCGCCGAGGCACCCACCAACGTGCTGCGCCAGAAGGGGTTCGAGGAGACGATCGCCTCCGACTACCCGGACATGAAGGTCGTCGAGTCCAAGGGCTTCCTCGGACCGGACTGGAAGGGCGAAGGAAGCCAGACCGTGAACGCATGGCTGACCAAGCACCCCGACCTGGGCGGCGTGTGGTGCTTCTTCGACGCGCCATGCGAAGGCGCCATCGACGCAGCCCGCTCAAGCGGGCGCAACGACCTCGCAGTGACCACCGTCGACCTAGGCAACAACGTCGCACTTGACATGGCCCAGGACGGGTTCGTCAAGGGCATCGCCGCAGCTCAGCCGTACCAGCAGGGCCTCACCGAGGCGACACTGGCCGGTTACGCGCTGCTCGGCAAGGAGGCCCCGCCGTTCGTCGAGCTTCCCTCCGTTCCCGTAGCCCGCGACGACGTAGCTGAGTCGTGGACCAAGATCTACGACGTCGAGCCGCCCTCCGAGCTCACCGACGCGTTGGGCCAGTGATGTCCGTCCCGCGCGAGTCACACTGGGCCCACGCCTCCCCGCCGCAAGGAGGGGACCCGAACGAGCGTGCCGGCCTCCAAGCGGCCCCGCACGCAGCAGGCCCGCCCGCCGTGTCGATGACCGGAGTCCGCAAGGCCTTCGGGAAGTTCGAGGTGCTTCGCGGCGTCGACTTGGAGGTCAAGCGCGGCGAAGTGCACGCACTGTTGGGGGGCAACGGCGCGGGCAAGTCCACCTTGATGAAGATCTTGCAAGGGGTGCACACTCACGACGCCGGCCGGGTCGAGGTGGACGGTCAAGCCGTCGAGTTCACCTCGCCGCACGACGCGAAAGCCGCCGGCATCGGCATGGTGTTCCAGGAGTTCAGCCTCATCCCGTCACTCTCGGTCGCCCGCAACATCTTCCTGGGACGGGAACCGCGCCGATTCGGTCTCACCGACGACGCCACGATGATCCGCAAGTCAACAGAGATCCTCGACCGGATGGGTGCCGACATCGAGCCCCGAACAGTTCTCTCAGACCTGCCCGTGGGCTACTGGCAGCTCACCGAGATAGCCAAGGCGCTGAGCCTGGACGCCCGAATCCTCATCATGGACGAACCCACCGCCAGCCTGCCGTACCACGAAGTCGAACAACTGTTCAGCCTGATCGACCGGCTGCGAGACCAAGACATCTCCGTCATTTACATCTCACACCGGATGGCCGAGATCGAGCGCGTCGCTGACAGTCTGACGGTGATACGGGACGGTCGCACCGTGCTCACGGGCCCCGTCGCCGAAGTGCCCTCGGCGAAGGTGGTGGAGTCCATCGTTGGGAGCGAGATCCTCCATGGCCTGAAACGCGGCGAGCCCAAGTTCGCGAGCACACGCTCGAGCGCGCCGGTCCTTTCTATTCGCGGCCTGACCTCCGGTCACCGCGTTCAGGAAGTCTCATTCGACGTGGCAGCGGGCGAGGTACTGGGGCTCGCGGGGCTCATTGGCAGCGGCCGGACCGAGATCGCCAACTGTCTGTTCGGCATCGAGCGGATGGACGCTGGCCAAGTCTTCCTCGACGGCCGGTCGCTGCGCATCAGAGGACCTCAGGACGCCATCGACGCCGGCATCGTGCTGGTACCCGAGGATCGCGCCCAGCAGGGGCTGGTCCTAGGGCACACCGTGCGAACCAACCTGCTTCTCCCCAGCCTCGGCAAGCTCGGGCGCGGGCCGCTCATCGACGACGGACGCGGGAGCAAACTGTGCGCCGGCTTGATGAGCCGCCTCGACATCAGGGCCTCGGCCCTCAACGAGACCGTGGGGCGGCTCTCCGGGGGCAACCAGCAGAAGGTCGTCATCTCCAAGTGGCTCGGCCTGCAGCACGTCGGCCAAGCGCCGCGGGTGTTGATCCTCGACGAACCAACCAAGGGCGTCGACATCGCCACCAAGACCGAAATCATGCAGCTCGTGCTCGACATCGCCGACACGGGCGCAGCGATCATCGTCATCTCGTCTGAGCTCGAGGAGCTGCTGTCGGTCGCTGACCGGGTCCTCGTCCTTCGGGCCGGACGCATCCACGAAGAGCTTGACCGCTCCGACATTGCGGACGAAGAAGCCCTCCAGCTCGCAGTCCAAGGAGTCAACTGACGTGACCACGCAATCACGCGACGCCCAGTCGGCGCACCAAGAGTCCACCCCCGGCGCGAATGCGGAGTCGCTCGCCGACGACCGCAGTCGACCGCCGGAAAGGCCCGCGCTGCGGGCCCGCCTGGACTGGCGCGACTACGCCATCTACATCGGCTTCGCAGTCGTCTTCTGCCTCTTCGCCATCTTCTTGAGGGACGACGGCTTTCTCAACACCAACAACCTGCTCAACATCGCCCGCCAGACCGCGATCATCGTGGTGATGGCGGTCGCCGGCACCTTCGTCATCGCGTCGGCGCAGATCGACCTGTCGATCGGAGCCGTCGCCGGGCTGTCCAGCGTCGTTGTCGCCATGACGATCGCCTCTACGGGCAGCGCCGCAATCGGCATCCTTGCTGGTCTCGGCGTGGGTGCCGCCGTCGGAATCGTGAACGGCACCCTCGTCGCGCTGCTGAGGATCCCCTCGTTCCTGGTGACCCTGGCAATGCTGGGCATCGCTGGCGGGATCGCTCAATGGATGTCCAACTTCCAACCGGTTCCCATCCTGGACACGACGTTCACGAACGCGTTCGGGTCCGGGGAGATCGGCCCGGCGCCAACACTCCTGGTGTGGGCCGCACTCGCAGTCGGCGTCGGCGTAGTCGTCCTGAACAAGACCCGTTACGGGCGCCAGGTCCTCGCCACGGGCGGCAACGCCGTCGCAGCCCAGTTCAGCGGCGTGCGCACACGGCGCATCACCTTCTACGTGCTCCTGGTCTCCGCGGTGGTGGCGTCGATCGCCGGGATGCTCTACGCGGGGCGGCTGCAGACGGGGCGTTACCAGTGGGGAACCGGGGACGAGCTCTCCGTCATCGCGGCCGTCGTGCTCGGCGGAACCAGCCTGTTCGGCGGCAACGGCCGAGTCGTCGGCTCCGCGGTCGGAGCCGTGTTCATCGGGCTGATCAACAACGGCCTGATCCTCGCGGGGACGGACGTCTCGCAACAGATCATCATCCAGGGCGTGATCATCATCATCGCCGTCGCCCTGGCCAAGAAGAAGTAGCCGGTCCGCCCGGACCAGCCGCGACCTCGCGTCGTGCTGACACCGCAGAACCACAACAGAAAGGCGACGGCAGGACGCCGTCGAGGGTTGACACTCATGACACACACCAGGCAGCAGGTCATCGCCCGGCTCGAGGCGCAGGTCCAGGAGAAGAAGGCGATCGTCGGAGCCGGAGCCGGGACAGGCATCTCAGCCAAGTTCATCGAGCGCGGCGGCGCCGACCTCGTCATCATCTACAACTCCGGACGGTTCCGGATGGCCGGACACAGCAGCATGTGCGGCCTCCTTCCGCTCGGGGACGCCAACGCCATCGTGATGGAGATGGGGGAGCGCGAAGTCCTCCCCGTGGTCCGCGACGTCCCCGTCCTCGCGGGCGTCAACGGCACCGACCCCACACGCGACCTCGGCGTCTTCTTGGATCAGGTCGTCGCCGCGGGGTTCTCAGGAGTGAACAACTTCCCCACCGTCGGACTCTTCGACGGTCGAATCCGTCACGAGCTCGAAGCCTCCGGCCTCGGCTTCGAACGCGAGGTGGAAATGATCCGTCTAGCCCACGAGAAGGGCCTGTTCACAGCCGTCTACGTCTTCACCCCAGACGAGGCGAAGGCGATGGTCAGCGCCGGGGCAGACGCAGTCATCGCACACATGGGCCTCACCGTCGGCGGCAGCATCGGCATGGCCGCCGACGGCGCCTTCTCCCTTGACGACGCCTGCGAGCGCACGCAGGCCATCGGGGACGCGGCCAAGCAGGAGAACCCGGACGTCATCGTTCTGTGTCACGGCGGACCCATCGCCACCCCCGAGGATGCCGAGTACGTCATGACCCGCACGAATGCCGTGGGCTTCGTCGGCGCCTCCAGCATGGAACGGCTCCCCGTCGAGGAAGCACTCGTGAGCACTACCGAGGCGTTCAAGTCGGCTCGCACCGCATGACCACTCAACCCAACCACGCCACCGCCGCTCGTGACGGCGGAGGCGCCCAAACCACCGGAGCAGAAAGGGCGGCGACCGACATGGACGCGACTCTCAACGACAAGTTCAACTGGGAGGGCATCGAGAAGAGCCTCGCGTCGACGGTAACCGTCATCGCCGGCGGGGCGCGAGGCACCGGACGAGCCGCAGCGGAGCAGCTACTCGAGATGGGCGCTCGGGTCGCCGTCACTGACATCGACCCGACGAGAGTCGAGACCGCCGCGAGAGAACTGTCCCAGCACTCCGACCGCGTTGTCACTCTGGTCGGTGACTGCACCGTCCCGGCCGAGATGGCGAAGGTGGCCGAGGCCACCGTCGACACATTCGGTGCCGTCCACAACGTCGTCTACAGCGCCGGCGCGTACCGAGCGCAGCGCCCGACCCTTGACGTCGACAGTGACGAGTGGGACCTCATCCTCGACTCGAACCTCAAGGGCGCCTTCGTCACCTACCAGGCATTCCTCCCCCATATTGCAACAGCCGGAGGTGGTGCGCTCGTCAGCATCTCCTCCCTGGCCGGGCGAACGAGCAGCCCCTTCCTCGGGTGCCACTACTCGGCCGCTAAGGCGGGGGTCCTCGGATTGACGCGGCACCTCGCCAAGGAGTTCGGCCCCCAGAACATCCGCGCCAACTCCATCTGTCCGGGCGGCATCGTCGGAGCCCGGATGAACGACCTGCTCACCGACCTTGACCGGCAGGAAGACCTCGTCGTCCTGGCGAACCAGACCCCGCTCGGCCGCAACGTGTACGAGCAGGACGTCGTGGCCGTCATCCTGTTCCTCCTCTCCGACCTCTCCCGCTTCGTCAACGGCGCCACCATCGACGTCAACGGCGGGATCCTGACGATCTGATGCCCGAGCACACCGCCCGTCCACGCGTCGTCCTCCTGGCTGCTTTGGACACGAAAGCCGACGACGCCGCCTTCGTGCGCGCGCGCCTGCAGAGTTGGGGCATCGCTGTCACTCTGGTCGACTACAGCGTGGTCGGGGACCCGCCCGTCGTCCCCGACCACAGCGCCGCCCAAGTCGCCGAACTCGCCGGCACCAGCCTCCAGGAACTCCGCGAAGCTCGGGACCGCTCGCGCGCTGTGGCAGCGATGGGCAGCGGCGCACGACTCCTCGTCGCACAACTGCACGCGGACGGCGAGGTCGACGGGGTCTTCGCACTCGGGGGCGGCGCAGGCACCACCATCGGTTCGGCCGTCATGCGCGAGCTGCCGCTGGGCATGCCCAAGGTGATCCTGTCCACGATCGCGGCCGGCGACACGAGCAACTACCTCGGCACCAGCGACATCGTGCTGTTCCCCAGCGTGGTGGACGTCGCCGGCGTCAACTCCGTCTCGAGGCTGACCTACACCGCCGCCGCCGACGCGATGGCAGGAATGGTGCAGGGCCTGTCGATCCGAGAGGGTGACCGCCGCCCGTCCGCCGTCGAACAACGCCCGGTCGTGGCTGCCTCGATGTTCGGGGTCACCACCCCGGCGGTGCTTCGCAGCCGTGAGCTGCTCGAGGAGGCCGGGTGCGAGGTTGTCGTGTTCCACGCCACGGGAGCCGGGGGCCGGACATTGGAGCGACTGTGCGCCGAAGGCCACTTCGCCGCAGTCCTGGACCTGACCACCACCGAGTGGGCGGACGAAGTTGTCGGGGGGATCCTCAGCGCCGGCGCTGACAGACTCAACGCGGCGGCGCGCGCCGGCATCCCGCAGGTCGTCTCGGTCGGCGCCACCGACATGGTGAACTTCGGCCGCCCCGACACAGTGCCTGCCCGCTTCACGGGGCGGACGTTCTACCACCACAACGCCGAGAACACCCTGATGCGCACCACCGTCGAGGAGTCGCGTCAGATCGGTCTCAGTATCGGGTCGCGCGTCGCGGCATCGACCGGCCCTTCGGTCGTGATCGTCCCTGATGGCGGCGTATCTGCGCTCGACGCCCCGGGGCAGCCCTTCGAGGACAGCGCAGCCCGCGCCGCACTTGCCGACGACTTGGTCAAGGCGCTCAGCGGCTCCGACACACGAGTGATCAGAACGCCCCTGCACATCAACGACGGCGCCTTCGCCGAGCTCGCTGTGCGCGAGCTGCTCGCGCTCATGCGGCGCTCCGATCAGGGCGACAGGGGTGACGCGGACGACGGCGGCGGGGTCGGCGGGGTCGGCGGGGGCGGTCAGTCCAGCCAGTCCAACGAGACCAACCAATCTGGTCGCGTCGCGGCCGCCCCTCACGCCGAATCACCTACACCGACAAGAGGCAAAGAATGAACCACCAACCCCTCCGCGTGGCGCTCATCGGACCGGGACGGATCTCCGTCGCGCACCTCGACGCGATCACTCACGACTCCTCGCTCGCCACTCTGGTCGCGGTGTGCGGCCTCCCCGAGGAGAAAGAACGCACCGAGGAACTGGCAACGCGGTTCTCCGCCGAGCGGGCGGTCCACGACACCGAGGAGCTGCTGGCCTCCGACGACGTCGACGCCGTCGTGGTGACCGTCCCGAATCACGTCCACGCCCCTTTGGCCGTCCGCATCCTTCAGAGCGGGAAGCACGTGCTGATGGAGAAGCCGCTGGCGAACTCCGTCACCGAGAGCGACACCATCGTCCGAGCGGCCGAGGAGTCTGGTCTCGTGGTCATGGTCGGGCAGTGCCGGCGTTTTTTCCGCGGGGCCCAGCAGGCCCGCGATCTCGTGGAGTCGCTCGGCCGGCCACTGACCGTCAACCACCACCTCGGCGTGTACGTCGAGGACGCTGCGACGGACTGGTGGCGGTCCGCCCGCGAGGCCGGCGGCCTCGCCGTCGGGCTCAACGGGCCGCACGTCATCGACACGATGCTGTGGCTCGTCGACGCGAAGCCGACACGGGTCTACGCCCAGACCCGCCGCCTGCGCGACAAGTGGGAGGGAGAGGACGAAGCCATCTTCGTCCTGGAGTTCGACGACGGCAGTCTCGCGACCGGGCACATCACGCTGAACGCCAAGGAACCCGTAAACCTCCGCTGGGTCAACGGGCCCAACGGCTCCCTGCACCTCTCGGACGACCGCAACCTGTGGCGTGACGGGGTCCCGGTGGTCGGTGAGGAGATCACCCCCTATATCGAAGGCGACGCCTCATTCCGCGCCCAGTTCGCGGAGTTCGTGAACGCGGTGCGAGAGGGACGCCCGGCGCGTCCGTCCGCCGAGGACGGGCGTCGAGTCGTCGCGATCATGGAAGCCATCCAGGCGTCCCAGGAGAAGGGGCAGCCCATCACGCTCTGAGGCGGCCACGAGCCGTGCTCCGAGACGCCGGCCCCCGCCCCGGACGCGCCGGTCTCTGGCAGCCACTCCACGCACCAGGCAGCGACCGGAACGGACACAGCAACCGAACTTGACGTCTGACCATTTCAATAACTGGAAGTGATTCTCATGACTGGAAGATTGCAAGGAAAAGTCGCCCTCATCTCGGGCGCCGGACGCGGGCAAGGCCGGTCGCACGCGGTGAGGTTCGCCCAAGAGGGCGCCGACATCATCGCCTTCGACATCTGCGCGCCCATCACGACCGCGCCGTATGACATGGCCACCTCAAGCGACCTCAAGGAAACAGCCCGGCTGGTCGAGGCGGCGGGCGGTCGCGTCGTCTGGTCCGAGGCTGACGTCCGTGACCTGCGACAGGTGACAGACCTCGTCGAGCGAGGCGTCTCGGAGTTCGGCCGGCTCGATGTGGTGTGCGCAAACGCGGCCTACACCTGCTTCGTCGAGAACACATGGTCGATCACCGAGGATCAGTGGGACGAGCTGATCGACGTGAACCTCAGCGGCGTCTGGAAGACCGTCAAGGCCGCCGTTCCGGCGATGATTGCCGCCGGCAACGGTGGGAGCATCGCGATCACCAGCTCCTCGGCAGGCACCAAGGGCATGATCAACCTCGGCCACTACTCGACCGCCAAGCACGGCCTGGTCGGGCTCATGCGGACCCTCGCCAACGAGCTGGCCGAGCACCGCATCCGCGTCAACACCATCCACCCCACCGGCGTAGACACCAAGCTGCTCGACAACGACCACATCAAGTCGTTCCTCGCCGCGAACCCGTCATGGGGCGACAACATGCAGAACGCACTGCCCGTCGAGCTACTCGAACCGGTCGACATCTCCAACGCCATTCTGTTCCTGGCCTCGGACGAGGGTCGCTACGTGACGGGCGTTCCGTTCGCGGTCGATGCCGGCTTTGCCATTCGGTGATGTCGTGAACGCGGAGAGCCCCCAGGCACGCCACTGGTTCGTGACAGCCAAGTTCGGCGGCTGGGTATCGGACGAAGTACACGGACGCGAGTTCGTGCCCGCCACGGCCGTCCACCTCAAGAGACCCGGCACCAGCACGGCCGCTTGCGGCGTTCGCGTCGCCGGCTGGCGGGTGTTCTGGCACCTGCTCCCCACGAGACCCGGGCTCCAGACCTGCCGCGCGTGTCTCAGCCTCGCGCGCGCGTCCCGGGCGCTCGCACAGGTCGACATCAAGGCGTCGTCGTCGACAGACACGCCCGATCCGCTTCCGCTCGCACGCTAACCCCAACCTCTCTCTGGCCTCCCGTCCGCATAGTGCAAAAGGCGCTACAGCCGACGCGAAGCCGCAACTCAGTAAGGCCCACCATGACCACACAATCCCTGAGCACCCCCCGCACCCCCACCACGGGCATGGCGCGCGTAGTCGCCGCCAGCTCCACCGGCATGGCACTCGAGGCCTACGACTTCCTCCTCTACGGCTCGGCGGCCGCGCTCGTCTTTAACGAGGTGTTCTTCCCCGACCAGGACCCGCTCGTCGGCACTATGCTCGCCTTCCTCAGCTACGCCCTCGGGTTCTTCGCCCGACCGCTCGGCGGAGTCATCTTCGGACACTTCGGCGACCGCGTCGGGCGCAAGCCGTTGCTCATCATCAGCCTGGTGATGATGGGCGGCGCAACATTCGCAATCGGGCTCCTCCCGACCTACTCCATGATCGGCATCTGGGCGGCAGTGCTCCTGGCCCTGCTGAGGATCGTGCAGGGCGTCGCGCTCGGCGGCGAGTGGGGCGGGGCCATGCTCCTCGTCGCCGAACGAGTGCCCGCCCACACCCGGGGACGGTGGACCAGCCTGCCCGAAGCAGGAATCCCCCTCGGCAACCTCATGGCCACCGGCGTGCTCGCGGTACTCGCCGCGACCCTCACGGATGACGCCTTCACTTCCTGGGGTTGGCGTATCCCGTTCCTTCTGTCGGCCGTCCTGCTCGTCGCCGGGTACTGGATCCGCTCTCGCGTCGAGGACACCCCCCTGTTCCAGGACCTCGCTCAGGACTCGCGAACGCACGAGCAGCCGGCTGCGGCGGCACACCGCGAAGCCGCCACCTCCCCCGCACGTCGGGCAGTCTCGGGCGATCAGAAAAGCCCCGCGACGGACGACGGGCTCGTGGACAGCCCGTTGCGTACCGTGGTGAAGCATCACAAGCCGCAACTCCTGATCTGCGCCGCGGCCCGGTTGAGCGAGAACGTCAGCTACTACGTCGTCACCGCCTTCGTGCTCGTCTACGCCACCGAGCAGAACGGCGTGGACAAGGGCGTCGTGCTCAACGCGCTCGTGATCGGGAACATCCTGCAGCTCCTCGCAACCCCCGGCTTTGGACTGTTGTCGGACAAGGTCGGGCGCCGACCAGTACTGCTCGCAGGCGCCGCCGGAACCGCGTGCTGGATTTGGATCTTCTTCGCGCTCGTGGACGCTGGTGGCGGGGCGCGCATCGCCATCGCCATCCTCGGCGGACTCCTGTTCCACTCCGCGCTGTACGGCCCGCAGGCCGCCTTCTTCTCAGAGCAGTTCCCCACAGCCGTGCGGTACACGGGTATGTCCCTGGCCGCTCAGGTCACCACGGTGGTCGGTGGTGCGGTCGCGCCTCTGATCGCAACCGCACTCCTGGCAAAGTTCGATTCCTGGGTCCCGGTCGGGATCTACGTCGTCTGCGTCGCCACGGTGACCCTCGTCGGCGTCGCGCTCAGCCGCGAGACCAACGGACGGGATCTCGCCGAAGTGTGAGCACACCCCGGTACCGCGCACCCGGTCAGCCCGGCCCCCTTCCGCGTCCAGCTCCGCGACGCGGCGTGGAAGAGGGCCGCTGCTGCCCGCGAAAAAACCCGCGGCCCCCTCCGCCGGACTGGGCCCCGGCCACCAAGACAGAGGCCGACGGTCGAGAGGCGGCCGGAGCGCCGACGGTCCCTCAGCGTCGAGGTGTCGAACGAAGCCGGGGTAACAGGCACCGGACGGACCGGTGGCGCACGGCGCCCACCCAGAGGCCGAGACCGTAGGCGAGGTCATCGAGACGCCTACCGGCCGCGGCTGAAGGGAGATCGAGCTGCGGGCGCTCGTGCACGAACACCGCCAAGTCGAGGACTGCGGCACTCAGGACGGCTCGGCGCACTGCGGTGCTCCGCGCGCACGCGATGGCCGTGAGCGGCCACCAGTGGCGCAACAGGAGCGAGCTCTCCTGACGCGCCGCCCACATCGTGCCTTCAAGCACGAGGCGGACAGCCAGACTCCGGGGCGCGCCCGGCGGCAGCGTGCGGGCGACGCGCAGTGTCGCCCACACCGCCGAGCCGACGGCGGCCGGGACGGCCCGTCGCCGGCGAAGCAGCAGGGCCGCCCCGACGACAGCCGACGCGACCGACATGCGTGCGGGCGCGACGGCGTCGCCGTGCTTGAGCCCGAGCGCGCCGCCGCCGGTGCCGTAGATGAACTTTCGAGCCAGCCATGCCTGCATGGATGAGCGTGTGTCGTGCCCGACGCGACATGACGGTTCGTACCGCACTCGATGACCGTGGTCCACCAGGCGCCACACCAAGTCGACGTCCTCCCCGACCCGCATGGAGGGGTTGAACCCACCCACCGAGCGCAGGACCTCCGCCCGGACGACGAGGCAGGCGCCGGGAAGCCACCCGACGGACGCCCCTGGTGACACGCTCGCCGGCCGTGTCCCGAGGTCGAGCGAGGAGGCTGCGGCGTCGTACCGCTCGAACCAGCGCGGTCTCGCCGAGCGAGCCGTGCCGTCCACCAGCGGTCCGACCAGGCACACCAGCTCGTCGCCGAAGTGGCCGCCGAGGTGGAGCAGAGTCTCCGGAGTGGCCGTGACATCGGAGTCGACGAACGCGACGAACGGTGTCGTCACCTGCTCCAACCCGGCGTTGCGGGCGCCGGCCGGCCCGAGGTTGTCCGTAAGGACCACATGACGAGCGCCATGTCGGGCGACCACCCGGGCCACCGCGTCGGGTCGCTCGGAGGCGTCGTCGACCACGATCGTCTGCAGGGGAGCGAGCGCCTCCAGGCAACGGTCAAGTTGAGCAGGGCGGTCACGCACCGGCACCACGACGGTAACTTGCTCGGGACGCAAGAGCCGTTCAGGCAGCACCGGAAAAGCGAGGTTCCCGTCGAGCAGCCGCGCAGCAAGGACCGAAGCGTCGCCACCGTCCGCGACGACCGTTCCTCCGGCGAGGAGCTCAGCGGCTCGCGCGGACAACCTCACCGCGCGAAGGGGTGACCCCCCGACGAGAAGCCTCCCGCTATCGAATACGAGGACGTCGTCGAAGAGCACCGCGGTGTGACCGGCGCGGAATCGAGAGGCCGGCGAGGAATGCGTCCCCGGCGGTGACGGAGTGCTCACGGCAGGAAGCCGCCCTCCGCGTGAACCTCCGACCCGTTCAGTGAGGCCGCCTCCCGGGTGGTGCAGAAGTCGACCACGGCGGCGATCTCGTCCGCACTCAACAAGCGGCCCAATCGCTGCCGACCGGCGAAGCCGTCGAGGTCAGGCATGTCGTAGAGGCGAGCCGTCGCGTCGAGCATCGCCGTGCGAGTCGAGCCGGGCGACACCGCCACGGCGGTAGGGCCGGAGTCGGCGAGGTCGGCCGACAACCCGCGCACCAGTCCGGCGACGGCGTGCTTGACCACGTTGTAAGCCGACAGGCCGTACAACCCGTGTGACGCTGCCGCCGAGGTGAGGGCGACGAACCTGCAGCCGGCCGGGTCGGGGCCCGAGAGCATGGCCGGAACGCTCACGGCGGCGGTGTTCCACACCCCCAGGACGTCTACTTGCCACAGCATCTCGAGGTCGGCGGTCGCGGTGAGCCACAGCGGCGACCCGCCGGCGATGACTGCGGCCGCGGCGACGGCGGCGTCGAGTCGGCCCCATGTCGAGAGCGCCAGCTCGACCCCGCGCGCCAGTGCCTCGCGGTCCCGTACGTCCGCCACCAGAGTCAGTACCTGATTGGGCCGCGCCAGCGACTCGAGCTCCTCTCGCCGAGGCATCGGATAGGGGACTGCCGTGTCGGTCCCGACGCACCAGTCGACCGCGATCACTCGCTCACCGCGGCCGGCGAGCCTGCGTGTCGTGGCGGCACCGATGCCCCGGCCGGCGCCCGTGACGAGGACGACGCGAGGATCGCGCTCAGTCGCGTTCACGGTCGTGCCAGCTCCCTGTCGAGGACAGCCGCCATCCGCGAGGTCATGTGCCGCATGACCCGGCGGCCGTGCGCAGCCGAGGCGTCACGCGGGTCGCCCAGGACGCCGTTCGGCGAGACAGAGGCCACCCCGTCCTTGCGCAGGCGAGGCATGAGCTCCTCCAGGTCCTCAGTGTTGCCGGGTTCGACCGAACCGACGCGGACCGCTTCCGGGGCCAGGTACAACATCAGCGACGTCTCGGTGTGGCCAGCATGCAGGTCTCCGTCAGTGGTCGAGCAGCAGTAGACGGCGACTGCCTGTCCCTGCGAACGCAGCGTCGTCGATGCTCTCCGCAACGCTTCGAGGTTCCCGCCGTGTCCGTTGACGAGGACGACGGGGCCAGCCCAGGTCCGCAGTGAACGCACGAGCTCGACCAGCACCACCACCAGCGCCTCCGTGCCGATCGAACACGTCCCGGCGAAGGCCTGGTGCTCACCACTAGACCCGTAGCTCACGGGCGGAGCCACGAACGCCCTCGCGCCCCGCTCGTGCTGCAGCCACCGTTGCGCAGCCGAAGCGACAGCGGTCGCGATGGTGGTGTCCGTGTCCAAGGGAAGGTGCGGTCCGTGCTGCTCGGTCGAACCCACGGGCACCAGCACGGTCGCCGAACGGTCGACCGACGGCCACGTCGCGTTCGCCAGCCACCGCGGCTCGGTCCCTGTCCGTACCAAGGCGGGATCGGCTCGCACGCTCACACGCCGGCGCCCTCACGTGCCGGTGTTCGGACCGAACCCCTGGTGTCGCTCGGCGCGGTGTGGCCGGTAGCGCCGAGGGGCCGATCAAAGTCAGGAGGAACCACGAAGTGATGGGGTCGCAGGTCGTGGACATCGCGAACCCCCAGGCCCATCAGGGTGGAGTCGAGGCCTCCTCGGATTACGTCCAACACGTTTTCCACGCCGGCCTGACCGTTTGCCGCAAGGCCCCACAGATAGGCGCGGCCGATCATGACCGCTCTGGCTCCGAGCGCCAGCGCTTTGGCCACGTCCGAACCGCGGCGTACCCCACCGTCCATTATGACCTCGACCTGGTCGCCGACGGACTCGGCGATGGGCCGCAGCATCCTGATCGCGGCCGGTGTGCCGTCCAGGTTGTTGCCGCCGTGGTTGGACACCGAGATGGCGTCTGCTCCCGTGTCGACCGCGCGGAGGGCGTCGTCCACGCGCCCGACGCCCTTGAGCATGAACGGGCGTCCGCTGATCTGGCGCCATTGCTCTCGAGCCCACGCGATATCGGCCCAGGACGGGGGAGCGGTGGTCATCCACTCGTAGTAGGCCTGAAAGAAGGTGGGGGCAGGGCCGCTTCGCGGTGCCAGATTGGGCGCGGTCAGGTCGGGGAAGCCTCCGGACCGAGCGAACTGCCACAGCCACACCGGGCGGCGAAGGACCGACGGGGCCAGCCGCGCCGCAGCCCGAGCGTCGACGCGTTCAGGGATCTCGGGGCTGCCCCAGTCGCGGCCGACGGCGAACGACCAGTCTGAAGTGATGATGAGGCCGACCGCTCCCGCGTCGGCAGCCCGTTGCATGCGGCTCACCATCACGTCGCGATCTCCGGTCCAGTACATCTGGAAAAGCGTCAGCGCGCCGGTACTCGTGACCTCCTCGACGGACCGGCTTGCGAAGTTCGAGAGACCCATGAGGGTGTCCCGCGCGAACGCCGCTCGCGCAACGGCCACTTCGCCGTCGGGATGCACGGCCTGGACACCTGTGGGACTGATGAGTATTGGTGCCGCGATTCGCTGTCCCATGACGGTGGTACTTAACGAGCGCTCGGCGGGCTGTCCGGCGACAACTGGTACGACGCCGATCTCGGCGAAGGCCGCTTCGTTGTCCTCGCGGCTCTGCCCGCGCTCGCTGCCCGCGACCAGCGCCGCGTAGACGGGCGCGGGCAGCCGATGCTTGGCCCGTTGCTGCGCGACGGCGACCGACTCGAACCACGGATTGCGGCGCCAAGGGTTACGGATGTCCATTTTCGGCTGCCTTCTTTCGTTCGCTGGTTGACCACGCAGAGTCGAGACGGTCGACGTACGCCGGGTGGTGGTCGGCGAGGGGGTTCTGGTTGCACGCGGAGACAGGCGGGGCGCTGGGCTGGGTCGGCAGTTCCTGCTGGGGGCCGGCGGCCGGCGTCGAGCGCGGAGACGACCGGCGCGAGAGCGTTAGCAAGATGGGCTCGGCACGCTTGGCTGGCCTCGAGTGGTCTTGCGAGGGAGCCGGTCGGTCTCGGCCGCCTTCGATGAGGGATTGACGACCGTGTCCTTGTACGCACTCCGGGTCGGGGCCGTCGAGCGGAAGTCCGGTGAAGAACTTGGCTGCCATGCAGCCGCCGCGGCAGCTGTCGAAGAACGAGCAGGTCGCACAGGCGCCAGCGCTCTGGGGTGCACGCAACCGTTCGAACAGGGGCGAGCGGCGCCACACGGCCTCGAACCCGCGCTCGACGACGTTGCCGGCCAGGAACTCATCGTGAATCGCGAACGGGCACGCGTAAACGTCGCCGACCGGGTCGATGAGACACACCACGCGCCCAGCGCCGCACAGGTTGAGCCCGGGCAGGGACTCACCGTACGCGCTCAGGTGGAAGAAGGAGTCGCCTGTGAGGACCTCGTCGCCGTGACGCATCAACCAGTCGTAGAGCCCGCGCTGTTGGTCGGGCAGCGGATGCAGGTCATCCCAGACGTCGGCGCCCCGACCCGACGGCCGCAGTCTCGTCAGTCGTAACGTCGCATTGAACCTGTCAGCGAGCGCCTTGAGCTCATCGAGCTGCTCGATGTTGTGCCGGGTGCAGACCACCGAGAGCTTCGCGTCGGAGAAGCCGGCGTCGCGCAGATTGGCCAAGGCGGTGGTTGCTGTCCGGTACGAGCCCGGGCCGCGCACGTAGTCGTTGACCTCCTCGGTCGCTCCATCGAGCGAGACCTGGACGTCGACGTAGCCGTCGTAGGAGTCGCCGGCGAGCTCGCGCGCTCGCTCTGGGGTGAGACGCACCCCGTTGGTCGAGAACTTGACGCCAACCTGGTGCGAGACGGCGTAGCGGAGCAGGTGCCAAAAGTCCCGGCGAACAGTCGGCTCCCCGCCACCGATGTTCACGTAGAACACCTGCATCCTCTGGAACTCGTCGATGAGGTCCTCGCACTGTCGGGTCGACAGCTCTCGTGGATCGCGTCGGCCGCTGCTCGAAAGACAGTGGGCGCAGCTGAGGTTGCACGCGTAGGTGAGCTCCCACGTCAAACAGACGGGTGCGCCGAGTCCGCGCTCGAAGTGTTCGACGAGGCTGAGTGGAGCCGCAGGCAGTGCCGGGGCGGCTGTGTGGTCGACGCTCATACCTGCCGTCGCAGCCGGATCATGTCAGAGCTTGCGAGCTGCTCGACGGCGCGCCCGTAGGCGACATGATCGCAAGTCGGGACGCCGGCGGCGCGCAGCGCCGAACGGGCGTCAGGGTGGCGATCGAGGAGACGCACTACCTCGACAAGCTTCGGCCGCTTGAGGAAGACCATCTTCCGGTTGCTGAAGTTGTACGCCAGTCCCCCGAAGGTTTCGGGCCTGATCGCGACGGAGGGTGTAAGTGTCCACGCCCGGTCTAGCGGCGAGGACATCAGTACACGCCGCACATTCCGTCGATCGAGATCTCGTCGATGAGGTCGTCCGTTGCGAGCGGGACAGCGTCCCGACTCTCGTCTGCGTCAGAGAGCTCGACGCAATCAGCAGTGTCCGTCTGTGTGCTTCGCATCGCGCGACCTCCGGCATGGAATAATGGTGATTGTCGCCACATTAACGTCGATTGTCGCCGTTGTGAAGCCCGGTGGGGTCGAAGAACGCCGCTGGTCTGAGTCGATCCCCGACAAGCGCCCCGTCTCGCTACGGCTGGAAAGAGGGGAGGACGGCCTCGCGAAACCGCAGCGGAGGCTCAAACTCCTGACGCGGCTGGATAAGTGCTTGCATAGACCACCAGGCCTTCGCCCTGACCTGTGCGCCGGAAATCGGAGCGTCGGTCGTAGAACTGGACTGCGGGGGCATCGGTGGCGGTTAGCAGCCAGGCCGGGGAGTACTCGTCCAGTAGTGCGTCCAACAGGGCTGACGCTACGCCGCGGCCTCGTTGCGCCGGGTCTACGGCTAGCTCCATGACTTCCCAGCAACCGACGAGTCTGTCGACGTCAGTGACCTGCGCGACCCGGTCGTAGGCCCGCCCGGCAGGGAAGGGTGTTGGTGTTGGTACTGCGTAGGCGAATCCAATCAACTCATCCGTGCTCCAAGCCCCGAATCCGCCTGCGCCCGCGCGAGCTTCGGTAGGCAGTCGACGCATGAAGTCGGCCATCTCATCTGGTCCCGCATTCCAGGGCGGTTCCGCGAAGACCGCTGAGTAGAGACGGGCGAGCCGGTCAAGGTCGGAGGAGAGGTCGAGTGGAGCGATACGCGGCCTCACGAGACCTCCTGCAGGGCGGCTGACAGGACCGGCATCGCCAGGGCGTGCGGTGGTTGGTCGGCGAGGTGCTCAAGGAGACGCTGGTACCAGTTCGCGGCGTGCAGCAGGCTCGCCTCCCCGGTGCGCCAGGTGACGAAGGCGGCCGGGCGGTCGCCCTCGGGATCGGGCCGGATCTCGCGGAGCTGCGCGAGGCGATTGAGCCGGTGCTGCATGGCGGCCTCCAGGAGTGCCCTCGCCTGTCCCACTGTCATGGCGTCGCCGAAGTGAAGCTTCAGCAGGGCTTCGTCGCGCTGCTCGATGCGGAGGTCTTGCGTGTCGCTTCGCCACTTCTCCAGGACGGCGAGGCCGGTCCCGGTCAGCGCGTGATGGTCTCGTCGGCGTCCGCCGGTGGCGTCCGGAGTGGCGGTGAGAAGGCCGTCATCCAGCAGTCGCTTCAGCTCGGGGTATATCGCGTTCTGGCCGGCTGGCCAGAAGTGGGCCGTGGAACGGGCGACTGCCTGGGCGATGGCATACCCGGTGCGGTGACCGGCTTCGATCATCCCGAGGACGACCGGGGTGGCGAGGTTTAACTTGATCATCGCCGGCCCTGCCAGTCTGGGAGCGGCCGGTACACAGCACCGCCGCTGGCGAGCAACGACTCACGCATGTCCCAGTACAGTTCCCCGA
Organism: Nocardioides potassii; assembly: GCF_021648885.1. GTDB lineage: Bacteria > Actinomycetota > Actinomycetes > Propionibacteriales > Nocardioidaceae > Nocardioides > Nocardioides potassii. The sequence continues at coordinate 40,804 of NZ_JAKJHZ010000007.1, read as the reverse complement.
AGGGGTCCTCGCCGCGAAGCTTGAGGCCGGCGCGCCTGATCGTGAAATCGTGTGGCGCCGCTTCCCCCGCTGCTTCGAGATGGCGAGCAGCTCCCTCTCGGTCGTCACGCTCGAGCAACACGCCGGCGATTCGCCAGTGGGCCCGCGCAAGCTGCTCCTCGTAGGACGCCTCCGGTGCGTGGGTGTCCTCGGTGACTCCTGAGTCTCCGTCCAGCACCCACCGCCGCAAGGCCGCGCGTGCGCCGCGCCAGTCCAGACCACTCACCGCCGCGCCGTGCTCGGTGGCGAACTGCGTATCGGCGGGCCGCACCACATCGCCCGCCTCGTCGATCCACACCACCATCGGAACGTTGACCATGCCGAACACCTCGGCCACCCGGTGCCGGGGATCCACGCAGGCGTGGTGACTGGCCTCCGCCTCCTCCAGCCACGGCAGGGTGTCCGCGGCCCGCTCGTCGAGCGCGACTGACACCACCTCGAGGCCGTGCGGTCGCAGCGCGCGGTACTCCTCCTCCCACCCTGCAAGGTCGTGACGGCACAGGCACCACGACGCCCACGCCGCGAGGAGAACCTTTCTCCCTCTGAGATGCGAAAGGTCGAGCTGACCGCCGCCGACCAAGTCCAGGACGACCTGTCCCGGAGCAACACTCGTGACTGTCGACTCCTCGCCGGCGGGCTCCCCGAGGGAAGCGATGCCGGTCGATTGGTCGACGACCAGGGGGCGACCGGTGCGTTCCGCGAGAGCCGTCACGTTGACACGGCCATCTACGTCTACGAACTCGTCGCGAGGAATGAGGGGCACGCACGCGTCGTCGATGCACACCCCTTGGGGCTTGAGCACCCATCCAAGGCCGTCCTCGAGGGTTCCTGCCTCCACCCAAAGCGGTCGGGACGAACCGGGTGGAAGAGGCGTCGAAGTGGGTGTGAAGGAGTCTGGAAGCTCGAATGAGCCGTTGGCGTGAAGGAGGATCATGGTTACCTGTATACCTCAATCTGAGGTATACGTCTATGTCACTAGTCGGTGACTACCGTTCCTTCGCTTCCAGTCCGTTCTCTGCTCGGCGAACTGTCAGTCCTGCCAGCGCCATGTCTGCCAGGCCCGAAGCGAGTTGTCCGGTAATCGGCGCCTGGGTGACCAGTAGTCGCAGGTACAGCGGTCCGTAGAGGAGGTCGATGGCGATCTCGATGTCGAGGTTGGAGTCGACTTCGCCGCGCGTCCGTGCGTGCTCGAGCACTTCACGCATCGCTCGCCGACGCTCGTCCCAGACCGCCTCAGCCGCCGCTCCGAGCTCTGGGTGCTCGTCGCGGGCGGACAGCAGCGCCGGGACGATCTGGGCGGCGCGCGTTCGGGTGAACACCCTGGTCAGATCGGCCAGAAGCACCTCGACGTCGCCGCCCAACGAGCCTGTGTTCGGAGACGGCACGTGCCGGGCGGCCACTGATGTGCATGCCGCCAGCACCAGTGCCGGCTTGTTCGGGTAGCGGCGGTAAACCGTCGGACGTCCCACGCCGGCCCGCCGCGCCACCGCATCCATAGTCAGGTTGAGGTACCCGCGCTCCGCCAGCTCGTCGAGCGTGGCCTCCAAGATCGCCTCGTCGATCAGTGGATTTCGTTTGCGGCCGGGCGTGCTGCTAATCTCGGACATGATGTAACGTTACACTCCGTAATGGAAAGGACCCCAGGTTATGAGCCGAAGCATGTCACCTGCCAGCGTGACGCCCGTTAGACCCAAAACTGCGGATCGAGCGCTGCCTAGGGCCCTGGTTTGGGCGCGGCGAGCCGTGTGGGGCGTCGCTGCGATCCACGTTGCGGCGCTCGTTCTGCTGCTGCTGCACCAAGACGCGCTGGCAGCCGGCGTCGCCTCTCGTCATCCCGCACTCACGCAGGCCGCGATTGACTCACGGGCGCGAGGGCTACTGCTCCAGTCGGCTGTCCCGCACGCGGTCCTAGCCGTCGTGCTCAGCAATCGCGCACGAATGTTGACCCCTGGACGGCGCCGTGCGCGGATAGTGCTGACGGCGCTGCTGGTGCTTCAGATCCTCGTCCACCTGACGCTTCCGATCACGGTGGCCCAGCTGCCCGGGTACGCGAATGCCGTGATCGCCGTCCAAGCCAGCTCCTTCGTCCTCGAGATCACCGCCCTGCTGCTGTTGTGGGTCCCGGCGTCCTCGCGGGCTGCTTTCGCCGACTCGAGCAAGCAGTGACCTGCCACCGATGAGGTAGCAGGCAGCGCACTTGTCGCCCGTGACGACGCGTCAACTACCGTCGCGTCATGCGCACCATCAGTAGCGAGCGGCTGTTGCTTCGACCTTGGACGGTCGGCGACGCGGAGTTCCTCCTCGACCTGGAATCGCGTTCTGAGGTGGTCCGGTTCCTCTACGGCAAGGCCGCGATGTCGACCCGCGAGGAGGCCCTTGCCTCCATCGCCCGCCGGCAGGCCCTCGACCACCCCGTGCATGGCATATGGGTCATCACCGTGGCGGCCAACCGACGACCAGTCGGCAATCTGCTGCTCAAGCCGGCCACCAGGTCAAGCGCCCAAGCGCCCGCCCCAGACGAGGAGCCGCGAGAACCTGAGGTCGAGATCGGGTGGCATCTCCACCCCGCCGCCTGGGGCAACGGCTACGCCACCGAAGCGGCGAGGGCGGTGCTTCAGGACGCCTCCGAGCGCGGACTGTCGCGAGTGATCGCAGTGACGCACCCGAACAACACTGCCTCGCAGGCCGTCTGTCGTCGCCTGGACATGACGCACCGGGGCAGGACTACCGACTACTACGATGCGGTGCATGAGCTCTATGACCGGCAACTAGGCGTGCAGGTCCGAGAACTGGATCGGGCGGCCGACGGGCGCTGAGCCTCCGACGCGGTGTGGGTCGGCGTACGTCCGTCACCGTCACGGGCACGCGCGCCGCCGCCCGGCACGCGGCTACAGCAGCCGGACAATCCCCTCGTCGTCCTTCACGATGCGCCGACCGCCGGTCGCGATCATGTCCAGCTCCATGCGGGCGTCGTGGACCGACAGCTCGTCGAGCGGGAAGGGGCCGTGGACGAGCTGCCCGTCGGCGGTGATGGCGAAGTGGTTCCCAGCCGGTGCCTGCACGAACCGCAGGTCCCAGCCGACCGCCTCGCCGACCTGGCGCGCGTGCGTGTCTAGCATCGTGACGTCGTCCGGGCTCAGCGCCATGTGCCCGATGGTAGGGGCATCGCGTCGCGACACACACCTCATCACGGCAGCGCGATGCCGGCCTGCTGTCCGTACGTGGCGGCGCCGTCTGACTCGCGGTCGCCGTCACGGCTCGCAGTGGTCGCCAGCGAGAGACGCTGCGTCGCCGGCGGTGGTCCGCGCTTACGGCAACGTGTGCGGATTCAAGCTGGGTGCGCCTCAGGGCGCGGGGATGGTGGGCAGGCTGAGGCTCGCGACCGCTGCGGCCTGGGCGATGCCGGGCCGGCGGTCGTACAGGGCGGTGGTGGCGGGGTTGGTGTGTCCCACGATCCGGGCGACCATCGCAAGGTCGGTGTGGTCGAGGAGGCTGCTGACAACGAACCTGCGCAAGTCGTGCGGCGTCGTGTGCGGCAGGCCTGCCTCCAAGGAACGGTCGCGGAGGATCTTCCAGACCTGCAGGGTGCTCATCTCCCCGCGGTGCACGAGCGGGCGTGTCCGCGACAGGGGCACGAACAGCGGCCCGGGCCGGTCTCCGCGTTCGTCGACCCAGTGACGCAGCGCCACCACGGCGGAAGGGTGCAGCCAGGCGTCTCGCGGCTTGTTGCTCTTGGTGCGCTGCAGCCACACGCGGCGGTGCTCGGGGTAGAGGTGCTCGAGGCGTGCTCCCGTGACTTCCACGCCGCGGGCTGCCGTGCTGGCCAAAGTCAGGACCAGGGCGGTGTCGCGGACCCGGGTGACCGTGTTCCCGCGACCGGACGCGCAGGCCTCTACGAGTTTCGCGATGTCGGCGCTGCTGAGATAGTGACCTGCCGGGGGCCGAGGCTTCCCGACGCCTCGGGCGTCGAAGGAGCGAGCGAGCGCGTACTCGTCGTGGGTGAGCAGGCCGACCTGGTAGCACGCCTTGAGCATCAACCGGAGTGCCGATGCGTCCTTGACTGCGGTGTTGCGGGAGTACTGCTGCCCGACGGTGGACCAGACGTGGTCGGCCAGATCCTCGTCGACCAGGACTTCCCACGGGAAGGTGTGCTCGTCGTAGCGGCCGTCGCTGAAGACGCTGGCGATGCGGCGCAGTGCCCCGAGCATGGTGCTCTCGCTGTTGAGGTTGTGGCGGTAGCTCCCGCGGAACCTGCGAAGCGCGGCGGCGCGCAGAGCGAGAGTCTCGGCTTCGACGTCGTCGACACCGTGCGGCCTGTCACCGGGTGAAGCGAGGTACCCAGCCGCACGGCCGGTCTTCTGCGCGATCTGGTGTCGAGTCCCGTCGCTCATGCCGAGACCTCCGGCGCGCCATCCTCAGGAGTGATGCCCACGGCATGGCGTCCGGGAGTGGCGCCCGGGTCCGGCAGCCCCGGCAACTCGAGTCGTCCGACCGCCTCGCGCTGCTCCTCCTCGCCGGAGAGGTCGTAGACCAGCGTGCTGGCCGGCTTCGAGTGATTGAGCAGCTTGCCCACGAGCGCCACGTCGTGGGTGCGCAGCAACTCGGTGGCGAACGTGCGGCGGAAGTCGTGCGAGCCGAACGGCGCGATGCCAGCCTTCCTCGCCCGGGTGCCCAGCATGTAACGGATGCTCCTGGTGTCCAGGTGGCGCGTTGGATCGGCCCCGATGCGCACGGGCGAGAAGAGCGGGCCCTCGAAGTCGCCCCGCATGCGCACCCAGCGCTCGAGGTAGGGCACCGCGTCCGGGTGCAGGAACACGAGGTGGTCCTTCCCGTTCTTGGTCTGCGCCAGGAAGAGGGTGTCTGCCTCCCGGTCCCAGTCGTCGAGGTCCAGCGCCGAGAGCTCGCTGATGCGCATCCCGGAGGTCCGGAACACCGCGACCATGGCGGTGTTCCGAGCCTGCGCCATGGCGGTGCCCGTGGTCTCGCAGGCGTGAAGCAGGGCGGTGATCTCGTCGGAGGTGAGGCGGCGGCGCTTGGAGGACGGGCCGGGCGCGATCGTGTAGAGCTCTTCCAGGAGGTAGTCGCGTCGCAGTGCGCTGATGAGTCCGGCCTTGAAGCACTGGATGACGACGCGACGGATCGCGCATACCTGGTCGTTGCGCGTGGACTGCTTGGCGTAGAGGCGGTAGACGAGTCGTCGGTAGTCGGCCGCCTGGTCGACGCTCAGCTCGTGCCAGGGGTAGTTGCGAACGTCGTCGTAGCTCAGGGAGCGGTGGTCCTCGATTCCTCGAAGGCGGGCGCACGCGAGCCGCAAGATGTAGCGCACGTTGTCGCGGGTGAGGCCCTCCTTCGAGCGTGCCAACGCACGGTCGACGGGGTTGCGTCGCGCGAGCAACTGCTGCACGAGGGCCGGCTCGGCCTCCACCCAGTCCGTCGGCCTCGTCGTTCGCTCACCCGATGCCGCAGCGGCGCGCCGACGCGAGGCCTCCGCCAGGAACGAGTCGACGCGGTCGGCCGGCGCCGCACCCGCGAACACGACCTGCCGCGACGCGTTCGGGCCGTCACCGCGATCGCCCTCCCGGCCCGCCGCCCGGCGGTTTGCGCGGTCCGCGGGATGGTCGACCGGATGGCCGACGAGGTGGGGGACCGGCGGTGCCCCTGCGGGCGTCATGCGCTCCACTGTAAGGACGTTTACGTCCTCATCGCGGGGCTCGGGCGAAGGGAAAAATACTAGCTCTTCCCTTTCCTTTGAGTGGTCCTGCGCGAGCGTTGGACTGCTCTGGTCCTCGTCGCCCACGGTGTGCTCGGTGGGGCAGCTCGATGGCTGCTGGTCAGTCGTGTAGTAGGTCATACCTCTCTGGTGTGCGGGGCTGAGATGTTCGTGCTCCCTCAGATGGCTGTGACGCAATCCGACTTGGTTGCAGCAGCTCGACAAGACCCGTCGGTGGGCCACGAACTTGGGTAAACGTGCGGATTCCTGATTCGCCGGCGGGGCCGGCCCGCCAGGCAAGGGGGCGAACCCAAGCCCTGAAGCGCGGAGCTCGAAGAGGGCAGGCGGACCGGTCTTGACGTGTCGGCGGACCTCAACCTGCGAGGGTGCCCATCAGATGCGACGGAAGTAGCAAAAGTAACAAGAAGGTAGCGGACGACATGACTCCGCTGGAGTGGTCCACCGCCGGACCGAGCCGCAGCGGTGGTCATCGTCGCACGCACCCTGGGCCCGGACGGCGTCCCCGGTGGCCAGCCCCCTCCAGATGCTCACCCGCGTACGACGACTCGTGGCCTACATCGCCTCCGCGCTTAGCGCGACCTTCTACACGGTGGACGTCTTCTAGCGGTCGTATCGAGCGCCGAGACTCAGACGTACATGCAAAGCTGAAGATGAGGAGCGCGTCGACGCCATTCCTGCCCGCGGCCTCCGCGAGAGAGTCGATGCGGCCGGTCTGGCGATCGTGGCCGCCGAGCGCCGGCACGCGCCACGCATCAGCAATAGCCCGGACCATCTCGCTCTCCCTAAGGTGCCATTGCCTCTCGTTCGGCCCGACGCACCCCCCAGTAGACGCGAGAGCTTTACAAGTCGGAGAGTGAGTCCTCGTCCCACACGCCCACGAACCCGGTCTTCAAGTTCAACCAGTAGATATCGACATCTTCCGATGGCGTCGTGCCTTGATCGTTCAGCGGACTCGCGAGGACGAAATCGCCGCCGAGATCTAGCGTGGCAATCTCGCACTCATCGAACTTCTTCACCTCTAGGGGGCCGTACGCGGGGTCTGGGGACCACACCAAGCCCGCCTCGAGGTCGAGCAAGGCTGCGGACTCGGGACGCATCGCCAGCTTCCACGACCACCGAGGGTCTGCTGCGCGTGCGTGAGCGATGAGCGCACGTACCTGTTGTTGTGTCCAGTTGGTCATACATCCCCCTACGTCTGTCGCCGACACGTCGACGTTCGGTCGGCGCCGAAGGTAGCGGCCGGCCGAGCTCGCTCAGGTACCGGGGTGTCGCCGGCAGGGGACCCACCGGGCATGCGCGACCTACGACTCGCCAACGACCTGACTGATGGAACCGCCCGAGGGTCGGCAACTCCTGAGTTGGTTGCCTAACCGCCGGCCGTGGTGAGCACGTCGGCCATCGTGAAGTCCCCAGGTGTGGTGCCGGGCAGGTTGGGCTTCCAGTCGGGCTGGTGCTTGAGGAAGGAGGAGGGGTCGTTAGCTGCTAGCCCGACGAGAACCTCGGCGACGATGCGACCGCCGATCGGGCCGAGGTGCTTGCCCGCTGCCTTGACCTCGGCCTCACGCAGCAGCCAGAACCAGAGGGGCGCGGGGTGGGCCAGTCCCGTATCGAGCTGGACTGCGCCCGGGTCCAGGCCGATCTGCGCGGCAACCGCAGCGGCGACGTCTTCTCCTGAGGGCAGTCCGAGGGCAACGCCGCGGGTGAGGTTGAGCAGCGCAAGGGATCGGTTCATGCGGTCGATGCTTGCCGGCAGGCGATGCAGCGACGGGACCAGCTTGGTGTCGAAGGCACGGGCGTGCTGGGTGTTGCCACCCGACTCAGGGAGGCCGTCGAAGAAGCGGGACCACTCGATGTGCCAGCCCTGCGGCAGTCGGCGTAGGCCTCGCAGATCTGCGACCTGGTTGTTGTCACCGTCCACGGAGAAGACTGGCAGTGGGCTGAGAGTGCTGTTCAGGAGGTAGCTGTCGCGCACCAGCGAGTGGCCGAAGCGATACGCCGCAGCGGAGAACTCCACGGGCATCCATGGCTTGCGGCGGACGTTGTACAGCTCGAGCTCGGCCTTCAGGCGACCCTTCTTGTCTGAAGGCAGAACTGCGGCGTGCGTGTCCGGACCGACGAGGCGTGCAAGCAGATCGGTCAGCACGATCCACTGGTAGTGCCAGCGCACGAGGGTGACGACCTGCCCGAATGTCACCTTTGAATCGGGCGTGGCCGGCGTGCCCCAGCCTCCGACGGGCGTGGCCGGGATCGAGCCGACCAGCGAGGGGTCGTCTCGCACGAGATCAACGACCCGGTTGTGGAATCTGGCGAAAGCTAGGTGGAGCTGGCTGATGATGACGTGTACGTCGTTGCGGGGGTCGCCGATCAGGGCGCGACCCTGCTGGTTGCGGCTGAGGTCCGGGGTCGCGAAGCCGTCAGCGTTCTCGCCGATGAGGAGCTTGTCTGGGTCGTTGATGTCATACAGCCAGGGGTTGGCCGTCGGGCCCAGCCCGTAGAGGCAGTCGAGATCGAACCGCGGAGTTCGGAAGTTCTCCAGCGCGTCAGGGTCGTTGGCTTGGTCCAGCAGCGAGGTCGGATCGAACGTGATGTCGTGGTCGACGAACTGGGAGAGGTAGGTGTACCCAGAGGGAAGCTCGGAGTCACCGGTGGACGGCGTTCCACCCCAGCCGCCGCCTCCCCCTGCGTCGCCGGGATCGGTCATCAGGGCCACGACCGCCCGGATCTGACTCTCGTCGAGGTTCAGGGGCGGCAGCGTGCGGAACAGCCGGCCGAACTTGCCGGTCTCCGTTGACGACCGGGGCGCATTCACGAGCCCTCGAGAGCTAACTGGACCGTGGTTCGGCGTGACGGCCAGAGACGGCGGTGGCTCAAGGGGAGGGGTGGACTCGGTCATGATCGCTCTCGCTTTCGGTGAAGGTTGCTCGGTGACGGGCGTGAGGACGACGCCGCGCCGGCGAGCGCCTATGCGCGGCCCACGGGCAAGGAGCCTCTCCGTCGGGGAGGTGATACGTGGCCTATGAGCACCCGCTCACGACCGGGACCTTGCCGTCACTGTCAACGCTAGGCTTACACGCTTCCCGGCGCTCATGCCAAGGGACACACGCAAGAAAGTCCCGGCACGCTGACACGAGGAGGACAGCACGAAAGACTGGCTGTAAACAAAACATTGACAGAATATCCCGGGTGGGTGCACGTTGTGGGCCTCTCGGGGGAGCGGCCCTCGATCAGTACATCGGATTCGGTTATGAAAAGAGTTGGGCTTGCGGTGCTCGCAGCGATCGCATCGGTCCTCGTTCTTGCGCCGGCGCCGGCCCAGGCCGGAGCGGGACAGGGCACGGACATTGACTGGTTCTGGAACAGCGGCGACCACGACGCCAAGGCGCGGTTCCGTTCGGTCGGCGAGCACATCGACCTGTGCAAGCACAACGTGGCTCAGGTCTACGCGGAGTACGGGATCGCGGGCGGTTCCCTCACCAAGACCTACTACGACGGTGCGCTCGACACCTGCAAGGACATCGACTGGTCGGCGACGGACGGTCAGAGCATCCGCGTGCGGGTCTGTGAGGTGAAGACCGGCATCCCCAACGACTGCAGCGACTTCAAGTACGGGACCGCCTAGTCTCGGAGTGCCGCAGAAACGGTAGGCAACACCGTCGCTCGGTGCGCCTGACTTGCACTTCAGGCGCACCGAGCGAACTCGGGAGACGGAGGAGACGTCGTGACGGGTCCACTTGTACAGGCGCGCGACCTCTACATGGCGTACGGACAGACAGCCGCACTTGCGGGGACTTCGGTCGAGTGCGCAGCGGGCGAGACGCTCGGAATCGTGGGCGCCTCCGGATCGGGCAAGTCGAGCCTCTTGCTGTGCGTGGCAGGGATTCTGAAGCCGGATCAAGGCGAGGTGTGGTTCAACAACCGGCGAATAGATCAACTGGGCGAGCGCGAGCGGTCGCGCTTGCGACTGACGGACCTCGGTGTGGTTTTCCAGTTCGGCAACCTGGTCGCGGAGCTGACTGCGCTGGAGAACGTGGCGTTGCCCCTTCTGCTGCAGGGATTCGGGAAGCGGCAGGCGGAGAAGGCGGCCGGACCGTGGCTCGAGAGGTTGGGCGTGGCGCATAGGGCCGGGTCTGCGCCCAACCAGATGTCAGGTGGTGAAGCGCAGCGGGTCGCGTTGGCCCGGGCGTTCGTGACTGAGCCGAAGGCGATCTTTGCCGACGAGCCCACGGGGGCCTTGGATGCCCAAACGGGCGCCAGGGTGCTCGATGCGCTGCTGGGCGTCGCCCGGGAAAACGGCACAGCAGTCTTGATGGCTACCCACGACTTGCAGCTTGCTCGATCAGCCGACCGCGTGGTGTCCATGTCCGACGGCGCTCTGGTCGGTAGTCGGTGATGCGGGGCTCCTCGAGCCTGTCCTGGGGTGCAGCGTTTCGCCTGGCGATGATCGGCACCCGGACTGACTCGCTTCGTCGAGCCCTGACCGGGGGTGCGGCCGTTTTGGTCACGTGGGTGTTGCTGCTGGCCTTTCTCACGGCGGCGATCTCTCCAGCCAACGGCCCCTACGCGTCGGATCTGCTGAACTTGGATGCCATGCGTCCGGCTGTGATCGCCGCGCTTGTTGCGTTCGTGTCGGTGCTGCTGGTGCTGCTTGCGCAGTGCGCGCGGATCGGCGGTCCCGACCGAGACCGCAGGCTGGCCGCTTTTCGGTTGGCCGGCGCCAGTCCATCCGACATCACCAGGATCGTGGCAGCAGACGCGTTCTTGTCGTCGTCTCTGGGCACGGTGCTCGGGTTGATCACAGCGCAGGCTCTCAAGGCGCCGCTGGGCCGGCTCTTAAGTGGTCGGGGCACCTACACGACGGAGACCAAGATCGGGTCTGATTCAGTCCGGGTGGACACCGTCACAGGCACGGTCTCTCTGCTTCCCTTGGATGTTCCTACTCCCGCTGTCGCCATCGTGGTGACTGCGGTCGCGATCCCGTGCGCTGTCGCAGCGATCGCGCACGCCGCGCAGTGGCGCGTGCTGAGCGGACCGTTCGAGGTCGCTAGAAGAAGTACGGGTCAAGCCGCCTGGCGCGCGCCGCTCGTCACGTTCGTTGTCGGAGTCGGGGGACTAATGACCTTCTCCGTCGCTCGGTCGATTCTCGGCATCACTGCTGACCAGTCGTCCGGTCAAGCGCTTAGCGTGGGCATCCTCGCCCTGCTCGCCATCGTAGGGATGTTGCTCGGGACGGCGTCGATCGCCCAGGTAATCGGCCAGTTCGTCGCGAGACGAACGGGGATTCCCAGTCTGCTGATTGCTGGGCGCCGGCTTGCTGCCAATCCGTACACCTCGTCTCGGGTTAACGCGGTCCTGTTGTCGGTAGCCACTGTTGCGGGCTTCGTTCTGGGAACCGGCGAGTATCTCCGGGTAGTGATGAGTGTCGAGGACACTGGCTACGTCGAAATCCTCGGTACCGTCCGCGTCGCGCTGCTCATCGCCTTCGGCGTCGCAGCGCTCGGCGTGCTCGTCACGTGCGGTGAGAGCGTGGTGGCCTCGCGCAAGTCCCTGAGCGCTCTCATCGCGACCGGTGTGCCGCGTCGCACTCTGCGTGCTGGCCTGCTGCTCGAAGCGATCATCCCGCTGGTGCTCATGCTCCCCGTAGCAGTGGCGGCCGGCATCGTCAGTGCGCGGGGGGTGCTCGGCACCAGTGATGCGAAGTCGTATGGGTCCGTGGCCAACGAGACCATCGTCGTAGTGCCGGTGCCTGTGCCGTGGCAGACAGGTTTGCTCACCGTCGTCGCGGCGTGGCTGGTGGTGCTGGTCGTGGCGTGGGTAGCGACGAAGTTCGTGGACGCTGCGGCGCACCCGAGCGAACTCAGGACCATGGCCTGATCGTCGGGTGCTCGCGCTCGTCGACGAGCGCTCTGACGGGATTCTGCGCCAGGCCTAGCTGTTGCACGTGATGACGTTGTTACCCCCCGAACATTCGGATCTGCCGAGATCCGGATGGTCAGCGTCACGACGGGGCACGCTCATCCGGCGGGACGCGGTGCCAGTCATACGTGGCGGCGAAGGCCGCATCCATGTCTGAGGCAGACGGACCGTCGCAAAGGATCTCCAGCCCCAACTTCTCGTCCGGGTCGTACAGGACCGTGACCCCACGATCGCGCAGGTTGCGAACGAGGCGAGCGTCGACCTCCTGCGCGAAGAACCAGTCGAGGTCGCTGCGCGCCTGGGGCGGGAAGGCATCGACGCATGGGCTGAAGACGATGTCCTGGATGCGGTTGATGTCACCCCAGATGCGGTAACGGCCGTCCTCCCCGCGGTACATGGTCACGTCGAACTCGGCGAGGAGCGAGTTCACCTCGTCCAGGTCGTCACGGGCCATGGCTATCTCCTTGCGGCTCATCAGATCGCAAGGAGCATGCCACGCTAACGTCCCGGATCTGCCGCGATGACGGCGCGGAACTGCCGATGTCGGGTCGGGCGGTGCTGCACTCCACGTCCCCTCGTGCGGTAGCCCTACCGATGTCATAGTTCGGTGTTCGACCCTGGAGGAGGATGCAGGTGAATCTCACGCGTTATGGCGCAGCGCGGCCGAGGCAGCCGTCGCCGTGACCTACCTCATCGTCGCGCTCGTCGTTCTTCTCGTCGGCCTTGTCATCGAGAACGTCCTCCGCGGGCCGGTGAAGGCAACAAGGACCGGCAGTCAGGCAGGTCACGGCGGTCACGGGTCGGACGGCGGTGCTGGCGGCGGTGGTGGCGGCGGGTAGCGGCCACCCGATGCGGTCCGAACAGCATCCGGATCTGCCGCCATGAGCTCGAGCGGATCGCGGCAGATGCGCGCGCCGACGCGCACGCCCAGCGGCAGTTCGAGCGCGAGCACCGCTCAACCTAGATCGGACGCGACGAGGCCTCCACTGTGCACCGGTCGGATCTCGACGCCGCCCCCTTGTCGCACCACAGGGTTGCTCGCCTCCGACGCAATCGCGGACTCCAGGTGGCTTGGGTTCGACCGGCAGGATCCTAGATCCCGCACACTGCCTGCGGCGTCAACTCACCAGCCGGTCGACCGCTCATCGGCAGATCCGCGCACTCTTTGCGGCAGGGTCCGAGTGAGCTAGACAAGGACTGCTCGCACCTCGAGAAGTGGTTTGCAGAGGTTCGACGGGTCCGTCGAAGGTGACCTGGTGCGCTGAGAGAGTGGCTCGGTGAGGCGGCGCCGCTCGCTGTACGGGTGGCGCAGACTTGGGCCTCATCGGCGAGGGCGGGTTCGACGGTCCGGAGCTCCCATCCCAGCCTGGCGCGGGCCACGTCTCGTACGTTGCCTTGACCGAGGTCGACCGAAGACACGGCTCGCGGTAGGAGCCTCCGCTCGATACGGATGCGGGGCGGCCCAGAAGCGGGTGCGCAGAGCTGCGCGGGTCAACGTGTGAGTCCGGCTCGCTCGCAGGACTCCGCCATGGCGATCCTGCTCGACCGGGACGGCGTCTGCGAGGAGGAGCCGACCCGCCCCGCGATGTCGAACTGATCGGGGTCAAGCGCCGCAACGGCCGGACCCGCGACCTCTCCGTCGCCTTCCAGGGCCCCTACGCTCTGCCTCACCGGACATATCCCAAACTGCGCATTGACGGAGTCAACGAAAGTGTCCAACGCCGGTGAAACTGTTGACTGGGGGCCGAACCTGTAAGGAGTAGGCCGTAAGCGGCCCTGCTGCAGTTGCTGGTGTTGTGCGAGTAGACGTCCGGACGAGTCGCCGCAACCGCGATCACGGGAGTGCCGCGCGTTCTTGACCGCGTTTCATCGCCACTGATTCGCGCGCTCTCCACGAGCTGCCCGTTCAGCGGTCTCGCGGACCCTGCGCTCGCGGGTTTCCGGTCGTTTGGCTTGGACAATCCACTCGAGGATCCCACGCTTAACCGAGCGGGGGAACGTCTCCCAGTGCTCTGCTGCGCCGGAGTGCGCGGCGAGTGCTGCGGCGAGATCGGGGGGCACGACGCCTCGCTCGACGGCGTCTAGCCGGGTCCACGCCCCATTGGCTTTGGCGGCGTCAATGACGGCTTGGCCCGCCTGCGTGAGACGGCCCTCTGCCACCAGGCGTTCGATTCTGTGCTTGTTCGGCGCAGACCAAGCGCTGGTCGGCTTCCGAGGGGAGAACCACAGCATGGTGCGGTCCTTGTCGAGCGCTGCGGGCTTGCTGTCGACCCAGCCGACAGCGAGCGCTTCGGTGACAGCGTCTTCGTATTCGACTCGGGGCTTGCCAGTGTGCTTCTTCCAGGACACCAGGTACACGCCGGTGGCGGTGGCGTGGTGGTCTTCCAACCAGGATCGCCACTCCCCAACTGTCGTGGCGTGCACGCGTGGCTTGTCCACAGAGTGGATTGTGTCCTGAGGTCCTAGGTCGGGTCCACCCTCGTCGGTGGTTCGGTCGGCGCGCGGTTCGCCGGCCTTGGTCATGCTGCCCTCTACCCCGGGGGTGTGGCGCGTGGGACGACGTCTCGTGTCCTCGAGGCGACCTTAACGGCGCATTCCACGAACTCCGCCGCGAGCCCGCCGCGTCGACGGGTGGCGAGACCCACCTCGTATGCGGGCACGTCGGTCAGCGGCACCGCGACCACGTCTGGGTGGGGGGCGAACCTCGTGGTCGCGGAGCCGCAGGCCAGAACGGCGCGGTGGTGGGCGATTTCGGCGGTGACGTCGCCGGAGGTCCGGACAACGCCAGTCTTCAGCTGCGGAGCACGGTCTCCGCGGAGCCCATCAAGGGTATAGGCGCCATAGAAGGTGTCGTCGAGCCCGACCTCGTTGCTGACGAAGGGCTGCTCGATGATGTCCTCGGCTCGCAGCGTCGGCGCCTCGGCCAGGTCGCTGGCCGCGCTCACGAGCACGACCGCTGGATCCCCAAAGAGACCGACGAACTCGCCATCGCCGCGATGAGCGGCTCGGCCGCAGACCAAGACGTCGACTGATCCGACGTTCAGCGCGTTCTCCAGCTCGTCGTAGGGGACCGTCCGATAGTTGATTGCCACTTCGGGCAACCGCTGCGCGAACGCTCTGAGGACGTAGGGCGTCAGCTCCGCCAGCCCTTCGTCGTGGACCCCGACCCGCAGGACGTGACGCGGCTCCAACGTCGTGTTTCTGGTGCCGGGGTCGGTGAGTTCGTCGACCGTTTGGAGAACTCGGTACGCCCCCGTCAGGAGTTGTTCCCCCGCCTCGGTGAGGCCACACCCGCGCGGGCGCCGTTCCACCAACTCGCACCCGACACGTCGCTCCAGAGCGGCGATGGTCTTCGACATGGCCTGCTGGGTGACGAAGCAGCGGGCGGCGGCGCGGGTGAAGGAGCCTTCCTCGGCTACGGCCACGAAGAGTCGGAGCTCCCGTAGCTCAGGCGTATTGGAGGCTGTCGTCCCCATAGGTCCGATTTTAGGGTCGACAATCTCGTTCAGTCACCCCTCTAGGCGGGCGGTCCGTAGCTCTCGGAAGAAGACGCGGATGTCCTCCGCCAGCGGTTCGGGCGTCTCCCACTCCAAGAAGTGGCCGCCGCGCTGCAGCTTGGTCCATCGGGTCAAGCGGTAAGACCGTTCCGCCCACGCTCGAGGCGTCGGAAACATGTCCTTGTCGGACATGGCCATGCCGGTGGGCACCTCGACGCGGCCGTAGGCGGCGTTGGTGGAGCGGGCAGCCTCCCAGTAGAGCCGCATGGAGGAGCCGATGGTCTCGGTGACCCAGTAGACGGTGAGGTTGGTCAGCAGGTCGTCGAGGTCATACACGTTCCTCAGGTCCCCGTCGCAGTCGCTCCAGGCACGGAACTTCTCCAGCACCCACGAGGCCAGGCCGGCTGGGGAATCGTTCAAGGCGTGGGCCAGTGTCTGCGGCTTGCTGGAGTGCTCCTGGGCGTAGGCCATCTCGCGGGCGTTCCAGTCCTGAGCCGCCTCGACGAACGACTGCTCCTCCGGAGTGAGGTCGTCGGGAACCCAGCCGAGGTAGGGGTTAGTGCCTGACAGGTGCAGCCCTACCAGACGATCGGGATACGCCAACGCTAGCTGCTGCAGCACGCCCGCCCCTAGGTCACTGCCGCGCCCGGCGAACGTGGTGTATCCCAGAGCCTCCATCACCTCGACCACGGCATCCGCGATCCGCCGAAGGTCCCATCCAGCGTCGGTGGGGCGGTCACTAAACCCGTAGCCCGGCAACGACAGCGCGACCGCATCGAAAGCGTCCCCGGCAGAGCCCCCGTATCGAGAGGGCTGAGTGAGCATCGGCATGATGGGCAACATCTGGACGAACGAGCTCGGCCATCCATGCAGGAGCACGATCGGCTGACCCCCCTCGACCTCTCCCCTCTCGTGAACCACGTGCACTCGAAGCCCACCAGAGACTTCGACCAGCCGCTGCGCACAATGGTTCAAGCGGTCCTGCACCGCGAACCAGTCGAAGTTGTGGCCCCAGTGCGCGACCACCTCGCGGAGGAACTCGCGCTCAGTTCCCTGGCCCCAGCCGACCCCCTCGACTTGATCAGGCCACCGGGTGCCACGCAGCCGGTCGCGGAGGTCCTCAATGACAACGGCGGGTACGTCGATCCTGAAGTCGTGCACGTTCATGTCGTCTCCTTTGTCAGAGTATTTAGGCCAGGTGTCAGATGCGGGAAGGACGAGGCTCGTACGCAGCCCGGGGTGCACCCGGCCGCCGGAGCAGGTGAGGCGAAGGCAACAGGTGCTTCTGCGTTCGCGACCTGCTGCGTCCCACGAGCCGGGAAGAGGGCGGCGATGAGAGCCGCAGCCAGCGCGGCAGCCGTCATCGCCACGAACGCTCGCCGAAGTCCGACTGCAGGTGCCGCGGCCGTGGCGGCCACCACCTCAAGACCTGCAAGCCCGAGAGCCGCGCCGAGCTGGGTGCTCGCCGACAAGACCGCCGCTGCCGCGCCGTGGTGGCCCTGCGGCACATCGGCGACGGCGACCAAGGTCCCCAGTGCGAACCCCGGCCCCATCCCCGCCGCAACAAGCGCCATACCGAGCAACACCGAGGTCAGGTAGCCACCATCGGCCGGTAGACGGGAAAGGCACGCGCAGCCGAGCGCCAACACAAACATGCCACCGGCCAGCAGCTGGTGAGCCGGCATCCTGCCCACCCAGCCGGCCGCCCACCAAGCGCTAACCGTACTCACTGCCGTCATCGGCAGGAACGCCATCCCCGTCTCGACCGGCGACAGCTCCAAGCGGCCTTGCAGGTGAATCGCCAGGACGAAGTTGGTGCCCACGACCACCGCGCTCATCAGCGCGACGACCGCGTTGGCCACCACCACCGACCCGGTGCGCCAGAGCAAGCGCGGCACCAAGGCCCCGGCGTCGCGCCACCGACGGGCAACACCGTCTGGAGGAAGAACAACCTGAGCGAGCACGACGACACCTGCAACCACCGGCACGTTCACCCAGAACACAGAACGCCAGCCAAATGACTCAGTGAGAAGGCCACCGATCACAAGCCCCGCAGCTCCCCCGGCCGCTGCGACCGCCGCCCAGACCCCCAAGGCGCGGGCGCGGTCGCGCTCCCCGGGATGGGCCGCAGTCAGCAGCGCCAGCGCCGCCGGTGAGGCGATCCCCGCCCCCACCCCCTGCAGCACTCGAGCGACCGCCAACGTCCCAAGCGACCCCGCCGCTCCGGCCAGCGCGGAGGAAGCAGCGAACACACTCAGCCCGACACAGAAGGACCAACGACGTCGACCGACATCAGCGAATCTGCCGCCCGGGAGAAGCATGAGACCGAAGGCCAGAGCGTAAGACCAGCTGAGAATCTGCAACCGGTCGGGAGACAAGACAAGATCGCGGCTCAGCGGCACCAACGCGACGTTGACGACCGCGACGTCAAGGATCAGCACGAACTGCGCAGAGCACAGCACCGCGAGCGGGAGCTTCGACACCGTCATGCTGCCAGTGTCAAACGAGACCCCTCTTCTCCACCAACAACCGCTAGTTGTGACGACGCAAGCGGGCGGCGCGCTAGGCACGGCGCTTTGAGCGACGAGTTGCGCGAGGAGCTGGTAACGCTGGGACAACGCATCGCCTTAGCGGAGTTGGAGCGCGCCGACGCAGTGGCTCGGGTGGCCGACTTGTGGCGCCGGCATCGAGAGGTGCTGCCCATTGAAGAGGTCGCGACGTGGTCCACTCTCTCTCATCGCGAGCTGGCCGCGCTGGGCGAAGGACGCTGAGCGCGCGGTGCGCAGGGCCCCACGGCAACGAAGTAACCCCCACCTACGACTCACTGCTCGTCTACCCGCGTTCCATCAGCCTCACCTGCGGGGCGGGCTCATCGCGGCAGATCAGGATGTTGGACCGGTGCGTCCGGACTTGATCGAGAACGCGCCCTTCGTGCTCATGGCGGACGACGAGGCGGTGGTTCAAGGGGCGGCGCACATCCATGACGTCGCCGAGTTGCTGGAGTTCGTTTCGGAAGGGCACACTGTGGGGTTCGGGCCAGGGCTACAAGAGCCGGTAGCGTCAATATAGGTTCTGAAGGTACTCGTCGGCGGCGTCTGCCATGCTCCCGTCCAGCCACACCGTGTAGTCGCACCCATTCACCTCGAAGAACGCTGCGATCTGACCGAGCGGCGGGTCCCCGACTGCAATCAGACGGACTTCGCCCAGACGGTCGCTGGTGATCGTCGCGGCGTTCTTCGTAGCTGCCAGCCCGAGCACGTCCTCGCCAGGACGTTGAAACACGGCGTCTTGGCCCGTGCCCCAGCTCACGGACGCGCCGCCGGGGTTCTTGCCGAGGTCCGCAGGTTGTCCGATCGGAGAGCCGTTAGGAAGTCGTCGCGGCTCGAAGGGCTGGCACACCGCGTCAGAAGGCGTCGGTGTCGAGGACTCGGTGTCGGTCGAGGGCGGGGCAGTAGTGCTGGGTTGAACGCTTGTCGTGGGGGAAGTTGTACTGGAGCCGGTGTCACCGGTCTGCCACAGGGCGGTTGGGACGACGATGATCGCGAGCGCTGCGGCGCTGGCGCCGACCCAGACCAAGCCGCGCGCGGGGCGTCGGGCCGGTCCCGGGACCTCTCGTGTCCACGTAGGAGGCTCGGGATCCAAGTTCTCGTGAAGGACTCTACGAAGCGCGTCGAGGGTCTTCGAGTCTTGGTTGCGGTCACGCATTCGTCTCACCCTGTTCGTCGTGTTCGCCCGAGATGATGGAGCCGAGTCGCTTCAGCGCGTCGTACGTGTGACGCTTGACGTTTCCTTCCGAGCAGTCGAGCAGTTCGGCGACGCGCTGGACGCTGAGGTCTTGGCAGAAGCGGAGGTAAATCACGGTGCGTTGCTGGCGGCTTAGGGCCGCGGTTTGCTCCCACAGATCGTCCGGTTCGTGGAAGGCCCGATCGGCCTCCATGCGGTTCGCCTGCGCCAAGGTAATGGCCCTGTGCTCCCGGGACTTGCGCCGGTGCAGATCCTTGACGAGATTCTCCAGAACCGTCACGCCGTAGGAGCGTGTCGGCCGGTGCCCACGGTTCATCCGCGGCCATGACCTCGCCATACGGACCAGCGTGTCCTGGACCAGATCGTCGGCAGTTTCCCAGTCGCGCACATGGAAGTACGCGATTCTCCGCAGGCTAGACAGCTCACGGGCTACGTAGTCCTCAAACGTCCCGTAGTCCACGTCAGACTCAGGGTCCCTCGTTGTCGCCACGATGTACCGCCCCGTGTTGTGAGATGTCGGTCCAGCACCGACGCTCATCTCGTTGACTCTCACACCCCTCTCTACGCCTGTGCAGGCGGCGAGGTTGGGGGCCCGAGTGGGCTTTTCCTCGTGTGTGTCCGTCGCGAACACGGCCGGCAGCAGCAACGACCTGGAGCGCGTCGTGCTTGACGACTGTCCGCGACACGAGCGACTGGAGGACCTGCGCGAAGCGCTGGCTCTGTAGTCGCCAGGTGACGGCTCGCCGTACGTCGACGCTGAGGACCTCTGCCGAGCCGTTCGCAAAGCCCTCATTCTGTAGGGGACCCGACGGCCTAGAGTCCGGATCTGCCGCAGCGAGGTGCGCCGTCGATGTGTCACCCATCTAGTGACAGAACACCCCTAGCCGACTCGCCTCACTTTGACTTCGATTCGAAGTGCGCGGGGCCTGAGTATGAAGCGTGGGTTTGGCGTCGGGTCCCCGGTCACCTCGAAGTCCGCCTGCGACACCAACGCCGCGAGGGCAGACGAGCAACTGATGATCGCGAGATCACGTCCAGGGCAACCGCGCGGCCCGTGTCCGAAGCCGAAGAAGTTCGCCGGGTCGGCGTTTCCTCCCGGTCCCCAACGCTCCGGGGCGAACGACTGCGGGTCGTCGAAGTTAGCTGGATCGCGGTGCAGGACGAACGGACTGGTCATGATCGTCTGCCCAGCTGGCAGGGCGTACCCGCCGACGATTGCGCCCGAGGAGAGCTGGCGGGTTAGCAGCCACGTGGGTGGATACAGGCGAAAGGACTCCATTAGCACGCCCGTGGTGTGCGGCATCTGCGCGTTGGCAGTGTCCGGCGGCGCGAGGGCTCGCGGAGCCTCCTCCCGGACCCGAGTGATCCACTCCGGGTGTTGCGAGAGCGCCCAGGTCGCCCAAGCCAAGCCGGCGGCGGGCACTGTGTATGACGCCAAGAGGTTCCCGATCAAAACGTTGACCAGTCTGTCCAGTCCCGGCCTCGGCTCCATCTGCGCTGCCCGCCGGACGAGATTGCCCGCTGCGTCATCGTAGCTCTGGGGGTCCCGGGCACGCGCGGTGAGCGGAGGCAGCAGGTGGGCCCGCAGCTCCGCGAAGGCGTTGCGGACGCGTCGGCGGCTGGGCGTGGGTACCGCAGCAGGGAGCGCGAAGACGTTGCCCGCGACGGCCGGAAGGCTCGCGAGGAGGTCACGGACCAATGCGGGAACGCGACCGCCGTCCTCGCCCAGGAAGTAATCCGCCGCCGTCCGGGACGTGAAGGGCTCCCAGTACTCGACGGCATCGAAGAAGCGCGCGCCCGAGGACCGAACATGGTCCACGGCAAGTCGCACGATCTGGCTGCGCCGCTGGTCGATCACGCGCTTGCGCAGCACGGGGTTCATCAACCTTCGAGCGACCGGCCAGGACGCCACCTCGCCCACGGGGATGGGCTCTTGCAGAACGTTGTTCCGGATTACGGCAGTGCCGGCCAGCTCGCCTAGTACACGACGGGCCAGCCCGGCGTCGCTCAGGACCGTCGTTCTGCGATCGAACGCGGAGATCGGTCCGTAGTTCTCCGCGACTCGCTGGAGAAAGCCCAGGCGATCCTCTTCATACGCCCTCAAGTTGCCCACGAGGAGACCACCACGGGGACCTGGGGGGACGGGCCCGAGCGACGCCACTCGTCTGACGCCCAGATCAGCTACCAGACGTACCAGTCCGTCGAGCCCCGCCCCTGCACGTTGCAGATGAGGCGCGCGACGAAGAACTTGACGGTGGACATGTGTTCCCTCCCGAGGGTGTGACGATCCTGTGCCTCAAGACCCTAGGTTCCGGTGACTACTCTGGGACGCGTTTCGGGAACTTCTTGCCGCAGCGCGCGGCGAGAACACCGTTCCGGCTACGGAACATGAGCTGTTTCGCAGCGGACACGTCGACGCTAGACGTTGCTCGACTCCGGGCGGCTCGAACGGAGAGGATCCAAGCCGTGGACCATACGCCGATCGGGAAAGTGTGTTCGTTCTGCGGTGTCGTAGGCACCAGCAAGTCGAGTTTCGCGGGCGGGCTCGGCGCCTTGATGTGCTCTCACTGCGTGATGAAGTACTACGAAATCATGTCCTCCCCGGAGACGAAGCGCGAACTGCAGCGTCCGTGGTGGAACGTGATGACGGACGAAGAGATCTTGGCGACCGTCCCGAAGATCACGGCCGTGCAGGAGCAACTCGATGACTTCCTGCGCGAGTGGATCAAGGTCGTGCGGTCTCGAGGCCTCACCTGGGCTGACGTGGGTCGGGTCATGGGGATTACGCGGCAGGCAGCGTGGCAGCGGTTCCGGGCGTACGCGGAGTAGCCCTAGGAGTCACGACGCCTTCAGCGTCTTGCCCGGCGTCTGGGACGTCCTCACCAGCGACCCGGGTCGCTTCGCGACATCTCACCGCGCTACCGGTCATCCAGGTGGTCGAACCCGAGAGCAGCTCGAGGCTGCACCGGGAAGTTCTGCTCACGGGACTCGCGGCGCCGCAATCCGGCTCGCCCCGCGCGCCGTCAGGCGACGCACAGCCGTGTGCGAGTCACGCGTGCTCGAAGCCAAGTGCGTGGTCCAGTCGGTCTGCTACGGCCCGGCGTTGCTCGGCGACGACGTGCATGTAGCGATTCGCCGTCCGCAGTTCGGTCCAGCCCATCACGTCCATCACGAAGCGCTGATCCACTTCGAGTGCCAGGAGCATGCTTGCTGCGCTGTGGCGTGCGTCGTGCAGCCGAGCATCGCGCAGGTCGGCGCGCGCCAGGAGCGCGTGCCACTGCGCGCGGTCGTGCTTGGGATCCAGCGGCTGGCCCTCCGGCCCGCAGAAGATGAGGTTCATGTCACCCCAGTGGCTCGCGCGCATCCGCTGCTCAAGCTGCTCCCGGCGGTGGACTTCGAGGAGGTCGATGATGAACTTCGGCAGCGAGATGGGCCGCTTCGATCGGTGAGTCTTGACCTTCACGAGCAGTAGCCCGCCACCGTGGCGATCGGGGCAGTAGGCGCCGTAAGTCTTGCCGCAACGAGGGGCATCCGACGGGTCAGTGCACCCGTGCTCCCACGTGATTCGCTGCAACTGCTTGCGGACGGCCAGAGTCCCCGTGCCTAGGTTGAGGTCGGACCAACGGAGTCCGAGTGCCTCGCCCTGGCGAAGGCCGAGCGCGAGGGCCAGGCTCCAGCGCGGGAAGTTGTTCATCGACCGGGCTACGCGGATGGCAGCGGCGATCTCGTCCACGAGGAACGGGTCTATGTCGGGCTCTTCTGGTTCGCGTACCTCGGCGTGGGCGGCAGGGTTGACCACCAGTCGTTTGCGTTCGACCGCCTGCCCCAGTCCGCTTCTCAGCACCCGGTGCGCTCCGTGGACGGTGTAGTCGGAGAGGCCGCGGGCGTACATCGAGGCGTAGAGCCGCTCGATGTCCTCGCGTTCGAGGTCCGTGAGCGTCATGCCTCCCAGGACAGGCAGGATGTGGCACTTCAGCTTGCTGCGGTAGTCCGCATAGGTCTTGTGGCTCCGGTGAGGACGGATGAGGACCTCGAGCCAGTGCGTGAGCCAAGCGCCGACAGTCACCTTGTCCGAGTTCCAGATGAAGCCCTGATCACGTCGAGCTTGCAGCTCGGCCATCACCTGGCGGATCTCCCGAGGGGTGTCCCGCACGCGGTGGGGCCGGATGTAGGAGCCGTCTGGTTTGTAGCCCACGATGATGCGGCCGTGCCACTTGCCGTCGGCCGTCTGGTAGATCGTCGGCTTGTAGTCCTTCAGCGAGGTGTGACGGCGCTTCGGGCTCATCGCTTGCCTCCGCCTCGCGTGGACGGGTCTGCTTCCCGCGTGAGCTCGGTGGTCGCTGTCGCGGCGATCTCTAGGAGCGCCTCTGAGGGGATGCGGACGGAGCGTCCGAACTTCACCAACGGCAGGAGGCCGCGCGCGAGGAGGTTCTGGACGTGGCGAGGCGTGCAGCGCAGCTCGTACGCCACCTCCTCGACGGTGAGGAAGGTGGGCAGGGGGTTCGGTGAGCTGGGCATGCACTTCCTGTGCCGGCTGGGGAAGCGACCGGGCAGAGCCGTGACAGCGGAGCGCCGCGAACTAAGGCGAACACTCATGAACCGAGTGTCGTTAAGACGAATACAGTGTCAAACCGACGGTAGTGAGACTGCTATTGAGACCCGTCCGAGCCTCTCTCGTCCGACAGAAGCGGCCCCCGACTCGCGTTTCCGCAGGTCAGGGGCCGTTCGCGTGCTGCGCGCCTGTAGGGATTCGAACCCCAAACCTTCTGATCCGTAGTCAGATGCTCTATCCGTTGAGCTACAGGCGCTCGTCTCCGCCGGCCGCATGGCCCGCGAGGACTGGTCGAGGATAGCCGACCGCCTCCGGCCGGGCGAAATCAGCACCTGCCCGGAGGGCTGGTCCCACCTGCTGAGACGGTGCCCTAATGTGCACAGCACCCGCACACGCGACGCCGCGTCGGACGACGTACGTCGCACGAGGAGAGGTAGCGCCGATGGCAGATCTCGAGGCAGTGATGGACGAGGCCGGGCTCACCAACCCGGAGGTCCGCGAGTTCGTGAAGGAGTACGCCGAGCTCACCGGCGCCGAGCGGATCGAGGTCGTCAACGCCTCGGACGACCGCCGCCTCCTCGAGGAGGCCGTCGCGGCCGGCGAGCTCGAGAAGGCCGGCGAGGGCCGCTACTACTCCCGCAGCTACCACAAGGACACCGCCCGCTCCGAGGAGCGCACGATCGTCGCGACCGCCGACGAGAAGGACCGGGGCGTCTACAACAACTGGCGACCGTCCTCGGAGATGAAGCCCAAGCTCCACGACCTGATGCGCGGCGCCAGCGAGGGAAAGACGATGTACGTCGTCCCCTACCTGATGGCGCCCGCCGGCAACGCGCTCGCGCCGTGGGCGGCCGGCGTGGAGCTCACCGACACCCGCACCGTCGTGCTGCACATGATCCGGATGGCGCGCGTCGGCGTGCAGTTCGTGAACGACCTGGAGGACCCGGGTCATTTCGTCCGCGCCGTCCACGTGACCGGCGACCTGGAGAACCTCGGCCAAGGCACCGATCGGGACAAGCGCTACTTCGTCACCGTCGCCGACGAGCGCACCATCTTGCACTTCGGGTCGTCGTACGGCGGCAACGCACTGCTCGGCAAGATCGCGCACGGCCTCCGGCAGGGGGCCTACGACGGCTGGGCGAGCGGGAAGTTCCTCGCCGAGCAGTACATGCTCATCGGCATCCACGACAAGGAGACCGGGAAGGACTACCACGTCTGCGGCGGCTTCCCGAGCGCCTCCGGCAAGACCAACCTGGCCATGATGGCCGCCCCTGATGCGCTCGGCGAGCGCTACCACGTGTCGTTCTACGGCGACGACATCGCGTGGCTCTGGGTCGACGAGGCGTCCGGGAAGCTCTACGGGATGAACCCGGAGTACGGCGTCTTCGGCGTCGCGAAGGACACCAACGAGACCACCAACCCCAACGCCCTCGCCTCGGTCGGCCCCCACACCGACTGCATCTTCACCAACGTCGCCTACAACCCGACCACCGGCGAGGTCTGGTGGGAGGGCCGCACGAAGGAGAAGCCGAAGGACCGCCACGGCTGGCTCGACTGGACCGGCTCACCCGTCGCCGACCGCAAGGACGACGACACCGCCCCGTGGGCGCACCCCAACAGCCGGTTCACCACGACGCTCGCCAACGTCCCCAACATCGCGCAGGACTACGACGCACCGACAGGCGTCCCGATCGACGCGATCATCTTCGGCGGGCGCACGCGCGACCGCGAGCCGCTGATCCGGGCGATCACCGACCTCGCCGAGGGGGTGTACGACGGCCTCACCCTCGGCGCCGAGGCGACGTCGGCCGCGGAGGGCAAGGAGGGGATCCTGCGCTACGACCCCATGTCCAACCGGCCCTTCATGGCCTACGGCGAGGGCGACTACGCCCGCCACTACCTCGACGTGGTGGGTGCGGCGACCGATCAGCCGATCTTCGCGCACGTGAACTGGTTCCAGCGCGACGCGACGGACGGCCACTTCCTCTGGCCCGGCTACCGCGACAACCTCCGCCCGCTGCTCTGGCTGCTGCAGCTGAAGAACGGCGAGGTCGAGGGGCGCCGTACGGCCGTCGGCATCATCCCGACCGAGGAGGAGCTCGACCTCGAGGGCGTCGACATCGCTCCCGATGACCTCGAGCGGATCCTGTCCATCGACACGGAGCGCTGGCAGCAGGAGATGGACTTCCGCGAGGAGCACCTCTCGCAGTTCGACCGGATGCCCGACGAGATATGGGAGGCCCACCGTCGGGTCGCCGAGGAGCTCGACGCCGAGGCGTGACTCGCGAAACCCACACGCGGTGTGGAAAATCTACATAGCATCAACTTTGTGTCAACAAAACGTCAACTCGCGCGCGGGGCGCTGTGGTCCCGCGACGGCAAGCCCGGGGTCGCGCTCGCGCTGCCCTTCGCCGTGGTGGCCGCGACGTGCCTGGTGGTCGTCCTCGTGCCGCCCTACGTCAGCGCGTGGTGGGTCACCGGCCTCGCCGCAGCGGTGCTCGTGTGCGTCGGTGTCCTCTTCGCGCTCTCGCTGCGGGTGCCGGAGCGGACCTGGCTGGACGCGGCCCCGGCCTACCTCATGTTCGTCTTCGTCGCGCTCGTGCACCACGCCGCGGGCGGTGCTGTCGGAGGGTCGTCGTCCGGGCTGAGCGCGAGCATGCTGCTGCCGATCCTGTGTCTCGCCATCACCGGCACGCGCCGCGAGCTCTGGGTCGCGGGAGGTCTCACGTTCCTGGTCTTCGTCGCGCCGATCGTCCTGATCGGGCCGCCGGCCTACGGATGGGGCGACTGGCGACGTGTCGTCGTGTGGACCGTGGTCGCGCTCGTGCTCGGCCCCGTCGTCCAGCGGATCGTCCACGACCTCGACCGCCAGACCCGGCGTGCCCGCCTGGCCAACGACCGGGTGGAGCGGTTGTTCGACGACGCCCCGCACGGGGTCGCGCTGCTCGACCGCTCGGGCACGATCCTGCGGGTCAACACTGCGCTCGCCGTCGTCGTGGGCCTCGAGCCCCCGGAGATGGTCGGGCACCACCTCGGCTCCTTCGAGACGCCGGGCGAGCACGCCATCGCCGACCACCTCGAGCGGCTGATGTCCGACCGGACCGACATGGACGCCGAGTGCCGGCTCCGCGACTCCGGCGGCAACGACGTCGCGATCGCGTTGAGCAGCACCATCGTGGCGGACCCGCAGGCCGGCGACATCGTCATGGTCAACGTGGTCGACATCTCCGATCGCCGCCGCTACCTGGACCGGCTGTCCCACCTCGCCGACCACGACGTGCTCACCGGGCTGGCCAACCGCCGCAGGTTCGAGACCGAGCTCGAGCGGCACCTCGACCGCTGCCGCCGGCACGGTCCGGTCGGCGCGCTCCTGCTGCTCGACCTCGACAACTTCAAGCAGGTCAACGACTCGCTGGGGCACAACGCGGGCGACGAGCTCCTCGTCACGATCGCCGGCCTGCTGCGCCGGTCGATCCGCAGCACCGACGTCGTGGCGCGCGTCGGCGGCGACGAGTTCGCCATCATGCTCACCGACGGCGACCAGGTGGTCGCGCAGCAGGTCGCCGACCTCGTGGTCGAGCGGATCCGCGACCACGCGTCCACCCTGGACGGCGTACGACGCCGCGTCTCCGCCAGCGTCGGCGCGGTCACCTTCGCCGCCGCCACCGAGCACGCCGCGGACATCCTCGCCCTCGCCGACATGACGATGTACGACGCCAAGGAGTCCGGCCGCAACCGGGTCGCGCTCCTGGCCGAGGGTGACTCGCGCAGCCCGCGCACCTCGATGCGACTGCAGTGGCAGGCCCGGATCGAGGACGCGCTGGACAACGACCGGTTCGTCCTGCACTTCCAGCCGATCATGGACATCGCCACCGGGCGCGTCGACTCCGCGGAGGTCCTGCTCCGGTTGCGCGGGGAGGACGGCGAGATCGTCCCGCCCGGCCGCTTCGTCTACATCGCCGAGCGCTCGGGGCTCATGCCCCGCGTCGACAGCTGGGTCCTGGACCGCAGCATCGAGATGCTCGCCCAGCTGCGCGAGCTGGTCCCGGACTTCTGCCTCGAGGTCAACATCTCCGGCGCCTCCATGGGTGACCCCTCGGTCGAGGCCACGATCCTCGCCGCGCTCCAGCGCTTCGACGTCGACCCGCACGCCCTGATCCTCGAGATCACCGAGACCTCCGCCGTCGCCGACGTCGCGCTGGCCCGCGAGTTCGCCGAGCGGATGGCGGCGCTGGGCTGCCGCTTCGCGCTCGACGACTTCGGCGCCGGTTTCGGCTCCTTCTACTACCTCAAGCACCTCATCTTCGACTACGTGAAGATCGACGGGGAGTTCGTGGCCCACGTGCACCGCTCGTCCGTCGACCGCACGATCGTGCGCTCGATCGTGGGCATCGCCCGCGACCTCGGCAAGCAGACGGTGGCCGAGTTCGTGTCCGACCCCGAGATCTTCGAGGTGGTGCGCGCCGAGGGCGTCGACTACGCGCAAGGCTTCATGATCGGCAAGCCGGTGCCGATGAACGTGTTCGTCGAGGACTTCATGCTCACCCCAGCCGCGATGGCGCGATGAAGGTCCTGTCCCGCAGGCACCGGAAGGAGGCACACCAGATGCAGTGGATGCAGCGCGCAGTCGGCCTGGCGATCATCGGCACGGCCGCGCTGGGGGCCGTCGCCCTGTGGGTCGGCGTGTCCGCCGGCGGCGCCCGGGGGAGCGACGACCCGGAGCAGGGTGTGCTCTTCGGGGTCTGGCAGGTCTTCTACGACACCGAGATGCCGTCCCGGCAGGTGCTGCTCGCCGCGATGGGGGTGGCCCTCCTGCTGGCAGCGGGCGTCGCCGGGCTCGAGCGCCGGCTCCTCACGAGCGCACGGCGCTCCGAGGACGGCGACCGGATGCCGCTCGCCCCCAAGCTGGTCATGGCCGAGACGCGCGGGGTGTTCGCCGGACCGGTCACGATCACGGTGCTCATCCCGGCCCACAACGAGGAGGGGTGCATCGCCGAGACCCTGTCCTCGCTGGTCTCGCAGTCCATGCCACCGGCGCGCATCATCGTGGTCGCCGACAACTGCACGGACCGCACGGTCGAGCTCGCCCGTGAGGCCGGCGTGGACGTCTTCGAGACGGTGGCCAACACCCACAAGAAGGCGGGTGCCCTCAACCAGGCGCTCGCGGCGCTCCTCCCCGGCCAGGGCGACAACGACTGCGTGATGGTCATGGACGCCGACACCAGCCTCGACCCGGGCTTCCTCGAGGGCGCGACCCAGCGGCTCACCGACGACCGCGCGCTGATGGCAGTGGGCGGGCTCTTCTACGGCGAGGACGGGTTCGGCCTGATCGGGCAGTTCCAGCGCAACGAGTACGCCCGCTACCAGCGCGACCTGCGCCGTCGTCGCGGCCGCGTGTTCGTGCTCACCGGCACCGCGTCGGTCTTCCGCCCGCGGGCGCTGCGGGCGGTGGCCGAGGAGCGCGGCAAGCTCCTCCCGGGCGTACCGGGGGACGTCTACGACACCGTCGCCCTCACCGAGGACAACGAGCTGACGCTGGCGCTCAAGTGCCTCGGGGCCCTGATGATCTCCCCGCGCGAGTGCACGGTCGTCACCGAGGTGATGCCGACCTGGAGCGCGCTGTGGGCGCAGCGACTGAGGTGGCAGCGGGGTGCGCTCGAGAACCTCGGGGCGTACGGCGTGCGCACCCAGACCTTCCGCTACTGGATGCAGCAGCTCGGCATCGGCTACGGGGTGATCGCCCTGGGCGCGTACCTGCTGCTCATCCTCCTGATGGTGCTGGCGACGTCCACGTGGGTGTGGTTCCCCTTCTGGCTCGGCATCGGCACGGTCTTCACCCTCGAGCGGGTCGTCACCGTGTGGCGGGGCGGGCCGAAGGCACGGCTGCTCGGGCTGTCGTTGTTCCCCGAGCTCTGCTACGCGATGTTCCTCAACGTCGTCTACCTCAAGGGCATCTGGGACCTGACGCTTGCCCGACAGGCGACGTGGAAGCACGTCGTCCAGCCCAGCACGCACAAGGTGGAGGTCTGACATGGCCGCGATCGAGACCGTCCTGCCGATGGGCATCCTCCTGCCGGAGGGCCTGCTGCGCGACCAGTCGTTCGCCGTCCTGGCGGCCTTCGTTGCCATCAACACGATCGCCTACGTGACCCTCGCCGTCGCCAAGGTGCTGCCGAAGGTCTACGTCCGCGACTGGTTCGGCAACCGCAACCGCCGTGCCGAGACCCGCAGCATCGACCCCGGAGCGCCCGTCTGAGCCCGTGCAGTTCCGCCGAAAATCGTCGGAACTGGCATACGCCGAAGTAGCGAGATCCACGTCACAACCCTTGGCACGATCCAATATGTGCACCCCTTCACAAGGGCTAGCGTCCCGCGCAAGTCGCCGACAACGAGGCCGCGCGAACCAGAAGCCCCGCACGCTGAAGGACACGCCCATGACCGCAACGATCGATTCGCAGACGACGCTCTCGGACAGCACTCCCACCACCCACGAGGGGATCCTCGCCTGGGTCACCGAGGTCGCCGAGCTCACGCAGCCCGACCGCATCCACTGGTGCACCGGCTCGGACGAGGAGTGGGCCGAGCTCACCGCCTCCCTCGAGGCCACCGGCACCTTCACCCGCCTCAACCCCGAGGTGATGCCGAACTCGTTCCACGCGGCGTCCGACCCCACCGACGTGGCACGCGTCGAGGACCGCACCTACATCTGCTCGCGTGCCGAGCGCGACGCCGGGCCCACCAACAACTGGATGGACCCCGAGCAGATGAAGGAGCTCATGCGCGGGCTCTACGCCGGCTGCATGCGGGGGCGCACGATGTACGTCATCCCGTTCGTGATGGGCCACCTCGACGCCGAGAAGCCGATGTTCGGCATCGAGGTCACCGACTCGGCCTACGTCACCGTCTCCATGCGGGTCATGGCGCGGATGGGCACCGACGTGCTGCGCCGGATCGAGGAGCTCGAGGCCGCCGGCGAGGACCCGCAGTGGGTCCCCGCCCTCCACTCGGTCGGGATGCCGCTCGAGCCCGGCCAGGCCGACGTCGCGTGGCCGTGCAACGACACCAAGTACATCGTCCAGTTCCCGGAGGAGCGGATGATCTGGAGCTTCGGCTCGGGCTACGGCGGCAACGCGCTGCTCGGCAAGAAGTGCTACGCGCTGCGCATCGCCTCGGTGATGGCGCGCGACGAGGGCTGGCTCGCCGAGCACATGCTCATCCTCAAGCTCACCTCTCCGCAGGGCGTCACGAAGTACGTCGCCGCGGCCTTCCCCAGCGCCTGCGGCAAGACCAACCTGGCGATGCTCAAGCCGACCATCCCCGGCTGGACCGTCGAGGCAATTGGCGACGACATCGCGTGGATGCGCATCGGCGAGGACGGCCGCCTGTGGGCGGTCAACCCGGAGTTCGGGTTCTTCGGCGTCGCGCCCGGCACCAACGAGCACACCAACCCGCACGCGATGGAGACCATCCGCAAGGGCAACTCGGTCTTCACCAACGTCGCCCTCACCCCCGACGGCAACGTGTGGTGGGAGGGCCTGGAGAACACGCCGGCCGAGGCCACCAGCTGGAAGGGCGAGCCGTGGACGCCGGACAGCGACGAGCTGTCCAGCCACGCCAACAGCCGCTACTGCACCCCGATCAAGCAGTGCTCGATCCTCGCCGACGAGTACGACGACCCGCGCGGCGTGCCGATCGACGCGATCCTCTTCGGCGGTCGCCGCAAGACGACGATCCCCCTCGTCACCGAGGCCCGCGACTGGAACCACGGCACCTTCATGGGCGCCACGCTCTCCTCGGAGACCACCGCGGCGGCCGTCGGCGCCGTGGGCGTCGTACGCCGTGACCCGATGGCGATGCTGCCCTTCATCGGCTACAACGCCGGCGACTACTTCGGCCACTGGGTCGGCATCGGCAAGGACAACGACGCCGCGAAGCTGCCGAAGATCTTCTACGTCAACTGGTTCCGCCGCGGCGAGGACGGCGACTTCCTGTGGCCGGGCTTCGGCGAGAACAGCCGTGTCCTCAAGTGGGTCATCGAGCGCCTCGACGGCCAGGCCGCCGCGGTCGAGACCCCGGTCGGCCACGTGCCCGCCCCGGGCTCGCTCGACATCGACGGGCTCGACCTCACCGAGGAGCAGGTCGCCGCGGCCCTCGCGGTCGACGCCGACGAGTGGAGGGCCGAGATCCCGCAGATCGAGGAGTGGTTCGAGAAGTTCGGAGACGACCTCCCCGCCGTGCTGTGGAGCGAGCTCGACACCCTGAAGGCGCGCCTCGACGGCTGATCGTCCGCTGCCCAGCCCCGGGCCACCGTCGACCCGCCTCCCTCGTGCGAGGGCGGCGGGTCGACGTGCTCCCGCACGGTTTCGGGCCGGACGGCTGGGGAGCGTGTGGCACCATCCTCACGTCGGTCTCGTGGGAACGTGGGAGGTGAGCCGTGCCCTTCGGGCAGCACCAGCGCGCGGTCTTCGAGGAGCAGTCCAGCCCGCTCTACGAGGAGATCGTCAACGCCGGCGGCATCAGCGCCGGCGACCCCCGCATCGGTGAGCGCGGCGAGCTCCACGAGGCTTTCGCGCTGCTCGTCGAGGTCGGGCTGGTCAGCAAGGGGGACGACGAGACCCACTGGCGCGCGGTCGACCCGTCCGCCGTCCAGGCGCAGGTGGTGGCCCCGCTCGGCCAGCAGGGCGCCGAGCTGATCGCCGAGTCGGCGCACTGGGCGCAGGCCTTCAGCTCCCTGTCGCACGCGTGGCGCCGCTCCCCGAGCGCGGTCGGTGGTCCCTTCGCCGAGATCCGGGGGGTCAGCACGATCCAGACGGTGCTCCTCTCGATGGTCGCCGACTCCGAGGAGGAGATCCTCACGGCCCAGCCGCAGGACCGGCGGGGGATCAAGCAGCTCCCCGAGGTGACCGCGCGGGCGGTCGCGCTGCTGTCGCGCGGGGTCAGGATGCGCACGCTCTACCAGCACGCCGCCCGTCGCGGCGTGGACACGCGCAAGTACGTCGCGGCCGTCACCGCCGCCGGGGCCGAGGTGCGCACCCTGGACGAGTTCTTCAACCGCCTCATCGTCATCGACCGACGCGTCGCGATCATCCCCAGCCACGAGGGCGTGGAGGTGGCGATGGTGATCAGCGACCCGTCGATGGTGGCCTACCTCGTCGACATGTTCGAGCGGCACTGGGAGCGGGCCAGGCCGTTCACGAGCAACGAGAGCTCCCTGATGCGCGACATCGCCGCCGAGCAGCGGGCGATGACCATCCGGATGCTGCTCGAGGGCCGGGCGGACCCGGCAGGTGCCAAGCGGCTCGGGGTCAGTCCGCGCACCTACGCGGCCTACGTCGCGGACCTCAAGAACGAGTTCGAGGTGGAGACGCGCTTCCAGCTCGGCTACGAGATGGGCAAGCGGGGCGTGTCCGGTCGCGAGACGGACGAGCCGACGGGCTGAGCCCCGTTCGGTGCACCCCGACGCCGTTCGGCGGCCCTCGGCAGAGGTGCGCCGTGGAAATGAGGCGAGGGCAGCAGCTCGACGAGCTGCTGCCCTCGTGCCGGGACGGGCCGGTGGGGGCGGCCGCCGGACCAGAACTCGTGGGGGGTTGAGGGGTCCGTGTCCCGGCTTCTTCACTGCGGGCTGATCATCGCACGCGCTGGTGTCAGGGGTTCATCCTGACCTTGCCGCCCCAGGTGAAGTCGGCGTTGGCGGGTGCGCTGGCGATGCCGACGAATCCGAGGCCGAGGGTGGCCACGAGGGCGGCGGCGGCGATGCGGCGTACAGGGGTCATTGGGGGTTTCACCTCATAGTCATGTGTCACAGGGGATGACCGATCCATTCTCGCCCATGCCCCGCGACAGCGTCAGTGCGATGCTGCTGCAGGTCTGTGCATTGCAGGATCATGCAACTGATCCCACGCTCGAGGGACCGGCCCCCACACCCGGATGGGGGGCCGGTCACACTGGCGGAGGCGGAGGGATTTGAACCCTCGATGGGGTTTTAGCCCCAAACCCGCTTAGCAGGCGGGCGCCATAGACCGGACTAGGCGACGCCTCCATGCCCGGCTGTGGGCCGGGCGCACAGAAGGTTACAAGGCCCGGTGCGGGTGCGCCGAATCAGCCCGCCGGATGCGCGAGTCCCGGCGCCCGGCGGGGCCGTGCTGGTCAGAGCGGGCGGAGGCCCTGGCCGTCGCGGAGGTGGCGCTGGAGGTTGCGCACGAACTCCTCCCGGTCGGTCGCGAGCACCTCGACGGGGATCGTGGTCGTACGCCCGTCGCGCAGCCGCAGCACGACCACCGGGGAGTCGGCGATGGTCGTCGTCACGGCATCCTCCACGTCCTTCCAGCGCGCGGACGGCGTACCGACGCCGCGGACCCACCGGACCCGGTAGCCCTCGCCGGTGAAGCGCGCGACCCAGCCCTTCTCGCGCCAGACCCACCAGCTCGCGACGAGGACCGCGACCGTGATGGCCACGGGGACCAGGAGGAACACCGTGTGCAGGTCGAGGACCGCGATCGCCACCGTGCTGAGCAGGATCAGTACGGCGACCGCGCACAGCACCAGCCCCAGCAGGCGCGCCGCGACGGCGGGCGCGAGGCGGTGCACGGTCACGGTCTCGGTGCTCACCCGCCGATTTTCCCACGGTAGAGTCCCGCGGTGTGCGGCGCCTCGGCGCGGCACGAGGAGAGGTGCCGGAGCGGCCGATCGGAACCGCCTTGAAAGCGGTCGTAGGGAGACCTACCGCGGGTTCGAATCCCGCCCTCTCTGCGGGCCGGAAGGTGCTGTAACGCCGGGTTAGGTGCTCTACCCCCTACGTTCCTCCGGGGTGGGTACAGCTCATAACCCGGCGTTACAGCGGCGGATAGGCTCGCGCGGGTGACGACCTGGTTCGAGTCCGCGGACGACGCTGCGGCGCGGCTGGGTGCCGCGGGCTACCTGACCGACGACGCCACCGCGCTGACGGCGTACCTCGCGGGCGCGCTCGAGAAGCCCCTCCTGGTGGAGGGCCCGGCCGGCGTCGGCAAGACCGAGCTGGCCAAGGCGGTGGCGCGGGCGGCGGGTGCGGAGCTGGTCCGGCTGCAGTGCTACGAGGGGCTCGACGAGGCGCGGGCGCTCTACGAGTGGAACTACAAGAAGCAGCTGCTCCGGATCCAGGCGAGTGGCGGGGACGCGGCGTGGAGCGAGACCCACGACGACATCTTCACCGAGGAGTTCCTGCTCACCCGCCCGCTCCTGAGCGCCATCCGGCGCGACGGGCCGACCGTGCTGCTCGTCGACGAGGTCGACAAGACCGACGTCGAGGTCGAGGGCCTGCTGCTGGAGGTGCTCAGCGACTTCCAGGTGACGATCCCCGAGCTGGGCACGGTGACGGCGACCCGCCGGCCCTTCGTGGTGCTGACCTCCAACGCCAGTCGCGAGCTGTCGGAGGCGGTCAAGCGCCGCTGTCTCTACCTCCACCTCGACTACCCCGACGCCGAGCGCGAGCGGGCGATCGTCACCAGCCAGGTGCCGGGGATCGACGACAAGGTGGCCGCGCAGCTGGTCGACGTCGTCGTACGCCTGCGCGAGCTCGAGCTCAAGAAGGCCCCGTCGATCGCGGAGTCCGTCGACTGGGCGCGCACGCTGATCGCGCTCCAGATCGGCGACCTCGACGAGGCGACCGTCGCGCGCACCCTCGGCGTCGTGCTCAAGCACGCCTCCGACCAGCAGCGCGCGACCAAGGAGCTCAAGCTCCTGCGATGACGCTTCTCGACACCCACATCGGCTTCGTCGAGGCGCTGCGCTCGGCGGGCCTGTCGGTGTCGCTGGCCGAGGCGCTCGACGCGATCAGTGCGCTCGAGAAGGTGCGCTGGCACGACCGCGAGACCGTGCGCGCGGCGTACGCCGCGACGCTGGTGAAGCGCCAGCCGCAGCGGGTCACCTTCGACGCGGTCTTCGACATCTACTACCCCCGGCTCATCGGCGGTGGGGTCGCCGGAGAGGACGCGCCGGCCCTCGAGGGACCGCCCGACACCGGTCCCGAGCTCGCACGCTTCCGCGAGGCCCTGGCCGAGGCGCTCGCGTCCGGCGACGAGCAGGCCTTGCAGGACCTTGCAGTCGAGGCGGTCGCCAGGTTCGGCGCGATGCCGGGACGCGGGCCGGGCCTGTCGAGCTGGTCGGCGTACACCTCCCTCCAGCGTGTGTCGCCCGCCGAGCTGATGGACCGGCTCGTGCAGGGCCTCCTGGCCGGCGGGCTGGACGCCGAGCGGGCGGAACGGACGGCGGGGCGGCGCATCGGTGACTTCACCCGCCTCGTCGAGGGTGACGCCCGTCGCCGGATCGCCGAGGAGAAGGGCCCCGAGCACGTCGTCGACGTGACGGTGCGCCCGACCATCGACCGGCTCGACTTCACCGCAGCGCGGCGCAGCGACCTGGAGGAGATGCGGCGCGAGGTCTACCCGCTCGCCCGCCGGCTGGCGGCCCGCCTCACCAAGGAGCAGCACGCGGTGCGCCGCGGCCCGCTCGACGTACGACGCACGGTGCGCGCGTCGATCGCGACCGGCGGGGTGCCGTTGACGACGCACCACCGGCCGCGGCGTCCGCACCGCACCGACCTCGTGGTGCTGTGCGACGTGAGCGGGTCGGTGGCGAACTTCGCGCAGTTCACGCTGATGCTGGTCTTCGCCCTCCGGGAGGCGTTCGGGGGCGTGCGGGCCTTCACCTTCGTCGACGACGTCGTCGAGGTGAGCGACACCTTCCGGCCTGGCGCCGACGTCGTCGAGGTGATGGAGTCGCTGTCGGCGAGCATCTCCCACGCCGCGCTGTGGGGACGGACGAACTACGGGCGGGCGCTCACCCGGTTCGCCGAGCAGCACTCGGACGCCATCACCCCGCGGTCGTCGCTGCTCGTGCTCGGCGACGCCCGGTCCAACTACAGCGACCTCGCCCTGCCCGTGCTCGCCGACCTCGCCGGTCGGGCCCGCCACGCGTGGTGGCTCAATCCCGAGCACCCCCGCCACTGGGGCACCGGGGACAGCGCGGCCGACCAGTACGGCAGGGTCGTGCCGATGGTGGAGTGCCGCAACCTCGCCCAGCTCGGGGAGTTCGTGCACGAGATCGTCTGAAGCGGATCGTCGATGGTCGAGGAAGGACGAAGCCCTGTCACGAGACCATTGACCTCGGTCTCGTGACGGTCGCTGCGCGACCTCCTCGGCCAGCGGTCCAGGCCTCAGCCGGCGAGGTAGCCCAGGTCCTGCATCCGGGTGATCTCGGCCCTCAGCTCAGGGTGCTCGGCGCTGTCGACGGCACGGGCGCCGGCGACGTACATCTGCGAGCCCGGAGCGGAGCCGCCATCGAGGACGACGGTGACGCGGTTGGCGCTCGAGGCGTTGATCAGCGATCCGAGCAGGGCGACCGGGTCGGAGCGGTCCTCGAGCGACAGGACGCGGGTGGCGTCGGGGATCCGCGGCACCTGCGAGGAGGGCGCACCCGCCGTTACGACCTGGTCCACGACGAAGCGTGGCGAGCTCGCGGCTGCGGCGATCTCGGCCGCGACCGTGCCGCCGGCGGCCGAGCCGACGAGCATGACGCGGGCGTCGTCCTCGGTCACGACCTTCTCGATCGCGCGGACCACCTGCCCGACCGAGGTGGTCGGGTCGGCGCCGACGAGGCGCAGCCTGCCGGGCTCGCTGCTCAGGGAACCCGGGAGGTAGGCGATGTAGCGACCGGCGCCGACCCGCTGCACCGAGATCCTGCTGTCCTCGGCGAGCAGGGTCGCGATCAGCTCCTCCAGCGAGCGGGGAGCCTGGGCCTCGCCCGAGGCGGCGTCGGGCTCGGGCGTCTCCGCCTCGACGAACGATCCCGCCGAGTCGCGGAAGGCCGACACGGCGTCGGTCGGGAACGGGGCGACACCGATCGCGCGCAGGCCGCCGCGGGCCGCGTTCGCGCCCTGGTCGGAGGCCAGCACGCCGGCGGTGAGCAGCGAGCGCATGTGGAGGCCGTCGAGCAGGCCGCCGCCTCCCGAGAGGTGCTCCATGAGCTCGGGGTTGTTGTCGGCGAGATCGCTCAGGTAGGCCGCGACGCCGTCACGGTCCAGCGCGTCGGTCTCGATGAGGCCGGCGCTGACGATGGCGCCGCCGAGCGCGACCTCGGGGGCGAGGTAGCCGATGGCGCGGCCCGCGATCGAGCCGAGCGTCTTGTAGGCCGCCTGCTGGAGCTCGTCGATCCACCGGTAGGTCAGCACCGTGGCGCGTACGACGAGCGCGTCGGCGTCCAGCTCGACCGAGCGGGTCAGCAGTCCGTGCTTGCCGGTGAGGGCGGCGCGGATGTCCTCCTCCGCCTGGCCCCACGTGGCCTTGGACAGCTCGCCGGACTCGACGACGTCGTCGTCGGCGAGGATGTCGCTGCCGAGGCGGGCACGGGTGCGCATCTCGTTGCCGGAGGCGTCGAACAGGTCGGCGAGCGCCAGCATCTGGTCGTACTTGTCGGCCGCGACGGACGCCGACGAGGCCGGCGCGTCCGAGGCGTCGCTGGGGGTGGTCCGGGGTATGTCCATCGTCATCGTGCGGCCTCCGTGGTCGAGACCTGCGCGAGCACGGGCGCGAGCTCCGTGGCCAGGTCGTCGGGCCGGACGAGCGCGACCGAGACCCGGGCGCCGTCGTCGTGGCGCGGGGTGAGCGAGTGCCAGCCGTCCTGGAGCAGGACCCATGACACCACCCCCACCGACGAGGTGGCGCCCTCCGCGACCTCGGCGGCGAGGATGCGCAGCCGGCCGCGGCTCTCCGCGTGCACCGCTGACACGGCAGCGGTGGCGTCGGCCTCGCCGAGCACCTCGCCGTCGGCGCGGACCTCTCCCTCGGCCTGGGACATCAGGACCGGCACGAGGTCGGAGCGTCCGGACCGGACGGCCTCGCCGACGGAGTCCGCCAGCGCGTAGGGGACGTCGAGCAGTGCGGGGACGCGCGAGGTGGTCAGCGGCAGGTCCTCGGGGACCGTGGTCACGCGGGCCAGCTCGACGGTCCACTGGTCGACCGGGAACCACGCGATCTCGAAGACGATCCCGTCGCAGGTCGACAGGCTCGCGACCGCGCCGCCGGACTGGCGGTGCCAGGCCTTCACCTGGGTGGACCCGGCGGCCACGTCGACGTCGAGGGCGAGCCGCGGCGTGGCGAGCAGGCCGACGGCGCCCAGGAGGCCGGCATCCGCGCCCTCGTCGGTGAGCAGGCCACGGCGGCGCAACGAGTCGTCCGGGTCGTGGAGCGTGCCGAGCGCGTCGGTGTAGGCCGAGTCCTCGGTCGAGCCGCGGCTGGCCCCGAGGCGCCCGGACAGCGCTCCCTCGCTGCCGCTCGCGTCCTCGGTGGGCTGGAGGTCGAAGGGGAGGGGCGCACCCCCGGCCAGCTCGGCGACGAGCCGCAGCTCGGGCAGGGTCAGCGCGAGGCGCCGGGCCGTGGCGTCGAGGAAGCTCGTCGGTGGGGCGGGCGGCGTGGTCAGGTCGATGGTCACCATGTCAGAGTCCCGGGAGCTCGACGGTCAGCCAGTCGCGGTGGCCGCTGGGAGGAGGGTCGAACGCGACGAGGACGGCGTCGGCGTCGTCGGCAGGAGCGCCTTCGCTCGCGCGGGTGCGGGCGTCCTCGACGAGGGTCGTGGCCTTGCGGGACCGGGCCTCGATCGCCTCCTTGAGCCGGTCGACCTCGGTCAGGTGGGCGGTCAGCGACTCGGCGGCGGTGTCGTGCTGGGCGGCGGCGGTCCGCAGGTGGCTGGCCCGCTCGCGGATCCGCTCACGCATCGCCTCGGCGGCCTTGCCGTGCCACGGGACGGCCTCGGCCTGCGACACGAGACGGGCGGCGAGGGCCCGGACGTCGCCGGCCTGCTCGCGCAGCTGCGCCGCCCGCTTGCGCCCGGCGGCAGTGTCGCCGTACATCGATCACACCCCTTCGTCGGTGGTCGTCTACCCTCCACGGCCGCGCCCCAAACGTGGCGTCCAGGGCATCGTCGCGCCTCGGACAGCGGCCGGGTCGGCACCTCGCCGACGATAGGATCGAGGCCCTTCGGGTACCCCGTCCACCCAGGCCCGGTCCGCGCTCGCCCGACTGCACGAGGTTGCATGACTTTCGACGTCCACCAGCTCGACCTGTTCGTGCTGGTCGGCGCTGTCGTGACGCTGGCGGCGATCCTCGCCGTCCGGGTGTCGGCCGGCGCGGGCCTCCCGTCGCTGCTCATCTACCTGCTCATCGGCGTGCTCCTCGGCGAGGGCGGCCCGTTCGCGATCCCCTTCGACGACGCGCAGCTCGCGCACGCGCTCGGGTTCGGCGCGCTGGCGATCATCCTGGCCGAGGGTGGCCTCACCACCGACTGGCGGCAGATGCGCCCCAGCATCCGGCTGGGGTTGTCGCTCGCGACCCTCGGCGTCGCCGTCTCGGTGGCGGTCGTGGCGGTCGGCACCCACTACCTCCTGGGGCTGCCGTGGGAGCTCGCGATCCTGCTCGGGGCGATCTGCTCGCCCACCGATGCCGCCGCCGTGTTCTCGGTGCTGCGCGCGCTGCCGCTGCCCAAGCGCCTGACCGGGGCGCTCGAGGCCGAGTCCGGGCTCAACGACGCCCCGACCGTCGTGCTGGTCGGCATCATCTCGACGGGCGCGGTCGGCGACCACGGCCTCGTCGAGGTCGCCGGGATCATCGTCTTCGAGCTGGCCGCCGGTGCCATGATCGGCGGCGCCGCGGGCATCGCCGGCGGGTGGGTGATGCGCCGGGTCGCACTTCCGTCCTCGGGCCTCTACCCCCTCGCGGTGCTGTGCCTCGCGTTCACGGCGTACGGCGCCGCGTCGGCCGTGCACGCGTCGGGCTTCGCCGCGATCTACGTCGCCGCGCTGATCCTCGGCAACAGCGAGCTCCCCCACCGGGTGGCGACCCGGTCGTTCGCGGAGGGGATCGCCTGGCTCGCCCAGATCGGCCTCTTCGTCATGCTCGGCCTGCTGCTGTCGCCCGGCCGGATCGACGGCGGCACGGTCGTGCAGGCCGTGGTGACCGGGCTCGTGCTGACGGTCGTGGCGCGTCCGCTGTCGGTGCTGGCCAGCAGCATCGCGCAGCCGATGGGGTTGCGCGACCTCGGCTTCATCTCGTGGGCCGGGCTGCGCGGCGCGGTGCCGATCGTCCTCGCCACGATCCCGCTCGCCGAGGGCGTGGACGGCGCGGACGACCTGTTCGACATCGTCTTCGTGATGGTCGTGGTCTACACGCTGCTGACCGGCCCGACCCTGCCGTGGGTCGCCGAGCGGTTGAAGGTCGCACGCCGCAACCAGCCGCGCGGACTCGACGTCGAGGCCGCCCCCCACGACCGGGGGGGGGGCGCCCGCCAGCAGGGGGAGCAACC